>CP053447.1:0-3737057 GCA_013285425.1 Ignavibacteriota bacterium
AAAATGTTATAGCCGGTAACTGGAAGATGAATAATGATTTAGCTCAATCGGAAAAATTAATTGTTGAGTTAAAAAATCTTTTACAAAATGAAAAACCAAACTGTGATGTAATTATTTGTCCGCCATTCACTTCACTTTCAGAAGCGTCAAAGCTGTTAAAGGGAAGTAACATTAAACTTGGTGCACAAAATATGTATTTTGAAGAAAGCGGTGCATTTACCGGTGAAGTATCTGCTTCAATGTTAAAATCAGCCGGATGTGAATATGTGATTCTTGGTCACTCAGAACGCAGAACAATATTTGAAGAAAGTGATGAAGTAATAAATAAGAAAATCAGAAAGGCGCTTTCTGCTGGATTAAAACCGATTTTTTGTGTAGGCGAACTCTTGAGTGAGCGCGAAACAGGAATAACAAATGATGTTATTAAAAGACAAATTTTATCCGGCTTACAAGGCGTAACAGAAGAAGAAGTGAAAAATATTATAATTGCTTACGAACCTGTGTGGGCAATCGGAACCGGAAAAACTGCTACACCATCTCAGGCACAGGAAGTTCATGAATTTATACGTGATTTAATTCAGATTGATTACTCTTTAGAAACAGCAAATGATGTAACGATTCAATACGGCGGAAGTGTCAAACCTGAAAATGCAAAAGAACTACTTTCACAAAAGGATATTGATGGTGCTTTGGTTGGCGGTGCTTGTTTAAAAGCTGATTTGTTTATGGGAATAATAAAAAGCGTTTGAAATTTCTTACTTGTCAAATTGCAATCATTTAGTTTGAGTAAACCTTTTTAGGCTAAATAAATTGACACATAGTTAATTCATTTAAGGCAAACAAGATTAGGTGTAATTTACTTTTTTAACAGAGATCTTTGTTAACTTTGCTTCAATATTAAAATGCCCGATTTTTTGCTCAAATCGGGCTTTCTTTTCATTGCAATCCCTTCGTTTTGAGGTTATATTTGTAACTTATTTTTTTGAGGAGTTTTGTAGCAAAGAATGATTTTCCACAAAAGTGTATTTTGTTATCTGTTTATATTCGCAACTGTTTTTTCTCATTTAGCTTTTTCGCAGGTTATTTTCAGAGATCTTCCAAATTATAAACTTAATTCTTCCGATCAGCTCTTATTTGATATAACTAGTTCAAGAGACATAATTTCGTTAAATGGAGCATGGAAAGTTTACACTGCTGATGATAAGAAAAAAGAGAAAGTGATGGTTACTATTCCATCAGTGTTTAAAGGAGAAGGTGAGTTTGTTTTTGAAAAGAGCTTCAATTTAACAAATGAACAGATAAACAATCACAAAATTTCACTCAACTTTTTTGGAATTAATTACTCTGCGGATATTTCAGTTAATAATGCGATCATTTACCGTCATCCGGGCGGTGAATTTCCTTTCTCACTTCCGATACCAAGAGATCTTTTAAAGTCCGATAAAGAAAATATTATTTCAGTCAAACTGTTTTATGCACTCGATGCATTGAATACAATTCCATTAAAACAAAGATTTTTATTCCCTCATAATTTCGGCGGTATTATCAGGGATGTATATCTGCACTTTACACCGAATATCAGTATAACCGATTTTAATTTTAAAAAAGAAATTGATATTAAAAACAATAAAGCGATTATCTCTTTACAAACAATAATTGATAATAAAGAATTCAGAAAGATACCTGATTCGCTGGGTACAAAATCTGATTTTATATTAAAAGCACAGATACTCTTTAAAGATGGAGTAAGTGTAATAACTTCTGAGCAGAATGCTTTTAGATTAGAGCCAAGTAAACGAATTGAAATTAAAAATAATTTAACAATCGCTTCACCGGTTTTATGGTCTCCGGATAATCCTTTCAGTTACCTTGTAAGATTAGAATTATGGCAGGGAGATCAATTGGTGGATAGAAGTGATAAGAGTATGGCTCTTTATAATCTTCAATTATCAGAAAATAATTTTATTCTTAACGGAAAAGATTTTCATCTGTACGGTGTTACCTATTCTGCATCTGATTTTCAATACGGAAGTCTTTCTTCTTATGAAAGAATGGAAAATGATCTTACTGTAATTAAACATGCAGGATTCAATGCAGTAAGATTTTCACGCGAACTTCCTCATCCATATTATTTAAGATTATGTGAGAAGCTTGGATTACTTGCTTTTGTTGAACTGCCAATATCTAATTTACCGGAGAATTTAGCAGCATCTCAAAATTTTGTCGAAAGAAGTAAAAACTATTTATCAGGTTTACTTTCTGCTTATAGCAGCTATTCTGCTATTACCGGAATCGGTTTCGGCTCAAGTTATCTGTTTAGTTCAGATGAGCATCGTGCAATACTTTCAAATTTAGCCGGACAGGTTAAGAAAAATAGAAATATAATTACTTATGCCTCATTCTTTGACTTTGGCTATCAGGAAATAAATAACCTTGATATTTACGGAATTGAACTATTGAACAAACAGCCGGATGATATTCAGAGTAAAGTTGAAAATCTTAAAACATCGGTCGGCAGCGGAAAATTATTTATTGGCGAAGCAACTTACATTGTAAATATCGGACAAACAGATGGCTATGTAAATAAATTTTCTTATGAAGCTCAGGCGAAATTTTTTGATGATATGTTCAGCTTTTATGAAGAAAATAATCTCAGCGGATTTTTTGTAAACACAATGTATGATATCAGGGGAGATTATCGTTCAATAGTTTGCGGATATAACAAAGATAATGTTTACAACATCGGATTAATCAGTGAAGACAGAAATCAGGAGAGACTTGCATTTAAGATACTTTCAGCCCGCATGAAAAATGCTGAAAAGGTTACAATTCCAATCGGCAGCGAAAAAGATGATGCCCCGATGATATTTATTATAACCGGATTAGTGCTCGCATTATTGATGGGTGTGCTTGTTAATTCAGGAAGAAAATTCAGAGATGATGCTTCCCGCGCACTTCTTCGTCCATATAATTTTTTTGCGGATGTCCGTGATCAGAGAATAATTTCCGCATATCATTCTTTGTTTTTAGGAGCTATAATCTCGCTGGTAATATCTTTAATCCTTGCGAATTTATTTTATTATATAAGGAACAACATTTTATTTGAAAGAATTATACTTTCTTTTGGAAGTCCAGATTTGATTGCAGGGATAAGTTATTTAGCCTGGAATCCGGTTAAAGCGCTGATATGGTTATTTATCATTTCGGTTATTGTTATGTTTTTATTAACAATAGTAATAACAGCATCATCTTTTTTTGTGAGAACAAAAGTTTATCTCTCAAGTGTTTTCTTTACAATTGTATGGTCTTTGCTTCCGGTGGTGCTTTTAATTCCGCTTGGTATTGTGCTTTACAGACTGCTGAATGCAGGTGCCGGAAATATCTATATCTATGTATTTCTGATTTTATTTTCGCTGTGGATGCTTTATCGTTTGTTAAAAGGTGTTTCAGTTATATTCGATATTAATGCCGGAGGAATTTATTTTTATGGGCTGCTTACAATAGCGCTGATTAAATTAATTTTCTTCGTTTATTTTGAAGTTAATAACTCGGTGTTTCAATATTTAAAATTGGCTTTAAAACAATTTAATATTTTTGGATAAGATTATTGTATTTATCAAAACTTGAAATATTCGGATTCAAATCTTTTGCGCAAAAAACCCAGATTAATTTTAACCGCGGAGTAACCTCGATTGTTGGTCCCAATGGCTGCGGAAAAACTAATGTTGTTGATGCATTGAGGTGGTGTCTTGGTGAGCAGAAAAGCTCTACTCTGAGAAGTGATAAAATGGAAAATGTTATTTTCAATGGTACTTCCAACCGTAAACCAATGGGAATGGCAGAAGTTTCATTAACTATTGAAAATACAAAAGGAATACTTCCAACCGAATACACGGATGTTACTATTACCAGAAGAATTTTCAGATCCGGTGAAAGTGAATATCTTCTGAATAAAAATATCTGCCGCTTAAAAGATATTACAAATCTCTTTATGGATACAGGAATTGGCGCTAATGCCTATTCAGTGATAGAATTAAAGATGGTCGAAACAATTCTGAGCAACAAAGCAGAAGAACGCCGGACGATGTTTGAAGAAGCTGCAGGAGTTAATAAATATAAATTAAGAAGAAGACTGGCTCTGCGAAAACTTGATGATGTAAAAGCAGACCTAATGCGGGTTAATGATATAGTATCTGAAGTTGAGAGAAAAGTTTCATCATTGGAAAGACAGGCAAAACGTGCGGATAAACATAATGTTTTAAATTCCCAGCTAAGAGAATTGGAAATTGATTTATCCGAAAGAGAACTTGCCTTATTTAATCTGAGAATTAATGAGTCAAAGATTTCAAAGGATGAAAACTTTAAAAAGAAAATTCATTTTGAATCAGAGATTTCAAGATTTGAAGATGAAATTAAGGACGCCAGCCAAAGACTTATTTCAATTGAGAATAAGCTTAAAGAAAAAAGAAATGAGATTACTCTTCAGACAGAAAAAATATTTAATGTTCAAAACTCTGTCTCATTAAATAATGAACGGAAAAACTCCTTAGCTAAAAACAAAGAGCGTTTTTTATCCGAGCTTGAGGAATTAAACACTCAGTTAGAAAGAGCTAAGACTATAATTGAAAAAGGAAGCATTACTATTGCTGATACTGCCGGACAGATTATTAAAAATGAACAGGAAAAGAAAACACTGGATCATAATGTTGAAGTGCAGTTAGGATTTTTAGATCAGAAAAAAAGTGCACTAAAAGAACAGTCTGATCTGCTGCTAGAAAAGTTTAAAGAAATTACCGGAAGAGAAAACGAACTTCGTAATACAATTGCTATTCTTGAATCCAAGCAGGTTAATATTAAAAAGCTGAATGATAAGATTCAGTTATTAACAAATACTATCGCCAAAACAGTGGGATTTGTAGAAGAATTAGGGAATGAAAAAGGTGAGATTCAGAAAAAGATTTCTCAGGCAGAAACTGAATATTTAAATCAGCAGAAGGAAAAAGAAAATCTTGAACAGCAGATTTCTAATCTAAAAGAACTCGAACTTGAAAAGCGAAGTCTGATAAAATCAATCAAGGATAAAATCGTATTTATTCAGAATCTTATCGATAATCTTGAGGGAGTATCAAAAGGAGCTAAAGCTTTACTTGATAATAAAAGCTGGTCAAAGAATGGAAGCATGATCCTTGCTGATATCGGCGATTCGGATGAAAGACACCGGTTTGCAGTTGAAGCTGCTCTTAAGAATAATCTTAATAATGTGCTTGTTGAATCTTTAGAAGAGTTAAAAAAGGGAATTGAATATTTAAACAATAATAAAATCGGTAAAGCTTCTTTTTATTATCCTCATTTTGATGAGCTTAATGGAAAAGGTCTGCTAAATAAGCTTCTACGGTTTTCGGATAAGCGGAAGGCAAAAAAGCTTGAACGTGAATCCGGGTTTGTTATCTGGGCTGGCGATTCAATTAAAGCGAATGAAAAATGGATGCCTTTTTTCAGAAAAATACTGAAAAATATTTGTATTGTCAGAAACCTTGATACAGCCTTTTCTCTGTTTGCACGTTATCCATCTTTTAGTTTTGCAACTCTTAATGGAGATTTTGTATCCAAAGATGGAGTTGTAGAAGCTGGCTCTGCTCCGCGTCCTGATGATTCTTTGTTCGGGAGAAAACAGTTTTTAGAAAGTCTGTCAATTGAATTTCCTAAACATGAATCTGAATTAATTTCTATTCAAAAAGAAATTGAAGATAAGGAAAATCTGCTTAATGCAATTGATCTGAAAATATTATCTGAACAGGGAAGACTTCTTGTAAACGATCTTTCGAATGTTGAAAAACAACTGGCACAATTTGAATTTGAAAAGAAAAAAGCTGAAGATGAAATTGAAAAAATCCAGAGCGAAATAAAAGAACACGCTGCCGAATCCAATCTTTTGGATAATAAGAAAATAAAACTTGAATCATTGTTAAATACAGAAATTGCTTTGCGTGATTCTGAGGAAAGAAAAAGACAAACTCTTGAGGATGAATACAAAGATTTTGAAAAAGATTATAATCAGATATTAAACCGGCGAAATGAACTTAGTGTCAATATCGAAAGATTAGTTGGTGAAAAACGAAATACCGAAAATGCAATTAAACGTGCAGACGAATCTATTTTATCAATTACTAACTCAATTACTAAAAGGAAAGAAGATATCGAACTTGTTTCAGTTGAGACCGAAAAGATTAATAATGAACTGGAAACTTTACTTAAAAATTTAACTGAACTTGAATCTGTTAAATCAACTCTCAATAGCCAATTGGGAGAGATTGAATTAAGATTTCAAGAATTAAGAGAAGAAGTAAACAGCAAGGAATCATCATTGCGTGTTTTACGCAAAGAGCGTGAAGCGGTTTCCGAAACTATCCATAATATGGATATCACTATCAGGGAATTAGATATTAAAAGTGATAATCTTATTGATCACATAAAAGAAAATTATTCTTTAACTCTTGAAAAAAAGGATTTTGATGATTTATCAACTTTTGATTTTAAACAAAGGACTGATGAAGTAGCAGATTTAAAAACTAAAATTAAAAATCTGGGTCCGATTAATCTTGTTGCTCATTCTGAATATGAAGAAGAGAGGGAAAGACTTGATTTTCTTCATAAACAGAGAGATGATCTTGTTGAATCCGAAAAAGATGTAATTAAAACTATTGAAGAAATTAACAATACAGCTCAGGCACAATTTTCTGAAACATTTGAAAAAATAAGAAGCCACTTTATCAATATCTTCAGAACATTGTTTGATCCCGGTGATGAAGCTGATCTGAGAATTGAAGAAAATGCTGATCCGCTTGAAGCAAAGATAGAAATAATCGCAAAACCTAAGGGTAAAAGACCAACGTCAATTGAACTTTTATCGGGCGGAGAGAAAACATTAACTGCAATTGCTTTGTTGTTTGCAATCTATCTTGTAAAACCAAGTCCGTTTTGCATTCTTGACGAAATAGATGCACCGCTTGATGATGCAAACATAGATCGTTTTACGAGAATACTTAATGAGTTTAGCGTGAACACACAGTTTATAGTAGTAACACATAATAAAAGAACAATGGAAGCAGCAAGTGCATTGTATGGCGTTACTATGCAGGAAGAAGGTGTTTCAAAATTAGTAAGTGTAAAATTTAATGAAGATCTGGACTTTGTAAATAATTAATTTGTGTTGAGATACATTGAAGAATAATACCTTACATATTTTCCTATTTTCGGTAGTGTTGGGCGTAATATTTATTTTTTCAAAAAATATTAACGCTCAATGGGTTAATGATCCTTCTGCTAATACTAAACTTGTTATTGATCCGGTTGATCCTGTAAACATTACTGCGTACAGTGATTTAGAAGGCGGCGGATATGTTTTTTGGGAAGATAAAAAGGGTATTCATAGTAAAGATATTTACTTCATAAGATTTGATAAACAAGGTGAAGTGCGTTTCAGAGGTGATGGCAAAGCTATTTCAACTAGAGGCGGTGTAAAGGAAAATCCAATTGCAGTTGTCGGACCATTTGGTAATGCACTGGTTCTTTGGAGCGGTAAAGAGAAAAACAATTCAGAGTTATACATTCAGAAACTCAGTAAAACCGGTTTAAGGCTCTGGAAAAACGAGGGCATACAGTTAACTGATACAAGATCAGAAAAATCAGGTTACTCACTTTGTGTTGATAAAAAAGGAACTATTCATGTCAGTTATATCAGTAAATCAAATACTTCTCCTGCAAAATATACTGTTAAATATCAATCACTGGATGTAAACGGAAAATTTTTAAGCGATTCACTGAAAGGTAGTTTATATAGTTCAGGCAACAGGATAACTGATACAGAGATAATTCCGGATAACAAGGGCGGCAAATATATTTTCTGGCTTGAAAGTCAAAAAAATAAAATGCTGCTTCGCTCTCAATACATTGACTCAGCCGGTTCCAGACAATGGGGAAACAAACCATTGGATATCTCAAAAGAGAATAACAGTGTTATTAATTATACTGTCGGAAAACTTGGTAACGGAATTTATACCGCCTATACTTATCAGGGCATAAATAAAATTATTTATCAGAATTTAATTTCTGCAAACGGCGTATTACTTTGGGGAACTGACGGGATATTGTTAACCTACAAAGCCGGAAGTCAGACTAACCCGCAATTTGCATTTATTGATTCTACAGTAGTTGTCAGCTGGACAAATGAATTTGAGAAATCTAAAGATGTTTTTATTCAGAGATTTGATTTAGATGGAAAAAGACTTTGGGGTAATAGCGGAAAACGAATAATAGATATTAAAGGAAATCAGTTCGGACAGAGAATTGTTCATAATCAGAAGGGAAGTATAATATTAGCATGGATTGATAAAAAATCTAACTCATCAGCTACCAATCTTTTTATTCAAAAAGTAGATGCGCAGGGTAATTTATTATGGGACTCATTAGGTGTAACTATTTCTTCGTCTAAAGAAATTGTAAACAGCTACCTGAATCTTATTTCTGATGGCGAAGGTGGTGCGATTGCTGTTTTTAAAGGAACGATGAATAAGAAAAATGAAATTTACGGACAAAGAGTTTTTAGTACCGGTACCTATGCTTCACAGATGATTGGATTTAACCCAGAAGTTATAGATGATTCAGTTAAACTTTATTGGTATGCTGCAAATGAAAATAGTGATGTAGTTTATGATATTTACAGATCAAACATAGAAGAAGCTGCTGATGATCAATGGGAATTGATTACTTCCCTGAGAAAGATAAATCAGTCCTCAAATAACTATTATGAGTTTTTTGATAAACCTGATAAAAGCGGTACACTTTATTACCAGGTAATACAGAAAATTAATAATAACAAACCGCGTTATTCTAACATTGAAAGTATTAATTATTTCAAAGATTCGGAAACTATAATACTTGGGCAAAATTCACCCAATCCGTTTTCAGACAGCACAACAATTAACTTTTATTTACCTGATAGCGAAGAAGTAACATTTGAGTTTTTTAACAGCAATATTGAAACGATTAAAAAAGTTGAAGATGTTGAATGTAAAGCCGGTAAAAATGAAATAGTTTTTAGAGCAGAGGACCTGCCCGCAGGTGTTTATTTTTACAGACTTAAAGCAGGAAAATTTATTGATGTAAAAAAAATGATAATTACTGATTGATGAAAAAACGCGAAATAAAAATATTTGCTGATTTTGACGGCACTATTACTCTGCAGGATATTGGTGAAGCAATTTTTAATAAGTTTGGTGATGCCCGAAAGGTTGATAAGATTATTAATAATCTGTTAGAAAATAAAATTTCTTCAAAACAATGTTGGGATGAACTGTGTGATTGTGCCGGGACTGTTGATCTGAATGAACTTAATGATTTTGTAAATACAATGGAGATTGATGAAACATTTATTGCGTTTACAGAATTTTGTGATAAGAATGATCTTGAGATGGTTGTGTTGAGCGATGGGTTTGATTTTTATATCGATAAAATATTTGAAAAGTACAGATTAGAAGGATTAAAATACTATTCAAACAATCTTAAGATTGAAGAGAATGGGCGTTTGTCAGCCGGATATCCGCATTATGATGCAGATTCACCTTCAAGTGCAAACTGTAAAAGAAATCATATAATAAATCACAGCAGTGATGAAGATTATACTGTTTATATCGGTGATGGAAACTCAGATAAAGAAGCTGCACAATACTGCGATTTTATCTTTGCTAAAAAAGACCTTGCACGCTTCTGCTCAATGGAGAGAATAAGTTTTTATCCGTTCAGCAGTTTTGAAGATGTTCAAAACAAACTTATTGAGTTAATGAATAAAAAAAATCTAAGAAAAAGACATCAGGCTCAATTAAAACGAAAGTCAGCTTATTTAGCGGAGTAAAAAATGAGTAGTATTGCAGCAAAAATATTTAAGTACAGAAGTTACACTCCGATTCCGTTTTTAATTCTTATGCTGATTTATGCAGAAGCTTCTTTAGTCAGTTTTATTGTTGGATTGGTGATTGCTTTGTCGGGTGAGGCAATAAGGCTTTGGGGAGTAAGCTGGGCGGGCAGTGAAACAAGAACAACAGGTGCCGGTGTTGGCGGAACTTTTCTGGTTATCAGCGGTCCGTTTGCACATGTTCGTAATCCGCTTTATGTGGGTAATATTTTAATTTATCTTGGAATAGGAATTATGTCGATGGCATTATTTCCATATTTACAAATTATTGCTGTAATATTTTTCTACTTTCAATATTATTTGATTGTTAAAGAAGAGGAGAGTTTTTTAATAACCAAGTTTAAGGATGATTATCAGGATTATCTTAAAAATGTTCCAAGATTTGGATGGCGGTTTACTCCATATAAAAATGATTCAGTAATTCAACCGGAGTTTATTTTATCAAAAGGATTAAAATCTGAAACAAGATCATTACAGGCTTTTGGAATAGCAGCTTTATTAATTGTTATTAAATCGTATTTAAGTTATAATAATTTATTGTAATGAGTAACAACGTCTTAATTATTGCAGGAGAAGCATCAGGCGATCTTCACGGCGCATCGTTAATACGTGAGTTGAACAAATTGGATAGTTCTTTGAAAATATTTGGAATCGGCGGCAATAGAATGCAGGCTGAGGGAATGGAGCTGATCTTTCACATTGATAAGATGGCGTTTTTAGGTTTTGTTGAAGTAATTAAACATCTGTCGTTTATAAAAAAGATTCAGGCAAGATTGCTTGATGAGATACAAAAGAGAAAAGTTAAACATGTAATTTTAATTGATTATCCGGGCTTTAATCTTAGCATCGCTAAGAAAATTAAAACACTTAAACCTGAACTAAAACTTACATATTACATCACTCCACAGGTTTGGGCTTGGGGTAAAGGAAGAGTAAAAAAAATTAAAAAATATTTCGACAAAGTTCTGGTTGTATTTCCTTTTGAAGAAAAGTTTTTTAAAGAAAAAAATGTTCAGTGTGAATATGTTGGTCATCCTTTAATTGAAGAGATTAATAATTATGAATTTATTTCAAGGAATCTGCTCAATAATAAATTTGATCTTGATCCTGAAAAAGAAATTCTACTGATTTTAGCAGGAAGCCGTAAACAGGAAGTAAAAAGTATTTTTCCGGAGACTATAAAAGCAGCCGAAAAGATTTCTGATGATATGGGAATGCAGATTGTTGTGGCTTGTGCAGAAAATCTTGATGAAAATATTTTTTATGATCTGACTGAACTGAAAAACTTTAAGGTAATAAAAAATTATACTTATGATTTATTAAAGCATTCAAAATTCGGAATAATAAAATCAGGAACATCAACGCTTGAAGCCGGATTACTAAAGCTGCCGATGGTTATAGTTTACAAAACAAGCTGGCTTACATATATAATCGGTAAAACTCTGGTTAAGATCAGTAATATTGGTATGACTAACATAATTTTAGAAGAACAAGTTGTACCGGAACTAATTCAGAGTGATGCAAACGCTGATCGAATATATGATGAAGCTAAAGGTATTCTATCAGATGAAGATTTATACGAAAATATTAAAATAAGATTAGGAAGAATTAAGGAAATTCTTGGCGAAAAAAATGCTCCCAGGAATGCGGCTAAAAGTATTTATTCAATAATCAATGAACACAAAGCAAGTTAAACAAAACACATTAAGATTTTTGGGAAGTTTGATTCTAACACATAGCTTGGATGCTTTGTGTAAAACATTAAAGGTTAGTTATAAGAATAAGAAATGTGTAGAAAGTTTAAGAAAGCAAAAACAAAATTATGTTTTAGCATTTTGGCATGATACAATGCTTCTTCCATGGTTCTTACATAAAAACGATGGTTTTGCAGCTCTTACAAGCAAAAGCAAGGATGGTGATTTACTTGCAAAGCAATTAAAACACTGGAAGTATAAAGTTGTTAGGGGCAGCAGCAGTAAGGGCGGAGATGTAGCCTTGGGTATTATGGTTGATCATGCTAAAAATGGTTATTCAATTGCTATTACACCTGATGGACCCAGAGGTCCGGAACATAAATTTAAAGCTGGTGCGGTTATAACAGCTAAGAAGAGCGGTGTACCGGTTGTGCTAATGGGGATTGGAATAAAATCAAAAAAGAAATTAAAAAGCTGGGATAAATTTCAGGTTCCAAATCCATTTACAAAAGTAAAAGTAATTTACTCGGATCCGGTTTATGTTGATAAAAAACTAAGTTACGATGAAACTTCAAAAATTATTGAAGAGTGTGAAAAAAAATTAAATGAAATTCAGCTTGAAGCTGAAAGTTTTTAAGAGCTTGATAAAGTTATTAAAAATATTGTTTTCCCCGTTTGTATTTATTTACAGCGGATTAGTAAAAACCAGAAATTTGTTCTTTGATAAATCTGTTTTTAAATCTGTAAAAGTTGATGCAAAGATTATTTCTGTTGGAAATATAACAGTGGGTGGATCAGGTAAAACTCCTCTTGTTATATATATCGCAGGCTTGTTAAAGGATGCCGGTTACAGAGTGGGAGTTCTGAGCCGCGGATATGGAAGAAAGTCAAAAGGTTATAAATTAGTCTCCGATGGAAAGGAGATACTAACTCCGGTTGAAATTTGCGGAGATGAGATATTACAAACTGTAATGGAATGCAGGGTACCCGCCGCTGTTTCAGAAAACCGGGTTAAAGGTGTAAGAAGATTAATTAAGGAAACTAACGTAAATACGATAATTCTTGATGATGCATTTCAGCACAGATGGATTGCACGGGATGTCGATCTTGTAGTTGTTGATCAGAATTTTCTTAATCATAAGTCAACTTTAACTCATAATCTTTTACCTCTCGGTGATCTGAGAGAGAGTTTTGATTCATTAAAAAGAGCTGATGCTATAGTGCTTAACAGAAAGTTTTTTAATCGGGAAGAATTGAATCAGAGCTTGACCAGATATTTTGACGGCAAAAAAATGTTTACTGCATTTTATAAAGCAATAAGCTTTGTTGATGTGATGAAAAAGAATGAATATTCTCTGGAAGAGTTTAAAGGACAAGAAAGTCTTGTTGTTTCAGGAATTGCAAATCCCAAATCGTTTCTTGATATACTTGAGCAGGTTCATGTAAATACAAAAAACAGATTGATATTCAGTGATCATAAAAATTATACCGTTAAGGAGGTACAGAAAATAAGAAAACAATTTTATTCAACTAATTCCCATTCTGTTGTAACAACAGAAAAAGATGCAGTAAAGCTTTCCAGATTTAACAGGGAATTAGATGATGTTGAAATATTTTATTTGAAAATAAATCTAAATCTGGATGATGAAGAATCATTCAAACACTATTTAATTAATAAATTAAACAATGCTTCGTAAAAAGAAAACTTATAACGAAGGAAAGGATAATATGGCTCA
This sequence comes from Ignavibacteriota bacterium, assembly GCA_013285425.1. GTDB lineage: Bacteria > Bacteroidota > Ignavibacteria > Ignavibacteriales > Ignavibacteriaceae > IGN3. The sequence continues at coordinate 13,401 of CP053447.1, forward strand.
AAAAAAATATGTTTACTTCTTCGGAGGTAAAAAAGCAGAAGGTAAAGCTGAAATGAAAGCTTTGTTAGGCGGTAAAGGTGCAAACCTTGCTGAGATGGTTAATATCGGTCTTCCTGTTCCTGCAGGATTTACTATAACTACTGAAGTATGTACTGCTTATTATAAAAACAATAAAAAATATCCAAAGGAATTGGATAAACAAGTTAAAGAAGCACTTGCTAAAGTTGAAAAACTGATGGGTGCTAAATTCGGTGATCTTGAAAATCCGCTTTTACTCTCTGTGCGCTCAGGTGCACGCGCTTCAATGCCGGGAATGATGGAAACAATTCTTAATGTCGGATTGAACAATCAAACACGTGAAGCGTTGATAAAGAAAACCGGTAATCCAAGATTTGTTTATGATTCACATCGCCGGTTAATACAAATGTATTCAGACGTTGTTATGGAAAAAGCTGCTGGTATCGAAGCTGAAGAAGGTAAAGGCGTAAGACAGCAGTTAGAAAAAGAACTGCATAAAATGAAAGAAGACCGCGGTGTTAATGCAGATACAGATCTTACCGCAGATGATCTGAAAGAATTGATTGAAATATATAAGGCAAAAGTTCTGGAAGTACTTGGAAGACCTTTCCCCGAAGATCCTATGGATCAGATCTGGGGAGCTATCTCTGCAGTATTCCAAAGCTGGATGGGTAAACGTGCTATATCTTACAGAAGAATTGAAGGAATACCGGACGATTGGGGTACAGCAGTAAATGTTCAGTCAATGGTTTTTGGTAATATGGGCGAAACATCTGCTACCGGTGTTGCTTTTACACGTAATCCAGCAACCGGTGAAAATTATTTTTACGGCGAATGGTTAACAAATGCTCAAGGCGAAGATGTTGTGGCTGGTATCAGAACTCCAAATCCAATAAATGAAGTTGGAAAGAGTGAACATACAGCTCATTTACAATCACTTGAAACCGGAATGCCTGATACCTATAAACAACTTCACGGAATGCAAAAGAAATTAGAGAAGCATTATCGTGATATGCTTGATATTGAATTTACAATACAGGAAGATAAACTTTATATGCTGCAATGTCGTGTTGGAAAGAGAAACGGACCGGCTGCAGTAAAAATGGCTCTTGATATGTATAGAGAAAAACTTATCACTAAAGAAGAAGCTATAATGAGAGTTCAGCCAGCTCAGTTGGATGAATTGTTACATCCGATTATTGATCCATCGGTTGAATTGAGTACAAAGCCAATAACAAAAGGATTGCCAGCAGGACCGGGCGGTGCTGCAGGACAAGTTGTGTTCTCAGCTAATGATGCAGTTGCCTGGGCTAAAGATGGTAAAAAAGTTATTCTTGTTAGAGATGAAACTAATCCTGAAGATATTGAAGGAATGAGAGCCGCACAGGCTATTTTAACAGCTCGCGGCGGAATGACTTCACATGCTGCTTTAGTTGCACGCGGATGGGGTAAATGCTGTATTGTCGGCGCGGGTGGAATTAAAATTAATTATGAAGATCGTTCTTTCAATGTTAATGGAGTAACTGTCAGAGAAGGTGATTGGCTTACTTTAAACGGAACTAAAGGCTCGGTTTATTCAGGTGAATTACCAATGAAAAAATCTGCAGAAGAAAATCCGGATTTTCAGGCGTTTATGAAGCTGTGTGATTCTGTAAGAAAGTTAAAGGTAAGAACAAATGCAGAAACTCCCGAAGATGCATTAAGAGCTAGAGCTTTTGGTGCAGAAGGTATCGGTCTTTTCAGAACAGAACACATGTTCTATGGCAAAAATTCTGAAGAACCATTGTTTAATCTTCGTAAAATGATTCATTCAAATACTGAGCTGGAAAGAATAAACGCATTGGATGAACTTTTCCCCTTTGTTAAAAAGGATGTAAAAGAAACATTGGAGGCAATGGATGGATTTGCAGTTACATTCAGAACTCTTGATCCGCCGTTACATGAATTTGTTCCGCACAGACGTGATGAAAAAGAAAAACTTGCTGCAAGTTTAGGAATCACTTTAGAGGAATTAAACCAGAGAGCTGATTCTTTGCACGAAAGCAATCCGATGATGGGACATCGCGGAGTAAGATTAGGAATTACTTACCCGGAAATTACAGAGATGCAGGTACGTGCAATATTTGAAGCATCGGCTGAATTATTAAAAGAAGGTAAGAAACCTTTCCCCGAAATAATGATACCTGTTACCTGTGATGTGAACGAAATAAATCATCAGAATGAAATTGTAAAGAGAGTTCATTCTGAAATTTGTGAGAAATTCGGGTTAAAGAAGATTGATCACTTAACCGGAACAATGATTGAAATTCCACGTGCTGCATTAACCGCCGATAAGATTGCAGAAACAGCGCAATTCTTCTCTTTCGGTACTAATGATTTAACACAGATGGGTTTTGGATTTTCACGTGATGATATTGGCGGATTTTTACCTGAATATCTTGAAAAGAAAATCTTATCCGAAGATCCTTTTCAGTCAATTGATCAGGCAGCCATCGGTAAATTGATGGAGATTGCAGTTGAAGGCGGAAGAAGTACCAGACCTGATCTTAAAATTGGTATCTGCGGTGAGCACGGCGGCGAAGCAAGATCGGTTGAGTTCTGTCATAAAATAGGATTGAATTATGTAAGCTGTTCACCTTACAGAGTTCCGATTGCCAGATTAGCTGCTGCACAAGCGGTTATTAAAGAAGCTAAAAAAGATAAGCCGGCTAAAGCTGTAAAAAATTCAGCCGCAAAAAAAACAACTAAAAAAACTACACCGAAAAAGAAAACGGTTGTAAAGAAAAAAGTATCTAAAAAGAAATAAACAATTTCATAGATCATTTTGCTGAGCGGAGTGAAGAGGAATCTGTTGTTCAGATAGACTTTTCATTCGCTCGCTATGATTAAGTGAAAATTAAAATAATAAGTTAAAGGTTAAATTAATGAAACTATCAGATTTCAAGTACAATTTGCCCAAACCAGCAATTGCAAAATATCCGGTTTCACCCCGGGATAAATCCAAGTTACTGGTGCTTGATAAAGAAACAGGTGAAATGGAAGATAAAAAGTTCTCGGATATTATTGACTATATGGAAAAGGGCGATGTACTTGTTGTTAACGAAACAAGAGTATTTCAGGCTAGATTATATGGAAAGAAAGAAAAGACACAGGCTAAGATAGAAGTATTTCTTTTAAGAGAGCTGAACAAAGAAGATTGTATATGGGATGTTATTGTTGATCCTGCTCGTAAGGTTAGAATTGGCAATAAAATTTATTTTGACAACAATCTTTGGTGTGAGGTAATTGATAATACAACTTCAAGAGGAAGAACTGTAAGATTCAATCAGCCGGGTAATGTTTTTCAGGCAGTTGAAAAAATAGGACTTACCCCGCTTCCGCCTTACATTAAAAGAGAACCTGAGCCAAAAGACAAAGAAACTTATCAGACAGTTTATGCAAAGGTTGATGGTGCTGTAGCCGCACCAACCGCCGGATTGCATTTTACTACAAAGCTTCTTGAAAAAATCAAAAAAAAGGGAATCCATGTTGTTCCGGTTATTCTTCATATTGGTCTTGGTACATTCAGATCAGTTGAAGTTGAAGATTTAACAAAGCACAAAATGGATTCAGAATATTATGAAATTTCTCCGCACTCTGCGGATGTTATAAATAAAGCGATGCAGGCAAAGCATAATATAATTGTTGTAGGAACAAGTACCTGCCGGGTTTTAGAAACAAGTACTACTGCTGATGGATTTGTGAAACCAGGAAGAGGGTGGACTGATAAGTTTATCTATCCTCCTTATGTATTTAAAGTTACACAAAAATTGATTACTAACTTTCATGCACCGGAATCAACACTCTTAATGCTTGTTAGTGCGTTGGGCGAAACTGATCACGTTATGAAAGCATATAAAAAAGCACTTAAGGATAAGTATCGCTTTTTAAGCTACGGCGATGCAATGTTAATAAAATGAAATGTATAGCAGTTATTCCGGCAGGCGGCAAAGGTTTTAGGAGTGGTTTTTCCACTCCTAAACAATATTTAAAAATTAATGGCAAGGAAATAATTGTTTATACTCTTCAGACATTTCAAAAAAATAAACTTGTAAATAAAATTATAGTTGCTGCTGAAGCTGATTATTTTGATAAACTTTTAAAACTTATAAAAAAATATAAGCTTACTAAAGTAAAACTTATTGTTGAAGGCGGAACCACAAGGCAGCAATCAGTTTTTAATGCAGTTTACTCTTCAGCTGCTGAAGCTGATGATTTGATAATTGTACACGATGCTGCAAGAGCACTTTTGCCAGAGGATGTTCTGACAAAATCAATCTTATCCGCAAAGAAAAATGGTAATGCATTAGTGTGTATAAAAGCAAAAGATACATTGATTGAAGGCAGCAAGTTTGTCAATGAATATCTTAACCGTGATAGCATATATTATGTTCAAACTCCGCAGATATTTAGATATAAAGTTTTGCTTAAGGCTTTATTGAAAGCGGAAAAAGAAAATTTTGTTGGAACTGATGAATCGATGCTTGTTAAAAGAAGCGGTAAAAAAGTTCACATTGCAGAAGGTTCAGTTCTTAATTTTAAAATAACTACAAAAGATGACGTAGAGCTTTTTAGAAAAATTATATCAGGAAGATAAACAAAAGTGATTAACAGATTATTGGTTTTTTACCCTGAATGATTTATAAAATATAAGTTATCATACAAGCAGTTCAGATTTGCTGACATAATGTTTTGAATAGACCACATATTCAATTGAAAAATTCTTCTGCTGAAGAACTACTCTAACAAAATAAATTCCCGAATGAAATTTTTAGAAACCTCTGAAAAGTTTATCCATGGTCATCGGCAAAATATTCAGAGGTCTGTTTTATTTAATTCTTAATTATTATTTTATTAAAAAGGATATTGATAACTGACACTGTAGAATTTTGTATTAAATGCAGATGAAAGTAAATTTGTCAATGATATTTATGAAATAAAACAAAGGGAAAAGTTGAAAATAAAAATTGAAAATAATGATTCTATATTTTTTACCGACAAAGAAGATCCAGCAAGTTTTTCACTCTCGAATCAATTTGCTGAACACCTGGAGTTTACCCTTGTAAAAGATAAAAATACAGCAAGCGGTGCAGATGCTTATTTTGCATTATCACTTGCAGTAAGAGATAGAATGGTAAGAAACTGGCTCCGCACTCAAAAAGTATATCACGATAAAGATGTTAAAAGAGTTTATTACCTTTCACTGGAATATCTGATGGGAAGAATTCTTGGCAATGCTCTGATCAATCTTGATTATTACAATGAATGCGGTGTTATTTTGAATCGTGATGGTTATAATTTGAATGAAATAATGGAACAGGAACTTGATATGGGTTTGGGTAACGGCGGTTTGGGCAGATTAGCTTCTTGTTATCTTGATTCAATGGCTACTCTTCAACTGCCTGCCTTTGGATATGGAATAAGATATGAATATGGAATATTTGAACAGGATATTGAGAATGGTTATCAGGTTGAAAGAGCTGATAATTGGCTGCGTAATGGAAACCCATGGGATTTGATGAGAAGATCATTGACATATAAGTACAGTTTTATGGAAAAACTGAAACATATAATAAAGGAAACGGAGAACTTGGCTTTAAGTGGGTTGACACTGAAAATGTTCTGGCAGTTGCATACGATGTTCCAATACCCGGATATAAAAGTCAGGTTGTTAATAATTTAAGATTGTGGCGCGCAAAAGCTACCATCGACTTTGAATTTGCTGATTTTAATAAAGGGAACTATATTGAATCAGTAGCAAAAAAAGATGACTCTGAAACAATTTCAAAAGTTCTTTATCCAAATGATACTTATGTAGAAGGAAAATTTTTAAGATTAAAACAGCAGTACTTTTTCGTTTCAGCTACTCTTCAGGATATTATAAGAAAATATAAAATTAAGCACTCTTCATTTGAGCAATTTGCTGATAAAACCTGTATTCAGCTTAACGATACACATCCTGTAGTTGCTATACCCGAACTGATGAGAATTTTAATCGATGATGAAAACTTAAGCTGGGATAAAGCATGGGATATTACTTCAAAAACTTTTGCTTATACTAATCATACCGTTGTTCCTGAAGCTTTGGAAGAATGGTCTGAACAGATTTTTAGTAATCTTCTCCCAAGACATCTCCAGATCATTTATGAAATTAACAGAAGATTTGTTGAGAAAGTAAGACAGGAATACACAAAAGATGAAGCGGTGATAGAAAAGCTTTCGATTATTTCAGGCGGAAAAGATAAAAGAGTAAGAATGGCTAACCTTGCTATAGTAGGGAGTTTTGCCGTTAATGGTGTGGCTGCACTGCACACAAATATTTTGAAAAAAAGAATTTTTCCTGATTTTAATAAAATCTATCCTAAGAAATTCATAAATGTTACCAATGGAATAACTCCAAGGCGATGGCTTATTACTGCCAATCCTTTGTTATCTCAGTTACTGATTGAAAGAATTGGATTTGATTGGGCAAAGGATTTAACTCAGATAAAGAAAATTGAGAAGTTTGTTGAGGATAAAGAATTTACAGAACAATGGCAGAAAATAAAGTTTAATAATAAACTTGCGCTTATTGAACTGATTGAGAAGGAACATGATATAAAGATAAATCCCGAATCAATTTTTGATGTGCAGATAAAACGTTTTCATGAGTATAAGAGACAACTGTTAAATGTATTTCATATCATTACACTTTATAACAGAATCAAGCATAACCCTAAAATTAAAATGGTTCCGCGTACAATTATTTTCAGCGGAAAAGCTGCCCCTGCATATTATGCAGCTAAGATGGTAATAAAGCTTATAAATTCAGTTGCAGATGTTGTTAATAACGATCCTGATGTTGGTGATAAACTAAAAGTTGTCTTTCTGAAAAATTATTCTGTTTCATTAGCTGAAAAGATTATACCAGCCTCCGATCTGTCTGAACAGATTTCAATGGCTGGGTTGGAAGCATCAGGAACAGGTAATATGAAGTTTGCATTAAATGGTGCCTTAACAATCGGAACAATGGATGGAGCTAATGTTGAGATAAGAGAAGAAGTGGGGGACGAAAATATTTTTATCTTCGGGCTTCTGGCTGATGAAGTTGTTAAACTTAAATCAAATGGCTATAATCCGCGTGAGTATTATGAAAAAAACAGTAACCTAAAGCATATTGTTGATATGATCGCGACAAACTTTTTTAATCCGAAAGAGTTTGGAATTTTTGATGATATGATAAGAGGATTGATGAATGTGGATTATTATCTTCTGTTTGCAGACTATCAGTCATATATCGATACTCAGGATAAAGTTGCAAAGTTTTATACAGATAAATATGAATGGACAAAGAAATCGATATTAAATGTTGCAAGGATGGCAAAGTTTTCTTCAGATAGATCAGTGAAAGAATATGCTGAAAAAATCTGGAAGGTTAAACCAGTAAAAATAAATCGTCAATAATTTATTTGGAGCTTAATGGAATACGAATTAAATCCCAGAACTCGAATAGGGCACGTTCATTTAACCGTTGCAAATCTTGAGAGAGCATTAAAATTTTACCGGGATCTAATGGGATTTCAGGTAACAGCAAGATTCGGCAAAGATGCAGTTTTTCTTTCGTCCGGTAATTATCATCATCATATTGGATTGAATACCTGGGCTGGTGAAAGTGCAACTCCTGCACCGCAAGGACATACCGGTCTTTATCATTATGCAATTCTATATCCTTCAAGGGAAGACCTTGCTAAAGCATTTAAAAGAATATGGGAGGCTAATTATCCGATTGAAGGAGCTTCAGATCATGGTGTTTCGGAATCAGTTTATATTAAAGATCCTGATGGAAATATGATTGAACTTTATTACGATAAACTTATTGAACAATGGCCAAGAGATGAAGATGGTAATTTAGTGATGATTACAAAACCTTTGGATGTTCCTGATCTGTTAAGCGAACTGGATAAGATTTAGTTATGTTTGATTATCTGAAAAAAATATTCAATGAAGAGCAGAATAATAGTTTAGCAGAACAAAAAGCTTCAGAAAATAGTAACCGCAAAACTGAAATTGCCGCTTGTGCTCTTTTTATTGAGCTGGCAAAAGCCGATGGTGAGTTTTCCGAAGATGAGAGAAAACTAATTATTTCTGAAATGAAGAAGACTTTTAATCTTGAAGATGATTGTATAAATGATCTGATAACACTTGCTGAACAAAAAATTAAAGAAAGTGTCAGCCTCTATGAGTTTACTACAATAATCAACAATAAATTTACTCAGCAGGAAAAGATTGAATTGATTGAAAGCCTGTGGAGGCTGATATACACAGATCAAAAGCTGAGTACTTATGAAGATCATCTTATTAAAATTATCAGTTCAACGATGAATATAGAACACAAACAGTTAATCAATTCAAAGTTATGGGTAAAGCAACAATTGGGGATAAATTAAACTGTTCTGCTTTCTGGTATTAAACAGGTACAAGATTGTTGTAAAATATTTTGATAATGATTTTACAAGTTGACTGTTTACTCTAATATTTGATTAAACAACTATCTTTTTAATTCCTTTTCAATCATTGAAATTATCTCTTCACTCATTGGGTCAACCTTACTTAGGTACCGGGCAATAACATTTCCGTTCTTATCAATAATGAACTTTTCAAAATTCCACTTGATTTCTGCATTACCCGTAACATCATTATTAGTTAAAATTGAGTAAAGAGGTGATTGATTTTTCCCGTTAACATCAATCTTATCAAAAAGTTTAAATGTTACATCAAACTTAGACGAACAGAAGTTTTTAATTTCTTCATTTGTACCCGGCTCCTGGTTTCCGAATTGATTACAAGGGAATGCCAATATCTCAAATCCCTTATCTTTGTATTTTTTGTAAATCTCTTCAAGAGCCGAATACTGCTTTGTGAAACCGCAGTAACTTGCAACATTGACAATCAGCAGAACTTTTCCCTGATAATCAGAGAGTTTTACTTCTTTACCATCAATATCATTGACTGTTATTTTACTTATGTTATTATTCATCTTATCATCTGTCTGATTCTTAATGGCATGTGTTTGATGATGTAAAAGCAGCAATAACAGCAATGAAATATAAATTACATTTGAAAGCACTTTCTTCATAAATATATCCTATAAACATATTAATCAATTTTGTTTTACTATATCCATTATTAAACAAGAAGTTAGCGGTGCATAGCCGAGTCTTTTTCTTCTTAAATAAAGCTTACTGCCCGACAATTGTCCGATTAAAAAAGCAGCAATTAAAAACGGATAAGTGTAAAGTTCAAATCCAATATTTGAAAAAATTCTTGCAAAGATTACAAATGGAATGGGTAAATGAATTGCGAGTACCCATTTAAGTGAAAACTTTTTAACACTTGCCCGCCAATAACCGAAAGGAAGATTGAATAAAAACACAAAGATTGTAACAAGTAATAAATTCATTGTATATCAGTTTTTTGCCTGACGAACTTAAAAAAATATTGTTTTCAGATAAATGCTATAAATCACTACCGAGTTTAAAATAAAAAAGCTGCCCCAAAATTCTTATAAGGCAGCTTTTTGAGGTATCATTCTTAGCAAAAGCTATTTAATCAGAGTCATTTTTCTTGTTTGTGTAAAACTGACTGTTTCAATTTTATAAATATATATTCCGCTGTTCAAATCCTTTGCATTGAAGTTAACATAGTGGACACCAGCTTCTTTGAACTCATCTATTAAGGTTTTGATTTTCTGTCCCAGCAGATTATAAACTGTTAGTTTAACCATCTCGGAGCGGGGTAAGGTAAAACTAATTGATGTTGCTGGATTAAACGGATTCGGATAATTCTGTGTAAGGCTATACTGCGGATGTTTTGTAAAATCAATTTCTACAATTTTAGAATATGCAGATTGTCCGGTATTATCAATTTGTTTTAATCTATAAGAATATTTGCCATTTTGATTAACATTATCAACATAGTTGTATTGTTTCTGTGAATTGCTATTTCCAAAACCATTAACAAAAGCTAAAGTTGACCAATCAGTAACACTGGTTTTTCTTTCCACTTCAAATCCGAAATTATTAGTTTCAGTTTCGGTTATCCAGTTTAACTTAATACCGTTTGAAACCACAGTTGCAGAGAAAGAAGACAATTCAACCGGTAATGCACTCTGATTGTAGTTTAATGATCCTGGTGTTGAAATTTCTTTTCCGGTAGTCATTGTCCACATTCTTGAAAATCCCGATCCAATCATAGTGATACTCTTATTTGGGAGAGAGTTTCCATCATCTCTTAAAGGCAGCTTTATTGCATCTACAGCGGAAGATGAAATCATAAGTTCAGATATGGCTGCCCAATCATAACCGGTATCTTCAAGTTTGAATAAAACAGGAATTGGTAAATCAACATCCTTAGGCATTTCATATGCAACTCCATGAATGATTTCACCAGATTCAACATCAACTAAAAGTATTCCACCTTCAGTATTTACAAATCCTGCGTTGTGTGTATCGATTGTAAGAACAGTAATTCCATCCGGAATAGGTGTAAATTTTTCTAACCGGTAACTGTTTTCTGTCAACACAACATAAAATCCCTTACCAGCACTTTGATTTACCGGAGAGACAATTCCAGATAATTGACTGAAAGAATAAGTATAATATGCATCATTATTTTCATAATAATAAAGTATCAAACCATATTGACTCATATCTGTTCCAACAGGGGCGACAATCTCAACAAACTCATCGCCTTCCAAAACACCTATTGAACTATCAGCACAATTATAACTGAATTCATTTATCCAAATCTCTTGTGAAAACGAGAGATTTGTTAGACATAATAGAGGTACCAAAAAAAGGTAAATTAAATTTTTCATAGTTCTCCTAAAATTATTTGAGTTTCTCTGGTTTATTATCGTAAAATGAGAGAAAAACTTTAATATTTGAGAAAAACAAAAAAGGCGGCTTTGAAGTCTTAATAATTTGTTGATGAATTAAGTTGAATAAGAGGGAATATCTGACTTTTTATAGCTAAATCGAAGATAACCATCAAGAAACAATTAAAGCACTATTTCAAGGTGAATAATTGCCGATTATATAATGTTTAATATTTATTTTAATCAGGCAGGAAGCTAAAAGCAGCCTGCCTGTAAATTTCTTGAGAATTACTTAGCTAAGATCATCTTGTTGGTTTTGGAAAATTCTCCGGTTTTCAGTGTATAGAAATAAACTCCGCTTGAAAGTTTAGAAGCATCGAAAATGACATTATAATTTCCAGCAGGTTTTTCTTCATTAACGAGTGTTGCGATTTCATTCCCGAGTATATCATAAACTTTTAATGTTACTTTACTGGTTACAGGTAACTGATAACCGATTAGCGTACTTGGGTTAAATGGGTTGGGATAATTTTGCTTTAAAGTATAATTCAATTTTTGCATCACTTCAGCTTCAATTATATCGGAGTATTCATAACTGCCATCAAGATCGATTTGTTTTAATCTGTATTTGTGTTTCCCGGGTGTAATATCTTTATCAACAAATGAATATGATTTAGGTTTAGTTGAGGTTCCGCAGCCTGGTACAAAACCAATCTTTTCCCAGTCATATATGTTTTCGGATTTCGAAGGATTTATTTTTTCAATTTCAAATCCCAGATTGTTGGTTTCAGTTGCAGTAGTCCAGTATAACTGAATATTATCTTCTTTTACTGTTGCTGTAAAAGAAGATAATTCTACAGGAATAATTTCATAAATGCTTCCACGCTTCATAAAGATATCACAGATAACAGTATCATTTCTAATCCCGGACTCAGCATATAACATAGCAATATCACCATTGCTGTTTGTTATAACCTGCGAAGAGTTTCTTAATATATGACCGGGTGAAAGATCAGCAATAAGAATAGTATCGTTAAAAACGTAATTCTCAGCAAATAACAGATAAAAACCTTTTCCTGATGCACTTTGACTTGATTGATAAGTGATAAACAGTCGGTTTTGATCATCAACTTCCATCGCTTGAATTCCAGAAGGCATTTGACCCACAGGTGTAATTGCAGCAGGAGCTGAGAAAGTACCGCTAACATTATTTATATAATACAATCTTGAATTAGAGCTATATACAATATGTACTTTGTTATCAGAGTCAATTCTGATTCTTGGATAATTTATATCTGTTGTAACATTTGTAGTATATTCCTGAAAAGTACCTGAAGTATTGTTAAAATATTTCAGAGGTCCTGACCATAAACCCGCGCCACTTCGTCCGGCGATATGAACTTTACCATTTGAATCAACATCCAGTGAAGCTTCAAAGTCACCGCTTGCTTCTCCGTTTGCTAAGAACACTTCAGGGGTTAAAGTGCTTGTTTTTAAATCATATCCTCTGTAGTAAAAATTATCTGTACCTGATGTAAATGTATAATAAACAAAGTGCATTACACTATCAGGTCCGATTTTTCCGTAAGGAGTTCCCTTATTCAAACCGCCCTGAGTTATAGCTATCGGAGATGAAAAGGATCCTGATACATTATTTATATACATTACCTGAAAAATTGAGGGATCACGGGACTCATAGCAGATATGAATATTATCGTTTTGATCAATTGATAATGTTGAATAGTTATCATCAACGGAATTATTTGTGATGTTAACGGTTGAAAAATTTCCAAGAGCGTCCTCTTCAACAAAAAACAATTCATTGAAACTGCTGACAGTGCCTAACCCGCCGGTATAAGTTAATCTTAGTAATCCTTGTGAATTGTATTGAGCAAATTGTCTGTTATTAAATCTGTTATTATATGCTATTGTGTCCTGAGTAAATTGTATTTGCGCCAGCGTGAATCCACTAGTGAAAATTAAAATTAGAAAAATCTTCATAACAATTCTTCCAGTCTATCTGAATGCTATTTACAAATGTTTTATTACTACTTTAATAACACAAGTTTTCTTACTGAATTAAATTCTCCTGCTTTAAGCTGATATAGATAAACTCCGCTTGGCAAACCTGCTGCATTGAAAGTAACTTTATATTCTCCAGCTGGTTTTTCTTCATTAACCAAAACAGCAATTTCATTTCCAAGTACATCATATACTATTAGCTTTACAAATTGCTTGTTGGCTATTGCATACTGAATACTGGTTACAGGGTTAAACGGGTTCGGATAATTTTGATCAAGTGTAAATACAAACGGCTGCTCAATTTTAATATTAATTGTATTTGAGTAAGCAAAGCTTCCATCAAGATCAATTTGCTTTAGTCTGTAATTATAATTACCGGTTTCAAGTTTAGAATCAATGAAAGAATAGGATTTGGGTTCAGTAGTGGTTCCAAACCCTGGCACGAAACCGATCTTAGTCCATTCCATATTCTGATTTTTATCATCAGAGTTCTGTCTTTGAATTTCAAAACCAAGATTGTTTAATTCTGTTGCTGTTAACCAGTTAAGTGTTACAGAGTTTTCGGAGACAGATGCAGAAAAAGAGGTTAATTCTACAGGAATAATTGTTGCTTCATCAGCACCACGATAAGGAAATGTACTGCTTCGAATATCACCGTCGAAATCTTCCAGTATTCCTGCAATCGGAATTCCTGCTAACTCAGGATCACCATCAGAAGGCGGAACCAGATGTAAATCAGTTAAAGAAGTAAAAGAAACATCTTTGAAAATTGTATTTTGTTCGTTAGGTGTTGAAGCCGATTTATAAATGTTCAGATCATTATATCCTGTTGTTCCGATAAAAGCCTGAAAGCTATTCGTTCCATTTGCATAATAACAATTAAAATCAAAATCATAAGTTCCTGTATTATTAGTTAAGACAAAGCCAATATGGTTTACACTTCCACCGGTCCTTTTATTTACAGCCATATTGTTCATCATATTTAATGTTATTGATGCAGCTGTAATTCTTATTCCCGCAGATGTTGTTGCATTTGCGGTTCCACCGGAATGATTGCCTCCGATTAAAACAGTATTATAGTATAGATTTGCGGTATAGGCATTGGAGCCGAGTAATTCTATTCCGGTAATTGTCTGTGAATTTATGTTATCAAGCGTGTTAGAAATCATGTTGTTTTGGATATTGAAAACAGAACCTGCTGCAGGCGAAGAGGAATATATTCCTCTTAAAGCAGCAGATGTTGATGTTGAAGTTGTTCTTAAATCATAAATCCAATTCTTAGTGATGTTATATGTTCCGCCTGCGATGGTGCTCATTATAATTCCGGAAACGATTGTATTATTAACACCGGCAGTCTGATATATTTTATTCGATTCCATTGTAACATTCAAAGCACCCGAAAGTAACCAGATCCCGGCATATCCCCAATTAAAGATTTCACATTGAGTTATTGCTGTATTTTGATTCGGAATGGTTGAACTGCCAGCTATACCGATACCGCTTCTTCCTCCTTCAATTATACAGTTGGTTATCAGGTTATTATCGTTACCTGTAGTTGTGGTAGAACCTAAAACAATTGCCCGTGGACCGGCTGTATTTTGAGTATTATTGACAACATGAACATATTGAATAATATTATTTGAAGCCCCGTTCAGCATTGAGATTGTATTAGAGTTTGTTCCGGAAGTTGAAAGATTTTCTACCTTAAAATCTGCCGCACTGCCAACTCCTCCGGGTCTTCCATCAAGGATAATATAGTCAGCATCATTTAGTACTAATATTCCGGATGTTGAGGAAGCTGAAACTGATTTGCCAGTGCTTCCAGCGGCTGGTCTAATGGTTATTGTGTTTGCTGCACTTCCGCCGCTTTTTGCTCCAAGAGTAATTGGTATAGTTTCAGAACTCTGATCATAAGTTGAAAGAATCTCTATTAAGTACGCTTGAGTTATTGTTAATGGGATAGCATTGTAAGCTTCTGTAATTGAAGCGTGAGTGCTTATAAGACTACCACCACCATCTCTTAACTCAACAGAATTTGTTTGACCAGGAATTGAAATCGACAGGATGAAGAAAGAAAATGCTGTAATTATTTTTTTCATAGCTCCTCCTAAAGGTTTGAAATATTATAAGAACAGAGTAATTATTTTTGGCTTGAAAAGAATTTAGAAATATTTGCCTAAAGATGCAACCAAACAGGGTCGTTAATAAAGTTTAAGGGTGATTTCTTCTCTGAATTGCACAAAGGTAATGAAGGTTCAATTAAATGAAAGTTCATTGAAGACAGATAAATAATTTTGCTGAAAAGCTTAACCTGTATTTTTTTATGCTCAATTATCCGGAAAATTAAACTAAAACATTTTACTTCCACTAATCACTCCCGGATGTAAATTCATAGTTTTATTATTTCCCCGTAACTTCTAATAAAGTTTAAAATCTTTGCTCAGATAAATCAGATAGTTTCATTTTAATGTTCGTTAAACCGAGCCTGTTTTTTTATATTTGCACATAACAAAAACTCTAAGGCTGAATCACTATGATAAAAAAAATAAATAATTATTCGTTTTCATTATTACTCTTTCTCCTGATCACCATCTCTTTCGCATTTATTCCTTCCAGACCGGACGAAGGTATGTTTCCGCTTAGCGATATAAAAAGTATTAATCTTAATGAGAAAGGATTAAAAATAAGTGTTGATGAAGTTTATAATCCAAACGGAGTAAGTTTAGTAGATGCACTTGTTAAGATCGGTGGATGTACTGGCTCATTCGTTTCAGAAGAAGGGCTGATTATTACTAATCATCACTGTGTTTTTGGAATTGTGACTAATGTTAGTACTGTTGAGAATAATTATCTTGAAAATGGATTTATTGCCAGAACCAGAGAAGAGGAAATTCCGGCTAAGGGTGTAAGCTGCAGAATTACCGAATCGTATGAAGATGTAAGTGAAGAAATTCTGGAAGCAGCAAATGCAAGTGAAGATATTTCGCAAAGAACAACAATGATATCAAATAAAATTAAAGAAATAATAAAACGTGAACAGGAAAAAGACAGCACAATAACAGCAGAAGTTTCTGAAATGTTTGTTGGGGAACAGTATATACTCTTCAGATATAAAACTATTAATGATATACGATTGGTTTATGTTCCGCCGAGAACAATCGGAGAGTTTGGAGGAGAAGCAGATAACTGGATATGGCCAAGGCATAACGGTGATTTTTCTTTTGTCCGTGCTTATGTTGCTCCAAATGGCTCATCAGCTAAGTATTCTGAAAGTAATGTTCCGTATAAACCTAAAAAATTTTTATTGGTTAATCCGAACGGAGTTAACGAAGAAGATTTTGTATTTGTTCTTGGTTATCCGGGCAGAACATTTAAACATCAGCCATCACAGTTTTTAATAATGCAGGAAAAATTTCAGCTTCCTTATGTGCAGGATATTTTCGCCTGGCTGATAAAACTTTATGAAGAGCGTGGTAAAGATGATCCTGAGTTTGCATTAAATATTGTAAGTGAAATACAAGGGCTTGCTAATACCGAAAAAAACTATCGGGGAAAAATGCAGGGATTGGATAGACTTAATCTGGTACAGAAAAAACAAGAAGAGGAAAAACAGCTGCAGGCATTTATAGATTCCGATTTATCTTTGAAAGAAAAATACGGAACCATCTTAAATGAGATAGATAATGTTTATAAAGATATTTTTGAAAGCGGAAGGAGAAATCTTGTTCTTTTAATGTTAAGCCGTAATGTAAAATATTACCGCCTTGCAGAACTTTTTATAGAATACAAAAAAGAGATGCAGAAACCTGAGACAGAACGTAAAGCAATGTATAAAGAAGATAAAAGAGAGGATTTTTATAATTTGATTACAGAATTATATAATGATTATATGTCTGATCTTGAACCAAAGATATTTTATAAAGTATTTAATGATGCAAGCTCGTTTGATGAATTAAAAAGCATTGAACCGTTTAAATCTTTTGGGGAAACAAATAACAAGGAAAAGTATATTGCCGGACTTTATGATGATACATTTATAAAAAGCAGTAAAGAATATTTTGATCTTTTGGAAGATGCAGATGAAACACTTGATGATATTGATGATCCGTATTTGAATCTGGTTAAAGCTGCGATTGATTTAGGTGATAGTGAAAGAAAAAATTCCTTAGTTCGTGATGGAAAGCTGAACATACTTATTGCTAAACTGAATGATGCAAAAAGACAATGGCTGCAAAAATCATTTGTTCCGGATGCAAACAGTACATTAAGGTTAACTTATGGTTACGTGCGTGGTTATTCACCAAGAGATGCTACATATTATTCTCCCATCTCAACACTTACCGGTGTAATAGAAAAAGGAAAAGACTATGGTGAATATAAATTAAATGCAAAAGTGAAAGAACTTTACAATAAAAAAGACTTTGGTCAGTTTATCTATCCAAAATTAAATGATGTGCCTGTTAATTTTATTTATAATATGGATACAAGCGGCGGGAATTCGGGAAGCCCGATTATGGATGCTTATGGAAGGTTAGTCGGAGTAAATTTTGACAGAGCTTTCGAAGCAACTGTAAATGATTATACTTGGAGCGAAGAATACAGCCGTTCAATCGGTGTTGATATCCGATATGTTTTATGGGTAGTTCAGAAAGTAGGTCAAGCTGATTTTCTGCTGAAAGAGATGGGAATTTAACCACATTTCGGAGATTTCAAGGCTTGACAAACAGTGAGGTCAATGTTATCTTTGGCTTCGATTTTGGGATAAATATTAATTATTCCGCGATAGCTCTCCCGATGTATCGGGACGGCTGTTAAAATACGGTTGTTCTTTAGTAATTATATTCCGCGATAGCTCTCCCGATGTATCGGGACGGCTGTTAAAATACGGTTGTTCTTTAGAAAATTATATTCCGCGATAGCTCAATGGTGGAGCATTCGGCTGTTAACCGAAGGGTTGCAAGTTCGAGTCTTGCTCGCGGAGCCGAGACCGTCAGATGTGCGAACTGGTGTTAACTGGTTCGCATTTTTGATTTTATTCCAACTTTTTTCCAGTTTCCCATCTCCCCTCATTTTAATAATTATGGTTCCATCTTCTTCGTTTTGATTAAAATTTGAAATGATTTCCTGGAAAAGTAGCTGGTTAAATCTTGATTTATCTTCCAAGGTTAAGGTTGGATAAATTTTAACGTAATAGAGTAAAATATTTCTTAATTTTTCTTTTTCAATTTTTTGATTTGCTGCGAGATAACGCTTTTTTTCTAAATCTTCTAACTGTGAATTGATAAATACTATTTCTGTTTCAATTTTTTCAAGTTCGTTTTCAACTTCTTTCATTGCTCCTAATCTATCACCAGCTTTTATTGCATTAAAAATATTTTTTCTTTCACTTTCACGAGAAGTTTTATTTGATTTTAGCTTGCTTAATTCTTTATCATATTCTGCAACTTCTTCCTGAGTATTAAATTTTACCTGGTTATAGATTGCATCAAAAAATTCATCCTCAGATATAATAAAACTCATTAAATCGTAAATACAATTTTCTAATACTTCTGCTGGAAGATCTTTAGAAGAACATTGAGCAGCACCACCGTGAATTTTCTTGGAACATTTATAATAATGATGTCTTCCACTTTTTGCAGCTTGTGAAGTCAAATTACTTCCACATAATCCACATTTAGTTATTCCAAGTAATGAAAGGGGAGACTTGGTCCTGCGAATTACCTGTAGATCCTTTTTAGATTTATCTAATTTCTTTTGAACATTGTCAAATAATTGTTGATCTACAATTGCTTCGTGAATGCCCTCATATACCTCGCCCTTCCAGGGGATCTTTCCCAGGTAAGTTTTATTTCGTAAAATTCTTAATATGTCTTGCTTTGCGTATTGTTTTCCTCCTCGTCTCACTCCCTTTTTAGTTGTATATGATTTTGTTCTGAATCCTCCCTCATTTAATCTGTTAGCTACTTTTGTTGTCGATGGTTCTTTTAGATAGTATAAAAATATTCTGTTTACTAGCTCAGCTTCATTTTCATTTATTTTTAATTCGCCCTTCAAATTGTCGTAACCTAAAATTAAATGACCACCAGTATAAAATCCTTTTATTGCTCTGGCAGTCATAGCTTCACGAGTTCTTTCAGAAATAATATTCCTTTCGAACTGTGCAAAAGCTAAAAATATATCCAGCATTAAGAGTCCAGCAGAACTGGATGTATCAATTGGTTGAGTTGCTGAAGCAAGATATACATCTAATTTTTCTAATCTTTCGCTGAACTCGTAAAAATCAACTATACTTCTTGAAAACCTATCTATCTTAGTTGCTACTACAATATCAAAAAGTTTTTCTTCCGCATCTTTTAATAATTGCTGAATCTCATTTCTCTCCAGATCCTTCCCAGACTTTATATCCTTATAAACTTTTACTACCTCCCAACCTTTACCTTTACAATATGCTTTTAACTGATCTTCCTGAGCGTTTAAGGAACTATATTCTGCTTCACCTTGCATAATAGTGGAGACACGACAATAAATTGCTGCTCTTTTAATAGTTGGTTCATTACTGAACATTCGGATTCTTTTTCTTCTATTCATAATTACAAAAATAAAAATTGCTGAAGTGTAATACTATTTTTCCAAAAATGGTTATTTTTAGGAATCAAATAACACATCTCGGTTTACTATGGATCAAAAAGAAGCCCAGGCCAGAATAAAAATAAATAAAAAGCTCGAAAAATCAGGTTGGAGATTTTTTGATGAAGATGATAAATCCGCCTCAATTATTTGTGAACATCGTATAACAAAAAAGAAATATAAACAAGATGAACTAGGACAAGATTTTGAAAATGCTGAAAATGGTTTTATTGATTATCTACTTCTTAATAATGATAAAAGACCTGTAGCTCTTGTAGAAGCAAAACGTGAAAGTACAAATCCCTTAGACGCTAAAGAACAAGCTCGCGAATATGCCCGCAGTTTGAACATCAGATTTATTTTTCTTTCCAATGGTAATCTGCATTATTACTGGGACCTTTTTAATGGTAATCCTACCAGGATATCAAATTTTTTAAGCCTGGATGAATTGGGTGTCGCTCAAAAATGGACTCCCAATCCTGAAGCAATGCAGAATCAGGTTATTGATGAAAATTATATTGCAGTATCCCAGGATTCTCAATGGCTAACATATTCAGCTGAAGAAAAAGAAACAGCAAGATTAAATAAAGGAATTAAAGTATTAAGAGATTATCAGATTGATGCCACGAAGAAAATCAAGCAAGAATTTGTAAAAGGGAAGAGAAGATTTTTACTTGAAATGGCTACTGGAACAGGGAAGACATTACTTTCAGCAGCTATAATAAAAATGTTCATCAGATCTGGTAATGCAGACAGAGTTTTATTTTTGGTGGATCGTTTAGAACTTGAAAGACAGGCATATAAAAATTTACGTAACTATCTCGCTAAAGATTCAATTGAATCAGTTATTTACAAAAGAAAAAAAGATAGCTGGATGAGCGCGCAGGTTGTTATTACTACAATACAAAGTTTATCCTACGAAAATAGATATCTGGAAAATTTTAATCCAAATGATTTCCAATTGATAATTTCAGATGAATCGCATAGGACCATAGGTGGAAATAACCGAGTTATCTTTGAATATTTTATCGGTTCAAAACTTGGACTTACCGCAACGCCAAAAAACTACCTAAAAGGGATCGACCAAGCTGAAATGAGTGAAAATGATCCAAAGCAGCTTGAAAAAAGATTGTTACTGGATACTTACGAAACTTTTGGATGTAAGCCTGGTGATCCAACATTTAGCTTTAGTCTTATCGATGCCGTAAATCATAAACCTCCTTATTTAGTTAACCCACGAAAACTTGACGGAAGAACAGATGTTACAACAGAAGTATTGAGTAAAGAAGGCTGGAATGTGAAATGGGTAAATGATGAAGGGGAAGAAGAAGAGGATACTTTTTATAAACGCGATTTTGAAAGAAAATTTTTCTCACCTGAAACAAATAAAGAATTCGTTGAATCATTTCTTAAAAAAGCAAAAAGAGATCCTATAACAAATGAAATTGGTAAAACTATTTTCTTTGCAGTTAGTAGACCCCACGCTGCTAAAATAACAAAGTTGTTAAACGAAGAAATCGAGAAAATGTATCCTGGTAAGTATAAATCAGATTTTGCAGTTCAAGTTACTTCTGATATCCCTGGCGCTCAGGATATGACAGTAGACTTTGCAAATAATAATTTTAATGGCTTGACCAATTTTGAACCAAAATTCATTGATTATAAATCAAGCAAAACAAGAGTTTGTGTAACTGTTGGAATGATGACAACTGGTTATGATTGTGAAGATATATTAAATGTTGTTCTCGCTCGTCCAATATTTTCTCCATCTCTGTTTGTTCAAATTAAAGGAAGAGGTACACGTCTTTATAAATTCAAATTTGATGATGGAAGCCAACGAATCGAAAAGGATAAAGATAACTATTACTTATTCGACTACTTTGCAAATTGTGAATATTTTGACGAGTATGATTATGATGAAGAATTAGAAGTTCCGCGTGAACCAGGAACTGGGGGCAGTGGACCACCGCCTCCGCAACCCGATAAATATGTTTATACTGGACCCGACGAAATGAAGAACTGGAAAGAAACTCAAATTGGTCTTGATGGAATGCGAATCGATCGTGAGGCTTTTTCAAAGAGCTTTGAAAACAAAACTAAAGAAGAAGTACAAAAGCATCCGAATTTATTGGAAGCACTAAACGAAGAAGAATGGGATATCATTGAGGAACACGTTAAAACTCATTTATTCAATAAGCCCCAAGAATATTGGAATAAAGAAAAACTACAGGAAGCTTATGGAATTGATAGACGACTTACACTAAAAGAAATCATATTAAAAGCTTTGGGTAAAATTTCAATATTTAAGTCACGTGATGATTTAGCTGACGAATATTTTGAAAGATTTTTATCAGCCGAAGGTGTTGATGGTTCAAAATATTACGAGTTAAAATCACTCTTCAAAGCTTATTTATTATTCGATGATCTCCGACCGCTAATCGATAGAAGAGAGTATGCTAAACTTGCAACGGACGCACGTTTGAGTTTAACAGAATTATCTCAGCTTGGACCAGAACAAATTCAGTTGACGGTTAATTATATAAAAGATAATGTCCCACTCAATAAATTTCTCCCCGTTTAGGTTGTAATATATGCTTAGTAAAGAAACAAAAGATAAAATAAATAATGCCAGAGATATTCTTGTAGGTCAGCTGCCATTACCTTCAGATCAGATTGAGCTTATCACTATAGCTCTGATATACAAATTTATGGATGATATTGATGAAGAAAGCAGAAAGCTAGGTGGTGAAATTTCATTTTTCAGAAATGGACTGTCCGATTTTTCCTGGCAAAAACTACTAAGCAATCAATTAAGTGGTGAAGAGCGGGTTCAGAAATTTATTAGAGCAATTGAAGCAATCACAAAAGCTCCTCATATTCCAGAACTTTTTAAGAGCGTTTTCAGAAACACATTCTTAAAGTTCAGAGATTCCAGAACATTAAAACTATTTCTGGATGAGATAAACAAATTTAAGTATGAACACTCAGAAGAGCTTGGTAATGCTTTTGAATATTTGCTTGATTCAATGGGCTCGCAAGGTGAAAATGGTCAGTTCAGAACACCACGAAACATAATTGATTTTATTATTGAAGTTGTAGATCCTGATAAACTAGATAAAATACTGGATCCTGCTTGCGGAACCGCAGGCTTTTTAATTTCAGCTTACAAACATATACTTAGAAAATATACGAATGGTTATGAAGACTATCGTATTAGCCTAAAGAATTATGAAATCGAAGGCATCTCAATACATTGGGGTGATAAATTAAAAAAGACTGAGATAGATAAACTGACTAAAAGAATTGAAGGTTATGATATAACTCCTTTAATGGTTCGTCTGTCTCAAGTGAATATGTATCTACACCACTTTCCAAATCCTTTAATTCACGACTACGATACTCTTTCAAACAAAAATCGTTGGGAAGATAAATTCGATTGTATTTTTGCTAACCCTCCCTTTATGACACCAAAAGGGGGTGTTGAACCTCACGAACAATTTAGAATAAGAGCAAAGAAAGCAGAAATACTTTTCTCTGATTATATAATAGAACATCTAAATCCTAATGGAAAAGCTGGTTGGATTGTCCCAGAAGGAATAATATTCCAGGGTAGTGGAGATTATGTAACTCTTAGAAAATGGTTGATTGAAAATATGGGACTGTGGGCAGTGGTGTCTTTACCAGCAGGAATATTTCAGCCATACAGCGGAGTAAAAACATCAATATTATTCGTTGATAGAGTCCTTGCAAGAAATACAAACAGTATTATACTCGTAAAAGTTGAGAATGATGGATTTTCATTAAACACCAACCGAAACCCAATTAGTGATAATGATCTCCCCGATGCTCTCAATCTTTTAATGGACTACAAAAAATTGGCAGCCACAATAGAAGGTAAACCTGAAGAGTCAGAAGGAAAGCTAGCCGAGCTTGCAGAAAAATATCCTGTAAAATTCAAGGTTCTCAACCGAAAAGAATTTGCTAAACTTGATAGCTATAAAGCAGTATCTTCAACAATTGATTTCTGTAAACGGGAGTATAAACGCTTTCTTAAAGCAAAAGAAAAATATGAAGAGAGTTATCAAAAAGCCAAGGATGAAAAACAAAAGCAAAAAGCACTGGATACATTCCATAAAAATCAAAAACATTTTATTGATGTAACTGGATTTGAAACAGTCCCTTTTGATGAAGGGATGATTAAGCTATGGGTAAATGAAAAATTAAAAGATGATGCTGTTAAATATGGTGAAGATAGAGCAAGTATTGTAAAGTTATCACAAGAACTTCGTGAATATCTGGATAATGAAAGAGAATTCAATCTGAGTATAGAGAAATACACTAATGCGTCAATAATAACTTCAAATTATGAGTTAGTTAACTTAGGAGACTATGTTCAAGTGATTGCAGGTCAATCCCCTTCCTCTGAGTTTTATAATGAAAAAGGTGAAGGGTTACCTTTTTATCAGGGTAAAACAGAATATGGAGATTATTATCTTGGAGAACCTACGGTATGGACTACCCAAGTTACAAGAGAAGCTATAAAGGGAGATTTGCTATTTAGTATGCGTGCACCAGTTGGTGAAGTGAATTTTAATCCTTTTGAAAAAATTTGTATCGGTAGAGGATTGTCCGCGCTGCGCTGCAGTGATCAGTTGCTCCCCCAATATCTATTTTACTCTTTACGAAAATTAAAGACCGAGAATTTTTTTGTTATGAACAACGGTGCAGTATTCGATTCGATTAAAGTTGAGGATTTGACTCAAATTCAATTACCATTACCTCCTGCTGATATCCAACAAAAAATTGTAGATGAAATAGAAGGCTACCAAAAAGTAATTGATGGCTGCAATCTTGTAATTAACAACTACAAACCCTCCTTCAAAATTGATGATAGCTGGGAAAGAGTAAAGTTAGGTGAAGTATGTGAATTTCGGACTGGTGGAACGCCAAGAACAGAACACAAAGAATATTATGGTGGAGATATAAAATGGCTTGTATCTGGAGATATCCATCAAGCTGAAATATTTGATTGCGAAGGAAGGATAACTGAAGCTGGACTTGAAAACTCAAATGCAAAGATCCTTCCAATTGATTCTGTCTTAATCGCATTGAATGGGCAGGGCAAAACGAGGGGGACTGTTGCGATACTTAAAACAGAAGCGACCTGTAATCAGTCAATAGCAGCAATGATCATAAATAATATTGAGGAAGTGCTACCCTATTTTATTTATTTACAGTTAAAATCAAGATACAATGAAATTAGAAATTTAACAGGTGATAATGAGCGTAGCGGACTGAATATGCCAATCTTAAAAAGTCTTGATTTTTATTTGCCCTCAGTAGAAGTTCAATCCAAAATTGTTTCAGAAACTCAAGGTGAACTGAAGACAATTCAATCTTGCCAAAATCTCAAAACACAAATGGAACAAAAAATAAAAGAAGTAATAGATGGAGTTTGGGGAAGAAAGAATCAGAGGAAGGTTAGACAATGACAAAAAATAATATCAAAAACTAACTCATCATAAAATACAGAGGTTAAAAATGAAACTCATTGCTAAAAAATGGAATGTCGACAAAGAAGAATTAGCGTATTATATTGTTGCCATTCCTGAAAGTGAAAAGTATTCTCAAAAAGCAATCTTATCTATTGAGAAGAAAATCTTAGAACTCACTACAAAACACAAATTGTCATACATTATTTATGATTGTAGAGATAATCCATTTCATAAAATTCTGTTATTTTCAAAGTAGATAATATTTAGAATACTAATTAGTAAAAACCCTGGTTACCTTAGGTAGCCAGGTATAAATTTGTTCTCCAATTGACTCTTGTTTTCGTAATATGCAAGTAGTACAAAATTTATCTTAATAATCGTTGCAGGAAGGTCACAATAAGTTTTAGCTGGATATTATGAGTAAAAGTATATGGCATTCAAATTAGATTTTGACGAACTCCCCAACTCAGGAATTAAAAAGCTTTACAAATTCAAATCATTTGATCAAGATGGTTATTATAAGGATTTACTGAATAATCAACTCTGGCTTTCTTCTCGCACGGAATTGAATGATCCACTCGATTGTCGTGTTAAATTAAATTATAAATTGTGCTCTGATGAAGAAATAAAAAATATTATGCGTAGTCATCTTTCGTGGATACCTTTTAATTCTATCATAAATCTGATTGTTGACGCGCAATTCAATCATAGAAAAAATAATATTGAAGATTACCTGAACAGTTTTGAAAGTGCTATAGATAAAAGTATTGGAGTTTTTTCACTTACGCAAGAAATTAGTGAAAGTATGTGGGACAAATATTCAAACAAACATTCTGGTTTTTATGTTGAATTTAATGCGGTAAAACTGTTTTCAGAATTAAATCAAAAATTCGAACAAACTGGAAACAGAATTTTTATTTTTAGAGTTAGGTATGAGGATGTGTTGCCAGAGGTAAACCCTTGCAAAGCTTCATTAGATGAAAAAGCGCAGATGTTTCTTATTAAAACGAAAGCCTGGGAATATGAGAAAGAGTGGAGAATTGTCTGGTTTGATGGTATGAGAAGAGATGAAAGGAAGGAAAAAGATTATAGGAAGGAGCCAATCACCGCGAATTGTATATCAAACATTTATTTTGGATTAAATGCCTCAAAGGAAAATATTGATACGGCAATTAAAATATTAAGCACATCGAATCCAGGCATTGGTATTTTCAAAGCTCTAAAAAAGAAGGACGAATTTGGGCTGGATTTTGAAAAAATAGCCTAAATATTCTGTGATTTATTAAGTAGTTATAGCATTTGGGCGTGACGTAATAAGATATTTTTATAATTTTACACTGTATGAAAATAGACCTTGAAATAAATAACGATTTGATCATCTGGGCAATAAACAGGTCTGGATATGAATTGGGTGAATTTTTTGATGAATTCCCAAAGGTAAAGGAGTGGTTGGATAGAACAAAAAAACCAACTCTGAAACAATTGCAAAACTTTGCAAGAAAAGTTCACGTCCCCTTTGGTTATCTGTTTCTTGAATCTCCCCCAGAAGAAAGATTACCGATTCCCTTTTTTAGAACTGTTTCTACTCAGTCTAATCAAGTTAGTCTGAATGTGTATGACACAGTCCTGCTACTTCAAAAAAGACAGGAGTGGTTAACAAATTACCTCATTGAGAATGAAAACAATGCCCTTGGATATGTTAGTAAGTTTGATTCCAATAGTAAAATACAAACTATTGTTGCTGACATTAAACAAACATTAAGTTTGAATGATGATTGGGCTAATGAATTTCCAAATTGGGAAAAAGCAAAAGAATATCTTACTCAAAAAATTGAAGAGATAGGAATAATTGTTGTATCCAGCGGTGTTGTTGAGAATAACAACTACAGAAAAATCAAAGTAGAAGATTGCAGGGGATTTGTTTTAGTAAATGAATATGCTCCTTTTATGTTTGTTAATGCTGCCGATAGCAAAGCAGCTCAAATGTTTACTTTAGCTCACGAACTAGCTCATATCTGGATAGGGGAAAGTGCTGGATTTGATTTTCGTAACCTTCAACCAGCCGATAATCCTATAGAAATATTTTGTGATAAAATAGCTGCGGAATTTCTTGTACCTCAGGAAAGTCTCAGAGCTGCATATGAGGAAAACAAAAACTTTGAATCTTTAGCGAGAACTTTTAAGGTTAGTCAAATAGTTATAGCTCGTAGATTATTAGACCTGGGTTTTATTACGAGGGCTGAGTTCTTTGAATTCTATGAAGAATATACAAGCCAGGATTTCAGGAAACAGGAAAGTCGTGAAGGTGGGGGAGATTTCTACTTGACTCAGCGCAAAAGATTAAGTGTTCAGTTTCTAACTTATGTTAATAATGCAGTAAGAGAAAATAAATTGCTTGTACGAGATGCTTACAACCTTACAGGTCTTAAGGGCAACACATATCACAATTTTATGAGAGAATATTTATACTGATGGCAATATTTATTCTCGACAGCAACTTTTTTATACAAGCTCACAGAGTAATCTATCCAATTGATGTTGCCGTGGGATTTTGGAATAAAGTAAAGCAATTAGCTGATGAAAATAAAATTATGACTATTGAGAAAGTCCAGGCTGAAATATTTTCTAATAATGATGAATTAAAAGCTTGGTTAGAAACTAACATTCAACCAAACTTTTACAAATCTACACAAACACCAGAAATTTTGGCTAAATATGCTGATGTTGTTAGGTGGGCAAATTCCAGAAATGATCATTATCTTCCGAGAGCCATAGCTGAATTTCTTGACGCAGATAATGCAGATGCTTGGCTTATTGCTTATGCATTATCGTTGGATGTTGAAAAAAAAATTGTAACGCAGGAAGTAAGCAGACCAGATCAAAAATCTAAAATAAAAATTCCAGATGTATGCCAGCCATTCAGAATATCTACAGTTACCACTATAGAGATGTTTAGAAATTTAGGTGAAACTTTTTAATTGGAAATTAGAGAGTATTTTTTGAATAGGTAACAAAACGTCTATAACCTTAGAAGCCTGCATAATCCGAAAATCACGCAGGCCTCATTGCTCACAAACAAAACAACGATTTTATTCTTTCCCAGATCTATTTTATTCGAGTCTATTCTACTACTTTTTCTAATTCTTAAAGTATGTTGGATCATTTAAGTTTTGCTTGAGAAGATTTGGAAGTAAAATTAGCGAAATAAATTGCAGGGTGTCTGAAAACAGCAGTGCCGAGATTTCACTCGGCACCAAGCTGCAACCTTATTGCTTCTTTGCTAAAGACAAGTTCTTAGCATTATAGCCATTAAGTTGTGCTTCTAGAGCGGCAACCTCAGCTAATAATACATCCCTATCGGATAACAAATTAGCTTTAGTACGATCTTTCATTCTTTTGGTTGCCCGAGCGAAACGTCTGGTCGCCAAACGAGATATTTCTTGCGAAATACCTGCGATTGCAACGTCCTTACGTTCAACTTTTTTGTAAAGAGTTCTGAGTTTCCTCATAACTGCTCTACGGCTAACCTTGGAAATCCTTCTCGCACTATTTCCAGGTCTTCGCTTCCCAAATAATCTATTAAGTAAACTCATTATGAGTTCCTTTAAGTTAAAGGGTTTAGCGATGAGTCCTGTCACTTATTGGTATTTCCAACAAGGAGAGGGGCTCTGATGCAAAAATTATTAAATATCACCCAAATTGCAACAAGTTGTGACGTCGATATTCCATATGTCATTATACTATAAAGGTTTAACTACCGCCCAAAAGCACCACCTAAGAATCACATAACATCAGCATTTACCTGGAATTCGGTATAAGATTCTTAGATAATCTTTAACTAAAACAGGAGGAATTATTGTGCTGGGATGAACTATATCCTGTTATAAAAACACAGGCATATTATGCAGTACTCAGGTATGAAGAACCAGAAAGAAGAAAAGATAAAATTCAGGAACTAGTTTGTCAGTCTTATGAAAAGTTTGTTCGTGATACAGCTGCGGATAAAGAGATTAAGAAGCAGGAATACAAATGCTTTGTAACTCAACGTGCTAAGCAAGTTGATCAGAGATCCATCTGTAAAAAAGGTTATGGAGGAACATCAACTATAGATGTATTATCATTCTACCGAAGAAGACCAGATGTTGATACCGAAATTGTAGAGTTCGATGAATGGATGAAACCTTGGAAGAAAGAAGCAGTTGAAGAGCAAATCTCATTCAATATAGATTTCAAAGACTGGCAGCAAACACTTACCAAACAGGAGAAGACAATTCTCTCTCACCTAATGCAGGGATACAAAGCAAAAGACATTGCTGATATCCTTCAGCTCACATATCAAGCCGTAAGAACCATCATCAGCAAATTAAAACAAATGTTCCTGGAATACTTTAGTCTGGAAGAATTTGCTTATCCTTAATCGCTTTTGCGGTTGAGGATTTTTAAGTTAAAATTTTTTAGAAACGGAGATCCAAATGAAAAGCAGACAGATGGTGCAAATTGCAATGAAACTGACTGAAGCAATCATTGAAGTATTAAAGAAAGAATTTAATGAAAAGGATAAGGTTACCAATGCGAATAAAAAGAGAAAAAGCAATCGGGTACTTAAAGCTGGCAGGTAGAATAGTTTTAGAATTATTTACTGTAGTGATTTTAAGAAGATTCAGAGGCAAGTAAATCTGAAATCATATAGAGAGCCATCAGGCTCTTTATAGCTTAAAAATTAAAAACTAAAAAAATTTACAAACCCGATTCTCTATAGAAAATCAGATAATCCTTCTGAGATTGTTTGGTAAATCTGATAATTGATAGGGGACTATGGGACCCTACCACCCTTTTGGCAAGATTAGGTTTGAAACTCTTTCGTAACAATTACAGGTAAATTATTCTAATATCTAATCGGGTATCAATTGCAAGAAATGGAGTGGTATTTATTAGGAAAGTTTATCTGGACTCTAAAATTATGAAATACTTTCTATAAAAAGTATACATAAAAAAATTCTTTTTAGTTGGCACATTATTTATAATTAAATAGCAAATATTATATTCACTTTTATCAAGGAGATCTTGGATGAAAGTATTAGTTTTTGTTTTTTTTATTCTTACACCATTAGTTTTTCCTCAAAAGGTGTACAACTACGTTGGTCGTTCATCCAATAAACTTATAATCCCGTAAGATGCCTAAATATTAAAACTATGACTTTGAAGTGAGTTTTTTGAATACGTTATTAACAAGATCTCTTTTACAACGG
Organism: Ignavibacteriota bacterium; assembly: GCA_013285425.1. GTDB lineage: Bacteria > Bacteroidota > Ignavibacteria > Ignavibacteriales > Ignavibacteriaceae > IGN3. The sequence continues at coordinate 43,706 of CP053447.1, forward strand.
AGGAAGAATGAATAGGTTATTTTTCATCTTATTAGTTGTTTTGTTCACCTTTCCTCAAGATAATTTTGCGCAGAAGAAATTTATAGCAACTAACCTTATGGTTACGGAAGGTCTGGAAGGTAAAAAAATGACTAAAGAATTCGTTATATATATTACTCCTACCACATTAAATGTGACAGATTCTCGAGGAACATTAATGTATTATAAAGCCACAAACGGTGAATTTGGAATTGGAAAAGATACAAAAGCTTATAATACTACTACTGGAAAATATTGTTCTGTAAGTATGCATAAGGGTAGACTAACTATAAGTGAAGGTCGTATTGTTCTTTGGTATGGTGGAACTTACTATTATTGATGACATTTTTAACTTACAGGAGAATTGTCGATTCTCCTTTTAGTCCATAAATTGATCTGGGGTCGTCTTACAAAACAAGAGTTTGACACAATCTTTGCTCTGGTAAGTTCTATGCTTGAAAATGGTGGATTCACATTCATTGGTAAAGAGGAAAAATCATCGTTTACAAACTTAAATTTCAAAAACTATAATCGAAAAGTAACTGTAATGTTATTTCAAGATATGGGAACAGGGTTAGGAATTATAGCATCAGCAAATAAAGGGTAGAAAATTCAAAATTTATACGGAGGTTAATAATGAAGTGCATAGCTCTTCTCATTATATCGGCTATTCTTTTTTTCGGGTGTAGCTCAGAACCAAAGTGGGAGTACAAAGTACTAAAAATTTATCCTGCTAATAGTTATGATAGAACTGGTGAAGATGCTTTAAGATACCATACCATAGCACCTTCAGAATCAGAGTTAACAAAACTGGGTTATAAAGGATGGGAATTGGTAACGAGTTATCTTGAAATGGAAACCGCATATCCAAATTTTGGTAATGAAGATTACCACACTGGCATTAAAACTAATGTACGTCCTCAGTCATTGGTTTTATTATTCAAAAGACCTTGGACTGGTGAATTTGATAAAGTAGTGGAAGAAAACTAACATACTGATTATAAACTATGTCAGTTAACAATTACATAAAATCTATAAAAAAAATAAAAACAGTATCACTATGAATTTTATCGAAAATGAAAGAAGGTAGTTAATTGAAATTTCTAAATAGCTCGATATTGATTTCTCCCATCAATAAAGTCCAAATAAAATAAAATTATTATTCATTCATAGAGGTGAAAAATGAGATATCTAATATATGTTCTACCTATATTTTTTCTCGTAATTAGTTGTGGAAATCCAAATGTTGATGAGTCTCTTGAAATACCGCCAATGTATAAGCGTATTGGATTTCATAAAGATCAAATTAAATTTTGGTTGAAGGATCAAATACCAACAAAAGATAATGATAGTAGCTTAGTTTATAGATACTATGAAACAGATTATATGTATGAAGAAATATTATATTCCCTTGAGAGTGAGAAAGTAACAAGTGTGCTAAAAGCCTTCTACTATACTGATATGGATTATCAAAAATATTCAAGTGAAAAACGATTTGCGGATTGGATCACTGAGCTAAGAAGAGAACAGTTTACTGATGAAGGCTCTAAGGTTCTCAAAGATAAAAAAAATCATATTGATGGTATAATGGCGAGAATGTTCAGTAGTGATAAAAAATTCATGGCAATTTTGTTGTTCAATTGGAACGATTGGACAAAAGAAGCTACCACGACAGTTATGTTTTCCAAGAACGATCAATAAGGCAAGAAGGATAAATTTAATTTATTAGTTTATTTTCTCCCACTCTGGAAATATTAAATGTTTATAGTAGGAACTAGAAACGGTTCCTACTTTAACTCCTTTGTAGATTGCGGATTTTGGATTGACTGGTCGCTTCCAGTCAAGAGCCTGACTAAGGTAGCGTATAGTTGAAAAGCTAACATATTGGTTCAGCATTTTACTGAGTTCATCAGCAGCCTTGTAACAGCCATATTGGATCCAAAGTTGTTCTACTTCCTCGAGTCCTATTTTATTAACTAATGTATTTGTCATAGTGTTGTTTCTCTTACCTATATTCTTCTTGTCCCTAGTCATAAATCCTCCTTGTAGTGTTATCCCTACACCCTTTTAAGTTTTTCTAGCCTGATCTATTTACAATAGACCAGGTAAACTGTAGTGACTAAGTGACCAATAAAATCACTGCTGTTACTTCTTGATCACTGCTTAATCACTCCAAATATTTAGATTACAATTAAAAATCAAACATCAGTGACTAAGTGATTATCAAATCCCTATTATACCTGTGTACATACAGAAATAAGGGTAAGGTAGTAGGGTAGTATTACTACCGATTTAATATTTTCATTTCAAAAACCTCTATATAATAATCACTTAATCACTTTTCTTAGAATACAGGCCAAATTCAAAAGATTTGCAGTGACTATGGTAGTTTTCCATAGTCACTTTTTTAAGCCTGATAATCACTTAATCACTTTTAGTCGAATAGCGACAGGGATTTATTATCTACCCTACCACCCTTCGGATCTTCCAATTTGAAATAACTTGTGCCATTAGACTCTCTTGTATTATAAGAATAATTCATATAACCCGAATATGCTTTAGTCCAATTGGTAAATGTTCTTTGTTTAAGCCAGGTAAAATCAGTATAAGTTGTTCTGAACTTATTGAACAGTGCTGTTTTATCATATTCATCACCTGCGCTAATTTCCTGTTCAGCAAATTCAATAAATTCAGGAGAAGTCTGATCCAGTAGTTTTCTTCTTTCAAGATTGATTGGCTTATACTCTACCAACCCTTCCTTCAAAAAGAGCTCAACACATTCAAGCATAAAGTTGTCAAACCGATTCCATTCATCTGCATCCCAATCATCAAATAAACGTTTTCCAAAATCATCCAGTGGCTTATGGTTCTCATTGTAGTGATCGGAGAATTCAACTTCAAACAATCTGTCTTCATAACTCGCACCCTGTCCTTTAATGGTGTAGTTTGTGCTAACAAGCAGCTTTGGTGAATCTTCAAACTTCAATGTAAATGGTTTTTCTTTTTTATTCTCTATCGTCATATCATCGGTAGTAACAGAAAAGAGTCTTTCGAAATCAAATTTTCTGGTCACATCATTGAACTCAAGTATTTTAGTATCCAGATAAACCTCTTGAAATGTAAACCTTTCGGTAAAAGTAAAATTTTTACCATCGATCCGAGAAGATTTCTTCAGTTTACTTAATGCTTTACCATAAATACTTTTTCCTGTTCTGCCGTTTGGCTCCCCATCATCTGGAATTTTTTCATCAACAAGCACAACTACTTTAGCATTGGCGCTGTCCTTGTATCCGTGCAGCAAATATCCGATAGAAGATTTAATTGTTTTTAATCTATCATCTGATTTTCCAGCAACATTAAACAGGAATTGCTCGTAAACAGATTTACGCTCATCATTAACGCGATTAAAGTCTCTCTGAATTATCTGAGACTTCCATATCCTTCCTTCAAGCTCTGAGTAATCATAAAGTCTTATACCTTCATCCTTCGTCACTTTTACAAAACCGTTGTTAAAATAATAGTAGGCTTCATCTTGTTTATCTCTAATTACTTCCAAATTTATTGAAGGTATGCATTCTATTAGTTTTCTGCCAAAGTAATAACCACTTCTTGAATACAATTCATTCAAAAGCTCCCGCTTATTAAAAGCATTCTTTTGATAGTAATGTTTTATGTAAGCAATAAGATTATCCTTTATTTTTTCAAGCTCAATCATATCTACAACATTGCTATCGTTTTTTATAAACAAGTAAGATTGATCCAAATATTTTTTTGCATACCCCTTTTGCTCAAGAAATTCAATAAGGTCATAAAAGTTAATTTCAGATTTGAAAACTCCATTACCACTTCTTTTAATTCTCCAGAATTCACCCTTACTAAATTTGAAATTCTTGATACCGTGTTTTATTTCTTTTTCAATCTCTTCGGTTGAATGAGGTGGTTTATTGTGCTCGTTCCAGTATTTAACGATAACACGAATAGATTCATTAGGTAAATTGTTTTGAATCAAATGACCTATAATTTTACTCAAGTGTATATTTCGATTTCCTTTTGGCTGACCTTGCCAAAGTTCTTGATAATAATTCGGTTTGGTTTTATCAGCTTGTTCATCTTCATCTTCTTCATCATTTTCATATTCAATATTATCTTTTAACCCCACTAGTTTAGGAATTGAATTAAGTTGGGTTACATCAAATACATCCATCTCTCGTGGAGAAGAAGCAAGTTCCTTGATCTCATCAATCGAAAGAGTAAACAATTCATTGGCAGTAAGCGGGATTGCATACTTCTCTGAGGTTGAATGCCTAGTGTTTTCTAATCGCATCAATCCAGTATGGTGGTAGAAACTAAAATCAAACTCAATCCCTTCTGTTAATTTCTTGCCGATTGCTTTTAGCTGCTCGGGAAGTTCTTCCGATGCCTCAAATCCACCAAATAATTCTGCTGGTATAAAAACGTGAAAACCTTTACTACCGCTGAAGTTTATTCTTAGCCATCGTAAATCAATATCATATTCAAGTTCAATTCTTCTTAATACTTTAGAGAGTTCTGTTTTTGCTGATTCAAGATCACCTTCTCTGTCTATATCAAGGATTAACTTATCCGCCCATACTACTCCTTCATAACCTGAAACACTTTGTTTTTTTGTTTTAGGATCCCTGTGTTCACTAGCATATTTTTTTATTTCATCAGAGTGACGAAAAACTGATTCATAGCAGTCTTTTGAGTTTTCATCAATGTGCGGCTTTTCCCAGATATGTCTATCGTATACACTTCCAATTGCGTATTCTATTATATTAAAATCTTCATTAAACATTTTGTTTGTCCCCCGTAATGATTTGGAGGTTAATTGTACATAAGCGCCTTTACAGTTTTAATTGATGTTTGAAACTGATGCGGACTTACCATTAGCTTATCGTAAAAGTAATCCTGCACTAATGCACGGAGTCCGTCGCTATCTTCAAAGAAGAACACGGACTTATTATTATCATTTATGTGTTCTTTTATTTTGTATCCGAACAACACTAGTGTCGATACCAAATAAAAATCCTTTGTCTTAAACATTTTCATTATCTCCTATAGTTTTCATTGTGTATCTGGAATGCTCTCCAGATAGCAGAGCATCCCTAGTAACTATATGTTGTCCGCTTCCAGTTATCATAGTTTTTTAGTTTTTATTTCAACAGCTACAGGTTTGTTTGTATAGCTGCTGTAAATAATTCGCTCAATATCTGGTTCACCCTCAAGAATAAACTCATATGCATTCTGAGCAGTGTGATCTGGATACACGCCAATTGATCTTACATTGCCAATTAACACTGTTGTAATTTGGTTTTCAGCCTTATCATAATAAAAGATGTACGCGTATAGCTTATCCTCATCAAGCTCTCTGTTAGTATTAAATATTAGTTTATCCTGGTTGCTGCGTATAAACTCAAGTATTAAATGATAACTCATACTCTGCAATACTTCAACCCAACCGATAACAGGGATTTCATTGCTGTTAATTTTTATTTCCATTTTGTACTCCGTTTAAGAGTTTAGTTAAGTCTGTTCAGACTTTAATAATGATTTGTTTTCGGTTGTGGAGTTTTCTGAATTGTATGTTTGCAGTTGTATAAAGCTATACTTAGAATATAGCGTTGTAAGTTTCAAAATCAAGTTTTCTATTCATCAGATCCAATTTCACCGATAGGTAATCCAACGATAGTTTTAATTTCACCTTTCCACCTGATCAATGGATCGTCCTTATATCGCTCGTATAATGCCCTTATCTTATCATCCAATTGCCAGCCATAAAGTTGGTTTGCCTTGTCCTTTAATTCCTGAGTTAACTGAGTATTCATTGTCAACCGATGCTTCATCTCATTCATTTTACCAAGCCATACTGAATGAGTTACATAAGGTTTGACTGCAGCAACAACATTTCCAATCTTATTATCAAGCATTGGTTCGCAAGAGATACTTGTTTCGTACCCAGTTTCAAAAGCATATTTAAGTGAAGCTATTCGCTCATCAAATGATGGCGCGCCAGGCTCCCAGAATTTCAATGTTGCATTATCTGAAGATCCAATTGTAAAGCGAAATAAGATTTTATCTTTGTAATTAACAAACTCATCACAAATAGCTTTGATGCATTCGAGGTGGGGCTTACTTACAATTAAAACCTGATTGCCAGGTGATAAAATATTTTTCAGAAACTGTATAGCTTCAGGTAAATGCTGCGGAGTTATATCGTGAGATGATGGAAACATAATTCTCCCACCTTCTCGTAATCTCCAACTTTTATTTAGTTTGCTTGATTTTACAAATTCCTCTTTCCAGTCATCTTGGGTTTTGCTTTTATTATAGATTGCAGTTGCCTTGCTAAAACAGTATTTGCAATCGTTTCTACAGCCGCTAATAAAATTAGCTGATTCGATGGACCATTCTTTAGTCCCATTAGAATTGTTTTTCATAACACATATTGATTTAAGTTCAATCTGAGCTTTCGCTCTAAAATTTAGTTTTGTGTTTTGAGTTGTCAAAAAGAGGATTTTTTCGGTTTTCTCGAGTGAGTACTATAACTATAATATACTCCCCAGGACCAGCCCCGTCAAGTCCTGACACAAAAAAATATCATTTTTCTTTTGCGGAAGTGATTATGTAATAGTATGTGGATTTTGAGATCTTCAATTTCTTAATAATCTCTTTATAAGGTATGCCGTTTTCGTGCAATTCCAGCACCTTCTTTATAGTGAAGGGTGGTATTTTAGGTCTTCCAATTCTTGCCCCGCGGGCTTTTGCCTTTTCCATTCCAGCTTTAACACGTTCTCTTATTATGGCTCGTTCAAATTCTGCAAAGGCAGATATCATAGTAAATAATATCTTACCAGCAGGAGTTGATGTATCTATGTTCTCCTTATAGCTGATGAAATCGACTCCGAGGTTATTGAATTCCTCAAGAGCTATGATAAGTTCTTTAGTACTCCTGGCAAAGCGATCAAATTTCCAGACCAGGACTACATCAGTTTTTCGCTTCTGTACATCATCAAAAAGCTTCCTGTAATTTTCTCTATCCGATCTTGATCCAGAGGCATAATCAATATACTCTCTCACAACATTTAATTTCCTTGCTTTAGCATATTCTCGAAGATCTATTAACTGCATATCAACATTCTGCTCTTTAGTTGATACCCTCGCATAAATAATTACTCGTTTCATAATAATCCTTTCTTATATATATAATTCTTTTACCAATAAAGGGCAGGGTAGTAGGGTAGTCCAAAAAAGTGCAGGTTTATGGAATGAATAATTCAAAAACTAAATCAATGATATTAAATAATTTAGCCTCCTCAGAACTCGTACCTTTTATGGAATGAAAAATTACTAGTGCTCTCTTTTAATAAAGTTTTCGGTTATTGTTGGTTATTACCTATATATCAGATTATTTTTGTATAGCGAATAGCAAAATCATCTCTCTTCATTAGGAAGAAAGTTTATTATTAAACAGAGGAGGTTGTTATGCAGAACTTTTGTGGTAAATGCGGAACAAAATTATCTACCGAGTTAAAGTTTTGTACTAATTGCGGTGCCCCAATTCAAACCAATATTGAAACGCAAAAAGTTGACGCTCCAAAAGAAACCTCGGTTAAAGAAGAGACTAAAGTTGAAAAAGATGTTAGCACTGAAAAAAAACCCTCAGATACTCATTCATATCCCTTGAAAGATCAATCGTTTGATCCTAAGATTAAAAAAATCTCGATCATAATTATAGCGCTGTTTATTTCATTAGTACTTTGTGAACTCATTTTGAATTTACCGCTTCAAAATGCCCTAAATTTTGGTTCTGATCACGATGCCTTTATTGAGATGCTAGGCAAAGCTGTTGAACTTGAAAGAAGTGATGATAATAATACTGATATGGTATATAAATTTATGTTTAACATAGTGACGGCCTCACATTGGGCAATGGAAAAACTTAATGAAGATAGTAAGGACTTGTTTCCTTTAATCAGTATTGAAATCAATTTGAAAATTTCATTGTTAATATTAGTCCTGATTATTATTTCTATTGCATTAAAAGAGTCAATAAAAGATTTAATGACATTTAAGTGGATAATGTTTTTTAGTATTATGATTGTTGGGGTATTATATTCATATCTTGTGCCTCCTACGGAATATTTTGTCTTTTTTTTGGCACTTATTGGTGTGCTATTATTTAATTTTATTGCATTCTATAATTCAAGTAAACTGATATATTGGCTTATTGTCCCATTGATAGTTGCTATTTTTGTAACATATCCAAGTTTGAGAAACGGACTTTTATATACTTATTTTTTAAGGGTTACACTACCATCAGGAATATATTACGTAATTCAACTTTTAAAATCTGCAACTTCATTTATTTTACCGAGTATAGCATTTTATTTCTTTCTTAAAGAAATTATATATGAAAAATCATTTGCAGAGGTTACGATAGACTCAGCACAAGATTCTAGCACAAATTCTAATTTGAGATCGAATAAAATTAAGAATAAATCTATTTCTGATAGGATGACTTAATTGTTGGCAAATCTGATTGTGAGGAAATGAATTTAATATGACAGCACAAAAGCAAATCATATTACGAAAAACTTTTACTAATAGGGTTAAGCTACATACCGACAATGAGGATTGGAAAGCACTCGTAGAAATTTATCCAGGTGCGGAAGAAGCTGGCGTACCCGCCATATTATTAAAAAAGACTGCTTTGAAAATTGCTGATTATGTTTATTCAAAGAAAAGATATCACGAGTCAATAATTTTCCTAAATAAAGCTCGTATCAGAGATCCTAAAAGTAAAAAGATATTTCAAGCATTTGTTGATTCAATCGATATCTTCTTCAAATATACTGTAGAAGAATTATCAAAGAACGATCTTGCTGAATTTAAGCAAGCTATTCTGCCTATTATTAACTTTCACAAAGTGAATTTTCCTGAGCACCGACAAATAATTGAATCCACAGATCATCTATTCAGGAGGATTGATTATAGAATAGAGTATGTTGCTAAGGATGTTCAAGAATCAAAAGTAACTTTTCGTGTTCAGCAGATCAAAAATGCTTTGTATGATGATGATATGACGATTGAACAAGTTCGTCAGGAAGCTGCAAGATTATTAGCTCCCACACTCAGACGGATGTATGATGAATATGAAAAGAAGGAAGAGGATGAAAAAGATAAAAAGAAAAAAGCTACTGATAAGAAAAAGAAAGAGAAGAAGAAAGAAGAGTAATTAAAGAGTAGTATCTTTCTTTAACTCATTCATAACAATTGTTATCCAAGCTCTACTCTTACCCAAAGCTCTGGCAAGCTCTGCTTGGTTCTTAACTTCACCAGCATCAATCATTTTCTTATAGCCAATAGCTAAATTATATTTATTTAGTCTTAATAAAGATAAGGGAATTTTTATTTTGAATTTTCCATAATTAAAGGTTTTTGTTAATCGGGTTGCGCATTTGGGTGAAATATTAAAATAATAATGGAGTTTGGGCTCATCCAGGTACAGTCCCTTTTTTCTAAAGCCAGTATTTTTGTAAATAAATGGAAGTTTAATTATAAATGGGGTACTCACTATTGGAATGTACGTGGAGCTGACCTCTCCAATAGTGCGAACCTCACTTAACAGGTTCGCATTTTTTATTTGATTCCAGCTTTTTTCCAATTTTCCATCTCCCCTCAATTTTATAATTATGGTTCCGTCATCCTGATTTTGGTTAAAATTGGATATTATTTCCTGGAAGAGTAATCTGTTAAATTCATTTTTTTCTTCTGAAGTTAAATCTGGAAAAATCTTTACATAATCGAATAAAATTCTTCTAAAACCTTTTTGTTTATTTTCTGATCTGCTGCAAGTTCCCTCTTTCTTTCCAAATTTTTAATTCTGATTGAAATAAAGTCTATATCATTTTCAATTCTTTCCAGATCTTCTTCAACGGATTTTATTGCACCCAGCTTTGTACTTTCTTTTATCGCATTTAGTAAATTTGTTCGCTGAGTTTCAAATTTGGTTTTATTATATCTTAATTCTTTCAGATCCTTATCTAATTCTTCAATTACTTCCTGATTATTAAATTTTATCTGATTATAGATCGCATCAAAAAATTCATCCTCAGATAAAATAGGTCCCATTAAATCGTAAATACAATTTTCTAAAACATCTGATGGCAAATCCTTTGAAGGGCAACTCAAAGCTGTATCGTGAATTTTTTTGAGCATTTAATAATAATGATACTTCCCACTTTTCGCGGATTGTGAAGTTAAACTACTTCCGCATAATCCACATTTTGTAATTTCTAGAAGTGGAAGGGTGGGTTTTTTAACACGATTAACCTGCCTGTCAACCTTAGGTTCTTCCAGTCTTTCCTGTACTTGATCAAAAACTTTTCTGTCCACGATTGGTTCAACTTTATCTTTGAATTCTTCTTCCTTACTCTTTGTAATTCCAATGTAAGTTTTATTTCTAAGAGTTCTTAATACGCTGTCCTTAAAGAATAATTTATTGCCCTGTTTTTCTCCCTTTTTTGTAATTATTTCTTTTATTCTCTCTGAAATGATATTCTTCTCGAACTCTGCAAATGCAAGAAATATCGCCAGCATAAATTTTCCACCAGAAGTTGTGGTGTCAACTTGTTGAGTTGCAGAAACAACATCAACGCTCAAGTCACATAATCGTTTTGAAAAATTGCAAAAATCAGCTATGCTTTTTGAGAATCGATCAATTTTTGTGGCGACTACAACATCAAATAATTTTGCTTCAGCATCTGATTGGACTAATTTTCTGATAGATTTTATTTATCAGTATTTTGATCTTAGATGCGTTATACATTCTTTATTAGAAAATGGGAACCTTTTTTTTAATAAACTAATTTGCTCACCAGGAGAAATTTGGTGTTTTTAAGGATGGATTATTTAGATGCCTCAAAATTACTTTCATAATCATAAAATCAAACTCTACTTGATTTTGTTGATTAGTAATTATAATTTAAAAAAGTTCTTCATACTTATCATAGATAAAAAATATTGACTTATCATTTTTGATAGTTTAATGCAATCATAATGATCGGTAAAAACAATTTAATAACAGGGACTTCTGAGGAATTGATGTTTTTTCATTCCAGAATAATTTCTGAATAAAAGTAGAGATATACTGAAACAAACCTCCTTTGATGGACAGAATGTCATTCTACATTATTGATTTTGAATAATATTTCAGAAGACTGTTATTATGATTTAATATTCAACTTAGTTGTATAGTTATTCCTGTCTGAAAAACGGCTCAAATTATTTGAACTGCTTACTCGTTCTTTTAACAATGCTGTGTTGCCTATTTCTTAGCTAAAAAGAGTCAGAATAGAATTTGAAATTTTGATTATTAGTTAGAATTATTTTTTTATTTACTCACAAATAAACAAAAAGGTGATGCTATGAAATACTTAATTTCTACTGCTCTTTCGATTATCATGATACTCTTTAGCGCAAATATATTGATTGCTCAGGGCACTTCTGAGCAAAATATAGTTGAAGGAATCTCTGGTAGCCATGTCTTATTCGCAAATCCAGGTCCTTCAAACAATGGGGGTGCATCCACTTGGGCAATGTTTTTAGATTTGATTGCTGGTCCTTCTTATGTTACAATAACAGGAATGACAACATCAAGCAATGCTTCGCCCGGTGCAAATTTTTCGGTTGAATTTTTTGTCAGGTCAGGAACAGCTTTAGGAGGTCCCGTCAGCACTGGTCCCGGGAGTTCTTCAACAGGATGGACATCACTTGGAACAGTAACAGCTACTCAAGGAGCTGCTGCCAACGGTATTTCGTTACTGTTTAATACTCCCTCAATTACTATTGCACCTGGTGATACAACCGGAGTGGCAATGGTGGTTACCGGTGCTTCACCGCGTTATTTTGGAACCGGATCACCTCCATTAGGAATATATTCCGATCCGTTTTTAACTCTTGTTACCGGTGAAGTAAGATCTATTCCCTTTACTCCCTCCGGAAGTTTTTTCTCTTCGCGTGAATTAGTTGGTGAAATTCATTATGATGATATTATACCAGTTGAACTGACTTCTTTTACAAGTTATGTAAATGATAATAATGTTGCACTAAACTGGATTACAGCTACAGAACTGAACAACGCAGGATTTCAGATTGAAAGAAAAACTCCGTCAACAGATTGGATCAATGTCGGATATGTTCAGGGGAATGGAACTTCAACCGATGCTAATTTTTATTCTTTTGTTGATACTGATGTAGATTATGATATATACAATTACAGATTAAAGCAGATTGACTATAACGGTTCATTCAAATATTATGAGCTTGCTGAAACTGTAGAGATTGGTTTACTGAATAATTTTTTGTTAGCACAAAATTATCCCAATCCATTTAATCCAACTACAATAATCAGCTGGAAGTCACCAGTTAGTACTCATCAGACTATTAAAATCTTTGATGTATTAGGAAATGAAGTTGCAACACTTGTTGATGAATTTCTGCCGGCAGGAGCTTATGAAAGAAAATTCTCTGCTGAAAAATTAACAAGCGGAATCTATATCTATAGTTTTCAGGCGGGAGATTTTATTTCTTCCAAAAAAATGATACTTATCAAGTAATCAGGTAAGAAATATATAGCTACAAAAAAGTGTTATAGGCACGAGAGATCGTGCCTTTTTAATAGTAAATCCCCAACTATTATATTTACCCGAACTATTACATAATAATTTCTTCTTTATTATCTCGCATAAAGAAAACAATACTGATTTTTAGTATTACCCTTATGTCCGGATTATTTTACCGGATATCTCATTAAATCAATTTATTTAAGCTCTTTTTCTTTTCTTAAAATATGCTTTAACTTTTTCGCCTGCACGTTCAAACACAATGTATAATATTGGAATAACAATTAAAGTTAAAACAGTGGTTGCGGTTAATCCGCCAATAACTGCTCGTGCAAGCGGCGACCAGGTTTCTGCACCTTCTCCAAGTTCAATTGCAAGCGGCACCATTCCGAGTATTGTTGTTAATGCTGTCATAAGAACCGGACGCATTCTTGCTAAGCTTCCTTTCTCTACTGCATCGTATAAAGATAACCCGCCTCTTTTGATCTGGTTGATGTAATCAACAAGCACAATACCATTGTTAACAGCAATACCAACAAGCATTATTAAACCAACTAATGCCATTACACTTAAAGTTGTACCGGTAATAAATAGAAACGGAAAAACTCCGATTACTGAAAGGGGAACAGTAAACATAATTATCAAAGGATCAATCAGTGATTCAAATTGCGCCGCCATTATCATATAAACTAAAAGAATAGCTGCAATAAATGCCAAACCAAGATAAAAGAATGCTTCCTGCTGATCTTCGGCTGAGCCGCCGATTATTACCTGATACTCTGATGGAATAGGAGTAGAACTAATTATCTTTTCAACTTCACTTATTGCTCTTGAAAGCTCAAGACCTGATAACTCGGCACCTACAGAAACAAATCTGTTCTGATTTTCTCTGAAGATTGTTGGAGTTGCTTCAATTTCATTTATCTGTGCAATCTCGCTTAAAGTAGTAAATCCGCCTGTAGGCAGAGGAATTTGAATATTACTTAGTGATTCTTTTTTATTTCTGAATTCTTTTGCAAACTGAACACGTATATCGTACTCATCTCCTTCTTCTCTCATTCTTGATACAACTGTTCCTTGTATTGCAGTGGAGATGTTTGATGCAACCTGCAGCGTTGACAGATGAAATGAATTTAACATGTTATAGTTAAGATTTACCTGAAGTTCAGGTGTGGTTTGTTTAACATTTAATCCGATATCCACAAATCCTTTTATCTGCTGCATACGGGATTTGATTTGCTCTGCTATTTTGATTCCGCCGTCAATATCAAAACCAATAACTTTTACTTCGATAGCTTTTTCGGTAGAGAATCCTCCGGTTTCCTGAAAAGTATAAGTTATACCCGGAATTCTGTCTAATTTTTCCCTCATCAGATCACTTATTTCAAACTGACTTCTTTCTCTTTGATTAACTGGCTTAAGTTTGACAAATGCTTCAATAGTGCTTTCTGTATTTCCGAATGCACCAATACCTTCCCGGGTACCGAACATAAACGATACGTTTTCAAGTTCTTCAGGTTTAATTACTTCCTTTACGATTTCTTCGAGATTATAAACAATAACTCTTGTTTTCTCAATCGGGTTGCCTGCCGGGGCTTCTACGATTAAATTGATAAAACCCTGATCAGTTTTAGGCAGAAACTCAGCTCCCGCCAATACAGCAAGGACAATTGAAACAATAAACGCAGCTCCAACTGAAGCTAATACAGTTTTCTTTTTTCTGAGTGACCACACTAAAACTTTATGATAATATTTTGAAAGACTATCAATAGTATTACTAATCCTTGTCTTAATTTTGCTCAGCCATCCGTTTGATTTAATTTTTTCTATCTCAAGAATGTTTGAAGCCATCATTGGAACCAATGTTAGTGCAACTACTAAAGAAACAAGTAAACTAAAAGTAATAGTAAGCACCATATCCTTAAACAATTGTCCCGTTATGTTTGGTACAAAAAGAACCGGAAGAAAAACCGCAACTGTTGTAAGAGTTGAAGCGGTAATAGCCATACCAACCTCAGAAGCTCCGATATCTGCCGAATCAATTCTGCTTTTTCCCATCTCTCTGTGTCTGAATATATTCTCAAGAACCACGATGGAATTATCTACCAGCATTCCGATAGCAAGAGCTAATCCAGCCATTGAAATAATATTTAAAGTAATATTACTTGCGTATAAAACTGCAAAAGTAGCTAAAACAGAAATCGGCATTGATAAACCCATTATAATACTGCCGCGTATGTTTAGCAGGAAGATGTAAATAATCATAAATGCAAGAACGAATGCTATTACTGCTGAATCGCGTAAATTATTTACCGAACGGGTTATGAACTCCGATTGTGCCCAAACCACATTTAATTTTGTACCTTGCGGAAGCCGTTTGAGTATATTGGGAATTTCATTTTTAACCAGGTCCGAAGTCTGAACAGTATTTGCATCAGATTGTTTATTAATAATTATCATTAACCCTTCACCAAAATCTGCTCTTGCTTCGGTGGAATTTTCTTTAAAACCATCAACAACTTCAGCAACATTTTCTACATATACAGGTTTTCCGTTTCTTATTGCAACAGTAGTCTTTTTTATCTGATCAATAGTTGTATATTCGCTCAGCAGAGAGAGCTGATAAGTTTTTTCATCACTCTTAAGCGAACCGCCCGGCTGAATGCCTCTGCCGGATTGTAATGCAAATGTAACTTCAGAAGGAGATAAATTATAAGATGATAAAAGAGTTGGATTCATATTTACATTTATCTGTCTTTGAAGACCTCCGATTGTTGCTACTGATGCAACTCCCGAAATTCTTTCAAGCATCGGCTCTATTCTGTCTTCAGAAAGTTTTCTTAATTCTGATTGACCAAGATATTGTGAACTCAGACTAAGAAATATTATCGGACTCATAGAAGGATCGAAAACAAAAACAAGCGGGTCTGATGATTCTTTTGGCAAAAGATCGCTTACAAAATCAATGTTCTTCCTGATATCAACTTCTGCCTGATTCATATCAGTTCCATACTTAAACTCAAGTATAATTATCGATGCACCCGTAAATGATTGTGAGCTGACCTTTTTGATATTTTTAACTGATGAAATTGCTTCCTCAAGCGGGCGGCTGATTGTTGTTTCAATATCTTTAGGACCAACACCCGGATAATTTGTGATTACTCCGGCAATAGGGAATTGAATCTCCGGGAAAAAATCTATCTTTAATTGAGTGAAAGCGAAAAAGCTAAATGCCAATACAATAGCATAGAACATCAGTAATGTTACTCTGCGGTTTATAGAAAATTTTGTTAACAGCATAATTTTAAAAATCCTTAATCGATGATTTGAACTTTTTGATCATCTCTTACTATGTTATTTCCAACTATTATTACCTTGTCGTTAAAGTTAATGCCCGAAGTTATCTGAGCGCGTGAATTACTAATTAATCCCACAGTTACTTCTTTTATCTTTGCTTTATCATCTTGTACAATAAATAAGAAATATTTCTTCAGGGTTTCCTGCATTCCGGTTCCCTTATTGATTTTAACTTCTGTTTGACTTAACAATGCTGTTTCAGGAACAACGACAGTATTATCAATTTCGTTAACCGGAATCATAAACTCACCGTCAAACCAGACTTCAGATTATTGTCTGTATTTGTAATTAACACTTCTATTTCCAATGACTTAGAAAGCGGATCAACTGCCTGATCAACTGAAATTATTTTTCCTTTGTATTTTTTATCAGGGATTGATGGAATTACAATTTCAACCGGCAGCCCTTTCTTAACATATTTAATATCTCTGCTAATTACTTTCAGTTTTGATTTCATCGACGAGGGATCAACTATCTGGGCGATTTGCTGTCCTGCAGAAACCATTTGATTTAGTTCAACAAAAACTGCTGCTGCTATTCCGCTGAAAGGAGCTTTGATCAAACTGTTATCAAGTTGTTCAATTGCCTGTTCCAATTGTGCTGACGCTGCATCAAGAGCAGAATTTGCTACTTTAAATTGTGTTGCTGCCTGATCAAATTGCTGCTGACTTACTGCCCTTTGTTCAAATAATCTTTGAATCCGGTTATAGTTTTGCTGAGCTAATTCAAACTGGGCTTCTGTATTTTTTAGATTAGCTTTAGCAACATCAACAGACTGGGATAAAAGTGCATTGTATTGACGTGCAATTATCTGATTAGTTTTTACGAAATCACCCGGCTTTACTAATATCTGATCAATCCGTTCTGAAATTTTACTGTATAATATCTGATCATTTGCTGCCGAGATTGTTCCGGTGATGTTTAAATACTCTTTAAGCGATTCGGGCTGAACGTTATAAATCTTAACCGGTATTAAATTTTCCTTTTGCTCTTCATTGTCGCTTCCGCATCCGGTAAGCGATAATAACAAAACTGATAAACCAAGACTTAAATATTTAGTGATAATCTTCATATTAGTTCCAGATAGTATTTAGTTTTCCAATTGATTTAAGTAATTGAAGTTGTATTACATTATAATTATAAATCCCCTGCAGATATTGAACTCTGCTGTTATTATACAAAAGCTGTGCATTTAGAACATCAAGCTGTGTACTCATTCCTTCGGCATAAAGAAGATTTGATAATCTTAAACTTTCTTTTGATTGTTCCATTGCTACTTTAAGGCTTTTAAGATTTTTAACAGCCTCAGAATATTTAAAATAATTCTGCTCTACTGCTACATTTAACTGAACCTCAGTTTGATGCTTTAGCAATCTCATCTGATCGGTTTTTATGCTTGCAAGCTGATAATCAATAAATCTTCTACCGCCTTCAAACAGGGGCCAGGATGCAATAAGAGTGATAGTCTTCGAGCGGACAAAATCTTTCCATTTAATATTATCTTCGTCAGAAAATGCCTGATGCTGCAAGTTGGCAGAAAGAGCAATTGTTGGTAAGAATGCTGAGATTGAAAAATATTCACTCTTATCAGTCGCATCAAATTTATAGTTAATTGCTTTAAGCTCACTGCTGTTTTCGAACGATAACATTTTTAATTCATTAAGTCCTTCATTCCGGAATTCAATTAAAAAATCCTTTGTTGATAATGAATCTGTTACAACAAGAGAATCATTAAGATCAATATCAAGAAGCATTTTTAAGAGTCTGATAGGATAAGATTCTGTTTGATTCTGCACTTTCAAATAATGGTAATGTAGAATAGTATTGTGCCTGTGCACGCTGAAGATCAAGTTGAGTAGCCGAACCTTCTTCATAGAATAATTTCACCTGTTTCAAATTTGATTCTGCAACCTCTACTGCTTCTTTTGAAGATTTGCTCAACTCATTTGCAAGGATAATTCCGTAATATGCCTGTAATGTCTGCAGTACAGCATCTTCTTCTTTTCCCTTAAGCTCTTCGCTTAAAGATTTTTTTAACAGAGTCTGAACTTTTACATTAAAGAACCGTGAACCTCCTGTAAAAACAGGCAGCGTAGCATCAATCGAATGTTGAAAAACATATTTTGTTCCCATTGTAAATTTCTGTCCCATAAAAACGATAGTAGGCAGTTCAATATTATAAGTTCCAATACCCTGATAATTTACAGTTGGCAAAAAATTAGAATATGCCCGCCAGACTTCCAGATTCTGAGCATCGTAATCCAATCGTTTTGATTTAATGCTCAGGTTATCGTTTAGAGTTTTATAAATTACTTCATTCCACGAAAGGTAGATTATATCTTTTTGCTGCGGCAGTAAAGTAAATGTAATAGTTAAAAATATCAGCATAATTCTGATCATAAAAATATCTCCGGCAATTTCATCATTATTAAGAAAATAAAAATTTAAATAAACTAATACTCAAAACATCTTTCTTTGATTTCATATTTGATAATCAAGGTAAGTTTTTATGATATAGCATAACTGCAAATATAACGGATGTAAAATTATCGCGGGAAGCTCTAACTATCAAAAGAAAAATGATAAACGGAGTATCTGAGCGGTAAGTGATTTACCAAAATAGGAGAAACTATTTTGTTGAAAATTTGTGATTTAACAAGTGTTGTTCTTTAAAGATATTACTTACCAAAAGTTAAACAGAAAAAAGAGCTGTAATACTTTATCCTGATGAAATCTGTCAAATCAATTAATTGTTAAGCGTTACATCATCCGATAAATTTTGCCAAAAGAAACGCAGCAGTTGCAGCTATACCGCCAATCACAACGGTTTGAATTGCGCTTATAATCGGTTTAGCACCTGTGAATTTTCCTTTAACGAATCCAAAAATTAATAATGCAGTCAAAGTCATTATTACAGAAATTGTTAATCCCTGACCTGCCTGCTCAACAAAGAAATATGGTGAAAGCGGAATCATTCCGCCGACAATATATGATAACGCAATTGTTAATGCGCTTATAAGTCCTCTTTTTTTATCAGGTTCTTCTAATCCTAATTCATACATCATCATAAACTCCACCCAGTTCTTAGGATTTTTTTCAAACTTGTCAAGAATCGGCTGAATTTCTTTTTCTGTAAGTCCGTACTTTCTAAAAACCTCCGATACTTCTTCTTTTTCTGCATCGGGTAATTCTTTAACCTCATATTCTTCGCGTTTTTTTTCGCTGAAGTAATGTTCATAATCGCTCTTAGCAGCAAGATACCCTCCAAGCCCCATTGCAATTGAGCCTGCTGCAATCTCGGCAAGACCAGCAGTTATAACCAATGAACTTGCAGCTACCGCACCGGTTAAACCTGCAGCTAATGCAAATGGAACTGTCAATCCATCAGACATACCAATTACCACATCTCTTACAGTGTAGTTAGCATTGAAATGTTTTTCAACGTGAATTAAACTTGGCATAATTACTCCGTTCGTTTTTTTATTAAGACATCATTTCCGGATTTGATTTTAAATCGGCATAAAACAATTAATCCTTTTTATATAATAGTCAGGATTCTTAGTTTAAGTAAAGTAAAATAACAAAATTCTTTTTTTTTAATAATAATCTCACTGACTGATTCGTAAGTTTATTTGCAGCAGGTAACTAATTGGAAAATAAAAATCTCTCAGAGTTCTGGAGCATTCCATCCGATGGAATAATAAGGGAACTTGAAACCAGAGAAAATGGTCTTTCTGAGTCCGAAGCTGAAGAAAGAGCAGAGCGATCAGGATTAAACAGATTAAAGCCAAAGAAAAGAATTGACACATTTACACTTTTAACAGCACAGTTTAAAAGTCCTATTATTATTATTTTAATTTTTGCTGCTGTACTTTCAATATTTCTCGATGATACTGTAGATGCGATTATTATTTTAACAATAATTTGTATAAGCGGAGTGCTCGGCTTCTGGCAGGAAAAAGGAGCCGCAAGTGCTGTTCAAAAACTGCTGGAGATTGTTCAAATAAAAACCAGAGTAGTGCGTGATGTAAAGGAAAAAGAAATTCCTGTTGAAAAGGTTGTCCCCGGTGATATAATAATTCTTTCTGCCGGCTCAGTTGTACCGGGAGATTCTCTAATCATTACTTCAAAAGATCTTTTTGTTGATGAATCAACTTTAACCGGAGAAACTTTTCCGGTTGAAAAGAGTGCCGCAGTATTAAGCAGAGAGACTGCATTAAGCCAACGGATAAATACTCTTTTTATGGGTACTCATGTTGTCAGCGGCAGCGGCAAAGTTGTAGTTGTAAAAACCGGAATCAATACGGAATTTGGCAAAGTTTCAGAGCGATTGAAATTAAGACCAGCAGAAACTGAGTTTGAACATGGAATAAAGAAATTCGGATTTCTTTTAATGGAAGTTACTCTTGTTATGATCTTTCTGATTTTCGCCCTTAATGTTTATTTGCAAAAACCAGTTGTAGATTCATTCCTCTTTTCACTTGCAATAGCTGTTGGACTTACACCTCAATTACTGCCTGCAATCATAAGTATAAATCTTTCGCATGGTGCAAAACGAATGGCGGAGAAAAAAGTGATTGTGAAAAAACTTAATTCAATTGAAAACTTCGGCAGTATGAATGTTTTATGTTCAGATAAAACCGGTACCTTAACCGAAGGTAAAGTAAACATCTATTCTTTTGTTGATCCGGATGGAAAATCCAGTGACAAAGTTATGCTTTATGCTCAGTTAAATGCGAAATATCAGACCGGATTTGTCAATCCGATTGATGAAGCAATAATTAATTACAGAGAATTTAATCTTGCTGATTATAAAAAGCTGGATGAAATACCGTATGATTTTTTGCGAAAGCGATTAAGCATTCTTATTGCAGATAAAAATGATAATATTATTATCACCAAAGGTGCATTGAAAAATGTAATTGAAATCTGTGACTTTATAGAAAAGGAAAACGGAAAAGTTGAAGAAATAGAAAGCAGTCTTGATAGAATAAATAATTACTATTCCGAAATGAGCGGAAATGGATACAGGGTTTTAGGAATTGCCTATAAAAAAATTTCCGGGAATTCACCAATTAAAAAAGATTCTGAAAAAGCGATGACATTTCTCGGATTTATATTGCTTTATGATCCGCCGAAGAAAAATATAATTGAAACGATATCAGATTTAAGTAAAACTGGTGTTTCCCTTAAGATTATAACCGGTGATAATAAATTGACAGNCGAAANTATAAGCAGACAAATAGGATTGAAAGACACAAAAATCATAACCGGAGCAGAAATCCGTCAGTTAAGTGATGAGGCATTATACCGAAGTGTTAATAATATAAACATCTTTGCTGAAGTTGAACCGAATCAGAAGGAAAGAATAATTCTCGCTTTAAAGAAAGCCGGGAACGTAGTTGGTTATATGGGTGACGGAATAAATGATGCATCAGCATTACATGCAGCGGATGTCGGTATTTCTGTTGATAAAGCTGTGGATGTTGCAAAAGAAGCTGCCGATATTGTTTTACTTGAAACTGATTTAGAAGTCCTGTTGAGCGGAATTCTGGAAGGACGTACAACTTTTGCCAACACTATTAAATATGTTTTTATGGCTACAAGTGCAAACTTTGGAAATATGTTCAGTGTTGCCGGTGCTTCTTTGTTTCTTCCTTATCTGCCTTTTCTCCCTAAGCAGATATTATTAATAAATTTACTGACTGACCTGCCGGAAATGACAATAGCAACTGACAATGTTGATTCGGACTGGATAGAAAAACCAAGAAGATGGGATATAAAATTCATTCGAAGATTTATGATGATTTTTGGTGTGATCAGCTCGGTGTTTGATTATTTGACTTTTGCTGTTTTAATTTTACTGTTGAATGCTGATGAAATTCAATTCCGTACCGGTTGGTTTCTTGAGTCAGTTATTTCTGCAGTCCTTATTGTGCTTGTAATCAGAACAAGAAAACCTTTCTTTAAAAGCAGACCGGGCAGATATCTTATCATTACAACTTTTGCGATAGTTGTGTTTACACTTTTTGTACCTGTTTCACCGCTGATTGAATTGTTTGGATTCACGCCCCTGCCGCCGATGTTTCTTTTATTAATCAGCATCATTATAGCCGGATATGTTTTAAGTGCAGAGATAGCAAAGAAAATATTTTATAAACATTGAGTAATGTTATTAAGGTGAAATTATTAAATACGATGAAGCCGATAAAGAAAGCTTTCTGCTTTATTAACCTAAAGAGCAATCAATTATAAAATATCTGATTATCTGTTTGTTATTTTATTCAATCTCAACCAATATCTGAAATGTTTCAATTGATAATAATCTGAAAAATATCAAGTCAGTTAAAATCCCTGTTATAGTTTAAGCACTCCGTAGTATTATGGATATACTTTTGAAATTAAAGCCGGTTATTATTCTTCTTATGATATTAGAGCGTCTGCACCAATAAGCCGCTATGATAATTGATTTGAAAAGATCATTTCAAAAATGCGGGTTACTCCCGGAACTCATTTTATATAATCTTCAGGAAAAGATGCTTAGATTATTAAAGTATCAGTGAAGCAAAGTGTTTTTCAGTTTAAACAAAATAATTTCAGGCTTACAACAGACAAATTAATTATAACTTTCTTTTTATTACTTTTGCCGGTAAAAAATTTTTTCACTTTATGAGTAAACACTTTTCAGGATTCAATAAAGACAGCGCTACTGTATTTCCGGTTTTATTTGCGCTAAGCTTTTCTCATTTGTTAAACGATACTTTGCAATCATTAATACCTTCAATCTATCCGATTATAAAAAGCAATTATAATCTTACTTTTTCTCAAATAGGTTTAATCACTCTTACCTTTCAGTTTGCTGCATCATTGTTTCAGCCTTTGGTTGGATTTTACACTGATAAAAAGCCTCAGCCGTACTCTTTAGCGGTCGGTATGACATTTACACTTACTGGATTAACTTTGCTTTCATTTGCAAATCACTTTTACTTTATTTTAATATCTGTTGCTTTAATCGGAACTGGTTCTTCAATCTTTCATCCGGAATCATCCCGAATGGCTAATGCGGCATCCGGCGGTAAAAGAGGTTTAGCACAGTCAGTTTTTCAGGTTGGAGGAAATGCAGGAAGTTCTTTCGGTCCTTTACTTGCTGCCTGGATTATCGTGCCTTATGGTCAGCGGAGTATTTTATGGTTTACACTGATTGCTTTAATTGCAATTGTAGTATTGCGGCGTGTTGGCAAATGGTATAAAAATTATCTGTTAAAACTTCATCTTTCAGAAAGAAAAACATGGGAGTCTTTTGATAATAAACAGCCAAAACGAAAAATTATAATTGCTGTTATAGTTTTGTTAATACTGATTTTCTCTAAATACTTTTATATGGCGAGTCTTACAAGTTACTTTACATTTTATCTGATAGAAAAATTTAATGTATCTGTTCAGACATCTCAGGTTTATCTGTTTGTTTTCTTATTCTCTATCGCTGTAGGAACTTTATTAGGCGGACCAATCGGAGACCGGATCGGCAGAAAATATGTAATCTGGGTCTCTATTTTAGGTACAGCACCTTTTGCAATTGCATTACCTTATGCAAATTTATTTTGGACTGCAGTTTTAATTATACCAATCGGGGTAATTCTTGCTTCTGCTTTTTCTGCAATTCTTGTCTATGCACAAGAACTTATACCGGGAAAACTTGGATTGGTTGCCGGATTGTTTTTCGGATTTGCATTTGGTATGGGCGGATTAGGTTCCGCTTTAATCGGTAATCTTATTGATCATACAAATATTTATTTTGTTTTTTATCTATGCTCTTATCTGCCTTTGATTGGTTTGTTGACAGCATTTTTGCCAAACATCAGTACAACAAGAAAAAGGTAAAAGAAAAAAAAGAAAAAATATTTATTACCTGATAAAGTATCCCGATAGATATAAGTTCAAAAAAAATCAGACTTTCTTTACAAGGATTTTTTGTATTAACAAAGTAATCCAGGTTCCGGCAACGAACGGAAATGTTAATACTCCGCCTACAACATCCAAAATGTGGTGATCAATCAAGAGATTATGAATAACGATTGTAATTATTACACCGCTTAATACCCAAAGTCCGTCAATCTTTTTTGTTCCGGCAAAAACAATGGCAGTTAAAACAGCGTTGAAACCAAACAGTCCCAAATTAATTTGCTCTAACGGCTGACCATTTACAACAGAGAGCACTGCTCCTAAAAGAGATGCTGCTAAACCATACAAAGCCGCAACCGGACTGTTTATAAAAACTGCAATAAAAAAAATAACTCCCGATAATACACTTGCTTGAAAAATAACTTCTCCAAACCCATTTGTTGGTGCTAAAAAAACATCAAGCTGTGTTGGTTCAAATTTTATTTGAAGCAATTCAGATGGCGGTATTTCTGTATATTGGCGAATAAGAAATATGAAAGCCCAGGCAACCAAAATAAAAGGGAAAGTGTATGCCGGAATTTTTTTGGTGATAAAAAAGTGCTGTATCGTTGCTGCCAAAATTCCGCCGGCAATAACTAAAAACCAAATAATCAGAATATCATCGAAAAGAAAAACTAACACTACACCAACTAAAGCGGGACTAAAACCATACAACCCTGCGTCAATTTCCTGCTGATTATATTTTAATAATTTTGCAGCAGCAGTACCGGCAGCAGCAGCTAAAATAGCAGCAGCGGCATATTGCCAGCTCCCGATAAAAAGACCAATAATAAAAAGTAATCCCGTCCATCGGTTTTCCTGCAGCATTATCTGACCGATTCCTTTTAGTGTTTGATCAATAAAAGGCAGCTTAGAAAAGAATCTATTCATACTTTATAATTTGTTATTTATTCTTACTAAAAATATTTAATCAAATGATTGTATTGGATTATATTCTAAAAAACACATGACTCAGTTTAACCATCATCAGATTATTCAAAGGACTATTAACAAATATTTATTTAGAATGATAAATAAAAAATCCTGTTACAATTCATCAATTATCTTGTTAAACGTATCGCTTGGTCTCATTATTCCGGAAGTTTTTTCATCATCTAGCAAATAATAACCGCCTGTATCAACTTGCCTGCCCTGAACAGTAATCAGATCATTTGCAATTTTTTCTTCGTTTGATTTTATTTCTTTGTAAATCCTGATAAAGCGATTTTTCATTTCGCTGTCTGTGTTTTGCTCTGCTAATGCCTCTGCCCAATAGAAGGCAAGATAGAACGAACTGCCGCGGTTATCAATTCCTCCGGTTTTTCTTAAAGGCATTTTTCCATTTTCAAGATATTTTTCTATTGCAGCGTCAAGTGTTTCAGCCAGCAAAGCAGCCTTTTGATTTTTAGTTTTTTCAGCAATCATCTCAAACGAAGGAACTAATGCACAATACTCACCAAGCGAATCCCATCTTAAATGATTTTCTTTGACTAATTGCTCAATATGTTTTGGAGCAGAACCGCCGGCACCTGTTTCAAATAATCCGCCGCCGTTTAATAAAGGAACAATTGATAACATTCTTGCACTTGTGCCAAGTTCAAGTATCGGAAACAAGTCTGTTAAGTAATCACGAAGCACATTTCCTGTTACAGAAATTGTATCAAGACTTTTTCTTGTTCTATCTAGTGTATATTTCATAGCATCAACAGGTTTAAGGATTTTTATTTCCAGTCCTGTTGTATCATACTCGGGCAAATATTTTTTTACTTTGGCGATTATTTCTTTATCGTGTCCCCGGTTTTCATCAAGCCAGAAAATTGCCGGAGTTTTAGAAATTCTTGCCCGGTTAACTGCAAGTTTAACCCAATCCTTAATTGCTGCATCTTTGGTTTGACACATTCTGAAAATGTCACCGGCTTCCACTTTTTGCTGAAGCAAAACTTTTTCTTCGGAATTAACAACCCGAATAACACCATTTGCTTCTGCTTCAAATGTCTTATCGTGCGACCCGTATTCTTCAGCCTTTTGAGCCATCAGTCCAACATTGGAAACAGCGCCCATAGTAGCAGGATCAAACTGACCTTTTGCTTTCGCATCTTCAATAATTGTCTGATATATTGTTGCATAACAGCGGTCGGGAATCATTGCAATACAATCCTGCAATTCATCTTTTCTGTTCCACATCTTTCCGCCGTCACGCACAACATTAGGCATTGATGCATCAACAATAATATCATTTGGAACATGAAGATTTGTTTTGCCGATTCTGGAATCAACCATTGCAAGTTCGGGTTGAGTTTCATAAACTTTATTTATATCAGCTTCAATTTCAGTTCGTTTTGCATCGGGAAGTTTTTTGAGCTTTTCTAAAACATCCATCAGACCGTTATTAACATTAGCACCGATTTCTTTTAAAGTTTCAGAGTGTTTTTCAAGCGCATCTTTGTAATAAACAGAAACAGCGTGACCAAACATAATCGGATCGGATATTTTCATCATTGTAGCTTTAAGATGCAGCGATAAAAGAACATTATCACTTTTTGCTTCTTTAATTGTATCAGCATAAAATTTTCTTAACTCTTTTACATTCATTACAGCGGAGTCAATTACCTCTCCGTTTATAAGTTTAAGATTTTCTTTTAATATTTTTTTATTTCCATCGGCTCCTGTAAATTCAATTTTCACAACATCATCTTTAGCAAGTGTAAATGATGTTTCGGAACCATAAAAATCTCCCTGCTTCATAAATGCAACGCGTGCTTTTGAACCTGATTCAGCCCAGGGTTTCATCATTTTATGCGGATGCTTTTGAGCAAATCTTTTAACCGAAGCAGCAGCTCTTCTATCGGAATTTCCTTCTCTTAAAACCGGATTAACTGCAGACCCAAGAACTTTTGCAAATCTGTTTTTCAATAATCTTTCTTCCTCTGTTTTTGGTTCTTCGGGATAATCAGGAATTTTATATCCCTTGCTTTGTAATTCTTTAATCGCTCCTTTTAATTGCGGAATAGATGCGCTGATATTAGGCAGCTTAATAATGTTTGCATCTGAAGTCTTTGCAATTTCACCAAGCTCTGTTAAGTAATCCGGTATTTTTTGATCTTCTGTTAAATAGTCAGGAAAGTTTGCAATGATTCTTCCTGCCAGGGAAATATCTTTTTCTTCAATTTCAATTCCTGTGTCTTTGGTAAATGATTTTACAATTGGCAGAAGACAATAAGTTGCTAATGCAGGTGCTTCGTCAATTTTTGTCCAGATAATTTTAGATCCCATTTTTGCTACTCGTTTGTTTGTTTTTTAATTACTAGTTGCTCAAAAATAGTTATTCTTGTTTAATAATCGAAAGAAGAATTAAGTCTGATATCTTGATGATTTTTTAGAATTTGTTAGAACTGTTCAAAAAAAAGTCACAATTCAACTTAACTCAGTGCAACACTCATTTGTCAGTCTGAGCGAAGCCGAAGACTGACTTTTGTTCTTGTCACGTTTCGACTACGCTCAACGTGACGATATTTTATTATCCTGAGTGATGAGGAAGGATGACATTCATTATTATTTATTCATTAGTCTTTATCCATACTTCAATAAATTCAGTACAACATTCATTTGTCAGTCTGAGCGTAGTCGAAGACTGACTTTTGTTCTTGTCACGTTTCGACTTCGCTCAACGTGACGATTATTTATTATCCTGAGTTATGAGGAAGGATTACATTCATTATTCATTATTAATTATCCATTAGTCTTTATCCATACTTCAATAAATTCAGTACAACATTCATTTGTCAGTCTGAGCGAAGCCGAAGACTGACTTTTGTTCTTGTCACGTTTCGACTACGCTCAACGTGACGATTATTTATCATCCTGAGTGATGAGGAAGGAGGACATTCATTATTAATTATTCATTAGTCTTTATCCATACTTCAATAAACTCAGTGCAACATTCATTTGTCAGTCTGAGCGAAGCCGAAGACTGACTTTTGTTCTTGTCACATTTCGACTTCGCTCATTGCCACCATTATATGTTATCCTGATCAGGGCAGGTTAAGAACAGTTTATAAATTAAAAAAGACTACTATAAATTATCCCATTAACACATTTATTGAAGCTGTGTTTACTATATCATCAACACTACAGCCGCGGCTTAAATCAAAGAAAGGTTTTTGTAAACCCTGAACCATTGGTCCAACTGCTTCGGCACCGCCCCAGCGTTGAGCGATTTTATAACCTATGTTTCCTGCATTCAAATCAGGGAAAACAAGTACGTTTGCTAAACCGGCAACTTTACTTTCAGGAGCTTTTTTCTTTCCGATTGAAGCAACTATTGCAGTATCAAACTGAAGCTCACCGTCAACATTAAGATCGGCTCTTTTAGTCCTAACTATTTCTGTTGCCTGAATAACTTTATCAGCAAGTTCGTGTTTTGCACTGCCTTTTGTTGAGAAGGACAGCATTGCTACAAGAGGCTCTTCACCGGTTAACTTTTTATGATTATCTGCAGTTGATATAGCAATATCTGTGAGCTGCTGTGCATCGGGATTAGGAACAACCGCACAATCTGCAAAACTAAAAGCTTTATCTTTGAACAACATTAAAAAGAAGCTGGATACGATTGAAATTCCCTGCGGCATTCCAACTATTTGTATCCCTGCTTTCATAACATCTGCAGTAGATGCGAATGAACCTGCAACACTGCCATCTACCAATCCTTCACGCAGCATCATTGCAGCAAAGAAAATATCACGTTTCATTACTTCAACTGCCTGTTCAGCAGTCATTCCTTTTTTCTTTCTTAACTCGTAATAGATGTTTGCAAATTCAGCAAACTTTGAATGAGTTAGGTGGTCAATTACCTCAACCCCCGACAAATCAACACCGATTCTTTTTGCATCTTCATTAATTTTTGAAGGATTGCCAAGTGTAATTACTTTACAAATTTTTTCTTTAGTTAATATTTCTGAAGCTTTAAGAACCCGCTCGTCGTGAGATTCGGGAAGGATAACAGTTTTGCTTTTTAATTTAGCATTAGCTTTTATTTTATCTAATAATTCGTAACCCATTGTTTCTCCATAAAGTTTATTAATAACTCTACAAAACTAAGCAATATTGAATAATTATTTTCCTGCATTGTTGATGAGGATTTAAGAATTGATTTTTAAAAATGTCCTTCACATAATCATTAGGTGAATACTATTGAAAAACCAATAGCTTGAAACACTTGCAAAATGGTTGTACTAAAAAAATCTCTCGATCCAAATCTTGTGCTTGGTATAGGTAATATTTTTGATGAGAAGTTTTAAAGAAATAGCACGCTGAAGACACTCATATTGCAGATCAGAGCTGATCATTTCAATTTTAAATTATCTTTAAAGTAACTCGCCACAAATATTAGACATATAGAAATTATCTTATAAAAAGCTAAAAACACATTACCTAATATTTTACGTTTTTTACTTTCTTCACTAAACTTCTTTATGACAAGTTTAGATTTATCTTTGTTATTAAACAATATTATATTCATTATATATACAATTATGCCAATCTCTATAGCTTATAATACAAATATCGATAGTATTTCATTCTTATTCATAAACTAATTTTTCCCAATCTTATAACTTGTACCTTCTTTGCTATCCTGCAAAACAACACCAAGCTCTTTAAGTCTATTACGAATTGTATCAGAAAGCAGGTAGTTTTTATTTTGCTTTGCTTCAGTTCTAAGAGTAATTAGTAATTCAATTAAATCATTTACAAGTTTATCATCGCCGGCATTTTTTTTGTTAAAATCTACAATGCCAAGAACATTTTCTGCGGTTTTTGTTAAAAATGTTTTCACATCATCATAAAAATTAACATCAACACTTTCTGAGGAAGCAATTATGCGGTTCACCTCTTTTACAAAATCAAAAATAACCGCAACAGCCTGAGATGTATTAAGATCTTCATCCATTGCTTCTTCAAATCTCTTATAATAAGAATCAAAATCAAATCCGGGTTTTGCTCCAGAAATATTTTTTCTGATCTCTAAATTTATTTTATCAACAAGGTTATTAATTTTTTCAAGTCCCTTTTCAGCAGCAGATAAAAGATCATCAGAAAAGTTTAGTGGTCCGCGGTAATAAGCCTGAGCAAAAAACATTCTTATTGCTTCAGCAGAATATTTCTTTAAAACTTCTCTTGCGGTAAAAAAATTACCGAGTGACTTTGACATCTTCTCTTCATTGATGTTCAGGAAGCCGAAGTGCAGCCAGTATTTTACAAATTGTTTATCGTTTGCTGCTTCGCTTTGAGCAATTTCATTTTCGTGATGGGGAAAAATTAAATCATTTCCGCCGGCGTGAATATCAAATGTTTTACCGAGATGTTTGCAGCTCATTGCAGAGCATTCAACATGCCAGCCTGGTCTTCCTTTTCCCCACGGACTTTCCCAGTACGGTTCGCCATCTTTTGCTTTTTTCCATAAAGCGAAATCCAAAGGATCTTTCTTTTCTTCATTAACCTCAATTCGTGAACCGGCTTCAAGTTCTTCAATATTTTTTCCGCTTAACTTTCCGTAACCAGAAAACTTCTTAACATCATAAAAGATATTACCATCAGCATTATAGGCAAATTTTTTATCTACGAGCAGCTTTATCATATCAATTATTTCTTTCATGTGTTCAGTTGCCTTAGGATAAAGCGTAGCTTTTTTGATTTTCAGTTTTGTTATATCTTCAAAAAAAGCATTTATATAATCGGTTGTAACATCATTTGCATTACGTCTTTCTTCGTTTGACTTTTTGATAATTTTATCATCAACATCAGTAAGATTCATTACGAACTTAACATTATATCCTTTGTACTCAAGATATCTTCGCACTATATCAGCCATAACAAATGAGCGAGCATTACCGATATGAAAGTAATCATAAACAGTTGGACCGCAAACGTAAAATTTAATTTCATTCGGATCTATGGGAATAAATTCTTCTACTTTTTTAGTAAGTGTGTTGTAAAGTTTTAACATTTTATTTACTGATTGTTTGATAATTTGTTTGCAAATATAATTAAGATTTTCAGTCATTGCGAGCAAGTCTTCGGACGAAGCAATCTAAATAATTTAACAGATCACTTTTTGAAAAAGATGACATCTTCCTGAAAAGAGGTCATCTTTTGTCTTTTTGAATGTCACTTAAAGCATTAACTACTTTTATTGCTTTTACTTTTTATAAAGTAATTCAAAATTTAATATTTTATCTAAATAGAATTTTAGTTCCAGCTTTATTAAAAGAAGATTGACAATTATTAAAATATTTGATTACTTTTGCTAAGTAATCAAATAAATAATTATTTGATTTGGACTTTTTCTTCAACAAAACATAAAGGAGGAAAAATGGACACATCATAAAGGACCAATCTCTAAATTTAATCCAATGTTTTCATAAATAACTTAATGGGAGAAGTATATGAAAAGAATAATTTTAAAAACGTCTTTCTTTCTAATAATGATTTTTGCATTTAACTTTTGCAAGGATAACTCAGTTGTACCCCCCCCGAAAATGAAATAAATAAACCTGAATATAACTCCAATTCTTCTTACAGTCTTTCTTTAGTAGCATCTGATTCGGAGAATCTTTTAGAATTGGACTTAAAAAATCATCTTCTCTATCAAGAAAAATTTAATGTGCACTCAAATCTCTCTTCTAAATTAGTTTCAGGTTCTTTAACATTTACTTTTGATGAGGGAAAAGGTAATAACTATTTTCCTAATAGTATAATTGCAAACTTTAATAGCATCATCTATAGCTTTGAAGGAAAGCAATATAATATACCGATTGAACAAAAATTTCTCGATATATTAGATAAAATGAAAGAAGAAAGGAAATAAGCATGATGAAAAGGTTAAAGATGCCCCTATTAATTGGGCAGCTTTAACAACTGATCAGGTAATTATAAAATTTAAAGAAAAGGGATATAATGTTAGTCAGAAAGATGATTACAAATATGAAATCAGCAAAGATTTTCAACTATCTAATAGCTCTGACAATAATTTTCAAGTTAAAATGATATTCAATTCTAAAAGTGGTTTACCTGAAAGTTCTAAGTTGTATAAAGATGGCAAGATAGTCTCTGAGAACATTTTTGAAGTCAAGGATGGGAAAAACATTGTTCATAAAAAATATTATGGAGTAAATAGTTCGAGACCGAATAGAAATTTAATTATAACAAAAGAATATTAAATTTTATAGAAGGGAGAAATGATGAAAAATATCTTTTATATAAAAAACATATTAATAATCCTTGTACTTTTATTTACAAAGCAAGTTTATCCTCAAACCCCGATTATAAATTCATTTTCACCTCAAAGCGGAGCCGTTGGTACCGTTGTTAGAATTTATGGAGAATACTTTAGATTAGATACACAACTCGAAAAACCACCTGCCAGTTACACCGGCATTAGATTTGGAGACTATATTGCAATGCCCATCATAGCAACTTCAACTTATATTGAAGTCCCTGTACCTCAAATCCCACCTGGCTATTATAGAATTTGGGTATTTAACTCAAATGGAGGGACTGAATCAGTAACAGAATTTAATGTCATAACACCACCGCAACCAATTACAAATATTGCTTTTTTACATGGTTTCGGAGCAAATACAAATAATTCAATGTGGCAATATGCTCAAGGTTTATTTAATCAAGAATTTATTACTAACTATTCGACAAATAATTCTTATAATGGTCTGGCTTCAATAAGTCAAACAGCCTCAACCATGTCTTCTACTTTAGCTCCTTATAATAATACAGTCGTTGTTGCTCATAGCATGGGGGGTGTTTTGGCTAGGGAGATTAAAAGACTACAGGGTTCTAACAGTAATATTAAAGCACTAATTACAATTGGCACACCACATACCGGTGCACCTATAATTGCAAAAACTCAAGCTAATTTAGGAACAGTTACAACATGGTGGTTAGATGATTTAGCACAAGGATGGTTCGCATATGGCTACAACTGGGATTATGCAGTTTATAATATTGCTCTACCCCTATTAGCAAATCTAATAGATATATTAAATTCATTTTTCGATCCTTTTGATCTAAATTCTGCCGCAGCACAAGATCTTAGACCGGGTAGTAATTTTATTAATACTCTGAACTCAAATCCAAATGCGACATTACCTGCTGCAACTTATACTATTTATGGGCAAGAAGATTGGTATTCACACTGGCGATTGGCAGATACACAAATTAATGGTTATGAAACTGGGGATGGTGTAACAAGCGCTATGAATTTAATTAGTTACTATTCTTTTTATTCTTACATGTGTTATGATGAGGCAGATTATTATTTTAATAAGTACCTGTGGTCAGGTGATCCAAATGATTTAGACCTTTACTATTACTGGAGTTATGTTGGTAACGGCTTTTTGTATGGATCATATGCTTTAAATACGCTACATCAGCAAGAATGGAACTCATATCTTGTTGGAGAAACAATTCCAATTGAGCAAGTTTATAATCATAATCCTATTAACGATGCTTTTATTCCAACATTTTCTCAAGCACCAAGTTTTATAGCAAGCGATAAAAAACTAATTGCATTACATACAAATCATCTGGAAGAAACATCAAATTATGAATCTTTAAATCAAATTAGAACTGCATTACAAAGAAATGACATAAATCTTCCACGAAGATAAAATAAAAAGTAAGCCGTTCAACCAATAATTGAACGGCTTTTTAATATTAGGACATATAATGTATGAAAACTAGAATATTTATAATTATTATCCCTTTTATATTATTGCTTTCATCTTTCGAATGTGAACAAACTATTGAACCAATCGCAAAATATGAAGCAAAAGTTGTTTGGTCTTACTTAGTAGCTGATAAAGGTTTCTCTGATTTGGTAATGCCTTTTATAGAAAATGGGCTAGCATATATTGCCGCAGATTCAACCTTAAAATGTATAAAATTAAAGAGCGGCAATATAGAATGGGAAACATTTTTGGGTATTAGTGGGAGCAGAGTATTACATTCTCAAAAATTATTGCACTCAGATAATCTTTTATTTTTAAACCATTCAAACTGGATTAAAGCTTATGATAAATCAAGTGGTAATTTAGTTTGGTTCACAACAATTGAAAATTTTGACGAAATTGATTTATCAATTATGTCTCAAAACGGCAATTCAATCTTACTCGGCGGTCAAGGAGAAGTCATCAAACTATCGAAGTTAACAGGCAATATTGAATTACGTATAGAACTTGAAGAACTTATTCCTGCAGGCTATAGCCAAGGAGCCTACAATCCAGTAATTTCAGAAGATGGATTTATTTATGTACCAACTGGGTGGAATACTGGAAATGGATTAAAAGGAAACTTATTATGTTATAATTCTGAAAATGGCAAATATTTATGGGGTTTTGAATCGCCACATAATTTTGATATACAGTCATGTGACTTTAAAGACAGTCTATTAATATTTGCATCATCTTCAACAATGTTTGCCTTAAACCGATTTAACGGCAGGAAAATTTGGGAAACTACTGTTTCCAATGATGCTTTTTGGGAATCTGTTACAATAAATGATGAGACAGTTTATATGGGTTCAACTGCATTAGCCAAAATGTATGCTTTCGATTTAAGAACAGGAAAATTAAAATGGATAAGTGAAGGGACCAAAAGTTCGATTATAACTATTATAACTGTACAAAATGGAAGAGTTTACTTTTGTAATTTTGCTTATATCTATGTCCTAGATGCTTCAACCGGTTCAGTTATTTGGAAAGGACTGCCACCAGAGTATGCAACCGATAAAAGCTATCGGTATTCTTCTCCGGTTGCAGTTGGTGAGGGATACATGGTGTGTATAGGCAATAAAAAGGTTTACTGTTTGACAGATCCACAATAGATTATTCTCAATAAAATTACATTAACAACATTTATAGGGTAGTTATGAAATCATTTAAAGTTATCGCCGTATTAATTTTAGTATTTTTCTCCTGCTCTACTTTATTTTCACAAGGTACAATAAAGAAAGGGAACCATACTCTTTCAGGCTCAGTTTCATATTCATATTCTAAAAACGCAATGGATAATGGATCATCTAATTATACTTTAAAGGCTTATAACTTTGGGTTCTCACCTGCATTCGGATTTTTTATTTCGAATAATCTGTTGGTCGGTGGAAATATTTCGTTTAATTATAATGAATTAAACAGCATATCAACCTATCCGAATATTATGGGAACTCCGGTTACTTTAGAAAACAAAAGTATCAGAAGACATTTTGCACTTGGACCTGATATCAGATATTATTTTACCAGCTTTAGTTTTTTCCCCTTTTTAGAAATTGTATATAATTATTCAAAAGAACTTGCATCAGATCAATATGGTAATATTTTTAATTTTACAGGTGGAATAAATTATTTTATTTCAAAAAGTGTTGCGTTAGAACCATTTATAGGATATTCAATCGGAACATATAAAAATCCTGATCAGGATTTAAATACTTTTTCTTTCGGAATAAGAGTAAATTATTTTATCTTGAAGAATGAGTAAGTGTGCATTCAAAATAATATAATGAAGGTCGGGGGATCATTGCGAGAGTTAATTGCAGGCATATGATTGTCACACTTAGCATTTAAAAGTGTTACACAACTTTAAAATGTCAGTCTTTGACAAGCTCAGACTGACACACGGTCTTTTAAGTAATCAGTAGATTGCTTCGCGTGAAGACTTACTCGCAATTATACTCTTAGCTGCGCAGTTTCTCTAAAAGAAGTTTAAAATCTTCAGGCAATTCGGAATCAAATCTTACAAGTTTATTTGTGTGAGGATGAATGAATCCAAGTGTTTTAGCATGTAAAGCCTGTCTTGGCATAATCTCTAAAAGATTTGCAATTCTGCTTTTAAGTTTCGGTGATTCAAATCCAATATGAATTTTATTTCCTCCATAGGCTGGATCACCAAAAATTGGTTTGCCTGATCCTGAAAGATGAACTCTTATCTGATGTGTCCTTCCGGTTTTTAGATTTAATTTTATGTAAGATGTAAACTCAAATTGCTCGATAACTTTATAAAGAGTAACAGCATCTTTTCCTTCTTTATCACTGATAGTAAATTTTTTTCTGTCACTTTTACTGCGTGCAATCTTAGCTGAAAATTCTCCTTCTTTATCTTTAAACTTTCCCCAGCATATTGCATGATACTCTCTTTCAATCGTGTGCTTTGAAAACTGTGCAGCTAACTTTGAGTGTGTAAAATCATCCTTTGCCACTACAAGAAGTCCGCTTGTGTTTTTATCAATGCGATGAACAATTCCGGGTCTTCCTGCCTGATTAACAGCGCTTAAAGATTTGGTATGATGAAGCAGTGCATTAACAAGAGTTCCGGTATAATTTGCATAAGCCGGATGAGCAACCATTCCAGCAGGTTTATTAACGATGATCAGATAATCATCTTCATAAACAATATCTAACGGAATTTCCTCAGGTTCAATATCTTCGGGTCTTGGTGAGATTATTTGAATTGCTTCAATCTTATCAAATGGTTTAACACTGTAATTTGATTTTACAGTAATGCCATTTACTTTTACAAATCCTGCTTCAATTGCTTTCTGGATTTTAGAGCGTGTGGTATTTTCGATATGATGGGTAAGAAATATATCAATCCGTTCTTTTCTTTTTCCTTCCGGAACATCAATCAGAAATTTCTTTTCGGATATCAGTTTGCTCATTTATCTGATCTTTTTTTATTATCTGCGGATTATCGCTGCTTAACTCAGATACTTTTTCAGAGATATTTATTCCCGATATACCGGAAACCTCAACTTTATTTTCAGACACCTCTTCAATTTCATTATGTTTTTTATAAAACAGTATCAGGATTAAAACACCGATTGTTACAGCAGCATCTGCTATATTAAAAACAGGCCATCTATCATAACTTCTTCCAAAGAGAGTAAAATTAAAAAAGTCGAAATCAAAAAAATCCACAACCTTTCCGTAGAACAACGGAGCATAATCGAAAAATACTCCGTAAAATGTTCTATCTATCAGGTTCCCGACAGCACCACCCAAAATGCAGGCAATAGCAATTCGTAAGCTTAAGCTTTTATCTCTAATTACATACAG
Source organism: Ignavibacteriota bacterium (assembly GCA_013285425.1). GTDB lineage: Bacteria > Bacteroidota > Ignavibacteria > Ignavibacteriales > Ignavibacteriaceae > IGN3. The sequence continues at coordinate 80,784 of CP053447.1, forward strand.
ATAAATAACCAGACCAATGCTGGCAATTAAAGAGAATATTGAAATTATTAATTTAAAACTCTCACCCGGATCGTAGCCAAAAGCCATACCGGGGTTTTCGACAAAAGTTAATCTGAAAAAATCACCCCAAACCGGAATCATCTGTCCGAGATACATGCCCTCAAAATTTAATCCTAAAAATGAAATAGCAAATCCTTTAACCAATAATTTCGTTATCTGATCAACAATAACAATAATCAACGAGACATATAACGCTTTCAAATAACTTTTACTCCTTTTCTAATCTTTCTGAGAAATCCAAAGCTATCTTTTTTCCTGTTTTTGCTTCATCGGTAAGCAAAGCTGACTATGAGGTACGGCTGCTAATCTTTCTTTTGGAATTAATGGGCAAGTCGGGCAAAGATGCTGAGGTTCTTCAATACACTCAACACAAATACCGTAAGTTCCGCTATCAATTCTCTTTAATGCATCTTCCAGATATCCTAAAAATTTGTTTTCTCTCTGAGCATAAAGAAAAGTTTTTTCTCTCTCCATTGCATCAGTGCCTTGTTCAGCCATATGAAGTGAATAGGGAGAATTTTCGTTTATATATTCACCTGTTGTCGGATCAAGCATTTGCTCTCTTAGATTCTGAAGTTGTTCGAGGATTTCGTCACGCTTTTCAAGAATTATCCCTCTGAAATATTCGAGATCTTTTTTACTGTAACCTTTAATTTTCTTTAATGCAGCAGCACGATTGGCAGCTATCATTTCAGGTGTTATGATGTCTTCTTCTTTTGGTTTTACAACAACCGGCTTAGTTCTGGGTTTAACAATTAATCTTTTTTCAACCTGTTTTTTAACCGGAACTGCTTTTTTTGCAGTGGTCTTAGTTTTAGGTGCAGTTGTTTTTACAGTTTTTCTAACTTCTTTTTTCTTTGCTGTTACCTTCTTCTTCGGTGCTTCCTTTTTTAACGTTTTTTTTGGAGCAGAAACTTTAACCGGTTTTTTCTTTTTTACTTCTTTCTTTACAGCCTTCTTACTTGTTTTAGCAGTGTTTTTCTTTGTTACCTTTTTAACAGTGGTTTTTTTAGCCATGTTTACTTCTCCTCTAATTAGACTTTAACTTTTTCAATGTTAATTGAACAATCAAACTCACCTATTTTAAATTCCTGTTTAAAACCGTTGTTTGAACCGGCTTTATCAGATAATTTTTCGGCAAGAGTTTCGGTGGAAATATATTGATTAAAATTATTTATTGCTCTAACTAAATTTTCAGAGCCTGCAAAGTTAATAATAATTTTGTCAGTTACATCAAAACCGGCATCTTTTCTCATGTTCTGAACTCTGTTTACAAATTCACGGGCAAGTCCTTCTTCTATCAGCGCATTATTCAGCTCTGTATCTATTGCAGCAGTAATCCCGGCTTCTGCTTCGACTACCCAGCCTGTAATCTCAGAACTAATTATTTCAACATCATCTTTTGTGATAGTTATTTTTTCGCCATCAACTTCCAATATCTGATCTTCACCCTTTTCAATTTTTGCTATCTGATCCTTGGTAAAGTTCTTTATCAGTTCGGAAATGATTTTCACTTTTTTACCAAACTTGGGTCCAATTGATTTAAAGTTAGCCTTTGCAGATTTATTAACAATCTCAGAATCGTCATTTAATATTATCAACTCTTTTATATTTATTTCTTCAAGAATAACATCCTGCATCTTGGATAAAGCATCGTGTTTACTTTTATCCAATGCAACCATAATTTTTTGTAATGGCTGCCGTACTTTAAGATTATTCTTAGCACGCATTGCTCTGCTAAGATAAACAACATTTTGCGCAACCTCCATCTTTTCTTCAAGCACTTTATCACGATATGTTATTTTTGGAAAATCTGTAAGATGCACCGAACCGAAGCTCTCAAGTTTTGTTTCATTGTTCAATTCAAGATAAATTGTTTCAGAAATAAACGGAGCAAATGGTGATGTTAGTTTACACACTGTTACTAAACATTCGTATAGTGTCTGATATGCGGAGAGTTTTTCTCTGTTCATTTCGGATTTCCAGAAACGTCTTCTGCTTCTTCTTACATACCAGTTTGAAAGCTGATCAATCGTGAAATTAGAAACTGCACGCGCTGCTTTTGTTACATCATAATCATCCATCAACTGCTCATATTCTTCAACAAGAGCATTTAATTTAGAGATGATCCACCGGTCGATTTCGGGTCTTTCTTCATATGCGATCAGATTATCTTTAAAATTAAATTCATCAATATTTGCATAAAGAGCAAAGAATGAATAAGTATTAATCAAAGTCCCAAAGAATTTTCTCTGAACTTCAGCCAGCCCCTCTTCATCAAATAAAGTTGGGCGCCACGGAGGTGAGTTAGTTACCAGATACCATCTTGTTGCATCTGCTCCGTATTTATCAAATAAAGCAAACGGATCAACTGTATTGCCCAACGACTTTGACATTTTTCTGCCGGTTTTATCAAGTATTAATTCATTTACAATTACATTTTTGAATGCAACGTTATCAAACAACATGGTTGCAATTGCATGTAATGTGTAAAACCAGCCGCGGGTCTGGTCGATTCCTTCACAGATAAATTGTGATGGGAACAATTTCTTTTCAAAGACATCTTTATTTTCGAACGGATAATGATATTGGGCAAACGGCATTGCACCGGAATCAAACCAAACATCTATTACTTCAGGAGTTCGTTTATAAATCTTTCCGCTTTTTTCAAATAGTATTTTATCAACAAATGGTTTATGCAGATCAATTTCTTTAATATCTTTTAAGGAAATTCTTTTTCCATTCTCTTCAATAAATCCGTTTTTAACATCTTCAATACTTCCGATTGCAAAAGCATCACCATCTTCGCTTACCCAAATAGGCAATGGTGTAGCCCAGAATCTATCCCGTGATAAAGCCCAGTCTTTATTTTCTTCAAGCCAATTCCCAAATCTACCGCTTCCAACTTCGGGCGGCTGCCAGTTGATTTGCTTATTAAGTTCAACCATTCTGTCTGCAACAGAAGTTGTACGGATAAACCAGCTTTCGCGGGCATAATAAATTACGGGTACTTCGGGATGACGCCAGCAGAAAGGATAAGTATGAAGAATGGTTTCCTTCTTATAAAGTTTTCCATCCTTCTTTAATTTCAGGATGATATCCTGATCAGCATCTTTAACAAACTTGCCGGCAAAATCTGTAACTTCATCAGTAAAGATTCCTGCTCTTGTAACCGGCTGAAGCATCGGCAAATCGTATTTCTTTGACATTTCATAATCGTCAGCACCAAATGCCGGGGCAATATGTACTATACCCGAACCATCTTCTGTACTGACAAAATTACCTTCGATTACATAAAAAGCTTTTTTGTCAACTTCACAATAATCCATCAACTGTTCATACTCAGTACCGGCAAGGTCTTTACCTTTCATCTCTGCAAGAATTTCATATTCTTCTTCAACAACTGATAGTCTTTCTTTTGCCAGAATAATGATATTGCGTTCAGTTTTAATTTTTACATAATCAATATCAGGACCAACAGCCAAAGCAACATTTGAAATCAAAGTCCAGGGAGTAGTTGTCCATACAAGAAAATGTTCGTCAGATTCTGCAAGTTTAAATAAAGTATAAACCGATGGATCTTTTGTTTCGCGGTAGCCAAGTGCAAGTTCGTGTGATGATAAAACAGTTTCAGATTTGGGATCCTGCGGAACAATTTTATAATCTTTGTAAATAAGTCCTTTATCAAATAAAGTTTTTAATGCCCACCAAACTGATTCAATATAATTATTATCAAGAGTTATATATGCTGATTTAAGATCTATCCAATAACCCATTCTGGTTGTCATCTTTTCCCAAAGGTCTAAATAGGTAAAGACTGATTCACGGCATTTTTGGTTATACTTCTCAACTCCGTATTCAAGCACTTCGCTTTTATGTTTTATCCCAAGTGATTTTTCAACTTCGATTTCAACCGGTAAACCATGTGTATCCCATCCGGCTTTTCTGTTAACGCGATAACCTTTCAATGTTTTGTAACGACAGACAAGATCTTTTAGAGTTCTTGCCATTACGTGATGAATACCGGGCTTTCCGTTTGCAGTAGGAGGACCTTCATAAAATGTCCAGGATTTATTTTCATCCCGTGTGGAAATACTTTTTTCAAATACTTTATTTTCCTGCCAGAACTGAAGTATAATATGTTCTAACTGAGGGTAACCAATTTTTTCTAAATTCTGTTTAAACATTTCAAATCGCTATAGATGTAATGATACTATAATTCTTCGTACTTTTTAATTAATTCTCTTTCTGTGTGAATAAACTCTTTTAACTCACGTTCAATTCTTTCTTTCTTGAGTATTGTATTTTTTGAATGCAGCTCCGCATCATTGATAAGCTTTTCAGCTTTAACTTTAGCTTCTTTAAGAGCTAACTCTGCTTCCTTTTTTGCATCGAGCATTGTTTGCTCGTAAACTTTAATTTTTTCTTTTAACAGAATACTTTCTCTTTCAGAACCAAGCACTTCCTGAACAGCCATTCCGAAAAATCCCATTGCACCAAGCATAATATTTCTTAAGCTGTACAGAATTATATTTTCAGTAATCAATTGTGAAGCCGAAAAATATTCATTAAAGAATATTACTGTAAACAAACTTAGTGCGGTAATTGCAATAATTATTGCAAAAACAATTTTACCGCCGTGCTGCCATCCTAAAACACGGTTAATAAACCAGCCGCAGCTGAAACAGAAAATTGAAAGAACAAACCACACTGCAAAATTAAGCTCCCCAAAATCGAACAGATTTGTATTCAAAAAATTTGAGAAGAATAAAAACACAGCAAGCAGCACTGCTGCACCGTAATTAACCAACATTCTTTTGGGTGAAAATGCCATTATGATCTCTTTATTATTTCTTTCATGATTAAAGTCATTTTGGGTTCTGCTTTCATCGCTGCAGCAATTATTTCTTCAACATTAACCGGTTTAAGATTTTCCGGAAAACACTCATCGGTAATAATACTCATTCCAAATACTTTCATTCCCATATGGTTTGCTACAATGTTTTCAGGAATTGTTGACATTCCCACAACATCAGCACCAGTTGCCCGCAAAAATTTGTACTCAGCTTTTGTTTCCAGATTCGGACCGGGAACAGCAACGTAAACACCTTTATGAACTTTTATATTATTTTCTTTTGCAACCTCTTCAGCAAGTCTGATCAATTCAAGCGAATATGGTTCACTCATATCCGGGAATCTGGGACCGAGTTCATCTGTATTTTTTCCGATAAGCGGATTATCACCAAGTAAATTTATATGATCAGTCATCAGCATCAAATCCCCTTTGCGATAATCAGGATTCATTCCGCCGCAGGCATTTGAAACGACAAGAGTTTTTACTCCAAGAAATTTCATAACACGAACAGGGTAAGTTATCTGCTGCATCGTGTAGCCTTCATAGTAATGAAATCTGCCTTGCATTACAACAACCTTTTGTCCGTTTATAGTACCGAAAATTAATTTGCCATGATGCGATTCAACAGTTGAAAGCGGAAAGTGCGGAAGTTCAGCATAGGTAATCTGATGGGCAATATTAATTTCTTTAACAAGTCCGCCAAGCCCGGTACCAAGTATAATTCCAACAGGATAATTATCAGAAGTAAATTTTCTGATAACCGTTAAAGTTTCATTTATTTTTTTTATCAGTTCACTCATAAAATTTTATTAAGGATATCATTAAGATCAATATCCATTTTATTTGAATCATCTGTTTTTTTACCGGCAGATTTTTCCTCACCTGCACGTTCAACCTTAAGCTCAAGTAAATTTGCCTGAGAGTTTACTATTGCTTTAAGCTTTGCAATAATAAGATCTTTTTCTTCTCTCAGATTAACTACTGCATTACGGATATCATTTGTACTTTCACGAGCTTTTTCAATAATCTGTGCAGCTTTCAGCTCTGCTTCTTTTAACATAAGGCTTGTTTGCTTTTTTGCTGCTTCAAAAGATTTGGTTGAATTTTCCTGTGCTTTTAAAAGAGTATCCTGAAGATTCTTTTCAATCTTTTTATACTCATTAATCTGTTCAGTTAAATTTTCAACTTCACTTTTTAATGTATCGTTATCCTCACTAAGTCTTTGAACCTCGTCAGCGAGAGATTCTAAAAAACTCTGTACTTCATCAGGATCGAATCCACGCATTTTTTTTGTGAATTCCTGCTGACGAATTTCTAAAGGAGAAATTTTCATATCTGTCTCCAATCTTTTGAATAATCTCTGTCGCCAAAAATTGCGCTGCCAATCCTTATCATTGTTGCTCCTTCTTCAATTGCAATTTCAAAGTCGCTGGTCATTCCCATAGATAGCTCAACAAGATTAAATCCTTTGTTGTTAATTTTATCTTTTAAGTTACGCAAATCTTTAAAACTTTTCCTAATAATGTTTACATCATCAGTTAATGGAGCCATTGTCATCAATCCATTTAACTTAATACTTTTCAGCTCTGAACATCTTTGTACAAGACTTACAATTTCACTTTCAGTTTCCAAACCGGATTTAGTCATTTCATCAGATGTTTTTACTTCGAGCAATATCTTTTGAATTTTTCCGATCCTTTCCGCTCTTTTATTTATCTCTTCAACAAGTTCAACTGAATCAACTGAATGGATAAGTTCAGCAGAATTAACAACATACTTTACTTTATTTTTTTGTAAAGTCCCGATAAAATGCCACGTTACTTTACTTCCGAGTTTTTCAAATTTTAGAGTAAGTTCCTGTGCACGATTTTCACCAAAATTTGTGAGTCCGCATTTTGTAGCTTCAAGAATTGAGTCTATACCAAAATATTTTGAAACTGCAATAATATTAATATCAGCAGGATTTCTATCTGCTTTTTTACAGGTTTCCTCGATTTTCTGCCTTAAAACGGCAAGATTTTCAGCAATCATTTTAAAAATAGGTCGTGAATTTATCCTGATAAAAGTTAAAAAACAAAGAATTTACAGGGATTTTTTATTCCACAAATAACCGCAGCTTTTATGCTTCGCAAATTTAGATGAAAAAACAGACTTTGTCTGAATTCAATTAATATTTTAGCTGAAGCTTGTAAATTCCTGATTATTTTTCAAATCACAATTTAAGAGTCGTGGCAATAAAAATTAATTCTTATTCAAATATAATCTTTAACAAAGTTAAGTGCTTGAAAAAATTTTAGTGATCTTAAAATTTGGAGTCTGAAAGGAATAATTATATTTTATAATTGAATTACTGCTGGTTAATTATTTTACTAAACTAATTTTAATAATTCACGATAATCAAAATAACTGGGGAATATCCTGATTCAGTTCTTAAGCCTCAAGAACTGAAATTTTTCAGAAACAGATAAAAAGAGCTCTTCGGAGCTCTTTTTTAATTTAATTGAGTGAGAGAACAGCAGATTAAAAAATCAGGTAAATAGTCAGTGGGAATTATTTGTTTTGAATTATCTTCTTAGAGGAAACAAAACCGCCAGCTTTTACTTTTTAAATATGCACTACGTTTACTATGCCTGACACACAAACCATAATTTAATTATTATTAGTTTACATATATCTCATTTGAGCAAAAAGTTAAATTAAGATTTGAAGATAAAGCTCCGCTATAAGTGAATTTAAACAATCCGATGTTTCCTGCAGCGAAAATATTATCTGCTAAATCCAAAGTTACTTCTGCATAGTTCTTGTCTGATTGCCAATAGTTTTCCGCCTCACAAATTTTTTTTATTTGATACGCATCAATAGTTGGTATTTATAAAAAATATTCGCAGTTTTAGGAGTAGAATTAAGAATCCGATATTCACTAAAACAAAAGGTAATCAAATGAAAAATCTCTTCACTACATTTTTCCTTGCAGCATTTTTATTGCTCTCTCAAACAGAAAGTCTCGGTCAAACTTCAGATGGGATTATTCATCCATATCTGCAGGTGATATTACTAAGTGCCTCGGATAACGAGATGATTAATGTTTATGCTACATTTAAAGAGCAATACTCCTTAAAAGAATTACAGCAGGAGACTGTATTCCTTTCTAAAAAAGAAAGACAGAAAGAAGTAGTGCGAATTCTTAAAAACTTTTCTAACCAGCATCAGCAAAATGTCCGCGGTTATCTTGAAAATGCCAAACAGCAAAGCTTGGTTAGTAAAATTGATGTTCTTTGGGCGGCAAACACAATTGTATTTTCAGCGGTACCCTCAGTGATTTATAATCTTGCTAAGAATTTTAATGAAATAGCTGAGATCAGATTTGATCCGATATATGATGGAAATCAGTTAATTGATCCAATTGATCAGCAGCAGGAATCGTCTTCTGATGATGTGCTTGCACTTCAGCCAGGATTAACTTTGATAAATGTGCCGGCTGTTTGGGCTGCTGGTGATAGCGGACAGGGTGTTCTTGTAGGAAATCTTGATGATGGCTGTGATTGGCGCCATCCTGACCTGGTTCATAATATCTGGAATAATTTAGGAGAGGATGCAAATGGTAACGGAGTTACTATAGTCTGGAATGGCTCTTCCTGGGTATTTGATCCCGGTGATCTAAATGGAATTGATGATGACGGTAATGGTTATATAGATGATGTAATCGGATGGGATTTTTGGAATAATGATAACAATGTGTATTACTCAAGCAGTTCACACGGTACATCAACATCCGGAATTGTATGTGGCGATGGTACAAATGGAACACAAACCGGTGTTGCACCACGGGCGAAAATTTTAGCTTTAAGACCAAATGGCGAATCTCAATACTGGTTAGCACAGCAATATGCAATTGATAAAGGAGTAGATGTTATTACAAGTTCATTAAGTTACAAATGGTATTTTAATCCTCAGCCAAATTATCCGATGTTCCGCCAAATGACTGATGTTGAATTGGCGGCTGGGGTTGTTCATACAAACTCTACAAGCAATGACGGAAATAATTTAGGCAGTGCTCCGATTCCATTTAATATTTCAGCTCCGGGAAACTCACCATCACCATGGATTCACCCTGATCAAACTTTAACAGGCGGATTAAGTTCAGTAATTGGAGTTGGAAATGTAAATGCATCAACAGATTTAATTGTCAGTAGTTCTCCTTATGGTCCGGCAACATGGGAAGAAATAAAAACAAACCATCCATCTTATCCTTATGTTATGCCTGTGGTATATCAGGACTATCCTTATGAAACCGTTTCAGGGTCAATTGGTTTGATAAAACCAGATATAAGCGCCCCTGGTAATGGTACTACTTCAACAGTTAACGGAACCGGATATGGATCTTTTAGCGGAACATCTGGCGCTACACCTCACGCCGGAGGTACAGCAGCTTTATTATTATCAGTAAATCCTAATTTAACTCCTGCCGATGTTAGTATGATTCTCCAAACAACATCAGTTGAAAAAGGAGCTTCCGGAAAAGATAATAGATATGGTGCCGGAAGAATAGATGCTTATGCTGCTTATCTGTTAGCTCTTTCAATGATCCCTGTAGAGCTAACATCATTCAGTGCTTCAGCAGATCAGAATTCTGTTATATTAAGCTGGTCAACTGCTACTGAAACCAATAACGCAGGTTTTTCAGTTGAAAGAAAAACTCCGGTGGATGAAAGATGGATTGAAATTGGGTTTGTACCCGGTTTTGGAACTACCACTGAAGTAAGAAATTACTCATATACAGATGTTAATCTATTAAGCGGTTTGTACAGTTATCGGTTAAAACAAATTGATTACGATGGGTCTGTAGAATATAGTAATGATGTTTTTTGCAGAAATTGGACTACCTGAAACATTTTCACTTATGCAGAACTACCCGAATCCATTTAACCCGACTACAAATATCAAGTATGCAATAGTCAATAAGCAGTTTGTTACATTAAAAGTTTACGATGTTTTGGGAAATGAAGTTGTAACTTTGGTTAACGAATATAAACCTGCCGGAAATTATGAAATAAATTTTGACGCCTCCGAACTTTCAAGCGGAGTTTATTATTACCAACTTAAAACCGGTAGTTCAGAATTAAACTCAGGACAGAGTTTTATTGCAGCAAAGAAGATGTTACTTCTAAAATAAAAATCATTTGAATATCAAATGTTCAGTAAATGATTAATGTTTATAATAGTTGAACATTCTGAACTTAATGTTTGAAAGGCGGTCTTAGGACCGCTTTTTTTTTGAATCTTTCGTGATAAGAATCTCATCTAAAATACCGCAAATCCGGTTTAACTTGTTTAGTCAAATTTTACCATATAACTTTGAAACGCAAAAACGGAGAAATAAAATAAAAATGAATGGACTTAAAACAGTATTTCTAATGTCTGCAATGATGGCGCTTTTTCTGCTCGTTGGTTACGCAATTGGCGGAAAATCCGGTATGACAATTGCGTTTATATTTTCCTTAATAATGAATTTTGGTTCTTATTGGTTTTCGGATAAAATTGTGCTTGCAATGTATCGCGCACAACCAATTACAAGAGAGCAATCACCTAAGTTTTATGATATGATAGAGCAGCTTGCACAAAATGCAAATCTGCCTATGCCAAAGGTTTATATAATTAATGATCCTACGCCAAATGCTTTTGCTACCGGAAGAAACCCGAAAAATGCGGCTGTTGCTGCAACCACAGGAATCTTACAAGGATTAAACAATGATGAACTAGCCGGTGTTATGGCACACGAACTAGCGCATGTAAAACACAGAGATATTTTAATCAGCACAATTGCAGCAACATTGGTAGGAACAATATCATACATTGCACAGATGGCTGGCTGGGCTGCTATGTTCGGCAGAGATAATGACAGAGAAGGAAACGGAATTGGCGGATTGTTCCTGATAATTCTTTCACCAATTATTGCAATGCTTTTACAAATGGCAATTTCAAGATCCCGGGAATTTGCTGCTGATGCTGGCGGTGCTGAAATAAGCGGTAATCCTATGGCTCTTGCATCTGCTTTGCAAAAGATATCAAGAGGTAATGAAGTTCAGCATTTAAAAAATACTTCACCCTCTACTGCACATATGTTTATTATAAGTCCTTTGTTTGGCGGAATGAGTAAGTTATTTTCCACACATCCGCCTGTTGAACAAAGGATTGAGAAGCTGCAGGAAATAGCCGCAGGAAGAAGATAATCGTTAGCAGAAGATTGTAAGCTAAAAGTTGATGATGACAGCAGGCAACATATTCAACTTGATAAAGAAATTCTTTGTGTGGATATTTACATTAAGATGAAGTATAATTTTTTAAATATAAACGGAGTGATAAAAAAATCGCTCCGTTTTTTATTTTTTTTGATTCCTTTTTCTCTCTCTGCTCAATCTGAAAGTCCATCTAATATTGACGTGTTTTACACTCTTGTTGATTCTGCCGCAGATATGGTAATAATGGATCTGGCAGATGTTAAAACAGTTGATCTTGAGCTTAACTTTGGTACTGACTATTCGGTCTTTGCAAATCGGGTAAGAGGCAAATTATTTAAAAGCGGAATTCAGTTAGTCAGCGGGCAGAATGAAGGTAAAGGTTTTGTTAAAGTTAATCTTGTTCTGGATAATTCTTTTGTCGGATACTCCGAACCAGAAAAAGACGGAATTTTCGGAGACTTTTTTACTCAAAGAACTATTAAGCTTTCGGGCAATTACTTCATTTCAAAATATTCTGAAGTAAGAGATTTTGTATTTACAAATAATGATAAAATAAAAGTTGATGATATTGAAGAATTAGAAAACAGATCTTATCCATTTACCCGCGGAGATTTACCAACAGAACCTTTCTTTTCCACTTTTTGGGAACCAGTAGTAGCAATCGGTGCTGCTGCATTAACTGTTATTCTGTTTTTTACAGTAAGATCAAAGTAAACTTTATTACCTTTGAAGGCTTTTTTAATTTGGTTATAATTGCACATCAAAAACCAGTTTAATTTTTATGAAAAACATATTTGCTCTGATATTTTTTACCTTATTTCTATCCGCTTGTTCATCTTCGCTGGATACCACAAATTTTACTCCTGAAGAACGACTTGCTTATGCAATTAAACTTTATGAACAGGAAGATTATGAAGAAGCAGTTAAAGAATTTGATGCAATAATTTTGCAGTACCCAGGCAGCAGTATAGTTGATGATGCACAATATTATCTTGCTATGTCCAGATTTAAAAGGAAAGAATATATTCTTGCCGGTTATCAGTTCAGCAAGTTAATTAAAGGTATGCCTTCAAGCGAATATTTAGCTGATGCCCAATATATGCTTGCTGATTGCTATTATGAACTTTCACCGGATTTTTCTTTAGACCAGCGCTATACCAAAAAGGCAATTGAGGAATTTCAGGTATTCATAGATTTTTTTCCGCTTAACCCAAAAGTTGCTGAGGTTGAAAATAAGATAAAAGAGTTAAATGATAAATTGGCTAAAAAAGAATATGAAGCAGCACGTATTTATTACAAACTGGAGGATTATTTAGCAGCGCAAAAGTATTATGACAGTGTAATGGAAGTATATCACGACACACAATATGCACCATTAGCTTTGTACGATAAAATAAATCTGCTGCTTGAACGCAAGCGTGATAAAGAAGCATTAGCTGAGGCAGAAAAATTTTTGAGTAAATATCCTCAGCATAAAAATTATTCTGATGTCCAAAAGATAAAAACATCTTTAGAAAATAAACTGACTTTAAAACCTTAATGAACAAACCTAAAAAAATCAGTGATTCGCAGATAATAATGACCGAGCTTGTACTGCCCCATCATACAAATCAGCTTGGTAATCTGCTCGGCGGTCAGTTGATGCATTGGATAGATATTTGTGCTGCTTTAAGCGCCGCAAAGCATAATCAGAGGGTTTGTGTTACTGCATCGGTTGATAGAATAGATTTTCATCATCCGATAAAACTTGGCGAGGCAGTAACCCTTGTTGCATCTGTTAACAGGGTTTTCAAAACTTCAATGGAAGTTGGTGTTAAAGTGTTTGCACAGAATTTTAAGGAAAATAAAAAAGTTCATACCAATACGGCTTATCTTACTTTTGTTGGTGTTGGTGCTGATGGAAAGCCTGTTGAAGCAATTGATGGAATACCAGAAACAGAAGACGAAAAAAGAAGATATGATGAAGCTCTTCAGCGCAGAGAAAACCGGCTTAAGAGCAGAATACATTAAGTTTTTACTTGCTTGCTTCCTTTTATTATTTCCGGAAAATATTTTTTCTCAAATCCCTTTTAAAGGGTTTGGTAAGCTAAGCACTGTTAAAACAGATTCTGCTTTTACAAAATTATTCAGTTTTAATTTTAATAATGATGAATACTCGGATCTATTATTATTTTCTCCTTTTCATAAATCAATACAAGTAAGTAAAGGTTTATCTGGTGCGGAATTTTCCATCCCGATTAAAAAGCAGTCACCTGTCGAAATATCCAACATTGAACCTGTATTAAACAATTATAATCAAATTGAAAATTATGCAGTTACTTCCAGAAGACAGCGCAGCTTTTGTTTAATTAGTTTTAATTCAAACGGCTCAATTGCAGTTAAAGAAAAAATCAGTTTTGATACATATCCCGAAAATCTGAGTGTTTCGTTTAACAGATTTGAGAATGATTACGAATATCTTATTTCCGGAAATTCATTCCGTGGATTATCAATAATTAAAAAGAAAAACAAAAAACTCGAATCAGCTGAATTGTTTGCTGATAAGATTTTTCAGAATGCTAAATTTATTGACCTTAACTCGGATGGTGCTGATGATATTATAGCTGTTGATGCAATTAATAATCAGCTTCTTTTTATTTTCAGAAATTCAAAAGGCGAGTTTGAGAATCTGAGGCAGATTAGTTTTGATGATCAGATAGTCTCTTTAGCGGTTTTTGATATTAATTACGATCAGTTTAAAGATATAATTATATCAACATCATCTTCGATAGAAATTATATTCGGCGATTCTTTCTCTTCGTTTAACAAATCAGCAAAGATAAAAACATTGTATCAGGCTGATAAAATTGTAATAGGAGATTTTAACAGAGACGGCTTTTTTGATTTTAATTATCTTAACCGTGAAACAGGCATTGTTGCAACAATATTTGCAAATGATTTTACTAATTATAATTCAGACTTGATACATTTAAAAGATAAAGCAATTAAAGACCTGATCGCTTACTTCAGTAAGTTTATTTATGGTACCGCTGCTATCAGTGATAAAGGTGAAATCAGAATTTTGTCAAAGGTGAATTCCTTGTCTGAGTCACAAACATTGGCATTAGGAATAATGCCCGATAAAATAGTTGAATTTGATTATCAGGATAACGGAATTACAGATATTGCTTTTACAGATAATTTCAACTCAAGTTTAAATATTATTCTGAGAGATGCTTACGGTTTGCCGGAAAAGTTTTTTAGTATAAAGGTTAATAATAATTATGAGAATATTTTAGTTTTCTGTCAATCAAAAACAATCAAGTTATTTTATCTTTATAATAAAGGCGATAGAGCAATTGAATCTATTGAAGTTGATTGTGAAAAGTTATCCTCTCGCAGACGTATAATTTATTCTGATGGTCCGATTGAAGATATTGCTGTAAAACCTGATTTAACCAAAGAAGCAATTGTATATATTCTTTATTCGCAAAACGGATATCTTTATTTTCAGCAGTACTTAAGAGCGGATGAAAATTATAATTCCAGATCATCGGGCGTTTTAACTAAAAATTTTACTGATGCATTTTTCATTAGTCTTACTTACCCGACTATTGGTTACTTTACATTTGAAAGTGATAATGCAATACTTAACACTGTTGAAAACAGAAGAGAAAACCTGCACAGCAAAAAACACTTTCAGATAAGCAGAAATTTTAAATCGTTATATACTATTACCTCTTTTACTAATCTTACGGATGATAGAAGTTTTTATTCGGTAGTTTCATATAGTAATCAGCAAAAGATTTTTTTTAATAATAAAATAACTGATGAGATTTACCAATATACCTCGCCTTATGTGTATAGGATAACAGAGAAAAATCATTTATTTTTTGGAAAAAGTAACTCTTTATTTGTGTATGAAGAGGAAAAGTTGAAGTTAACTAAATTATCTTTCTCAGGTTCAGGCAGAGTAGATGATATTAAAGAAAAATTATCAGATATATATTTAAAAGATTTTCTAATTATGAGTTTTGATCAGCGTAAGGAATACATAATTTTTTCAAATAGCAGTAATGGCACAATAGGAATTAAAGAGCTGTTATAATGATTATTAAATATTCTCTTACGATAATTTTAATCATATCTTTTCAACTATCTGCACAGGAAATTTCCAAAAGCAGATTAGATTCACTTGTAAATTTATTTACTTATTTCAAGGGTGTTCAGCCATCGGAATATCTTAAAAAGCAGATTGAGGAAAATCCGTCCGTTGTTAAATGCGGTCTTGACTTGGTAAACAGCATCAAACAAAATTTTGATTTGCTTAACCCATCTCAGCAGAAGATAGTTGCACCATTATTACAAAGACCCCAAATGCATAAAAGTATAGTTACACCAAAAGGTTTTTTCAGAGTGCACTACGATACTGCCGGTGTAAATGCACCCGGATATGATCTGATGCAATTTATGCAGGCTCTTGATTCAACATATTCTTTTGAAGTTGAGCAATTAGGTTATGCTGCACCGCCTGCTGACGGAACAGAAGGAGGAGATAGCAAATATGATGTTTATATTCAAAATCTATCTGGTCTTTATGGTTACACACAATTTGAAAATAAGGTTTCTCAATCAAGCTGGATGTCATTTATGGTGCTTGATAACGATTACTCAGCAGGATATTATTCAAAAGGAATTAATGGGGCAAGAGTAACTGCTGCTCATGAATTTTATCATGCAATACAGGGCGGAAATTATGCGCCTTCTGAGTTAAATGCGCCTTTCAGAAATTCAGATGTTTTTTATTATGAAATGAGTTCTACTGCAATGGAAGAATTTGCTTTTGATTATGTCAACGATTACTACGCTTATATGAGTTCTTATTTTTTAAGACCCGAAAAAATCAATGCCCAGTACTGACGGCTACAGTATTGCAATCTGGAATATTTTCCTTCAGAAAAATTTTGGATTTGAAATTCTTAAAAGACAATGGGACCTGATTCCGGGCAATGCCGCACTTAAGGCTATTGCGTTAAGTCTTGATGAGGCAGGAACTAATTTTGGAAATGAACTTAACCGTTTTGGGATTTGGAGTTATTTTACAAACACAAGAAATATTTATCCCGGTGAGTATTTTCAGGAAGCTGGTAATTATCCGCTGCTTATTCCAACTGCAGTAATGAATTTTATACCGCCTGCAAAGACTTATGAGATGTCGGTAAAAGCAGCAGCAAATTATTTTTTGCAGATTAATCTTCCTGATCAGGACGGAATTTTTAATACAATAATTACAAACTCTGATTATAATTCTGCAATTAATAATTCCAATCTGTTTTATGATTTTTCTTTTACTGTTTACAATGATACTGCTTCGGGGATGATTTCAATAAGTGATAACTATTCAATTTTGTTTGACAAAGTAAATCAGCAATTCTGGAACAATTCAGGTATATTAAATAATGTTGTTGTTTATGGGGATACCAGTTATTTAATACCTGATATTAATTTAGAAACCTTTGCATATCCAACTCCGATTAAAAGATCATCATTTAATAGTCTCAGAATTGTTTTTCAGGATAATGCCGAGATTAACAAAGAAGTAAGTGTAAACATTTATTCGGCTGGCTTGAGTCTTTATTATGAAGGAATTAAAAACATTGAATCTTCTTACTTAAAAGATAATAAACAATATTGTAGAATTCTTTTAACCGCTGATGAGATTGAGTTTCCCACAGGCGTTTATTTTTATGTTATTAAATCCGGTAAAACAGTTCATAAAGGTAAGATGGTAATCTTCAATGATTAATTACTCACTTGAAGCGCAGCAGTTAAATAAATCATTTGGAAGAAGACTTATCTTTAATGATTTAAATTTTAAATTCGATAAGCCCGGAGTATTTGGAATTTCCGGACCAAATGGTTCGGGTAAATCAACACTTGTTAAGATTATTGCGGGAATTATCAGCGCTTCTAAAGGTAAAGTAATTCATTTACTGAATGGAAAAGCATTAGCTGAAGAAAATCTGCATAATCATATTGGATTTGTTTCTCCTTATCTTGTTTTATACGAAGAGTTTTCAACTTTGGAAAACCTGAAAATATTTGCCGATGTTCGCGGAACAGAGTTTAATAAAGACAGGGTTGATTATTTACTAAATAAATTTCTGTTGTTTAAAAGAAAAGATGATCTGTTAAAAACATATTCATCCGGGATGAAGCAGAGAGTCAAATTTATTTTTGCATTGATGCATTTTCCGCAGTTACTGGTATTAGATGAACCTACTTCGAATCTTGATGAAGAAGGGAAAAGCTCAGTTTATGAAATCGTTAAAGAGGAAGCGAAAACCAATATTGTAATTATTGCATCTAATGAAAGAAATGATTTGGAATTATGCAATGAAATTGTATTACTTGAAAAGTATAAGAATTAAATTTTAATCCATATAATATTTATTAATAGCTGCTCTTTTGAAAAGGTTAGTTTTTTCAGTTTGGACATGTCAGAAACAGCATTTTAAAAGTGAACTAACATTTTGGAACTAATTTTTTTCAGGAGAAGCTTTGCCAGAGCAAACTAATATTTAAATGAACTCAAAATCTTACAGTTTATTTTTAAAAGATCTGAAATCTGAACTTAGAACACGCTATGCAATTAACGCTTTAGCTATGTTTATTATAGTTGCAATCAGTGTTATAATGTTTTCAGTAGGGCAGGAGAAGATCAGTCCGGGTTTAACAGGCGGGCTTTTCTGGGTTGTAATTTTCTTTACAGCAATGTCCGGTTTATCCAGAGCATTTGTGTCAGAAGAAGAAAGGGGAACAACATTAGCTCTTCAATTGGTAGCATCGCCGACAACGGTTTTTTCCGGTAAACTGATTTTTAATATTATTCTTGTTTTTGCCATGAACACTGTAATTGCAGTGCTATACTCTGCTTTGTTCAATGAATTTATTATAAGAAACTTTTTATTGTTCTTAACATCTTTTGTGTTCGGCAATATTGGGCTTGCAATTTCTTCTACTATTATTGCTGCGATAATTGCCAAAGCAGGTGCAAAAGGAACGCTTTATCCGGTGTTGTCTTTTCCAATTTTATTGCCTTTGATTTTAGCTTCTGTTCAATTAACATTGTTTGCCATTGATGGCATTTCCTTTGAAAGTGCTAAATTTGAATTAGCAATTGTTGTGAGTTATGATGTAATAATGCTCACAGCATCTTATATGTTATTTGATTTTATTTGGAAAGAATAAAGATTTTAATAAAAATTTAGTCAAAAATATTTATGATCTGGAAAATTTTTTTATTTCTGTTACTTGCTTTTGTCTCTGTAGCTGGAATTTCATTTCCCATTGTAGAGAATCCGACAAAGTGGTATGAGTTTCCGTTGATTCCGGGATTAGAAGAAAATGCAAAAATTATCTTCTTTCACGTTCCCACAGCTTGGTTAACAGTGATAGCTTTTTTAATGTCAACTTTGTATAGTTTTAAGTATTTACGCAAAAAAAATTTAGATGATGATTTAAAATCTTATGCATCCGCACAGCTTGGAATGATATTTTGTATTCTTGCTACAATAACAGGATCAGTTTGGGCTAAATTTGCATGGGGATCTTTCTGGAACTGGGACCCAAGAGAGACAAGTATTTTTGCATTATTACTTATCTATGGTGCCTGGTTTGCTTTAAGGTCGTCAATTGAATCTGAAGAAAAACGTGCTACGCTTTCTGCAGTTTACTCAATGATTGCATTTGTAACTGTACCGTTCTTTATTTTTATTATGCCAAGAATAATGACAGGGCTTCATCCCGGCTCAGCTGATGATTCAAATGCCGGTCCTGTAGTAAATTTTAAAATGAATGGAAATATGCTGCTGATTTTTTTCCTATCGCTGATTGGATTTACAATCTTGTATTTCTGGATGTGGCGTATCGGATATAAATCAATTTTGTTAAAAGATAAATTAGATAAAAAATTAATCAGAGGTTAGCTTTGGAAGAGTTTCTATCAAAAAATTCAATCTATATTGTAATGATTATTGTGCTTATTGTATGGACGGGAATATTCAGTTATATGATCAGCCTTGATAAAAGAATTAAAAAAGTTGAAAAAGAAATGTCAGGAGATAAAAATGAAAAGTAAATATATTTTTGGCGGAGTTATTATTGTTTTGTTTCTCAGTATAATGGCTTATCTGTTTACACAAAGCAATATAAAGTATGAGGATAACTTTGCAGTAGTTAAAACAACTGATAAAACAGTTAAGGCAACAGGCAGTTGGGTAAAAGCAAAAAATTATGAAATGAATCGTGAAAAAAATACATTTTCCTTTTATATGTCCGATGCAAACGGTAATGAAATGAAAGTGATATACGAAGGTGCTATGCCAAATAATTTTGAAACTGCTACCAGTGTTGTCGTAACTGGGTCTTACCGGAACGGTTATTTTCATGCAAAAGATATTTTAACAAAATGTCCAAGCAAATACGAACAGCAAGATGTTAAGTCTTCAAGTTTATGATTGCATAGAGCCTAACGATTACAAAATTGAAAAGTTTAAACCTTGGAGCCTTGAAATCCGGAAATAATCTGTTGTGATAAGTGAATGAATTTTTGATTAAGCCGATGATCTTGAAATTAAATTACTCAGGAATATCAATTAGCAAAAGCATTTCTTAAATATCAGGTCTCTTTATCAATTACAGAGTTAAAACAGTATTTAAATTTTGTTCAAAGATCGGTTTTTGAGGTCTCAAACATTTTAATTATTCACAGTCAAAAAAATATTAAGTGTAACTGAACTTAATAAACTTTTAATGCAGTTAAATTTAATATCATAAAAAATTACGAGTTATAGAAATTCATCAAAATAAGCGGTGTAGTCATTGTGCTTCAATTCTGCATTATGCACTATACCTGAAGTGAGGTTATATGATAGGAAGTATTTTTTTAAGTGCAGCGTTAGTATTCAGTGTTATTGCAATGGTAATGTATTTTCTCTCATTCAGAGGGTATAAAAACACATTAAACTTTGCCCGCTACAGTTATCATGGAATGGCAATTTTTGTGATAGCAGCGTCAGCTTTTTTATGGTATGCAATACTTACTCATCAATATCAGTACAAATATATTTTTAGTTACAGTAATAATTCACTTACAACCGGTTTGTTGTTCTCATCCTTTTGGGGAGGACAGGAAGGCAGCTTTATGCTGTGGCTTCTGCTTACTTCAATAATTGGAATTATACTTCAATCATATTCTTCCAAAAGAGGCGATCTTGAACCGAGAGTAATGGCTGTATTTACACTTGCAACGTCGTTTCTTTTAGTAATGGTTTCTCCATGGTTTAAAAATCCATTTGAGTATATCTGGATGACACCGATATTTATTGATGCAAAGAGTATTAATCCACAATATTTCAATCTGTCTTTTCTGCAGAATTATATCTTTACAGATCAGCAAAGCAATACAACATATATTCAGATGAGTAAAGAACTTTATGCTGCATTGTCGCAGGCTGGAGTTTCAGTTAATCAGTTTATTGCAGACGGAAAGGGTTTAAATCCGCAATTGCTTAATTACTGGATGCAGATTCATCCTCCTATGTTGTTTAT
The DNA here is from genome assembly GCA_013285425.1 of Ignavibacteriota bacterium. Classification (GTDB taxonomy): domain Bacteria; phylum Bacteroidota; class Ignavibacteria; order Ignavibacteriales; family Ignavibacteriaceae; genus IGN3. The sequence goes on from CP053447.1 coordinate 101,529, forward strand.
AGGATTTGCTATGGCAACTGTTCCTTTTTCTTTTGCAATAGCCGCATTGATGAAAAATGAATACAGAGATTGGGTTAATCAGTCTTTACCATGGATGCTTGCCGGAGTAGCAATTCTTGGTTTAGGAATTATGATCGGCGGCTATTGGGCTTATGAAATGCTTGGATGGGGCGGTTACTGGGCTTGGGATCCTGTTGAAAATTCTAGTTTAATCCCCTGGTTAATTGGCGTTGCAGCTATTCATACAATGCTTGTACAGAAAAGAAGCTTGAAAAGTACTAATGGAGTTGGAAGATATGCTAAGACAAATCTTATACTTAGTATTTTAACTTACATTTTTGTTTTATACAGCACGTTTTTAACAAGAAGCGGAGTGCTTGGCGATGCTTCAGTGCATTCTTTTGTTGATCCCGGAAATCTTGTTTACTTTTTCTTAGTTATCTTTATTACAACATTTATCCTAATCGGGTTTGGAGGAATTGTTTACAGATGGAAATATCTTGAGGATAAAACTGTTTATGATGAAAGTCTTCTCTCAAGAGAGCTTTCATTGTTTACGGCTGCAATTGTTCTCGTTGCTTCAGCAATAATTGTTTTAGGAGGCACCTCTGCACCGCTTTTCGGTCAGTCGGTTGATACTTTCTTTTATGATGAACTGCATCTGCCTATCGCAATTATTATAGGATTGTTAAATGGTTTGTCGTTGTTATTAAAATGGAAAACAACTAATGCCAAAGCATTTCTTAAAGATTCAGCATTATCTGTCATTTTAAGTATTTTTATTACAGCGCTGATTGTGATCTTAGGCGGTGTAACAAATCCGATGATGATTTTGTTAAGCTTTTCGTCTGCATTTGCTTTGGTAGTAAATGCTGAAATTGCAATCAGAATTGTTAAAGGTAACTTAAAAAGTCTTGGTGCTTATGTTTCACATATCGGAATTGCATTGTTTATCCTTGGTGTTATTGGCTCAGGTGCATATAGTTCAACGGTTAATCTGGATTTGGTCAAGAATAAACCGGCAAGTGCATTTGGTTATCAGTTAACTTTTACCGGATATACTCCGATAGAAAATAATACAAAGTATGCTTTTAACATTTCGATGAAGAAAGATAATAATAGTTATCAGGTCGCCCCGGTAATGTACATTGCCGAATATAACAATAGTCTAATGCGAGAGCCGGCGATTTTAAATTTATTTTCAAAAGATGTTTATCTTGCCCCGTTAGGTTATGAAGAAGGAGGAGATGATCATTCGCATGGTGATGTTGTAAAATTAAAAAAAGGTGTTATAACAGAATATCAGAACATAAAAATCACTTTTAATAAATTTGATATTTTACCCGAGACAATGCAATTGATGCAGGAAGGCAAAGACTTTCAGATGGGTGCAATGCTTACACTGGAAGCAAATGGTAAAAAAGAAGAATTTGAACTGCTGAGAAAAAGTGTTAGCGGTCAGGCTGTATTTACAGAGTACTCTTCTGAAAATGCCGGTTTAAAGTTACAGTTAAATAATCTAACCGCTGAGATGATTGAGGTTTTAATCAATCCGATAAATGATACACAAGATCATTCAATGGAGAAACCAAAAGAAGAAGTATTATTTATTACTGCAAGTATTAAGCCTTATATCAGCCTTGTATGGATTGGAGTTGTGGTTATGGTACTTGGTTTCTTTATTGCCGTTGCAAGAAGACTGAAGGAGTCTTTACTGTAATCAAAATCTTAAATTGTTAAAGATTACTTGTTTAATTTTATAATGGATCATTGATTCGACCTTTTACATTTGGTTGACCGGCGATCCATTTTTCTTTTCCGGAATTGGTTATTGGTAAGTGATGAAACAATCATCGTGCGGATAATTAAACTAAAATTCCTCTTTGAAAGTATTATTGTTTCATCCAAAGCTCTTCGCTGATTATCAATGTGGTATTATGCTAAAAACCTTTCGTCAAAAATATTCCCTATACCCAGAATAAGATTTGGATCGAGAGATTTTTTTAATTCAGCCATTTTACGGATGTTAGTTTCACCATACATCATTAAGAGATAATCACGTTTGGTTTTACCAATTCCGTGCTCAGCAGAAATTGTTCCTCCCAGTCTAACTGCTTCTTCACAAATTTGTCTATATATTTTTTTTGCCTCATTAAATTCATCATCATCTTTTGGTAAAAAGTTTAAGTGAATATGAGAATTCCCAAAATGCCCATAAGCCACAAAATCAATTTTACTTTGCTTTGCCCAACCCTGCAGTGTTAAATAAAACTCACTGAAAACTTTATCTGGAACAGCTACATCAGTTCCAAGCTTTCTGAAATTGTTGCGTGCTATATAATCATTAACCTTCCAGGAAATAGCATGACGAAAATCTTTTATCTTTTCTTTATCAGCATCACTAAAGGCAAACCAGGCTGTCTCTTCATTTACATTATTAGTTTGCATCAGAAAATTCCATGCTTCAAGTATAGATTCAAAATCATCTGAAGTTGATTCCTGCTCAAACCATATTGCTGCTTTTGCCTTATCCGGAATTGCAGAAAAATCTTTTGACAAGAATCTAAGAGCGCGTTCATCAAAAAACTCAAGTGCAAGTGCATTCACATTATTGTTTATGCTGCTTTTTTTATTCTGGTATGAAATATCTCTGGCTTCTTCAAGAAACTTTAAAGCATTCCTTTCATCCTCAAAAAACAAAACGCAGGAAATTGTATCTTCAGGCTGCGGAAGCAATTTAAGCTTAATTTTAGTAATTATACCCAGCGTACCTTCAGACCCGATAAACAAATCAATTGCATCCATATCTTTTTGTACAAAGTAGCCTGAAGCATTTTTAACTTTTGGGAAAGTATAATCGGGGATATTTAAATTAATATTTTTACCCGCTTGTGTTGATAAAGTAAGCTTGTAACCATTGGCTTTTTGCTTTCCTCTTTCAAGATCAATCACTTCGCCATCAGGAAGAACGATCTGCAGCCCAATAACATAATTGCGTGTCGGTCCGTACTTAAATGTTTTTGCACCGGAAGCATTGGTTGCTACCGTTCCGCCTATATAACAATTTGTTTCGGTCGGATCCGGCGGATAAAATAGTTTGTGCTGTTTTAATTCCTTTTGAAAATCTGACAGCAAAACAGCAGGTTCAACTAAAGCATAAAATTGCTTTTGATTAATCTCAATTATTTTGTTCAGCCTATCGGTAGCAATTACAATTCCGTTTTGCGGGATACAAGCTCCTGTCAGACCGGTTCTGTTTCCTGCTGTTGTAACAGTAAATTTATTTTTGTTAGCCTCTTTAATTATCCAGACAATTTCATCAGAATTTTCAGGAAAGTAAACTGCCTCGCAATTGCCTTTAAAGTTTGAGGCATCAACCAAATAATTTTCAAATTCATCCGGATTTGTTTTAATAATCATTTAACTCTGAATCTTTCTAAGCATCAACAAATATTCTTTTTGAGTTTTTAGATCAGGTATATCTGTTTTTCTGGAGATCTTATTTTCTATATTCATTAATTTTAACAGTTCATCAATTGCATCAAACATATTAATGTTTGGGTAAATAATATCTCGAAGGTAATGTATCAGTTTTAATGTCCTGAATGCGTCGAACCAGTAATGCTTCTGCTTATCAATTTCCGAGGCATTTTTATTATTTAATAAAACTCTATGAATAAATTTTTCAAAGCCCTGCTCATTAAGAAACAGATGCAATGCAGGATGAATATTCCTTGAAATTTTTATTAAGCTCTGCTGGTCAAGCAGTGACTGATCAAAATAAATATCCAGCCAGTTTTTAAGTATGACAAATGATTTAGGATCATAGAGCTGATACTCATTTCTTTTATTGGATAAATATCTTTCAATACTTCGTCCGGTTCCAAACGGCACTCTCCACGAAGCACGCTTTGAAGGATGAACAAATGTTGTTTTGATCTCACCAATCGGATAAATCTTTGCAAGCTTTTCTAAAAAGTAAAAATCTTCAGCAGCTTTATATTTATTCATTCCCTCAACCTTAACATAAGCTTCCGGTGTACAGATCATTGTTGAACCAATTGTATGGAATGAGTATTCGGATTTTGCAAAACTCAAACCAATAACATAATAACGCAGAAAAATTTCATAGCAGATAATTGCTTTTGTTTCACTATCATTTCCGGAAATGTTATGAGCAAAATTAACAGCTGCAGCTTCGTAATTGTTTCGGTTAAAGTCATCAGCGATCTCAATCAGAAAATTTGAATCAACAGTGCAGTCGGCATCTGTGCATATCATAATGTTCTTATTTAATGATAAATAATCGAACTTTGTCAGTGCAAGGTCCATCCCGATTTTTCGTGCTAATCCCACGCCAGCATTTTTATCATCCATTTCTTTTCCGGGGCTGCAGGCATCAATAAAGGACAGATTCAGTTTTGTTTTAAGTTTTCTCAAAAATTTAAGAGTCTTTTTATTATCCTCTTTAACTTCGTTGGATGAGGAAACAGCATTGTTCACCACTATTAATAGCAGTGTGCTATGTAATTGCAGCTTATCATTTTTTTCAAGCGATTTGATCAATGCAGGAAGATTGTCAGATTCAGCTATTGATGGAACAACAATTATCTTTTGAAAAAATTTTTGATGATCCATCTCAATACTCCAAATATTGGATGATCTTTTATCTAAGTATGCAGTAATTTTTTCTGGAATCAGCATTGTTGTACTATCTGATATTTTAAATAAATAATATTGATTGCTTTACCCGGATAAAAGGGAGCTGCAATGGTTTAAAAATATTTTTCAATCAACTCTTTAGCTTTGTTAAAATCAGAGCCGTCAATCCAATTAATCACAACTCCTTCTTTCTCCATTTTTCTGAACCAGGTCATTTGTCGTTTTGCAAATGAATGGATTGCTGAGTTTAGCTTTTGAAACATATCGTTTCGGCTTAATTCGCCTTTAAGATATTGAGCGATAAATTTATACTCCAATCCAAAGAAAATCATTTTATCATAACTAACGCCGGAATTTAAAAGTAATTTAACTTCATCAATCATCCCTTCATTATCCAGTCTTTTCTTAAGTCTTGAAGTAATCCTGGTTTTTATCTCTTCACGCGAAAATTTAATTCCAATATTATATGAATTTATCTCTGCTCCTTTAATTTCATCCTGTAGAGCTTTACTTACAGCAATTGCCTTTAAAATTCTATTCCTATCATTTAGGTCAGTAGTGTTGTGCAGGGAAGGATTAAGTTTTTTAAGAATATCTCTTAATTGCTCATCATTCAGTAAAGAATACTCCAGCCGGGTCTTTTCAAAATCTGCTTTTTTAAGATTATAATTCTGGAGTACCGAACTTAGGTACATTCCGGTTCCGCCAACAAGAAAAGGAAGCCTGTTTTTAGCAGAGATTTTTTCAAAAGCAACTAAAAAAAACTGCTTGAATTTATAAAGATCAAATTCATCACTTGGTTCGATAATATCAATAAGATGATACGGAATTTGTTTCCCTCTGAAATTGTATTCAGATAAATCTTTTCCTGTTCCTACATCCATTCCACGGTAAACCTGGCGTGAATCGGCTGAGATTATTTCACCGTTAAAGTAATCAGCAAGCTGAACTGCAAGCTTTGTCTTTCCGGCTGCTGTTGTACCAAGAATAGTAACAAGATTAAATTTCATTCCATAAAATTACTACGAAGAAACCGGAATTGAAATCTGATAAAGTAATCCCGGATTATTGAATTGTAATTTTATATTTGCGTTCATTGCTTCGATAATGAATTTCGAAATTGCGAGGCTTAGTCCGATATTTTCTCCGCTATCATTGAACAAATTCGGATTGAACAAATTATCAACATCCGATTCTTTTACTGTCTTGTTTTCATCTTTGATAATCAGATTAAGTGTATTATCATTTAGCTCCGAGCTAAAATAGATATTACTTCCGCTTTTCATTACATCACAGGCAAACTTTGAAATGTAAAAACAAGCGACATAAAATTTTCTAGTATCAATTTTAATTCTTGCGTCCATACCAAGCTTTTTGAAAAGCTTTACATTTCTTGATTCAACATATTCGGATAAAACTGACAAAGATTGCTCCATAAATTCATTAAAGTTAACTGCTTCCATTTTTACTTTTGTATTCTTCTCAGCATAATCAAGCGTTCCCTGAATCAGGTCTATTACTTTATTGGCTTGCGCTGATAATAATGATATTACTTTCTTAATCTCATCAGCCAAATCAAAGCGGGAAAGTATGGATGAATAATGCCTGACTGTCAGCAGCGGTGCTTTAACATCGTTTAATAAAAATTTTGCAAACTGCGAGATATCTGTTGACATCGCTGTTCTGATTAAAGCTTTTTGAACAGGCATTTGATCAGGTCTAAACAGACCAGCTAATTTTGAAGCATAATCTTTTAAATCACTCTCTTCATTTTTTGTAAACATTGTTTCGTTATTACCAAACTGAGCGATTGCAAGCAGCTCATTCTTATCATCAACAAAAGGAACAAATATTAAAGTATTACCTGAAAAATCATTTGGCAGATCAGTTTCGGGATCATAATTAACATCATTTTTGAATGATACTGCATATCTTATTTTCTTATCTTTTGCTACTGCACCGGTTATACCGCTCTTTAGCGATTTTCTTCCTTTGTAAATTGATTCATTAGTCTGATATAATTCTTCCAGATAATTTTTATCCGAAGAAACCACATATACAGCGCCAACCAATGAATTAGTTTTCTGCAGCAGAAATTCAACGATATTCTTAGCATTTAATTGAAGATCACCTGTGTTTGGAAGCAAGGTGTTTTGTTGTTCTGTTGATTCAGTATGCCTTCTGCCAGATGGAGTAATAACCTCATCAACTTCAATTTTTTCATTATCGTGAAAAGATGTCTTCTTTGCAGGAGACGAGATATCAAGATTTGTTTCAGTTATAACCCAGTTACCAAGATCATTTGTATTATCTAATAACTGACTTTTTAAAGATTGATTATCGCTTTTAAGATACTTCTCTTGAATTATATCATCAAGGTCAGGTTCCCTGTGATAATGAGATACCTTAATGTTGTCAATATCTACTACTGTTTTTCTATCGGGTTCAAAATCTTTGAATTGATTCAAATCAAACTTCTGAGGCTCAGCAGAAATAACAGGTGCAGTTTTTTCTGGAGATATAAGCGGGATGCTGAATTCCGCTGCTGGTTTTTCAGTAACTGTTTCAGTTTCTGTATTTAATCTTGATTGCAGATTTGCTGACGACTCTAAATTATTTCTTAAAACATCAGCATCAAGTTTATAAAGTATGCAATTGCTGTTAGCAAGAGCAGAAGAATTTCTTTCTGTTCCGGAAATTATTTCCTGTTCTCCTACAAACTCTTTAGCTCTTTTAAAAAGCAGTCGCTTTAAGGTTGTTAATTTAAGTTTGACCTCACCTTCAAGAATCAGATAAACAAAATCAGCCGGCTGCCCTGAAGAATAGACCAGATCACCTTCTTTAAGCTCAACAATTCTTTTGCTGTCAAACGAGAAGTTAATTGAATTAAGATCAATTCCTCTGAAAAGATCATTTTCTTTAATTGCTTCTAAGTATTTATTTGAACTCATAATTCCTACCTGAAAAATATTTTTTGTTAAATTAGAGCAAATACTGTGCAACAAAAAAACGGCTCAAAAAGCTTAAAATTTTGAATATTTAGCAATAAAAGAATTATTTGCTATTTTTGTTTACAATAAGAATCCACTTTTTACATAGAGCATCTTACGGATGGAAGAAAGAAAACTGATAGAACTGGCAAAGTCTGGCAACAGACAGGCGCTTGCAAGTTTGGTAAAAAATAACGAACAGACTGTATATAATTTTTCGTTTAAGATATGCAGGGATAAAGATAAAGCTGAGCATATAATGCAGGAAACGTTTTATAGTATGATTAAAAGTCTTCATCAGTTTGATGGAAATTCAAAACTTTCTACCTGGCTTTACAGAATTGTCTCAAATCATTGTCTTATGCTTGCAAGAAAAGATAAGAGCAGGTCGTTTGTTTCAATTGATAACGACGATGAACTTTATGAAGACCGTTACACAGCGGATTGGTCAACAATTCCAAATCAGAATATTGAAAATGCTGAGCTGAAAGAAAATCTTGATGAAGCAATCAATAAACTTAGTCCGGAGTACCGGATTGTTTTTTTGCTTCGTGATGTTGAAGGAATATCAACTGAAGAAACCGCAAGACTAACTGAGTTATCTGTTCCGGCGGTAAAATCCAGGTTACATAGAGCAAGAGCGTTTTTGAGAAAAGAATTAAATAAGGCGTTTAGTCGATGAGTGAACAAAATCCAAATTGTAAAGATGTAATGCAGCATATATGCGAAAGCCTTGGCGAAGATCTTGAATCTGATAAATGTGCTGCAATCAAACATCACCTTGATAATTGTACCGATTGTCAGAAATATTTTAACACTGTCGGATTGACAATTGATTACTATAAAAAGTATAATGTGCAGATAACAGATGATATCCACAAACGACTTATGAGTTTTTTAGATTTAAGCGATTGCGATAAATAAAAATAATAGGATAAACACTATGCCCATATTTGAATATAAATGTAAAAACTGTAATTCTAAATTTGAAGTATTTCATAAATCTTTATCAAACCCGGAAGATACGGTTTGTCCAAAATGTAATTCAAAAGAAAACCAGAAGATATTTTCAGCATTTAGCTCAGTTGGTTTTTCAACATCTTCATCAGGATGCGAAACTGGTAATTGCGGAGTAGAGCCATCATACGGCGGTTGTTCTTCAGGATTTTGCGGGTTAAATTAAAACGGATAGTAATGATAAAATATTTTATTAACATTTTAGGTTTTCTTTTGATAATAAACTTTATGAATTTCTCTCAACAGAAATCTAATAATTCGCTGACAATGTCTGAGTTTAAAGAGAAACTTAAATCAGACAGCAGTATTGTTGTTCTTGATGTAAGAACTCCTGAAGAATTTACCGGACCGCTTGGCAATGTTAAATCTTCAATCAATATTCCATTACAAGTTCTTAATCAAAGGACAAATGAACTTGAAAAATTCAAAGATAAAGAAATTCTGGTAATCTGCCGGACACAGAATAGATCTGCTGCAGCAGTTGATTATCTGAGAAGAGCAGGATACAATGCAAAGTATATTTTAGGCGGTATGGCTGAGTTTAGTAAACACTAACCTTTTAACAGCATTTCTAATTGTGTTTAGTAAAGCCTTCATTTAAAAAATGTTAATCCATTTTCAATTGCTTTCTCTTTAATTATTAAACAATAAAATGAGTTTACTTAATAAAATTAGGCAATCTGATACATATCAGAATATGATATTTTATGAAGGGACTGGTTTGATAAAATTGAACATTTCTTTTATTAAATTACGACAAGATTTTTGTAAGTTTTGATTAATGTAAGGTTTTATGAAGAGTAAAGATAGTGTTTGATACTCTTTCCATTATGGATTCAATAACGATTTAAAATTTACCTCCCGGAGGAATATTATGAGATTTATTTTACAGTTTTTTACTGTGTTTATTGTTTTTCTTTTTTCTACACAAATCACTTTTGGGCAAAGCGGAAAAATAGCCGGGAAAGTAACCGATGCAAGTACTGGTGAAGCACTTCCTTTTGTTAACGTGATGGTGGAAGGCACAACTCAAGGTGCTGCCTCTGATTTAGACGGAAATTATTTTATTATAAATCTGCCGCCCGGTACATATTCGGTAAAGGCATCTGCAATAGGTTATAATTCAATAACTGCACAAGGTATAAAAGTGGCAAGCGGATTTACCGCAACACAGGATTTTGCTCTTCAATCAACTGCACTTGAGCTTAATGAAGAAGTAGTAGTAATTGCAACCAAACCATTAATTCGGAAAGACGTTACTGCAACAACCTCTGTTGTTGGCGAAGATATGATTTCTCAGCTTCCTGTAACAGAAATAACAGATTTGCTTTCGCTGCAGGCAGGTATTGTGTCATCCGGAAGTGATCTTCATGTTAGAGGCGGCAGATCCGGGCAGGTTGCTTATCAGGTTGACGGCGTCCCTCTTACAGATGCCTATGACGGCAGTTCAGTTATTAATGTTAATGCAAATGCAGTGCAGGAATTACAGGTAATTAGCGGTGCATTTAATGCAGAATACGGGCAGGCAATGTCAGGAATCATCAATATTGTTACCAAAGACGGAAGTAATAGTTTTAACGGTAACTTTCAAACTTATACAGGTGATTATTTTTCAAACAGAGATGATAAATTCTGGAATATTAAAAATATAAATCCGGTCGCAATAAGAAATTTTGAAGGAAGCCTGAGCGGACCGATTTTGAAGGATCAGCTTTTCTTTTACATAAATGGAAGATATTATTATAACACCGGCTACTTATATGGAAAAAGACTTTTCCTTGTTACTGACAGAGCTTCCGAAGTATCCGGAAGCGGCGGATCCGATTTTAACATCACAAAAAATGGTGATGATTCATATATATCTATGAATCCAAATGAAAAAATTTATGGTCAGGGCAAACTAACCTATAGATTTTTGCCAAGGGTAAAACTTAATTACAATTATGTTCTTGATAGGGAAGAATATCAGGATTATAATCATTCGAGAAGATTAACCCCTGATAATAATCTGCAAAGATTTAGAAAAGGATATTCAAATATATTTTCAATCAATCACGCAATATCAAACTCATCTTTTTATAATCTTAATTTTTCTTATTTCTATAAAGAGTATAAGCACTTTTTATTTGAAGACATTTATATTAATTCTGATACTTTCGCAACTAAGTATGTTAACAACACAGCACTCCAAACTCCGCCCTATAGTTTTGATGTTGGCGGAACTGATTACAGCAGATTTAAAAGAAGTACCGGCACATTTTCAGCAAAGTTAGATTGGACTACACAATTTTCTCAGGAAATCAATTTGCAGTTTGGCGGCGAGTTCAAAAGACACAGCATTTATTTTAAAGATATTACATTATACCCAACAACAATAAATGGAATTAATACTGTAGGTATTGCCCCTATTACTTCGCCATTAAATAATGAATATTTACATAATCCTGTTGAAGGAGCCTTCTATGTCCAATCGAAGTTTGAAGCATTTGATCTGATTTTTAATATTGGTGCAAGATTGGATATTTTTAATCCTGATGGTGTTGTGCTAAGTGATCCGACTGATCCGAACATTGCTAATCCGTTGAAACCTTCAAATCAGTTTAATGATTTGAACGGAAACGGTGTTTATGATCCCAGCGAAGGAGAAACTATGAAAACAATTGCCGACCGTGAAAAATACTGGTACAAAGATGCTGACGTAAAATTTCAGGTTAGTCCTCGTGTTGGACTTGCATTTCCTATTACTGAAAAAGGAGTAATTCATTTCTCTTATGGTCATTTCTTCCAGCTGCCATCTTATGAGTATTTATATACCAATCCTGAATTTGAGCTTGGTGTCGGTTCGGGTAATCAGGGATTGTTTGGTAATGCAGACCTAAGACCGCAGAAAACTGTAAAAGGTGAAATCGGTGTACAGCAGCAAATAGGTGATGATATTGCTGTTGATGTTACTGTATTCTTTGAAGATTTCAGAGATCTTACAGGTACACAAAGTGATGAAATATTAGTATTTGGCGGAGCTTCAAGTTACAGCAGATATGCAAACTCTGATTTTGGATTCTCAAAGGGATTTATAGTAAGCCTGGAAAAAAGATTTTCGGGCGGTTTAGCAGCAAGTATTGATTACACTTATTCTGTAACAAAAGGTAATGCATCAAATCCGGCAGACGCAAGAAATGCATTACTTGGCGGTGCTTTACCCGAAACATTTATTGCCCCGCTTAATTGGGATCAGGCTCATACTTTAAATGTTTCTATTGCTTATTCGGTTGAAAGGGATTACGGTTTTTCTTTGATTGGTAATTTTTATACAGGTCAGCCCTATACCCCGGAGGTTAATAAAAATACTAACGTAACACAAAATGCTTTCCCGAGGAACAGCGAAATAAAACCAAGTATTTTAAATCTTGATTTAAGAGTGTATAAAGATTTTATAATCGGCAGTACCACATTATCACTATTCCTGAAAGTTTATAACCTTTTAGATATGGATAATCCCAGAAATATTTACAGTGATTCAGGCGATCCGCTTTTTACATTCAGCCGTTTGGAAGCCGAGAAGATCAAACCAAAGCTTTACTATAATACTTTGGATGAAATATATACCAATCCCGGTTTCTTCTCAGAGCCCAGAAGAGTTGAACTTGGTTTTTCATATAATTTTTAAAAATTGAAAGAGATTGAAATGCACAAAACAATTTTAATAATAATATTACTTCTGCTCACTTCGCTTAATACTGAGTTGTTGGCACAAAGAGGTGATCCGACTCTTTTAAGAATGGGAAAACATACCGGCAATAGAATTGGAATTTCATTTTATAATGATGGACAGATTGCCGGGTTTAATCAGGGCATTGATATAAGAGGAGAATGGCCCTTAGGCTCTGGTGAAAATTATATCGGTGATTGTATCCCTTTGATTGGGGTTGAGTTTATCAATACTTTAGGTGATACTTTACACTCGGTAATAATTTCAAGAGGTCCCCGTAAAGGACAATCAGATGAGAGACATCCATCAAGAAATTATTTCTGGGGATGGAATCCGATTCCTGGTTTTGTTAATCGTAATGCTGAAACAGTTGCAATGAGTCATTTACCTAATTCTTGGCCAGTAGAAGGCTGGAACGATCCGATAGCTTCTTCATGGAAAGATGATTTTGGAAAAACTGAGTGGTTTGGATACTTTGGGCGTGGTATTCAAAACGCCGATCAGGAGTCTTTGTTCGATGCTGATGATCAAACTGATGATGAGTTTAACTTTAGCGATCCTAATACACAGTTAAACAGAATTTTTACACCCGATAGCAGAGATCCGAGCAGAAACGGTATGGCTTTGAAGATGAGAGTGAGAGGTTTCCAATGGTCAAACTTCCTTGCTGAAGATGCTATTTTCTGGTTGTACGATATTACAAATGAGGGAACAACTGTGTACCGCAAAGCTAACTTTGGTACAGTTGTAGGCACTCTTGCCGGCGGTGATGGCGATAGTGGTGATGACCTTGGTTATTTTGATGTTGATGAATGGATTACTTATTCCTGGGATAGCGATGGAATCGGAAACAAAGGACAAAAAGTCGGGTATGTCGGATATTCATTTTTGGAATCACCGGGTAATCCATTTGATGGTATCGATAACGATGATGATTCTAAAAGTCCATCACCTGCTTTTGTTCAATCAGATTTTGATTCGGTAACATATACAGTTGGAAGCGTTATTGTTCTAATTGACCCGCAGACTTATGAAAGATCTCTTTATACAATCTCTTCTTTGCCTGATACCGTAACTTCTATGGGTGTGCAGTTTATTATCGAGTCAGGCAAGTATTTCCGCGAAGGTCATATCGGTTCCATTGTAAACGGAGTTTCAGTTCCCCATCCATCTGCGTATGATGGAATAGATAATGATCTTGATGGACTGATTGATGAGAATCAGGCAATACATTACACAGCAAGAATTTTAAAAGGATTAACAGGACTCAAATACAAAAATTACAGAACAGGAGCAGGGGTTAATGATCTTATGATTGATGAAAGAAGAGATAATGATATTGATGAAGATGGCGACTGGGACCCACAATTTGATGATGTTGGTATTGATGGTTTAGGACCTGGAGATAATGGATATCCCGGACCGGATTTTGGGGAAGGGAATGGAATTCCTGATCAGGGCGAACCTAACTTTGGCAGAACAGATCCGGATGAATCAGATCAGATTGGTTTAACAAGTTTTAATTTCTTTAATATTAACGCCGCACCTGATCTTTCTAAAGATTCATTACTCTGGCAAAGGATGACACCGGGCAGATTTGATGTTATTCCTCCTGTACCGCAGGATGGAGATTTTATTTATTCTTCAGGTTTTTTCCCGCTTGTTCCTGGCAATGGAAATCCTGATATAAAAGAAAGATTTTCAGTTTCACTTCTTTTTGGCGAAGATCTCAACGATATCGTCGGCAATAAACAGATCGTTCAGCAGATATATAATTCGGGTTACAAATTTCCTCAGCCGCCCAAAAAGCCGAAGATAACTTTAACTCAGGAAGATGGTAAGGTTGTTATTTATTGGGATGGTGAAAAAACAGAAAACGACAGAGACTTTATAACAAAGAAGAAAGATTTTCAGGGATATAAAATATACCGGGCTACAGATGCAAACTTTCAGGACTCCAGAGTAGTTACAAATGCGCTTGGTGTCTTATCTTTTGACAGACCTATAGCACAATATGATCTTGCAGATACAATACAAGGATTCTTTTATCCATCGCAAAGGCTGCTTGAGCAGGTTGGTGGTACAACATTTTATCTTGGTTCAAATACTGGATTAGTAAATAAATTTGTTGATTCGAGTGTTGTTCTGGGACAGACTTATTATTACGCAGTTTGTGCTTATGACGAAGGTGATGCATCACAGGATATTTTCCCAACTGAAAATTCAAAGTTTATCAGAAGAGATAATACAGGGTTTATCATAACAGATGATAATACCGGATTTATTACTCCGGGCGTAAGACCAGCTGGTTATATCCCGGCAGCAATTTCTGATGTCCGGAAATCTCAGCCTTTTATCGGAACTGGTTCATTTAATATTGAGGTTGTTGATGATGAAGCGATAAAAAATAATTTTAAATATAAGGTTGCATTTAAGGATTCGGGTAATGAAGGTTATACGATTAACTGGTCTCTTATAGATTTGCAAACACCTGATACAGTATTTATTCCTTCTATCAATAAAGAATATATTGTAGCGCCTTTGGAAACTATTGAGATTCCCTCCGGCAACGATACAATCTTTGTTAATGGATTGCCTTTTAAAGTTGTGGGTTCTTCATATACTGCACCTTATGATAGTCTTGTAGCCAGATCAGAATTGTTCTCAGGAAATACTCCCATTAGACATGGATTCAGATTGCAGATATTAAACGATAAGGTGATAAAACTTGATCAGGACAAATCGGGATTTTCTAATATTGTCGGAACAGCAGGTAACCTTACTTTTGATATAATGAAAAGTACAAATTATCCTCAGAATAATGGATTAACTTTACCGAATGATTATTCAATTGAATTCTATCCTGAAGTTGTAGATACTTCAGTAGAATACAGGTTGTTTCCGCCAAATAATCCTGCAAACTTTTTCCCAGCACTTCCTGTTAGTTTTAAAGTTAAAAATTTAACTCAGAACAAATACATTGATTTCTTTTACAAAAAATCAGGAACAGTATCTACAACTTATTCAATTTATTTCAGGGATATGGTTGATACTACATTAAGAAACACCTGGAAGGTTGATTTGTATTATGTAGGTGCTAATACACCATTGCCGACAGGAGGTACACTTGATCTATACACTAAAAAACCGTTTAACGGAAATGATTTTATAACATTTACTACTTCAGGTGCAACTATCAACAATAGTCTCGCTTCAAACGAGCTGGATAAAATTAAAGTTGTGCCTAATCCTTATGTAGTTACACATCAGGGTGAATCCAGATTGCTAAGCACTCAAACAAGCGGACGGGGCGAAAGAGAGATCAGGTTTACTTACATTCCTCCGGGTTCAAAAATTTCGATTTTTACAGTAAGAGGTGAACTCATTAAAACACTTTATCATGATGATCTGTATGTTGGCGATGTTTATTGGAATCTGAGAACTGAAGAAAATCTTGATGTTGCTTATGGTGTTTATGTTTTTGTAGCTGAGATTCCGAATGTTGGATCTAAAATCGGCAAGTTTGCCCTTATAAAATAACGGAGACAAAATGAAAAAATTTATTTTATTATTTAGTTTTATTTTTGCAGTAAGCTTAGCCGGTCAAACAAAAGTCGGGTCAACTGCTTCCCCATTCTTAAATATTGGTATCGGTCCGAGGGCTTCTGCAATGGGCGGAGCGTTTGTTGCAACTGCAAATGATATTTCAGCATTGTATTGGAATCCTGCCGGTGCATCAAGGCTTGAATCAAATGAAGCAATGTTTACCCATTTATCATGGTTTGCTGATATTAATTATAACTGGGCTGGCTCAATGCTCAAAATCGGTGATATGGGAGTTGTAGGGTTTAGCGTTGGTTATCTTAATTATGGCGATCTTGAGGTTACTACAATGACAGAGCCTGATGGAACAGGTGAGTTTTTTACGCCTCACGATATGTTCTTTTCTTTAACTTATGCATATAATTTAACTGACAGATTTTCTATCGGCGCTAACTTTAAATACATAAATCAGAAAATCTGGAATTCAACAGCTAATGGTTTTGCAGTTGATCTTGGGGTATTATTCTTATCTGATATCTACGGATTAAGGATTGGTGCTGCAATAACTAACTTTGGAACTGATATGCAGCTTGATGGGAAAGATCTTTTTGTTCAGTATGATATTAATTCTCAGATATATGGTAATAATGATCAGATACTTGCAAAGCTTAACACTGATTCTTATCCGATTCCACTGACATTTAAAGTAGGTGTAGCGATGGATGTTGTTGATATCGAAAACCATAAAGTTACATTAGCTGTCGATGCATACCATCCTAATGACAATTCAGAATCACTTAATCTCGGTATTGAGTATTCTGTTTTTGATGTAATATCTTTGAGAGGCGGTTATAAATCTTTATATCTTGATAACTCTGAAGAGGGTTTAACTTTTGGTGTCGGACTTAAATACGATATTACCCCTACACTCGGCTTAGTGTTTGACTATGCGTATCAGGATTTCGGAATTCTTGATTATACACAGCAATTTGCTTTTGGTATTAAATTTTAACTTTGTAACTAACATGATTTCTAATAAATTTAACAGTCCATAAAAAAAGGAGAAAAAAATGAAACAAATATTCGGACTATTTTTATTTATTCTATTTGCAAACTTTGCGTTAGCTCAGACCGTAGAGTTTCAAGTAGATATGGGAGTTCAGGCTGCAAAAGGTCAGTTTACAATTGGTGATCCGGTTAAGATAGCTGGTAACTTTAATGAGTGGAACAATGGTGCTGACGTTATGACGGATACTGACGGAGATACAATTTATACTATTACAAAAACCTTTAATGTCGGTGATACTTTATTTTTCAAATTCATCAAAGGTGATGACGGATGGGAAAGTATTAATAACAGAGAGTATATAGTACCTGCCGGCAACAGCACTTTTTCAGCTTATTTTAACGACGATAATCAATATGCAGTGCCGGATTCAATTGATGTTACCTTTTCCTGTAACATGGAGTTTGAAATCGTTTCAGGTCGTTTCAACCCTTCAACAGATACACTGTCTGTAAGAGGTAGTTTTAACGGATGGGGAGCTAATAGTTTATTGTTCCAAAGTCTAACCGATCCTAACATATATGAGGGTACTTTCAGACTTTATACTTTTGAAGGTGAAGTATTTAGTTACAAATATGCTTACTTTGGACCAGAAGGTACAACCTGGGAAAATGATCCAAACAAAACTTACACTGTTACCGGAGATGATATGTCTTTTGGAGCAGCATTTATTTCCAGAACATTTAATGATGCTACACTATCAACAGTTACAAACTTCGCTGTTACAATTAAGTTTACTGTTGATATGACAGGTGCAGTTTCTGCTATTAACCAACAGCCATTCACATCTATTGATGATGTGAGATTATGCGGTGCTAATGCACCATTGAAATGGCCTGATGGCGGCTGGCCAAATGCTGATAGTACCAAGACAATTAAATTATATGATAACGGTACTAATGGTGACGTAACAGCAGGCGATAATGTTTGGTCTCGTGATGTTACTTTTCCGCAGTATTCACCATTAAGAATTCAGTATAAATATGGTGCAAACTGGGGATTACCATCAAACCAGGGTGGTAATGATAATGAAAACGGTGTAGGTGCTGATCACTTTATTAATTTAACGTCAAATATGATTAGTGCTACAGTCGAAAATGTATTTGGTACAATGGGAGATCATGAATTAGTTAACGTGGTTACTGATGTAAGAGATTTACAAAATGGCACACCGGTTACTTATGAGTTATCTCAGAACTATCCGAATCCATTTAACCCATCAACTATGATCCGTTTTGCAATTCCACAGGAAGGAATGGTTAATATAAAAGTATTTAATACTCTGGGTCAGGAAGTAGCTACTTTGGTAAATGAATACCGCAATGCAGGAAACTATGAAGTTGACTTTAATGCTTCAGGTTTAACCAGCGGTATATATTTCTATACCATAACTTCAAACAACTTTACATTAACTAAAAAAATGATGCTGCTGAAATAAGCAAGGTGTTTTTCTGAGCAAAAGCCGGTCTGATGATCGGCTTTTTTATTTTTAAATCATTTGCCGGATTTATTTTTGTAACCGGATAATTTGACTTAACTGCTCCTTTAATCTTACAGCACCGGGATAATTTGGACTTAGAGCAAGGCAGCTATTTACCGAGTTAAGAGCTTCATTGTACAGCTTCTTTTTCGTATAAGCTCCTGAAAGATTAAAATAAACCTGTGCATCTCTTGATGAGTATTTAAGGCTTTCAGTTAAATAAAAAATTGCATTATCAATTTTCTCTTTTGACAGATCAATAATACCTATCCATTTTGCATACAAAGCATCCGGAAATCTTTTATATGCTTTTATCAAAAACGGATAACAATCATCGAATTTCTTGGCAGATAATAATTGTTCTACTGTAAAAGAATAATATTCCTTTACAAACGGATACTGTGTAATCAGAACATTTACTTCTTTTATAAATTCATTATAGTCTTCTTTATTAAGATAATATTCAGCAACTTCGCGGTGTGCACGTTCCCACGAATAACGGTTATCTAATACTTTTACTGCAATACTGTCAATTTTATTCTGTTGATTAAATAACTTAAGCATATAAGCTACAGTCTTTGGTTCACTATATGGCCAGTCATTCTTCAGTATCAGAATTCTGTATTTAGAAATTATTGAATCCAATCTTGTTATGTAAACATTCTGATTTGTAAGGCTGTCTAAAACAGAGGGTTCAATTTTTACAATTTGAGTTCTTGGCAGGAAATTGTTTTTGTGCATTACTTCAAAGAAAGATTTTCCTATAAGTTTGTATCCATCAAATGTAGGATGAAGATGATCAGTCATAAGATTATCACCTGTAATGCCTAAAGGGCTTACTGAGTTGAAAACTGAATCAATATTTACCATCGGGATGTTATATTTTTTTGAGAACTCAATAATTATATCATTGATTTTTTTAGAAGCTCTGAACCTTAACCCATCAAGGTCTTTTGCATAAATAAAATCTTCTAAAGCCCGGATAGAATCAGCCAGATTTAATTTAGCTTTGTCAAAAATATCTTTTGCTTCAGGCAGTCCATTTACATTTAAAGAAATAAATGGCGGTTGGTCGCGTAGATTGCAGGTGAGAGTAGATATTATTATTGGGATTTTACTTTCTTTACACATTCTTAATATGTCATCAAAGTTACCGCGGAATTGCTCTATACCATAATTATAAACATCTGAATTTAATGGTATGGTTTGATCTTTAACCATTCTGGACATCAACGTACCGCTTTTCTTTAAAGCTCCATCAGAATTACTGCCTGCAAATAATTTTTGAATCCATTGAAGAAAGTCTCTGAGTAAATTGAAAGTTTTATATTTCTCAAGAGATAATATAAAATTTACGATTACTCTTGATTGCCCGATTGATTCCATCGAACCAATACCATAAGCACCGTAAAATTCATTATGACCGGTATAAAATAAAATTAAATCCGGTTTTTGATCTATTACTCCGGGCAGTAAATCTCTTATTGTGTAAGAATTTGTTGCGGTTAAAGCAACATTGATCACTTCAATATTAGAAGATGGATAAAGTATCTCAAGTTTCTTTTTGATGTAAAGCCCAAAGTCGCCATTAGGTGTATATGGATAGCCAGCCGCGCTGCTGCCGCCCATTATAAAAACTCTGAATGAATTTTCAGGTTTTATCGAATAAAAACTATTTTGATTTGAAGATGGAGTGCCTTCGGTTGAATGAAAATATCTGTATGCAACATCGGGGTTGAGTACCAACTGACCGGGGGTGATTTCCTTCCATTGCGAATAGTCTTTTCCATAATCAAAAATCCTTAACGATAGTTCAATCAGAAAAATAACAGCAAATGGAATTACAGCTAAAACTATCTTAAACCAAAATGGTGGTTTTCTGATTGGCGTTTTCAAATCTTCGTTATTATTCGAGTCAGATTTTTTTTGCTTTTTGTTGATTTTTATTCTCTTTGGTTTGGACAAAATTTCTCCTGATAGATGCTTATTTTACAACGCAAAATAATAAATTTATTTACTTTTTATTTTTATGTATTAAGGCATATTTTGCCGGAAACAAATCTACAACAGAATTAAATGATTAAATCAACTTTAAATATTTTAATATTAGGATTATTTCCTGTACTGATTATCTATCCGCAGGAAAATAATATACTTGCCGGAATTGGTGATAAAGTAATTACTGAACAGGAGTTTAAAGTAAGATACGAACTAACGCCTCAATTATTCAGAGAGAACAAAAAAATCGTTAAAGAATTAAAATTTGAGTTTTTGTATTCATTGATTGCTGAAAAATTATTTTCAAAATATGGTGATGAAATAAGGCTTGATACTTCTGCTGCAGTAAAAGAATCGTTAGAGTACTTTGAAGAAATGTTTGTGCGCGATGCTCTTTATAAGAAGGTCATAAGAGGTAAGGCAAAATCAAAAGCTGATTCATTGTTAACATTTTATCTTGCCAACGCAAACAATGTGCAGATGATCTATATCTACTCTGAAGATCTGAAAGAAATAAATAATATTTACAACCTCATCAAACTCGGTGTTTCGTTTGACAGTTTGTTTGCAGAGTTAAAGACTGATAAGAACGATACTTTGGTAGTATCGGTAGGCGAATTAAATAAATCTGTTGAAGATCAGTTGTTTCCGCTTCCTGATGGTTCTGTTTCAAATCCAATCCGGATGCAGGATGGCTGGTATATCTTTAAAATACTAAGAAGATATAATCCGGTTCTTTATAAATCCAAAGGGTGGGAAAATGATTACAAAAATTCTGAAAGGATAGCAATAGAAAGAGCTGAATCAGAACTTTACAATATCTACATAAAAGATTTCCTGAGTGATAAAAAAATGTATATAAACTCAAAACTGCTCAGGATTGTAGCTTCAGAAATATATTCTGTTTTGAATAACAGATATTCAGAAGAGAAATCCTCACCGCCTTATTCGCTTTCAATTTTCGATATACCTGATATTAAGAAGAAACTTGGTTCCGAAACATTAAATCTTACAATTGTTGATTTGGTAACTAAAAAATATTCTGTTGATAACTTTATTTCATTTTTAAAATTTGATATTCTTTCGGTGGATAAAATTATTAACAGCTATATTTTTAATGCCTTAAGTAATAAACTTAGAAAGTTTGCCGAATACAAAATGCTTGCTGATGAAGGCTTCAGATTAGGGCTGCAAAACTCTGATGATGTTAAAAAACAAATACAAATGTGGAAAGATAATTATTATATGCAGCTGATAACTTCAAGCTTTATTGATTCTGCTGATGTTACTGATCAGGAATTGCAGTCATATTTGCAGAGCAGCAGCAAAAATATTAAGACAAAAAAAGTTAACATCATTCAGATATTTTCTGAAAATCTTGAAACTATGGAAAAAATACTCACTGAGATAGAATCAGGAAAAGATTTCAGGGAAATAGCAGAATATTATTCATCGCTGTATCCTGTAACTCAGGAAAAAATTGAATCAGGTTATTTTTCTGTAAATGAAAATGGTGAGATCGGAAGGATTGCTGATAAGATGAAGTTAAACGAAATATATGGTCCTGTTCCGGTTGACAACAGATTTTTAATATTTAAATTGATTGATATTAAAGAGGACTCAGTTAAAATCAGCTTAAACGCTAATGAAGAATTAAGACGCGAGCTTGGATATAAAAAGCAGCATAAATCTTTCAACAATTTTATTTCAAACCTTGCTGTTAAATACAACTTAAAAATATTTCCTGATGTATTAAACAACATTCAGGTTTTATCACTCCAGTCAATTGCTTATAATTATCTGGGATTTGGAGGCCGGATTCTTGCCGTACCGCTTTTAAATATGAACATGGAGTGGGTACAGGAATGGAAAAATAAATCAGATGTTATTCAATAAAACGTTAATAATTAAATAGTATGTATATCCTCGGCATATCAGCATTTTATCACGATAGTGCAGCTTGTCTTGTAAAAGACGGCGAGATACTCTCAGCAGCTCAGGAAGAAAGATTTACCAGAAAAAAACACGATCACAACTTTCCTCAAAAAGCAATTGAGTTCTGTCTTAAAGATGCCGGTATAAGTGCTGAACAACTTGACTTGATAGCATTCTATGATAAACCATTTTTAAAATTTGAACGGCTTCTGGAAACATATCTTGCTTATGCACCTGTTGGAATTAAATCTTTCATCAAAGCGATGCCATTGTGGATTAAAGAAAAATTGTGGATGAAGGAAATGATAAAAGAAAAACTTGGTTACACAGGTAAAATTATCTTTCCGGAACACCACGAATCTCACGCAGCATCAGCATTTTATCCTTCAGCATACAACAAAGCTGCTATTATAACAATGGATGGAGTAGGTGAATGGACAACAACAAGTTATGGCATTGGTGAAGGTAATGAAATTCAGCTTTATGCAGATATAAAATTTCCTCATTCTCTTGGATTGCTTTATTCTGCATTAACATATTACACAGGCTTCAAAGTAAACTCCGGCGAGTATAAAGTAATGGGTTTAGCTCCATACGGTGAACCTAAATACAAAAAGTTAATCTATGATCATTTGATAGATGTAAAGGAAGACGGCTCGTTCCGTATGAATATGGAATACTTTAATTACTGTCAGGGTTTAACAATGACGAATGAAAAGTTCAATAAACTTTTCGGCGGACCTCCGCGGATACCTGAAACGAATCTTACTCAAAAACAAATGGATATAGCCAGATCACTGCAGGAAGTAACAGAAGAAATAGTTTTGAAGATCGGCAGCCACGTTTATAAAGAAACTAAATCAAAAAATTTATGTCTTGCCGGCGGAGTTGCACTTAATTGTGTTGCAAATGGAAGACTGCTTCGTGAAGGTCCATTTGAAAATATCTGGATACAACCGGCAGCGGGAGATGCTGGCGGAGCTTTAGGTGCCGCACTAATCGGCTGGTATAAATATCATAACAAGCCAAGAACTGCTGCAGATGGGAAAAGCGATAAACAAAAAGGCTCTTATCTTGGACCGCAGTTTACTGATGAAGAAATAAAATCGTTTGTTCAGTCATTAAATCTTTCTGCAAAGAAGTATGATGAAGATGAATTGATTGAAACAACTGCAAATCTGATTAACTCAGATAAAGTAATCGGCTGGTTTGATGGAAAGATGGAATTCGGACCTTGTGCATTGGGTTCAAGAACCATTATTGGCGATGCACGCTCGCCCAAAATGCAGGCAACGATGAATATAAAAATTAAATTCAGAGAAGGATTCAGACCATTTGCTCCTTCTGTGCTGTTCGAAAAAGTTAGTGAATATTTTGAGATAGAAAAGGAAAGCCCATATATGCTTTTAACTGCTGATGTAAAGAAAGAACGCAGAATCCCGATGACAGATGAAGAGCAGAAGAAATGGGGAATTGATAAATTAAATGTCATCCGTTCTGATATCCCCGCTGTTACACACGTTGATTATTCGGCAAGGCTGCAGACAGTTCATAAAGAAACCAATCCCCGCTATCATAAACTTATATCAAAGTTTGAGGAGAAGACAGGATGTGCTGTAATAATAAATACATCTTTTAATGTTAGAGGAGAGCCGATTGTATGTACACCCGAAGATGCATACAGATGCTTTATGAGAACAAATATGGATTATCTTGTGCTTGGCAGCTATATTTTGAATAAGGAAGATCAGAAGCCGGTAGAAAAAGATGTAGATTGGAAAAAAGAGTTTGTGCTGGATTGATTTAAAGTTTGTAACAACCCTGAAGGTTTGAGAGTAATTTAAAAGTACAAATGAATCAACTGAAGACTTAAATAAAGAAACCTTCGAGATTTTATAAGAGTTAAAACCTTAAAAGAAAAAAATGTTAAAAGAAGAATTAAAACATATCGACAGCTCAGATAAAGCAGTAAAGAAGACAGGGATTAGTTTAGGAATAGTATTGATTCTGATCTCATTGCTTTTGTGGTATTTAGGTAAAGCATCGTTTATTTATTTTTCTGTTACTGGTGGAATATTTCTTATCTTGTCATTTATAGCGTTACCGGCTTTACGTTCATTTCATAAGCTCTGGATGATGCTTGCCTTAGTGCTTGGATTTATAATGTCGAGAATTATATTAACACTATTGTTTTACATTATTCTTACGCCGATAGCATTAATTGCCAGAATATCAGGTAAGAAGTTTATGCTGCTTGGATTTGATAAAAGTGCATCAACATACTGGGAGAAAAGAGAAAATCCGGTTAAGCAGCAAATAGATTATGAGAGACAGTTTTAACTTTGTAAGTTTTGTGGTAAAAAAAACATTTAACCAGAAAGCTCACAGAGACTGATCACTAAGTTCTCAAAGAAAGTAAGAGAAAAAAATATGAGCAAACTATCAATATTATCAGAGCTTTGGGATTTTTTAAAAGTAAGAAAAAAATGGTGGCTGCTGCCGATCATTTTATTTTTAATATTACTTGGCGGATTGATTATCCTTACTCAGGGTTCTGCGTTAGCTCCGTTTATTTATGCTATATTTTAATTTTCATTTTTATCTTGCAGCAAAGACTAAGGTCTATTGTTCGATAGGATGATATGACGATAATATGAAATCCAAAACCAAAATATTTGTAGAAAAGAAAAAGAAACGTATTCCGGTTCCGCAAAAACCGCCGAAGGTTGAAAAAAATCCAAAAGCTTATGACAGAGCTGCAGAAAAGAAAAAAAAGAAAAATATTCAGGAAGACTTAAACGAGAATGATTAAGACTTCTGTTATTGCAGCATTTTATAATAACATAAAGTATTTAAAACTTGTTCTTGCCGGATTTGAAAGACAAACCGAAAAAGAATTTGAATTTATCATTGCTGATGACGGCTCAAAAGAAGAAGTAGTAAAAGAGATTGAAAGCATTTCCTCCGATTATTCTTTCCGGATTAAACACATCCGGCACTCTGATAAAGGCTTTAGAAAAAATAAAATTCTGAACAAGGGAATACTATCATCAGAATCTGATCATTTAATTTTTATTGATGCTGATTGTGTACCGCACTCTGAATTTATTAAAGAACATCTCAATGAAAGAGCTGAAAACACTGTTTGCACTGGAAGAAGAGTTAATCTCTCTCAAAAGCTAACTGACTTATTGAATGAAGATAAAATCATAAATGGGTTTTTAGAAAAAAATAATCTTTTACTTCTTGAAGATGCTTTGTTTGGAAAATCGAATTATGTTGAAAAAGGATTTTATTTTGAAAATAAGTTTTTAAGAAAACTATTAAATAAAAAAGTGCGCGGACTTCTCGGCTGTAATTTTTCCCTCTTCAAAAAAGATATGCTTGCGATAAACGGTTTTGATGAACGTTATGAAGCTCCCTCGATTGGAGAAGATTCCGATGTGCAATTCAGATTGGAATTAAACGGCATAAAAGTAAAATCACTAAATCATATCGCTGTTCAATATCATCTTTATCATAAACTTCAGGAAAGACTACAAAAAAATCTTGACTTGTTTGACGAAATTAAAAAGACTGAACTATCCTTTACAAAGCATGGATTAATAAAGGAGAGGAAATAATATTTATAGAAAAAATTGCTTTCTATCTTCGATAATTTTGTTATAGTAGTTTAGTAAAAGTCGTTTTTATTTTTATTATTGTATAAAATATACGGGACTGATTTTTGTAATAAATATTATAGATTAAAATAATTTAAAATTTTATCATATATTATTTGGGAGGATTACATTATTAGATTATTTATCCTTTGTTTGTTCTTATTTTTTCATTCAGCTGTTAATGCTCAACAATATTATAGTTGGTCAGTTGGAAATACCGGAAAAATTTTAAAAACTACTAATGGTGGCACTAACTGGACAACTCAAAGCAGCGGTACTACAAATGATCTTTACTCAGTTTATTTTGTTAATGAAACCACTGGTTGGGCTGTTGGTTGGTCCGGTAAAATTTTAAAGTCGATCAATGGAGGTATGAATTGGTCTAGTCAAAGCAGCGGCACTTCACTAGACCTTCGATCAGTCTTTGTTATTCCAGATTCAGTTACAGATGTAAGTGAAGAACCGTTAATTAATTTAAGTAATACGATTTTATTAAAAAATCATCCAAATCCTTTTAACCCAAGCACTACGATTACATACAGCATCCCTGATTTTGGTTTAGGTTCGTTGCCAGTTAAGTTAATCGTTTATAATCTCCTGGGAGAAAAAATAACGACACTTGTTGATGAAGAAAAAAGTTCAGGGTATCATTCAGTTGAATTTAATGCAAGCAATATTCCAAGTGGTGTTTACATTTATAATCTGACAACAAATGGTCATTCTGTTTCCAAAAAAATGTTGTACCTCAGATAGACTTCTTTTTTAGGGACAAGTTACAGCTTGTCCCTGTTTTGTTAGATCAAATATTATATCCATTCAATTCTATCGGTCTAAAAAATAATACAAAATCTCATTCTGGCTCAACTATTTTAGTAAAACATTAAAAAGTGCCATAATTAATTTGGAACAATTATTGTCATCCCTTATATTCGAAACCGAAATTTCAAATAATCCTAAATAATTAAGGTTTATAATGATAGATGAGATAGATTTAAGGATTCTCCGCACTTTGCAAAAAAAAGGTAGGACAAAACGAAATGAACTAGCTGATGAAGTAAAACTTTCTATTCCTTCTGTAAGTGATCGATTGAATAAACTTGAAGAGAAAGGAATCATTGAAGGCTATTACGCTAAACTGAATCGCAAAGAATTTAATTATGATATAATGGCGTTTATCCTTGTGATAATGGATTCGTCAAAACATTATAAAAATCTTATAACAAAAGTTGAAAAAATTCCAGAGATACTTGAGTGTCATGCAGTTCTTGGTGAAGGGTCTCATTTATTAAAAGCCCTTGTAAAAAATACAGAAGCACTCGAAAAGATTCTTTCCGAAATTCAATCCTGGCAGGGTGTAACTGGCACTAAAACAACTTATGTGCTTTCCACAGTTAAAGAAACTTTTGAAATTAATGTTTAGCATTGCTTGAAAACAGTTATGCAAATACAATGTCACACAGAGCTTGTGGAAGTGTGACTTAAATATCCAAAAGATTTATCCTTCGATAAGCCTGTCTAACGGTATGCAGGCTCAGGATAATAAAATATAGATTATAGGACAAAACTAATTCTAAATTAATAAATAAAGGAAACTATATGGCAAAATCTTCCAACGGAGCAATTGAAAAGGTGCTCAAGTTTATAAAAGAAAATGGTATCAAATTTATTGATATGAAGTTTATGGATTTTCCCGGGCAATGGCAGCATTTTACAATTCCGGTTTCAAATTTTAATGCATCATCTTTTGAAGATGGATATGGATTCGATGGCTCATCTATCCGCGGGTGGAAATCAATCCACGAAAGTGATATGCTTTTAATTCCGGAGGCTGAAACAATGTTTGTTGATCCTTTTATTGAAGCACCAACTATCAGTTTAATTTGTGATGTTTATGAACCTGCAACAAAAGAGAAATATTCCCGGTGTCCGCGCAATATCGCACAAAAGGCTGAAGCTTATCTGATTTCAACTTCAATAGCGGATACAGTTTATTACGGACCCGAAGCGGAGTTTTTTGTTTTTGACGATGTAAGATTTGATTCGCAGCCGAATGGAAGTTTCTATATTGTTGATTCAATCGAAGGGAAATGGAATACTGGCAGGGAAGAAAATCCAAATCTTGGGTACAAACCAAGATATAAGGAAGGATACTTTCCCGTTCCGCCGACAGATGCTTTATTGGACCTGAGAAATGAAATGGTAACGAACTTAATCAATTGCGGTATTGATGTGGAAGCACAGCACCATGAAGTTGCGAGTGGTGGGCAGTGTGAAATTGATTTGCATTTTGCGCCATTGGTAAAAGCTGCCGATCAGTTATTGATGTTTAAATACATTGTAAAAAATACTGCAAAGAAGCACAACAAAACTGTTACTTATATGCCAAAACCTATCTTTGGCGACAATGGAAGCGGAATGCATGTTCATACTTCGTTATGGAAAAAAGGAAAACCCTTATTTGCCGGCTCCGGTTATGCTGGTTTAAGTGAAATGGGATTATATTTTATCGGCGGTTTACTTAAACACGCACCAAGTTTACTTGCATTTACAAATCCAACTACAAACTCTTATAAGAGATTAGTCCCTGGCTATGAAGCGCCTGTTAATCTTGCTTACTCACAAAGAAACAGAAGTGCATCAATAAGAATTCCGATGTATTCAAATTCTCCCAAATCAAAAAGAGTTGAGTTCAGATGTCCTGATGCATCCGGCAATCCTTATCTCGGATTTTCTGCAATGTTATTGGCTGGTCTGGATGGAATAATTAATCGGATTGACCCCGGCGAACCTCTTGATAAAGATATTTATGATATGGAACCTGAAGAACTAAAGGATGTTCCCTCTACCCCGGGCAGTTTAGAAGAAGCATTAAAAGTTTTAGAAAATGATCACGAATATTTGTTAAAAGGTGATGTGTTTACAGAAGATGTAATTGATGCCTGGATAAAATATAAAATGGATAAGGAAGTAAAACCAATGGCGCTTCAGCCGCATCCTTATGAGTTTAGTTTATATTACGATGTTTAATTAATAATGTGGTTGTAATTGCGAGTGAAACGAAGCAATCTGTTTTAAAATTACAGATTGCTTCACTCGCAGACTCGTTCGTAATGACTAGTCTTTTAACCACTCTTTCCATACTTCAGGCTTGTATCCAACAGTAACTAATCTTTCATTTCTCACTATTGGAGTTTTAAGCAGCAGTGGATCAGACAACAATTCCTCTTCAATATCAAAAACCTTATACTGCATTCCACGATCATTAAATCTCTTACTTTCCCTGTCAATTAGATCATCCAAAGGAATTACTCTTGTAATATTATCAAGCTCACCTTTAGCTAAACCTTTTTCAGTTAAGTCACGAAAATGAAATTGAATTCTTCTTTCCTTAAAGAAACGCTCAGCTTTTTGAGTTTCTCTACATTTTTTTGTGCCAATGATTTGAATATTCATCAAAGTAAGATTAAAAATTATTTTGTATTTAAATATAAAGAATAGATAATTCTTAAAAGTTGATTTAGTTGTAAGCTCCAAAGTAAAACCAATTGGCAATTGAATGAAAAAACCCTACAAATATCTAATTATTAAATAAGAAATAAATAATTGTATTGCACAAACAGTTTCATAATACCGGAATATATTTTTAATTTGCAATCAGTAAATCATCAATTTGGAAAGTTCAATGAAAAAAAAATTAGAATTTAAAATCATAGTATTAATAACTCTTATTCTAAACGGGTTT
Organism: Ignavibacteriota bacterium; assembly: GCA_013285425.1. Classification (GTDB taxonomy): domain Bacteria; phylum Bacteroidota; class Ignavibacteria; order Ignavibacteriales; family Ignavibacteriaceae; genus IGN3. The sequence goes on from CP053447.1 coordinate 131,333, forward strand.
CTTTCAGCACAATCTTATTATGGGTTTAATCCCGATACCGTAAAGGCACAGAAATATGATATGGGTAAAATGTGGACTTTTGAAAATCCGCCGATTGATTATTTTGAAAAAGAATATGGCTTCAAACCCTCTGCCGGGTTACTTGAGAAATTTCAGAAAAGTGCATTAAAGTTTGGCGGCGGCTGTTCAGCTTCTTTCATTTCAGAAGATGGATTGATTATGACAAATCATCATTGTGTGCGCGATATATTAAAAAATGTTCAGAAAGAAAATGAAAATATTTTAAGAGATGGATTTTTTGCTGTCAATTTAAATGATGAAAGAACCGTGCCCAAATTAAAAGTTGAGCAATTGATAGTTATAAAAGATGTTACGGATGAAATTCAATCTTCAATGGATAAAGGTAAAACTGATGAAGAAAAAGTTGAATTGAGAGATAGTGCAATTAATAAAATTAAATCTCTGGCGTCAGGTCAGAATCCCGAATTAGTCTTTAAAGTGATCTCATTATATAACGGTGGAAAGTATTCTCTTTACGGTTACAAAGTTTATAATGATATTAGATTAGTTTTTGTGCCTGAGTTATTTGTTGCAAAACTCGGCGGTAATCCCGATAATTTTACTTTCCCGCGCTATGGTTTGGATTGTGCATTCCTTCGTGCTTATGAAAATGGAAAACCGGTTAAAACGGATTTTTATTTCAACTGGAATAACGAGGACATTGTTGAAGATCAGCCGGTATTTGTAATCGGAAATCCCGGCAGAACAAACAGAATTTATACTATGGCACAGATAGAATTTGCCAGAGATATCCAATACCCAATGCTGGTAAGTATGCTAAAGGAAATGTACGATATTTATGAGAAAAAAGTAGAAGAAGATAATGCACAGGATTTCAATTTAATTGCGAGACTTTATGGAATCGGTAATGCACTTAAAGTATATGAGGGAACTTATAAAGCATTACTTGATCCCTATTTAGTAGCACGGAAGAAGGATTTTGAAAAACACTTCAAGGAAGCAGTACAGAGTGATGATAAGTTAAACGAAAAGTATGGAAGTATTTGGAACGAAATTGAAAGTGCAAGGAAAGAGATGGGAAAAAATGTTCGGAAAGCTTTTGCTTATTCGATAACCGGTTTTGTTTCACCACAATATTTAGCAATGGCTAATAAACTTGTTCAGTATGCTAAAGATTTAAAAAGTGATAAGATCACTAAAGAAGTGTACGATTCATTAAGTGCAAAAATATTTCCGCAGGACTTTGATACAGAATTAGAAAATAAACTGCTGGTTATAAAATTAAATATTATAAAGAATAATTTGCCTGATGATGATAGAATTGTCTCGAAGTTAATTGGTGATAAATCAACAAAACAAGCTGCTGATGAAATGATAAGAAAATCTGAATTCACTTCGTCCGAAAAATTATTAAAACTTGCAAGGGCAGGTGCTGATGCAGTTCTTAATTCTGATGATCCATTTATCTTTTTTGTATTAAACACCCAGGATGAGTTGGCAAAAGTAGTGGATGATAATAAATCCCGCATAGATAAAGAAGAAATTCTCAATCAAATGCTCGGTGAAGCTTTGTATAAAGTCTATGGTGATGCAATTCCACCTGATGCAACGGGAACTTTGCGATTGGCAGACGGAATAGTTAAAGGATATAATTACAACGGTACAAAAGCTCCGGTTAAAACTACTTTTTACGGCTCATTAGACCGCTATTATTCATTTAACAAAAAGTTTCCTTTTAATTTGCCGGCATATTGGGAAAATCTTCCTGAAGAATTTAATCCGGCAACATCATTAAATTTTGTAAGCACAAACGATATCGTCGGAGGGAACTCAGGAAGTCCCGTTGTCAATATTAATGGTGAAATAGTGGGACTTGCATTTGATGGAAACATTGAAAGCTTGCCAAGTAATTTTATATACACAACCGAAGCAAACCGAACTGTTAGTGTAAGCGCTTTGGGAATGATAGAAGCAATTCGTGATCTTTACAAAATGAATAACTTAGCTAATGAGATCTTAAATGGAAAAATAAATTGAGAGGAAAAATGAAACTAAAAATTCTTATTGTTGCTCTGATTCTTGTAAGCATTTCGTCTGCTCAGGAATATCATCGTAAAGAGAAAAAAGATTACAAAGACATAGAGCTTAAAGAAATTGTAATGCTTATATCATCCAATTTCGAAAGACTTGAAAGAGAATACTTAACAAAATTAAGCTATCGTGATTATAACCGTGCTAAATCAATTTTAATAGATAGTTATAATCTTCTTAATTCAATACCGTTAAATGATGAGCATTACGATGAACTGCCATTACCAATTTCCAGATCAGATTTTAATGGGCTGATTGAAAGTGTAAAAAATGAAGGATTTGATTCTGATAAGCTCAGTGTTATTTCCATTGCATCCGATTATCATTATTTTCTGGTTGAGCAGGTGCTGGATTTAATGGATCTGTTTGTGATGTCTGACAGCAAGTTAGAAGTTATTAAGATGACTTATCCTAATATAATTGATAAGAATAATAATTTTAGATTAATCAGTGCTTTTACTTTTTCAACTGATAAAGACGAAGTGAAAAAAATTATCAGCTCATATCCCGGCAATTAATGTACTGGTTAATATTATTTATCGCTGGTTTATTCGAAGTTGCCTGGGCAATCGGATTGAAATATTCAGAAGGCTTTTCAAAACTCTGGCCTTCCGTATTTACAATTGTAAGTATGATTATCTCAATGGGGATGCTTGCTTATTCGATAAAACATCTTCCGGTCGGGACTGCCTATGCTGTTTGGACAGGAATTGGAGCAATCGGAACCGCAATACTCGGAATGATTCTGTTCGGCGAATCGAAAGAATTAATCAGAATATTTTTTATCTTTTTAATTGTTGTTGGTATTGTGGGATTAAAAGTGTTTTCAGATGATTTGGCTAATTAACATTTAATTAATTGCGGATTTGTAATTAATCCGCTTTTATTATTTTTCCAATTTCTGAAAGTTCATTAAACAACTGCTCAGTCAGAACAACATTCTCATCAATTTTTATTTCTGCACAATTGAGGCATTTGGCAAGCCATGTATTACAAGTATTAAAAAGATGATAGCTATCGTTTGCTTTATAGAAAACTATTTTTCCCTCAGCTTTTTTGCTTAAAATGATTGGGATGTTATTTGTATCCAACAGGAATGTATTGTTTATAAATCCACATATTTTTGATAGCTGATCTTTTGTTATCTCTAGTTCAATAACAACTTCTGACAGATCAAAATACTCTTCTTTAGTAAGATTAAATCCTTCGACCCGTAAAGCGGAAGGTGTTGAATAAAACAAAGCCATAATTGCCAAACCCAAATCAAATCCGGGATGTTGATAAAACTCTTCATCGCCCCAGCCGATATCTATCAGATTATACTTTTTAAAATTGTCATATTCTAAGAATCTGCCGGAATTCAGGTCTTTTGTATTAAACACAATAGCGGTGTGCCAGTTTTGTTTTACAAAATAGATTGTGTATTTCTGGTCGGTGTTTAACTGATTATCTGTTACAAAATATTGCAATGAGAGATTCAAAAAGAGGAAAATGAGAAAAAAAATTATTAAGTTATAAGTGTTCATCGCTCGTTATTTGTTTTCTAAAAAAAGAGGAGACCGTTTTGAACTTAAAAATCTACCTGATAATAATAATATTTTTTCTGATATCATTCATTCCGTTTAATTCTAATTATTTAATTGCCCAGCAGGAAGGCGGTAAATATACAATTGTAATTCATGGCGGGGCAGGATATTTTTCTAAAGACACACCTGAAGAAATTAAACAACAATATATTAATTCCCTTACGGAAGCATTAAACATCGGTAAAAATATTCTCTCAGGCGGAGGAACCAGCTTAGATGCAGTTGAAAAAGTTATCAATTATCTGGAAGATAATATTTTATTTAATGCAGGCAGAGGCGCTGTATTTACATCAGAAGGGAAACATGAACTGGATGCCTCAATTATGCAGGGCAAAGATCTTACAAGCGGTGCAGTTGCAGGAGTAACAATTATTAAAAATCCAATTTCACTTGCCAGATTAGTAATGGAAAAAACTGAGCATGTTTTATTTGCTGGACGAGGAGCAGATGAGCTTGGTATTCAGTTTGGAGTTGATATTGTTCCCAATTCATATTTCCACGATTCTACAAATTACCACAAGTGGTTAAGATCAAACTTACCAAAGCAGCAGGGAGAAACAGTTGGCTGCGTTGCCCTTGATAATTATAGCAACATTACAGCAGGAACATCAACCGGTGGAAGACAAAACAAAATGCCCGGAAGAGTCGGTGATTCACCTTTAATTAATGCCGGAACTTATGCAAACAATAAAACCTGTGGTGTATCAGCAACCGGAATCGGAGAGCTGTTTATTAAAAATACTGCCGCCTTTATTATTTCTGCTTTGATGGAATATAAAGGATATACCTTAAAGCAAGCTTGTGATGAATTAATTTTTAACCGGTTACCGGAAAACAGCGGAGGAATTATTGCTGTTGATAAGGAAGGCAATTTCGAAATGCCGTTTAATACTTACAGTATGATGAGAGCTGCTGCTAATAATAAAGGCGTTTTTAAAGTAGAGATCTGGAAGTAATCTTTAACTATTTCTATTGGAGGATTTATGCGCCCCGTAAAAGGAGATTATGCAGAGTATTATCAGCCTTATATAGACTTGATAAAAGGAGATGATATTTTTAGAGTGCTGGTAGAACAAAATCTGGAATCACAAAATATTCTCAACTCTTTCCCTGAGAGTAAAGGCAATTTTAGTTATGCAGAAGGGAAGTGGACTGTGAAAGAAGTTATCGGGCATCTGATGGATGTTGAAAGAGTATTTGCATATCGTGCATTATGTATTGCACGCGGAGAAACTAAACCGCTTCCTTCTATGGAGCAGGATGATTATGTAAAAAACGGCAACTTTAATAACAGACAGTTGTTTGATCTAATATATGAGTACAGATTAATAAGAGAATCCAATATTCTTTTATTCGGAAGCTTTGATAAATCTGTTTTGAAAAACAAAGGCAATGTTAACGGATATGGTACAACTGTTCTTGCATTGATTTTTATGACAGCAGGACACGAAAAGCACCATCTTAATATTTTAATGGAAAGATATATGTAACTCAAATTGCAGGATATATCATACTTAGGATTTTCTGTGTTGCTCCTATATTTGCTTTAACATATTCAGATGAGATTAGTCCTGTCTCTGTTCTTAGCTCGTCTTTTGAAAACAATTCCCTGAGATTTTTATAAGCTGCTCTTTTATCTTTGATAATTATTCCACCGCCAATCTCAGCAAGTCTGATTGCTTCCTGAGAGTTTTCAATCTTTGGTCCGAACAAAACAGGAGTTCCATACACTGCAGCTTCAAGTACGTTATGTATGTTTTGTTTAAAACTTCCGCCTACAAAAGCAACATCTGCATAAGTATATAATGTAAGCAGTATGCCTATTGAATCAATTATAATTACTTTCTCATCAGTATAATTATTGAGGTGTGAAAAGCGGATTGTTTTCAACTTACCCGAAAATTCATTTTCAATCTTTTCAAGATGGATAACTGTCGGTTCATGCGGTGCAACTATCATTATCACTTTTTCATCAAACTTTGCAAGTTTAATAAATGCTGGAAAAATCACCTCCTCATCCTGTTCCCAAGTACTTCCGGCAACAAATACTTTTTTGTTATCAATAATATTATCGGAGATTAATTTTTTTTCTCTTGCTGATAAACTCCGTGTATAAACTCTGTCAAATCTTGTATCTCCGGCAATAACGATTTTATTTTCCGCTATGCCGAATTTTCTAAACTCTTCGGCATCTTTTGATGATACTGTTAAAATTTTGTCAAGATAGTTGTAAAGGATTTTATGAAATGATTTTATCACCGGAAAACTTCGCGGGGAGTTTTCCCGCAATGTAGCATCGACCAAATAGGCAGGGATATTTCTTTTGTTAAGTGTTTCTATGATATTTGGCCACAAGTCGTATCTCATAATAATCGCTATTGCAGGGTTTGTAATTGAGATAAACTTTTTTGCATTTTGTTTTGTATCGAAAGGAATGTAAGAAATAAGATCAGCATGCGGATATTTATTTGAATTAATATATCCGGAAGGAGAAAAAAAAGTGATCAAAACATTAACATCTTTGTCTTTTTTCAGTTGTTCGATAATTGGTTTTGCCTGTTCAAACTCTCCTAATGAAGATGAATGAAACCAAACAAGCTTTTTATTTTTATCAATAGCAGACGCATTAAGAATCAATTCTTCATAAACCCTCTTACGTCCGATTATACCTATTCGTATTTTTTTGTTAAAAATTCCTGCAAACCTTAAAGCTGAATAGAGCACAGGCAAAAGCAGTAAATTATAAAATATGTAAAAAACTACTTTCATTGCTTTTTCAAAAACTCAACAACAGTTTTGAATACAAAAGCCGGTTTTATCTCAATCATACATTTAAAATGTTTTTTGGGACAATGATCTTTTCCTATATGAGAACACGGGCGGCAATTTAACGATTTGTTTTCTAAGATTATATTCTCACAGTTATATGGTGTAAAACCAAATTCTTTAACTGATGATCCGAAAATTGTGATTACTTTTGCTTTTGTTGAAGCTGCAGTATGCATTAAACCGGAATCGTTGCACACAACTAAAGAACACATATTCATATTTGCCGCAGTCTGAAGAAGATCATCATCATTTGACAAATCGATTGAACCCTGAACTGCTTTACTGATTCCTCCGCAGATAACCCGGTCAGATTTACCGCCCATTAATAAAACCTGAAAATTGTTTTCTGCAAGTTTATTACCTAGTTCAATATAGTATTCTGGAATCCAGCGTTTGGTAAAGTGACGTGCACCGGGGCAGATACCAATATTTATTTTTTGATTATCTATTCTGCTATCCGGCTGTCTATCAGTAACTAACTCAAGACCTTTTTTATCAAGAGTTAAACCCGGAATAGCAGCAGCATATCTTATAGGAATTTGTTCAGAGTCTTTTAGCCTGTTGATCTTAAACTGAACCAGCAAAAATTTATCAAAACTCCTTTTATTAAATCTTGAAACTTTACATGATAACTGATTTGTAACTTTTTTTGATCTGAAATTATTCTGAAGATCAATTACAAGATCATATTTATTCTGAATCAGTTCATTTAATAAAGCATCATTCTTTTTATCTATCCGGTTATATAAATAAGATTTGTTTATATGAGGATTTAACTTCAATGTATCTGCATATTCCGTGCGTAATAAAAAGTCAATTTTTATAAAAGGATACAGGTTTTTAACTGCTCTTAATAATGGAGTAGTTAAAAGAATATCACCAAGAGAGCTTAGTCTGATGATTAATATTTTTTGTGTTTTTGATAATTCTTCTGGTATCAAATGATTAACAAATATTATTGGCACAAATTTATCATTTAACACAGATATATCCATAAATCAATTTGAACTTTTTGAATCTGTGCCTAACTTTGCTGCACAGAAATTTAAGGATATTATATGACGACTTTACCTCCGCCAAAAGTAAGGAAATTTCCCGAAGACTCAGTTGAATCGAGGGTTTATGCATTAGTGGAAAGTTTGGATAAGTATATTGAGATTCCGAATGACAGAAACAGATTAGCTTACTGTCTTTATAAATATCTTAATAATGAGGGTGATGAACCAAAGATCACTTTAAAAAATGCCAAGATAAATTTTTCAGGCATATCATTCGAAGAGCTGGCAAAAAAACTTGATGAAGGTTTAGAAAAGATTAAATAAATTTTGAGAAGCTGTTTCTTTAATCTGCAGTTTCTTGCTGATTTCTGAAACAGCCTCTCTTTATAAAACTACTTAACCTCTATCATTTCATATTCTCTTAAAAACTTTTCTACAAGCAGAACATCTTCTTCGCTTCCGATAAAAATTGGCGTACGCTGATGTAATGACTTTGGCTGCACTTCCAGAATTCTCTGTTTTCCATCTGAGGCTCTTCCACCGGCTTGCTCAACAAGAAATGCCATAGGATTACACTCATACATCAATCTTAATTTGCCGTTTGGATTTCGTGAATCAGCAGGGTACATAAAAATTCCGCCATATAAAAGATTACGATGGATATCAGCAACCATAGAACCGATGTATCGAGCTGAATATGGTCTGCTGGTTGCTTTATCTTCGTCCTGAAGCCATTTAATATATTTTTTTAGTCCCTGATGCCAGTAAAGATAATTGCCTTCGTTGATACTGTAAATTTTGGATTTCTTAGGAGTTTTAATATTCGGATGTGATAAAATAAATTCACCGAATGATGGATCAAGAGTAAATCCATGAACACCATTACCCGCAGTATATACGAATAAAGTACTTGATCCGTAAATTACATAACCCGCTGCAAGTTGATGAAGCCCTTGCTGTAAACAATCCTCCATTGTTCCGGGTCCGTTGCCGGGAGATATCCTCCTGTAAATAGAAAAGATTGTCCCAATACTAACATTAGCGTCAATATTAGAAGAACCATCAAGCGGATCAAATAGTAAAATGTATTTACCAATATGAAACTCCTGCGGAATATGAATAATATCTTCTTCCTCTTCACTAGCCATTACACAAAGATGTCCGCCGTGGTCCATTGCTTTTATCATCATCTCGTGAGCATAAATATCTAACTTCTTTACTTTCTCTCCGTGAACATTTTCATCACCTGTAAATCCGAGTATATCAACCAAACCCGCTTTGTTAACTTCGAGTGAGATAACTTTTGCAGCTAATGAAAGATCATGAAGAAGGTCAGAAAGTTCACCTGTTGCTTCAGGATATTTTCTTTCTTCTTCATAAATATGACGAGCAAGAGTGTTGAATTTCATTCGTTTCATTATTCTCTCCCTTTTATTATTTATTAGATGGTTTTGATTATTTCCTGATCTTTATATTGGAGTTGATAAAGCTTATAATAAATACCTCGCTTTGCTAAAAGTTCCTGATGATTTCCAATTTCTCTTATTTCTCCCTTGTGCAAAACTATAATTTTATCCGCATTTTGTATAGTTGATAGACGATGCGCTATCACAATGGCAGTTCTGCCTATCAACAATTTTTCAATAGCTGATTTTATCAGATTTTCAGCTTCAGTATCTATACTTGAAGTTGCTTCGTCCAAAATTAAGATTTTAGGATCATAAGCCAAAGCTCTTGTAAAAGAAATTAATTGTTTTTGTCCAACGCTTAAAGTTGCACCTCTTTCTTTAACTTCTTCCTGATATTTGTTAGGCAGATTGGAAATAAATTTATCTGCTCCTACTGTTTTTGCAGCACTAATAACCTGCTCAATAGATATCTCATCATTATCCATATTTATATTCGATTCAATTGTGCCGGAAAAAAGAAAAACATCCTGCAAGACTATTGAAATATATTTCCTCAGATCTTTTTTATTAATCTGGCGGATATCTATTCCATCCAATAATATTGATCCCTTCCTGATATCATAAAATCTTGTCAGAATATTAATAAGTGTGGATTTGCCAGCACCGGTGTGTCCGACAATTGCTACAACTTCACCGGGTTTAATGCTGAAATTAATATTCTTCAGAACATAGTTATCATCATCATAGGCAAACCATACATCTTTAAATTGAATATCACCTTTTACGCCGTTCAGTTTAACTGGTTCTTCAGGATCTTTTATAAATGTCTGATTATCAAGCAGTTTAAATATCCTTTCTGATGAAGCCATTGAAGTCTGTAGAATATTATACTTTTCAGAAAGATCGCGTATCGGACGGAAAAACATTTCAGTAAACTGAATAAAAGCAAAAAGATCGCCGAGTTTTACTGCCCCTTGAATAACTTCACCTCCGCCATACCATATTATTAGTGCGATTGCAATTGAACTGAGCAATTCTACAGTCGGAAAGAAAATAGCATAATAAAAGATAGACCTGATATTGGCATCCCGGTGATCCGCATTAATGTTTGAAAACTTTTTAAACTCATCCTTTTCTTTTCTGAATATCTGTACAACACTCATTCCGGTAACATGTTCCTGCATATACGAATTTAATCTTGCAAGATGAAAACGGACATCACGATAAGTTTCCCTTACTTTTTTTCTGAAAAGAAATGTTCCATAAATCAATACAGGTAAAACAGAAAGTGTTACAAGCGAGAGCGGAATATCCATAGAGAACATAAAAACAAGTATCCAGATAATGATAAATATATCACTGAATACCATTACAATTCCTGATGAAAACAATTCATTCAAGGACTCAACATCGTTTGTGGCACGTGTTACAATTCTGCCGATCGGTGTTCTGTCAAAATATTTTAATGCAAGCTTCTGAATATGTTCAAAGATCTGTGTCCGAATATCATAAAGTGTTCTCTGCCCGAGATATTGTGTGTAATATGTAAGAAAATATTGAATAATGGCTTGCAGAATCAAAGATGCAAAAAGAAGTAAAGCAATTATTTTTAATCCGTTGTAGTTAGAATTCAATATATAATCGTCGATTGCGATTTTTGTTAGAAATGGACGAAGGGGACCAAATGCAGCTACAAATATGTTAAGTAGAATTGCAAGTATAACATACTTTTTGTACGGTTTGATATAAACCAGCAAGCGTTTCATCAGTCTTGAATCGTACGCTTTACCTAATATTTCTTCTTCTTGAGTTTTTTCCGTCATTTAAAATTAATTTTCTCTTTTCGCTTTAACAGATTAAAAAACTCCTCTTGTTTCCTTAAGCAGGAGAGTATAACAATAAATATGATTCAATGTTTTCATGCAATTCCTGTTAACAATATCGTCGGAAGTTATTTAATTCAATTCTTCAAGCTCTTTTTCTAATAATTGTTTGTAATGTAAATCAGCATAAATACCATTTAATGCAACAAGCTCGTTGTGAGTGCCTTGTTCAGCTATGGTCTCATTATGAATAACAATAATATTATCAGCATCCTTAACTGTGGAAATCCGGTGACTTATAATTATGCTTGTTCTGTTTTTCATAAACTCTTTTAGATTTTTAAGAATTCTTTCTTCAGTCTGAGTATCAACTGCCGAGAAAGAATCATCAAGAATTAAAATCTTCGGGTCGGCTGCAAGTGCTCTTGCAAGAGATGCCCGCTGCTTTTGTCCGCCTGAAAAAGTAATTCCTCTTTCACCAACCATTGTTTCATATCCTTTTGTAAAAGTTTCTACATCTTTATCAAAGTTGGCTATTCGGCTTACCTCTTTAACTTTGTCTATATCAATTGTTCTTAAACCATAAGATAAATTACCGTTAACCGTATCAGAAAATAGAAATGATTCCTGTTGAACAACAGCGATGTTAGTACGTAAAATATCAAGTGGAATTTCCTTTACATTTTTTCCATCAATTTTAACTTCACCATCAGTTACATCGTATAAACGAGGAATAAGATTTATCAGGCTTGTCTTTCCCGAACCGGTATGACCAATAACAGCAAGAGTAGAACCGATGGGAATTTTAAGATTAATATTATTTAAAACTTTAGGCAGGTTATCAGAATATCTGAACGATACATTATTAAATTCTATTTCACCTTTTAGTTCTTTAATTGAAAGGTCTGTTTTTTCAGAATCATCAATTTCATAGGGTTCTGAAAAAATTTTATTCAATCTTTTCATACTTGCTTCTGCTTGCTGTATAATATTCATTACCCAGCCGAATGCGATGACAGGCCAGATAAGAATTGATAAGTAAGCCACAAAGGCAGCAATTTCACCCAGACTCATTTCACCGTTGATAACTTTTCCGCCGCCAATCCAAATAACCACTATTATTGAAATTCCTGTTATAACAGTAAGAATAGGTGTGATCATTGCCTGAATACGAATGAGGTTCATATTCTTTCTTAAAAATTCTTTACTTAATTCTCTCCAGCGTTTTATCTCATTTTCTTCTCTTACAAAAGATTTAATTACTCTGATACCTGAAAAATTTTCCTGTGCGCGTGTTGTTAGCTGCGAAAAGTTCTCCTGAATCTTAACATACTTTTCATGTATTAGTTTGCCTACACGATATACACCATAAGATAGAAACGGCAGAGGCAATAATGCATAGATTGTCAGGGAAAAATTCATTGACATCATTATCGCAACCACAATTAATAATCTTATTGAAGTATCAATTGAATACATAACTGCAGGACCGATAAATGATCTTATCGCATTTATATCATTGGTTGCGTGAGACATAATATTTCCAGTTGAATTATTCTGGAAATATCTTAGCGGAAGTTTTTGAATGTGTGACCAGAAATCTCCTCTTAGATCGTATTCAATTTCTCTTGAAACAACAATTATTGTTTGTCTGATTGAATATCTGAATATACCGCCAACAATAGAAGTTCCAACGATTAACCCGGCATATTTTAACAGGATAGCCGAAGTAGTATTTCTCTGAAGCTCATCAATTGCATCTTTTAATAAGATTGGAAGAATAACTGTCATTGAATTGGATATCAGAATAAAAACTATTCCCAAAAACAATTTGGTTTTATACTTAAGAAAATATTTTTTTAAAGTTAGAAGATTCTTCATCAGAGAAAATTAAAAGAAAGATTTCTATTTGTTGTTACCTGTTAATTGTGTTATCACTAAAAAACAGTGCGAATATAAAAACCCCGACTTTGTTTCGGGGTGATTAAAATCTCAAAAATAAATTGACAAAACAATAAAGAGTCAAATCATATTGGTATATAATGATTACTCTTCAAATTATTCAATTACATTAAATCCTGTGTACTTATGCAAAATTTTTGGGACGATTACCTTACCCTCAGGTGTTTGATAATTTTCTAAAAGTGAAACCATCAATCTGCTTGTTGCTAAACCGCTGCCGTTTAGTGTATGAACAAATTCAGGCTTTTTCGTTTGCTCGTTTCTGAAACGGATGCCCGATCTTCTTGCCTGAAAATCTTCAAAGTTGCTGCAGGATGATGCTTCAAGCCACTTATTTTCTGCCGGTGACCAGGTCTCGATATCATAACACTTTGCTGCAGAAAAACTTAAATCTCCTGTGCACAGCATTAAGATTCTGTATGGAATATTTAACGCCTGTAAAATATCTTCAGCATCTTTAACAAGTAATTCCAATTCATCGTAAGAAGTTTCTGGTTTAACAAATTTTACCATTTCAACTTTATTGAATTGATGAACCCGTAAAAATCCTTTTGATTCTTTTCCGTAAGACCCGGCTTCTCTTCTGAAGCAGGCAGAATATCCAACATATTTTACAGGCAGATCTTTTTCGCTTAATATTTCATCCCTGTGAATATTTGTAACCGGAACCTCAGCAGTCGGGATTGGATATAAACCATCTTTTTCTATGTGGTACATATCTTCTTCCATCTTAGGCAGTTGACCTGTTCCGCGCATTGATTCCTTGTTAACTAAAAACGGCGGAAAGATTTCTGAATAGTTGTGGTTCTGTAAATGATAATCAAGCATAAAGTTGATTAAAGAACGCTCGAGTGTTGCACCTTTGCCTTTATAAAGCGGAAATCCTGAACCGCTTATTTTTGCACCGCGCTCGAAATCAAGTATGTTGAGTTTCTTCCCAAGTTCAACATGATCTATCTGTTTAAAATCATTTTCAAATTTAAAACCATCCGGCAGCCAGCGCTTTACTTCAATATTTTCTTCAGCAGTTTTTCCAACAGGAACAGATGAGTGCGGAAGGTTTGGGATATATCTTAAAATCGTATCAATTTCTTCTTCGGTACTTCTTAGTTTGTTGTCATATTCAGCAATTTCATCTCCTACTCTTTTCATTTCGGCGATTATCTCTGTTGCATCCTGTCCGGATTTTTTCATTTGTCCAACTTGCTGAGAAACAGTATTTCTTTTTGATTTTAATTCATCAGCGCGTGCAATAAAATCTCTTCTTTGCTTATCAAGCTGTAAAAGTTCATCAACCCTGTCTTTTTCGTTTTTATTGGCGATGCCCTGTTTAACAAATTCCGGATTCTCACGGATTAATTTTATGTCTAACATTTTACAATCTTTTCTTAAATAAGTTTAACTATTTTTTTTGTTTAATGAATTTTTAAACCAACCATATTTTTCAACAAACTCATCAGCTTGCATTTTTTCTTTGTCACTCAATGTAGGTTTATATAAATATACCACATCAATTGAATAGCCTTTTTTACCATCTTGTTTTTCAGTTGCTATGCCTATTACTGTATTAATATTTTGTGTATTTTTTCTAACAATCAAGCATCTCCCGGCTAGTTCTAGTCTCCTATCTTCCCTTGATTCATTCCTATTTGCAGTCATAAATACATAAACTATTCCTGAATAAGAAGAAACAGGCCGTGCTCTGATATCAGGTGAACTGATAAAATCCAAAAATGCTTTTGCTAGTAAAATTCTATCATAGCGTGACTCTCTAGCCAATTTCCGAACGACAAGTTCAAAATTCTCATATTCAGCACCTATTTCTAATTTGTTACTTTTAAAATCTTCAATAAGTCGTTCTATTAAATTATCCCAGATTAGACTGACTATAATTTCTTTTGTCCAAGTCTTATATGCTTCACTTTTCTTATAGTCATCCCATAAATTACCATCAAGAATGGTTAGACTTCCTTTATCTATAAACTCTTCTGAATTACTAAAGTAGTATGCCAATAAATCTTCCTCGCCACCATTAAAAATCAATTTATTAAAATTACCACTTGTGTAAAACTCTTCTTTTTTTGAAAGATATTTTGTGAAATCAGTGATAGTATCTAGTTCTTTTAACAAAATAGAAGTAGACTTGTCATCAAATACGTGTATAAATCCCTTGCCCATATCACCCCACAATAAAGGCATTTTTTCTTCACCGCCGATTGCTATTGCTACTCTATGATATTTCCTGTATTGGGGTTCAGGTAATTTTGGACCCAAACTTCCATCAAATAATGTAAGTTGATCTATCGAATTTAAATATCTTTCAGCCCCATATATTTGATTGAATGATTTATCAAGTGCTGCTTTCTTCCATCTTTGCCAGTCTATGTTAATATCACCACTTTCAGTCGGCACGATTTCTTTAACTGAAATTATTATAATATCTGGTTCACAATAGATTAATATATCACATAGTTCATTATTATTTTTGCCCCTTGGGATTGGGTAACTCCATAATGATAAAAATGAATTTTTAGCTAATTCAAATACATATTTTTCGGTACGTGTCAGAGTTGGTTTAATCTCAACGCTTACTTTTTCATTAACAATTATTTGGTCTTTAACAACGATGTTTAATATTTTATTCTTAACGAATATACCTTTGACAATATTTTTTCCTTCGATAAATTTTTTAACTCTATTATCTGTCATTGCCGCACTGCCAGTTTCTTCCGCACTAGCATTTAGTGGCATTTCAATAGTAGCTCTCAATTTTCCGTTAACCTGAACTGCAATATTTACAGTATCTTCAATCAATGCTTCTTTATCAATTGCAAAGACAATAGGTTTTTCAAAAATTGATTTTTCATTTCCAACTAACTGCCAGCATTCTTCACCTAAATGAGGAGCAACAGGTGCTAACATTGATGCAAATCTTAAAAGCACATAACTCTGAATTTCCTTACTGCAAGATTCTAAAATCTTAAGCTCATTAATCAATTCCATTAATGAAGCAATTGCAGTGTTAAATCTGAAATGTTCAATCTCTTCATTAAACTTGTTCAAAGTCTGATTTACTTTTCTGTAAACCTTTTTCTCATTGTCTGAAAGAGATGATAAATAATAATTATCAGCAGCCGGATAATTGTTATTTACGTTTTTATATTCGTTAAAAAGTTCATAAGAACGCATTACAAATCTTTCGACTCCTGAGATTCCCTTATCACTCCAATCCCCGCCTTGATCGTAGGGACCCATAAACATCAGGTACATTCTGAATACATCAGTTCCATATTTAATGATAAAGTCATTTGGATTAACAACATTACCGCGGGACTTTGACATCTTAGCGCCGTCTTTTGTAATAACACCCTGGTGAACAAGTTTTGCAAATGGCTCATCACTGTTAACTAAACCGATATCACGCAAAAACTTATGAAAGAATCTTGCATACAAAAGATGCATAACCGAATGTTCCTTTCCGCCGACATACATATCAACGGGAGTCCATTTATCTGCGAGGTTTTTATCAAAAGGCGCATCAGAAAATTTAGGATCAAGAAATCTCAGATAATACCACGATGAATCAACGAAAGTATCCATTGTATCAGGATCGCGTTTAGCATCAGTTCCGCATTTTGGACATTTGACATTTATATACTTTTCGTTTCTTGCAAGTGGAGATTCACCTCCAAGTTTGAAATCAACATCATACGGAAGTAAAACCGGTAATTCATTTTCATCGACCGGAACTTCACCACATTTTGTACAATGAATGATAGGAATTGGAGTTCCCCAATAACGCTGTCTTGAAATTAACCAGTCACGAAGACGATAATTTATTTTTCTTTTTCCAAGATTATTTTCTTCAAGATAATTTATAACCTGCTTTATTCCATCATCTGAACGAATACCATTAAATTTTCCTGAGCTGATCATTGTTCCGACTTCTGTAAATGCAGACTTAATTTCATCTTTTTCATTTGTACCGTCTTGCAAAATCACTTTACGGATTGGAAGATTAAACTTAGCTGCAAACTCAAAATCTCTTTCATCGTGTGCGGGCACTGCCATAACACAGCCTGTTCCGTATGTGATAAGTGCATAATCAGCAATCCAAACAGGAATTTTTTCGCCATTAACAGGATTGATTGCAAAAGCACCTGTTGGCACACCGGTCTTTTCTTTTACTGTTGAAGTCCGTTCAATTTCTGTTAAAAGTTTTGTTGATTCACGATAATTATCAACACCTGCTTTAAATTCCGGTTTTGTAATTTTATCAACAAGCGGGTGCTCGGGAGCCAGAACAACATAAGTAACACCAAATAATGTATCCGGACGTGTTGTAAAAACTTTTATTTCATCATCATTGTTATCAGCTAACTTAAAAATAACTTCCGCACCTTCACTTTTACCGATCCAGTTTTTTTGCTTTAAGATTGTTTCATCAGGCCAATCAATTATGTTATGTCCTTCAAGAAGTTCTTCAGCGTAATCTGTTATTTTAAAAAACCACTGATAAAGATTTCTTTGAATAACCTGTGTTCCGCATCTTTCACAACATCCGTCAATTACCTGCTCATTTGCCAAAACTGTTTGATCTTTTGGGCACCAGTTTACCGGTGCATTTTTTCTATAAGCTAATCCGCGCTTAAACATCTGAAGAAAAATCCACTGATTCCATTTGTAATATTCCGGAGCGCAGGTCATTAGTTCAACATCCCAATCGTACATACAACCCATTTTTTTTAGCTGCTCGCGAATGTCTTCAATATTTTTTAATGTGCTATCCTGTGGATGAATTCCTGTTTTAATTGCATAACCTTCTGCTGGTAATCCAAACGCATCATAGCCGATTGGTTCAAATACATTATAGCCTTGAAGTTTTTTAAACCTTGCCCAGCTGTCTGTTGGTCCGTAATTATACCAGTGTCCGATATGCAGTTTTGCACCGGATGGATAAATGAACATTACAAGAGTATAAAGTTTTTTATCTGTTTTGGTAAGATCGGTTCTGTAAGTCTTGTTATCTTCCCAAAATTTCTGCCATTTGGATTCTATTTCCGAAAAAGGATATCTCATTTATTATTTGATAATTATTGAAAAATGAAGCCAAATTTAGCTATTTGAGAAGGGATTTCAAATTGGATTTATACGGGTAATACTAAATTTAATCAGCAAAATATTGATTTACTTTCTTTGCCTCTGAAAATAAGAGTAAATTTGTATAACAGTAATTTAATAGATAGGAACTGATATGGAAAAAACACAAATAAAAGAATTCTTAAAACAAATACAATTATTTAAAGAACTTAACGATTCACAATTAAAAGTAATATGTGAAAAAATAAAAGTTGAAAATTTTCAAGCCAACAGCATGGTCTTTAATGAAAATAATATCAGGCAGAATCTGTTTGTAATTTATGATGGAGAAGTTGAATTATTTAAACGCACTCCATACGGCGGAGAAAAAAGGCTGTCGATATTTAGCAAGTATGATTTTCTGGGTGAAGGTGCGTTAATGGATGATTCACCGCATTCAACTTCTGCACGCACTACAATTGATTCTGTCATTTTTATTTTATCGAGAGATAGTTTCAAACAGCTAATGAAAGAAGACAATGAAACTGCAGTTGCAATCCTTTCAAGCATAGGAAGAGTTATTTCCAGAAGAATGAGCGCTGCAAATACACGGGTAATAAATATTGCTGCTCAGTATCAATCAGGAAGAACAAGAAACGAACATGATTTGCTTGGTAATCGGGAAGTACCCCACGAATATTATTACGGAGTGCAGACATTACGGGCTTTGGAAAATTTTACTATTAGCGGAGTAACTTTAGATTTTCATCCTGTACTTATTGAAGCGCTTGCAATGGTTAAAAAAGCCGCCGCAAAAGCTAATTATGATCTGGGACTTTTATCCAAGCCAATATCAGGTGCAATTGTTCAGGCTTGTGATGAAATAATAAACGGAAAATTACATTCACATTTTGTGGTTGATATGATTCAGGGCGGAGCCGGAACATCAACAAATATGAATGCTAATGAAGTTATTGCTAATCGTGCACTTGAAATTTTGGGATATGAAAAAGGAGATTATAAATATTGCCATCCAAATAATCATGTTAATTTGTCTCAATCCACAAATGATGCTTATCCCACTGCAGTTAAGATTGCTTTAATATATTCCAAGAAAAAGTTAGTGGAAGTTCTGCAGGAGCTGATTGAATCATTCAGAAAAAAAGCCAAAGAGTTTTCGAATATAATTAAGATGGGAAGAACCCAATTACAGGATGCAGTTCCAATGACGCTTGGGCAGGAGTTTGAAGCTTATGCTGTTATGCTAAATGAAGAAATTAAAAGACTTGAACAGAATGCAAAATTATTTTTGGAAGTTAATATGGGTGCAACAGCTATTGGAACAGGAATTAATTCACACCCTGAATACTCTGCTAAAGTTGTTGCCCATTTAAGAGAAGCTACAGGATTGGATATTGTTCTTGCAGAAAATCTTGTTGAAGCCACGCAAGATACAGGAGCATTTATAATGTTCTCTTCCGCTGTTAAAAGATTAGCTGTTAAACTTTCAAAGATAAGCAATGATTTAAGATTGTTATCATCGGGACCGAGAACCGGAATTAATGAAATAAATCTGCCGCCGATGCAGCCAGGCTCATCTATAATGCCCGGGAAAGTTAATCCTGTTATACCGGAAGTTGTAACACAAATTGCATTTAAAGTTATTGGAAACGATTTGGTCGTAACACTTGCCGCTGAAGGAGGACAGCTTGAGCTTAATGTTTTTGAACCTGTAATAGTTCAAAGTTTATTTGAATCTATTGAAATGCTTAAAAACGGGATGATGACACTTAAGGTAAGATGTATTGATGGTATTACTGCAAATGAAGACAGATGCAGAAAACTTGTTGAAGGAAGTATCGGAATTGTTACAGCGCTTAATCCAGCATTAGGATATGAAACCTGTACCAAGCTTGCCAAAGAAGCACTTGATACAAATCGCGGTGTTTATGAATTAGTGCTTGAAAAGAAGTTATTATCAAAAGCAGAACTTGATGACTTACTTAAGCCTGAAAATATGATAAGACCAAGATAGGGGTTAAACATATCTCTTCGTTAATTTGGATGATAAGGCGGTTTTAATAATTACCCGCGGTACACATAATAGTCTGGGCGGCAGTACTGCTATTTTGTAAACGCGGGTAATTTTTTGCGGATGAAATATCATTGTTTCTACAACAAACGTTAAAAAATTTAACAAACATTCTCCCTAATAATTTGCGCGTTTATTTATCGTGCAATTTTTTTTTAGAGTTATGCTTATAATTAACAGAAATTATAATCGGATAATCTTGAGACAACATTCAATTTCTCATCTGTTTGTCTTAATTTTGGTATATCAAAAAAAATAAAGATTGGTAAAATATGGATTCCGTTTTTGATCAATACTTCTACCCCGATACAATCTGCATCGTTGGTGCATCATCAAAACCAAAAAGCCTCGGTTACGAATTGACCAAATCAGTAAAACAATACGGTTATACCGGCGATTTAGCTCTTGTTAATCCGAAAGCAGATGAAATACTCGGCTTTAAATGTTATCCAACAATCAGTTCAATAGATTATAGAATTGATCTTGCAATTGTTATGGTGCCAAAGCAATTTGTCGAAGATACAATCAAAGAATTGATTGCTAAAAAAACTCAGGCTATTATACTGATTACTGCCGGATTTAAAGAAACAGGTGAGGCAGGTGCAGATGCAGAGGAAAGAATTTTAAAAATTATTCGTGATTCCAATGCAAGATTAGTCGGACCTAATTGTATGGGAATAATAAATACTCTTCCATCGGTTAAAATGAATGCGACTTTTGTAGCAGAGGAACCAAGAACCGGAACAATGGCTTTCTGCTCGCAAAGCGGTGCTATCGGTGCGGCTGTATTAAATTCGTTGCGCGAAACCGATATTCGTTTCGGACAGTTTATCAGCGTAGGCAATAAAGCTGATGTTAATGAAAATGATCTGCTTGAGTATTGGCAGGACTGTAAAGATGTTAATGTAATCACTTACTATCTTGAAAGCTTTGTTGACGGTGAAAAGTTCATTAAATATTTTATTGATGAAAAGATCACAAAACCGGTAATTGTTCTTAAAGGCGGAAGAACATCAAGCGGAATTAAAGCTGCTTCATCGCACACTGGCGCACTTGGCAGCAGTGATAAGGTTGTTGATGCGATATTAAATCAGTTTGGAATTATCCGTGCTGATGATCTGAATGATATGTTTAATACTGTAAAAGGCTTTGAGGAATTTCCCGCACCAAAAGGTAACCGTGTTGCGGTTGTAACAAATGCAGGCGGACCAGCAATCCTAACAGTTGATACACTTGAAAAGAATAAGCTGGTTTTAGCAGATCTTACACAGCAAACAAAATCAAAACTAAAAGAAATTGTTCATCCGGAAGGAAGCGTTAATAATCCCGTTGATCTTCTTCCGGGCGGAACAGCAGAACAGTTTAAAGCTGTAAATGAAATTCTTGTTCAGGATGAAAATGTTGATTCAATTATATCAGTCTTTGTTGAACCGATAATGGTGAAAGCTTTACCTGTAATAGAAGGAATAAACGAAATTAAATCTGATAAACCGGTCTTTCAGGTTGTTATGCCGTTACCTGAATTCTGGCAGGAGTACAGAGCTGAGTCAAAAACTAAACGTGCGTTATTCAGAAGACCTGAAGACCCGGCAGTTGTTATTAATAATCTGTTAAAATTCCGGGACAGAAAAATCAACTTAAACAGAGTTAGTTGTGATGAAACTGTAAAGGATTTTAATCTGTCGAAAAAAGCAGGACAGTTTCTTAATCAAAACGATGTTACTGAATTGTGCAATTACTATCATTTACCGATTGTAAAAAATGAAATACACAGTATTGATGAGCTGAATAAAAAAGAAATCCATTTTCCTGTTGTTCTGAAAGCTGTTGGTGAAAAGATTATTCACAAAACCGATTTGAAAGGTGTTGTGCTTAATATTAAAACCAAGTCTGAACTTATTAAAACTTGTGAAAAAATGATTTGGGATTTTAGCAGCAGAAACATACAGCTTGATTCATTTCTGATTCAGCCGTTTTTAACATCTAAATTTGAATTATTAGTCGGAGCTTTCCGTGACCATAGTTTTGGTCCGATGATTATGTTTGGTTCCGGCGGCAAGTATGTTGAATATCTTGACGATACAGTTATGCGCTCTGCTTATCTGACTGAAAATGATGTTGATGAAATGATCAACTCAACAAAGATAGGGAAAATAATTCAGGGTGTCCGCGGCGAAGATTCTGTTGATATTAACACCTTAAAAACTGTTATCAAAAATCTTGCACAGATGATGATAAATCATAAAGAAATTATGGAGGTTGACTTAAATCCGTTGATGATAACATCCGAAAACAAAATTTTTGCTGTTGATGTGCGAATAAAATGTTAATGTGCTTAACCTTCGAGGATGAATAACCACAGCCTCGGAGGTCTGATTTTTCAAACTCGTATTTTCAAAATATCATTCCTAAATTAAGCTATGAACCGAAAAAAATTTATAACATCGCTTTCTGTTGCTTCAGTTGGGGCAGCTGTTTTCTCACCTTTAATTCTTGCTCAACCTTCGAGACTGCAAGAAAGAAATCCCGAAGGCTGCAGAATAGATGAACCACCTTTAATAAAACCGCCAGGATTAAAAGCTGGTGATAAACTTGCAATTGTTGCACCGGGCAGTTATATCTCCGAAGATGACTTGCAGCAATCGGTTAAAAATCTTACTCAACTTGGATTTGAAACTACATATTCAAAGAAAGTGCTGCTGCAGACCGGATATTTTGCCGGCAGTGACAAAGACCGTGCTGATGATTTGATGGAAAAATTTGAAGATAAATCTGTTAAAGGAATTGTGTGTGCCCGCGGCGGTTATGGCTGTACCAGAATACTTCCTATTCTGAACAATGATATAATAAGATCAAATCCAAAAGTGCTTATTGGTTACAGCGATGTTACTGCATTATTGTATGGTATTTATCAGAAAGCAGGTTTGATAACTTTTCATGGTCCGGTTGGCACATCAACTTTTAATGATTACTCTGTGAATAATTTTAAAAGAGTCTTAATGGATCCTAAAAAAAATGCAATATTTAAAAATGCAGAAGATGAAACTGATGAGAATAAATATGGAGTTACTACTATTGTAAAAGGTAAAGGTACGGGCAGATTAGTCGGCGGAAATTTATCCATTATGGTTTCGCTTATCGGAACTGAATTTGATGTTGATTATTCGGGTAAAATAATTTTCATTGAAGAAATCGGGGAAGAGCCTTATCGTATAGATAGAATGCTTACGCAATTAATTCAATCCGGAAAATTTAATAATGCTGCCGGTATTATGATGGGTATCTTCAGCAAATGTGAAAGCAAGGTTAAAGATCCATCATTTGATAAAACCTTTAATTTAATGGAAGTACTGAAAGAAAGACTTGGCAATCTTAAAATACCTGTTGTTTACGGAATGTCTTTCGGTCATATAGTAAATAAATTTACAATACCATTTGGTGTACTAGCCCAACTTGATGCAGACAATCAAACATTTACCTTGTTAGAAAAAGCGGTTATTTAATCAGACAAAAAATTTTAACAGCTATGAATCAATGACAAAAAGGAGAATTAATTTGAAAAAGATAATCTTTTTGATTGCAATTATAAGTATAACCCAGCTTACCGGCTGTATTATATTTAATACTGTATCTTATGAAGTTAGTATGAATGATGATGGAACTGGAACAGCTACTGTTTTTATTGAAGATATAAATACAGATGCAACTACACCTGAAGCAATTGAAGAAGAAGTAAATAGTATTCTTCTGCATGGATTAAAAAAACAGCAGTTTATCGATGATATGAAAGCTGAGGGAAAATATATTATTTCCCGCACTGTTGAAGTAAAGGATGATAAACTGAATGCAACTGTTAAATATAAGTTTGATGATGTTGGTGAAGTTGAAAACATGCAATATGAAGAGCCGTATTATTTTTTAACAATTCTGCCAACAGATAGTATTATTTCAACTAATGGGCAGATTAACAAAACCAAAGATTATCAGAGAATCATCTGGGATAAATCCATAAAAGTATTAAAGTTTAAAATGTTCGGTGATGATACGAATAGAGAAGGTTTGACTTCACTCGCAAAGTTTTATGAGAAAGAGGATTGATGTTTGTTGAAGTTGTTTTTCAGATGCCATTCAGAAAGGCATTTACTTATTCGGTTCCTAAGGAATTAGAAGAATTTGTAAAAGTAGGAGTAAGGGCAGTTGCTCCTTTTGGAAAAAGAACTTTAACAGGATTTATTATAAATATTCCGGATTCAATCTCATTAAAAAGAGATGAAGTAAAACCAATTACCGATATCCTTGATGATAGAGCTATCTTTACAAAAAAATCGATAAAGTTTTACGAATGGTTAGCTGAGTATTATTTATGTTCTCTTGGAGAGGCATTAAAACTTCTTGTACCTCAGGGAACTGATGTTGAATCAAAGAAAAAAATTGTTGTCGATAAAGAATTTGTTAATGAACTCTTATTAAAAGAGAAAAGAAAAGATTCTGTAAATTTCAAACTTCTTCTTGAGCTGTCCCAAAAAAACGAAATAAGTTTTACTTCTCTCCAAAAAGCTGTAAAGAAAAAAAATATTTATTCACAGATAAGAAAATTACATAATCAGGGTGCAGTAACTATTGTAGATGAAATTAAGGAAGCTGCGGTAAAAATAAAAAAAGTAAAGTATGTTAAGCTTGCTAAAAGCATTGCAGAAATTTATTCTTCATTTCCTGAGCTGGACAGAAATTCTCCAAAGCAGGTTAAAATATTATTGAAGCTGATTGAAGCAAAGGATATTGCTTTCCCTGCTGCTGAACTTCTTCATAAAACAGAATCCTCTCAATCATCGTTAAACGGATTAGAACAGAAAGGTTTAGTTAAAATATTTGAAAAGGAGGTTGACAGAAGATTTAAGGAACATTATGAAGAAAAGCATCAGCAATTAATTCTTACTGAAGACCAGCAGGAAGTTGTTGACGAGGTTTCAGGATCTTTAAACGAAGATGAGTTTAAAACATATTTACTGCACGGAGTAACCGGAAGCGGTAAAACTCAGGTTTATATTGAATTAGCAAAAAAAGTTTTGGAAAAAAACAAATCGGTTTTAATTCTTGTTCCCGAGATATCCCTTACACCTCAAATTACCTCGCGGTTCTTTAACAATTTTGGCGAAACTGTTACTGTTATTCATAGCCGTATGTCGGCTGGAGAAAGATACGACTCGTGGCGCAGAGTGTTAAATGGAAAATCAAAAGTTGTTATTGGTGCCCGCTCAGCTTTATTTGCACCATTGGATAAAATTGGTTTAATCGTAGTTGATGAAGAACATGACGCAAGTTACAAAAGCTTTGAAATGACTCCGAAGTATAATGCCCGTGATTCAGCGGTTATGCTTGGCAGTATTTTCAAATGTCCGGTTGTTCTCGGTTCTGCAACTCCTTCAATTGAAAGCATGTATAATGCGGAGATTGGCAAGTATAAATTATTATCACTTCCTAAAAGGATTGACGATGTAAAACTGCCGAAAATTATCTTTGTTAATATTGCTCACGAAAAAAATAAATCTAAAACCGAAACTGTTTTCTCAAAGGTTTTATTAGATAAAATAGAAGACCGGTTAAAGAAAAAAGAAGGAATAATTATTCTGCAAAACAGACGAGGCTTTTCTACACAAATATTTTGTAGTGATTGCGGTGAAGTTGAAATGTGTGAAAACTGCTCTGTGCCGATGGTTTATCACATAAATCAAAATAAAATACAATGTCATTACTGCGGATTGATAAAACCTGTTCCGGGCGCCTGTACTCATTGCGGCTCAATAAATATAAAGTACTTCGGAACCGGAACTGAAAGGGTTGAAGATGAGTTGCAATTTTATTTTCCAAATGCAAAAGTGGAAAGAATTGATTCCGACTCTATTACAAAAAAAGCCTATCTGAGTAATCTTCTTCTTAGTTTTAGTAAATGTGAGATTGATATCCTTGTCGGAACTCAGATGGTTTCCAAAGGATTGGATTTTGCACGGGTTACACTGGTTGGAGTGATATCTGCTGAAACAACTTTGTGGCTTCCTGATTTTCGGGCTGATGAAAGGACATTTCAGCTTCTTACACAAGTTTCAGGCAGGGCAGGACGAAGCAAGGCTGAAGGTGAGGTTATAATACAAACTTATAATGAAAGAAACTTTGTGCTTAAAAAAGTATTTGAAAATGATTATTCAGGATTTTATGCAAAAGAAAAAGCAGACAGAGAAAAAATGGGCTATCCGCCGTTTACAAGAATTGCTTTGATTGAATCAAAAGATAAAGATATTAATAAAGCTAAAGGCGCAATTACTGATTTTTATAAAGAGATAATTAAGTTTAAAAAGCTTCTAAAGATATCTGATCCAACTACTGCACAGATATTCAAGCTAATGAATAATTATCGCTATCATATCTTAATAAAAAGTTTTAAAGATAAAGATCCGGGCGGCTCGGTTTTAAGGAAAGCAATATTAGATTCATGGACTGAGTTTAACAAAAAATCACGTTTCAGAGATGTTAATTTGTTTTATGATGTTGACCCGCAAAGTATAATGTAAAGAATTAATTATATTTATCTGAGAAATATTTTCTAATGCAGAATTCAAAAAGGAAACTGACGATGCTCAATAGATTTATGAAAGTAAGAGTTAATACGTCTGTTAAAATATTTGTTGTGTTGTTATCACTTTTAAGCGTATTAATTTTTACTCAATGCAGTCGGGAGGTACGAAAAAACAAAGATATCGTAGTAATTGGTATTACTGCCGATGTTTCAACATTGAATCCGATGTTTGCATTTGATCTGCAAGAAGGACATCTGACCGATCTTTTGTATTTAAAGCTGGCAATTGAAAAATGGAACGACTCATTAGGATTGATAGAATTTGAACCAATGCTTGCTGAAAGCTGGAGTGTACAGCCTGATTCTAATTTGATAACTTTTAATCTAAGAGATAATCTATACTGGTCTGATGGTGTACCAATAACTATAGAAGATATTATATTTTCATTTGATGTATATTCTGATCCCGCAGTAAACAGCCGGCTGTACGGCTTGTTTGAAAATTTCTTTACAGATGAAAACCTGCATATTGATTTAAATAAATCATTTAGAAAAAATTCGGAAAAGAGTTTAACTGTTTTCTTTAAAGATTATAAACAATATTCTTTTCTTGATTTTAATTTTGCAATACTTCCTGCTCATGCATATAAAAATGTTTTAAGAGAAAACATTGAAACTAGCGAGCTTAATTTTAAGCCAGTTACAAGCGGTCCGTTTAAATTGTTTAAGTGGGACCGTGATCAGAAGATTCATCTTGTTGCCGATAGTTTATGTTATCTTTACAACAAAAAGAATATTCAGGAAATAATCTTTAAAGTTATTTCAGATGATTTTTCAATGTTTACCCAATTGACAACAGGTGAGATTGATTTAATAGAAAATTTTGAAGCCGAAAAAATTAAGAAACTTGAGGACTATAATCAGATAACAGTTGGTTCAATTAAAGGAAGGGATTTTGATTATCTGGGCTGGAATAATATTGATCCGGCTGCATTTCAGAAGAATCAAATAAGGGCTAACAAATTTTTTGCTTCAGCTAAAGTCAGAAAAGCTCTTTCTATAAGTATTAATCGCAATGAGATATTTAATTCAATAATAGGAGAATCAGGGCAGATTTATGATTCACCGATATCTCCGGTCTTTAAATCATATATTGACTCTTCATTGTTTAATTTTGTGTATAATCCTTCACTTGCAAAAAAGATGCTTGAGGAAGACGGATGGAAAGATTTAAATGGAGATGGAACACTTGAAAAGAACAACAGTGAATTTTCATTTGAGATTTATTCAAATATCGGAAATCCAATTCGTGAGTATGCGGCAAATATTATAAAAAATAATCTGAAAGAAGTTGGAATTGAAGCCAGAATAATTTTTATTGATAAAGCCGGATTTATAGATGGCTTAATAAACAAAAAATATGATGCGTGGCTCTCGGGATGGACTGTTCAAATTCCGATAAATCTGGATAACTTCAGCAATCCGAACTCTGAAAAAGGAATGTTTAATTTTTCCAGTTACAACAATCAGGATGTAAATGAACTCCTGAGCAGGCTTAATCCTGCTGATAGCCAGGATAAGTATATAACTACATATAAATCTATCAGTAAAATATTTAAGGATACTGAACCAATAACTGTTCTTTTCTGGCAGGATAATATTATCGCATATAATAAAAAAATTAAAAACATAAGTTTTTCTCCATTAGGATTATATGTTGATGCGTGGGAATGGGAAATTGAAAAGTAAGATATTATTAAGACCTTCATTAAAACCTTCGAGGTTTTTAAAACCCCGAAGGCTTAACTAGTACAAAACACTAAATCACAAAATATTATCTTATCATATTTCCAAAAATTGACGGTGCAAGTTGACTTAAGCCGAATATAATGAACATAAAAATTAACCAAGCCGCAAGTGAAGTAATGATATATTTATTTGTATTGTTACTCTTAAACATCTTTGCGAACGAAATTCCAATCACAACATAAAACCATATTGTAAAGAGATCTAATCTGCTTAATAAAAATCCGGGAAGAGTCTTTAAATCCATACCCATAAGCGTAGCGGGATTTAATCCTGTTAACATTTTACCCATCAGCATCCCGGTAATTACCAGAATTATACTTCCAAGTACTGAAATATAAAGTGGCAAACCCATTGCAGTCATAGCCTGACTATAGCTGCCATCTCCCTTAAGAGCAAATTTTGCAAGCAAAAAGGCAAGAGTTGTAATAATAAAAAACCACAAAATCATAATAATAAATACACTAATTGATGGGATCAGATACATGAACATTGGATTATTAACAAACTGTGCTGATTGTTCCATTTGTTCATCTGCTTGCTCTCTGCTCATTTGTCCGCTTTCAACCATCTTATCAAACTGCTCGCGCATTGCTTTTTGCTGCTGCTGCTGTATTTCATATTTAATTTCCGGATTAGACATATAAATGAAAGTTGAAACTATTGCAACGATTATCAGCGCTAAAAGCGGTAGTATCCAGTCAGCAGCTTTAGTCGGAAAGAAAACAAGTTTAGAAAAGAGAGTTGATGGCTCAGATATCACCCCAACGATTTTATCGGTATGAGAAAGTTCCTCAATTTCTTGTTTTGATTCTTGAGGTTGTAAAGTATCTTCAGTTTCCATTGCTTCTCCTGTTTATTTTTGAAATGACACATAAGAAAACTATTTATCATTTGTCCAAAAGGCAATAAGAAAGCAGAAATATCTCTGAGTTTTAAGATTTAACTTTTTGTAAATTTGCATAAGAAATTTTTTACTCAATTCTATCATGGATATTTTATGAAACCTAAAACCATTATTGAACCATTCAAAATTAAATCAGTTGAACCAATCAGATTTACAACCAGAGAAGAAAGGGAAAAGTTTCTTAAGGATGCCGGTTATAACGCTTTCTTACTTCATGCTGATGATGTTTTAATTGATCTGCTTACAGACAGCGGAACTTCTGCAATGAGTGCAAAGCAGTGGGCGGGAATTATGGACGGTGATGAATCTTATGCAGGATCAAAAAGTTTTTACCGGTTTGAATCTGTTGTCAGAAATATTACCGGAATGAAATTTATTATCCCAACCCATCAGGGAAGAGCAGCAGAAAAAATATTGTTTACTCTTGTCGGCGGAGCCGGAAAGTATATTCCTAACAACTCACACTTCGATACAACCCGTGCTAATGTTGAGTTTAGCGGTGCAGAAGCAGTTGATCTGTTAAATGAAGTTGGAAAGCATCCTGAGATTCGTGCTGATTTTAAAGGTAATATGGATATAGAAAAACTTGAGGCTTTTATAAAAGAAAAAGGCGTTGAAAACATTCCGCTTTGTATGATTACAGTTACAAATAATTCAGGCGGCGGTCAGCCTGTTTCAATGCAGAATATAAGAGAGACAAAAGAAGTTTGTAAGAAATATAACATCCCGCTTTTCCTTGATGCATGCCGTTTTGCTGAGAATGCTTATTTCATTAAGCTTAGAGAGAAAGGATATGAAAACAAAACTCCACTTGAAATTGCACAGGAAATGTTTTCTTATGCAGATGGTGCAACAATGAGTGCAAAAAAAGATGCGCTTGTAAATATCGGCGGATTTCTTGCACTGAACGATGAACAGCTTGCAATGAATAGCAGAAACCTTTTAATAGTTACTGAAGGATTTCCTACTTACGGCGGACTTGCCGGGCGCGATCTCGAAGCAGTCGCACAAGGGCTGTTAGAAATTGTTGATGAATCTTATTTACAGTACAGAATACGAAGCGTAGCATACCTGGGAGAAAAATTAGTTGCAGCAGGTGTCCCGATTATTGAACCGCCCGGAGGACATGCAATTTATATTGATGCAAAAAGATTTTTGCCTGATATACCTGCTGAGCAGTTTCCGGGGCAATCAATAGTAGCCGAGTTGTATCTGGAAGGCGGAATACGTGCAGTTGAAATTGGAAGCGTAATGTTTGGTAAGTATGATAAAAACGGAAAATTTATTCCTTCAATGATGGAATTAGTCAGACTTGCTGTTCCGCGCAGAGTTTACACCCAAAGCCACATTGATTATCTGATTGAAGTAATAGTTGAAGTTTATAAAAATCGTAATAAGCTAAAAGGTTACAAAATAACTTATGAAGCACCAATGCTGCGGCATTTTACTGCACGGTTTGAGCCGATAAATTAAATTTAACATGAATGTCATTACGAATCCCGATATAATCGGGATGAAGCATTCCATAGAACAAACTTGTTTAATTATTAGATTGCTTCAATCGCAATGACTCGAAAGGAAAATGAAACTAAAAAAACTTTACAAGCACGATAACAAAAAGCAGATCTGGAGGATTCTTCCAACGACTGAAAACAGGGTGGTATTGGAGGAAAGAGACCCGGTCTCTAAAGAAGTTTTCTTTTGTTGTTTTGATATTGAATCAGGAAAAAAAATATTTAATCAATGGCAGCTTGATGAGAAAAACTGGTGCGGTATTGAATCTATATACAAAGACATCATCTATTTTCATCTGTATGGTAAACCTGATATGCCTGATCACAAAAGTATAATTGCATTTGATATAAAAACTCAAAATATAATTTGGAGTAATGATTCTTTCAGATTTTCTTCTGTTTACGATGATAAGATTTATTGCTTCAGGCAGGGATTTGAATCAAGTACATATTATTCACTTGATTATTTGTCTGGTGATATTATAGATGATTTAGGAACAGATGTTTCTACTATTAAGCTGATTAAAGAGAAAGCTGATGAAGAGTTCTGGAAACAGAATTATATTTTTCCATCATACTTTAATCGTAATGATGATACACTCGAAGATTATGAAAAGTATTTTAGGGATTTAATCAGCAGTAGAGTAATTAAGGGAGAAATAAGTTTCATCGAATTTAATGAATTGCTTTTATACAGTTTTCATGAAGTAAATAAGAACAATTTATTAAGTAATATTTTTTATGCTTACGATAGGTTAAGAAATAAAATTGTTCTGGAAGAAACTTTGGATAAAAATTTGACTAATTTGATACCGGAGTCTTTTTTTGTTAAAGATAATTTTCTTTTTTTGATTATTGATAAGACTAAGTTATTTATTTATAAAATTATTTAACGGTGTCATTGCGGGTCCCGATTAAATTGTGAAGAAGCAGTCTGTTTTACAGCAGACCACTTCAGTCCACTCGTAATGACTTCAAGTTTAACTATATGGAAATATCATCAGAAGAAAAAGAAATCCTGCTTATCACAGCCCGTCAGGCTATTGGTTCTTTGTTTGATGGCAAAAAACCGGAAGAACCGGATTATAATAAATATCCATTATTGAAAGAAAAACTCGGTGCTTTTGTAACGCTGACTATCGGCGGAAAGCTGCGCGGGTGTATAGGATATATAGTAGGAAAAGAGCCATTGTTTCAAACGATTAGCTCCGCTGCAATTCATGCCGCTGTTAATGATCCGAGATTCCCTGCGTTGAAAATACTTGAATTAGAAAAGATCAGAATTGAAATTTCAATTCTTTCAGAATTTACTCCGATTAAAAGTTATGACGAAATTATAATCGGCACACACGGTTTATATCTTGATGAAGGCGGCGGAGGTTTATTACTTCCTCAGGTTGCTGTGGAGCATAAAATGAATCATGAAGATTTTCTATCTGCACTTTGTAACAAAGCAGGCTTTTACAGGGATTTTTGGAAAGAAAGAATGCTGAAGATAAAAGTATTTACCGCTGAAATATTTTCTGAAGAAGAAAGAGGGAGATAAGGAGATTTAATATGAAAATCAGGCATCAACAGGTAGCAGGATATTTTTATTCTGCAGATAAAGAAAAATTGCAGAAGGATATTGCTTTGTTACTTCAATCTGCCAAAACAGAAAA
The DNA here is from genome assembly GCA_013285425.1 of Ignavibacteriota bacterium. Taxonomy (GTDB): domain Bacteria; phylum Bacteroidota; class Ignavibacteria; order Ignavibacteriales; family Ignavibacteriaceae; genus IGN3. The sequence continues at coordinate 163,682 of CP053447.1, forward strand.
ATCTTTTGAGAAAATATTTGGAATAGTTGCACCTCACGCCGGTTATGTTTATTCTGGTAAGACCGCAGCTTATGTTTATAATTTATTAAAAGATAAAACATATAACACTGTTATTGTAATATCTCCGAGCCATGCAGAGTATTTCCCCGGCATCACAATTTATGATGGGGATGCTTATCAGACCCCTTTAGGTATTGTAGAACTTGATCAGGTGATGAGCAGTAAAATTATTGAGAATAGTAAAATTATATTCAGAGGAATTCAGGGACACAGAAAAGAGCACGCACTGGAAGTTCAGATACCTTTTCTTCAGTCAGTATTAAAAGAATTCAGAATCGTTCCAATAGTTATGGGTGATCAAAGTAAGATGTTTGTGGATCATCTTGCAGAAAAAATTGCTTCAGCCGCTGATGAAAATACCCTTGTAGTAGCCAGTTCGGATATGTCTCACTTTTATGATTCGGAAGAAGCTGATGTTTTAGATTCAGTTGTAGAAAAAAGAATTAATGAATTTGATTTTGAACAGCTTATGAAAGATCTTGATGACAAGGAATGTGAAGCCTGTGGAGGCGGTCCTATTGCTGTAATGATGAAAGCCGCATCGCTGAAAAATATAAACAGATCTTTGGTAATTGACAGAAGTGATAGCGGAGACGTTACGGGTGATAAATCTGAAGTGGTTGGTTATTTATCTGCAGTGGTTTATAGTTAAATAGATAAAAAATTCCGGATTAACACTTTATAAATTTATTGAGTAGCTGATAATTATTTCAGTAAACTTAAAAGTTGTTTTAGTATTTAATAACTGGTCTTAAAAAAAACTTACGATATAAGTTGCAAGTTTATAAGTTCCCATAGCAAAGACTGCCGAAAGTGGAATTGTAAGAACCCAAGCCCATAAAATATTTCTTGCAACTCCCCAGCGCACCGCAGAAAAACCTTTTATAGAACCAACACCGATAATAGAACCTGTAATCGTATGAGTTGTACTGACTGGCACACCCAATAATGTTGCCCAGATGATTGTTAATCCTGCTGAAGTTTCAGCACTGAAACCGCCAAAGGGAGTTAGTTTTGTAACTCTCATACCCAATGTTTTAATAACTTTCCATCCGCCGATTAAGGTACCGAGAGCAATAAAACCGTAACTTAAAATTACTACCCAGGCAGGAATATAAAATGTTGAGCCAAGCACTCCGTTTGTAAATAGTGCAACAGTGATTATCCCAATTGTTTTCTGAGCATCGTTTGAGCCATGACTTAAACTATAAATTGCCGCAGAAACTAATTGTAAATGTCTAAAATGTTTATCCACTTTACGGGGATTCATATCCTTAACAATCCACATTGTGATGATAGAAAAAATCAATGCCATCACCATTCCGATTATCGGGGCGAGAAAAATAAATATCACAACTTTTGTGTATCCGCTGATTATCAGTCCGCCAAATCCTGCTTTAATAAGTGCTGCTCCGCCGTAGCCGCCAATTATTGCATGAGATACACTAATAGGTAAACCTAAATGTGTTGCACTTGCGGTTAATAAAATTGCTCCTACTAAACCGGAAAGCACTACAAAATTATCAACAATATTTAAGTCAACTATACCTGTTCCGATTGTTGTTGCAACGTGCACTCCGAAAATAAAAGCTGCAATAAAATTAAAAGAGGCAGCCCACACAACAGCCTGCAGAGGAGTTAATACTCTTGTGGATACAATTGTGGCAATAGAGTTTGCAGCATCATTCATCCCATTATAAAAATCAAACACAAGCGCAAGAACAATAATCAGTATTACAATTTCCATTAACTTATCTTTATGTGTTCTTTATAAAAATTGATGTGATTACATTTGCAGTAGATTGGCATTTATCTGAAGTATCTTCAAGCAAATCAATTATCTCCTTTTTCTTTATCAATTCGATTGCATCTTTTTCTCTTTCAAACAATTCTTTAATTGCTTGCTGATAAACCCGGTCTGCTTCTCTTTCGAGTGATTTTACCGTTTTCATTTCATTGACTCTTTTTACTTTTAAATCCTGAATTGCAGCATCAAGTTCCTTTACCTGACTATGGATTATTGCAGCCAATTTATCAGCGTAGTCAATTTTTTTATTTATGTGAAAAGTTTCAACCCTTATAGTAGCGCCAAGCAGCATATCGCTGATATCATCAAGTCTTTTTGTCAGTGCAAATATATCTTCTCTGTCAAATGGAGTAATAAAAGTCTTGTTTAAACGGTTTGTAATTTTATATGTAATCTCATCGCACAATTCTTCGAGCGGCTTCATTTTTAAGATATGAGATTGAACATCTTCAAATTCAAATATCTTAACTGCATATCTTGCCATATCTTCAATATGGAAGATCATTGTTCTGAAGTTTTCAAAATACTTCTCTTCTTTAGGTAAAAATTTTTTAAACATAACTCATCAGTGTTTTTGATGTGACTTTTAATAATATGTTGATTTATCTCTCCAAAGCTAAGGAATGGATAGTAATTCACAAACAAAAATTTATCAAAAATTCATGTTGTTTTACTATATTCACACACAAAAATTGAATAATATTTAAGGTGCTTTGTGAGCGATAAAAAATTAAAACCTGCGGAGGCTGTTGCAAATATTGTTTCTCTTGCAAAAAGAAGGGGATTTGTTTTCCAATCAAGTGAGATTTACGGCGGATTAAACGGCTGCTGGGATTATGGACCACTCGGAGTTGAACTGCTTAAAAATATTAAAGAGGAGTGGTGGAAGTTTATGACTTACCGCGATGATGTTGAAGGACTTGATGCATCTATTCTTATGCATCCAAAAGTTTGGGAAGCTTCCGGGCATGTTGAAAATTTTACTGATCCAATGATTGACTGTAAACAATGTAAGTCCCGGTTCCGTCTTGATGTGTTAGGTGACTCAATAAATGAAAAGAAAAAAGAAAAAGCCTTAGCTGAATTAAAAAATGATTTTATAAATAATGCTGAAGTACTTAGTAAAATTGAGGGCATTATTAATAATCCCGGTGATGAAAACCCATTTAATGTTTTACTGGAAGATGAGCAAGTGGGCAAAATACTGCTTTCTAAATTAAACTGTCCGCAATGCGGCAACGCAAATACTTTTACTGATGCTCGTAAATTTAATCTTATGTTTAAGACCTTTATTGGTCCGGTTGAAGATAGCGGAAGCGTGGTTTATTTAAGACCGGAAACAGCGCAGGGTATTTTTGTTAATTTCTTAAATGTTCAAAGCTCTGCAAGACAAAAACTGCCGTTTGGTATTGCACAGATTGGTAAAGCTTTCCGTAATGAAATTAACACAAAGAATTTTCTTTTCCGTACAAGAGAATTTGAGCAGATGGAGATGCAGTATTTTGTAAATCCAAACGAAGATAAAAAGTGGTATGAGTATTGGAAATCAGCAAGGCTGGAATGGTATAAATCATTAGGTATGACTTCAACCAAACTACGTTACCACGATCATCCGGTAAATAAACTTGCTCATTATGCAAAAGATGCAACTGATATTGAATATGAATTTCCGTTCGGCTGGGGTGAGATAGAAGGGATACATAACAGAACTAATTTTGATTTAACTCAACACGAAAAGTTTTCCGGTAAATCATTAAAATATTTTGATGATGAAAGTAAAGAGAAATATGTTCCGTTTATTATCGAAACATCTGCAGGTGCAAGCAGAAGTTTTATGGCTTTTTTAATTGATGCATATTACGAGGAAGAAGTTAATGGTGAAATGCGGTCTGTTCTTAGATTTCATCCTAAGCTTGCACCGATAAAAGCGGCAATCTTTCCATTAGTTAATAAAGATGGAATGCCTGAAGCTGCACGAGAAATTGAAAAAGATTTACGCCGTAACTTTAAAGTATTTTACGATGATAAAGGAGCAGTCGGAAGAAGATATCGCAGACAGGATGAAGCCGGAACTCCATTTTGTATAACCGTTGATACCCAAACAATGGAAGATAAAACAGTTACTGTTCGTGATAGAGATACAATGGTGCAGGAAAGAGTTGCGATTGATCAGCTAACAAGATATTTGAGTGATAAACTTTTAAGTTAATATGTATGTTAAGTGTTAAATTTTCAGTTAGGCGATTTTAATAATCGCCTTTTTTGTTTTTCACTTGTTTATTTCACCAATCATTAAAAAATTGTATTAAACATTTTTAGATAATATGAAAAAAATACTTCTATTCATTCTTCTGTTCAGTTTTTCAATTTTAGCTCAGTCTTCAGATTTTGATTCCCGCGTTAGTGAAGGAATCAAGCAAATCTATAATATAAAGTTTACAGAAGCCGAAAAAACATTTCGATCTGTAATGGCTGATTATCCGCAGCATCCGGCAGGCAGATTTTTTCTTGCAATGATTGATTGGTGGAAAATTATGCTCGATCAGGATAATGAATCTTATGATGAAAATTTTTTTCAGAAACTTGAAGATGTTATTTATCAGTGTGATCAGATTCTGAAAAAGAATCCCGAGGATGTTGATGCACTATTCTTTAAAGGAGGTGCAATAGGTTTTCGTGGAAGACTAAGAGCATTAAGAGAAAGCTGGCTAAAAGCCGCTGATGATGGTCGCGAAGCATTACCGATAGTAGAAGAAGCATCTGCACTTGACCCCGATAATATGGACGTGCAATTGGGTTTTGGAATCTATAATTATTACGCGGATGTGATCCCAAATGAATATCCTATTCTCAAACCATTAATGATTTTTTTTCCGGGCGGCGATAAAGAAAAAGGAATTCAGCAGCTTAAAAACACAGCCTATAACGGAAAGTTTGCTAAATACGAAGCGCAGTATTTTTTAATGACACTTTATTATCGTTATGAAAACAACTTAACACTTGCAGATGATTATGCTAAAATGCTGACTGAAAGTTTTCCCGATAATCCTTCTTTTGAAAAATGGCGGGGAAGAATTGCTGTAAGAAACGGTGATTATAAGTTGGTTGATTCAATATTTAACAGTGTATTAAGTAAAGCTGATGAGAATTTTCCGGGTTACAATACTCCAGGCTCAATTCGTGAAGCTGCTTATTATATCGGTACTAACTTAAGAAATAATGGATATCTTGATTCAGCTAAAGTCTATTTTCAGAGATGTATTCAGGAATCACAAAAGATTGATAAGACAGGAGAGGAATCCGGCTTTCAGGTTAATGCCTATATTTATCTTGCACAGATTGAGGAAACAATGGGCAGAAAATCTGAAGCGATAAGATTGTATGAGAAGATATTGAATTTACGAGATTACGGCAGGTCTCATTCAATTGCGGAAAATAGTTTAAAGAATCTGGAAATGAATCGGTAGTGATCGCGGTATAACAACGTGATCTTATAGATTGCTTCTCCCCGATTTTACCGGGGAATGCAATTACAATCAAAAATTAAAGTGAAGTAGAAATACCTATTCTATGTAAACCACCCACAGAACCAAGAGCAGAATAAGCATAATCAAACTGATAATCAGAAATTCTGACACCTAATCCTACATTAAATCCTGCTATACCAGCGGTAGTTCCAATTTTAAAATCTTTTCTTCTCTCATTATCATAACCAAATCTAAGCTTCATTACTTTACTCAAAGTAAACTCTGCACCAACTGTAAACGCTCTGAATCTTTCAACAAAATCATCCCTATCCTGATTTAATTTATGAAAATCTACCGATAATCTTACAGGTAAATTTTCAAGACTTTTGGAAACACCGATAACAATATCAAGCGGAAGGTCTTCTTTAGTGGAGTAATAGCTGGAAAGCTGACTACCGAGGTTTAACACAGCAAATCCAAAATACCAATTCTTATCAGGAATTGAGTAATGTAATCCCAGATCAACAGCCATTCCGGTAGAAGATCTGTCTTCAATACCTGAATAAATAAACTTTATGTTGGCGCCGTAATAAAAATTATAATCAAGTACGTTTGCATAACCAATAACCAATGCCATTTCATTTACACCGAATTCTTTAGTTGATGCTCCGAACTCATCGTATCCGTCAAAGGTACCATAGTTTATATATTTGATTGCCGCACCGAAACGCCCTATACCTTCGTACTCAGTTGAATAAGATAAACTTGCAAGGTTAATATCCATCAGATGTTTTACAAAAGAAAATGAAGCAGGGTTACCTTCAAGCAATTGAATACCAGCAGGATTATAAAATATAACATCTGCATCATCATTATTTGATACAAAACTTCCTCCGAGAGATGCAGCACGTGCACTGCCGTCAAGCCTTAAAAATTCAAAAGTGTTCTGGCTGTAAGAAATTCTGCCAAAAATAAAAACAAAAAGAGCTACAAGAATGATCTTGTTCATTAGTTCTCCAAAAATTCGATAGCTATTTAACTATATCATAAAATAAAGGCAAGGGCAAATTGCTTTCACATTATTAAATATATGAATAAAAGTTTTTTTAACTGCGTTATTTTAGAGTTATAAGAAATTGACATTATTTATTAAGTGATAAAAAATTACATTAAATCAATTAGATAAGTTTCATTTAAGAATACAGGCTGTAAAAAAACAGCCTGTCTTTGAACGATTTGAAAATTATTTAGTTAAGATCATCTTGTTAGTTTTAGAAAATTCTGCGGTTTTCAGTGTGTAAAAATAAACACCGCTTGAAAGTTTAGAAGCATCGAAAATAACATTATAATTTCCGGCAGGTTTATTTTCGTTAACTAATGTTTCAACTTCATTTCCTAAGAGATCATAAACTTTTAATGTAACAAATTGCTTATTGCCTATTGCATACCGGATATTTGTAGCTGGATTAAATGGATTTGGATAATTTTGTTTTAAGTAATAATTAAAATTCTTAATAACCTCAACTTCAATCACATTTGAATACTGATACTTGCCGTCGAGATCTATTTGCTTTAATCTGTATGCATACTTTCCTGTTGAAACAGATTTATCAACAAAGGAATATGCTTTAGGTTTTGTAATAGTACCTGAACCTTGAACCGAACCAACTAATTCCCATTCTTCATTTGTATTTTTATCGTCTGTTTCTGATTTCTTACTTCTTTCAATTTCGAAACCCTGATTATTTAACTCTGTCGCGGTTGACCAGTTCAATATTACTTCAGAGCCGTTATAATCTGCAGCAAAGGATGTTAGTTCAACAGGAATTATTCCTTCATATACAATAGCAGCATTAAAAATTTCCTGTACAAATTGAGGAGCTACCAATTCTGTTGCTGCACTATTTGGATGGCTGTCGTTAGCATTTGATGCATATTGTAACTGAAGCATTCCATTTGCATCTGCTAACTTATGGAAAAAGTCAAACACATAAATGTTTGGCGGAAATTCTCCGATTACCTGATCAAGTCCGGCAGCCAAAGTATCTTTTGCCCAAGTGCAAAACTGACTTGACAATAGTGCCTGCTGAGAATTTGTTGCATTTGGAACTAACGGCGCATTAGTCCAGATTACAAAAAAATTATCCGGATTCTGTTTCATAACTTGTACTATACTTCTCCAATGCCATTTGTAATTGTATAAAGTTTTTGAGGATGGATTGTTTAGTGTATCCTGTGGGCTGCCCACTCCAATGATTGAAGATGATGGATAGCATGATTTTATTACTATTATCTTATTACTCTGAAAATATTGGAATATATTATTGTTTGGATCTAAATTATCAAATATTCTATGCCAGGTGTACCATTCATTATCATTATTTGGAAACCACATTTCATTCATACTTACAGCATCATTACCGATGTATGAGTTTTGAATGTTGTATAAATTAATTTCATTTGGGATACTTGTGTTGCTTCCGTTTGGGCCCCAAATGCAGCCGCCAGTGGAATGATGAAAAAACCTTCCGTTTCTGAAATGACCTTGAGATAAAAGCGTCGAACTTATACCGAGAATGATTATCATTATTAAAATTATTTTATTTTTCATATTATTTCCTTAATTAGATTATGAACCCAACCCGAATGATTGTATATAAGGGCAAAAGAAATGCCAGAGAAACATATCTGTTTTTTTAGCAGCAGGACAAAAAATAATATTTTATTATTTAGTCAAAGAAAATTTTACAAAATATTTTTTGATTATAGTAAACTCTGCATCATATTATTATTGTTCTAAGTTTATTTAAGAGATGCAACAAAGTATATAATTAAAAGAAGCAATGTGAATATTATCAATGATTAAAAATTATTGTTAATTATTCAGCGAATCCCGGTTTCAATTTATCTAATTATTGTGATTTAAAAATTTCTTTTATTCAGCTTCAGCGGGTTATTGGTAGCGTAATTATTTAATATTTTTGATTGATATGTGCTCTATGGGTAAGTTACTTTTATCTTTTTATCTTATTATTAATGGAATTATAAAAATATTTTATCAGAAATTTTCATTATACGGTTATTTTTGGACGTTCAGTCACTCAATAAATATTTCAATAATTTAAGAGGAAGAATAATACCCGATATTTAAAAGGAGTATTGAATGAATGATGTTGAAACTAAAATATTAAACGATTTAAAGATAGATGCTGTACTTAATTCATTAATTGAGGAAACATCAAAAGCTTAATCTTAAGCAGTCGGATTATATAAAGCTGATGAATGCTTTGATGGATATATCTTTGGAGAAAAAAGGGGAGAGCGAATCAGATAATAAAGTTGAAGATTATAAAAAGATTAAAAAAGTCAGTCTGCCCTTAGTGGGCGAACAAGTTAAAATCAGATTATTTAAAAATGATTTTGAGCTGGTAAAAAAGTGGTTAAAAGATGATATAGGCAAATGGTTCCTGCTTTCCAGTTCTTCTTCGCGTGATAAAACTATTGATCAATTAGTAAATAATGAAAGAAATATTTTAGGTATTATAACTTTATCTGATAATACACCTATTGGGTTAATGGGTTTTCTGGATTGTGATAATGTAAGCCATAAAGCAGAAATGAGAAAACTTATCGGTGAAACCGAACACAGAGGAAAAGGCTATGCAAAAGAAGCAACTTCATTGTGGATTAAATATGGCTTTGGAAATCTGGGATTAAAAAAAGTTTATCTTCATACAATTGAAAACAGTATCAGAAACATTACTATAAATAAAGAATTAGGATTTGAAATTGAAGGTGTGTTAAGAAAAGAATGTTTTGTTGAGGGAAATTATTATGATATCCTGAGGATGAGTTTAATAATTGAATGATATTGAATCTTCCGATTAGTTTACTAATCAGCTTAATTGTATTACTTCATTTATATTTTCTTTCAGACGAAATAAGTTTTTTTCGAGTAAAGATTATATTGAGACTTAAACCCCGTTACTAACTAACTTTATAAAGGCTTAAATGAAAAAAAGATTTGTAAGATTCTTATCCCTTTCTTTTCTAATTTGTATGCAAATAACCTATGGGCAGGATTTAATTCAAACTAATGAGAATGTGGTTGAGTTTACATCTTCAAATTTACCAATTGTAGTAATTGATACACATGGACAGGTTATTCCGAATGATGAGAAAATAACAGCAGATATGGGAATTATCTTTAATGGGTCAGGAATCAGAAATAATCTTACAGACCCTTTTAATAATTATAACGGAAAGATCGGGATTGAATTAAGAGGCTCTTCGTCGCAGATGTTTCCTAAAAAACAATATGCAGTTGAAACAAGAGATATCAGCGGTGAGGATTCTTCGGTTTCTTTACTTGGTTTTCCAAAAGAAAGCGACTGGATATTGTTCGCTCCATATAATGATAAAAGTTTAATGAGAGATGTTTTAGTTTATAAGATTGCAAATATGCTTGGCAGATATGCCAGCAGATCAATGTATTGTGAGTTAGTGCTGAACGGAGATTACAAAGGTGTATATGTTTTATTAGAAAAGGTAAAGCGGGATGCAAACAGAGTTAATATTAAAAAACTGGAGTCTGGCGATATAAGCGGAGACGCTCTTACTGGCGGATATATAATTAAAATTGATAAAACTGATGGAGAAGACAATGATGGATGGTATTCAGGCTATTATCCATTTCCTGGTTCACCAATTAGAATATTTTATCAGTATCATTATCCAAGACCAAGTAATATCGTCTTTCAACAGAAAAATTATATACAGAATAAAATCTATCAGTTTGAAACTATGATGAGCAGTAGTTCAAATATTTCTGATTCTGCAACTGGTTATCCAAAATATCTGGATGTAAGTTCTTTTGCAGAATTTTTTCTTGTGAATGAATTTGCAAAAAATGTTGATGCTTACAGATTAAGTACTTATTTATATAAAGACAGAGATAGCCGAAATCCCAAAATGTTCGCCGGTCCGGTTTGGGATTTCAATTTAGCTTTTGGTAATGCGGATTATTATAATGGATGGGCAACAGATAACTGGGAACTGGAATATTTGACCAACTACCAAAATATGTTTTACAACGAAAATTTTTTCGCTCCGTTTTGGTGGAGAAAACTTTTTGATGATCAAAACTTTCAAAATAAAGTTTATGCCCGCTGGCAGCAGACAAAAGTAAATGTATTCAATGCTCAGGTAGTTAATAATCTGATTGACTCACTTGTTGTGCTGTTGGATGAAGCCAAGACCAGAAACTTTATAAAATGGCCTGTGCTTGGTGTTTGGGTTTGGCCTAATTATTATGTTGGACAAACATATACAGATGAAATTATTTATCTAAAAAATTGGATATCAGCCCGTTTGGAGTGGATGGATAATAATATGATTGGTGAACCGACTTTTGTAAATCAAGAAAGTGAATTGCTTCCGAAAAATTTTATTCTTCAACAAAACTATCCCAATCCGTTTAATCCAGCTACAAATATCCGGTATGCAATAGGCAATAAGCAATTTGTTACATTAAAAGTTTACGATGTTTTGGGAAATGAAGTTGCTACACTCATTGATGAATATAAACCAGCAGGGAATTATAATGTCATTTTCGATGCTTCTAAATTTTCAAGCGGAGTTTATTTCTATCAGTTAAAAGCTGGTGAATTTATTCAAACGCGTAAAATGATTTTGAACAAGTAAGATAAAAAGAACAAAGTAAAGAGTAGGTATATTGTAACGCAAAGATTCATCGATAAAGAAAAATAATATTATTATTAAACCACACTTCAAGATTACTATCTAAAGAAATTACTTCAATTGTTGAAGTAAAATAAAACAACTCATCCTGAGTAAGTCCCACTCTTTTAAAAAAGTGATTTAAGGTGAGTTCGCTGTTTGAGTTCTATTGCACAAAGATTCATTACAAGACTATTAGCAAAGCAATAGTCAAAGGCTTAAAGTGCTTCAGTAAAATATTCAGGTGAATTAATTATTACTAAAACATTGACAATTGATATGAAGCAATATTATTTTAGATGCAATCAATATTGTTCTCATCTTATTGTATTGAGCAGACAATTCAAAAAAAAGGAGGCAAAATGAAACATTTGTATTTGTTAATAATCCTTGAGATTGTTGTATTCTGTTCAATAGTTCAATCTCAAACCTGGGTTCAAACCGGTAACACTCCGAGCGGAGGAGGTATTACAGATTTATTAGTGAGAAGCAATGGAGATCTAATTGCCGGAGTTGGATCTTTTAATTGGCCAAACACTGCAGGCGGAATAAGGAAATCAACAGATGATGGTCAGAGCTGGCAGAATGTTTCTAGTGCATACATCTGCAGAACAATTGAAGAAGCTTTTAATGGATACTTATATGCCAGCATTTGGTACTATCCTCAAAATGAAGGACTTTACAGATCAACAGATGGAGGAGATGTATGGCAAGGTCCAAGTTATTCGGTCCCGTCAGGTAATAACATTTTTTCTATTGCCGTTAAAGAAGGAACTCCTGATTATTTTGTGTTTTTAGGAACTCGAGAAGGAATTCTCAGATCAACAAATTCAGGTTCAACTTTTCAAAGCTCAAGTAATGGATTACCTCAGAATTCCTGGGTGCGTGATATTGAAATTGACTCAAGCGGATTAATTGCTGCTGCTACAACTAACGGACTTTTTATTTCAACAAACAATGGAGATAGCTGGTTGGCAACAAACGGAATACCTGCATCGGATACAACGGTATTTCTTGCTTTTGATTATCCGATTAATGCAGGAAAAGGAGATGATGTCAGATTAAATGTCGGTACACAAAATGGAAATTTGTATGAGTCATTCAGTAACAGTCAATATTTAACTTTAACATTATTAGCTGTTTTTGGAGGAGAAGTTTCTGGAATGGCAGTTTGGGCTCTTAAAAACCTTAACGAAAAAAGACACGGTGTTGCAACTTTTAGTGATGGCTTTTATTCAACCTCTGATCCGCTTGCAGGATTTAATAAGGAAAATAATGGACTGCCGGAAAATCCAAAACTATCTGCTCTGACAGGAAGGGTTGTATCACCTAGAACGGTTGATGAAAGAGTTGATATGTATGCAGGAGTATATGAGAATATGGTAGGAGGCGCTAAGATTTATAAAAAATCTTATATCCCAACAGATGTTGAAGACGATAATTTAACTATCCGGGAATATCGGTTATATCAGAATTATCCCAATCCGTTTAATCCTGCTACTAATATCCGGTATGCAATAGGTAATAAGCAATTTGTTACATTAAAAGTTTACGATGTTTTGGGAAATGAAGTTGCTACACTCATTGATGAATATAAACCAGCAGGGAATTATGAAGTTGAATTCAGATCAGAATCCGGCATCAATCAACTGGTATCCGGAATTTATTTTTATCAGCTAAGAACATTTGATCCACTGACAAATTCGGGAAGAGTTTATGTCGAAACAAAAAAGATGGTACTTTTAAAATAATTTTATCGCCGGGTTAATTGCCCGGCATTCATTTTATATCTTAAGTACTTGTTAATCCAAATCAGCACAAAACATAAGAATTGCAAATTGATTTGCAGAATAATCCGCTCATAAAAACAATTTAACCGCTTACAACAAAAAAATATCAAACTTATTTACTGAATAATATTTTCACATCCAGAAATCATATTTGTTAGAAAGGAAGAAAATATGTTCAGATATTTGTTTACAGTATTATTACTTGCATTTACAGTAAATGCACAGCAATCAACACCGCTTGAGGGTAAAGCTATAAACGGAATAATAATAGACTCACTCTCAAATTCGGGTCTGCCATTTGCAAATATTACATTACATAATTCTACCGATTCTTCATTCATTACCGGAGTATCATCTTCATCTGATGGAACATTTAGATTTGCAAATCTATCTGATGGAAAATATTATTTGAAGATCAGCTTTGTCGGTTATAACATAAAATTTGTTCCGTCTATTGATCTCTCGGACAATAAGCAGAAGGTTGATCTGGGAAAAATTTCTTTAACTAAGACTGCTTATGAAATTACAGGTACAGAAGTTATTGGCGAAAAAGCAAGTGAAGAATTACATCTGGATAAAAAAATAATTAATGTATCACAAAACCTGAATGCACAGGGTCAGACAGCTCTTGACGTTTTAGAAAATCAGCCTTCTGTTAGAGTTGATCCTGATGGAACAGTTTATTTGCGGGGAAGCTCCAACTTTACTGTGCTTGTAAACAATAAACCCTATCCGCTGCAAGGTGCAGATGCATTAAAGCAGATATCTGCAAACAGTATTGATAATATTGAATTGATCACAAATCCTTCATCAAAATATGATGCTGAAGGTTCCGGTGGAATCATCAACATTAATTTAAAAGTCCAGAAAGATTTGTCCATGAGTGCAATTGTTAATCTAAACAGCGGTACCGGTGATAAATATAATGGCGATTTATCTTTTAACTATAATACCGATGGATGGAATCTTACAACAGGATTTGATTACCGCAATAACATATTTACCAATGAACAAGATATTAGAAGAAACTCTGTAATCAATGATCAGGATTTATTTGATAGATCTGATGTAAATATCAGGAATAAAAGAAGACAATATTCATTTAGAGCCGGCGCAGATTACATACCGGATAATCAAAACAATTTAGGATTATCGGTGGGAATTGGTATTGTAGATGTTGTAAGTTCGTTAAACTCCCGCGTAACAAATCTGGGAGCTGGTTTATCAAATTATTCAAGAATAAAAAATGTACAGGACATTCCGGTTGGATATATCAATTCAACTTTTACATACCAGTACAAGTTCAGTCCTAACATAAATGATGTTTACTTAGAACTTACTCATAATTATGTTACTGTTGATAACGAACAAAAGACTATTGAGAATCAGACGGATGAAACTTTCACATCTGTTACTGATCTTCTTTCCAATATTATGTTTACTAATTACTCTGTAAGAAATGATGGAAGGGCAAAACTTAACTACACTCACAGGTTTGATGATATAACAAAACTTGAAGCAGGATTACAATCCAACCTTGCATTCAGAAATTTTGATCTTACGAACAAAATATTTAATCAATCTATAAATAATTTTGATATTGATCCGGCATTAACAAATAAGTTTAATTTACGGAATAATGTTTATGCAGGATTTGTTTCTTTTAGCAGTGAGATAGCTGGATTCAGCTATATGCTTGGTTTGCGCGGTGAATATATGGATAGATTTCTTGATCAGAAAACTTTATCGAATTCTTTTGCATTTAGTAAAATGGATTACTTCCCATCTGTTAATATTTCAAGAAGGATAGATGATCATCAGTTGCAATTAAGTTATAGCCGCAGAATTAACCGGCCAAATGATAATCTGTTAAACCCATTTCCGTTTTATTCTGATCCAAGTATAACTATTTCTGGTAATCCAAAACTGATGCCAGAATATATCGATGCTCTGGAACTGAACTATCAGAAAATGTATGGCAGTGTGTTTGTTTCGCTTCAGACTTATTACAGAAAATCAAAAGATTCATTCTCTCAGACATTCTCAGTTGATACTAGCGGTACGCTTAATATAATGTATGATAATTATGGAAACTCGGATGTATATGGAGCAGAGATTTCGACAAGCTTTTCGATAGCAGAATTCTTAAAACTTGATCCATCAATAAACTTATTTCAGAGTCATATTGATGGAAAAGTTAATGGTGCAAATGTTGAAAAAGATTTCTTTAACTGGTCGGTAAGATTAAACTCCACGCTCAGTTTTTCTCCGGATACAAGATTAATGTTTTCCGTTAACACATTGAAATTTGTCGATGCACAGTCAGAATCTAATCTGTTTGCATTTATCGCAGCATCATTTCGGCAGGATTTCTTTGATAAGGCAATGTCGCTTACATTGCAGGCAAGAAACTTATTCGGAGCTACTGATTTCAATATAAGCACAATTGGTTCAAACTTTACGGGCAGCGCCCTCATTAAACCTGAAGCTCCTGTAGTTACACTATTGTTCAGTTACAATTTTAATAACTTCAAGAAGAGCCAAAGACCTAATGATAACATTGACATCCCAACTGGTCTGTAAACATTACTAAATATATTTTTAATTGAACCTGCACCACAAATGCAGGTTTTACTTTATTAACAAAAAACAGTAAAAAAATATTCATAGGCATCACAACCTTTTTTAATCTTCTAAGGTCTAATGAAAAGATGAAAGAAATTGTAAATGCACTTAACTGAAAATGAATTAATCCTTAAAGCTCAAAGAGGAGATGATCTTGCATTCGAAGCACTTATTTATCGCTATGATAAAATGGTTCTTCGGCTGGCATTAAAATACACTGCTAACCCTGATGACGCTAAAGATATTTATCAGGAAGTTTTTATCCGGGTTTATAAAAATTTATCTGGCTTTCAATTTAAAAGTGAGTTCTCCACCTGGCTTTTTAAGATTACAACAAATATGTGCATTACTTATAAGCGTAAACAGAATAGGTTCAATCAGATTACCATTGATGCTGATGATGAAGCATCACCTGTTTCTCAGATTTCAGGAAGTGAAGACCTTACACCTGAAGTAATTACTGAAAAAGCAGAATTTGAAGTTAAAATTAATAAGGCACTGGAATCTCTTTCACCAAATCAGAAAATGAGTTTCCTGTTAAAGCACTACGAAGGTTATAAGATTAAAGAGATTGCAGAAATAATGAATTGTAAAGAAGGTACAATAAAAAAATACTTGTTTGATGCCGTCAGAAAATTACAACTGAAACTGGTGGGTTCATTCTAAATTGTTTTAATAGGTGAAAATATGCAGCACGAAAAATATGAAGAGTTAATCCAGTATTACTTTTATAATGAAATTGATGAAGCTGATAAAAAATTATTGGAACAGCATCTTATTAGCTGTCCGCAATGTAAAACTCATTTTGAACTGTTTAAAAAAATATTTAACAGCATTAATGAGAATGAAAACAATGAGTTTGAGGATAAATTGTTATTTGAAGCCAGAGCAGAATTGCGCGGTTATCTGAAAGCTCAAAAAAATAAAACATCAATAATAAAAGTATTAACCCAGGCGTTTTCATCTTTTATGGTCAAACCAATTGGTATCGCATTTGGCGGTGCTGTGGTTTTATTGGCTGGATTATTTACCGGTTATTTAATATTCAATGAACCTGCTGTTAATTATTCCAAAGAGGGATTAAACTTTGCTGATTATTCGAAGATACAGAACATTAATTTTCTTGACGCAGACCCGGATGATGGTGAAATTGAATTTACATACGAATCTGTTAAACCGGGAAGAATTAAAGGAAATATTAATGACTCAAGAGTCCGGGAAATATTAACTTATGCGATTCTGAATGAAAAAAATCCGGGTACAAGACTAAACTCTATTAATGTTATCAATGCAAGTAGTCAGCATAAAAATGACGATGAGCTGAAGAACGCTTTAATATCGGTTGCAAAGTATGATAATAATCCGGGAGTAAGGCGTGAAGCTATAAAATCATTTAACGAACTTAGTGTTGATAAAGAAATAAAAGATGCTCTTATTTATGTTTTGTTGAACGATACATCAGCAGGAATCAGGATTGAGGCAATTAACAGTTTGATGGAAACTTCAAAAAAGGGTATTAAACTTGACGAGTCTGATTTAACAACACTAAAAGATAAAATACAGTTGGATCAAAATAATTACGTGAGATATCAGTTAAGAAATATTATAAAGGAGTATTAAAGATGAGATCAAAAAATTGTTTAATGAATCTGATGACACTTGTTGTGTTCATTATGTATGGCTTTCTGGTATTTACCTATGCTGCTGATAAGGAAAAATCCTTTAATGTTTCTAAAGGAGATAGAGTGGAAATAATCTCAACTTACGGGAATATTAATGTTACTGTATGGAGTAAAGATCAGGCATACTTAAAAGCTGTTAATGTAGATGAGAATGATCTTAAAAACCTTACTATTGAGCAGACAGGCAAAACAATTAAACTTGAGTTTAAAGGAAAAGAATCAGATGATTTTTATATCGAGTTATCAATACCAATGTATTTAGATGTGGATTTATTAACAGGAGGTGGAAATATTAAAATAGATGGAAATATCTCCGGGAAAATTGTAATCGCTACAGGCGGCGGCAATATTAAAATGGATGATGCTGGCGAAAGGCTTTCTGTATCTACTGCCGGAGGAAATATTTCAGTTGGGAATGTAAACGGCTCATCGGAAATAGCAAGCGGAGGCGGCAGCATATCAATAGGTAATTTGAAGAGTAATACTAGTGTAAGCACCGCAGGCGGTAATGTCTCAATTGGTAATATTGAAAGCAGTGCTGAAGTTTCTACTGCTGGCGGTAATATTTCGGTCGGTAAAATATCAGGGGATGCCGAACTATCAACAGCCGGCGGAAATATTATTCTTGAAGGTGCAACCGGAAAAGTAGAAGTCAATACTGCGGGCGGTAATATAAATCTGAAAAATATTTCCGGCTCAATCGAAGCAAATACTGCCGGAGGTAACATTTATGCTGAATTAAACCCAACTGATAAAAGCAATAGTGAGTTTAATACAGCAAGCGGTGATATCACTTTAAAAATACCTTTGGAAGCAAAAGTTAGTATTGTTGCATCTGTTTATGTTAACTCAAAGCTTACTGAATCTGAAAAAGATAATTTGATCAGATCAGATTTTGAAGCTGTTAAAGTTGATTTGCAAAAAAACAATCTTATAAAAAAGTACGTGCTTAACGGCGGTGGGGCTGTAATAGAATTGAATAGCGGTTCTGGCAAGATAAAAATCAATAAAAAATAATTGAGACCTCTGAAGAAATAATTGTGTGGTTATTCTGCACTAACCAAAGATTATTGTGAATTTATTTCAGTATCTGTGTTAGCTGCGGAATATAAGCGGCGGGATTCCAAATTGTCATCCTTCGGCTTCGCTCAGGATAACAGAAGTTTTAATTGTTTCCCCGGGCTTATCGAAGAGTGAATTAATTTTGGAATTTCTGAAAAGTGTAAGAAGAAAATGTCATCCTTCGGCTTCGCTCAGGATAACAGAAGTTGTGATTGTTTCACCGGGCTTATCGGAGAGTGAACAGATTATAAAAAAGACTTTTGAAAAATTGTATTAAAGTCAGTTGCAGGCTGAATTAGTGAGTCAATACATTTTTTAACTAAACCGTTTATCAGTTATTTCCTCCTTATCAGTAAATGCATCAGGAATAATCTACTGATCAATTTATTATTGCACAAAATATAATTTTATTAATCTATACCGGACCACTATATAGAAAAAAATTATGTCTGAAGTTAAAACAAACAACAAACGTATGAAAAAATATTTTACTACTGTTACTTTTATACTTTTAATATCATTAAATATTCTTGCAGCAAAAAACGATTCAACTCAAGCGGTTCAATCATATAAACTGACTGAGGAGATAGTTGTTGATGGCATTCTCAATGAGCAGGTATATTCTCTTCCTGCAATTACAAACTTCACTCAAAAGGATCCTCATGAAGGAAAACCTGTTTCCGAAAGATCGGAAGTTTGGGTTTTACACGATGATCATAATATTTATCTAGGCGGGAGATTTTGGGATTCCAGCCCGGATTCAATCGATGTTACATTGATGCGGAGAGATAATATTGTTGAGTCTGATTGGTTCTTCGTTTACCTGGATACATATAATGATGATAGAACCGGTTATTTTTTTGCCGTAAATGCCGGTGGTTCAGTTGCAGATGGAACTTTTTTTAATGATAGCTGGGACGATAATTCTTGGGATGGTGTATGGGAAAGTAAAACCACTGTTGATGAAAACGGATGGAATGTTGAAATTAGAATTCCATTTACCCAATTAAGATTTAATGAATCAGATAAAATGATATGGGGCATTAATCTTAATCGCGATATCAAACGCAAACACGAAATGTCTTTTTATGTAATGGTTCCAAAGAATGAAAGCGGTTTTGTTTCAAGGTTTGCAGATCTTGTTGGATTGGAAGGAATAAAACAAAAACAAAGATTTGAATTGCTTCCTTATTTTGTTCAAAAGGCACAATATCTTATCCATAATCCTGATGATCCCTTCTATAAATCAAATCAGTATAAAACTTCATTTGGTGCTGATCTTAAGTTTAGCCTGGGAAGTAATCTTAATGTGGATGCAACATTTAATCCGGATTTTGGACAGGTAGAAGTTGATCCTGCAATTGTAAACCTTTCAGCCTTTGAAACATTTTATAGCGAGAAGCGCCCTTTCTTTATAGAAGGCTCCAATATCTTTTCCTTTGGATTCGGAGGTGCTAATAATAATTGGGGATTTAATTTTGGTGTACCGGAGTTATTTTATTCAAGAAGAATCGGAAGATTACCACAGGGAAATGTATCCGGTGAGGGCTATATAAATTATCCATCTGAAACAAGAATACTTGGAGCTGCCAAACTTACCGGAAAAATTGATGAAAGCTGGTCTGTTGGTTTATTAAGTTCTGTTACTGAAAGAACTTTTGCTGTAATTCATTCGGATCTTGGTGAGCGAATTGAAGAAGAAGTTGAACCATTAACTCATTACAGTGTTTTAAGAACACAAAAGGAATTTAATTCCGGCAGGCAAGCTGTTGGAATGATCTTTACTTCAGTTAACAGAGAACTTAAAGATAAAAACCTCTCTGCAAGATTAAGCAATCAGGCATATACTTTGGGGTTGGATGGCTGGACTTTTTTAGATGAAGATGAGACTTATGTTTTAACAGGTATGCTTATCGGCTCTTATACTTCAGGTTCAAAAGATTATATGTTACGATTACAGAAACAGCCTTATCGGTATATGCAAAGACCTGATAAAACCTATATGCCTCTTGATTCTTCAATGACCTCTATCAGCGGATATTTTACCCGTATTATGTTGAACAAACAAAAAGGCAATTTTTATGTTAATGCTGCAGTTGGTTTAGTTTCTCCTGGCTTTGAATACAATGATCTTGGCTCTCAATTGTTTGCTGACAGAATTAACGGACATATTCTTACCGGATATCGCTGGTTCGAACCGGATGATATTTTCAGAAGAAAAAATATTTATCTGGCTTATAATATAACTTCTGATTATGAAGGTAATATCTCAAGAAAAGGATTTTATTTAGCTGCAAGCACTCAATTTCTTAATTACTGTGGTGTAAGTTTTAATTCAAACTATAATTTTAAATCAGTATCAACCACGCTGACAAGAGGCGGACCAAAACTTAATATACCGGAAAATTATTCAATCAACATAAATGCTTATACAGACAGCCGCGAAAAAATAATTGTGTATCCTTACTTTAGTTTTGGGCAGAATGCACTTAACAGCAATGAAAAACGCCTTGGTCTTGACCTTGAATGGAAGCCAAGTTCGCAGATAAGTTTTACAATAGGACCTGAATACTCGATAAACAAAACATTATTTCAATGGGTTAAAAATATTTCAGATCCGCTTGCTGTAAGCACTTACAATAAGCGTTACATTTTTGCAGATCTCAGGCAGGAAACTATATCTGCAAACATAAGATTAAACTGGATATTTACTCCAACTTTAAGCCTTCAGCTTTATGTTCAGCCATTAATTGCAGTGGGGGATTATGAAGGATTTAAAGAAATAACTAATCCTCCGACTCTGGATGTTTTAATTTACGGAAGTAATGGCTCTGAGATTAATTTTGATAAAGAAGATGATTCATATTTAATTGATCCTGATGGAAACGGTCCTGCAGAGCAGTTCAGCATAAACAATCCGGATTTTAACTTTAAATCTTTACGCGGAAACGTAGTATTAAGATGGGAAGTTTTACCCGGTTCTGTTTTTTATTTTGCGTGGACTAACAGCCGTACAAATTTTGATGATCCCGGCAGATTAAACTTTACTAATGATTTCTCAAATCTTTTAAGATCAGAATCTGATAATATTTTTCTTGCCAAGTTTTCTTATTGGCTGGATATTTAAAATAATTAAGGCACGATTACTCGTGCCTTAATTATTAACCTGCCTACCGTCAGGCAGGATGTTCATTTTTAATTGTTCATTACTTCATCAGCATCATTTTGTTTGTTTGAGTAAAATTACCTGCGGTCATTTTGTAGATATACATTCCGCTGGCAAGATTTCTTCCATCAAAATCAACACTATAAGCTCCGGCAGTAACAAAATCATTTACCAATTCTGCAATCAATTCACCAGTAACAGAATAAACTGAAATTGTAACTTTGGAATCAAAAGGAACTGCATAGTTAATCTTTGTAGTTGGATTAAAAGGATTTGGATAGTTTTGACTTAGTTCAAATTGTGAAGGAGTAGTAACATTAACTTCAATTATATTTGAATATGTAAAGGAACCATTATAATCTACTTGTTTTAGTCTATAGCTGTAAAGTCCGCTTGAAACGCTTCTATCAGTATAGCTATATGATTGAGGTGATGTAGTAGTACCAATACCATCCACAAAGCTTAAAACTTCAAATTCATCATTAACTTTTCTTTGAATTTCAAACCCCTTGTTATTCGTTTCAGTAGCGGTTGTCCATTGTAGTATTACAGCACCATTATCGCAAACAGCAGTAAAAGCAGTTAACTCAACTGGAATTGGCAGTGATGCTTCATCAGAACCTTTATAAGGTGAAGTAGTGCTTCTGAGGTCTCCATCAATATCGATTGTAATTTCTGAAATTGGAGTTCCAACTAAATCTACATCTCCATTAGATGTACCGGCTAAATGCAAATCTGTTGCCGAAACAAAATTAACTACTTTGCTAATTGAATTAGAATCTTGTGTGGTTGCTTGCCAGGAAGCAAGATTTGTATAATTTGTTCCCTGATAACTAACCAAGATTGAATTGGCAAGAAGCACATTGTAATCCGAACTTAAAGTTGTAGTCATTGGAGCATTTAATCCAATAGCAGCTGAACTTGTATTACCTGTGTGATTATTGATAATTATATTATTTAACACATCTAAATTAACTGAACCTGTTCCATTGGTATGATTGCCGATTGCATAACTAATAAGCGGCGAACTCATTTCGTTTACTACTATTGTATTATGATAAATTTTTAGATTACCCATAGGTTGTGTAGAACGTAAGCCAATTCCATAAACATTACGTGTTTCATTTGAGGCACCAACATTTACCATATTATTAAATACGTTTATAACATCAGAAGCTGTGTTACCGTTTCCTGCAAAAGCGATTCCGATTAAATATGAACTTGCATTGATAGTTTTTTCAAGGCAATTAATATAGTTCTCTTTAATATTATTAGTACCGTTAGCACCGGTGATATAAATACCATGATTATAAGTATCGGTTGCTCCAGCTGTAGTTGGAAGTATATTTATTTTATTACCGATAATATCAGAATCAATCAGATATAATGTGGCAACGCCGCGCGTTCCGCAATAAATCTCATTATTAATTAAACTGAATTGGTTTGGTGCTGAACTTCCCCATGGTGCGATACCATCGCGTCTTACAGGTTTTTCAGGTGTTCCGATCTGACAATTTTCAACTCTTAGACCCCAAACATCATTTTTATCATTAATTACAACACCATATCTAAAATTAAGTGCAACATCAAAGATGTTTTTTATGATTAAGTTTTTAATTGTTACTGTATCAGCATTTGAAGTATTTAATCCAAATGGAACTCTTGTATCGTTTGTTTCAGTTGTAACAATTAAGTTTTGAGAAGATGAGCCATTATTACTTCCATCAAATGTAACATGACCTCTATCAAAGCCAATCATCTGGCTTCCATTTCCCATCGAGGCACCTGGAGTAACTATTAATACAACATCTCTACCGGCAGCTGGCTTTACAACTACATTATTAACGGCTGATAGATTGGCAGTAAAGGTAAAAGAATTTTCTCTTAAAGTGTCAGCATCAAGTAAGAAATTTACTGTACCTGAAGCCCCATTTATATTTAATGATGTAACTGCATCAAAAATTGTTGCGAAACCCTTGGGATTTGCCCCTTGCGGGATGTAGTAATCACCAGCTAAAGGAGTTCTTAAATCAACCTGATATGCTCCAAATCCATTGTTTGTGCTTAATACAAAAACATTAAAAGTATAATTGTTTATCTTTTGAATCGAAACATCTCCTAATCCGCCAGAGGAATTTGAACCGAGCATTGGAGTTTGGGCAAACAATTCTGCACTTGCAGGTACGCCACCCGGCACTTTAATTATTTTTGCATTTTCGATTCCGGTGCCTAATGCATTTGCAACAATGTATTCACTACCCAAGAAGGTTCCAAAGTTTCTGATAGCACTTCCACCAGTGCCTAACACTGTAGTTGGAATGCTGCCGATTAGTGTTCCTGTGTTGTCATATTTAGAAGCGGCAGTGCCATGAGAATTCCAGTAAAATGAACCATCTGACAATGGCCCAACAGCAGCACTTGAAGCCGTTGCAGGTGAGCCGATATCAACTGTAGTTGAAGTAAATGAAACCCCATTATCAGTTGTTGTAAATTTATGAACTAAGCCTGAGTTTGCTAATGCGTCAGCTGCCCAGATTATAATCGAATTATCTGCGGTTGAACCTTCTACAGTAAATTTATCACCTAATCGCTCAGCGGTAGTATTATAAGAAATAACTACGACTGGAGCTGCTGATAGCGAATCATATCTATAGACCTTAAATGCATCTGAAGAAGCATTGGTTGTCATATTCGATACGAATATTTTTCCATCTGACGAAACTTCTACATCATTTACAACTGCCACACCACCAGTTATGCCTGTATTATCAAGTTGACCAAGCGAATCACCGGTTAAAGCATCATAATAAATGATTTGCTTTCCACCTAAGCTGGCATTACGTGTTACAACGAAGAAATAATTATTACCGCCAACAGTACCAAAGCTTATTCCTCTGGTTAAACTACCCGTATTCCAGAAAGGATTTGATCCGGTAGCTGCAGATTTTTCCCATAAGGTGGTAACCTGAGAGTAGCCTAAACTTATTGAAAAGACCACAGTTAAAACTGTAAGAATTAATTTGCGCATATTTCCCTCTAATAATAGTTTATGAATTTATGTGAATTGTAAAGGTACATTAAGCTTCTGATTAGATTTATAATTAGTTCAAATTAGCTTTGGGCAACATAAGAAAATTTGCCCAATAAATCCACTTTAAGACCCGATAATTACTGCGGGAATTTTAATTAATTGATTTTTAATTAATAATATTGCGGAAAAATATATTTTCCATTTGACATATGTTAACAGATAGTTATTAAATAATTCGTTTGTTAAAAAATAATTTCGGCTAAAAACTGTTGAACTTAAAATAAGATGGTCTTAACTTGATAGCAGTAAAAATAAAACTTCAAAAAGCTATGCCAACTTTCAAATTAAATATCAATAAAAAAGAATATGAAGTAACCGTTGAAAGCGGAACACCGCTGCTCTGGGTCTTAAGAGATAATCTTAATCTTACGGGTACAAAATACAGCTGCGGCGAAGGTCTTTGCGGCTCCTGCACAGTTCATTTAAATGGTAAAGCAGAAAGATCCTGCATCGTTTCAGTTGAAGAGGCAGTTAATCAAAAAATTACTACTATAGAAGGACTTGCAGAAAATCCAAACCATCCGATTTTTAAAACCTGGATAGACCTTGAGGTTTCTCAATGCGGCTACTGCCAGCCGGGTCAGATAATGACTCTTGCCGCAATGCTCGATTCTGATAGTAAACCTTCCCGGAAAGAAATTGATCAGACAATGTCAACAGTGCTTTGCAGATGCGGAACCTATAACCGGATTAGAAAAGCTATTGATAAAATTGTAGAGGAGAAGTTGTAATGAGCGGTTTTAATAAAAAGACAAGAAGAGAGTTTATTAAGGTTGTTGGCATAAGCGGAGGCGGATTAATACTCGCTTCTTTTATTCCGTTTAATGATTTATTATCAAATGCTGATGATGATCTGAAAATATTTTCACCAAGTGTTTTTCTGAAAATTGATTCAAATGGTGTTGTTACAATTATTTTCCATAGATCTGAAATGGGGCAGGGAATAAAAACTGCTTTGCCAATGCTGGTTGCAGAAGAACTTGAGGTGGATTGGAAAAAAATAATTATTGAACAATCAGATGCAGATTCGAAATACGGAAGTCAATCTACCGGAGGAAGTACAAGCATTAGAAAAAACTGGGAACCATTACGTGTTGCCGGTGCAACTGCAAGGGAAATGCTAATATTGGCGGCTGCAAACAAGTGGAAAATAAACTCTTCAAATTGTTATGCTGAAAACGGATTTGTTGTTAATAGATCGAACGGAAATAAACTTTCTTATGGTGAATTGGTAGAAGATGCTGCAAAACTGCCGGTTCCAACCAATGTAAAATTAAAAGACCCAAAGGATTTTAAACTAATCGGTAAAAGAGTTCACCGTGTTGATACACCTGATAAAATTTATGGCAAGGCAATTTTCGGGATTGATGTTGTTATTCCGGGAATGTTCTATGCTGCATTAAGCCGATGTTCTTCATTCGGCGGAAAAGTTAAAAGCTTTGATGCAGGCAAAACAAAATCAATGCCCGGCGTTATCGATGTTGTTCAGATTTCAAACGGAGTTGCTGTAATTGCCGATTCAACCTGGAATGCATTTAATGGAAGAGATGCTTTAATAGTTGAATGGGAGTCCGGACCTTATGCAAATGTGATGACAGAAGATATCAGGAATGAAATGAAGAAGCATATTAATGATGACGGTGCCGAATTTGAAAAGCGCGGCGATATAAAAAATATTATAGAAGGTGAAACAAAACTTGAAGCAATGTATGAAGTTCCTTTTATTACACATGCACCAATGGAACCGATGAATTGTGTAGCTAAATATCAGAATGGAAAGGCTGAGATTTGGGCACCAACCCAAAATGCACAAGACGCACAAAACGAAGTCGCAAAAATTTTAGGTATCTCCCGCGATGATGTTACAGTTCATATTACTTTAATGGGCGGAGGCTTTGGAAGAAGACTTGTTAATGATTATGCGGTTGAAGCAGCGGAGATATCAAAAGCTTGCGGTAAAACTGTTAAACTTACCTGGACCCGCGAAGAGGATATGAAATTCGGATTTTTCCGTCCTCCAAGTATGAATATTGTTAAAGGTTCAGTAACAAAGGATGGAAAGCCGGCAAAGTTTTATCATCACATAATTGCACCATCAATAATGCAAATGAGGTTTAATAAAAATCTAACTGCAGAAAAATCAGATATTGCTGAAGGCACAGTTGGCTTACAATATCAGATCCCTAATATTAAAATTACCGGCACTTTGATTCCAACACACATCCCAATTTCCTGGTGGCGTTCAGTTTACAATTCACAAAATCCTTTTGCTGTCGAGTCTTTTATTGATGAAATGGCTTATACTGCCGGTAAAGATCCTTATTTATTTAGAAAAGAAATGCTGCCTAAAGATTCAAGATTAACTAATGTAATGAATGTTGCAGTTGAAAAAGCCGGATGGAAAGCCGGGGAAAAATTTCCGGATGGAAAAGGTATGGGCATCGCAATCTTTTCGGGTTATGAAAGCTATTGTGCACAGATTGCTGAAGTAACAGTAAAGGATAATAAACTGAAGATTGATAAATACACTACTGTTATAGATTGTGGAATAGTTGTTAATCCAGATACAGTCGAAGCACAACTTGAAGGCGCAATTGTATTTGCTCTTTCAGCTGCATTAAAGAGTGAGATTACAATCAGGAATGGCGGAGTTAAAGAAAGTAATTATGATGATTATCCAATGTTAACTTATGATGAGACTCCTATAATTGAAACATATTACATAGAAAATAATTACAAAGTTGGCGGAGTTGGTGAAGTTGGGATTGCTGCCTGTGCACCTGCATTAACAAATGCAATTTTTGCAGCTACAGGAAAAAGAATAAGACGATTACCAGTAAAACTAAATTGATTACACAGGTTCTTGACCGGTTAAGTCGTTACTTGCTTCGGAGGACTTACCTGTCTTGATTTGTAATATCAAACCGGATGTTCAGATATTTATTTCAGGTATTTTCATTAACATTCATATATGTGCAGTATAGATGTTAGTTCTGATGGCAGAGCAATAAACATTCGCGGCTTTTTGCGGTAAAGGGATAAGTGAAAATTATTGGATTTGCTGTTTTGGTTATTTTAGTATTGCTATTTTTGAGGTGAAGATTTTGATAGGTTTTTAATGGAATTTGAATCGATTAAAACTGTACTTCTTGCCATTACAGTATTGATTATTCTTTATATAATTTTTTTTAAGGGTGAGCTGTCTTCTCAAAAACTTAAATTCATGATCTCTTCATTATCAGTAACATTAATTTTAATACTCATAATTATCTTAAAACTTCACCACTTTTTAAGATTACAATTAAGTATCCCGAATACTCTTACCTACTTTTTGACAGCAATCATTTTCTTCCTCCATTTTTTATTTTTCAGACGTGAAATAATTAAAACTAACTTTATCATATTAATATTATCAATAGGATTTATTTTTTGTGCGGTACTGCTTGATTTGTTAACTGATGGAAAAATAATTACGCTGCCCGAATCAGATTTGATAGAGGAAATATTTAGAATTGCAGGAACAAGCTTATGGATGTTTTATTATTTGAACTACTCAATTAAACTCAGGGATTTATAAAATGCATCAATCAAATAATTTCTGGTCTAACTTAAAACTTTTTGCAGACAACGTTGCTCTTATTGATACTGCAAACAAACAAACATTAACATATAAAAGATTAGATGATGAATCTGATTTTATATCTGATAAAATAAAATTATCCCATAAAGGATTAACTTTTTTATTTACAACAAACAATCTGGAATCTGTTGTTTTATATATAGCCCTGCTTAAATCCGGTAGTGCGGTTTTACTTCTTGATGAAAAACTTAATGAGGAAATAAGAAATAGTTTAATAAACAATTATAAACCGGATTTTATTATTTCTGTTAGTCCTAAAGCACCGGCAGGATATTCAGATTATTTCGATTATCACTCACTACATTTATTTGAAAGGGAAGAAAGGCAATCTCGTGAAATTTTTCCGGATCTTGCAGTTCTTCTATCTACATCAGGTACTACGGGTTCACCGAAACTGGTAAAATTATCATATAAGAATATTCAATCAAATGCTGATTCAATAGCCGAGTATCTGAATATCGATGAGAATGAAAGACCGATTACAGCTCTTCCGTTCAATTATTCTTTCGGGCTATCTATAATTAATAGTCATTTGCTCAAAGGTTCTGCGATTATCTTAACAGAAAAAACAGTGTTCTTCAGAGATTTCTGGAATTTGTTCAATGAATATAAGTGCACATCTTTTGCTGGTGTACCATATACATATACAATGCTTAAAAGAATTGGTTTTGAAAAGATTGCTCTTCCATCGTTAAGATATTTCACTCAAGCCGGAGGTAAATTAAGCGAAGAGTTCATAAGATTTTTTAACGATTATGCAGCTAAGAGTAATAAAAAGTTTTTTGTTATGTATGGACAAACTGAAGCTACTGCAAGGATAACCTATGTGCCGTATGACAAATTAAGCGGAAAGATTGGTTCGATCGGAATTTCTATACCCGGCGGCAAATTAAATATAATGAATGATGGTGTTGAAGTATCAAGACCGAAAGAAGTTGGTGAGATAGTTTATAAAGGCGATAATGTGATGCTTGGTTATGCAGAGACCTTAAGCGATTTATCTAAAGGTGATGAATTGAATGGAGTTTTATTTACAGGGGATCTTGGTTATAAAGATGAAGATGGATTCTTTTATGTTACCGGCAGAATGAAAAGGTTTATTAAGATATTCGGATTAAGAATTAATCTTGATGAAGTTCAGAAAATGATTGAGAATCATTTTAAAATTTCCGCTGCATGTACAGGAAAAGATGATTTGCTTCAAATTCTTGTTCATTCGGATGATCATCTGACGGAGATCAAAGTAAAAGAAGAAGTAATGAAAATGTATCAGCTTAATTTTAAATCACTGATTGTAAAATCGGCAAACCAGATACCAACCAATACAAATGGTAAATACGATTATAATAAAATTAAAGAAATGTTTGAGAACGAATAGTTTTATTTTGTTATTTCGATTGACAAAGTAATTCGCCTTATTTTAGTTTAAAGCGGGTGTTTTCTGAATACAAAAGACAAGAGAGTTATGAGTTTTGAAGAAAAATAATAAAAGGTCCAGAATGAAATCTTTAAATAAAAATGGTTATAAGAATATAAATAATAAGTTAGCAATCCTGATAACAATTATTATTGAATTATTCTTTACAGTTTCTGTTATACCCCAATCACTCCCTACCTGGGAAGTAAATAATCCGGTATCAAAAGTTTTTGTAATGGATGAAATTCCTCCGACTGCAGGCTCATTAGCTGCTGGTGACTCTACGGTACCAAATGAGTATCTGGTTGATCCCGCAATTGACAGCCTGCTTCTAATGATGAACGCGCAGGGTATTTATCTATATCAAACCGCAGCTCAGCCTTCAGGTATAGTTAGCTCAAATGATATCGTGATAATAAAAGGAAGCTTTCAATGGGATTTCAGAAATACAACAAGCACTGATCGAATCAAAGGTTTAATATGGCAGATCTTACAACATCCTGATGGATTCACTGGTGAAATTCTCGTTGGTGATAATACACAATGGGCACCAATTGGAGAAGACGATAATAATTCTGAAGATACCGGGCAATGTATTTTAGACGTTATTAACACCTTCTATTCCAAAGGATATCCTGTTTATTTATTCGATTGGAAAAACATAATGAATAATGTAGTTACAGAATATTCAGACGGTGATTACAATGATGGGTATCCTTATGATCCGGCTTCCAAAATTTCATACCCCAAGTTTCAATCACCATCAGGTAATCATTATATTTCGCTAAAGCATGGAGTCTGGGATCAAAACACTCAAACATACAATCACGATCGTTTATGTATAGTCGATTTTCCCGTCTTAAAAGCACATGGCTGGACCGGGGCAACTCTCGCGATAAAGAATTGGATAGGGGTTCTTACTGTTGCATATCAGGAGGAACGATATGGAGGAGGTGATTCGATGCATTTTAATTATATGTTCAGCGAGTTTGCACTACCTGCCAAAGTAATGCAAGTAACATTTCCAAAACTGACAATAATTGATGCAGCCTGGACTAATCCGGAACGTAATTATGGGAATATTGCCATTCAACTAAATATGCTGTTAGCTTCTACCGATCCTTTTGCTGCCTCCTGGTATGCTGCAAAGTATATGTTAACTCCAGTTGCATTTTATCCTGATAGAACTAATCCTGATAACACAGGAGGTGCATATAACATCTGTTTGAATAACTGGATAAACTGTATGCACGATTCTGGTTTTGCAGTTACTATTGATTCTTCTGAAATATCGGTTTATAATCTTTCAATTATTCCGGTTGAGCTTACATCTTTCTCAGCTGATGTAGATGATGATGTTGTAATTTTGAATTGGAGTACATCAACTGAAACGAATAACTATGGTTTTCAGGTTGAAAGAAGTAATGACAGAGCAGCATTTTATCAGATAGCATTTGTTCCCGGATATGGAACAACCACCGAAGCCCAAACTTATAGTTACAGAGATACAGCTTTTACAAGTAAGGAAAATTATTATAGACTTAAACAGTTAGATTTAAATGGAAGTTACACCTATTCAGATATTATAAAAGTTGATCTTAACCAGCCTGCCAAATTTGTTCTTAAACAAAATTTCCCTAATCCGTTTAATTCCGGTACCAAAATTAAATTTGCGATTCCCAAAGATTCATTTGTAACCCTAAGTATTTTTAATGCTGTTGGCGAATTAATCTCTACACTAGTTTCTAAACAAATGAGAGCTGGATTTTATGAATACGAATATGATGGCTCTAATAATCCTTCAGGAGTTTATTTTTACAAAATAAAAGCAGGGGATTATACCGACACAAAGAAAATGATTTATTTAAAGTAAGATATAACTCATCCTACAGAGCACACATTAGTATCAAATGATAGGGGATTTAATCATTACCTGTTCTTAACAATAAATAGTTTGTGAAATTCAAATTTAAATACAAATAAGGCTTAAAAGCGCTTCAACAACTTAGACTCTGTCAATCATTACTGATACTAGTATTATTGTAACATAGTGATGCTTTCTCTCAAGTTGAAATCAAATCATCAATATTTTCCCTTATAAATGTAAGATTTTAACGGTATGGTGATTGAATAAATCTAGTTCAGATTTAGTATCACTTGCTGTATTTAATCTTATTAAGGTTCAATTTTTCTAACTATAAACTGAACTTTAACAATCTAGATGCTTGAATTATTATTAAATTATTATGAGAGTATTACTATGAATAAATTATTCATTTTTGCACTTTTATCACTTTTTTGCATAGTAAACATTTATCCTCAATGGATAAATCAAAACCCTGTTCCTGATGGAAACAATCTCTGGTCAACTTTTTTCATTAATGATAGTACAGGTTGGATTGTTGGTTCTGATGGTTTTATTAAGAAAACTACAAATGCTGGACTGGATTGGAATGCGCAGAACAGTGGCACTCAATTAATTTTAAAGTCAGTTCAGTTTGTTGATAGTAACACTGGTTGGATATGTGGTGAAACAGGATTGATATTAAAAACAACCGATGGAGGCTTAAATTGGTTTGAACAAAAAAGTGGAACCATAGAGTATTTGACAGACATTCATTTTTGTGACGCTAATACAGGTTATATTGTTGGATTTAGTGGTACTATATTGAAAACTACTGATAGTGGTTCATCTTGGACAAGTCAAACCTCTGGCACAACTAATAATTTACTTTCGGTGGATTTTATCGATGATTTTGTTGGATATGCTGTTGGTGGAGGTTATAGGATCTCAAATTCTGCTATAATATTGAAAACAACTGATGGTGGATTGAATTGGCTTGAGAAACCACTTCCAAATGGATATAAATCTTGGAGTTCTTTGAATACAGTTGAATTTGTTGATGCTTATAAAGGATGGATCGGGGTCGGTTATGGAGACATGTATAGGGGTAAAATTTACAAAACAACAGATGGAGGCGAAACTTGGACGCAACAGTATGTTGGTACCGAAGAAAAAATTGTAACAGATCACAAAGATAATTATATACTTGATATCGGCGATGGAATACGTTCTATCTTTTTCAAAGATGCTAATAATGGATATGCAGTAAGTGGGACAATTGGTTTTGCAAGATCAATTATTATAACAACTGATGGAGGTTCTACTTGGATTCAAAAATGTTATGATTGGGAGTCCGATGGAATACTATCTATTTATGTTAATGGCACTGGAAAGGGATGGGCAGTTGGATTAGCAGGGGTCATGTATATTACCGAAAATAATGGAAATTCTTGGTCTCAAATTCTAAGCGGTATTAAATCATATGTTTATAGTGGAGATGATATATACTCTTTATTTTGTTTGAATGAAAATATAAGTTGGGCGGTTGGGCATAGACGTGGTGGTGGAGGTGGTGGCTCAATAATACTCAAAACTACCGATGGTGGGAAAATATGGAAAACACAGCTATACACTAGTGGTTCATCAAAACCAATAAGATCTATTTATTTTATTGATGAAGATTTTGGATGGGCTTTAGGTGATAATGGTGTTTGGCGGACGACCAATGGAGGTGCTAATTGGATTAAAGGCAGTCTAAATGGCAAATCATTATTTTTTATAAATAAAGATATTGGATGGCTTGTAAAAGAAACTTTTAATATCTACTCAGAGGCAATATTCAAAACAACTGATGGAGGTGTTACTTGGACACCTCAAACTACCCAGTCAGGTATAGATATATTTTTTTTGGATCATAATAGTGGATGGGTTGTTGGAAAAAACGGTGGTATAAGTAAATCAACTGATGGTGGTGAGTCATGGATTAGTAAAACTAGCGGGACAAACAATGATTTGAACTCTATAAGATTCTATGACTCAGATCTAGGTATCTGTGTTGGAAATGAAGGGACAGTTTTATTGACAACAGATGGAGGTGAAAACTGGGTTTCACAAAATACTGGTACTGCCGAAACACTAACATCAGTTGAGTTCACAAATTCAACAACAGTCTGGATTTCTGGATCTAATGGAACAATACTTCATACAATGGATTTGGGTAATCTTTGGACAAATTATGATACGGTGACTGGAAATAATTTAACATCACTTTGTTTTATAAATAATAATACTGGTTGGATTGGAGGTACTGATGGAACAATATTCAAATATCATAGCGATATAGTACCCGTTGAACTGATGTCATTTACCGCAGGGTTCAAGAACAATGAAATTCAGCTTAACTGGCGGACAGCAACAGAAGTAAATAACTATGGCTTCGAAATTGAGAGAAGATTTGGTGAAGAGGAATGGAATAATATTGGATTTGTGGAAGGACATTATAACAGTATTTCCCCAAAATCTTATTTTTATTCCGATAATTGTCCTATAGGGGAAAACAAGCTCCAATATAGATTGAAACAAATAGATACAGATGGCTGCTTTAAATACTCTGACATAGTGGAAGTGGATATTACACCTTCTGGTTATGAATTAACACAAAATTATCCAAACCCATTTAATCCAAATACTGTAATAGAATTTTCATTACCTGAAAATGTTAATAATGTAAGGTTGTTCATTTACAATGAATTGGGAGAAAAAGTTGCTGAACTTATTAATACAAAATTAGTAGCAGGAAGGTATAGTTTTCATTGGAATGCACAAAGTTTTGCAACAGGAATATATATTTACGAGTTAAGAACTGAGAATTTTTCCTTAGCAAAGAAGATGTTATTATTAAAATAGTGTCAGCTAACACTATTGAATAGTTATAATAGTAATTTTTATATGTGCAAATTGTTTCAATATTTATGTTATATTAAAACGGAGTGTAGATCAGGTTGAGTAGTTTTTAAAGTATCTCACTATTCACATACAAAATGTTTTACTGTCACAAAATAATATTATTTCCTAAAATAGAAAAAATAGCTTTTGATTTTCTTGCTGATTTGCTTATTGTTTTGGAATGATTGTTGAAATTTTTTCTTTTTAAATGTGATTTGTATTACTTAAACATTATTGTTTAACTAATAAATTATAACCTATATGTTACGATTAAATTTTTTAAATAGATATTTTAATGGAGCGAACTTGAAAATAATATTGATAATAACATTTATATTTATTCTTTCCTCCTTTAATACATACCCGCAATGGTATTTACAAAATCCTTATCCTACGGCTAATTCACTTAACGCTGTTAAACTTATCTCTGAAGATGTTGGTTGGGCTGTAGGTAATGCTGGTGCAATTCTTAAAACTAGCGATGGTGGTACTACCTGGGAATACCAAGCAAGCGGAATAAATTCTGAGCTAACAGATGTAAGCTTTATTAACCCAAATATTGGATGGACTATCGGGGCAAATGGTATAATTCTGAAAACCACCAACGGCGGAACAACGTGGAATTTGCAGACAAGTGGAGTATCACATTATCTGAATAGCGTATCTTTTGCTGATGCTAATCACGGTATTGTTGTTGGACAAAATGGACCGAATGGAATAATTCTAAGAACAACCAACGGCGGCACTAACTGGACTGAAGTAACAGGAATCACAACAAATGAATTGGTAGGAGTTTTCTTTCCAGATACCAGTAATGGTACTGCCGTAGGTAAAGGTGGTACTATTTTAAGAACTTCCAATGGTGGAATAAACTGGACCGCCCAATCAAGCGGAACAACACAATTATTAACGAGTGTTTTCTTCACTAATAAGGATACAGGCACAGCCGTTGGCTGGGCGTCAACTGTTCTTCGAACCACTAACGGTGGTACAAGCTGGGCTCAGGATTCATTATCAATAGATGCTTATTTTGAGGATGTTTACTTTACAGACGCAAATCATGGTGTGGCAGTTGGCTGGGGTGGAGTTATCGTACGAACCACCAACGGCGGTACAAGCTGGCTTGAACCCTCACATTTAACAAAAACGTTAACCGGTGTCTGTTTTGGTAATTCACAAATTGGAATTGCTGTTGGGATTTTTGGATCAGTTATGAAAACAACAGACGCAGGTGTAACATGGAATGCAAAATCAAGTGGTGTCCAGGCAAATCTTTATAGTGTATTCTTTACTGCTAAAGATACCGGGACTGCTGTTGGAAATGCCGGAAGAATTCTCCATACTACAAATGGCGGATCAGACTGGACAATTGAAATAATCCCAATGGGAAGAGAATATGGATTCAAGAGTGTTCATTTTCCAAAAGGAAATAAATTTAAAGGAATAGCGGTTGGTGAAACAGGAGTTGTTTGTAAAACTACTAACGGTGGAACTATCTGGGACACATCAACAGTCGGCAGAAAAAATTTAAACAGTGTTTTTCTTACTGATACAAGTAATGCGATAGTTGTTGGTGATACAGGGACTATACTAAAAACTACTAACGGTGGAGCAACCTGGACTACACAAACAAGCGGAACAACAAATAATTTGTTAAGCGTTTTTCTAACTGATGATACTACCGGGATAGCTGTAGGTAACACAGGAACAATCTTAAGAACGACTGATGGTGGAACATCCTGGACTACGCAGACGAGCGGGACAATAAATAATTTAACTTGTGTTTACTTCTCAGATAAAAACAACGGAA
The DNA here is from genome assembly GCA_013285425.1 of Ignavibacteriota bacterium. Taxonomy (GTDB): domain Bacteria; phylum Bacteroidota; class Ignavibacteria; order Ignavibacteriales; family Ignavibacteriaceae; genus IGN3. The sequence goes on from CP053447.1 coordinate 199,827, forward strand.
CTACAGTAGGCGATAATGGTACTATTATCAAAACTACTAACGGTGGAATAAACTGGACTACCCAAACAAATGAAATATCACGCCATTTAAAAGGTGTTTTCTTCACTGATGCAAATAATGGAACCGTTGTTGGTGAAATGGGCTCAATTTTCAGAACCACAGATAATGGTGCAAATTGGGCTCTGGAAGAAACTAATACATTTAACCTTTTATCCGGTGTCTTTTTTACAGATGCAAATAACGGAACTGTGGTCGGTGACGGCGGTTTAATTTTGAGAACTTCAGGAACATCACCGGATTTTGTTATTGCAAATTTAAAAGTATATTTGGAAGGACCTTATAATGGTAGTGGAGGCATGACAACTACACTTAATACAAATAATCTCATACCAAAAAATTCTGATTCTGCATATTCTGCAGTGGTTTATGATTATACGCCTGTCACTGTTTCTTCCATTCCTGACTCAGTTGTTGATTGGGTACTTGTCGAATTAAGAACTGGCACAGCCTCCAGTACTAAAGTGGCTGAACGTGCTGCTTTCTTAAAAAGCAACGGAGCCATTGTTGATACTAATGGAACCAGTCCAGTAAAGTTTTCAGGTTTAAGTGTCGGAAATTACTATGTTGTTATTAGACACCGAAACCATCTGGCAATTATGACTGCAACTACAATTCCTTTGAGCAGCAGTTCTTATTTATATAATTTTACAACAGCTCAATCACGGGCTTATGGTTCAAATGCAATGAGAGATTTAGGGGGGAGTATTTTTGGTATGGTTGCTGGTGATATTGATGGAGACGGAAATGTGGATTATTCTAATGATTTACTTAATAGATGGTTACCATCATTTGGATATCATGGATATTTTTCAGAAGATTTAAATTTAAATACAGATGTAGATTACACGGAAGATTTATTGAACAATTGGTTGCCAAATTTTGGTTATGCAACCCAAGTTCCATAAAAGTAAATGATATATTTATTATCATTCATAATTAATGCTTGAAAGGTTTAGTAGTTATATGAAAAGATCATTTATTTTTTTGATGATTATTATTTTATATACTCCAGTTTATTTCTGTCAAACTGTAGACGGACAATTTATAACTAACATTAGTCCCCCTACATATTCAGTGACAATTGCAGTAAACTTGCAAAGCGGCACAGGTACTGCTGGAGTAGTTGAAGTTGATTTTACTTTTAATACAAATGCTTTAAGTATTCCAATAACACCTGTAAAGGATACAGACTACATTCTATATGGTGATTTTAACACTTATTCAGGACATATTTTTCATTCAAGACCGTCTGCCAATACCGTAAGAATTTATATTCTAACTATGGGTTCACCATTGCCAGTGCCAATCTCAACAACACCAACTAATATAGTGACATTTTATTTTACAATAACCGACACACTTGGCAATTCTAATCTAATCTGGACAAAAACTAATATAGCGCCTTCGTTTTTATCATTACCGTATACTAAAGGTAATTGGTATAATTTGAACGAACAATCACTTCCTGTCGAACTTTCATCATTCACAGCAAAATTCAATGAAAAGACAATTAAGTTAAACTGGCTTACAAAAACAGAAGTGAATAACTACGGCTTTAATGTTGAAAGAAGAATAAACGAAGGAGAATGGAACACACTTGGATTTGTTGAAGGACACGGTAATTCAAACTTACCAAAACAATACAGCTATACAGACAATGATCTGTTTTCAGGAGGAAGCAAGTTTCAATACAGGTTAAAGCAGATAGACACGGATGGGAAGTTTGAATATTCAGATGTAGTTGAGGTAGAAATAGTACCGGAAAAATTTGAGTTATCACAGAATTATCCGAATCCGTTTAACCCAAGTACAACCATCAGGTTCTCCATCCCTAAAGAAACACGATTAAAAATAAATATTTACAATATGCTTGGTGAATTGGTAGAAACAATTGCTGATGGAACTTACGAAGCCGGTTATCATAAAGTAACATTTTCCGCCATAGGCGGATCCGCCTCCGGCGGAAATGCTTTTTCTCTGCCAAGCGGTGCATACATTTATAGATTCGAAAGTCCGGATTTTGTCCAGGTAAGAAAAATGATCTTAATAAAGTAATATTTTTTACTTATTGTATGGCAACTATAAATAAGTTGATTAGTTCTGCTTAATGAGGTGAACGAGTTTACTCCTTTAGAGTTAATTGTGTTGTTAGCTTTACTGTTTCGCTTCCACCCCAATAATTATTAAAAGTGTTCAAAGCCTGGCAAATGTGTATTTTAAGTTTTCAATGTTCTATTTTCAATATTCAAAAGAAGGATTTAATGAAACAAAAAATAATTTTTGTTATGTTGTTGTTGAGTTTTAATTATTCAAATGCACAGTATGGACCGGTAGTTTCTTTTACTTACGATGATGGATTTGGTGATTGGTATGATATCGGTTTTCCTATCTTCAAAGAGTACGGGTTTCCAGCGGTTCTTTATATAAATGGAACTAATCCCTGGGTTTCAGGGAACGTTGATAAATTACTCGAGATGCAGGCAGCTGGTTGGGAGATAAGCAATCATACCTATAACCATACTTCAGGAATTACTGAATCCAATGTCAGCCTTATGAAGACCTGGCTCGATGCTAATGGATTTCCAAATTCTGGATTTGCGGCGCCAAATAATGATTGGAATCATAGTTTGGTTAATATTGTAAAAAAATATAGTTCGTATTATTCCACAGCTACAGAATTACCAGGGATATCTGAACCTTTTGATTTATACTTTACACAACGGATTAACCTGACAAACAGAGATAACATTGCAACTATGAGAGCATACTTAGACGACGCAGTAGCAAATAAAAAGTGGATAGTTTTTCTTGCACATGAATTTGGAGGTACCTATGGAGATGGAAGTACCTGGTTCCAAAGTGATTCGCTTTTGAGGCTTGTACTTGATGCAATAGTTGAGCGGGGAATTCCGGTTAAAACAGTAAGGGAAGTAATTAATGATCAATTTCCGCCAGGTTGTGTTATTGAGTGTTCGAGAGATACAATGCAGTCTCCGGTACTTACATCACTTGAACAACAAGGAACAGGAGAGCCACTACCTTTAAACAGTGCTGTCTGGAATGAATACTGGCATAATACTTCCTGGACGGGGCCTCGCTACTTAGGCTCACCTGTTGTTTATTGTCACACTTCAAATGATTCATTACCTGTAATGAAGTTTTTCCGTAATATCCCGAATGGTGAATACGAGGTGAAAGCTTCAATTATTGAGAGAGATCCTGGCAGAACGTATAAAGTGTATTATTCATTTGATTCCACCAATGTGTCGCAATACAATGTTGAAGTAACTAAAAATAGTGAGGTTTCTTTAGGTACTGTCACAGTGACTAACGGGAAGTTTGCTCTTTACACACAGAAAGCAGATGCAATATCAGGCGGTGATGGATATGTTGGATGGGCATTTATAAAATTAATTGCTAAACCATTATTGCTCAGCTTGAAAGTATTTCTTGAAGGATCTTATAATGGCAGTGTGGCTATGACAACTACTCTTAAAACACAAGGATTATTACCTAAGTATCAACCATATAAATTTACTCCCTGGAATTATTTGGGGACTGAAGCAACTGCATCTTTTCCAGCGAATGCAGTTGATTGGGTAATGATAGAATTAAGAAGTGATTTAAATAATATTGTAAGCAGACGAGCCGGATTTTTGTTAAGTGATGGCAGTGTTGTTGATATTGACGGATCCAGTCCGTTAGCTTTTAAAGGTTTAAATCCTGGGAATTACTATGTGGTTGTCAGACACCGAAACCATCTGGCTATAATGTCTGCATCAGCAATATCATTAAGCAGTAGCCCGACATTTTATGATTTTACAACGGCTCAGACACAAGCGTATGGAACTAATCCAATGAAAGATTTAGGCGGAGGGATTTATGGTATGATTGGAGGCGATATGGATGGAGACGGTAATGTAGATTATTCAAATGATTTATTAACTAAATGGTTACCATCATTTGGTTTTCATGGATATTTTTCAACAGATACGAATCTAAATTCAGATGTAGACTATTCTGAAGATGTGTTGATCGACTGGTTACCAAATTTTGGATTTTCCACACAAGTACCATAAAGCTCATTAACGAAGCCAGTTAAAGAATAAAAATATTAATAAAGCAAAAAATATAATTGTTAAATTGCTGAAAGGTTTATTAATTGCACTCTTATTTTTCTCATCTGCACTTAATTGTCAATCAATTAATGGACAACTCATTACCGATATTAATCCTCCGGTTTACTCAGTCACAATTGCAATAAACTTGCAGGATTCTATAGGAACGGCAAGAGTGCTGCAGATAGAATTCACATATGATTCGAAAGCACTGGATTTCCCGGTCTCACCAATAAAAAATGTAGATTATTTATTACACGGTGATTTTGAATTATATACAACTCAGAATGTGACTAAACCAAACGATAATACTATCAGAATTAGCCTTCTAGCTTTGGGAACACCTCCGCCTGTACTAATAGATACCTCTCTAACAATGATAATAACTTTATATTTGACAATAACTAATCCTAAAATTATTCAGTTTGGTTTGGACTCAAACAAATGTTTCTCCTGGATTCTTACAACAAAACTATCAGGTCGGTAATTGGCCAAATTTAAATGAACCATTATCTAATGTTACTGGTTTGAATAATAATACTGAATCGATTGATTATTTCTTATTTCAGAATTATCCTAACCCGTTTAACCCAGCCACAAAGATAAGGTTTTCACTTCCAAAGGAAACGCGGTTAAAAATAAATATTTATATTATGCTCGGTGAATTGGTAGAGACAATTGCTGAAGGCACTTACGAAGTCGGTTATCATAAAGTAGCGTTCAATGCTACTTCTGCCGTAGGCGGACTGCCAAGCGGTTTGTATATCTATAGAATTGAAAGTAGTGAATATGTGCAGACCAGCAAAATGTTACTATTGAAATAGTGCCAAATGTCCTCTCAGATGATTAAATTTAACAAAAATCTGAGGGAAAAAATGGAGCTGATAAGAATAGAAATAAAGTAAAGAGAAATTAAAACTCGAAAGTGAATTTAGCACTAATTATTTTACAGACTCAATAGATTTGAAATCTCATTTCATGGTTGCTCTTACCATCTATAAGAATATACTTTCTTATAGATTGGAAAAATGGACTTCTAAGCTGATTTTGTACCCTTCTTGTAAAGCCCTCACCAATCGATTATTTACTTAAAAATTCCGTTCTAAACTAGACGATCAATACTTCACAATGGATAATCTTGCTAGTTAGAATCATGGTAAAAATTACAGGATTAACGATTTTACCGATCGTCTCATTTTAAGTGTACTAAAAAAATAATGTTTCATAACGGCACAAGATTTGTCTTGCTACTATAACAAAAACATAAGAGAAATATGATGAAAGTTCAAGGATTTTTAATAAACTATAGAATAGGTAGATTGTCATTTACATTGTTTAGTTTTCTATTATTATCATTCCCGCTAATTGCTGCAGATTGGTATGTGGATAAAGCAGTATCTTCAAGTGGAAATGGACAAAGCTGGGCTACTGCGCGGAAGAATTTTCCCATATCAATTGGAGTTTAGTTCAGCCTGGTGATATAATAAATATTTCAGGTGGAACCGATTCAATGATTTATTACGAAACTTTGAGTATTAACGATGCAGGGACAACCAATAATTATATAACCATAAGAGGTGCAATAGATATTGGACACAATGGCAAAGTAATTATTGATGGTCAAAACACAAGAAGTAATTGTATAGTAATTGAGCAAGGATGTGGGAGCCTAGTTAGGGATTGGATATATGTTAAGAATTTATATTTAAGAAGGGCTGCTGCTGAAGCATTTTATATTCATTGTAATGTAAACAACGTAGTAATTGATAGTCTTGATATAAGAGAGAATGGATTAGAAGGCATAAAAATAATCGGTAATGATGATTACTATTTAACAGAAAATGGTATTTGCGCTGAAAACATAGAAATTAAAAACTGTACAATAATAAGTAAATCAAATAATCTTTATCACGAAGATAACTGTGTCTATGTACAGATGGCAGCAGGATTAAACATACACCATAATTATATCCATCAGCGAAATAAACAGATAGGTGTTCCTCCAGGTCAGCACGAACACGTTGACCCATTACAAACTCACGTGATCAGAGATGTTAAAATCTGGAATAATGTATTTATAATAGATTCTTCTGTCTTAGGACACGGTATGATATTAGGTATTCAATCAAGGCCTGGACGACGTGATACAGTTATTATTTATAACAACTACATTTATGCAGGTGGTCATTTGAATCCAGGTGGTAATCCTTACATCAATGGATTCGTATTAAGATGGTATGGATATGTAAACAGTGTTTATCCTCCGACTTATGTAATAAACAATACTGTTGTTACTTCCAATGGTGGAGAAAACACTATTCTTCAAGAGTATGCAGGAAAGTTTTATAACAACATCATTTGTCAGCTAGGGACTAACGGACAAAATCCAGCCAATTATGGTGGCACTCCTTTGGAAACTTTTGCATCATCTTGGAATATGGACAAAACTTATGTGGATAGTGTTCGTAGTAATTTAATGTGGAGGCAATGGACGAACGATATGAGTTTTGGCGGTAACCGATGGGTAGGTAGTGGAGGCTCACCGACTGGGATAATCAATGGTGGTTGGAATGTATGGACTAATAGCAATTGGGGTGGGACAGGAATAAATGCAGATCCATTATTTGTTAACAATGTAAGGGAAAGATATGGATATGTTATAGCTTCAAATTCTCCTGCAAGAAATGCAGGTGAAGACTTACAAGCTTTTATAGAGAGCAAAGGTTTACCTTGGGCTGATATAGAAGGTAAACCAAGAAACAATACCCCTGATATTGGTGCTTTTGAATATGAAAATCAAATTCCAGTTGAGTTTACATCTTTTTCAGCTACATATTACTCAGATAAAGTAACACTTGAATGGATGACAGCAACTGAAATAAATAATCATGGTTTCAAAATTCAAAGAAAACTAGGAGACTCCGAATGGAAAGAGATTGGTTTTGTTGAAGGAAGAGGGACAATAACAGAGCAAACTGAATATTCTTACATTGATGATATCATCTCAATTCAGACATCTGTTCTTGCGTACAGATTAATGCAAATTGATTTGGATGGAAGCTTTGAATATTCAGATGTAGTTGAGGTAGAAATATTACCGGCAAAATTTGATTTATCACAGAATTACCCAAATCCGTTTAACCCAAGTACAACCATCAGATTCTCTCTGCCTAAAGAAACACGGTTAAAAATAAATATTTATAATATGCTCGGTGAATTGATAGAAACTATTGCTGAAGGCACTTACGAAGCTGGATACCATAAAGTAACATTTGATGCTTTATCATTACCAAGTGGGGTATACATTTATAGATTCGAAAGTGATTCATTCGTTCAAGTTAAGAAAATGATTCTCCTTCGCTAAATTTATTAATTCTGACATAGTTGTAATGGTCAATATGATTGAATTACTAAAGCCTCACAGATATTGTGAGGTTTTATTTTTAACGAAATCATGATTGAATTAACTGACAGAAAAGAATCAAGTAAGAATTATATTACTTTGTTTACCTCGACTTACTTAAAATTCTATTTTACGCTGAACCAATGTAAAAAAATATTGAGCTAGTATTGACATAATAAATTTATATTATTCGGGTAAGATCAAAATGTCATTTTAATATTTGTTACTTTTTAAGTATTTTAGCTATCATTGAACGAAAGATTATCTCAGGTCTCATTTCACTTTCGTAAAATTATTTCACTATTTGTAGAATCATGGTAAAAATTACAGGATTAACGATTTTACCGATCGTCTCATTTTAAGTGTACTAAAAAAATAATGACCTATAACGGCACAAGATTTGTCTTGCTACTATAACAAAAACATAAGAGAAATATGATGAAAGTTCAAGGATTTTTAATAAACTATAGAATAGGTAGATTGTCATTTACATTGTTTAGTTTTCTATTATTATCATTCCCGCTAATTGCTGCAGATTGGTATGTGGATAAAGCAGTATCTTCAAGTGGAAATGGACAAAGCTGGGCTACTGCCTGGAAGAATTTTTCCCATATCAATTGGAGTTTAGTTCAGCCTGGTGATATAATAAATATTTCAGGTGGAACCGATTCAATGATTTATTACGAAACTTTGAGTATTAACGATGCAGGGACAACCAATAATTATATAACCATAAGAGGTGCAATAGATATTGGACACAATGGCAAAGTAATTATTGATGGTCAAAACACAAGAAGTAATTGTATAGTAATTGAGCAAGGATGTGGGAGCCTAGTTAGGGATTGGATATATGTTAAGAATTTATATTTAAGAAGGGCTGCTGCTGAAGCATTTTATATTCATTGTAATGTAAACAACGTAGTAATTGATAGTCTTGATATAAGAGAGAATGGATTAGAAGGCATAAAAATAATCGGTAATGATGATTACTATTTAACAGAAAATGGTATTTGCGCTGAAAACATAGAAATTAAAAACTACATATAATAATAAGTAAATCAAATAATCTTTATCACGAAGATAACTGTGTCTATGACAGATGGCAGCAGGATTAAACATACACCATAATTATATCCATCAGCGAAATAAACAGATAGGTGTTCCTCCAGGTCAGCACGAACACGTTGACCCATTACAAACTCACGTGATCAGAGATGTTAAAATCTGGAATAATGTATTTATAATAGATTCTTCTGTCTTAGGACACGGTATGATATTAGGTATTCAATCAAGGCCTGGACGACGTGATACAGTTATTATTTATAACAACTACATTTATGCAGGTGGTCATTTGAATCCAGGTGGTAATCCTTACATCAATGGATTCGTATTAAGATGGTATGGATATGTAAACAGTGTTTATCCTCCGACTTATGTAATAAACAATACTGTTGTTACTTCCAATGGTGGAGAAAACACTATTCTTCAAGAGTATGCAGGAAAGTTTTATAACAACATCATTTGTCAGCTAGGGACTAACGGACAAAATCCAGCCAATTATGGTGGCACTCCTTTGGAAACTTTTGCATCATCTTGGAATATGGACAAAACTTATGTGGATAGTGTTCGTAGTAATTTAATGTGGAGGCAATGGACGAACGATATGAGTTTTGGCGGTAACCGATGGGTAGGTAGTGGAGGCTCACCGACTGGGATAATCAATGGTGGTTGGAATGTATGGACTAATAGCAATTGGGGTGGGACAGGAATAAATGCAGATCCATTATTTGTTAACAATGTAAGGGAAAGATATGGATATGTTATAGCTTCAAATTCTCCTGCAAGAAATGCAGGTGAAGACTTACAAGCTTTTATAGAGAGCAAAGGTTTACCTTGGGCTGATATAGAAGGTAAACCAAGAAACAATACCCCTGATATTGGTGCTTTTGAATATAAGGGATTGCTTGGAGTAGATGAAGAATTACAATCATTAAACTTTAAACTTTATCAAAACTATCCTAATCCATTTAATCCAAGTACAACAATCAATTGGCAATCACCAATAAATAGCTGGCAAACAATAAAACTCTTTGACATTTTAGGTAGGGAAATAGATACTATAATTGATGGTTATTATGAAACAGGTCATCATTCAACTTTATATGTTGTTAATCCTTCATTACCTAGCGGCATATATTTTTATCAGTTGAAAGCTGGAGATTATCTGGAAACAAAGAAATTAGTGCTACAAAAATAATATCAAATGATCACGGTAAGACTTTAGTAGTTGTAAAATAAATAAGTGACTGTACCCTGAGTCTGTAAAATAATTTGTGTAAATGAGTTTTAGTGTTAAAGATCATTTATTAATCTCTGTTCAAAAATAATTGATAAATGTGATAATGCAACAGTCCAGTTTTGCACCGGCATAATAGTCCATTTTTTAGAGATATCTCTGTAAACTAAGAAAAGCATTTTTTTCAGTGCATCATCCAGCCAAAGGCTGGCAAGCTATTGGGAAAAATACTTCTCTGTTTTGTAACCTTTCTGAACTGACGATGCACAGCCTCTACTGCATTGGTAGTGTAAATAATTTTTCTAATCTCATCCGGGTATTTGAAAAACGTAGAAGCGTGAGCCCAGTTCTGCCTCCAGGTTCTGATTGATAAAGAATATTTCTTTCCCCAGTTTTCTTCAAGTCTGTCAAGAGCAATAAGAGCAGCTTCTTCAGTTGGTGCTGAATAAACTAATCGAAGTTCTTTCATAAATGATTTCTGATCTTTGCTTGCAATGTATCTAAGCGTATTCCTGATTAAGTGAATGATACAAAGTTGTATTTCTGTTCCAGGGAAAACTGTATTGATTGCCTCTGGAAAACCTTTCAATCCATCAACACAAGCAATCAGAATATCCTGGAGACCTCGGTTCTTTAATTCAGTTAAAACACTAAGCCAGAATTAATAAAAACAGCTTGACTATGTCATAATATTCAGCATCAAGCATTCCCTCAAGGGAGGTTTTAATGATTTTCTTGATGGCTCCGTTTTCTCCCATCAAGTCTTGATAGGTCTTTGCTGTTTTTAGATCGGCTTTAAGCTGCTCGACCATTCCCGGAGTAAGCCTACCTGCGGAAGGCAGGTTCCATTGTGTAAATCTCCTTTCGGATAATAGTTAGAAGTAATAAGTTTTTTACAATTTGAAAACCCTTAACGGATTTTCGCCAAGTTAAGTGCTGTTCCGCTACGCTCCACAGCACTTAACTAATTTCTTACTTTAACCATTTACACAGAATTATTTACACTCCCGTCAGGCTCAGCTCTTCTGTTGTTTATAGCCATCGTTAAAGCCTTTAGAACTAATTCTACTGAGCACCGATGATTAAGCGACCAGCCAATGATCTCACGGTTATAAACGTCAAGGATTACAGCAAGATACAACCAACCTTGATTTGTCCAAATGTAGGTTATATCTGATGTCCAGATTTGATTTACCTTAACGGCTTCAAATTTGCCATTCAGTAGATTAGAACTAAAAGAAGCTTTATGATTCTGCTTTGTTGTTACCCTAAATTTCTTTTTTGTTTTTGAGTATATGCCGTATTTCTTCATTATTCGGTAGACTCGTTTTTGTTAACGATCATTCCTTCTTTCCTTATTGAACTGGTTAATCTTAACAGTCCATAGCGTCCACGGCTAAGCTGATAATGCTTCTTTATCTTAAGCAAGAGTTCTGTTTCTGCCAGGCTTCTGTGCAATAATCTTCTTCTATGCCAGTGATAACAACCTGATCTGCTTACTCCTAATATTCTGCAGCAGATTCCTTTTGGATATTCTTTCAGCTGCTCTATTATGAATCTGTATTTCACAGCTGGTCCTTTGTGAAGTACGCTATAGCTTTTTTTAAAATGTCACGCTCCATCTTTAACCTTGCTATCTCTCTGTCTTTTTTCCTCAGTTCCTCCTGTTCCGGCTTCATATGACCCTTCCCCGGGAATGCATCCCTGGCATCCTGGAGATACTTCTTTTTCCAGTTAAACAACGTATTGTCACTTATTCCTAATTCAGCTGCTATGGTTTTTACTGATTTCCCCGATTCCAAAACCAACTTTACTGCGGATACTTTGAATTCTTTATCAAAGCTTCTTCTGAGAATTTTCTCTGTCATTTTTGCTCCTATATTTATTATTACTATTTAAATATAGTTGCTTTTCTTATTGTTTATTTAATAGGGTACGGTTCAAAAAGCACGTTAGGAAGTGAAACATATCATCTGATTTTTTACCTTCCTTAGACAACTTGAAATTCCATTTTATGTTGAACCAATACACTCCATTCCATTTTTAGAGAAAAGAATCATCATTTTGAGACACACTATACAATAGAACTATTATAAAGTTTTATAATTTTATCAGTTTCATTATATTTCATTTTGGTGTGATTATTAGTATAAAATTGTGAGTTGTTATTTTGTTTGTCTAAAAAACTCAAAATAATTGTTAGTGATTTTAAAATAGAACATTTATTTAGAATATTCTTAAACCTATCATTTAGAATTAAATTTTTCAAAACCAAATAAGATAATTGATATTTTGGAATAATAAATTATGATTAAAAGTATTATCAGCCGATTTTTATTAAGTCTATCATTTTTTGCACCGTTTGGATATAGTTTAAGACCTTGGCTGCATCGTATCAGGGGTGTTAAAATAGGTAAAAATGTCTGGATAGCTAAATCTGTATATTTGGATGAATTGCATCCAGATGATATCGAAATTGGTGATAATTCGATAATTAACTATAGAACTACAATATACACTCACTCATACTTTGGACCACGACAGAAAAAGAGTACGGGCAAAGTGATTATTGGTAAAGATGTGTATGTTGGACCACATTGTTTGATACTGCCAGGGGTAAAGATAGGTGATTGTTCAGTTATTAAAGGTGGAACAGTTGTAACACGAAATGTACCGCCAAATACTTTCTGGGGAATGCCTAACTCCGGACCACTAGCAAGAATTACTGTCCCTCTAACACCAGGACACACACAAGAAGAATTTGTAAAGGGACTTCGTCCAATAAAAAAGAAGAAAATTACCCCCGAGGTTTAATCAAATTAATTTTATGGATTTTTTAAAACAATATATAAAGGGAAAGAAGATATCATGAGTGAAATCACTGTGGTTAAAGAATTTATTATTGAAAATTTTCTTTTTGGCGAAGAAGAACAACTTTTGCTTGATACAGATTTTTTCGATGAAGGTATTATAGATTCTACCGGTGTAATAGAATTAGTAAGTTTCTTAGAGGAAAGATTTAACATATCTGTTGATGATGAGGAACTGATTCCAGAAAATCTATCCAGTTTACAAAATATAAATCTATTCCTTCAGAAAAAGCTTAACAAGAAGGATGCTTAAGCATGTGTGGTATTGCAGGTATTGTTAATCTAGGACATCAGCAACCAATTGCTCTTGATGCACTTAAGCGGATGGTCTCTATTCAGCAATACCGTGGACCAGATGAAACCGGCGCTTATTTTGATGACTATATAGGGTTAGCTCATGCACGACTAAGTATTATAGATTTAAAGGATGGTACTCAACCAATCCATAATGAAGATAAATCCCTCTGGATAATTTATAATGGAGAAGTTTTTAACTATCCAGAACTTAGACAAGAATTACTTAAATGTGGTCATAAGTTCTACACAACAAGTGATACTGAAGTTATTTTACATTTATATGAGGAAAAAGGGACCAATTGCTTAAATCAACTAAATGGGCAATTTGCCTTTGCAATCTGGAACTCAAAGAAAAGAACCTTGTTTCTCGCACGTGATAGAGTTGGGATTTTACCACTGCATTATACAATCCACAATCAGCGATTATACTTCGCTTCCGAAATAAAGGCTATTTTTGCTAATAAAGAAATTAATCGTTCTGTAGATCTCGAATCTCTAGATCAAATTTTTACATTCTGGACTACACTCCCGGGGAGGACTGTTTTTAATTATATAAAAGAACTGCCTCCAGCACACTATATGTCAGTTTCACCGTACGAAATTAAAATTGATAAATACTGGGATATTAATTTTTCAAGTAACACAGAAACATTAAAAATAAAGAGTGATGATTTAGTAAATGAGATATCTGAAACGCTAATGGATTCTGTTAAAATTCGTTTGCGTGCGGATGTTCCTGTTGGCACTTATCTCAGTGGAGGTCTGGACTCTTCTGCTTTAACTGAGACTGTTAAAAAGAATTTTAATAATGAGCTTCGATCATTCGGTGTCAGATTTGAAAATAAAGATTATGACGAAGGCTGCTTTCAAAATGAAATGGTTGATTTTCTCAAAGTTAATCACTCAGAAATTATAGCAAGCAATGATGCAATTGGAGAGAATCTAGAAAATGTTCTATGGCATACAGAAAAACCTTTATTAAGAACAGGTCCTATACCATTATATATTTTATCTGGATTGGTTAATCAAAGCGGTTATAAAGTTGTACTAACTGGAGAAGGTGCTGATGAAATCTTTGGTGGGTATGATATTTTCAAAGAAGCAAAAATCAGAAATTTTTGGGCTAAAGATCCTGACTCTAAACTCAGACCATTACTATTAGGAAGATTATATCCGTACATTTTTAAAGATGATAGACTAAAGCAAACACTTATCGCCTTCTTTAAAAACGGAATTGATAATCCTGACGATCCATTCTTTTCACACAACATAAGATGGAAAAATACTAGTAAAATAAAAAACTTTTTCTCCGAACAGGTAAAAGATTCAATCAAAGATTATAATAGCTACTCAGAGTTAAAAAAATTATTACCTGCTAATTATTTTGATTGGGATACAGTTTCAAAATCACAGTTTTTAGAATCGCTGATCTTTCTTAGTAATTACCTGTTGTCATCACAAGGAGATAGGGTTGCTATGGCACACTCAGTTGAGTTAAGAGTACCTTATCTTGACCACAGAGTTATTGAGCTTCTAGGGAAGGTGAATTCTGAGATCAAAATTAATGGGTTAAATGAAAAATACTTACTAAAGCAAGTGTTTAAGAACCGACTTCCTTCAAACATTGTAAAAAGATGGAAGAATCCTTACAGAGCTCCTATTCATAAAGCGCTGTTAAGTAACAATCTTAACCTGGTTAAAGAGTTCTGTTCTGAAGATGCCATAAACAAAACCGGCATTTTTAATTCAGTTAAAGTCTTGAAACTCATTAATAAGCTTGGAAAGTTAGACAAAGCAGGTGAATTTGATGAAATGGCGCTGATTGGTATAATATCAACACAAATAATTCATAAAAACTTTATAGAAGATTTTAATGCCACTCGTTTTGAGTCTGATAATTTTGACCAGTTTTATGATTTCAGATCTATAAACGATAAATTGAAAAAAGTTTTATAGATAGATTTTTATTAAGTATGGAAGTATTTGAACATTTCTTCAATAATATAGAAGTTTGTGAGGTTCGGGTAATATTAGCAAAAGGTGATAATTAAAGTTAGTACTGTAATTTTATCAACGTATAGAAATAAACCCAAGCAATATAAAATTTCTCAAATAATTTAATTCGGGATTTGACAAAAGTTTTTCTAACATTATTAAAAAACTAAATAAAATAATAGTTATAAATTGAAATAAAAGAGTAAGGTTAATTTTATGAAGTTCACAAAAGACTCGATTAATATTGAGCCGGCAAAAGAATTTGAAAAAATAAGTTCAAAGTTAAAAGAAGATGTTATCAAGAAGCTTAAGAAAAGAGGAGCGGTTGTTGGAATAAGCGGAGGAATTGATTCTTCTGTTGTTTTGGCAATTTGCGCTAGGACTTTTGGCTCAGACCGTGTTTTAGGTGTAATGATGCCCGAAAACGATTCCAATCCCGATAGTCTTAATCTGGCAAAAAAGCTTTCAGCTAAGTTCAATACAAAATATGTTGTCGAAAATATGACAGATGCATTAGCTGGGTTTGGCTGTTATAAAAGAAGAGATGATGCGATTAAAGATGTTTTCCCAGAATATAACAATAGCTACAAAGCAAAAATTACCTTGCCTTCTAATTTGTTGGAAAAAGAATCATTGAATGTTTTTCAATTAACTATTATAGCCCCGGATGGAAAAACAAAATCTGAAAGACTGCCGCTTAAAGAATATCTGCAGATTGTGGCTGCTTCAAATTTTAAACAAAGAAGCAGAATGAGTATGCTATATTATCATGCAGAATCCAGGAATTATGCTGTGATAGGTACAGGAAATAAGAATGAACACGAACAAGGATTTTTTGTGAAATATGGTGATGGGGGAGCTGATATAAAACCAATTGCACATCTATTTAAAACTCAGGTATTCCAACTTGCAGATTATCTTGAAGTTCCGGAAGAAATTAGGAAAAGAACTCCAACAACAGATACATATAGTGCTGAACAAACTCAAGAAGAATTTTTCTTCAGGGTTCCGTTTGGAATTTTGGATAGAATTTGGTTTGGCTGGGAACAGGGTATTCCATCAAAAAAAATTGCTGAAGTCTTAGAGCTGACTGAAGAAAATGTTGATTCGATAATTCGTGATACACAGCGGAAAATCAGAACGACAGAATATTTAAGAATGGAACCGCTTTAGCTGTTTCTATGTGTTAGCATATCAAGTAGTTTCTAATTTAAATATAAAGAAATACTATTTGAAATAAACTATGTTGTTGATACAGGATTTTTAAGTAAAGCACAGCTAATAGAATTAGTAATTAATTTTAATACTATATCTTATAATTAATAAAGTTGATTAAAAGAACAATTAATAGTATTCGAGATAAAGGTATTTCAAGAACTTATCAGAGTGTAGTTAGTGTTTTTGAAGACTTCTATTTTGAAGTGAAATATGACCTATCAACTTCTAGAGTTGTTAAACGCGAAGAATTAGATATTTCTGAAGATAGCAAAGTACATAGCGAAGAATATAAACCAACTAGAATCAGGCATTTTAGACTTTTAATAAAAATGTTACATCTTCCAGAATGCAGTGTCTTTGTTGATATGGGATCTGGTAAAGGAAGGATTCTGTTTATGGCAGCATTACAAAATTTTAAGAGAATCACAGGTGTAGAAATATCCAGCCAGCTTTGTAAAATTGCATTAAAAAATTATAAAAAATTTGAAAAAAAATTGAATCGTCCTTTAAATATTGAAATAGTAAATGAAGATGTTTTGAAATATAAAATAAAAGATGATGAGAATATTTTCTACTTTTACAATCCTTTTGACAATTATGTAATGGAAATCATTATTGAGAAAATTATGAAATCAATAACTGAGAATCCCAGAAAAGTTTGGCTTATTCTCAATAATTTTATTCCCTTCAGTGATATGATGGAGAGCAAATTTAAGTTAAGAGCGACTAAACAATTTATTTATGGGGGAACTGAAATTGCTATATATATTATTAATTAAAAGGTTTTTCCTAAAAGAAAGTAATTATATTTTACTAATAATTTGAACATGGTAGTATTATAAATTATAAAATCGTAGATATTGATTTAGACAAAGATAAGAGATGGGACAATTTTGTTCTGAATAATCCTAAGGGTTCTATCTATCACACTTCCAGCTGGCTGAGATCAGTTTCTTCTTCACTCGGATATAGTATGTATCCAATAGCTATCGAGGATTCTAATACGCTTGAATTAACTGGGATCTTGCCATTGGCTCAGGTAAAAAATGTTCTCTCTGGAAGTAAGTTAGTTTCTTTTCCACTTACCACCCATTGTGAACCGCTTGTGACTGAAGAACAAATAAGGAAAATCTATAGGAAACTAATTACTGAAATTCAAAAAAATGATTTTATTGAATTTCGTACTCTAGATTATACTAGCACTTTGGAAGGAGCAACTCTAAATGAGAATTTTCTGAATCATATTTTAGAATTGGAAAAGACTGAAGACAAAACTTTTCAAAAATTTCATGGCAATAGTGTCCGAGCCCTAATTAAAAAAACAGAAAAAAATAAACTTGATTTTGAAATAATTAATAATACAATTGGGTTGAAAGCTTTCTATTCTCTTTTTTCTGACTTAAGAAAAAGATTAGGACTTCCTATTCTCCCTTATAAATTTTTCAATAGCGTTTTTACAAATCTTATCAAAGATAACAGAATCATAATTCCTATTGTTAAACATAAAGATCTTATTATTGCGGCTGGTTTTATTTTAAAGTTTAAAGATACTTTTTACATTGAGTATACTGCATCTGATAACTCTAGATTAAGTCTATATCCAAACCAAAAATTATATTGGGAAGTAATTAAAATTGCAATAAGTGAAGGAGCAAAATTTGTAGATTTTGGAAGAGTAGAGATGAATAACAATTCCTTAATAACTTTTAAGGAAAGGTGGAATACAAAACGAAGATATTTGAAATATTGGAAGATTAGCAACAAAGGAATGGAAAATACGATAGCAGGTAACAAAAAATCTTTTATTATAAAAATCAACAAACATATTCCCAAAGCTTACTAAAGTTGCAAGGCAAAATACTATATAAATATAATGGGTAATTTAAGTTTGATGATTATGAATCGGACAAAATGGTATACAAAATAAGATCAAATTTTTAATTATGTTTTATAAAATGTTCTATATATATGGTCAAGAATGGAATAATAGAAATTGAATATTAGTTTTTTAGATCCAACAAAAATTGCAAATTGGGATGAGTTAATCCTTAGCTTCTCTTCTTATTCTTTTTTCCATTCCTCAGATTGGGCAAAAGTGTTACAAAAAACGTATGGTTTTAAACCTCATTATTTGATTGCTACAGAATCAGGAAAAACTAAAGCCATTTTACCTATTATGGAGGTAAATAGTATCTTCACTGGAAAGAAAGCAATTTCATTACCATTCAGTGATTTTTGTGAACCATTAATTTCCAAAGACATTAGTTATAAACGTATTCGTAACAAAGCGTTAGAATTTTGTAAGATAAGAAAATTTAGTTCACTCGAGTTAAGGGATAGTAAAGTTCATCTGGAAGATTCTATTATTTCTCCCGCTGGTTACCAACATCTTATAGATTTATCAGATAGCGAAGAACAACTTTTTAACAAACTTTCAGATAATACAAGAAGAAATATTAGAAAAGCAGGCAAAAATCAGATTACTTTTGAAATTAATAATTCTGTTTCTGCATTGGAAGACTTTTATAGTATGAATTGTTACACAAGGAGAAGGCATGGTCTTCCACCACAACCTTATAAGTTTTTTAAAAATCTTTATGATATTGTACTTAGCAAAAACAAGGGATTTATAAGTGTATCAAAATTCAATGACAAAACCATCGCTGGTGCTGTGTTTCTTTTGATTGGGAAAAAAGCGCTTTACAAATACGGTGCTTCATTTTTTGAATATCAAAATTTAAGACCCAATAATATATTAATATGGAGCTCAATAAAATATCTAAAAAATAATGGGTATGAAGAATTAAATTTTGGCAGAACAGAAATTAGAAATATTGGACTTAGAAGATTTAAACTTGGCTGGGGAAGTAAAGAACAAATACTTAATTACTACCTGTTTGAATTAAATAAAAGTCATAAAATTAATTCATCAATCAAATCTATTAGTCAGAAAAATATTTCTCTTAACAGGTTTCCAATAACTCTTCTTAAACTGATTGGAAGAGTAGTGTATAAGCATATTGCTTAAAAAAAAACAATCTTCTTAAAATGGAACTATTGATTTTATTTTTGCTTCTAAAATATTTGTCAAATAGACTGAAAATTTATATTCTTATGGAATGCTATTTGTTATAAAAAAAACGATGCGACTAGATTAATTGACAAATAAAATTTTATAATTTTTAAATAATACCAATAATGCTATTCATTTATAAAAAGAAATAATAATTATGGTTGTTGATCATTTAGGGATAGTGGTAAAATCAATTGAAAAGGGAATAAAATATTGGGAAGAAGTCTTTGGTTATAAACAAATGACAGAAGTTGTATTAAATACAAGACAAAAAGTTAGGGTTGTGTTTTTACAGAAAGAAAATTCTCTTCTAATTAAATTGATCGAGCCGACTGATGAAACATCTTCAGTTTATAGAGTTGCATTAAAAGGTGGTGGATTGCACCACTTAGGATTCAGATGTGAAAATATTAATGTTGAAATTTTGAAACTCAAAAATTTAGGTTTGCGTGTTATTGCAAATCCTCAACCTGGCGAAGCTTTTGAGAATAACCAAATAGCTTTTTTATTGGGTAATCAAGCGTTAAATATTGAATTAATTGATACCGATATAAAAGCCAGAAGAATAATTTCTAATGAATAGTCTATAGAAATAAATATGACTAGATTATTTTATTTTTTTAAACCTGTAATTCCAAGAAGTTTTCAACTCTCTCTGAGAAAATTACTTGTAAAAAAACAAGCAAAGAAATATAAAGATGTCTGGCCAATTCTTTCGGGTAGTGAAAAAAAACCAAAAAATTGGAAAGGATGGCCTGAAGGTAAAGATTTTGCCTTTGTTCTTACCCATGATGTTGAACTAAGAAGAGGTCATGACAAATGCAGAGAACTTTTGAAGTTAGAGAAAAAACTTGGATTCAAATCCTTATTTAACTTTGTTGCGGAAAGATATAAGGTTGATAAGGAACTGCGTGATTTTATCGTAAGTGAAGGATTTGAAGTAGGTATTCATGGAATAAAACATGATGGAAAAAAATTTAAAAATAAAAAAATATTTAATAAAAGAGCTTTAAAGATAAATCAGTACTTGAAGGAATGGGATGTCGTAGGATTCAGAGCGCCTGCAGTTCAGCACAATCTGGAGTGGATTGGTGAACTAGATATTGAATATGACTTATCTACATTTGACACAGATCCTTTTGAACCTCAGCCAGATGGGGTTGGTACTATCTTCCCTTTTCTTGTTGAACGAAAGAATGGTGAGCCGGGTTATGTTGAATTACCCTATACTTTGGATCAGGACTTTACTTTGTTCATCCTTATGAATGAGTCTTCGCCACAAATGTGGATTGATAAGTTAAATTGGATTGCGGATAATGGCGGTATGGCACTTTTGATTGTACATCCTGATTATGTGAACCTTAACAACCAGAAAAAAACTGAAGAATATCCGGTAAACTACTACTTAGATTTTCTTAGGTATGTTAGTAAGAATTTTGAAGGCAGATACTGGAATGCACTTCCTAAAGATGTAGCAATGTACTATAAGAAAATGATTGAGGCTAATTAGTAGTGAGAAATAAGAAAATTTTAATGGTGGTCTATAGTTATTTCCCTCAGGATGTAAGACCACGAAGAGAAGCTGAAGCTCTGATAAATGCTGGTTATGAAGTAGATATGATATGTTTGAAACTACCTGATCAAAATAAATTCGAAGAGACTTGCGGAGTAAATACTTATAGAGTAAATCTTTCAAAATCCCGGTCTTCAAGAAGAAAATATATTTTTCTATACGCTAGTTTCTTTATTCGTTCCTTTTTTCTATTGAACCGGTTGTTTATAAAAAATCGATACGCTGTAATACATGTCCATAATATGCCAGATTTTCTGGTTTTTCTTTCCATGATTCCCAAAATTTTTGGTGCAAAAGTAATTTTGGATTTACATGATCCCACTCCGGAAATGTTAATGACAAAATTTGCAGAAGAAAGAGATAGCCGGTTGACAAAAATTCTAAAATGGCAAGAGAAGGTAAGCATAAGGTTTGCACATAAAATTATCACAACAAATAAATCTTTTCTGGATAAATTTATATCACGTGGATGTCCTTCTGATAAAATAAATATAGTTATGAACTCTCCACAGGGATCTATTTTTAATAATCGTAGCAACTCAAAAGAAAAATCTGATAAGAATAAATATGTAGTTATGTATCATGGTATAATTATAAAAAGATACGGCTTTGAGGAATTATTGAATGCTGTAAATTTATTAAAAGATAAAATACCAGGATTAGAATTAAGGATTTATGGCACTGGTGAGGATATGTCACTTTTTCTTGAGCTGGTGCAAAAGTTAAATTTAGAAAAGATAGTAAAGTACTTCGGACAAGTTCCAATAGAAAAAATAGTAGAAATCATTCCGGAATGTAATGTTGGAATAATTCCAAATAGACTTACTCCATTTACCAAAATAAATCTTCCAACAAGAATATTCGAATATTTACATTTGAATAGACCCGTAGTAGTCCCGAGAACGCAGGGCATTAAGGATTATTTTGATGAAAGCTCAATCTTTTATTTTAATGCTGGTGATGCAGAAAATTTGGCAAATGTTATATTCGATGTTTATTCTAACCCGACTAAAACATTGGATGTGGTGAATAAAGGCAACCAAATATATCAGAATTATAGCTGGGAACTACAAAGTAAAAATCTGATAAAAATTTATGATGAACTACTTAATTAATTTCTGAAACGAAAATGAACACATTCAAATATGTTTTGATTTCTGCTGCTAAGAACGAAGAACTATATATAGAAAAAACTATCAAGTCGGTTATCAATCAAACAATTAAACCAGAGAAGTGGGTAATTGTAAGTGATGGCTCAACAGATAGGACAAATGATATTGTTGAACAATTCAGTGACAAAAATAATTTTATTGACTTAATCGCACTTCCACCTACAAAGGAACGCAATTTTAGTTCGAAAGTGAATGCTCTCAATCAAGCATTGAAAAAGATTGAGGGATTAGATTATGATTTTATCGGTAATTTAGATGCAGATGTTAATTTAGAAAAAAATTATTATAAAGAAGTATTCCGGGCTTTTCTGGGAAATCCTAAGTTGGGTATCATCGGTGGAATTATTCTTGATTGCATTGGTGATAAAGAGTTACCACAAAACATAAGCCTGAATAGTGTTGCAGGTGCAATTCAAGTATTTCGTAAGGAGTGTTTTAAAAATATTGGCAATTATGTTCCGTTTAAATATGGCGGAGAAGATGCTTATATGGAAATAAGAGCGAGAATGAATGGTTGGGATGTGCTAACTTTAACTGAATTAAAAGTACTTCATCATAGGCCCACCGGAACTGGCATGGGAAGTCTGTCAAAAGCAAATTTAAGAAGCGGAAAAATGTTTTATACACTAGGTTATTCGCCAATTTTTCTTTTAGTGAGATGTTTTTATCGAATATTTGATAAACCAGTTTTTGTAGGAAGTATTCTCAATATTTTTGGATACTTTATGGCTTTTATTAAAAAAGAAAAATGTCCTGCTGGTGATGCATTCGTTAATTTTGTAAGAAGCGAACAAAAGGAGCGCTTAATGTCGCTTTTACCATTTAATAAAAAAAGGACTGTAGTTAAAACTTCTCGTATGATCAAAATATAGATTTAACATAGATTAGAGAAATGTAAAATGTGTGGAATTTGCGGTCAATATTATTTTAAAGAGAATCATCCAGTTTCTCCCCAGACAATAAAAAGAATGACTGATTCGATAACTCATCGCGGTCCTGATGATGAGGGATATCATATTTCAGAATCAATCGGACTTGGATTTAGAAGACTCTCTATCATAGATTTATCCGGCGGACATCAGCCAATGTCAGATCAGGAAAAATCAGTTTGGGTAATATTCAACGGTGAAATTTATAATTTCCCGGAGCTAAAAAAAGAGCTTGAAAACTTTGGGCATATCTTTAAAACACGATCAGACACAGAAGTTATAGTTCATGGATATAAGCAGTGGGGAATTGATGTTCTGAATCATTTGAATGGAATGTTTGGTTTAGCAATCTGGGATGAGAAAAACAAACGACTGGTTCTGGCAAGAGACCGGATGGGTATTAAAATTGTTTATTACAAGATTGAAGATGGTTTGCTCTATTTTGGTTCGGAGATCAGAGCAATCCTGGCCGGTTTAAATAAAAAGCCAGACATTAATCCAGCAGCAGTCAATTTGTTTTTAAGATATCGTTATACACCTGCACCACATACTGTTTACACAGGTATTCAGAAATTAGCAGCCGGAACTTGTCTGATTGTAGAAAATGGGAATGCTAAAGTAAAGCGTTGGTGGAATTATAAACCAGAGCCATTTAATCCAATTCCAAAAGAAACACAAGTGAAAGAAGAACTACTTGAATTATATCGTCAGGCGGTGAAGAGTCATTTACTGAGTGATGTACCAGTTGGAGTACTTTTAAGCGGAGGTGTTGATTCCAGCATGCTATTAGCATTGATGAACGAGTTTGGCAAAAATTGGAAATCATTTACAGTTGGTTATGGAAAATCGTTTCATGACGATGAACTTGAAGATGCAAAGGAAACGGCTGATATTTTTAAGTCATCTCATTATGCGGTAGAAATAAATCAGGAACGATTTGAAGAAACGCTTTCAAAAATCATTAATTGTGTTGAAGAACCAATAGCATCATCCTCTATTGTTCCTATGTATCACGTTTGTCAGAAAGCCAGGCAGGAAGTGAAAGTAGCTTTGATGGGACAAGGACCCGATGAATTATTTGGTGGATATACCCGCCATCTCGGTGTTCAGTACGGTAAATATTGGCGTGCTTTACCAGTGGTAATGCGAACACCATTTAGCAAGTTCTTATCGTTGCTGTCAAAGAATGAATCAATTAGAAGAGGCTTGTATTCACTTGAAGAACCAAATAGAATGATTCGTTATCAACAGATATTTTCTATTTTATCGGAATCGCTTATAGATGGAATGTTTTGGGATAATGTTCTACCCGAAGGTGCAGGAAATTATATACTCTATTCATGGAAAGATTTAGAAACTCTGCTTGAGAGAACTGATGAACTTGGTGGTTTCCAATATCTGGAAGTTCAATCTTCTCTGCCTGATGAATTACTTATGTATGGAGATAAATTGTCTATGGCACATAGCCTCGAAGTCCGTGTACCATATCTGGATCAGAAAATTGTAGAATATGTAGAACGGTTACCATCAAATTATAAAATCAGATTTGGAAAACGCAAATGGATTCATAAACAAGTTTGTTCCGATTATTTACCCAAGCAGATCATTAATAGAAAGAAACGGGGATTTGCTGTAAATGTGGTTGATAGATGGTTCAAAGAATCACTTTCAAGTGAATTTGATAATATATTGCTTGATGAAAGTTCACGTATGTATGAATTTCTAAAACCGAACGAAGTACAATCTTTGTATAAAGCTCATACTGATGGAAAAGCTGATAATCACAAAATACTTTTTAGCTTGATCGTACTTGAAAAGTGGATGAGGGAAAATTGTGTATAGAATATCTGATATAAAATCCATTCTTAGGAAATACTTTGTATTCAATATGAAAAAAATAAATAAAAAATATAATCTTCTAATTTTAATCACGGATACTATTTTATGTTAAAGAACTATTTAAAGCGAACTCCTCTAGGAATAAAAATATTATATAGCAACCTATATCAAAGAATTAAACACCCCGATGATTTTCAGAAACAGTTGGAAGAATATAACTTTTACAGAGATCTCATTCAGAATATTAATTACAAGAAGGATTTGATTATTGATGTAGGAGCAAATATCGGCGACAAAAGTGAAATATTTTCTAAACTAGCTAAAAAAGTCTTAGCCTTCGAGCCTTCCATTTCAATATTTCATATTCTTAAACATAGACATAAAAATTCTAATGTGGAGGTTTTTAATAATGCTTTAGGTAGTAGTAATACAACCTTAGATTTTTACGAGTTAGAAGGGAAAGAAGCTTATAGTTCACTAAGTAAAAAGCATATTGAAACAACCGTGATGGAAAGAAAAGTTGCCGATACGAACTCGCTGAAAAATAAGAAAGTGACTGTTGAAAAAATTGAGAACTATATTAAGAAATATGGAGTTTCAATTTACATAAAGATTGATGTTGAAGGTTATGAATATGAGGTAATTCAAGGCCTGGAAACAGCAGTTCCATTAATAAATCTGAAAGCGAATTTGCCAGAGTTTAAACAAGAATCAGTTAATTGCATTACTCATTTGTCTAACATTTCAAAAGATAAATATGTATTTAATTTTACTACAAATAATGCCTTCCTATTGAAAAATTTTTTACCAATGAAGGAAGCAGTTAAGTTTATAACAACAACAGAATTAAGGTATTTAGAAATATATGCTAAATTAATTAACTGAACTTTTGTGCCAACAATGATATTTAATAGTTAAATTATACTGCATTTGAATGGTTAAACTTATTTAAAGTTATTTTTTATTCTGAGCCTGATATTATTCCTGCTTCATTTTTAAGATGATTGTTGTTATGATCTTTAAAGAAAAATAGTTAGGAATTTGTGATGATTAAAAAATGTTTAGAAAGCTAACTTTTTATTATCAAGGTTTCATTAGAATAAGATTTAAAAAATTTTTTTAATAACATATTTTTTTGTTAATACGATGGATTTGATTTGTGAAACTTCTTTGCTAGATAATTACAAAATTCTAATGATCGGATAAAGTTAATTTGTTTTAATTCATGTTGCTATTTAATGTTTAATCTATTAGAAAAACTTAAGGAACCAATTAATTTAATCGATCTTTTGATCAAAATTAATTCTTTTGTACTTATTTATGTTACATTTTTTACTACAAACATTCCATTTGACCCTGCAAATTATGGTGATATTTTTGCCGCCGAAACAACGAATGTAAAAAATCAGGTCGTCTTCTTATTCTTATTTTTTTCATCTTTAGTTATCCTGTCAAAAAGATTTGATAAAATATTATCTCTAATAAGATCGGAAAAATATTTGGGTTTATTTGTTCTTATATGTTTATTGAGTGCTTTGTGGTCTGATTATAGCCTTTTATCATTCAAAAGGTCTTTTCAATTATTTGTAATGTTTCTTGTAATCGTTGAAGCATTGGTGAATATTGATCCGAAGATACTAATGAATCAACTTAAGATAGTAGTATCAATATATTTATTTTTTAATTTGTATGCCTGCCGGTTTATTCCAGCTGCCATTGACCCGGTTTTTGGAACTTGGCGAGGAATGGAAGTACAAAAAAACTGGCTTGCTCAAAACAGCCTCTATTGTCTTTTATCATCAATTGTTTTCTTTAACTTCGATAAAACAAGATTGACAAAGCTTTATGATTCCTTACTAATTTTAATTTCTGTTTTGATAATTTATAAAGCTCATAGTTCAACAAATCTAATAGCAGTAGTTATTATTGTCTTTATGGGTATTGTTTTCCAGATAGAATCGATCTTTAATAATTTAGGTATTGGTAGATCGATTCTGGGATTAGTGTTTTTGTTCATCCTTACCTTTAGTGGGATATTTGTCATTTTTTCATCAGAAATTTTCGAGTTAATTCCAGGATATTTTGGTAAAGATATGACTATGTCAGGTAGGACAGATATTTGGAAATTTGCTTGGAATGATATAGAAAAAAGAATTTTTCTGGGATATGGGTTTGCTACTTACTGGATCATGGGTTCTTCCAGATTAGAGGTATTTGCTAGTATTTTTGAAGGATTTAAGGTAAATGAAGCCCATAACGGTTATTTAGAAATTATGCTTCAGTTAGGTGTTGTCGGTTTTATATTCTTTTTATTTCTAATAATAACGTACGCTTATAGAATGCTTAAACTAAATAACAATCTTGTAATATTAATTTTTATCTCTATAATGACACTTAATTATACTGAGTCAGTATTATTTAAAGTTGGTTTGGGAATTACAACTTTCTATTTTATGGCTACATATGTTACACTTTCAGTTTTTCATTTTAACTTAGGACAAGTAAATCATAATGAGAATGATTCCTCTTTAAATATTCCTAATTTTGAAAATTGATATTTGAATAGTTATTCTGAGAAAAAAACAATACTAATATAAAGAGTTAAGAAGGAATTATATCTCCGGATTATTTAGCACAATGGCTTGGTATTTGTTGCTTAACATCAAATGAGTTGCAATTCTTTCAGAAAAGTGTATTGACAAAAATTATTAACTGCTATTATTTTAATTTTCATCAGTTTGCTTCTGTTAATCTTTTGTTTTGAATTGGAATGAAAAAAATCAAAACCAAATTAACTTAATAAATATTTATAGTTGATTTTAGCAAATCAATATTGTGTGTTACCTTAAAGAGTAAAAAAACGATTGTAAGTAATAAGATTTACTAGTTATAGTCGGGTATGAGTAATATTCTGTTTCAGTAAGTATTTCTGCAGAAGTAAAAGTAATAACATTATGGATAAAAGTTTTAAAAGAGATTTTATTAAAGGTTCAGCCGCCGCATCGATGGGAACTGTTGTAGCTATGGTTTTCCAGTTTCTGAGTATTGTCATAATTACACGTTATGTTACTAAAGAGGAATTTGGAATTTATGTTTTGATAATTGTGATTTCGACTTTTTTAGATACAATTAGCGGATTGGCGCTTGAGCAGACGCTTGTTAAGTTTATAACCAGCGTGGAAGAGCAGGAAAAAAGATCAACATTTATTCTTACACTTACAATAAGGGTTATATTAATAAGTATCGCCGTCATTCTGGTAATTTTATTTCACGACGCTTTAATGCCGTTATTCAGCTTTACAGCTACAGAATTTTTAGATGTGGTTATCATCCTGTTCATTTTATCAAGCTTTAGAGGGTTGTTTTATAACTTATTACAAGGGATGAACCTGTTTAAAAAATATGCATCAATACAGACTATTACATCCGTATTAAGAGTGGTTCTTTTACTTATAATTGTATATATCCATGAGTTGAATCTGAAGAACGTTTTATTAGTGGAAATAGTGGCTGTCTCTTTTACAGTGTTATTACAATTGGCTTTAATTCCGTATAAGGAAGTTTTTCATTGGGATGTAAATCTTAATAATTTTAAGAAAATCATCGGGTTCAGTATTCCACTCTACCTGTCAGGCATAACATATTTTATACAAACTCAGGTAAATATTTTTATAATTGGTGCTTATTTAAACCCGATTAGCATTGCTAATTACGATGTTGCCGGAAAAATTCCGCAGGCGAGTGCGAAAGGATTTCAATCATTTATTATAGTGTTTTATCCAAACCTTTCGAGGCTCCTCTCAGAAGGAGAACATGATGCAGCAATGAAGTTAATAAACAAATCACTTTTTACATTCTCCATTGCAATAAGCCTGCTATTGCTGGTTACTTTTCTTTTCAATAAGGAAATAATCCAATTACTTTTTTCGGATAAATATTTAGATTCTTCGTTGGCGTTTTCTTTTTTGATGGTTGCATTTTATTTGACTGCAATGTCACATATTATGGGGTATTCATTGGTTTCTGCTGGACTTCCGGCTACATCGTTAAAAGCTAATATCGCTGCCGGAGCGATTAATTTAATCGGTGCATTCCTGATGATTCCTCTTTTGGGTTTTATGGGTGCTGTATATTCAGTTCTGTTAACCGGTTTTGCTTCATTATTATTTCATTATTTATTTCTGAAGAAGTACAATATGAAGATGGAGTTAATTAGTTTTATTAAACCGTCTTTGATTATCATTATTATAATACTTTTATATTATTTGTTTATTCCTGATAACATAATATTGAAAACTATTTTGTTGATCGCATATTTTATTACTGTTTATTATTTGCTGCCCGAAGCAAAAGAAATCTTAAGACAGATTGCTTTGCATTTATTTAAATTTAAGTCTGAGAATAGCAATGAGAAAATTTTGTAATGTATTATTACATCACGAAAAAATATTTTAATATGTAATTTGCTTCTCAGTTTTTTGTTTCTAAATAAAAGGAATTAAATCTTATGAATTTGAAAAAAACCAAGGTATTAATATTAGACTCCAATGTTGGAAATGATTATTCTTTGTTTCTGTGTAAAGCTCTGAAAAAGGCTGACATCGATATAACTCTTGTTGTGACTGAAGACAATCGAAGAGATAGTTCTGTAGATTTTCCTATCCTAACTCTTTCACCTCCAAAAGCCAAAAATGTAAGCAAATTTAAGAAAATATTTAAGTACTACAATTATCTTTTAAATGTATATAAGCTCATAAGTAAAGAAAAGTATGACGTAATTCATTTTCAATTTTTCCGGAGAATAAGAGTTGAAAGCATATATTTTGCGATGCTTAAATTATTAGGAGTTAGACTTGCTCATACCGTACACGATGTCACACCTTTGAATGAAAACAAGTTTGATCATCTTTTTAATCTGCTGGTTTACAAGACTGCTGATGTACTATTTGTACATTCAAATTCAAATAAAAGAACGTTAACTCAGCAAATAAAACTAAATGAGGAGAAAATAAAGGTAGTGCCGCATGGTGATTTTGATTTTTTAATTCCGGACAAGATCCCAACAAAATCTCAAGCAAGAGAATTCTTTGGTTTATCTCAAGGGGATAATGTTATTTTATTTTTTGGTGCTATCAAGGAATATAAAGGATTAGATATTCTATTAAATTCTCTGTTTATCGTTGCTGCTAAAATTAATAATTTAGCTGTAATCATCGCTGGCAGACCAGACCCGGTCAAACTTGGATTAGAATATGAGAACATAATATCGAAGCTTCCGTCAAAGGTTAAAATTATTTATCATACTCAATATATTCCGGATGCAGAAGTTGTAAAATATTTTATAGCTTCTGATGTTGCTGTGCTACCTTATAGAAGAATTTCTCATAGTGGGGTTCTGCATCTTGCATATTCGTTTGGGAGACCAGTAATAGCAACAAATGTTGGAGATTTTAAGGAGTTTATAGAAGAAGATAAAAGTGGATTTGTATTGTCTTCTAATAATCAGGAAAATTTATCTGAAAAAATTATAGAAGCCTTTTCCGATAAATTAAGACTAGAAGAAATGGGGAAATATGCAAGACATCTAAGTGAATCAAAATATTCTTGGGATAGTAGCGCAGAGACAATGAAACAGATTTACGGAAAGATGACGCAAAATTATTAGGGGCTCTTTACAAAAATATGACTAATAATATGTGATATGTAACTGTTAAGTTAAATCAAGATCTTTTAACTCATTATTCCTCAAGAATGGTAATTCCAAAGTAGCAATTGAAGTGAGTAACGCATTGTTAAAAAATTATTTGAAAATTGTTACTCCAATATTTTTAAATTCGTAGTTAGCCAGTATATTGAGTATTCCCGGCAGACTATTAATGTGTTTTTAATATACGTCAGGTATCACTTGATACTATTTCATCAATATCATTTTTTTTGTAACTACATAGTTTGCAGCTTGGAGTCTGTAAAAATATACGCCGCTTGGTAGATTATGTACACTACCGACAGAGTTGAGTCCACCTTCGGTTGAGAATTCTACTTCATATGTACTTGCAGCTTTTTCTTCATTTACTAAGCTCCCAATTTCGTTTCCCAGAATATCAAAAACTTTAAGTGTCACAAACGAAGTTGCGGATCAATACTGGATAAGGAATTTGATTGATACAATTGAAAAATTTAATGCAGATGTTGTTTTTGGTTTTGTTATTCCAAAATTTTATTCAGACTTACCTAAATGGAAAAAACAGAGGGAAATATACTTTTTACCTGTTGGAAAGACAGGTGATATGCCTTTATTTCATTACACTACAAATTGTTTGATAAAAGCTGATAAAGTTAGGAAATACAATTTAAAATTCGATCCGAAATATGGACTTACAGGTGGTGAGGATAGTGTATTTTTTGATTTATTATTAAAATATAAAGCTATTTATGTCGTATGCAGAGAGGCCATTTCATATGAGGTTGTACCTCAATATAGAACTACGTTGAAATTTATATGCCAGCGATATTTTCTGAAGGGTAATAATGATGGAAGGATTATCATTGATGTAGTAAATAGTAAATTTCAAAAAATTTTTAAAATTATAAAAGCATTGCTGGGAATAGGATACTATGGATTGCAGACTTTAATCTTTTTACCGATCAGGAAAAAATGGATATTTGGTTTAATTCGATTATGTTATTTTTATGGACAGTTTCTTGCAATAATTAAACTCAAATCCTTTGAAGATAAAACAGAGTACGATGCTTTAGGTAGCAATTAGAAAACAACAATTCTTATCAATTAAATTTAAATACAATTAAGTAGAGAGTTATTTAAAAAATTAATTTGTATTTTATTATTGTTCATTCTGTTCATTTATCTTTTTATTATTGGTTAAATATCGTTGCTTATCTTTTTTGTCTGCTTTATGGAGGTAGTATCAATGTATAGTTATGATGTATATTGTTATAACAAATATTTTTTAAGGAGAAAATATGAAGTCGATTCCACGTAGCACCTATCTCTCGGTAATTTTAGTATTATTTATCTTCCAATGTACAACAATTACTTTTTCATCAAATTATTACGTTGATAAAAATGCCAGTGGTAATAACAGCGGTACATCCTGGGCTAATGCTTGGCAGAGCTTTTCGGATATTGATTGGAGTTCCATAAAACCAGGTGATACAATAAATATTTCTGGTGGAATTGATTCTACAATCTACAACGAACAATTAAATATTAATACTCAAGGTTCAGTAAATAATTACATAACAGTGCAGAGTAGCATTGATGCCGGACATAGTGGTAGAGTTATAATAAATGGCGGCTTTACAAGAAATTATGGGATATATATTGAACAAGGCTGCGGCAGCTCTCGGATCGGAAGTTGGATTTATGTTAAAGGTTTAGAAATTCGAAGAACTAAATTACACGGTATTTATTTGCACTGTAGTGTAAACAACATTGTAATTGATGGATGTAAAGTAACAGAAACATTAGGAAGAAGTATAATGCTCATTGGAAATGATGATTACTATTTAAATGAAAATGGTGTATGTGCAAAAGATATAGAGATAAAAAACTGTTATCTTGTATCTCATAGTGATCAATCTTCAACAGAGAATGATGTTATTTATCTACAAATGGGAGCACGATTAAATATTCACCACAATTATATTCATCAGCAAAATCGTCAATCACAGAACCAACCTCCTAATCATATGCATATAGATTGTATTCAAACACACGTGGTTAGGGATGTTAAAATCTGGAATAATGTCTGTATAATTGATTCTGGAGTTTATGGCCATGCTATGATACTCGGGATACAATCCAGACCTGGTAATGTTGATACTAATATAATATATAATAATTATATTTATGAGGGCGGTCATTTAGCTGCCGACGGTAACCCAAATGTTCCTGCATTATATCTTAGATGGTATGGTTATGTAAACAGTGTTGAGCCACCTACATTTGTTTATCATAATACAATAGTTACAGCTAATGGCGGTTCTTATCCAATATATCAAGAAAGACCTGCTTGGGTTAAAAACAACATTATTGTACAATATGGCACAAAGGGACAAAATCCTTCAGTTTATGGTGGTAGAGGTAGACCAACCTGGCAAAGCGGATATAATACATCGTGGTATAATAGTGCAGATTTAAGTAGTCCTAATTTAATGTGGCGGGATTATGGTGGTGTGGAATTTGGCGGCAATAGATTCAGAGGAGTTAGTGGTAGTCCTATAGGTGCACCATCAAACTGGTCAGAATGGATTTTATATGGTGGTAAAGGAGTAAATAAAAATCCCCAATTTATAAATGATGTCCGAGGAAGATACGGATACGTTATAGCTCCTAATTCGCCAGCTATAAATGCTGGTATAGACTTACGAACTTTTATAGAGAGTAAAGGTTTACCATGGACTGATATAGAAGGTAATCCAAGGGACAACTCTCCAGATATTGGAGCTTATGAATATAGAAAATAGGATTTATTTGATTTGGCAGATAATCCGAATTCTTTCTTATTATCAACTTTAAGGGGTAGGATCAGGTGTCGCTTAAACAATGAACATACATTTGTATGTTTTTCTGTTTTTTTTATTCCGTTATTATGCATGTCCTCATTATAATTTATTAATTCCTTGCATTCTAATACATGTTTGAGCCATAATTATTTTTTATTTCTTTACATAATACAACTATCTAACTCTTTTGAAGGTTAAACGAGTATTTATAAATTAAAGACGTAAATGAATTTAGGTTAAATGTTTCGGATTCCATGCAATTTTATTAAGAAAAGAAAATGAATCATACTGAATTTACTTTAGAATCTTTTTGGATTATTGAACTGTCTTTTTTTACTCTATTTCTGCTATTTTTATTTCCTTGATTGTGATTGTTTCCGTGCCCATAACCATAACCATAACCATAACTATAGCGATATCGATAAGAATTTTGAATATCTGTTGCATTTGCAACGATTCCAAGAATCTTAATCTTTGCCTGTTTCATATCCTGGATTCCTCCTATTACTGAATCCTTCATACTGGTTTCAGGTCGTACGATTAGTAAAGCATTCGTTATATATTGACCCAAAACGAGTGTGTCAACAACTCTTGTTACAGGAGGTGTGTCAATTATAACATAATCATAAGCGGATGTATTGATCTTTTCAAAAATTGATTTCATCCGATCTGAACTTAAAAGTATACTTGAATTTTCTCTTAAACCACCAGACGGTATAATATTAATCTTCTTCAAAATTTTAGTATAAATTACTGGAGAGGTGCCCTTTTCAAGAAAATCAATTAGTCCTGATGAATTATTAAAAACATTGAACAATTTCGAAAGCTCACCTTTTCTAAGGTCACAATCAATAATTAAAATGTTCTTATCATTTAATGCCATAGTAATAGCAAGGTTAGCAACTATAGTAGTTTTACCGGTATTCTCTTCACAACTAGTTACCATAATTGTTTTACCCTTTAGATCTAGATGAGATAACTTAGTATTAAGCAGTCTATAAGACTCGTTAATTCCAGAGTCATCAGTATTCAACGTAACAAACTTATCCTTTTCGTCATTCGATTTTTTCATTCTATTAAGAATAGACTTATCAAAACTTGGAATTAAAGCTAATAATGGTAATTTTAGTTCATCTTCTAAATAATCTAAATCAATGAGATTTGTTTTTCTAAGTTCTATTATAAAAACAGTAAGAATTCCAATAAATCCACCCAATGCAAGCCCAATTAACATATTTAAAAGTTTACGTGGTTGAATCGGTTTTAATGGTTTGTATGGATGATCAACAATGATAATATCCTGCAATTGTGCGAGTTCAGCTACCCTCATTTCTTCACGTTTATCAAGTAACAATTTGAACATTTTTTCGTAAACATCTTTCTCCCTAATTAATCTTGCCATTTGAGTCTCTTTTGCAGGCAGTTGTTTTATTTCAGATTCATGGAGAGATAATAAAGAATTAATTTTGTAAAGTTTTTTTTCTAAGGTACCAATAATAATTTTGTATGCAGTTAAAGTGTTTTGATTATAACTGCTAAGTTTTTGCTTTACTAATTCTATTTGTTCATTAATGTTTATTACATCAGGATGTTTTTCAGTGCGTTTTTGCATCAGGTCAAGTTTTTGCAACTCAAGTTCTGAAAGACGGCTCATCAAACCAGAGAATGGTGATTCACCCTGATTTTCCCCTGATGGTTGAAGAAAGCTTTGATCAAAATAACCACTTGCTTCTAGTTCTTTCTGCATTGCTGCCGCCTTGTCTCTATAATTTGAAAGAAGAAGATCTGTTTGTAGCTTTTCAGCCTCTAAAGTACTCTGGTAGTTTAAAAGTTCTTGAGTATTTTGATCAATATTTATAATTCTTCCACTCCCTTTGAAGTTACTTAAGTTGCCTTCAGAATCAATTAGCTTTTTTTGAACTTCAGTTAATTGTTCGTCTATAAAATTATATGAGTATCGAACAGATTGTTTTTGTTGCTCCATTCTTACTTCTCTAAACTGATTGATTAAATCATCAGCAATTATTTTACAAGCTAGAGGTGAGGATGATTTAATGCTCAATTCAAAAACATCGGTATGGCCAATTCTTGAGACGTTAATATCTTTACTAAATGTTGTATAGAACTTACTATAGTTTTCAATATCAAAGTAAATTTTACTTCCAACAGGTGCATCATCCCAACTAAAATCAAATTGCAAAAAATCTGTGTTTACATTCAACTGATTTTGATTTTTCTGTAATTCTTGCTTTAAATCAAACGAATTCTCTATGTTACTTTCTATCAGACTATCTGATTTACTAACAGAAGAGACATTAAAACTTATTATTAATTTATTTTTCTCAACATCCCACAATTCAAATTTATTAGTCGCTATTTTCTTTATG
This sequence comes from Ignavibacteriota bacterium, assembly GCA_013285425.1. Taxonomy (GTDB): domain Bacteria; phylum Bacteroidota; class Ignavibacteria; order Ignavibacteriales; family Ignavibacteriaceae; genus IGN3. The sequence continues at coordinate 235,583 of CP053447.1, forward strand.
AATAATTCCAGCTCTGTATTTTCATCTTTTATTTTAAGATATTTTATTTTTGGAAGACTAAATGAAATCTCTTTTGCATAGTTGTTTCCAGAATCCGGGAAATCAACAAATACATTTTTAAGATGATAAGAATTTCCCTTTGGATCAACTATCTTTTTAACATCAAAACGCAATTTGAGGTCTCGAATTACTCTGCCTAATACTTCACTAGTTTTTACCAATTCCATTTCTGTCTCAAGCCGGTCAGATGTTTGAAGTTTCACAATTTCATAAAGTTCATCCCTTTGGCCACTATTATCTGTAACTTCTTTTTTAAGTAAGGCTTTAGATTCATAAATTGGGGTAGTCAATTGATTATATGTAAAAGCTAAAATCACAGATGCTATAATAATTGAAATTATTATCCATTTGCCTTTATATATTATATAAATTAGCTCAAGAAGAGATTTTTCTTTTTTGTGACTCTTTGAAATATTATCTATCATAAATTTGTTTTTCTATTCTTAAAAAACTGAATTAGTGTTGAAAAAATATTGCATAACTAGTAACAATGAGTGCAACGGCAGATGCAACAATTGTAATCCATGAAGAATTGCTCACCCACCAATCTCTTGGAACAAAAACCTGGTCGCCAGATTGCAATCCAAATTCATTAGCTGTACTGCCTACCTTGATAATTTTGTTAATATCAATGTCAATTTGTTGATTATTTCTAATTAGAGTAATATTATCCAAATCTGCATTTTCATTTGTACCTCCAGCAAAAGCTAATATCGCTGCAAACTTCTCATAGTCAGAAACATAATAAAATCCTGGATTCCTCACTTCTCCAAGAATATTTATTCTAAATAATGCATTAACGCTCAAATGAGGATCTTTATATAAAGAATCATAACGCGATTCTATTTCTAATTTAAGACGATTAAAATCTTTGTTCTTAGTATCAATTGCTCCAATAATTGGTAAGTTAACTAGTCCGTTTGGCTGAATATAATAATCACCGGTAATGAGATCATTTATATCAAGAAAAGATATTCTAATTCCATCTCCTGCATTCAAATTCTGAGCGAACAAATTTTGACTAGCAAATATTAAAATTGTTACAATAAAAAAAACTGATAAATATTTCATTACGTCTCTAAATGAATTTAAATGGATAAATAATACTATACATACAACTTAATACTAAAATAACTTCATTAAGTAACTTTGAAGTTAGTCCTCTTGTCTACAATTTGGGGTACGGTTCACATTATAATACGTAAAAAACAATATTTATGCCACCATAGCTTAGTAATTTCTCTTTTAAGACAGTGCATTAATATTTTAGAATATCAAAATGAGAAAATATCTTTTTCTTGAGTCACAATATTATTATGATAATAATACAAAACAATAGATATTTCATTACACAATACATCTCTTAATAATTTTGAAAATAGGGTATTGGATTCAATTAATAAATGAAAAATATATTATATTTTTTATATAAGTTTTGCTAAAATTTATTAGCACAGTTCTTGCTTATAAACATTTCTAAAAATATTGTGCTGCATAACATAAAAACTTTTTAAGAAGACAACCTAAAAAGAGATTATATAGCTTTGATGTTAATGAAAGATACATTGTTTGATCAAAAAGCTAGATTTAAGATGTTGAAAATGTAGTTAAAGCAGCTATTGAGAACGTAATAGAAAATGCAGCAATCATTTTTGGTAACTAGTTCTCAATTTGAAAAAGAATTGTTTATATTGAAAAATGAAAGAAACTTGAAATAAGTTTTTATCATTTTTATTGGAGAGTAGAGTTTTTAACTAATTACACTAACCGAATCCATTTTTTTTGATTATGTTTTTGCATTATGAAAGAGATTGATTTGGTGTAATTATAGAATGAGTAATGAAGAATATTTAGTAGCCCTTTTCCCTGAATATTCAGATTAGTAAACTGAATATGTTGTATCAATGAGTAAATAGTGGATTAAGAAGTAATTCTGAAAGCTTGTTCTTTTAACTTTATACTATATTAAGTATTCTCATGTCATAATTGATTATCATTATTAACAAATTTCTTTATATCATAAATTAAAGGAGAAAATAATTTGCAAAACAAAAATATTGTAGTTACAGGAGGGGCTGGATTTTTAGGCTCACATTTAGTTCATCTATTATTAAATAAAGGAAATAAAGTAACAGTATTAGATGATTTTTCACATGGGAAAGAACTGCATTTAAAAGAAATTGCTGACAACCCTAATCTTAAAGTAATTAAAGGTGATATCACTAATATTAATAATGTAAAAGAAGCTTTTGAAGATAGACAAATAGTTTTTCACCTTGCAGTTCTTGATTTACGACAATCCATTAAAGAACCTCAGAGAGTAAACGATGTTATTGTTGATGGAACACTAAATTGTTTGAACGTTGCTCGAAATAATAATGTTGAATTGTTTGTTAATTGTTCTTCATCTGAAGTCTTTGGAACAGCACAATATATTCCGATGGATGAAAAGCATCCTCTGTTACCTGAAACACCTTATGCAGCATCTAAGGTTGCCCAGGATATGTACACATTTAGTTTTGGAAGAACTTATGGTTTGCCTTGGACTACGGTTAGACCATTTAATATGTATGGACCACACTCTCATTGGCAGGGTTACAGAGGAGAGTTAATTCCTAAAATGATTGTTAGAGCTATGAATAAACAACCTTTGGTTATATTTGGTGAAGGTGAACAAACCAGAGACTTTATTTATGTTGAAGATGCTGCAAAAGGAATACTTGATGTAGTTAATAATAATGCATGTCGTAATAAAAATATAAATATTTGCACTGGAAAAGAAACTACTATCAGAAGAATAGCTGAAGCAATTTGTAATGAATTTTCACTAGATCCCAATGTTTATATTCAAAAACAAGCTCCTCGCCCTGGTGATGTTATGAGACATCTTGGAGGCAATTCGTACTTTAAAGAGTTAACAGGTTATATACCTCAAACAACTCTTGAGGAAGGAATAAGTAAAACCATTGCTTGGTTTAAAAGCTTGCCCTACACTCCTGAAGAACTACTTAAGCAAGAAGTATTAAGAAGCTGGGAGTAAAACAAAATTTTACACGGAAAAAAGTTTCTGATTATAGGTTCTACCGGTCGTTTAGGCAGAGATATTTGCCTACGACTGGAAGAATTAAATGCTACAGTAATCCCAATAATCTTAAAAGGTTATCCCGAAATGCCTAAAAGAGTAGAATGGGCATCATCAGTGAAGCCAATGAAGATTTATACAAAAGAAGATTTAACTAAACTGAAGCCATTTGATTATGTAATTAATTTCCATTGGCAGGTTGATAGATCTAAAACATTTACAGAACAGTTGTTATATGAGATTAACTCAAATCTAAGTATGCATGAGTTTTTCTGGAATTGGTTAAAAGAAAAGCAACCAAAAAATTTTATTAACATTTCTACTATTAAAATATTTAGTGAGTTAAATGAACACCCGGTTTCAACATCAACTGTTCCTTTACCGTTAACTCCTTACGGAATATCAAAAATAGCTGCTGAAAATTATTTTAGAGCTTTGTTTAATAAAACATCTACTCAGGTTGTTAATTTAAGATTAGGGTCTATTGCAGCATTTGGAGAAGTGCCAACTCAACTGTTAACCCAGCTCTTTAACAGTGCTTTTAATAATAAAAAGATTATTGTAAATAAAGGACACATTTCAAACATTTTGTATATAGATGAAGCAATAGATTTGATAATTAATTCTGCTTTGATTGGTGTTCAAGGTAATTACCTTCTTGTTGGTGATGGGTATTTAAACCAGGATATTTCTAAAAGATTTGAAGAGTTAAGTCATCGAAAGCTTAATGCTGAGTATCAGGATTTCAATCCAGGTGTGACTGATCCTGGGTTTCTTTCTGACAAAGACAAGTTGAGATCATCCTGGACCAGATCATATTCGCTGGATTCAATGATTGAAATGATTATCGAATTAAATCTTAAAAGAAATTCCACAGTGGATACAAATAGTTAAAGAATTATTTTAGTTAATGAACAAATATTTTGCAAAAAGATCTTAGTATTAAAGTTGTTGTTTAATCATAAAAGATAAAGTTCTGACTTTAAACTTTGAGAATCTCTGTTTCTGATATTGGGGGTCTAAGTAGATCGCATATTAGGCTCAGCATAAATACAAAGAGTGACAAAAATTTACTTGGTTGTTTGGAAATATCTATTGACAAGAAATTATTTGAAAAAGAATCATAAAAATAAACTGTATCACAAATAATAATAAATATCTATTTTGACTTTGAATAAATTATTGGAGATAAAATGAATATTCCTTTCTTAGATTTAAAAGCAAATTATAATTCAATTAAGTCAGAGGTCAATGCTGCTATTCAGCAAGTACTTGATAATACTGCTTATATACTTGGTGCATCAGTTCAGAATTTTGAAAGAGATTTTTCCGCTGCTCATCAAGTTAAATATTGCCTTGGTACAAGCTCAGGCACAGATGCTAATCATCTGGTTTTGTGGGGTTTGGGTATTGGTGCCGGTGATGAAGTCATTGTTCCAGCTAATACATTTATTGCAACTGCATGGGGAGCAACTCTTTGCGGTGCTACACCGGTTTTTGTTGACTGCGATCCTGAAACCTATAATATTGATCCTGCTAAAGTTGAAAAGGCTATAACAAAGAAGACAAAAGCTATTGTTGCTGTTCATCTTTACGGACAGAGCGCAGATTTAGATCCCTTAATTGATATTGCAAAAAAACATAATCTTATTCTGGTTGAAGATGCTGCCCAAGCTCATCTTGCAGAATATAAAGGAAAATTAGTCGGTGGATTAACTGAAGCTGCTTCATTCAGCTATTATCCGGGCAAAAATCTTGGTGCATACGGTGAAGGTGGTGCTGTAACTACAAATAATGAAGCGCTTTATAACAAAATTAAAAAGCTGCGCGAACATGGACAATCTCAAAAGTACTATCACGATATCCTTGGACATAATTACAGGATGGAAGGAATACAAGGCGCTGTACTTGAAGTAAAATTAAAATATCTAAGTAAATGGACTGATGCCAGAAGATCTGTTGCTGCAAAATATAATGAAGGATTAAAAAATTTTGCTAAGGTGATTACCCCAAAAGAGGCGTCGTATGCAAAGCATGTTTATCATTTATATGTAATTCAATTAAATGATGGAAGTCTAGAAAAAAGTAATCAGTTAAGGGATAAACTAAAAGATTTTTTAACACAAAATGGCGTCAATGTTGGATTACATTATCCGATTCCATTACATATGCAAGAGTGTTTTAAAAATCTTGGATATAAAAAAGGAGATTTCCCTAACTCGGAGAAAATTGCAGAAGCAGGATTATCTTTACCAATGTTTCCTGAGTTGACTGATGAACAGATCAACTATGTAATTGAAAAAATAAAAGAGTTCTTTAGTAAATAGTTTCTTAAAAACTTCTTAAGGATGGCAAACAGCCCGATTAGTCGAATCGGGCTTTTTTATTATAGTGCCTCAAATCCAAATCAATTAGTTGTCTCAAATCTCTTGACAGAAACTGCTTGAAATCTCATTTTGAAATTTATCTATATAGAAAGCTTTTGAAATGATTAAAAAACAAAGAATTGACAGGTGGCACAATTACTGAGTAATAAAAAAAGCTTAACTATTTCTATTAACCTTATGAAAAAAAATTACAGATATAAATACTTTTTTGGAATTGCAGATTTCTTTATCCTGATCTTTTCATTCTTAATCTCAATTTTCGCACTTCGAAATAATACATCCTTGAATTTTTTTGAGTTTTACGGATCTATACCATGGGTGCTTTCGTTAGTATTTCTAATTTCATCAATTATTGTATTGATTTTTCAGTATAACGGATTATATCGTCTTGATATAATTTTAAATCGAACAGCACACTTTACTCAGATACTTAAAGCAATATATTATAGTTCGTTAAAAATTGTTCTGTTATCTTTTTTACTTGATTCAAGAACAATTATTGATTCAAGACTTCTTTTCGTGTTTTTCTTTCTGATATCAATTGGTCTACTGTTTATTGTTCGTGTTGAATTGCTTAAGTGGTTATTTGTTGAATTAAGTCAGAGTAGTTTTAAAAGAAATGTTATAATAGTTGGCAACGGTAAACCCGGGAAACTTTTAGCAACAAAATTAATTTATGAAAATCCTTTGGGATTAAATATACTTGGTTTTATTGATGATGAGAGACAGATTGGTGATTTTGTTGTTGCCGGTAAGAAAGTGTTAGGAAATCTGGAAAGTCTTAAGGAGATTCTTGATAATAACAAAGTTGATGAATTAATAATTTCAAGTGACAGTCAATCTTATGAAAAATTCTTTGATGTTGTTGATTACTGTAAGTCATTTAATGTTCCAATAAGAATGACATCAAGTCTATTAGATGTTGTTAACCAAAAATTGAAAATAGAGAAATACTCAGATATTCCGGTTATTGATGTTTCTCCCCAGTATAATGATAATTTTACACTTGGACTAAAAAGGTTTTTTGATGTTGTAATTGCTTCTTTTGCTATCATACTTCTTTCGCCTGTAATGGCGTTCATTACAGCAATGGTAAAACTATCTTCACCCGGTCCCATTCTTTTTAAGCAAAAAAGAATTGGTAAAGATGGTAAAGAATTTAATTTTTATAAATTCCGGTCAATGAAACAAATTAATGGTGAGGATGAAGAACGTAAAAAGATGATGATTGAATTTATGAAAAATGGTTCTGATAAAAACGGATCAGATACTAAAATAATTAATGAAAGCCGTGTAACCTGGATTGGGAAAATTATCAGAAAAACTTCACTTGATGAATTGCCTCAATTATTCAATGTAATAAAGGGCGATATGAGTCTTGTTGGACCAAGACCTTGCCTGCCATACGAATTTGAGAATTACGATGAATGGCAAAAAAGAAGAGTAAGTGTAATTCCCGGCTGCACAGGAGTTTGGCAGGTTTGGGGAAGAAGCATAACTACTTTTCAGGAAAGTATTGTGTTAGATTTATACTATGTTAATAATATGTCCCCTTGGTTAGATATACAATTGATATTTCAAACTGTTCCTGTTATGCTTTTTTCCAGAGGAGCAAAATAAATTTTCTTTATCAGATACTTTAACAAGGATTTAAAATGAAAGTAGCAGTAGTTGGATTAGGATATTGGGGACCAAATTTACTAAGAAATTTTCTTGCGCAGCAAGATGTTGAACAGTTAATAGCCTGTGATACCAGAGAAGACAGACTGAAGGTAATGAAACAAAAATTTCCCAGTGTTATCCTTTCTAATGATTGCGAAAAAACCTTAACCGGTAACAGCGATCTTGTAGTTATCGCGACACCAGTTGCAACTCACTATCCTATTGCCAAAAAAGCACTATTAAACGGTAAACATATCTGGGTGGAAAAACCTTTTACAGCTAATGTTGCTGAAGCTGAGGAATTGATTGAAATTGCTGAGTCCAAGAATCTTAATATTTTTGTTGATCATACCTTTATATATAATGGCGCTGTTATTAAAATGAAAGAACTTGTTGATAAAGGCGAGCTTGGAAACATTCTGTATTTTGATTCTGAAAGAATTAATCTTGGCTTATTTCAAAGAGATGTTAATGTTATTTGGGATCTTGCACCACACGATCTTTCAATAATGCAGTATATTCTTGGGTTTAAGGCAAAAGCTATCTCGGCAAATGGAATTGCGAACTTTAATGGAAAAGAGAATATCGCACATATAAGTATTTATTTTGAGGATAATTGTTTCGCTCATTTTCACGTTAATTGGCTTTCACCGGTAAAGATAAGAAGAATGATTGTTGGGGGATCAAAGAAGATGCTTGTTTATGATGATATGGAAAATTTTGAAAAGATAAAAGTTTATGATAGTGGAATAGAAATAAAGACAACTGAAGGAATTCATGAAGCACTGGTTCAATACAGAATCGGTGATATGTTTTCACCTAAAGTAAATCAGACTGAAGCTCTTGCACTTGGCGCACGCGAATGCCTTGATGCAATAAAAGAAAACAGACAGCCCTTGACAAACGGATATGATGGTTTGGAAATAGTTAAATTGTTGGAAGCCAGTGATAAATCATTAAAGGGAATGGGCAGAATAGTTGAAATCGAAGAGCTTGTTCACTTTTAATTATTAAATTTTGTTCGGGCAGTATATTTGGAAAAGAAAAATCTTAATAATGTAAAACTCGGCAAAGATGTAAAGATATTTGATTTTGTCAATCTATACGGCTGTTCAATTGATGACAATTCGAAAATAGGTACTTTTGTTGAAATACAGAAGAATGCATCTGTCGGTAAAAATTGTAAAATATCATCTCATACCTTTATTTGTGAAGGCGTTCATATAGGTGATAGTGTTTTTGTTGGACATAATGTTACATTTATTAATGATAAATATCCGCGCTCATCAAATCCTGATGGATCAATTCAAACTGAATCTGATTGGACTGTAGTTGAAACATTTGTAAAGAATGGTGCATCAATAGGATCTTCTTCTACAATACTTTGTGGAGTAACAATCGGTGAGAATGCTATAGTAGGAGCTGGAGCTGTAGTGACTAAAGATGTTCCTCCAAATACTATAGTTGCAGGTGTACCTGCTAAAGTAATTAAGAAGATTTAATTATAAGTTTGAAACTCTGATAGTTTATTTTACGAAAAGAATTATAAGTGTTGCTGCTAAAGCAAAAAAATAAATAAAGCCCAGCCGTGATTTGATTTTGCCTTGTTTATTATAATTAAGAAGTGTTGAATTATTTTCAAAATCTATTGATTTACTCAATTGATTCTGTTGAATTTCAAATGTTGAATCTTTCATAATTCTAATTCTTTAATTACTAACTATTCAAAACTTTACAATAACTAAGCAATTATTATTCCTATTGACTACCCTTTGAAATTGCGTCGAAAATGGCGGGTAAATTTAAAGTAAGTAAATATTACAGGTAATAATTCTTTCTAGTGAGAGAAAATTATTAAGCAACTGATCAATATTATCAATAATTGAATTTTTAATCTTCTCTAATTATCATTATCCTACGATTAGCGCTGCGTCCTTCTATTGTGTTATTATTGCCAACCGGGAAAGAATCACCTAAACCATAAACTTCAATTTGATTAGGTAACACGCCCTGCGAAACAAGATAATCGTAAACTGCTTTAGCACGATCATAAGATAATTTTTTAATAGTATAAACAGAACCCTGGCTGTCCATATGACCTTCAATTCTCCATTTGCTATTCGGTTGATTTTGAATATAAAAAGCTATTTCATTTAATACAATCAGGGCACTCTGTTTAATATTAGAAGAGCTGTTAATAAATAAATCTTCACCTCTAAGGTTGAATTGAAAAAAGGTCTCTTCTTCCTTAGGCTTATTTAAATCTTTTTGAGTATCAAGAGGTTTGTCTTCAATTTTTGGAATAACTTCGTTTTCTTTCTCTTTAAGTTTAGTTAAATCTTTTTCATCAGTTGATTTAATATCAACATCAGGTGTGATTTTACTTGAATCTTTGTGTACTTCCTCATTTCTTAACCCAATAATGTCTTCGGGTTTAGTAAGAGGTTTTTCATTAACTTTTGTTGTTTTATCTAAATCAGATTCAAGTTTGCTGCTAATTGCATAGGATAAGCCAACCATTGCTGTTAAATATGAATCTGAGTTGTCTGCTGCAGAAACATCTTCCAGGTAATCAGTAGAAGTAGGATGATAACTAAGTGATGCATTTATACTAAATTGATCTGAAACTTTAAAGAGAACAGAACCTTCTATAGTGAAAGTAAGGATTGATTTATCGTACCTGTCCAGACTATTAAAGTTAAGTATTTTTCCATTATTATCTTTTGGACTGAAATTAAGAAATGTTCCTCCAACCATAATTGAAGGGATGAAAAAGTCAGCAACAGCATATCCAAAGTTTAAACCCGCACCCACAAAAATAGCATCTGTTGTAACTTCAGTGGGTATTGCTCTTGGTCCATCATTACTCGAGAGTAAGTTTCTTGAGTCGTTAAATTTAAGATTTAATCCGCCACCAAAAATTTTAAACCCAAGTCGTGCATCTTGAATAATTAAAGGATAGTACTCTAATGAAGTTTTAGCAGTTAGACCAAGAGAACTGTTCTTATAATCTGTAAATCCATATCCAACTCCGCCATCAACTGCAACAATAAAATTTTGATAAATAAACTTATCTTCATTGCCAATTGGTTGAGGATTTATATTGCTAGTATAAGCAACAAATAAAAAGATTAAAAAAATTTGGATAAAAGAGCGATTCATATTTCTTATATGGCTAATCATATAATAATTATATCGAACATAATTCCTAAAATTTAATGCAAATATATATAATGTTAATTACTGAAAAAACTTAATTATATAAAATAACATCGATTGATTCTCTGCTTAATAATAGAAAATTTTCAAAATGAAACAAACAATTTTTTTCTTTTTGTTGGAATATTTAAACTGTTTGTATTTTCTGTTTTGGCACAAACATTGGCGTATAGCAAATTGTGAGAGTGAAAGTTATTTGAGTTTTTTGAAAAAATATATTGAGACAATGAATTTTCAATAAAAATTGTTGTTGGTTAGTAAGGTTGTTTCGTGTGTTTATTCTTTTAATTAAAAAGAATGAGTGTTTCGAAGCAACCTTTTTTTTTAAACTTTTCCGCTTTCTTCATTCCAATTAGTAAACAAAAATTATAACCCGTTTACCGATGATTTCCTTTATTTTACCGATTTTTTCTTTTCCTAATGGTATCTTTGTATTACTTTTCAATTAGAAATTGATATATCTTAATAAGGAGCTGAAAAAATGGAAGAAAAAAATAATAAAGTTGATAAAAGAGTTCTGCTCGGCAGTTTATTGATTGGACTGGGCGGATTATTCTTCCTTAAGTCACTTAATGTGTTTGATTTTAATTTCACTCGTATATTCTTTTCCTGGTCTTTCTTTTTTATAGTCATAGGTTTATATCTTTCATTTAATACTTCAAGAAAAGTACTTGGTGGAATTTTAGCAGGACTTGGTTTTATCTTTATTCTGCCGCGAATATTTCCTTCAATAGATTATAATAGCTCTGTAATATTTGCAATATTTTTAGTTGCTATCGGTATTTATATTATTGTTAATCAGAGAAAAAAAGCAGAAATAGAAAATGATAATTTTGGACAGATTAGCAAGGATGTTATTGATGATGTTGCAATTTTCGGAGGTGGTACAAAAATAATAACTTCTGAAAATTTTAAAGGCGGAAATGTAACTGCTATCTTTGGCGGTTCTGAAATAATTCTAAAAGGATGTAAACTTGCTGAAGGAACAAATGTAATTGATGTGCTTGCTGTTTTTGGCGGAACAACTATCATCGTACCGAGTGATTGGAACATAGTATTAAATGTTACTCCAATCTTCGGAGGTTTTTCAAACAAGAGTGTTAAAGACCCTAATAGAGTAATTGATTTAAGCAAAACACTGATTATTAAGGGTCTGGTAGTCTTTGGCGGCGGTGAATTAAAAACTTATTTTTAGCATTAAACAATGTCAACCAACCCGATTCTTAAGAGTACAAAGAATATTCTTTTTTATTTATTGTTTATTGTCATCATTGCAAATCTCTATCTTAACCTTATCAGCTATTATAGCAAAACCAATGTAACAATTATTATTGTTGACGCAATAGTTTTTAATTTACTGATTGCTATACTTGGGTTCAGTTTTTGGTATTCATCTGTCTATCTTTCGATTGAGAACAATAAAATTTCAAAAATCATTTTAACTCATTTGGGTGGGGGTATTTTAATTTCAGTTGTATGGATGGTGCTGGGTTATTTAATCGTAATAAGTTTAGTAGCTGACACAGAACTGTTTGACACTTTCTTTGTCAGTACTATCAGATCAAGATTTGTCATTGGTATTTTGTATTACTTTCTGATGACTGCATTTTATTATATAGTGATTTATTATTCAGGATTTCAAGAAAGAGTTGTTAAAGAGACAGAATTAAAAAATCTTGTAACAGAGGCAGAATTGAGATCTCTGAAATTTCAGATTAATCCTCATTTTATTTTTAATAGTCTTAATTCAATTAGCGCCTTAACAGAAATCGATCCTAAAAGAGCAAGACAGATGATCATAAAACTTGCTGACTTTTTGAGATTTACTCTTGCAAATAATGATAGACAGAAAACTACTCTTACTGAAGAATTAAAAAATATCAGACTTTATCTGGATATTGAAAAAATAAGATTTGAAGATAAATTTGAGTATATAGAAGAACTTTATGAGGAATGCGGAAAAGCTGAGATTCCAAGTATGATATTGCAGCCTTTGTTCGAAAATGCAATAAAACATGCAGTATATGAAACACTGACTACTGTAAAGATTATATTAACCTGTAAAAAACAAGATGACTTTCTAAAGATTACTCTTTGTAACAATTTTGAAGGCGAGTCGCATAAAAAAGGGGCAGGTGTTGGTCTTAAGAATATTGAGGATAGATTGAAATTAATCTATCATCAAGATAATCTTATGGAAGTAAAGAAAGAGAATAATAAATTTACTGTGAGTATTTTTATTCCCGTAAAATCTTTTGATTAAAGTATAGTTAATTACAACTGGTAAACTGCCTGACGGCAGACAGGTTAAATGAATTTAATACCAGCTGATATTTAATTGCAGATTTATTATATAAAGACGAATTCCATTAAAGAGCGGTATCTGCACGGGAGTTCAGGGAAATCATGGTAAGGGTTATTTGAAATAAGATATTGAAAAATTATTCTTCCAACCAAGTACTTTACAGAAATTACAGTATTTAATAAAATTATTTTAACAGTGTGTTGTAAACAAATTCTAAATTATTTATCAGCTTCAAAATTTTAATCAGGTATTATTGTTAACTTTGGCAAAGAATTACTTAAACATAAAAAATTAGTGCTTTTAATTAATGGTTTAGCTTATTTGCAGCCAATTAAAAATAATTTCACACTAACTCAGGAAAAGGATGAAAGACAAAATTAAAATTATTATTGTTGATGACGAATCATTGGCAAGGCAGATTACTAAAAACTATCTTGCTAACAGATCGGATGTTGAAATACTTGCAGAATGCTCAAACGGATTTGATGCTATTAAAAAAATAAATGAACTTAAGCCGGATTTGATTTTTCTGGATATTCAGATGCCGAAGCTTAATGGATTTGAAATGCTCGAACTATTAGAGGATCCTCCGATAATTATTTTTACAACAGCTTATGATCATTATGCAATTAAAGCTTTTGAGGTAAGTGCAGTTGACTATCTTTTAAAACCCTTTTCGGAGGAAAGGTTTTCAAATGCATTTCAAAAAGCTGTTTCACAGCTTGGCGATAGATATCAGCAAAACTCAGCAATTCAAAATATTATTCAGCAGCGAGATGAAAAGATTGAGTTTCTTGAACGAATTGTTATTAAGGATAGCGGTAAAATCACAATCATTCCTGTTGAAGAAATTAAATGGATTGAAGCTCAGGATGATTATGTCTTGATCAATTCGGAGAAGGGAAGATTCTTAAAGCAGAAAACGATGAAGTATTTTGAAAATCATTTAAATGAAAATCAGTTTGTCAGGATTCATCGTTCGTATATAATTAATCTTGATTTTCTTCAACATCTCGAACAAACCGATACAGAATCATACCGCTTAGTCTTAAAAAACGGTAAAGAATTACCAGTAAGTAAAACAGGACTTACAAAACTAAAGTCAACTCTTTAATATCCTGCAAAATGACTTTCTCTGGCATTTGACCTTGACTTTAAAAGAAATTCGGACTAAGTTTTTAACGTTTGAAAAATTTCAAAAGTAAAAACTGATGACTACAGAAGAAAAAATAAAAAAAGAACTTATTCAAAGATTTGGAGATGCTTACAAAGCATTTGGTTTAAGTAAGTTAATGGGGCATATCATTGCTCTTCTTTTATTTTCTCCGGAACCATTATCATTAGACGAAATAACCAAGCAACTTGGAAGAAGTAAAGGACCAATCAGTCAAATAGTAAGAAGATTAAGAGACAAACATTTGATACGAAAAGTCTGGATGCCAAACGACAACAGAAAAGATTATTACGAGATAGAACCGGAAGTGTTTGAACATGCATTCAGAAACAATTTGGAATTAATTAAGAATAATACCCGTATTGCTAAACAACTAAAAGAAGAAATTAAGTCATCAAAGAGCGAGAGTCTTAAATCAATTGGGAAGAGAATGATTGAGATGGAAAGATTCTATCTATTAATGGAGGATCATTATAACAATTTTCTTTTATCCTGGACTAAAGAGAGAAGCAAGCTTTTAGGCTGATAATAATTTTTTTCAACTAATCGTTTGAAATATTTCAAACAATAAAAACAAGGATTGATAAATGAAAAGATTGGAAAATAAAATTACTGTAATTACAGGTGGCGCACAGGGAATTGGAAAAGCTACTGTTAAAAAATTTGCTGAAGAAGACGCAACGGTATTTATCTGGGATGTTAATGAAGAAAAAGCAGATAATACAATCGCAGAATTAAAAGACATCAGTAAAAAGATTGAATTTCAAAAAGTAAATGTAACCAGCTTAGCTTCTGTTACAGATGCTGCTGACATAATTGTTCAGAAGTATAAAAGAATTGATGTTCTGATAAATAATGCCGGAATTACGCGCGACGCATCTTTTCTTAAGATGACTGAAGAGCAATGGAAACAAGTGGTTGATGTTAATCTAACCGGAGTTTTTAACTGCACCAAAGCAATAGCTCCGATTATGGCTGAAAATAAATACGGTAGAATTGTAAATACCTCATCAGTTGTTGGATTATATGGAAACTTCGGGCAAACTAATTATGTTGCTACAAAGTCAGGTATTATTGGAATGACAAAAGTATGGGCACGTGAGCTTGGAAGAAAAGGAATTAATGTAAATGCAGTTGCTCCGGGATTCATTGCAACAGAAATGGTTGATACTATTCCCGAGAAAGTTATTGAAATGCTTAAAGAGAAAACTCCTTTGGGTAAGCTTGGTGATCCTGAAGATATTGCAAATGCATATTTGTTCTTAGTCAGTGATGAAGCAAAATATATTACAGGAACAGTGCTTAGTGTTGATGGCGGTTTGGTCTTATGATTAGAAATGCTCAAATAATCTCTTCCGGAATGTATGTGCCTGAAAGAGTTGTTCCTAATTCATACTTTAATGAATTACTCGGTGAAGATGTTGATACATGGCTGGTTGAAAATCTTGCTATTAAGGAAAGAAGATGGTGTAGTGAAAATCAGTCAACAGCAGAACTTTGTGTTGAAGCTGCAAGAAAAATTCTTGAAGATGGGAAAACCTCTGCTGAAGAATTAGATCTGATTATAATCGCAACTGATACGCCAGAATACATTTCTCCTTCAACTGCGTCAGTTGTTCAGTTCCGTCTAAATGCAGTTAATGCAGGTACCTTCGATGTTAATACTGCTTGTGCAGGATTTGTTACTGCACTTGATATCGCTTCAAAATATATTCAAGCAGATAAAAAGTACAACAAAATTCTTGTTATTGGTGCTTATGCAATGAGTAAGTATTTGAATCTGCAGGATAAGAAAACCGTTACACTATTTGCTGATGGTGCTGCGGGAGTTTTGCTTTCTTCTATAAATAATAAAGATGAAGGCTTTATTATCAGCAGATTACATACTGAAGGACAGTACTGTGATTGGATGGGGATTTACGCTGGCGGAACACACAAGCCTATTACTCAAAAAGTTATTGAAGAAAAAGATCACTTACTTAAGTTTGTCAAAAAATTTCCTAAAGAAATAAATCCTTTAACCTGGACAAAGATGATTAAAGATGCTTGTGATGAATTAAATATTCATCCTGTTAACATCGACAAGTATTTTTTCACACAATTAAATATCAACTCCATTTGGGAAACGCTTGATAATCTTGGAGTTGATAGATCAAAAGGACATACAATAATGCAAAACTTTGGCTACACAGGCTCAGCTTGCATTCCAATGGCTTTTGATGATGCGTGCAAAAAGGGTTTAGTTCAAAAGGGAGATATGGTTTTATTTATTGGTTCCGGTGGAGGATTAGCTTTTGCATTATCAATCTTTAAACTTTAACAGGAAGCTTTATGGGAATTGCTTCTAAGGAATTAGTAACAGCCGGCTGGATACTTGTAATAGCATACAGTTCAGTAATCTTATATTTTGTTATCCGCGGTGCGATCAGAATAAAAAACATCAATGATTATGCTATCGGCAATGTATCATTTTCACCAATTGCAGTTGGTTTGGCTTTAGCAGCATCGATGACAAGCGCAGCAACTTTTATTATAAATCCCGGATTCATTGCATTCTATGGAATTAGCGGTGTTATTTCTTATGCATTTGTAATGCCTGCTGCAGCAATGGTTTCTTTAATTGTGCTGACAAAAGGATTTAGAAAACACGGTAGTAGTGTTAAAGCATTAACTATGGCTCAATGGATGGGAACCAGATATGAAAGCAAAGGTTATGGGTTGTTCTTTGCTTTTCTTTCACTTCTATTAATTACTTTCATAGTTCTTATATGTGTCGGATTAACTCAGGTATTAGCAAGAACCTTAAATGTTAGTGAGCTTACAATTTTGATTGGAATAGTAGTATTTATTTTTGGTTATATGATGTTTGGCGGGGCTAACTCGATGGTTTATACCAACACAGTGCAGGCAATTATAATGATTATAGTTGCATTTATTCTTCTTGGCTCTGGTTACAAACATTTTTCTGATGGCATCCATGGATTTTTAGATAAGCTCTCAGCAATAGATCCAAAACTAACTCAAATAACTAATGAATCAAGTTTTTTGTTTCGCGATTATTTTGAAATTATATTTTCGCAGATTGTAATCGGAGTTGCAATTGTATGTCAGCCGCATATAATAACAAAATCACTTTTACTTAAAACTGATAAAGATGTAAACAAATATTTAACGGCTGGTATTATAGTGCAGGTATTATTCTTTCTTGTTGTGATAACAGGTTTATACGCGAGAATTGATTTCCCTGATCTGACAATTAATGGTGCACCGTTAAAACTTGATGGAGTTATATCAGCTTATGTTGTTAAGGAATTTCCTGTTTATGTTGGTCTGATTGTAGTAATGGGTTTGATATCTGCCGGTATTTCAACACTTGAAGGATTAATACAATCAGTCTCAACTTCAATTACTGCAGATATTATAAAACCATTGTTTGGCAAGTATTTGCCAAAAGATGAAAATAAAAATGTCAGATCAATGATAATTATAAATCGTATAGTAATTATTGCAATCGCTCTGATATCTATAATTTTATCTTACGACCAGCTTGTTAATCCGAATTTAAGCGTAGGAATTTTTGCACAGAACGGTGTATATGCTTACTTCTCTGCTGCTTTTGTTCCCATCTTGTTTGGAATGTTTTTAAAAGATACGCCTAAGTCTGCTGTTATTACAGCTTCACTGGTTGCTATAATTGTTCACTTTAGTTTTTTCTATGGAAATATTAAAGTGCCGTTCAGTATAGCAACTGGACAGAATCCAGGAGTTTCAGCAGCTATTGCAATTTCACTTTCAGTTATTGTTGCTTCAATAATATATTTGTTTAAAAGAAGGAAAGTCAATGAATAGTTTTCAAACAGACTGGTTAAATAAATGGGCAGCTTATACTCCGGACAGAATGTTTCTCAGAGAACATCAACGGGATGTACAGTGGAGTTACCGTGATTTTAATAATCGCACAAATTATTTAGCACAATTTCTTATAGACCAATTTAAAATAAATAAAGGCGATAGAATTGCAATCTATTCAAAAAATAAATCTGAACATGTTATTCTTTTTTTAGCTTGTATTAAAATCGGAGCATTGTTGGTTCCGTTAAATTTTAGATTAATGCCCCGTGAACTTGATATTTTAATAAATGATGCTGAGCCTAAAGTATTTTTTTATGATGAAGAATTTTCTGATCATTTACCAAAGCTGTCTTCCTTATCAAAAGTTAAGATTATTAAAAACCTGAATGAACCATCAAAGTTTTTACTGGAAAATAATCTTAAATCTGAATTTAATGTATCTGTAGTGATTGATGAGAATGATCCGGTTATGATACTTTATACTGCCGGAACTACTGGTTTATCTAAAGGAGTAATCATAACCCACAAGATGTTGTTCTGGAATTCGATAAATACAGGATTAAGATTAGACTTGAACTCTGCCGACCACACACAAAGCTTTGCACCGTTTTTTCATACAGGTGGATGGAATGTGCTGTTTACACCATTTCTGCATCACGGGGCTTCACATACATTACTGACTCAGTTTGATGCCGATCTGATTTTACAATTGATGGAAAAAGAAAAAGCTACAATACTTTTCGGTGTTCCAACTATGCTTCAGATGATGGCAGACTCTCAATACTTTAACAAAGCAGATCTCTCATCTGTAAGATATGCCATTGTAGGCGGTGCACCGATGCCTATACCTTTAATAAATATTTGGCATAGCAAAGGGGTTTTTATCAGACAAGGATTTGGTTTAACCGAAGTAGGTCCAAACTGCTTTTCACTTCATCAGGATGATGCGATAAGAAAAAAGGGATCGATTGGTTTTCCGAATTTTTATTTCGATGCAAAGGTTATGAAAGACAATAAAGAAGAATGCAGAGCTAATGAAGTTGGAGAGTTGTGGCTAAAATCTCCTGTTGTTACACCTGGTTATTGGAGAAATGAAAAAGCTACAATGGAAGCAATAACTGATGGATGGTTCCATACTGGTGATCTGGTAAAAAAAGATGAAGAAGGTTATTTCTATGTTGTTGATCGTAAAAAAAATATGTTCATAAGCGGCGGTGAAAATGTTTATCCTTCAGAGGTTGAAGCTTTTTTATACTCAAATAATAAAGTTAAAGAAGTCGCGGTAATCGGTGTAGATGATGAAAAATGGGGCGAGGTTGGTAAGGCATATATTGTTAAAAAAGAAAATGAGAAGCTTGATGAAAATAATATAAGAGAGTTTTGTTCAGGAAATCTGGCTAAATATAAAATTCCAAAACATATTGAATTCTTATCCGAGCTGCCCAAAAGTGAGGCAGGAAAAATTGATAAAAAAATATTATTACAAATGCATAAAAATCAATTAACTAACAAATCAAAAACAAAATAAAAAGGAGAAAGTTATGAAGCGATTATTATTAGCGGCTCTTTTCACATCATTAACATTTTTATATGTTGGTTGTGACAGCAAAAAAGATGATACCGTTGAACCCCCGGCAGAACAAGATAAAATTGTTAATACCTGGTATTCGGAAGGAGCAGGAATTGCGCCTGGTTTGGCTGCAACATTAAAGTCAGTTAAAATTATAGCTACATTTAATTCGAACAACACATACACTGTTATTGCAAAAGACAGTGCAGGTGCAGAAGTTACTTATTCAGGAACTTATTCAGTTTCAGAAAATACCGGCACATCAATCCGTTCAATCATTTTAAACCAAACAGTTCCAACTTCAGTTACTTCAAAAGGAATTTATCAGGTGGACTCAAAAGGTATGATGAAATATGAAGTTGTTCAGACAACACCGGAAATAGCCGGAATTACCCCGCCAGTTCCTGCAGAGGGTTTTGGAAGCACTAAATATATGAATGTTGCACTTGGTGAGACCTGGATACAAGGCTTTGTTCCAGCAACTCCGACTACAGAATTGTTAACAGGCACCTGGGTTTCTGAAGGTGCTAATGTTGCGCCTGGATTAGTATTAACTTTAAAAACAAAGAAGATTGTTGCTACTTTTAACAGCAATAATACATATACAGTTGTTGCAACCGATAGTTTTAATGTTGATGTAACTTATTCGGGTACTTTTAGTACAGCTGCAAATTCGGGTACATCTATAAGAAATATTACTTTAAATCAAACCGTTCCCACAACAGTTACATCAACAGGAATCTACAGAGTAACCACCAGAGATTTAAAGTATGAAGTATTACAAACAACTCCTGCTATAACCGGATTTACTGCTCCGACTGCTGCAGAAGGTTTTGGCAGTACTAAATACAATAATATCCCTTTAGGGGCTACCTGGATACAAACATTTATTTATCAATAATCTAAATAAAGACGGCAGTAAAGCTGCCGTCTTTTTGTTAACAATCATTGGAGGTTAACCAATGAAAAAATTTTTACTTATTAACATTTTTTTGTTTTTAATGATTGCTGATTTTTTTGCACAGGATGATAACAGACTAAAAGATCCTGCACCAAAAGAATTTCAATTTATCGGCTATTCATTTTCTAGAATGACCGGTTCAAATATTACTCCTACAAATGACCTTTTACAGGGACAGGTTATAGGAAGATTGTTCGGTCAAAACTCAACTAATACTGTTCCTCAAACAGCAATTTATGCAGAGCAGAGATTTGTTCCGATGTTTATATATAAACCATCTATCCTTGATGGATTTGCTACGTTTCGGGGATTATTTAAAATTGATTATACCTGGGGCGATCAGGCTTATGGTGTGGGTAATAATCGCGGTGGTGCAATAAATGCCGGACAGGTAAATCTGCAAACATTGTTAGCTAATGTTGAAATAAGACCGGAGAATTCTGATTGGAATGCAGTTATTGGATTGCAAAGGTTATTTGATAACGTAAGTGATCCAAATATTAGTTCAGTTCAAATGGCGCAAACAAGCGGATATAAGCTTTCCTTCTGGGGAACGCAGGCTGTTGGTGCTAGTATATTTGCTGATCTTTCATCTACTACAAAAAGCAGATTAAGTTATTTCCAGTTGTGGGAAAATGAAATCAGCAAAAGTGATGATGTAACTTTATGGATGTTTGATGTTGATTCCAGAGTTCATCCACTCCTGGAAGTAGGCGGAAGTCTATGGTATGTTTGGGATAAAGGAAAAAATGCAGGCGGTATTAGTGTTTTAGGGCAAGGTCTGACAAGCGCTTTAGCTGAATACAACGGTGCTACCCGGATCAGATTCCCGGGAATTAATCAAAAGTATGAAGCAAATGTTGGCTGGATAGGAATTCACTCAGCTTATAACCGTGATTTTCTTGCTGATAGATTTTGGGCAGACGCATTCGTAGTCGCTAATATCGGAACAATTGATAGCGTTGGTATCGAAACAAACAGAGCTGCAAATATTTTTGGATTAACTGCAAATGCAAGTTTTCAATATAAATACGGAATGACTGCAAATGATAAAATTTCATTAGAAGGATTATATACCACTGGTGATGATAATGGAATAAGTGATGGAACTTTGAACAGTGTCATAACAGGTAATGTTTATGGTTCGCCGGTTGGAATTTATAGTGCACATCGTGCATTATTACTTTTTCCCGATCCGCAGGTGGTTAATAGATATTATTCAGTTGTTCACGATATTTCTAATATGGGACTTGGAGTTACGGCTGCATTTTTAAATTTCTCTAAAGATTTTATTCCAAATAAATTCAGTGGTAAGATTGGGCTTGCCTCTGCGTTATCAAATGTTACACCTGCCGGCGGAGGTTCTTATATGGGTACAGAAGTAAATCTTGAATTCAAGTATAATCTTAAAGTATTTCTTACCCTTGGAGTAAGTGCCGGTTATTTAATGCTTGGTGATTTTTTTGATGCACCTTCTGCAACTTACTCTAGTACAAGACCAAAAGATCCCTGGGTTTTATTTACTACTTTAAGCTGGTTAATGTTTTAAGGAGAAGACAATGAAAAAATATATACTAATTCTACTAACATTAATATTTACGGGTTGTTCCGGCTATTTATATTGGGATAAACCAGCTTTGGAATTTTCAGATATTGATTACGGGTACCGGGTGAAATTTTCAAAAGGAAATCCTAAAATTGCATATATAGATGAAGGCAGCGGAGAACAAACACTTATTTTAATTCATGGTTTGGCAAGTAATGCAGGTTTCTGGCGATATAATATTCCGGAATTATCAAAACATTTTAGAGTAATTGCAGTTGATCTGCCCGGCTATGGAAAATCTCAAAAGGGTAATTACAGTTATTCGATTTCTTTCTATGCTGAACAAATAAAAAATTTAATTGAAGAATTAAATTTAATGAATGTTGTTCTCGTTGGTCATTCTATGGGTGGACAAATAGGGATTATGTTTTCGATTAATTATCCGAACACTCTTTCAAAATTAATTTTAGCTTCTCCTGCCGGGTTTGAAGAGTTTCAAAGAGGTGAAGGAGATTGGTTAAGAAGTGTGATGACAATGAAAGCTATTAAATCAACTACCGAAGAAGGAATAAGAAGAAATCTTTCTAATAATTTTTATTCGTGGAAAGATGAATGGGAATGGATGGTTGAAGAAAGAGTCAGAATGAGAAAGGCTGCTGATTTTGATGAGTTCGCTTATACTGTTGTTAGATGTGTTAATGCAATGCTTGATGAGCCGACTTTCGATAAATTAAATAAAATCAAAACCAGTACTTTGGTTATTTACGGAAAGTATGATGGGCTGATTCCAAATCCTTACTTAAACCCCGGCTTTACAGCGGATGTATTTAATAATGGAATAGGACAAATAAGCAGTTTAAAACTTATCGAATTTGACAACACCGGTCATATGATAATGATTGAAAAAGCAGATGAGTTTAATAATGCATTAATAAATTTTCTAAAATAATCTTTATCGGCTTCCTTCTTTGGAAGGAAGTCTGTTTTTTTGTATGAGCCGGACTTTTAATCAAATCAATTACAAATTCAAGACTAATTTTGTTAAAGTAAATGAATACGATGTTGCTTACATTGATGAAGGAAGTTCATCTGATGTTTTACTTTTTATACACGGACTCGGCAGTTACTTAAAAGCATGGGATAGAAATGTTCCTGTTTTAAAAAATTATTTTAGATGTATAGCTTTAGACTTACCCGGATATGGTAAATCCAGTAAACAAATTCACAGCGGAACGCTAGAATTTTACAGAGATTTTATTGATAAGTTTATAAAATTACTCGATTTAAAAAATGTAACCTTAGTCGGTCATTCGATGGGTGGACAGATTGCATTGTCTTATGTGATAAACTTTCCTGATGTCATAAAGAAACTCGTACTCGTTGCACCTGCAGGATTTGAAACTTTTAATAACAGGGATATTGAACAATTAAAAAATATTATCTCTCCCGAAATTTCCTATAGTACTTCTGATGAGCAGGTAAGGATTAACTACAAGACTAATTTCCATCAAATGCCTGCTGAAGCAGAAGAAATGATAGCGGACAGAATTGCGATCAAAAATGATGAGGAGTTTTTTAATCATTGTCAGATTGTGGCAAACTCGCTAACCGGACTGCTTGTTGAACAGGTTTTCAGTCAATTAAATAAGATCAATATTTCAACTTTGATATTTTTTGGGAAAAATGATTCACTGATTCCAAATCGCATACACTACAAAACATCAACCGAAGAAATCGCAAAACTTGGGGCTTCACAAATTGGAGACAGTAAACTTTTACTATTCGAAAATTGCGGTCACTTTTTACAATATGAGATTCCGGAAATTTTCAACTCAAGCGTAATTGATTTTTTAACCAATAAGAAATAATCTTTTATTCATTAAAGCATTGCGGAAATCTTTTTCGAACAAGATTATAAACTATCTCTGCTGTTTCCTGATAAGTGAGTTTGCTTGTGTTTAAAATTAAATGATAAAGTGATGGATCATCAGCATCTTTAAAAAAATGGGACTTCAGATATCTCTTTCGACTGGTTTCTTCTTTTGTAATATACTCCAATGCCTTTGGTTTTGAAAGTTTAAATACTTCCTGTATATGTTTAATTCTGCTTTCGATCGAAGCCACTAATCTAATCTGAAAACAATTTGGGAGTTTGGCATTAATAACTACACTACCTCTTCCTACAATAATTGTTTTACCGAATCTTGATAATCTTAAAATAATCTCGGTTGTTTTATGAACTATTGTCCATTCGGAAGGTTTTACACCAAGAAGCTCATTTACTGCATCAGAAATATGGCTGTACTTATCTTCAACAAAGTATGCACTGAAATTTTTTGGTAATTTAAAATCCTCAAGAACCTGAGAGATTAATTCTTTGTTAAAGTAAGTCCAGGGATTCTCGGGCTGTTTGGTATTCTGCTGTAAAAGGTCTAAAAGATTTTGCGCTACTTGATAAGATCCGGCACCGCTTTGCCGTGATATAGAAATACAGGGAAAAATTTCACGAACTTCTTCAGATTCAGTTGACTGTAGTTTTAAATACTGTTTACATTTTTCATATGCACCAATGGCTAACATATTTATATCCTCCTTTGCGTGATTACGAAAATGTGTTTATTTGTTACAAGTTTTAATAACTATGTTAGTATTATAAAATTATTCAACACAAAGTCAATTGATCATAAAATGTACTGCTTAGTTAAATTCGAACCAGCTTTTAATCTTGTCCAATTCTTCACCGTTTGAAGAAATATGAAAATATTCGTTCTTGGTTTTATCGTAATAGTATTCTTTTTCCCAATTGTTTATGTTGGAGATAATCTGTTCTATTCCGGTAAGAATTGTATTTAGTTCTTCATCGGTCATAGTTTGATGAATAGACATTCTGACCCATCCCGGTTTTTCAGAAAGATCACCCTGATCAATTTTATCCGTAATTTGCTTAGACCTGTTTGGATCAACGTGTAATAAATAATGTCCGTAGGTTCCGGCACAAGAGCAGCCGCCTCTTACCTGAACACCGAATCTATCGTTAAGAAGTTTTACTATCAGATTGTAATGTATATCTTCTACATAAAATGAAATTGCTCCAAGTCTGTGCTCGATATTGCCCGCAAGAATGTGGACTTTAGGAATTTTCTTCAAACCTGTAAGAGCAAGTTTAACTAATTCTTCTTCACGCTTTCTAATATTCTCAGTGCCCATTTCTTCTTTTAATTTTATACAAAGTGCGGCTTTAATCGTCTGAAGAAAAGCAGGGGTTCCTCCGTCCTCACGTGCTTCTATATTGTTAACAAACTTATGCTGACCCCATGGATTTGTCCAGTCAACTGTTCCGCCGCCGGGTAAATCAGGAACTTTGTTTTTGTATAATTTGGAATCAAAAACTAAAACGCCAGGTGTACCCGGTCCTCCAAGAAATTTATGCGGGGAGAAAAATATTGCATCAAGTTTGGCTTCAGGGTCATTTGGGTGCATATCAATTTTTACATAAGGAGCAGCACAGGCAAAATCAACAAAACAATATCCGCCATGCTGATGAGTTATTTTTGCCAGCTCGTAATAATCAGGCTCGATACCTGTAACATTTGAAGCCGCAGTAAAAGCGCCAATTATCAGTTTTCTATCTTTATATTTTTTCAACTTTTTCTTGAAGTCTTCAATATCAACAAGTCCGTCATTATTCGGATCAATTACAATTACATCAGCTATAGTTTCTAACCATGTAGTTTGATTTGAATGATGCTCCATGTGAGTGATAAAAACAACAGGCTTTAATTCATCAGATAGATTAATGTAATCAACAAGTTGTTCGGGTATTTTAAGACCAAGTAATCTTTGAAATTTACAAATCACAGTTGTCATTCCTGAACCGGCTGTTATAATCACATCATCTTTATCAGCATTAACATGTTCTTTAATAATTTTATGTGCCTGATGATAGGCGAGTGTCATCGTAGTTCCGGTAACACTTGCTTCAGAATGAGTATTGCCTACAAGCGGACCAAAAGTTTCGCAGATTTTTTCTTCAATAGGTTTATATAGTCTGCCGCTTGCTATCCAATCAGCATAGATAATTTTCTTTTTTCCGAATGGAGTGTTAAATGATTCATCAATTCCTATTATGTTTTTACGAAATTTAGAAAAGTACTTTTCCAGTTCGCTCATAGTAATCCTAAAACTTTTGGTTAAATATAATAATTAGATTGGAAGGATACATCTCATTTTTTTCATTAAAGTAATTTAGGTTAAATTAAGTATGTAAATACTAAGGAAATTCTGACATGAAACTCAAAACAATTTTTATTCTTTCACTGAATCTTTTAGTTCTTAACCTTTGTGCACAAAACACTAATTATGATTTTGCAGATGTTGAGTCAGTTGTAAAAAGTGGGATTAAAGATAAAGCATTTCCCGGTGCAGTGGTTTTAGTTTGGCAGAATGGAAGTATTATTTATGAAAATTCATTTGGAAAATTTACTTACGAAGAAAATTCTCCTGTTGTAAATAATAATACAATGTTCGATCTTGCTTCTTTAACAAAGGTGATTGCAACAACTACCGCAGCAATGCTTTGTATTGACAGAAGTTTTTTTAGTTTAGATGATAAGGTTGCTGAGTTCATTCCTGAATTTGGAAATAATAATAAAGAAAATATCACAATAAGAAATTTGTTGCTTCATAATTCCGGATTACCAGCTTTTATCAGATTTTATGAAAAAGGTTTGAACAATAATCAGGTGTTGAACGAAATATACTCAGCAGCTTTGGAATATAATCCGGGTGAAAAAACTATTTACTCTGATCTTGGATTTATTACATTAGGAAAAGTTATAGAAAAGGTAACTGGAAAAACACTTGACAAATTTTGTACAGATGAAATATTTAAACCCTTAGAAATGAATTCTACTTATTTTAATGTACCAGACTCACTAAAGAAATATTGTGCCCCGACTGAGATTGATAATTACTGGAGAATGAAAACAATTCAAGGAGAAGTTCACGACGAAAATTCTTATATACTAAACGGAGTTGCTGGTCACGCCGGACTCTTTTCAACCGCCGGAGATATTGCAAAGATTATGTCTATGCTTATGAATAAAGGAAAAGTAAACGGCAGAGAGTTTTTAAAAAGCGGTACTATTGAGATGTTTACCAAAAGATTTGGCAGTGAAAGTACAAGGGCTTTAGGATGGGATACCAAATCCGAAAAAGGTTCTACAGCAGGAAATTATTTTAGCAGCAATTCTTTTGGGCATTTAGGATTTACAGGCACTTCAGTTTGGGCTGATCCTGTTAGAAACCTGTTTGTAGTTTTTCTGACTAATCGTGTTTATCCTACAAGAGAAAATTCCGGCTTAACAAAAGTACGCCCGGCATTGCACGATGCTGTTATTAAGGATATTAACCAATCAGATGAGAGATAAGTTTTTTGGCAGAATAATTTTTGGATTACTTACTCTGATAATTTTTCAATTGTTTGTTTCATTTTCTCCATTAAATGAAAATAAAGGAGAAGAAAAATTGATTGATAAATCATCAAGGGGAACAAGAAAAGTGATTGAGCTTTCGGAAGAAGATGAGCTATGGGTAAACCAAACTCTGGAGGCAATGTCACTGTATGATAAATGTGCTCAGATTTTTATGCCCGCTGTTTTCGGAAAATCTCTTGATCAGCAATCCAAAGAATTTAAGTTTGCTCTTGATTTGGTCAAGGTGCACGGAATAGGTGGAATAGTAATTTCAACAGGCGATGTTGAAGAGACTGCATCAATGATTGCAGAACTGCAGAGACATTCTAAAATTCCTTTGCTCGTTTCAGCGGATTTTGAAAATGGAATTGGAATGCGGATCAATGCATCAAATAAATTTCCGCATAATATGGCATTGGGTTCAACATATAATCCGGATTTTGCATACGAAACAGCAAAAGCAACAGCAATTGAAGCATTGATGCTGGGTGTTAATATCAATTTAGCACCAGTAGCCGATGTGAATAATAATCCTGAAAATCCGGTTATCAATCTTCGCTCGTATTCGGAAGATAAAGATATTGTATCTGAATTTTGTTTATCGTTTGTTGATGGTTCTTTAGAAGGCGGAGTAATTCCTGTTGCAAAGCATTTTCCGGGTCACGGTAATACAAAAACTGATTCACATGTTGATCTGCCAGTTATTAATGGAAACAAAGAAGCTTTGATGAATAACGAATTAAAGCCTTTCATTTCGCTTGTTGAAAATAAAGTTCCCGCTATAATGACTGGTCATTTAAATGTACCTGCTTTCGAAAACAATATGAAAATTCCGGCGTCGTTATCATACAAAATCATAACAAAGCTGTTAAAACAGCAGCTGGGTTTTAATGGTTTAATCATTACAGATGCACTTGATATGAAAGCGGTTACAAAGTATTACTCCAATGCTGATGCTTGTATTACGGCTTTTAATGCCGGCAATGATATTTTATTGATGCCTCCTGATTCAAGAGAAGGGATAACTGCTATTTATAATGCCGTTAAATCCGGCAAAATAACCAAAGAAAGATTAAATGAAAGTGTGAAGAAAATCTTAACACTTAAGCGCTGGTTAAGACTGGATGTTAAAGATTATAAACAAAAAACTGTTTTACCTAAACGAATCCGGATTGAAGAACATTATCAGCTTGCAAAAACTATAGCAGAAAATTCTGTTACAATAGTAAAAGCTGATAAGGAATTATTGCCCATTGACTCAAGCAAATATTTAAAGATGTTTATAATAGATATAACGAATCGTAAAGAAATTAAAGATGCACACTTTTCACAAATACTACATGAATCATTTTCAGTTTACTCTCATACACTTCTTAACAGCGAGTCGGTTAATTCAGATTATAAACTGGCGTTGGATATAGCAAAGGACAGTGATTTTATAATTGTACCCGCATATTTTTATATCCGAAGCGGCTTAAATGGCAAGACAGTATCAGATATGCAGTATAATTTCTTTAGGGATTTACTTGCTCTAAATAAAAAAGTTCTGATAATCAGTTTTGAAAGCCCTTATTTACTTTCAAATTTTCCGGATGCAAATAATTATATCTGTGCTTTCAGTGATTCAAAGGCATCGCAGCGTGCAGTGCTAAATGTATTGAACGGAACTTTACCTGCTAAAGGAAAACTTCCTGTCTCAATTCCTAATACAAGGTTTAGCGTTGGTTATAGCTGGAATGAGGAATAAAATCTAATAAGTGATTGAAACACTGACAGCAATAATTAGAAAGGTCAGACAGGGTAATCTGTATAATAGAATTAATATATTAAATCAATAAGCTGTTATGTGTTTGAATAATGATAATTCTTTTCAATAAACCATTTAATGTCCTTTGTCAGTTTACAGATAAAGAAAACAGAAAAACTTTATCAGATTTTATCCCGATTAAAAATGTTTATGCTGCCGGAAGATTGGATTATGATAGTGAAGGTCTGGTATTATTAACAGATGACGGAAAGCTTCAGCATAAAATATCTGATCCGGAATATAAGCTGGGAAAATGTTATTGGGTTCAGGTTGAAGGAAAAATTAATTGGACTGATGTACAAAAACTTAAAAGGGGAGTGTTGTTAAATGATGGTTTTACTAAAGCAGAAAGAGTAAAAATTATTGATAAGCCAAAAATCTGGGAAAGAAATCCGCCAATTCGAGAAAGGAAAAGTATCCCAACCAGTTGGATCGAATTAACAATTACAGAAGGCAGAAACAGACAGGTAAGAAGAATGACCGCAGCAATTGGTCTCCCGACCTTACGACTAATAAGAATCTCGATAGGTCAATGGGATATAACCAAACTTAAACCAGGGGAATATAAAATTATCAATTCTCCTTAGGCGGTGAAAAGAATTTTTTCTTTATCATAAATGACAAATAAACGGTTATAATTCCTACAATAATTACCGCAGCAGCAGGGATAAAAATTGCAATAAGAGATAATGAAATTGATCCGCCAGCTTCAGCAGTTGAAACCAAAGGATTACCCGCACCACCCGTTACTGCAGAAGATTTTAATCTTATCATTCCTGTTGCAGCGTGAATAGTTCCTGCAACACCGCCGCCAGCAATAAATGCAAGCGACCATTTAATCAACGGCGGAAAATCTGTTACTACTGCACCGCTTAAAACAATTCCGGCAAATATCGCCAATGGATGACTTATTGCATCAAGAAAATTATCAACCCATGGAATATAGTAGCTGAAAATCTCTACAATTGTTGCAACAGCAAATAACACCAATGCAGGCAATGTTCCTATCCAGTTAAAGTATGTTGATAGTTCAAGATTTCCGGTATAAGCAGTAATTGACACAATAAGAAATGGAATAAAAATTCTGAATCCAACTGCAGCAGCCAAACCAATACCAATAAATATGCTTAAAATTATTTCCATCAATTCATCTCCGTATTATTATGTTTAAATGCCAAATTATGTAATTGAATTTTTTCACATAGTGTCAGAGAAAATTTTAATAGCTCATATTATTTAATTTTACTTTGCCGCGGAATATCCAATAAATACTGATTGTATAGGCAAGAACAAACGGAATACCTATAAGTGCAATTATCAACATAATATTCAAAGTCTTATGAGATGATGCCGCATTATAAATATTTAAACTGAATTCAGGATTATTGGATGCTATTACAAAGTTAGGAAATACACCAAACGCAAACAATGTTAATAAAGCAGCAATCGAAGCACAGGATGAAAGGAAAGCAAAGAAATCTTTTCCTTTAGAGATTTCTCTTGGAATATTTGCAATCGCAAG
Organism: Ignavibacteriota bacterium; assembly: GCA_013285425.1. Classification (GTDB taxonomy): domain Bacteria; phylum Bacteroidota; class Ignavibacteria; order Ignavibacteriales; family Ignavibacteriaceae; genus IGN3. The sequence goes on from CP053447.1 coordinate 266,204, forward strand.
CATATTTAATAAAGCTAAAACAAAAAGGATAGGATATTCTTTAAAATGCTGAATCATATGCGGATAATATATCAATGTTGACATTGTTGTTGTAATGTAACAGATGATAAAGAAAATTATTGTATTGTTTACCCAGCCTCTAAGCTTATTGTGCAATTCATTCTCAGTTTTCATAACACCGTAAATTGCACCATGCATCATAAAAAGCGCAACAGTTGTAACACCTACTAAAACAGTGTATGGATTTATTAAACCCCAGAATGTTCCGATAAATTCTTTATTAGCATTAAGCGGAATACCAGTAATTAAATTTCCTACTGCAATACCGGCAAGAAAAGCTATGAAAATACTTGCAATACTAAATGCAGTATCCCACATTTGTCTCCACCATCTCATAGGTCGTTTACTTCTAAATTCAATTGCAACTGCTCTGAATATCAGCATAAATAAAAGCATCATTATTGCAGTGTAAAAACCTGAGAAGACGGTTGCATAAACATGAGGGAACGCGGCAAATAATGCTCCTCCGCCGGTTACAAGCCAAACTTCATTACCATCCCACACAGGTCCGATAGAGTTGAGCATAATTCTTCTTTCGGTATCATCTTTAACAAAAAGGTGAAGAGCTCCAACACCAAGATCAAAGCCATCGAGAATTGAATAACCGATTAAAAGAATTCCGATTATTAAAAACCAGATAGTATTCAGATCAAAAGTAAATTCCATTTTTCGTCAGTCCTTTATGATTTTGGATGTCCTATTTCTGATGGAATTGCATCAACATCTTCGGGTCCATGCTTAATTTTTTCATTAAGCAGATAAACAAATAAGATGAACAATCCAATATATATCAAAGTAAATAATATTAAAGAAAACCAGACCTGATCAGCACTAACAGCTTTTGATAAACCCTCAGAAGTTCTTAACAATCCGTAAACAATCCAGGGTTGTCTTCCCACTTCTGCAGTTATCCAGCCAACCTGATTTGCAATTTGAGGCAGCAATACCGAAAAAACAAAAGCCCACATCAGCCATTTTTGTTTGAATAATGTTCCGCGGATCCAGAAGAAAACGCCAAACATACTTAATACAATTAGTAACATTCCAATAGCAACCATTAAATGATATGCTTGAAATACAATGTTAACAGGCGGTCTGTCTTCTTCCTTAAATGAATTTAATCCAGTTACTTTAGTTTCTGTATCGAAGCCGATCAGATAACTTAGCATTCCCGGTATTGCAATACTGAAATTTACTTCCTGTTTTTCTTCATTAACCCATCCAAATAAATAAAGTTGTGCATTCGTCTGATCGTCAAAAACAGCTTCCATTGCTGCCAGCTTTGCAGGTTGATTTTTACTTACACCAACTGCACTTGAATGTCCGGTAAACAATTGAAATAGTGAAGCAATTAAAGCAACGAATAATGCAATCTTAATTGATGATTTTGCAAACCTGATATGACGGTTTTTTATAATATAATATGCACTGATACTGATGATTAAAAATGCACCGGCTAACCAGCAGCCTGATATTACATGCAAAACTCTATCAACCGAAGAAGGATTAAGAACCATTGCCCAGAAGTCTGTTATTTCTGCACGTGCATTTATTCCTTCTCCGACAACATGGAATCCTGCAGGAGTTTGCTGCCAGGAGTTTGCAACCACAATCCATACAGCACTGAACATTGAACCAAATGAAACCATCAATGTTGAAAAGAAATGCATTTTTAGGTCCTACTTTATCCCAGCCAAAAACAAGAACTGCAAGAAAACCAGATTCAAGAAAGAAAGCAAATATTCCTTCGGCAGCAAGTGCACTTCCAAAAACATCTCCTACGAAACGAGAATAAGTTGCCCAGTTAGTGCCGAACTCAAATTCCATTACTATTCCGGTTGCTACACCGATTGCAAAAGTAAGGGCAAATACTTTTACCCAGAACTTTGTCATGTTTTCGTAGAACTTGTCTTTTGTTTTAAGATATCTGCCTTCCATTATCACAAGAATTATTGCAATTCCTATGCTCAATGGCGGATATATGTAGTGAAAAGCTATTGTAAAAGCGAATTGTAAACGAGAAAGTATTTCAACATCCATTACAAACCTAATTTGTTAGTTTTGCTATCGCAAAATAACAAAAACAAAACTGGTAAGGAAAAATTGAAAAAGTATTTATTAAATCAATTTTCTAAAAATTACATCATTGTTCATTATTGATGATCTGAAAACAATAGACTGATGTAATTCAGAATATCAGGATTTATAAATTGTCAGCAGCCTTTCAGCAGCAAGAGTTGGTGTGATTTTACCCTTTGAAAGCAGATCCTTTACTTGTTCAATCTCACTCTGAACTTTTCCATTATTATAAAATTCATCCCTCAATGAATCTTCAACCATTCTGAATACCCATTCTACAGATTGATCTTTTCTTCTCTGATTAAAGAAGCCCGAATGTTTAATTGTCTTTTCAAATTTCTTAACCACTTCCCACAATTCTGGAATTCCCTTACCCGATAAAGCCGAGCTTGTATAAGCCTGCGGTGTCCATCCCTTTGTAGCAGGCTGCAGATAATGGAGAGCATTGTTGTAGTCAGCTTTTGATATGTTGGCTCTTTTTTCATTATCGCCATCAGCTTTATTTATTAATACTGCATCAACCAATTCCATAATACCGCGTTTAATTCCTTGAAGCTCATCTCCGCCTCCGGCAATCAAAACAAGCAGAAAGAAATCAACCATTGAACGGACAGTAACTTCACTTTGTCCGACACCGACTGTCTCAATAAGTATTACATCATATCCGGCAGCTTCACAGACGGTTATTGTTTCTCTGCTCTTTCTTGTAACACCGCCAAGTGTTCCGCTTGAAGGTGATGGTCTGATAAAACAATTTTTTTCTTTTGAAAGATTTTCCATTCTTGTTTTATCGCCGAGAATACTTCCTTTTGTTACTGTGCTGCTCGGATCAACGGTTAATACAGCTACTTTGTGTTCGTGCTTAATTAAATACATTCCAAGGGATTCAATCAAAGTGCTTTTACCTGCACCGGGAACACCAGTAATCCCGATCCGTAATGAATTTCCGGAATAGGGAAGAAGCTTTGTTAAAACTTCCTGCGAAATATTGTGATGATTTGGATTGTTGCTTTCGATTAATGTTATTGTTCGTGCAAGAATATTTCTATCTGATTTTAAAACACCATTTACATAATCATCAACCGAAAGCTGCTTACGCTTAACATCTTTTGCGGTTGATATTGTTTTTGTGTTTGGATTTTGTATTCCTTTAACAACACGCACTGCAAATTCATCTCCGGCATTTTCAGGAGTCCAATCAGGTTTATATGAATTTGTTTTTTTTGAAGTTTGTTTTTTCATAAAGCTAAAATAATGATTATTCCCATTTCCATTTATCCGGATAGTTTGACTGCGATAAACGATAGAGAAATCTTTCCTGCACATATTGGCTAATAACACTTTGAAATTCTTTTTCGTTTTGAACCGGAATATTTCTCAATCTTTCTTTAACTGAAGCGGTAATATTTTTTATTTCTTTTTTCTCTTTCACGAGAGTATCGCCTTCACCATAGGTTCAATTTTCTTTTTTACTCCGCATATTTCTGCATACTCAATAAGCTTTGGAATATTTCTTCCTTTCCGATTTTGCAGATAGGTTTTTAGAGATTCCACTGCAATATCTCCACCAATCTTTTTATATATCTAAAAAGATCACCAATTGTTTTTTCTTTGTTATAGATTCTAACAATTCCACTTTTTGTTTTCAGGATTTCAATTCCTTGCGAGTAGTAACTATCAGCAAAGTAATAAACTTTTATTGGCGGATAATCGAGTTTAAATCTGGGTGTATTATGTGGAACAGCTACTGTAATATACGAAGGATTAAAAGTCGTCAGTTCATAATATTCAGCGGCTGAAGTAAGACAGATTACAGCTTTCGTGTGTGCATGATTTACTTCAGCAAAACTGCTATGCTCGTCCCAAGGATAATCTTTTAATTTATCAAGACCTGGCTTTATCTTTTCAATTACACCTTTTTCAACGGCATTCGCAATTCGTCTCGTATGAATATTCGCTTTCTTCATCTCCACCATACGAGCATAACCTTTATTCTTTTCAAATATTTTAATTATTTTTTCTGAAAGTAATGAAATTATCTTAGATTTGTCCTCTTCTGAAAGACCTGGGCCACTCTACTTAGAATTATCTTTATATCATCCAATTAATATTTTTTCTTTCAGCTGATGTAATTTCAGGAAATCCTTTCAATAGTTGAGTTAATAATTCACCAGATACCTTTGAAAACCCACTTAAAGACGGTCTAGATATTTCTTTCTGATATTATCAATTCGGTTTTGGACATCTCTCATTCCAAATCAGTTAAAATCTCTCTTTTATCAACTCCATTATTTTAATTCCTGTTTCCGGAATTTTAGTCCCTGGTCCAAATATCGCTGAAGCTCCGTGTTCATAAAGAAAATCATAATCCTGTGCAGGAATTACTCCGCCGCAAATTACAATTATATCTTCTCTTCCAAGTTTTTTCAGTTCTTCTACAAGTTGAGGTAAAAGTGTTTTATGTCCGGCTGCAAGTGAACTCATACCAACAACATGTACATCGTTTTCAACTGCCTGCTGTGCTGTTTCTTCGGGAGTTTGGAAAAGCGGACCAACATCAACATCAAATCCCATATCGGCATAAGCTGTTGCCACAACTTTTGCACCGCGGTCGTGTCCATCCTGTCCCATTTTCGCAATCAGAATTCTAGGACGGCGTCCTTCGTGTTTTGCAAATTCATCGGTCATTTTTCTAACCTGCTCAAACAAATGATCGTCCTGAGCATATTCGCTGCTGTAAACACCTGATATTGTTCTTGTCACTGCCTGATACCTTCCGCTTACTTTTTCAATTGCTGTTGAAATTTCACCAAGCGTTGCACGCGCTCTAGCCGCAACGATTGAGAGTTCCAATAAATTTCCTTCACCTGTTTCTGCACACTTTGTTATTGCATCCAAAGCTTTTTTAACTTCATCATCGTTTCTGTTTTTCTTAACATCCTGCAATCGCTTTATTTGTGATAATCTTACAGCGGTGTTATCAACTTCCAGAATTTCAATCGGATCTTCTTTTTCTAATCTGAATTTATTAACACCAACTATTGTCTCTTTTCCTGAATCAATTCTTGCCTGTCTTCTGGCAGAAGCTTCTTCAATTCGCATCTTAGGAATACCAGCTTCAATTGCCTTGGTCATTCCGCCGTAGGATTCAACTTCCAGAATATATTCCCAGCCCTTTTTCAAAAGTGCATCGGTTAATGCTTCAACATAATAAGAACCAGCCCAAGGGTCAATAACTTTAGTAATGTAAGTTTCTTCCTGAAGATAAAGCTGTGTATTGCGGGCTATCCGTGCTGAAAAATCTGTTGGAAGAGCTATTGCTTCATCAAGTGAGTTTGTATGAAGTGATTGGGTATGACCAAGTGCGGCTGCCATTGCTTCGATACAGGTTCTGATAACGTTATTAAACGGATCCTGCTCAGCTAAACTCCAGCCTGAAGTCTGGGAGTGAGTTCTTAGCGACATTGATTTTGTATTTTTGGGATTGAATTGTTTAATGAGTTTTGCCCATATCAATCTTGCTGCACGCATCTTTGCAACTTCCATAAAGTAATTCATTCCTTGTGCCCAGAAGAATGAAATTCGCGGAGCAAATTCATCAATATCCATCCCTGCTTTAATTCCTGTACGAACGTATTCCAAACCATCAGCAAGAGTGTATGCCATTTCAAGATCGGCAGTTGCACCGGCTTCCTGCATATGATATCCGGAAACAGAAATGCTGTTGAATTTAGGCATGTTTCTGGCAGTAAACTTAAAGATATCCGCTACAATTTTCATTGACATTTCAGGTGGGTAGATATAAGTATTACGAACCATATATTCTTTAAGGATATCGTTTTGTATTGTTCCTGTAAGTTGTTCATGTTTTACACCCTGTTCTTCGGCAGCAACTATGTAAAATGCAAGTACTGGTAAAACAGCTCCGTTCATTGTCATCGAAACAGACATTTTATCAAGCGGGATATTATCAAAAAGGATTTTCATATCAGCGATTGAATCAATTGCAACTCCTGCCTTTCCAACATCTCCAACAACTCTTGGATGATCGGAATCGTATCCGCGGTGAGTAGCAAGATCGAATGCAACAGAAAGCCCCATTTGTCCCTGTGCAAGGTTTCTTCTGTAGAATGCATTACTTTCTTCAGCAGTTGAAAACCCGGCATATTGTCTGATTGTCCAGGGGCGCTGAACATACATAGTTGCATAAGGTCCGCGGAAGAATGGCGGAAGTCCTGAAAGATAATCTTTGTGTTCAAGTTCTTTCAGGTCATCATTTGTATAGAGTGATTTAACAGGAATCTGTTCCATTGTTTCCCAGATAAAATCATCAAGACTTTTTCCGGTTTCCTGTTTAAACTTTTCTTCCCAATCTTTTCTGGAAACATTTTTTGATTTTAGATTTAGTTCAATGTCTTTAAAATTTGGTTTCATACAATTCTCAAAAATTAAACTCAATATCATCCTGAGCGAAGACGAAGGATGAAGTTTATTCTATTTCTCTAAATAAGTCACACTTCAACTTCGCTCCGTGTGACAAAGGCTTTTATTGCATAGTGATAATTTTATTTAATAAAGTTGAGAGAATTTTATGAGCATCTGCTCCGAGATAAATGAAATCATCAACTCCGGATTTTTTATGTTCTTCAACCTGATCTTTCGGGTAACCAGCAAGTATTACAAAAATATCTCTTGATTTTTCTTTTATCCCTTTTACGATAGGCGGAACAAGTTCAGGATATGTATCATCAGTTGAGCAGATGACTACAGCCTGAGCTTTTGAATCAATAGCTGCATTTACTGCTTCATCGGTTGAGTTAAATCCGTTTGGATAGATAATTTCAAATCCGCCGACTTCAAAAAATGCTCTTGAAAAATCTGCACGTGCTTTAAATTGTTTTAGCGGTCCCATCACTGCCAAAAATATTTTTGGCTTACTGCCGGTTTTGGATTTATAATTTACTGCAGCCAGTTTTATTTTTTCAAACATCTCAGCAAGACGGAATAATTTTAATGGCTGAACTGAGATTCCTTTTTCGGCAGATGCGCGTATTGATTTTGATATTTCACCGATTGAAGCACCTTCAATAAAAGCTTCAACAGCATCTTCAATCATATCATAAGATTTGGTATCAGCTATCTTTTGCAGTTTGCTTAAAATACTTTTATGCTTTTTATCTTCGCCGGTAATTCTATACTTCTGTATATATTCAACACGCTTTTTATAAATTGCATCGAAGTCAATCTTTTTAATTTCTACTGCTTCTTCTTTTGGATTTGCATACATGTTAGTTCCAACAAGAACAGATTTCCGTTTTGCAAAATCTTTTTTTCTTGCTTCAGCAGTTTTGTTTATTTCTTCCTGCACAAAACCTGATTGAATAGCTTCCAACATTCCGCCTTTTTCTTCTACAGTTTGGAATAACTTCCATGCAGCTTTAGCGATATCATCCGTCAGTTTTTCAACAAAGTAAGAACCACCAGCCGGATCAATTACCTGATCGAGATGCGACTCTTCCTTTAAAACTATCTGGGTGTTACGCGATATTCTTCGCGAAAAATTGTCTGACGGATTAAAAGATTCATCATAAGGATTTGTATGAATTGAATCTGCACCTCCGACAATTGCCGAAAAGGCTTCGGTTGTTGTTCGAAGCATATTTACGTAAGGATCAAAATAAGTTTGATTAAACTCTGATGCTTTACAATGTATAAACATTTTACGGTTTTCTTTGTTAACACCAAAAGCTTCAAGAATTTTACTCCAAAGCATTCTTGCTGCGCGAAGTTTTGCAGCCTCCATAAAATAAAACGAACCGATACCGAATGTAAACTTAAATCTTCTTGCCGCATCGTCAACATTTAATCCGCGGGAAATCATTTCATTTAAATAATCAACTGCGGATGCAAGGGTAAAAGCTAATTCCTGAACTGCATTTGCACCTGAATTATTAAATGCTAATCCGCTTACTCCGATTGTTTTAATAGCAGAATTTGATTTGATCATCAACTCTGCCGCTAATTTCATTTCATCAAAAATCTGATTAAATGAGACCGGCAGTTCACCTTTAGTTAACAGATATTCATAAGGATCAGAAGTAATTGATCCTTTAATATTCATCAAACTTGTTCTTGTTTCATTTGCATAAGCATTAAACAAAAGTGTGAATGGCAAAGCAGAAAATCCGCCCGAAATATTAATTGGCTGATTTGACAGATCAATATCTTTGAAAAGGACGAGCATCTTTCTTATACCAGAAATTGATAACCCGTCTTTACCTGCTTCACCGGATTTGGATTGATCGGCATCCAAACCGAGCTGTGTAGGATTATCAAGAACGATATTTATCGAGTTCAGTCCTCGTTTTAGATCGTGCACTAATGCATCATTAATTTCTTCAGGCAGTGCCTGATTATATTCTTGCGATATTTCCCAGTCTCGTCCATTAAAACCGGCAGCAAAACTGCCGCGCAGATAATTTTCAAAACCCGGAAGAGTATTTAATTGCGGTAAATCTTTTATATCGTCTGAAGTGTAAATTGGCTGAAGGTCAATTCCTTCATAAGTTTTTGTGATTAGTTTTTTATCAAATGATTCGCCCTTAAGATCTTTTTCAACAAGCTGTTTCCACTCATCAAAAGAGGGGATTGGGAAATCTTTTTTTAGGTTCAGCTTCTCGTCAAGTTTTACTTCGTGAGACATTATAACTCCTGAATTCAAAAAAATGTTACTGTAAAATTACTAAAAAGTTTTATGTTTATAGAGCAGGATAGAATCAATATCCTCCCCTTTATTTGTGTTTTTAAAGATTTTAAGGGGAGGAAAAAGAAAAGGCTTAACTAAGCGGGCGGATTCCAGGTTTCATGTTTTAGTTTTTGATCTTTTTGCAGATTGTTTTTTATTTCAGTAATTCTGAAAATAGTGCGGTTAAAAACTCCGCGGATATTATCTATATAAAGCCGGATTGCTTCAATATCATTTTCATCAGGTCTTTGATGTAAAGCTTCGATCATATCTGTATAGATTAAATCCATAAGTTTAATTTCGTTTTCAAAATTTTCAACCGATTTTTTTTCTTCGCTCATTTTATTCTCCTCTGATTAAAAAGTGTTTTTGTGTAATTCTTCAATAGTATTAAGTATAGAATTAATTTTTTCAATTTTTGTTTTAGGATATTCTTCCAATGGTTTAAAACTCAAAGCTTTTTCATAAAGTAATTTTGCGTCAGAATATTTTTTATCATTAAGCAGCTTATCAGCTTTTTTTATGTTTTCATTATAAGCGGCGGTATGGTCTGTAAATATCTGTTTCATTTTTAGTGTTTCACCTGATTCTTCAGCAATCATTCTTTTAAATTCATCCGGATAACCTATGTTCTTTGGTCTGAAAAACTCTGTCTTTGCAACACCATCCATGTATTTTAATATCAAATCTTCACCAAGCTTTTTCCAGCTTGTAATTGTAATCTCAGCAGATTTTAATGAGTGATTTGTCAGATATTCAATTGCCTCGCCTCTTGAGTTCTTTAATAATGATAAAGCAGTTGATTCAACATTTTCCTGCTGTGCAAGAAATTTTCCTTCAAGTTCATTCTGTATTTTTTGAACATCATCTAAAACTATTGAATATCTCGGATAAGAAAAGTTTGCAACAAAATTAAAAATCCAGAATGCTGAATCCCAGCTAAACTTTGAATACGATCCGACACCGTGTGAAAAATTATACGGCACTCTTGTCATTGAAGCATACATTGGAGTATAGACTGTGAAATAAGTATCATCAACTCCAAACCATAAAACTCCGCCAACTTCTCGCGGCATATAAGAACGTGCTTGAGAAACAAATGAAAATCCCGTTTGCGGTGTTGAGATAGGTCGTTCATTAAAATATTCTTCGCCGTTATAAGACCAGGTTAAAGGTCTCCAGCGATAAGGCATCTGATATGGACCGGCAGCAATTCCTTTAGTCATATCAAGTTCAGTTCCTTCATAATGATCGCGCATTAAACTCATAACATCATGAACTGAAAGTTTTTTATCTGGTTTGATATAAAGTGGCATTCGTTCTAATGATTCGCCGCGCACGTAAGAAATATATTTATCCATTTCCAAATTACATCTTCTGAACAGCGACCATACTCTTGCGTCACAAAATCTAATTGCACCAAAATCTAAAGGGGCATAAGCTGCAGAAAAATCGAACTCGGAATCCTTTCCAGTAAAGTATCCCTTCTCTCTTGCAAAAGAAATTACATCGGCAGAATACAAACAATTCTCAGGATCATTTAGTGGAAATGTTGTAATCCTTGCCTGATTAGCATGTCCGGAAATATATCCATCAGGAATTCTGACTGCAACCCAAACAGTTCCTTTTCCTTCTTCGCCCTTACCAATCATTTCAAGAATCCAGGCTTCGTTTGCATCAGCAATTGAAAAAGATTCGCCGCTGCTGTAATAGCCGTATTCGTTTACAAGGTCAGTCATAATTTTAATTGCTTCGCGTGCGGTTTTACTTCTCTGAAGTGCGATATACATTAAACTGCCGTAATCAATAATACCATTTGGTTTAGAAAGTTCTTCTCTGCCGCCGAATGTTGTTTCACCGATTACAACCTGATGTTCATTCATATTTCCGATAACATTGTATGTTACTGAGACCTGGGGAATTTTTCCAAGAAACTTACCGCTGTCCCATTCATATATTTCCAGCCAGCTACCGTTTTGATAAACCGACGCCGGAAAGTGAAAAAGCTCGCCATAAAATCCGTAAGAATCCGCAGTATAAGTTATAATAACAGAACCATCAGTGCTTGCACCCTTAGTAACAATAAAGTTTGTGCAGGAATAAGTTTCTGCAGAAAACAAAATGGAAAACAAGAACAGGCTTGTAAAGAAAAACTTTTTGATCATACAATTTCCAATGCAATTAATTATTAAAAATATTGCTGAAAAGATAACGAAAATTGATACGATTTGAGAATAAAAAACTCCAAGTAAATAATAATGCTGTTTGCTCAGGTAAATTGAACAAACAGCAATATGTGATAGAATTTATTTTATATAAACTCTTATTCCTTCTGAATGACTTGAAAATTCCGGTGCATACATACATTGAATTGAGGTAATTCCGTTTGAAAAATCACCCTTATACGTTGCTCTTAATGGATATTCAAAAACATAAGTGCCGACTGGTAATTTATAAATGAAAAAATTTGTTGCTGCATCTTTAGTGTTTTCGTAATACCATAAACCATCCTGATATTTATAAGTAGATAAAACATTAATAGGTTCTAGTCCTGCCGCTCTCATATCTTTTAAATGTACATATTCCATACTTCTGTCTACTCTTATCTCTATCCTTACTATTATTTTATCTCCGGGGTTTAATTCGGTGTTATCATCAACAGGTGTAATCTTTTTACCACTTTCAGTATCAATTTCCAGGAACAATTTTTTATTAATTTTTAATGGAGTTTCTGAAGAGGTAATCTTATCTAGCTGTTCAAAATATTGCCAGTATAGTGTACCCCAACTAATAATATTGTTATTATTTGTTATTGTAATATCCGCCATTTCTAATTTTATATTATCATCTTTCCAGGATGTTTTAAAATAACCGGTTCCTTGCTCTGTATGTAAATCGGATTTATTTTCGATTTGCAGAATTTCTTCTCCGATTTTTATATCTGGCAATTTGGTTTCAGCAAGCCATTCCGTTCCTCTAAGTAAAAGTGCATAACAAGCTTTTGCAGTAGCAGTCGTGGTTTTCCAGTCATTAACTTGTTTATTTTTAAGCAGCCATACTTTCATCAAATCAACAGATTTTTGATCATTAGCAATTTCATCTACTGCTTCAATTAGCAATGCCTGAGTTTCGATTGGTGCCTGATACCAAAACCAACCCCGCTCTTCCTTAAAATACATTCCTGTTTCATCATTAATCACTGCATTTTCAAGTATTGATTTTACAATATCACCTGCTAATTCAGTTTCAGAATATCTGAACAGCATCAAAGCTATCATACCCTGCATATATTTATTATTTGATAACCAATACATTTTTGCCTGTTCTTTCCAATAATTAAAAGCTTCCGAATATTTTTGATTTACAGGTATATCAATAAAGTAACTTCTGCCGTAGAGATAATGAATCTGACTGTAACTTATATTCTTTTTATTTAAACTAATTCCTAAAATTTTTAATTTTTCATAATCTTCATACATTCTTAAATCAATGTAATCGATAGCCTTTTGAAGCATCTTGAATAGATTTTTATTATCTCTGAAATTTTTAATTCCAAGTCTTTCCAGATTCCCAAAACCTGTAACAATGTACTGAGTTATATAATTACTTTCCGGTAAGCCTTCAAACCATGGCCAGCCTCCATTTGAGTATTGAAGCTTTAACAGTTTATCTTCAGATTTTTTAAGTTCGTCAGACATTTTAACAAGGTCAAACAATAAACCGATGCTTCTTTTTCTTGCGGATTCATTTTGGGCTTCTAATACCCAGGGAGTTTCTTCCAACAATGCATATTTAAGTTCCTGATTCTTTTCCAAGTTAGAAAGCAGTGCGTCCTTATCGGTAGTTCTCCAGCTATCAAATACTTTTTTAATTTTTGGATTTGAGTTTGCGATAAAACTTGCAATACTATTTGCATAATAACGGCTGAATATTTGTTCGCTGCATTCGTGAGGATATTCCATTAGATACGCCAGAGCCTGAATAGCGTACCAGGCAGGATTTGAAGTAAACTCAAGTGTTAAGTTGTAGTTTCGCAGTGTAGTTGATGTATTGTTTTTCAACTTATCAAATACAAAACTTTTTGTCTGATGGGCATTTAACGGAAGCGGCAAAGTTTCAGTAACCAGCATACTGTTTGTGAGAATTGGAAGCGCATTTTCCTCGCCATCCGAAAAATTTCCCGATTTCGCCAGCACACGATAAACAACTGCTTCTGTTTTTCCGGTTGGGATTTTCAATTTCCAGCTTAATGCTTCATTCATTTTCTTATCTAAAATAAATGATTTTATAGCTTCATTATTCTCAAATAAATTATCAACCGGCTGCATTGTAAAAGCATCAAAAAGCTGTAAAGTTGCGGATCCAGAGAGTGAATCATCTGAAAGGTTGCTAACTTTTGCTGTGAAGTATATTTCATCACCCTCTCGTAAAAATCTTGGTGGATTTGGCTGAATCATCAAATCCTTTTGAGTTATTGTTTCTTTTGTTATAAATCCTAACTCAAAGTCTTTTGTATGAGAAAAGCCCATAAACTTCCATCGGGTTAAAGCTTCGGGAGTGGTAAACGAAACTATTACTTCACCGTTTTTATTTGTTTTTAATTCTGGAAAGAAAAAGGCGGTTTCGTTAAGATTTTTTCTTGGGGTAATTCCTTCAAATTTTAATTTTTCACCAGCAATTTCCATCTCGTTTTGTGAAATTCCTTCTACAATATATGCAACTTCATCTTCTCGCCCACCTCTAACTGGGAGAGGTTGAATTTCTTCACTAGAAACCATTCTCACAGCATTTGTAGAAGATTTTTCTATCAAAGGTCTTTCAGAAACAACCAATACTTCATTAAGACTTACAGAGCTTTTGAGATAATCAGAGTTTTCATCTTTTATAAATGATACTTTATCTTTTTTCCCTTTCTTTTTTTGCTGCTGATAGATATACATATTCCTGTAACCAAATCCATAAAACGAAAATCCGAAGTTATTCAGTTGTGGGTATAAAAGTTCAAAATAGAAATTGTAAGGTTCGTTAAACTCAATAGCAAAGAAAAATGAATTATTTATACTAAAGCAGTTTGAACTGTTCCAGAATAATTTTGTGCTAAACTGAGGATGCACATTAAAGCTCCAGAAATTAGCAGCAAACTGATCTAATGATGCATCATACATGGAAGCAAGAAACTCTGCGTTTGCTTTATCTCCTTTGAAATCAAGAATTCTAAACGACCATTTTTCTGGTACACCTGGAGTTATTTTATCACGGAATGTTTCTACAGCAATACTTAATCTTTTGTTTGTCCACGGAACTATGATATGCTTATTAATTAAGAAAACTTCATTATTTATAACACATAAAATTCTTGCAACAATATTTCCTCTGTGCTTCTCTTCAATTTCTATTTCAATAACCTTCTGTTCATTGTTTATCTCAATCAGTTTTTCATCTAAAATATTTCCATCTTGCTCGAGTTCATACAGCACTTTAACATTTTTCAAAGCCGAACCGAAATACAATTTAGCAGTATCATCGGGTTGATAAATTTTATTATCCAGATATACCCAGATTGCATCATTAAGAGGAATTGCTTTTGAATCAGGATCAAACAATGTAAAATATTTATTTATTTCAACCTGAATTCCATTCTTGTCCTTTGTTTTAATATTTACAAAATACTTTCCTCTCGGCCAGATTTTCTTTCCATCAAATCTAATAGTCGAGTTTTCTTTTGTTATAAGATTTGTTTCATAAACTAGGCTGTCTTTTTCCCAATTAAAGTATTCATTCTCACTGTTGTAAATATCAAATTCAAATGTTTTATAAAATTCTGATTCAGATAAAATAAAACTATCTGGTTTATTCCACATTCTTTTTCTAAACACTCTTTCCGGAGTTTTTAGTTTATAAACCTTAATACTTACCTCTGCTGATTCAAATTGCCCGTTCAGATTATTAGTTTCAATTACATATTCATCATTTGATTTCTGGTTAATTATTTCAGGAATTTCAGAATAAATATTTAATGCAATATAGCCGACATTTATATTAGTTTGAGCAGAACGGGTTTCACCAGTAACATCTACAATATCAACATAAACTGTATAGTTAAAAATTGGGTAGGTTTCTTTTAAAACTTCCGGATCCGGTATAGCATCGAACTCAATTATAAATTTTCCTTCATTATCAGTCTTAGATACACCGTTAGTAATTTCTGTTGATGGTCTATTGCGATAATACCAGCTATAATAGTACCTATATCTCCAATCGTAAAACGGAAATAGAATGTTTCTTTTAACGCTGTACTTAACTTCAACATCATTTAAGTTTGCACCAAAAAATGTTTTTGCAAAACCATTAACTGAAATTTTTTCATTCAGGACATAGCTTCCTTTAATTGGTTCAAACTTCACTTCAAACTTAGGTCTTTTATATTCCTCAACTCTAAGTATTGTTTGAGTAAACTCATTTGATAAAGTATAATTACCGCCTATTCTTCCATATGGAATCCTAAACTGTCCGTTGAAAGTTCCAAATTCATTTGATGTTAAAGTTGTATCAGCAATTTTCTGTTTGTTATTATCATAAAGTGTTACTGTAGTTCTTTTATCTGAAATAACATCATGGTCCTTTTTATAATCAGTTTTATACATTAAACCCTTGAAGTAAACAATCTGTCCCGGTCTGTATATTGCTCTGTCAAGGAATAGTGCAGTATTGACTTCTTGTGCTTTCCTGTCTTTTGAAATCCAATAATTGTATCCATCCTCTGACTCAAATTTATCCTTATCTTTTATCAATGAAATTTTATAATTCTCAGAAAATTTATACTTAAACCTTCCTCTAGAATCAGTTTTTCCGGAATCAGATTTTTCATACTGGTATTCTCTTGATTCCTGATTATATTTGTTATAATATAATTCAACGCTAACATCAGATATAGTTTCACCTGTTTTTCTGTTAAGGACTATTATTTCTCCAAATCTATCAGGAAGACTTCTTTTTATAAAGCTAAGATTTGTAACCCAGGTTATACAATATGCTATTCCATTTTTCCTGTAGCTAAAATCTGCATCAGTTGCAGCCATAATTAAATACTTTCCAACCGGTAAAGATGGAATGACTATCTCTGTTTTATGATTTTGATAATCTCCTTTATCAGGCAAATCAAGCAGCCATTCTTTAATAACTGGCTGAGCAGTGTATATTTTTATTTTTTGTTCATCAGCCTTGTTTTTTTCTTGAGCTTCAAGAGAATCATTAAATTCTATGACTCTCATATAAAGCTTACTGATATTTTTGTGTGATGCTAAAACTCTAAAAGGTTCGCCGGGCAGATTTGCATTTTCAATCTGCAGACTTATTGATCTGCTTAATATTTCAGTTTTCAAGTTTAAACAATTATATGTGCCTATAGTTTTTGGATATTTTGCAGCAATACTATCGCATATTTGTAATGCTTTTTTTATATGCCATTTTAGTTCATCGGAAACATCAGGATCGTATTTATTTCCTTCCGCTTTATAATATTGCGCAAGATAAAAACAAACTAACGATGAGTGAGGAATATCCTTGTGTTTTTCAGCCAAATACTGCAATGATCTGAAATAAAACTTACTCTTATCCTTTAATATGCTTGCTCGCTTAACAAAATTTAAGCGTGCAAGATCAATATCAAGCAAAGCTTCACTATTTCCGGAGGATAAATGGAACTCAATTAATTTCTGATAAAGCTGGATTGCATAATACTTTGGAGATAATGAGTCTTTAGTTGTATAAACATTTTTTATAAATACTGTATCAACAGCGAAATCATCTTCATTGTTTAATACAAATTTATAAACAGGTTGAGTCAATGAGGATTCCTCATTGATAAAAAAAGCTAAAGCCTTATGTGTTAGTAAATCAAATAGAGTAGGACGCAGATGAGCATCATCCGAATCTTCATTGATTAAAATCGGTTCAAGTTCTTCTAATGTAATTTTCTGAAGCTTTTCTCTGTCTTCAATTGAGCTTAAATAATATTTTATTATTTCTTTGAATATCCTGTTTAAATCCCATGTTGAAAAATCATCATTTTCAAAGTTTACAGTCTCCGTCCTTTTCAAATATGTATAACGGTTGTTTTTATAATATTCCCATAACATATCAGCAAGTACTGATTTTAGTATTGCATTTGAAGGGAATGATGATTCCTTAATTTCTTTCTTAACTTCATTTACAATCTTAATATGGCTGTTCTCTTCAACATAATTTGCATATTTCAGTTTAAAGAAAACGGCTTTTATGTACTGAGGGTATTGCTTTTCTTTTTTTGAGGATACGAAAATCTTTTCAACAACCTCAAGAGCTGATCTTGTAAGTCCATTTCTTTCTAACGAATCAACTTTTTCCCAAGATGAATTATAAAACTGCTCAGAAGATTTAGTGGTTTGTGAAATACTAACAGGTACCAGAAGGAATGAAATTATAAACGACCAAAGAATAAAACTTATTTTAGCCATTGGATTTCCCTTGTGTAAGTTAATACAAAAACATTGTATTTTCTATTTTAATATAAGAATTATCAATTCTTAAATAACAATAATTCTTACCGGATTTGTCTGATAGAAATTATTATTGCCAAAATAATGCCATTATTCTAAGCACTTATAATTAGTTTTAAGACAGTTAATACAAATTTTGTGATAAAAATTTCTTATCGGATGTAAAAAACAGGGATCCTCTTTTTATAGTCAACATTACTCCAAAGGCATTTTACTCTGGGATTAAAAATTCTCTCTATTTTGAGTGAATCTAAATCCGTTTAATACATTAAAGTAATTTAATATTATTACATTCTGCTTAGTTCAAAAATTAGAAGTTTTAATATATGATTTTTAACTTATGCCATCGTTTAATAATTAATATTTTATAATGAATAAAATTTGCTTAATAACTGGTGCTACATCCGGAATAGGGAGGGCAGCAGCTAAAGAATTGTCAAAACTTGGATTTGATTTAATATTGACCGGAAGAAGCGAAGAAGAAGGTAAAAAGTTATCTGACTCGTTAAATAAAAAATATAAAATTAATTCAGAGTTTATCAGATGTGATATTTCTGCATTAAAGGACGTGAGGCTATTTGCTGAAAAAGTAAAATCGAAATACGATCGGCTGGATGTATTGATTAATAATGCCGGTTCACGATTCAGTGAATATCAAAAGAGCTCTGATGAAATTGAACTAACCTTTGCAACAAATCATCTTGGACATTTTTTATTAACATATCTCTTGATTGATCTTCTGAAAAGATCTGATAAAGCAAGGATTATTAATGTTTCATCTTCTGCACACTACGGAAAGCAGATTGATATTGATGATTTAGTTTCACCAAAAGAATATAATCGCAGTTTGGTTTACGGAAGATCGAAGCTTGCAAATGTTTTATTTACCTATGAGTTTGTAAAAAGGAATGATAATCCCAACATTGTAATGAATGCGTTGGATCCGGGAGGGGTTGCAACCAACTTTGCAAAGAATGAAGGTCTTATCCATTGGTTAAAACATATTGCTTATTACATTGCAAAAAGACAGTTATTAACTCCCAAACAAGGTGCGGAAACAGTTATTTATCTTGCATCTTCTGAAGAAGTTAAAGACGTTACTGGCAAATTCTTTTTTGAAAAGAAAGAAAAAAAATCTTCTGATGAATCGTATGATTTAGCTAAATCAAAACAGATTTGGGAATTAAGCGAAAAACTTTGCGGAATTAAATTTTTATAATCATTATAAGCTTATTTTACAAACCCAATTCCTTTGAGAAACCGGGTTTGTTTCTATCGAGCAGTATTTAAAATTTCCTTAATTGATGTTTAATATTTTATAAACTTGTAAGGCTGAAAGTCCAAACCTTCTGTTACGAATAAAGTAAAGGATTTTACTTTACCATCTTCAGTTTCAAACGGAAATACCTTTATACCGTAAGTCGGATTTGAGTATGTGCATAAAAATCTGTTGCTGCCGATGTATTCAAGTTTTGCAGTTAGATTGGAATGATGTTCTAATTTTAACAACAATGAGTTTCCATTCAGTTCAAGTTCAGCAAAACCGTAAACCTCGTGTTTGTATTTTCCGGCAAAATCAGAAAGAGGTATTTGGGGTTTTATATCCATTTTAACAGAATCCTGCCATTGGATAATTAATTCAGTAATCTGATTCTCTCTTGTTAAACTTCTATTAAATGCAACCTGATCGTAATTTCTGTATGGCAGTCCAAGATAAGAATCAACAATTTCCCATTTAAGCATTTCAAAAAGACTGTTTGCATCTGAATTTGTTAAAACAGCTATACCAAGATTTTCTTCAGGAAGCAAAGTTACCGAAGATAAAAATCCATTAACAGCTCCTGTGTGTGAAACAATTTCAGTACCTTCATAATCTGTTAAAGCCCATCCCAGCCCATAAAGATTAAAATGACCTTCATTGTAAAGTCTTCTTGCCCTTCCGATAATAGTTTCTGGTTTTCTTGTCCGCCTGATTACTTCAAAAGGAATTTTTATTTCGCCTTCAAATTTACCGCTGTCTAATTGTGCGATCAGCCAATGACTCAGATCTGAGACCGATGACCCAATACTTCCGCAAGGAGCCATATTGTCAATGTTTTCAAAAGGCAGAACTATAATTTGATTATTTGCCTTTGTATGTGGTTTTGCAGTATTATCTGATTTGCTGAAATCAACAGATAACGCAACAGTCCGGAACATCTTTAATGGTTTAAATAATTTTTCTTTAAGAAAATTTGACCAGGTTAATCCAGATACCTTTTCTATTACTTTGCCTGCTATTGCATATCCTGCATTTGTATAACCGTATTTTGTTCTGAAGTCAAATTTGGGAGTAGTACTGCCAAGTTTTTCAATCACTTCATCGGCTGTTAAGTCAGAAGCCCAGAACATAAAATCTCCCTGAAAAGTTTCATATCCCATTCTATGGGTAACAATATCTGTAAGGGTCAAATCATTAGTAATCCAAGGGTCTTTCATTTTAAAATCAGGGATATATTTAATCACTTTGTCATCAAGTTTTAATTTTCCTTCCTGTTCAAGTAATGCCAGTGCAGTTCCTGTAAATGCTTTTGTGTTCGATCCAATAAGAAACAAAGTGTTCTCATCCGCCAAATCACTCTTTCCAAGTTCTTTAACACCATAAGCTTTAGATACGATAATATTTCCATCTTTAACGATTAAAACAGCCATTCCGGGAATTTCCCAGTTTTTCATTCCGCGTAAAACATAGTTATCAAGTGAATCAGTTACAAACATGGGAGTAGTCTGAGAGAAGTGAATTGATGCTGAGAAAAACAAAATACAGACAGACAGAAAAAACTTTTTCATAAAAAATCCCTTTGAATTATGAAGTAAGCAAAAATAAACAACGTTTTGTTACCCATCAAAGATGTGAGGAAGCATTAAATTTTATCCATTTTAGTTGACAATTTTCTTATATTTTCCACCTGAAAATTATAAATTAACAATTCGATCAACATTTGCGGTTTTGAATGTGGCTAAAGAAAAGATAATTGTAACATCTGCTCTGCCTTATGCAAACGGAAATATTCATCTGGGTCATTTGAGCGGTGCATATCTTCCTGCGGATATTTATGTAAGATACAAAAGGTTAAACGGCGACGATATAATTTATATTTGCGGCTCGGATGAGCACGGTGTTCCGATTACAATTAGTGCAGATAAAGAAAAAGTTTCACCAAAGATAATTATCGACCGTTACCATGAAGCCAATAAAAAAGCTTTTGAGCGGTTTGGAATGAGCTTTGACAATTACTCACGGACAAGTTTACCAATTCATCACGAAACTGCTAAGGAATTCTTTTTAAATTTTTATAACCGCGGATTGTTTGTTGAAAGAAAATCACTTCAGTTTTTTGATGAAAAAGCAAATATGTTTTTACCTGATCGTTATGTGGAAGGCACCTGTCCTAAGTGCGGCTACATCGAAGCAAGAAGTGATGAGTGTGAGAATTGCGGCTCACTTTACGATCCATCTGAATTGTTAAATCCAAAAAGTAAGATATCCGGTGCAACTCCTACGTTAAAAGAAACATCACATTATTACTTTCCGCTTGGTAAATATCAGCCTGCATTGGAAAAGTATGTTGATGAGATGAACAAAAAATACGGATGGAAAGAAAATGTTCTTCAATATTGCCGCGGATGGTTTAAAGATGGATTAAAAGAAAGAGCTATTACCCGCGATCTTGATTGGGGAATAAAAGTCCCTGTTGATGGAGCAGGGGGTAAAGTTATTTATGTTTGGTTCGAAGCGGTCTTGGGATATATCTCTTCTACCAAAGAATTTTCTCAACTTAAAAATGATCCTGATCTCTGGAAAAAATACTGGCTGGATCCAAATACTAAATACATTGCATTTATTGGAAAAGATAATGTTGTCTTTCATACCCTTATATTTCCTGCGATACTTATGGCTTGGAATGAAGGCGGAAAGGAAAAATACTGTCTGCCTCAGAATGTTCCTGCAAATGAGTTCTTGAATTTTGAAGGTAAGAAATTTTCAAAAAGCAGAAATTGGGGAATTGATGTAGATGAATTTTTAAATCTCTTTCATGCAGATTTATTGAGGTATGCACTCGCGGCTAATTTACCTGAAACACGAGATACCGATTTTTACTGGAAAGAATTCCAGATGAGAAATAACAGCGAGCTTGCAGATATACTTGGCAATTTCATCAACCGGACTTTTACTTTTGTATTTAAGCATTTTGATGGAAAAGTTCCTGCACCTGTAAAACTTGAAAAAATTGATCAGGATATGCTTAATGAAATTTCTGAATATCCGAAACGAGCTGCTGATCTCTTTGAAAAGTATAAAATCCGTGATGGGGTAAATGAGATTATGAATCTTGCCAGAGACGGCAATAAATATTTTAATGATTCTGAACCATGGAAAACGGTTAAATCAGATAAAGAGAAATGCGGAACATCTCTTAATATTTGTTTGCAGGCTATTTACACCTTAGCTGAAATTTTTTATCCCGTACTTCCATTCTCAATGGAAAAACTTTTTGTAATGTTAAATTCAAAACCGGTTGAATGGAAAAAAAGCGGAACACCTCAATTAGCTGTTGGTCATCGGCTAAATCAGCCGGAAATTCTCTTCCCTAAAATTGAAGATGAAAAAATTGATGCTCTGATAAATAAACTTCCAAAACCAGAATCTGAAACAGAAAAAGTTGAGCTTGTTTCTTATGATGATTTTATGAAGACTCAATTAAAGGTTGCAGAGGTTACCGAGGCAGAGAAAGTTCCGAAAAGTGATAGGTTATTGAGATTAAAAGTGAGATTAGAAAATGAAGAAAGACAGATAGTTGCTGGTATTGCCAAACATTATCAACCCGAAAGTTTAATTGGTAAGAAAGTAATTATTGTCGCAAATTTACAGCCCGCAAAGTTAATGGGATTGGAATCAAAAGGTATGGTTCTGGCAGTTGAAACTGCCGAAGGAACTTTACAGGTTCTAAGTGTATCTGAATCAGTAAAAAATGGTACAAGAGTTAAATAAATAATTAAAGGAAGAAATATGAGAAGTTTTATAGTTGCTTTTGTTTTGTTAGGTTCATTAAATGTATTTGCTCAGGATTTGAATGTAAAAATTTCTTCAAGATTACAGGCTAAAATTCAATCTGAAGGTCAATTCGGAAATTTTCTTATTTGGGTTGATTTTAATGACAAAGGTAATGACCTTCAAAAATATTTTAATAATCCGGAAACAGTTGTAACTCAGAGATCATTAAAAAGAAGAGCAAAAGTTTTGGATAAAACAAATCTGTTAAGATACTCTGATCTTCCGGTAAATCAGGTTTATATCGGGCAACTGATTCGTGATGGTTTTATAGTAAAACAAAAATCAAGATGGTTTAATGCTGTTAGCGGTTATGCTACTCTTGATGTAATTAATCGTATTACTCAATATCCTTTTGTAAAGCAGCTTGATGTAGTTGGTATTTATACAAGCAAAAAAGATGATATTGAATTTGAATACTCAAACAATGTTACAGACAAAATTACTCAGCCAGAAGGTATTCATTCATTGAACTACGGAGATTCCTATACTCAGCTTAGTCAAATAAACGTACCGGCAGTACACGATTCCGGATATAACGGTGCAGGTATTATGATTTGTGTTCTGGATGCCGGCTTTTCAAATCTTACTCACGAAGTTTTCTCAAGTATGAATATAGCTCAAACTTATGATTTTGGTACTAATAGTCCGAATCTTACCGGACATTTTCACGGAACAGCTACTCTTTCTCTTATAGGAGGATTTAAACAAGGAGAATTGATTGGTCCGGCATACGGTGCAACTTATTTGTTAGCAAGAACTGAGGTTGATCCCGGTGAAACCCCGCAGGAAGAAGATAACTGGATTGCAGCTATAGAATGGGCTGATAGTCTTGGTGTAGATGTAACTTCAACTTCTTTGGGCTATCTGGAATTTGATCCACCATATTCAAGTTATACATGGATGGATATGGATGGAAACACTGCACGGATAACAATAGCTGCTGATAATGCGGTTGCTTTAGGAATTACTGTTGTTAATTCTGCAGGTAATAACGGTTATAATGCTTCACATAATACATTGAATGCTCCGGCTGATGGTGATAGTGTCATTACGATTGGTGCAGTTGGCAGCTCAGGTGGTATTACATCATTTAGCAGTGTTGGTCCTACTTCCGATGGAAGAATTAAACCTGATCTGATGGCTATGGGAAGCAATGATTATATTGCTACTACTTATGGAAACGGATATAGTTATGGTTCAGGAACTTCTTATAGCTGTCCATTGGCGGCTGGAGTTTGTGCATTGTTGCTTCAGAAAAATCCCTTACTTACTCCAATGGAGGTATTGGATATTTTAAAATCAACTGCTTCACGCAGTACAAATCCGGATAACCAATATGGCTGGGGAATTATTAACGCTCTTACCGCTATTAATTCAATTGTTGTACCGGTTGAACTAACTTCATTTAATGCTGAATATATTAATGGAATTGTTGAGTTACAATGGATTACAGCCAGTGAAACAAATTGCTATGGTTTTGAAATTGAAAGAAAGGAAATCTCCGGTAATTATCAGACGATCGGTTTTGTTAGTGGAAGCGGCTCCACAACAAACAGGGTTACTTACAGTTTTGTAGATAATAATTTAAGTGCTTCCAGATATTTTTACAGATTGAAACAAATTGACTTTGATGGCAGTTATGAATATTCAAATGAAGTTGAAGTTTTGATAAACAGTCTTAATGGGTATAAACTATTTCAAAACTATCCAAACCCATTTAACCCGGTTACTACTTTGCATTTTATAATTCCTGAAGAGGGAAATGTTAAAATTGCTTTGTATGATATACTTGGTAACCAAATAAAAACATTATTGGATGAAAATGTTGTTTCAGGATCCTACAATTTAGTAATTGATGGTTCGGATTTATCAAGCGGGACATATTTTGTGAAAATGTTAAGCAGAAACAATCAACAAGTTGTAAAAATTAGTTTGCTAAAATAGTAATTGAAGGCTGGTCTTTGTTCAAACTGCATTGACCAGCTTATAATTACCTTGATTTTCAAACCTTCAGGTGATAAAATTCTAAGTTAAATTTATAAAACTATAAAGGAGATAAAAATGTCTTTAAGGAATTCTATTTATTTTGCTGCCTTATTAACATTTCTGATAACAGCCTGTTCAACTGAACACTCAAAAATTGTTATTGCTGAGTATGATGATGTAAAAATAAGAATGGATGAGTTTGAAAAGGCTTATACAAAAAATGTTGGAAATTTAGAAGCCGCTGCTAAAGATAGTTTTAGTAATTATAAAAACTTTGCTGAGCTTTATACTAACTTCAGAATGAAGCTTGATGATGCTAAGTTACGCGGTTATCAGAATGATTCTGAATTAAACGAAGAACTTCAAAACTATAAAAAACAAGTTGGTTCATCGTACATACTGGAAAAGTATCTTGTAGAACCGAATGTAAAAGACTTGTATGAAAGAAGAAAAACTGAAATCAGGGCAAGTCACATAATGATTAGACCTGATTCATCAGGTGAACTTGCTGCACGAAATAAAACTCAGGCGATACTTGACAGCATAAAAGCCGGACAGTCATTTGAATCAATGGTTCAGAAACATACACAGGATAATTTTTCTAAATCCAAGGATGGTGATATTTTTTATTTCACTGCCGGACAATTACCGTTTGAATTTGAAGATGCCGCATATAATACACCCAAAGACAGTGTTTATCCGCAAGTAGTTCAGACACGTTTCGGTTTTCATATTATTAAAGTTACTGATATTAAACAACGAATTCCTAAAATCAGAGTAAGCCACATTTTAATCAGTTACTCAAACCCGGATGGGACTGTTGATACTGCAGCCACTTACGCTACAATGGATAGTGTACTGGCAGAACTTAAAGCAGGCAAGGATTTTGGTGAAGTTGCAAAAAGATTTTCAGATGATACCGGTACAAAAGATAAAGGCGGTGATCTTGGATTCTTTGAACGTAGAATGATGGTGCCTGAGTTTGATGAAGCAGCTTTCAATCTTGGAGTCGGGCAGGTTTCGGATGTTGTAAAAACAAGTTTTGGATTACATGTTATCAAACTTACTGAAAAACAATCTTATCCGACTTTTGAAGAAGATAAAGAAAACTTGAAGAATATTCTTAAAAGATCGCGTTATAATGATCTTTATACCGAATTAGTCGAAGACTTTAAAAAAGAATTTAATTTCAAAATTGATGAAAATGTCTTTCATCAGTTATTAGATCAAAATGATTCAACTATTATCGGCGGTGAATTAAAAAGTGGAGAAGCTCTTGGTAATAAAACTCTCTATTCCTTTGCAAATAACGCTGTTAGTGTTAATAATTTTTATTCCAGATTAAAAACAGATACCGAATTTACCGGCAAAAGGTTTAACGCTGATTATTTGAACAAAGCAATAAGTAAATATGCTGATCAGCAAGTGCTTGAAGAAAAATCAAAAACATTGGATAAAACTGATCCACAGTTTGCAGAACTGATGAAAGATTATCAGAATGGAATTTTTATATTCAAACTTCAGGAAGAAGAAGTCTGGAATAAAGTAAAAATCGATAGTGTTAAGCTTTTGGATTTCTATCAAAAGAATATGGAGAAATATAAATGGGACGACAGATTGGCATTTACTGAAATATTTGCCAGAAGAGATTCTGTAATCAGACATTATTATGATCTGTTAAAGTCAGGTGAAAATTTTGATTCACTTGCTGCCAAAACTGAGCGCCCAAATATGAAAGAAAAACATGGTAAGTATGAACTTCAAACTATTAGTTCAGATTTATCAAAGATTGCAAATGGCTTATCAAAACCCGGGGATTATTCGGAGCCTGTGCCAAACCAGGGCGGTTTTTCTATAATCAGATTGGATAAGAAAGATCCTGCAAGATTAAAAACTTTTGAAGAAGCAAAAGCAGAAGTGTCGGGTGCATTTCAGGAATATGAAAGCAAACGACTTGAAAATGAATATATTGATTCGTTAAAGAAAAGATATTCACCGGTAATTAATTATGATCAATTGCGTAAGGCTTTTACACA
Organism: Ignavibacteriota bacterium; assembly: GCA_013285425.1. GTDB lineage: Bacteria > Bacteroidota > Ignavibacteria > Ignavibacteriales > Ignavibacteriaceae > IGN3. Next base: position 292,742 of record CP053447.1, read on the forward strand.
ATACAATAAATAGTATTATTTTATTTTCGGTTGTTCTGATATTTGTAAGTTGTTCAGAAAAAAAACAGAAAACAGAATATATAGCACGTGTTAATAATTCCTATCTAACCAGAGAAGTTTTTGCTTCTCTGGTTGATACTTCAGGAATTACAACTGAAGAAAAAGACAATGCTGTTAAATTATGGGTGTACGATGAATTACTTTATCAGAAAGCCGTTAGTGAAGGAATTACAAAAGAAGAAGTTTTCTTAAGGATTATAAATGATTCCAGAAGAAAATTAGCCGGTTCTATTTACATTAATAATTTAATTGATGATGAAGATTTTGATATTTCGGATGATGATCTTGCTGAGTATTATGAGAAAAACAAATTATACTTCAGAGCTGATGAAGATTATTTTAAGCTTAATAAGATTTATTTTAATAATGAAGACAAAGCAATTAAATTCAGGAATATTGCTGTTGAGTCAGGCTGGCAGAACGCTTTGAACATGTTTGAAAACGACCTGTCCGTTATCAATAAAATAAATCTGCAGGTAGTAAAAGAATCCAATCTTTATCCTGTTCAGATTTCAAAAATAATGAAGGATTTTTATCCTCAGGAAATAAGTGTTGTTATTTCAGAAAAACCCGGAACTTATTCTTTAGTACAGTTTATTGCCGGATATACAAAAGGATCAGAATTACCTTTTGAATCTATTAAAGAAGAAGTAACTAACAGATATAAAGCAGAGTTGAAAACGAAAGCAATTGAAAACCACATAAAAGAACTTTACACAAAGAATGATATTGAGATAAAAAAATGAAAATAAAATTATTAGCAATTCTTATCTTATTCACTTTAACATTACACGCTCAGGAAACACTTGATAAAATTGTTGCAGTGGTAGATAATGAAATAATTCTGAAAAGCGAACTTGATTTTCAGATTAGTGTTTTTGCATCGCAGCGACAGCTGGATCCAAACACACCGGGTTTACGTAATCAGATTTTAAATTCAATGATCGAGGAAAAACTAATTTATGCTCAGGCTGATCTTGATTCGATAACAGTTTCAGAAGATGAAATAAATCAGAGAATTGATTATCAGATTAATATATTTACACAACAATATGGTTCTGTTGCCAACATAGAAAAAATTTATGGCATGAGCATAGATAGAATTAAACGTGAGCTAAGGGATGAAGTCAGAAAAAGTCTGATGTCTCAACGTCTGCAGGAAAAGAATTTCGGAAAGGTACAGGCAACCAGAAGAGAAGTTGAGGAATTCTTTAATACTTATAAAGACAGCATTGGCATGATACCGGAAAAGGTAACAATCTATCATATTTTTCAGAATCCTAAAGCAAGTGAAAAATTAAAAAAGAAATTTTATGATAAAGCATTAGCTTTACTCGATTCGATAAAAGCAGGTAAAGATTTTTCTGAACTTGCAAGAAAATATTCTGATGATCCCGGCAGTGCTGCACAAGGTGGTGATCTTGGATTTGTCAAAAAAGGCGTATTCTATCCCGAGTTTGAAGAGGCGGCATTTAAACTTAATGTTGGTGAAACATCCGGTGTTGTTGAATCACCGGTTGGATTTCATATAATTCAGATGCTTGAAAAACGAGGTGAGTCTGTTAATACCAGACACATTTTAATAAAGATAAAAGCTGATGAAGATGCAGATTTGAAAACAATTGACTTTCTCAGCGAAATAAGAGACAGTATACTAAAGGGATTCGGAACTTTTCAGGATTATGCTAAGAAGTATAGCGAAGACAAAGAAACTGCTCCATTTGGCGGTGAACTTGGAACATTTTATATGAATCAATTGGATAAAGCTTTACTTGATGCTGTTGGAAAATTAAAACAGGGTGAAATCGGTTATCCGAGAAGACTTGAATATGCACCGGGCACTTATGGCTATCATATTGTATGGCTTAAATCCCGCGTTCCGCAGCATAAAGCAAGTCTTGAATCAGATTATTCTGAAATTAAAAAATTAGCTGATGATTTTAAAAAACAGAATGAATACAATAAATGGATAGCAGAAATTAAAAAGAAAATTTTCTGGGAAGTAAGAATTTAAGTAAAACAAAAGGCTAAAATTGAGCAATCTAAACTCCGGTAAAGAAGATGTTCTGTTAGTAGAACAGTTAAATAAAAAAGTTAATGAGATTAAAACTGAAATTTCCAAAGTAATAGTTGGTCAGAGTTCTGTTATAGACCACCTGATTATAGCGCTGCTTTCACGAGGACATTGTCTGCTTGTAGGCGTACCGGGTTTAGCAAAAACTTTATTGATCAAAACACTTGCAGAGGTTTTGGATTTAAAATTCAGCAGAATTCAATTTACACCTGATTTGATGCCAAGCGATATTACCGGAACTGAAATTCTGGATGAAGACACTATAACAAAGCAAAGAAATTTCAGATTTATATCAGGACCAGTTTTTGCCAATATCATTCTTGCTGATGAAATTAATAGAACTCCGCCAAAAACACAGGCTGCATTACTTGAAGCAATGCAGGAACATAAAGTAACTGCTGCCGGAAAAACTTATCAGCTTCCTGAACCGTTTTTTGTTTTAGCAACACAAAATCCGATTGAGCAGGAAGGAACATATCCTTTACCAGAAGCCCAACTGGACAGGTTTATGTTTAATCTTTGGTTAGATTATCCCAGTGCTGAAGAAGAGGTTAAAGTTGTTCAGACAACAACAAGCCAGTATAAAGCAGAGCTAAACAAAGTTGTAGCAGCTCAGGAAATAATTGATTATCAGAAACTTGTGTTAAAAGTACCGGTTGCATCAAATGTAATTGAGTTTGCGGTTAAAATCTCTAATATGACAAGACCTGTAAACGGTTATGCACCTAAATATGTTAAAGACTGGGTTACCTGGGGTGCTGGTCCAAGAGCATCTCAATATCTTGTACTTGCTGCAAAAACTAAAGCAATTGTTGAAGGCAGGTTTACACCTAATATCGATGATATAAAATCTGTTGTGCTTCCGGTGCTGAGGCACAGAATAATTACAAATTTTAGTGCCGAAGCTGATGGGATAACTTCTGTAGATGTAATAAAGAAAATTATTGAAGAAAAAATTTAGCTTCTTCTATAACTTTGCAATACTATAGTTTTTGTAAGCAAAATAAATTTCTTTTATAGCAGTTTTAAATATTGTAGCAGTTGGAACCGCAAGCAGCATCCCGATAATTCCGAACAACTCACTTCCCGCAATGATTAAAAGTATTATAAAGATTGGATGGATATCAACACTTTTTGAAAAAATATATGGTTGTACAAAACCGTTATCAACAGTATAAGTTAAGATAATTACTAAAATAATTAATGGAACCATTGACAGATTACCGGTGATCATTATTGATAAAATAATTGCAGGTATGCCGCCGATAATCGGACCAAAATACGGAACAAGATGTCCTAAACCGGCTATTACACCAAGTGGAAGGGCATTTGGCAAACCTATTAAATAAAAACCAAAGCCAATAAATACTCCAACAAATGCAGCATCAAAAATCCAGGCTCTTACAAATCTTCCAAGCTGAAGAGTTACTCTTTTAAGTATCCAATAAGACACTTCAAAATATTTATTAGGAACCTTGTAAATCAATCCCTTCTGTATTGCGTCAGTATCCTTTAATAAGAAGAAGGATATAAACGGTACAATTACAAAAAATGAAGCAATGGATACAATACTGCCGAGATAAAAAGTAAGATGACTTATCAGATCATTAAATGAAGTTGAAATAATATCTTCAGCTTTCTTTACCAGATTTCCCTTATCAAAAAAAGGAAAAATACTTAATAGCTTTTGTTCGATTATGTTAAGCTCTTCGTTAAGTGAAAAATCTTTTAATGCAATAACAAGCTGATCCATCTGATAGATAAGTTTTGGTATAACTGAAGAAAGTGCAAGATAAACTAAAAATGCAAACAGCAGGAAAATACTTAATGTTGAGATTGTTCTGGATAAACCTTTTCCTTCCAGTAAGCGAACAAATGGTGCAAAAATAAAACCAAGAAGCACTGAAAGTACAAACAGAATTACAACATTGCTTAATACATACAGAAGAAAGATAGCTGCTGCAATTCCGATAAAAACAAAAAAGTAGTTGAATATTTTTCTATTTAATATATCGGTCATTTAATTAATTGCTTCAATTCTTTTTATCGAAGGAACTTCGTTCATAATTGCTCTTTCAACACCAGCTCGTAATGTCATAACAGAAAGCGGGCAGGTTTCACAGGCTCCAAGCAGTCTAACTTTAACTATTCCATCCTCAGTAATATCAACAAGCTCAATATCGCCATTATCAGCTTGTAGAAATGGTCTGATGTTGTTTAGTGCTTTTTGTATTTCACTTCTTATCTGAGTCATATTTTTGATCTGATGCAATTTGGCTTAACTTAGAATTATTATAATTTCCAAAAATATTTCAACAAACTGATTAACCGGTTAAAAACGAAATTGCTTTATTTAAAAACTTCTGCAAGTGTTTCTTCAAGCTGAGTACCTCTTAAAACATTTTCATCCCTGATTATTGTTCCGTTTTTATCAATAAGATATAAAGTCGGCCAGTGTACAATATTATATAGTTTGTGAATAGTCTGGTCTTTGTCATCTAAAGCCTGAGTCCAACTCATGTTATTTTCTTCAGTAAACTTTTTAAACTCATCCTCATTTTTAGAGTTAAACATCAGATCGCTGCTAATGCTGATTATTTCAAATCCCTTTTCTTTAAACTTTTCATAAGCTTTTACGAGATTTGGAATTTCACTTAGGCAAGGTCCGCACCAGGTTCCCCAAAAATCTAACAGAACAACTTTACCTTTAAAATCCGAAAGCATCCTTTTTTCACCCTTGGTTGATATAAATTGAAAATCAATTGAAGGTTTACCAATGATCTCTTTATTGAACTCAGCTGATTTTTTTTGTCTTTGATTCATGTCATACATTCTCTGAATAATCGAAGCTCGTTTACCATCTGGAATCTGTTCAGCTATTTCAATAATTCTTTTAGAAGCTGATTCATAATAAGGCATTAAAACACCACTCAAAGCGGATTGAAAGGCAACGTAGCCTTTACCTTGTGCGTTTAAAAACTCATAATCATCAGGAAATCTTTCTTTCAATTGATTGAACTCTTTTTCGAAATCATTGTACAACAGAAGCAGCTTTTCAAAATCTTTTTCGCCACTAAATTTTTTCTCCCAAAACACGTAGCGTGCAATATGAAAATCCGGATAATCTTTAAGCTCATTTTCTATTTCATCAATGCAGGTTTTATTATCAGCGCCAGCCATTATCAGAAAATCGATATTTCTGAATCTTGCCCCTTTGACGGGCTTACCGGAGTTATTATAAACATAACTTGTATAAGTTTTTTTATCATTAAAATCAGAGTTATTACCGTCGGTAAGATAGTATGAAAGCAATTCTGCTGAGTCCGGAATATTAATCTCAGCGGTAAAGATACCGTTTAAAGGTGACATATTGATTTCTTTTTTTCTTCCTTTATCGGGTTTAATAACATTTTGAAATAAGGACTCAGGTCCTTCTGATGAAGTTCCTTTTGTGCCCCAGTAATCAAACGTGTAAACAAGTATAATTTTAGAATCCTTTGTGAAAATATTTTTTCCGGCAGGGTCATATTTTAATAAGAAAGTTTTTCCGGCAACGGGTAAGGATTGAGCAGCCAATGAGAGCGAGAATAAGAAAAATAAAAAGATTATGTTTTTCATTTTATCACCTCAATTGTTTTTAACTAATCTAAAATAAAGCTGATAAAGTTTAATTCCTACTAATCCATTTAAAGATGCTTTTTATTAGAAAATATCTGAAGCTTCAGAAAACTTATTGTTATAGTAAGTTTCAGAATCAGGTAAAAAGAATTCTGAAGTAATCTTTTTTTGCTTACAAGATAATATTCCTCATTTTTAATTATTAGAATAGTCTTTCAGAAGTCTGAATTTAATTATTGTCACCAAGGTCTATTTCAATTTTGTCATCTGAACCAGTATTACGGATGTTTACCTGCTCAGTAAGTTTTCTAGATATATCCATTAATATTTTTGTTTCCTCTGCATCAGGAATAGCAAACACCATCGGCTTTCCATTATCTCCGCCTTGTCTGATACGCGGATCAATAGGGATTCCACCGAGTAAATTTGTATTTAATTCTTTACAGATTTTTTCTCCTCCGCCAATTCCGAATATATCATATTTCTTTCCTGTATCAGGTGCGATAAAGTAACTCATGTTTTCCACTACTCCAAGTACCGGTACATTTACTCTTTCAAACATCTTAAGAGCTTTTCGGGCATCTATCAGCGATACTTCCTGAGGTGTTGTAACAATAACAGCACCGGTTAAAGGGATAGTTTGAACTAATGTAAGCTGTATATCACCCGTACCCGGAGGCAGATCGAATAACAGATAATCAAGTTCACCCCAATCTACATCTGTCATAAATTGTTTGATTGCTCCGCTTGCCATAGGTCCGCGCCAGATTATCGGATCTTTTTCATCCACGAGAAGACCGATAGACATAAATTTAATTCCATAATTTTCGAGCGGTATAATCTTAACAGAATTTTCTGCCTGATAAACTTTTGGTTTGTCATTTGCCCCAAGCATTAACGGAACACTTGGACCATAAATATCTGCATCTATTAAACCAACCATTGCACCATCCTGTGCTAATGCCACTGCAAGATTTACAGCAACTGTACTTTTGCCGACTCCGCCCTTACCGCTTGCAACTGCAATGGTGTTTTTTACTCCCGGCAGTATTGCATCCTTACGCGGATCTTTATGAGTAGAAATATGTGAAGAGCTTCTTGCTTTGATGTTGAGATTAACTTTTTTTACTTCCTTGAAATCACTTTTTATCTGATCGGTAATAGCATTTTTAATATCATCCGGATTTTTTGCTGTTACAGAAAGTTCTAAAAAAAGTTCTCCATCTTTTTGGTCAAACTTTTTTATTGAATTTAATGTTATCAGATTAACATTTAATTCAGGGTGCTTTACATTTTTAATTGAATTAATCAAACTGCTTTTTGTTATTTCGGACATTATCTTACCTTAGAAATATGAATTGTATTAGATGTACTACTATTAAAATTTTTATGTGTCTTAAATTAAAATCACTTTAAAAAAATTCTTAACCTCTGACGCCTGCTGCCTTCAGAGTATGCTTCATCAGCCACTCCTGACTGTTTACTTTTTTTGTTGTTTCTTTCAGTTCAGCAAATTTATAACTGCCATCGGGCTGCAATAAGCGCGCTTTAACATTATCTTTCAAAGTAACTTTTATCAATGTGCTTATTATTTCTTCCTTTAATTTTTGGTTTTCAACCGGAACAGCAACTTCAACTCTTCTATCAAGATTTCTCTGCATCATATCTGCACTGCTGATAAATACTTTTTCATTTCCGCCGTTATAAAAATAAAAAACTCTGCTGTGCTCAAGATATCTGCCTACGATACTTTTAACTTCAATATTTTCGCTAAGTCCTTTAACACCGGGAATTAAACTGCAAACACCCCGAACAACAAGTTTAATATCGACCCCGGCAGATGAAGCTTCATATAAAGCAGATATAACCAGGGGATCAACAAGTGAGTTAAGCTTCATATAAATTTTTGATTCAGTGCCGGCTGATGCATTTTCAATTTCTTTGTAAATCAGTTCCAAAACTTTTTCACGCATATTTACAGGTGATACCAGCAGTTTTTTATATTCTTTTTGTTTGGAGTATCCGGTAAGAAAATTAAAGATATCAGAAACATCACCGCATATATCTTCATCTGAAGTAAAAAATCCTAAATCAGTATAAAGCTTTGCTGTAATTGCGTTGTAATTTCCGGTTGAAATATGTACATATCTTTTAACCCCATCATATTCTTTTCTTACAACGAGGGTCATCTTGGCATGAATCTTTAATCCAACCAAACCATAGACAACATGTATTCCGACTTTTTCAAGCTCTCTTGCCCAAAAAATATTGTTTTGTTCATCAAATCTTGCTTTAAGTTCTACAAGCACGGCAACCTGTTTTCCCATTTCTGCTGCTTCGATTAAACACTTGATTATTGGTGAATCAGAGCCAACTCTGTATAGTGTTTGCTTAATTGCCAATACATCAGGATCCTTTGCTGCATTTTTTATAAAATCAATAACAGGTGTAAATGAATGGTACGGATGATGAAGAAGAATATCTTTTTGTCTGATTATTGAAAAATAATCTTCATCTTCTTCAAATACTTTTGGAGTAACAGGATAAAATGGTTTCTCTTTTAATTGATGAACAGGCAGATTGTATAAACTCATTACATCACTTAATCCAAGCGGTCCATCGGATGTATGAACATCCTCTTTATTTATTTCAAGATTTTCAATTAATGTATCAAGCATAAAATCAGGCATTGGATGTCCTACTTCTAATCTGACAACACTGCCGAATCTTCTTTGTTTGATGTTTTCTTCCATTACACTTAATAAATCATCAGCTTCATCTTCCTGAAGTTCAATATCCGTATTTCTTGTAATTCTGAATCTATGTGCCTCAACTATTTCCATTCCGGGAAATAATAAATTCAGATTATTTTTAATTATATCGCCGAGCCAGATGTAAGTTGCAGAGAAATTTCCATCAACACTTGATTGTTTGCTTGAATCCAAAATACTATCAATCTGCAGCAGTCTCGGTAAAATACTTGGCATCTTTACTCTTGCAAAATGCTGTTCGCCATTTGGTTTTTGAATAAGTATTGCGAGGTTTAAGCTTAAGTTTGATATATATGGAAATGGTCTTCCGGGATCAAATGCCAATGGAGTTAAGACAGGAAATATTTCTTTCTTAAAATAATTTGTTAATTTTTCTTTTTCAGCTATGCCAAGCTCATCAATTGAAATCAGACTAATGCCTTGCTCTTTTAATGCAGGTATTATTTCAGTCGTCCAGAGATTATCAAGTTTTTTAAGTAATGGCTTTAACGCTATCTCTACTTTACTAAGCTGTTCGATTGGTGTCAGTCCATCTATTGCCGGCTCGGAAATATTTGCTGCAATCTGTTCTTTAATTCCTGAAACCCTGATCATATAAAACTCATCCAGGTTAGAACAAAATATTGAAATAAATTTTATCTTATCAAGTAAAGGTAATTCAGGATTAAGAGCTTCATCCAGAACGCGTTTATTAAACTCGACCCAGCTTAAATCACGATTTATAAAATTTTCCGGTTTACTATACTTTTTTAATAATTCTTTTGTATTCATTTAATCAACTACAATGGGATGCAAATATAACTTATTTGCAAAAGATTTGCCGATAAAAAACTCTTAGAATTGATTTAAAACAACATAATTAAATAATTGATCGGTAGTTTTTCCCAATAAGCATAACAAAAGTTTTACTGAAGCAGCGGTTTTAAGGATAATTTTTCACAATTATAGTCCAAATGAAAACAATAAATTAGAAATGTTGCTCTAACTTTTTTAAATTGCCCATCATTTTTATAAAAATCAATTCCTATAGTTATGAAAATATGATGCTTGATTATTTTTTACTCGGCAGTGCAATACTCATACTTTTAAGTGTAATCTTTGCGAAGATATTTGATAATCTTGGCTTGCCGACACTTATATTATTTATTGCTCTTGGTATGCTTGCCGGCTCCGAAGGAATAGGGGGAATTTATTTTAATGAAGCATTAATAGCACAGAATATCGCAATTATTGCTCTGGTGTTTATACTTTTCTCCGGTGGTTTAAGTACAAGTTTACAGGAAGTAAGGCCAATAAGATTTCAAGCACTTAGCCTTGCATCTTTTGGTGTGATAATTTCAGCGATGGTATTTGGAGTAATTGCTTCTTACATTCTGGATATAGATATGATCTATGGTTTGCTTTTAGGAGCAATAATTTCTTCAACAGATGCTGCGGCTGTTTTTAATGTACTACGGTCAAAAAATGTTAGTCTTAAAGATAATTTGAAACCGCTGCTTGAATTTGAATCCGGCAGCAATGATCCGATGGCAATATTTTTAACAATCAGTCTGATTGAAACTATTACAAATCCGTTATCTGATTGGCTGAGTTTTGTAAAGCTTATTGTATTTCAATTTGGTTTTGGATTTCTGGTTGGTTTATCTATGGGCAGGATTGTTGTTTTAATAATGAATAAAATAAAACTTGAGAATGAGGGAGTATATCCGGTTTTATTGGTTGGATTAGCTTGTATGATTTATGCAGCAACAAATCTTATTGGCGGAAGCGGCTTTTTGGCAGTATATCTTACAGGTATTGCTGTTGGCAACCGGGATTTTGTTCAGAAGAAAAGTTTATTAAGATTTTTCGATGGACTTGCATGGCTTGGACAGATAAGTATGTTCCTTACACTTGGATTGTTGGTCTTTCCCTCAGAAATAATTCCAATTATTGGTATTGGTCTTGTACTATCGATTGTTCTTATGTTTATTGCACGTCCGGTTGCAGTATTTATATCTTTAATTTTTGCTAAGGTAAGTTTTAAAGAAAAAGTTTTTATTTCATGGGTCGGTCTTAGAGGAGCAGTACCTATTATATTGGCAACATTTCCCTTATTAGCCGAAGTTAAATATGCACGTTTAATGTTTAGTATTGTATTCTTTATTGTTTTTACATCTGCGTTATTGCAAGGCTGGAGTTTAACATACGTTGCAAGATGGCTTAAACTTGATGCGCCCTATATTAAAAAGATAAGATCACCGATTGAATTTGAATCAATGCAGGGCGATGATAACGATCTATATGATTTTTATATTTCCGACAATTCAAGCGCTGCCGGTAAAACTGTTGTTGAACTTGGTTTGCCGAAAGATAGTCTGATAGTTCTGATAAACAGAAATGAACAATATGTTGTTCCCAAAGGTGCTACAACCATTGAAGCGGGTGATATTTTGCTTATACTTGCAAATAAAAAAATTCTAACTGATATAAGAACATTAATTACTTAATATTTAAAATCTATTTTGTTTGTTAACAGATTACATAAAGCAAAAAGCATAAGTGTCCTTTTAGTGATCTTACTGTTTGGTATTCAAATCAATCAGATTTCAAACTGTAACGATTATTCTGTTACAAAATTTTCAGAAACCAGTTTTCAGATATATTATTACAGCAGTGAGTTAAGTGCTGCCCGAAGTAATTCAAACCCGATTAAGCAAAATCCGGAACGTAATTTTACCTCTTTCCATTATTTATATGATAAGTATGATCTGATTTCTGAAAGTGATATAACCGACCCGAAAAAAATTTGCAACGGCGGATTTTCCACTACATTTCGTTTTAAAACTTTTCTTACGGTCATCTTTTCAACAAATTATAGTACATCCTTTCAAAAACTTACTAAGGTTACGAAAATATCCTGCTGAATTTGTTTCAGCATTTAATGAGCCTGTAAAAATAAATTTCCAGGACAAACCGCTTATGGTAAAACGGAATGACATCTTTACAGCTTTATTCATTTCGCGTAACTGAAATTACTTATTTAATTAACCGAACATTTAATGGAATAAATTGATTTGAAAGGAATTATTCTATGCAAACCGAGTTAAAAAATGAAAAACAAAAAAATATTGTTACAGATATTGCTTTTTATGGATTGGTTGGACTTTTGGGTTTGAGTGCTTTAGCTGCAGTTGTTGCTATTGTTTATTGGATATTTATAGGCTGATGAAAATTAGCTTATTATTGTAAAGACCGGATTTTCTGCTGCCTGCAGATTGTCCAAAAAAATGATTAAAATATTTTTTAAACCCAATTCCTCAAAAGAATTGGGTTTGTTTTTCAATTCAGCATTAAATTAAAATCAGATAAAAAAGAAAAATTTATCAGAAGTTTTTTTATGAATAGATAACTATTTTAACGCAATAAAAATAAAGTAACAACTGCTTGTTACTTCTTCCAGAAATATGGAGTAAAGATAATCAGCACAGTAAACAGCTCTAACCTTCCGAACAACATAAGTAAACTTAACAGCCATTTAGCAAGTTCGGGCAGATGTCCAAAATTTGAAACCGGTCCTACTGTACCTAAACCAGGTCCGATATTTCCAAGACAAGTAGCTGCACCGCCTATTGAAGAAATAAAGTCCATGCCCAGTAATGACAGACTTATTGCGCCAAGAACAAAGACCAGCATATACAGTATAAAAAATGCCTGCACATTTGAAATTATCTCCGGAGTTACAGCTTTGCCGTTTAATCTTGTTGGAATTACAGCTCTTGGATGTAATAATCTTTTCAATTCCAAGAAGCCATTTTTTATTAAAAGCAAATGTCTTACTACTTTAATACCACCGCCGGTAGATCCTGCAGATCCACCGATAAATAGAAGAATCAGAAAAATCATTTTAGAAAAGATTGCCCAGTTTTCATAGTCGCTGGAAACGAATCCTGTTGTGGTTATAAGTGATACAACATGAAAAAGTGATTGTCTGAAAGACTCTTCAGGTTTAAAATCTACATAGGGGATGTGAATAAGAGTGATGAATACAGAAACTCCGATTGTAAAAAACAAATACGCTTTGAACTCATCATTTTTTTTTAAGAATGAAAAATTCTTATGTATCATCTGATAGTGCAGAGTAAAATTCATTCCAGCCAAAAACATAAACACAATCAGTATATATTGAATATAAGGCGAAGTAAAATAGGCGGTGCTGTTGTTTTTTGTTGAAAAACCACCTGTTGCTAATGTTGCAAATGAATGATTGAGAGCATCAAAAAAGTTCATACCCGCTATCATTAACAGAACAGTTTCCAGAAATGTTAAAGCCATGTAGATAACCCACAATCTCTTTGCTGTTTCCTTAACCCTCGGATGAAATTTATCTTTTGTAATTCCGGGAACCTCGGCAGCATAAAGCTGCATTCCGCCAATGCCAAGCAAGGGTAATACTGCAAGGGATAAAACGATTATTCCCATTCCGCCTATCCAGTGAGTAAGAGATCTCCAGAACAGAAGACCGTGCGGAAGAGATTCTACATCAGACAAAATAGAAGCACCAGTTGTTGTAAAGCCCGACATAGTTTCAAAAAATGCATCGCTGTAATTAGGGATTGATCCATGTATAACAAATGGCAATGCACCGAATAAAGACATCAGCACCCAGCCTAATGTTACAATTAAATATCCTTCTCTTTTACCAATATCAGACTTATCTGCATTTCTTGTTTTAAACCAAAAACTAAAGCCGATAACACTAATTCCGATTCCTGTTAAAAGCAGAACAGCAATATCATTATCACCGTAGTATATTGAAAAAGGTATCCCAAACATCATAAAGACACCTGTAATCAATACGAGAAAACCAAGAATATTTAATACACGTTTAAAGTTCAAAGGGCAGCTATCCTACAAAAAACTTTTCTAATTTTTCTACAACATCGGGTAATGAAAATACAACAACCTTATCGCCGGCATTTATTTTTGAATCACCAACACCTATATGTCCTTCATCATTTCTGATAAAACCGCCGATGATTGTTCCTTTAGGCAGTTCAAGTTTTGCAAGATTAGATTGTGTTATGTGTGAACCAGGCTGTGCAACATATTCTAACAGAACTGCATCAATTCCTTCCAGCGTAGAATAAGATACCAATCCGCCTTTCTTAATAAAGCGAACAATATTGTTTGCAGTGGTTAATTTTTTATTAATAAGAGAATCAAGTCCAATAGTTTGAGTAAGAGGGATATAATCAACTTTATCAACCAGTGCAATTGCTTTCTTAACTCCAAGATGTTTTGCCATCAAGCAGGAAATTATATTTGTTTCAGCATCTTCTGTTAAAGCTACAAAAGCATCTACATCGATAATACCTTCCTGTGCCAATAGATCAATATCTCTTCCATCGCCTTTTATAACTAAAGTATTGGGAAGCTGATCAGCCAGTTCAAATGCTTTATCAGTATCATTGTCAATCAATTTAACTGTCATTTTATCACTTAAGAGACTTGCAACCCGTCTTCCAATTTTACCGCCACCGAGTATCATGATATTATTAAATTGAATGTTTTCCTTACCTGATAGCCGTAAAATTGCATCGTGACCCTGAGGTTTTGAAATTACAAACACCTGATCGTTGGCTAAAAATTGATCATTGCCCCTTGGAACAATTGTCCTAAAATTTCTATGAATAGCAACTACACGGAAATCAACATTTTGGAATTGCTGAGTAACCTCAAATATTTTTTTGTGTATTATTGGCGCATTCTTATCAAGCCTTATACCCATTACAGAAAGCTTACCATCTTCAAATTCAAGTACATCTGTTGCTGCAGTACGGTTAATAAGATTAACAGTTTCAATTGCGGCAAGACCCTCAGGGTAGATCATAAAATCAACACCGAGTTCATTAAAATTTACTCCGCTTTCCGGTTCAAGATATTCATCATTAAAAATTCTTGCGATAGTTCTTTTTACTCCAAGCTTTTTGCCAATTATAGCTGTGGTTATATTAACTTCTTCCGATGCAGTTACAGCAACCAGAAGATCAGCCTTATCAATACCTGCTTGTTTAAGAACTGAAACTGAAGTAGAAGAGCCGTTAATTGTAAGTATATCAGCCATCTGATCAGAATAGGATAATCTGTCTTGGTCTAAATCAATAGCAATAATGTCGTGGGATTCAATTGAGAGCTGCTTGGCAAGCTGATAACCAACATCTCCCATTCCGGCAATAATAATTCGCATATCAAATTCTATATTAATTTCACTTCAAAATTAATAGTAAATAAACAAAATATTTTGATGAATAACAAAATTATTTAGCATTAACGATCAAACACAATTTTCATCTCTAAAAATATTATCTGTATTCGGGAAGTATTTATTTAATCTCTTGTCTTAAAAAAATTATGTTTTCACACTTAACAAAGACAACAAGATATCGGTAAATAAGAGTATAATTATCAGGTAAATATTTTCAAATAATAATTATCCTTTATTCAAATTCTCAGGAATCAATGTTTTTGTTTTGCACAAAAGTTGAGAAAGACTGGATATGAGAATAGCCGGTAAAATAAACTATCCAATACAGCAGCAAAAACCACTTAAAGAAAACACAGCAGCTTATTGTTTTATTGGAGAGATTGATTTACCAAAAACAGGCGATGGTATTCTGGTGGTGGGGGATGAGTGCGATGAGGAGATTGTGGTTTGTAATAGTTTTGATCCGCAAACTATAAATACAAACAATTTTGAATTGTTAAGAGAAAATGTATCTTGGCAATGGATAGATAAACAAGGAAACCCACAAACAACTAATTCTGGAAGTGCATGTAAACTACAAGAATGGTTTAATTGTGATTCTACTCGAAACGGTGTAACTTATTTAATGAGTACAATCGGTAATTTTAGCACCACACCCCAAACCATTTATAGAATATTAGATGATACTAAAATTAATGTGTGTTTAGATACTCGAGATTCAAATAATAAGAAGTGGATTCCTCATATTGAAAATATAAGAATCCCTATATTCTCTGCATTCTGTCCAGAACAAGCAGATAGATGTGGAATATATAAGGATTTTTTTGACGCTACTGATACAGCTATTTTTGCAAATTTCATTAAAAACAAAAATGATTATGATGATGTGATAGATGCTTTAGATTGGTGGTGGGAAGGTCCATATAGGAATGCAAAAAATAATGTCTATTTAAAAAACAACATACGCTTTTCAGAAGGTATAATTACTCATGAGTATCAACACTTTTTATATTATAGGGATAGTACAATCTCTTATATGAATAGTTCAAATGGACTTGTGAGTCTTAAAACTAATTTAGAATTTCAAAGGACTATTACTCAATTTAAATGCCCAGAAGATGTTGAGAAAGATCCATTTTATATTTCAGTTATTAATTCTAAAATTTGGCAACTTATTCATGAGGGTGTTAAAAGAGGGAGAACAATAGATCCAATTACAAAAAAAGACAATACTGAATTTGATTGTGATGTAGCTGCTCGTAAGACCTATGATGATATCAAAAAACGGATTAATGTTTGGGCAAAAAATAACGGTATTATCCAATAATAATTTTTTTGAAAGATAAAAGGAATTAATAAATGAAAAGGACTTATTTAATAATCTTGCTAATAATCTCGGTTGTCCCAAGTTATCCTCAGAGTTCATTTTGGCCAGAGAATGAAACCGATAAGTCATGGGCTGATTACTTTTTAGGTATTAGTACTGATTCACTCGAGAAAATAATTTTGGAAGATCAACTTGACACCCCACCAAGTTACTATAAATTTTCAGTATTGAATCTTTTTTATTATCATTTGGACACACATAGAGAATTCTTAATATACAACCTAAATTCTGAATTCGTTGAACCCTCAGTTTTACATGCAGATTATCAATATTCAAAAATTTTAATTGACAACTATATAAAGGGTCTATTGGGTGATCAATTAGCATTAATTGGTCTTGACTCATTGGCAAAGATTAACTCAGATGAATATCGTCAAAAGGATGAGGCAATTTTTCTTCTAGCCCAAGCAGGTAGATTTGATTATTGGGACTATGTTAAAGATCAGTATATAAATAAACAGAACTATGGAATGTGGAATACCTTTTATTTTTATAGTCAAGATCCACGATTTCGAAACGAAGTGTTAGAACGTTTGATACAAGAAGCAGAATCGATTTCTTCAGAAGAAGTCTTGAAAGTACTTTCAAAAGCTAATATTGTAATGACTATAGATAAATCAATAGGAATTGAAATTTTAAAAAATCGATTTTACTCAACAACTGGTAATTTAAGATTAGAATATTTTAGAGATTTGAAAACTGTTGATAGAGATGGCACTTTAGAAAGAAGTATATATGGGATACTCAATGAGCCGATAGACAGTATCAGAAAGGAATATTTACCGGACCCTAATCGTATCCACTCTTATTATTTCAGTGAATATTTGAAGCCTGAATTTATTAATTTTCTTTTAGAACAAGCTAATACTTTAGATCATAGTTCTGTTACTTACATGTTAGTTAGCAGATATCTTCACGAGTACACACCAGCAATACCAGATTCCATAACTACAACTAATGATTTGTTAAATAACTTATATAATTATGTAGACAGTGTATTTAACTACACCTGGCTCGGCGATCTTAATTTCTCAAACGAACTTAAAAACATTTTAACAACAGCAAAAACCAATTTACAAAACGGAGATTCGCTTGCTTGCAGAGTGCAGGTGCAGACTTTTCAGGATTTAGTTGATAATGTTTATAAAGACTCACTAAACACAGATGCACGCTTTGTAACAATTGAGGGCTGGAAATTTCTCTACTGGAATGCACAATATATTTTAGACAGGTTACCAAAACCTTAAGCATATTTATTAAAATAGTAATTTCGATAAAGAGTGCTAAGCTTAAATCTGTTTTAAAAGTATTTCCAGCAAGAGTTTAATAGATGGGCAAAAAATTGATTAATCAGTTAACATCAGTTTAATCTGTTCAATCCGTGTTCCAATCAGCGAAAGCTGCAGGGGGTTACGGGATCAAGAAAAACAAACGCAGTGGTTCTCATTGGAACAAGATTTCTTCTTTACACAAAGCGTTTCATAGAAGATAACAATGCAGCAATACAGCAATGGAACAATTATTACTTAACAACCAGCAAATAAAATAATTAACAACAGCTCTTGACAAAAGGGAAAAATAATTTTAGGTTATCAGCGGGAATAAAAACCTCCAAGCACTGCGGATAAAATTCCAAAGAAAAAAGAACAGTCAGCTTAAAACAGTGGAGTAAAACTTTATGATAAAAAGTTTAGAAAAAAAATCACTTGACAAGCACACAAAAAACAATAGCTTTCGTTTCTCGTTTCTCGTTTCTCGTTTCTCGTTTCTCGTTTCTCGCAATTTCCGTCTTTCTTCTTTCGTTATCCGTTAATGCACAAATAAAAATAAAAGAAAGAGTGGAGATAGACCCGCAAAAGCAATTGAAAGGTGGAAATCCGGTATTTTCATTTCCTGACACACTTAATGATGACTCTGATCATAAATCAATTTCTGATAGCCCGCAATATCAACCTGAAAGCTTGCAATCCACATTTTCTTTACCAGAAGGCGGAAGAGTAACTGTTGAAATATTATATAGTGATGCAGCAGAAAATTCACAGATAAATCTTGAACTACGGCAGCCAAATCAAGAAACACTTTTAGAATATGCGAATCATAACCCAGGTTTCACCTGGGTATCACCAGATTATTTTACAAATACAAATTTTGAAATAGGTATTTATTGGTATTGGGAAAATGAAGGAACACTTTATCAAGGATTTGAGGCTGGTGCAGAGGTTTCATCACTTGGATTTGGTGAGTACTTTATTGGATTTGAAGCCGCTGGTGATGATTGGGATTATAATGAACTTGTTGTAAGAGTTAAAATCGAAACTTACTTGCCTATTGTCTTTATCGATCCTTCAAATATTTCAACAGGAGAAACAGCAACGGTTTCTGTTAAAAAACAATTTTATGATGGAAGGATTGAAGACTTTGATGCAGGACAGTTGTTTGAGTTTGGAATGATGGAAGGATGCACGGCAGGTGTACTGATTAGTGGTACAGATACTTCAAATTATTTTAATGGTGTATCGCAGCCGGTAACTTTTTTAGCTGCTGATAGTTTAGAGAATGATGAAGAAACTGTAAAAATCGGAGTTGGAGTTGTTGAGCAAAACCCATTAGCAAAGATGCAAACCAAAACTAATACTTTGACTCAATCAAAAGATCAAAATATTAAATTGAGGGATAAAAATGATGATACGAAGATTGATGAAACAAAAATAAATTCTATTATTATCGGAAGTTGTTTTGGTGGTGATTTCGAATCAGATAAAAGAGGTGATGTTGATGTATCAATTAAAGGTGAACCATTTACAATTGCTTGGGATCAGATTACACATCATATAAATACAGCGCCTGAAATGCCTAAACTCTTAACAATCTGGTTAACACCAAAAAATTACGCAGGGGTCTACACAATTGATTGGGATTTAGAAGTAAAGTGGGTAAGCAAAGAGCAATCACCTGATAAAACATTTAGTCATAAATTTCATAACAGAAAGATTAGTTCTGAACCGGATGGAACAGATTTACCGATACCAGAGAATGATAATACAATTATTGGTGGTGATGAGATAACACTGACAATAAATGAATTCTTTTATTATGACAACCTCAATCAATTAGTAAAACCAATTACGAAAAAAATAACTGGGATGAAAATACTTGGAAGCAATCCTGATAAAGAAGAAATTAAGGGATATGTTGCCAATCATTACTTCCCGGATAAAGATGGTTTGACAAAAGAAGATCAAATTTTACAAATGCAGATAATTATATTAAAAGAAAGCACATGGAATCAATTTTATTCTATCGGTAATAAAAAGGATTATCCCAATCTTCAGTTACACCCTTATGACTGGGGACTTACTCAGATGAGTGATCCTCAACCACCTTTTGAATGGATTTGGAATTGGAAAACCAATATTAATGCAGGCGTTCATCATCTTTATTCAGTTGGGTATATTGAAGCTGATATGGTATACGAGTAGCAAAAGCGAAAAGGGGGTAATGGAGACATTAGATATTTTAGTCAAGATGAGTTATTAAAGCTTACCTCACAAAGATACAAAGGATGGTGGTATTATATTGAGTGGATTCCTGGTGATCCCAAATATGGTAAAAAAGGTTATTGGAGAGAAAATAGTGTTAAAGATTGGAAGAAATTTCGTAATGATTTTTGGAATAAATATGAAAAAATAAAAGCCGGAAATCCTGACCCTTCTTGGGGTTGGTAAAATTATAAGAGGAAATTTTATGAAGAATAATATAATATTTTTTGTTCTTTTTGGCTTGTTAATAAATACTACGATATACTCACAACCATACTATTATAAATCTATAAATAGACAGGCTAACGATGAATACGGAGAGTACACTCTCGGTAATATCGTCAGAATTAACTTGAACAATCCAGCAAATGTAGATACTATATTAATGAATATTGAAGGTATGAGTGCAGTGCTAGGAGATGAAACTGGAAATTGGATTGTATATGAAAGCTATCATTTTTTAATATTAAAAAATCTTAATAGCACAATTGAACAAGATACAATTTCATTTAATGATCAGGGGGTTATGAGATTTAATTACCTCCAATCATTGAACAAACTTTTTGTTTATCTTTTTGGCGGAAATACATTTGAAACAATGATAACTTTTAATCCTAATGATCTATCTACTCAAGAAGTGATTCATAAGAAAATTTATGATAGAGCACGTGATTTCATCTTATCTAAAGATGGTAGTTATTTATATCTTAACACTTCAGATAGTCTTAGCAAAGTCGGACAAATTTGGAAATACTCACTTTCTGCTCATCAGATAACAAATAAAAAGAATATAAATGATATAGTGTTACCTGGCTCTGAAAAATCATATCTATATTTTAAGCGCAACGGATTGGCAGTAGTCGAATCCTACTATAGTATAAATGATCCATTTGACTATTTTAGAATTTATTTTCTTGATACTGACACACTCTCAATTCCTATTAAAGCTAGAGGCCCAGCTGAAGCACACATAGCTAGTGATGGAAAATATTTGTTATTATTTGCCACACTGCTTACACCTGATAGTCTGAACCTAAATCCTACAGGCAAAATCGATATTTACGATATGACATCTGGAGAAATGAAGAA
The DNA here is from genome assembly GCA_013285425.1 of Ignavibacteriota bacterium. Taxonomy (GTDB): domain Bacteria; phylum Bacteroidota; class Ignavibacteria; order Ignavibacteriales; family Ignavibacteriaceae; genus IGN3. The sequence continues at coordinate 313,527 of CP053447.1, forward strand.
AACAATTCAACTGCCATCAGGTGGTGAGGTAATGTGTTTTGAAAATTACCCAAACAATGTTTACTACGTAAAAGATATTGAGTTACCAACTCGGCAAGTATGGAACTTAGATATGGATTCTATTTTTAATGTTCTAGAACTAACAAACTTAAATCCAAATTCAGTTAATATAAATTCAAACTCGTTTACTTTAACCGTTAATGGAAAAGGATTTGATACGGTTTCAACAGTTTATTTTAACGGACAACCAAGGGCAACAACATTTGTATCCGATAGTGTGATAACTGCTGAGATATTATCTTCAGATGTAACAGCAGTTGGTTCTTTTCCAGTTTGGGTAACAGATAGATATTCAATTTCAGATACTTTGCAGTTTAGTGTAATGCAAGCTAGTAACCCAAACCTTGTTGTTAGTTTAAAAAACAGTTTAGGTAATCAAATACCGGCAAGTAATGTAATGTATTATGAGTCCGCCGCAGGCAAATGGAAAGATGCAGTAAACAATGGAGATGGAACATTTACAGTAATAACAACAAGACCAACAGTTAGCATAAGAATGTTTTACGAGTATGCAAATCAGACAGTTCATAATGTGCCTGCACAAAATAATACTTACACATTTACAACAGTAAACGCAGCAGTTGAGTTAAGAAACAGTTCTGGTAATTTAATAGATCAAGGAACAGTTCAATATTACGCAGGAGCGTGGAGAAGTTTTGGCACAACTGTAAACGGAGTTGCAAACAAAGAGCTACTTCCAATCAATTACAGCTTCAGAATGATTTATGAATATGTTCCGCTTGACAAACAGCAGGATATAAGCACAAACAGCACTGTAACTTTCTCAACAGTATTGTGCACAGTAAAAGTAACAAAAGCAAATGGACAGCCATTATCAGGTGCAAGCACAAAATATTATTCAGGTGCTTGGAGAGATATTGGTTTGACAAATGCAAACGGAGAAGCAACAAAAGAGCTGCTTCCAAAGAGCTTAAATTTCAGAGCAGCATCAGGAAATGCAAGTAAGGATAAACAGCAGGATATCGGAGTAAATAATTTAGTGGAGATTCAATTACCGTAATAATTAGTAATTAATAATTAAGAATTGAAGCACATTGATTACACTTAACTGCACAGATAGAAAACATCAGTTTAATCTGTTCAATCCGTGTTCCAGTCAGCGAAAGCTGCAGGGGGTTACAGCATTACAAGATATCGGTAAATAAGAGTATAATTATCAGGTAAATATTTTCAAATAATAATTATCCGTTATTCAGATTCTCAGGAATCAATGTTTTTGTTTTGCACAAAAGTTGAGAAAGACTGAATATGAGAATAGCCGGTAAAATAAACTATCCGATACAACAGCAAAAACCACTTAAAGAAAACACAGCAGCTTATTGTTTTATTGGAGAGATTGATTTACAAAAAACAAGCGATGGTATTCTGATGGTGGGGGATGAGTGCGATTCTTACGGTTGCCCCTCTATACTTATTTTTCCACCGCTTAAAATTAAAGCAAAACCCATTTATGAAAATGTTGTAAAAGGACTTAATCTCTGTTATGAAAATTCTGCTGGGGTAATGGTTATCCCTTTTGATGGTAAATTTGTTTCTCCGGCATACAGTTCTCTAATATATGATAGAGATTTTTTCGTTCAATACGAGGTAGATGCATGTTTTAATAAGCTAGCTAATAATGGAAATGGTGGATGGCAGTTCTTAATTTCTTCTGAGGGTGAAGATCATACAATAAAATTAAACGTTTACGTTGCTCTGTGTTTGGATCAGATTAGCTTAACAAAAATTACCAGTAAGCTTCAACTGGAAACAATCCCTAAAGATTATGTTTGTGCAACATTAATTGATTTTGAGAATGCGAGACCCTATCCTTTTCTAGATTCTAAACTCCCATTGCCCAAGTTTTATCATCTCGTTGATAAGACAATTATTCATGAACACGTACACAAAAAGTTTTTTGAAATAGATATCAAAACAGTTCTAGATCATAAAAAGATCTTTAATGGTAAACTATTAACTTATGCACAACATTTTAAGTATAACCCAAATTGTGGAAATAATTTTACAAATTTAATTTCTGCAATCAATGAAGGGAAAAATTATTATCGAAATTTATTTAAAATGTTTGCGAAGGACTTAGAAAAAGAAAATAACAAGAGAACATCAGATTTTCGAAAAAATGAAAATTATACGCAATGGAACTCGCTTGTTCAAGAAACAATTACTGAATATCAAAAAGCACTTATTAAGATATGGAAGGACAAGAACCTTCCCCCAAATGAATCACCACTAACAAACTGTAAGTACACATTTAAGGATAAATGGAAAGCATTTTACAAGTGGAAAAATACTTTTGAAGATTAAAAGGAATTATAAAATGAAAAATATAATGATTTATCTGATTGTAATATTAATAATCGACAGTTATCAGAACACATATTCACAAAACAAAGAATTACTTACGGAAAAAGCTTTAATAATGCTGAATGATTCAAGTTTAACTATTCAACAAGGGGCTTTATTTAATATTATTGGATATGATCTAATCGATACTAGAGACTATTTGGAAGAAAACTTCTGGGATATTGCAAGAAGTAACCAATCACTTGCTTTAAGGGTATTATTGCACCTAAATTCAAATTTAACAAATAATTATGCATATCGATTAATTGATACCCTTGAACAGAATCCATACGACCAATCAAAGTATTTTGAAGCATATCAAAGTGGGCCTTTTGTACCAGAGGAACTAGTTGAGATTGCCGATGTTCTTTTTAGTTTTGGGGATTTTTCCAAGGAAAACTATGTTTTTGAACTTGCTCAAGTTTATAGCATAAATGAATTTAGTAGTAAGTTCATTAAACCGTTATCAAAAATGGCAAAAAACTCTCCAACAAATTCTGCGATTGCAAAAGATTTGCTTATAAATATCATTTATAATGCAGAGGATGAGTACTACAGAAATGATGCAGTAATTAATTTGGAAGCAGCGATTGGTAGTGAAATCGTTCCTGTATTGATTCAGGCTTATCAAGTAGATAGCTCAAGCACAAATCGTTTTTATTTGCTTAATGAGTATTTAAGTAAGTATCATGATGAGTTTAATGCAGATAGCTTATTGAAAGCATTTTTATTAATAGAGAATGATAAAGAAATAAGACTTCACATTTCGAAAATATTACTTTACGGATTAGGAAGTATTTCAAACTATCTGTTTGTTAAAGAATATTTAAATGATGAAACGGATGAAGCTATAAGAGCTATTATGGAATTCGAGATTGAGGAAGGGGTTCCTGCGTTATTTAATGATAATAGTTACCATCCGCGTTTGTATTGATACTCGTGATTCTCAATAACTAATCAGGTATTTATTCTTAGTTGGCTCGGCGATTTAACATTATCAAACGATCTAAAAAACATTTTAACAACAGCAAAAATAGATTTACAAAACGGAGATTCACTCGCTTGCAGAGTTCAGGTAAAAGCATTCCAGGATTTAGTGGATAATGTTTATAAGGACTCACTAAATACAGATCAGCGTTTTGTAACAATTGAGGGCTGGGAATTTCTCTACTGGAATGCTCAATATATTTTAGACAGGTTACCAAAACCTTAAGCACTTTTAATAAAATAGTAAATTCGATTTAGAGTACTTAGCTTAAATCTGCATTAAAATTATTTCTAACAAGAGTTAAAAGGATAATCAGAAAATTGATTAATCAGTTAACATCAGTTTAATCTGTTCAATCCGTGTTCTAGTCAGCGAAAGCTGCAGGGGGTTACAGCATTACAAGATATCGGTAAATAAGAGTATAATTATCAGGTAAATATTTTCAAATAAAAATTATCCTTTATTCAAATTCTCAGGAATCAATGTTTTTGTTTTGCACAAAAGTTGAGAAAGACTGGATATGAGAATAGCCGGTAAAATAAACTATCCAACACAGCAGCAAAAACCACTTAAAGAAAACACAGCAGCTTATTGTTTTATTGGAGAGATTTATTGGAATTATAGAGATGATGCTATTTTAGTTGTGGGGGATGAGTGCGATGAGGAGATTCTGGTTTGTAATAATCCACAACCGCAAACATTCAATCCCTTGTGGATTGAAAAATATAAAAACTTTAGTTATTTCTACCCTGAACCTAGTAATCCAAACGCGCCAAATTATATAGTTGCAGGTTGCCAACTTAAAAGAAATAATAATGTACAGGGGATTACATTTATTATTCCAGGAATGTATTTAGGGAAAGAATTTGGACAAAATTATGATTGGACACCTTCTTCAAGTGCGATAATTAATTTGTGTTTAAATGAGATAGAGCAAAGATGGATTATCAAATTTGAAGAATTACGAATTCCAATTTTTTCGTCAGCTTGTTTTGAGGGCTATATCGATTTAGGTGATGGAATAGATACAACTATTCTAAACTCAGAAATACAAAGTAAGAGTGATTATGCTATATTATTAAGCGATCTAGACTATTGGGAAAAAGGATCCTATTCCCAACCAGGTAAAAAATCACATAAGTACGCATTCGAAAGTGGAATACTAAAACATGAGAATAAACACTTTCAGATTGATTCAGTTTATGTAGTAAATACTTTTAACAAGTTCTTTTTAGACTTGTTTAATAGTTGGATTCTTGACAAATCTCAATATTCTTGCCCTGAAGACGCTCTTAGTTCGAAAGAGGAATCTATTAGAGTATTTACATCAAATGAAATATCAAATTGTTTCCTCAGATATGACAATTTAAAAGATTGGGAAAAGAAAAATGAGGAATTGGATTGTGATCAGTATGTTCGACCAGAATATAAAATCATTAGAAATAGAATTCAAAATTGGGCAACAAATAAATCTTGGTAAAAAAGAGGTTTTTATGAAATCGCACTTAAAATTTTTCCTGATTGCTTGTTTATTAATTCTAAGTAAGGCAAATGCACAATCATTATGGGAAATGGAAGTCAGCACTTATCATATTGTAGGTGTTAGGGGCGATACTTCTGCAGCAAATCTGTACAATATTCTTCAGGCTGATAGTCTAAAATATACTACAGAGTTTAACTGTGCAGCCATACTGTTAGCTATTTATGAAGGGCAAACAGCAAAAGATTTTATACTGGAAAGGATTGCCTTTTGGGGAGATAAAAATGATCAGTTTTTCAATTGGAATAATTATTTTGATTATCAGAGAATTAAGGGATATTTAGGCGAGTCATCGGCTATATTAGGTATGGATTCAATAGTTTTGTATTCAAGTAACCTATCATTACAAATTAATGCCATAAGTTATTTGATTGAAGTTGGACAATTAAATTATTTTGATTTGGCAAAGGGAATTTTTAATAATCAACAGGATACAAACGTTGGTATTAGTCTATTAAGCCAATATGGACTTGATCCAAGATTTAGGGAAGAAGTAATAAATCATCTATCTGGTGTTGTAAGAGACTCTTCTGATTCTTATAAAGTAATTTCTGCTGCAAGAAATTTAGCTGAACTGGATAAAAATTATACAATTGAATTATTAGAACAAAGATTCTTTGAGTCTGATGGTTTTACACGTTATAACTTTTTTAAAGAACTAGATGTTCTAGATCCACAGCACCAGATGGAAAGAAGCATTTGGGTAATTCCTCTAGAACTCGACGATGATTTACGGTCAGATTATATTCCATATCTATTTGAAGGGGACATAGACTTTTCAATAAGGGGTTATTTATCACCGATGTGGATAAATTTTATTAAGAATTGGTTTTATGTCGAAACTAATGATGTAGCTTTATTTCATATACGTTCTAGTTTAGAAGATTTTCAACCAGCAAGACCGGATTCTACAACGCCAATCAGTGATATGATAGACTCATTATTGTTTATAGTTGATACCGTAAAATCATATTTCTGGCTCGGCGATCTTAATTTCTCAAACGAATTAAAAAACATTTTAACAACAGCAAAAACAAATTTACAAAACGGAGACTCACTTGCTTGCAGAGTGCAGGTAAAAGCATTTCAGGAATTAGTGGATAATGTTTACAGAGACTCACTTAACTCAGATGCACGTTTTGTAACAATTGAGGGCTGGAAATTTCTCTACTGGAATGCTCAGTATATTTTAGACAGGTTACCAAAACCTTAAGCACATTTAATAAAATAGTAAATTTGATTTAGAGTACTTAGCTTAAATCTGCATTAAAATTATTTCCAGCAAGAGTTTAATAGATTAACAGAAAATTGATTAATCAGTTAACATCAGTTTAATCTGCTCAATCCGTGTTCCAATCAGCAAAAGCTGCAGGGGGTTACAGCATTAAGAGTAATAAGAAATTTAACGAGATATAATTTCATCTCTTACCATGAAGACATTACACAAAAAGGGGACAAAAAATCGCTCACAGATTAGACAATAATCAGGTGTTATATCATTTAATAAAGATGATTATAAACCAATAAACGATGGTAAGAATGAAAAGACCCCAGAAAGGAATACTGTTTATCCATTTAAAAAATCCAACTCCAATCCCAATTACAAGTCCAATAATAAGATTATCAATTGCATATCCATAAAGTAAACCAACTAATATTCCTAAAGCCAAATCAATTACTTTTAATTGGACTTTTTTTTGAGCTATAATCTGTTCTCTGGTTTGAACCATAACTTTCTTAAAAGTTGCTGGTTATACTTACCAAAAATTTCTGATGAATTCAATTTAAAAGTAAAACAACCTTAAAATTTAGTAACAGGTATTTAGATAATTATTTAATATTTTAGAACTAAAGATTCATTACTAAAAGGAAAAACTTGTTTTTAAAGGACCATAACAAAACAGCAATGATCTATAAGGATCAAAAGGTTGATTACAACGAATTAATAAAAAAAATCAACTCTTATTCAGCACTTCTTCCAGATAAAAATTTAACTAAGGCAGCAATATTTTCTGAAAACAGATTTGAATGGGTCTATGCATTTTATTCTGCCTGGATGAAAAAAGCTGTTGCAGTACCGATTGATTTTATGTCATCGTCTGATGACGTTGCATTTATTTTAAATGATTGCAGACCTGAAGTTATTTTTTACTCGGATGGTACAAAGGAAGTCCTTGAAAAATCTATCAGTGAATTGAATTATGAAATTGAGAAAATAAATCTTGATGATATTAGAATTAATGAAGTGATATCTTTTCAAATTTGCCGGAACCTGATCCTAACGATACGGCAGTAATTATTTACACTTCGGGTACAACCGGTTCACCGAAAGGTGTAATGCTTTCTTATGATAACCTCCTCGCAAATATTGAAGCTGTTACAACTGATGTTAATATTTACAGAAGCGATGACAGATTATTAGTCCTTTTACCTCTTCATCATATCTTTCCTTTGATGGGAACAATGATAATTCCCCTGGGTGTTGGAGGCACTATTATTTTTTCTCCATCAATGTCTTCGGAAGATATTATGGCAACTCTGCAGCAAGGCATTACAATAATTATCGGTGTACCTCGTTTATACAATCTTATCCGTAAAGGGATAAGAGATAAAATCGATAAGAGCGGAATAGCAAAACTTTTATTCAAAATTGCACAAAAGAAAAACTCATTAGCATTTTCAAGAAAGATATTCGGTTCAGTACAAAAGAAGTTCGGAGGCAGAATTAAATATCTTGTTAGCGGCGGTGCTGCGTTAGATAAAGATGTTGCAAAGGATTATCTGACACTTGGATTCGAAATACTTGAAGGCTTTGGAATGACAGAGTGTGCACCTATGATAACTTTTACAAGACCAGGAAAAGTTTTGCCTGGCTCTGCCGGACAACCGTTAAAAACTAATGAAGTAAAAATTATTGAAGGCGAAATAGTAACCCGCGGCAGAAATGTTATGCAAGGTTATTATAACCGTCCTGAGGAAACATCTGCAATATTAAAAAACGGATGGCTATATACCGGAGACCTTGGATATCTGAATGATGATAATAGAATATTTATCACAGGCAGAAAGAAAGAAATAATAGTTCTATCCAACGGAAAAAATATTAATCCCGAAGAGATCGAAGATAAAATATTAAATATGAGTGAAGTAATTACCGAGATTGGTGTCTTTGAAAAATCTGATTTACTTCACGCTGTTATTTATCCTGATTATCAAAAGGCAAAGCAGCTTGGAGTTGAAAATGTTGGTGAGATGATTAAATGGGAAGTTATTGATAAATATAATCAGTCAGTTACACCATATAAAAAGGTGATGAAATTCAGTTTGATTAAAGAACCATTACCTCGAACCAGATTGCTGAAGCTAAAAAGATTTTTATTACCCCAGCTTGAACAGGTTTCTGAAGAAAAAATTAAGAATATAAGTGAACCAACATTTCAGGAATACATTTTAATTAAGGAATTTTTGCAGCAGCAGAAGGAAATAAAAGTCAATCCCTCAGATCATTTGGAGATAGACCTTGGATTGGATTCATTGGATAAAGTTAATCTTGGTGTTTACCTTGAATCTAACTTCGGGATAAAATATACGGAGTCTGAACTGGTAGGGTTTTCTAATGTTGTTAAGCTTGCTGAAAATGTAAAAGATAAAAAAACAAAACTTAGCATCGAAGCAATTGATTGGGGCAAAATATTTAAAGAACATTTTAATCTTGATCTGCCTAAAAGCTGGTTTACTCATAATGCAATGAAAAACAGTGCAAAGGTATTTCTTAAATTGTATTTCAGATTAAAAGGCGAAGGGTTGGAAAATATTCCCGAAGGTCCATTTATTCTTGCACCAAATCATCAAAGCTTTTTTGACGGGCTGTTTGTTGCTGTTTTTCTTAAAAATAAATTGTTAAAGCAGACTTATTTTTTATGCAAAAGAAAAACATGTAAAGAATAAACTTCTGAAGTTTATTGCAAATAAACATAATGTTATCGTTATGGATCTTAATGATCTTAAAACTTCATTGCAAAAACTTGCTGAGGTGTTAAAGCGAGGAAAAAATATTATCATCTTTCCGGAAGGAACAAGAACGATCAGCGGAGATATAGGTGATTTTAAAAAAACATTTGCTATTCTTAGCCGGGAACTAAACGTGCCTGTTGTTCCTGTAGTAATAAAAGGTGCTTATGATGCCTTGCCAAGAGGTACACATTTCCCGAAACCATGGAAGAAGATTAATGTCAGGTTTCTAAAACCTGTTAAACCTGAAAATCATACTTATGAATCATTAAAAGATATTGTAAAAGCAAAAGTAACTGAACAATTAAATAAAAAATAAATTGTCAAATGAAAAAAATAGGCTTAATACTTACACTGATTATTATTTTGCCTATAGCTTTTTTATTATATAATGAGTTTGAAAAGCTGAGTAAAGATGAGAAAGTGCTTGAAGAAATTTACAACAATCAGCTTCAGGCGATACTCTTTTCGGTTAATCAGTATTCCGAAGATGTTGTTAGAGCAGCTGTAAATGATATTATATCCGGCATTGAATCAGCTAAGGATCAGAAATCTGAAAATGACATTCTTAATTCAATTGTAAATAATAATCGTAAGTTTAGTTTTATTTTTATTGCTGATAGTCTGGAGGATAATCATTTAAAATTCTTTTTTAGAAATGATTTTAAGATCTCAAATCCCGATTCATCTGATTTATCTTTTAAACGAGTGCTGCTTCGGCACAAAGATCAAATACACAAATTGTATGACTATCGTAACCAGGGCTACAGAAAAATTGAACCGATTGACTTAGACAGCTCTGCTGATCAGGCTCTATTAATTTTTACTGGAACAAATAAACATCCCGGCAGAATTTATGGCGTTGTGATAAATCCAAGGGAGTTTATTACTGAAATACTTTCTCCGCGTTTACAGGAAGTTGCTAAAAATGAATTCATTATTTCTGTTATCAATCCCTTAACAGGTTATCAGTACAATTCAACAAAAGATTTTGATAAGAAACCAATTCAGGCTCAGAAACCTTTGTGGATTTTTCCGGATTATAATCTTGGAATTTCACTTGTTGGAAAATCAGTACAAGATCTTGTGCAGGAACGGGCAGAAGATAGTTTTATTCTAATCGGAATATTATTTATCGTTTTGATTGCTGCTGTTTGGTTTGTTTACAGTGCAGTAAATAAGGAACTTGAACTAGCTAAAGCAAAAGCCGATTTTGTTTCAAATGTTTCTCACGAATTAAGAACTCCGCTTTCTTTAATCAGCATGTTTGCAGAAACTCTTGAGATGGATCGTGTTAAAACCGAAGAAAAGAAAAAGGAATATTATTCAATAATAAGTCGTGAATCTAACCGTTTAGGGAAAATTGTTAATTCAATTCTTAACTTCTCTAAAATGGAAGCAGGTAAACGTAAGTTTAACTTTGCTGAAGAAGATCTGAATGAAATTGTCATTCAGATTTATCAGAATTACAGCTATCATCTTTATAATAAAGGATTTGATTTTGAATATGAACCAGGTATCAATATTCCAAAAGTGATGGCTGATCGTGAAGCAGTCTCAGAAGCTGTTGTTAATCTTATTGATAATTCAGTTAAGTACAGCACAGAGAATAAATTTATTAAAATTACAATCGGCAGCGAGGATCGTTTTGTATTTATTGAAATTTCTGATAAAGGTATCGGGATATCAGAAAAAGATCAGGGAAAAGTTTTTGATAAATTTTATCGTGTTACTTCCGGGCTAATCCATACTACAAAGGGCACAGGTCTTGGGCTTACACTTGTTAAACAAATTATGGATGCGCATAAAGGAAGGATTATTCTTAAAAGTAAATCAGGTGAAGGAAGCAGCTTTAAATTAATGTTTCCTTCAGGTTCTTAATAAGATATCGGAGATAAAGATGCCTAAAATATTAATTGTTGATGACGAACAAAATATGAGAACCGGTTTAAAAGATAATCTGGAATTTGAAGGTTATGATGTTGAAACTGCTAATGACGGCGATGAAGGATTAAAAAAAATTTTAGCGGATAATTATAATCTTATCATTCTTGATGTAATGATGCCCAAGAAATCCGGTTTTGATGTGTGTAAAGAAGCACGTAAAAATGGAATCAAAACCCCGATTATTTTACTCACTGCTAAAGGCGAGGAAATTGACAAAGTGGTTGGGCTTGAAATTGGGGCTGATGACTATGTTACCAAACCTTTCAGCTTAAGAGAGCTGCTTGCAAGGGTAAAAGCAATTCTACGGAGAAGTGACAGTCTGATAATGGATAATGAACAACGCGAAATTAAAATCGGAAAGCTTACTATAGATTTTAACAGCTATAAGGCAGAATTTAAAAATAAAGATGTGGCAATGTCTCACAAGGAATTTGAAATTTTACGATATCTTTGGAAACACCGTAACTTAACAGTGAGCAGGGATAACTTGCTTACTGAAATATGGGGTTATGACGAAACCCCAACTACAAGAACAGTAGATAATTTTATTTTAAAACTTAGACAAAAAATTGAAATTGATCCGAATCATCCGCAGGTAATATTAACTGTTCACGGAATCGGATATAAGCTGATATTATAAAAATGTTCGATGTTAAATGTTCAATTGGTAAATCTCAATTGTTCATTGTTAATTATTCATTTTTAATTCTGCACTCTAAATTATCATGACATTTCTTTACATCTCTTTACTTTGAAATGACACCGGTTACAATTCCTTAAAGTAGTTTTGAACCAGAAGCTTGGATGTTTTTTATCAATTTATTTTAAGGAGATTCAAAATGAAAACGAGATTATTTGCAGCAAAAAATTACTCAACCCTGATTGTTTTAATATTATTCACTTTGATGATTTCTACAACAATGGCTCAAAATCATAAAGTTAATGATTTGTCTAATCACAAATATGCAAAGCAGAATTTAATTACTGCAATTCATTCCCAAAATACCGGAGTAAGGGAAAGCGCTGTTTATCTGGCAGGTAAATACAGATTTATTGATCTTGAAGATGAACTGATAAAGCAATTGAAGGTTGAAAGTAATCCTGATGTAAAAATACTGATAGGTTTGGCACTTTTCAGAATGAATAGTGAAAAGGGAATGACTGAATTAAAAGCAGTTTCCATTTATGATAAAAGTTTAAAAGTAAAACAGATGAGCCGGGCAATATGTAAAGGCTACTTTGAAAATAATTCTGATAAAAAAGTAACTGCTCAGTGATGGCAGTTACTTTTCATTTTTTAATCGTGCAGCAGTCTGTTCAACTTCTTTCCACACTCTAAGTAAATTACCGCCAAGGACTTTTGCAATTTCATTTTCAGTATAATCTCTCAGCAGAAGTTCATAAACAAGGTTGGGATATTTTGAAACATCTTCTAACCCGACCGCAAGCATACCGCCTGTACCGTTAAAATCAGAACCAAGCCCAACATAATCAATCCCGACTAAATTTTTAATATGATCAATATGATCCGCAACATCTTTTACAGTTGCTGGCGGAAGAGGATTGTCTTTCCAGTATTGTTCCTCGTATTTCCAGGCTAATTCAGAATTAGAATCAATTCTATTTTCTCTCAAATACTTTTTAATATTTTCCTCTCCCGTTGTGTAAGCCTGATATGTATCGTTTTTTAGAAAAAAATTTGCAAAAGCCAATTGAATGACTCCTCCGTTTTCAGCAAGTATTTTTATCATATCATCATTCATATTTCTTTCGTAACCGGGTGTAAAAAATCTGCAGCAGGAATGTGATGCAATAACCGGAGCTTTACTTAATTTTATCACATCGTAAAAAGTGCTGTCGCTTACGTGTGAAATATCAACCATCATTCCAAGCCGATTCATTTCTTTAACAACTTCTTCTCCGAACGGACTAAGTCCATTCCATTTTTTTTCAGGATCATTTGCTGAGTCTGAAATATGATTCCATTTATAATGAGCAAGAGTAATATACCTAACACCTTTATCATAAAACTCTCTTAAATTATCTAAACTATGTTCAATCGGCGAACCGTTTTCCATTCCCATTGTTAGTAGAATTTTGTTCTTATTAATGTTACTGATTATATCGGAAGTTGATCTTATAAAGTAAAACTTATCCGGCCAAAGTTTAACTATTTTATGAACAATAGCTATCATTGAGTCGGCTTTGATTTTTGACTTACCTTTAGCTTCTAAGCCTGGAGAAGTATAAATTGACATAAATGCGACATCTAATCCGCCCCTGATTGCTCTCTGGTAATCAATTTCACCTTTATCAGTTTCCTTTGAAACATCAAACCATTCATCATAAAGCCAGTCAGGTAAATCAATATGAGTATCGATAAGTAAATTATTTTTGCAGATTTGTTCAGCCTTTTGCCAAAGAATTGAATCAACATTGTTATTTTTATTCTGAGGGTATATTGAAACAAAGAGAATAAGAGTAAATATTATTATTGTATTTTTCATCTTGTCCTTAGATTATTTAATTATTTTTAATCAGTAAAAGGTGTCCTTGCGGTGACAACTTTTTACAAAAGTTTACTTTGTAATAACACCTTTAATAATTAATTAGCTTATGTTCAATAAGAAAATAAATAAAAATAAAATGAAATCCCTGAATCCATTAAAAATACTTTTACCAATTACGATTTTTCTTTTCTTCGGTTGTAAAGAGCAAAGTAATTTAATACAAGATAACGGTATAAAAGAAAAAATGGTTTTAGATTTATCAGGCAAATGGAAATTCAGACTTGGTGATGATCTTAAATGGAAAGAAAAAAATTTTAATGACAACAATTGGGAAGAAATTCATGTTCCTGCTCGCTGGGAAAATCAAGGCTTTCAGGGATATAATGGATATGCCTGGTACAGAACTTCTTTTAAATTGCCCAATGAATTATCTGATAATCAGCTATACCTTGTACTTGGATATGTAGATGATGCTGACCAAACTTTTATAAATGGAAACCTGATTGGTTTATCCGGAGGTTTGCCGCCCAATTACAGAACTGCTTATGATGCTTACAGGAAATACTACATTCCGAAAGAATACTTAAACAAAAAAGGTGAGAATATCATTGCGGTAAGAGTTTATGATAATGAACTTGATGGAGGAATTATAAGCGGCAAGATTGGTTTGTATATTTCAGACAGCGGATTTGAACCGGATATTAATTTAAGTGGTATCTGGAGTTTCAGAACCGGAGATGATTCTTTGTTTCTTAAAGGGAAGACAGAGGATATTAAAACAACACAATTGATGGTTCCTGCTCACTGGGATATTCAAGGTTATCAGGATTATGATGGTTTTGCATGGTATAAAAAAACATTTTTAGTGCCTAAGGAATTTGATGGTGAAAATATGATTTTATTATTAGGGAAGATTGATGATATAGATCAGACCTTTGTAAACGGCGTGTTGGTTGGCTTTACTGGTAATTGGAATTTTAATGACATACCAACAGAATTTAATAAAGATGATGAGTATCAGGTTAAAAGAGTTTATTCTGTTCCCTCAAAAATATTAAAACCCGGAGTTGAAAATACAATAGCGGTTAGGGTTTACGATGGTTTCAGAGATGGTGGTATATATGAAGGACCGGTAGGACTTATAACCATCAAAAACTATCAAAAGAAAAACAAAGCCAGTTCTGAATAAATTTAATTTTTTACTGCACTGATAATATTTTGTTTTATCAAAAGGAAAGCGATAATCATTATCATTGCTCCAAATAAAACATCAGAAGTATAGTGGGCACCAATTATAACCCTGCTTATACAAACAGCTATTGCATAACTGATAACTATCCCCTTAAAAAATATTCTTTTTATAAATGATTTATCCATTACAAATATAAACAGTGCCATCAGAACAAACCCCATTGCTGCATGCCCTGAAGGAAATGATTGATTACCGGTTATTCCGTTTGGGATATACCATGCGGTAAAATCAGAATATTTTTCAGCTAAATCCCTGAACCTTATTCTTCCCCAAAATATTTTAAGCGGCTGTATAATTACAAGATATCCGTAAAAAAACATTTTAAATGATAATCGTGAAAACAGAATAGACTTTTTTGAAAATTTATAACGCTTCTTAAAAAGTAATGAAATAAAAATGTTGATTAGAATGGCGGCAAGAAAGAAATAATTTCTGTTTGAATTAAAAAATACAGAGCTATTGGTTAGTGCCAAAGAGAGCACCCAAGAAATATAAATTGTTATCAGTGAAATTGTAGTCAGAAGGAATGCTGTAAATAAAATTGTTTTTATGTTGGATGAAGCTTTTAAGGTTACGATATAAATATGCATACCAATAAGAACAGTCAGAAGTCCGGGAATCTCTCCATACTTTTCTAACAACATAGCCCAAAATGAAGCAGGGTTATATAAATTTACAGAAATCCACAGATCACTGGATTCTAAAAGGAATGCCGCAACAATCCAAATAAAGATAAAATAGGAGACGGTTGTTTTGTTAGATATTTTTTTCAAATAAATATTTACTAAATGGTGAGACAATTTAATGAATGAACATAAAAACAACTAACTATTATTTCAGGACAATCTATCATTATATTTCATCTGGAAAAATTTTAAATCTGAAAGGATAGACAATGTCATTCAAATATTTGATTGGTGAATATTCAAAAACAATTGATGAATTAACAGATAAATTGAATCAGGAAAAGGTAATTGACAGAATATGGGAAAAGGATTTTACAGTCTGGAATAAGAATCCCGAAGAAATATCAAACAGACTCGGCTGGCTCGATAGTGTTGAAATAAGCCGAAAGTCATTAAAAGAAATTTATGAATTTGTTTATGATGTTAAAGTAGCCGGATATACGCATGTTTTATTAATGGGAATGGGCGGATCATCATTAGCTCCCGAAGTTTTCAGATTAACATTTGGTGTAAAAGAGGGATTTCTGGATTTGGCTGTAATTGATTCAACTCATCCGGAAGTTGTAATGGATTATGCAAAAAAATTTGATCCGCATAAAACATTATATATCGTTTCTACTAAGTCTGGCGGAACGGTTGAAACTTTTTCTTTTATGAAGTTCTTCTACAATTTTGCCTGTCACATTTTAGGCGAAGATGAAGCAGGTAATCATTTTGCTGCTATTACTGATCCTGGAAGCGGGCTGCAAAAAATTGCTGAGGAACTAAAGTTCAGAAAAGTATTTTTAAACGACCCGAACATCGGAGGAAGATTTTCTGCTTTGTCGTTATTTGGATTGGTTCCGGCTGCGTTAGTTGGAGTTGATATTGAAAAGATTTTATCTGCTGCAGAGGAAGAGGTAACAGACTGTAGAAAATCAGGAGTTGAATTTTCATCAAACATTGCCGCACAAATTGGTCTAATAATCGGAGGACTTGGTAAAAAAGGAATTGATAAACTTACGTTTATTATATCGCCGGAATTAAAATATCTGGGTGCATGGTTGGAACAGTTGATTGCTGAAAGCACAGGTAAAACCGGTAAAGGAATTCTTCCAGTTGATTTGGAAGTAATTGAAGACCCTGTATTCTATTCAAATGATAGATTGTTTGTTTATTTAAAATTTAAAAGTGATACAGCTTATGATGATAAGACTGTTAAAATAAAAAATGCCGGTTTTCCAATCATTGAAATTGAAATCGAAAACAAACTTGAATTAGGTAAGCAGTATTTTTTGTGGGAATTTGCAACTGCCGTTATAGGATGGGTTTTGCAAATTCATCCGTTTGATCAACCGAATGTTGAACAGGCAAAAGTTGTTGCCAGACAAATGGTAAAAGATTATCAGGAAAACGGAAAGCTGCCTGAGCTAACTCCAACACTTGAAGATGAAGGTATAAAAGTTTATGGAAATGTTAAATCAAAATTGATTCCTGAAACATTGCCATTATTCTTATCCGATTGCAGAGGCGGAACAAATTATATTGCTATTCAGGCTTATCTTAATCCAACCCAGGAAATAACCGAAGCTTTACAAAACCTGAGAACAAAAATTCAGAAGAAGTATAAAACTGCAACAACACTTGGTTTCGGTCCGAGATTTCTTCATTCAACCGGTCAGCTTCACAAAGGTGATTCAGGCAACGGATATTTTATCCAGTTTGTTTCGGAGATAGAAGATGATCTTCCGATCCCGGAAAATATAGGTGAGGAAAAAACATCGATAACATTTGGAGTATTGATTAAAGCCCAGGCATTAGGCGACAGACAAGCTTTACTTGATAATAAAAGGAAAGTGATAACAATAGATCTCGGCAGTGATATTATTAATTCTATAAAGCAGCTTTAGATCAAACTGATTTTTTGTTAGCAGTAGCTTGAGATGCTAATATTACAGCGATTTTATTTTCTGTTATAAAAACCTAAAATAATTCCAAGAGCCAGCGACCAGAGTGCAGCTAATCCTATTTGAAACTCCTTTGGTAAAATAAAGGTAATGGTATGTGCAGGAATCCAGAACCAGATTAAAGAATAAAATCCTTTATCAATATTTTTCCAGTTGTTCTGCCGCGCTATTAAATTATCAAGCAATCTATGCATTAAAACCAAAAACGGTCCGAATTGTAAATTCATAGTAGTTGAAATTGAAAATGATTTTCCGAGTCCCGATAATTGCGGTAAAAAATTTTGTTCAATTAAACTGTCAACAAATCCGTTAAAACCGATAAAAGCATATTTTATAAACACTGCAAGCACAGCCCATTCTGACATTTTTAAAACAAGAACAAAAGGTTTATAAGGCAGTTGAGCTTTTCTTGTGATTAACCAATAAGAAACCATATCGCCAAGAGTTCCAAGTATTGCAAATTGAATCATTGCTGAAATTATCGGATACTCTTTTACGAATTCAATATACCAGTTCATAATACCTTTTTTAAAATAATAGCTGATCAAAATTAGACTGATTAAAAAGTATAACCAAATTGCAGATAAATTTTACTTGACCTTAATTATTTATCTATCGTATATTTACGATAAACGAAAAGGGAAATAATATGGCTGTTGCCAAAAGAGAAGAATTTAAAGCTGAGGATATCTGGCTGGCTGATATTGCAAAAGCACTGTCTCATCCGGCAAGGATAAGCATACTTAAGATACTAACAGATATGAATGTTTGTATGTGTGGAGATATTGTTGAACTTCTTCCGCTCTCGCAATCAACTGTTTCGCAGCATCTGAAAGAATTAAAAAGAGTTGGATTGATCCAGGGTGATGTTGATGCTCCTAAAGTGTGTTATTGTGTTAATAATAAAACACTTCAAAAAGCAAAAAAGGAATTTGATAAATTATTTAATAAAATCTGTGCCTGTTAAACTGAAAGAGAAAAAAAATGAATGAACAAAAAAATGTGAAAGAAATTGTCAAAGAAAAATATGCAGCGATAGCTGTTTCATCAGCTAGAAAGTGCTGCTGCGGATCTTCGAACAATAAAATTGTTAACTACACAATTATGAAAGATAATTATGAACATCTTGAAGGCTATGTTGCAGAAGCTGATCTTGGTTTGGGATGCGGCTTACCTACTGAATTTGCTGATATAAAAAAAGGAGATATAGTTATTGATCTCGGCTCAGGTGCGGGTAATGATGTATTTGTTGCAAGAGCTTTAGCAGGTGATGAAGGAAGGGTAATTGGAATTGATTTTACGGATGAAATGATAATCAAAGCTAATTATAATCTTGATAGGCTTGGTTATAAAAATGTTGAATTTAAATTTGGTGAAATTGAAGACCTGCCGGTAGAAGAAAACTTTGCAGATGTGGTTGTTAGTAATTGTGTGCTTAATCTTGTTCCTGATAAGCAAAAAGCTTTTGATGAAATTTTTCGTGTCTTAAAATCTGGCGGACATTTTTGTGTTTCGGATATTGTAATTAAAGGAGAACTGCATCAAGGACTTAAAGAATCAGCCGAGATGTATGCAGGATGTGTTGCAGGTGCTGTTCAACAGGAAGAATATATCAGAATTATCGGTAAATCTGGTTTCAAAAATATTGAGATCAAAAAGAACAAGACTATTGAACTGCCGGATGAGGTTTTAACAAAGCATCTGAACAAAGAACAGATGAAAGAATACAAAGAAAAACGGACCGGAATTTTTAGTATAACTGTTGTTGGGTATAAATCTTAATTAAAATTATTAATAAGTATTATTTCAGCAGGACATAAAAATTTTAGAAAGGGAATAATGAACTGGTTAACAAATTTTGAACAAGCAAAAGAAGATGCGGCAAAATCACGTAAAATAATACTCCTTCAGTTTGAAATGGAGAATTGCGGAGGTTGTGCTAAACTGGAAAAATTAACTTATACGGATCCTAAAGTAGAAAAAGATATTAACGAATGGTTCGTACCGCTTAAACTTGATATTATTAAAGACAGAGAAGTACGAAGAAATTTTGGCGCTTACTGGACTCCATCAATTTATTTTATTGATTCAAATGGAAATTCGTATTATCATTTTAATGGTTTTCTTCCGCCTGAGGAATTCAGAATAGTTTTACGATTAGGTTTAACAGAGACCATTATGCCCCGCGGAAGATATGATGATATAATTAAAATAATTGATCTTGATATAGAAGATTTTAAAAACAATTCATCTTTTCCAAAGCTATTGCTTCAAAGAGAATTGGCTCGTTACATTAAGACAAAAGATAATTCTTTACTTCGGCAGACACTTAAAGATATCCAAAAGGATTTTCCACATTCGCTTGAATCAAAGATGAACTATTGGGATTTATAGAAGTAATACTTTCAGAAATTTTTAGTTTATTTTCATAAGCATCAATCCGCTGATTTGTTCTTCAGTTAAAACAATAATCAATCATTAACACTTGAGAATAATTGCTTGAAATTCAGTTAAGTTATTAGCTTATTTACATAGTAATTATTGATTGGATTATTATGTTTAATAAGCCCGATAAATTACTCACTGTTTTTCTTTGGCTTGTATCGCTCCATTCTTTTTTTGTAGGTACAGGACTTATTTTATTACCAACCTCTGCGTTTGAGTTTTTAGGATTTTTACCAACCTACGACAGATTTTTTTCAACACAAGGCGGTGTATTTCATTTTGCTATGTCCGTTGCTTATGGAATGGCAGCTTATAATTTAATTAAAAATAAGCAGCTGGTTGTATTTTCGGTTATAGTAAAATTTATTGCAGCAGTATTCCTGATAATTTACTTTGTTTTCATAAGCCGTCAATGGTTGATTATTGCTTCAGCAATTGCAGATATGTTAATGGGAATAGTGATATTGCTTCTTTATAAAAAATTAGAAACAGGAAATTATTTTAATTGAGACAAGTATGAATAAGTTACCATCAATAGTTATAACAGGTGCAAGCGGATTTGTTGGAAGCAATATGATTGAATTTCTTAAAGAAGAATATTTGATTTTTGCCATTGCAAGACGATCGAGAAAAGAAGCAAATATTCCATACCATCCCAATCTTCACTGGCTGCAATGTGATATTTCCAATCAATCAGCACTTAACGAAGCATCGGATTATGTTAACAAAAATGGCGGTGCAGATTTTATACTGCATCTTGCAGCATTTTATGATTTTACTTATAAAGATAATCCTGCTTATCAGTCAGTAAATATTGATGGTACAAAAAACATACTCGGCTTTGCAGAAAAGGTAAACATTAAAAGATTCATTTTTGCAAGCTCACTTGCAGCTTGTGAATTTCCGGAAAGCGGAAAAGTAATTACTGAAAAAACTTCACCTGATGCACAGTATCAATATGCAATAAGTAAAAAGAAAGGGGAAGAATTTGTAAAAGAGTATTCAGCAAAGTTTAATTGCTCCATAGTTCGCTTTGCTGCTGTTTACAGCGACTGGTGCGAGTTTGCACCGCTTTATAAATTTCTATCAACATGGTTATCACGAAAAATTGAATCGAGAATAATCGGCGGCAGGGGAGAATCTGCAATACCGTATATTCATATAAGAGATTTATGTGAACTGATAAAAATTATCATTCTAAAAACAAACGAGCTTCCTGTCTTTGATATTTATAATGCAAGCCCAAATGGATCAACCTCTCATAAGGAGTTGTTCGGAATATCAACAAGATATTATTATGGCGAAGTAATAAAACCGATTAACTTGCCTAAGTTTCTGGCATATCCTGCACTGATAGCCAGGAGGCTTTTAAAAATATTTAAACTTACCTGTGAGAATCCTTTTGAACAATTCTGGATGGTAAAATATATTGATAAAAAACTTGATGTTGATTCTTCATACACTACTTCCGAACTTGATTGGCAGACTAAACCGAGATATCATATTAACAGAAGATTATTATTTCTGCTTGAAAAAATGAAAAGTCACCCGGATGAATGGCGTGTAAAAAATGAAGCCGCATTAAAGAGAATTGCACATAGAGCAAATCTGATGATTTATGAAAAGATGATTGAACAAAAGGACGCTATCTTAGCAAATATTGTTGAGATAATTTTAACTGAAAATCCGAAAGGTGTTTTCTCAAAGTATAAAAATATGCCAATTAACGATTTTCAGTGTTATATGAGCGCATTATACCACTTATTACTTGCAACCGTAAGAAGCAGCGACAGAAGCCTGCTGCTTAAGTATATAGATGAAATTGCAATTAAAAGATTTGCAGAAGGATTTGAACCGGAAATACTATGCAGCACATTAAAAACATTCAGCAGTGTAATTATAAAACATCTTAGCGCTTATAAGGAATTAAGTTCTATCAAACAGGAGCTATACGATAATATCGGACTTACTTTTCAGATCGCACAGGACGAAATAGAAGATTTATATGACAGCCTTATTAAGAAAATCTCGATTGAAAAAATTGCAAAATCATCATTACTGCCGGATTGTAAAGAGCTGCAGAAAATGATTCGTCAGCTCAGTGCTTTTTATCAGGTATCGCCTGAAGAATTTAATATATCAAATGAAGAGCTTATAGACACACTAAAATAAAATCCTTTTAAACTTAAGGACTGATTTCAGTATATTTGCACCGCAATGAATAAGAAAAAAAATTATTAGCTTTTCTTTTAACCTCAAAAGGCTTGTAGTTACAAGTCATCCGATTATTTTAATCAGTTTATAAAATCATTAAAAAGTATATGAATATCCTTAAAGAAATAAAGAACAGAAAAACATTCGCGATAATTAGTCACCCCGATGCCGGTAAAACAACCTTAACAGAAAAATTATTGCTGTTCAGCGGTGCAATTCAGATTGCTGGTGCAGTGAAATCCAATAAAATAAGAAAAACAGCTGCAAGTGATTTTCAGGAAATTGAAAAACAAAGAGGTATTTCTATCTCAACATCAGTTTTAAGTTTTAAATATGATGGGTATAATATCAATCTGCTTGATACACCCGGACATAAAGATTTTGCAGAAGATACTTATCGCACTTTAACCGCTGTAGATAGTGTAATTCTTGTTATAGACTGTGTTAAAGGTGTTGAAGAACAAACAGAAAAGCTGATGAATGTTTGCAGAATGCGTAACACACCCGTAATAGTTTTTATTAATAAACTGGACCGCGAAGGCAGAAATCCGATTGAACTGCTTGATGAAATTGAAGCAAAACTTGAAATTAAAGTACAACCATTAACATATCCGATGGGAATAGGAGTAAGTTTTAGAGGAGTTTATAATATTTATGAAAACGTATTTTCGTTTTTCAAAGCAAATAAACAAAGAGTGGAAGAAGAGATAGAAAGATTTAATGGTGTAGATGATCCTAAACTTACAGAATGGTTTGGTGATGATGCTAAAAAACTAAAAGATGATATCGAATTAATTCAAGGTGCTTATGATCATTTTAATGTAAGTGATTATTTAAATGGAAATGTGGCTCCGGTTTTCTTTGGAAGTGCAATTAATAATTTTGGTATAAAAGAATTACTTAATACTTTTGTTAAAATAGCACCACAGCCGCAGCCGAGAGATACAACTTCCGGAATTATAAATCCGGACGATGAACATTTTTCTGGTTTTGTTTTTAAAATCCATGCTAATCTTGACCCTAAGCACCGGAACAGAATTGCTTTCTTAAGGGTTTGTTCAGGTAAGTTTGAAAGAAATAAATTTTATCATCATGTTAGATTAAACCGGGATATAAAATTTCCAAATCCTGCTTCTTTTATGGCACAGGATAAAACAACAATTGATGAGGCATTCCCCGGTGATGTAATTGGACTATATGATGCTGGTAATTTTAAGATTGGTGATACGATTACCGAAGGTGAAGATTTTATGTATAAAGGGATTCCTACTTTTTCACCTGAAATATTTAAAGAGCTTCATCTTGAAGATCCATTTAAATCCAAACAGCTTAATAAGGGTATTATGCAATTAACAGATGAAGGACTTGCTCAGGTTTTTATTCAGAATAACGGAAGCAGAAAAGTGGTAGGTACAGTTGGCGATCTTCAGTTTGATGTACTTGAATACAGATTACTGAATGAATACGGCGCACAATGCCGGTTTCGTCCGTTAAATTATTATAAAGCCTGCTGGATTGTTTATGAAAATGAAGATGATATTGCTGAATTAAAAAGAATAAGGTCACATAATTTATTTTTTGATAAGCATAACAAACTTGTATTTTTAGCTGAGTCTCAATACTCGATTACAAGTGCTAAGGAAAAAAATCCTAAAGCAAAGTTCTTGTTCAGCGTTGAGCATAATACTCAGACACACGAACTTGAAGTTGGATAAAATCATTACTTAACACAAAGAAGTAAAGTTCATTCATAATAATCAATCTTGCAGCCGCAACCGTCCCATTTACGTTCGTAATAATCAAGGCGTTCCTGAATTAATGAATCAGCATCTTTCATTGAATCCATTTTTCTCAATAATACTTCTTTCTTAAAAGTAATCTCCTGAATAAACAGAATGCCATTATATTTTAATAAGCGGATATGATCAGAAAGGTAAGTGTCTTCTTCTCTTAAAATCTCAGC
Organism: Ignavibacteriota bacterium; assembly: GCA_013285425.1. Taxonomy (GTDB): domain Bacteria; phylum Bacteroidota; class Ignavibacteria; order Ignavibacteriales; family Ignavibacteriaceae; genus IGN3. The sequence goes on from CP053447.1 coordinate 337,453, forward strand.
ATCCTTTAACACAGTATGCAATTCGTGTTCTTCAATAATAATATATTTTGAATTTAATGCTTTTGAAAATATTTCTTCGGTTATCATAACAAATAAATTTTTAATCTGTATGATGGTTCTTAGTTCTAAAAGTTGCAGAGAAAATTTTATTGTGAATTAACTACTAAAACGGGGCAGGGGGCATTGTTAAGAATTCTTTCTACCCGAGGTCCAAGATAAAGTTTATCTGTCCCCGGTCTTACAGCAGTTCCGAGAATGATTAAATCAGAATTACTTTCTTTCGCCATTTTTAGAATAGCTTTATCAGGTTCTTCACCAATTTTTATTTCAGCAAAAGAATTGACATTAAAAGATTCACCTAACTTTTTCAATTCTTCTACTGTCTGATTAGCAAAAGTTAATCTCCTTTCTCTAAGGCTGCCTTCAATATCCAAAGCTGAATACCCCAGCTTGCTTTCAACAACATTTAAAATATGAACCTGATCCTGCTCGAGATTTGCAATTCCAAATGCAACTTCGGCTGCATGCTTTGATGCTTTGCTTCCGTTTGTGGGTACCAAGATATTACAGGGTTTCCAATCTTCAGATATTTCACTTCTCTGAACAACAATACTTATGCAAGGGGATAACCTGACAAGATTATCAACAATAGGATTAAACAGCATATCAGAATTTTTATTTCTTTCAGTTGCACCAACTATAAGCAGATCGTAATCTTTTTTTACTTCCTCAAGAATGCTTTCGAGCGGATTGTTACTGACAACAACCTTTTTTGTAACAGGCATCTGTGTAAATGACTCGCCAAGCATATTAAGATATTGCATGCTTGCAGTTTTTTTGTCTTCAGTTGAAATAGTAAATAGTGTAACACTCAAATCGGTTTTTCTGCTTAGTCTTTCAATTATTCTGGCTTCGATTAGCTTTGTTGGAGTTGATTGATTTACCTCTCTTGTTCTGACAGGCAGAAGAACACGATGAATCTTATTCAAAATATTGTCTTTTAACTGCTCTTCCTTTTCAAGCCTTTTTATTTCTGCTTCCTCAATCTTAACGTGCTTTAGAGTCCATCTAAGCATAAACGGAGCCATAAGAGAAGTAACAACCGACATAATTATAATAAGAGAAAAAATCTCCTGTGAAATAATTCCAACTGATAATCCGATAGTAGCGATGATTATTTGAATTGCGCCGCGTGCGTTTAATCCGGCACTAAATGATAAAGCTGTCCAATGATCGCTCTTTCCATATAAACGTGCACCAAGATAAACTCCGGCAATTTTACTGACAGTAGCTACAGTAATCAATCCAAGACCAAGGACCAATAGATCAGGTTCTAACAAAGGAGTAAGATTTACTTTTAAACCCGCGGCTGCAAAAAAGATCGGTGCAAAAATTCCAAAAGTAATGCTTTCTAATCTGTCGATTGATTCTTCAGGAATAGCAGGTATCCGGGAAAACACAATACCTGCAACAAATGCACCAAGCACTGCTTCTAATCTTAATGATTGAGCGATTGCTCCGAGTCCCACACTGAATAAAATTAAAATTGTCAAAAATTTATATTGACTTTGGATTGAGTTTTGTGCAAAACTGATTGTTTTTGCTGCAATCCATTTACCAGCAACAAAACTTACTGAAATAAACAGTGCGACTTTTCCGATAGAGAATAAAACATTCTGTGCAGTTATAACTCCAAATTCTATTAGTCCAAGTACTATTGATAAAACAATCCACGCCGCAGTATCGTCTATCATACCCGCAGCTATTGTGATTTGACCGATATCTCTTCGGATTAAATTTAAGTCAATTAATACTTTTGCAATTACAGGTATTGATGAAACTGAAATTGCAGTAGCAATAAACAAAGAAAAGACAATTCTTTTTGATGGGTCAATTAATAACGAATCCGGTATAAGAAAGCAAAATCCAAAGCCAAGGATCAATGGTAAAATCAAACCACCTATGGCAGTTCCAAAAGCTTTTTTGGAATGATGCTTTATCAGAGCAAGATCGGTTTCAAGTCCTGTTATCAATAGCAGCAGCATCGCTCCGATTAAACTTACTACCTCAAGCAGGTTAGTTCCGTCTATTGATTGAACGGACATAAAATTTGAAAATCCCGGGATTGCCCCAAGCAGCGAAGGACCTAAGATAACACCAGCAAGTATTTCGCCAATTACACTTGGCTGTCCGATTTTTAAAAATAATTCTCCAAGTATTCTTGCAAAAAGCAGCAGCAAAAAAAACTGAAAAAGCAGATTCAAAATATCGTTATGAAAGGATGCTGCTATCATTTGGTTTTCTATCAAGTCCTTGGTTTATTTTTTTTATAATGAAAAAATGAAATAACAATTACTGAATTTAAGGTGTAAATTACTTAAAAGAACAATTATAATAAACGAAGGTCAAAAGCTGGCTTAATCACTTATTTTTTTTGTTGAAAATTAAAGAATATGAAAGCCGAACATTTCACTTCCATTTTACATTTAACTAATTTTGATAAGTAAAATAAAGAGAATTTTGAACTAATTTAGAAAAATCAGGAGTAAAAAATGACGACAATAATTGATGTATTTGGGCGGGAAATTTTAGATTCTAGAGGTAATCCGACTCTGGAAGTTGAAGTTGTTCTTGATAGCGGAGTTATTGGCAGAGCTGCTGTTCCAAGCGGTGCATCAACCGGCGAACACGAAGCAGTTGAATTAAGAGACGGCGACAAATCCAGATATAATGGTAAGGGTGTTCTTAAAGCTGTTGAAAATGTTAACGAAAAAATTGCAGATGAGATAATAGAGTTTGATGCAACCGAACAAGTTGCTATTGATAATATGTTAATTGAATTAGACGGAACCGAAAACAAAGGAAACCTTGGAGCTAATGCAATGCTTGGTGTATCACTTGCTTGTGCAAAAGCATCTGCTGAAGCTTTAGGATTATCTTTATACAGATATATTGGCGGTGTTAATGCACGTACGCTTCCTGTTCCGATGATGAATATTCTTAACGGAGGAAAGCATGCTGATAATAATGTTGACTTTCAGGAATTTATGGTAATGCCGTTTGGTGCACCAAGTTTTAAAGAAGCTTTAAGAATGGGCGCCGAAACTTTTCATGCATTAAAATCTGTTTTAGCAAAAAAAGGTTATAATACTGCTGTCGGTGATGAGGGAGGTTTTGCACCAAATCTGAAATCAAATGAAGAAGCAATTGAGGTAATTCTTGAAGCAATAAATAAAACCGGATATAAAGTTGGGACTGATATGGGTATAGCTTTGGATCCTGCTGCGAGTGAATTTTTTATGAAAGATAAAAATGCTTATCACTTATTTAAATCTGCTCCTAACCAATTAATACCCATTGAAAAGATGGTTGACTACTGGGCAAATTGGGTTAGACAATATCCAATTGTATCTATTGAGGATGGTTTAGCAGAAGATGATTGGGAAGGCTGGAAATTATTAACTGAGAAAATCGGAGGTAAAATTCAACTGGTAGGTGATGATTTATTTGTAACCAATACAGATAGACTTGCTAAAGGAATCGAACTCGGTGTTGCAAACTCGATTCTGATTAAAGTAAATCAAATCGGAACGTTAACTGAAACTCTTGATGCAATTGAAATGGCAAAAGTTGCCGGCTACACAAATGTAATCAGTCATCGCTCTGGCGAAACAGAAGATACTACAATTGCTGATATTGCAGTGGCTACTAATGCAGGACAAATTAAAACCGGCTCAGCATCCAGAACTGATCGAATAGCTAAATACAATCAGCTTTTAAGAATTGAAGAGGAGCTTGATACAACATCATTTTTCCCAGGGCTGGCTGCATTAAACTACAATGGTTAAAAATTTGTGCTTTAGTTTAGTTTTTCTTGTTATAACCTGAAAAAGAAAAATTAAAGAATTTAATATCCAGTTTTGCAGGAGTTTACGACCGGGAAATTATTTTTTAGTCTCAGAAGTTCTCCTGCTGCAATAAAGGGGAACTATAACAATAATTATTTAAGTATTGTTTCTTATGCAAAAGAGCTGTCAGATAGATCAGCTTTTAAAATAACATTATTATTTCTAAAATTATTTATAAACAACTAAGAGATTATCATGGCTATTAACTATCTTGAAAACAGTAAACAAATTATTAAAAAAAATAAAATTGAATTTGTTGATCTGAAAGCAATAGATTTATCCGGAAGACTTCATCATATAACTCTTCCTGTTTATCCTGATGTTCTGGATAAATTGATAAATGAAGGAGTGGGGTTTGATGGCTCCAGTTATGGATTCAGAAAAGTTGAAAACAGCGATATGATTTTAATACCCGATCTTTCAACAGCTAGAATTGACCCATTTCGCGAAGCACCAACATTAAGTTTTTATTCCCATATTGTTCTAACTGATGAAAAGAGAAGTCCATTCAGTCAGGATGGAAGATATCTTGCAAAAAAAGCTGAAGAACTTTTAAAGAAAACAACCGGGGCGGACAAATCATTATGGGGACCTGAGTTTGAATTCTATATCTTCTCTAAAGTAGAATACGACACAAGAACAGAATCTTCATATTACCGCATTGAAAGTGAAGAAGAATTTTATAAAAAAGGATATCACGCCGCAAATCCATTTGATGAGTTTGATGATTTTAGAGACGAAGCCTGTAAACTTTTAAGAGCACAGGGAGTTGAAGTAAAATATCATCATCACGAAGTTGGTGAAAAAGGACAGCAGGAAATTGAAACTTATTTTAGTGATTTATTAACAACAGGCGATAATATTGTAACAGCTAAGTATATTCTCTTCAACTATGCTAAACAAAAAGGACTTAACATTACCTTTATGCCTAAACCAATGTTTCAACAGGCTGGTAACGGAATGCACCTGCATTTTTACCTGACTAAAAAAGGAAAGAATGCATTTTATAAAAAAGGTGAGTATGGAAATATAAATGAACTTGGCAGATATTTTATCGGCGGAATGTTAAAGCACGGACCCGCACTTGCAGCATTTACCAATCCAAGTACAAACTCTTATAAAAGGTTAGTTCCGGGATTTGAAGCACCGGTTGCATTAACCTATGGACAAGGTAACAGGGCAAGTGCAATAAGAATTCCAAAATATATTTCTAATCCGGAGGAAACAAGATTTGAATACCGTCCGCCAGATGCTACTGCAAATCCATATTACTGCACTATTGCTATGCTATTAGCCGGTATAGATGGAGTTGTTAATAAAATTGATCCGATAAAAGAAGGATATGGTCCAATTGATAAGAATTTTCTTGATCCAAGTTATACCGAAAAAGTTCACTTTCTGCCGAGAAATCTTGAAGAAGCTTTGGATGCATTGGCAGTTGATAATGATTTCTTAAAACGCGGAGGAATTTTTACAGATGAACTGCTTGATCAATGGGTCAAAATTAAAAATGAAGAAATTCATTCTATAAACACTATGCCGCATCCATTCGAATTTAAGATGTATTTCAATCTTTAATCAGATTTCTGTTTTTCGTTTTAATCACCCGTTAACTAAAGTGTTAACGGGTTTTTTATTTTTTTATTTGCGCAATTTATCAATCTTAAGTGCAGTTAGTATTCTTAAAGAAGTTTGTTTTTTGCATTCTGAATATTTTTAATCCTATTTGTTATACTAATACGATCTGACAGAAGATTATTTTCGTCATTCTAAACTTCCAATATCACTCCAAAGAGATTTTGGGTAATTAAGATAAGTGAATTTTTGGCTTAAGATTGAGAGAAAAAATTTTTATGATAAAACAAATTCCACTTGTGTGATCCGTTACACCATTTATCCTTATTTAGATTAAGTAAAAATAAAAGAGTATATTTGTCCTTAAGATATAATAAAGTAATTAAGGTATGAATAAAGTAAGTATTAGAAACGGAATTTTTGCTTTTCTATTAGTGCTAATTTTAATGCCGATTGGGCACGCATTAATGGTATTAAATGATGAGCTTTTAGCAGATCAGAAATATATTGGAGCTATCGCTATGGGGATATTAGGAATTGTTTTGCTTGTCCTTGGAGTCAAAACAAAATCCAACCAGACAGTTGCTACGATTCTTGGCTTTTTAGGAGCTATACTGGTATGGACAGGCTGGGTGGAGTTCTCGTTTATGTGGATTGCTGAGAAAGAAAATGTAGCTAATCTTGTTAAAGGAGATACAATTATTACCAAGCGGGAATATCTTGTTATGTTATCTTCACTGGGTATTTTAATGACGATGACATTTTACTTCTTGTTTACAAGAACAAACTGTACGTTTTTTATCTGGTTCCAAAAGGTTTTTGGGTTCAGGGAAGACATCTTGACTCAAACAGGTTATAAAAAGCCAAATGCAGTAGTTGTATTTGGTGAAACAATTATGATTGTATGGTTCTTCTATATTCTTTTATTAATTGTTTATGATGATCAAATTGCCGGCGATCATCACTGGGCAACTCTTGCTGTTGCTTGGGGTTCTTTGCTCTGGTCTGTATATCTGATTAACCGACTACTTAGAATAATGTCTTTTGATTATGCAATACGGTATGCGGTACCAACAGTTATAATTTTCTGGAATTTTATTGAGATCATTGGTCGTTGGGGATTATTTGAAGAGATTTGGGTGCATCCTTTAGAATACTGGTTTGAAGTTTCCTTATTCTTTGTTTCATTAGCAGTGCTCTTATTTATTATTATAAAAAATCCCTCTTTTAACAGAGATAGAAAAATGACTACTTAAAGTATTCCCATTTCTTTTGCTTAAACAATAACCACTTCTTTGTTGCTTTAGAGTTTGGATTAAGCAATTCAAAGAACTTGATTTTAAAAATAGACCTCATTATCGGAATAAAAATATATTTAGAACTTCAGTTAATACTTATTCTATCAGTTTAATTTATCCTATAAACTGTTGTTATTTCGTATTGATAATTTTATCTGCGAAAGGTCAATCTTTAATTATCAATTGAATTTTTAGGAATGTATAAAGGAGCATCTTAAAAAATCTCCCCAAAAGTTTTTAACATATATTAATCTAGGGTCTGAGTTAAATTCTTTCCGGTTTTCTGACTTATCTGATAATCTCTTTAATCAATTTTATTTGAATCTCCAGGAATGCTTGTTGAATACATTTTTATTCAATCACATTAAATGGATTAAATAAAATTCTTAATCTGCAAAACAATATTTCTAAACCAAAAGTAGCGCTCGAGACTTTATAAGCAGCAGAATACACCTTGAAACAAATCAAAATATCTAACCCGTGGAAAAAGATTTCAAAAAAATATCCGTTGCTTATCAACTTAGGGGACAATTATATCTAAAATAACAAATGATATTACAACCTTCTTACAAATAACTGACAAGCAAATCTTTTCTGCGTTTTAACTTTCAAGTGAAATTAATTTAAAACAACAATCAAAACGGAGGCACAATGTTAACTTCAAAATATTTGAAAAGCTTATCTGCAATTTTATTGTTACTAATTGTATTTGCTGGAAGTATATCAGCTCAAGTTGATGATCAGGCAAATAAAGTTATAAGTAAAAAAACAATTGAAAGCTTGATTCAGGGATTGGAGATTGATAATGATGGGCTGCAATCAAGCTGTGCTTATTGGCTTGGAGAATACAAAATAACTGAAGCGGTAGTTCCATTACAAAAACTATTAAGTCAAGATGAGAGCGAAGCTGTCAGAATAAGTGCAGCACTCGCTTTATTTAAATTGGGTACACCAATAGCAATTCATTCGTTAAAAGGAGCTATTAGATTTGATGAAAGTGAAAGAGTAAGGAGATTTTCCTCTATTTTCTATTCGGCATATCTGGATCAATTAAAAGAAAATGAAAATCAAATTGAGGAAAAAGGCTGGCTTGCAAGAAAAAATTAAATTGCCTGAAAAACTAACTGAGCCTGCATTAGATTAGTGCAGGCTTTTTTATTGCTGTGGTTTTAGATTTTTATAGTACTCTGATAACTTGATTAAAATTTCCCACTGCAGCTCAAATATAATTCTTACTAAAATTCAATCAATAAAGAATAATTAAAATGTTCAATTAAAAGTTTTAAAGTAGTAATAGACGTTGCAGTTAATTAGAGAGGAATATGATAAGAAAAACGCTCTTCATTCTGCTTACTACAGGCAAATTAGAAACAGAATATTTCTGATAAATGTTCAATAATAATAATTCAAGTCCCGCAGAGAGCAGGCAGATTATTTTAAGCATTAATAATTCTACCATCCTCTAAATAAATTATTCTATGAGCATATTCTTTCAGACGAAGATCGTGACTTACAACTATCACACATTTATTATTTGCTTTTGCGTAGGTATTAAGCCACTCTATTATTATTGAACCATTTTCTGTATCGAGACTTGCAGTAGGTTCATCTGCTAAAATTAAGTCAGCATTATTTGCGATTGCTCTTGCAACAGCTACTCTTTGTTTTTCTCCCTGACTCATTGTTGTTGGTAGTTTATGAGCAAGATATTCGATATTCAATTCTCTAAAAATATTTTCTGCAATTCTTCTGACTTCTCTTTTACTCTTAGAAGCGAACCTTAAAACGAGTTCAACATTTTGTAAAGCTGTAAGCGAATCAATCAATAAAAAAGTCTGAAATATAAAACCGATCTTTTCTGCTCTGAGTTTTTGCAATTCTGAAACTGTAAAAGAGTCGATTGTTTTTCCGAATAAACTAATTATTCCTTCAGAGGGTTTGAGCAGTCCGGCTATTAATGTGAGTAGAGTTGTTTTTCCACTTCCACTTGGTCCTAAAAACAAAACAAGCTCACCGTGACTGACATTTAATGTAATATCTTTTACTCCAACTGAAGAATGTGCATTTATCTTGTAAGTTTTGCTCACACTCTGAAGTGAAACAATATTTTTATCTTTCATAAAACACCTCAAGAGGATAAATTTTTCTCAACCTGCTTAATGCAATAACAGAACTCAGCACTCCCATAATCAAACCGATTATTAATACTAAAATAATTTGGGACAGAGTTATGATCGTACTTACTTCAGGAGAAAGTTTCTCGATAATTGATACAAGCGGAAAGTAAAGTACTATACTCAATCCTCCTGAAATCAAGCTGATAAAAACAGCCTGCTGAATAATTAATTTTGGCAGAAAGCCTGAAGGTGACCCAAGAATTTTCATAACTGCAAAATCTTTTTTTCTTTCAAGTATATTGATTGAAAGTATAAGACTCAAAACTGTTGTTAAAACAATTGCACCAAGTGAAGCAACTGCATAAAGAATGGGAAGAAATCCAGATTCCATTTCCTTAATATTATTTTTTAGAAAATCATTGTGATTGTAAATAACAGAGCCGTCAATTAATGTTTGAAGTTCTTTTACTGTATTATCTATATCACTTGTCTTTTTCAGTTTAACAAGATAACAAGTAATGATTCCAGGAAATCCTAAAAGTGACTGAGCTTCTGCAAGCGTTGTAAATGCATATTGAATAACAAACGCATTTGTACCGCTGCTAATTCCACAGACTTTCAATGTGTCTTCAAATATAATTAGCTCATCTCCGACATTAAAACCATTTTTCTGAGCGAATGAATTATCAAGTACAATTTCATTATCAGTTTTAACATTTCTTCCTTTGATGAGTTTTGGTGGTCCGCCAAGACCGGTTTCTGTATCATATCCTGCTAAAAAAATAGTAGATCGTTTATTACTGTTCTTCACTGTAGTAAGCAGAAGTAAAACCGGTGAAACTTCTGTTACGTTCTCATTTTTTTTAATTCTTCCGGTATGATAAGCTGAAAGTATTGAAGTTCCTCTTAAAATATTGGTTGAGTTTCTTTGAAGTATCCAAAGATCTACTTTATTCTCGCGAATGTATTCAACGGATCCATCAGAAACTCCTTTATAAATTCCAAAAAGAAAAAGCATCAGTATCATACATAATGCAATTCCGGTTACTGTAAGGATTAGCCTTGTTGGGTGATTAAGTAATATTTTTATTGTATATAACATGATCAGGCAAACATTTCTACTTCTGTTAATAACTTGGATGAAAACTTTTCAAATATTTCCTGAAGATTTTTTCCTGTGATAGTTAGCCCGTGATTTTTTAATCCAACTGCTGTTGAAACAGGATTATCAGTCCTGCTTAACAAATCAAGTACTTCCTGGGCAAGTTCGATTGTACCGCAAGGATAATTCTGCCTGGTACAAAATACTCCGTTTATCCAGGCATGCACATGAATTATCGCACCGATTTCCGGAAAGGCTTTATAGATCATAGAATGTTCAACTGCATCAACTGAAACTCTTGCTTTCGGATTATAATTTGGAGGCATACTTAATATTGCTTCATGATTTTTATAATCGAAATCTTTAACAAGTAAAATATCTTTCCCGATTAATTGAAGATTGGATTTATCCACTCCCCTTCCGGTCATCCAGAAAGTGTCGTTGCTTAATTCAGGAATTCTTTCTCTTGCACTCAGATTTCCATAACTGGCTCCGGTTATTCCATAAATTTTGTAAAGCTGTTTCATTTGCGATTCCGTTAAAAATTCTTTTAACGGAAAAGGTACAGGTAAAACTCCGAGCTTATCTAAAACTTTTCCATAATTGCTTATCTGTTTTGTGATTTCACTTCCGTACCAGAATCTTTCAGGAAGATCCTGAACAAATTTGTTATCTGTCGCAAAGTTTGAACTGATGATCGGTTTTATTTTCTCGTAAATCTCATCTGGATTAAAAAAGATCTGGTAAAAGCCTGCTTCGGGCGTAGTGAAAAAAGTTTCCAGGTTTGGAGTAATATATATTAAGAGATTAGATAACGATTTTACCAGTGCATTGTATGAAAGAACTTTTATTTTACCTTCTTCTTCAGCGGAAATATTTCCGGAAATAAAAGTTATTACAAAAAGCGAACGTGATTTTCTCCTTACTGATCTCGGGTTTTCAAGTGTTGCTAAATTCAAAGCATAGTTTGATTGTTCAGTTGTGCCAATCATTTTATCACCTTTTCTGACACAACCATCAATCAAAGATTCAAGTAAATTTTCTCTGAATGTATTTGAATCATTTCTGACTATTGTAAAATTCATGGTAATTCTCCTTTCGGTTAAAAACATTTTTATAATTATCTCTTTCTATCATATCTGAAAAAGTTTCTCTTCTTCTTACTACTTTGCAATTTTCCCCGTTGATTGAAACTATTGCTGGTCTGTTAAAATTGAATGAAGATTCGAGAGCATTGAAATAAGCACCTGTATCCATAAGAGCAAGGATTTCTCCTTCATTTACTTTTGGAAGCAGCTTGTTTTTGTAAACAAGATCGGATGCAAAACAACAAGGACCTGTAATCGTAACTTTTTCTTTTGGATTTCTTTTAAAATCGTTACACAGAAATATTTCGTGATATTCATAATAAGTTGGCATTGTTATAGTTCCCAAACCACCATCTGTGATGAGCCATTTTTTATCGTCACGAATCTTTTTGCGATAAACTTTTAAAAGAAGAAATTCTGCTGGACTCACAATACATCTTCCGGGTTCAAAAAATATTTTTGGTGATCTTAATCCGAAGAAACCCATAACCGCTTTCTTAATTTTCATCATATAATCTTCGAATGAATAAAATTTTTGATTCCCATATTTCAGTTGATATGTGCTGATAGCTTGAGAGGCCAGCATCTCGAAAGAAGACATTTCTCTCGTAGTCATCGAAGCGAAACCACCACCAACATCAATTATTTCAATTTCAAATCCTAATGATTTTATTTTTCTGAACAATGGATATAATTTTTTAATTACTTTACAGAACGATCCAGGATCCCTGATTCCTGTTCCAATGTGAAAGTGAAGCCCTTTAAACTTTAACGAAGTATAGTTCCCGATGATTTTGAGTGCTTGAATAATTTCATTTTCATTTAATCCGAATGAACAAGTTTTTGAACCAGTAGCACTGCTTTTGCTTAATCCTTTTGGAATGAAATCCGGATTGACTCTTAAAAGAAGATTTACTTTTGAAGAATTTAAATCGAGTATTTTTGTAAGGCTAATCAGTTCACTAATCGAGTCAATAACTATCAGGCTAACATTATTTTTGATACAGTTGAAAAGAAACTGATCGGTTTTACAAGGACCATTTACAATTATTTCAGAAGGATCAAATCCAACCTTTAATGCAAGTTCAAGTTCAAACTCCGTCATAACTTCTGCAGAAAGCCCGGCAAGTTTAACAGCATCAACAACTGCCGGAACAGAATTACATTTGAATGGATAGTAAACAGAGGAGTTTCTGTCAAAGATTCTCGCAGCACTATTTCTGAATTTTTCTGAATTGTAAATGAGCATTTTTTCATTAAGAATGTATAATGGAGTGCCGAACTTCTTAGCTAAATCAATCAACTTGAATCTGTTCAATCTTAATTCGCCGGATGAATTATAACTCAGGTTCCAGTCTTCGGGGATTAATATTTTTTTTTTCGTTGACATTCGGGTTTATTTATATTTCCTTTATTGTAAATATGATCCGAAGGATGAAGAGAAATGTCAGTGATTTGTCAATAGAATGTAAAAGGTTCAGTTGCTGATATTTTTGAAATAGATGAGGAATTCTTTATCTCTTTTTAAACCAAGTCTTTCAGCAAGCGACAATATAATTTTGTTTTCATCATACATCCAGGTTGTTTCAATAGATCTAAATTTTCTTGCAACCTCAACTGTTACATTGAACAATAAATTTCCCACCCTGGATTTCCGGAATTTCTTTTTTATTCCGACAGCAAATATTATCGCTTTGTCAATCTTCTTTCGCTCGAATAAAAAATTAAAGTAATTGATTAAACTTTTTTTGCCTTTAAATTTTTTTAAAAGAGGATTTATATCGAGAACAAAATGAACAGCAGCCACTGGTTCACCCTTGTATTCAACAAACCTAAGTAGATCAGGTGGAGTAACTAGTTTTAAATGTTTTGAGGCAAATACATATTCCTCTTTACTTACCGGGGTGAAATGCCAGTTATCCGAAAATGCATCGTTAAAAATATTTCTGAGATGTTCAAGTTCCTGTTCTTTATTTTTTTCATTAAAGCTGCGAACTGTCAGATTATCCATCCCTAATTGAAACTGTTGAGGGAAATGATAATTCAGATAACTATCAGAATTTGAATTTGATCTAGTATGAAGTGTTTCCAATAATTCGAAGCCATTTTCTTTGAGAAGTGAATGATAGTAATCCGGATTATACGATTGAAAAAAAGTAATCGGATGATCATATTTATTTGAAAGTAAACCAAGCTCTGAATAAAGATTAGGATTGAAAGGTCCTTCAATTCGTTGGATATCATTTTGTTTGCAAAATTCGAAAAGCACTTTAAATAAAGTTCTGACAGCTTCCGGGTCATTGTATGATTCAAAAAAACCGAAGAAAGCTGTTCTTGTACCTGATTTTTTACAAAAACTTTTATTAATTGAAAGAGAGATTCTTGCAATTATTTCATTACCAAAATAGCAGTTGAATAAATCAAGAGTTGCGAATCTGAAGTATGGATTTTTCCTTGTATCAAGAATTTTTTTCAGTTCGGATTTAATTGGTGCAATCCAGCTTTTATCATCTTTATAAATTTCAAACGGAAGAGTTACAAAATCTTTCAGTTCTTCTCGTGTTGATACTTTAATAACTCTGTAAGACATTTTTCTTCTTTCTTAATAATTTTCTCAACTACATATTTATTGTAGATAAAGGACAAATCCTTTTTATGAAGCTGCTCGGCTAAATTTTTATCCGTAATGATATGGTCAGAAAGTGATTCGGGTCGCTCGCGGGAAACAAGTAGATTTCTGTACGTAATAACTGCTTCATCCTTTGCAACTCTGGTTGTCTCATTCAATAAATTCTCAAATGCATCTTCAGAGATCCATTCGAATATATTTGTGAAATTAAATTTTGATATTGATCCATCCCGAAGCTGTCTGAAGAATTTATCACAACTGTCAGTTATGATTTGTATTCTGTTCAATCTGCTTTTAATAAGTTCAAAATTTTCTTTTCTTAAATAGTATGGAAGACAGTCATCATTGTAATTGCCAAGCAGAATATATCTCAGAAAATAATTTTGCTTAATCGGCAATCCAGTCAATGCTCTTCTCGTCTTTTCAGCAAAATGATCTCCAAATGAAAAATTATCATTAAGATATTTGAAGAAAGCTTTATCAAACAGCAGGCTCATGGTTTTTTTGCTTAACAAAACTTTAGTGAAAAGTTCCCATCGCAATGTATCCCATTTTCTGTCATACAATTTTGCTCTTTCGATTTTATCTTCGCTTTCAAAAAATTTCTTAATCGTTCGTTTAGTTACTAACAGCCTGATACAATTTCGTAACAGCTTCATATAATTTTCGTAACGGCCGCAGTGAATAATTCCACGTTCAACTTTACCAATGTTCTCATTCCAGTATTGATATGCTTCATTAGATAAAGAATATTTCAGTGAATCATAAACCTTTTTTCTACCTTTGGATTTATGTACTCCAACAAATTCAAGCATATCTTCATACGATAGAAATTTAAAGGCAGCAATTTTTAGTTCAAGTAAATAATTCTGATATGGATTCAGATCCAATGCGATAACAGATTTTGGATCATCCATTAAAAAAGTTAGCAGATTACATCCACCTGATGTAATTGAAAATACTACATCATCTTTTTGAATATTGAAAGCTTCTCTGTCAATCTGAGGATCTTCCCAACATTGTGAATAAAGAACATTGCTGAAAACTTTACTCTTTTTTTGTTTGGAAGATTTTGGCAATCCGATCTTTGTATGAACAATTCCCCAATCAATAACAGCGGGGATTCCAATCAATGCAGTTAACAAAAATGATCCGGTAAAATAGCCGGCCATAAATCCCGGAATAAATAAAATAAATAGTGCATTGTGTCTTATTCCATCTTTATTCAAAGAGATTTTTGGTTTTGCTTTTAAGAATTGTCTTGTGCTTCTTATTGAAGGAATGAGTCTCGGGACTTCTTTCAAATAATCAGAATAACCATCAGTATGAATTTTATTGAATGCTTCTTCTTCATATTTAATCAACTGGATATAATGGATATAAAACAGAACTGGTATTAAGAGTCCCGAAACAGGAAGAAAAAAACTTATGATAGTTAAGGCAAACCAATCAGAAAAATAAATCGGATTTCTGATCAGCAAATATGGACCGGATAAAACAAATGAATCACTCTGAACTTTAAATGACATTACTGTTTTTGAAGAAAGCAAACTTCCCGCCCACATTCTCAAAACCGAAGCCAATATCATCAATCCTGCTGCAATCAAATACACAAATCGTGAATATTCTTCAATACCCAATGAATTAAAAATAAAAACATAGTTTGAAGGGAAATCAGCAAATAATGTAATTGAAATAAGACAAGCTATAATTACAATTGAAAATGAAACGAAGATTCGTGCTTCAAATTCAATCTGCTTAATATTTTCTTTGAGTTTCATAGCACTACCTTAATTATTTGAGATAACATTTAAGACTGAGTGTAATACTTCGATGCCAACGCACTTCCTGTTTAGTAGTTCTCCATCTGACGATAACAATAATCCATTCTGATATTTAAATTCTAAAATCTTCGCCTTGTGCAATTCAAATGCATCAAGAGTAATATGTTTACCCGAATAGATTTTCGAAAAACTGATATACCTTTGTGTTACGGTCATATCTTTAATTACAAGTACATCGAATAAGCCATCATTAAGTAAAGCATTCGGAGTCAATCTCATTCCGCCACCAGTGTACGCACCATTTGCAACAACAACTCCGATAACTTTTTCATTTATGGTCTTCCCATTTATGAACAGTTGTAATTCTTCGGCTTTGTAACTATATAAAGTTTTTATGGCTTCGAAACCGAAAGCAAATCTTCCTAGAATTTTTTTTGTATAGGGTGAGATAGTTTTATTTAAAGATCCCCCAATTCCCATCTGAAACTCATTTAGAAAAAATTTGGGTAAGTAACTATTTTCAAAAATAATTTTTCCGATATCAACAGATCGTGTACGATTTTCTTTAATTAATTTTATCTGAGAAGAAAGATCCCTCGGTAATCCCAGACTTTGAGCAAACCCTTGTCCTGTTCCAAATCCAACAACGCCAAGTGTTACATCAGGATTTATACAAATTCCGTTTCGGAAAAAACCATTTAACACCTCGTTGATTGTGCCATCTCCTCCGACTGCAATAATACTTTCAAATCCATTTTCTATTGCATGCTGCGAGATCGAAGTTGCGTTTAATTCAGGTGTTGTTTCAGAAAAAGTATATCCATCGCCAAAATAATATTTTATTTCATTTATTAGTTTTTCTTTTTTTTGCTTTGCTTTTCCACCAGCAGAAGCAGGATTAAAAACGATTTGAATTTTCTTATTGGACATTTTTCTTTTCTCCTGCTCAATTGTAAACAGAAAAAAAGGCTTAAATGTCATGAAAAAGTCAAAGAGAAGTAAATGTTGACGCAGTATTCACAATTAAAAGTTACTTTACAAACTTATATCCTGCTCTATGAATTGTTAACAGATGTTTTGGATTTGAAGGATCATCTTCTATTTTTTTCCGAAGATTCATGATAAAGTTATCAACTGTTCTTGTTGAAGGATAGTTTTCATATCCCCATACTTCATCAAGCAGCTTGTTTCTGTCAATTACTTCGCCCTCTCTTTGAACAAAATACTTAATCACTTTATATTCCATTACTGAAAAGTCAACTGGATTGCTGCCTTTTTTTGCCTCCTGTTTTCTAAAGTTAAAATAAACATCACTGAATGAATATTCTTCAATCTCAGGTCTTAATTCCTGCGGGCGTCTTAACAAAGCCTTTACTCTTGCAACAACTTCTCTTAGACTGAATGGTTTTGTTACATAATCATCAGCACCAATTTCAAGACCTATTATTTTATCAATTTCATCTTTCTTTCCTGTTAACATCAAAACCGGTGTGTTGATTCCGTTTTTTCTCAAATCTTTACATATATCAATCCCGTTTTTTTCAGGCAGGACTAAATCAAGAATGATAAGATCATAACTTTCATGCATTGCTTTATCAAACCCCATCTGCCCTGAAATTGATGTAGTTACCTGAAAATTTTCCTCTGAAAAAGTTTCTTCAAGTCCGTTTAAAGTAGCCGGATCATCTTCGATAATTAATAATTTTTTCATCTCGCCTCCTTAATGTTTAATTATTCTTACTGCCGGGCAAACTATTGATCTATTTTAAAATACAATGAAAAGCTGCTTCCTTTACCTAATTCACTTTTAATTTCGATTCTGCCGCAATGCTCATCCATAATGTGTTTTACAATTGCCAGACCAAGACCGGTGCCTTCTATTTTTCGGGTAACATCATCTCTTAATCTTACAAAAGGTTCAAATATTTTTTTTAAATCCTCAGAAGAAATTCCACGCCCATTATCAATAACTTCCACTATTGCATTGTTATTAACTTTTGTTACCGAAAGAATCGTTTTACTTTCTTCACAAGAGTATTTAGAAGCATTGGTAAGTAAATTTAATATTGCACTTTCAACTGCCTTTTCATCAGCAAAAATATCAATAGTATCGTTGGCAATCACAACTTCCAATTTTTGTTTCTTCATCATAAACTGATATTGAACTGAACTAACTGCTTTATGAACAATCTGAATCAAATTAACCCGGGATTTTGATAAGTCTGCATTCCCTTTTCGATTTGAGCATAAACCAGGATATTATCAATAAGTCCATTAAGTTTATTGCTTTCACCATTAATTACCTTCAGATAAAAATCCGATTTATCTTTTACCGGCAATTGATGGTTTTTTAATTTTTCAGTAAAAATTTTAATTGAAGTAAGTGGTGTTTTTAGTTCGTGAGTAATACCTTGCATAAAAAACGACTTTAATTCATTTAACTCTTCAAGCCGCTCTGCTTCCAGTTTCTGGCGGATAAGATCTTCCTGCAAAATAATTCTGTCAATTGCAAGTGCAGCAGCAGCAGTAACAGTACTTAATAAATCAATGTCATCTTTATAATATCTTGTCCCGGCTTTTTTTTCACCCAAAACTAAAAATGCATGTATAATTCCCGTAGGTGATTTAATCGGAAATACAAGTGTAATTCCCCATCGTTTAAATACTCTAACGTCAGCTGATTCGATGTTTATACCGGCTTCAACTTTATCACTTACTGCAACCGGGAGAACAAGATTGTTTTTAAGGTTTTCTGTTTCAAACCTTATACTTCTTCCGTGAAGTAATTCAAATCCCTTATCCGAAATAATTCTGATTTTAGAATCAGATTTATCAAGATTAAAAAATCCGATTTTATTTACAGGGATTAGCTGGTCGGTGTTTTTAATAATAAGTTCTGCCAGAGAATTTACATCGTAAATATTTTTCATCTCTTCAAAAAATCTTTGCTGTTCTTTCCGGTAATCATATTCAACTCTGAAAAACTTTTTGTCAACAAACTTTTGGACAAGATTTTTAGCCGGTTGAAGCAGTACAACAGTGGCAATTGCAGTAAGAACAGTTGGAACAGCCGGATTTAAATTATCCACAAAAAAAGTAATTACCGATGTAAGTAATACATAGGTTATAATTATTGCAAAGAGCACAACCGTATAAACAAAACTTCTTCTGATAATCAGATTAACATCCATAAGATGATATTTAACAATTGCAATACTAAAGGTGATTGGAATAGCTGTAAGGAATATCAGAATAACTGATTCAGGTAAAAGACTCCGTTCAAGAAAGAAAATCGGAATGACCCAAAAAATTACAAAGCTGAACGGTCCTATAAAATATCCAAGCAGCAGCCATTGAAGACGTTTTCTTTCATCAATCTCTCTTGTTGATCTGTATGCATAAATACAAACTGATATTGCAATTATAATACAGGTGATTAAAAATAACCTGAAAAAAGAATCGAAGAATAGAACATAGTATCTGACATAATCAAAATCACCGCCAAGAGTAGCTTCAAGAAAAAGGTAACTTAGAATTATTGAATTGACTAAAGCACTTAAATAAAAATACCATAGTATATATTTAATTCCTTTTACTTTTTTCTTTGCAAATGATGAAGTAAAGTGAATAAATAAAACCGGAGTAAGACTGTAAATAAACAACCAGATTATTCTGTTAAGATATCCGTATCCATAAAACTCAAGATTATAGGTTCCGGCGGTGCTTACTATAACCACACCAAGACTAATACTTGCACGATGAAATAATCTGGCGGAATAATTTTCCGGGGATCTGATTCTAACAAACATCGCAATGCTTACATAGATCAATCCCACAACTGCAATAATTATAAGAGTGAAGAGACTATAATAATTTGTTAGCTGAACTGAAGCGGATTTAATCTGTTTATCAGTTTCGAATTTAATTTTAACCGTTTCACCAATTCTCTTACCGTCAAGATAAAGTTCTAATTCCTCCCAGTCATTGAACTGATGAGTATCAACTGACAAAAGAATACTGCCATCTTTAATATCAGCTAAATATTTTTCAACATTAGTAATAATAAGATGACTGTCAATAAAATTTACTTCAAACGGCAGATTTGGTTTCAGGACATTAAGGTAGAACCCACCTATACAAACAATGATAATTATTATCTCGATAAGTAAAAGTGCAGACTTCCTGGTAAGCGCACTTTTCATTTTGCCTCCTTAAAATAAAAGGATAAACACTAGTTAACTTATTGAGTAAAAAGATGCTGCTAAGAAATTAAATTTAAAATCTTTTAAGTGCAATAAGACTTTAATAAATATTTAACTTTACTGGAGGCTTTTAAGTATTAATCTGAATCAGCTAAGATTCTTATAGCTTACTAATAATTTCTGATGTATGTAGTATTTTCCACTTTGTTTAACCTTGATGGTATATAACTGATAACATTAGATTCAGGTTTTAATTTATTTTTTCGCATCGATTTAGCCTTTTTCCTTGCTTCCATATTCATTTTTAGAATCAGTGCAGCAATTCTTATATCCGGTACCAATACTCTTCTGATAATATTCTTCAGGCTTGTAATTTTTGTAAACAGATTTACAAACCCTGCTTCAAGCTCTGCTTTTGATAAACCGGCAGATTTAAAATATGCAATGCTGCAGGGTGCACTGAATTTAGTTTGTCTGAATACGTGATCATCGAAATAGTTTTCTAAAATTTTTCCATCTGATTTCAGACCTTCTGCCGTTGCGGTGCCGGGGGTAGGAAAAAAAATATGCACATACGGAACTTCAATTTTATTTTCCTGAAAAAAAGAATACACATTGTCAAAAGTGAATTCATCATCTTCATCCAAACCAAGCATAAAGAATGCACCAATGTGAATTCCGGCATTATGTATTCCCTTAACTTGTCTGTGGTAATAGTCAATATTCATCGGTTTATTAAGCTGAAGCAAGTTTTTATTATTCAGAGTTTCTAAAACGAGAAACAGCATTCTGCATCCGGCTTCATATAAAAGGTTCAATACTTCTTCATCATCACCGATATTTACTGTACATTGTGCGCCCCAGATAATATCAATTTTTTCATAAACAATCTGTCTGCATAACATTATAAGATATTCTCTGTTGTTGTAAAGATTAGCGTCCAGGAATGCAAGAGGTTTTTTTGTAATTGCAGCTTCTTTTAAATCCGAAATTACATATTCTATCTTTCTTAAATAATAATGACCGTTATAAAACGGCGGATTACAGCAATAAGTGCATTCATTTCTGCAGCCGATACTTGTAATAACCGGTAAGAATGGCATTTTTTGTTTTTTAAGTACTGAATAATCAAATGGAAAATTTAGATTGCTGCCAAAGTGATATTCTTTTTTGATTGTGCCGGCTTCAACATCATCAAGAAATTGTTTCATCTTCGCCGGATTTGGATATCCATAAAACACTGCATCGCATACATTTTTAAGTATCTTATCACTGAATTGATCTAAATGTGCACCAACCAGAACAATTTTTTCTTTCCATTTGAAATACTCAATTATTTCAAGAGATCGTACAATATCATAACCAGGTGAAGTTAGAATAATTACTGAAGCATCAGTATCAAAATTTACTTCTTCTGTATATTCAAGACATGTTTCCTTCTTCCATTCTTCCGGAATTACTGCACTTATTATCGGCAGATTATAAGAGTAGTTAAACAATGGAAGTTCTTTAGATAATTTACCATCCTTAAGGTGGTAAGTGGGCTGAATGATATAAACTTTCTTTTTCATATTATATATTCTGAAAACTTACCCGTCATAAATGAATGAAAATAAAGAGTTAAATGTCATGAACTTGTCAAAGTGTTGTAAAAACTCATTATTAAAATGCTCTAATCAGATGAAGTTTGTGATGGTTACTTTGGCTACACAGGATGAACAGGAAGGCTCATATATTCATTAATTCACATTGATTTTTCCTTAAATGAACAATTTATATTCTGCTTACCCGAATTATAATATTGGTTAACTGAAAAAATCTGATGAAGTACTTATCAGATATTTTCAATCAAATGTATTTTATTACTCGATGAATCAGTGATACGGCACTTTTTTACAGCATCATGACAATTCCTTGACAACAGCGTTTAATCAAAATGTTAGGTTTCTTACAGCAAAAATAAATCCGGCTTAATGAAATAATTCATATTAAAAAAACACAATGAGGTTAGCACATGTCAAGGACATACTTTTTCGTTATATCGTTATCTGTTTTATTTGTATCAATTGCATTTGCACAGACTGATACAATCACCATTCTCCACGTAAATGATACTCACTCCTGCTTAGCACCACTTGGTCCAAGAACTACTGCATTAACGGGAACACAAGGCGGAATAAGTCGTGCTGCAACTGTAATCGGAATGACAAAAATGACCGAGCAGAATGTTCTTACCCTGCACAGCGGTGATGCTTTTATCGGCGACTTTTTCTTTAATAAATTTTTTGGTGTTGCCGAGTTTCAGTTAATGGCATCTTTAGGTTTTGATGCAATGGCTATAGGAAATCACGAGTTTGATTTAACCCCTGCAATTCTTGATACCGCTCTAAGAAATTCATTTCCTCCCGGAGCCGGTTTCACATTTTTATCTTCAAATCTTATTCTTGATGACCCGCAGGTTCAGCCATTAAAAGACTACATCTTTCCTTATACTATTAAACAATATGGGAATACTAAGGTTGGAATATTCAGTCTTCTTACACCTGAAACAAATTATTTTTCACTTCCTTCACCAGCGATAGTTGATACAAATATTGCAACTACTGCTTTAGCAATGATTGATACACTTAACAGCAAGGGCTGCAACATAATTATTTGTCTTTCGCATCTCGGGATACTTTATGATCAGGATTTGGCAGCGAACATCCCTGGTATAGATGTTATATTAAGCGGACACGATCACCTAAGAACTGATGCACCAATAGAAGTTACCGATCCGCTTGGAGGAACAACTTATATTGTTCAGGCAGATGCCTTTTACAAATGTATTGGTAAAATGACAATTTCTGTTTCGGGTAATAACATGGAATTAATCAATTATACTCTTATAGATCTTAATGAATCTGTTCCTGAAGAGCCGACTGTAAAAGCAACTGTTGATGGACTAGTGACTGAAATTGAAAATACCTGGGGACCTGTTTACTCTCAACAGATTGGAACAGCAACAGATTTTTTTGAAGAAGTTGCGACAAATCTTGGTGAAAGCGGGGCGCACGATACACCTGTTGGAAATTTAGTGACTGATGCATATAGATGGAAAACTGGAACTGAAATCGGAATTACTGTCGGCGGATTGAGTGCACAGCCAATCTATGAGGGTCCGCTTGTTGCCGCTGATGCATTCAGAGTTGTAGGCTATGGTTTTAATGAAGTCAATGGACTCGGATACAGGATTGTTAAACTAAAGCTTACCGGTGCTGATCTTATTGCGGGGTTAGAGTTCGGTCTTTCAAATGCAGAATATAATGATGAACTGTTCCCACAGGTTTCGGGAATGAGCTATTCATATAATTTGGAAAATCCGGTAGGAGGAAGAATTGTTGAAGTAAAAGTAGGTGATATACCTCTTGAGCCACAGACCGAGTATTCAATCACCATTAATGAATTTCTTTATTATGCGTTAAGTAATCCTTTTATTATCGGAACAAATATCAATATTATAGATCCATACGTATATACTGATTCATCAGAATTTCAGGTCTTATCAGAATATATTATCTATAAGCAGACAATTTCGCCGGAATACAAAGGGAATGTGTTAATAAATTTAGAATCAATTGATAATGGAACTATTCCGGGTGAGTTCAGACTTGAACAGAATTATCCTAATCCATTTAATCCTTCGACAACCATTAATTATGATCTGCCAAAACAAAGCAGTGTAACTCTTAAAATTTATAATGTCACCGGTGAAGAAGTAGCAACTTTGGTTAATCAAGATCAGGAGGCGGGCAGATACAGGATCAGATGGGAAGTATCCCGACTTTCCAGCGGTATATACTTTTATCAATTAATTGCCGGTGGATTTGTTGAAACTAAAAAGATGGTGTTGATACGATGAGTAATTTGAAGTATGAATTGAAAATACCTGTTTGGATATTATTAGATTACTTATAATTGAAAAGCAGGATCCGCTATTACAAGTAATTCGATTCGAAAGGTAAGACAAGTGAAATCATTATTAATAAGTAAGGAGTATATAGATGAAAATTTATAAAACTGTTTTCTTATTGTTTATAGTGGCATCAGAATCTTTACTGCCTCATTCACAACACGTACATCAATATATCGTTACTGAAGCATATCAGCTTTTAGTTAATCAGTTAGGTTATATAATTCCTCAAATGGATGAGCACATTGGCGGGATTGGTTCTGATTTTTATGGTGATTATGCATGGCAAAAACCATTTATAAGTACCGGTGCATGGAGAGAGGATATAGAAGACCCAATTTTTAGCTATGATTTTTTAGTATTGCAGGGAGTTAATATCGCTCTTGTTAGTATTACTCACTTTTGGGATGCAGATGATGGTGATCTGGAAAAAAATCGTTTTCCAATTATACTACCATTCCCTCCTTATCCATCAGTTAATATAGGTCTGTATGAAAACGCTTATGATAAACTATTAAGATATTCAAACGGTGATTGGGTTTTATGGTACCCCGATTTAGTTTGGTGCATCAATAAAGTAAATGGACATCAGCTGGTAATTATTCCAAATATAATTACTCCTCCGCAAAAAAGCGGAATTTCATTAAAATATTTTTCATTAATCGAATTTTATAAAAATCCTGAATTGAATCTGCTTTCTGATCAGAATGGGGACTATTTAGTATTCGATTTTACATCACTGCAATTTATTGCTCCTGAGGAAGCTCCGATTATTATAGTTAATGATTACTTCCGGGATAGAATAGTGTGGGAAGTTCTTGGAAGAATGTGTCATCTTTTAGCTGATCAAAGTGTTCCTGCACATACGCACAGAGATGAACACGGTCTGCTATCCGATAGTTATGAGAACTGGATGGGTGGTTCGAGTCAACCTTACCTTCAATGGAATTCTTCCAACTCAGGAGATTTTATAAATCCATATACAACTGATAATGATCCACTTCATTATCTGATTTACACAATGCAGCAGCAAGCAGATCATTTCGGAAGTAATGGACCTGATGAAATTGGAAATGGAAATAATGATTTACTCGGAAACTCAAGACCGCAGGAATTGGAATTTCTTAATTCATTAAACATTTCAGGTTATGGTGAACCAACTACATGGAGCGGACCGTGGAGTAATACAAATTTGGAAAACATCCGGGATAAAACTTTTCCTTATGTGATTCGTGCAACTGCCGGGTTACTGTACTGGTTTGCTGTTGAAACAGATTTAATTACTGACATTGAAGAATTTCAATCAGAACCGCTGAATAGTTTTATTCTAAATCAAAACTTCCCCAACCCATTTAATCCAAGAACAGTAATCAGTTATCAGTTACCGGTAAGCAGTGATGTTACATTAAAAGTTTTCGATGTGCTTGGTAATGAAGTTGCAACTCTTGTAGATGAATACAAACCAGTAGGAAAGTATGAAGTTGAATGGAATGCGAGCAATCATTCGAGCGGTGTGTACTTCTATCAGATAAGGGCTGAAAAATTTGTTGAAACAAAGAAGATGATTTTAATGCAATAAAATTGTATTAAATAAGGAAACAGTAATTAAAAGAAAGATTCTTAAATGAAATCTTTGTACAAAATCATCGCCATCAGTCTAATATCTGGCTCACAATATTTTGCTCAAACTCCCGATTCACTTCCTGTTATTTACGTTCCCGGAATAATGGCTTCTCCGCTCTACGATGATATTAATAATAACAACCAGTTGGCTCCAGAGGAGAAAGCCTGGTTTGGTCCTCAATTCATTACTCATTGTCTCTGGTTAAAACCAAATGGAATTGATCCTGATGGAAACTATAACATCAAGGTAGCACCTTTGCGAAATGATACTGCAAACACTCTTAGAGATGAATTGCTTGATGTTCCAATGGATTTATTTAAAGGATTTTTTGATAATATGGAAGCACATGGATACATACTTGATGACTATGATGATAACCATAACGAAGGTGAAAATCTATTTTGTTTTACGTACGACTGGAGAAAAAATAATTTTACCAATGCAGAACTTTTATCCTTTTTTATTGACAGCGTAAAAAACTGGACAGGTATCAATCAGGTTAATTTAGTTGGACACAGTATGGGCGGAATTGTTTCCAAAACTTGTATAAATAATTTCGATAAGAGCAGAATAAAAAATATAGTATTCATTGCAACTCCAAATCTCGGTGCACCGGAAGTTTTAACAGTTATGCTAAAAGGAAAACTTTTTGAGTGGCTAAATTTTATTAATGAAATTGAATGGCCAGTAACAAGATCGCTAGCAAGAAATCTTCCATCTTGTTATCAGTTAATTCCATCATTTAGTTATTTTAATCTCAATTTGAACAACGGATATTCATCTGGAGTGGAGATTTATTCAGAAT
This sequence comes from Ignavibacteriota bacterium, assembly GCA_013285425.1. Lineage (GTDB taxonomy): Bacteria > Bacteroidota > Ignavibacteria > Ignavibacteriales > Ignavibacteriaceae > IGN3. Next base: position 363,537 of record CP053447.1, read on the forward strand.
GCCTTCAAATACCTGGAGGAAATTATTTAAATTATTCGGAACTTATTAACTACCTTCGTGATTATGAAACGTGCCTGATGGGAATCGAGACTTTAAATGACGGGCTGCTCGATGCATCGGAAATATTCAAAGAAGATATAGATACTGTTGACTTCGGTCAGATAAATGTTTTCAATATTGTAGGGCACAATCAATTAACCATTGGAAAGAACAAGATAATTACCGGTGGTTTCCCAACATATTGTAACACAGTTGAATATTCGCGAAATCTGAATGGTGATTTTACAGTTCCAGTTCGCAGTGCAGAGTTAATCAACGGTAAAATTTTTGAGCACACATATTATGTTTCTGACATAAAACATCACGAACTGCCGGGCTCACAGGAAACTCTAACAATACTTCTTGGAATATTCTCAGATCCACCAAACTATAACTTTCCTCAATTTTCAAATCCACCAGCAAGTTATTCCGGTATCACTGATGTTGAAAATGAAATCCTTACAGCAAATTCATTTTATCTATCACAAAATTTTCCAAACCCATTTAATCCAAGAACAGTAATCGGTTATCAGTTGCCGGTAAGCAGTGATGTTAAAATAAAAGTATACGATGTGCTTGGTAATGAAATCGCAACACTTGTTGATGAATACAAACCAGCGGGAAGTTATGAAGTTGAATTTAACACAGCATCATTATCAAGCCGAACTGGCTTAGCTTTGACGAGTGGAGTTTATTTCTATCAACTTAAAACAGGAAATTTTATTAAAACAAAAAAATTAATTCTAATCAAATAAATAAAAGCCTGTTACAACTATTCTTTTCATTTTGGATTCGGTCAATTAAATGCCTTATAATAAAAAAGCCCCGAAAATGTTCGGGGCTAAATAAAAACCGGTGATACTATTTAATCAAAGTCATCTTTCTTGATTGAGTAAAATTATTTGCTTCAATCTTATAAATATAAATACCACTTGAGAGTTCGCTGGCATCAAATGTAATAGTATGTGAACCAGCAGTTTTAAAACCATTTACAAGTGTTTTAACTTCCTGTCCAAGTAAATTGAAAACAGATAGTTTAACATTACTTGCAGCCGGTAAACTAAATTTAATTGAGGTTGAAGGGTTAAATGGATTTGGATAATTTTGGGATAACTCAAATTTATCAACTGAAATAACTTCTGCTTCAACAACATTTGAATATTCAAAAGTACCTTCAAAATCAACTTGTTTCAGTCTATAACTGTATTTTCCTATCGATAAATTATTATCAGAGAAATAATAATTATTAGTTTTGGTTGAAGTTCCAAATCCTGCAACAAAACTGATTACTTGCCAATCAGAGTTTTCAGATTTTCGTTCAATCTCAAAACCAAGATTATTTAACTCAGATGCGGTTGACCACACTAAGTTAATTGAAGTTCCGCTTACAGATGCTGTGAATGAGGTTAACTCAACCGGAATAACAGTATGATTACCAATAAATGTAAAAGTGTTCTGCGGATATACCAGCCACTGTGAACTAACTGAATCTGTTCCTGCAGATGCAGCCCAATCAGTTGTTCCAAATAAGATAACATCTTTTCTAACGAGAGTTTTTTCGGCTGTACCTGGAGTAATACCGGCAACTGCCCAGCTTGTTCCTGGATCTTCACCTAAAATTCCTATGACATCAATAGGAGTCCATACACCTGCAATATTCTTTTCTAACGCCATATAATCATCACCGTTATAGAAAGTGATAGATCCGGTGTCAATATCAGCAACAGCTAAGATTGTCGGATCAGCCTGTGGATTAGCCAGTACAAATACCTGATTTGCAGCTAAAGAACCAGTAAGCGGTTGAATATACTGAATTGAATCAGCACCATTATTAGATCTTACAACCCGATAGTTTGAGAGGTCAACACTTGAACTGGTTGGGTTAAAGATTTCTATTGCTTTATTATTACTTGAGCCTTCCAAGTATTCTGAAATAAATAAATCTGGTGTACTTGCTGGTGTTCCAACAACTTCAAATAAATCAAGTCCTACATAATCTGACTCAGTTCCACCAGGTCCGCCATTTGTGCAATAATACCGAACTGCAAATCGAATATTTCCTCCAACAGGAATTACACCGGTATATTGTGCCCATCCGCTTGTTGAAGCATCAAAAGTTGCAATTTGATTATCAAAAGCAGAATGGGTTGTACCTGCAGTTGAAGAAATCCAGACTTGTAAATGATCTGCCCAGGTACTTCCGTCAGGAGCCCTGTGCCAAAATTTAAGTGTATCACCCGCACTAACATTGATAGAAGGAGAAATTAACCATTGATCAATCAATAATCCGCCGTTAAATGCGCCATTAAAATTCTGTCCAATGTAACCTGTAACTGGTCCTTCGTATGCAGGAAATACGGTAGAATTTCCCTGGAATACCGTGGTTAAACCAGCGCCATCAACATCATCAAAAAACCAACCTCTCGATTGAATGCCTGTCAATGTATTATCGCCGTTCATATCATCCATAAATAAAACTGATTCACTTGGGATATGATGAACTATTGGTGTGTTCTTAAAGTTATCCTGATTTGTTCTGCTGTGCTGAGCATTGACTACAACAGCAAATACAAAAAATGAAAGTAAAAAAGGAAGAAAAATTTTCTGCATTATGCACCTCGAAGTTTGTTAAATATTAAATTAGTTAAAAAGCTATTAACAAAATAACTAATCCATCTTTTAATATGAAGTATAATTGAAAATTTATTTAGTTTTTTTAAACCTGTTTAGATCGAAAAAAAAAATCTTAATATGGGCCCTGATTGAGTTTCTCCGCTTTTTTGTTATCGATAATCCAAAGAAGTCTGATAAGATCTTTCCAGGTGTTTCTTCTGCGATTATAATTTATTTCACTTAGCTCTAATTCACCCCTGAGAAACAATTACTCGCTATCAAATGATTTATATATACACAAATTGTTTTTTCCGTATTATTCGGTTAATTTTGAAGTGAAATTAACAAAGGAAAATGTGGCAGAAAACGATCAAAATAAACCGGTTCAGAGTGAAAAGAGCAGTACCGGACAAACTCCTAACAAATACCGCAAAGGCGGCAGAAGATATTATCCTAAAAAAAGATATTATAAACCTCAGACATCATCAGGCGATCAGGCGGTACAACCGGTAAAAGTAAGTTTTCAGAAAATTTCTATTGTCATACCGCTTTTTAATGAAGAGGAATCTATTCAGCCGCTTATCAATGAAATTAGAAAAGCAATCAAAACATTAAATAAACCTTATGAAGTTATTTTTGTAGATGATGGAAGTACTGATAAATCATTACAGGTAATTAAAGAAGCTGGCAAATCTGATACACGGTTAAAATTTATTAGCTTTAGAAAAAATTATGGTAAATCTGCTGCTTTGCAGGTCGGATTTAAAGCTGCTACCGGGGATGCAATCATTACTATGGATGCAGATTTACAGGATGATCCTTTTGAAGTGCCAAATCTCTTAAAGAAACTTGATGAAGGTTATGATCTTTGTTCAGGGTGGAAGAAAGAAAGATTTGATCCGTTTATAAAAAAATATTCTTCGCGCTTCTTCAATTTTATTACAAGATTATTCAGCGGAATTAAAATTCATGATTTTAATTGTGGATTAAAAGCCTATCGCAGAGAAGTTGTACAAAATTTAAATGTTTACGGCGAGCTTCACCGATATGTACCTGTACTCGCTAAATGGCAGGGCTTTACTGTTACTGAAATTCCTGTTAAACATCATAAACGCAGATATGGAAAAACTAAATTTGGTATTTCGAGATTCTTTAAAGGTTTTATTGATTTAATTACAGTTACCTTTGTAAGCAGGTATATAAAACGACCAATGCACTTTTTCGGATTTTTTGGAGCAGTGGCTTTTTTTATAGGTTTGATTGTTAATGGTTATTTAACAATTGAGTGGTTATCCGGTAAAGCCTTAAGCAACAGACCGATGCTGTTCCTTGGTATGTTGTTGATTATAGTTGGTGTTCAGTTTTTTTCTGTAGGATTGCTTGGTGAAATGATGGTCCATCAAAACCAGAATGAAAGGGAATATGTTATTAAAGATCGAAACTAAAGTTCAATTAACAATCCATCCCTCCGTAAAATCTGAAAAATGAAAATAGTAATTGTATCACCGGCTTATCCTTTGAGAGGCGGTATTGCAAATTTTACTGCACAGCTTTACAAGGAATTAATAATTAATAATCACGTGGATGTTTTTACTTTTAAGAGACAATATCCGGAAATATTTTTCCCCGGAAAATCACAATTTGAAAGCGGCGAAGATGTTGATAAAATTCCGGCAGAAATAATAATAGATTCGATTAATCCTATATCATGGAAAAAAACTGCAAAAAAAATTGTTAAGATTAACCCTGAGCTGCTGATCTTTGCATATTGGCTTCCCTTTTTTGCTCCTTGTTACAGCTCGATTGCAAAAAGAATAAAGAAAGAAACTAATGCAAAAATTCTTTCAATATGTCATAACATAATTCCACACGAAAAAAAACCCGGTGATAAACTATTAACTAAATCTTTTTTGAACAAAATGGATTTCTTTATCACTCTATCTGAAGAAGTAAAAAAAGATCTTGAGAAGTTTGTTAAAAAACCAAAATGCAAAGTTCTTCCGCATCCGGTGTATTCAAGATTCGGTGAAAAGGTTAGTAAAGAAAATGCACTTAATAAACTTAAACTTAATGAAGCTAAATATGTTTTGTTTTTTGGTTTTATCCGTGATTATAAAGGTCTGGATATTCTAATTGAAGCATTAACTTTTGTTAAAGAAAAAATCAAAATAAAGTTGATTGTGGCTGGAGAATTTTACGATGATGAAAAAAAATATACAGGACTAATTGAAAAGTTAAATTTGCAAGACGATATTATTTTATTTTCTGATTTCATTTCCACAGAGGAAGTTAAATATTATTTTTCTGCTGCTGATGTTGTAATTCTTCCTTACAAAAGTGCAACACAAAGCGGCATTGTTCAGATAGCGGTTAATTTTGGTAAACCAGTTATTGCCGCAAGTGTTGGCGGTCTGGGTGAGGTAATTAAGAATAACCAAACCGGCTATATTGTAGAGCCGGAAAATCCCGGTCAGTTGGCTGATGCAATAATTAAGTTTTATACTGAGAATAAAGAAAATGAATTTTCAAATAATATTTCTAAAATTGCTGAACAATATTCGTGGAAAAATTTTGTAAATGGAATTTTTGATTTAATTAACTCATAATTTTTAATTTTATACTATCCTATACTGAATTTAGTAAATGCATTACGATCCGGTAAAAAATATTTTTGCTAACGTAATAAAGAAATCACCTTTACTCAGAGTATTTTTCTATAAGATACTTGATTTGATGTTTCTTCGTTCGTGGTATGTTAGAAGAGAATTAAAAAATCTCAGAAAATTATTCGGCAGTAAAAAAATAAGCATTTATGATGCTGGCTCAGGCTATGGGCAGTATTCTTATTTTATGTCTAAGGCTCTTCAGCCTTGTGAAATCTATTCGGTTGATGTAAAAGAGGACTGGATTAACGACTGTATAGATTTTTTCAAAAGTCAGAAGATTGAAAATGTTTCTTTTGGTATTGAAGATCTAACAGTAATAAATCATACGGATAAATTTGATTTAATAGTCTGTGTTGATGTAATGGAGCATATTGAAGATGACAGAAAAGTGTTTGAAAACTTTTATACCGCACTTAAAAAAAATGGATACTTAATCATAAACACACCTTCAATTTACGGAGGCAGCGATGTTCACGATGATGATGATGAAAGCTTTATTGGTGAACACGCACGTGACGGTTACTCAAAAGAAGAACTTGAAGCGAAACTTCATCCGGCTGGATTTGCAACTTATCAATCCAAATACACATACGGGTTTTGGGGAGATAAAGCATGGAGACTCGGTATTAAATATCCTATACTAATGGTCAATCTTTCAAAGTTATTTTTGATCATTCTGCCATTATATTACTTACTAACGTTTCCGTTCACTTTTATAATGATGTGGATTGATTATAAATCAAATAACAAAGTAGGATCCGGAATTAATTTTATAGCAGCAAAGTAGTTTATTAAATATCTCAAACGGAGATTGAATGACAAAGACAAAAAAAATCGTAAAGACTAAAAAAGAACATCAGGATAATTTTCTAAACAGTTTTTCACTCGATAAAATTATCCCGATTAAATTTCAGACATTAGCTTTTTTAATAATAATTCTTTTGGTTTTTCTGATCTTTTATGCACCGCTTTATTTTGGAGGGAAAACATTTCAGTCAGGTGATATTTTAACAAGCTTAAGTGTAAAGCCATATATAGAAAATCATCAGGGCGGATACACACTCTGGAATCCGAATATTTTTTGCGGAATGCCGGCGTATGCTTTAGCAACAGGTTATAAATGGTTTAATTTAATTTATGTAGTTATAAATTTTATAAGAAATATTTTTAGCGCACCTTTTACAGAAGACTATGCAAAATGGACATTTTATCTTGTTGCACTCGCTTACACAATGTATTTCTTTGTGTTGAATAGAACAAAAGATAAACTAATAAGTTTGTTTTCAGCTTTGTCAGTATCATTTAGTACCGGAATAGTAGTTTTCTTATTCATCGGGCATGTTACTAAACTTACTGCGATATTTGTTTTTCCAGTTATACTTTTAATTCTTTTCAACTTTCAGCAGAAGATTAAATTCTTAGATATAATGCTCCTGTTGTTTTTTATTCCGGTTATGTATCTGGGCTGGCACGTGCAGATTATATTTTACATCTTTTTTGCAGTCTTAATTTATTTTCTTTATTTCTTTGCCAGAGCATTAAAATCCAAAAATAGTTTTCTTGCAAAACAACTTGTAAAATCTGCAGCAATATTTTTACTAGCGGTAATTATTGGGTTAGGTATTCAGTCTGATAATTTAACTCAGGTTTTTGAGTACACTCCATATTCAACGCGCGGCACTGAAAGTATTGTTGATAAGCAAACAGGGAACATATCCAAAACAGAAACTGGTTTTTATGAATATGCAACTAACTGGTCGTTCTCGCCCGGTGAAATGTTAACCTGGATTGTGCCGTCTTACTATGGATTTGGTAAAGCAGTTTATAATGGTCCGTTATCTCAGAATAAGGATGTTGAAGTAAATACTTATTTCGGTCAAATGCCATTTGTTGATGTTGCTCAGTATATGGGAGTAATAATTTTCTTTCTTGCAATATTTTCAGTTATTATTAATTGGAAAGATCCGCTTGTAAGATATCTTACTATCTTAGCTGTTATAGCTGCTTTGATTTCTTTCGGAAGCACCTTTCCAATAGCTTATGATTTTATGTTCCATTATTTCCCGTTCTTTGATAAATTCAGAGTTCCATCAATGATACTGATACTCGTTCAGCTTAGTTTTCCAATACTTGCCGGATTGGGAATTGCAAAAGTAATTGAGCTGAAAAATATAAATGATAAAAAGTATGTTAAGATTATCAGAAATATTTTTTATGTGTTTGCCGGGATATTTGTTTTAACTATTCTCCTTTCTTCACCAATTAAAAGCTGGTTTATTGATCATATAAATTCTGCAGGAGAAAAAGGGACAAGACTTCAACAGATACATGATTTTATTGCCGATATGTTTTTAGGTGATCTGAGATTGGCATTTTTCTTTTCAGCAGCAGCTTTTGGTTTAATCTATGCATATTTGAAATCAGCAGTAAGCAAAGATCTGATGATAGTTATAATTGCAGTATTAAGCTTTATCGATATAATAAGAATTAATAATCGCGGAGAAACTTATACAGAAGCACAGAATCAAGAACAATTATTTGATAAACCGGCTTATATTTCTGCAATTCAATCACTGAATGATAAATCAGTTTTCAGAATTATTAATCTTAAACAAGATGGCTCACTTGGTTCTGTTAATCAAAACTCAAATTTTAATGCATACTTTTTAACTCAGGATTTGTATGGTTACTCTGGTATCAAGCCAAGAGCATATCAGGATTATATGGATGTGCTTGGAAGCCCGGCAAATCAGACTTTTTGGAAAATGACAAATACAAAATATGTGGTATTTGATAAACCTTATAAATATCAGGGATTAGTCCCTGTTTATTCCGGTGAAAAGGATTTTGTTTATCTAAATCAAAACGCTTTACCTCGTGCATATTTTGTTAATTCGGTGCAAAAGGCAACAGCAATTGAAATACTTAATAACGTAAAAAATGATCAGTTTGATCCAAAGGAAGTTGCATTTGTTGAAAACACCGAACTTAATATAGATAGACCTGACAGCACTGCTTTTGTGAATATTGAAAAGTATGATAATGAGAACATTTACTTAAAAGTTAATGCAAGCGGAAATAATTTTCTGTTTTTAGGTGATACATATATGTCAGGTGAAGCTGATTACAAAATATTTAAAATCTCTACCGGCTGGAAAGCATACATTGATGGGAATGAAACAATGATTTACAGAACTAATCATGATTTTAGAGGGATAGTAGTACCTGCTGGCGAACACAAAATTCACTTCGAGTATTTACCTGAATCGTTTGTAATTGCAAAAAATTCTTCGCTTATATTAAGTTCACTTGTTGTTATAGGTTTAATTGCTTCATTAGGAATGAATTTTAGGAAGAAAAAAGAAACAAATTAAAATAAAATATGATTGTTCCAGATACTGCATAAAATTTTGTTCAATAAATGAATTAGCTCTTTAATGCTTGACAAATTTAAATACTTCTTAAAACATTCTTTTATTTATAGTATCAGTAACGTTGCTACAAAAGCTTCCGGTATAATTTTACTTCCTATATACACGAGTTATTTTACTGTAGAAGAATTCGGAAGACTTGGTCTTGTCCTTGCTATAATTACTATTATGATTCAGATTGTTGTCCTTGGTCAAAATCAGTCAATATTAAAATTCAATAATCAGATTGAATACATAGATAAAAAAAAATCTATTCTCTTTACTCTCACCCTGTTTGTAATATTTTCCGCACTTGTTTTTATTGTAATTGGAGAATTTGCTGCTCCATGGTTAGCAAAGATTTTAGGAAATTATAATGATTATTATTCATCCCTCAGAATTGCAATCTACATAGTTGTTGTATCAATTATTACTAATGTATTTCAAAATAAACTCAGGGCTGATGAAAAATCAGTCTCGTTTACGGTTATAAGTCTTATTAAGTTATTTGTGCTTATAGCAGCAACTGTTTATTTAGTAACATCACTTGAACTCGGTATTAATGGTGTTTTATATGGTCAATTAATTTCTGAAATAGTAACACTAATTATCTTAACTCCGTTTATGTTAAAGTTAATGGAGTATAGATTTGAAAAAAACATTTTGACTGCTTCATTAAAGTTCGGATTACCATTAATATTTAGTGCTTTATCAATGACATTATTAAACATCAGTGACCGGTTTTTAATAAAATTTCTGGACTCAGAGGAAGCTCTTGGATTATATGAATTAGGTTATCGTGTAGCGGGTATATTAAATATGTTTATGATAATGCCTCTTTCTCTAACCTTATTGCCGGTTGCTTATAAAGTTTATCAGCAGCCGGGAGATAAAGATTACTACCGGAAGATTATGACTTATGCTTCATATTTCCTTGTTTGGGGAGCTTTGGCACTGTCAATTTTCAGTAAAGAAATAATTGAACTATTTTCCGGCAGTGGTTCTTATTTGCCCGCTTATGAAGTTGTTCCTGTAATTTTGTTTGCTTACGTGTTTTTCGGAATGAGTTTAATCTCATCATTAGGAATGTATCTGACATCCAAGACAACATACATAGCAATCATAACAATAGTATCTGCTGTTTTGAATATTATACTCAATTTTATTTTCATTCCAATATTTGGGATAATGGGTGCAGCAGTTAACACTTTGATTGCATTTATATTTTTATATGTATCTTCTGATATCATCTCAAGCAGATATTATAAAATTGATTTTGAAAACAGTAAACTTTTTAGACTTTTTATTTTAAGTATAATTGTTCTGTGGCTAATGTCCTACCTGGATAATATTTCTTTACTGATCAGGAGTATCTTGAAGATAGTTATAATAATTATGTTTCCATTTATACTTGCATTAGTTGGTTATTTCAATAAAAAAGAAATAAATGCAATTTCTGAAGGGATTAAGAAGTGGTATAATCCATTTAACTGGAAAAAGAATCTGAATTTGGAAAAAAATATTAAAAAAAATGATTAATTATTTATGGCAATAAATTATATAAAAATTACTGAAGTAGAATTATTCAGCAAAACTAATATTGACCCGGTTGGATTGCTTTTTGTTTATAAAGAGAAGTTTTACAGAGCGATTAATGATGCAGCCATTGATGATATACTTTATTTATTTGATTCAGGTGCAATTAAAGAATTAAATGATTTAAACTTGATACCGGATACCAAGATATCAGATTTAAAATTAGAAGGATTCAATTTAGTTTTAGAGCACGAAAGGATTGAAATAATTACCTATTCTGCTGAATGGTCGTTTGAAATGTTAAAAGCAGCAGCAAAGCTTGTAATTGAAGTAAATAAAGTTTTGTTTAAATATGGATTTGAAACTAAAGATGCGCACTATAACAATATCCTTTTTGATAAGTACATTCCAAAATTTGTGGATATTGGTAGTTTTCATAGGAGGAAAAATAATAAGTATTGGGAGTGTAAAGATGAATACTATAGAAGTTTTGTCTATCCTTTAAAGATTTGGGCATCAGGTAATTCTCAATTAGCAAGAAGATCGATTTCTGATCCATCCTCTCTTTTACTTAGATATGAATTTACTTTGTATAAACATCCGATTCTAAGAGCGATTCCTAAATCCATTATTGTAAAAATTTCTTATCTGCTTGAAGTGTTAAGGAACCTTTCTAAGTTTGATTTAGACAATATTCTTATTGTCCATAATCCCAAATTAAAAAGGAAAATACTTAAGATATTGCATAAAATTTCACAGTATGGTTTTCTGCCAAATAATAATATTAACTTAAACAGACTTGAAAGAGTCATCGAAAGAATAAAAAGACCTTTGTACGCAACAAAGTGGGGAGATTATCATTTTAAGGTGAACAAAGATGAGCTCTTTAAAGCAGGGGGGAGATTTGACCTTATTATTAATTTGATTAAAGAATATAAAATTAATGAAGTTTTTGAAGTTGGTGGAAATCAGGGAATGCTTTCAATTGAACTTGTTAAATTTATAGATAAAGTTATCTGCTCTGATTATGATGAGGTTGCAGTTGATAGTATGTACATTAATCTATTTAATACTAATTCTAAAATAACGCCTGTTCTCTTAGATATAATGCATCCGATATATTTAAATAATCCGTTTATAGAAAAATCAAAACCTCAAGTACGGCTTAAATCTCAGGCAACATTGGTTTTAGCAGTAACACACCATTTGATTTTAGAACAGAAAAAATCGATTGATGAAATATTTGAAGCCGTGCTGCAGTATACTAAAGAATATTTATTTATAGAATTTATGCCAAACGGAATTGATAAAAATCCTGTACCAGATTGGTATAAATTTGAATGGTTCAAAGAACATTTCGAGAAATATCTTGATGTTTTGTTGATAAAAACATCAACTGAAGATGGAAGCAGGATTTTATTCTTGGGTAGGGTTAAGAATTAGAATCTCCATTGATACAGAATATGTGGTTAAATAGATTTACTACTAATTAATTTTTCATATACTTTCCAGAAATTTTTTAAATAGTCAATTTTACTAAGTTCATTCATTCGATTTCTTGAATTAATCAAATTTTCTTGGAATAATTCTTTGTTAGAAATCATTTCGACAATTAGATTGCTCAATGATACTTCATCGTCTGGATTAAAAATAAACCGTTTATCGGCAATTGTTTCGGGAAGTGAAGTGGTATTTGCACAGATTACAGGAACCTCATATCTCATTGCTTCATAAAGAGGTCCGCTTCCAGCTTCGTATAATGTTGGAATAACAACAAGAGATGTGTTTTTGTATAATCCAATCAAATCCTCTTCAGGAACTATTCCTAAAAACTTAACAAACTTTTCAAGCTTTAGCTCATAAATCTTCTTTTCAATAACAGAGAAATAATCAGTTTTGTTACCTGTGCAGATTAATTTTATATCAGGAATCCTTTCATTGACAATCCTTACAGCTTCTAATAATCTAATATGATTTTTATGAGACCATGTTGCAGCGGGGTAGAGCAAATATTTTTTGGAGATAGAATATTTCTTTTCTAGCGATTGCCAATCAGTTTCCTTTTTTTGTTGTAAACCAATTTTCGGAAAACGGCGGGGGACATACATTAATTTTATTCTCAGGGACTTTGTAAAAATTTATTATGTCTTTTTTTATATGCTCAAAGGAAACTATTATTTTATCTGTTTCATACATTGCTTTATGGTTGTTTATCGCTCTGTGTATTCTCTCAGCAGAGCAGAAGTTTCCCGGAAAATGAAATTCCTGAAGATCATGCATTGTAATAATTACAGGAATCTTCGTTCCATAAATCGGTGAATACTGAATTGGAACATGAAATAATGAGATCCCGGATTTTTTTAAAAGTGAATTATACGGATTTATACTTATTGAGAATTTTTTTAGAAAGTTCAGGAACTTATTTCCAGAGGAGTATTTGTTGTAAACCGTGTATGTATCAAATAAAAAATAAGATAATGCAAATCTAATTTTGGTAAAAAAAGAGTTTCTATTCAGGATACTGAATTCAATCTTGCTTTTATTATCAAACTCAGTCAGATTTTTTTTAACTTCGGGTGAGGTAAATAATACAATTGATTTTATCTCATCAGATTTAAGTAGCAGTCTCAGTATTCCAATAGAGTATGTAAAAATTCCACCAGCTTTAAGCATTGAGTGATGTATGTAAAAACCTATTCGCATCTACTTTATATTTTTGTAGTAAACAAGATGTCCAATTTTTTCATCTACACCACTAAAAGTAAATCCAAAATCTTCATATATCTTTTTTGCAATAATATTATCAGGATGAACCTTTAACATCAGTTTTTCTACTTTATTGATTCTGCAAATCGAAATTGCATGATGAAGTGTTAGTTTTGATAATCCTTTTGAAGAAAAGTTCTTTGCAATCCAGACTCCATAAGAGGGAATGCCATAACCGGCATCCCATCCACGAAGCATATAAAAACCAACAAGAATACTATTAACATAAATTCCGTAATACATATCTTTAACCGCTTTTTCCAATACTTTTGAAACACTTTCAATATCAAATTCAAACGGAATAAAATACTTAGAATATTCTCTATCAGATTGTAAAAGTAAGTCAGATAGTTCCTTTGACTGAGCTATGTTAATTTTTCTTATTTCAACTTCTAATGGAATCATTTGAAAAATCTTTTAATCATATTACAAATGTAGTCAACATCGTTTTCATTAAGATCAGGATAACTTGGAAGGTTTATTCCACGGCTTCCAAGTTCTTCAGCAACCGGAAGAGAAAATTCTCTTACAAAATACATAGGCATTAGATGAACAGGATGAAAAGTTGGACGGGTTTCTATCTCATTTGATCTAAGATATTCTCTTACTTTATCTCTCTCTGAGGAATTATTTAATAAGATAGAAATCATCCAGAATGAGTGCCTGACATTTCCAATTTGAGAATGGAAAATTACCGGCAAGTTCTTCAATTTTTCTTCATACCATTTTGCAATTTGTATTTTCTTTTTAATAAGTTCATCTGCTCGTTCTAATTGAGCTAAGCCGATTGCTGCACAGATATTTGTCATTCTGTAATTATAACCAATTATATCGTGATAATATTCCCGGTTTTTTGCTAAACCCTGTCCTTTAAGATGTATTACTTTTTCAATCAATGATTGATTATTTGTAACGACCATCCCGCCTTCACCAGTAGTGATAGTTTTATTTCCAAAGAAACTAAATGTAGAGATATCACCGATAGAGCCAACGTGTCTGCCTTTATATAAACTTCCAAAAGCTTCAGCGCAATCTTCAATAATAAATAATTTATGTTTATCCGCAATTTGTTTTATTGAATCCATTTCACAGGGTTGACCATACAAATGCACTACCATAATTGCTTTAGTATTTTGAGTAATACTTTCTTCAATCTTTGCAGGATCAATCTGCCATGTAGTTAAATTGGAATCAACAAATATTGGTTTTGCACCTGTATATTTAATAGCATTAACAGATGCAATGTAGGTAAACGATGGAACAATAACTTCATCACCTTCGCTAATACCTAAAGCTAATAGTGCGGCATGAATTGCAACTGTTCCGTTACAAACCGCAGCGGAATACTTTACACCAATATATTCTGAAAATGAGTTTTCAAATTGAGTAATGAATTTACCTTTAGAAGAAATCCATGTTGAATTTAAGCACTCTAATACATTTGCTTTCTCTTTTTCACCAAGTGAAGGTTGATATACAGGATATTTGAAATTCATTTGTTTTTCCTAAGTGTTATTCCGATTACAGCAGATTTCTTAATTTCATTAAATGAATTCAGAATATCAAAATACTTTGATATATAAAATGGATCCTTAACAGTTTCAAATAATCCATATTTTTTCCATCGTTCTGAATATTTATCATAAAATCCAAATTCGTTTTCACCAAAAATCTGCTGTTCTAAAATAGTGAAGTCAGATATATTTTTTAATAACCTTTCTTTGATTGAAGATTCATCGTACAGTCTCTGGAAGAAAAATTTATTACCGGTTTTGCTGGCATTAAGTCCATAAGTATCGTTGTCAGCATATTCAATCTCAAATGACTTTGAAACAGGGAAGGTTAAAATTAAAATCCCATCTTTTTTAAGCACCCTCATCATTTCTTTAATCGCTGTAATATCTCCATTGTTATCAATATGTTCTATTACGCTTATAGATATTACTACATCGAAAGACTCATTTAAATAATTTAACCTGGTAGCGTCGCCGGTTTCAGTCTTAAAATTATGTTTGTTTAATAGTTTCTTTGAATATTTTTTTACAAGATTTAAATCATTTGTATCCGGATTCAGATATGTATAATCAATGTTGAGATTAAAATTACAATAGAAACCAAAAAGATAAGGTGATGATATATCAAGAACCTTTTTATTTGAGAGAGAATAATTGATTATGCTTTTTATTGCGAAATCATATTCGAAATATCTGACAATTGAAACAGGATTTAGCAATAGTTTTGGAGAGATAATCCTTCTGGTTAATAACTTTCTGGCTATTTTTTTCCCAAAATGATAGAAATCTTTACCAATTAAATTACCTTTATTGGCTTTTAACCAGTAAAACTTTTCTTTGAAATACAAATATGGAATAAAATAAAATCTAAGCTTCTTGTTCAAAATTATCCAAAAAATATACTTGTTGATAAGAAATATACAAAAGTAAGTTAGCAATAGTTGATACTAAATTTAAATTAAACTAATTTAATTCAGGATCTATTTTAATAATTGATTTTCATAGGGAGAAATCAAATGAGATCACTAATATTATTCTTTTTGTTTTTACTGCTCTTCTTTTCATCAGCTAACTCTCAGTGGGTACTGCAGAACTCGGGGACAAACCAAAGATTTCTTACAGTTTTTTTTCTTAACCAGAACTTAGGCTGGGCTGGTGGTGATGAAGGTTGTATTGTCAGAACAACAAATGGCGGGTTAGATTGGTATGATTGTTCAATTGGTCTTAAACACAATGTACATTCCATTTATTTTATTGATTCGTTAAAAGGATGGGCGACAATTTATACTTATAATCCTTACAAGTCCGGATATATTATAGCAACTTCAGATGGTGGAATAAATTGGTATTTTCAATATTATTCTGGTAGTAACACTTTACATCGAATTCAATTTATAAATGAAAATTTTGGATGGGCTGTAGGCAGTGGTGGTATTTTTCTAAGAACAATAAGTGGAGGAAATATCTGGCAGGAATCTTTTATCTCTTTAGAATGGAGTTGGTCGGTTTATTTTATTAGTCTAAATATCGGCTGGAGCGGAGATGGTTCTTCAGGTTATTTAAGAAAAACGGTAGATGGTGGATTAACTTGGCATCATTATTATACTGGCAATTACTCAAAGATTTTTGATATTGAGTTTATAAATAATTTAGTTGGCTGGGCAGTTGGTGAAAATGGGTGTATATTAAAAACTGATGATGGCGGACTTACATGGAATTTACAAAATTCGGGAACTTTACAGCATTTAAGAGATGTTGATTTTATTGATGATTCAATCGGCTGGGCAGTTGGTTTTACAGGTGTAATCTTACAGACTAAAAATGGTGGATTAAACTGGAATGCACAATATTGTCCAACATCAGATAGTTTATTTGGTTTAAGTATGTTTGATAAAGATAATGGCTGGATTGCCGGTAATAATGGAATTATCTTATTTACAGAAAATGGTGGTGGCGGTATTATACCAGTTGAATTAGCCTCATTTACCGCATCTGTCTCCGAAAACTCTGTAACACTTAACTGGTTAACAGCAACAGAATTAAGCAATCTTGGTTTTGAAATTCAAAGACAGAACTCTGATGATAAAAATCAGAATATGGAATGGACTAAGATCGGTTTCGTGCCAGGGTTTGGAACTACTACTGAACCCAAATCCTATTCTTTCATTGATTCTAAACTTGAAACCGGTAATTATAATTACAGACTAAAGCAAATTGATCTTGATGGAAGCTTTGCTTATTCAAATACAATTAATATTAAAATTGAACAGCCGTTTGTATTTACACTTGATCAAAATTATCCGAACCCGTTTAACCCTGTAACCAGTATTCAATATGCAATAGCCAACAAGCAATTTGTAAAGCTAATAGTATATGATGTACTTGGAAATGAAATTGCTGTTTTGGTTAATGAAGAAAAACCAGCAGGAAAGTATGAAGTTAGCTGGAATGCATCAAACCTTGCGAGCGGAGTATATATCTATCGTTTACAATCAGGCTTATTTGTATCATCAAAAAAGATGATGTTGCTGAGATAAAAAAGCTTTAAAAACTTTGGGTTAAATCTGCATTAAAATTATTTCTAACAAGAGTTAAAAGGATAATCAGAAAATTGATTAATCAGTTAACATCAGTTTAATCTGTTCAATCCGTGTTCCAATCAGCAAAAGCTGCAGGGGGTTACAGCATTACAAGATATCGGTAAATAAGAGTATAATTATCAGGTAAATATTTTCAAATAATAATTATCCTTTATTCAAATTCTCAGGAATCAATGTTTTTGTTTTGCACAAAAGTTGAGAAAGACTGAATATGAGAATAGCAGGTAAAATAAACTATCCAATACAGCAGCAAAAACCACTTAAAGAAAACACAGCAGCTTATTGTTTTATTGGAGAGATTGATTTACCAATAACAGGCGATGGTATTCTGGTGGTGGGGAATGAGTGCGATGAGGAGATTGTTTTCGCCATTACAAATGAACAACAAAGGACTAGTGCTGATTCTAGCGAAATAAAACTATTACGAGCTGATAGTTATTGGAACTGGACGGACAGTCTGAAGATCCCACATTTTGAACAAGTAGGTGATCCTGCACTTTATGATACTAGGGAAAAACGAGTTGATTTTGCCGGAGCAACAATAATATTAGATTCTATCCCAGCTAATTCGAATAATAAATGGCATTTGGGGGATGATCTAATTTTTGAAATAATATTAGACCGAATAAATTTAACACCAGAAGACTATAGATGGATTTATAATGTTTTTAATCTAAGGGTTCCAATTCTTTCCGATATAAGTTTATGGAATCTAGGCACAACAATTAATTTAGGGGATGCGACAGATCATACGCTATTGTCCACTTATATAACCAATGAATCAATTTATACGAAAACATTAAATGATTTAGATATTCAGATTGAGGGTGTATATAGTCATCAATTTGAATCAGTAGATTTTGAGTATTTCCCCGCCATGTTAAAGCATGAAGAACATCATTATTTAATGAAGAAGAAATTTATTATTAAGCGATTAAATGAATTTAGTTTTAAAGTTATACGAAAATTTAATTTAAAATATTCAGATTACACCTGTCCAACAATAACAGATGAGATAAAAAATCATATAATACGACATCTAAATACAGGTATAAAGTGGGGTGCCGATTTATCATTTGCTAAAGATCATAATATTGATTTAACAGGATTTACCATGGTAAAGATGAAAAAAGATGGTACTTATGTTGAGGTTAAAGTTGATAATTATGAACTTGCAGCTGATAAATATGCAAATGGATTTTATAAAGAGATTAAACAAAGAATTATTGATTGGTGGGAAGGAAAATAAAGATGAAGAAGGAACTAAAAATGAAAAATAAATTATTAATAGTATTATTTATACTGATCCAATACAATTTGCTATCTCAATCACTATGGGACAAACTTAGCTTACCTTTGGAGTATAATCAAATCATGGGTAATGATACAACACTTCTTGATCTGGAGACAATTGTTTACAACAAAGAAGAAAATATTATTAATCTAAAATATTTATATGCAGTTAGAGAACTAGTCGATAAGTATGAAACTGAAAAAAGAGAATTTCTATTGCAAAATTTACTTACAGTTCTAGATACAACAAAAATAATAACTTCCGATTCGCTTATATACGAATTATGGTATTTGGCTTTTGAAAACGATATGATTGCAAGAGGATATTTAGGTGATTTACAAGCTGTGGATGGAATGAAGTATTTGAGGAATCATCCTAGAGATACGGAACAAGTGAATCTTACAGCAATTTACTATTTAACTAGAGTAGGTATCTATGAAGATTTCCAAACCATTTTAGATTTAATCAATACCTCAAACTCAGATAACGGATATTCACCTTGTTATTTAAGATACTTCATTGAAAATCCCGATGTGGTTGATGATATTAAAAATATTTTAATACCAATTGTAAAATATAATTCGAAAACCGAATACGATTTTCTAGTTTCTTGTTGTCTTGAAGTTCTTTCACAGATTGATAGCGTAGCATTGAATGAAGCCTTAGAGTGGGGATTCAATAATAATGAGGGTAAGGTAAGGCTGTGGTTCTTTGATCAAGTGGGGAAACTTAATAAGGAGGATCAACCCAGACTAAGCAGAATGGCATTGTTGAGTGAAACTAATGTGGAATTATTATCTTACTATCTTCCTGCCGTTCACGACATTACATCTAAGAATGTTTCCGCAAAATATAGCTCGCCGAATTGGGTTTATTTTTTGAATGAATTGAGTAATACAATGCATCATGATCTATTGAAAAAAAGAATAAGTTATTTCAGAACCAATTTTATACCTATAAACGAAATTTCCCTTTTTGATTCCTCACAACAAATCGGGTATGTTTATAATCTCATTGACACAGTATCAAACTACACCTGGCTCGGCGATCTTAATTTCTCAAACGAATTAAAAAACATTTTAACAACAGCAAAAACAAATTTACAAAACGGGGATTCACTCGCTTGCAGAGTTCAGGTAAAAGCTTTTCAGGATTTAGTGGATAATGTTTATAAGGACTCACTAAATACAGATCAGCGTTTTGTAACAATTGAGGGCTGGAAATTTCTCTACTGGAATGCTCAATATATTTTAGACAGGTTACCAAAACCTTAAGCACTTTTAATAAAATAGTAAATTCGATTTAGAGTACTTAGCTTAAATCTGCATTAAAAACATTTCCAGCAAGAGTTTAATAGATGAGCAAAAAATTGATTAATCAGTTAACATCAGTTTAATCTGTTCAATCCGTGTTCCAATCAGCAAAAGCTGCAAGGGGTTACGGGATCAAGAAAAACAAACGCAGTGGTTCTCATTGGAACAAGATTTCTTCTTTACACAAAGCGTTTCATAGAAGAAAACAATGCAGCAATACTACAATGGAACAATTATTACTTAACTACCAGCAAATAAAATAATTAACAACAGCTCTTGACAAAAGGGAAAAATAATTTTAGGTTATCAGCGGGAATAAAAACCTCCAAGCACTGCGGATAAAATTCCAAAGAAAAAAGAACAGTCAGCTTAAAACAGTGGAGTAAAACTTTATGATAAAAAGTTTAGAAAAAAAATCACTTGACAAGCACACAAAAAGCAATAGCTTTCGTTTCTCGTTTCTCGTTTCTCGTTTCTCGTTTCTCGTTTCTCGCAATTTCCGTTTTTCTTCTTTCGTTATCCGTTAATGCACAAATAAAAATAAAAGAAAGAGTGGAAAATAAATACTAAAATTCCAAAGGATAGAGAAGAAGTTGATTATTCAACTGGTGTGGCGGGAAATATTATTTAATTGCGCCCGTGTGGGCTCATGAAAAAGTACACAAAGCAAATTTTGAAAAACTAGTTAATGAAGTATTAAATATTAAAAAGAAACATTTTGGGAGTGAGTATAGATATAAAGATCTATTAGCTAATGTTTTTCAACCTGAATGTAATGAGACAACAAATAGTGAAAGTAAAGCTCAATTTCGAATAAACAAGCATTTAAATGATATTTTAAGTTCCTTTATTATTGAACTAAAGGAACGATATGATATTGCAAAGGCAGATAGAGATAATGAGATAACCACACAAAATCATCCAGATGTACAATGGAAAATAACAGAATATAGAAAAGCATTGCAAAACAATCGTTTAAAAAATTTGTGGAAAGATTGTTCTTATAAAGAAAAAGATTTTTAAGGAGATTAAAATGAAATTGTTTTTATATAACTTAATTCTAATTGTTGCTTTTGTTTCCTTTACCGAAGGATTTTCTCAACAACTATTAATATCTCAAGAAGAAAAAGAAGAAATTATATCTTATTTGGATAGTGCTGATTATAGAGGAGCATTAAACACTATTACCGAATATAAAATATCAGAGGCAAGAGAAAAAATTGAACAGGTGTTTTGGGACAGTAAGTTTAAGAAAGCAGATCAACTAATTCTTCTTCGCCTCCTATTTGAATTCACTTCGCCTTTCACACACAATTATGCTCTGGCTTTCATAGATTCTGTCAACAGTCTTCCACTGGATTACTCAGGCACTCTTCCTTCTTACTTACAAGCAATGGCGTCAGGTATTTTGGTACAATTGGGCGATAATTCAAAAGTTAATCTGTTTTTTAATTTTGTTGATGAAGATAGTTTAAATTCCACTTTCTCAGTAATAAATATACTTCCTGTTATTATGGATAAAGTTCCTGAATATGAGGAAAGAGCTAAAAATGAATTAATCAAATATGTTAGGTTTTCAGAATATGATAATGCAAGATATGCAGCGTTAATGCCTCTATACAGAAAATATGGAACTGAAATTCTTGCATTAATGCTTGAAGTTTTTTCACAAGATGAAGAGGCAAATAATCGTCAATTAGTTTTAGATGTTTTAATTAAATGTTGCAAAACTGCAGAATTTCATTCCTTATTAAAGGAAAGGTTATGGTCAGACCCTAATTATTATGTCCGTTATAAAATTATGGGTAAACTCTTGGGTGTTTATGGGACGCCTGAAGATTATAAGTTCGTTTTAGATTATTTACCAAATGAACCAGATCCTAAGGTAAAAGAATACAGCCAAGATGATCTTGAATTATATAAACCTCCCAAACCTGATAGTAATTCGACAATTGAAAATTTAATTAATAATACTGTTATCCAAGCAGATACATTGTATAGCTATAACTGGTTTGGAGATTTGATATTTTTAAATGGAATGAAGAATATTTTAACAACCGCTAAAATCAACCTTCAGTCCGGTGACTCAATCTCTTGTGCAATCAACATTAAATCTTTTCAGGACGAAATTGATTATGTTTACAAAGACTCACTAAACACAGATGCACGCTTTGTAACAATTGAGGGCTGGAAATTTCTCTACTGGAATGCACAATATATTTTGGACAGACTTTCTGAGATCACTGATAAAGAATAAAACAATATACAACAACAAAATCAAAATTAGAGAATGACATTTAAAGTTTACAAAACACCCGGCAGCAGAGAAATTAAAATGAAAAATTTTTTTAGAATAAAATCATTTTGTTTAATAGTGATGTTTATAATAGTTTGTTTTACAAGGGCAACTTTTTCACAAATTATGACAGCTTTAATAAATGATTTGACCGAAAAGATATTAGAATTGAATATAGATCCTAACAATTATGAACAAATAATAGATTCCCTAAGCTCCAATTCACTTATAACAAGATCATGGCTTATTAAATATTGCGGAGCAAAAGAAATTTATGAATCCAGAAATGCGCTAAGGCAACTATTAGCAAACACTCCATTTGAGGAAAATCCTCCCTATCAATATAGCTTTACTGAAAGAGCTGATATTTTACGTTCACTTGTAGACCTTGAAGATTCAACTATTAAAGAAGAACTTAAAGATGCAATTATAATTATGAGCGATGATAGTTCTAATATAGCGATGCTATCATCTTTTTCTGAATACATTATGAAGAAATTCAATGATGAATTTGGATGGCAATATATTAAACCATACTACTTAATGGGAAGTTCACAATTATTTGGCATTGATGTATATCATCTGAAACCGTTTTTAAACTCGGATGTAAGCGAGGAAGTTATTCAAGTGTTAAGAAATCTTGCCCTCGCAGACTATCGCTCTGGAAATAGAATAACTGCTATAGATTTCTTGACTGATATTAATGATGAAGAAATTGTTAATATAATTACGCAAGCTTCTATTAATGATCCAGATAAAATGAATAGGTACCTTGCAAGGGAAAACTTAAAAAAGATCAACTATGAACTTTATTTAGATTTATTAAAATCGGCTTTAGAAACTGAAACTGAGTATCGACTATTTATATATGATGGATTGCTAAAGAGTCGGCAGCCTTCTATTTATAAATATGTTATTGATCTATATAAATCAAATAAATATCCTTTTGATAGAAGCTTAATAGAAGATGAGTTAGAGAATCAATGGCTTTTACAACCAAAGGAAGAGCAATCAGTTGCAATTTTACTAGACAGTTTATCTACCTCCTTAAATCAGCTTTATGCATTTGATTGGATCGGAAATCAAAATTTCATTCAGCAATTAAACTCTTATATTTTTAATAGCAAAAATTATTACCAATCAAATGATACTATTTCATCAGCAAGCCAGATGAGATTATTTAGTGCAGAAATAGATAAAGAATTAAGAGATTCAACAGATTTAATAAATAAATTTGTTAATCAGGATGCTTGGAATTTTCTTTATCCACAAGCATTATTTATTCAGCAGAAAATAAATAGCAATTCTCTTGTAGACTCACTTATTAGTTTAAATCCTTCTTCGGTTCAGGCAGGAAGCAACGGTTTTACTATGATTATTAAAGGGACAGGATTTAACAACCAATCCGAAGCATATTGGGATGGTTACACATTAAATACACTCGTTATCTCTGATACAATACTTCAGGCTGTTGTGCCATCCTCAAATATTGTAGTAGAGAATGATTCAATAGTAATTAGTGTTTTTAGCCCTATTGCTGAAATGAAAAATGATCTAACTTTTAAAGTAATTTCAGAACAGCAAAACCTAAACCTCTTAGTAACACTAACCAACAGCCAGGGAACACAAATACCAGCAAGTAATGTAATGTATTATGAGTCCGCCGCAGGTGGATGGAAAGATGCAGTAAACAACGGCGACGGTACGTTTACGGTAATAACAACTAAACCAACAGTAAGCATAAGAATGTTCTACGAGTATGCAAATCAGACAGTTCATAATGTGCCCGCACAAAATAATACTTATACATTCCAAACAGTCAATGCTTCTGTTCAATTAAAAAATAGTTCCGGTAATTTGATTGATCAAGGAACAGTTCAATATTACGCAGGAGCGTGGAGAACTTTTGGTACAACCTCAAACGGAGTTGCATACAAAGAACTGCTTCCAATCAATTACAGCTTTAGAATGATTTATGAATATGTTCTGCTTGACAAACAGCAGGATATAAGCACAAACAGTA
Source organism: Ignavibacteriota bacterium (assembly GCA_013285425.1). Lineage (GTDB taxonomy): Bacteria > Bacteroidota > Ignavibacteria > Ignavibacteriales > Ignavibacteriaceae > IGN3. The sequence goes on from CP053447.1 coordinate 387,607, forward strand.
CTGTAACTTTCTCAACAGTATTGTGCACAGTAAAAGTAACAAAAGCAAATGGACAGCCATTATCAGGTGCAAGCACAAAATATTATTCAGGTGCGTGGAGAGATATTGGTCTAACAAATGCAAACGGAGAAGCAGCAAAAGAGCTGCTTCCAAAGAGCATAAATTTCAGAGCAGCATCAGGAAATGTAAGTCAGGATAAACAGCAGGATATCGGAGTAAATAATTTAGTGGAGATTCAATTACCGTAATAATTAGTAATTAATAATTAAGAATTGAAGCACATTGATTACACTTAACTGCACAGATAGAAAACATCAGTTTAATCTGTTCAATCCGTGTTCCAGTCAGCGAAAGCTGCAAGGGGGGTTACAGCATTACAAGATATCGGTAAATAAGAGTATAATTATCAGGTAAATATTTTCAAATAATAATTATCCGTTATTCAGATTCTCAGGAATCAATGTTTTTGTTTTGCACAAAAGTTGAGAAAGACTGAATATGAGAATAGCCGGTAAAATAAACTATCCGATACAACAGCAAAAACCACTTAAAGAAAACACAGCAGCTTATTGTTTTATTGGAGAGATTGATTTACAAAAAACAAGCGATGGTATTCTGATGGTGGGGGATGAGTGTAAAACTACTAGACCTCTTTTATCAGATGATGAGAAACTTCGAAATTCTTTAATCACCGAAGTCAAGGATGCAATGTTTGATGTGAAAAAAAGGGAAGATAATAATACTGAGGGATGTCGTATATCGAAAGATATGGGAGGATTTGCTTCAGCTATTACTCCACCTAATACTGGCCCACATCATTTAAGTTACAACTCATACTTCTATATCAACGAAATGCTGTTTACATTGGAATGGGGCTAGTGTACTGAAAAAATAGAAAACATGTATGGAGTTGGCATAAAATATACAGACGATGAATTTGGTGTTCTTACTGGAGTAGATAATATAAAGTACAAAGAAGATATCCTTGAGGACTTTGAAAGTTTCAGATATGGTGAAAGTCACGGTAGATCCGTTGAATATTATCCTCTTCCCCAAACCAGAGTACATGAGTTGAAACACATAGAACAATATAAAATTGGACTAAAGAAATTCTATGATATTGCATTAGAAAAGATCAATTGGATAGAAGAGCCTCCATCAGATTGGTGTAAGACAGACAAAATAGATGAATATTTGAAGAAAAGGCAAAAAGCGTATAAAAAATTTTTAATTCAGGCAGCTGAGAGTTTTAAAACTGAAATGAAAGATACTTATGAAAAACGTCAAGCGGAAGCAGAAGAAGCAGGTAAAAACTATTTGGTTAATGTCTTGATGAAAAAAGTAAGTAACTATCCCAATTAATTTGTAAAAGGAGTTGAAAAATGAAAGGCATTATTTATTTACTAATCATAATTTCAGTAATAAGTTTTGAATGTAATAACGTTAATGCTCAAGTCAATATAAATGAAAGAAGTGTACTGATAAACTATGGAATTGACCCAGATAATTATGAGCAGGTAATTGATTCTTTGTCTTCAACAGATTATGATAAAAGGTGGTTCCTAATTTCATGGATCAAGACTGCAAAAATTTCCGCTGCCATCAGTGAATTAAAACTATTATACCATCGTCCATATTCTATTAGTTTACCAATGAGTCGTGGCTTAGAACAGCAATCAATGATTTTGAAAGCTATCATTGAGCTGGAAGATACATCCTTCCAGGAAGAAATACGACAAGAACTTGATACGTTGGCCCTTAATGATGAAAATGCTTATGAAATTATACGATTTTCTTCCTATTTACAATTGAAACATAATGATAGCTATGGCTGGCAACATATGAAAAAGTATTTCTTATATAATTACACAGAAGATTTTATTTATTCAATGATTTATTACCTGAAACCATTTATATATTCTTCTCATCATGAGGAGGTGATTGAGATATTAAGAAGCTTAGCTACATTTGATATTGTTGCACTTAAATATTTAAGGGAAATTAATGATCCGGAATCTGAAAGTTTAGCTATAAATATGGCATTAAGTAGTACCAACAGTTATTACAGAACTGCGGCAAGAGAAATTCTGCACAGTATTGATAATTATTCTTATGTAACAACACTAAAGCAATTACTGGATACTTTAACAGAAAGTAGACTATCAATCTATCTCGAGCTTCTCGAGGCTGCACAGCCCTCAATTTATAAGTTTGTACTAGATTTGTATAATGTAAATCAGTATCCTGCAGACAGTAGTATTATAGTTCAAGCATTGGATATGAAATGGTTATTTTACCCGGATCCTGTCGCAAATGTAGTTGATGTAATTGATAGTTTATCTTCAGCTCTTTTTCAGTTTTATAATTTTGGTTGGATTGGGGACGTAAATTTTGTAAATGAATTAAATACTTATGTTTTAAACAGCAAGACATATTATATTTTGAATGATACAGTAAGTTGTATTAATCAATTAAAATTATTAAGGGGAAAAATTGATTTCGAAATAAGGGACACTATTGATATTGTAAATACTTTTTTAAATGAAGAAGCGTGGAAATATTTGTACCCGCGTATTTATTTTATAGAAAGAAAGATAGATGAAACTTGGGAAAATGATGTATTATTTTCGATCAACCCTTCATCTGTCCCAGCTGGAACTCCTGCAACAAGAGTAAGACTTACTGGAAGTGGATTTAGTCATGGTTCTCTAGCATACTGGGATAAAAATTATTATTTAGATTTTTATGTTATCTCTCCATCGGAAATGGATATAATCATTCCACAGACATTTTTAAATAAACCTGGAGAATATGAAATAGATGTTAGTAATTATATTGCTAGAGTTGAAAATAGTCTACCTTTTTCAGTAGAGCCACCGGTGCTGGATTTAGTAGCACTGGTTCCAGCAGTTGCAATATTAAACTCAGGTGCATTCACAATAGAAGTATTGGGAAGCGGATTTACATCTTCAGCAACAGTATACTTTGGTGGACAAGAAAAATTAACAACATTTGTATCCGATAGTGTGATAACTGCTGAGATATTATCTTCAGATGTAATAGTAGTTGGTTCTTTTCCGGTTTGGGTTAAAGACAAATATTCGATTTCTGATACTTTGCAGTTTAGTGTAATGCAAGTTAGTAACCCAAACCTTGTAGTAAACCTAAAAAACAGTTTAGGTAACCAGATACCTGCAAATAATGTAATGTATTATGAGGGCAAATGGAAAGATGCAGTAAACAACGGCGACGGAACGTTTACGGTAATAACAACTAAACCAACAGTTAGCATAAGAATGTTCTACGAGTATGCAAATCAGACAGTTCATAATGTGCCAGCACAAAATAATACTTATACATTCCAAACAGTCAATGCAACAGTACAATTACAAAATAGTCTGGGTAATCTAATAGATCAAGGCACAGTTCAATATTACGCAGGAGCGTGGAGAAGTTTTGGCACAACTGTAAACGGAGTAGCAAATAAAGAACTACTTCCAATCAATTACAGCTTTAGAATGATTTATGAATATGTTCTGCTTGACAAACAGCAGGATATAAGCACAAACAGTACTGTAACTTTCTCAACAGTATTGTGCACAGTAAAAGTAACAAAAGCAAATGGACAGCCATTGTCAGGTGCAAGCACAAAATATTATTCAGGTGCGTGGAGAGATATTGGTTTAACAAATGCAAACGGAGAAGCAGCAAAAGAGCTGCTTCCAAAGAGCTTAAATTTCAGAGCAGCATCAGGAAATGTAAGTAAGGATAAACAGCAGGATATCGGAGTAAATAATTTAGTAGAGATTCAGTTGAATGTTCCGTAAGATAGAAGTAAGATGGAAGACGGAAAATAATCAGAGTAAATCAGTTTGATATGTATAATCTGTGTTCTATTCAAAAGGAGAACAGGAAATGAAAAAGAAAATAATTCTTATAATAGCAACAGCGAGTACATTGTTTGCTCAAACAGTTTACCAAGTAACACCGGGCACAAAGGGGAATGAGATAACACTTACGGTAGCAAATATCTCAGAGACAAATCCAACAGCAAATGTTAATGTTTCCCTTGCTAAAAAATCCTCATCTCTAAATTTCAGTAAAGAAGAAGCAACGATTGAGAATCTTGTGGCGAAGGCAGAAGCAGAGGTGAAGTTCACATTTGATGTAAGCCGGAATGCAATTATCAACAAGCAAGACACAATTGAATTTATGATTACAAGTCCTGATGGAATAATGATAACAAAGCAGTTCATCTTTAGTTACACCGGACCAACAGAATTTAAGCTTGAGCAGAACTATCCTAATCCGTTTAATCCAACTACAACGATACAATATCAGCTTCCGCAGGATTCAAAAGTAATATTAAAAGTTTATGATATTCTCGGCAGTGAAGTTGCAGCATTAGTAAATGAGGAGCAGGAAGCCGGTTACAAAGAAGTAAAGTTCGATGCGATTAATATTGCGAGCGGAATATATGTTTACAGGTTACAAGCTGGGAATTATATTTCCACAAAAAAGATGATGTTGCTGAGATAAAAAAAACGCCTCAAATGAGGCGTTTTCTTACTAAGCTTCAGCTTTTTCTTTTTGATATATCTTTTGAAACTCTCTTGCTTTTCTTTTTTTCCAATTGCCTTTGTGATAAGCATAACCTGCAATTAAAGGCATTGCAACGGTTGCTTCGGAATAAACCATTTGTTCGAAACTTGTAGAAACTTTACCCCACGAACTTGCTTCCTTTAATGTAGAACCTGAAAGTGCACCGTCTCGCTCATCGGCAACCGTGATTTGAATTGCGTATTTGTGCATATCAGCATCTTCCTGAAGAATATCTGCTGCAACAACTATATCTTGTGTAAAGTTTTTCGGAACGCCGCCGCCTATCATAAAAATACCGGTTTCTTTGCTGTGTAATTTTATTTTTGTCAATTCATAAAAATCTTTTCCTGAATCACAACTGACATAATTATCTGGATTTTTATGCTGATGCATTACAAATCCAAATCCGGCAGAGCAGTCTGAAAAAGCAGGAATAAAAATCGGAACATTCTTTTTGTATGCTGCCCATATAACAGAATCGTCAACTTTAGGTCCGCCATTTTCCTCAAGATATTTTCCAAACTCCCAAATAAACTCTCTTGATGAATAAGCACCTGGTTTCATTGAATCAAAAATTGCAGCAGTGGTATCATCACAAATTCTAAGTTCATCTTCATCAATGAAAGTATCATAAATCCTATCTATATGCAGCTCTCTCATTTCATTATCATCTACCCATTTAGTTCCTTTATAATGTTTAAAACCTAAAGCTTCAAAAAAGTCCTGATCAACAATTACAGCACCGGTTGAAACAATAGCATCAACCATATTGTTCATAATCATATCATAAACAACTTTTTTTAAACCTGCGCTGAAAAGACTTCCGGCAAGAGTTAATATTATTCCGCAATTTTCATCTTTTATCATCATATCAAAAATATTTGCTGCACGGTTCAGATCTCTTGCAGTAAATGCCATATCTTCCATTGCATCAACAAGCGATACAACGTTATGCTGTTTAATATCAATATGTTTAACAATATCTTTTAGATAATCTTTTTTTTCTGCCATTTTTTCTCCTTATCTGTTTTCTTTTTAGTTACTGTAAGAATATATCATTTACTTTATATACAATCCAATTAATTAGAAAAAGATTTTAGCAAATCTTAAGATACCTTGTTTCCAGGGAACCCTGTGTGAAACTCCGTCCTTATTAATAAACTCTTCTCTATGCTCCAGATACCATTTATAGTTTCGTATTAAAGCATCTTTGTTAGAAAATTTAGGTTTATATCCTAAAACTTTTTCAGCTTTTTCTATTGATACAAAAGAATCTTTTGATGCTGTTTCGTAAACCCACTTGTAAAGCGGAGAAAGTTTAAGCGCTTCTAAAAATTTAAGGGTATATATAATAGGTTTTTCAGGAAGACCGACAATTTTTTTACCGAATCCCGCGGCATCCAGTACAGCCTGATAGTCTTCTCTCATTGTAGTAAACACTTTTGCACCGATATTAAAAGTATCATTTACAATTTTTTCATCCAAAGCGGCAGTTAAATAAATTGCCTCACAAAGATCTTCTACATCCAAAAGCTGATAACGGTTATTTCCTTTACCAATCATTGGAAAGCCTTTGCCATCCTGTGCCCAATCATAAAGAAGATCGAACACGCCAAGTCTTTCAGGACCAATAAAAGATTTTGGGCGGATAATCGGAACACACATCCCTTTTTCTCTGAACTTAAGGCATTCTTCTTCAGCAAGAATTTTTGCTTTACCATAAGGACCAACACCATCAAGTTTATCATTTTCAAGCAGGGGATGATGATCCGGAATTCCATAAACAGCAGTTGATGAAATATGAATAAATCTTTTGATCTTCTGTTCAAAAGATTCTTCAATCAGATTTCTTGTTCCGTCAATATCTGTAGAATAAATATCTTCAGGCTTATAAAGCGGCAGTGCTGCAGCAGTATGAACAACTATATCCTGTCCGGCAACAGCTTCTTTAACTTTTTGTTTATCTCTGATATCACCGGTAATGATTTTAATTTTGTCATTCATATCGGGATAATCAAATTGAACTATATCCAGAGAGGTAATCTCGTGTCCGCGTGAATGCAGATATCTTACGAGATTAATTCCTAAAAATCCGGCGCCGCCTGTAATTAAATACTTCATTTTACCTGATAATTTATTAATAATGTGAGTGCAAAATTAGTAATTTTGATTCAGGCATCAAATAAAACTTATGAACATAAATTCCAGCGATATAAATCAAAACAGAGAAAGAAAAATCTGGCTTAGGAATTATTTTTTTTCAATTCTGTTTCACTTAATACTTTTTGTAATACTGATTTATTTTTTAGACTTAGCTTCGGATACATCAAGAATTAACTCAGTTATATTTTCACTTGATTCAAAAGAATATCAGCCTGAAAATTCATTTTCGGAAAAGGAAAGTAACCCAAAGGATATTGATGAAATACCAGATCCATCAGATGTAAAGGCTGATGAAATCAGAACAGTAAGTTTTACAGACATAAAAGCTGATACAACAAATTTAGAGCAGCTTTATACTGAGCCGACATTAAATGTTAAAATAAATTATCCACGCGGCTGGACGTTCATAGATCAAAAGAAAAATAAAAAACTTGAAGGGGTTACATTCTGGTTAAATGATGGTTCGGTCAATCCGCCGCCGTATCTTCACCTTGAAGTTGTTGATAGAGATTATTTTATCGAAAAGCGATTTAAATACAAAACTGATTTTAACAAATACATTGCTTACTATAACGATCCGGAAGAATTACAAGGTTATTTTACTCAGATTATTTATTTAAGAACCAATGATGATGAAGATTTCAGATTAAAGCTGATGATAAAAGGACAGAGCGAATTTGAATTATTTAAGCCGAAGTTCTGGGCAATATTAAAATCGTTTGATTTCGGTAATAGTATCTTTTAGGTTACAATTATTTGAACTGAACCTACCTTAAAAAATTATTTATAATGCAAAAGCAAGTATGTCTTAAGTGATTGATAATATCTAAATCCAAAAAAAATATGTTTAATTGTTTTTCTTTTATGACACACTAAATAATTAAATTCACCGCTGAGAGAAGATTAGAAGATTGATAATAGTAAGATAGCAAAACTATTATGTTATAGTGCAACTGAGAAAACTCAGTTAATTTAGAACTGAAGAAGTGCTTAAAAATTGTCAATAACAATTAAACAACAGATTGGTATGAGAGATTTTGATCTAATACAATTCCATTTAGTTAAACACTAAAGAGGTTGTTCATTTAGTCCTCAAAAGAAATTAGTTGTTTACTGAAGAATAACTGATTAAAATTGCTTTTTGTGTAATAAAACAAACATACTCTGTTCATCAGGATTAATACATTCTATAATTCTTGACTTTTCAAGTACTTAGCTATATTTTTCAAGCCTTTATTTGAAACGACTTAAGGTTTTCGGAGGAAAATTACGTGAAACAAGAAAAATTAACGAAATTTGTTAAGACTGAGGATGCCGAACATAAATGGTATCTTGTTGATGCAGAAGGTCAGACTTTGGGCAGAATGGCTTCTAAAATTGCTAAGATTATTCGCGGTAAAAACAAACCAATTTTTACACCAAATACTGATACTGGCGATTTTGTTGTTGTTATTAATGCGGAAAAAGTTCGGTTAACAGGTAAACGCGAACATTTAAAAGATTATAAAAGACATTCAGGTTATCCGGGCGGTCAGACAGTAACTTCTTTTAAAGAGATGCTCGCTAAAAAACCAGAATTTGTGGTTGAAAATGCTGTAAGAGGAATGCTTCCGAAAACTAAGTTAGGAAATAAACTGATTAAAAAACTTAAGGTGTATTCTGGTACTGAGCATCCGCATGCTGCACAAAAACCTGAAACAATTAGCTTAATGGAGAAATAATGGCTGAGAAAATTTTTGTTGGAAGAAGAAAAACATCTGTTGCCCGTGTTATCTTAAAAAATGGTAACGGTAAAATTACTGTCAACAATAAAGAGTTTGAGGAATTCTTTCCGCAGCTTTTAAGCAGGGAAGATATTTTACTACCATTTAAACTTACAGAGACAGAAGGCAAATATGACGTTCAGGTTAATGTTAAAGGCGGCGGAACAACAGGTCAGGCACAGTCTGTAAGATTAGGTATTGCAAGAGCATTAGTAGAAATCAATCCGGATTACAGAGCAAAGCTTAAAACTGAAGGATTATTAACAAGAGATCCGAGAATGGTTGAAAGAAAGAAATATGGTCAGCCAAAAGCTCGTAAAAGATTTCAATTTTCAAAGAGATAATTTTTTTATTCAATCCGCATATAGCGGTCAGGCTCAGTTTTTACTGAACTTGTTTTTATATAATTAAATAATAAATCATACTTTCTGATTTGCCACCTGTGTCCCACAGAAAAAGGGATGAAATGGCAAAGTAGATGAAAGTAGAAGAAAAACAGGAGATATATGAGAAAAGTTGATTTAACTCAGCTTGTAGAAGCTGGTGCACATTTCGGTCATTTAACCCGCCGATGGAATCCTAAAATGAAGCCATACATTTTTATGGAAAAAAACGGGATTCATATTATTGATCTTAAAAAAACACAAAAATATCTGATTGAAGCTGCTGATGAATTATCAAAGTTTGCTTCGGAAGGTAAAAAAATTCTTTTCGTTGGAACAAAAAAGCAAGCTAAAAATGTAATTGAAACAGAGGCAAGAAGAAGTAATCAGAATTGGGTTAGCGAAAGATGGCTTGGCGGTATGTTGACTAATTTTGCTACGATCAGAAAAAGTGTTAAAAGATTAAGTAATATCGAAAAACAGGAAACTGACGGTACGTTTGATAAGATAACCAAGAAAGAAAGACTCTTTTTAACAAGGGAAAAAGATAAACTAAAAAAAGTTCTTGAGGGTGTTGAATCGATGAGTAAATTACCCGGAGCTTTATTTATAGTTGATATTAAAAAAGAAGCAATCGCTGTTCAGGAAGCACATAGATTAAATATTCCTGTTTTCGCAATAGTAGATACAAATTGTGATCCGGATGAAGTGGATTATTTAATTCCTGCTAATGATGATGCGGTTAAAACAGTTGAAATAATTACTCAGTTTATGGCTGATGCAGTTATTGAAGGAGAATCGAAGTTTAAGGAAAAGAAAGCTGAAGAAGTTGCAGAAAAAGAGCGTGTAAAGAAAGAAAAAGAAGCTGAAAGAAAAGAAGAAGCAAAGAAAAAATCAGAGTCCAAAGCAAAAAAAGAAGCTAAGGAACAAACAGATACAAACGAAAAAACAGAAGAATAATCTTCTGATTAATTTAATTTTGAAAGGAAGTGAATAAATAATGGCTATTACAGCTGCACAAGTAAATGAACTTAGACAAAAAACCGGTGCCGGTATGATGGATTGTAAAAAAGCTCTTACCGAGGCAAACGGTGATTTTGAAAAAGCAATTGAAATCTTAAGGAAAAAAGGTGCATCGGTTGCCAGTAAACGTGCTGAAAAATCTGCTAATGAGGGGATTATTGTTACAAAGATTTCTGATGATAATAAAAAAGCTGTTATTATAGAAGTAAATTGTGAAACTGATTTTGTTGCTAAAAGTGACGACTTTGTTAGATTAGCTAAAGCAGTTGTTGAGTCTGCCTATAACACCGGATCAACTGATGCTAAGCAATTATTAGATTCTGATAAAGCTTTAAATAATATGCTGGTGGATGTAATGGGTAAAGTAGGTGAAAAGATAGAAGTATCCCGGGCTTTGACTGTTAAAGCTGAAAATGGATTAATTGTAGATTACATTCATATGGGTTCCAAGCTTGGTGTGCTTGTTAAGTTTGATGATGTACCGGTAAAAAATGATGAATTGATTGAGCTGGGAAAAAATCTTGCAATGCAGGTTGCTGCTATGAATCCATTATGCGTTTATAGAGAAGAAGTTCCATCCGCTACTATCGAAAAAGAAATAGATATATATAAGGAGCTTGCCAGAAAAGAAGGCAAACCGGAGAACATTCTTGAAAAAATTGCAGCCGGAAAACTGAATAAATTTTTTGCTGAGAATTGTTTGTTTGAACAGGCTTATATTAAGGATAGTACTAGTTCAAAAACCATATCAAATCTTATGGATGAATACAATAAGAAAAATGGTACACAAACTAAAATCAGTATGTTCAAGCGATTCCATCTTGGTGATGAGAATAAATAAATTTGTTCTTAAGGTCTTAAGTTTCTTAAGACCTTTTTTTATATTTAAAACGCATTTTTTAGGAGAATAATGGATAAAGTAAAATACAAGAGAGTGTTGTTAAAATTAAGCGGCGAATCATTAGAAGGAGATCAGGGATTTGGTATTTCTTCTGAAGTACTGGATTTCTTTGCTGAAGAAGTTAAAAAAGTTCATGATGCCGGAGTTCAATTAGGGATTGTTATAGGCGGCGGAAATATTTATCGCGGATTAAGCGCCAGTAAGCAGGGAATCGACAGAGCAACAGGTGATCAGATGGGAATGCTTGCTACGATGATTAATTCACTTGCACTTCAGAATGCAATCGAAAAGAAAGGTATTCAGACTAGATTGATGAGTGCAATTAAAATGGAAGAGATAGCCGAGCCTTATATCAGAAGACGTGCAATAAGACATCTTGAGAAAGGAAGAGTTGTAATCTTAGGTGCCGGAACCGGTCACCCGTATTTTAGTACTGATACTGCTGCTTCTTTAAGAGCCGTTGAAATTGGTGCTGATATTATTGTGAAAGGGACAAGAGTTGATGGTGTTTATGATTCTGATCCTGAAAAAAACACAGATGCTGTAAAGTTTGAAAAAATTTCTTATCTGGATATTCTTAAAAAAGATCTGCGTGTTATGGATTTAACAGCAGTTAGTTTATGTCAGGAAAACAATTTGCCTATGATGGTTTTTAATATGGATGTTCCGGATAACTTGTTAAAACTTATTATGGGCGAAGCTGTTGGAACTTCTATCAGTAATTAAAAATTTTCATTAAATAATAAGTGAGTTGTTATGCATCAAATAATTAAAGACGCAAATAACAGAATGGATAAAACCATTGAAGCATTGCGATCAGAGCTTGCTAAAGTAAGAACCGGAAAGGCTACAACTGCTCTGCTTGATAGTGTAAAGGTAGATTACTATGGAGTTATGACTCCGGTAAATCAGGTTGGCAATATTACAGTATTAGATCCTCATACATTATCAATAACTCCCTGGGATAAGTCTATGGTTCAGGTTATTGATAAAGCAATACTTGAAGCTAATCTAGGATTTAATCCGATTAGTGACGGCACTAACTTAAAGATTCCGATCCCTGCTCTTACAGAAGAGAGGCGGAAAGATTTTGTTAAATTAGTTAAAAAGTTTGGTGAGGATTCTAAGGTTGCAATAAGAAATATCAGACGTGATGCAAATGATCATTTAAAACGTGAAGAAAAAAATAAAAAAATGTCTGAAGATGAATTAAAAAATTCAGAGGATGAAGTGCAGAAATTTACTGATCAGCATATTAAACAGATAGATGAAATTCTTAAGCATAAAGAAAAAGAAATTATGGAAGTTTAAGTAAAAAGTGCAATGATTTTACCCAACTCCCGATGAGTTGGGTTTTTTTTTATCATTATATATATACCTCTTTAATTTATTATTTTGCAGAGCATATTTATTTTTTTTGATGGAATCAAACAAAGAAAACAATAATATAACCGTACTTGGCATTTTTAAGAGTACTCTTATAAGAAATATTCTGTTAACTATCGGAGCTATTGCTCTGTTTTTTTCGGGAGTTCTTGTTTACGGTGTTATTTTAAATATTCGTGAGATACCTTTAAAAGAAGCTATGTTAAATAAAGGATTCAGAAAATTAGCAGATGTAAACATTGTTGTCGAAAGGAAGAATTATACTTTAAGCGTTTATGAAGATACAGTGCTGATAAAATCATATCGGGCAAGTTTTGGAAGAAATCTGACTGATAAGAAAAAAAGATATAATGATGGTGCTACACCAGTTGGAACTTACAAAATCTGCAGCATATCTGATGATAAAAATTATTATAAGTTTGTTAAAATAAATTACCCTAATCTTGATGATGCATCAGATGCTTTAAGAAAATCATTTATTACGCAAAAAGAATTTAACCAGATAAAATTTGAATTTTATTATGAGGAATGTGTCAGTTATAATCAAGTGCTGGGCGGGAATATTGGTATCCAGGGGATTGGAAGATTAAATCTTATATTTAAAAATCTGCCCTTTGTTTATAATTGGACCGATGGATCAATTGCATTAAGCAATGAGGATCTTGATGAAATAATTAAAGTAATTAAACCAGGGACCCAAATTGTCATTAAATAAGATATTTAAATCCGTATTTCTGTTTTTACTTGCACTCGCTGCATTATCCTGCTCGGATAAGCAGGAAAAAATTCCAGCTATAAACTATGAAAGTAAAAAAGAAGTTCTTGATGTTGTTAAAAAATATTGCAATAGTAAGGCTGCAATTGCTGTAGGCGGTATGTTTGATGAAAGAGGAAAACAATATATTGCTTACGGGGTTGAATATGAAAATTCGGAAGAATGGGGAATAAAGTTTTCATTTGTAGAAAAATCCGGAGAAGATTTTAACTTGATTTTCGAAACTGATTTACTTGAAGGCTCTTTTAAAAGAAAGTCTTGTTGATAAAATAAAATTAGTTTCTGATCAGTATGATCTTCTTTATTATAACTCACAGGGATATTTTATGGGAAGCGGCGGCGGTGAAGTTTTTTCTTATCTGATTGATATGGAAAAGAAACAGGTTTACTATGCTCATCTTGTGGTCGAATCTACCGCAGCTATTTTTCTTTATATTTCAGATAATACTGAAAGTAAGGAGCTGGTTAATTTCTTTACGTTAAGCTTTAAAAAAGATTATCCCGGTTTACAAATAGTTTCGGATGATATTATACTTGATTAGTGTATCAATGCATATCCGATGTTTTCGTAGAATTATCTAGTATGAATTACAGAATAAGTATATCTCTGATAGTTATATTCCTGATAAGCTGCAGAATTGCAGCTGCACAGTCATATTATGATTATGAATTAAAGAAAATAAATTTTTCAGGTAATTCTTTTTTTTCTGAATCTGATCTTAAACAAAATATTGAAAGCAAAGAATCCCCGATGTGGTTTTGGATTTTTCTTAATTCATTTACTCCGTTTGGAGATGAGCCGGTCTATTTTGATTCTTCAAAGATTTCAATTGATATCATGGCAATCAAAGAACTTTACCATTCAAATGGTTTTTTTTTGACTGAGGTGGATTATTCTTTTATTGCTGATACTTCTGATAAAACTATAACATTAAATTACACCATAAATGAAAACAAACCTTTCTATTATGGTTCGATTGATTATGTTGGTCTGAATAAACTTCCTGATTTTGAAATAGTTCTTTTGGACAAGGAACTTATTGAACTGGACTCTACAAAGCAGTTTTCAGAAACTGAAATCGAATCAAATATCGCTGCGGTCAGAAGATTTCTTGCTAATCATGGCTATATCTTTGGAAGTTATGATAGTACTGTCGTGTCTATAGATACTATTCTGGATAAAACAAATATCAAAATGTTTTTTGATCCGCGTGACAGATACACGATTAAAGAAACAATTATTAACAAAACCGGCAGATCAATAGATCAAATAAGCAACAGACTTATCGAGGAAATTGCTGATCTTAAACCGGGCAAAAATTTTGATCAGGCTCAGATTGATAGAAGCGAACTTAGACTATTAAAAACAGAATTGTTCTCATCTCTTGATATAAATCCATTGATTTCTGATACAGTAAACAAAACAATTCCGATTGAAATTAATACGGTTATAACTTCACTAAATCAATTGGCGCCGGAAATAAAAGCTGATAACGAGTTCAATACATTTAATGCCGGTTTGGGAATCAGCTACACCCGTAAAAACTTTTTTGGGGATGCAAGAAAACTGAATATATCAACATCCTTTAGATTATTAGACCTTACAAATTATGACTTTGAAAAAATATTTGATTCAAGCCATGGTATTCTGGATATTAATCTGAAAATGGAGCAGCCGTTTTTATTTGGTCAGCCAATACTTACATCAACTGAGTTATATTTAAGATCGCAAACAATTCCGCAGGATGAAAATGCTTACGGTGGAACTCAAAGATTTGATTTTGAAATGCCGTACTATACTTTCGTTACTTTATTAAGACCCTTTATCGGATTTGATATTGCTGAAAGAAAAGCAAAATTTATCCCTTTAACAGCATCGAATGAGATAGTAATTAAAGTTGGCAGTTTTACTCCCGGTATTGGTATAGAAATGGGATCGTCTAAAACAGATGATATATTATTTCCAACAAAAGGAAATTTCTTTTTCATTACACCGGAATTATTTTATTCGCAAACAGAATATCGTATTACCGAATATTTAAATAACAGCGGAGTTAAACTGAATGATACATCATCAATCGGCAACACTTATTTTTACAGAATTCAAACAGGGTTTTCATCGTATCATTCAATCACTAACGATAAGATGACAGTGCTCGCAGGTAAAATAAGAATTGGCTATGCCCAACCGATTACTTCTTCACATAATGAAGATTTTTCATCAGAAGAATTAATCCCTCCAAACAAAACTTTTTATGCCGGAGGAAGCAACTCGATAAGAGGATGGAAAGCAAGGGAATTGATTCCAACTAATAGAATAGACTATGCCGGATATACAACCAATACTCAGGATTTTCGCGGCGGTACAACATGGTTTGAAGGTTCGTTTGAACTAAGACAAAAACTAAATGACTTTTTCGGTTATGCTGTATTTGCTGATTATGGCAATACCTGGAATGGCTGGAAGGAAATTCAGATTAACGATATTGCTGTTGCTATCGGACTTGGGGTTAGAGTATATACTCCGATTGCTCCTTTCAGGTTGGATTTTGGAACTAAGTTTTATGATCCGTCTGATAAAAGAATGATATTTAAGAAAAATTTATGGGATAATTTATCAATCCAGTTTGGCATTGGTGAAGCATTTTAAGCATTTTTATAAGTTTTGGGAAAATCAATTCTTTTATAGAATTCATTAAATCGCTATCTTTCAACCCCTTTTATTAAAGATTATTATGATTCTAAGCATGACCGGATACGGTAAAGGCACTGCTTCAAATGGTAAGTGGAATGTTGATACCGAAGTAAAGAGTATAAATAGCAGATACCTCGAAGTATTTATTAAATATCCGCCTGTTCTGGCAACAAAAGAATATGAAATCAGGGAATTAGTAAAATCTAAAATTAAAAGAGGCAAACTTAATCTTAGTATCCAGATTAAGAAAAACGGGTTTGAGGATGAAGCTGTTTCTTTCAATGAAGAAAAATTAAAAGAGTATTTAGCATTGATTAAAAAAATCAAAAAGACAGCTAAATTATCCGACAAAATTAAACTTGATCATATTCTGATGAGCAAAGATATTTTGATTGCTCCTCTTGAGGAAATATCTGAAAAAGATTTTGAATGTGTAAAAAGTTCGATAAATGCTTCGCTTGATTCTCTTATTAAGATGAAAAAAGCTGAAGGAAGTGAACTCGAAAAAGATTTAAAGAAAAGAATAAAATCAATAAGTAAATATCTTGCTTCAATTGAGGAAAAAGCTGAATCAGAAGTAAGTGAGCACTTTATAAAGTACAAAGAAAAGATAGAAAGTCTTCTTGAAGATAATGCAAATATCAATAACGAAAGACTTGAAACTGAACTTGCATTGATTGCTGAAAGAGCTGATATCACTGAAGAATGCGTGAGGCTGAGAAGTCATATTAAATTTTTTATAGATAGTATGAATAAAGACGATGATCCCGGAAGAAAGTTAAATTTTTTATGTCAGGAGATGAACCGGGAAGCAAATACGATTTCAGCCAAAACACTTTCTACATCAATTTCTCATAGTTCGGTTTATATAAAAGAAGAGATCGAGCGAATCAGAGAACAAATACAAAATATTGAATAAAGTTGGAGAATAAAGGAAAGATAATTGCAATCTCATCACCAAGCGGAGGCGGAAAAACTTCTGTTGTTAAGCAGGTGTTAAAAAATTTTCCTGAGATTGTTTTTTCTGTTTCAGTTACCACCCGTCCTAAAAGAAAAAACGAAGTTGACGGTGTTGATTATTTTTTTGTTGATGATAAAGAGTTTGAGCGAAGAATTAAGAACAACGAGTTTATCGAATGGGAAAGATTTTATGATTACTATTACGGCACTTTAAAAAGTTTTGTTGATAATAATATTGCAGAAGGTAAGTCTGTTCTTTTTGAGGTTGACGTTAAAGGTGCTTTGTCGCTAAAAAAAATCTATCCCGATAATAGCTGTTTAATTTATATTGATCCGCCTTCTTTTGAAGAATTGATTAAAAGGCTTAAAAACCGCAAAACTGAAAGCGAAGAGGATTTACAAAAAAGAATAGATAGAGCAAAAATGGAATTGAGTTACAAAACACAATTTGATTATATTTTCACCAATGATGAATTAAGTAAAGTATATAAAAGCGTTGAGAGTTTAATTAAAAAAATATTAAATAAGGAGTAATAATAATGAACCTATCACCGATTGATTTAAGAGAAATTGATGAGCGTGCAGAAAATGTTTATGAAGCTATTATTGTTGCCGCAAGAAGAGCAAGACAAATAAATTCAGAAAATAAAATTGAGTTTAATGCTCTTCTTAATACAATTCCGGCTACAGGCAGCGACGATGAAGCTGAAGATGTTACAAATCCAGCTCAGTTAAAAATGGCTCTTGAATATGAAAAGAGACCAAAACCTCACCTTCAGGCACTTGATGAATTGCTTGATGGTCAGATTAAATTTAAGTACAAAAAATAAAACACGGTTTAAACCTGATTATATGTCATCTTGCATCAGCAGGATGACATTTCTTTTTTATCAGAACAATCAGCATTTATTAATTTTTTTATTTTTCAATTTTTAATGGATTCATCAAAGAAAAAAATAATTGAGGCACTAAAAGACCAGCGGGATATTTTTGGTGATGATCTGTTTGAAAAAAAAATAATTGAAAAAAAAACTGCGAAATCCTCTCAACAGTCCGGAGTATATATTCTGCCGGCGGAAAAAAAATTAATTGTTAAAGAGCAGCTTCATAAATCCGGACAAGTGTTTGATGGCGTTCAATCCGGTTGGGAAAATTCCGAATCACTTGAGCAATTAAATAAAATGATATCTGATTGCACAAGATGTGCGCTGCATAAAGGGAGAACTAATTTTGTTTTTGGTTCTGGAAATCCCAATGCCGATGTAATGGTTATTGGTGAAGGACCTGGTGCTGAAGAAGATAAGCAGGGTTTACCTTTCGTAGGAAGAGCCGGACAGCTTTTAACCGATATTCTTAAAGCAATCAAATTCAGCAGGGAAGAAGTTTATATTGGCAACATAGTAAAATGCCGTCCGCCTGATAACCGCACTCCCTTGCCCGATGAAATGGAAACCTGTATTCCTTACCTGCAGAAACAGATTGAGCTTATTAAACCAAAACTTATACTTTGTCTAGGTCTTACCGCTGCAAAAGGACTGTTAAAGAAAAAAGACAGCTTAACTTCTTTACGCGGACAGGTTTTTGAGTACAACGGAATTAAAGTTATGGTAACTTTTCATCCCGCCGCTTTACTGCGCAACCCTAACTGGAAGAAAGATTGCTGGGTTGATGTGCAGAAGTTCAGAAAACTTTATGATGAATTGAATGACTAAGTATGTTTTTCTTTTAGTCGTAATTGCTCCGATAATTTTACTGGCGCAAACAGATTCTATAAAACGGAGTGATCATACTTTAATTCTTAATCCCAGGTTTACGGGTGTTCAGGTTGAAGCAACTTCTTTGTTGTTGATAAATGAATTAGGCGGACTTGTTGATTTTGATTTATACTCCTCCAATAATAAGTTTTATAATATTGGAATAAGACTAGGAGTTGAATATTATCATCTTACCAAATTAGATTTTGGCGGCGGCGGGTCTGGTGAGAATGCTATTAATTACAATATTTATGGAAGGCACACTATAAAAGGTTCCGTTTTCTGGTTTAGTTTTCTTCTGGGTGCATCTATTCAGAAATTTGGTGATGATTACAGAAGTGAAACTAGTTTTGTACCCCGTGTAGGATTCGAGCTAAGATATAATTTAACAGATTATGAAGTTGCACTTTTATTTAAAGGTGCAAAATCTTTTGTTGATGAAGCGAGATATCTGGGTTTAGGGATTTCATTCGGTTTCCACAAATTGTAAATAATTTTGGTATTTAATACGGCACTAAAGCGAACGTACGATGAGTAAAAAAAACGAAAGCTTTATGATGAGATTGCTTAACCCGCCCTTTATCCCTATCCTTGTAATGTAGAGGGAAATTTTAATCCTTTCTCCTTACCAAGTAGAAGATTAGGATTAGGTTGGATTAACCCTAATATTTAACCGAATCCTTATACTAGTTACTTATTTTGCCATACTGAGAGGCAAGTGCATGAATTGTAACTGTTTATGATGAAATGCTGCAGGAGATAACAAACTTAGTAAGATAGTAGTTTGGTATATTGTTGTTGATTAAGGGAACTGCGAAGTTCACTATTTTTATTTTGAGGAATAAATCGAGGGCTTGCTTTCTTCTTGATAAGAATACCGATAGTTATCGGGACAGGGTCACTAAAAGATCAAGACTACAAATAAATCTGCTAAAATTTATTTCGTTACGCTGCGGTAAATTACTCACTCGTAGAACTCGTTCAAACAGCATCCACCGTTTTCGCATTCGGCAGTTTCTAATTTTATGGTTTGGTTATCCTGTATATAGTTTTTTGTTCTAAGAAATTTTATTAATTAACATTGCTGCAATCTGCACTTGCAAAGAAGAATAAGTGCAGTTTGTTAAATATTTGTAAATACGTCCTGTCTTCGGCAGGCAGGTTTACTTGTCGTTGTTGTTATATGACCGGGACCCGGTAAGCCGGAAGAAGACAGGTTAGACGTAAGCTGTTATTTTGCCAGAAAAATCAAAAATTAAATGTGAAAAAAAACAGTAGGGTTATTCCGAAAATTAAATGCCCGGACTTATTTATTAATCTATAGCCCAGGCTTAATATCTTAACTCAATAACACTCAGAAAATTGAAAGCCATTGAAGGTAACATCTTCCTGAATCCAACCTTGTAAATAATCTGTAATAAAGTTACTTTTACATCCCCGATAAATAATCGGGATAACGGTTAAATAATGGCAAAAACAAAAACAAATACCAAAGCAGTACAAAGTTCTTCATTTACTCAAAATGCTGTAAGACCGCCGTCAGCTCCGGAAATCGAGGCTGCTGTTCTTGGTGCAATGCTGATTGAAAAAAACACTGTACCAATAGTGATTGGATTGTTAATAAAAGATAGTTTTTATTCACGCGAGCATCAATTGATTTTTGAAGCGATGACTTCTTTGTTCGAGTCTAATGAGCCGATTGATACGGTTACAGTTTACGAAGAGCTGAAAAAACGTAATCAGGTTGAAGAGATTGGCGGGGCAATCTATCTAAGCAGACTTTCGCAGGATATATCTTCAGCTGCTAATGTTGAATTTCATTGCAAGATCTTGATCGAAAAGCAAATATTACGCGGACTGATTTCTTCATCACATCAAATTGCACAAAATGCTTATGAGGCTAATCTTGATGCGTTTGAAATTCTTGATGAGGCAGAACAGAAAATATTTGAGATAACTGAAACTCACCTTAAAAGATCTTTTCAATCGATGGATAAAGCTGTAAAAGATGCTCTTGAATATATCGAAGCAATCCACTCTCAAAAAGAAAGAAAATTTTCTGTCCCGACAGGATTTTACGAGCTTGATGAAATTCTTGGCGGTTTTCAGAAATCTGATCTTGTAATTGTAGCAGCAAGACCATCAATGGGTAAGACTGCATTTGCATTAACTTTAGCCCGTAACGCTGCAATTGATCACAAAATACCGATTGGTATATTCAGTCTTGAGATGTCCACTATGCAATTGATAATCCGTATGCTTTGTGCTGAAGGAAGATTAAATGCACATTTGGTCAGAACGGGAAAATTACCGAGTGAAGAAGGAGTTAAACTGAGTAAGAATGCACACAAACTTATTGAAGCTCCTTTATATGTTGATGATTCACCTTCACAAACAGTGCTTGAAATTCGCGCAAAGGCAAGAAGACTAAAATCAGAGAAAAATATCGGAATGATTATTATTGACTATCTGCAATTAATGCAAGGTCCTCCTAAAGCAGAAAGCCGTGAAAGGGAGATATCACATATTTCAAGATCATTAAAGGCACTTGCAAAAGAGTTGAACATTCCTGTTATTGCACTTGCTCAGTTAAACCGAGCGGTTGAATCGAGATCTGATAAACGCCCGCAGCTCTCTGATCTTCGCGAATCAGGATCAATTGAACAGGATGCTGATGTTGTAATATTTTTAAATCGTCCTGAATATTATGGAATTGAAAAAGATGAGAACGGAGAATCAAATGAGGGTGTAGCTGAAATTATAATTGGCAAGCAGCGTAATGGTCCGACGGGAACAGTAAAACTTGCATTTATTAAGGAGTATGCACGGTTTGAAAATCTTGCGCATGCAAGACAATTTGAGGAATATTCACAAACAACTGCAGCAAGCATTGAGGAAGATATTATATAATTTATGTTGAATAATGCTACAAAAATATTATTGAGTTTGATTTCATTTGTTTTATTTGCATCGGATATTCAATCTCAGATCTTTTCTGAAGAAGATATAAAAATTTTTAACCGTAAAATTTCTTTTGCTGATGAAAATGAACTTAGCAAAAAACCAATTAATGAAATAATAGTTGAAATCGGTAAAAGTTTTATAGGTACCGAGTATGCTGCTCATACTCTTGAAAAAGATGGTGATGAGAATCTTGTAATTAATTTTTCAGGACTTGACTGCACTACATTTTTAGAAACTTCATTAACACTTGCCCGCTGCATTGAAAAGGGTACAACTAAATTTCAGGATTATCAAAACGAACTGACTTTTCTCAGATACCGCGATGGAAAGATCGATAAATATCCATCGCGTTTACATTACTTTTCGGATTGGATTTTTAATAATCAGCAAAAGAATATTGTAAAAGATGTAACAAAAGAAATCGGCGGTGAGCTGATAAAGTTTAATCTTAATTTTATGACTGAGAATCCCGAATATTATAAACAGCTGGAAGAGAACCCAGATTTTATACCTGTTATACGCAAGCAGGAAAAAGATATAAATTCAAGAAATTATTATTACATCCCAAAAGCAAAAGTTGAATCTGCAGAAAATAAAATTAAGACAGGTGATTTAATTGCCATCACTTCTTCTGTAAAAGGATTAGATATTAATCATGTTGGTATTGCAGTTAAAATGGATGATGGTAAAATTCATTTTCTGCATGCTCCGTTAGTTGGTTCAAAAGTTCAAATAACTCCTGAGCCCTTACACGATTACTTAAAGAAAATAAAAAAGCATACCGGCATTATTGTGCTTAGGGCACTAAACTAAAATCATACCTTTATTGTATAAAACTATTAACGGATTTCCCGGGAATAAGAATTCTGTTCGTTTTTAAGCTTTCGTTGAAATTAATTTTTTAATGCAGTTTTTCTTTTTAATCATAGATATATATTTTATTCAGTAGCTAATCTGATTCAGTTATCATGAAAATGAAAATTTGCAAATTTTCTTTATCAGTATTTTTGTTTGCTTCTTTGTGCAGAGTTTCTTTTGCACAGGAAATTCTGTTCAAGCAATTTACCACAGAGAATGGATTATCAAACAGCTATGTAAATTGCGTACTGCAGGATCGTACTGGATTTATCTGGTTTGGAACAGATGATGGTCTTAATAGATTTGATGGATATGAAGTTAAAGTTTACCGCAATAATCCTGATGACAGGTTTTCTTTGTCAGGAAATACAATTTGGGCAATTGCATCAGATCATTCAGGTAATATATTAATTGGAACCCAATCAGGTGAGTTGAATAAATTCGATCCTCAAACAGAAAAATTTGAACACTGGTACCTTGATTCAGCTTCAACAGAAGAAATAAACATTACTGCCGTATTTGAAGACAGTAAAAGTAATATATGGATCGGAACATACAAGAATGGTCTTTATAGATTTGATCCTTCACATAATAAATTTGAAAATTGGAAGAACAGTTTAGAAAATCCAAATGTATTATCCAGTAATTTTATTACTTCAATAATTGAAGACAATGATTCTAATATCTGGGTATCAACTTACAGCGGACTGGATAAATTTAAAATTGATGGAACTGAAAAGTTATTAACACAAATTATTTCTGATTCTCAAAACCCTATCTGGTATTTGAGTAAGTCATCATTCTTCAAAAATAAATTTTTGCTTTGTGCGTTTAATGGATTATTTCTGTTTGATCTTAAGGATAGAGAGTTGACAGAATTACATTTACCAGAAAATAAGGAGCTGGAGTTTTCTAAAAGTGTCAGCTCAGTTGTTGAAGAATATTTTATGAACCAGAAAATATTATGGGTCGGTACTTATGGCGGACTTGCAAGATTAAATTTAACCACAGGCAAAAGCACAAGATTTATAAAAACTATAAGTGATAAATCAGAAGTTCTGAGCAATCAGATACACGACTTAATTGTTGATAGATCAGGAGTAGTATGGATTGCGACCGAAAGCGGTTTAAATTATCATTCTAAAAAAAGATCGAAATTTAATTTTATAAGCTCAGCTGTTCAATTTTCTAAATTGCTTCCGGAATTATCAGGTAAAAATGTAACTGCAATTACAGGAACAAAAGAGGGAACAGTCTGGTTTGGAACTGATGAAGGGTTGTTAGGTTTCAAAAACAAGGGCAGCAATTATATACTTCTTAAAAATTCCGGGTTGCAATCATTAAATATCTGGTCTTTGTCAAACGGCTCGTCAAATCAATTATGGATCGGAACATACGGACAAGGATTAAAAGAGTTAAATCTTAAAGACAACAGTATTAAATCCTGGAAAGTTGATAATCCAAAATTTACTTCCAATGCTTTTAATTATATAAAGTCAGTCCTTGAAGATGACGATGGAATGGTCTGGATTGGATTCTGGGGCGGCGGATTATCAAGACTTAATCCAAAAACTTCACAGCTTGATCACTGGTATAATGAAATAAATAATCCTTCAGGTTTAAGTTATAATGATGTCTGGGTTTTGCATAAAGATAAAAAGGGAAGAATCTGGATTGGTACAAACGGAGGCGGATTAAATTTATATCAGGGAAAAGAGCTAAATGATTTTTATAACTGGAATGCAAGTGATAAAGACAATCCAGCATTAAGTGCGAATAATATTTTTTCAATCTGTGAAGCACTGACACAAAATGACCCGGACAAAACCACTTTATGGATTGGAACGACAAATGGACTTAACAAGTTTGTAATTAAAAATGATAACGGCAGCAGTAATGGTGCAAAATTAAATATTGTGATAAATCATTATACAATAAAAGACGGATTACCTGATAATGCAATTGAAAGTATTCTGGAAGATGAAAACGGAAATCTCTGGATTGGAACAAGTTCAGGTATTTCGTTTTTCAATGCTGAAGAGGAGAGATTTATAAACTTTACCAAAGCTGATGGTTCAATCGGTAATTCATTTAATCCAAATGCAGCATTTAAAACTAAAGATGGATTTATGTTTTTTGGCTGTATTTCCGGATTGAATTATTTTGAACCAGATAGGATAATCCAATCAACATATTCACCAATCGTAGTTATAACTGACTTTAAGGTGTTAAATCAGCCGGATGACACTACAGAAAACTCTGATTTCAAAGCAGGATTCTTCAATTCAAAAAAAATATTTCTTTCGCATTATCAGAATGATTTCTCTTTTCAGTTTGCTTCTCTGGATTATAATGCGCCCGAGTTAAATGAATATGCATATATGCTTGAAGGGTTCAACAGAGATTGGATTTACAACGGTAAGCGGAGATTTGTTACTTACACTAATCTTGATCCGGGCAAATATGTTTTCCGGGTTAAGGCAACAAATGGTGATGGAATATGGAGTAATCAAACAGCAGAGATATTTATTGAAATACATCCACCTTTCTGGAAAACCTGGTGGGCTTATACAATTTATGTGATAGCATTTCTCAGTGCTTTGGCATTCATAAGAGCAGCAGAAATTAAAAGAAGGGAAAAGAAAGAAGAGGAAAGATTACGACGAGAAAGAGAAGAAGCAAAATTGCGCGAAGCAGAACTGAAAGCAAAAAATATTGAGCAGGAAAAAGAATTAGAAAAGCAAAAAATAAGAAACAGGATTGCTCAGGATCTGCACGATGAAATCGGAAGTAACCTCAGCAGCATTTCATTAATGAGTGAGTTGATTCAAAAAGATGAAAAGATTAATTCAGAAATTTCGGAGAAGATAAAACGTATCCACAAAGTAGCAAAAGGATCAACTCAATCAATTCGTGATATTGTCTGGCTGACAAATCCATCATCCGATAGTCTTAAAGATATTATTGCCAAAATGAAAGAGGTTGCTGATAATACTCTCGGGAAGTTCAATCTCAGTTTTGATTGCCCGCAAAATATTGTAGAAGCTAATCTTCCTCCCGACACAAAAAGAAATATCTTCTTCATTTACAAGGAAACACTGAACAATATCATAAAACATGCTGATGCTAAAAGCGTGGATATTAAGTTCTGTATTGAGAACGAATCTATCTTTCTTTCAATAAAAGATGACGGCAAAGGATTTAATACTGAACTTATTAGCTCGGGGAACGGATTAAAAAACATTAAATCGCGGGCAAAGGAAATAAATGCACAACTGAGATTTGAAAGCAGTCCGGGTAAAGGATCTTTGCTTGAATTGATAGCAAGAATCACGCAAGTGCGTGATTGAACAGCTTTTAAACAATCATTATTTTCAAATTACAATTATTGCAGAAGTCATAAATGCGGAAATTATTAAATGAAATCATCAACCGATGTAATTATAATTGAAGATAATGAACTGTTAAGAGATTCACTCAAGGAGGCTATCAACAAGAGCAGTTCAATCAGATGCGAAAATACTTTCAATTCCGGCGAAGCTGCTCTTGATTTTATCGGGAAGGAAGAATTAGTCCCGGATATAATTCTGCTTGATATCGGTCTTCCCGGTTTGAGTGGAATTGAGTTAATCCCCGAGCTCAGAAAATTATCGCCCACATCTAAAATAATTATTATCACAATACACGACGAAGATGAAAATATATTCAAAGCAATTTGTGCTGGTGCCGCCGGATACTTGCTGAAAGATTTATCTTCTGATAAAATTATTGAATCAATAAGCGAAGTTTTAAATGGCGGCGCTCCGATGAACTCGCATATTGCAAAGAAAGTTTTGAATATGTTCAGAGACCAGAATGTAAAGTCTGCTGGTTATGATCTTTCTGAAAGAGAAAGAGAAATATTAAGCTTTTTAGTTGAAGGCTTAAGCAAAAAACAAATTGGTGAAAAAATATTTCTTAGTCACCACACAGTTGATTCACACCTCCGTAACATCTACGCAAAACTTGAAGTTCACTCACGCAGCAGTGCAATTTCAAAAGCAATAAAAGAAAAGCTGCTCTGACAATGAACTTTAGCTCAACTAAAAAATAGTAATTGAAGAGATGACATCTTAGTTGTTTAAAGATGTCATCTCTATACCTGCTCATCTAAAATCACGCACTTGCGTGATTGAAAACCGACTCACTATAAAATATATTAACCGAAGCTAATTCACTTAAAATTTTCCGAAGGTTTCTATTGTTCAGAGAAGTTGTATATAAAAATCAGACAATAATGTCTGGAATAAATCATATAATAATAATCTAATAAGTAACCCAGTATCTAACCCAAAACCAGGAGGTATTTGTGAAAACATTTAAGAGGAATTCAGAGCGGATGATAAATAACTCTGCTGTTGATTCTGTTGAACCTTTTTCAATTAAAAAATTTGACTATAAACAAAGAGGCTGGTAATGAAAAACATTTTTTATTTAGAGTGGACGATTAAAAAAATACTATTCCTTCTTTTAATCCTATTACCAATATGGATTCTTAATGCTCAACCGCTAAACGGCAGTTACACTGTCGGTGGCTCTTCACCTGATTTTCTTACTCCACAGGATGCTGCTGATGCTTTAATATCGAATGGGGTTTCAGGACCGGTTTTTATGAATATTCGTCCTGGAATTTATCTACGTGATGGTGGACTAAGTTCCGTTATGATTCTTGATGGCAATATATCCGGAACTTCATCTCTCAACCGTATCACTTTCCAGCCGGACGAAGCGGCTGGTGGGAATGTAAATAATGTCTTATTTCAAATTGATCAAACTACTCAACTCAATACACCAAGCCTTGTCAGTATTAAAACTGATCATGTTACTATCCGTAATCTTACATTTGAAGATATTGATATAATGGAGGCTGGTGCTAATATTCTTTTTTCAATTGATCAAGGAAATAATCCAATTGCTGAAGATATTGTCATTGAGGGATGCAGATTTATCGGGAACTCAAATGCCGGTGGAGGGGCAGCCCTTGGAACTGATATTGGTATTTCTGGAAGCACTAATGTTGCTAACATAGTAATTCGACAAAATACGTTTATACGATTGTTGCATTCAGTTGAAATTGGTGGTGCAGCAGGTAGTAACGGGAGAGTAATTGTTGAGGATAATCAATTTCTTAATGCTCATCATCATGGTGATGCTTATGGGACCTGCATTTTTATTAGAGCATATAAAACTATTGTCCGCCGTAATTATCTGGATAATGCCGAAGGTGTTGGAAGCCTTTATGGGATTGTTGTAAATGCTGATTCTGGTCTTATCGAAAAGAACATCATCAAGAACGGTGGTGGTGCAAATGGTGAGGTTCATACATTTCGTGCTATTGTTGTTGATGAACGCTTTACCGGCAGTAATGCGCTCTCAATGTTAATTACGAACAATATGATAACACAGAGCTATTCAGTAGGCGGATGGGGTTGGCCTATAATGGGGCGTTACGGAATTATTGCACAAACAAAAGCGCAGATAGTTCACAACACAATTGTGCACCCTTATAGTGCACAGAAAAGTGGAGGAATTTTTCTAGGCCAGGGATCTGACTCATCCATAGTCCTGAACAATATTGTTATGGATTATGGCAGCGGCGAAGGATTACCTATCGTTGAAGCTGTGGTAGTCTTCAAACAATATGGAGGGCTCTCGGGAGTGATTTCTGATTACAATTTATTCTTCTATGATTATAATCAACCTGGCGCGGTATTCCTTGCTGCGGTGGGATCAAATCGTTACACTAATCTTAGTGAATATCAAGCTGCAACTGGTCTGGATTCTAATTCAATTTTCAAGGAATTATATTTTGAAATAGGTGAAAATTATCCTCATCTCTCTGACTGCCAGGCACAGGACCGGGAACTTGGCGGAATACCTTATCCCGGAATTGTGGATGATATTGATGGCGATGTACGCAGCTTAACAGCACCAACCAGAGGAGCTGACGAAGGAAGACTGCGTTCCAATCCAATGTTTGAAGATGTCTTCAGGACTTCTCTCCCCAGCATTTGTAATTCAATTGCATACGGCAAGTTCGATAATCTTATGGCTGATGGATTAGCAGTTGCAGATTATGAAAATGAACAGGTTCTTTTATTCCATAATCTTCCAGAGTCAAGATCTTTCCTTCAAACAGGAATTTTAAATGTCGGCTTCAAACCAACAACTCTCGCCTTCTATAATTTTGATGATGATAGTTATCTAGACTTGATCGTTGGTGGCGACTCTGCGTTAGTTAAAGTTTACTGGGGTGATGGAGTGGGAGGATTTCCTGAATCAAGTGAAATAAATACTCAAGGACGAACATATCATCTTGTCCCGGAGCCTTATCAGCTATATGATAGTCGCAAAGTTATCTTTGTCGCTCATCCTAATGCTTCTCCTTATTATTCATCATTCATAGGAGTGGTTATAAATCTTGGAGACAGACAACTCTGTTACGACTACCAGTATTCCGGAGGTGAGATTGACACTATTCCCTGGGGTCCCTGGTCGATTGTTGTTGACGACATCGGTGGAGATAATTTGGTAGACATTGCCGGCTTACAACCAAATGGACGATTCACAAGCTGGGAGTTTTTGAATGCTATCAGTGTCTTCCCGGGTCCTTGTGAACGTAATTACTTTATACGTCGGGGTCCCTATCATCAAATAAATGGAGTAGGAGGAAATTATACATATCAGAACAGTATTATCTTGGGTGATTTTGATGATGATTCAGACAGAGATCTGATTACAACGGGTTCTTCGGACAACGAATGTAACCTTTTGCGTAATGAGGGAAACTTTAACTTCCAACCCGAACCTATGGCTGTAAATAATGGAAGAGGATTTGCAAGACTTGACTACGACAATGATGATGATCTGGATTTTGCAAGTGTCAATTGGGCTTTAGAAGATAATGGATTAACAGTTTTTTTAAACGATGGTACCGGGCATTTTACTCCTGAACTGAATTGTTTCCAATCACTCGCAACAGGAATACCGCGTGGTGTTGTTGCATCGGATTTCGACCTCGACGGAAAAACCGATCTTGCTATTATAGCAACAGATGAGTTTGGTCAAGACTCCCTGTTTGTTCTTTATAATACAGGAAATGTTTCGGGAATCAGTGAAGAGAATTTTCAGCAAATTCCAGAGAATTTTTCTCTATCGCAGAATTATCCAAATCCGTTTAATCCGTCAACAACCATACGATTTGAATTACCTGAATCTGATATCGTTACTCTGAAAATTTTCAACATACTTGGCGAAGAAGTTAGCACGCTGGTAAATACCGAACTTAAAGCTGGTAAGCATGAGTATCAATTTAATGCTAATAATCTTTCCAGCGGAATTTATTTCTACAGAATTCAGGCAGGTTCATTTACTGAAACTAAGAAGATGATTTTAATCCGATAAGTTTTTATCCGGAAACTCTGAAAGGTTTCTTTAATTGAAAACTTATCATAAAAAAGAAATATTAAGAAATGATTTAGAGCTGATTTAGAGCTGAATCAAAAGAGAAGCTACAATGAAATGTCATTCAGTATGCTTGTTAATAATTCTTGCAGCAAATTTATGGGCACAGTGGTCATCTGATTCGACTGTCAATAATCCGATCTGTACAGCTTCCAATTATCAGCAGTTTCCTCAGCTTGTTGATGATGGTAACGGCGGTGCTATAATTGTGTGGGAAGACAGCCGATTCTTTAATGATGATAATATTTATTCACAGTTAATTAGTTCAGATGGATATCCGGCATGGACAATTGACGGTGTTGCGGTGAGTTCTGCTGCTGATGATCAGGTTACTCCTCAAATTACGAGTGATGGAAGCGGCGGTGCAATTGTTGTCTGGCAGGATAATCGTACAGGCAATGCTGATATATATGCTCAGAGAATTGATAACAACGGCATTAGTCAGTGGACTGCAGATGGAATTCCAATTTGCACAGCAATTAATCAACAGTTTGAGCCAAAAATTATCAGCGATGGAAACGGTGGAGGAATAATAGTCTGGAAAGATTATCGCAGTGGTCTGGGTTATGATATTTATGCACAACGTGTTGATATGAATGGTAATGTGCTATGGACTGTTGATGGCGCTGTAATTTGCTCGGCTGTATATGAACAGTCTAATCATCAAATAATTGCTGGCAGCAGTGAAGGAGCAATCATTGCATGGCAGGATAAAAGATATAGTGCATTTGACATCTATGCTCAAAAGATAGACAATAATGGTAACATACTTTGGGCTAACAACGGTGTACGGGTTTGTACTGAAGGCAACGACCAATTGAATTGTCAATTAATAAATGATAATACAAACGGGGCGATAATCGTCTGGCACGATATCCGTAATGCAAGTAATGTGGATATATATGCTCAAAGAATTAATGAAGATGGATTCAGATTATGGGATACAAGTGGAGTTGCTGTTTGTAATGCCGCCGGAAGTCAGTTTTCTCCTCAGATAACTTCCGACCTGAATGGAGGTGCGATTATTTGCTGGACTGATTACCGTAATGTTAGCGGAGATGCTGATATTTATTCACAGCGTATCAATTCAAACGGAGATGCTCTTTGGGCTTTGGATGGTATAGACGTATGTAGTGCAGATAATAATCAGGAAAAACCCGATATTATAAGCGATGAAACTGGTGGTGCTATTCTTGTTTGGCAGGATAATCGTACAGGTAGTGCTGATATATATGCTCAGAGAGTTATTAGTAATGGAAATTTAGTCTGGACATCGAATGGAGTTCCTATTAGTGTGCCTGCTTTAGACCAAACTTTACCACAATTGATTTTCACTGCAAATAATAATGCAATCATTACCTGGCAGGATCGACGAAGCGGAAACTACGATATCTATGCTTCTTTAGTTGATACAATCGGAAGATTGGCAGGAACACCGGTTTATGTTGATAACCAGGAAAATCTTCCTTTAACTTTTCAACTTTTTCAAAACTATCCGAATCCATTTAATCCAACTACTAAAATCAGTTGGCAGTCACCAATAGGCAGTTGGCAAACATTAAAGATTTATGATTTGCTTGGAAATGAAATAGCAACTCTTGTTAATGAATATCTTCCGGCAGGTAATTATGAAAAGAAATTCAGCAGTCTTTCAGGTTCAGCATGGAATCTAAGCAGCGGAATCTATTTCTATATACTGCAGGCTGGTAATTATATTCAAGCAAAGAAGATGATATTGACAAAATAATATCAATAATAATTAAAGGAGGAAAAAATGGAATCTAATCTGAAAGTCGCTGCCTTAAAAATTTGCTGCAAAATATTTTTGATAATTTCCCCCGGAATTTTACAAGCACAGGTCTCTGAATCCTGGTCAGCTAGATACAACGGTCCCGGAAGCAGCACCGATAATGCACGTGCGATTGCAGTGGATTACGCAGGAAATGTTTTTGTAACTGGTTCGAGTCCAAGTGCAGGAGCTGGCACCGAAGACTATGCTACAATCAAATATGATTCTGCAAGTGTTGTTCAATGGACTGCAAGATATAATGGTACCAGCACTTCAACAGATAATGCTTATGCTATTGCTGTTGACGAAGAAGGATTTATCTACGTTACGGGTGCAAGTACAGGTTCAGGTTCGGGATTGGATTTTTTGACGATTAAATATTCAACTGATGGTGATACTGTCTGGACGCGCAGATACAACGGACCAAGAAACGCTAAAGATGTTGCCTACTCAATTTGTATTGATGATTCGGGTAACATTTATGTTAGCGGTGAAAGTGAAGGAATTACCAGTACGCATGGAATATTTGAAGACTATGCAACAATAAAGTATAATTCCGATGGAGTGTTAAGATGGATCGCGCGATACAATGGTCCAGCCGGAGATTATGATAAAGCTAACTCAGTTGATGTTGATGATTTGGGAAATGTTTTTGTAACCGGAGTAAGCGATGGCGGCAGTTCCGGCAGTGGTGAGCCGCATTTTGATTATGCCACAATTAAATATAATAATGCCGGAGTTATTCAATGGATAAGAAGATATAACAGTGCGGCAAATGCACTCGATGAAGGAAAGTCAGTTAAGGTTGATATTCTCGGAAATGTTGTTGTAACCGGCAGTAGCAAAAATCTTAGTTCATCTGATGACTACTTTACAATTAAATACACTTCGACCGGCGACGCAATCTGGATGAGCACTTATAATGGAACAGGCAACAATACCGATATAGCAAATCAGCTTGCAGTTGATGATCTTGGTAACACTTATGTAACCGGAAAAAGTTTCGGAGGCAGCAGTACGGATTACGATATGGTTACAATAAAATACAATTCTACTGGCGATTCTATTTGGGTCAAAAGATTTAATGGAGAAGCAAGCGACACCGATGAAGCTCTTGCACTTACAGTTGATACCGATGCTAACTGTTATGTTACTGGTTATAGTTCGGGTATTACTACCAGCTTTGATTATACAACCATTAAATATAACAGCATCGGTACTGAAGAATGGGTTATAAAATATACAAACAGTGGCGCAGCAGGAAGCAGTGACCAGGCTGCAGGTATTTTAGTTGATTCGCTGCTGAATGTTTATGTAACAGGAATGAGCGCACTCGATTATGCAACTGTTAAATACAAACAAACCACAACGTCCGTTGGCTCAACTCCTATCAATATGCCCGATGAGTTTATTCTTTATCAGAACTATCCTAATCCATTTAACCCAACAACTAAAATCAGGTATGGGATTTCCAAAATGAGTTTTGTAACTCTAAAAATTTATGATATTCTTGGAAGAGAGGTAACAACTTTGGTAAATGAAGAGAAACCAGGAGGACAATATGAGGTCGAATTTGATGCTTCGGGATTACCAAGCGGAATTTATTTCTATCGGCTTATAAGCGATCAATTTATAAAAACTAAACAAATGGTATTGGTAAAATGAGAAAAACAATTTTTATTATTTCAATTGTTTGCGGACTTTATTCCGTTTCCTTTTCTCAGGAAGGATGGTTTGAATTATCAAATCCCACAATCCAGCCATACTTCGGTGTTTATTTTTTAGATGCAAATACTGGATTTGTCTGCGGTGCAGAAGGAACAATACTGCGAACCACGAATGGAGGCGCAAGCTGGGATGTTTCTATTCCTGAACCAAACACTTTATTCTACAAGATTAGATTCAAAGATTCTAATACTGGTTTTGCAATAGGAAGCTTTGGGGTGATTTATAAAACAGAAAATAAAGGTTTAAGCTGGGAAGAAGTTCTTCCACCAAATGGATTGTTGCAATTATTTGATATTTATTTTCTTGATAATAATTATGGTGTTATTGTTGGCAGGAGAGGAGTAACATTAGACAGCGCTTTAATTATGCGAACTACAAACGGCGGTGAAACATGGCCAATAATGGGAACAACTTTTACGGATCAGTTAAATGCTGTTCATTTCTTCAACTATTTTGATGGATTTGCTGTGGGTACCAATAATCTAAAGGTGAAGACTATAAACTCCGGACAAACATGGACATCACTTCCTGCTTCCACTCCAGCTATTTTACATGACGTTTTTGCAACTTCATCAACTAACGTTTTTGCAGTTTCACCGGGAGGAATTTATTTGTCAACTAATGCAGGTGAGTCATGGAATTTGAATTATCCGGGAGGTTACCTGCAAACGATATTATTTTTGAATAGTTCAACCGGGTTTGCAGCTGGAAGGGATGGGAATATCTGGAAAACAACTAATTCCGGAAATGGTTGGTTTCTACAGCATGATGATCCAGCAGAAGAGTTAATGGATATTTATTTTGTTGATAGCGATACCGGTTTTGCTGTTGGCAATAAGAACAATCAGGGAATAATTTATAAAACAACAACCGGAGGTAATGGAACATCCGACATACATCCGATTTCAATAGAGGTTCCTGATAAATTTTCCTTGAATCAAAACTTTCCCAACCCATTCAATCCTTCAACAAAGATCAGTTGGCAGTCACCAATAGGCAGTTGGCAAACATTGAAAATATATGATGTGCTTGGGAATGAAGTTGCTACTTTAGTTGATGAATACCTTCCTGCAGGAAGTTATGAAGCTGAATTCTCCGCCAGAGGCGGATGCGCCTCCGGCGTATATTTTTATATGCTACAAGCAGGTTCATTTATAGAAACTAAGAAGATGTTGGTAATAAGGTAAGAACAAAACTATGATTAAGTTAATCTCTTTTTGCTTTTGATTTATAGGCATTGTATCAATGAGACAGAGCAGGAATTTTATTCCGATTAATTTAATCATGATATATAAATGATAGAATTTTACAATCATACAATATCTAATTTTAGATCAGTTCAAACAGAATTCCTGATGAATTAAAATTCTTTTTGCATTAGTACTCCTATGAACTGAATATTTTAAAAAATAATCAAAATTAAATGATAGGATTTGCAGACAATAAATAATACAGATCAGGATTTATTAAATGAAATTTAATTATGTTCTTTGTGGATTGTTGATGAAGTATTTAGAAACCCGAGTTAAATCTCCAAAATCATTTTATCTAATCCCTTTAAATTTATCTCCAAAGTTTTAAGTTTATCGGTATTCATTGATACATCTTCAACTTTAGGTAAACCGGGAACATCATCCATAGTAATTTCACTTAATAAGCTTTCATCAAGATTGAAAAGCTCACACAATCTTTTTCCAAGCTCAAATCGTGATACTCTTTCAGGTCCGCCAAAGTTTATTGTTTCTGATTTAATATTTTTATTTATCAGATCACTGATTATTCTTGCGGCTTCTTTCAAAGAAAGCGGAGTGCGATATTGATCAGTAAATAAATTTACTCTCTTTTTTTCTTTTAAAGCGTTTAACATTTTGTGAAAATGATTTTGCGAATGGTTCAGCCCTACTCCGAATAACAAAGCCGTACGTAGTATTATATAATTGTCAAAAATTTGCTGAATCTTAACTTCGCCCATTAGCTTTGTTTCTGCATAAAGTGAAATAGGGATTAGCTTTGCATCTTCTTTAAGCATCGAACCGCGATAACCTGCGTAGACCAAATCTGTTGATGTATAAATTAGTTTTGCTTTATATAAATCACATAACTCAGCAATCTTTGCAGTTGCATTTACATTAAGATCGTAAAATAATTTAGATGATATATTTTTATCCGGAGTTGTTGATGTTATAGCGGCTGTATGAATTACAACTTCAGGTTTTTGAATTTCAAAAATATTTTTAAGTTCATCGTAGTTTAAAATGTTTACCTTACCCGAATTATATTTTTTACAGTTACCTGGATTTGAGTTGTAGATTGTAAAAATATCATTCTGTTGAGACAATTGATTATTAAGGTATTGCCCAAGTAATCCGCTTCCGCCTGTGATTAATAACTTCATAAGCTTTGTTGATTTATAATTACACTAATATATTTCCATTTACTTTTTATCTTCGCATTCATCGTTTGGCATTTTTTTGAAAATCTTACTTACTTTGGTAAATTTATCAAGAAATTATGAAAGAATTATGAAATATTTTTTAACTCTGATTTTAACTTTTACAATTAGTATTTTCTCTTATCCTCAAACAAACAAGTATTTTGATGCACCTTTTGGTGGAGGCGGAGGATTTATTGCAGGCTGGCAAATTCCAAATGTTGATCAGCTGAATATAAAGCTGAAAGAAGTTGGTATCCCGGAGTTTTCTTCCGGCGGACTATTTACAACTGGTGGAGCAGGATTTCTCTATATTGGATTTGTGAAAAATCTTAGAGTTGGTGGAATGGGGTTTGGCGGTTCAACTTCGAAATCATCTTCAATAAATAATATTAATCGGGAAGTAATTTACTCCATTGGAGGTGGAGGGATAACTATTGAATACACACTTCCATTTGTTAAAAATATTGGCGTATCAGTAGGCGGAACATTAGCTGCCGGAAGTTTGAGTATTGAGCTTTACCGTAACGATGGAAATTTCAGTTGGAATAATATCTGGAATGATATTAATAATGGGTCCACCTCAAATGTCTCACGAAGATTAGAAAATCATTTTTGGATATTTTCACCAACAATTAATGTTGAAATTCCGTTTTATAGGTTTTTAGCTTTTCGGTTAGGTACCGGTTATCAATTATCAATCGGTAATTCCTGGGAAACTGAAAATGACCAATCAATATCTGGTATCCCTGCTGATTTGAAGTCAGATGGATTTTTTATACAGGCTGGCATCCTTGCCGGATTTTTTGCTTTTTAATTATGAAAAATATTTTAGTAACAGGTGGAGCAGGATTTATTGGCAGTAATTTTATCAACTACATTCTTAATAAAAGAGATGATTATTTTATCGTCAATCTTGATAAACTTACTTATGCCGGAAATCTTGAGAACCTAAAAGAAGTTGAATCAAAAAAAAATTATACTTTTATAAAAGGCGATATCGTAAATGCGGAATTAATTAATTTCGTTTTTGAAAAGTATAAAATAAAATATGTAATTAATTTTGCAGCAGAATCACATGTAGATAGAAGTATCTCAGGTTCAGAAATATTTTTTAGAACAAATGTTATTGGTACCAATGTGCTGTTGGAGGCTGCAAAAAGATTTAATGTTGAAAGGTTCTTACAAATTTCAACAGACGAAGTATATGGCAGCTTGGGTTCCACAGGATTATTTTCAGAAAAAACTCCCATTGCACCAAATAGCCCATACTCAGCTAGTAAAGCTTCTTCAGATATGATGACAATGGCTTTCAATCATACTTATGGTTTACCAACTGTTATAACAAGATGTTCAAACAATTATGGTCCCCTGCAGTTTCCTGAAAAATTAATTCCATTAATGATTTTAAATGCAATACAGAATAAAAAACTTCCTGTTTATGGCGATGGAATGAACATAAGAGATTGGATTTATGTAATTGATCATAACAAAGCTGTTGAACTTGTATTTGAAAAAGGTAAAATTGGAGAAGTATATAACATAGGGGCAAGCAACGAATTACCTAATATTGAGATAGTTAAGGTTATTCTAAAAAATTTAAATAAATCTGAAGAACTAATTCAGTTTGTAAAAGACAGACCCGGTCATGATAAAAGATATGCTATCGATTCAAGTAAAATTCAAAATGAATTGAAATGGAAACCAGAATTTAATTTTGAATCAGCTATCGTAAATACAATTGAATGGTATCTGAAAAACAAAAAGTGGTGGGAACGAATTATTTCAGGAGAATATCAAAGTTATTATAATAAACAATATTCAGATAGGATATAATCAAAAAATGAATAAACAAGTTTTTTTATTTCTACTTCTGTTTTCAACTTTAATCTTTAGTCAAAGTATTTCTCGGGAACAGCAAAGTTTATTGTCTTTATCCACAATTAGTGTAACGATTGGCGGAACATTTCCTTTAACCGGTTCATTTTCAGCTTTGATTACTGAAAGAGTTGATCAATTTATTACAAGAATATATAATGAGGCTGTTTCCAGGTCCTTATCAAATGCGCAGGATGAGGAATTTTTCGAAAAAATTAAAGATGATTTATCCAAGTATTCTTTAAGAGGGATTATACTTAAACGTTCAACGGGTAAAGAAATAAAACTTGATCTGGAGAAATTTAGACTTTATGGTGATTTTAATTATAATCCATATTTAAAAAACGATGATGTGTTAATCTTTCCGCCTTATGATATTGAAAGAAATTTTTTTGTAATAAAAGGTGCTGTTAATCGTCCGGGTAAGTACTTTTTTGTAGAAGGCGATAAACTTTCAGACGCAATTGAATTGGCGATGGGTATTAATCCAGCTTTTGAAAATGTTAAAGAAGTATTTATCAGCAGATTGAGTTACGATGGACAAAGGAGTGAAATAGTAAAAATTCAACTGCCTAATGATACTGAATTAAAAAGGGGTGATCAGATAGTTGTGGAAGCTAATGAGACACAAAAGAGAGATTTTTATGTGTTGGTTCTTGGAGAAGTTAATCGTCCCGGATATGTACCAATAACCAAAAGCAATACAAAGCTTGGTGATGTAATAAAACTTGTAAAAGGATTTACTGAAAACGCATCATTAAAACGTGCCAGACTTTTCAGAGGCAATAGTATTACCCCGCTTCTCGAAAGGCAATATGGAATTAAAATTGGAGATGAGATTGTAAATAAAAATAAAGAATTAGTAGATAGAATTGTTAATTACGAACAGGCAATGATGTTCAGGATGTCCAATTTAGTTGAGGAGGATAAGTACTATTTTGAAACCGAAAATCAATATAGAGTCCTTAATGAAGGAAGCGCAATTGATTTTTCACAAATTGAAAACGAGAACTCAGAGATTAATAATTTTATATTGGAAAAAGGTGATGTAATTGTTGTTCCTCCATTAACAAGGACAGTATATGTTTTTGGTCAGGTTTCAAATCCAGGGTCATGTCAAATTTGTTGAACATGAAGATTATCTCTACTATATAAGTCAAGCTGGTGGTGTTGGAGAATACGCTGAAGATGAAATTATGATAATTAAGGGTGATTCTAGAAATTGGATACCTGCCACAACTAAAATTCAAATTGATGATGGAGATTTTATATTTGTACCAAAACAAAGAATAAAATCTTTTCAAACAACAATTACAGAATGGGGTGGTTATTTTAGCATTATTGGAAGTATTGCAACAATATTATTATTAATTTTTCAAATAACTAAATAATACTTGACTTTTAATTTTATATCTTCAATATTTGTAAGCTTCATTTGAAAATGCTTTTGATGATGTCATTTTGATTTTATGTTTTTAATTTAATTTATACTTTTGTTTACTTGACTTTAGTTTAACGAAAAATTAAATTTACAGCCCTTCTTAAATGAAGTAATTGTTCTTTGAAAGAGTGAGAAATAAATAATAGCCAGTTAATTCCATAGTTTAACTTGCGTCTCAACGCCAAGATTACAAAAAATTTAAACTCTACTACGGAGAGTTTGATCCTGGCTCAGGACGAACGCTGGCGGCGTGCTTAACACATGCAAGTCTACGAGAACGAGGTAGCAATATCTTTAGTAAAGTGGCGTACGGGTGCGTAACACGTAAGTAATCTACCTTTGGGTTCGGAATAACTTCGGGAAATCGGAGCTAATACCGGATAATGCAGCGGCACCGCATGGTGATGTTGTTAAAGTTTGTGTAATGCCTAAAGATGAACTTGCGTCTGATTAGCTAGTTGGTGAGGTAATGGCTCACCAAGGCTGCGATCAGTAGCTGGTCTGAGAGGATGATCAGCCACACTGGAACTGAGACACGGTCCAGACTCCTACGGGAGGCAGCAGTGAGGAATATTGGGCAATGCCCGAAAGGGTGACCCAGCAACGCCGCGTGGAGGATGAAGGTCGTAAGATTGTAAACTCCTGTTAGAGGGGAAGAATAACTAAGTTTGGAGCTTAGTATGACTGTACCCTCAGAGAAAGCCCCGGCTAACTACGTGCCAGCAGCCGCGGTAATACGTAGGGGGCAAGCGTTGTCCGGATTTACTGGGTGTAAAGGGCGCGCAGGCGGAATGGAAAGTCAGTGGTGAAATCCTACAGCTTAACTGTAGAACTGCCTTTGATACTTTCATTCTTGAGTTCGGGAGAGAGAGACGGAATTCCAGGTGTAGTGGTGAAATACGTAGATATCTGGAAGAACACCAGTTGCGAAGGCGGTCTCTTGGTCCGATACTGACGCTGAGGCGCGAAAGCGTGGGGAGCAAACAGGATTAGATACCCTGGTAGTCCACGCTGTAAACGATGAATACTAGGTGTTGGGTTTTTAACTCAGTGCCGCAGCTAACGCATTAAGTATTCCACCTGGGAAGTACGATCGCAAGGTTGAAACTCAAAGGAATTGACGGGGGCCCGCACAAGCAGTGGAGCATGTGGTTCAATTCGATGCAACGCGAAGAACCTTACCTAGGCTTGAAAGGCAAGTGACAGGGTATGAAAGTACCCCTCCAGCAATGGCACTTGTACAGGTGCTGCATGGCTGTCGTCAGCTCGTGCCGTGAGGTGTTGGGTTAAGTCCCGCAACGAGCGCAACCCCTACTATTAGTTGCCACCAGGTTATGCTGAGCACTCTAATAGGACTGCCTACGCAAGTAGTGAGGAAGGTGGGGATGACGTCAAGTCCGCATGGCCCTTACGCCTAGGGCTACACACGTGCTACAATGGGTGTTACAATGGGTTGCCAAACCGCAAGGTGGAGCCAATCCTTTAAAAGCATCCTCAGTTCGGATTGGAGTCTGAAACTCGACTCTATGAAGTTGGAATTGCTAGTAATCGCGGATCAGCACGCCGCGGTGAATACGTTCCCGGGCCTTGTACACACCGCCCGTCAAGCCATGGAAGCCGGGGGTACCCAAAGCCAGTATTCTAACCGCAAGGAGGAAACTGTTTAAGGTAAAACCGGTGACTGGGGCTAAGTCGTAACAAGGTAGCCGTACCGGAAGGTGCGGCTGGATCACCTCCTTTCTAAGAGTAATCTACGCTATGTAATTACTGGCTCTCACTCTTTATTTTTTTGTTCTTTTAATTAGAATGCTCAGGCTAAAATATTCATCCTTTAAAAGATGAATTTTTGTTGTCTAAGAAATTTATTTGGGCCTGTAGCTCAGATGGTTAGAGCGCACGCCTGATAAGCGTGAGGTCAGTAGTTCAACTCTACTCAGGCCCACTTGGGTTGTGTGCAAGTAATGCGAAACCTTAATCCCAAATTCCTTAAAAAGTTTTTGGGGCTATAGCTCAATTGGGAGAGCGCCGCCCTTGCAAGGCGGAGGTTATCGGTTCGATCCCGATTAGCTCCACTATTTTTGTTCTTTGAAATTTTGAAAGAGTAAAAACAATGATTCTTTGAATCAGAGTTTTACTGAGCCTGAAAAACAAAATAAAATTATATAGATTTTTGTTTCTTAAGAGAGCACAAATCTATCTGTGTTTAAAAATTTTGGATAAGTTACTAAGAGCATATGGTGGATGCCTTGGTACGAGAAGCCGATGAAGGACGCGACTACCTGCGATATGCTACGGATAGGTGGAAATAACCTAGGACCCGTAGATTTCCGAATGGGGCAACCCAGCTAGAGTAATGTCTAGTTATCTATAACTGAATACATAGGTTATATGAAGGCAACCCAGGGAACTGAAACATCTAAGTACCTGGTGGAAAAGAAAACAATAGTAATTTCCTTAGTAGTGGCGAGCGAAAAGGAAAGAGTCTAAACCATCTAACGTGTTAAAGGAAGCAACCGTTGCGTTAGTGGTGTTGCGGGAATTGATCTGACTGAATTGCTGATAAGTCGAAGAGTAAAAAAATATATTTCTAACTGAATGTTCTGGAAAGTTCAACCATAGAAGGTGATAGTCCTTTAAGTGAAAGTTATATATCTCTTTGGATTAGTTTCCCAAGTACCACGGAATAAGTGGAAGTCAGTGGGAATCTGCCAGAACCATCTGGTAAGACTAAATACTCTCTCGTAACCGATAGCGCATAGTACCGTGAGGGAAAGGTGAAAAGAACTCCTATTAGGAGAGTGAAATAGTACCTGAAACCATATACTTACAAGCAGTTGGAGTCTCGATTTATCGGGATGACAGCGTGCCTTTTGGATAATGAGCCTACGAGTTACTCGTACATTGCAAGGTTAAGTTTTTTAGAAACGAAGCCGAAGCGAAAGCAAGTCCTAACCGGGCGATTGAAGTAATGTGCGGTAGACGCGAAACCGGGTGATCTACCCTTGTCCAGGATGAAGTGAGGGTAAAACCTCATGGAGGTCCGAACTAGTGTGGGTTGAAAACCGCTTGGATGAGATGAGGGTAGGAGTGAAAGGCCAACCAAACTCGGAAATAGCTCGTATTCCCCGAAATAGCTTTAGGGCTAGCCTCGAACAAAAGTGTAATGGAGGTAGAGCACTGATTGGGCTAGGGCCGTCACAACGGTACCAAACCTAGACAAACTCCGAATTCCATATACATGTTCTTCGGGAGTCAGGCTGCGAGGGATAAGCTTCGTAGCCAAAAGGGAAACAACCCAAACCATCAACTAAGGCCCCCAAATGATAGTTAACAGAGAAAGGATGTTGAGTTGCCTAGACAACTAGGATGTTGGCTTAGAAGCAGCCATTCATTTAAAGAGTGCGTAATAGCTCACTAGTCAAGCGACTTAGCGTCGACAATACACGGGACTAAAACTATCTGCCGAAGTTATGGACTTCGACTTTGTCGGAGTGGTAGGGGAACATTTTATGTGCACTGAAGGTGTGGTGCGAGCCATGCTGGAGCGCATAGAAGAGAAAATGTAGGCATAAGTAACGATAAGATCGATGAAAAATCGATCCACCGAAAATCTAAGGTTTCCTGAGCAATGTTAGTCATCTCAGGGTTAGTCGAACCCTAAGCCGAGGCTGAAAGGCGTAGGTGATGGAAAACAGGTTAATATTCCTGTACCTGGTAAAAATCGTTTGACTGTAAGGAGGGACGCAGGAGTGAAGGTTAGCCACCTGATGGATTAGGTGGTCTAAGTAAGTAGGCTGAAAGTGCAGGCAAATCCGCACTTTCTTAAGGCCGAGATACGAACGGGATGGCTTTGCCAACAAACTAACCGTAATCATACTGCCGAGAAAATCTTCGTACAGAAGAGTTTTATCAGTTCGTACCGCAAACCGACACAGGTAGATGGGAAGAGTATTCTAAGGTGCTCGAGTGAGCCGTGGTTAAGGAACTCGGCAAATTAACCCCGTAACTTCGGGAAAAGGGGTGCCTCAAGTAAGTGAAATTATTTCTAACGTAGCTGAAAGAGGCCGCAGTGAAATGGCCCAAGCGACTGTTTAACAAAAACATATGTCTCTGCGAAGTCAATCAAGACGATGTATAGGGACTGACACCTGCCCGGTGCTGGAAGGTTAAGAGGAGTGGTCAGCGCAAGCGAAGCTATGAATCGAAGCCCCAGTAAACGGCGGCCGTAACTATAACGGTCCTAAGGTAGCGAAATTCCTTGTCGGGTAAGTTCCGACCTGCACGAATGGTGTAACGATTTGGGTACTGTCTCAACCACGGGCTCGGTGAAATTGTGGTACCGGTGAAGACGCCGGTTACCCGCATATGGACGGAAAGACCCCGTGCACCTTTACTGCACCCTAATATTGGGTTCGGGTAAGGCATGTGTAGAATAGGTGGGAGGCTTTGAAGCCGGAGCGCTAGCTTCGGTGGAGCCAACTGTGAAATACCACCCTTGTTTTATTTGGATTCTAACCTCAGCCCTTGAATCAGGGTTAGGAACAGTGTTAGGCGGGTAGTTTGACTGGGGCGGTCGCCTCCTAAAATGTAACGGAGGCTCTCAATGGTTCCCTCAGCATGGTTGGTAATCATGCGGCGAGTGTAAAGGCAAAAGGGAGCTTGACTGCGAGACTTACAAGTCGAGCAGGTGCGAAAGCAGGACTTAGTGATCCGACGGCTGCGAGTGGAAGTGCCGTCGCTCAAAGGATAAAAGGTACGCCGGGGATAACAGGCTGATCTTACCCAAGAGTTCATATCGACGGTAAGGTTTGGCACCTCGATGTCGGCTCATCGCATCCTGGGGCTGAAGAAGGTCCCAAGGGTTTGGCTGTTCGCCAATTAAAGCGGTACGTGAGCTGGGTTCAGAACGTCGTGAGACAGTTCGGTCCCTATCCTATGCGGGCGCAGGATACTTGAGAAGGGTCGCTTCTAGTACGAGAGGGCCGAAGTGAACGTATCTCTAGTGCACCAATTGTCACGCCAGTGGCATAGTTGGGTAGCTATATACGGTAGTGATAAGCGCTGAAAGCATCTAAGCGCGAAGCATGCTTCAAGATTAGGTATCCCTCCTGATTTATCAGGACTAAAGACTCCTCGGAGATGACGAGGTTGATAGGCTATAGGTGTAAGTGCAGCAATGTATTTAGCCGAGTAGTACTAATAGGTCGTGAGGCTTATCCATTTAAATTTATAAATACAGTTAGATTTCTCTCTTACAGGCTCACTCTTTCATTATTTTTTTTTGAGTTTAAATTTTGGTGGTTATAGCCTGGGTGTTACACCTCTTCCCATTCCGAACAGAGAAGTTAAGCCCCAGAACGCCGATGGTACTGCATGCGCAGGTGTGTGGGAGAGTAGGTCA
The DNA here is from genome assembly GCA_013285425.1 of Ignavibacteriota bacterium. Lineage (GTDB taxonomy): Bacteria > Bacteroidota > Ignavibacteria > Ignavibacteriales > Ignavibacteriaceae > IGN3. The sequence continues at coordinate 432,005 of CP053447.1, forward strand.
CTGCCAGGATTTATTTTGATCCCGATCTTCGATCGGGATTTTTTTTGCTGTTATGGTCTTCCCATCCTTAAAATGAAATTTGTTTATCTTAAAATAATATTCAACTTGCTGTTATTATTTGTTTAATAACTGTACTTGAATTTTTAAACAATGAAATTTCAGTCGTCAAATTACTTTCTCATTTTTTCTAACCAAGCCAATACTATCTTCAATTTTCCATAGCTTATATTTTGCGGAACAGTTTCTTTAATACTGCTTAAACCAACATTTTTAAGATTCTTAGGAAAATATTCTGCAATCATTTTTGCTTCGCTAATAGACATTACTTCTTCAATATCAATTAGTCCCTGCTTAATTGCTTGAGCAAAATGACCTTCAATTGTACTGATAACAAGATTCCGCTCTGCAGCAATTTGGTCCGCACTTTTACCTTCTTTAAACAGTTTAACTGTTTCTTTTACTGTATCTTTTTTTGATGATTTATCTTTTGTATAGGAACTTTTAATAACTGAACCTAATTCAAATGACGGCAATCTTAAACTGTTCTTATTCATTAAATAGTCCTTTAACATAAATCCGTTTTTGCAACAGTGAAGATTGGTCAGAGTTTCTGATAGAATTAAATTAATCTCAAAAAGGAGTTTGTCAGCCTTACTCGAAACTTTCTTTGTGTGCACTCTCAAAGGATGATTAATAAATGATTTTTTCCAAGCTTCAATTTCATTATAAAAGTAATATGCAGCTTCCTTAATCCTTTTTTGTATTTGATCGTTGTTCTCAATATCAGAACCAATAGCACCCAGATGGACTAAACTCATCATAAATTTTTCTGATGCTTCATTAAGCTGCTTCTGTCTGAAGATTAATTCCTCAAGCCAGGATAATGATTCAGCAGAGAGATCAGATTTATTTTCTTCAAAGAATGCTTTTAAATCTTTCAATGAGTTATACAATTTTTGATTGTTGAAAATATCTTTTAATTCCCTGAGAATATAATTTTGCCGCGCTTCTATAAATTGCATCTGTAAGTTTATATCTTTGTTCCTGATAAACCATTCATTCAGTTCTTTGTGCGAAATAATTGAGTTTCTTCGAACAGGACTTGAAAGAACAAGTCCATTCAGTGAAGTGCATCTGCTAAGTGCAACATAAACCTGTCCGGCAGCAAAAGCTCTTTCCGCATTTATTATTACTCTATCGAAAGTCAAACCCTGACTTTTATGAATAGTGATTGCCCAGGCAAGTCTTAAAGGATATTGAATAAAGCTTCCTAGAACTTCTTCTTTTATTTTACGGGTTTCAGGATCAACTTTAAACCTGATGTTCTGCCATTCAGATTTTTTAACAATGATTTCAAGTTGATCATCTCTACAAAAGACTTTTATAAAATCCCAATCAAGTTCGGTAACCATCCCGATTTTTCCGTTAAAATATTGTTTTGCTTCTGTATCATTTTTAAGAAACATTACCTGTGCACCTTTTTTCAGGATTAATTCTTTTTCAGCGGGCAGAATGTTTTCCGGGAATTCATCTATTATTTCAGCGCTAAAGATATACTCAGGTGAAGGAAGATTTTTTAGTTTGGTTTTGTTTATTTCATCAGCTTGGTAGTTATGAGTTGTCAGTGAAATGTATCCTTCACCATCTGACGGTGTAAAATTTCTTATTAATCTTGAGTTTAACAGATTATAATTTTCTTCTGTTAATTCATTATTCCTTATTTCACCCAGTATTTCAATAAACTTGTTATCTTTTTGACGATAAATATTTTTCAATTCAATTATAACAGGAATGTTTTCACTCAGTACTATGCTATCGAAGAAAAAAATTGATGAATAATAATCACTCAGAATTTCCCAATCCTCATTTTTTACCACTGGAGGAAGCTGATTGAGATCACCAATAAATAAAATTTGTACTCCGCCAAATGCTTCTTCAGGTTTACGCTTTACATAACGTAAAATAATATCAATTGCATCAACTATGTACGAAGCAAGCATGCTTGCCTCATCAATTACAAGAAGTTCAATACTCCTGAGCAGATTTAATTTTTCTTTACTATAGTGAATTCTTGAAAGAAGAGGATGATCCTTAAATAAATCTTTAGAAGGATTAACAGTATTTGTATAAGGTAGTATTATTCCTAACGGAAGCTGAAATAAAGAATGAAGTGTAACACCTGCGGCATTTACTGCAGCAACTCCGGTTGGTGCAGCAACTAACATCTTTTTTGTTGAATTTTTTTGAAGGTATTTCAGGAAGGTTGTTTTTCCTGTTCCGGCTTTGCCTGTAAGAAAAATGTTTAAATTTGTTTCAGTAACAAAACGATATGCCAGATCAAATTCTTCTGTGCGGTTTATTTTCATTTTAAAATTATTTTACCTTTGAACATTAAAATATGGTTAATGCTCATCTGTCCAAAATAATTTTATTCAAAATGATATAATCAGATAATCTGCTGCCTGAATGAATAGCCCCGTTAAGTCTTTATAAAAATATGTTAAAGAATTGTACTTCTTCACTTTGAAAAAAGTAAAATCAATTATTTGAATTTTTCTTATGGAGAATAAAATATGATAACTATACTGCTTCTTACTTTATTCTGATTTTAACCGGACAGTATTCGGTTGTTAAATAATTTGCACAATAGCTGACTACATATTATTCATTTTCATTTAGTTATTTAAGTTTGATTAACATTTTATCTTTAAGTTAATTTTAAAATAATTTCTTATTCGTTAGATATTACCTGCATCACTTTTACTTAAAATACATGAGAATAAATTTTTAATACTTTTGGGTTATTTGTAATTTCAAACACTAATCGAAATTACTTTTAAGGAAAAATTTTAATGGATTTAGGATTTTTATGAAAAGAAAATTATCTGTCTTTAATTTAATGTTTCTGTCAATTCTATTTGGATTTCAGGAAGCTTACGCAGCAACAGGATCTGATTTTCCTCCTTCATATTATGATGTTATTGCAATATTCCTTATTGCGGTAATTCTTTTAAGTTTTATTGCGTTAATTTACTATGAGGGAAAAGATTCTGAAATACAAAATGATAAATCATTTCAAAAGCAAGAACCTTCAATTAATCAATCTGAAAAGCATATCCGGCAGACAGCTTTTGATATAGTTGAGAATAGATCTCTAATAAAAGGTAAAAATGAAGATGTAAAGGAATTGGTCAGTAATGTTCCATCCTGGTTTATGTGGCTGTTTTATATTACAATATTTGCAGTGATCGGTTTATTAATTGATTATCATATTCCAAATATAGGTCAATATCAGAGCGAAGGAAATTCAACTGAAGTAATTCAGGCTGGAACCAGCAATGGGTTACTTGAAAATTCAAGTGTACAATTAGATGAAAATACTGTCACTCTATTGACCGATCCACCATCATTGAATTTTGGAAAACAGATTTTTGATGCAAATTGTGTTGCATGCCATGGCAGTGATGGCGGAGGATTAGTAGGACCTAATCTGACTGATGACCATTGGATCCACGGCGGTGGAATAAAAAATGTTTTTTCTGTTACTAAATATGGTGTTCCGGAAAAAGGAATGATCTCCTGGAAAGGTATGTTAAGTCCAAAACAAATTCAGGAAGTAGCCAGTTACGTAATTTCATTACACGGCAAAAAAACTGCTAACCCAAAAAAACCTGAGGGTGAAATCTGGAAGGAATCTGAGTAAATACAATTATGATTTTATAAAAATTTTGGACAGCCTTAAAGGATTTCTAACTATCAGGTGTAATCTTTGATTTATCTTTATATGCATGTGTTAACTGCAATTTTCTTTTAATGCCTCATATATGAAAGTAGATTAAATGGAAATTATTTACAGTAATGTCTGAAAAACAGTAGTTCAATCCTCGTTGAATCATCAGATACAAAGCAGCTGTTCCTTTATTTCTTACCTTGCAAGTAATTCTTTTTATATTTGTCCTAACATTTTGAATTATTTTATGCGTAGTTGGAAAAAAATATTATTCGGGTTGTCAATTTCTTTTATTATTATTTTCATTGTAGCCGGCGCAATATTTTACAATATGCTTTCCTCATCTCTTCCGGCTTATCAAGGCATAATAACTTCTTCAAAGATAATATCTGATATTGAGATATACCGAGACAGTTTTGCTGTTCCATATATTTTTGCTGAAAATGATAATGATGCTGCTTTTGCATTGGGTTATGTTCATGCACAGGAAAGGCTTTTTACTATGGATTTCATTAGAAGAGCCGGTGAAGGCAGACTGAGTGAAATCCTTGGTGATGAAGCGGTACCTTTTGATAATATGTTTAGAACTGTTGGAATCAAAAGAAATATTTTAAGAAACTATTCCAGGATTGATCCATCAGTTATCTCATTACTTCAATCTTATTCAGACGGGGTTAATGCTTATATTGAAGAGCGAAAAGGTAATTATTCAATTGAGTTTGATGTTCTCGGCTATCAACCCGAAAAATGGAAACCTTTGCATAGTTTAATTATTATTAAAATGATGGCATGGGAACTAAATATGAGTTGGTGGACAGACCTTACTTTTTCAGAATTAATCCAAAAGCTTGGTGAAAAGAAAGCTTTGGAAATATTACCTGACTATCCTGAAAATGCACCAACTATCATTGCAGATAATTTTAAATATTTATCTGCAATCAATTCATCACTTGTTGAAACAGATAAAGCATTCAGAAATTTTATTGGATGGACCGGAACACACATTGGTTCTAATAACTGGGTAGTTAATGCAAATAAATCAACTTCAGGAAAACCGATTATAGCAAACGATCCTCATCTTGCTTTTAGTGCGCCTGGTAAATGGTTTGCCGCAACTGTAAATTCTAAGGAAGGATGGAAAACTTCTGGTGTTACTTTACCCGGTGTCCCCGGCATTGTGATTGGAAAAGGAGAAAATATTTCCTGGGTACTTACTAATGTTATGAATGATGATGCTGATTTTTATATTGAGAAACTTGATTCATCTGATTCAAAATATTTTGTTGATGGTCAATGGAGAGATCTTAGGATAATTAAAGACACAATTAAAGTTAAAAATGGTAAAGATCGGGTCATTGAAATAAAAGAAACTCATCGTGGTCCAATTATCTCAGATATTCATACATTTAATTTTATTTATAATACGGCAGAATCAGAATTTCCACCGATAAGTATGAAGTGGTTAGGCAATGAATTTAGTGATGAGATGCTCGGTTTCTATAAAATCAATAAAGCTAAAAACTGGAATCAGTTTAGAGAAGGTGTAAAATATTTTGGAATTCCTGGTCAAAATTTTGTTTATGCAGATACTACGGGTAATATAGGATATATTATGGGGGCAAGAATTCCACTGCGTAAAAAAAACAATCCGACTCTTGTCTTTGATGGAACAAATACTGAAAACGATTGGCAGGGTTATGTTCCGGTAGAAGAAATACCTGTTGTACTAAATCCTAAAGAAAATTTTATTACCTCTGCAAATAATAAGATATTAAAGGATTTTAAATATCACATTTCAAATTTATGGGAACCATCGTCGCGTATTGATAGAATCTACGAGCTGCTTAATTCAAAAGAAAAACATTCAGCGGAAGATTTTAAAAAGTATCAGATGGATATTACTTCGCCTTATGCAAAATTGATTACATCGCATATAGTAAAAGCATTTGAAGGAATTAAAATCAATGATAATAATCTTAAAACTGCAATTGAATTGTTGAGCGAATGGGATTTTAATTTAAAAAAGCAGAGTCAAACTCCCTCTATATATGTTGTAACATTAAAATATTTGCTGCATAATATTTATTATGATGAACTGGGTGATGATTTGTTTAATCGTTTTGTGTTTCTTGCAAATGTTCCGTTCAGAAGTTTGCTGCGAGTATTGGACAAACCTGAATCATTAATATTTGACGATATAAGCACAGCTAAAACAGAAAGTAAAAATGAAATTATCAGAAAGAGCCTTGCGGATGCACTTACATTTCTGGAAGAAAACCTTGGTAAAGACCTTACCAACTGGCAGTGGGGCAGATTACATACAGTAACTTTCAAGCATGCTTTCAGCGGTAATTTTAGTTTGTTAGATAAATATATCAACATTGGTCCTTATGAAATTGGCGGAGACGGTACAACAATTAATAATACTGAGTATCCGTTTTCTGAAAGTATAGATAAATATCCCATGTTTAGTCACAGTGAATTTGAAAATATACTTGGTCCTTCGATGCGTTATATTTATGATTTTGCAAAACCTGATCAATATTATCTTATCCTTACTACCGGGCAGTCTGGTAATGTAATGAGTGACAATTATCGTGATCAAACACCCTACTGGCTGCAAGGTAAATATATGTTAATTAAAACAGATGAGTCATCAATCAGAAAAAATAAAAACTTATTGTTAATAAAGCGTAAATAAGACGCGTAACAAAAAAATATCATTTTCTGAAAAGGCATAGTAATAAGTATTATTATCAAATAGTAAAGTATTATTATATTAGCTTCGTTTAATAAATAAAATGAGTTTAAATGAAGGTTATCGAACATCTTAATAACGCGGTAAATCCATTAATTAGTTTTGAATTAATTCCTCCCAAAAGAGGTGGAGATATAAGGGGGTTGTTATCAGTACTTGATGATATTTCAAAATTCAATCCGCCGTTTATTGATATTACTTCTCATGCGGCAGAAGTATTTTATGAAGAAACACCGACAGGTATTAAGAAAAAAGTAAAGAGGAAAAGACCTGGCACGCTTGGTATTTGTGCACTGATTCAAAATAAATACAATATAGATGCAGTACCCCATGTAATATCAAAAGGATTTACCAGAGAAGAAACAGAAGATTTTTTAATTGAGCTTAATTATTTACAGATTCAGAATGTACTTGCTATAAGAGGTGATGATTCGGGTTACGAAAAACCGATTCCTGAAGGAAAAAGTAAAAATCCTTATGCAGTTGATCTGGTTAAACAAATAATAAATATGAATAATGGTAAATACCTTGAAGATAGTTTGCTTGATGCCCTTCCGACTGATTTTTGTATTGGAGTAGGCGGCTATCCTGAAAAACATTTCGAGGCTCCAAATCTTAAAACTGATATAAAGTATGTTAAAGAAAAAGTTGATGCAGGTGCAGAGTATATTGTTACTCAGATGTTTTATGATAATAGACATTATTTTAATTATGTTGATCAGTGCAGAGAAATAGGAATTGATGTTCCGATAATTCCCGGACTTAAAGTATTGACTTCGAAAGCTCATTTAACCTCAGTTCCAAAAAACTTTTTTCTAAATATTCCTGATGAACTTTCTGATGAGATTATGGCAGCAAGACCGGAACAAGTTCTGGATATTGGTGTTGAGTGGGCAGCAAAGCAAGTTGAAGAATTATTAAATGCAAATGTTAAAAGCATCCATTTTTATGTGATGCAGAATTCTAAACCAATTTTAAAATTAATGGAGCGGTTAAAACTATAATATAATGGCTGAACAATTACACAAAGGAAAGAAAATTAAATGGGGTATTGCCGGCTGCGGAAGATTTGCAGAACACAGTTTTTTACCGGTTACAAAATTATTAAGGAAAAGCAGCGTTATATCATTATACAGCAGGGACATCAATCGCTCTAAATCCTTATCTCAGAAGTTTGGAGTTCAGAATTATTTTGATAACTACGATGCATTCCTTGACTCAGATATTAATGCAGTCTTTGTTTCAAGTCCAAATGCACATCACTATGAACAGGTTATTAAAGCAGCACGAGCCGGTAAAAATATTTTATGTGAAAAGCCGTTAGCTATTTCTTCAATGCAGGCTGAAGAAATGGTAAGAGTGTGTAAAGAAAATAATGTATTGTTTTCTGTAAACTATATATACAGGTTTCATCCTCTTATAAAGAAAGCTAAAGAACTAATACTTGATCAAAAGCTTGGTAAGCTCGTTTCGATTGATATAAAGTTTAATATCGATTTCCCTCCTGATAATAATTTTAGATTTAAAAAAGAACTTAGCGGAGGCGGTGCATTACGCGATATCGGAACACATGTTTTGGATTTGTTAATTTACTTCGGCGGTGAAGTGCAGAATATTGATGGCTATATGGGAAATTTAATTTACAATAGTGAAATAGATGACTTTGCAATTGGAACAGTAAAGTTTAAAAAAAGTGGCTTCGGTACCTTTAATGTTTCTTACAATAATAAAAAAGCTTTTAACAGAATTGAAATATTATGTCATAAGGGAGCTATTGCAATAGATAATCTTATCGGAAAGAAAATGGCTGCACCAAAGCTTACTATACTTCTGGAAGATGAAACAAGAAAAAGCTTTCGCAAGCGTGGAAACAAAATGTTGTATGTTCTTAGATCAGTGCAAAAATCTTTCTTAAAAAATGAAACTCCTTTTGTAACCGGTGAAGATGGTTTGAATAATCTAAAATTATTGGAAGAATTAGAAAGAAAATGTCTTCAAAGAAAAAGCTAGTAGAAATTTGTCATAAAGTTTACGATAAAGGTTTTGTTGCTGCCTATGATGGCAATATCTCCTGCAGAACAGAAGATAATATGTTTTTAATAACCCGTTCAGGAATTTGCAAAGGCGATGTAACAGAAAAAGATCTTGTTAAAATTGATTCGAATGGTAAGGCATTGAAAGGTAAATCAAAAATTTCTACCGAATACAAGATACATCTTAATGCTTATAAAATCAGAAATGATGTTAATGCAGTTGTTCATTGTCATCCGGTTTATGCAACTGCAATTAGTCTTTTAGGTAAAGGATTAATTGAACATTACCTTCCAGAAGTTATGTTAACTTTGGGGAAAATTCCTTTATGTAAATATGCTACTCCGTCAACCGATGATGTTCCTAAAAGTATGGAGTCTTATCTGCATTTTTCCTGGGCAATGCTTTTAGAAAATCATGGTGCTGTTACTTTAGGTAAAACTCTGGATGATGCTTATTACAAAATGGAAAAACTTGAACATTATTCTAAAATACTTTTGTTGGCAAAATTATCAGGTACACCAAGAAAGCTTTCCAGAAAAAATATTGATGATATTCTTGGAATTTCCGAAAGCACTTATGGAATTAAAATAGATAAAAGAAATAATTAAAACTGTTTTAAGATATGGCTAAAAAATTAAAAGTGTTATTGCTTCTCGGCGGCACATCACCCGAAAGAGAAGTTTCCAAATCCACCGGTAAATCAATTTATCAGGCGTTGATAAATCTTAATTATGAAGTTGTTTTACTCGACCCTGCTTACGGAATCAATCAACCATTTGATGTTGAAGATTTTTTTAGCGAAGAGGATTTTACAGAAATCTCAAATGAAAATTATCTGGATGCTATAAATCTTATTTCACCGTCTGAAATAAATGTAGCTTTTCTTGCGCTGCATGGTAAATATGGAGAAGATGGGACAATACAATCATTGCTCGAATTGAAAGGTATTAAATATACAGGCTCAAAAGTTTTATCAAGTGCTCTTGCAATGGATAAAATAATGTCAAAAATTTTGTTTGATGAATACAAAGTTCCAACACCTGAATATTTTCACTTTAAGAAAGATGAATTAACAACTGACGATGTTAACCAGAAGATTGAAAAAACTTTTTCATATCCGGCAGTTGTTAAGCCGAATGATCAAGGCTCAACTGTTGGATTAACAATTTGCAAATCGCAAGAACAGCTTCATGAAGCAATTCGTCTTGCTTTTGAGTATTCGGACAGAATACTTGTCGAAAAATATATTCCGGGAAGAGAACTAACCGTTGCTGTTCTTGATGATAGTGCATTGCCGGTCTTAGAAATCAGACCTAAACATGGTCTTTATGATTATGAATGTAAATACACCTCTGGTATGAGTGAGTATATTGTGCCGGCAGAAATTCCTATTGATGTTAGTGAAAAGATGAAAGAAATTGCAGTACTTGCATGCAAATCATTAAGATGCGAAGTATATGCAAGAGTTGATTTTCGTTTGAGCCCTGATAACAAAATTTATGCTCTTGAAGTAAATACATTACCCGGTATGACATCACTAAGTCTTGTTCCTAAAATGGCAAAAGCTGTTGATATTTCATTTGAGCAGCTGGTTGATAAGATTATTTCATTAAGCTTGAGATGAGATTTTTAGAAAATAAAAAGATCAGATTCTATATTATAGTAACTGTAGTTGTCCTTGGAACTTTATATCTTCTCTTTAACAGTTATGGTGTAATAAAGTACGTAAAAGTTAAAACTGAACTTGATGATTTAAATGCAAGAATAAATCAGCTTGAAGAAGAAAATCAAAAATTAGAAGCTGAGATTGATTCCTTAAAAAGAAATATACCAGCTAAAATTGAAAAAATTGCAAGAGAAAAATATGATATGATTAGACCGAAAGAGAAAAAAATATCATTTAAAGTTGAAGAATGAACCGGTAAAAGGATTAAGTCTCGATTAATAATATTTAAATGAATGATAAATTAAAAATTCCTGCCATTCCACTTGCTGAAAGAATAAGACCGCAGAGTATCATTGATTTTTACGGACAGAAACATTTACTTGGTGAAGGCAAACCGCTCAGGTTAATGATTGAGAATGATACACCGTCATCTTTTATTCTATGGGGACCGCCCGGAACCGGTAAAACAACAATTGCACGAATAATTGCTAATCAGACTAAAGCAGAGTTCTTTCAGATTAATGCTGTTTCAAGCGGAGTGCGGGATATTCGCTCTGTTATTGATATAGGAATACAAAACAGAAGTTACGGAAAGCGAACAATATTATTCATAGATGAAATACACAGATTTAATAAAGCACAGCAGGATGCACTGCTTCATTCAATAGAATCAGGTGTACTTATTTTGATTGGTGCAACAACTGAAAATCCATCGTTTGAAGTTATACCTGCACTTCGCTCACGTACAAGAGTCTTTGTTTTAGAAGAATTATCTAAAGAAGATTTGGTTGAAATATTAAAATCTGCACTTATAAAAGATGAATTTCTTAAGCAGCTTAACATTAAATCTATAGATGAAGATTATCTGATTTATCTCTCAGGCGGTGATGCAAGAGTAATGTTAACAATTTTAGAAGCTGCTGTTGTTCAGGAGATAAATAACGAAGAGATAATCCTTAAAAAAGAAATCTTTGAAAACATCGTTCAAAGAAAAAATATTCTATATGATAAAGCGGGCGAAGAACATTACAATATTATTTCTGCTTTTATAAAAAGTATTCGCGGCAGTGATCCTGATGCAGCTTTATATTGGCTTGCCCGAATGATTGAAGGAGGTGAAGATCCTCTGTTTATTGCGCGTCGGTTAATTGTACTTGCATCCGAAGATATTGGAAATGCCTCCCCAAATGCATTAGTACTTGCAGAAGCAACATTTAGTGCGGTAGAAAAAATCGGAATGCCCGAAGGAAGAATAGTTCTAGCACAATGTGTTACTTATCTGGCAGCTCAGCCAAAAAGTAATGCATCTTATATTGGGATAGAAAGTGCATTGCAGGAGGTCAGAAAAAATCCTTTAGCTGCAGTTCCGAAACATTTGCGTAACGCACCAACTAAGCTTATGAAGGATATTGGATACGGAAAGGAATATAAGTACGCACACGATTTTGAAAATCATTTTATTGAAGAAAACTATCTCCCAAATGAAATAAAGAACAAGCAATTTTATTTTCCAACAGAAAATGGTCAGGAAAAGAAGTTAAAAGATTGGTTAAAATTCTTGTGGAAAACAAAGAAGAAATATTAAACAAAACTGTGTTTACATTAACATAAACATTTTGCCGGGTAATTGTTTTACTAATCCCTTAAACTCCAGAGAAAGTAAATTAACTAAACAATCAGAAGTGGTTAGATCAGTATTTTCAGCAATCTTATCAATGTGCAAAGGTTCATTGATAAGACTGTTTAAAATCTTTTCCTCGAAGATTGTAAGATCTTTTTGATATTTAGGAATATTTTTCCCAACTAAAGGTTTAAGCTTTAATTCTAATCCGGTTAATATATCCTCAGCATTTTTAATTAATTCAGCTTCACCCCGTTGAATTAACATATTTGTTCCTTCAGATTGCTTAATTCCAAGATTGCCCGGAACAGCAAATACTTCACGGTTTTGATCCAATGCAAGTCTTGCAGTTTGCATTGCACCACCGGTAATTGCTGTTTCTATTACTAATGTGCCCAAAGCTAATCCGGAAATAATTCTGTTACGTCTTGGAAAATTTTCGGCATTAGGAATTGTCCCTGGTGAAAACTCAGAGATAATTACTCCGCGCTCATTTATTTCATTAAATAGTTTTTTGTTTTCAGATGGATAAATAACATCTAATCCGGATCCTATCACAGCAATTGTTCTTCCATTATTTTTTAATGCGGTAGAATGAGCAACAGAATCAATACCTCTTGCTAATCCACTGACAATCGTTATGTTTTGCCGAACCAAATCTTCAACAATTTTCTCAGTCTGAATTTTTCCATAAATAGTTGGCTGTCTTGTACCAACAACAGCAACCGAGTATTTGTCCATCTCATCAAAATTCCCCATTACATATAAAATTAATGGCGGATCATAAATTTTTTTTAATAGCTGCGGGAACTCATTATCCCAGACAGTTATGATTCTGCCGCCAATCTTATCAAGAAATTTTATTTCCTTTTCTAATAATTTTCTTGTTGAATCTTTGTTTAATGATGACTTTCTGATCCTTGAAGCAAGCTCTTTGCTTATACCTTCAGTCTCCATTAGATCAGAAATATTTGCTTTAAGAATGTTTGAAATGTCTTTGAATTTTGCCAGAAGGTTTCTCACCTTTGCTGGTCCAATTCTATCAACGGAAAGTAAAATGTACAAATCCGTCAGTTGATCGAAACTTAATTTGCCCAAATCGGATATTTCAGGTTTATAAATTATTGTTCTGTTTTAGCAATATCGTTGTTAATTACTTTGGACTTTTTTCTATAAAATATAGAAGCCGGAATAACAACCACAAAACCAAGAAATAAAAATATTGGAGATACAACTAATGAAGATGTGCTATCCCAATTTCCCTGACCCATAAAATAAAAACCTAAAACAATTAACAACAATCCGAGACCCAAAAGTACATAATTAGTTCTTTCCCAATAAATATTAAATGGAGAAGGTAATGACTTTGTAGTTACTTTAACGTTTTTCTTTTTAATTTTTTTAGCCATAATGCATCCTTATTTTAAAATAAAAACCCGGTGAGGGGGATTCACCGGGCCCGACTCATTTCCATCAAAGGGCAGGGGAGAACCCTTTGAAAGAGTCGAATGAAAAATAAATTCATGAATGTTAATTGTCAAGTATTATTTAATATTAATTATTTACTTATTTGATATACAATCTTTCTAATAGTATCAAATTGTAAATATGGATATTCTGCACGGATAGCATCAATTGCATCACCGGCGCTCAATTTACTGGATCTAAGATGTTTAAATTTTTTCCTTATTTGATAATCTCTGACTGCTTTCTCATCAATTAAACCGTGAGAATCAAGAAGATCAAATATATCATCGCTGATAAGCTCAGATAACGGATTTTCGATTTTTACTTTTATTTCTCTCATCACGTGTTCCTCCTAATAAATTAGTGAATGCGTTTTCCTAAGGTTTTCGTATCAATTTATCTATTAGTTCAAATCTCCATTATTTGTTTTATTATATAACAAAAAACCGACCAGAGAAATTCCCTAAATCGGTGTACTTTGCTACTCTGGTTAATTTTCTTACTATTAAATATTTTAGACGAACGAAAATTAATATTGTAGCAAATCTTCTAAAATTTTTCCTTTAATAATTACTGATGCAAATATTGATAGAAATATAAATAATGTCAAGTTATTTTTGGGATATTTTTAACGGGTAAATTTTGCATCAGATGAAATAAAATCAAGAAACCTTTCTAATAAGTATTAACTCTGTTAATCACTCAAAATTTCTTTAACTTTGCTTACAAAATTTGATTTACTTTTTAAGGAGTATAAATATGATTAATAAAATAGTTCCTGCTGTAAGGACTGAAAATATAACTTATGCAGTAAGAGATATTGTCGTTCTTGCTAATCAGGTTGCAAAAACTGGAAAAGAAATGCTGTATCTGAATATTGGTGATCCAAATATTTATGATTTTGCCCCGCCGAAATATCTTGTTGATGCTACTTATCAGGCAATGTTAAAAAACTTAAATGGTTATGCACCGTCGTCGGGTATTAAAGAAGCAGTAGCAGCGATTGAAAAAGAAGCAGACCGTAAAGGTATAACAAATGTTCATGATATTTTTGTAACAACCGGTGCAAGTGAAGCTATTGATATTTGTTTAACTGCGCTTGTTAATGATGGAGAAAATGTTCTTACTCCAACTCCGGGTTATCCTCTTTACACTGCAATTGCAAGCAAATTACAGATGATGGAAAACCCTTATTATCTTAATGAATCAAACGGCTGGCTGCCCGATATTGATGATATTAAGTTAAAGATCAATGATAAAACCAGAGCTATCATTCTTATTAATCCAAATAATCCAACGGGTTCAATTTACACAGAAGAAAATTTAAGGCAGATAATTGATCTGGCTCTCAAACATAATTTAGTAATCTTTGCTGATGAAATTTATGATAAGCTTCTATTTGATGGGAAGAAACAAATTTCAATCGGTGCATTAAATAAGGATGTATCTTGTATTACTTTTGGCGGATTGTCAAAAAATTATATGGTACCTGGTTTTAGAATTGGCTGGGGAATTGTTAGCGGAAGAAAAGAAGTTCTTGCTGATTATATTGAGGCAATTAATAAAATTCTTCGCGCCAGATTATCAGCAAATCATCCTGAACAATATGGAATTAAACCTTGTCTGGAAGGAGATCAGGATCATCTGGTTGAAGCAATGAAAAAGCTATCCAAAAGAAGAGATTTAACGGTTGAAATGTTAAATGCAATTCCCGGAATTTCATGTGTTAAACCAGAAGGTGCCTTTTATGCTTTTCCAAAATTAGAGATGAAACAGCCGGATAATCATTTTGTTGCTGAGTTAATAAAGGAAACCGGAGTTGTAGTTGTGCCTGGCAGTGGTTTTGGACAGGTACCGGGTACAAAACATTTTCGTGTAGTATTCTTACCTAATGAACAGATTCTCGAAAAAGCTTATAAAGCAATCGGAAGTTTCTTTGTCAAGTATCAGGAAAAATATCCGGATTTAGTTGAAGCTTAAGGTTCTTTTTTAATTAGCGAAGTTGAAAATAATTAATGAAAATATTCTGATTCGACTTCGCTAGTGTATTTATTTTTTGTTAATTCAAACTTCAGAGAAAATTTTCAAGAATTAAAAACAGAGAATTTAAATCCATCTGCTGATAGCTGATTATTTCAGAATATCTTATTCCAAATCTCAAACTGTTTTGAGATGATAAAAACAAAAATTTTTCGGATGTCCTGAATATTTTTTTCTCTGTTTTCTTTTCTTGATTGCCTAATCGTCTTTGTCTATATTTGAACCCTAATAATTCATCATTAATAGTAGAAATTGTGGATAATTGTAAAGTAACGACACTCTCAAACGGTGTAAAAGTTGTTTCAGAATTTATTCCTTATCTAAAATCTTTTTCATTGGGATTTTGGTTTAATATTGGTGCAAGAGATGAGAATCCTGGTAACAATGGCATTTCACATTTTGTTGAGCATATGTTATTTAAAGGAACAAAAACCAGAACAGCAAAACAAATCTCAGATACAATAGAATCTTATGGCGGTTATCTGAATGCATTTACTTCAAAAGAACATACATGCTATTACGGCAGAGGACTTTCTGAAAATTTTAAAAAAACTTTTATTGTTCTGTCTGATATGATTCAGAATCCGTTGTTTAAAGATTCACATATTAAAAAAGAAACCGGTGTTGTTATAGATGAATTAAAAGATATCGATGATAATCCTGAAGAATTAATTTTTGATAAATTTGAAGAAGCGATTTTTAATGGTCATAGTTTAAGTTATCCGATAATTGGAACTGAAAAGAATCTTTTATCATTTAATGCAGGCAGTCTCCATCAATTTCATAAAGCAAATTATCGATCTGATAATCTTATGATTGCAGTATCAGGTGCTATAGAACATGATGAAGCAGTTAGACTTGCAGAAAAGTATTTTACTTTTAAAAAGAATTCATCAACTTCAAAAAGGAAAAACGTTTTTAAGCATTCCGTTTGTGATGTCATGATTGAAAAAGAAATTCAGCAGGTCCATTCAATAATCGGTAGAAAAACCTTTGGATTTAATGATTCCAGAAGACATAAATTAAAAGTTCTTTCTACGTTACTGGGTGATGGAAGTTCATCAAGATTATTTCAGGCAGTAAGAGAAAAGCTTGGTATGACTTATCAGATAAATACTTTCTTAAATTCTTATCAGGATGTTTCATCATTTGGAGTTTACTTTTCTACAAACGATAAACAAGCCGGCAAAGTAAGTGAAATTGTTTATCGGGAATTTAAAAAACTTAGAAATGAAGAAGTAAAATTGAAAGAACTTAACAGAGTAAAAGAATATATTAAAGGTAATACTTTAATGAGTCTTGAGAATACAACCAACAGAATGATAAGACTGGCAAATTCAATCAATCATTATGGCAAAGTTGTTCCGGTTGATTACATATTAAATAAAATTGATTCGGTAAGTTTACACGATATACAAAAACTTTCAACAGAAGTTCTTGATGAATCAACTTTAAGCAGGATAGTTATTTGTTCAAAAAATAATTCATTAAAAAAAGCAGCTTAGTTTGTAAGAATAAAACAGAGTAGATTATGCCCAAAATTAAAATAGATGGAAAAGAAATAGAGTTTAAACAGGGTCAAACAATTATTGAGGCAGCAAAGGATCATGGAATTGAAATTGCACACTTCTGCTGGCATCCAAAGCTATCGGTATCCGGTAATTGCAGAATGTGTCTGGTTGAAGTTGAAAAAATGCCTAAGTTAGTTATAGCTTGTGCAACAACTGCTGCTGATGGAATGGTTGTCAGAACTCAATCTGATAAATCACTTGCAGCAAGAAATGCTGTTATGGAGTTTTTCCTTATCAATCATCCGCTTGATTGTCCCATTTGCGATGAAGCAGGTGAATGTAAATTGCAGGACTATACATATAAACATAGTGTTGGTGAAAGTAGATTTGTAGAAGAAAAAGTAAAAAAGGGGAAAAGGATTCAAATCGGACCCTATGTAATGTTTGATGCTGATAGATGCATTATGTGTTCGAGATGTATAAGGTTTTGTGATGAAATTGCAAAAGACCCTGAGCTGACTTTTACAAAAAGAGGTGATAGGGTTTTCCTTACTACTTATCCCGGTGAAAAATTAGATAATTTATATTCAATGAATGTTGTTGATATTTGTCCCGTTGGTGCATTAACAAATAGTGATTTTAGATTCAAATCAAGAGTATGGGAAATGTCTCTCACAAACTCTGTTTGTACCGGTTGTGCACGTGGATGCAACATAGAGCTATGGGTAAGAAATAATGAAGTGTTAAGACTTGTGCCTAAGTATAACGAAGATGTGAACAGCTATTGGATGTGTGATCATGGAAGAGTTAATACATTTAAATTTGTAAATGCTAAAGACAGAGTTGATGGTCCGCATATCAGAGTGGAAGGCAATTTGGTCAGAGTTGGATGGGATGAAGCTTATGCAGAAGCTGCATCAAGATTAAAAGGATTCAGTAAAGATGAGATTGCCGTACTTGGTTCTGCATTTGCTACGGTTGAAGATAATTATGCTGCTGCTAAATTTGCAAAATCAGTTTTGGGAACCGGAAATTTAGATTTTGTAAAACATGTTGATCCGGCATTCGGTGATGATATTTTAAGAAAAAATGATATTACTCCCAATTCTTTTGGTGCGGAATTAGCAGGTGTTAAACCTTCTAAAAACGGAAATGATTTTAATGGAATTATTAAAGGAATTAAAGAAGGGAAAATTAAAGCACTTTATATTTTAGAAGATGATATAATTGCTGCAAATACTGAATTAGAAAGTGTATTTGCAAAACTTGATTTATTAATTGCACACGCTACCAATTTTAATAAAACAACAGTGCTTGCAGATATTGTCTTCCCTGCTTCAACTTATGCAGAAAAGAACGGTACTTTTGTTAACTTCAGTGGAAGAGTTCAAAGAATCCGCCCTGCTGTTGCAACTTTGGATGTTGACCGGGCATTGGAAGGAATGTCAATGAGTCGTTGGGATAAGTTTGGTACTAAATTCGACCGTTGGGCACAGGGGAAACATTTTGATGCAAGAGCTAGCTGGAAAATTCTTGTTGGGCTTGCCTCTGCTTTAGGTCAAAAAATGAAGTACGGTATGGCAGAAGAAGTATTTCTAGACTTAGCAGCTAATATTGAAGCATTTAATGGATTAGATTATGATACTCTTGGAGAGTTTGGTGTACAATTAAACAATTTGAACTCAAAACCATCTGATAAAAATTAGGTTATAAGGAATTAAAAACTAATGGAAGCAATCGGAAATTTTTTATGGTCGATAATTAGCTTTTATAATTTTTTACTGATAAGAATTGTAATAGTACTTGTCTTGATGCTATTAACCGCTGCTTATCTTGTTTATTTCGAAAGAAAAATCAGCGCCTGGATTCAGGATAGATTAGGTCCGAACCGAGTTGGCTGGAAAGGATCATTACAATCTTTTGCAGATGTATTTAAACTTTTACTTAAAGAAGATATAGTTCCGGATAATGCGAATAAAATGATTCACACACTTGCACCAATGCTTGCGTTGTTTGTGGCATTTACAACTTATGCTGTTATACCAATTGGGCCCGGAATCAACATCGCAGGATATGAAATTCCATTGGTTATTGCAGATGTTAATATTGGAATCTTATATATACTTGCTCTGACTTCTCTTGGTGTTTATGCTATAACTTTTGCCGGCTGGTCATCAGGAAGTAAATATTCTTTACTCGGCGGAATTCGTTCTTCTGCTCAGATGATCTCTTATGAAATTTCAATGGGTTTTTCAATTGGCGGAGTTGTTCTTTTATCTGAATCGTTAAGACCAATAGCTATTGTGGAATCACAATCAGGCTGGATGTGGAATGCTTTTGTTCAACCAATCGGATTTATAACATTTCTTGTTTCTGCGTTTGCCGAAACAAACCGCTTACCGTTTGACTTACCTGAAGCAGAACCTGAACTTGTCGGAGGCTATCATACAGAGTACAGCAGTATGAAGTTTGCTGCATTCTTTCTTGCAGAGTATGCAAATATGTTAATTGCAAGCACACTGATTGTAACTCTTTATTTAGGAGGCTGGCAGATACCGTATATTGAAACTTTAGGATTATCTTCAGGGCTTGTTGTAGCTCTTCAGATAGCCGGATTTCTCTTAAAGGTTGCTTTGCTGCTATTTTTCTTTATTTGGGTAAGATGGACTATCCCAAGATTCAGATACGATCAATTAATGAGTTTAGGCTGGAAAGTTATGTTCCCGCTTTCGCTGATAAATATTGTTTGGGTTGCGTTTTTAATAATGATATTTAAGATATAGTTTATATATTGTTTGTTAGTTAGTAATTAAAGAAATCTATAATGGAGTTTTGATGTCAGAAAAGAACATTCCTGCAAAGAAAAGAATTAAAGATTTGACCTTATTAGAAAAGGTATATGTCCCGGAAATTTTTAAAGGGTTAGCTCTAACGTTAAAAACGATGTTAAGACCAAAATTTACAATGGAGTATCCCGAAGAAAAATTTATCCCGCCGGCATCATATCGCGGTAGACCAATTCTTGTGATGGAAAAAAATGGTGAAGAAAGATGTGTAGCCTGTGGTTTATGTGCAAGAGTATGTCCACCCTTAGCTATTGAAGTACAAGCTTCCGAAACTGAAAATGAAAAAGAGAGATATCCGGTTCGGTTCGAGATAAATATGCTGCGATGTATCTTCTGCGGCTTTTGTGAAGAAGTTTGTCCTGAAGAAGCTATTATAATGAGCATGGATTATGAACTTGCATTCACTAACAGAGAAGATGCTATTTATGGTAAGGATAAACTTTTGGTTCCGGTTAATCAGTCTTCAGATAAGATTGGTTTTCTAAGAAGTTATAGATAGTAAATTAGATTATGGGGTAGTTTATATGTTGCCTCGCATAATTTAAAATAAATAATAGTCTGGATATAAGATGTTATCAAAAACATTAACCAGTGCAACTTATGGAATAGAGGCATATCTTGTTGAGGTTGAAACTCACGTCGAAAAACAAATCCCTGGTTTTATAATAGTTGGTTTACCGGATAATGCAGTACGTGAAAGCCGCGAGAGAGTAATTGCTGCAATAAAAAATTCGGATATAAAATTTCCTATAAAAAAAATTACAATAAATCTTGCCCCTGCGGATATTAAAAAAGAAGGCAGTTCATTTGACCTTGCAATAGCAATTGGAATTCTTGCGGCTGAAGAATTAGTCTCAGATAAATTTCTAGCAGATTCTATTTTCCTTGGAGAGCTTTCTCTGGATGGTACTTTACGTCATATTAAAGGAGCACTTCCCATTGCTGTTGAAGCAAGGAAAAAGGGAATAAAACGAATTGTATTGCCAAAAGAATCTGCAAGTGAAGCAGCGATAGTTGATGATATTGATGTATTTGGATTTGAAAATTTAAATGAAGTGATCTCATTTTTAAATGAAAACATTCATCCTGAAAAAACCCTTACTGATAAAGATGAATTGTTTTCGGCGATCAATAATTATCATTTAGATTTTTCAGATGTTAAAGGACAGGAAAATGTAAAAAGAGCATTAGAAGTTGCTGCTGCCGGTGCCCATAATATTCTTATGATTGGTTCACCTGGTTCAGGAAAAACAATGCTTGCTAAACGATTACCATCAATACTTCCGCCGTTAACTTTTAATGAAGCTTTGGAGACTACCAAAATTCACTCCATCGCCGGTATCTTACCAAAAAATAAAGCAATTATAACAGAGAGACCTTTTAGAAGTCCGCATCATACTGTAAGTGATGCTGCCTTAGTCGGAGGTGGTTCTTTTCCTAAACCAGGTGAAGTTTCTTTTGCACATTTTGGAGTTCTGTTTTTAGATGAACTGCCGGAATTCAAAAAAAATGTTCTTGAAGTTTTGCGTCAACCATTAGAAGATGCAAAAGTTACAGTCAGCCGTTCAAAATTGTCATTAGAATTTCCCGCAAACTTCATGCTTGCTGCTGCAATGAATCCTTGCCCTTGTGGTTTTTACACTGATCCTAATAAAGAGTGCACCTGTTCGCCTCCGCAAATACAAAGATATATGGCAAAAATATCAGGTCCATTATTAGATAGAATAGACATTCATATTGAAGTTCCGGCTGTAAAGTATAAAGAGCTTTCTTCTAAAATGATTGGAGAAAAGTCAGAAGAAATCAGAAAAAGAGTTATCAAAGCAAGAGATATTCAGTTGAAAAGGTTTAATGATCTTAAGCATATTTTTAACAACGGTGATATGGGATCAAAGGAAGTGAGAGCATTCTGTAAATTAAATGATCAAGGTGAAGAGTTATTAAAGATTGCCATGACAAAACTTGGACTTTCTGCCAGAGCTTATGATAGAATACTAAAAGTTAGCAGAACAATTGCTGACCTTGAAAACTCTCAGGATATTTTACCCCAACATATTAGTGAAGCAATTCAATATAGAAGTTTAGATAGGGAATTGTGGAAACATTAAAAAGCCGGAGCTAAGTCCGGCTTTGAATTTATAGACTGTGATTGTTCTAGTTTGCTAAATCAGCATTATCAAAATAAGTATAATATCCATATAATTTAAGTCCAACAGCACCTTTACCATAACCTGGAATTGTGAAGGATTGTGAAACAGGTTTATGTAAGAATATAAATTGTGATCCTTCTCTTGTTTCTATTTCTGCAAAGACATATTTAAAATTGGTTGGACGGACTCCCAAATATTCAACTTTCAGATTTTCTCCATCTGTTCCCCAAATATGGGTAATCTCTTTCATCATAGTATTATTTGAGAAAGGTGGAACAATGTCATTTCTGGAACCAAAACCATAAACGCTTACATCTAGTACCTCTGAAGAATTTAATCCAGAGACTATAAATGAACCATCATTAAATTTATCTATAAAGAAAAGATTGTTAGGTTTATCGTTTATGTAGCTTACAACTACATAAAACTGAACATATCTTCTTGTTACTGTAGGTAAATATAACTCTATAGCATTTTCATCAAGATTAACTCTTGAATATTTGACGCCTTCAATTTTAGTAAAATTGAAAAGATAAGGATATGGATGTGAAGATGGAGTAAATATATCATTACCGCCATCTTTTTCTAAACCCGGGTTGGTTGGAAATGAGTTGTCCGTTACATCTGAACATGAAGTTAATCCAAAAAGGAAAAGAACCGAGAGAACCAATAATAAGTTTTTCATAATGAGCCCCTATTTATATTGTTGTTGATTATTTTGTTTATGTTACCAGTTGGCTTTTACACGACAAATAATGTACCGTTTGTGTCAGCTTAAAATCGACTTATAAATCCAAATATTTAATTAGCAAAATATTGTGAAGTAAAATTCTACTTGAAAATTTTCTACTCATGTAAAATTTACCTGCTGAATTTTGACTTAATGATTGAGCAAAAAATGATTTTTAAGACTAAGCTCTCTGATGCTATGAGTATTGTAGATGCAACTATGTATTTATTTGCACCCGAGATTTTGAAGCTTGAATTATTCAATTAAAAAAACTTGCATATTTAATGGAAGAAAAATATATTTGTTGCTCGCTTTTAATTTGCATTATTGTGTTTGGGCGGACGCCGGAGTTGGAGAGCCGGGGCGGACTGTAAATCCGTTGGCAAGCGCCTTTGGGGGTTCGAATCCCTCGCCGCCCACTGCAATATAAAATGTGTAATACAAGGATTTTTTTTGATTAAAAAATGCGGGAGTAACTCAGTTGGCTAGAGTCACAGCCTTCCAAGCTGTTGGTCGCGGGTTCGAGTCCCGTCTCCCGCTCAGATGATTCTGTTGAGTTTTATTAAGTAATTGAAAATTTAAGTTTACTTTTCTCTGCTGACGTAGCTCAGTTGGTAGAGCACATCCTTGGTAAGGATGAGGTCACCGGTTCAATCCCGGTCGTCAGCTCAAAGTACAGTGAGATCACCATACTTAGCTGGTGTCAGATCATTTTTAGTTTGAATAGTTAAGGAAACAATATGGCTAAAAGTAACATAAGACAAATTATTATTTTAGAAAGCACTGCCGGAACTGGCTATAGATATTCTACAACAAAAAACAAACGTACACATCCAGCGCGGGTTGAATATAAAAAGTACGACCCTGTAGTTAGAAAACATGTTATTTTTAAGGAAACAAAATAATCAATACGTCAGTAGCTCAATTGGCTAGAGCAGCGGTCTCCAAAACCGCAGGTTGGGGGTTCGAGTCCCTCCTGACGTGCAGTTTTTGAAAGGTTTTATTATGAAAGAAAAAATTATAAACTTTTTTCAGGATGTGGTTAAAGAGATGAAAAAAGTTACCTGGCCTACAAAAGCCGAACTTATGGAATCTACGAAAATTGTGATCGTTGTTTGTATTGTGTTAGCTCTTTTTACTTATGTGATTGATATTATAATTAACGAAGTATTTAAAGGTATTTTTTAGGTTTAGACTTAATGGAAACTAGATGGTATGTTGTTAGGACTTTTTCCGGTCACGAGAATAAAGTTAAAACTCTTTTAGATAATGGCATTAGTGAAAATGATCAGTTGAAAGAAAAAATTCACGAAGTGTTAGTACCGATGGAAAAAGTTTTTGAGGTTAAAGATGGAAAAAAGAGAAGTAAAACAAAAAATTTCTTCCCTGGGTACATCTTAGTTAATGCTTTGCTTGATAATCAGGTTAAAGATTTTATTCTATCAACCCAATCTGTAATGGGCTTCTTAGGCACTGGCAGCAATCCAAATCCTTTACAGCCTGAAGAAGTTAGGCGAATTGTCGGAAGAATAACACAAGATAGTTCGACAGAAAGAATGGAAACGATATTTAGAAATGGTGATATAGTAAAGATAATTGATGGTCCGTTCAATAATTTTTCAGGTACTATTGAAGAAGTAAACGAAGAAAAAATGAAAATTAAAGTAATGGTTTCAATTTTTGGAAGAAAAACTCCGCTTGAAATCGATTTTGTACAAGCTGAATTAGAAAAATAACAGTTATTTAATATACCAGGTTAACATAATGGCAAAAAAAATAGATTCTTATATAAAATTACAAATTCCTGCCGGAAAAGCTAATCCATCACCACCGGTTGGACCAGCACTTGGTCAAAAAGGTGTTAATATTATGGAGTTCTGTAAGCAGTTTAATGCCAGAACGCAGGATAAAGATGGTCTTATTATACCAGTTATTATAACAGTGTACACTGACAAATCTTTTACATTTATTACAAAAACTCCCCCTGCTTCAATTCTACTTAAAAGAGCAGCCAAACTTGAAAAAGGTTCACCTGAATCTCATAGAACAAAAGTTGGGAAAGTTTCCAAAAAGCAAGTAAAGGAAATAGCTGAAGTAAAAATGCCTGATCTTAATGCTTTCGATATTGATCATGCTATAAGTATGATTGCCGGAACCGCAAGAAGTATGGGTATTTCTGTAGATGAATAAACTCATTTATCGCATAGAATTTAAATTTATTGGTGAATTAAGATGCAAAAAACTAAGAGAAATAAAGAAATTAAAAAATCTGTTAATGTAGAAAAAGAATACACCTTAGCTGAGGCAATTTCAATTTTGAAAGATCAGTCAAAAGTTAAATTTGTAGAATCGCTTGATTGTGCAATAAGATTAGGTGTTGATCCTCGGCATGCTGATCAGATGGTTCGTGGTACAGTATCTTTACCTCATGGAACAGGAAAGACTGTAAAAGTATTGGTTATTGCCAAAGGTGCAAAGATTCAGGAAGCTTTGGATGCTGGTGCTGATCATGCCGGATTTGAAGATTATCTTGAAAAAATTAAAGGCGGATGGGCTGATGTTGATGTGGTTATCGCTACTCCGGATTCTATGGCTGAATTAGGAAAACTTGGAAAAGTTTTAGGACCGAAAGGTTTAATGCCCAATCCTAAAAGCGGAACAGTAACAATGGATGTTGCAAAAGCCGTTAAAGAAGTAAAAGGCGGTAAAATTGAGTTCAGGGTTGAAAAAGCTGGTATTGTACATACTTCTTTAGGAAAACTGAATTTTGATACCGACAAATTAGTTGATAATACAAAAGCTTTTCTCAATACTATAATTAAGATGAAACCATCCACTGCTAAAGGGCAGTATGTTAAAAGTTTGTTTTTGTCCAGCACAATGGGTCCTGGATTAAAAATTTCTAAAGATGAATTAAGCATTGTTTAAAAAGATTTTACGCACTCATAAAAATATAGCTTCTAACCGACCCGAAATACTAAAATATGATACGGGAGAAAAATGAATAAGAACGAAAAAGCAGAAATAATTTCCGAAGCGAAAGAACTGATACAAGATTCAACAGCAATTTTTCTTACTGATTACTCAAACATTAATGTTGCTGATATTACTGAGTTAAGAAATCAGTTTAGAAAAGACGGCGTTAAGTATAAGGTATTTAAAAATACTTTATTTAAGCGCGCACTTGTTGAATCAGGAAAGTTTGAAAAGCTGGCAGAACATCTTGAAGGTATGACAGGATTTGCTTTTGCTTCTGCAAATCCGGTTGCGCCTGCAAAGATAATTAAAAAATTTAACGACACTTCACAAAAGTTTGCGTTAAAAGCATGTTACATTGAAACACAATACTATGATGGCAGTAAATTAAATCAATTAGCATCACTGCCAACAAAGGAAGAATTAATTGCTGGTATTATTGGCAGTTTGAATTCACCTGCATCTGGTATTGTAGGTTCTATTTCAGCAGTGATCAGAGATCTCGTCAGCGTTATTGATGAAGTCTCAAAGACCAAGGCTGCATAATTAACTTAGAAAAAATAATTAGGAGAAATATAAAATGTCTGAAAAAGTTGCTCAAGCACTTGAACTTATAAAAGGTATGTCACTATTAGAAGCTTCAGAATTAAAGAAAGCTCTTGAAGAAGAATTTGGAGTTACCGCCGCTGCACCGGTTGTTATGGCTGGTCCTGCTGCTGGTGGTGCAACTGCTGCCCCTGTGGAAGAACAAACAGAGTTTGATGTTATTCTGCAATCTGCTGGTGATAAAAAGATAAATGTAATTAAGGTTGTGAGGGTTCACACCGGTTTAGGATTAAAAGAAGCTAAAGATCTTGTTGATGGTGCACCGAAAACAGTTAAAGAACAAGTATCAAAAGATGAAGCTGAGAAGATTAAGAAAGAGCTTGAAGAAGCCGGCGCAACCGTTACATTAAAATAAAATTCTTTTTTTTAATTCATCTTTTTTAGTGATAAGGCGGATAAATCCGTCTTATCGCTTTGTTATATATAGAGAACGTTGTTTAGATGCTCATTAATTAGCATTTGATTATTTTTAGGAGGTTTTCAATTGGATAATAACCGTATTTCGTTTGGTCACATTTCATCAGTAATTGATATTCCAAATCTTTTAGGCATTCAGACTGAAACTTTTGAAGAATTTGTTCAGCTTAATGTTCATCCATCAAAAAGAGAAAATCAGGGATTACAAGCAGTTTTTACATCCAATTTCCCAATATTTGATAATAAAGAAAACTACAGATTGGATTTTCTTGAGTATTATGTTGAAAAGCCAAGATTTTCTGTAGAAGAATGTCTGGAAAGAGGGCTCACTTTTGCAGCACCACTCAAAGCTAAATTACGGCTTTCTACAAAGGATCCTGAAACTGAAGAATTTATTAATACTGTAGAGCAAGAAGCATATCTCGGCAATCTTCCGTTTATGACTGAGAAAGGAACATTTGTAATTAACGGAGCAGAAAGGGTTGTTGTCTCTCAGTTGCATCGTTCACCTGGTGTTGCATTTGCACAAACAATTCATCCAAATGGTACCCCCATTTACTCGGCAAGAATAATTCCTTTGAGAGGCTCTTGGGTGGAGTTTGCTACCGATATTAATTACGTTATGTACGTTTATATTGATAGAAGAAAAAAATTCCCCGCAACTACATTGTTAAGAGCTTTAAATTTTCAATCGGATGAAGAGATACTAAAACTTTTTGATTTAGTTGAGAATGTTTCGGTTAAAAAAGGAAAGCTTGAAAATTATCTTGGTCGGATGATTGCCAGTGATATATTCGATATGTCAACAGGTGAAATTTTTCTTACTCGTGATTCAATCTTAACTGAAGAAGATCTTGAAAGAATAAATGATGCTGAAGTTGATGTGCTTAAATTTATTAAATCTGAATCAATTAATGAGCAAAATTTAATTGTAAATACTTTGCGTAAGGATACTTCTCATACACGTGAAGAAGCTTTGTATGCAATTTATCGCCAGTTAAGATCTGGTGAAGCTCCTGATCTTGTAACTGCTGAATCATTAATTGAAAAACTCTTCTTTAATGATAAACGTTATGATCTTGGTGATGTTGGTCGTCATAGAATGAATCAGAAGTTAGAACTTAATATTCCTGAAACAACAACTGTTCTTACGGTTGAAGATATTATTTCAATAATGAAATATATCATAGACCTTAAGAATGGTGAAGTAGATGTTGATGATATTGACCACCTTGGTAATAGAAGAGTTCGAACAGTTGGTGAACAGTTAGGTCAGCAGTTTAATGTTGGTATGGCTCGTATGGCTAGAACTATCAAGGAACGCATGAATATGCGCGACACAGAAAATTTTACACCACAGGATTTGGTAAACGCCAGAACGATAACCAGTGTTATTAATGCATTCTTTGGTACTAATCAATTGTCACAGTTTATGGACCAAACTAATCCGTTAGCTGAAATGACACACAAAAGAAGAATGTCTGCATTAGGTCCTGGCGGGTTAACAAGAGAAAGAGCAGGATTTGAAGTTCGTGACGTTCATTATACACATTACGGAAGACTTTGTCCTATCGAAACTCCCGAAGGTCCTAATATCGGATTAATTTCTTCTCTTACAATTTATGCAAGAGTAAACAAATATGGATTTTTAGAGACTCCTTACAGAAAAGTTATTAAAGGTAAGGCTACAGATGAAGTAGAGTACTTAACTGCTGAGCATGAAGATATCTACACCGTAGCTCAGGCAAATGAGTTGATAACTGAATCAGGAAAATTTGTTGATGAAAGAGTGAAATCCAGATTGAAAAGTGAGTTCCCGATAGTTCGACCTGAAGATGTACAATATCTGGATGTTGCCCCTGCACAGATAGTAAGTGCTGCGGCTGCATTAATTCCTTTCTTAGAACATGATGATGCTAACAGAGCTTTGATGGGTTCAAATATGCAGCGTCAATCTGTACCGCTGTTAAAACCGGAAGCACCAATAGTTGGAACCGGAATGGAAAAGAAAATTGCTTTTGACTCAAAGGCAATTATTATTGCTGAGGATAATGGTGTAGTTGAGTATGTTGATGCTAATAAGATTGTTGTTAAATATGATATTAATCCTAACAGTTTTGAAGCTCTGACAAGTTTTAATGAAGTAAGGGAAGTGGTTTACAATCTTACCAAATTCCATGGCACTAATCAGGAAACCTGTATTAATCAGATTCCGATTGTAAAAGAAGGACAAAAAATTAAAAAAGATGATGTTCTTGCCGATGGAGCTGCAACAGATGGCGGTGAATTAGCATTAGGGCGTAATGTATTGGTTGCTTTTATGCCCTGGCGAGGTTATAACTTTGAAGACGCTATCATAATAAGTGAAAGAGTTGTAAGTGAAGATATCTATACTTCGATTCATATTGAAGAATTTGAATTACAAGTTAGAGAAACAAAACGCGGTGAAGAAGAATTAACCAGAGAGATTCCGAACGTTAGTGAAGAAGCTGTAAAAAATCTTGATGAAGATGGAATAATCAGAGAAGGTGCCGAGGTAAAAGAAGGTGATATTTTAATCGGAAAGATAACACCTAAAGGAGAAACTGATCCTACTCCGGAAGAAAAATTGCTGCGTGCTATATTCGGAGATAAAGCCGGAGATGTGAAAGATGCATCATTAAAAGCACCTCCCGGATTAAAAGGAACTGTTATTAAAACCCGGCTTTTCAGCAGAAAGAAAAGAGATAATGAAGCTAAAAAGCAGGAGAAAACCGCATTAGATAATCTTGATGTTGAGTTTAAAAAGAAACTTAAAAATCATTATGATAAACTTGTTGAAAAATTAACCAGGATAACTAAAGAACAGATTACTACTGGTATCCGCGATCTTGATGGCAGCGTTGTATTAAGAAGCGGTTCAACAATTAGAGAAGAAACTTTTTCCGGAATGGAAGATGTTACAAAACTTGATTACTCGCTTGATTGGTTCGATACAAAGAAGACTAATAATTTAATTAATACTCTTTTCAAAAATTATTTTATAATCAAAACTGATATTGAAGAGGACTTTAAGAGAGAAAGAATAAAAATTCAAAGCGGTGATGAGCTTCCTCCCGGAATAGTTCAGTTAGCAAAAGTCTATGTTGCCAAAAAACGTAAGCTTTCTGTAGGTGATAAAATGGCCGGAAGACACGGGAATAAAGGTGTTGTCGCAAAGATTGTTCCTGTCGCTGATATGCCTTATTTGCCTGATGGAACCCCGATTGATATAATATTGAATCCACTTGGCGTACCTTCTCGAATGAACCTTGGGCAGTTATACGAAACTGCTTTAGGCTGGGTTGGTAAAAAATTAGGAGTAAGATTCTCTACTCCGATCTTTGATGGTGCTAAAGTGGGTAATGTTGAAGAATGGTTAGCTAAAGCCGGATTAGAATCGGGAAGCAAAACTGATCTTTATGATGGAAGAACTGGAGAGATATTCCATCAGAAAGTTACCTGCGGGTATATCTATATGCTTAAACTAAGCCATCTTGTTGATGATAAAATCCACGCAAGGTCTATTGGACCATACTCACTAATTACACAGCAGCCGCTTGGTGGTAAAGCACAGTTTGGTGGACAAAGATTCGGAGAAATGGAAGTTTGGGCGCTTGAAGGTTATGGCGCTTCAAACATTTTACAGGAAATCTTGACTGTAAAAAGTGATGATGTAACCGGAAGAGCAAAAGTTTATGAAGCAATTGTTAAAGGTGAAAACTTACAGGAACCAAATATTCCCGAAGCATTTAACGTTCTTATAAAGGAACTTCAGGGCTTGGGTCTGGATATTAAAATAAGTTAACGTTAAACAGTTTTTTCACTTAGAAATTAGGAGATAAAAAATGGCTTTTAGAAATCAAGAAAATACGATGAGAGATATTAATAGTATAACAATAGGTTTAGCTAGTCCTGATGATATATTAACCAGATCTTATGGCGAGGTTACTAAACCTGAAACAATTAATTACAGATCATTCAGACCAGAAAAAGATGGATTGTTCTGCGAAAAGATTTTTGGTCCTACAAGGGATTGGGAATGTTTTTGCGGGAAATATAAAAGAATCCGTTATAAGGGAATTATCTGCGATAGATGCGGTGTTGAAGTTACACAGAAAAGTGTTAGACGGGAAAGAATGGGACACATTGGTTTAGCTGTTCCAGTTGTTCATATTTGGTTTTTTAGAACTCAGCCATCAAAAATAGGAAATATTATTGGCATCAGTCTTAAAGAACTTGAAAAAATCATTTACTATGAATCTTATGTTGTTCTTAATCCGGGTATAACAGGTTTAAGCCGTTTGGATTTGATTTCAGAAGATCAATACTTTGAAGTATTAAACTCTTTACCAGATGGTAATGAAAAACTTGATGATGATGATCCTAAAAAATTTGTTGCCAGAATCGGGGGCGATGCAGTAAAAGAGATTTTGAAGAAAACGAATATTGAAGAGTTATCAAGAGAATTAAGAGAAGCAGTAAAGATCGAAACATCGCAGCAGAAGAAAGCTGACTATTTAAAAAGATTAAGAGTGCTTGAAGCATTTAAGGAAGAAGAAGGAAAAGTTCCTAATAAACCTGAATGGATGGTATTAAGCTACATACCGGTTATTCCACCGGAACTTCGCCCTCTTGTTCCGCTTGAAGGCGGAAGATTTGCAACAAGTGATCTTAATGATTTATATCGTCGTGTTATAATCAGAAATAACAGATTAAAGAGATTAATAGATATTAAAGCTCCGGAAGTAATTTTAAGAAACGAGAAAAGAATGCTTCAGGAAGCAGTTGATGCACTATTTGATAATTCAAGAAGAGGAAGCGCAGTCCGGAGCGATAACAATCGTCCATTAAAATCTCTAAGCGATATGCTTAAAGGTAAACAAGGCAGATTCCGTCAGAATCTTTTAGGTAAAAGAGTTGACTATTCAGGCCGATCTGTTATTGTGGTTGGTCCTGAACTTAAATTGCATCAATGCGGTCTTCCTAAAGATATGGCAGTTGAGTTATTCAAACCTTTTATTATCAGAAAGCTGATTGAAAGAGGACATAATAAAACCGTTAAAAGTGCAAGAAAAGTAGTTGATAGAAAAGACCCAATTATCTGGGAAATACTTTCTAAAATTATTGAAGCTCATCCGGTTTTGTTGAACAGAGCCCCAACTCTACATAGATTAGGCATTCAGGCTTTTCAACCGATCTTAATTGATGAAAGAGCGATACAGTTACATCCAATGGTATGTACAGCATTTAATGCCGACTTTGACGGTGATCAGATGGCAGTACACGTTCCTCTTTCCTATGAAGCACAATTAGAAGCATCTTTATTAATGCTTAGCAGCCATAATATTTTATCACCTCAAAATGGAAGTCCGATTGTTGTACCTACTCAGGATCTGGTTCTTGGGTGTTACTATCTGACTAAATTTAAAGAAGGTGATAAAGGAGAAGGAATGATCTTCTCTTCACCTGACGAAGTAATAATTGCTTATGATAACCGGGTAGTTGGGCTGCATGCAAAAATTAAGGTAAGAATTAATAATGAATTAATTGAAACTACAACTGGCAGAGTAATCTTTAATCAAATAGTGCCAAAAGAAATGGGCTATATAAATCAGGTTCTTATCAAAAAAGCTTTTGGCGGTATCATCGGTAAGATGTTTATGAAATTAGGAAATAAAGTAACCGCTAAGTTTCTTGATGATCTTAAAGACCTTGGATTTAGATATGCTACTGCCGGCGGTTTGTCCGTTAGCTTTAGTGATATGATTATTCCTGAAGAAAAAGAATCTTTGATCAATAAGGCTAATAAAAAAGTTGAAAGTATTCTTAATGAACACGAGATGGGTTTAATTACTGATGCCGAAAGATATAATAAAATTATTGACGTTTGGACTCACACAACCAACGATGTTGCAAGAGTTTTGATGGATAGAATCAAACAGCACGATAAAGGATTTAACTCTTTACATATGATGGTTGATTCCGGTGCAAGAGGTTCACAAGAGCAGGTTAGACAGTTAGCCGGAATGAGAGGATTAATGATGAAACCTCAAAAAACTCTTTCCGGACAAGCTGGTGAAATTATCGAGAATCCTATTGTAGCTAATTTTAAGGAAGGACTTTCGGTGTTAGAGTATTTTATTTCAACTCACGGTGCCAGAAAAGGACTAGCTGATACAGCATTAAAAACTGCTGATGCCGGTTACTTGACAAGAAGACTGGTTGATGTTGCACAGGATGTAATCATAACTGAAGAAGATTGCGGGACAATTCTTGGTATTGAAATTAAAGCATTAAAGGATGTGGAAGAAGAAAGAGAACCATTAGCTGAACGTATTACTGGAAGATTTGCTCAGGCAGATGTTTATAATCCAAGAACAGATGAACTGATTGTTGAAGCAGGACAAATGATTACCGAACCTATCGCTGAGAAAATTGAAGATGCTAACATTGATTCAGTTTACATTAGAACAGTTCTTACCTGCGAATCCAAAAGAGGCGTTTGTCTGAAATGTTATGGAAGAAATCTTACAACTGGAAAACCGGTTGAAATTGGTGAAGCAGTCGGAATTATTGCTGCACAATCAATTGGTGAACCTGGAACTCAGTTAACACTTCGTACTTTCCATCTTGGCGGTACATCTTCCAGGATTGCATCTCAATCTCAAGTTGAATCTAACAGCGATGGTATAGTAAAATTTGAAAAAATAAATGCTGTTAATAAAATTGTAAAAGATCCTTTCAGCGGCTCTGATATTGAAATAAATGTAGTTACTGGAAGACGCGGAGTTATTGAGATTTACGATGAAAATAATAGACAGTTAAAGAAGTTTGATGTGCCTTATGGAGCCGAGTTGTTAGTAAAGAACGGGCAAAAAATTAAAAAGCGTCAACCACTTTATAATCACGATCCATATAATGCTGTGATTCTAACTGATATATCAGGAAAAATCAAGTTTGTTGATCTTGTTGATGGAATAACACTTCAACAAGTAACTGATGATCAGACTGGACACGTTCAAAAGGTAGTGATTGAATCAAAAGATAAAAATTTAACTCCGGGTATTTTAGTTGAGAATTCAAATGGAGAAAGAAAATCATTTAATTTGCCTGTAAGAGCATATTTAGCTGTTGAAGAGGGTGAAAGTATAACTGCTGGTACAATTCTGGCGAAAATATCTAAACAAACTACAAAAAGCAGGGATATAACAGGAGGTCTGCCAAGAGTAACAGAATTATTTGAAGCCAGAAGTCCTCATGAACCTGCTGTTGTTTCAGAAATTGAAGGTAATGTAAAATTTGGTGCCCGAAAGAAAGGTTCTAGAGAAATTATAGTTATTGCCCCTGACGGATCGGATGAGAAAAAATATAACATAGCTTTTCAAAAGCATATTTTAGTACAAGAGGGAGATGAGATCCCTGCTGGTGAGAAAATTACCGATGGACCGATTAATCCTCACGATATTCTGGCTATTAAGGGTACAAGTGCTGTACAGGAATATTTAGTGAATGAAATACAAGATGTTTATCGACTGCAAGGTGTTAAGATAAATGATAAGCACATCGAAGTAATTGTTCGGCAGATGCTGCAAAAGATAAAGATCGTATCACCCGGAGATACGAGATTCCTTGAAGAAGATATTGTTGATAGAGTAGCTTTCTTTGAAGAAGATTCAATGATAATGACTATGGCTTACGTTGAAGATAAAGGTGATTCTAAACTTAAGAATGGGCAATTGATTTCAAAATCTAAATTAAGAGAGCTTAATAGTGATTTGAAGAAAAAGGATAAGAAAGAAATAATTGCTCGTGATGCAGAGCCAGCTACGTTTGAAAATATATTATTAGGAATTACACAAGCTGCACTATCTACTGAGAGTTTTATTTCCGCAGCTTCT
This sequence comes from Ignavibacteriota bacterium, assembly GCA_013285425.1. Lineage (GTDB taxonomy): Bacteria > Bacteroidota > Ignavibacteria > Ignavibacteriales > Ignavibacteriaceae > IGN3. Next base: position 466,476 of record CP053447.1, read on the forward strand.
TTCCAGGAGACAACCAAAGTACTAGCGAATGCTGCAACAGAAGCTAAGGTAGATAGATTATTAGGATTGAAAGAAAATATAGTGATGGGACATCTTATTCCAGCAGGAACAGGTCTAAAGAGCTATGCAAACATAATTCTTGAAAGCGAAGAGAATGAAGTTCAAGAGGAAAAAGATGCGGAAAGTCAATCAGTTCAGAACAATTGATTAATGGAATTCTTAACTCTTGTAAATAATTAATTCAATTGTTCTTCTTAATTTGAAAAATAGTATAAGTTTTCTTGACTATTTTTTAATTGAAAACTATATTTGAAATCTGAATTTTTTTTGAAGAAGTAAATTTTTAGGAGATTTTGTGCCTACAATAAATCAGTTAGTTAGAAAAGGTCGGGTTAGAATATTATCTAAAAACAAGGCTCCGGCTTTAGATGCCTGTCCACAAAAGAGAGGTGTTTGATAAGAGTCTATACTACTACACCGAAAAAACCTAATTCAGCGCTTAGAAAAGTGGCTAGGGTAAGATTAACTAAAACAAATGTTGAAGTATCTGCATACATTCCGGGTGAAGGGCACAATTTGCAGGAACACTCAATTGTGATGATAAGAGGCGGTAGAGTTAAAGATCTGCCTGGTGTGCGGTATCACATTATTAGAGGAACTTTAGATACAAGTGGTGTCGCAGATAGAAAAAAAGGTCGTTCTAAGTATGGCGCAAAAAAACCAAAAGCGAAATAAAAAATGAGAAAAAGAAGAGCAGAAAAAAAGTATCTTAAACCAGATCCAAAATTCAATGATGTACTGGTGGCAAAATTTATTAATTGTGTAATGTACGATGGCAAAAAAGCAGTTGCTCGAAATGTAGTTTATGATGCTTTTCAATTGATTGAAGAAAAAACCAGTAAACCTGGGCTGGAAATTTTTAAAAAAGCCATCTCAAATACACAGCCATTAATAGAGGTAAGAAGCCGTAGAGTTGGCGGAGCTACTTATCAGGTTCCAACTGAAGTTAGACCGGAAAGAAGAATTGCTCTTGCAATGAGATGGATAAAAAACTATTCACGTGCCCGCGGTGAAAAATCTATGTCTGCTAAATTAGCTTCTGAGTTAATGGCTGCGGCAAATGGTGAGGGTTCATCGGTAAAGAAAAAAGAAGATGTTCATAAAATGGCTGAAGCAAACAAGGCTTTTGCTCACTTTAAATGGTAACTATGATTGTGTAAAGTTTGATGGCTGGTAAGGTAAAAATAAATAAGGTTAGAAATATTGGTATAATGGCTCACATTGATGCTGGTAAGACTACTACTACTGAACGGATTTTATTCTATACAGGAAAATTACACCGTATCGGAGAAGTTCATGATGGTGCAGCAACAATGGATTGGATGGAACAGGAAAAGGAACGAGGTATCACAATAACAAGTGCTGCCACTACTTGCTTTTGGAATGATCATCAGATAAATATTATCGATACTCCGGGTCACGTTGATTTTACAGTTGAAGTTGAAAGATCTTTAAGAGTTTTAGATGGTGCTGTTGCACTTTTCTGTGCTGTTGGCGGAGTTGAGCCACAATCTGAAGCTGTTTGGAGACAGGCTGATAAATATGGAGTTCCCCGAATTGCATTTGTAAATAAGATGGACCGGACAGGCGCTGATTTTTATAATGCAGTTAATATGATGAAAGAGCGGCTTGGTGCCAATGCTATTCCAGTTTGTTTACCAATTGGCGAAGGTGATTTATTTGTTGGTATTATAGATTTGATTCAGTTTAATGCAAGAATGTACCATGAGGGTTCATTCGGTACTTCTTATGATGAAATTAGTATTCCGAAGGATCTGTTAGAGATTGCTGCAAAATTCAGAACTCAAATGTTGGAAGCAGTTTCTGATGTTGATGATACTTTGCTTGAAAAATATTTAGAAGGTAAAGAAATAAGTGCTGATGAGATAAAGAATGTGCTTAGGAAAGCTACAATCGAGTTAAAGATTATCCCTGTACTTTGTGGGTCTTCATTTAAAAATAAAGGCGTTCAGAAATTATTGGACTCTGTTGTTGATTTTTTACCTTCTCCGGTAGATTTTCCAGAGATTGAAGCTCATCACATTGGATTGCTTGATACCGTTAAACGTAAAGTTAATGAAGATGAAAAATTTACTGCATTAGCATTTAAGATTATGAATGACCCTTATGTTGGTAAATTAACTTTCTTCAGAGTTTATTCCGGTGTATTAAAATCAGGTTCTTATATTTTTAATTCAGTTAGTGGGAAGAAAGAAAGAATCAGCAGACTATTAAGAATGCATGCAAATCATAGAGAAGAAATTTCGGAGGTTAAAGCTGGTGATATTGCTGCAGCTGTTGGTTTAAGATATACCAGAACCGGCGATACGTTATGTGATGAGCATGATCCGATTGTTCTGGAAAAAATTTCTTTTCCTGAGCCAGTTATTCAAATTGCTATTGAGCCAAAAACAAAAGCTGATCAGGATAAGTTATCAGATTCTTTGGCTAAACTTGCTGATGAGGATCCGACATTTAAGATTAAAGTTGACGAAGAAACAGGTCAGACTTTAATTAGTGGTATGGGAGAATTACATCTTGAAATTCTTGTTGACAGGATGAAAAGAGAGTTTAAGGTTGAAGCTAATATTGGCAAACCACAAGTAGCTTACAGAGAAACCATAACTCAAAGAGTTCAGGCAGAAGGCAAGTTTGTAAAGCAATCAGGTGGTCGTGGTAAATTTGGACATGTATGGATTGAACTTTTACCAAACGAACCAGGAAAAGGTTATGAATTTATTAATGGCATTGTTGGAGGCGTTGTTCCGAAAGAATATATTCCTGCTGTTTCACAAGGAATTCAGGATGCGATGAAAAATGGAATAATTGCCGGATTTCCAATGGTTGATGTTAAAGCAAGATTATACGATGGTTCTTATCATGATGTTGATTCTGATGAAATTTCATTCAGGGTAGCAGGGTCAATGGCTTTTCAGGCAGGTGCTAAAAAGGCAAACCCGGTTTTGCTTGAACCTATTATGGCTGTTGAGGTAGTTACTCCTGAAGAGTATTTAGGAGATGTAATGGGAGATCTTAATTCAAGAAGAGGAAAAATTGAAGGATTTTCAGCTCGAAAAGATGCTCAGATTATAAAAGCAAATGTACCGTTATCTGAGATGTTTGGATACGCTACGATATTAAGGTCAATGAGTCAGGGAAGAGCAATCTACTCAATGCAGTTTGATCATTATTCAGCAGTACCCAAAGCTATTGCTGAAGAAATATCTGAAAAATCATTAGGAAGAAAAGCAGCAATAAATTAATAATTGAAATAAAAACAAAAAGAAAAATTATAAAAGGAGAATTCGATGGCTAAAGAAAAATTTGATAGAAGTAAACCTCACGTTAACATTGGTACAATTGGTCACGTAGATCATGGTAAAACTACTTTGACTGCAGCTATAACAATGGCATTAGCAAAGAAGGGTTTATCACAAGTTAGATCTTTTGATAGTATTGATAATGCACCTGAGGAAAGAGAAAGAGGAATCACGATTGCAACATCGCACGTTGAATACTCTACTGCAAATCGCCACTATGCACACGTGGATTGCCCTGGTCACGCAGATTATGTTAAGAATATGATCACCGGTGCTGCTCAGATGGACGGTGCTATTTTAGTGGTTGCAGCAACCGATGGACCAATGCCTCAAACAAGAGAGCATATCCTTTTGGCAAGACAGGTTGGCGTTCCAAAAATAGTTGTCTTTATGAATAAAGTAGATATGGTTGATGATCCTGAGTTGATTGAGTTAGTTGAAGTTGAATTAAGAGACTTATTAACAGAATATGAATTTCCAGGCGATGAAATTCCAATTATTAAAGGCTCAGCTCTGCAAGCTTTAGAGGCTGGTGCATCTAATGCAGATCCAAGCGACCCAAGATATAATTGTATCTGGGAACTTATGGATGCAGTTGACAATTACATTCCAATTCCGGAAAGAAGTACAGATAAACCATTCTTGATGCCGGTTGAAGACGTATTTTCAATTACAGGTCGTGGAACTGTTGCAACAGGTAGAGTAGAAAGAGGACAAGTTAAGATTCAGGAAGAAGTTGAATTAGTTGGACTTGGATTACACAAGAAGACCGTTGTTACCGGTATTGAGATGTTTAGAAAAGAATTAGATTCAGCTTTAGCTGGAGATAATGCTGGTATCTTATTAAGAGGTATTGATAAAAATGAAATTGAAAGAGGAATGGTTCTTGCAAAAACAGGATCAATTACCCCTCACACAAAATTTGAAGGAGAAGTTTATATTCTTTCAAAAGATGAGGGCGGAAGACATACGCCATTCTTTAACGGTTACAGACCACAGTTCTATTTTAGAACAACCGACGTAACAGGTGTTGCTACTCTGCCAGAAGGTACAGAGATGGTTATGCCTGGTGATAATGTAAGATTATCCATTGAACTTATTGCGCCTATTGCTATGGAAGAAAAATTAAGATTTGCTATTCGTGAAGGCGGCAGAACAGTTGGTTCAGGTGTTGTAACAAAAATTATTGCATAAGAATAGTATTGCCCGGGAAAAGGAAGCCATCACTTCCTTTTCCTATCAAATAAATAAAAGGAGTTGATTAAGTGCCCGGTCAGAAAATAAGAATTAAATTGAAATCGTACGATCACATATTGATTGATAAATCTACTGAGAAGATTATTAAAACCGTAAGAAGTACTGGCGCAGTAGTTTCTGGTCCGATACCTCTTCCTACTAAGAAAACTGTTTATACAGTTTTACGTTCTCCTCATGTTGATAAAAAATCAAGAGAGCAATTTGAGACCAGAGCGCATAAAAGAATAATTGATATTCACAACTCAAACAACAAGACCGTAGATTCTTTAAGTAAGCTTGATATTCCTGCGGGTGTTGATATTGAAATTAAGCTTTAATGAATTTTTGGAGATAAGATGTCTGGCATAATTGGAAAAAAATTAGGAATGTCTAATGTCTTCGGTAACGACGGAGAAATAATTCCTGTAACTATTATTCAAGCTGGTCCTTGTAAAGTAGTTAGTATTAGGACAAAAGATAAAAATGGTTATGAAGCTTTGCAGTTATCTTTTGGTGAAAGAAAAGAAAAACATACTTCAAAGCCGCTAGCTGGTCAGTTTAAAAGCAGCGGAGTTTCACCCTCTAGATTTCTTAAAGAATTTAGAAGCTTTAATGTAGGTGATTATAAAGTCGGAGATCAATTAGGAGCTGATTTTTTTGTAGAAGGTGAAAAGATTAAAGTCAGAGGAAGAAATAAAGGAAAAGGTTTTCAGGGCGTTATGAGACGTCATAACTTTGGCGGTGTTGGAGGTACTTCACACGGTCAAAGTGATAGGCTAAGAGCTCCGGGTTCAATCGGTGCCAGTTCATACCCATCAAGAGTTTTTAAGGGACAGCGTATGGCTGGTAGAATGGGAAATGAAAATGTAACTATATCAGGACTTCAGGTAGTTAAAGTATTACCGGAGCAAAATCTGATATTTGTTAAAGGTGCGGTTCCGGGGGCAGTAAACAGCATTTTAGAATTGATTAAGAAGTAATTCGGTAAAAAAATGACACTTGATGTTTTTAAAATTGATGGTTCAAAATCAGAAGAAAAGATCACTCTTGCTGACAACATATTTGCAATTGAACCAAACGATCATGCAATTTATCTTTCAGTGAAAGCATATCTTGCAAATCAAAGACAAGGCACACATAAAACTAAAGAGCGTGGTGAAGTTAGCGGCGGCGGAAAAAAACCCTGGAAGCAAAAAGGTCGTGGCGGTGCAAGAGCAGGTACATCCAGATCACCTCTTTGGGTAGGCGGCGGAACAATTTTTGGACCTCGTCCAAGAGATTACAGACAGGACCTTCCCAAAAAAGTAAAAAGATTAGCCCGTAAATCTGCTTTAAGTTATAAAGTTAAAGATGAGCAGCTTGTAGTTGTTGAGGACTTTTCAATTGATAAGCCGAAGACAAAAGAGTTTGTAAAGATATTAAGTGCATTAAAAGTTGAAGGTAAGAAAGTTTTATTACTTACAGATACAAATAATATAAATATCTTTAAATCTGGCAGAAATATTCCAAAGGTTAAAGTTCTCGAGGCTTCAAAAGCTTCAACTTATGACCTGTTGAATAATCAGATTTTACTCTTACAAAAAAGTGCTGTTAAAGTAATTGAGAATACATTTTCAGTAAAAGAAACTGAAGAGGCGGTGAATTAGTATGAATCAGATTTTAGTTAAACCTCTTATTACAGAGAAGATGACAAATATTAGTGCTGATCAAGCTGGTAAGTATGGGTTTTTAGTAAATCCAAAAGCAAATAAAATTGAAATAAAAAAAGCTATTGAAAAAAAGTTTAATGTTCATGTTATTGATGTTACAACAATGAATCATCCGGGTAAGATGAAATCACAATTTAGAAAAAGAGGACGGTTTGAAGGGAAAACTCCCAGAACCAAGAAAGCTATAGTTACTCTTAAAGAGGGAGAAACTATTGAATTATTTGAGCAAGTATAGCACAGGAAACAGGATTTTATTATGGCAATTAAAATATTAAAACCAACAACTCCAGGAACAAGATTTAGATCAAATTATTCATTTGATGAGATTACAAAATCAACTCCTGAAAAATCTTTGACAATTTCTCTTAAAAAATCCGGAGGAAGAAATAATCTTGGGCATATGACAACAAGATTTGTTGGCGGCGGTCATAAAAGAAGATACAGAGTTATTGATTTTAAACGAAACAAAACAGGTGTACCTGCAAAAGTATTTTCAATCGAGTATGATCCTAACAGAACTTGTAGAATAGCATTATTGCATTATGCTGATGGAGAGAAAAGATATATTCTCGCACCCGAAGGATTAAAAGTTGGACAAAAAGTTGTATCCGGATCAGGTAGCGATATTCAGATTGGAAATGCATTACCATTAAAAGAAATGCCGCTTGGAAGTTTTGTACACAACGTGGAACTAAAGCCAGGTAAAGGCGGGCAGTTGGGAAGAAGCGCAGGAGTTTCATTGCAGTTGATGGCTAAGGAAGGTGATTATGCCCAGTTAAAGATGCCATCTGGTGAAGTTAGAATGATTAGATTGGAATGTATGGCTACTTATGGAGTAATTGGAAATGCAGAGCATGAAAATATTAATTTAGGAAAAGCAGGCAGAAGTCGTTGGTTAGGCAGAAGATCAAGAGTAAGAGGTGTTGCAATGAATCCGGTTGATCATCCGATGGGCGGCGGTGAAGGAAAAACCTCAGGCGGCGGTCATCCGGTATCTCCCTGGGGACAAAAAGCTAAAGGTTTAAAAACCAGAAAAAGAAAAAAAGGTTCAAATAAATTTATTATTAAAAGACGTAAGTAGTAATTAGAGAGTAATTTATGCCAAGATCTGTAAAAAAAGGTCCTTTTCTTGATTATAAGTTAGGTGAGAAAATCAAAAAACTTAACGAGACAAATCAGAAAAAAATTATAAAAACCTGGTCCCGTTCATCTACAATTTTCCCGGAATTTGTAGGACACACCATTGCAGTACATAACGGTAATAAGATGATTCCGGTTTACATAACTGAAAATATGGTAGGACATAAACTTGGCGAGTTTGCTCCAACCAGAATTTTTAGAGGACATCCTGGAACTAAAGCAGAAAAAGCAGCAAAAGCATAAAAATAGGATTTGAGATTAATGGAAGCTAAAGCAATAAATAGATTTATCAGTTCATCACCAAGAAAAATGAGATTGGTCGTTGATCTAATAAGAGGTATGCAGGTTGACAAAGCTCTTGAAGTGCTTCATTTTTCACCTAAGCACTCATCAAAAGATGCAGAAAAAACTTTAAGATCAGCAGTTGCTAATCTAATGAATTCTGATGATGCAACAAGAGTTGAACCTCAGGATTTATATGTAAAAGAAGTATTTGTAAATCAAGGACCAACAATTAAAAGAATTTCGCCTGCACCTATGGGCAGGGCATACAGAATCAGAAAAAGATCCTGTCATCTTACCGTTGTTGTAGCAAGTAAAGAATAAGTAAGGAGATATATTTTTGGGACAAAAGACAAACCCTGTTGGATTTAGAGTTGGAATCATAAGAGGATGGGATTCTAACTGGTATGAAAATAAAAGTTATTCTGTTAAACTAAAAGGAGATGATCAGCTACGTACTTATGTCAGAAACAGACTTAAGAAAGCAGGTATCTCAAGAATAGTAATTGATAGAACATCTAAAAATATTATTCTGACAATTCATACTTCAAGACCGGGTGTTGTGATTGGTAAAAGCGGTAAAGAAATTACTCAACTTGAAGAAGAATTAAAAAGAGTTACTGGTAAGGATGTAAAGGTACAAATATCAGAAATAAAAAGACCTGAGCTTGATGCACAGCTTGTTGCTGAAAACATTGCCAGTCAGTTAGCCGGCAGAGTTTCCTTCAGAAGAGCAATGAAAACATCCATTACTGCTGCAATGAGAATGGGTGCTGAAGGTATCAGAATTATGTGTTCCGGAAGACTCGGCGGTGCCGAAATGGCAAGAACTGAACAGTATAAAGAAGGAAGAATTCCACTTCATACTATCAGAGCCGATATTGATTATGCTAATGGCAGAGCTGAAACTATTTACGGCTCTATTGGAATTAAAGTTTGGATTTGCCGCGGTGAAATACTTGGCAAAAGAGTTACAGAATAAAATCGATCGGGAGTTTTTCTTATGTTAATGCCTAAAAGAGTAAAGTTTAGAAAATCGCAGAGAGGAAGACGAGCTGGTAAAGCTTATAGAGGTAGTGCCGTTTCGTTTGGTGATTTTGGACTTAAAGCATTGGAACCAGCCTGGATAACCAACAGACAAATTGAAGCTTGTCGTGTGGCGTTAACCAGAAAAATGAAAAGAGACGGAAAGGTTTGGATCAGAGTTTTCCCTGATAAACCCGTTTCTAAAAAACCACTTGAAACTAGAATGGGTAAAGGTAAAGGTGCACCGGAGTTTTGGGTAGCTGTTATTAAACCAGGTAGAATTATGTTTGAAGTTGCTGGAGTTTCTAAAGAACTTGCTAATGAAGCACTTAAAACTTGTTCTTACAAATTACCTATTAAAACCAAAGTTGTTAGTAGACCTGATTACGAATAAACAGAGAATCATTTATTATGAAATTATATGAAATAAAAGAAATGACAAGTGATGAACTTGTTAGAAGAATTGAAGAAGAAGAAAAAAATTTAGTTGATCTTCGATTTTCTCACGAGCTGAAACAATTGAATAATACAGCTAAACTTAAAATTGCTAGAAAAGAAATTGCAAGAATGAAAACAATTTTGGGCGAAAGACAAAGAGCTGAAAAAACAGCTCAACAAACTTCTAAGGAAGGAGCTAATTCTTAAAATGACTGAGCGTGCATTAAGAAAAACCAGAATTGGTGTTGTTGTTAGTAATAAAATGGATAAAACAATTACGGTTGCAATTGAAAGAAGAGTTCCTCATCCGATTTATAAGAAGTTTTTTAAGAAAACTACAAAACTTATGGCACACGATGCAAAACAGGAATGTGCTTTAGGTGATAAAGTTAAAATTATGGAAACACGTCCTCTTAGCAAAAATAAAAGATGGCGTCTTGTAGAAATTGTTGAAAAAGCCAAGTAAGGAGATATAGAAAGATGATTCAGGAAGAAACCAATTTGATTGCTGCTGATAACTCAGGAGCAAAAAGAGTCAGATGTATCCGTGTACTTGGCGGAAGCGACAGAAGATATGCAACTTTAGGTGATACTATAGTTGTTTCTGTTAAAACAGCAATGCCTAACGGTACAGTAAAGAAAGGTGAAGTGTCACGCGCAGTTATCGTTAGAACAAAAAAAGAAGTAAGAAGAAAAGATGGTTCGTACATTAGATTTGATGAAAATGCTGTAGTTCTGATAAATAATCAGAATGAACCGAAAGGTACACGTATTTTTGGACCTGTTGCCAGAGAATTAAGAGAGAGACAATTTATGAAGATTGTTTCTTTAGCTCCAGAAGTTATTTAAGGATTTACGATAAATGAAAATCAGAAAAAATGATAATGTGATAGTTATCGCCGGTAATGATAAAGGAAGAACCGGAAAAGTATTAAAAGTGTTTCCTAAGACTTTACGTTTGATAGTTGAAGGAATTAACCTTCGTAAAAAACATACTAAACCTACTCAGCGTTCGCCTCAGGGTGGAATTCAGGAAAAGGAAGCACCAATTCATGTTTCCAACGTAATGATTTTGGACCCAAAAACTAATGAACCAACAAGAATTGGATCAAAAATTATTTTGGATGACAAAACAGGTAAAAAGAAAATTGCCAGGATTAGCAGAGCATCCGGCGAAATGATTCCTTAATGAAATTTAACAGAGTTTATAGAAATGGCTGAAAAGAAAACTAAAAAAACAGATAAAGAAGCTAAACCAAAATCAACTGGTAAAGAAGCTCCGGCTAAACAGGTAAAAGAAATTAAAATTACACCAAGACTTGGTGAGATTTATAAAAAAGAAATTATTCCGGCGCTTGTAAAAGCATTTAATTACAAAAGTGTAATGCAGGTGCCAAGACTAAATAAAATTGTTGTCAATATGGGTGTTGGTGCTGCTGTAGCTGATCAGAAGATTATGGAGGAAGCTGTTAAAGAACTTGAAGCAATAACCGGACAAAAAGTTAGTGTCAGAAAATCCAGAAAGGCTATCTCCAATTTTAAATTACGTGAAAATGTAAATATAGGTGCAATGGTTACTTTACGCAGAGAAAGAATGTATGAGTTTTTGGATAGATTGATAAATGTTGCTTTACCGCGTGTAAGAGATTTCAGAGGATTATCTGATAAATCTTTTGATGGAAGAGGTAACTATACACTTGGTGTTAAAGAGCAGATTATTTTTCCGGAAATTAATGTGGATAAAATTACCCGCGTTATGGGTATGGATATAACACTTGTAACAACTGCTCATACAGATAACGAAGCTTTTGAATTGTTGAAAGCTTTTGGTTTTCCATTTAGAAAAAAAGAAGTTAAATAAGGAATTAAAGGAGATTTAATGGCAAGATTAAGTATTATCGCACGTGATGCTAAAAGAAGAAAACTTTATGAAAAATATAAACAGCTTAGAGAAGAGCTTAAAGAAAAAGGTGATTACGATGCACTTCAGAAATTGCCAAGAAATTCATCTCCGGTTAGATTAAAAAACCGTTGTATGTTTACCGGGCGTGGTAGATCATATTACAGAAAATTTGGTGTTTCCAGATTAGTTCTGAGGGAAATGGCCCTTAGAGGTGAAATTCCGGGTTTAAAGAAATCAAGTTGGTAGGAGTATAAATATATGCCAGTTACTGATCCGATATCAGATTTTTTAGTTAGAATTGGAAATGCTGCTAAAGCAAAAAAACTTAGAGTAGAAATTCCTGCTTCAAAAATGAAAATAGGTTTGGCTGAAATTCTAAAAAAGGAAAATTATATCCACGATTTTTCCCTTGTTGAAGATACTAAACAAAATGTAATAAAGATTCAGTTAAAATACAGAGATGGAGCTTCTGCTATTACAGGTTTGAAAAGAATCAGCAAACCGGGTTTAAGAGTTTATAAGGATTCTGAAAAACTGCCAAGAGTTTTAAATGGCTTAGGTACAGCAGTAATTTCAACTTCCAAGGGATTGATGACTGATAAAGAAGCAAGAAATCAGTCAATCGGTGGTGAAGTAATTTGCTACATTTGGTAATTTTTGATGGAGTAAAAAAGTGTCAAGAATCGGTAAAAAAATAATTGAAATTCCTAAAGGTGTAACAGTTACTATAGATGGTAGTATTGTTAAAATTAAAGGACCAAAAGGAGAACTTCAAAGAGCTATTCATCCTAATATGAAGCTTGAGTTGAAGGATTCAAATCTTGAAGTTAAAAGACCTGATGATCAGAAAACCAACAAAGCTTTGCATGGTTTAACTCGTGCATTAGTACATAATATGGTTGTTGGTGTAACATCAGGTTATAAAAAAGTTTTAGATATTGTTGGTGTTGGATACAGAGTTGAGCTTAAAGGAACTAATCTGCTCTTAAATATGGGCTACTCTCATCCGATTTATTTTATGCCTCCGGCTGAAATAAAAATTGAAACCCCAACACAAACACAAATTGTGATAACTGGAATTGATAAACAATTAGTAGGACAGGTTGCTGCAAAATTGAGATCAATAAGAAAACCAGAACCGTATAAAGGAAAAGGAATTAAATACTCTGGTGAACAAATTTTAAGAAAAGCTGGTAAAACTGCTGGTAAATAATTCTAACGGAGTTTAAGAGTACTATGATAAAGAGAAATAATAATTTAAGATCAAGATCAAAGACCAGATTAAGAAAAAAAATATCTGGTACATCTGAAATGCCCAGACTTTCTGTTTATAGAAGTTTAAACCAGGTTTATGCACAGATTATTGATGATGCTACCGGAAATACTTTAGTTGCTGTTTCTTCATTATCAAAAGAATTAGCTGAAGAACTTAAAAATGCTAAAGGTAAAATTTCCAAAAGTAAATTGGTAGGAAATCTGGTAGCAAAAAAAGCATTGGAAAAGAAAATAACTAATGTTGTTTTTGATCGTAACGGTTACAAATATCACGGAAGAATTCAGGCTGTTGCAGAAGGAGCCCGTGAAGCAGGTTTGAAATTCTGATAATTGCCGGATCGTCTAATGGCAGGACTACGCCCTTTGGAGGCGTCTGTAGAGGTTCGAGTCCTCTTCCGGCAGCCAAAGTGTTTAGAAATTTTTTTTAATTAATGATTGTTTGGAGATCTATTTGAAAGCTGTAAAATCAACCGAGACTGAAGGACTTAAAGAAAAAGTTGTTCACATTAACAGAGTTGCTAAAGTTGTTAAAGGTGGGCGAAGATTCAGTTTTAACGCAATAGTCGTTGTTGGAAATGGTAATGGTGTCGTTGGAGTTGGGCTTGGTAAAGCTAATGAAGTTACCGACGCTATTTCTAAAGGAATTGATGATGCCAAAAAAAATGTAGTTAAGGTTTCTATTATTAAAGGAACAGTTGCTCACGAAATCTTAGGTAAATTTGGTGCCGGAAAGGTTCTATTAAAACCTGCTTCCCCTGGTACAGGTCTTATCGCTGGTGGCGGAGTAAGAGCCGTATTGGAAGCTGCCGGAGTAACTGATATTCTTACCAAATCACTTGGATCAAGCAATCCTCATAATCAGGTTAAAGCTACACTTAATGGTTTAATGCAGCAAATTGATGCAAGAAAAATGGCAAGTAAAAGAGGCATCACTGTAAAAGATTTGTTTACTTCTTCTAACTGAGGATATAATGGGAAAAATTAAAATAACACAAACAAGAAGTGTGATTGATAGACCAAAAGATCAAAAGGCAACTATTGAAGCTTTAGGATTAGGAAGACCTAACTGGCAGAAAATTCACAATGATACTCCTCAAATAAGAGGTATGATTAAGAAAGTAGTTCATTTAGTTAAAGTTGAAGAATTAAAAGATTAATAAGGTTTATAATGGACATTCTAAGTAATCTTAAATACGCAAAAGGTTCTAAAAAAAATCGTAAAAGAGTTGGCCGCGGCGAAGGCTCCGGACACGGTCAGCAATCTACAAGAGGTAGAAATGGTCAGCTCTCAAGATCAGGTGCAAAACATAAAGCCTGGTTTGAAGGCGGACAGATGCCTTTACAAAGAAGAATACCCAAGTTCGGGTTTACAAATATCTTTAAGATTGAGTATCAGGTGGTTAATTTGAACGCATTACAAAGATTAGCTGATCTTAATAAAATTACTGATCAGAATTTGAATGCAGAAGAACTTAAAAAGCTGGGATTGGTTTCGAGTACTAAAAAACCAATTAAAGTATTAGGAAAAGGCGATATAAAAACTAAACTCAATTTAACGGTTAATGATTTCAGTAAATCAGCTCAGCAAAAAATTGAAGCAGCTGGCGGCTCTATCACTAAGATTTAGTTAATACAAATGTCAAGATTAACAGATACTTTCAGAAATATTTTTAAAATCAATGAACTTAGACAGCGAATTATATATACGTTGTCATTACTTATTATTGTAAGATTAGGTTCACATTTAACAATTCCCGGAGTAGATGCAGTTTTACTTTCCGAGAGTATGAAAAATGCTTCTTCAGATAATCTTTTCGGATTATTTGACCTTTTTGTAGGCGGTGCATTCTCGAATGCAGCGATTTTTGCTCTTGGTATTATGCCGTATATTTCTGCATCAATCATTTTACAGTTGATGGGCGCTGTTATTCCGTATTTTCAGAAATTGCAGCAGGAAGGTGAAGAGGGAAGAAAAAAAATCACTCAGCTTACGCGATATGGAACTGTTATTATATCTGCAATGCAAGCATGGGGGGTTACAGTAAGACTGCTGAATATTAATGTTCAGGGATTACCAATTGTTCCCGAAGCAGTACAAGGTTTTGGATGGATTATATCTACAATTATAATTCTGACTTCAGGCACAATGTTTATGATGTGGATGGGTGAACAGATTACAGACAAAGGAATTGGTAATGGTATATCACTGATTATATTCATTGGTATCATTGCACGTTTTCCGGTTGCTGTATATGAAGAATATCAGTTGATTACTGCAGGACAAAGATCAATAATTATCGAGATTATAATTTTAGCTTTTATGTTTTTTATTATCGCTGGTGTTGTTCTTGTAACTCAAGGAACAAGAAAAATTCCAGTGCAGTATGCAAAAAGAGTAGTTGGAAGAAAAGTATATGGCGGAGTTACACAATATATTCCGTTAAGAGTTAATACTGCTGGTGTAATGCCGATAATTTTTGCTCAGTCGATTATGTTTATACCGGGAACAATTTTATCATTTTTCCCTGATAACGAATTTCTGCAAAATCTTGCAAGATACTTTGTATTTACATCACCGATTTATTCATTCTTCTATGCTTTGATGATTATATTCTTTACATATTTTTATACTGCTATTGCATTTAATCCAAAAGACGTAGCAGATAATATGAAAAAACAAGGTGGTTTTATTCCTGGTATCAGACCCGGAAAACAAACCTCTGATTTTATTGATAATATTTTAACAAAGATTACTTTACCTGGTTCTATATTTTTGGCAATTATTGCAATACTTCCGGCATTTGTTGCAGGCTGGGGAGTTTCGAACAATTTTGCACAATTCTTTGGCGGTACAAGTTTGCTAATTGTTGTTGGTGTTGGTTTGGATACTTTGCAGCAAATTGAATCTCATTTGTTGATGAGACATTATGATGGATTTATGAAATCTGGTAAGGTTAAAGGTCGTAGATAGTTTTTTGTGATTTTAATTAAATCAAAAAAAGAGATTGATTACATAAGGGAAAGCTGTAGAATTGTTGCAGAAACACTTCAGCTTCTTAAAGTAAATGTTAGAGTGGGGATTACAACTTTAGAACTGGATAGAATAGCTGAAGATTATATTTTAAGTAATAATGCAAAGCCGGCTTTCAAGGGTTATTCACAAGGCGGAGCACCTGATTATCCGGGTTCAATCTGCACTTCAGTTAATGAAGAGGTTGTTCATGGTATTCCGGGTTTTAGAGTTTTGAAAGATGGTGATCTGATTTCTATTGATATTGGTGTCGTTAAAAATGGTTATTTTGGTGATGGTGCATTAAGCGTTGCCGTAGGTGAAGTTAATGATGAAAAGAAAAAGTTGATGGAAGTTACAGAACGTTCTTTATATCTTGGTATAGAACAGGCAATTGAAGGCAACCGGGTTCATGATATTTCATTTGCTGTTCAACAATACGTTGAAGCAAATGGCTTTTCGGTAGTCAGAGATCTGTGTGGTCATGGTGTAGGAAAATATTTACACGAAGCACCATCAATTCCGAATTTTGGAAAAAAGGATACTGGTCCTAAATTAAAGAACGGAATGACTCTGGCAATTGAACCGATGGTTAATGCCGGAAGCTATGATGTTTTAACAGCAAATGATAAATGGACAATTTTAACATCAGACGGATCAGCATCAGCACATTTTGAACATACAATTTTAATAAATAATAATAAGCCGGAAATCTTAACAGTTTGTTAGATGGCAAAACAAGGTCCAATTAAAATAGATGGCGTAATTACAGATACATTACCAAATGCAACTTTTAGAGTTAAACTTGATAATGGTCATGAAATACTGGCACATATTTCCGGTAAAATGAGAATGCACTTTATAAAAATTTTGATTGGAGATAAGGTCTCAATAGAACTTTCTCCTTACGATTTAACAAAAGGCAGAATTACCTACAGGTATAAATAGGAATAAGCAAAATGAAAGTCAGAGCTTCTGTAAAAAAGATTTGCGATAAATGTAAAATTATTAAACGCAAGGGTGTTGTAAGAGTTATTTGCAAAAACCCTAAACACAAACAAAGACAAGGTTAAAAACAAAGGAGTATATCATTGGCTCGTATAGCTGGAGTTGATTTACCAAAAAATAAAAAAGTGTTATACGGTTTACAATACATATATGGTATTGGTGAATTTGTAGCTGCACAGATTTTAGAAAAAGCTAAAGTTAATCCGCTAAAAAAAGTTGCGGAACTAACTGATGAAGAGATTGCAGAAATAAGAGCAGTTATTACTGCAGATTATCGTGTTGAAGGAGCTTTACGTTCTGAAGTGCAGCAGAATATTAAAAGATTGATGGATATTGGTTCTTACCGCGGTATCAGACATCGTAAAAGTTTACCTGTCAGAGGTCAACGTACAAGAACTAACTCCAGAACCAGAAAAGGCAAAAGAAGAACGGTTGCTGGTAAGAAAAAAGTACCTACTAAGAAATAATATTTGATACACGGAGGATTAAGCATTGGCTAAAACTGTAAAAAAAGTTAAGAAAAAAACTCACGTAGATTCTAATGGTGTTGCGCATATTAAAGCAACTTTTAATAATGTTCTGGTTACTATTACAGATATTTACGGAAATACTGTCTCATGGTCATCTGCGGGTAAAAATGGATTTAAAGGCTCAAGAAAAAACACTCCATTTGCTGCACAGGTTTCTGCAGAAGCTGCTGCTAAAGAAGCTTATGATTTAGGAATGAGAAAGATAGATGTTTTTGTGAAAGGTCCAGGCTCAGGAAGAGAAGCAGCAATCAGAGCATTACATACTGCGGGATTAACTATCTCATCAATCAAAGATGTTACTCCAATCCCTCATAATGGATGCAGACCACCAAAGAAAAGAAGAGTATAATTTATGGAGATTAACTAAATGGCAAGATACACTGATTCAGTTTGTAAGTTATGTAGAAGAGAAAGACAGAAACTTTTTCTAAAAGGACAAAAGTGTTTTACTGAGAAGTGCCCGATTGAAGAGAGAAATTATCCGCCCGGACAACACGGACTTTCCAGAAGAGCAAAAGTTTCTGAATATGGAGTTCAGTTAAGAGAGAAACAAAAGATTAAAAGAATTTATGGTTTGCTGGAAACTCAGTTTAGAAATTATTATAAAAAAGCTAATAGTCAAAAAGGAATTCCCGGAGAAAACCTTATTAAGCTGTTGGAAAGAAGATTAGATAATGTTGTTTACAGATTAGGATTTGCGTCATCGCGTAAACAGGCTAGACAGTTGATCAGACACAGACATATTTTAGTTAATAATTCTCTTGTTGATATTCCGGCTTATCTGTTAAGAGCCGGAGATACAATTCAGATAAAAGATCAGAGTAAAAAGCTGGATGCAATCCACAATTCACTTAAAAGAGTAAAAGATAATACGTATAGCTGGTTAACAGTTGATAAAGCCTCACTTTCCGGAACCTTTGTTCAGATACCGGAAAGAGCTGATGTACCTTTAATTGCTAATGAACAATTAGTAGTTGAACTTTACTCGAAATAAAATTTTTAATTAGAATAAGATAGAGGATAATAATGAGCATATCATCTTTAAAGATGCCAGAATCTGTTGTTCTTGATGAATCTAATTACACAAATTCATACGGAAGATTTACATTGCAGCCTCTTGAAAGAGGTTATGGTGTTACACTTGGTAATTCTATCCGCAGAGTACTTCTATCGTCTCTGCAAGGATCAGCAATTACTTCCGTTAAATTTAGTGGTGTGCTTCACGAGTTTACAACTATCGAGGGAATTGTTGAGGATGTTTCAGAGATTATATTAAATCTCAAACAAGTCAGAATGAAATTTCTTTCAAAGAAACCAGGTAAAATTGAAATTTCTTTGGTCGGTCCAGGCGAGTGGACCGCAGCAGATATTCAAAAAGTAAGTAATGAAGTTGAGATTCTTAATCCGGAATTACATATAGCTACTTTGAATAAAAATGCAAAACTTGATGTGGAATTAAGAATAGGTAAGGGTGTAGGTTATGTACCTGCCAATGAAAATATTTCATCTGACCAGACAATCGGTGTAATTCCTATTGATTCAATTTTTACACCTATTAAATTGGTAAAGTATTTTGTGGAAAATGTTAGAATCGGTGATAAGAACGATTATGAAAAACTGACATTGGAAATATCAACTGATGGCTCAATTACACCTGATGATGCATTAACTCAGGCTGCAAAAATTCTAAAAGAACATGTTCAGTTGTTTATTAACTTTGATGTGGAGCAGGAAGAAGAACAAAGTGTAAGCCAGAAAGACAGTGAAACAGAAAGAATAAGAAGAGTGCTTCTTACTTCAGTTGATGACCTTGAACTGAGTGTCAGATCACACAATTGTTTAAAATCGGCTAACATTAAAAATCTTGCTGATCTTGTCAGGAAAGATGAACAGGAAATGTTGAAGTTTAGAAATTTCGGAAGAAAGTCCTTGGCAGAATTAACGGAAATAGTAGAAAATCTTGGTCTTGATTTTGGAATGGATGTAGATAAATATCTTAAAGAAGATTCAGATTCAAATTAATCTAAATAGGTTATTAAATGAGACACAACGTTAAAGGAAGAAAATTAGGTAGAACAGCAAGTCATAGAGCAGCTTTGCTTAACTCGCTGGCTACTTCTCTTTTAAAACATAAACGAATTAAAACTACCGAAGCTAAAGCAAAAGAAGCCAGAACTTTTGTTGAAAAATTAATTACAAAGGCAAGAAAAAATGATCTTCATGTACGCAGACAGGTTATGGCGGTAATAAACGATAAAGAGGTAGTTAAAGAACTTTTTGCAGAAATTTTACCTAAGATAGGTGAAAGACCAGGTGGCTTTACACGTGTTGTTAAACTCGGCAATAGAATGGGCGACGCTGCACCAATGGCAATTTTGGAATTGGTTGATTATAATGATGTTGCTAATAAAAAAGCTGAAGAGCAAAAAGAGAAAAGAGAATTAAAAGCAAAAGAAAAAGCTGAAAAGAAATCCGAAAGTGCAATTGAAGAAGCAAATGTTGTTTCTGAAAGCACTGATAAAAATTAATCAAAAGATTATAATTTTATATTTCAAGAGTAACTGTAATACCGGTTACTCTTTTTTATTATGTTCGAAAAACAAAAATTTACTGCATCAGTTTATAAATTAACCGACTTACCAAAATCGGAATTACCTCAGATTGTTTTATGTGGAAGATCAAATGTCGGCAAATCCTCATTTATCAATTCACTTTTTAACCAAAAAAATCTTGCTAAAACCAGCTCAACTCCGGGTAAAACCCGCTCAATAAATTTTTATGATATTGATTCCACTTTTTTTATGGTTGATCTTCCGGGATATGGATATGCTAAAGTAAGCCAGTCAGACCGGCAAAAATGGGGTAAACTAATAAATGATTTTTTTGCTGAATCAAAAAATATTGTGTTAGTCTTTCATCTTATTGATTGCAGACATAATCCTACCGAGCTTGATATAAAGCTTAATCAAATGTTAAAAGATCTTAACCTGCCATATAATGTTATCCTTAATAAATCAGATAAGCTAAAGCAATCAGAAGTTTCAAAAAGTGTTAAGTCAGTAGTTCAGTTTTTCCCGGAACTGATATTTAATGTGAATCTATTTTTATATTCCTCTGTTAAAGGAACAGGGAAAAAAGAAATAAAGAAGCTGCTACTTTCACTATTTAATTAAATAGTTTATATCTTTGCGTTAGAAAGTTTACTATTTTTTTGTAAAATTATTTACTAATTAAAAATAACTATCAGCAAGATCAATTCTAATGGATAAAAGACAAAAGAAAAGATTATTAATATTTTTACTTGTGCCTGTTCTCGCAACACTTTTATTCATCTCAGATGATCTGCTTCTTCGGGTAATAATTATTGCTGTAATTATTATCTATGTAGCCTTTATTATTTTTCTCAGGGATTCAGTAAGACTTGATGGAAAGTATTCCATTAACGAAGATAGCGACTTTGATAGTGAATATAGTATTCCTTCCGCTTCTGATCAGGATGGATCATTTAAGATTATAACAAAAACCAACACCGAAGCTGAGGTAATTACTGCAAGTAATTATGCACCTGAATTTAAAGCGCACAAGACAACTTTAATACCACCTGATCTTAAAGAGCGGTTTGAAGAGATTGCAACTGAGCTGCCGCCTGCCGAAATCGGTAATGACGGACAATTTGCATTTGCACTTGAAAAAATTCTTACTGTAATTAAAGATGCTTACTCAGCACATACAGCAATATTTTTTTGGTACAATAAGAAAAAAGAAAAACTATCTATTGAAAAATTTGTATCTGCTTCACCACAGGAAATTGCTAAACGAAAATTTGATATTGAAGATGATATCCTTAGTAAAATTGTTCAAAAAAGCGAGCCAGAATTATTAAGCGATATTTCTCCAGCCGCAGAATCGGATGTGATAAGGTATTATGATAAAGCTCAGAAGATAAGAAGTTTTGTCGGTGTACCTCTTTTTTATGAAGGCTCTCTTATTGCAATTTTAGCAGTTGATTCAAAGGTTGGAGATGCTTTTGGAATTGAAACTATTTATTCGCTTGGAAGATTTGTTCGTGTTATAACAATGATCATTCAATTTTTTGAAGAGAAACATACAGATACTATCACTCAACAAAGATTAAAAGGACTTTTAAACCTGATCGGACCGGAAACAAATTTTGATACTGAAGATGAATTACTTTCTTCCATGCAAAGTGCTTTGAGTGAGTTAATCGAATGGGATGCCATGGTCTTTGTTTACTTCAAACCGGTTGAACAAAAATTTGAAATATTAAAAGTAGTAAACAAAACTTCATTAAAATATATTGGTAAAGGTCTTCAGATCGATCTTACAGGAACTCTTGTTGGTAAAGCAATACTATCTGGCATTCCTGTAAAGATTGACGATACTGCTGCAGATAATTATAAGCGTTTTTCAAAGTCTGAAGATTTAACATTTGATGGATCATTTTTAGCAATACCCTTGATTTATGGAAATCAGAACTTTGGTGTTCTTTGTTTTGAGAGTCTTAAGAAAAATATATATACAAATTCTGATGTTAAATTTTTAAAACATTCTGTTCATATAATATCCTACATTATTTATTCTCATTCTTCTCAGACGCTTATAAAAAGTCTTATGGCTCTTGATATGGAGACAAGAGCTCTTAATCGAAATACATTTATTGAAAGACTAACCTCAGATTTATACAAAGCAAATATGCTTAAGCTGCCCGGAGCTTTGACATTGATAAAAATTGATGAATTTCTTGAACAAGAATCCTTATTTGACGGTGATCCTTTCCCTAAAGTATTAAAGACAATTTCGGAAAGTATAGCTGAAGAAATGACCCCTATTAATATATTTGGCAGAATTGATGAAAAGATTTTTGCTGTTTATTTTTTTAATACTGATCCAAAAAAAGCCTTTGTTTGGGCGGAAAAACTCAGAGTTAAAATCGCACGAATGCCGATTGCAATTGTAAGCAAGCAAAACACATATACAGTCTCAATTGGTGTTGCTTCTACTCACGGAAAAATTGATACTGATGAAGTTTTTCATAATGCAGAATTGGCACTTCAGAAAGCTGTGGAAAAAGGCGGTAACACTGTTAAAAGTGTTAGTTGATATTTAACCGTTTCTAATATTAGTTCTTACCTGTATGAATAATTTTTTTATAATAGTCCTTGACGGAGTTGGGGTAGGAGAACTTCCTGACTCGAATTTATATGGCGATGAGGGAAGCAATACTCTCGGCAATATTTCCAGAGCATTAAACGGCATTTCACTTCCAAATCTTCAGAAGATGGGGCTGGGAAATATTATTCCTGTTATAGGAGTTGACAGAACAGAAATTCCAAAAGCTTCATTTGGTAAACTTGCAGAAATATCCAAAGGAAAAGACAGCACAACCGGACATTGGGAGATAAGCGGGCTTTATGTGGATACTGATTTTAATTATTATCCGGATGGTTTTCCTGATGATATAATGCAGAAGTTTTTAGAAGTTACAAAGTGTAAGGGGTATCTTGGTAATATTGCTGCTTCTGGTACCGAGATAATTAAACAACTTGGAGAGGAACATCTTAAAACGGGTTTCCCTATTATCTATACCTCTGCTGATTCAGTTTTTCAGATTGCTGCACATCAGGAAGTAATTCCGTTGGATGAACTTTATCATATATGTGAACTTACACGAAATATTGTTTTGGCAGATCCGATAAAAATCGGCAGAGTTATAGCTAGACCATTTACAGGAACAACCGGAAACTTTACCCGAACTGTTTACAGGAAGGATTATTCTCTTAGTCCACCTTCAGATACTGTATTGGATGTCCTTTATAAAAATGATATTAATACAGTAAGTATTGGAAAAATAAGTGATCTTTTTAATTATCGCGGAATAAATCACTATATAAAAACTTTTTCTAACGAAGAGGGATGCAAAGAATTGCTGAAGGCATCAAAAGAATTTGTAAATAGTTTGATATTTATAAATCTGGTTGATTTTGATGTTTACTTCGGGCATAGGAATGATGTTGCTGGTTTTGCAAGTGCATTAAAAAATTTTGATGACTTTTTACCGGAATTTTTAAACAGCTTAGATGAAACAGATAGAGTTATAATAACTGCTGATCATGGAAATGATCCAACAACTCCCAGTACTGATCATAGCAGGGAATATGTTCCGCTGCTTTATTACGGTATAAACAAAGCCGTTAATGATCTTGGCACAAGAGAAACTTTCTCTGATATTGGCAAAACCGCGGCAGATTTTTTTGGGATAACAAATGAATTAAAAGGGAAAAGTTTTTTACATGAATGATTTTAACAATTCTGATTCAAAAAGACCGGAAGACAGTTTAAACGATTTTATTATTAAAATTTCAGAACTTCAGGATATGCCCTTTGATGTTGTGAAAAAACTAATCGAAGCTCAAGGTTCATTAAAAGATTCTGAATTTGCTAAGAAGATATATGAATCAAAAAATAATCCCTAAATTTCTGATTGAAACAGATGTATTGGCAGATCATTTAATAACTGATTCAAAAACCGAATCATATCTAATAAAACTGATGAAATCAGGAATTTGTTTTACATCTGTATTAAATGCTTCTGAGCTTTATCTGTTAGCTGATTCCAATTTGGAATTACAACGGGTTAATGATGTTTTATATAGTATTAAAGTTTTAGGAATACATGCCCGTTATTGTTTGTCTATCCCAAATCATAAAGACAGATTTAATAATCTGAGAGATAATCTCTTCTATATTCTTGCTGAATTAAATAAATTAACAATTGTTACATTAAATCCTGTAAAGTTTAAAGATAATAAGGTAAACTGTTATCATCCTGAATTTATAACTTCGCGAATTATCTGAAAAAGGATATTGCTTTATTTTAATTTAAAACATTTCTATTTTTAGTCAGGTGTTATCATAACTGTTATGATGGTTTTTTTTACAGACCATTTGCAGGTTAAAATCAAAAATTAAATGAGAATAGTAAAACAATTTACAAACAGAGAAAGTCAATCACTTGACAAGTATTTGCAGGAAATAGGAAAAGTTGGTTTACTTTCACTTGAAGAAGAAATTCAACTGACGATCCGAATGAAAAACGGTGATCAGTCTGCAATGGAAAAGCTTACAAAAGCTAATCTCCGTTTTGTAGTTAGTGTAGCCAAACAATATCAGAATCAGGGGTTATCTTTAGGTGATTTGATTAATGAAGGTAATCTGGGATTGATAAAAGCTGTAAGAAGATTTGATGAAACCCGTGGATTTAAATTTATTTCTTATGCAGTTTGGTGGATAAGGCAGTCAATTTTGCAGGCATTAGCAGAGCAATCCAGAATAGTCAGATTACCGTTAAATCGTGTTGGAGCTTTAAATAAAATCGGTAAAGCATATAGCAACTTAAAACAAGAGTTTGAGCGTGAACCGAGTGCTGATGAAATAGCTCAGATTCTCGAAATGGATATCGATGAAATTTCTGAAACCCTTAGAGTCTCCGGCAAGTCGGTTTCTGTTGATGCTCCATTTTCTACAAACGATGAAAACAGCCTTTTAGATGTAATTGAAAATGACCAGCAGCCTTCACCGGATAATGAACTAATCTCTGAGTCCCTGAAACAGGAAATTAAAAATATCTTATCTGAGCTGCCTGAGCGTGAAGCTGAGGTAATTAGACTTTATTTCGGACTTGATGGGGAATATGCAATGACTTTAGAAGAGATCGGAGAAAAATTTAATCTTACAAGGGAAAGAGTCAGACAAATAAAAGAAAAAGCAATTCGAAGACTTAGACATAACTCCAGAAGTAATATTTTGAAATCATATCTTGGATGATTAATGATAATTATAAATTATTTTTATCGGATTTTGTATTTGGGGTTATTCATCTTTACTTTATTTGCATGTTCAAGCACAACAAGTTCTACCAGATTTAATGATTCAGAAAAAGATTCTGATAAAAAAGTAAAAGATTACGGACGTTATCAAGCCAATTCTGTTTCTGATGATTCTTTAATTGTTTTTGAAGATGATGATTTCCCTGAGTCAGAAGACCCAGGAGATCTTCCTGAAGATGAATCCCAAATTGACATCTCAGCAGTTATGAAGAATCTTGATAAGAACAGAGAAGAGGAAAGTTTACCATTATCTACCAAAAAGGATCTGATGATAATGGAGATAATTAAATATATGAATACGCCATATAAATTTGGCGGTAATTCATTAAACGGAATTGATTGCAGTGCGTTTACTCAAAGTGTTTTCAAGAATTCCTGGATGTTGAATTTAAATCGTTCAGCACGAGAACAATTTAAGCAGGGTATTCCAATTGAAAACCGTTCTAATTTAAAGTTTGGTGATTTGGTTTTTTTTAATACCAGAAGGCGTGTAAAACCAGGACATGTAGGTATTTATATTGGTGAAAACTTATTTGCTCACGCTTCAACAAAATTGGGCGTAACTATTTCTTCATTAGATCATGAATATTATAATAAACGATATATGGGCGCACGTCGAATTGAAGAAGAAGAATAAAATCGGATCATAAAAAAAAGAGACTATCTCGGATCGCGTACTACTAATTCCGGTTTGAAATTACTGAAGACTTCCGGAAAATCATGCCCAAAATTAAAAGCAGAGAAAGTTATTCGGTTTGTTAAAGGCGGATTATTCCGGTTTCTCACAAAATTATGATAACAATTTTTCAGAAGTCTCTGTTAATTTAACTGCATCCGGTTGTTGCACCGCAAGTCATACATTTTAAGCAAGTACCATTTCTTACCATCGTTATACTCTGGCATTCAGGGCATATATCTCCGGTATATCCGTTCTCAATTGCCTGTTTAACCTTTGCAGTCATATTGTTTATGGTTTTTGTAACTGCTCCCGAAACAACATCTGATTTGTTATATGAATTTAAAAAATCCGGATCAACATTACTCTTATCTAGTTCAACTAATCTTTCGCTAACTAATTCTTCACTCTCAAATTCGGGTTCAGTTAATTTCTTAACAATTCCTCTGGATACTTTTGCAGAGGTTTCATCGCTGTCTATATGAGAGAGATCATTTCTTCCAAGATAAGTAACAGCAAGCTCTCTGAAAATATAATCGATAACTGATGTAGCCATTTTTATTTTGTCGTTTCCGGTTACAATTCCACTTGGTTCAAAGCGTGTGAAAACAAATGCATCAGCAAATTCTTCAAGCGGAACGCCATGCTGCAGCCCGAGAGAAATTGAAATTGCAAAGCAGTTTAATAAACTTCTGACAGATGCACCTTCGCGATGCATATCAATAAAAATTTCACCAAGCTGTCCGTTATCATACTCACCGGTTCTGATATATACTGATTGACCGCCAATTTTTGCCTTTTGTGTATAACCGGATCTTCTGTCAGGTAATCTTCTTCTTTTTGCTATGTATCTGTGAATTATCTTCTCGGCAACTTTTACAATGTCATTCTTCTCTTTCTCTTCAATTATTGCTTCTATATCTTCATCAGTCATTGTATTTAATGGTTGAGAGAGTTTTGAACCATCACGATAAAGAGCATTGGCTTTTACTCCAAGTTTCCAGCTTTGCATATAAGCATTAGCAACATCTTCAACGCTGGCACCGTTAGGCAGATTTATTGTTTTGGAAATTGCACCTGAAATAAATGGCTGTGCAGAAGCCATCATTTTTATATGTGCAAGTGATCTGATAAATCGTGTTCCTTTTTTACCGCATTTATTTGCGCAATCAAAAACAGAATAATGCTCGTGCTGTAAGAAAGGCGCTCCCTCTATTGTCATTGTTCCACAAACATAATCGTTAGCCGATGAAATTTCAGTTTTGGAAAAGCCGAGTCTGCTAAGTACATCAAAATCAAATGAATTTATTTCTGCTTCGGCAAAACCTAATGTCTTTGTAAGGAATTCTGTTCCAAGAGAAAATTTGTTGAATGCAAATGTAATATCAAATACTGAGGGCAGCAGCTTTTCAATTTTATTAATTAACTCTTCTGTAAAACCTTTTGCTCTCAGAGCTTGCGGATTGATATAAGGACATCCAACCAATGATCCGGAGCCTTTTGCGTATTTAATAATTTCATTTATCTGATCTTTGTTATATCCTAATTTTTCTAATGCAGGCGGAATTGACTGATTAATAATTTTAAAGTAACCGCCGCCGGCAAGTTTTTTAAATTTTACCAATGCAAAATCCGGTTCAACACCTGTTGTGTCACAATCCATTACTAAGCCAATTGTACCTGTTGGTGCAATTGCGGTAACCTGTGCGTTTCTGAAACCATATAGTTCACCCAACTCTATTGCTCTGTCAGAATCCTCTCGAGCGGCTTTTAATAAATCTGACGGGCAAAATTGCGGATTTATTCCAACAGGATAAACTGTTAATCCTTCATACTCTTCATCCGGTACGTTGTAAGCTGCCCGTCTGTGATTTCTTAATACACGCAGCATATTGTATTTATTTTCTTCATACTTTACAAATGGTCCTGCTTCTTTAGCAAGCTCAGCCGAGGCGGCATAAGCAGACATATGCATAATAGATGTTAAAGCACCGCAAATTGCAAAACCCTCACGGCTGTCGTAAGGTATTCCTTGAAGCATTAATAATGTACCAAGATTTGCATAACCTAAGCCCAATGTTCTGTAATCATAGCTGAGTTGTGCAATTTCTTTGCTTGGAAATTGTGCCATTAAAACACTTGTTTCCAGAACTATAGTCCATATTCTTGATGCATGTCTGAATGCTTCAATATTAAATTGATGATTTTCTGAATTATAAAACTTAACCAGATTTAAGGATGCAAGATTACATGCAGTATCATCAAGAAACATATATTCACTGCAGGGATTTGATGCTTTTATTTCACCGCCAGCAGGACAAGTGTGCCATTCATTAATTGTTGTATGAAATTGAATACCAGGATCTGCACAGGACCAGGCTGAATATGCAATTTGTTCCCACAGATCTTTTGCTCTTAAAGTTTTACAGGGTTTTGGATTTCTTTTTTCAGCTTTAGCTTTCCTTTTTTCGATACGCCAGTAAAGATTCCAACTGCCATCGTTAAGAACTGCATTCATAAATTCATTTGTTACTCTTATTGAGTTGTTAGAGTTTTGACCCGATACAGTTGCATAAGCTTCAGAATTCCAATCAGCATCATAAATAGGGAACTCAATTGATTTGAATCCAAGTTTAGCAAGGTGAATGACTCTTTCGATGTAATTGTTAGGTATCTGAGCTTTACGTGCTTCAAGAATTGCTACGCTGAGTTTCTTGTTCAGCTTTTTATTAAAGCGGTCATTTTCGGGATGCTCATCGTAACAAGCTTTTATGATATTATTAAGATGTAAATTACAGAGTTTAGATCCGGCAACAAGTGCAGCAACTTTTTGTTCTTCAATCACTTTCCAGTTTATATATTCTTCAATATCAGGATGATCGAGATCGAGTGTTACCATTTTTGCGGCACGTCTGGTTGTACCTCCTGATTTTATTGCACCGGCTGATCTGTCTCCAATTCTTAAGAATGACATTAATCCGGATGACTTACCGCCGCCGCTTAATGGTTCTTTAGAGCCTCTGAGTTCTGAATAATTTGAACCTGTTCCTGAACCATATTTAAATAATCTTGCTTCTCTTACCCAAAGGTCCATTATTCCACCTTCGTTAACAAGATCATCTTTTACCGATTGGATAAAGCAAGCGTGCGGTTGCGGATGAGTATAAGCATCACTGGATTTAGTTAATTCGCCGGTTTCATAGTCAACATAAAAATGTCCTTGCGAAGGACCAGTAATTCCGTAAGCCCAGTTTAAACCTGTATTAAACCATTGTGGGCTGTTTGGTGCAGCCATCTGATTAGCCAGCATAAACATTAACTCATCATAAAATGCTTTTGCATCTTCTTCAGAATCAAAATATTTAGCTTTCCATGCCCAATAAGTCCATGTGCCGGCAAGTCTGTTAAAAACCTGTCTTGAATCAGTTTCAGTTGTAAATCTGTCATTCTCAGGAAGTTCCAATAATCTTTCTGTATCAGCAACGGACGGTAATAGCCACTTTGGAACTCCTTTCTCATTGGATTTTTTTAGAAGTTTTGGGATGCCTGCTTTTCTAAAATATTTTTGTGCTATGATATCAGTAGCTACCTGTGACCAATGCTCGGGCACAGATACATTTTCCATTTTAAAAACAATTGAACCATCCGGATTTTTTATCTCAGATGTTCTCTTAACAAATTCAAAAGATGATAAAGGATCTCTTCCCTGTTCGGTAAAAAGTCTTTTTATGTGCATCCAAATCTCCTAAGGGTAATGCTGCATTCAGCAGTTAAGTTAAATAATAAATTTTATATTTTTATTAAGAAGCGAGCTTAGCGTTATGAGTGATTTAGAAAATTTAGAAGAAAGGTTAATATTTTTAACATCACTCATATCAAACTTTATCGAAAGCTATGAAAATAATTTTAAAATAAAAATAAAATAATCAGTTACGGGAAAAATTATTTTTTAACAACTAATTCTCGAATCGAAAATGAAAATATTTTTGTAAAAATCCAAATTGAATTTTTTTTATATAACTCTTGACTATAAATAAATTTTAGCATCATTAGAAATTTTGAACTTATTATCCTAAAAATCAGCCGCTAAAAATTTTTAAATCACTTAATAGTAATTTTTGTTTGTATTTTAACACAACAAAATTATATGATAGAGAAAATCTTGGCTCAGGAAAAAATTATTGAAATAAATTCACTTGTAAAAGACTTTAAAAAATTACGCGCGGTTAATAATCTCAATTTGTCAGTCTATAAGGGTGATGTGTTTGGTTTCCTGGGACCTAATGGTGCCGGTAAAAGCACAACAATACGAATGTTACTATCACTTATCAGACAGACTTCAGGTAATATTAATCTCTTTGGAAACCCGATTAGTTCTGATAGAAAAAATATTCTTGCGAAAATCGGAGCAATAGTTGAGAAGCCTGATTTTTATGGTTATTTATCGGCTTATAAGAACTTAGAAATACTTGGTAAACTTACTGGTAAGGAAATATCCAAAAGTAAAATTATGCAGGTTCTTGAATTAGTAGGTTTAGATAGTCGATTTGATAGTAAAGTGAAAACTTTTTCGCACGGAATGAAACAAAGACTTGGTTTAGCACAATCATTACTGCACGACCCGGAATTAATAATACTTGATGAACCAACTACAGGACTTGATCCGCAGGGTATGAAGGAAATTCGTGATTTGATAACATATCTGAGCAAAGAAAAAGGAAAAACATTATTTCTGTCATCACATATTCTTCATGAAGTAGAACTTGTCGCTAACCGGATGATAATTATAAATAAAGGGTCTGCTAAAGTAGAAGGTGATGTTAAAGATTTACTGAATGCAAAAAAGTTAAAAGTTTCGTTTGAAGTAGATGATGAACAGAGGGTTAAAGAACTGATTTGGCAATCGGGATGGAAAGAAAAATTCGAGTCAAATACCAAATCGGTTTTTATTTTTTCTCTTGAAAATCATGAAATATCACAACTGAATAAATACCTGGTCGATAATAATATTTCCATTAGTGCTGTAATTCCAAAGCGTTCTTTGGAAGATTATTTCTTAAAAATAACCGAAGAGGCTTCCTGATGCTGACTCTTGTTCAAATTGAGTTATACAAAATTTTTAAGAAATGGCGAACCTACATAGGATTTATTGCAATTGGTGTTCTTGTTCTTGTAATTCAAATAGCCTTTAAATATGAAGGGCAGGACACAATAAATTATTTCACCCGAAATATAAGGCAGTCGTTTGTTTTTGTAGGCAATCTTCTCAATGGATATCTGGTTGCTTTTTTAATAATGAATAGTCTTGCAATACATATACCCTTTTTAATCACACTTGTAGCAGGGGATTTATTAGCCGGAGAAGCCACTGCCGGTACCTACCGGATGATTTTAACCAGACCGGTTTCCAGAACTCAGATTATTTTTTCAAAGTTTATCGCCGGAATTATTTATACTGCTCTGTTAATTCTTTGGCTGGCTGTAAGCAGTTTGGCAGCCGGACTTTTAGTCTTTGGTACGGGTGAACTTTTGGTTTTAAATAATCAGATAATAATTATTTTTGAGCAGTCTGATATTCTCTGGAGATTTTTAGCTGCATACGGTTTTGCTGCTTTATGTATGTCGGTTGTTACTGCTCTTGCATTTCTTTTTTCTTCGATGGTTGAAAACGCGATTGGTCCTATAATAAGCACTATGGCAGTAATTATTGTTTTTGTCATTCTTTCAGCACTTAATATAGAATTCTTTCAGAATATTAAGCCCTATTTTTTTACCAATTACTTGCTTTCATGGAAACTATTCTTTGATGACCCTGTCGATTTAAGTGAAGTTTTAAAAGCTATTACTGTGATGTTAATACATATTATCTTCTTTTTTTCATTAACATTATTTTTATTTAGACGAAAAGATATTTTATCTTAAAAGAGGTTATGATGAAGATTATTTTTTTCTTTTTGTTGATATCCAATCAGATATTTTCTCAATCCAAAAACCCCGAAGAAATTCTAAAGCACGTTGCTGATAATTTTAATAAGGTTAAAGACTATACTGCTGAAATTAGTATTAAGGTTAATGTTGAGTTTATTAAAGTACCGGAAGCGAAAGCAAAAATATTCTTTAAGCAGCCCGATAAAGTTCACTTAAAGTCAGATGGATTTGCAATGCTGCCTAAAAACGGTATGGAGTTTTCACCAACTTCACTGATAAATACAAAGCATACAGCAATTTATGAAAATGATGTTTTACTGGACGGAATAAAAACATCAGTAGTAAAAATTATTCCGCTTGGTAATCAGGATGATATTATACTTTCGACTTTGTGGATTGATCAGGATAAACAACTTATCCGAAAGGTTGAATCGACAACAAAAACTAATGGCATTTTTGTTATTGATTTTTCTTATTCAGATGATTTTAAATATCCGCTTCCTGAGGAAATAGTTTTTTCTTTTAATACAGATAAAATGAACATACCATTAAATATCAACGACGATTCAACAACAGAAAAACCAAAAAAGAAAAACGGTAAACCTGATGGAATAACCAAAGGCAGAGTTATTGTTAAGTACTCAAATTATGAAGTGAATAAAGGCATTCCTGATTCTGTTTTTGAAAAGAAAAATTAGTAATCAGTAATGATTCTTATTTTCTCTTTTCACCTCAAAATTATAATAGCAAAAAGAATTTCAGATATCTGAGTTTAACTGTGTATCACTGAACAAATTTTTTAATAACAACCGAAGTATTATGTCCGCCAAATCCGAATGCATTGCTAAGGGCATAATTAACTATTCTATCCTGAGGTTTATTAAACGTATAATTTAGATCGCATTCAGGATCCGGATTTACAAAATTAATAGTAGGCGGTATTCTGTCGTTGACAACAGCGAGGATTGATGCAATAGCTTCCACAGCACCGGCAGCACCGAGTAAATGTCCGGTCATACTTTTTGTAGATGATAAATTCATCTTGTATGCATGATCTCCAAATACTTTTTTAAGTGCTTTAGTTTCGCCAATATCACCTAAAGGAGTGGAAGTGCCATGCATATTTACATAATCAATTTCAGTTGGATTTATATTTGCCTGTTTAATTGCCATTTCCATAGATAAAACCGCACCGGTTCCTTCAGGATGAGGAGCAGTAATGTGATGTGCATCGGCAGATAAACCAGCACCTACTATCTCACAATAGATTTTAGCATTTCTTTTCAAAGCGTGATCAAGTTCTTCCAGAATTAAAGCTCCGCTTCCTTCGCCCATTACAAATCCATCCCGTGTTGCATCAAATGGTCTGCTTGCTGTTTCAGGAGAATCGTTACGTGTTGAGAGAGCCCGGTTTGCATTAAATCCCCCGATTCCTAATTCATTAATTGAAGCTTCACTTCCGCCTGTAACCATTACATCAGCCATTCCGGATTTTATAAGCAGATAACTATCAATCATATTATTGTTGCCGGTTGCACAGGCTGAAACAGTACAATAATTGGGACCACGAAAACCATATTGCATTGAAATATGACCGGCAGCAATATCCGGTATAAGCATAGGAATAAAGAAAGGTGAAATCCTTCCGGGTCCTTGTTCACGATTTATAACTGCCTGATCATAGAATGTCTGAATACCGCCAATACCGCTTCCGAAAATAACTCCGGTTTTATTCTTCTCTTCTTCTGAAAGAGATTCAGGATTAAGATTACTGTCATCAACAGCTTGCTTTGCAGCTACCAGAGCATACTGAGCAAATGGGTCTAATCTTCTTGCAGTTTTTCTGTCCAGAAAATTACCAACATCAAATCCTTTCAATTCACATGCAAATTTGGTTTCAACTTTTGAGGTATCAAATTGTTTTATCATCGCTGAACCACTTTTTGATTCCATCATTCCGTTCCAAAATTCATTTACAGTTAATCCGATAGGCGTTAAAGCACCAAGTCCTGTTACTACAACCCGTCTTTCACGATTAGCCATTTGTTCCTCTTTTTATTTTAGAAAATTGTTTCTTTGGAAATTTTTGTTCTGCAAAAATAATGAAAAATGTTTTAAGCAAGATTATAGATTGATAGAAGAAATTGATTAATTTGACAACAATTATTCGCTAAAACTTATCTGAAGTTAATCTAAAAATCTTCCATTCATCTAAAGGTTCAGCTCCAATTTTTTTATATATCTCAATTGCAGATACATTCCAATCCAATACAGACCACTCAACTCTGCCATAATCTCTTTGTTTTGCAATAGATATAATTTTCTTTAATAAAGATTTACCAATTCCTTTGCCTCGGTAATCGGGTAATACGAAAAGATCCTCAAGATAAATTCCTGCTTTACCCAAAAAGGTTGAATAATTTTTAAAAAACAGTGCATAACCAACTGCTTTGCCTTCAAACTCAGCAATTAAAACTTCAATAAATTGATCATTACCGAAGATAGATTGTTTTATTTTTTCTTCAGTGGTTATAACTTTATCCGATAATTTCTCATACTCAGCTAATTGTCTGATAAGCGAGAAGATTATTGGTGTATCTGATTTCTCAGCAAAGCGGATAATAAGATTGTTTGTCATATTATTCGGTACTGAAAGGTAAATCTTCTGACAATATATCCTTTATTTTATCGAATGAAATCTCGGCGGTAATTTCACCCATAGCATAAGGTCCGATCTCATAAGGGTCAAATTGTAAAACCAAAGCTCCGGGAATTATATAAAAATCCTGATCTTCAGAGATAACAATTTCGTTTTCGAACAAGCCGGCTTCAAATAAAGAATTTGCCTGATATTTTTCCAGTATTGCTTCTTCGCATTCGTAAGCTAAAAGGTCAAGTTTGCCGGGTTGGACAATATCTGCAAGTGAAAGAAATGAACCATCTGAAAGATTAATATTATATCCCACCGCAAAATAATTTCCATGAGCTCCACCGGTAAATTGATAATGGTTAAGAACTATGCTTACAAAATCTTTTGAATTATAAAAGACTTCAAAGCCTGTTTCAAAACTATATTGCATAGGATATTGTTCATCAAAAAATACAGTAGTATCAGAGACCATTTCATTATACCATGCAATTGATTGCTTAAATTCATCTTCAAGTGCAATGTTTATTCTATTTATTACTTCAGAGTTATTAACATTTAGAATAAAAGGATAATCAATATTTATCCATATACTACTATCGCTTTTGCTGTTTGAATAATTTCTGCTTTCTATGATTACAGAATCAGCCGCAGAATAAGAATCAAGAACAGGATATGAAACAGAGCAAAAAATAAAAGCAGATAATATTATTGTTAAAGATTTCATATTATTTGAACCTTTCAGAATTCTGAGATTCAGACTTCTTTAATTTATTTTGTTCAATAAGTTTAATAATTCTTAAAATAATTTCAGCAAAAATATAACCAAATAAAGCTCCGATTAAAGCACCGCCCAAAATATCCGAAGGATAATGTAATCCAAGGTACACTCTTGAAACAGAAACCAGAAAAGCAGTTGTAAACAATGCCCATTTAAGATTTGGATACAGACGGTAAAAGAACATTGCAGCTGCAAAATTATTTAAAGCGTGATTTGAAGGGAAGGAAAATGTACCGGTTGAACCAATTGGTAAGATTACATCAGTCAAAACTGAAAATGGTCTTGGTCTGGCGATAATATCTTTAAGAACCCTGTAGCCCAACTGATCAGTTACAATTACAAGTAAAATTACACCTATTACTGCCAGCTTTCCTTTTATTCCGCCTTTAAAGAAACTGAGGCTTAGCAGGATTACATAGGTGATATACCAATTGTTTACATTGGTTATTATCGAGAAGAATTTATCCAGAAATCCGGCTGATAAAGAATGATTTATTAAATAAAATATTGCCAGATCAATTGAATATAAAAAATCCATTTAAAAATATTTTTAATTTTTGCTGCTATAAAATAGAGATGATAAATCAATTTTTCATAAAAATTATGTAGATTTGAAAAAACATTATGAGTAAAAAATGAAAAACAACAAAACAGTTGTTGGATTCATCTTTAACCCTAATATACCATTTCTGAAAGAGAGGTATAATCAGATCAGGGAAGAAACTGGAAAATATTTAGTTACACCGCTTAAAGTTATTGCTTTGATGGTAGCAATCTCCGGAATCTTTGCAATGATTTTTGAAGTAAGACATTATTCTGAATTTACTGTTCAGATATACTTTGTAAGATTATTAGCCACGTTAGTTGCGTTTTTAATACTGGTATTTCTGAACACAGAAAGAGCAACAAAATATACTATACCTTTAGTCCATATCTTGTTGTTAACCATAATTGGTTCAACCGGAGTAATGATTTTGCTGATACCAAAATCTCTTATAGTGAACTCGCAAATAGTTGGTCTGATGATTTTTACCTCAGCAATGTTTCTTAATTGGGAAATAAAAAACCAGATACTCGTTGCTATTTATTACAACATTGTTTTTGCCGTAGCAATTCTTTTTAACGATCAGAAAATTTATTTTCTTCCTAATATGTTTGAATCTCTGATTTTTGTGCTGTTCCTAAGTCTGCTTTCTGTAGTTGGCAGTGCAATAAATTTCAGGATGCGTTTGGAAGTTGCTAAGAATGCGCTAAAAGTGGAAGAATCCGAAAAGAAATTCAGGTCAATATTTGATAATTCTTCTGATGGCATTTTTCAATCAACTCCGGAAGGTGAATTTATCACAGCAAATACATCACTGGTTAAAATGTTCGGTTATGATAAACTTGACGATTTAATTATAACCCGCATTCCTGATTACTATAAAGATAAATCAGACAGGGAAAAATTATTAAAGATAGTTAAGCAATATGGTTTTGCAGAGAATTATGTTTCCAGGATGTTAGATAAAGATAAAAAAGAACTGATTGTCAGGATGAATGTTAAAGCAGTAAGAGATAATGGCTCGGATAAATTTTATCTTGAAGGTACCCTGCGCGATATAACAGAAGAGTTTACTACTTTGGAAAAAAGACGTCAGGCTGAAATTGAACTTAAAGCTGAAAAGGAAAAGTCTGATGCTCTTGCCAAAGAAGCTATGAAGCTAAGTACAGCAAAAAGCCGTTTCCTCGCAAATATGAGCCACGAAATCCGGACACCAATGAACGGAATAATCGGATTTTTATCTTTGATTGAAAATGAATCTTACAATAATCCGGATGAGTTAAAACAGTTTATTCATAGTGCTAAAATATCTGCCGAATCGTTATTGGAGACAATTAATGCAGTGCTTGATCTTTCTAAAATTGAAGCTGGTAAAATAGAACTGGAGAAACTGAATTTTAATTTAAAGAAGATAATCAGTCAGGCAGTATCTATTGTTACTCCAAAGTCCAAAGAAAAACAGTTATCAATACATACTGATATCCCTGAAGATATAGACCTTAACTTTGTGGGCGATCCAACAAGAATCCGGCAAATCTATCTGAATCTTCTCAGCAATGCAGTTAAGTTTACGAATGATGGCGAAATCAAAATAAAAATAAATGTTGATGAAACAGACAAAGATAAAGTTAAGATAAGTTCAACAATTTTTGATTCAGGAATCGGAATCCCCGCTGATAAAATTAAAGAATTATTTAAACCCTTCTCTCAGGTAACAGGACTTGAAGGAAGCAGCCTTGGCGGAACTGGACTTGGGCTGGTTATCTGTAAAGAATTTACAAATCTTATGGAAGGTGATATTTCCGTTAAGAGTACCGAAGGAAAAGGAAGTCAATTTGATTTCTATATTTTTGTTAAAAGACCCTCAACCGATAAAGAGCAATTAAATAAATCAAAATCTCAGATAGACGAAGAGTATCTTGATGAAATTCAGTTTACTGATGCTGACATAAAAAAATATAGTGCTAAAAGAAAAGGATTTAAAATTTTACTTGCCGAGGACAATCTTATTAATCAAAAGGTTGCCATTAGAACTTTAATTTCTGCCGGTTATGATGTTGATGCTGTTATGAATGGCGAACAGGCAGTAAGAGCATTTTCGCAGTATGATTACAATCTTATTTTAATGGATATTCAGATGCCGGATGTTGATGGTTTTGAAGCAACTAAAATGATTCGTGCAATGAAGGAACCAAAATGTAAAGTGCCAATAATTGCAATTACTGCACACGCATTAGTCGGTGACCGCGAAAGATGTATTGAATCAGGTATGGATGAATATGTTGCAAAACCTATGGTTGCCAGACAAATCATTAAACTTATCGATCATTTCCTAAAGATTGATTATTCAGATGGTAAGGAAAACATTAATAATATGGATAGCAGCAGAGTCTTCGATTTTAAAAGACTGAAACAAATAAGTCTTGATGACCCGGTATTTGAGAAAGATTTGTTGACTGATTATTTAGCCGACGCAGAACATAAACTTTCATTGCTCAAAGATTGTCTTCTTGCAATAGATATTAAAAAACTTGTAGAATTAGCTCACACTCTTAAAGGTTCAAGTTATTCGGTTGGTGCAAAACTGGTTGGCGATGAAGCGTTGGGGATTGAGCTTTCTGCAAGAAATAATGATCTGCCGAATATTGAAGTAAGGTTACCAAGATTATTAAAATCGATTGAAGAAACAAAAGTTATTCTTAAAGATCGGCTGGCATAGAACTGGAATTTAAGATTTATAATCTTTAAAGTAATAATATTTTCCAATCCTGCCATTGGATAAGACAGGATTGGAACTAAATCAACTTATTTGAAATCCTTCATTACTTTTCTGATTATCTCAAGAGCAAAATCAATTTCATCTTTTGTTATAACCAAAGGCGGTGCAAAACGGATTATATCTCCATGAGTAGGTTTTGCAAGCATTCCATTTTCTTTCAGTGAAACGCAAACATCCCAGGCTGTTTTACCTTTTGATGAAGGTTTAATAACTATTGCATTTAATAATCCTTTACCTCTTATCAGAGTGAGGTTTTCAAATTCATCAACCATTTTCTGAACTTCTGCTCTAAAGTAGTTACCAAGTTTGAAAGCGTTATCAGCAAGTTTTTCTTCAATCAATACTTCTAAAGATGCGATTGCAACTTTGCAGGCAAGGGGGTTACCGCCGAAAGTTGAACCATGCTGACCTGGTTTAATTGTGAGCATAATTTCATCATTTGCTAAAGCTGCTGATACGGGCATTGTGCCGCCGGATAATGCTTTACCGAGTATTAAAATATCTGGTTTAACTCCGTCATAATCCGAAGCAAGCATTTTACCGGTTCTTGCTAAACCTGTTTGTACTTCATCACAAATGAGAAGTACATTTTTTGCTTTACATAGTTCATGAGCTTTCTTCAGGTAACCATCATCAGGTACAAATACACCTGCCTCACCTTGAATTGGTTCAACTAAAAATGCTGCAACATTCGGTTCTTCCAAAGCTTTTTCTAATGCCTGAATGTTATTATAAGGTATCTTAATAAAGCCGGGAACAAATGGTCCGTAGCCATCATAAGAATCAGGGTCTGTTGAAGCAGAAACAGCCATTAATGTTCTTCCATGGAAGTTTTCATTAGCAACAATAATTTTTGCCTCA
Organism: Ignavibacteriota bacterium; assembly: GCA_013285425.1. Classification (GTDB taxonomy): domain Bacteria; phylum Bacteroidota; class Ignavibacteria; order Ignavibacteriales; family Ignavibacteriaceae; genus IGN3. The sequence continues at coordinate 505,536 of CP053447.1, forward strand.
TACTTTTTGATTCCTTTAACATCATAAGCCCATCTGCGGGCAAGTTTTATGGCGGTTTCTACACCTTCAACACCAGTGTTCATTGCCAGAACCTTATCATAACCAAATAATCCGGTTATGTATTTTTCAAATTCACCGAGAGCATTGTTATAAAATGCACGCGAAGTTAAAGTTAAAGTTTGTGCCTGTTCAATCATTGCATTAACTATTTTCGGATTGCAATGCCCCTGATTAACAGCAGAATAAGCAGAAAGGAAATCGAGATATTTTTTACCTTCAACATCCCAAACCCATACTCCCTTACCTTTAGCGATTACAACTTCAAGCGGGTGATAATTATGAGCGCCGTATTTGTGCTCTAAGTCAATATAATATTGTGAGTTCATAAGTCTTCCAGTTTGTTCTAAATATTACAATTTACATTGAAAAATTAGCCCTTATTGCCTGAATAACCAAACAAGACAAGGTGTTTAATCAACATATTTTGTATTTTTACAAAGTAATAATCAGGTTCAGTGATGAAACTAAATAAGCTAAATCAGGAACAAATTAATTCTAATCTGAACAATCTTGCAGGCTGGAGTTATTTTGACAATTCAATCTCAAAAGAATTCCGGTTTAAGGATTTTATTGAAGCATTATCTTTTGTAAATGCTGTTGGATTGGAATCAGAAAAGATGGACCATCATCCTGATATCTTAATGTTTGCATGGAATAAAGTGAAGATTAAAATTTCAACACATAGCGCCGGCGGGGTTACAGAAAATGATTTTGAACTTGCACAAAAAATCGAGGAGAGATTAAAATGAATTCGAGATTAGATGAACTTTTGGATAAATACGATGAAAATCCGATGGATTCAGATATCATCTACAGTATCGTTAAAGAATACTTAAAACTAAATATGGACGATGAAGCAGAAGAATTTCTTAGAGATCTTTTAAAGAAAGATCCAAAATACGTTCAGGCTTATATTACTTACGGTAATCTTAAAGAAAACAACAATGAAATTGAAGATGCTGAATATTACTACAGGACAGGATTGAAGATTGCAAAAGAATTAAACGATACTAAAGCTGTCAGAGCACTGGAGGATTATCTTGATGAGCTTGAATAAAGATGATGTGTTGAGAATTTTTAAAGGTACCGAAGCACTGCTCGAAGGACACTTTCTGCTTACTTCCGGCAGACACAGCAGACAATATTTTCAGTGTGCAAAAGTTCTGCAGTACCCCGAATATACTTCTCAGATTTGTTCTTTGATAGCTGAGCATTTTAAAAGTCTTGAGATTGATACTGTGGTTGCCCCTGCAATGGGAGGAATAATAGTTGGATATGAAGTTGCCAAACTGCTAAATAAAAGATCTATCTTTACTGAAAGAGAAAATAAAGTAATGACATTACGCAGAGGCTTCACACTTGCAAAAGGAGAAAAAGTTCTCGTTTGTGAAGATGTTGTAACTACCGGCGGCTCTGTATTTGAAGTAATGGATATTGTAAAACAATTTGGTGCACAAGTAGCTGGAGTTGGATGTATTGTTGATCGCAGCAGTGGTAAAGTAAATTTTGGCTGTGATTTTTTTCCTGCATTAAGTCTGGAGGTTGTGTCTTTTACACCTGAAGAATGTGAAATATGCAAGGAAGGAAAACTGGAATTGGTTAAACCCGGCTCACGGAAAATTTTTTAATCACAGTTGTTTTATTTTTAGCAATAAGCTGAGCATAGATAAATGCTCAGATCTTAATCAGAAGGAAATTATTTTTATGAGAAATTTGTTAGTTGTTGTCCTGCTGTTTACAAACCCAGTGTTTTCTCAGATTAACTTCGATCAGTACTTTGAAAATAAATCATTAAGGCTCGATTATTTTCACACAGGCAATTCAACCGAAGATAATTATTCATTTGACGAATTAATTGAAGAACCATTCTGGGGCGGTTCAAAAACTAATCTGATTGATAAGTTTAATTATGGGAAATATAAATTTATCGTTAAGGATTATAAAACCGGACAAATAATCTACTCACGAACTTACTCAACCCTATTTAGTGAATGGCAGACAACTGATGAAGCCAAACAAACTGTAAGAACTTTTAATGAAACTATAGTTTTTCCGTATCCTAAAAACTCTGTTGTGATTGAATTTTATTCAAGAGACAGATTGAATACGCTTAACAAAAAATTTGAATACCTAGTTGACCCAAATAATTATTTTATCAAAACGGAAAGAGCTTTTAACTTTACAAGCTTTGAAGTTTATTATAGTGCAAATCCTGATAAAGCTGTTGATATTGTGTTAATTCCCGAAGGATATACTTCAGATGAAATGGTTAAATTCAGAAAAGATTGTGAAAAGTTTGCCGGATATTTATTCAATGCCTCGCCTTATAAAGAAAATAAAAATAAATTTAATATTTGGGGAATCGAAGCACCTTCAATGCAATCAGGTACTGATATACCTGCAGAAAATATCTGGAAAAACACAATCGTAAACTCTCAGTTTTATATGTTTGATCTTGACCGTTATCTGATGACAAAGGATAATAAGACACTTAGACACATTGCTTCAAATGTACCGTACGATCAGATTTTTATACTGGTTAATACTGATATGTATGGAGGCGGTTCAATATATAATCATTATTCAGTTTGTATAAGTGATAATAAATTTAGCGAGTATATTTTTACTCATGAATTTGGGCACGGGTTTGCAGGATTAGGAGATGAGTACTATACATCAGATGTTGCATACAATGAGTTTTATCCGCTCAATGTTGAACCGCTTGATCCTAACCTGACAACTCTAGTTAACTTTGAATCGAAATGGAAAGATATGCTGAATGAAAACATACCTGTACCGACACCTCAAATTAAAGAATATCAGAATGAAGTTGGAGTATATGAAGGCGGCGGATATGCAGCGGAGGGAATTTACCGTCCGATGCAGGATTGTTCAATGAAGTCAATTTCGGTAAATAACTTTTGCCCCGTGTGTAAAAGGGCAATCGAATGGATGATAAATTTTTATAGTGAATAGCAGGAATTAATGTTAGATCAAAAAAAATTACATAAAACAGTTGAAACCATTGCATCTCAAAAATTTTCAACTGACGAAGAGATGCTTAAAAAAGTTATAAACGAAATTGTTCAGGATCCTTCAATTGGATTTTTAGGTGGAAGGATATGGAAGTTATATCCGGAGATTGAAGGATATAAAATTCTCTATCAGACCGGAAGAATGGATAGAATTGAAAAAGGATTTGTCATTAAAGCATTGGAATACCCTGTTTTCGAGCAGCTGGCACAAACAAGAACAATACTTGGAAATGAAACAATAGAAGCATTAAGAAAAAAAGGCATATTTAAATATTCAGCTTCCGGTGTAGGATATAAGATTAAAATACAGGGGAAACCATTTTATGAATATGTAATTGCTCTTAATTCAAAAAATATTGATGAAGAACTAAGGATAAATCTCAGTATAATTTCCACCGCACTTACTTCTCAGGTAAAACAGCGTAGGATATCTTACAGCGCAAATCAACTTAAAGCAGATATTGATAAAGCCCGTCAGCTTCAGAGAAGTATTTTACCTGAGCACGAGTTTAATTTCAATCACTTTGAAATTTACGGTATAACTGATCCGGCAGAAATTGTTGGCGGTGATTTTTTTGATTATCTGGAAATTGGTGAGAATAATGATCGTGTTGGAATTGCAATCGGAGATGCTGCCAGTAAAGGTGTTGCAGCAGCGGCAGAAGCTATGTATGTTTCAGGCGCTTTAAGAATGACAACCACGTTTGATATAAATATCTCGCTGATTATGAAGCAAATGAATGAATTAGTTAATAAGATTTTTGAAGATGATAAATTCACTTCACTGTTTTACGGTGAGCTTACAACAAATAAAAACGGATTGTTCTTATATGCAAATGCCGGACATAATCCTCCGTTGTTTTATAAAAGCAAAATAAATAAAATAGCATATCTTGAAACCACCGGACCAGTCTTAGGACCAGCGCCGCAATCTAAATACACTGTTGAAAATATTAATATTTACCCGGATGATTTTCTTGTGTTATATTCTGATGGCGTTACTGAGGCAGCAAATAATAAATCATCATTTTATGGTGAGCAAAGACTTAATACAATTGTAAGAAAATTAAAAGAAAAATCAGCTAAAGAAATTGCACTTGGAATACTTGAAGATGTTTTTAAGTTTTCAAAAAACGGAACATACAACGATGATAAAACAATAGTCGTTATAAAAAGAACTTCTTAAAAAATTTAATATTATGTTAACATCAATAAATCCATCCAACAATAAAGTATTAAAACAATACGATGAAATGACAACAGAGCAATCTTCAAAGATCATTTCACTTGCTCATCAGACATTTTTAAAATGGAAGGAAACCTCTTTTACTCATCGTGCCGGATTGATGAAAAAAGCTGCGGAAATTTTAAGGCAAAATTCTGAAGAATATTCAGTATTGATGACGATGGAGATGGGTAAACCTTTAGCTCAGTCAAGAGCTGAAGTTGAAAAGTGTGCATGGGTGTGCGATTACTATTCAGAAAACGCTGAAAAGTTTTTAGCTGATGAAATTATAAAAACCGAAGCTTCAAAAAGTTTTGTTACTTATCAGCCGCTGGGGGTTATTCTTGCAGTAATGCCATGGAATTTTCCTTTCTGGCAGGTCTTTAGATTTGCTGCTCCTAATTTAATGGCGGGTAATACCGGAGTTTTAAAACACGCCTCAAATGTTTCCGGCTGTGCTTTAGCAATTGAAGATATATTTAGAAAGGCTGGATTTCCTGAAAATCTTTTCAGAACATTACTTGTTAGTTCAAAAAATGTTAAGCCAATAATTGAAAACGAAAATATTAAAGCTGTTACTTTAACCGGAAGCGTACCTGCAGGCAAATCAGTTGCATCTTTGGCTGGCAGCCGGATTAAGAAAACTGTTTTAGAACTTGGTGGAAGCGATCCTTATATTGTGCTTGAAGATGCGGATTTAGAAAAAGCTGCATTGTCTTGTGTAAATTCAAGATTAATAAATGCCGGACAAAGCTGTATTGCTGCCAAGCGATTTATAATTGTTGAAAAAGTTTACGATGAATTTGAAAAATATTATCTGAAATTTATGTCTGAGAAAAAAATGGGTGATCCATCAGATGAAAAAAATCATCTTGGTCCACAGGCAAGTATTAAGCTAAGAAATGAGCTGCACAATCAGGTATTAAGAAGCGTTGAACTTGGAGCAGAAATAATCCTCGGAGGAAAAATTCCTTCTATTGATGGAGCATATTATCCTCCTACAATTTTGAAAAATGTTAAACCAGGTATGCCAGCATTTGATGAAGAATTGTTTGGTCCTGTTGCTGCTTTAATTAAAGCAAAAGATGAAGACGAGGCTATTGAATTGGCAAACAACAGTATTTTTGGTTTAGGCGCAGCAGTATTTACAAAAGATAATAGGAGAGGGGAGTTGATTGCTAAAGAAAGGCTTAACGCCGGATGTTGTTTTGTAAATGATTTTGTTAAATCAGATCCGCGTTTACCTTTTGGCGGGATTAAAGAATCCGGATATGGAAGAGAACTTTCTCCGTTTGGAATTAAAGAGTTTGTTAATATTAAGACAGTTTTTATAAAATAATCAGATCAAATCATTCAGTAAATCTATAAGATCAGTTCTGCTGAATGGTTTGGAGAGATAATGTGTACAGCCGGCATTCAGAAATTCTTCTTTTTCACCCGGCAGTGCAAAAGCAGTTAGTGCAACAATCGGAATTTTTTCATAACCCTTTATGCTTTTTATTTTTTGAGCAACTTCAATTCCCGAAAGCCCAATTCCTAAATTTATATCAAGTAATATTAATTTATAATCATTGATTGATGCCATAGTAATTGCTTCCTGTCCCGAAAGAGCGAAGTCCATTTCACAGATGTTCTTCAAAAACAATTTTGCAATATCTCTGCTTGCAGAATCATCATCAACCATTAAGATTTTATTTAGATTATTTAAGCTACCAGTCTCTTCAGTTTTCTTATCCGATTTTCTCTTCTCTTTTTGTTCTTTATCCTTTGACTTGGCGCTTTGCAGGGGGAAAATAACCTGAAAACTTGAACCGCTGCCGAATTTACTTTTAAGAATAATTTCGCCAGACATCATTTCAACAAGTTTCTTGGTTATTGTTAATCCCAATCCAGTGCCTTCAAACTGTCTGTTCAATCCTTCACTAACCTGTCTGAAAGCTTCAAATATTATCTTCTGGTTTTCATCTCTTATTCCAATTCCGGTATCGGTAATACTTAAGGAAGCATATCTAAGATCATTCTTCTTAAAAGATTTTATCTCAGCGGTAACAGAGCCGGATTGTGTATATTTTATAGCATTCGTCATAAGGTTGTTAAAAATCTGAAAAAGCAAATGTTCATCTGCAAGAATATATACATCACTTTTAGATTTCTTAACGTGCAGCTTAAGATCTTTTTTATCTGCAAGCGCAGTAAACAGTTTTATATTTTCGTTTACAAATCCGGCTAAATTAATTTCGGTGTAGTTAATCTTAATTTTATCTGTTTCTATTCTTGAAAGATCCAGTACATTATTCAGAGTTTCGAGAAGTCGTTTGCCGCCTAAAAGAATTGTTTCAGCCATATCTGCATGTGCAGGATTTTTTATTTCATTTCTTAATATTTCAGCAAAACCAAGAATACCTACCAGCGGCGATCTTAATTCATGACTAACATTAGTAAAAAAGTTGCTCTTTATTCTGGATACCTGTTCAGCTTTTTCTTTTGCATCGGTTAGTTCCTTCTGCCTCATTTTGGCTTCAGTTATATCCATACTTACGGCTGCAAGAGCAATTGGTTTTCCTGAGTCATCAGTTATAAGCGAAGTTGATAAATATATTGGAAATTCTTCACCGTTCTTTCTTTTATTCATCAGTTCGCCTGTCCAGCCGCCGGCAAGTGTTTGAAGATGAATTTCTTTAACAACTGCGGGGTCGTTATTCATTGAACGGATAAATGAAATCGGTTTGCCGATGATTTCGGTTTGAGAATATCCATAAACTCTGCTGAAAGACTTATTAACAAAAATTATTTTATCACGTATATTAGTTATGCATACGCACTCAGAAACATTTTTTAATGTTTGAGCGAGAATATTTACTTTTTCCTCAGACAACTTCCGTTCAGTAATATCTGTTATAAAACCTTCAAGGCAAACAACATTTCCGAAATCATTATAAATAGCACGTCCTTTTTCCCATACCCATTTTTCCAAACCCTGCCAGGTTATAATTCTGTACAATAAAGTAAAAGGTTCATGGTTTGCAACTGCATTCTGGATTATTTCATAAACTAAAAGCTGATCGTTTTTATGAATGAGACTTGCATAACTTATTTGCTTGTCATTTATAAGTTCATCTTGTCTGTAACCGGTTAACTGATAACATCCTTCACTCACAAATTCCATTGTCCAGTTAATGTTATTTTTACAACGGTAAGCCATTCCAGGCAGGTTACTCATTAATGTTGCAAGCTCGCGTTTTTGTTCTGAGATAATTCTTTCTGAATTTTTTCTTTCGGTTATATCTCTTACTATTGCCTGAACAAAAACCAAGTTACCCAACTGAATTCTGTTTAAACTTATTTCCGCTATAAAAATGCTGTCATCAAATCTTTTATGAGTCCATTCAAAGAACTGCAGTTGTCCCGATAGTGCATCATCAATTTTTTTCTTTCCTTTCAGGCTTGATAAAGAGCCGTCTGACTGATATTCAGGTGAAAGATCGTAGGGAGGAATATCTTTGAACATCTCTTTAGTACATCTAAATAGTTCAAGTGTTTTCTGATTGCAGTCAACTATTACCCCGTTAAAAACTAAAATTATTGCATCATTAGCAGACTCAAAAAGTGTTTTATATTTTATCTCACTCTGTATAAGTGCTTCAGTTGCTTTATATTTTTCTGTTATATCATTAAAAAAGACAGCGATAGTATTTGAAGTTAACTGCATTACTGAAAACTCAAAAACTCCTTTTAAATAATTATCCTCATAGTTTAACTGCATATTTAAAAGAGATTTGCCGGTTTTTAGTACTGACTTGAATTTTCCAATAAAATTATCTTTTAAAAGTCCGGGAAAAATATCCTGTATTTTTTTTGAAATGAGTTTATAAACATCAATTTTTAGTTTATTAACGGCTGATTGATTTGTGCTTATCAGGATCAGATCATCATTTTCATCCATCCTGTAAACTAAAACTCCCAAAGGCGAAGCATCAAGCATATTCTGGAGACTTTGAGCAAGTTTCTTTGCATTCTCTTCAGCGTTCTTTTGATAGGTTATATTATCGCAGACAAAATTTATTTCTGTAATAATTTCAGTATCTGCGGTAGTATAAATTGTTTCGCGGACCCAGAAACTTTGACCATTCTTTCTAAGCATTATCATTTCATGTGAAGATTGCTTACCCGGATTTAGCAATACATATTGTATTTGTCTTTCAATTCTTTCACGCTCAGTAAGAATATAAATATCCGAAATGTCAGACCCGATTAATTCATCAACTTCATATCCAAGTTCAGATGCACCGTTTTTATTAATGGAAATAATTTTTTTATCCAAAGAAACTGTGAAAAGAATCAGCGGATAATTCTCGTAGAGCAGTTTGTACTTTATCTTATCCTCTGTGGATATATTTATTCCGTTGCTTAAAGAATTATTTATTTTTTTTGGGTCAGATTGCATTTAATTTTTAATTAGAAATACTTTTATGACAAGAAATTGTCTTGCGTTAAAATAAGAAACTTATAGCAATTAGTTAACAGGTTTATTGTAAAAATATTTAGTTGGGATAGTTTTAAAAGCGGTATATCTTTACAATGTCAATTAAAAACACATTAAATTTTTGAAAAACTATAAACTGATAATTCAATATGATGGAACTGAATATGCCGGCTGGCAGATCCAGGAAAAATGTAATACTGTACAACAAACTATTACCGATGCGATTGAATTATTGTTAAATGAAAAAATTAATCTTATTGGATCGGGTAGAACCGACAGCGGTGTTCATGCTGCCGGACAAGTTGCAAATTTCCGCACAGAAAATGTAATTGATATTTATAGATTTAAACATTCATTAAATTCTATTCTTCCCTATAGTATCTCAATTAAAAAAATGGATGAAGTATCATTGGATTTCCATGCCAGATATGATGCAAAAAGAAGAATTTATTTTTACCTGATTTCCAACACTAAAAGTCCTTTCTTTAGAAATTATAGTTATTTTTATCATAAGGAAATTGATTTACCAAAACTTAATTATCTTTCTAAAATAATTACTGGTACAAACGATTTTACATCATTCAGCAGAAAAAATTCGGAGGTTGAAAACAGGATCTGTACTGTCTATCAGATAGGCTGGCGCAAGATCCGTGAATTGATCCTTTTTTATATTAAAGCAGATAGATTTTTACATGGAATGGTTAGAACAATTGCCGGAACATTGTTAAGATCACAAGAATTGCCGGAGCCCGAAATTTATCTTAACAGAATATTTGAATTAAGAAACAGAGAATCTGCGTTTGAAGCTGTGCCTGCTAAAGGGTTATTTTTGTATAAGGTCGAGTATTAAAATTGAAAATGTCCGGATTAAAAAATTGTTTTATATCAGCAGCCCGAAGTAAGTATAATAATTAAATTAAATTGCCTATGGAATTTTTTATTCAAATACATTTAAAGATAATTCATTTTCCGATTGCATTATTGTGTGTTTATCCATTTATTGAATTACTGTATTTTATCACACAAAAAGAATACTATAATAAAACAGCTTTTTTATTTCTGGCAATTGGTATTTCTACTGCTTTATTTGCAGTTCTTTCAGGCAATCGAGCTGCTGAAATAATCAGTAGTTGGCAATCGGATTCAAAGCAAATTTTTGAGCAGCATCAGCTTTACGCAAATATAACAGTATGGTTTTTCTCAGCTTTGCTTGGAATAAGATTTATTGTGAACAAAAAATATTCTTCTAAAAGGATTATAGCTTTTATCTTTTTTATCATTTCTTTATTTGGTTTGTTCGCAATTTATCAAACAGGGCATTATGGCAATTTATTATCAAAACAGATAACTATTAATTCGCAGGATATTGTTAAATAATTAATTAAACATAGTTTATGATTAAGACTGTAACTACAACTAAATATTTTCTGATTTTAATATTTCTTTTTCAATTGTCCATTTATGCTGAACAACCGCCATCGGGCAGCGTATCCGGACTCTTTATGTCTTTTGGAGTTGGTCCAAGATTTCCGGTTGCAGAGTTTTCAAATACTTCGAACTTTGGATATGGCGCTGATTTGGAATTATCTTATACTGATAATGAATTTCTACCCGTGTTTTTATACGCAAAAATAGGTTTTGAACAATTCCTCGGTTCTCAAAGTTTCTATAAAGGAAGCGATTACTCCAATTATCACATAAATGCAATTCCGGTTAATATTGGTGCACGATATTATTTTTCTCCGTTACTGGAAAATATAATTTTACTGATGCCCATTGCTCAGATTTCTGCAACATATTGTTATTCACATACTCTCAATGAATTTGATAAAAACTCAGGGAAAAATAATTTCTCAGAAGATAAACAAGAATTTGGTTTTAGTGCCGGAGCAGGATTTTCAATGTTTATGATGGAGTTAGTAGCTTCTTATAATTATCTGCCTGAAAAACAATTTGTTTCTTTGGATCTGAAAGTAAGGATTCCTTTAACTATTAATTTTTAAGAGGTAAAAAATGGATTATAAAAATCTACTGCTCAATGTTAACCAGAACATCGGGCTGATAACTATAAACAGACCGGATAAATTAAACGCACTTAATCGCGAAACCCTGACAGAACTAAAAGTGGTTTTAGAGAAATTAAGATCAGATGAAAATATTTTTGTAGTGATAATTACCGGAAGCGGTGAAAAAGCTTTTATAGCAGGTGCAGACATCTCTGAGATCAATAAATTAAATATGTTAGAGGGTAAAAAATTTGCTGAGTTTGGTCAGTCAGTTTTTTCTTTGATTGAAAAATTTGAAAAACCCGTTATTGCAGCAGTTAATGGGTTTGCACTCGGCGGCGGCTGTGAGCTTGCTTTATCCTGTCATATAAGATATGCCGGCGAAAATGCAAAGTTTGGACAACCCGAAGTTAATCTTGGTATTATTCCGGGTTATGGCGGAACACAAAGATTAACCAGACTTATCAATTCCGGAAGAGCTGCTGAAATGATTTTAACAGGCGATATGATTGATGCAAATGAAGCATTAAAAATTGGTTTGGTTAATAAAGTTTATCCTCAAAGTGAATTACAAAGTTCGGTTTTTGATATAGCGGTTAAAATTGCTTCCAAAGGTCAGCATGCAATCCGATTAGCATTAAAAGCTATCAAAGCTGTTGATGAGGTTACTTTGCAGGAAGGACAAAATTTAGAAGCAGCTTTATTCGCTCTTTGCTGTGGAACTGAGGACTTTAAGGAAGGTACAAAAGCATTTCTGGAAAAAAGAAAACCGGTATTCCTGAATAAATAATTAAACAATCAGTGTTAAAATTTTCTCTTAAAAATATTTCAATTGCTCTTTTAATTGCGGTAATCATTCTGCTTTTCATTAATGTTTTTATTAATAAGTTTGTTGAAAAAAATGAACAAGCAGAAAACCGGGAAGAAATATCCGGAGAATTGATTGACAGTTTATTCAGATCGGCTTTATATAATTATGGAATTAAGGATAGCTGGATCAAAAAGAAAAAAATTAAAAAAGTATCAGGTGATTCGCTTTTCGCTTCATACAGTATTTCCGTTCCCGCAGATGTTCCGATTAATTTACTGCAATTGGAAGTAAAAGATTTATTGTGGGATTATGATGCAGATATTGTTAGCGAAGAAATAACCAAAGAGAAAAAAGTCCTCCTTAAAATTAATTCAGAAAAATATTTGAAGTTAGCTGCCGAACTTATTTATGATGATAGTATTAGAAGAGAGTTTGGAGCGGTTTCTTTTTTAGTATCAGATATAAAGCCGGATAATTTGGAAAAATATAACGAACTGTTACGAACCCCTGAATTATTTTTCGCTGTTCTTGTTCCGGATAGTAAATCAAAGTCTTTGTTAAAAGATCTGAAAAATTTTGAAAGGAGGTTTGCAGTAATTCTTAATGATGATATAACAGAATTTGATTATAAACTATCATCTTCGATTTCAGAAGACAGAACATTGCTCTCGTTAAAGAATATCATCTCTGCATTTAATTCTGCAGCATTTTTTATTGTTGATGTTAAATCAGATTTATATAAATCCGTAAACTATAAAGTGATTGAAGACGCATTAAAAAAGAGAAATATTAAAATTGTTAAAAGCAGCAGATTTGATGTATTAAAAATTAATTCTCTTAGTCCCGAATCAAGTTTCGGCGGATATATTAAGGCTTTGGGTAAAAGTGAAGAAAGAGTAGTGCTTATATCAGCAGAGGATTATTTACTGATTACAGAACTGATTCCAGAATACAGAAAAATTGGTTATCGGTTTATTCAGCCCGGTGAATTAGTATTAAACATGTAAAAATTATATTTGAACATTCCCATATAAATCAACCTCATAAATTCCTACACCCAGATTTTGTATTTGCTGAATAATTTTTGTTTTATCACCGACAAGCACAATTGTTAAAGCATTATTATTAATAAAATAATTTGCTGCCTGATTAACTTCAGCTTTACTTACTGAGTTTACATTATCAACGTAATTAGAAAAGTAATCGGGGGATAAATCAAACAGTACTCTACCGGATAAACCGGATGTAAGCTGTCCGTAAGTTTCAAAGCTCAATGGAAATCTTTTTGTTATAGATGATTTTGCAAATTCAAGCTCAGAATCTTTAATACCGCTTTTTATCTGCTCCAGTTCGAAAAGAATTTCATTAACAGCATTAGCAGTATTTTCTACTCCACAAGAGGTTGAAACTTCAAAAAAAGCAGCATCTTTGAAATAATTAAATCTTGAAGTTGCTCCGTATGTATAACCGTTTCTTTCTCTTAGATTTAGATTTATTCTGCTGGTAAACTGACCGCCGAGAATTGTATTAAGTAAAAGCGCTTGGAAAATAATTTTTCTTATTTCTTGGTTCGGATAAATGACCAATTCTGATTTCGGTTTATGCGGCATCGTCTTTATGATATACATAGATATTCTTCTTGGTAGCCGCAAAATTATTCCGGATTGATTTTACAGAACCGTCATTAGTCCAGTCTTTAAGATATTTGTTAAGAATGTTCCTAAGATTTTCAGTATCAATATTACCTGCCGCAATAAGGGTAGAGTTTTTTGGATAGAAAAAATCAGCATAGAATTTTCTCACATCGTCTCTGGTTAAAGAAGATACTGTATCAGTATAACCGATAATAGGAAAGGCATATGGATTATCATTCGAAAAAATAATCTTTCTAAAAATCTGATCGGCTGCATAATCCGGTTTATCTTTACTTTGCAAAATTCTGATAAGCAGTTTCTTTTTCTCACGCTCGAAATCGTAGCCGGTAAAATCAGGAGATAAAATAACTTTAGAAAAAAGTTCAATAGACCTTTCAAAATGTTCCGATAATGACTGAAGATTAATATTTATCTGATCTTTATTTGCAGACAAACCAAAATCAATACCAAGCATATCGAATTCATCACTTAAATCAAGAGCACTAATTCCGCCGGCACCTTCATCAATCGTAAGTGTTGTAAGATGAGATAATCCTTTTTTTAATTCATTATCAAATTTACTTCCAGCATTTATGTTCATTAAAATTTTAATTATTGGAAGATTCGTTTTCCGGATAAAGATTACTTTTAATCCGTTATCCAAACAGAATTCCTCGGGCAAAGGAAGAGTAAACTTAATGTTTGAAATCTCAGTTGGTTTATTTTTTCGGTTTAATCTCATTGACTGCGTTTGGGTATAATTCTAAGTTCTACATAAGGATCAAGCAGATAGCTGCGCACAGCTTCCTTGATAGTTTCATTTGTTACCGAATTATATCTGTTAAGATCAAACTCAAATGAATTTGGTTCACCGAGAAAATAGTTATAATAATTCAGATGGTCTGCTGCATTATCCAGATTTTGCATCGAATAAACAAATTGTGATTTAATTCCGTTCTTTGATTTTGCAAGCTCCTTTTCGGAAACATCATCAGTTAAAAAATTATTAATTTCATCAAGAATTATTTGCTTTATCTTCTCAGCATCTTGTTCAGGTTTTATTGTACAGATAATAACAAACTGTCCGCCGAATCTGCCCGAATACTGAAATGATGTTACATCTATTGCTGCCTGCATCTCAATAACTAATTTTTTGTGTAAACGTGAATTTTTGGTGCCGGACAAAATATCCGCAAATACTTCGAGTGCAGCATCATGTTTTTCAAAAATAAATTCTGAAGGCCATGATAAATAGATTCTTTCTAACTGAACATTATCTTCATGTTCAATGTAAATATTTTGATTCAGTTTAACGAATTTCTTCTGTGGTTTTTCAGCAATGTTAAACGATTGAATTTCTGAAAAATATTTCTCAATCAGATCAATAGTTTCTGCTTGCCTTATATCACCGGCAACAACAATACAGGCATTATCCGGAGAATAATATTTTTTAAAAAATCCCTCAACATCTTCAAGTGTATAACTTTCAATATCTTTAAGATGTCCGATAGTAATCCAGTTATAAGGGTGATCTTGAGGATAAACATTTTTATTCAGAATTTCCCAAGCCAGACCGTAGGGTTGATTGTCGTAGTTTTCAAGCCTTTCATTTTTTACAACATCTTTCTGATTGTTAAGCTTTTCCTGAGTTAATGACGGAAGAAAATATCCCATCCTGTCAGATTCTAACCATAAAGCAAGCTCCAAATTATTCGATGGAAGTTTTTCAAAATAATTAGTTCTGTCTCTTGTTGTCGAACCATTAAGTGTGCCGCCTGCTTCCTGAATAAATTTGAAATGCATTTCCTTTGGTACATTTTCAGAACCCTGAAACATCATATGTTCAAACAAATGAGCTAATCCTGTTTTGCCTTTTTTCTCATAGCCTGAACCAACGCGATACCAGATATTAACAGAAACTATCGGTAACGAATTATTCTGATACAAAATGTACTCAAGTCCGTTACTTAGTTTATCTTTAAAATAGTTGATATTAATATGTTTCAAACGCTTTCTTTCTCTGATAAAATATTTAACTGATGAATTAATATTCGGAAAGGATATCAGGTTTTAGTAATTCTTTAATAAAAATTCTATCCTTTCAAACTTACCATCAATATTTTGATTCGGTATAATATGGAGCAATTCAGCAAGCAATGGATTTATATCAATATTCTGGATTGTTCCGCAGGTGTATCCGTTTTTAAAGTCTGGTCCGATAGCAAAAAAGATCCCATGCATATCAATATAGTTATTATCATAGCCGTGATTGCCGCCTACACTCATATTATTGTATTTTTTAACCTCGCGATTTGTTATAAGACTCCATCCCGGCTCAGCAATAATTAAAATTGGAGGAATGATAAAGCTTTTTGAAAAATTTAAATACTCAGGGATTTCCTCTCTATAATAAACTTTGTAATTCTTTTCAGATGCTTTTAATAAATTATAAATTTTTGATTTATCATCATCAGTATCAGGAAAAATATACATCACCGGACCGGAATCAACAATTTTTTGTTTCGTGCCGGATAACATTTCTTCGATGTTAATAATTCTTACATTATCAACATCAGTCATTCCATGATCAGAGACAATTATTACATTTGTACTGTCGTAAAGATTTAGGCTTTTCAGACCGTCAAAAAGTTTTCCGATTAAACTATCTAATTGCATAATGCTTTGTGTAACTTCAGGTGAATTGGTGCCAAACTTATGACCATAAGTATCAGTTGCATCAAAATAGACTGTAATCAGCTTTGGGCGTTGATTAAATGGAAGTTTTAGCCAATTCAATACACCTTCAATTCTTTTTGAATACGCTCTGTTGTGATCATATTTTTCATAATAATCTGGTCTTCTGTAATCAAGAGTAAGCTCAGAACCAGGCCAAAAATAACTTGCAGTTATTACTCCTTGTCGTTTTGCAGTTTCCCAGATAGCTTCACCGGTATAATTTTGAGGATCTCTTACAGCAGCAGTATCACCGATTCTATACATCTTTTCGGTTATAGGATTGTAAAAAGTATTTGCAATGATTCCATGGTTCTGAGGATATAATCCCGTTACAATTGAATAATGATTAGGGAAAGTTTTAGTCGGAAAACAAGGTTTTAACGAATTGGCATGAACTCCGTGCTGCTTTATAAACTCCAGATTTGGAGTAATACCTCGATTTGGATAATCCCAGCGGAAGCCGTCAAAAGATATTAAAATATTGTAAGATTTCTGTTGAGCGGTAAGATTTACACTTACAATTATGAGAAAGAGTAAAATTATTTTTTTTCTGAACATTTTTTTCTTTTAATTTTTAATTGACTATATGCAAAATATAGAAATGAAAATTCAATCGAAAAATTTGAATATATTTAAAAAGCAAGTATTCATTTTCATGTTACTGAAAAATAATTATTTAAAAAATGATTAATATGCTTGCATAAATAATCTAATAGCCTAATATTTCCTGTGCCTTTTACAGCAAACATGCTATGGAAAACTTATTTACAATTTATTTTCAATATCTTTTAACTATTCAATTCTTTAATTCAATCAAGGAGAAAATATGACAAAAAAGTACTCTTTCCTTTCATTCCTGCTGCTGATAATGTTTTCATTCTTTTTAGTGCATAACAATTCGTTTGCACAAGGTGTTACAACCTCAGCAATGAATGGAACAATAATAGATGCAAAAGGTGATCCCTTACCTGGTGCAAACATAATTGCGGTTCACTCTCCATCAGGAACCCAATACGGAACAACTTCACGTATTGATGGAAAATATAATTTAAACGGTTTAAGGACCGGCGGTCCATATATAGTTACAGTTTCTTTTGTTGGCTACAAATCACAGGAATCAACTATTCCAGCACTTCAATTAGGTCAAAATCTTAGAGTTGATTATACTTTAGTTGAGGACGCAGTTCAATTAGGTGATATTACTGTCATCGGAGAAAAAAATTCAATTATCTCAAGTAACAGAACTGGTGCAACACAAAACGTTACAGCAAGAGATATAGAGTTAGTACCGTCTATTGGTAAAAACTTTGGTGATCTTGCAAAACTTTCTCCGCAGGCAAGCGGAATAAATAACTCTATTGCCGGAAGAAATAACCGTTACAACAACATTCAAATTGATGGTACACAGTACAATGATTTATTTGGATTAGGAGCTTCTGGTGCACCTGGTGGACAGACAGGAACCAATCCAATCAGTATTGATGCAATTCAGGAGTTTCAGGTTATTGTTGCTCCTTACGATGTAAAGTATGGAAGTTTTACCGGAGGTGGTCTTAATGCTATTACAAGAAGTGGTACCAATAGATGGACTGGTTCAATTTATGGATATGGAAGAAATCAGAAACTTGTTGGTAATGGTGCATTTATAACTGATAAGCCTGAGACAGAATCTAATGAACAAGAATATCCTGAATTTAAAGAATATGCCGGTGGGTTCAGACTTGGCGGTCCAATCATTAAAGATAAATTATTTATGTTTCTTAATGGTGAAGTAACAAGAAAAGATCAGCCATTATCAAATATTTCTTTGGTTACTGGTCCTGCATCTGCAGAAAGTCTTGCTGATCAGTTTAATAATATCTTAAAATCAAAAGGTATGGATGCTGGTACCTATGGTGCTACAACAATTGAACAGCCAAGCAACAAGTTTTTTATCAGATTAGATTTTAATCAATCTGAAAATCATAAGTTTACTTTAAGACATAATTATGTCAATTCTTATCAGGATATATTAGCTGGAAGAAATGCTAATAATCAGGTATCGTTTAATACTTTTAATTACAGAATCAGAAATATAACTAACTCTACGGTTCTGCAATTAAACAGTACACTTGGAAATAACTTCTCAAACGACCTGATCTTAGGTTTTACTTCTATCAGAGACAGAAGAGCAGGTACTTCCGAAACACGTCCTGAAGTAAGAGTAATGAGAGAAGCGGTAATTCTGGTTGCTGGTCCTGACAGATTTTCATCTGTGAATGAATTAGATCAGGATATATTTGAATTTACCGATAACTTCTCAGCTTATTTTGGTAATCACGTTTTAACTGTCGGTACTCACAATGAGTTTTTCACTTTCAGAAATGCATTCATAAGATCATTCTTTGGATATTATGAGTTTAATACATTAGCAGATTTGCAAAATAATACTCCGAGTTATTATCAGAAAGTATTTTCACGCGTCCCTGGTGTAGAAAAACCTGCCGCAAGATTTAGTGTAAATCAGCTTGGTTTTTACTTGCAGGACGAGTGGACAGTTGTTCCAACTTTTAAAGTAACTTTTGGTGTTAGAGCTGATATTCCGTTTCTGCCGACCGAACCAGACTATAATCCACAGGTTACAGAAAATTTCCCAGATTATAAGACCTCTGACGTACCAAGTGGCAACATAATGTTTTCACCAAGATTTGGATTTAACTGGGATGTATCTGGTAACAGATCAACTCAGGTGCGCGGTGGTGTCGGAATTTTCACTGGTCGTATTCCTTATGTCTGGATGTCTAACAATTATGGAAACACCGGAACCTTACTTGCTGAAGTTAATCAGGCTTCAGGTGGTAATGTCGGATTCTCAGTTGATCCGTACAATCAGCCGGGTGTTGGTGATCCTGGAACAGGTTCACCAAATTTCAGATCTGAAATAGACCTTATTGATCCGGACTTTAAGTGGCCCCAGATTTTAAGAGCAAACCTCGGTGTTGATCAGGAATTACCCGGGGGAATGATTGGTACAGTTGAATTTATGTATTCAAAGTCAATCAACGATCTTGTATATCAGAAATTGAATTTGAATCCATCCACAAGCACAATACCGGGAGATGGCAGACCAAGATATGGCGGTACCAATAGTTACAGTAACAGATATGTTGATGTACTTTATTTAACAAATACTGATGAAGGTAATCAGATAAATTTCTCTGTTCAATTGCAAAGAAATGTAGCTTCTGGATTATCATTTAATGTTGGATATAATTACGGTATTACAAAAGATATAAACAGTGTGCTGTCATCACAGGCTCAATCACAGATCAGATATAATCCTATTTCAAGCGATCCAAATAAGCCTCCATTAACTTATTCAAGCTTCGATATGGGACACAGAGGATTTGCTGCTATTGCTTATTCACACGAATTCTTCGATAATTTACCGACAACAATATCATTCTTTTATAATATCCAATCTGGAAGAAGATTTTCATTTACAGTTAATGGAGACTTGAACAATGATGGATTAAACGGAAATGATTTATTCTATATTCCTAAAGATGAAAACGATATATTAGTCGGTGCTGTTACCGGCGGGGCTTTCGTTGAAAATGCAACTCAGAAGGCAGAGCTTTTTGATTTTATCAAAAATAATGAATACTTGTCCGATCATAAAGGTCAGATGTCAGAAAGAAATGCATCAAGAGGTCCCTGGAATGATTTGCTTGATATGAGAATAACTCAAGCTGCAATAATTCCGGGTATTGGACGTTTTGAGATTTCACTTGACATACAGAATGTAATGAATCTTATCCAATCTGAGTGGGGATGGTTCCAGACAACTCCACAGGATACTTATACAATTGTAACCTTAAATGGAACTGATCCAGCAACCGGAAGACCGGTTTACAGATTTAGTAAACCAACTACTAATACTCCCTGGTCTCCAAATGATTTATTATCACGCTGGCAAATGCAATTAGGATTGAGATATTCATTCTAATTTGAAGTGTCCAAATATTATCAAGGCGATCTTCGGATCGCCTTTTTATTTTTAAAATTGATAAGCTAATTAATATAAAGAGCCATATTCAGCATAAGTATAGTAATAAACGGAGGCTTTGAATTTTATGCATAAAAATGTTAACAGTTTTTTATTATTTAATTAAGCTGCTGTAGTGATTAAAGGAGAAGGATTAGTTCTTGACATACGAACATTCAATTCTTATCTTTGCCCAGCCACTGTTCTGAATTATTGGAACGGTGGCAATTTTTTTTAAATCATTAACAATTAAAGATTTTATTATGTCTGTCAAAAATTTTGTTTATTTAACTCGTGAACGACTTATCGAACTGGAAAAAGAACTGCAGGAAATGAAAACAAACGGCAGAAAGTCTATTGCGGCAAAAATAGCCGAAGCAAGATCTCATGGTGATCTGTCAGAAAATGCTGAATATGATGCAGCCAAAGAAGAACAGGGATTATTCGAGTTAAAAATCAGCAAGATGGAAGATGTATTATCCCGAGCAAGAGTAATTGATACATCAAAAATGCCAACTGATGAAATTCATTTGCTTTCAACTGTTAAAATCAAAAATCTTAAAACAAATAAAGTTTTTGAATATACTTTGGTATCACCCGAAGAAGCTAATTTGCAGGAAGGAAAAATTTCTGTTACTTCTCCTGTTGGACAGGGATTGATGGGTGCAAAACCCGGCAGTAAAGTTAAGGTTAAAGCACCAGCGGGTCTGATGGAGTTTGAGATTATTGAAATTAAATAGAAAATAATACTTTAGTAGTTGAGCACCGATTTCTTTTCCTGATAATTTTACTGGTTATTTAATCATCTGAGGCTTTGTTACTATCAGCAGAGTTAACCTGAAAGCTATTCTATTTAAAATAAATTCGTTTTCGATAAGAATTGACATTCTCGATCACAAAGAAACAAATACTTCGATAAACAATTTTACAATAGTATCAGTATTGAAATTGATAAGTTTATTAAATTTGTGACAGGTTTTTTTGCAGCTAACGACATCGTGGATAATTTGAACTTTTGCAATTGATGAAAGCTACTGAACAAAAAGTATTAAGATTTATAAAAGAAAACGGTCTTATCAAAGTTAATGATAGGATTTTAATTGCACTTAGCGGTGGACCTGATTCTATTTTTGTTTTACACTTCTTTAATAAATTCAGAAAAAAATTCAAGATTGAAATTAGTGCTGTTCATGTGAATCATCTTTTAAGAGGAAAAGAATCTGATAGAGATGAAATATTCTGCAAAGTTGTTTGCAAAGAACTTAATGTTCCTTTTTACTCTTATAAAAAAAATATAAAAGCTTTAGCCAGGAAGAAAAGTCTTTCAATCGAATTAGCTGCCAGAGAAATCAGATATTCTGTTTTTGAGAAAATAGTTAGTTCAGTTGGAATTGATAAAATAGTAACTGCTCATAACTCAGATGATAATGCTGAAACTGTTTTATTAAATCTGATTAAAGGTGCAGGATTAAACGGTATTGCCGGTATTCCGGTAAAACGTGATAACATAATCAGACCAATATTGTGTTTAAACAAAATCGAAATACTAAATTATCTCGAACTGCATCAATTTGAATACAGAATTGATCAATCGAACTTAACAAACGAATTTGAGCGCAACTTTCTACGTAACCAAATTATTCCATTAATCAAAAGTAAATTGAATCCATCACTTGATAAAGCAATACTGAATACTTCCATTAATCTGCAGGGACTTATAGATGAATTAAAATCAGATAAATATGAAATTGATTTGAAATTAAACAAAAATAAATTTGTTCAGATTCCTTTAACTTACTTTGCAGGTAAAGACAGAAAGACATCTGTACATTTATTAAAAAATATTCTTGATAAAAATTTTGAGATAAAATTACGATCAACAGATATTAGGAAAATAACATCACTTGTAAATAATCAGACAGGTAAATCTGAAGAACTGTCATCAGGTTTGATTGCACAAAGATCAAGAAATGATATTCTGATTAAACTAAGGACTGAAAACCCGCAAAAAGTATTAAGGCAGATAAAAGCTGGTGAAAAAATAAAGATTGGAAATAAAAAATTAGGAATTGAAAAAGTAAATCCGGCAGATGTTAAACTATTAAAGGATCCTAACATTGAATTTATCTCGGCTGATGAAATAAAAGATATTTTCCAGGTCCGTAATTGGGAGGATGGAGATAAATTTCATCCGATCGGGATGGAAGGAAGAAAAAAAGTTTCTGATTATCTTAACGATATAAAATTGGATTCATTTGAAAAGAAAAATCAATTAGTGTTATTAAATCATAATAAGATTGTCTGGATAATTGGGAAAAGACTTGATGACAGATTCAAGGTAACATCATCTACAAAAAAAGCACTGAAAGTATTTATTAGTAATGGATAAGTTGATTATTGGTGAAGATGTTTTTGTTCCGTTATTAAACGAAGAACAAATACAAAACAGAATTAAAGAACTTGCAGAGCAAATATCTGAGGATTATGCTGATAAAGTTCCGATTTTTATCGGTGTGCTTAACGGTGCATTTATTTTCCTTTCAGATTTGATAAAAAAAGTAACGATAAATTGTGAAATAGATTTTTTCAAACTCTCAAGTTATGGTGATGCAAAGTTATCTTCCGGGAATGTGCGCTTGCTCAAAGAATTAAATTGTGATGTAAACGGCAGAGATATTATTATTGTTGAAGATATTGTTGATTCAGGCTTATCAATCAAATACATCGGAGACCTCTTCAAAAAATATTCTCCGCAAAGTGTAAGGGTATGTACCCTGTTATTGAAACCAAAAAGCCTGAAATATGATGTTAGAATTGATTATATTGGCTTCCAAATTCCGGGCAAATTTGTAATTGGATATGGATTAGATTATGCACAGCAGTATAGAAATTTGAAATCCATTTATGCCCTATCCGATAATTCAGAAAAAAAATAGTTAGAAAAAAAAGAATGAGCGATAACGAAAATAAATCAGGAAACAAATTACCAAAAGGCAGCCCAAACAAACCTGATGACAACTTTGATTGGTCGAAGGTAATTAGACTTGTGTTTGGCTGGGGAGCAGTTATTGTTGCTGCGGTAATTATTATGCAAGTCTTTAGAACTGGTGTGGATAATTTTACTGAAATCCCTTATGGTCAGTATGAAAAACTGCTTGAAAATCCCGAAAATATTACTTCTGCTAATATTACAAAATCTGATCCGAATGATTACACCTTAAAAGCAACTTTGAAAAAAGAAACTGATATTACTATTAACGGTAAATCAGTTGGTATTAAGGCGTTTTCGGTTTATATACCCGAGCCATTGATTATTGAACAAGAAAAATTATGGAAAGAGAAAGGGATACATTACTCATTTAATAAAGAGTCAAATGAATGGGTAAATATACTTGTAGGATTCCTACCCTGGGTTCTTATTATTGCGATTTGGATTATAATAATGAGAAGAATGCAGGGACAAAGCGGTGGTTCGCGGGGTATCTTTTCCTTCGGAAAGAGCAAAGCAAAATTAATTACTCCTTCAAGCAAGCGGGTTACTTTTAAAGATGTTGCAGGTGCGGATGAAGCAAAACTTGAATTGGAAGAAGTAATAGAATTCTTAAAAGAGCCTTCTAAATTTCAAAAACTTGGAGGTAAAATTCCGAGAGGTGTTTTATTATTGGGACCTCCCGGAACAGGTAAAACTCTTCTTGCACGTGCAGTTGCCGGTGAAGCAGGTGTTCCGTTTTTCTCAATATCAGGTGCAGATTTTGTGGAAATGTTTGTAGGTGTTGGTGCAAGTCGTGTCAGAGATTTATTTGAACAAGGAAAGAAAAATGCACCTTGTATAATTTTTATTGATGAAATTGATGCAGTCGGAAGACATCGCGGTGCTGGACTTGGAGGCGGACACGATGAACGTGAACAAACATTAAATCAGTTACTTGTAGAAATGGATGGTTTTGAACAGAATAGCGGTGTAATAATTATTGCGGCAACTAACAGACCTGATGTTCTTGATCCTGCTTTGTTAAGACCCGGAAGATTTGACAGACAGGTTGTTGTTGATAGACCCGATGTAAAAGGAAGGGAAGGAATTCTTAAAGTTCACACAAGAAATATTCCTCTTGCAGAAGGTGTTAATCTGGAAATACTTGCTAAAGGAACTCCCGGATTATCAGGGGCAGATTTAGCTAATCTGGTTAATGAAGCTGCTTTACTTGGTGCGCGTAAGAATAAGAAAAAAGTTGATATGAGTGACTTTGAAGAAGCTAAAGACAAAGTAATGATGGGAATGGAAAGAAAAAGCCTTATCATATCCGAAAAAGAAAAAAGAACAACCGCTTACCATGAGATTGGGCATGTGCTTGTTGCAAGGATGATTCCGGAGGCTGATCCTGTTCATAAGGTAACAATTATTCCCCGCGGCAGGGCACTTGGCGTTACAAGTTATTTACCGATTGATGAAAAACATACTTACTCCAGAGAATATCTTGAAGCGATGATAACTTATGCGCTTGGTGGTCGTGCTGCTGAAAAACTTGTTTTTAATCATTACACAACCGGTGCCGGAAATGATATTGAAAAAGCAACTAACATTGCCAGAAAGATGGTGTGTGAGTGGGGAATGAGTGATAAACTTGGTCCTCTTGCCTACGGTGCAAAAGAAGAAGAAATATTTTTAGGAAGAGAAATTCAGAAGCATAGAGATTATAGCGAAAAAACAGCAATCGAAATTGATGAAGAGATAAGAAGTATAATAAACAACGCCTTTGAAAGAGCAGTTAAAATATTAAGTGAAAATATGAATTTACTGCATAGTTTGTCAGAGGAATTATTAGAGCGCGAAATACTTGATGCAGAAGAGATTGACAGAATTATACGCGGGGAACATCTTCCGCCAGTACAAAAAGATAATAACAAGAATAGTGAGTCGGAACAGATTCCCGAACATGTTAAAAAATTAATGGAACAAAGGAATAAACCTGATACCAATCCTTAAAGATGACTCACATTGATAACGGAACAATTCACTACAGAGATGAATTAGTAAGAAAATTAATTCATCTCTTTTCTTTATCTATACCGGTTATTTACTATTTTATTCCGAAGCAAACCGCAGTAATTATTTTAGCATCATTAACAATATTAGCCTTAATTATTGATGGCGGCAGATTCATATCCAAATCATTTGCAAAGTTATTTTATAAACTGTTTGGATTTCTTTTACGCCGTCATGAACTTGATAATGAAAAAAAGAATTTAACCGGTGCAACTTATGTTTTGCTTTCAGCTTTGATATGCGTACTGATATTTCCGAAAGTAATATTTGTTACAGCTTTTACAATATTAATTATCAGTGATTCAATGGCTGCACTGATTGGCAGAAAGTATGGCAAAAGAAAATTTTTAAGAAAAAGTTTTGAGGGAACATTATCGTTTTTTATTAGTGCAAGTGTTGTAGTTTTTTTTACACCTAAAGTTGGTAATTTTCCGATGGAATATGTAATTGGTTTTGCTGCTGCATTTATTGGTGCTATTGTTGAAAACATTTCGTTTGGTTATGCTGATGATAATTTAACGATACCATTATCTACCGGTTTTACTATGTGGCTTTTATATTTAATAATTTTTCCCAATCTCGAATTGGTCTTACTAAATGTTCCGAGGTAATTATGAAAAAGTATTTGATATTATTCTTTTTAACAGCTCAGTTATTTCTTTTTATATCTTGTGATTCAGTTCAGAAACCGGCAACAGGTTTTGAAGATGAAATTTATATTGTAGCAGATTCAACAGAGTATGAAGAATTAAAACTGGCTCTTCAATCTGTTTTTGAAGTTGAAATAAACACTCCTTTGCCTGAAAAGCTTTTTACTTTACATAGAATATCATCCAATCAGATTGATAAAGCTCAAAGGAAAAAAAATATTGTAATTGTTGCTCCGCTCAATTCCGGTTCTTACACATCGCAGTATATTAAATCAATTACTGATAAAGAAGTTCAGCAAAAACTTGAAACTGATAATGATTTTATTTTAAGTAAATATGATCTGTGGGCAAGAGGTCAGCTTGTTACAATTCTATCAGCTTCAAATATGCAGGAATTGGAATTCAAAATTCTAAGAAATAAAGACAATCTATTATTTGCTTATCAAAAAGAATCAGACAAAAGATTAAAGGAAAGTCTCTATTCTCCCAAGTACGAAAGAAAGGCAATTGAAGGATTACTTTTAAGAGATTATGGATGGATGGTCTATGTTCAGGCTGATTTTAAACTCGCAAAGAATGATAAAGAAGATAAGTTTGTATGGCTGCGAAGATCACCTGGCAGTGATATGGAAAGATGGATTTTTGTTCATTGGATTGATAATGCTACTCCCGAATATCTGAATGCAGATTCAATTAAATCTATTCGTAACAGATTAACTGAAAAATTTTATCAAACCGCCGACGACTCTGCCTATGTAGTAATTGCTGATAGTTTTTATACTACAAGTGAAGTTAATTTTAATAACAGATATGCATTATATACACAAGGATTATGGGAACTGAATATAAAAGGTATGGGCGGTCCTTTTATTAATTATACTTTTTATGACGAAAAAAGCAGAAGACTTTATATGCTTGATGGTTCTATCTATGCACCAAAATATTATAAGAGAAATCTTATTCAGCAGACTGATGTAATTCTTCAATCATTTCTTACCAGGGATGAAATATCAAAAGAAAGAGCTGATGATCTGATAGATGATATTGATGAATCTATCAAGTATTAGAAAATATAATGTTAATTCAGTAATTCCGGAATTTCTTTAATAGAACTATAAAGGAACTGTTTACTTCTCTGATTTTTCTATTAAGACCGATAATTGCGGTGGAATAATAATATCAGGAAAATCATCTTTAATTTTCTTTACATAAATTTCTGCACGATCAGTTTTCTGATGCTGCAATTCATACAAAGCTCTTCGGATAAGCATCGAAGAAACAAATCCCTTTAAGGCTGTTTGATATTTATCATCTGCATTTTTAAATCTTATCTTGTAATCCGGCAGGGGTGCTTCCACATATTCATTGCTGTCAACTACTTTAAATAAAAACAGATGCGGTACTAATGTATATCCGTCAGGTAATTGAAATTCGCCTCTTTTCATTTCGCCGTCAACAAGCTCGGATGCTATAAAGTAATCATGTTTTTTTATATTAGTTGAAACAAGTCCGGTCATAATTTTTCTAAATAAGCTTTCCAGAAGATTAGCATTAAAATTCTGTTCACGCTCAAATGGCTTTAATGCATCAAGAAATTGTTCAATATCCTTGCTAACTCCGCTAAGCAGTCCGGGATAATTGGTGTTTAGCTGTTTATAATACCACGAACGCCTTAACAACTCTTTATCAATTACTATTACATCGTCTCTGAATTTTTCTACGATTTGAAAATAATAAGAAGCTGAAATAAAGTAATCCCACTGATAACTAAAGATAATTGAATTGTTCGGAACACTGTTTAACAAATTTTTGGTATAATCTTCATAAGTATAGCTATCGCTTTGATCTACTGAATCAAAGTTAGAATATGTTTGAAAGGAAAGAATAAGAACTAATACGATAACTGATATATGCAGATTGATTTTTTTATCTGCTGCAAATAAAAGAAAATAAGCAGTTCCAAATACAGCAAAAAATGCCAATGAGATATAAGAAAGTAAAAAGTATGAGTCTATATCATTTATATCGTAATTTATAGAAAACAAAACAGTTGTAAGAAAAATTACAATGTTAAATACAAAAAACTTTCTCGCTTTTATAAATGATATAATCAAACCGGAGAGAATAATTAAAAGTGTAATAGAATACTCATTCGTCAGATTATTGATAAAATATTTAAACTGTTTTGATGCGGCTTCAGTTGATGAGAAAAGCCAAACCTGATACTGCCTGCCGGAAATGTGTCTGATTATTCGCTCCCAGTCGATTGGATTACCCCAATTAAGTAAAGGGTTTTGTGAGGCTCTGATCGGTAAATATAAATAAATCAAAATTAGAACAGGGAAAAAAAGCAGCAGCATAAATCCGATTTGTTTTAAACTTCTTGCAGTTAATTTATTCTGTAAAAAGTATAAAAATGCAGCGGCAGGTATTATCCACAATGTTGTCATGTGATTTGTAAAACCAAACGCCAATGCAGCAGCAAAAATCATCCAGAATTTATCAATCACCTTTTCTTGTTTTGTAAACAGGAATGCTTTTAGTAATGTTAAAATTATAATTGATATTAATAGCAGATGCAGACTGTAAACTTCAACCGAAGTGCTTTGAAACCAGAATGTTTTGCTGAATGCAAGAAATAATCCACCTATGATAGAAGATATAATTTTTACCGGTTCCGAAAACTGAAATACAGATACATTTGGTTTCTCAATTTCCTTTTTACCTTTACTTTTTTTACTTGTTTTTTCTTTCCTTGCTTTAAAAAACTGAAAATGACTGATATTATCTAAAACAAGTTTGGCTGAACAGGTAAAAATAGCTATGCTTATTGAGCAATAAATTGCAGCCAGAAGATTCATTTGAAAAATTTTAGCAAATGGTAATGGCAGTAATGAAAATAAATATCCAAGCAATGTGAATAGAGGATAACCAGTCGGGTGTGCAATTCCAAGTGTTATCTGAACTGCTGCAAGCTCACCGGGATCAATTTCCATTACTGAGGGTGCAATTGTGTTTAAGTAAATTATAAAAGCAATTAAGCCTGTTAATATGTAATAGTATTTTTTGAAGATACTTCATAATTTATTTGTTAAGTAATAATTGAAAAAAATTTTTATTTGAATGAACTACTTCATTTAACATATCTGTAAAGTTTTCAGTTGTCCTGAATCCCAAAGAATATGACAATTTTTTTAGTTTTACTTTATCAGAAGGAATCCTTGATGATTTGGTATTAAAAATATTCTGATTAAAAATTTCTGTCTGCTTAAGAAAACTAAAATTTCTTTTTAACTTAACTAACATCTCTGTTTTACCAACACTATTATCATAATTATCCGGGAACATCGCTTCAGGGTTGGTTAAATTTAAATAGCCCAAAACAAAATCAACATCATATAATCCGCCGGTGCTTTTTTTGATATCAAATAAATTATCACTTAACGGCAGAAGTTTTTTTCTCATCTCTAATAATTCGGATTTTATATAATCAGTATCTCTTGTTTTGACTGCCTTAATATAAAATGATAAGAAATTATCGAAAAGTTCTTTACTGCCGTAAAGAAATCTGCATTTAGTAAATGAAAGAAGTTCCCATACTCTTGCACGCGATAAAAAGTATTTGCTGTATTCATTAATATCCCAGACAAGCTGACTGCTTTTTCCTTCAGGTCTTAATCTGCAATCAATATCAAGTCCCTGAAGATTGTTTCTTATAATCCCAAACAGCTTCTGAAAATCACTTTGAACAGAAGAAAATTTATTAATATCACTTACAATAAATACTAAATCAATATCTGAAGCAAACGACATCTGCTCATTCCCAAAACTTCCCATTGCAAGAACAAAAAAGTTTTCTTTCCAGATTTTATCAGCACAATTATTGTTTATTATCAATGATATTCTGTTTGTCAGATAATCCGAATAAAGCTTCAGAAATATTTCAGTCCTTAAAAGTGATGCTGTTAACTGAACAGAGCTTCTGAAAAGGAATTGCTTTAGAGTCAATGAAGAAATATCGGTTTGCTGTAATGGAATTAAACTATCGCGCGAAAGAAATTCATCTCTTAAAAGCTTATCTTCAGCAAAAAGATCAATAGCTTTTTGAGAACGATCGCAAAGCAGAAGTGTAAGATTAAAGAATTTGTCATCCTGAAATTCTTCGTACCATATTTGCGGAAATTTGGCTGACTTTATAATTCTTACCAGATTTTCCAGCACAAGATCCGGCTGAATTGAATTAGTAAGATAGCCGGTTAAACCTGGTTCAATCTTTTCAAAAGATAAAATTGTTCTTGAATCAAATAACTTTTTTTCTAACAATCCTTTTCCGGTTCTTAAATATTCAAAATTATTACCAGCACGTTTTTTATCATTAAAATCAATTGCTTCAAAATTATTTTTAATTTCAATTATCTCGCTTTGAGCAAAGATGCTTTGATAAATTGAATTGACTTTTTCCTTGGAATCAGAAATCATTTTTTTGAATTCACTTAGATTTTTACAACCGATAAAATGTGCAAGTTTCTCCGCCGTATCACCGGAATCAGGAATGTCGTGTGTTTGCTGATCATTCATTAATTGCATATAGTGTTCTGCTCTGCGATAAAGAATATATGCATCAGCAAAAACTTTTGATTCGTAATCAGATAAAATATTTTTATTATTTAAGAGTTTTATTGCATTTAATGTATTACCGGTTTTTAATGAATTATCTTTTCCTCCGTTAAGAAGCTGCAGAGCCTGAACTGAAAATTCAATATCCCGTAATCCTCCCTGAGAAAGTTTAATATTTGTATCAGTTTTATTTTTTCTTTCGATACTTAACTTAAGTTTTTTAATCTGCTCAATAGGCGAGATATTAAAACTGATTGGATATATGAACTTTGAAAGATAATTGAAAAATTTATTATAAAGGATTTTACTGCCGTAAAGATAACTGGCTTTTATCAGCATCTGTCTTTCCCAATCTTCACCGCGCATTTCATAATACTTTAAATATTCAAGATAGCTGCCGCATAATGGAGCATTACGTCCATCAGGTCTTAAGCGAAAATCAACACGATACAGAAATCCTGAACTTGTTTTTGCACCTGCTGTATTAATAAATAAATGTATTGTTTCAGTTAAGAGCTGGCTGAAATATTTCTTTTTGCCGATTAAAGAATTTTTATCATAGAATGCTACAAGATCAATATCTGAGCTATAGTTTAATTCATTACCTCCAAGCTTACCCAATGAAAAAACAACAAATCTGTTTTTAACATTTGTTAAATTATTTTTTAGTAAGATTTCAGAATAACAGAGTTCGAATAATTTAGAAGAAATTACCTCAGCTAATTCTGAGAGTTGTCTGGTTGTTTCAGAAACATCCTGATTAAAAAAAATATCCCTTAATCCAATCCTTAAAATCTCTTTTCTTTTAAAGTTTCTTAATGTATTTACTTTGGATTCAAATGATTTATATGTTGATAATAATTTATCCAGATTTTCATTAAAAGATTTATTGTCAGATTTTAGCTTTAAGACAGAAGGATTGATAATCCAGTGAAAATATTCAGGATTTCGGACCAGAATATCAGTCAGGTAATTGCTGTTAGTCGAAACTGATACTAATATTTCAAAATGATGAGTGTATTTAAGACATTCATTTATAAAAAAAACGAAATCAAATTGACTTGAAATAATACGGAGTAAATTAGATTCCGATGACCTTGTGAAATACTGTTTTGCAATTTCATTTTCAATTGCCGATAAAAAATCCTCAAGCGTTTTTTGAGAAACTCTTCCGGCAGTTTTATCAATTATTTTTCTTATAAAATCTTCGGAAAGATTTCTGAGTCTTAACATTGAAATTTTGTTTTTTTTCAAATGGAATCTAATATTAAACAGCAAATATTTAAAAGTATTTATCAACATTAAAAGAGTTATAAAAATGAAATCCTTTCTGATATTCATCATCTTAATGCATCTGACCATATTTCCGCAAAAAGCAGCGGAACGTGAGGAATTAAAAAAATTTTTCGATGAATATGGACACGACGGTTGTTTTGTTCTTTATGATTTGAATAAAGATGAATATATCAAATACAATTCTAAAAGATGTAAAGAACAGTTTACTCCGGCTTCAACATTTAAAATATTCAACTCATTAGTAGGATTAGAAACCGGTGCAGTTAAAGATGAAAATGAAATCATTAAATGGGATAGCGTTAAAAGATCGTATGAAAGCTGGAATCAGGATTTAGATTTGAAAAGAGCATTTAAATATTCTGCGGTTTGGTTTTATCAGGAATTAGCAAGAAGAATTGGATATGATAGAATGAAATATTATGTAACAGAAAATCATTACGGTAACGAAGATATTGATGGAGGAATTGATAAATTCTGGCTTCAAGGTGATATAAAAATTTCACCTGATGAGCAGATAAAGTTCTTAAAAAAGTTATATTTAAATGAGGTCAAATTCTCTCAAAGAACTATTGATATTGTTAAAAGAATTATGATATATGACCAAAATGAAAATTATATTTTAAGAGCCAAGACCGGATGGGCAATAAGAGTAGAAGATCAGGTTGGATGGTTTGTCGGCTATGTTGAAACTCACAATAACACTCATTTTTTTGCTGCTAACGTAAAATCTGACGAACCTGAAGATGGCTTTATTTCAAGGATAAATATCACCTATAATATTTTAAGATTTTTGAATATTATTAAGTGATAAATATTGCAATACTTATTTGTACGGCGATAGTTAGTCCAATAATTCTTAAATTGCATATCATAATAGCTATTTTTAATTTTTCAATAGTAATTACGAATGGAGAAATTTACGCGCAATGTTAAAGATAATTAAAAAGATTTTTGGCGATAAATACGAAAAAGACTTAAAACAACTTTGGCCGATTGTTACAGAGATTAACGAATACTATGAGAGCTTCAAAAATCTTACTGATGATGAACTAAGAAATAAAACCAAAGAGTTTAAAGAAAAAATTCAGGCTCATACCGAAGTAACAAGAAAACAGATTGAGGAGCTTAGAACCAAGCTTCAAACAGATGAAGATTTTGACCGAAATTCAGTTTACGATGAGCTTGATGATCTGGAAGAAACACTAAATGATCAATATGAAGAAATTCTGGATCAGATTTTACCTGAAGCTTTTGCTGTTGTAAAATCCACTTGTGCCCGATTAGTTGGCAAAAGCTGGACAGCGGCTGGCAACAAAATTACCTGGGAAATGATTCCGTATGATGTTCAGTTAATAGGAGGAATTGTTTTACATCAGGGTAAGATTGCTGAAATGGCTACCGGTGAAGGTAAAACTCTTGTTGCTACTTTACCGCTTTATTTAAACTCACTAACCGGACGAGGTGTGCATCTTGTTACCGTAAACGATTATCTTGCAAAAAGAGATAGTGAATGGATGGGCGAGGTTTTCAGATTCCACAACTTAACTGTAGGTGTAATTCTAAATACTATGGATTCATCCCAGCGTCAGCAAATGTATGCCTGCGATATTACTTACGGAACAAACAATGAATTTGGATTTGATTACCTGCGTGATAATATGTCTGTTGACATTTCGCAGCAGGTTCAGCGAAAACATAATTATGCAATAGTTGATGAAGTCGATTCAGTGTTAATTGATGAGGCAAGAACACCGCTGATAATATCCGGTCCGGTTGATCGAGATGATCATCAGTTTAATGATATGAAGCCAAGAATCGAAAGAATATTCAGGCTTCAGAAAAATCTTGTTGCTACCCTTGTTCAACAGGCAGAGGATATGCTGAATAAAGGAAACAAAAATGATACTGAGGCAGGAGTTTTATTATTCCGCTCATACCGTGGTTTACCTAAAAATAACAAACTGACAAAAGTTCTTTCTGAACCATCATATAAAAAATTGATGCAGCAAACTGAGCTTGATTATCTGCGTGAAAAAGGAAAGAATATGCACATCATTGACGATGAATTATATTTTGTTATTGATGAAAAGGGAAATCAGATTGATATTACAGAAAAGGGAAGGGAAGAACTTGCTAAAGGAAGCGGAATGGAAAAAGAGTATTTTGTACTTCCTGATTTGGGTTATGAAATAAGCAAGTTTGAAAATGATGATACACTTACATTAGAAGAAAAACTAAAGAGGAAGGACGCTTTATATAAAAAATATTCAGAAGCAAGCGATAGAATACATACAATCAATCAGCTTCTAAAAGCTTATACTCTTTTTGAAAAAGATGTTGAATATGTTGTTACCGAAGAAGGTAAGATTGCAATTGTTGATGAGTTTACCGGTCGTATTCTCCCCGGAAGAAGATACAGCGATGGATTACATCAGGCTATTGAAGCTAAGGAAAATGTTAAAGTCGAAAAAGACTCACAGACACTTGCAACAATTACATTGCAGAATTATTTCAGGATGTATAATAAGCTTGCAGGGATGACCGGTACAGCAGAAACTGAAGAAGGTGAATTTTATGAAATCTATAAACTGGAGGTTGTAGTAATTCCAACTAACAAACCGATAACCAGGGAAGATCAGGATGATGCTGTTTATAAAACAAAACGAGAAAAGTATAATGCAATTATAGAACAGATTGAAGAGTTGAGAAAAGAAGGCAGACCGGTTCTGGTTGGAACAACATCGGTGGAAGTTTCAGAAACATTGAGCAGAATGCTCAAGAGAAAAGGCGTTCCTCACAATGTTCTTAATGCAAAGCAGCATCAGCGTGAAGCAGAAGTTGTTGCACACGCAGGAGAAATCGGGGCTGTTACTATTGCAACAAATATGGCAGGCAGAGGTACAGATATTAAACTTGGTGCCGGAGTAAAAGACAAAAGCGGATTATATATTCTTGGTACTGAAAGACATGAGTCCAGAAGGATTGACAGACAGCTTAGAGGACGATCCGGAAGGCAGGGCGATCCCGGAACATCAAAATTTTATCTTTCACTTGAAGATGATCTGATGAGATTATTCGGAAGTGACAGAATTTCATCAGTGATGGAAAGAATAGGAATAAAAGAAGGTGAAGTTATTCAACATCCTATGATAAGTAAATCGGTTGGACGGGCACAGAAAAAAGTTGAAGAAAATAATTTTGCTATAAGAAAACGTCTGCTCGAATATGATAATACAATGAACTCACAGCGTGAGGTAATCTACAGCCGAAGACAAAAAGCTCTGCAGGGTGATAGACTAAAAAGCGAAATACTTGGACAGATGGAGGAATTAGTTGATGAAATTATTGATAAGAATTTTGAAGATGTTAATGTAATCGGAATTAAAGAGCAGTTATTACAATATCTGCTTGTTGATATTAAACTTGAACCTGAAGAATTTGAAACCCTTGGAAAAGATGGTCTTAAAGATAAAATTGTAAAAGCTGCGGTTGATTTCTACAAACGTAAAGAAGAAATGCTTGGCTCTGATCTGATGGCAAGATTAGAAAGATACGCTGTTCTTAGTGTTATTGATCAGAAGTGGAAAGAACATCTGAGAGAAATGGATGACCTTAAAGAAGGCATTGGTTTAAGAGCTTATGGTCAAAAAGACCCGCTTGTTGAATATAAATCCGAGGCGTTTAAATTATTTGTAGATCTTTTAAGCCAGATAAGAAATGAATCTGTTTCATTTTCTTTTAAATTTTTTCCACAGGCATCAGAAGAAGTTCAAAGAAGAAGAACTGCACCTGTTAGAATGATGGAAAGTAAACAAAGTACAGAAAATATCGGTTTTTCAGGAAGACAGCCCCATACAAATCCTGAAGGGAAAGTACAAACCGTAAGAGTTGAACAAAAAGTCGGCAGAAATGATCCTTGCCCTTGCGGCAGCGGTAAAAAATATAAACATTGCCATGGCAAATAAAATCAGGAGTATCTGATGAAAAAAATTGAGGCAATTATTCGTCCCTTTAAGCTTGATGAAGTTAAAGAAGCTCTTGTTGAAGAAGGAATCCGCGGACTCACTATCTCGGAAGTAAGAGGATACGGCAGACAAAAAGGACATACTGAAACTTACAGGGGAAGTGAATATCAGATCGAATTTATACCTAAAATTAAAATTGAAGTAGTGGTTGATGATGCACTTCTTGAAAAAGCTGTGGATGCAATTATCCGTTCAGCTAAAACAGGGCAGGTTGGTGACGGTAAAATCTTTATATCCGATATTCAGGATGTTATAAGGATCAGAACGGAAGAATCGGGACCACAGGCTTTGTAGAAAAAAATACCTTTTTCTTTATTCCAAGGTTAGATAGTTTCAAATATGATTTTAAGAAACAAATCTTTTAAATATTTTCTTGTAATATTTTCGATGCTGGGTTTTAGCGGATGCTCAATCTGGGAAAATTTTACTACCTATTTCAACCTGTATTATAATACTTCAACATTGTTTGAAGAAGCAGAAAAAGAAATATTTGCACAAAAGCGGGATTTATTTTCTACCGAACCTCTTATTGTTCCTGCTACTACAAAAGCATCTCTTATAAAAGTTATTGAAAAGAGCTCTAAGCTGCTTCAATTTTATTCCAACTCTTCTTATGTAAATGAAGCTTTACTGATGCTCGGTAAATCATTCTATTATCAGGGTAATTACTTAAAGTCAAAAAAGAAATTTGAAGAATTTCTCGCCGCTGAAAAGAACGATGAAGAGGAGATAGTTGAAGCAAATCTCTGGCTTGCCAAATGTGCTTTTGAACTAAGAGATTTTAGTAATGCACTAAAACTTTTAGAAGAGGTTAGAAGCAAAGCTGTCGAAGAAGGGTATGAAGACATTATAAAAGAAAGCTATGTTCAGGAAATAAAATATCGCATAAAAGAAAACGATATTACGAATGCTATTAAACTTGCTAATGAATTTGCAGAAGTTTATGATGATGATGTTGTGCGTGCAAGGATCTATTATGAACTGGGCAATATGTATTCTAAGTTAAATGATGATAAAAATGCATTGATTGCCTATGAAAAGGTTTTTGAAAATGAACCGGATTTTGATCTGGAAATTGCAGCAACGATAAAATATGCAAATTCATTAAGGGACAATAATCAGCCGGATAAAGCGCTGAAAGTTTTTGAGGATATAAGAAGGAAGGATAAATTCCGGGAATCTTACGGCGAGATAGATTTTCAGATCGGCAAAACATTAGTTGAGATTGGTGATTACAACCGTGCTTACGATCAATTTAAAATTGTAGATACAACTTATAGAAATACTGCATTTGCTTCGGCTTCAAATTTTGAGATGGCTGAGTTGTTACGAACAAGATTTATGAATTATGATAGTGCAGGATATTTCTATGCAAAAGCTTCAACAGCTATTTTGCCCGAAGAATATAGAGAGAAAGCAAAAAGCAACAATCAGCTTTTTATCAAATATGCCAATCTTAGAAAAGATATTAATCGTTTCAGCAGGCAGTTATTCTATTCACAGAATCCGGCTGTGTTCGAAAAAGATTCTTCTGAGTATGCTGCAGATTCACTTAAACTTTTAACTGAATTTCTTGAGCGGAAAGAAATGCAGGAAATATGGAGCGGTGTTGATACTTTGTTAAATCCCAAAAACCCAAAGTTAAAAGATTCAACATTTATTAAGGATTCCATTTTTGTTCGAGATAGTCTGATTAAAATTGACAGCCTGATCCAGATCGGACTATTTAGTCCGCAGGATTCTATCGGTTTAAGACAAAAGCTGATTGATTCGCTTAAAACAAAACGATTGAATGATTTAAAAGATCCTAAAAATCCGCAAAATATTTTTAAAAACAGTAAAGTAAGTCTTGATAGTGTTAAGTTTAAAAGAAACCCTCCGCAAAAACTTAAGATCAGCATCGATTCAGCTAAAACTGTGCTTGCAAAAAACAGTCTGGAACTCGGGAATCTGTTTTTAACAGAATTAAATGTTCAGGATTCTGCACTGGTATTGTATGAAAGTATTTTGGATAAATATCCGTCACCTGTTTATTATCCTAACACACTCTATGCTTTGGGAAGTTATTATCTGACAGTTAATAATAAGAATAAAGCTGATAGTCTGTTTGAAATTATCTATGATAATTATAAGGATAGAACCATTGTTAATGTAGCCGCAAACAAACTGAACAAACCGCTCATTAATCTTGGATTTGATCCTGCCAAAGATGAATATGCTTCTGCAGAGGATTTGATGCTTGAGGGTAATTATGCTCAATCAATAGTTAAATTTTATAATATTTATAATAAATATCCAAAATCGCCGATAGCTCCACAAGCACTTTATACAACCGGATGGATACTAGAAAATGATGATCTCTTTTTACTTGATTCAGCCGCAGTAATTTATGATACTTTAATTGCGAGATATCCTTCAAGTCAGTATGTGAAAAAAGTATCAAAAAAAGTTACGGCATATAAACAGGAAAAAACAAGACAGGAGCAAATGTTAAAAGATAGTCTTGCTGCATTAAATAATAAACATCTTACCGATAGTACATTAGTTGCTGAAAACTTAATCAAACAAGACGAAGAAAAAGGAACAGATGAAACTATTATTGTCAGTGATGAGCAGATAAAAAATCAGAAGCACGAAGGAAAAGAGCCATTAGAATTTGCTAATCAAAATGATAAACCTAAACTGCCGATTAAAAGAAAACTTGAACCGCTCTGGGACCCCCGGAAACATTTTAATTAGTGTTAATCTTTTTTATATAATATGAAATACAGAGAACTTCTGGATTTGATTGAAGAAGGGGAGAATATTCAATGTGAATTCAAAAGAGAATTTTCGACTCCTGAAAAAATTGCCCGCGGATTAATGGCTTTTGCAAACACTAAAGGCGGTTTTATGCTGTTTGGTGTGGATGATGATAAAAAAATTGTCGGTGTTGAAAGCGAAAAGGAAACTGCTGAATTGGTTGTTAATACTGCAAAAAATCTTTGTGAACCTGCCATTAATGTTATAATTGATTATAGGGAAGTTAACGGAAAAGAAGTTGTTATTGTAAACATTCCTGAGTCTGACAACAAGCCGCACAGGTTACAGGATTATAAATCTGAATTCGATATCAATACAGCAATTGTTACAATAAGAGTTAATGATAAAAGTGTGCTTGCAAGCAAGGAAATGATCCGGATATTACGGGCACAAACAAATCAGACAGCTTTAAAGAAATATGTTCTTGGTCCGATTGAAAAAAATGTTTTTGAATATATTAATAAAACTGAAAAAATTTCGGTAAAAGAATTAAGCAATCTGGTTAACATTTCTGAAAGAAGAGCTTCGAGAACTTTGGTAAAAATGGTTCGTGCTAATTTATTAATGATACACACAAAAGATAATGGTGACGAGTTTTTTACTGCCGCTGTGTGATAGTCTGTTTGTTATCAAATATTTTTCTCAATTCGAAAATCGCTATTCCATAAGCAACTGCAACATTTAAAGATTGTTTAATCCCATATTGCGGTATTTCGATTGAGTAATCACAAAGGTTCAGAACTTCCTGAGAGACACCCGAAATTTCATTCCCAACAACCAAACACATAGGAAAGTCATATTGTTCAGTTAGATAATAAGGTTTACTGTTTTCCGTAAGTTCCAAAGCGCAAATCCTGATTCCTTTTTCGCGCAAATTTTTTATTGCATCAATCGGATTTTTAATATAATCCCACTTAACACTTTTAGTTGAACCAAGTGCTGTTTTAAGAACATCTTTATTGCCTTCTTTAGAATTTTCAAAAGGCGGATGCGGTGTATATCCGCAGAGAATTAATTTTTCAATCATTGCTCCATCTGAAGTGCGGAATATTGAACCGACATTGTATGAGCTTCTGATAGAATTAAGGAGAACTATTACAGGAAGTTTTTTTACAAGTTCAATATTTTCGAGGGTACTTCTGTTTTGTGATATCTCATCGTGCGATAATTTTCGCATATTATCTGGTCTTTTCCTTAGAAAGAGATTCACTAATAGTTTTATTAGCTAACTGCCCGCAAGCGGCTGCAATATCATCTCCCTGCGTATAACGAATTGTTACTGTAATATTATTATCGCGTAAGGTCTTTACAAACTCATCAACTACAAACTTTTGTGAAGACTCGAGTTCTCTTGCAAAACCTGTTGGATTCATATGTGCGATTGAGTTAAACGGAATTACATTAATTTTACAGGGAATAGATTTGCATAACTTTATCAAAGCATTAAGATCATCCGATCTATCATTAAAATCCTTAAGCATAACATATTCAAAAGTAATACGGTTATCTGTTTGTTTTGCATAGTATTTTATTGCTTCAAGGTTTTCAGCTAAAGAATATTTTTTATTTATCGGCATTATTTTACTTCTGGTTTCTTCAAACATAGAATGTAAAGAAAACGCAAGTTTAACTTTCAATCCGCTGTCAGCAAGTTCAATAATTTTTGGGGCAATGCCTGCTGTTGAAACAGTTATTCTTTTCAGACTGATGTCTCTTGTTTTTTCTTCAGCAAAAATCTGAAGTGATTTGAGTGTATTTGTATAATTGAGCAGCGGTTCTCCCATTCCCATATATACAATATTCGAAATTTTACTTTTGCCAAATTCCTTTGATGCCATTAAAAACTGGTCAATTATTTCCGCCGGGCTAAGGTTACGTTTATAACCCATCAATCCGGTAGCACAAAACTGGCAGTCAAGCGGGCATCCGACTTGTGTGGATATACATAGAGTGATTCTTTTGGGTTCTGGAATTATTACAGATTCAATCAACTGGTTATCGTAAGTACTAAACAGATACTTTCTTGTTCCGCTTCGATGGGATGTTTGTGTTGAAACTAATTTTAGAGAGTTTAATTCACAATAATTATTGAGTTTTTTTCTAAGGTAAGTTGGCAGTGTGGTCATTTCATCAAAACTCTGAGCCATATGTCCGTATATCCACTCAAATAACTGCTCTCCTCTGAATTTCTTTTCGCCGGCAGCGACAAAAAAATCTTTAAGTTCCTTTGGTGTTAGTCCTTTCAGTAAAGTTTTCTTTACCGGTTCCTCAGTTTTTTCTTCTTCCATCATACCCTGTTCTTTATTAATTCTGACAAAAATACCAACCGGTACTTCCCCGAGATTGATACATTTGAATTATTAGTTTATTTTTGGATAAAATAATTACTATTAACACACAACTTAAAGTTAAATGTTTTATTAAAATTAAAAAAGGACTTGCCATGAATTTTGAATTTACTGAAGATCATCTCATGATACAGGAATCAGCAAAAGATTTTGCATTGAATGAAATTGCACCATCTGCAGTTCATAGAGACAAAACTGCTGAGTTTCCGCATGAGATAGTTAAGAAAATGGGCGAACTTGGGTTTATGGGAATGATGGTACCGCCTGAATTTGGCGGAGCAGGGCTTGATACTATCAGTTATGTCCTTGCTATGATAGAAATTTCTAAAGTTGATGCAAGTGTTGGCGTAATTATGTCTGTTAATAATTCATTGGTATGCTATGGTTTGGAAAAATATGGATCAGACCATATTAAAGAAAAATATCTTGTTCCATTGGCTAAAGGTGAAAAGCTTGGAGCCTTTGCTTTATCAGAGCCTGAAGCAGGCAGCGATGCAACAAAACAAAAAACAACTGCCGAAAGAGATGGTGATTATTTTGTTTTAAATGGAATCAAAAACTGGATAACAAATGGAACTACTGCAGATTATGTTTTAGTTATGGCAGCTACAAATAAAGAGTTAGCTCATAAAGGTATCTCAACACTGGTTGTTGAAAAAGGAACTCCGGGTTTTGAACACGGAATTAAAGAAGATAAACTCGGTATAAGAAGTTCCGATACTTGCTCATTAACATTTCAGAATTGTAAAGTGCCTGCTGAAAATATAGTTTGGGAAGAAGGTAAAGGGTTTAACTTTGCAATGAATACTTTAAATGGCGGCAGAATCGGAATTGCATCACAAGCGGTTGGTATTGCAGAAGCGTCCCTTGAAGCTGCAATAAAATACTCAAAGGAAAGAAAAGCATTCGGGCAGACAATCTCTAATTTTCAGGCTATTCAGTTTATGCTTTCAGATATGGCTGTCAGAGTTGATGCTGCAAAACTGCTTACTTTAAAAGCAGCAGCGGCAAAGGATGCAGGTAAGCCTTATTATAAAGAAGCAGCAATGGCTAAGCTTTACGCATCAAAAATTGCTGTACAAAATGCACTTGATGCAATTCAGATTCACGGCGGTTATGGATATGTACGTGAGTATTTAGTTGAAAGATATTTAAGAGATGCGAAGATAACTGAAATTTATGAGGGAACTTCCGAAATTCAGAAAGTTGTAATTGCACGAGCTTTGCTTGATAATAAATAAAAATAAACTATTTCTTCTGATATTTTTGTTTTTTGTTACTGCTCAATCACAAACCGATTGGGTAAGATGGGGTAAATCGGATCCGGATTATAAAATATCAGTCGAAACAAACACAAAACAATTTGATTTTTCAATTTACACTTTCGGCGATATTGTTTTAAAACCTGTAATAAACGCATATAGATTTTTCATTTCAGATGTTGATGGTGATAATTGTCCTTTCTATCCTACCTGTTCTGCTTTTCTTTTAGCATCAGTTCAGCGGACAAATATTTTTCAGGGAACGCTGATGTTTTTTGATAGGTTTTCAAGAGATACAAACATTTTTGAAAGAGAAAAGCATTATCCGTTTTATGGTAAACATCATTTTTATGATCCGGTTGATCTGTACACCCTCGATAAAGATCTTATTAAGGTAATTCCCGCCGCCACACAGGTTAAAGAAACTAAATGAAAGTTCTATTATTTCAGATAATCATCTCAGCAGCTGTTTTAGCTCAGAATATTAATTTTAATTCACCTGAAAACATCAGACTTTTTGCTGATTTTCTGTTTTGTGATCGTGATTATTTAAGAGCTATTGATGAATATGAAAAATATTTGAGTTACTCTGATGAAGATACCATCCGGTTTAAAATTGCTCTGGCTTTCTCCGCAATCGGGGATCAATATAATGCAATAAAAAATTTTAACAGCCTTCAGGAAACATCAAAGCTTTATCAGATAAGCAGGATTGAAGAACTTAAATCATTATTTAACCTGAAACAGTTTTCACAACTAAATTCAAAAGCAAATGAATTAAACCAATTGAAATCAGATTATTCTGATATTGCAAAAAAAATTGTCAATCTTTCTTATTTGTTAAATAATGAATCAATGCCTTCAGAGAAAATATTTTTAGAACCTTTTGATGTTCAGGAAAAAACTATAGTTCAAAATTTCTATTTTCAAAAAACAAATCCTGATTATAAAAGTGAAGTTTTGGCTGGAGTTTATTCAGCAATAATCCCCGGGTTGGGGAAAATATATACAGAAAATTACAGCGATGGAATCACTTCATTTTTACTAACAGGATTATTTTCATATTTAGCGTACACAAATTTCAACAATGATCATCCGGTGCGTGCGTGGATTTTTACTTTGGCTGGTGCAGGATTTTATGCTGGTAATGTATATGGTTCTATAGCATCTGCACAGATATTCAATGCAAAAATAAATTTTGACTTTATAAATGATGTTTATTCTTTTATTGAAGAAAAAAAATATTTTATTCCTGAATATGACTTTTGTAAGTAAGAAAATAATATCCATTTCAATTTTATTAGTCTGTTCAGGCTTAGCACAGAATTCTTTGGACGATCAATATAATTATGCGAAAAGTTTATTTGATCAGGAAAAATATTTTGATGCAATAACTGAATCCAAAAGGCTTTTGTTTTTTGATGAGCAGAAACTTTATGG
Source organism: Ignavibacteriota bacterium (assembly GCA_013285425.1). Classification (GTDB taxonomy): domain Bacteria; phylum Bacteroidota; class Ignavibacteria; order Ignavibacteriales; family Ignavibacteriaceae; genus IGN3. The sequence continues at coordinate 549,037 of CP053447.1, forward strand.
TTTCGAAGCTAATATGTTAATTGGATTATCATACAAAGCCGGTGCAAAATATAATGAAGCATTAAAATATTTTGTTCTTTCCGAGGTAAATTCAAAAAATGACGAACAATTATTTAATTCGGTGATACTATCTGCAAGAACAAATATTTTACGCAGAACTACACAGCAATCCGAAAAAATACTAAACTCACTGCTTGCAAATCCCAAATACTTTAACAGAACAAAAGAAATAAAATATTGGTTAGGTTGGAATTATATGTTTTCAAATAAATGGGAAAAAGCTTCAGAAATCTTTTCAGAAGAAAATCTGGATTCTTCCTTGGCTGCTATCTGCAGATCAGTAGTTAATGAATCATACAATGAAAACTTTGCAAAATACAGTTCGTACATTATTCCCGGTTTTGGTCAGTTTTATACCGGCGAGTATTTAAATGGTCTGATTTCTCTTGGCTGGAATGTGCTTTTGGGTTATCTGACAATTAACTCTTTTGTTGAAGACAGAATATTTGATGGAATAATTACGGGAAATTTTTTATGGCTCAGGTTTTACATTGGAAATACAAAAAATGCTGAAAAATTTGCAAAAGAGAAGAATCTTACAATTATTAACAACGCACTTGAGCGCTTACAATATGATTTTAACGGCAGTAAGCCCTGATAAAAATAATGTTTTCAACTATACATTTCTATTAAATTATGTATTATTTTTTAATTACAAATTCACATAATCTATATTGTAAACTCCAAATAAATTGAAAAAGGAGGTCCAATGAAAAATAAAGGAATGATGATCGGCTGTGCAATTGGAGGAGTAATTCTTTTAGCACTCGCAATGCTGTTCTTTTGGGGTATGAGTACTTATAATAATATGGTAGCTCAGGATCAGGCTGTTATGCAGCAATGGTCGCAGGTAGAAAACCAGTATCAAAGAAGAGCAGACCTGATTCCAAATCTCGTTAACACTGTAAAGGGTTATGCTGATTTTGAAAAAGAAGTCTTAACTCAGGTTACTGAAGCCCGCTCAAGAGTTAGTCAGTTTAATATAACCCCCGAAGTATTAAATGATCCTCAGGCTTTTGCTAAGTTTCAATCTTTACAAGGCGAGCTGAGCAGTGCTTTATCAAGACTATTAGTTACAGTTGAAAATTATCCTCAGCTAAAGGCAAATGAAAACTTTTTACAGCTTCAGGCGCAGTTAGAAGGTACCGAAAATAGAATTTCAGTTGAACGTAAAAAATTTAATGAGGTAGTTCAGCAATACAACACTACAATAAAAAGATTTCCTGCATCTATGTTAGCAGGAATATTTGGCTTTGGTGAAAAACAATACTTTAAGGCGATTCAAGGAGCTGAGACACCTCCCAAAGTAGAATTCTAAAATGAAGTATTTCATTTTTCTGTTTACCTTTTGTAATGTTTTTATCTTTGCCCAGCCCGAGATACCAAAACTTACAATGTGGGCTAATGACTTTACAGGTACTTTGAGTAAATCTGAACTGAATGATCTTAATAACAGATTAAAAACATATCAGGATACAACTTCTACTCAAATAGTTGTGTTAGTTATTTCTTCACTTGAAGGCTATCCAATTGAAATGCTTTCAGAGGAAACCGCAACAAAGAATAAAATCGGAACAGGAAAAAATAATAACGGGGTTTTACTTTTAATTGCTAAAGATGACAAGGAATTACGGATAGAGGTTGGATACGGTCTTGAAGGTGCAATTCCGGATGCTATTGCTAGTTCAATTATAAGGAATGAAATAACTCCGGAATTTAAAAACGGCAATTTTTATCTCGGCATTTCAAATGGAATAGATGCTATTATTAAAGCGATCGGCGGCGAGTACAAGGCTGAAGATTCTGATACCGGATCTAATGGTGAATTTCCATTTTTATTTATCATCATATTTTTAATTGTGATATTTTTAATAGCCCGTAATTCTGGACCAATGTCACCTGGAGGAATTTACCGTTCAGGTTCAGGCTCAAGTGGATGGTCAGGTGGAAGCAGAAGCTGGGGCGGCAGTTCGGGTTGGAGCGGAGGAGGCGGATTTAGCGGCGGCGGAGGTTCTTTTGGCGGCGGAGGTGCCAGCGGAAGTTGGTAATTTCTTTGAAAATTTGCTTGTTTTTTAAATTTTTGCCTTGAAGAATAGCCCGAGTTTTTATAAATAGCATATAGATTTAGAAATTATATTAGTATTCAAGTTCTGTTAATAAATTAAGGAGAAAATTTATGGCAATAATGATAACTGAAGAATGTATCAATTGTGGTGCTTGCGAACCAGAATGCCCAAATACTGCAATCTATGAAGGCGGAGTTGATTGGGAATTAGCAGGTGTTCATTATGGAAAAGATGACGCTGCCCCGTCCGGTGCTACTGGTTTTTATTCAACCGATTTCTTTTATATTGTCCCGGATAAATGTACCGAGTGTAAAGGATTTCATGATGAACCGCAGTGTGCGGCTGTATGTCCGGTTGATTGCTGTATCCCTGACCCAAAACATGTTGAAGATGTTGATACGTTATTGAAGAGAAAAGAATATCTTGACAGCATAGGAAGATAAAATTTAAGGGTGGAATTTCCACCCTTTATTTTTTAATCTCATTTCATTTTCACCTTTCTGAAATCTTATTTAATTTTATTTTAAACTTCATTTGGTATTGTTTTATGCAAATCGGAAAATATAAACTTAAAACAGTAGTATCCGGTAAAATCGGATTGGATGGCGGTGCTATGTTTGGAATCATTCCTAAACCGCTTTGGGAAAAATCAAATCCCGCTGATGAACAAAACAGAGTTACACTCGCTACAAGAAATCTGCTGCTTATCAGCGATGATAAAAAAATACTGATAGATACCGGAATGGGAAATAAGTGGGATGACAAATCCAAAAATATTTATCGTATAGATCCCGGACTTGATCTTGAAAAAACTTTTGAATTAAATAGTATCAAACCTGCTGATATTACCGATGTAATTTTAACCCATCTGCATTTTGATCATACCGGCGGCTCGACAAAAATTGAGAACGGTAAAATTATTCCCTCATTTCCAAATGCAAGATATTTTGTTCAGAAGAAAAATTTTGAATGGGGTATGAATCCGTCCGATAGAGATAAGGGAAGTTATATCAAAGAAAACTTTAAACCATTAGCTGATGCAGGAGTTATGAATTTTATTGATGGCGAACAGGAGTTTGATGAAAATATTTCATTTAAGGTTATTAATGGTCATACAATTGCTCAGCAAATGATTAAGATATCTGATTCATCAAACACACTGCTTTATTGTTGCGATTTAATTCCATTCGTTTCACAGATCAGAATCCCGTATATAATGGGATATGACATTCAGCCTTTGGTAACTGTTGAAGAAAAGAAAAAATATCTTAAGTTAGCTGCTGATGAAAACTGGATGTTATATTTTTGTCACGATCCTGAGTATGCTCTTGCAACAGTTAAACATTCTGAAAAGGGAATAGTGCAGGATGAAGTTTTTAAGGATTTTCAATAGTGTTAAAATAATTAAGATTAGTGAAGTTTTGGAAAATTGTTGTTGCAGTCTTTTCTAATTAACCCCAGAATAAAATGACAATATGCAATTTCTTAAACATCAAATACAAAACTAAACAGCTTATTAAACTTTATGCCTCAATTAACTAATAAAATAGTGATAGAAAAAGCAAAGCAGCTTGGATTTGATTTGATTGGATTTGCAGAAGTGAATCTGCTTGAAAGAGAAACTGAAAAGTTACAGCTATGGCTTGATAAAGGTTATCAGGCAGCTATGGGTTATATGGAAAGAAATTTTCATAAACGAAAAGATATCAGAGAAATTCTCCCTTCCGCTAAAAGTGTTATTTCCCTCGCACTTAATTATTATACTCCGTATAAACATAATGAAGAAGAAGGTAAGGGAAAAGTTTCGCGCTATGCCTGGGGAAAAGATTATCATTTTATTATGTGGGAAATGCTTGAGAAACTTGAGAATGAATTAAAACAAATTGAGCCTGAGCTTGAAACTAAATCGTATGTTGATACAGGTCCGGTTATGGACAAAGTTTGGGCTGTCAAGTCAGGTTTAGGATGGATGGGGAAACACACAAATATTATTAATCCAAACAAAGGCAGTTGGTTTTTTATTGCAGAGATTATTACTAATTGGGTATTCGATTATTCAGAGATAATTACTGATCATTGCGGTACTTGCACAGCTTGTATTGATGCTTGTCCAACAGGTGCAATTGTTCAGGAATACGTTGTTGATGCAAACAAATGTATTTCCTTTCAGACAATTGAAAATAAGGGAGATATTTCTGCTGAATTGAAGGGAAAATTTGAAAGCTGGATTTTTGGTTGTGATATTTGTCAGGATGTTTGTCCATGGAATAATAAATTCTCATTCACAACTTCAATTCAGGATTTTTACCCCAAGAACAAAGAGCTTTCTCTTGATGAAGTATTAAATCTGGATAACAAAGGCTTTAATGAAAGGTTTGCTGAAAGTCCGATTAAACGGACAAAGCTAAAAGGCTTGCAAAGAAATGCTGGATTTCTAAAAGATGCGGACTAATCAACTTGAAACTTCATTAACTTATCTGAATCTTACCTGAGTGAAAATTAATAATTTTGTCAATTTGATAATTCTGGAGAAAAAATGTCTGAACAAAGCGGTCAAAAAAATCATTTTAAAGTATTTATAATAGGTTCGGGTCCAGCAGGATTAACTGCTGCAATTTATACAGCAAGAGCAGGATTAAATCCTGTGATATTTGAAGGGATGCAGCCCGGCGGACAGTTAACGATTACAACTGAAGTGGAAAATTATCCGGGTTTTGAAAATGGAATTGATGGTCCGGTATTGATGGACGTTATGCGTAAACAAGCACAAAGATTTGGTGCACAATCGTTTTATAAAGAAATCACTGAAGTCGATTTTTCAAAGCGACCATTTAAATTAAAATCTTATGAAGAAGAATACACTGCAGATTCAATTATCATTTCAACCGGTGCATCTGCAAAATTGCTTGGATTGGAAAGTGAATCAAAGTATATGGGATATGGTGTTTCTGCTTGTGCAACCTGCGATGGATTTTTCTTTAAAGGTCTTAAAGTAATTGTTGTCGGCGGTGGTGATACAGCAATGGAAGAAGCAAACTTCTTAACAAAATTTGCAAGTGAAGTTACAATCATTCATAGAAGAGATGAATTCAGAGCATCGAAGATTATGTATGAAAGAGCATTAAAGAATCCTAAAATTAAATTCTTAACCAATAAAGTAATTACTGAAGTATTAGGGAAAGAAGAGAGCGGAAGAAAGAGTATGACCGGTGTGATGTTAAAAGATACTAAAACCGGCTCAGTAACTGAATTTGCTGCGGATGGATTATTTATTGGAATCGGGCATCAGCCTAATACAGGTTTATTTAAAGGCTTACTGGATATGGATGAAACTGGTTATCTGAAAGTTAAACCAGGCTCAACTTATACAAATATTGAAGGTGTTTTTGCAGCCGGTGATGTTGCTGATAAAACCTACCGTCAGGCTGTTACTGCTGCCGGTACTGGTTGTATGGCTGCTTTGGATACAGAGCGCTGGCTTGAGGCACAAGAATAAATAAACTTATTTTTATTTAAGGGATTATCTCAAACTTGTCATCCTGAACTTAACCCGAAAGTTAATGGATAAAATGATTTTTAAGATAATCCCTTTTTGTTTTATGCGTTTTTATTTTTCATTTTGTTAGTTATAATATTAGCTGATACAAATCCAATTCCGGTTCCGACAAAAAGACATAGTGGGATCCAGTATTCTTTGCTGCTCCAATCTTGAAGCATCATTCCGATACCTAATCCTAAACCAAAGAAGATGGAGATAATGCCGATCTTCATCAAACCAAGCCCATCTCTTTTCTTTTCCAAGAATTTTTTAATTTCTTCAGCAGATAAACCTTTTTCAATGAGCATTTGTTTTTCTTTTGATTCCAGATAAAAAGCAACAATTATTACCAGCCCAATCACCAATGTTATTATTATTGGAATAAATACTGCAACAACTTCGGAAGCCATAATTTTCTCCTTATTTAATCCTTAATGAAAGATATGTTTATAAATCTTAATTTGTTTTCTATTACATTTGACTTGACAAAAACATTTTAGGTTACAAATGAAACAAATCCTGGCTGACGTTATAATTGAACATCTGATTTGTAACCTTTTTTAAAACGGATTAGTCTATAATAATAGTGAAAGATCTTTCAGATATAGAAATTATCGAATCGGTATTAAAAGGTAATACAGCGGATTATACCGTCATTGTAGATCGTTATAAGAACAAATCCTTTACGATGCTGAAAAGAATGTTAAGGAATGAATTTGACGCCGAAGAAGTTTTAATGGATTGTTTTATGAAAGCCTATAACAATCTTGCTTCTTTTAAATTTGAATCTAAATTTTCAACATGGTTTTACAAGATAGTTTATAACACTGCATTGACTAAATTGTCAGGTATAAAGCGAAAAGTTGAAAATGAGATGCAATCAATTGATGATCTGGACTATCTGGTAAGCAAATACAGTGCAGAAGATTATAATAAAAAAGAGCTTTCGGAAATAATAAATAAAATTATAAATGAATTACCGGAAAAAAATGCCGCTGTAATTACAATGTTTTATCTTGAAGAAATGAGCATCGAAGAAATAAGTCAGGTATTAAATATTTCAGTGTCAAATGTTAAAGTAATACTGCATCGTTCACGCAATTTGTTAAAAGACATAATTCAAAAAAGGAATTTGCTAAAGGAAATATTATGAATAACATAAACGACGAGATGTTGAATAAGTTTATTGATAAAGAGCTAAATGCTGAGCAAATCAGAATAATAGACGAAGCAATTAAAAATTCACCGGAATTGAAATCAAGATATCTGGCTTTAGTAAATGCGGATAGTGTTTTACGCAAAATGAATTTTGAATCAGTTACTCCGGATTTTACAAAATCAGTTCTGCAAAGGATTCAACGCAGAAAATTATTAGCAAAACAGCAAAAACATTTTTTATTTGCTGTCATTTCTCTTTTGGGAATTATTACACTTGGAATCGTAGTTTATTTGTTCTACCAAATTATATCCCTCGCTTCACCGGAATCAGATAAGATAGTTACAACTTATTCTAAGGATTTAGGTGATTATTTTTCAAATTTGTTCGGAAAGAAAAACATCTCAATCTTCGGTTCAGTATTATCTTTTATAATGTTAGTGTCTTCTTATTTTTTATACGAATACCAAAAGAAATCGAAAAATAATTTCAATCACTGAATTGTAAAGAACTTCCATCTTTAATCGGGTCTTTATTAAGTTGATTAATTTGCGAGCATTGGACTATCTGTAAATTCCTCTATCATTGTTATATTTGGACACTAATAAATTTAACAATGATGAAAAATAAATCAGGTTACGCAGCAATAATTGGTTTGCCCAATGTTGGTAAATCAACTTTAATGAATGCTTTGCTCGGTCAGAAAATTTCAATAATAACAGCAAAGCCACAAACAACAAGAAAAAGAATCCTTGGTATTTTATCAGAAAAGGACTATCAGATAATATTTCTTGATACACCAGGCATCTTGAAACCGGTTTATCTGCTGCAGGAAAAAATGATGGAGGATGTTGAGTCATCAATTAAAGATGCCGATGTTTTTATAATTATTTATGATGTAAGCTCAATTGCATCAATAAAGGAATCAGAGGAGAATGAAATTATAAAAAGTCTTATTGATGATGATTCGAAAGAAAAAATATTAGTACTCAATAAGATTGATACGCTGCCACAGGATAAGACAGTACAGCTTATAGAAAAATATGAAGGCACGAAAAAATTCAGATCTGTAATTCCTGTTTCAGCTAATTTAAACTTTAACATAGAAAGACTAAAAAACGAAATAATAGAAAACTTACCTGAAGGTCCAAAATATTACGATGATGAAATTGTATCAGATGGTACAGAAAGATTTTTTGTCTCCGAAATTATTCGCGAAAAGATTTTTGAGCTTTATGAAGATGAAATTCCGTACAGTTGTGAAGTTTTAATTGCTGAATTTAAAGAAAGACAAAGCGCCAAAGATTACATCAGTGCAGAAATTGTTGTTGAGCGTGATTCTCAGAAACCGATTATTATTGGCAAAGCCGGAAGGGCAATAAAACAATTAGGTGAAAAATCCCGCAAAGCAATTGAAGAATTTTTAGGCAAAGAAGTTTATCTTGAACTGCGGGTTAAAGTAAGAGAGAAGTGGCGCTCAAATCCAGTATTTTTAAAATCGTTTGGTTACATTCGTGAAAAAGAAGGTTAAGGTTTAGCCTTAAATAAAGCTCAGAACTATGCACTCATGAAAAAATATTTTGGCGAAATCGCATTATTTTCTATGACTATTATTTGGGGTGCTACTTTTGCCTTAATGAAAGATGCTTTTTCAGATATTTCGCCAAGCTTATTTGTAGGTATTCGATTTACTCTCGCAGCGTTATTTATTATCCCTTTTGCTTTTAATAGACTTAAGCTAATTAACAAACAGACTTTTTTAGCCGGCTCAATTCTCGGAGTATTTTACTTTTCCGGATTTGCTACTCAAACAATCGGACTTAATCTTACTACTGCAACAAAATCAGGTTTTATAACTGGAACGTTTGTTGTTTTTATTCCGATCTTACAGTTGATTATTGAAAGACGAAAGCCCGGATGGTTTAATCTGATTAGTATAGCGCTCGTGCTTATCGGATTACTTATGTTATCAAGCGGAGGAAATAACCTAATTAATTTTGTGCAAAAACTTGGTTCAGATTTTAATCTTGGCGACTTACTGACTTTAATCTGTGCATTGTTATTTGCTTTCCAGGTTGTGTATGTAGATATATTTACTAAAAAGTACGATTATCTGCCAATGGTTTTTGTTCAGCTTTTAATTACTTCTATCGGCGGATTTTTATTAGCGTTTGTGTTTTCTTTTACTTCTCTTGAAACTTTCAGATTTGTTTTAACCGGTAACCTTGTTTTTACGATACTCTATACTTCCATTTTTGCATCAGTGCTTGCAACAATTATTCAATTGAAATATCAGAAAGTAGTATCGCCCACAAAAGCGGGAATCATTTATTCAATTGAACCGATATTTGCAGCAGTATTTGCTTACTTTTTACTAAATGAAAAAATATCTAATTTTGGCTTGGCTGGATGCGTTCTTATTTTTTCAGGATTGATACTATCAGAAATATTTTCAGTTAAAGATGAGTAATATTAAGAGGGCAAAAATAATTGTTAACGGACTTGTTCAGGGTGTTGGTTTCAGATACTTTGTGGTCAGACATGCTGAGAATCTTGAGTTAAAAGGATATACACAGAATCTGTTTACCGGTGAAGTATTAACTGAAGTTGAAGGCGACGAAGTATTAATACTTGAGTTGATTAAAAAAATAAAAATTGGTCCATCAAGAGCGCATGTTGTTAACTGCTTTGTTGAATGGTCAGAGAATAAAAATGAATTTTCAAGATTTGAAGTTCGATATTGAACATACTCAGCTTTCTTTGCGTGCCAAATGTTTAATCAATTCACGCATTGCATATAAAGTTTTTCAAGGCTAACAAAGAGAATTAAATGAAATTGAATTTTAGAACAGGATTTGGATTTGATGTTCATGCTTTTGCTGAAGGAAGAAAGTTAATTATCGGCGGGATTGAAATTCCTTTTGATAAAGGTCTGACCGGACATTCAGATGCAGATGTGCTTTTGCATGCAATATGTGATGCCATGCTTGGTGCTTTAGCACTTGGTGATATAGGCATTTATTTTCCTGATACCGATGAAAAATGGAAGGATGCAGATAGTAAATTATTATTAAAACAAGTTAATGAGTTAATAAAATCAAAAGGCTATGAAGTCGGAAATCTTGATTGCGTACTTGCTTTGCAGCAGCCGAAGATTTCTCCTTATTCTTCCGCGATTAGAAATAAGATAGCTGAGATCCTAAATGTTGAGACAGAGCAAGTTTCTTTAAAAGCATCTACTACTGAAAAGCTTGGTTTTGTAGGAAGAAACGAAGGAGTTATTTCCTACGCCACAGTCTTACTTGTAAAGAAAGAAATTAATGATTGAAGAACTTCTCGCACACTTATCCGGCTTAACCCCAATCGTGATTTATGTTTTACTTTTCACTTTTGCTTATATCGAAAATCTTTTTCCTCCATCCCCAAGTGATATTGTTATTGTAATCGGAGGTACATTGATTGGAACAAACTATCTGCATTTTGTTCCAACTCTGATTTTTGCTACCGGCGGAAGTATTGCAGGTTTTCTTACTGCATTCGGTATCGGCTGGCTGTTGGATAAAAAACTAATTCACTCAGGTAAACTAAAGTTTATAAATATTCAGACAATTGAAAAAGCAGAAGCAGCATTTCGTAAATGGGGTTATTATCTGATTATTGCAAACAGGTTTTTACCGGGGACAAGAGCAGTTATTTCTTTTTTTGGAGGAATGAGCCGGCTTGATATTCATAAAACAATGTTTCTTTCTTCTATAAGTTCGCTATTGTGGAATATTGTCCTGATTTATCTTGGAATTTTGTTCGGTAAAAATGTTGCGCTTGTAGATAAATATCTTAATACTTACAGCAATATTGTTATTACATTAACAGCCATAGTAATATTGTTACTTGTTATTAACTATTTTATTAAGAGAAAAAAAAGTAATTGAAATTATTTAAAAGAAAAAACCGGGTTGAATTATCAGCTAAAGAAAAAGAAATCAGAAAAAAGGAGAGATATTTATTAATTCTTTCCGGTATTCTGTTCGGCATTTCATTTACTCCGTTTCCATTTCCATTTACTCTTTTTTTATTTATTGCTTTTGTTCCGTACTTTTTTGTTATTACCAAAAGACAAAGTTTAGCTGATGTTAATACAGCTTCTTATCTGACTTTTTTTGTTATGAGTGTTACTACAATATATTGGGTCGGAAGCTGGCAAAGTAAAGCAGATCCGTTTTTAATGTTGAGCGGTGTTGTCCTTGCCTTTTTTCTTCCCTGCGTGATGCTTATAAATTCATCTCTTTATTATTTATCAAGAAAAGTTTTTAAGAAAGATCTTTCTCTTTACTTCTTCCCGATGTTTTGGGTAACAGGTGAATATATTTTAACCTTAACTGATTTAAAGTTTCCCTGGCTTACAATCGGACACGGCTTGGCAAAGTTTACATCCTTTATTCAGATTGCTGATATCGTTGGTGCATTTGGCTTATCATTTATAGTATTATGGATAAACATTTTTATTTTCAAAGGATTGAAACAATTCAAAGATAAATCATCATCCGGAGTAATAAACCTTTCTGTTGCAGCAGGTATTTTTGTTCTAATAATTATTTATGGGATTGTTAAAATCTCATCATCGGATGAAATCGGAAAGAAAATAAAAGTTGGAATCATTCAGCCAAATCTCGATCCATGGAATAAATGGGAACTTGGCGGCTTAGATCAGATACTTGATAATTATTTTGAACTATCACAAAAATGTGTTGATGAAGGCGCAAAATTAATTATCTGGCCCGAAACAGCATTACCTGTTTATTTATTATCCGGAGCTTATGAAAATGAAGTTGATACAATTTATTCTTTTCTGAATGCTAATAAAGTATCATTATTAACAGGTATGCCTGACTTCAGAATTTTTAACACTGACCCGCCTAAGTCAGCTAAATATAGTGAAACAGGAAAATATTTTTACGGAACTTATAATTCAATTTTATTACTGCAGTATGATTCTTTTGAAGTTCAAAGATATGGAAAGATTCATCTTGTGCCCCTTGGTGAACACACACCGTTTGTTGATCAGCTTCCGTTTTTAGGCGATCTGTTAAAATGGGGAGTAGGAATCAGCGGCTGGAATATCGGACAGGATACAACTGTTTTTAATTATTTTGACAATGGTGACACTGTAAAAATCGGAGGCTTGGTTTGTTATGAATCTGTATTTCCGGCATTCCCGAATTATTTTGTTGATCGCGGTGCTGAATTTTTAGCTGTAGTTACAAACGATAGCTGGTATGGAAAACTAAGCGGTCCATATCAGCACAAAGAATTTGCAGACTTACGTGCTGTTGAAAACAGACGTGCTGTAGTTCGCTGTGCTAATGGCGGAATTAGTTGTCTGATAAATAAATTTGGTATTACAGAAGTGGAAACCGAGATGTTTACCCGTACTTATCTGGTTGTTGATGTTCCGTTAAACGATGAGAAAACTTTTTATACTAAATATCCGTTGATAATTCCGGTATTGTCTTCAGCATTTGGGCTCTGGATTTTTGGTATTAATATTTTAATGTGGATGAAGAAAAAATTTAATTTATAAAAACTGTCACACCGGGCATAGTCGAAGTGTAATTTTATATTTAACTGCTTGCTTCGTCTTAGCTCTGTATAAATAACTGATAGTAATAATATGATAGACCTTAGAAGTGATACAGTTACCCGTCCCTCTGAAGCAATGCGAAAAGCAATGTATAATGCCGAAGTAGGTGATGATGTTTTCAAAGAAGACCCAACTGTAAATAAGCTTGAGCAATTTGCTGCTGATTTGCTTGGTAAAGAAGCAGCATTGTATGTTTCAAGCGGAGTTATGGGTAATCAGATCTGTTTGAATGTTTTAACAAATCCCGGTGATGAAGTAATTTGTGAACGTGATGCACACATATTTAATTATGAATCAGGTTCGCCTGCTGCATTAAGCGGCGTTCAGCTCAATCCTATAGATGGGAAATACGGAATTATCACTGTTGAGCAGGTTGAGTCGTTTATACGTCCTTCATCTGCTTATTATATGCCTAAGACAAAAGTTATAGAAATTGAAAACACACACAATCGTGCTGGCGGAACAATATGGCCGATTGAAAATATAATTTCGATGAAAGGATTGGCAAAAAAATATAATCTCTACTTTCATCTCGACGGAGCCAGAATATGGAATGCTTCTGTTGCAGCGGGGATTTCTGTAAAAGAATATGCTTCACACTTTGATTCAATTTCTTGCTGCTTATCAAAAGGATTAGGCGCACCTGTTGGTTCTATCATTGCAGGTTCAAAAGATTTTATTAAAGAAGCTTACAGGATTCGTAAAGCATGGGGCGGAGGAATGAGACAGGCTGGAATTATTGCTGCTGCCGGTTTGTATGCATTACAGAATAATATTGATCGGTTAAAAGATGATCATGAGAAGGCTAAATTTCTTGCTGAAAGAATTAATGCAAATCCGAATCTTGAAATTGACATGAAAGCAGTGCAGACAAACATTCTGCTTTTTCATCCAAAAAATATTTCGGTTGAAGAGGGAATAAAAAAATCTAAAGATAAGGGATTGCTTCTTTCAATTGGTAAAGTTGATTTGATACGTGCTATTGCACATCTGGATGTTTCGTTTGATGACGTAAAAAAAGCCGCTGATATAATTGATGAAGTTTTTAATTAATTCAGGTGTTTTATTGCTGGATTGATAAATTGTAATTTTATCACAAAAATGTTTTTACCCGGCAATGATAAAACAAATCATTTTATAATAATTAAAATTTATTTCAGTTCAGATGAAGATAAAAGATTTTACACACAAGACAACAGTTAAAGTCCGTTTTCACGAAGTAGATATGCTTGGTGTCTGTAACAATGCTGTTTATATCAACTATTTTGAAACGGCGAGACTTGAATATATTAAAGCCGCGGGTTTAATTCCCGAAGGCGGAATTTTTTCCGACGGAAATTTATTTTTTATGGTAAGGAATGAAATTAATTATCTCGGACATTCATATTTTGATGATGAATTAGATGTTTACTCTAAGATAAGCTATATAAAAAATTCTTCGTTTGGATATGACCATATAATTGTAAATAAAAAAAGTGAAAAGATTGTTGTTGATGGAAAAGGAGTTGTGGTTTTTGTTGATCCAAAGACAAGGAAATCAACACCATTAAAAAATGAGTTTATTGAAAAGATAAAAAAGTTCGAACCCGGCGTCCGTTTGATTAATGAGTAATAATTTAAAATTGTTTGTCTGATTTTGAGTTTATCTTAATCGGATTAAAACAAAATTAAATTCAGAAATAAAATACCAGGATCGAAATAATGTTTAACATTTTTGGAGGCTAAAATGCGTAAACTGATCTTTGATATTGAAACTTGTTCCGTTCCTTTCGAATCTCTATCTGATAGCCAGCGAGAGTATTTAATGAAATATACTGAAAAGGAAAATGATCCGGTCAAGAAAGAAGCTATGAGAGACGAAACTATCCGATATACCTCGCTTTATCCGTTTACTGCTAAATGTATTGCAATTGGAATGTATGATGTTTTGAAAGAAAAATCTTTTGTGTATTATGAATCAGAAAAGCAAGAAGAGTGGAATTCTGAAAACACAAATGTGCTTTATAAAGGATTAACCGAGAAAGAAATGCTGGAGTCATTCTGGAGAATTGCAAAATATGTTGATCAATTTGTAACATTTAACGGAAGAAATTTTGATGTTCCTTTCTTAATGATGCGTTCAGCTATTCTGAAAGTTAAACCAAGCAAAAACTTAATGGCTTATCGGTATGGTGATGAGCATATTGATTTACTTGAGCAATTTACTTTTTATAACACAACAAGAAAGTTTAATCTTGATTTTTACTGTCACGCATTTGGAGTTGAATCTCCAAAATCAAAAGATATATCCGGAATGGAAGTGAAAACTCTTTATGAGGCTGGTAAAATAAAAGACATCGCTGTTTATTGTTCAAAAGATATTTATGCAACTTTTCAGTTATATAAAATATGGGAAGAATATTTAGCTTATCGTTAGTATAAAATGGAAATCCAAATTATTGTTTATTCTTTAATATTTTTATTTCTTCTAATAGCTGTTAGTGTTTATAAAGGATATTTATATCAGGTCAGGCAAAAATCTTTTAGTCTAAATAAACCGGAGTTATCAATAGTAATAGCAGCAAAGAATGAAGAAGAAAATATTAATTCACTTTTTGAATCATTTGAAAAAATAAATTACCCTGTTGAAAAATATGAAGTAATAATTGTTGATGATAACTCAACTGATAAAACTTACGAGCTGATTAAAGAAAATATCAGATCAAAAACAAATTATAAACTGTTTAAAGCGGATAAAAAGAAGTTTGAAGGTAAAAAAGGTGCATTGCAATCGGGTATTGAAAACTCAAAATATAATTTAATCGTTATAACAGATGCTGACTGCAGACCTGATACCGATTGGCTGACTGAAATTGCTGGTAAACTTGATGCAGGATTTGATTTTGTTTTTGGTGCTGCACCGATAATAAGCGGAAATTTATTTATTCAGAAACTAGCTGCATTTGAAAACTTTAGAAATACTTATTTAAGCATATCAGCGGTTGGATTGAACATACCTTATTCAGCTTCGGCAAGAAGTTTTGCATTCAGAAAAAATTCTTTTAATCGAATCGGCGGTTATTCTAATACTACCGAAACAATTTCCGGTGATGATGATTTGCTTTTGCGTGAAGCAATTAAAAATAAACTATTAATCGGTACAGTAATCGAACCGGAAGCATTTGTTTATTCTGATCCTCCTGATTCTTTGAAAAGTTATCTGAAGCAGAAAAAAAGACACTTAAAAACTTCCTTTTATTATCTGCCTAAACAAAAAATATTTTTGGGTTTGTGGCATACTGTAAATTTAAGCGTACTGTTTTCAGCAGCTCTTATTCCTTTTTCATTGAGTTTTATTTTTCCGTTTGCAGTAAAACTTATTTATGATTTTTATGTTGTGATCAAACATCAGCAGGAGTTAGGTCATCGTTTTGGTTTCTGGCAGATCATTCCTCTGCAAATTACATTTGAAATATTTCTGATAATAAACTTTATCAACTCACTTTTGGGTAAACCTGAGTGGAAATAAATAGCAATACTCCCATTTGGCTTGACCGCTCACATCCTAACTTTTTAAGATGGGAAAAATCGCGTAAACTATCGATTGAACGGGGAAGATTTGTCCGGTCAATTATTGAACAAAATAATAAGATAGAAAATTTCACAATTATTGATCTTGGATCAGGAGAAGGAGGTACAACAAAAGTCTTTGCAAGGGATAATTTTGTACTGAGCATTGATTTAAGCCTGATCAGATTACAACGACAAAATAGTTCTGATATCAAATTCTCCAGGATTAATGGGGATGTAGCCAATCTACCTGTTAAAGATAGGTTTGCAGATTTAATAATTGTTCAGGATGTAATTGAGCATTTAACTGATAGAAATTCTTTTTATAAAGAAATTATTAGAGTACTAAAGCCGGACGGAATTGTTTATTTAAGTACTCCAAATAAACTTTCATTTATTAATCTTATTTCCGATCCGCATTTTGGATTACCGTTTATTTCAATACTAAAACGCCGGACAATAAAAAAATATTTTTTAAAGTATTTTCGGAAAAATGATTATTACAGAAATGATATCGCACAACTGCTATCACTTAAAGAATTGATTACACTATTTGCTAAAGATTTTTGTTTTGAACTGAATACTAAATTAGCGGTTGAAGAATTGTTTAATGGCAGCAAAGGAATTGTATGGAGTGATATTCATTTAAAACTTATCTCTTTTTGCAGGGTTACGGGTATTGACCGGATAATAAAAAAAATCGCAAATAATAAATCGGGAATTTTAAACAAATTTATTACCCCAACTTTTTATTTTATCTTCAGGAAGAAGAGTAACTGATTTAAGTTTTTAGCTCATCGATAAAAAATCTCAATGCAAATTATAATTCTTTCCAGTACTCAATTCTAATTATTTCCGGATTTTTAATTACACTTTTAATTTCGTCTGAAACTCTAAAATACATTGTCACTATTTTAAAAGTATCATCTTTTTTGTTTCTGTAAAATTTTGACCGGAATTTGATTCAGTGTCTGAAGCTTGCAGACGGTAATAGTATATCCCAGAGCTAAGATTATTACTGGTGAATTTTACACTATAATGACCGGCAGTTTTATACTCATTAACAAGCGTCGCAATTTCAGTTCCTAAAACATCATAAACTTTTAATGTAACAAATTGCTTGTTGGCTATTGCATACTGGATATTGGTTACTGGATTAAACGGATTAGGAAAATTCTGATTTAATTTAAAATTCCTCGGTACTTCTTCCTCATACTCAACATCAGTTGCTATAAAATGCGCACGAAAATCATCAAAATATATTACTCCGTTATCTTTTTTTCCATCGTTTGTTTCAGCCAGATATGTTCTAACCCATTTTATCGGGAAATCAAGAACTGCAGAAGGATTTACCCAACTGGGAACAGCATTACTCAAATTTATCTCAATATATTTCCAGGTATCTATCCAGTCAATTCCCGGGTCACTGTTTGTAAAGTCAATCAGGAATGTTTCGTTATCTTTGTCTTTAAACTCTCCTCTCAGCCAATGTTTTTTCCCATCGCCATAAACCTGTAAACTAAGTTTTTCAGGTGTACCGGATATTTGAATTTCTTTATTCAGATATAATGCGCTTGTACCACCGGTGGTTAAACTGTAAGTTAATTTTCCTGAACCGGGTGCTGAGATAAATATTGTACTATCAAATAAAAAACTGCATTGAGAGAGATTAACTCTTGTACCGGTTAAAGTATAACCGGAAAGATCGGAAAAATCATCAAGCATTACAGTGGTTGAAGTGCCAACAAGTAGTTCAGCAGTTCCGTTAATACTATCAATTGATGCAATTATCTGTCCTGAGCCTGTATAATTTGCCGTAAAATATCCGCTGGAATTAATTGTTCCCAAATTATTAGTTACCGACCATTGAAAATCATTCTGTTGGAGAGAAATAATATTATTATAATTATCATAAGCTGTTGCTGTCATTTGCTGTGATTGACCGGGCTGTAAGATTACCGGGTCTGGTGTTAATATTATTTGAGAAATTTTTGTAAGATGAACAATAACTGAATCTCTGATATTACCAACTTCAGCATAAATGAAACCTGATACTGTATCAAATGAAGCTGTAAATTTACCACTTTGATTTATGCTGCCGATTGAAGGATCACAACTCCATACTAAAGAGCCGGCTGGTATTGTAACAGGATTAAAATACTCATCAAAACCTTTAGCAGTCAGAGTAATGCTCTTTCCTCCATTGATGAAAATTTCACGTGGATTTATTCTGATAGAAGCAAGATTACTTGTTGGTGCAGTGCTGACTAATAGAAGACTATTTGAAACTGACCGCTCACCACCAGGATCCGAAGGACTGTTAACAAGATTTCCTCTTACAACCATTGTTGATGATCCGCCTCCGTCAAGATTTAATCCATTTTGTACACCCCAGGTTTTCATGTAATCGCCAAGTTCTTTATAAGTCATACCAATGCTTAGTAAAGGCTGTCTGCCATCAACAACAAACATAAAAAATACCGTTGTGTCTTGATTAAATCCCACAGAAGTTCGGGGATGTCGGTCTCCATTATCAGGATTAACAACACCGTTTTGAACCAGCCAGGTATTGCCGCCGATTAACTGTTCAAGACCAGGTAACGAGGGAAGTAAGCTTAAGACGATTTTTATTGTATCACCGGCTGAGAGATTATTTACTATAAATGCGCTTGCACTGCCATGACCAGAAATTACCGCTTTATTATTTCCTATAGCGGCGTTTCCCACACCAGAAATAACTGTTTCAACCAAACATCTTATTGTATCATTAACCAGCCAATTATCTATAGGAATAATTCTGGCTTCAGTACCGTATTGATTAGTTGAAGTTGCAGCTCCCATAAATGAATTATAAAAAATAAGTTCATTATTATTTCTTGTTTTATTAACCCCTGAAATATTTCTAACGCTGTCAGCTGTAATTATTGAACCCGAAAAATTATTTAATCCGATAACTGGTTTTTTGTTATAATCAAAGCCAACATTAAGCCAATTATTGTTTGATTTGAGTAGTTCTCCATCGGCAATCTGTGATCCGATTTGCTCTCCTGTACTTGTATTATAAAAATCACCATTAATTGCAGCAACTACTTTGTGTTCTTCATAATTATTTCTTGAAGCCATTGAAGTTGTTTTTTCAAAAGCTTGTAACTTATCGCCTGCTTTTACAGATTGAAATTTAAGCCAGGGATTCTGAAGATCAATTTTAATAATGTTAATATTCCAGGGACCGGAATCAATAATCTGATGATAATGAGTTACGCCAGGTCCAATTTGAATACTATCCAAGGAACCTGCTAAACTTATTGAGGAGATTAAAATTGCAAAAAGAGAAATTGTAGTCTTCATAATTACTCCAAAATAATTTCCTGATAACAATTTTATTAAGCTATGCTGTAAAGTTAACTATAATATTATATATCAATCTTGAATAACACTAAAAAACTTCTAGAAAAGTTCAGGATATCATATTTAACAACAAATCCAACTGTGCTTAATTTTTCTTCCATAAAAAAACCCTGATACTTTCGTACCAGGGCTTTGCCTTAGTTTCAGGCCTGGGGGTAAGCCTTTCCTAAGTACACTGCAAAATTAACAAAATAACAAAGAAAAATAAACAAGCACTTAGTTGATTACATTTGCAACTGTCAGTACTGCTCAAATAATTTTTTGATTCAAAAATAATTTTGGAAAAAAATATTCCGGACTTATTAAAGTTAGAAATCTGCTATACTCTAGGATCAAGGTTACTTTGTCAGTTTTTGTGATAAAAAAAATAATCAGATAAAATTTTATTATAAATTTAAGTTAGGTAAATAATCCAAGCACACACTCTTTAAGACAATCCTGTCGCTTTTTGTTTGAAGCAAACTTTGAAGCTAATTAATTTAGAAATTAGTAATGATGTTATCCCGTTGTCATTTTGCAGAGCATTCTGAACAACTTTTCTTAAGTCGCAGCGGGACTAAAAATTTGATTATGGATTAAATTCTTAGGGTCTAAGTTGGGTCGGCTATCAATATTCTTTGATTCTGAATATAATCCATTAACTTATCCAGTGATAGAATTAAGCACATTTTGTTCAAAGGAAAGATTGTTCAGAATTCTATAAATACTTTTGAGTTCCTACCAATTTTGACGCTGTATTATTACAAAACAATTTCATTCAAATTAGTTTTGATTTTTGAATAAAAAACATATTTTTGAGCAAGCATAGAATTTTTGTTGGATAAAAGTAATTATGACCTTAATGTTTATTAATTATTCCAATTCTTTAGATTTATTTTTTAGTTACACTAATTAAGCAGAGTAAAAAGCTTTTAGACATTTTATTATCTGTTTTAGTAAAGTTTAGTTTTAATTAAGTATTGTAGTTCATATAGCTGTAATTAAATACAGAAATTTGAATTATTTCAATCAGGCTTGGAAATCAAAATGTGACTGACCAGGCGAAGCTGTGTTAAAACATTAAATAAATATTGGAATTATTGCCTTATGAAATTAGTAATCACACTCCGAAAAACTTCTGATAATTCATTTAATCGCAAATTTGAGTTTACTCAATTTCCTGTAAAACTAGGAAGAGAAGCTGATAATGATATTGTGTTAGAAGATCAGCGAAAGGTTGTTTCAAGAAATCACGCAAAAATCATTGATGCCGACGGTTTAACCCAAATAGTTGATCTTGGTTCTGCTAATTTTACTTATTTGAACGGAAATAAATTATTTCCGAATGATGAAAATGCATTAAAAACCGGCGATCTAATTAAAATAGGCGATTATGAACTTGATGTGGTGCTTGAACAGATTATGGTTGAAAGCGCACCACAGTGGGATGATCAAAAGACAATGATCTTTTCTAATCCGTTTGTAGATGAGGTGCAGAAAATATCTGATTCTATTCTGAAATTATCAGAAAAATATTTTTATGATGAATCTCCGTTAAAAGGCGAGATGTTAAGAATGTCGATAATGCAGGGGTTAGACGGACTTTTATCAAATGATGTTAATAAAGTATTATCAGAATATTTTGCATCTAAATTTTTAGATCAAAATCTTAGCAGTCCCGGTAAAACAGAACCCTCTCCCAAAATATTATCTGAAGAAAAACCTCAGATAAAATCGAACACTCAAACTTCACATCCCACACAATCAGCAAAACCACAGATTGATTATTCGTTTAGTTCATATTTCTCAGAATCTGTTGATATTCTGCTTGATACTGTAACAAAACTTATTCAAGGTTATTTACAGTTCAGACAGGAATTTTTTGGTGTTACCATTTATCAAACAATTCCAACCGGATCACTGAAGGATATTAAGGAATATTTATTTAATCCTGATCTTTCAGCAGAAGAACAAAAAAAACGAATCAGTCTTATAAAAGAAGAAACTCAAAAATTACTAACTCATCAGATTGGAATACTGGAAGGTTACAGAACATCTGCTACAGAAGGCAGTCAATCATTACTCCAATCTCTTGATCCGGAAATAATAGAAAGAGAGACCTTAAGCAAACAAACATCTGCGATGGATAATCTGATACCAAATGCAAAAAAGGTAAAAATACTTGAAGCGATAAAAGCCAACTATAAAAAATATATTTCGGATCCGTATCATTTGGAGAAGAAATATTTCAGACCGCCATTTATTAAGGGATACCAGAAAAGAATATCTGCCAAGAACGAAGTAAACGAATATTAAAATTCACAAATCATTTAAACTTAAAAAAATATTATTGATAGATATGAAAAAAATAATCTTAATACTTTTACCGGTCTTTACTCTGCTTTTATTTTCTAAATGCGGCAGCGGAAAAGAATATATTCAGGTAAGTTTTAAAAGTTATGATAACTCAAACGGCGGTAATGCTGTTGTTGTTACAATTTATCAGTTAGCAAATGCTGATAAATTTCGTCTTTCAAGTTTTGAATCACTCACTAAAAATGCAGTTGCAGCTTTAGGGTCGGATCTTATTCCAAATTCTGTTTATGAAAAAACCATGGTACCGGGCGAAAGTTTTAATCTTGATGAACTTGAAATAAAGAAGGAAGCAGCATTTCTTGGAGTTATGGCTGATTTTCACTCACCTTCTGCTGACGGATGGCAGAGCGTTGTTGATTTAAAAGATGGAGTAGATAAGCTAATAGTTAAAGTTCAGGATAATTCAATCTCTGTTCAGGTTGATAATTAGTTTATTTAATTAATTAAAGATTTTTCTAAGCATTAAAAGCGATTACAATTTTATGAAAATGCAAAAAACAGTTTGGTATGAGGGGATGAAACTGGATCCTCATCATTTCCAGCAAACAGACAGATATAATCAATATTACATCAACTCCAGATTATCAATGATCAATTCCAGCAGCTGGGGATTAAAAAATTTAAGTATTGATAATGCTTCACTTTCAGGCGGTAACTTTAGTCTTATAAACTGCAGCGGTGTAATGCCGGACGGGATGATATTTAATATTCCTGAAAATGATTCTCCGCCTAAAAGCAGAAATTTTGAAAGTATTTTCTCTGCAACTGCTGAAAGACTTAGTGTATATCTTGCTTTACCTGTAGAACATTCCTCAGGTAAAAATTGTCAGCTTGATGATTCGCAATTCAATGATCCTTACAGATTTGTAATGCAGAATACTGATGTAATGGATTATAATACAGGAACAAATCTTAGAAACATTGGAATAGCCAAGCCTAATTTCCAATTTAAATTTGAAGATGAATCTTTAGAAGATTTTGTTTCGATAAAACTTGGCGAAATATCAAGAAGTTCCGATGGAAAATATCAGATGGAGGTGCAATATATTCCACCATGTCTTGAAATCTCAGCTTCAGAAGTAATACTGCAGCACGTTAGAAATATATTGAGCACACTCGTTTCTAAAAGCAAAGAGTTAAAAGCACAGACAAATATTCAAAAACCTGAATTATCATTAACCCAGGTCGAAGTTCTTTTAATGCTTCAATCAATTAATTCCTTTATTCCATTGTTAAATTATTATCATAATTCAAAACATATTCATCCCGAAGTTCTTTATTCTTTTTTACTAACAGTAGCCGGGCAGTTATCAACTTTCTCAAATTCAGAATTAAGAGTTGATTCATTACCAATTTACGATCATAAACATCTTACAGAAATATTTGAACATGTTGTAAATGAAATACAAACTATGCTGAATGTTCAAAAGACAGTTGAAAGAAAGGACCTTGTTATACAATTAAGAAGACAAGCTGAAACTTTGTTTGTCGGACAGCTTTCACCGAATTATATTCAGGCGCAATTCTTCATTTCTGTAACAGGTGATATTCCTGAAAAGAAAATTATTACTGAGTTGCCGAAGAACATCAAGGTATCAGCTTATGAAGAAATCTTTGCAGTTCATCAGGCAGGCATACAAGGAGTTACAGTAGAATATGTTGCACGACCGCCGGCAGGAGTCTCCGTAAATGAAAAGGCACATTATTTTAAAATAAATAAAGAAGGCAGATTCTGGGAAAAGATAGTACAGAAAAACAATATAGCTTTTTTCATTGCCGCTGAGTTTAAATCATTACAGATGGAGTTAGTTTTATTGTTTTAGTTTATTGATCAATCTGATTAAAAATATTTTTATAGGGTTTTTAAATGGCACAAGATAATCCGATAGAGAAAAAGAAAAATCTTTCTGATTTAGCTTCTGAATGTTTGATACTTATTTTACAATTAAGAGCTACATCAAATTACGGCGCTGCTAATACACTTAAATCGCATGTGCTGGAAATGTTTGAAAGATTTGAAAGTAATGCGAGAAAAATCGGTGTTGATAATGAAAGGATAAAACATGCAAAATTTGCTCTCGTTGCATTGCTTGATGAAACGATCATCAGCTCCGAATGGTCTGAAAAGAACGAGTGGCTAACCGAACCTTTACAAATAAAATTATTCGATACTTTTAATGCAGGTGAAGAATTCTTTACCTATATGAGCGAACTGCGGCAGAGAAGCAGTGCAAATAAGGATGTTCTTGAGATTTATTATCTTTGCTTAAGTCTTGGATTCAAAGGTAAATATCAATTACAATCTCCTGAAAATTTAAGAAGAGTGATTGATGATCTTAATCTGGAATTACATCCCGAAGCATATCGTTCATTAGATGCACTTTCACCAAACGGAAAACCAAAACAAAGTATTGTACAGACTGTTAATACAGGTTTGCCTTTATGGATTTATCCGGTTGGCGCCGCAGCATTGCTGTTGGTCTTATATGTCATTTTATCATTTTCGGTTTCCGGAAAATCAGATGATGTTCTGGATATTCTCAATTCATTAAAATCATAATGCGGTATTTTCTATAAATCTTTTAAAATTATTCTTTTATTACTATGGGCAAAATTGCAGGGATCTTAAAAAGTAAAAATATATTATTAGCCGTCGGTTTAGTAATACTGATATTTCTTGTTATTTATCTCGGTTCAGTTATACAAATTACCTGGACAGTTAGAATCGGTATAATAATTTTTATTCTGCTTATAACTGTTATTGTAATTCTTTTTAAGAAAATGAAAGATGCTCAAAAAGCCGGACAGATTGAAAACTCAATTAGTAATTTCTCTGATTCTCAGATATTAAGTCCGGAAAAAAGAGCTGAGATAGATCAATTCAAAAAACAGCTTGAAGCTGCAATTACAGCTTTAAAAAATTCAAAGCTTGGACGCGGTAAAACAGGTAAAGCTGCACTTTACAGTTTGCCATGGTATATGATAATCGGACCTTCTGCAGCCGGCAAAACAACTGCGATTCAGAATTCCGGATTAGAATTTCCTTATGGAAAAGATTCTGTTAAAGGTGTTGGAGGAACACGGAATTGCGACTGGTTCTTTTCGACCCGTGCAATTTTCTTGGATACAGCCGGAAGATACATCTCTGAATCCGAAGACAGACCCGAATGGGTTGCCTTTCTTGAAACTTTGAAGAAGAACAGAAAGAGAAAGCCGATAAATGGTGTTATTGTTGCGTTAAATATAGATGAGATAATCAAGAATGATAATGCTCAGTTGTATGAACATGCTAAAAATATTAGAGGAAGAATTGATGAATTAATTTCTAATCTGGGTGTTGTCTTTCCGGTTTATTTTGTATTTACAAAATGTGATTTGATACAGGGATTTGTAGAATACTTTGGTGATTTTAGTGAGATAGAGCGCTCGCAGATTTGGGGCGCAACTTTTAGTTCTCAGGTACAGGTTGAAAAAAATCCTAAAGAAGCATTTGAAAATGAATTTAATAAATTATCCGAGATTATTTATAAAGCAAGAACAATCAGGTTAAGCAATCCGCTTAAAAGGGAACAAAGAAGAAAAGTATTTTTATTTCCGTACCAGTTCAATTCATTAAAGGAAAAATTAACCTACTTAATAGGTGAAGTCTTTCAGCCAAATCCTTATCAGGATAATCCTGTTTTCCGTGGATTTTATTTTACAAGCGGAACGCAGGAAGGTGCTCCACTTGACTTGGCAATTAAAAAAATAGCTCAGCAGTTTAACCTTCCGCCTGCACCGGGTGAACAGTTTGATGAGATGCTTGAGACAAAAAACTATTTTATTAAAGATCTGCTCAACGAGATTGTAATCCCTGATCAGAATTATGTTGTAGGTCAGACTGCTTCTGTTATTAAGCAGGGCAATGTTACAAGGCTTATAACAATAGGCGCATCTGCTTTTGTGTTTTTATTATTTGGATTATTCTTTCTTTTAGGCAGAAGCGGAAGTTCTGAAGCACTTGATAAAATCAGTGCAAGCGCAAATTCATTCAGCAAGATTAACTGGAGCGGAGATTTACTTAAAAACTTCACTCAGGCAGATTCATTAAGACAAGTTATTGTTCAGATAGAGAATAACGATTTCAACAATTCATTTTTTAATTTCGGATTGGATAGAAGCGAAGATGCTCTTGATAACTTAACAAATCTTTATTTGAAAAAAACAAATCCCTTTTTTACACAATATGTTTACAATGATATTGTTAATACTCTTACAAATTATTCCAAAGGGCAGGAATATTCCGGTGAACAAATTTATAATAGCCTAAAAGCCTATCTGCTGCTTGGCAATGAAAGGTCAAAGCTGGATACTATAAATCAAAAATTTTTAGTTAATACCTTTACCGGAATTCTTAAATCTAAATTCATTAATTCAAATTCAATTGTTTCATCTGCAGATAAGGATTCTTTGAAAAATTATTTCCAAAACTACATATCATTCTTTACTGAGAAATTATCTAATCCGGCAGTTTATTCCATTCAAAATGATAATACACTTTTAAGTCTGGTTAGGAATAAATTCCAGAACAAACCAAGTGCTGAGAGTATTTATGCAAGAATGAAGGAAAGCGCCAGAACTCAATATCCTGCAGAATTGACTTTGGGGCAGTTGGTTCAGGGAAAGACCGGACAGATAATGTACACCGATATCAGAATACCATTCATTTTTACTTTGGATGGATGGAGGAATTATTTTGAAGGGGCTATATCTGAAGAAAGCAAAAATCCGGGTAAAGAAGATTGGGTGCTTGGCAAGTCTCAAAACAGCCGCTCATATTATGATAATTATAATAGCGAAGATATGAGAAATCAGCTGACTGATTTATATATCAGAGATTATACACAAACATGGGTGCAATTTTTTCAGAGCATAAAATATTCCGGATTTGAATCAATACCATTTGCGGCAAACAGTTTAAAATTACTAAGTGATCCGGGTACTTCCCCGTTAGTGCTTTTATTAAAAGTATTTGCCGATCAGTCAAGCGCATTAGCAAATATCAAAACACCGGTTGACTCAACTAATCCTTATGCAGCTTTTTACAACACCGCAAGTAATTCTGATATTAAGAGATTAAGAAAATTTGTTGTTGGTCCGGATGATGGTTCTGCGCCGCCAGAGTTAAATATTGTAATAATGCAGTATGGTATGTTAAATGGAATCCTCGAAGGATTAAAAGGCGGTCCTGATTTAGTAAAAGATTACGCTGTTAAGGTTATGAATCAGCAGGCGCTTGATTATCAAACTGCTGTTAAGACAATACAGAGTGCAATATATAATGTACCGGAATTACAATCATTGCTAACTGAACCGGTTAATTCAACCTGGAGAGCAACTCTTTCAGATGCTACATCATCGATAAGCGTTCAATGGAAAACCAAAGTTGTTGATGTGTTCAATAAGATACTGGCAAAGTCATTCCCATTTAATGATAAAGGAACAGATGCACCAATACAGGACTTTGATGAATTTTTTAATCCGCAAACCGGAGTATTCTGGACTTTTTATAATTCCGAGCTTAGTTCATTTATAAAGAAAGATGACTGGAAAGTCAATCAGCAGGAAGGAACAGGGGCTAGTTTTTCAGTTGATTTAATTAATGCACTGAAAAAAGCTGATGAGATAACAAGTATGCTTTATAAGGGCGGTGAGTTAAATTTAACATTTAAACTCAAACCGCAATTACCGGATTCAAAAACAATATCGGATAGAAAAGCAACAGTAATCCAATATTACTTAAAAATTGATGGCGTAATTGATAATTATAAAATGGGTGCACCTTACGAAACAGTTTTTAACTGGCCGGATAAAAGTTCCTCTGGTTCATCTTTTTATTTAATGATAAATGAATTTGGAACTTCTGATATTAAATCTTATAGCGGTGATTGGTCATTTTTCCGGCTGCTTAATGATGCTACTATTTCAAGAGGTAATTCTGCATCTCAGTTAATACTTAGCTGGAATTTTGCAAAACCGAACTTATACGATGTTACTGCAAGTTATATCTTAAATGCAGGAAGTTCAAAACATCCGTTTTCTCAGAATTTTTTCAAATCATTTAAGCTGCCTAATTCACTTAACTGATTTATGTTAAATGATAACAGCACAAATACTAAAAATTTTACCACAGGCTTTTTTGGAAAGCTTACCGGGTTTGCTGATTTTATTAAGTATAATGCTTCAGGTAACGAAATACAGTCTGTTGATAGCTGGCTTCAGGAGGGATTGGCGCTTGCCAAGTTAAAATTTAAAAATGAATGGAAAAGTTATTACGATAAAATTTCAAAAATAAATTTCATTTATCCGTTTACAGACACTGGTAATTTTACAATCGGAGTTATGTCTCCAAGTTATGATAAAAGCGGCAGAGGTTATCCTTTTTTGATATTCAGGAATATTGAGAAAAAAACAAGTGAGCCTTATTACTTGATTCCTTCTTTTTATAACAGATTGTTTGAAAGCTTTGAAGAAGTGCTGGAAGAAAATAAAATGATTCAAGATACAGCAAATTTAAAAGCAGTGATGGATAATCTTAATCAGTTCGGATCAAAAAATCCAAATACATTAAATGATTATAAAAATTTTGTTTCAAGAAGTGATTTGAACAGTCTGTTTGGATTTGATGATAATGAAGTAATTCAGTTAAATAATTACTTTGAAAAAAATATTAAAATTTTTCAGCATTTGATTTGTATTAAATTTAATTCAGCAGGTACTCAATCAGACAGTAATTTAATCATAAGCTTTTACATTCAGTTAATACAGACATTGTTTAAAAATCAAAATATATCACCTGCGGTATTCTGGATTAATTATGATGAAAATTCCGGTGTAATTTATTTTACATTTTCAAAACCTACATCAAAAGATTTTATAGACCTATTATTAAATAATAATGATACCGGAATAAGTGTAAATACGACTGATCAGTATTTTATTGGTAATGGTAAAAATTTAATTCAGGATGATTTACAGATAAACTATAGTTTAAGTTTAACTGAATTTTTAAACTATATTAAAACTCATCTTAACTAATTAACAAAAATTATAAAACGGAGCTGCACTGAGATGCCTGAAATTTCAGAACTTGAAGTACCAGATGTAGTACAGGATTATTTAGAACCAATTTCAGATAATCCGCCGGTTGGTAATGATGCAAGTAACGAAGAGGAATATTTTGTCCTCAATATGGAAATTCAAAAAACTACTCCTGATTATAAAAAGTGCATTGAACTTAGCAGAACCATTCTGACAGAAAAGAGCAAGGATATTAAAATTGCAGCGTGGTTAAGCTTTGCAATGTTCCGGACAGAAAAGATCAAAGGACTGCTAAACGGATTAAAAATTATTTATCATTACTTAAAGAACTTTGAGAATAATCTTTATCCATCAAATGCAAACTACAGAAGCAAGGCAATACAGTTTTTAAATCAGCCCAGATTTTTTAAACTAATAGAAAAGGAAAAACCTGACGCATCTAATGCAAAAGAATTTATTGAAGCTGATTTAGTATTAAAAGAAATAGTGAACGAATGTGCAAAGCTGTTTCCTGATAATCCGCCTGTATTAAAATTTATTGCTGAAGCCTTGGCAGATCATGCCGATACTGCTAATAAAATCTTATCTCCGTCAGCAGTAAAAACAACGCAGCCAATTGCACAGCCGCAAACAGAAAAACAAAGTGAAACCATAAACAAAACTGTAAATGAAACCGCACCAGCGCCGAAAGAGATAGAAAAACCGGTTCAGCAGACTGCACCAGTACAACAAACTGTTACTCAACCAGTAAAAGTAACAAATGAAAATGATGGTATTATTCAGTTAAGACAAATATTAACTCAGTTTTTTGAACAGGTTGCAGATGGAAATAAAAAAGAAAAAGTTCCTGATTCTTTTTTTGTATTTGGAATTGCCAGACAACTGCAATGGGGCAGATTAATCAGACCACAAGAAACAGACGGAGTTACTCAGGTTGAAGTTCCGAATAATATAATGCAGACAAATATTAAAAAATGGTTTGAAAATTCTGAGTGGGATTCGCTGATTCCAAGAGTTGAAATAAATCTTCTTAAAGCCGATAGTGCATTTCCATATTGGTTTGATGCACACAGATATGTTGTTAAAGCTCTTGAACAAAAGGGCGGCAATTACACTCTGGCTGCACAGGATATTAAAGGGCAATTGGCTCAGCTAATAAACAGGATACCTGACATATATAAATTAAAGTTTAAAGATAAAACCACTCCGTTTGCTGATGATGATACTGTAAGATGGATACTTGATGATGTAATGACTTCTGCCGGAAAAAGTGAGAATAAAGATCAGATAATATTACCTCCGATTATGGGAGAAGATTATGAACAGATAAATAATGAATACAAACAAGCTTGCCTGGAGCTTCCGAAGAATATTGAAGTTAATATTGCTTCAATGCAAAAAGCCATCGGCTCTGATGAGAGAAGGAAAGGAAAATTTTTAAGAAGGCTTAATCTTGCTAATTATTGTATGCAGGCAAAAATGTATGATCTTGCTAAAGTACATTTAACTGAATTAATTGGTCTGATTGATGAATACAATATAACACTTTGGGAACCAGCGCTTTGTACATCGGTATGGCAAGCTATGTATTTGGTAAATAAGGAGATTATTTCGAAGACAAAAGACAAGGAATTGAAAACTGATTTGGAAAATGATCAGACAGAGCTATTCAATAAAATTGCAAAATATGACAGCATAATTGCATTAAAACTAAAACAAAAGAAGGAGCGTTAATATGGCACGACCAACAGCACCAAAGATTGCGCAGCGTGTTAAAGTATCAATACTTCCTAGCAGCGATGCGAAGGAAAGCGTTGAACTTGACTACAGAATGATGATTCCGGGAAACTTCAGCAGAAGTGAACCAGGAAGCCTTGGCATGATCAAGGACAGGAGACTGCGTGTAATAGCAAACAAGGGCGACTATCAGAGAGTTTTAAAGGATATCAATCCTAAATTAAAACTTACTGTAAACAATAAACTATCTGATGACCCTGAATCCAAAATGGAGGTAAATCTGGATTTCAAAGAGATCAAAGATTTTCATCCGGATGAGATTGTTAAAAAAGTTGAACCGTTAAAGCAATTGCTCGATGCACGGGAACGACTTAAACAATTAAAAGTTGCGGTTCTTAAAGATGCAAATCTTAAAAAAGCAATTGAGGGAGTTCTTAAAGACGGCAGCGGGAGTATTGATGAATTACTCGCAAAGCTTGGAAGTTCTCAGGATAAAGAACAAAAATCTAATTAATATCTTTACTTATAATTAAAAAAGCGTGGAGGCTTTAAAAATGGAAAATGAAAAAACCACCTCAACAGGGCAGGAACAAAAAACTCAGGAAACCTCTGTTGATAAATTATTAACCATGCTGGATGATACTAAGAAAGATGCAGTAGCAGAGTTTATAAGTAAAGTTGGCAAGGAATCACAGGTATTTAAAGTTACTGGTGCGCTTGTAGATTCTTTTATTGCTGATATTGATACTGTTCTTAGTGCCCAGATGGATGAGATTCTTCATAACGAAGAATTTAAAGGACTCGAATCAACCTGGCGCGGACTATTGTTTTTGGTACAAAATACGGAATTCAGTAAACCTGTTAAATTTGAACTTCTTGATGTTACAAAAGAAGAACTGTATGAAGACTTAAATGAAGCAGCAAACGGAGAAGGATATGAAAAAGACTCCGGTTTCTGGCATCACGTCTATTGGGGCGCTTATGATAAAGTAGGCGGTCATTCTTATACAGCCATCATTGCTGATTTACAGATTGACAACTCTGCACAGGATATAAATTTAATGCAGCATTTGTCGGTACTTTCAGAATCCGCACAAATACCGTTTATTGGTAACGCAAGTCATAAATTCTTTGGTGAAAAGAATTTCGGCGATGTTATGAACAATCGCTTTTTAGTTGATCAGGTAACTGATGGTGCTGAATATACTGCCTGGAGAGCCTTTAGAGATGATGACAGATCTAAATACATTGGATTAACTCTGCCGCGATTTCTTGGAAGGCTGCCGTATAGTGCTGAATCTGAACCAACTAAAAACTTCAACTATAATGAGGGAGTTTATAAAGAAGGCAGTGATAACAGTTTATGGTGCAATGCTTCATTTGCACTTGCTTCAAATATGGTTAAGAGTTTTGAGAAATGGGGCTGGAGCGTTAAAATTGTTGGAGTTGACTCCGGTGGAAAAGTTGAAAACTTACCAACACCAACTTATGAAGAACATGGACAGAAAAAAGTAAAAGTGCCCATCGAAGCATCTGTCGGACAAGCAAAAGATCAGGAGCTTTGTGATCTTGGATTCATTCCTCTTGCTCACTGGGATAGAACAGATTATGCATGTTTCTTTGAAGTTCCATCTGTTAACAGACCAAAGAAAATTAAGAATGATGCTGAAGCTACAGCTAATTATGCAGTAGGCGCTAGATTACAATATACTATGCTTGTTACAAGAATTGCACATTATCTTAAATACAGACAGTTGATGTTTGTAGGTAAGAATGCAGGCGCAGGCGATATTGAAAAGGATATGAAAAAATGGTTAGATACTCTTGTTGCAGATTTTCCAAATGCACCCGAGTCTGTAATTGCTGAAAGACCTTTAAGATCATATCAACTGCATGTTGAAGAATTACCGGAGAAGCCGGGATTTTTCCAGATAAGTGCGGAATTCAGACCCCACGTTGCTATTACAGGTATGGATGTTAATCTGAAACTTCTTGCATTCCATTCTGCAGAAGAAGGTCAATAGAAACCGGATATACTAACTAATTAAATTATTTATAATAAAAAAAAGGAGCACTACTATGGCAGTTAAAGGTGAAATCGTATTCAAAAATCACGAAGGAAATGAATTGAAAGGTCCTCGTGATAATGGGAGCAGTTTAGTATATGAATTTGCTCATGAAGTTTATCTCCCTTATGAAAAGGAAGAAAACAAAATTCAGGGATCAAGAAAGATAACAGCTTTTACTATTGTCAAAGCAATTGATCCGTTAACACCGCAATTGTATCAGATTTGCTCAAATGGACAGATGTGTAAAGAAATCAAAATTACGCTCTACAGGATTGGAATGCAGACCGGTGAAGAAGAACCATACTTCCATTATACTCTGAAAGAAGCAAAAATAGTTTCAGTACAAAATTGGATGCCACCTACTTATGATCCCAAGAATGAAGGCGTTGGACATCTCGAAAAGGTTTCTATACTGGCGAGAACATTTGTTTGGGAATACATTGAAGGCGGTATTATTTGCGAGGAACATGCTTTCTAAATTAGGTTATATTTGATTCTGAACGATTAGTCAATTATTCACAATCATTTTAATCTGATTTAATTATTCTACTTATTCATTTTATAACACAGACAAATGCCTGTTAAATGCAGGCAGGTCTGTGTTATAGGTTTACTGTACCTTTATCTCAATTATACTTATTGATATTCAATTTACTCTGCTGATTGAGTTAGTTGAACATAATCACATTTTGTAAAATCAAAGTTAATACTGGTAAAAATTGAAAAACTTAAGCCTTTACGATTTATTAATCGGACAATTCTCATCCGAAACAAAGAACATTGATGAGACTGATTTTTCCAAACTCGATGATCTTACGGAAGAGCAAAAGATAAAATCAAGTATAATTGAAAACTTAAGAATGGTTTTATCAACAAGACAGGGCTCTGTTCAGCATCTGCCTGATTTTGGAATGCCTGATATTCTTCAGTTATATTTTAATTCCAACAATTCAATTGATCCGGTTAAAAAAGAAATAAAAAATGTTATTCTGAAATATGAACCTCGTATTGCTAATGTTGAAGTTCATAAAACAGATTTTGATCAGGAGTCGATGAAGATAACTTTAAAAGTGGTTGCAACAATTAAAGATATACCTAATAAAGAAATTTTACTTACAGAATTTTCGACTACCGGTTGGACGAAAGTTATGTTTGAGAAGGATACAAACTAATGGGGATAGAAAAGTATTTCGAACGTGAATATAATTTTCTTCAGACCGCTGGTGAAGAGTTTGCCAAAAAGCATCCTACACTTGGCTCACGGCTCAGAATGAGCGAACGTGAAAGAAAAGATCCGTTTGTTGAAAGACTATTTGAAGGCTTTGCATTTCTTGCAGGAAGAATTCAGGAAAGACTGGATGATGAGTTTCCTGAAATTGCCGGAGGTATTCTTGAGATTTTGTTTCCTAATCTTTTAAAACCATTCCCTTCGTGTTCTATACTTCAGTTAAAACATAAACCAGGGGCAATATCCAAACCGATTGTTGTGGAAAAAGGCAGTGAAATTCAAACTGCCTCAGCAAAATATAAAGTCAGATATAAAGTTTATGCCGGAGTTTCTGATAAAAGCCGTCTAACTGAAAAGGAAGAACCTGCTGATTTTATTTTTCGTACAACTCAGGATGTTATCGTTAGACCAATGACTCTTTCAGATGTTACTGTAGAAGATTCAACAAAAGGAAATACAATTCTTAAACTTAAAATTCAGCCCGATAGAAATGTTGATTATGAATCTCTTCAGATGAATAACTTTCAGTTATATTTACAAGGTGCTGCATCTATTAAATTTGAGTTGTTGTATTTCCTTACAAACTTTGTCTCCTCAGTTTCGGTTAAAGAATTATCCAACACTAAAGCAGCTTATACAGAAATTAAAGACTTTAAGATTGAAATTCCTGATTTATATAGTGAAGATTATTCAGCCCGTGATAATTCGATTCTGCCTTATTCAAAGCAGACATTCAGCGGATACAAACTACTTCAGGAATATTTTTCTTTTCCGGAAAAATTCTTTTTTATTCAGATAAACGGATTGGAACAATTTAAAAGTTCTGAACAATCAGGTCCGTTTGAGATAAAAATTGATTTTAACAGAAGAATTGTAAAAGAAAAATGGGCAACATTAAAAAATATTTCTTTGCATTGCACTCCGATAGTCAATTTATTCAGCAGAATGACTGAAGAGGTAATTGTCAATCAGCGTTTACCGGAATATTATATAGTTCCTGACATAGACAGGAGAAAGAGCAGAGAGATTTACTCAGTAGATAAGGTTTCAGGTATCAGTGAAAGCAAAATAGAACAATATAAGTATATACCGATTTCTTCCCACGATATACTTGATACAAGTGATCCTGATTATAATTATAAAAGATTTTTTTCTGTATTCAGAAGGACTCAAGTAAGCGATATGTCTGAAACATTTATTCGCTTGTTTGGACCAAGTATGGAAGAGGATGATTTTCCAAAAGAAACTCTGAGTATTCAGGCAACTCTTTCAAACGGATTTTTACCGGCTTCATATCTGGAAGTTGGGGTTATAAAAGAGCCAATAAACTTTCCTGTTGGAATAGAAGCTTCCAATATTACTATTCCAACCGATGTTCTTGAAGGACCTGACAAGAGCAATTATCTGTGGTCGCTTATTGCAAATTTATCTGTCAGTTATACAAGCCTTTCAGAGGTAGAAACATTAAAGAATATTCTTAATCTCTATAACTGGTTCAAAGTACATAACCATCCGAATAAAAAACGTATTGATGGTATATTAAAAATAGATAAGCCCAAAATCATCAGTAAGATAAAAAACAGAAGTATTATACGCGGAATAGAATTTCATATTACCATTGACCCAAATGAATTTGAGCACGGGGCTGGTGATATCTATCTCTTTGGATTAATTCTGAATAAGTTTTTGTCACAATATGTAACTGTAAATTCATTTATTCAACTGAGAATTACAGAATCCGGAACAAACAAAGAATACTTATGGGAACCGATAATCGGGAAAATACTGCCGCTGTAATAGAAGATCTTGTAAACAACGGACCTTTGTATAATGTGTGGCAGGCTGCTAGAGTTGCTGATAGTTATGTAAAAAAATTACATCCTAAAAGAGATGAATCTATTTTTGAACAAACCGGAATAAGATTCAGACCTTATGAAAAGTATGAATATCCTCCGACGGATATTAAAAATATTAAGTTTGAAAATGATGAGATTATTTTTCTCGTTACTTTTTTAGGATTGTATGGTATTAATTCTCCGATACCAAGATGCTATGTAGAGCAAGTTGATTTTCAGCAAAGGATATTAGGTGCCGGACAGGTTCCGTTACAGAACTTTCTCGATATTTTTAATAACAGATTTTACTGGCTGTATTATCAGGCATGGAAAAAATACAGATTTTATCTGCATCTTAATTCAAATGAAAATAATAAAATAATTCAGAGAATTAATTCCTTTTGCGGCAGAGGATTTTTTGGAAAAAATAAAAACAAAGAACTTTCAGATTATGCCTTACTTAAATTTTCAGGTTTGTTCAGTCTTAGAGTAAGAAACAAATCAGGATTAGAAGTTTTACTTAATTATTTGTTTCCGCAATATGTAAATAAAATAAATGAGTTTGTACCAACCTGGCTTGAACTAACAGATGCACCGCTGCTGGGGGGCGATGATAATATTCTTGGTGAAACAAGTTTTATCGGCAGACATGCACTGGATTATACCGGAAGAATAAGTATTGAAATCGGTCCAATGTCATTTAATGATTATTTGGATTTTTTACCCGGTAAAACTCAATCAAAAAAACTGATAGAGCTGCTGTCTATATACCTTAACGATGGACTTGAATATGATTTTTGTTTTAGGATAAAAAGTGAAACAATAACTACAATTGCCTGGAATGATGAAAGATTAAAATTAGGTTCTACGCTCTGGCTTGGGAAACCACAATCTGAAGTCATTTCAGTTTATATGCCGTATGAACAGCTATTTGAAATAAATTAAACTTTCAATATTCACTGTTTTATTCCACTCATCAGCAGAAAATAATTTGATGTGTCATAATTCTGATGAGAATTAATTTTTAAATAAAAATATTTCCCGGAGATAAAAAATGCAGAGTAAGGACTTAAAATCACTTCTTGTAAAGCTTAATAACTATCTTATAAGAAATCTTGATACGGCAACTGGTTTAGGGATTAACCGCTCACATTACGAAATCACTTTTGATCATCTTCTCAATTGTTTAATTGAAGATGGAATGGGTGATGTGCCTTTGATTCTTAAGCATTACAATATTGATGCTGGTGAAGTTCAGGCACGTGTAATTAAAAACCTTGAAGAGATGACAAAGGGAAATACTGGCAAGCCTAAATTATCTCCATTGCTTGCCGAACTTCTTGAACAAGCATGGATAACAAGCTCTGTACATCACCACGAAACAAAAATCAGATCCGGAGCTTTGTTTGAGGTGTTTATAGCATCAGAGCAGGTAATAAGCAGCAACTTGTTAAATATTCTTTCTTCGATAAAGCAGGAAGAGTTAAAGACTGAGTTTTATAATATTCTTAAAGGCTCTGTTGAAGATGCTTCAGTTGCATCTGAAATGCTATCAGCAGAAGAAGCAAAAGAAATTCCTGCCGATGGAACAGTGCTCGATTTATTCACAACAAATCTTACAGCTCAGGCTAAGGATGGAAAAATTGATCCAATACTTGGAAGAGATGATGAAATCATTCAGGTTATTGAAGTATTATCAAGGCGAAAAAAATCCAATCCGATTATTCTTGGTGAACCGGGTGTCGGGAAAACTGCTTTGGTTGAAGGTTTAGCTATTAAGATTGCTTCGGATGAAGTACCCGATGTATTAAAGAATAATCAAATATATTCACTTGATTTAGGTTCACTACAGGCAGGAACAAAAATGAGAGGCGAGTTTGAAAAAAGATTGAAAGCAGTAATAACAGAAATAACAAATTCGCCGACACCTGCTATTTTATTTATAGATGAAGCACATACTCTGATTGGTGCCGGTGCTTCTGCAGGCGGAGGTGATGCTGCTAATCTTCTTAAACCCGCGCTTGCAAGAGGTTCATTCAGAGCAATTGCAGCTACAACATATCTTGAATACAATAAATATTTTGCTAAAGATGCGGCACTTGAAAGAAGATTTCAGCCAATTTATGTAGGCGAACCCGAAGATGATAAAGCAGTCCTGATGCTGCGCGGTATCAAAACCAAATACGAAGGATATCACGGAATTCATATTACTGATGAAGCGCTTGAAGGAGCAGTTAAACTTTCCAGAAGATATATTGCCGGAAGACAACTGCCCGATAAAGCAGTTGATTTACTTGATACTGCAGCAACAAGAGTTAAGATGTCGTTAACAAGTAAACCGCCTAAACTTGAATTGCTGATAAGTGAATTAAAATCTACAGAAATGGCTATCAGCTCACTTCAGAAGGATTCTGATATGGACCTCGCTTTTAATAAGGAAAGTCTTGATGCATTGAAAGTGAAAAAAGAAAATCTGGAAAAAGAGGTTAAAGAAAAAGAAGACAAATGGCTGAAGGAAAGTGAATTGACCCGCACACTTATGGAGTTAAGAAAGAAAAAATTTGCTGCAGCTAATAACGGCGGAGCTGATAAATCAATCAGCGATGAAATTGAAAAGATTAAGAAAGAACTTAGCGAAATTCAGGATGTAAGACCACAGGTGTTTGCGGAGGTAACAAAGAACACTGTTGCTGAAGTAATAGAAGCCTGGACAGGAATTAAAGTCGGTAATATGACTAAAGATGAAATGACAACTATGCTGCAATTAGAAGATGAATTAAGAAAGCGTGTTTTAGGACAGGATCATGCAATTAAACAAATAGCTGATGTATTAAGAGGTGCTAAAGTAGGAATTAAAAAAGAGGAAGGACCGATTGGTGTCTTTATGTTAATCGGAACCAGCGGTGTTGGTAAAACTGAATTAGCAAGAGCAGTGGCAGAAGTTTTATTTGGTGATGAAAGATTTATGGTTACTTTGAATATGACAGAATATCAAAACGAATATAATACTTCAAGATTGATTGGAGCTGATCCGGGTCTTGTTGGATAC
Organism: Ignavibacteriota bacterium; assembly: GCA_013285425.1. Taxonomy (GTDB): domain Bacteria; phylum Bacteroidota; class Ignavibacteria; order Ignavibacteriales; family Ignavibacteriaceae; genus IGN3. The sequence goes on from CP053447.1 coordinate 587,805, forward strand.
GGCGAAGGCGGTGCTTTAAGTGAACCTGTCAGAAGAAGACCATATTGTGTTGTTTTACTTGATGAAATTGAAAAAGCTAACTCAAGTGTAATAGATCTTTTTATGCAGGTTTTCGACAGAGGTATGCTTCAGGATGCTGACAGAAGAAATATTGATTTTTCAAATACTATTATTTTTATGACATCCAATATTGCTTCTGATGTTGTATTTCAAAAGTATAATGAGGGAATGAATTCACCCGAAGATTTACTCGAAGAGTTGAGACCATATCTTAATCAATATTTCAGACCTGAGTTTTTAGGAAGAGTTAAACCAATTGTTTTTCTGCCGTTGAATGCCGAGGCAATGCGTCCGATTGTTGAGATTAAATTAAACAAGATTAAAAAACGTTTGATGCAAAACAGAAAACTTGAATTATCATTTGATAAAAAAGTTGTTGATGATATTCTTGAATCCTGCACAAGAGCAGAAACAGGAGCAAGAAATATTGATGCAATTATTGATAAAAAACTTGCACCCGAAATTTCCTCTCAGATGATTGCCTTTATGGCTGAAGGTAAAGAACCGGATAAATTAATGGTTACAAAAGCTAAAGACGGATCATTCAAATATAAATTTTCCTAAGACTGGATTATCTTTTAGTAATGACATTTTGATTGACGGTTTAAGGGAATGAATCTGTGAAGCAGTGAATTGAGTATGTAAATTTATTAAAATGAAATTTTTAAAAAGAGGTTACTAATGGTTAGTTATAAGCACAACCAGCCGCATTATGAAATACATTTTTCTGAAATGAAAAATGAAGGTATTAATGTGTTGTCTTTTGAAGGCAGAGAAAAAATTTCAGAGCTGTTTGAATATCAGATCAGATTTATCTCTGATAATTTTGAATTGGACTCTTCTAAAATCCTGAATAATCCCGCTGCACTTGTTTTTAATCGAGGTGATGAAGACCCATTTAAAATTCACGGAATAATTTCAAACATAGAGCAATATGGCAAATCAAATGAATACAATTTTTATAAAGTTACTTTAGTTCCCTCGCTTTGGCGGCTTGGTCTTAATTATCAGAATGCTGTGTTTGAAAATTATAAAATAGAAGATTTAATTAAGACTATATTCAATAAATCCAGTATTGATTTTAAAATTGATTTAAAGAGTTCATACCCTGAAAGTGAGTATTTGGTTCAGTATAAAGAAACAGATCTCAATTTTATCAACAGACGACTTGAACATTATGGTATTTACTATTATTTCGATCACTCAAGCGATAAAGATGTGGTAGTAATTACTGATAATAATAACAACCTGCCAAAAATTGATTCTAAAGAACCGGTTAAGTTTAATTTAAATAAAGATCCCTTTGGTGAGAATGAATCAATCCATGAAATCAGCTGCAAAGAGAAAGTTGTAACAGGACTGGTAAAACTTAAAGATTATAATTATATGTTTCCTGAAAAACAATTGATTGGTCAAAGTCAGATAAATAATAGCGATCCCGGATTTTACTACGATTATGGCGATAATTTTTTGAATGAAAATGAAGCTGAATTTCTTGCAAAAATAAGAAACCAGGAATTTATTGCACAAAGCAAAATATTTTACGGAGTAAGTGATTGCAGATTGTTCAGAGCAGGTTATCGTTTTAATATGGATAAACATTATCGCAATGATTGGAACAGCGAATATATTTTAACAAGCGTTACTTATAAAGGACAGCAGAAAAGCCTTTTTGCTTTTTTACCCGATCAGAAAAAGTATGAGCCTACATTTGAGTGCGAGTTCGAGGCAATACCATTCAGTATCGAATACAGACCATTGAGAAATACACCGGTTCCCAAAGTAACCGGAATAATGAGTGCAAAAATATTATCAAGTGCCGGTGACGAATATGCATCTGTTGATGACCACGGCAGATACAGAGCAAAGATGAATTTTGATCTTAGTGATGATGGGGCAACAATGCCTTTAAGACTCTCGCAGTTTTATTCAGGACCCGGATATGGAATACACTTTCCGAATCACGAAGAAACGGAATTACTCTGGTCGTGTGTTGATGGAAATCCTGATCGTCCTGTCGGTTTGGGGACAGTTCCAAATCCATCTACAGCAACTCCGGTTTCTCAGAAAAACAGAAAGCAAAATATAATCCGAACTGCATCAGGTAATGAATTGATAATGGATGATTCATCCAGGGAAACAAAAATTTCTTTAACCTCATCCGGTAATCATAAGATATCATTAAATGATGCTGATAAAAAAATTGAAATTATCAGCAAAGAAAACCATAAACTGATAATGGATGATGAAGAACAGAAAATTGAAGTCATCAGTAAAGAAGGGCATAAAATCCTGATGGATGACAAAAATACCAAACTTGAGGTTGCGACAAAGAATGGTCACTTTATGAAAATTGATGATTCCGGCGGAGGTGAAAAAATTCATTTCTCTGATAAACCGGGAAACAATTATCTGACAATAGATATAACTAATAATAAAATAGTGATAGAATCAAAGAACGGTGATATAGATATTCTTGCACCCAAGGGAGAAATAAAAATCCAATCCAAAAATCTTACAATTGAAACGGAAGAAGATACAAAAATTAATTCCGGTAATATGAAAACAGAAACCGAACAGGATTTTGAACTGAGCTCAACTAATATTAAACAAGAAGCTAAGTCTGATCTAAAAACAAAAGCTCTTAATATTACAGCTGAAGCAAATGCAGATCATAAAATTAAAGGAATGAATACAACTGTTGAGGCTGGTATAAACTCTCAGGTTAAAGGCTCGTTAGTTACGGTTGAAGCCTCTGGAATAAATACAATTAAGGGATCCCTGGTTAAAATTAATTAAAATAAAATGAGTTAATACAAATGAGTTTTGCAGCAAGAGTGGGTGATACTTGTGCACACGGAGGTGCAATTGTTATCGGTTGCCCGACAGTATTAATTGGTAATATGCCAGCCGCCCGGGTTGGTGATATGCACATGTGTCCGATGGTTACACCGGGTACGCCGCCTATTCCGCATGTCGGAGGACCAATTCTTCCACCCGGCAGTCCAACAGTTTTAATCGGCGGTATGCCGGCTGCAAGAGTGGGCGATATGGCTACTTGTGTTGGTCCGCCTGATTCTATTGTTATGGGCTGTATGACAGTGATGATCGGCACTGCAGGAAGCGGCAGTGCAAGCGGAGGAGGTGCAGGATCGAGCGGAGCAGCATCTGCACAAGCAGGTGCAAGAAATGCTTTATCAGGTAATGCAGAAGCAACAACAAGAAGTGAACATTGGATTGAATTTGAATTACTTGATGAAGCCGGAAATGCCGTCAGCGGTGTTAATTATCTGTTAACCGATACTGATAATCAGGAATCTTCTGCGGTAGTTAATTCTGATGGAAGAATAGCCCGGGATGCATTAAAAGAAGGTCAATGTAAAGTGGAATTATTTGATCTTTTTGGCGCTGAGTGGTCTAAAGATAAAGCAAAGATGGGTGATAAAATAAAATTAAAAGTCAAATCAATAGGTATAAAAGACGGAAGTAAAGTTGAATTCAGGATTTTTGTTAAGGATATTAATTACAGTGACCATCTGCTGAAAAAACTTGAAGCAGATATCAATAGTGATAAGGCTGAAACAGAATGGGAGTTAAAAGTTGATGAAGATCTGATTAAGATTGTTGATTATAAAGAGAATATCGGAAGATACTCAAGACCATTTTTCTATTTTGATGCCTACTGCAATGAAATGGTTGCTAAATCCGGAATACTTGATGTTGATGATGATATTGAGATAGTATTTAAAGATGAAGAAGGTAATATTTTAGCCAACAAAGAATATCAGATTTATCTGCCGTCAGGAGAAATCAAAAAAGGAAAACTTGATAGTAACGGAAAAACAAAGATTGAAAAAATCCCGCCCGGTAAAATTAAAATTTCGTTTAAGCCCTAAGTGATTATATGAGTAATGGTGATCAAAACAAAGTTGATGTTATTTTCAGAGATGTATTTGGAACCGGCAAATCTTCAGCTTTAACCAGTAAAAAGAACGAACTTATTCTGAAGTTTGTTAAAGTGTCAGTCCTTGAAATGGAAGATGTACTTTTCCATCTTAACAGTTGTGTGTTAATGCCTGAAAATCCAAAGGGAAAAAGTTCTAAAGACGGCAATCTTCAATCTGGTGATGAAAGCCTGGATATAACTGGTATCAAAGCTCTCGCTGTTGTTTTTAAGCAATTTGAATTTGATCCTGATGTAAGAATGATTGTAACCGGTCACACGGATACCTCAGGAACGCCGGAATTTAATTTTACCCTTTCAGATGAAAGAGCACAAAATGTTCTTTATTTGTTAATCGGAAAAAGAGAAGAATGGGCTGAGTTATCATACAACAGACATAAGGTTGAAGATTATCAGCAGATAATGAAATACTTTGAACCAAAACTAAATTGCGGATGTGACCCCGGTGAAATCAATGATAAATATAATGATGCTACAAAAAAAGCCACACAAAACTTTTTTAATAAAATTGATTCAGTAAATGCAGATAAAAACTTTAAGATAGTAAATAATGATTCTAAACATAGATGGACTAAGGAAATTTGGGAAAATGTTTATGATCTTTATTCAAAAGAAATAGCCGAAGTGCTTGAAATTTCAATTGCAGATCTGAATGGAAGAAGAGAATCTGATGTTAAATTTATTGATGATAAAAAACCATTTGTCGGCTGTGGTGAGTCTTTTCCAATTGAATCAAAAAATAAAGACAATTACAAATCACAGCGTAACAGAAGAGTAGAAATACTTTTCTTTGATAAAGATGAAATTCCTGAAATGAATTGTCCGGCAGTAAAGACCCGCACACATAAAGAAGAAGAATGTCCTCTTTGGCAGAAATTTTACTTTAAACAATTATACATCGATCCTGCTGATTTAAAGTCTGTTGTTTATTATATCAGATTAGTCTATTACGACAAGATTCAAAAAAAACAATTACCGGTACCCGAGGGTTTGACTATTAAGGCTTATGAAGATAATAAAAAAGAAATTCCCAGTGAGACAATCTATAAAGATGACACTTTTTTTGTTAAAGTTAAGTTTGGGAAAAAGATAAAAAAAACAGAAAGAAAAAAATTCTATTTTGAATTTGAATCGACAAATAAATGGATTTACACTGAAGATGATAAAACCGACCCTGTTATTGTTGAGAAAACACCTGATGAAATCAAGAAGATAAGTTTTATTGAACGGCAAAAATATTATGATCTGCCTGCAAAGTGGTCATCAAGAAATTATTGGACACGTTATGATGGAGATATAAATAAAGGTGAAAGATTTGAGAAAGTATTTAAAGATGAGCTTCAGTTAAAACCATTTGGTGATAAGGTTACTAATAAAGAAAAGCCGCTTACATTTTCATTGGATGATATAGTTTTAGCAGATTCTTCTAAAAGTCAGATCCTATCAGATAAAAAACCGGATGGTTCTGCTCTTGCTTTGGATGATAATTCCCGCTATGCCTTGTTCTGTATTGATTACGAAACTATGGAAAATGTTGATGGAAAGGACAAGAACTTACGAAGATTAAAAATCTATAATCCCGAACCTGATCAACCAGTATTTACAAATTGTAAGTTTAAGTATAACCTTATTACCGATGTACCGATATTTACAAGGGCGGTATATTTTTGTAACAACTTTTATGATGTCGGACTTAAAAGATCAGGAGAAGGTGATACATCTTTTGATTATGAAAAAAATCATGTTGTTGGTGCAAGGTTAGCTCTAAAGGACGATGCATCTTTGCATAAATCTAAAAGCGTAATTGCAACTGATGCCTCAGACAGGACTAAAGCCTACGCATTAGATGGCTGCGGTAATTACGAAATGCATTATTTCCATGATTGCGCTGAGCTGGATAATAAGCCGCTCAATTATTTAATAATTTATTGGAATTGCAGATTTATTTTCAATCAAGGCGGAACGGCTGCTGATGTAACAAATCATCGTAAAGAGGGAATGACTAATGCGATGACAAGGATGAACAAAAACTATCTAATTGAAAAACACTCCGGTTCAGAAGACATTTTAATCAGACTGTTCTTTTATATGGAAGCAAAAAATGATACTAATGGAGACAGACATAAATGTTTAGTAAGTGTTACGGATAATACAAATGGTGCCTGGATGAGAACAGGCGATGCTAAATTCCGAAGCCGGGACTATCAGGCTGATCCAACATATTTTGGTACACCTGATCCAAATAATTCTTTGAAAGATGTTGATGGAAACACTTATGCAGTTCTTACAAATCACCATGAGATGGGTCACGCTACAGGAAACTGGGACTCTTATCTTTATAATTTTGAATCAGGCGGTAATACCTGGACCGGATTACCACGATATGATCAGCCATTTACCGCTGTCGGAGGTCCATACAGGTTTGACGAATTAGCCAGGATGTATCATAACCGTACCCCACGAATCAGAAATTACTGGAAATATATACTGTGGCTTAATGATGAATCTGGTTCCGGCAAAAACTTAAACGAATTTCTGAAAGACACAAAATTTAAAATTACCTTTCAGGGGCTTAAGCATAAACATAATTTTTTTCTTGATGATAAATATCGAAATGTTGAGATCGCTTCTTATTCTTTAGTTGATCATACAATTTCTGCTAATCATAAAGTGGATTTATTAATATATAAACTTGGCGATGATGAATTTTCAATTATGGCTAAAGAAGGTCAGACATTTTATGGTATTCTTGTCATTCGAATACGGCTTGCATTAAAATTTATCAATTCAAGTACTGAAAATTGGAGTTTTGCATCTCAACGCAGCTGGGCACAAAGACTGAATAATGATATTGGTGTTATGCTTAATAATAAGTTTAGAGCAGCAACATCGAACAGTAACGACATTAAAAATTTATTTGTTGTCTTTACTCCAAGTTATCAGGTTTATACAGGTACAGCTCCAGCTAATTCCCAGCATGATATTGAAGTAACTTTTAGACTTGGAAATAATTTTACTACTTCAGGCAAAAGAATACAAGTTGATTGGGATACTGATAAGGAAAAGATCATCAGATATCTGTTTGGAAAAGAAACCGGAAATGGAAACCTGATAAAAACAGATTTTAGTACTATAATTAATTGGGTCGGCAGCCCCGGAGTAGGCAATGCTACTTATACTATGTTTGATTTATAATCTTTTTATAGCTAACAATATGTACACACAGTATTATTCAAATTCGCGCCACGATTCTTTCATTAACTCAATTCCTAAAGTTAATGGTAAAATTCTTCGTGAAATTGAGATCAGTGATAAGAGTGTATCTAATCTTGAAATCAGAGTAATCTTAACTGACGGCAAAGATTATTTTCTTGATACTGCATCCGAAATAATCTGTTTTACCGGAGAAGGTAAGATTAAATGGAGACGATCTAAATGGTATGGCTCGCAGGTTGTACTGAATAATAAACTGCTCTTCTATCAGTCAGCAGCCCGGAAAGATGATATGGAAGCAGTTGATTATCAAAATAACATTGTGATAAGTAAATACCCGATAAATGGAGTAATTGATGAATCACAGATAATTTTATTCCAGCCCGATACAGATGGTTTAATAGCTCAGATTTATTATTCAGACATTGTTGATACTTCGGTACCTGAATATTTAATCTTTCAGGCACTTAAAAAAAGTTTAGGTTTTATCTGGCATAAAAGATATTATAATCAAATATGTCCGTCATTACCGTTAGTTAATTATGAAAAGGGTTTTGTTCTTACCTTTTCACCAACTCAGGGACAGATATTTATTTTAGGAAAAAAATCAGATGAAGCTGATCCGGATTACAGCTTTGATTTACCAAAGGATTATAATTCAGTTTTTGCCAGCAGTTCCAAAGCAGGTGATATATACTTAGCTTATACTTCAAAGCATTTTGTAAATCTGAGGTGTTTAAGTCTTGACGGAAAAGAAAAGTATTCTGTTGAAGTTGCAGATGATTTTGTTGATGCAAGACCCGTCTTGTGCCCGCCGGTCCTAACACCGGATGGATTTATATTTATTCTTACTAACAATAAAGTGTTTTGTATTAAAGACAAGAAACTTATTTGGTCTAAAGTAATAAGAGATATAAACTTTGCAACTGCATTTGCTGATAACTCTGTTATCATTGCTGCAGCAAATAAGTTGATAAGACTTGATGCAAAAGGTAATGAATTGCTGAATTATGAAGCTGAAGGAAAGATTTTTACCCCGCCTGTTTTAGATGATCATGGCAGGTTGATGTTTGGTACAAAAACAACTGTTTATCTAATGGAATAAAAATGCCAGACCACAAAGGAAATACAGATAAATCCAATAAAATAAAACTCAAGTCATCAATTGACCGGGTTGTCTGGACAGCGGGAATCGGGTGTAATGGTGCAGAGGTTGGTCTCGAGATTAATACACACTTTGTCGGTAATAATTCCGAAGCTAAAATAGAAATATCTGATAGCTCAGGTAAAGTTTTTGATACAATTAAAACCAAGATCGCTGGTAATTACCTGTTAACTAAAATAAAAATTCCGGAAAAAGCAAAAGATGAGTTATATGCTGAAGTAAAGCTGTCAAAACATGGATTAAGTAAAAAATCCAATTGTTTATATGTTTATCTGCCCCCGAAGATAAAAAATCTAAAGTGGGATAAACAGGAAGCTAAACGAGGTGATATATTAAAGATTTCTGCAGATGTTACCGATACTTATGAAGGAGCTGAGTGTAAGGTTTTAATTTTTGAACATGATAGTGATGGAGCACATGATCTGATCACCAGTCTTAAAACAAATGTAAAGAATCAAAAGATAGAAGTTGATTGGGAATTTCAATTTCAGACTGACACCAAAAACATACCAACCGATCAAGAGACAGAAAAAGGATATAAGAACCCGGAATATTTTTTTAGAGTTGATGTAGGCGGTGTTTATGCTGATTCGGATTTATTGAAGTTTAAAGATTGGATTGAGATAAAATTCTTAAATTCCAAACAAGAACCTCGTTCAGGCATTGAAGTAAATATTAAATTTCCGGATGGAACTTCACAAAAGAAAACAACAGATGATGATGGGATAATAATCTTTGAAGATGTTCCACCTGGAAAGTTCATCATTGAGTCGGAGGAATAACTTAGATGTGTCATCATACCGCTGCCTCAGGAACACAAACAACAATCGCTGGAAATTGTTCACAAGCTTATTGCCCAATACCGAGATTAGTTGAATTAAAGCAACACTATTCAGCAGCATTGATACAAAGGGATTCATTCATTAACCAGAATAATGAAAAACTTTCAGCCGGTAAATTTTTAAAAAGTTTAGCTGAAAAAATTGAAACCGATACACCCGATGTATGGAGTCACTTTAGAAAACGGGTTAATGATGATAGTGCTGACAGCTACAATGATACACTTCTTAAACATGATATCGAAACAATTGAGAATACATTAAACCGAAATAAAAGACTTGTTGAAGAGAGGGCTGAACAGTTAATTAATTATTTTAATCAGGATAATGTGCAGCGGCATCTTTTACAGTACCATAGTGAGACGAGAGATGATTCATTTTCGTTAACAACTGCTACAAATTATGTCTTTGAGGATCTTGGGAAATCAGACAAAGGCTTAGAATATTTAGCCTCATTACTAAGTGATAATGTGCTTAATGAACTAGTTACTGTAAGTGAGGTTTTTGGTTTAATCAGACAAGCTAATACTCTTTCAGAAGAACTAAGTAAATTTTTAACATTTATTAGTCCATGTTTGATTTCTGAAGTGATAGAAACAATCTCTGTAAATAATTTTAGAAATGTTAGGGAAGTATTAAATAGTAATATTCAATCAAAACTCAGATTTTTTTCTGAAAAGACAGGGATTAACTTCGATGCCCTCAATAGTTTTTTAAATGAAAATGCGGAACAAACAGCTAGAAGATTAAACAATATCATTGAAAACTCATTGGACCCTGCTGAATTACGCCAGCAAATATTAAGAGCTAATGTTAATTTGGAAAGAGCTGAACTTAATGATGATTTAATCAAGTGTGTACCTATCGGATATATTTTGAAGTTATTGTCGTTTGCTATAGCAGCATATAAAATAGTTGAAGACTTTAAACGATCAAGTAATAAAGATAGAATCTCTTTCATCTCTTCTGTTATGGAAATAAGCAAAGATATTCTGAGTATTAGAGCTGTTACAAATTCTGCCAGACAAGGTGCAAGTTTGATGGTAGGAATAATCGGAGAACTTTTAGGTGTTGTTGTAAATCTGATGGACGCTGTTGAAAATCTGCAGGGAAGAGACCCTTTGTTAGCCGCATTAAACATTTTAGGAGCAACAGCGGCATTTGTTGGAATGTTTTCAGGTATTGTAGTCGCTAGTGCAGAAACTATGGGACTAACTGCTGTAACAGTTGCAGCAGCAACTGTTATTGGCTCTGTATGTATAATTTTAGGAATAATTATAGCTGTGCTAATTTTTATTTTTACAGATCCTCCATTCATTGCTTTTATCGAGGATACTTATTATGGCGTTGATAATGTTATACCTCTTAGAGAGACTATTGACAAATTTTTTAAGCTACAGATTTTTGAAATGACTGTACGATTAGAAGGTGATGCACCGGATGTCAGATTAATTGTTCAAAGCAACGCATTAGATGATACTTTACCAATTTCTTTGAAGTTAAATAAAAATCGTGTATCAATGGGCACAGTATTAATAAACCCAACAACGAGTAGTTATAATGGTAAAGCAGACATTCGGAAATATGCGTTTTGGGAATCAGATAGAAGAAGAACCCGGTATTTAGTGATCAACAAGTTTTGGGAATTATGGGATAATGAAGAAAGTGGTATTAATGTTAGAGAAGAAGCAGGAGATTATGCTTTATATGCGTCACTCGATCCGGATAAAGATGGTGATTGGGAAATTCAAACTAGTATGAATCCTATCGAGTTTCCTAGAATTCAGCCGCTTATACGAGAGCTGACAATTGATTCTAATTATTATGTGCACAGGGGCAGGAAATATTTTAAATACTCAGTCAATGGTAATGTAAATATTACCATCAGAACTGTTGATGCAATTGGACTTACTTGCCAGATTTTGTGGTCAGCAGATGGAGGAGTACATTGGTCGCAGCAAAGTAACAGAATTCAAAGAAATACAATCCAATTCAGTTTTAACATTCCTTCTCCTCCACAAAGCAGTACTTATACTCTTCAAGTTAGCGCCAAGTTGTTTAATAATGAGGGAATTCAGACAGGTGATACTAATTCAGTTAACGACATACAGGTTGGAAGTGAAACTTACCTAAGAAATCAAGGAATCATTTAAATAAATTTTTAGTTATGGATATCCCGGAATATTACAAACAGTTTCAAAATCAGTCTCCTAAAAAGGATGAAGAGGCAAAGATGCCGGAGAAAACAGAAACTTCTCCCGCTGACAAACCTCTGCAAAAAACTGAACCTCAAAGACAATCCCAGCAATCGCAGCAGCCCGCAGTAAAAGATAAAACAATTCCATTTCAGGGAAACGGTTTTTCATTAGAGCAGCTTGAGGATTGGAAAGATAAAACTATCTATACTTTAGAGGGTCCGGTTACTGATGGAATTAAACATAATGTTATTGTAACCATTGATGCAGAACCTTCTACAGAAGATCTTACCGAGTATTCTCTTATGCAGATACAAACGCTGGAAAGCGAACTTAAATCATATATGCTTCTTAAACAAGGCGAGACTAAATTAACAAATGGAAGCAATGCTTATGAAGTAATTTTCAGCTGGTATCCAACAGATGATTTAAGAATATATCAGCATCAGATTTATGCAATTGATAATAAAAAAGCATATAAACTAACAGCAACCTTTACAAAAAAAACAAGGCAGACGATTGGGCCCGCTGTGTTAAGAATGATGCTTAGTTTTAATCCTGGTAAAAAATAACAACTTTATATTATCTTAAAGAATTGATATTATGTTTCTATTATGGGTACAGAACCTACATCAATAAAAAATGAACAGAATAAAACAATTGTCCGATTAACTATAGAAAAAGGAGAATCACAAAAAAAAGAATACTTTTTTAAAGATACTTTTAGAATAGGCCGGGTTGATACCTGTGCTGTTAAAATTGATGATGGTTTGGTAAGCCGTGATCATCTGGAAATATCTTATAAAGAAGGTAAATGGTTTATTGCTGATCTGTTTAGCAGTAATGGAACTTATCTGAACGGAAATAAAATTGATCATATTATACTCTCTAATCCAATTAAACTTGAATTGGGAAAAAATGGTCCGATAATTAATCTTGAATTAATTAAAGATACTGAAAGTAAACCATCATCATCCGGCGCATCCGATACAGATAGTTCTTTACAAAATTATATTCAGCGTTATTTTGAACAGGAAGGTAATAATCCTAATGCCGGCGATCATACAAGAATGATTCAGCAGGCATTTAAAGTTGTTCAGAAAAAACAATCGAAAAAATATTGGCTGATAATTGCCGTTGTTGCATTTATGGGATTACTTGCATCAGCTTATGCAGTTTATCAGCATATAAAAGCTAACGAGCAAAAAGAACTTGCTGAATCTATTTTTTATCAGATGAAAGGGATTGATATTCAGCTTTCAAAATTATCTTCAGTGGTTGAAAATACAGGTAATACAGAAGTTGAACAGACTATTGAAAAGATGCGCGGGGATTATAACAGGATGGAAAAAATTTATGACAAATATGTTGGTGAACTTGATGTGTATGATCTGAGTGAAGAGGACAGGCTGATTCTTAAAATGGCAAGATTATTTGGTGAGTGCGAAATTAATATGCCTGAAAATTTTGTCGGAGAGGTAAAAACTTTTATCAACAAGTGGAAATCATCTCCAAGATTAAAATCCGCAATAACACGCGCACAGGAAAACAACTATGTCAGACCGATAATTGAAGCATTTTTAAAACAGAGTTTACCGCCGCAATTTTTTTATCTTGCATTGCAGGAAAGTGATTTTAAGTTTGATATCGTCGGACCGATTACACGATACGGATATGCAAAAGGGATGTGGCAATTCATACCGATGACAGCCCGGCAATATGGTTTGGAAACAGGTCCTTTAGTTGAATTAAATCAGTACGATCCTTTAGACGACCGTTTTAATGTACCTAAAGCTACAAATGCCGCAGCTAAGTATATTAAGTTTATTTATCAGACCGAAGCGCAGGCTTCAGGTTTACTTGTTATTGGTTCATACAATTGGGGCGAAAATAATTTCAGAAGACTTGTCAATGAATTACCCGAAGATCCGAAACAAAGAAATTTTTGGAATTTACTCGTTAAATACCGTGAAAGAATTCCGGATGAAACGTATAACTATGTTTTCTATATTTTTTCTGCTGCAGTAATCGGTGAAAATCCAAGATTATTCGGATTTGATTTTGATAATCCGTTGTTAAGCAGTTTGCAACAGCTCAACTAACTCTATAAGGTATAATCTATTGAAAGAAAAGAAGCAGCTTGGTATAAAATATTTCGGAGCTTCCGATATTGGTCTTGTAAGAACTGAGAATCAGGACAGCTTTGGTAAATTTCCAAAAGATGATTTAAATATGTATCAATCCAAAGGCATTTTGTTTATGGTTGCCGATGGAATGGGCGGTCATACCGGCGGCAAAGAAGCAAGCCAGACCGCTGTTGATGTTGTTGGAAACGAGTACTTCTCTTTTGATTCTGAAATTATTTCAAGTGCGCTTTTATATTCATTTAAAAAAGCAAATTATAAAATCAATCAAACTTCTCAGGATGCTCTTCAATTCCGTAAAAAAGGTACTACTTGTTCAGCTCTTGTAATAGAAAATGACCGGGCACATATTGCTCACGTTGGTGATAGTAGAATCTATAAAATATCTGATGATAGTATAGTTCAATTTACAAACGATCATACAGAAGTTGGGGAAATGGTACGCAAAAAAATTATTACGGAAGAAGAAGCAAAAAATCATCCTTCAAAATCTATACTGATAAGAGCAATGGGAATTGAAACTGATCTTGAAGTAGATTTGATTGAAGATATTTTTATAAGCAGCGGGGACTGTTTCGTTTTATGTTCGGATGGTCTTTCAAAGGTTCTTCCTGAAGAGATTAAAAAAATAGTATTAAGTAATCCTGAAGAAGAAGCCTGCAAAAAATTAATTTCTCTGGCAAACGACCGCGGCGGAAATGATAATGTTACTGTTCTGGTAATCAAAATTGTTGATGAACATTCAAATGATAATCAGATAAGACAAACTCCGGCAGTTAAAAAGAAAAATTCATGGTTTTCGATTACTGTTTTATTACTGATGGTCATTTTAATTGCAGTTTTTGTTTTAATTTTTCAGAAAGAAATAACTGGTCTTTTTTCTAAAAAGAATATCACTGCCTCTGATAGTAATGAAATTAAACAGGAAATTATTCCGCATGATAATCCTGATGCACTTCTGACCGAAGCAAATAACCTGTTATCCGAAGGTAAACTTGATAGTGCAATGGTTCTTTATAATTTAATACTTAATCAAAATCCGCTGCACATTGGTGCATTAAACGGCAGAGAGCAGGTTGTGCAGAAATATATTCGGACCGGAAATGATCTTTTAGCAGTAAACAAAAAAGATGAAGCTTTGTTAAACTTTAAGAAAGCTTTTACTCTTGACCCGAATGATAAAGAGTTAAATAATAAAATTATGGTAATTGAAAAATCTTTTAATAAAGATTTATCTAAAGATGATAAGACAACCAGGGTAAATAAAGATCAACAAAAAAAACTTCCCGATGATCAAACAGTAACTAAAGATAACAATGGAAAAGAAATAATCTTTGCAGACTTTAATTTAGGTAATTGGGAAAGACCCGGTTTATCCGGAAGCGATTTTAAGGATAAGGGAAGCGGAGTAGTATTTCTGAAAACAAATAAATCCAAAAAGATTTTTTATAAGCAGGCAATGGAAGATATTGACTTAAATGTTGATGTGTCCTTTGATGATCATTCTAATGAAAATGCCGGAGTTATTATTGGATATAACAAGAATGAAAACAATGGAACTGAAAATTACTATCTGTTTACGTTGAATAGTTCACGTAGTTATTCCTTAATTAAAGTTAATGATGATAAAAAGGAAACAATTGTAACCGGCAAGCAGATTATGGATACAGGTAAAAAGGGATTTCAAATAAAGTTGAAATGTCTTGGTCCCTGGATAATGATATATAATGACAATAAACTTTTAGAATCGTATCTTGGCAGCGATTTTATAAAAGGTAAGTTTGGCTTTTTTGCTGACTCAAATGTTGAAGTTGAATTCAGCAATCTTGTAATTAATTCAGCATTCGAAAAATAACAAATATAGAATTATACTCCCGGTATTGTAAATGGATTCATTAATTGGTAAAACTGTCGATAGTTATCGCATCCTTGAAGTGATTGGAAGAGGAGGTATGGGTGTTGTATTCAAAGCACTCGATACTAATCTGGAAAAAGTTGTTGCGTTGAAAATGATTGATCCTTTTCTCGCGAGAGATGAGAACTTTGTCAGAAGATTTAAGACAGAAGCAAAAGCATTAGCGAAGCTTGAAAACCCAAACATAGTTGGTGTTTATGCTTTAAGAGAAACTGATGCAGGTTTCTTTATGGTGATGGAATATGTTGAGTCTGTTCCATTATCCCAATACCTTCAGGAAAATGGTCCGTTCAATATTTCTGATGCAGTATCAATAACAAAGCAGCTTCTTAATGCTATTGGTCATGCTCACAAAGTCGGTGTAATTCATCGTGATATTAAACCAAGTAATATTCTTTTGTCTGATAAGAACAAAATAAAAGTAACTGACTTTGGTCTGGCAAAAGTAGTTGAACAAAAAGGTCCTGCAAGTACCGTTACTCAGGCAAGAGCAGGAACCTTATATTATATGTCGCCTGAGCAGGTTAAAGGATTAAAGAATGTTGATCTGCGAAGTGATTTGTATTCTTTAGGTATGACTGTTTATGAAATGATTGCCGGTAGGGTACCGTTTGATAAAACTGATTCTGATTTTACTATTCAGAAGATTATTGTTGATGGAGAAATTCCTTCACCAGTAAAATTTAATGCCGGTATTCCGAAAAAATTTACAAAAATTATTTCCAGATCAATCAACAAAGATCCTGATAAGCGGTATCAAACTGCTGATGAAATGCTTGAAGATATATACAGTTTTGAAAGAGAATATCATCCTGAAAAAAGTAAAGGCAAAGCTCAGGATACAACAATTATTGAACGTGTAGTAAAAGAGCCAACTGTTAAACAAAGCAGCAAATTTGATTTTAAGAAACCTGCAATTCTATTTCCGTCTGTAGCAGCTATAGTGTTGTTGGCTGTATTGTTATTTTTATTCCTGCCGGGCGGCAGCTCAACAGATGATACTTATTTATCAATTACTTCTAATCCGTCTGATGCTGATATAATGCTTAATCAAAAATCAATTGGAGTTTCGCCTATTAAGGATTTTAAATTAGAATCTGCCGGTGAAATATCATTATCTGTAGCCAAGGATGGATTTATATCTGTTGATACAACCATTGTTATTGAAGCTGGCAGGAATGAAAATATTTCATTTAACTTAAATCCGGTTCAAAAGGAGAGAATTAGTATTACAACTAATCCTTCGGGAGCTAAATTATTTGTTGATGGAAATCCGGTAAATAATTCACCTATAGAAAATTATTCTATTACTTCAGGCAGACACAATATAAGAGTTGAAAAAGCAGGCTTTAATACTTTAGATACCGAAATTGATGTTCGGAAGGAAAGCTCAAAACAGTTTAATTTTACTCTTACAAAGGATCCTGATTTCAAAGGTTTTGGAATTTTAAAGATAGATAGCAACCCGCCTGGTGCCACAGTATTTTTAAATGGCGAAGCGGTAGGAAAAACTCCTTTTCTGAATAATGAGCAGCCAGTTGCTGATTACAATTTAGTATTAAGGCAGGATGGTTTTACTGATTATACAGAATCATTTAAGATACTACTAAATAAAACCAAGACTATTAATAAAAAATTATCTTCTACTGCCGAAACATCAGCAGAACAGTTTGGCAGATTAAAAATTACCTCAAAACCTTCTGAAGCATCGGTTTATTTGGATGGAGCATTTGTTGGTTCTACACCTTTTAATAATTCAAAAACAATTGCTGGTAAACATAAATTAGTAATAAAGAAAAAAGGTTTTGCAGATTATAGTGAAACAATTGAAGTAGAGGTTAATAAGACAACTACATTTTCAGCAGAATTGATTTCTTCTTCAGGTACGCTGGGTAAGGTTGAAATCTTAGTTCGCCCTTATGGAAGTATTTATATCAATGATGAGCTAAAAGCACAGGATACTAATTCGCCTTTTAACACTGAATTACCAGCAGGCAGATACAGAATTAAATTAACTCATCCTACTTTAGGCTCAACACCGACAATGACTATTAATGTAACTGGCGGCAGCCAGAAATTTGTCTATGATTTAAGCAGGATAGCGAAGCTTACTTTAATTTCTAATCCGCCGTATTGTGAAATATTTATAAATGGTAGTTCAACCGGAAAATATACTCCGGTTCAGCTTCAGCTTAAACCCGGCACTTACAAAATTGTTCTCAAAAAAGATGGATACATAAATTCAAAAGAAGAAAAATATGAGGTGCCATATAGTATTTATGAGGCAGCAAATGATCGTGAAGACAGAAAAGAATTTGAATTAACTAAATCAAAGTAAGTTCAATCTTTAAATAAATTTAGAAAATAAATTGATTAATTAAAGGTTTTAAATATTATTTCTAAGGAGGTTCAAATGAAAAAAATGATTAACAGCATAACGCTGATTGCAGCAATTTTAATTATTGCTCCGATTCTGACGTTTAATGCTGATTCAATTAAATTAAATGTTCTTTGGGCACAAACTCAAGATCAATGTACTGAACAACTTGATAAAGCTGAAGAAGAGTATCAAGCTGGTAAATGGACAGAAGCAATTGCACTTATTGAACAATGTTTAAAGAAAGAGAATGTAGGAGAACTTGAGAAAGGCAGAGCTTACAGGATCTTAGGTTTGGTTTATATTGCAATTCAGTTGGAAAAAGAAGCAAACGATGCAGTGAAGAATCTTTTAATAATGGTTCCTAATTATAAAGTTGATCCGGTAAAAGATCCGCCTTCACTGCAAAAAATAATTGATAATATGGCGCTTACATTAAATCCTAAAATTTCAGGTATTTCCCCCAATACTGTTGATCAAGGTGAAAAGGGAATTAAGTTAAAAGTAACAGGTTCTAATTTTGCGTATGGCTCTGTTGTAAAATTCAATGGAGTTTCCAAATCAACTACTTATGTTAGTTCCACAGAGCTTACTGCTGATGTTCTTACAAGTGATCTGGCAAAAACCGGAGAATATGATGTTACTGTTTATAGCCCAATAATGGGTGGTAAAACTTCCGAAGCTGAAAAATTTACTGTCCAGAAAGCCTCTTCATTTCCCTGGACCTGGATAGCTGTAGGAGGCGGTGTTGTAGCGGCTGCTGTAGTTGCAGTTCTTACTTTGGGCAAAAAAGATGAATCAACCACATCACAGACAAAATTAGCTGATCCGCCTACAAGACCTTGATATTTTAAATATTTAATTAATTAGTTAAACTGATTATAAAATTAGAGACGAGATTGAAAATGAAATATATAACTAACCTTTTAATAATTATTTTGTTTTTCTCTGTGCAAATATTTTCACAAGAGAAAAACACCTACCGGGATAGCGGTGACAATGCTTTGGAAAAATTTATTGAAATACTAAAGCATACTCTTGCAGATTATAATGAAAATCAACAAGTTAATTCATCAAGCAGTACCGAAAGATTACAAGCGAATTTGGATTTCTTAAATTCCCTGAATAGCAATTCACTTTATAAACCTATGGTTGAAAAAAGATTTTTGCAAACTGAGCGAACTTATCAAGACTGGGATGGAGTTGCCTGGGCTAATGTTACCAAATATATGTATTCTTATGATAGCAGGGATAATAACACTCAATATACTTATCAAAGTTGGAATGTTTCGGTATGGGATAATATTTCCAGATATTCATATATATATGATCAGAAAGATAATCAAATCGAAATGATCTATCAGACTTGGAATGGAAGTACCTGGGTTAATAATTCTAAATACCTCAGCACCTATGATCAAAATAATAATAGAACCGAGCAAACTTATCAAAACTGGAATGGTTCTGCCTGGATAAATAGCAGCAGAAGTGTCTATACATTTAACTTATTTAATAAAACAACAAAAACTGTTTTTCAAATCTGGAACGGTTCAGCCTGGGATAATAGCCAACAAAATATATATACCTTTGATAATAACAGGAATCAGATTGAAGATTTATTTCAAACCTGGAACGGAACAGCCTGGGATAACTATTACAAATTCACTAGTACGTTTAATCAAAATAACAAAATGACAGAGCAGGTTTATACTACTTGGTCAGGTTCTGCGTGGGTGAACAATTCAAAAAATTCATATACTTATGATATAAATAATAATCAAATAGAGTATCTAAGTCAGACCTGGAACTCAACAGCTTGGGAAAATGATTTTAAGACATCCTACACTTTTAATGCACATAATGATATAACAGGATTGATTTCTCAAGACTGGGTTGCAGGAGCGTGGGTTAACCTAAATAAATACACTGTAACCTATAGTTCAAGCTTTAAGTTTACAGAGATATTAATTCAATCCTGGGACGTTTCAACCTGGAGAAATACTCAAAAAAGTTCTTATACATACGACTCAAACGATAATCTAACAGAACAGACAAGTCAAAATTGGAATGGTAGTACCTGGATAAATTCAAGCAGATCATTATCTACTTACAGTGCCGGACATTATGCAACCACAATAACACTTAATACAAGTTATACGTTTGGTGATGCTACTCAGACTTCAAGTTATAAAATGATCGGCTTACCGGGTGCAAATAGCATTCCGATTAATAGTATTTTAAGTGGTACAGCGGGCGTAAATGGAGACTGGCGTGCCTTCTGGGATCCAGGCTCCGGTGCTTTTACAGAATTTGATGGCAGTGCTGTTTTTAATTTTGAACCAGGCAGGGCTTTTTGGGTAATAAGTAAAAACTCTATAACCGTTAATCAAAGCGTTAATTCTGTTATAGTTAGAGATAATAATTTTTATGATATTCCTGTTCATAGTGAATGGAACTTGATCTCAAATCCGTTTGATAAAAATATTTCCTGGCTTGCAGTCCAGAATTATAATGCAATTACACAGCCAATTCATTTCTTTCAGAATGGCAGTTACACAAATCCGGATTCATTTGAACCTTATAAGGGATATTATTTCTTTAACAATACAGGATTACCCGTGCTTAAAATACCTTATGGAACAACATCAATCTTACCAAAACAAAACTCTGTAAACAGCAGTGAGATAGAGATAAATCTTACAAATAATTCAGAAGTTAGAGCATCTGTTAATATTGGAATTTCTGAACAGGCTAACGAGGGTGTTGATATGATGGATGTTTTTGCACCGCCTTCACAGTTCTGCGATGTAAATATAAATCTGGTCAACAATAAACTTGAGACTAACTATAAATTTCTGCAAAAAGATTACAGACCAATTATTGATGACGGACAGGAGTTTGAGTTTAATGTTAAGAATTTATCAGACCAATCTGTAAGTATGAATGTAACCGGAACTGAAAATTTTGCTGACAAGGAAGTTTATTTATTGGATAAAAGCCTTTCCAAACTTTATAATCTGAAAACCTCTGAATCATTTACGATAAGAAAAAATACTGGATCAAAAAATTTCAGTATTCTGATAGGTTCAAGTGAATATATACTACAAAAACAAACAGGAATGATACCAACTGAATTTAGTTTATCACAGAATTATCCTAATCCCTTTAATCCAAGTACAATGATCAGGTTTGCATTACCTAAACAAAGTAATGTTACTCTAAAAATATTTAACCTTCTTGGTCAATTGGTTTCAGAGGTATTGGATAATAAAGTCTTTGAAGCAGGTTATCATGAAATAGAATTTGATGGAAGACAATTAGCATCTGGAGTATATTTATATATGATTGAGGCTAATTCTGCCGGAGGAAAACAATATATTCAAACTAAAAAAATGCTGCTGATGAAATAACCCTTAGAAAATCATCATTTATCTTTTTTACCCTGACAAGTTATTGTCAGGGTTTTTTATTTTAAATTGTTAAACTGATAAAGATCTTTTACCAAAATCTTTATTTGAACAACGGCTTCCAAAAAAATATTATTTTAAAAATAACTTTTTTAATTATATTCACTTTCAAATAGAATTATTTTATATCAAAACTCTTTTGAAATAATTGGATACGTTTAACTTTAAATCCAATATGGATAATACACAAGTAAATAGAAACTGGTATGTACTTTATACTCGTCCGCGGGCTGAATTTAAAGTTGAGCGATCACTTAGGGTTAAAGGGATTGATGTATTTCTGCCTGTAAAGAAAACAATCAGACAGTGGAGTGATAGAAAGAAAATAATTACCTCTCCGCTGTTTACAAGTTATATTTTTATCCATACTGATGAAAAAGAAAGATTGCTTTCTTTAGAAGATAAACTGATCATCCGCTGTTTATGCGATGGACGAAAGCCTGCAGTGGTACCTGAATGGCAAATTGAAAGTTTGAAAATGATGCTTCAAAGAGATATTGAACCTAAGATATTTGAGGGTTTGGTAAGTGGTGACAAAATACAGATAACAAGTGGTTCATTAAAAGGTGTAAATGGTATAATAATCAAAAAGGAAAACAGTAATCAATTAGCTGTATCTATCGAGCTTATAAATCGAACTGTAACTGTTCATCTTTCTGATGAAATATCTTTTACAAAAATCTGAATGATATGGATTGAGCATGCTGATATTTATATTAAAAAGGAATTAAGAGAAATATGCCGGAGAACAACTACACAACTTCAATGTTAAAAAGCGATGCATTAAAAGATAAAGTTATTTTAATAACCGGCGGCGGCACTGGATTAGGAAAATCAATGGGAAAATACTTTTCAGAGCTTGGTGCTAAACTTATAATATCCAGCCGCAAAATTGATGTATTAAATAAAACTGCCGAAGAAATTTCATCACTGACGAAAAATGATGTTTTCCCATTTGCCTGCGATGTTTCTGACTACAAACAAGTCGAAGTTTTACTAAAAGCTTCTTTAGAAAAATTTGGAAGAGTAGATGCTTTAGTTAATAATGCTGCTGGCAACTTTATAAGTCCTACAGAGAAATTATCAAACAGAGCATTTGATGCAATTGTTAACATCGTTCTTAAAGGCACTTATAATTGCACACTTGCGTTTGGTAAACACTGGATAGAAAATAAGAATAAAGCTGTCGTGTTAAATATTGTAACTACCTATGCCTGGACAGGATCAGCTTTTGTAGTTCCATCTGCAGCGGCTAAAGCCGGAGTCTTGGTAATTACCCGGTCTCTTGCGGTTGAATGGGCTAAATATGGTATTCGTTTTAATGCTATAGCTCCGGGATTGTTTCCTACAAAAGGTGCCTGGGAAAGACTGCTGCCGGGTGATTTACAAGAAAAACTTGATGCGATAAAAAAAATTCCACTCAAAAGAGTCGGCGAACATCAGGAGCTTGCAAATTTAGCCGCTTATCTGATCTCCGATTTTTCTTCTTTTATAAATGGTGAAGTAATTACAATTGATGGCGGTGAATGGTTAAACGGAGCTGGTCAGTTTAATCTGCTGCAGGCAGTCAGCAGCGAGCAATGGGATGATATTGAAAAAATGGTTCGGGGTGTAAAAGGGAGTTAAACTGAAACAGAATTAGATTTTATTTAATAAGTGCTGCAAATCTCTAAAATGAACTTTATGACTATGATGTTTTAAATTTGATTATACAAATGCTAATTGAGAAAGGCTTTTACCCGTTTTATTAATATTCATGTCTTATCTTTTAATGTTCACTCTTATATCAGGTAGTAATTACTTTCGTGAGTTTGCTGATTTTAATGAAGTGCAGAAGTGACCAACCTCTGAAATGATTATAGCAGTTGGAGTTTATACTTCTTATACTCCTGATATTATTTGATCTCATCTGAATTATCGAGATCCTTTTATTCCGTATATATTTCTATAATAGATAGCGATTAGTTTTTTTTAGTATCATTAAAAGTATTTAATCAGCTTGATAACGAATTTACTCAACTGATTGATGAATATTTGCCTGCGGGAAGTTTTAAGGTTAAGCTTAATACATACAAAGTGGTCGGTGAAACTGAAGAATATAGGTTGGTATTTCTTAGACGTTTTTATCCTGCTTTCCTTATATTTCATTATAATATTTTTAAACTATTTTAAATCAATCTGAATAGCTGATGAGAGAACCAGTAGTAACATTTGAACTTGCAGTAGAGCATGGTTTAATTAAAGAAGAATGGGAAAAAATTTTAAAAATTCTTGGTCGGGTGCCAACCTTTACAGAATTAGGTATCTTTTCTGTAATGTGGAGTGAGCACTGCAGTTATAAAAACTCAATTGCTCAATTAAAAACTTTACCGCGCAGCGGCGGAAGATTACTTGTTGAAGCAGGTGAAGAAAATGCCGGACTTATTGATATCGGTGATGATCTTGCGGTTGCTTTTAAAATTGAGAGTCATAATCATCCTTCAGCAGTTGAACCATATCAAGGTGCTGCAACTGGTGTTGGCGGAATAATGCGTGATATATTTACGATGGGTGCCCGCCCAATCGCCTCATTAAATTCACTTCGGTTTGGTTCATTAAAAGATGCACGAACAAGATTTTTGTTTGATGGAGTTGTTCGCGGTATTGGTGATTACGGAAACAGTTTTGGAGTTCCGACCGTTGCCGGAGAAGTTTATTTTGATGAATCATATCAGGGTAATCCGCTTGTTAATGCAATGGCTGTCGGAATTGTAAATAAAAAACATGTTGCATCTGCTGTTGCAAAAGGTGCTGGAAATCCTGTAATGATTGTCGGCTCTTCAACCGGCAGAGATGGAATACATGGTGCAACTTTTGCATCAGAAGAAATTTCTGAAAAATCGGAATCCAAACGTCCCTCTGTTCAGGTAGGAGATCCCTTTACTGAAAAGCTTTTACTCGAAGCTACATTGGAAATTATAAAAAATGATTGGCTGATTGGAATACAGGATATGGGCGCTGCAGGAATTTCTTGCTCAACAAGTGAAATGAGTGCAAAGGGAAATTCTGGAATGAAAATTAATCTTGATAAAGTTCCTTTGCGCGAAGGTGGAATGACTGCTTATGAAATTATGTTAAGTGAAAGTCAGGAAAGAATGCTTTGCTGTGTAAAAAAAGGTTATGAAGACCGCGTTAAAGAAGTTTTTGAAAAATGGGACCTGCATTGCGAGATAATCGGTGAAGTTACAAATGATGGTTTACTTCACATTGATTATGAAGGTAAGCATAAAGCAGCTATACCAGCATTTGAATTAGTGCTTGGCGGAGGAGCACCGGTTTACACTCGTGATCAGAATGAACCTGAGTATTTAAAAGAAACCAGAAAATTTGATCAGAATACTTTATCTGAACCCAAAGACATTAAGGAAACTTTTTTAAAAGTTTTTTCTTCCCCCAATATTGTTTCTAAGAAATGGGTTTATCAGCAATATGATTCAATGGTAAGAACAAATACAATTGTTGGTCCTGGCTGTGATTCAGCAGTTATTTTAATTAAAGGAACCAACAAGGCACTTGCGATGAAAACCGATTGCAATTCGCGTTATGTTTATTTAAATCCAAAAGAGGGAACCAAAATAGCTGTTGCTGAATGCGCGAGAAACATTGTGTGTTCAGGCGGCATTCCTCTGGGAGTTACAAATTGCTTAAACTTCGGCAATCCATACAAACCTGAAGTTTACTGGCAGTTTGCTCAGGCAATATCAGGGATGGGAGAAGCTTGCAGAAAATTTGAAACTCCTGTTACAGGCGGTAATGTTAGTTTTTATAACGAATCACCCGAAGCAGCGGTTTACCCAACGCCCACTATAGGAATGGTTGGTCTTGTTGAAGACCTTAAACATATAACCACTTCTTATTTTAAAGATGAGGGTGATGTAATTTATTTGCTTGGGGAAGATAAAGAGGAGATTTGCGGAAGCGAATACTTAAAAGTTGTTTATAATATAGCTGCTGGTGATTGTCCGGTAATTAATCTTGATGAAGAAAAAAGATTGCAGGATTCTCTGTTAAATCTTATCAGACTGGGATTGATAAAATCAGCACACGATATTTCTGAAGGCGGAATTGTTTCTGCAATAGCTGAATGCTGCATTATCAATCAGGAAGAAAAAATTGGCTGCGAGGTCGAGATACCAATTAAATCCAGAACAGACCTCTCGCTGTTTTCAGAATCCCAATCGAGAGTAATTATCACGGTATCAAAAGAAAAAACTTCAGAGCTTGAAAATGAACTTAAACTGATGAAATTAAAATTTACCAAACTTGGTCTTGTTGGCGGCACTATATTAAAATTTAAAGACCTTTTTGAAATTACTGTTAAAGAAATTTCTGATATTTATTATAATACTATTCCTGCTATAATGTCTGGTGATGAAAAAGTTTAAAGAAAAATACAAAGGCTCAGTATTTTTTAAATACTTTAGAAAGCTAAGATTTCTATATCATCGCCGCCCTCACTGGCAAAAAACATATAAGTTCTTTAAACATTATCTCGGTGGTTTATATGACCGGATTGACAGACACAATGTTTTTTTGCTTTCAGGCGGATTAGCATTCTCACTTTTTACCTGTATCATTCCTTTAATACTTATAATGTTCTGGATACTTGGAAATTTTTTAAGCTCTGAAGAGATGGAATTACAAATTATTACACTTATAAATACTGTAATTCCTTACAGTGAATATGCCGAATTTGTTAAAGAAATTATTTTTACAAGAGTAGAGGAGGTAGTTGAATTAAAGAATGTTGCCGGTATTGTTGGTTTCAGCGGATTGTTTTTTGCAGCAAGCGGTTTTTTCAGCAGTATGCGAACCGTACTGAATAAGATTAATGGAACCGAAATAGATATAAATTATTTTCTTGGCAAACTCAGAGATTTTTTAGTTATACTTATTGCGATATTGTTATTCTTCGCTTCTATTCTTGCACTGCCGCTTCTGGAACTTTTCAAATCAATTGCAAAATCTTCAGATTATCTGCAAATATTTAATCACCCGATATTCCAGCAGCTTTTTACAATTCTGGTCTCAATTTTTATAATGCTTTTTTTGATGTATTTGTTTTATAGTTTTATTCCGACTGCTAAAATCAAGCATCGTTCTGCATTAGTTGGTGCACTGTGGTCTTCATTATTGTGGGTTGGGATGAAGGTTCTGTTTGGATATTATCTTGCAAATTTTCAAACATGGGGAAAAATATACGGAGCCTATGCATTGCTGATTGTTATTGCTTTCTGGATTTATTACACTGCTGCAGTATTTATAATCGGAGCTGAAATTGCTAAACTTTTTGATGAGAGATTAAAAGAATCGATTGCACATAAAAATCTGTCTTCTCAAAACATTCCTCCTCTTGAGTAATTGCATCTATGATTATTAAAGATCTAAAACCAAAAGAGACTTTACGGGATATCCCGCTTTTTTCAGAATTAAGCATTGAGCAATTGAGAAAAATTTCTGTGTTCAGTAAGGTAAAAAAGTTTTCTAAGAATGAAATTATTTTTAATGAAGATGATACATATATCGGATTTTATATTTTGTTAAAAGGAAATGTTAAAGTATTTAAGGTCTCTTCAAAAGGTAAAGAATCTGTTGTGCATATAATAAAGCCGTTAAATACTTTTGCTGATATCCCGTTATTCGAAGGCGGTAATTATCCTGTCAGTGCTGTATCACTTGATGAAACTGTAGCACTGTTAATCCCGAAAGAAAGCTTTTTGGAGCTGATTAAAACTGAACAAGAAATATCATTAAAAATGCTTGCAGGTTTTGCTAAAAGATTAAAATCATTAATAAACCAGCTTGAAGATGTATCCTCCAGAGAAGTTCCGGGACGACTTGCAAAGTATTTACTTGGTGAAATCAAATCAGCAGGTACATATAATTTACCCGAACCATTTGTTAAACTGGCAATTCCAAAATCAACTATCGCTGCATATCTTGGAACAATTACAGAAACTCTTTCACGTGCATTTAAGAAATTACAGAATGAAGAAATAATCAGAGTAAGCGGTAAAACAGTTTTTGTAACGAACTTAACCAGGTTAGAAGAATTATCAAGGTAAGAGTATAGTTTATTCTGATTTTGTTTCCCTCAAAAAATTTAATGAGATACTTTAAAATTTTACTTCAATTGAGTAAATGCAATTGTTTTATACAACACATTTGCTTTTACAATATATAACTTAGCATTTCTGACTTAAGTCAAGGAAATCAATTAAGTAACTGTTTAATTTTACTCTGAATTTCAAAAAAAGGAGTAAAAATGGAAACAAAACAACTTGATATTCGTCCGGTTCCACCAAGAGAAAAACATCCGACTATTTTCAAAACTTTTGATGAACTGAAAAATGGTGAATCATTTCAATTAGTTAATGATCACGACCCAATGCCATTGTATTATCAGTTCAACGCTGAAAGACCAAATCAGTTTGGATGGGAATATGTTGAGCGCGGTCCTCAGGTGTGGAGAGTCAATATTTCTAAAGTCTGAAGTATTTTAGGCAATGATTACAAAAGATACAAAAATATCAAAAATGCTTGCTGAGTATCCTCAAACACTTGATGTTTTGATTAATTACAGTCCGCATTTTTCAAAACTTAATAATAAAATTTTGAGAAAGACTTTGGCAAGCAGGGTAAATGTTGAGCAGGCAGCAGGAATAGCAGGTGTAAATCTCATCCTGCTGCTAAATGAATTGAATAAATCAGTTAACTCCGATATGTCAGTAACTATTAATGAAGGAAACACAGAAAAAGAAATGACTAATACTGAAAAACCTGAAATACTGAAGAATATAAACAATGATAAAATTAAAAAGTTAGATGTAAGACCGATAATAGATTCAGGTAAAGATCCGTTTCTTGAAATAATGGCTAAAGTAAAATCTCTTAGTGATAATGAAGTTTTACATCTGATAAATTCTTTTGAGCCGATTCCGCTTTATAGTGTTCTGGAAAAGAAAGGTTTTGATCACTGGACTGAAAAAAATGAAAATGTGTTTGATGTTTTTTTCTTTAAGACAGCAGCTGCAGATGAGCCGCAAAAGGAACAGACAAAATCTCTGCAGCCTGAAGCTGTTGAATATGAAAATATCATTGAGCTGGATGTTCGTCAATTAGTTCCGCCGGAACCAATGATGAAAATTCTTGAAAACATTTCAAAGGTTGATGATAAAACTGTTATGATAGTTCATCATCATCGTGAACCAATAATGCTTTATCCGAAATTGGAAGAAAGAGGCTATACTGCAGTTACAAACAAGATTGAGGATAACTATTACAAAGTAGTTATTACAAAAATAAGGTAATTAAAAGTGAGCGAGCCAACTTCCATAGTGTCTGCATATTCGCCACCTTTCAGAATTGTTTCAAAGTACTTTGTTACTGCAATAAGTTCGTTTGTGCTCCTAAATCTTTTTCTGCTTCTTAATCATTCATATATCGTAGGTCATCACTTCACTCCTAAAATTCTGGCAATAACACACATTGCAACACTCGGATGGATAACGATGATCATCTTTGGTGCTTTATTTCAGCTAATACCTGTAGTGCTTGAAGTAAAGCTGTTCAGTGAAAACTCTTGCAGAAGTTCAGTACTGGATTTATATAGTTGGCGCTATTGGATTGGTTTATTGCTTTTGGACTTTTACTACAGGTATGTATATGAATATTGCGGCTATTCTTTTAACTCTTGTTATGTTTCTTTTTTCATTCAATATCATTATGACTTTTACCCGTGTAAAAAACTGGAATATAACAGGGTTATATCTTAGCGGTGCAATCTTCTATCTTATTGTTACTGCAATTGCCGGGCTTCTGCTGGCAATAAATCTTGGAACACCGTACATAAAAATTGATCATCTTCAATATTTAAGTCTTCATGCTCATGTTGCTATTATCGGCTGGGTTTCTATGGTTATAATGGGTGTAACCTACAAACTGATTCCGATGTTTACTCTTTCACATGGTTATAAATTAACTTTTGCAAAATGGGCATTTGGCCTTATTAATGCCGGGCTTCTTGGTGCCAATACAATTTTTCATTATAAGGATACTACATTTTTATATTACATTTTTGTGCCGCTGATTGCACTTGGTATCCTATTCTTTCTCATTCAGGTACTATTAATTTTCCAAAAGAGAATGAGAAAGAAATTAGATATTGGATTAAAATTCTCTTCTTACGCATATCTGATGCTGGCATTAGCAACTATCCTTGGGTCTTTTATCGCATTTGTAGATTATGAAAACATAACTAATCTGACATTGATTTACGGATATATGATAATCTTTGGATATCTGTCTATGCTTATTGTCGGGCAGATGTATAAGATAGTTCCGTTTCTTGTATGGTATCATAGATACAGCAGTAAAGTCGGTTTGGAAAAAGTTCCACTGTTAAAAGAAATGTTCAGCGAAAAAATTGCATTGTATGGTTTTTATTTTATGATAACGGCATTATTTGGTTCACTGTTTTCACTAACATTAAAAAATGAAATCGGATTGGTTATATCATTTTCATTAATGTTTTTAAGCTCACTGATCTTTTCATTTAATATGGCTACAATATTTAAAAGGTAAAAGTATGGCAAATAAAGAAGAAATATTAAAAGTACTGAAAAGTGTTATTGATCCTGAAGTTGGGATAAACATTGTTGATCTTGGATTGGTTTATGAGATTGAATCAACTGAGGATACAAATAAGATAACAATGACACTAACAACTCCCGGATGTCCAATGCACAGCAGTATAACAAATTGGGTAGAAAATGCTGTAAGGCAGATCGAACCGGAAAAAAATGTTTTCGTAAATTTGGTCTGGCAGCCGCCATGGACTCCGGATAAAATGAGTCCGGAAGCAAAACAAGAATTATTTGAAAGGAATTAAAAAGTGTTTACAACTGTCAGATATTTTGTTAAAACAAGTTTAGCTTTTTTAGTAGTTGGCATATTAGCAGGGCTGCATATGTCATTCTCAAAGTACGTTTCAGGGAAAGGCTATGCACAGGAATTGGTTTCTGCACACACACATATTATTCTGGTCGGATCAGTTATGATGATGATTATGGGTGTTGCACTATGGTTTTTTCCAAGGGCTGAAAAAGATGATAAAAGATACAACCCCGGTTTAATCTGGATTACTTATTGGATGATTACAATTGCAACAGCACTTAGATTTATAATGCAGTTTATTGCGTCATACTATTATATTCCCTGGGTTAATACTTCTGTTGCAGTATTCTCATCATTTCAGGTTTTAGCAATGATAATGTTTTTCTATTCTATCTGGGGTAGAATAAGAGCTGTTGGAAGCCAGCACCGGGAAGCGAAAGGAGAAAGATTTTGATGTCAATGATTATTAATGATGATTGTATTAACTGTGCTGCTTGTGCAGCCGAATGTCCTGAGTCAGCAATATTTATAGCTAACGGTTCCGGACAATTTTATAATAATAAGTTTCAGCCGTTATCAACCGAACATTACTTTATATTGCCTGAACTTTGCAAT
Organism: Ignavibacteriota bacterium; assembly: GCA_013285425.1. GTDB lineage: Bacteria > Bacteroidota > Ignavibacteria > Ignavibacteriales > Ignavibacteriaceae > IGN3. The sequence goes on from CP053447.1 coordinate 618,693, forward strand.
GAATGTGCAGAATTAGAGGAAATAAAATGTATATCTGTTTGTCCGATGGATGCAATAAAAGTGAATTTTAATTTTATATGAGCTTTGAATTGAAATGGCAGACTTGTTAGAAGAAAATATTGAAAAGATTTTAGATGACTTTATGTCAATCGAATACAAAGATAGTAATGATATCTTTGCAAGAGAGCATTACAAAGAAATGTTTACAAAGATATTTCCTTTTTCATGATAAATCAGAGAATCAATCTTTATTACCTGAATCAGATAATTTATCTGCAGTGCAAATAAAAAAGAATATTGTAATAATCGGTGCTGGTTACGGAGGACTTACTGCAGCACTAAGACTGGAAAAATTATTAAGAAAATCTGCTAATTATAAAATCCACCTTATTGATAAAAATCCTTATCACACATTAAAAACACAATTGCACGAAGCAGCCGTTCGCAATACGGAAGTAACAATTCCATTAGACAGAATAATTAAAAATAAAAATATCAGATTTCACCTGGGTGAAGTGAAATTTATAGATGTTGCAAATAGAATTATTCATATCTATGATAATGCTGAAGAAGAAAAGCTGACATTTGATTTTTTGGTGATTGCAATCGGGAGTAAAATCAATTTTTATAACATCCCTGGTATGAAAGAAAACTCTTTTGCTCTGCAGACTTTACAAGATGCAGATTTAATTTATGAACACATCTCAAAAATTTGTGCTTCAACTGCCTCTAAGGACAACGAATTAAAAAGAAAGGAAAACTTAAGATTCGTAATCGGCGGTGGTGGTCTATCCGGAGTTGAATTTGCCGGTGAACTGGCAGATCACACTTCTAAATGTGTAACTAACTTTGGTATTAATAAAAAAGAGGTTGAAATAATAATTATTGAAGCAGCCGATCGGTTAGTACCATTTATGGATAAGGAATTTTCTGAACGTGTAGAGAAAAAACTGATCGGAAAAGGTATAAGTATCTTAAAAGGATCTAAAATTATAAAGCGGACAAGTAATCAAATAATGCTTTCGGATGGAAGTGTTATTCAGTCTGGTAACTTTATCTGGACAGGTGGAATAAGAGTATCGGATTTGTTAAGAAGCAGCGGTCTGCAAACCGGTCTTGCAGGCAAAGTAATGGTTAATAAGTTCTTACAGTCGAAGGATGACAAGAAGATTTATGCTATTGGCGACAGTGCAAATGCTATAAATCCGGTTACAAATAAACCGGTTCCAGCAGCCGCACAATTTGCATTACAGCAAGGTCGTTTAGTTGCTAAGAATATTTTTTCAGAAGTAACAGATAAAAATAAAGAACAATATCATCCGCAAGTTTTGGGTGAAGTTGTAAGCTTGGGCAGACATCTTGCTGTTGGCTGGCTTGCTTTGCCATTTATTAAGAAAGTTACATTTGTTGGTTTTCTGGCAAATCTTTTAAAAGCTGCGATCAAAGAAAAACATATTTTTCTTTTGAGGAAAGAGAGTCGTAATTGGATAAGATACTAAGTTATAAAAAATTAAACTTGTTTGTGTAAATAATTTCGATCGCAGCTTGGTTTAGTTATTTATCAAAACATAGCTAATTGAAAAAATTTTAAGAACATTTGTAAAAAAAATAATTGTGAGATAAAATGAATACAATACAGGAAAAAATATTGCCTAAGCTGTTACTTCTGGATAAAAAAGAGCAGCATAAAGTATTACGTGTAACAGGTGAAGCCGGAATGGGTATGCCTGATCATATCAGCACTAAAGAAGCAGTCGTGATTGTTCAGGAAGGTGAGGCAATTTTTGAAATTAATAATGAAAACTTTACTCTAAAAAAAGATGATGTGTTCATAATTCCTGCCGGTGCAAAACATAAGCTGGATATACAAAGCAGTTTTAAAGCAGTAGTAGTTATGGATGTTGAATCGCAAATTGAATTTATAAATTAAAAAAGGAAGATATAATGAATAATTATTTGGCAAAATCTATTGGAAGTATTGTTGCGGATGATTTTAGAACGGCAACTATTTTTAATAAATATAAAATTGATTTCTGCTGTAACGGACATAAAAGTTTTGCTGAAGTTTGTGAAGCTAAAAAGATTAATGTTGATTCACTTACTGAGGAGTTAGATTCAGTAATTAATTCAAATCAAAAACCTACCGTTGATTTTCAATCATGGCCTTTGGATTTACTAGCAGATTATATTGAGAAAAAACATCATAGATATATTGAACAGCGTTCACCGGAAATAAAAGCATATCTTGATAAACTTTGCAGGGTTCATGGTAAAAATCATCCTGAGCTTTTTAAGATTACAGAATTGTTTAATCAGGGTGCTGGTGAGCTTGCACAGCACATGAAAAAAGAAGAATTGATGTTGTTTCCTAAGATTAAAGCTTTGGTAAAACTGAGTGAAAAAGGCGATGTTGAAAAAGATAAAAAACCAGGATCAGTTTCTTCAATTGTTCAGACAATGATTGCCGAACATGAAAATGAAGGTGTACGTTTTAAACAGATTGCTGAGTTAACAGATAATTATTCTACACCGGCTGATGGCTGCAGTACTTATAATGTAACTTATTCTTTACTAAAAGAATTTGAAGAAGATTTGTATATGCACATTCACTTAGAAAATAATATTCTTTTTCCCGGCACTCTTGAGCTTGAAAAGAAGGTAAATGAAGCTGTGTAAAAAACAGATAGATTTGCTGATACATTTCAGATATAAGTTAAATCTGAAGGCTGAGTGAAATATTTTGATGAGAATAGATTGGTATAAAATATCTGCTGAAGGTTATAAGGCTATGCTTGAATTTGAAAAGTTTGCTCATAAAAGCAGGCTAGATCACAAATTACTTGAACTGATAAAAATAAGAGCATCTCAAATAAACGGCTGTGCTCATTGCTTGGAAATGCACACAAAGGATGCAATTGCAATCGGAGAAAGCGAACAGAGGTTATTTGTTGTAGCAGCATGGAGAGAAGCACCTTTTTTTTCTGAAAAAGAGAAAGCAGCTTTAGCTTGGTGCGAATCTCTAACCGAGCTTTCATCAAAGGGTGCACCTGAAAATCTTTATAGAGATTTGCAAAAACATTTTACTGATAGAGAAATTACTGAACTGACTATTGCAATTATTGCAATTAATGGTTGGAACAGACTTGCAGTTTCTTTCCACTCTGATGTCGGGAATTATATTTCGCAGCGCAGAAAAGATTAAGTGACTGCTGCTGCTTGTTGTAGTATCAAAACTCTGCTTTGTGACTCAACTCAATGAGAATTTAACACTTAACAATTAGATTAAAATGTAATTATTTAACATTCATAGGGAGAAAAAAAATGGCAGCGCATAAAAGACCATCCTTAAAAGAAAGGGCTTTAACTGGTCCCTTATTATTCTTTTCACTGGACAAAGAAATTAAAAAGCTAAAGGCAGAGTCAAAGTCAGGAAAAGGAGACCGCACTGCAATCACTCTTCAAAAAAGCTCTGAAGTAAGAGTTGTCTTGATATCATTGCGTAAGGATGCTGCATTAAATAAACATAAAGTTGAGGGACCAATAACATTATTTGTGTTATCCGGAAATATAAAGTTCATTGCCGGTGATAGCAGCATAAATTTAAAAAAGGATGGTTTTATTGTGCTGGATGAAACTATTAGTCATGATGTTGTTGCAAAAGAGGATTCAATATTTTTGCTGACAATAGTTCAGCCGAAATAATAATGATATAATTTTAATATTTGTAATAAGTTGTTATTACAAAGGATATCGTTGAAAGGAGATTAAAGATGAGATTAGATTGGGCTAAAACATCACCTGAAGCTTTAAAAGCTATGATGGCAGTACAGGGATTTACAGACAAAAGCTCTCTTGATCATAAACTGATAGAACTTATTAAAGTAAGGGCATCTCAAATTAACGGATGCGCTTATTGTTTAGATATGCATACAAAGGATGCAATAGCAATTGGTGAAAGTGAACAAAGACTGCATGTTGTTGCTGCATGGAGAGAAGCACCTTTTTATTCGGAACAGGAAAGAGCCGCACTAGCCTGGTGCGAATCACTTACAGAAATTTCTTCTAAAGGTGCACCAGAAAAACTGTTTAAAGATTTACAAAAACATTTTACGAATGAACAGATTGTCGAATTAACTCTTGCTATTGTTGTTATTAATGGCTGGAATCGTTTGGCAGTTGGCTTTGAATCTGAAGCCGGACATTATGTGTCAAATCGAAAACCCGGTAAATAAATATTACCTAAAAAATCTGTTCTGAAATTAAAGCTGATAGGAAAAGAAATGGAAGATCATAAATTAAAAATTTTGAAAATTACAAGATTAACACACGATGTAAGGTCTTATAGATTAGAGAAGCCAGCAGGATTCAAATTTATTCCGGGACAAGCTGCTGATGTTGCAATTAATAAGCCCGGGTTTGTTGATCAAAAAAGATCATTCACATTTACAGCATTAAATGATTGGGATTATCTTGAGTTTACTATCAAGAGCTATACAGATCACGATGGTGTAACTAAAGAGATCGGAAAATTAGTTGAAGGTGACGAGCTGATTGTTAGTGATCCGTGGGGTGCAATAAGTTATAAGGGTGAAGGAATATTTCTTGCTGGCGGAGCTGGAGTAACTCCGTTTATTGCAATTTTAAGAGATCTTTATAACAAAAAAATGATTGGCAGCAATAAACTGATCTTTGCTAACAAAACCGAATCAGATATTATTCATAAAGATGAATTTGAACAAATACTTGGAAAGAATTTTATCAATATTCTTTCTGACGATGAGAGCGGAAAGTATGCATCAGGTTTTATTACCGAACAATTTCTTAAATCAAATATAGATGACTTTAATAAAATGTTTTATCTCTGCGGACCGCCGCCGATGATGAATGCTGTGGGAAAAATATTTGATAATCTAAAAGTTGATAAAAATAAAATTGTAATAGAAGCATTATAACCTGATAGGAATTTCAATAATTCTTTGGAGTTATAAATGATACAAATAAAAAGAGCTTATGAAAAACCATCTAAAACTGATGGGTACAGAATTTTAATTGACAGATTATGGCCGAGAGGAATAACTAAAGCTGAAGCAAAATTTGACCTTTGGCTCAAAGATATTGCACCAAGTACCGAACTGCGAAAATGGTTTCACCAGAATCCCGATGAATGGGAAACTTTCAGAAAAAAATTTCTAGCTGAAATTAAAAACAAAAAAGAGCTACTTGTGCAAATCAAAAATTTAGAAAAAGAAAAAGGTACTGTAACTCTGGTTTATTCTTACAAAGATACTATTAGAAATAATGCTGTTATCTTACAAAAACTGATATTGTCTGATAAGTATAATTGATTGATGTGATGCGATGGTTAATATTAAAATACTATCTCATTACAACGCAATTTTTCTGAAAACTATTAAATGATCTCTTAGTCATTTTCATACTTACAGCTATAAAGAATATTAAATTGAAAATGAACTGTTTATTCTGAAAGCTAAAATTACATTAACTGCTTAGACATTTTTTAGTACTATCCAATCAATTTTTCTCAAATCTTTTTTTTAATGAAAGTTATTCCTGCTGTCTGTGTTAAAATGAAGTTTATTTAGTTGTTGATCTAATGAAGTCTGGTTAAATGCTTAATTCTGACTTAAGTCATGGTAAACATTTTAAATGAAGGATATTTTACGGTAAACATATTTTAAGATTGTTTGTAAAACATTTTTGGATTTTTCCTGATAAGAAGAAGCGATAAAGATTATGTCTGAGCTGTACACAATAATACGAGCCATTCATATACTGGCTGCTGCACTTTGGCTTGGATTGGTAATGGTTATCAATTTTGTAGTACAACCTGTTTTAGCAAAGCTAGAAGGCGATTTAAGAAGACAGGTTATCAAATCAATATTTCCCCGGATATTTAAACTTGCATCTATATTCTCCGCTACAGTTGTTATAACAGGTTTAATATTAGTTTATTATCTGACCAACGGGAATCTTGAAGCATTACTTTATGGCAGGTGGGGAATTTCAATTTTGATTGGAAGTTCACTTGGTATCTTATTAACTCTTTTTCATTTCTTTCTGGAAGAGAAATTATCAAAAAAGATTATACAGGGTAAACAAGGTGATAATCAGAAATTGGAAGAGGTACACTTAAAAATGAAGATTGTTCCGAGAGTTGGATTAACTATTCTGACTATAATATTTCTATTAATGATTAATGCTGCTCATGGAATTATTTAAAGTAAGACTGAGGTTGCAGTATTATTATCTTATCTGTTTACAGAATTTATAAAACTTAAATGAGGTTAAATTATGGATGACACAAATTTATATCCGTCAGCAACACAAGAACTTGCTAATAAAAAAGCTGCTTATGCAACTAAGAATCTTGAAGCATGGAGGAATTTCAGTAAAACTGTTTTTGAAGAAGGTGCATTGTCAGAAAAAACCAAACAGCTTATTGCTGTTGCAGTTGCACATGTTACACAATGTCCATATTGTATAAGATCACATAGCAGGCAAGCAATCAGGAAAGGTGCAACTAAAGAGGAAATTATGGAAGCAATCTGGGTTGCTGCTGAAATGAGATCAGGAGCAGCTTATGCACACGCCAATATTGCAATGGATGAGATTGAGAAAATTCCTGCTGCAAAGTAATTCAATAATAAATATTATTATCAGATGTAAAGGCACAGATATTAAAAAAAATTTTATCAGAATTATTAAGTCAAACTTAAAAGCAGCTGAGTGTAATGAACATCTGCGTACAAATGTATTTACATACTTCATTCTTCCAACCGGAGAAAAGAAGAAACCAAACTCCGGTTAATTTGATAGTGGAATCAGCGGCTTTTTTATTAACGTCTGAAATCGGTATCGGTAAAAGTTGATTTGCGAATATGAGCTCTTATGAAGTAAAGATATTGGATATTAAACAAGCTGCATTGGATACTTATTGTATTAAAGTTGAAAGACCTGATAAATATTCATTTATACCCGGACAATTTACTAACCTTTCAATTGATACAACTGATCCGGCTAATAAAAAAACATTATTCTGTTTTACCGGTTTAACTGATGCTGATTACCTTGAATTTTTTATCAAGAATAACAATAACGGTAATCAGATTATTAAAAAAATTATTAACTCAATAATCGGAGAAAAAATCAGAATAGGAGAACCTCAAGGTAATTTTAAATATAAAGGAACAGGGACTTTTATAGTTGCAGGTACTGGTATTACTCCTGTTCTTTCTGTTTTTCGGGACTTAAGAAAAAAAAATGATCTTGCCGGTAACAAATTGATTTATTCAAACAAAACGATGGAAGATATTATTCAGCATAACGAATTATATGAAATGTTAGATCTGAATTATGTAAATCTTTTCACAAAGCAGCGTTACGATGGTTATTATTTCGGACGTATAGATGATAATTTTTTGAAAATGCACATAACAGATATTAAGCAATACTTCTACATTAATGGTTCATCGCATTTTGTAAAGAGCATATTATCAATCTTAAAAAACCTTAATGTTCCGGATGATTTAATTATCATTGAAGAAGCTATACTTAAAGAATATCAAGTAACAAAAAGTTAACAATAAAAATAAAGCATAAATAAACTATGAGTAATAAAACATTAGATTTCGACCAGGGGCATTGGATTTTAGCAAAGATGGGGAAAAAAGTTTTACGTCCCGGCGGTAAAGAATTAACGATGAAGCTTATTAATAATCTGAATATACAGCACACCGATGAAATTGTGGAATTTGCTCCCGGCTTAGGTTTCACTGCTTCAGTTGCATTGCGAAAAAATCCTAAATCTTACACAGGAGTAGAACTTAATGAAGAAGCAGCATCAATTTTAAGAAAGAATATTATCGGGCATAATGGCTATGACAGAAGAATTGTAATAGGCAATGCAGCTAATTCAACTCTGAGTGAAAATTCTTACGATAAAGTTTATGGGGAGGCAATGCTTACAATTCAGGCTGATCATAGAAAATCAGAAATAATAAGAGAAGCCTACAGAATTCTTAAACCCGGTGCTTTGTATGGAATTCACGAACTTGGTTTAATTCCGGATAGTCTTAGTGAAGAGACCAAGTCAATTATTCAAAGAGAACTTGCACAGACAATAAAAGTAAATGCGCGTCCTTTAACAATCAGTGAATGGTCGAAGCTTTTGGAGAATGAGGGATTCAAAATTGTAAAAGTAGAAACTAACTCAATGAGTTTACTTGAATTGAAACGTTTAATTGACGATGAAGGGTTATTAAGAACTTTAAAGATCACATTTAATATTTTAATACATCCAAAAGATCGGAAAAGAATTTTAGCAATGCGCGAAACATTCAGAAAATATAAAGATAGTATGAATGCTGTAGTTATTATTGCTCAAAAGGAATAGAATAAATATCAACTGCTTCTGGTTTGTTATTCCAATTGTTAACAGCGATAGCTTATTTAATTTCTAAAATTAATTTTACTGATTAAGAAAGTTCTAGAAAGAAAGAACTGCCTATATTTTCAATTGCTATGGTATGGGATTAACTCTTTTATGAGATTCTTTTTACTGCCCTTACAAATAAAGTAGAGCTTAAATGTGCTCTTTCCAGCTAAGTAATACTTAGAAATCCCTTATTTAATGATTATAATTTTTACGATATTTGTAAAAGTAATTAAAACAATTTTTCTTTCTGATTATGTATCTTAAAAAGATAACTCATCTATTAAACAGTAATTCAGGTGATCAGATACATTTGAAAGATAGTTGCTTTTTATAACTAATCATTAGTGTTATTTTAAAATTATAAGGGAGTAATTATGCCTACAGATCTTGAAATATCACGTCAGGTAAAACTAAAAAGTATAAAAGAAATAATCGATCAATTAGGAATATCTGAGGATGATTTTGACTATTATGGAAAATATACTGGCAAGATCAAACTAAGTGTTCTTGATAAACTTAAAAATAATCCTGATGGCAAACTTATCTTAGTTACTGCTATGAGTCCTACAAATTTTGGAGAAGGCAAAACATTAACAACTATCGGATTAGGACAAGCATTAAATCAATTAGGTAAAAAGGGAATTATTGCCATCCGCGAACCTTCTGTTGGACCGGTTTTCGGTATGAAAGGCGGTGCTGCCGGCGGAGGACATTCGCAGGTGTTGCCGATGGAAATGATAAATCTCCATTTTAACGGTGACTTTGGTGCGATTACTGCGGCACATAATCTTCTTGCAGCCATGCTTGATAATCATATTCTTAAAGGAAATGATCTTGGTATTGATGTTACAAATATCCTTTGGAATAGAACGATGGATATGAATGACAGAGCTTTGCGTCAGATAGTTGTTGGATTAGGCGGTCGTGTCAATGGAGTGCCGAGAGAAACCGGATTTGTTATCACTGCTGCATCTGAAGTAATGGCTATTCTTGCATTGGCTGAATCACGTACAGATTTAAAGAAACGACTCGGTGAAATTGCAATTGGATATAATTATAAGCAGGAAATAGTCCACGCAAAGGATCTTCAGGCAAATAATGCTATGGCAGTATTATTAAATGATGCTATTATGCCAAATCTTGTTCAAACAAATGAAAACACTCCGGCTTTAGTTCACGCCGGACCATTTGCAAACATTGCTCATGGAACTAATAGTGTTATTGCAGATAAAATTGCTCTAAAGCTTGCTGATTATGTTGTAACAGAATGCGGATTTGGTTCAGATTTGGGCGCAGAGAAATTTTTTGATATTGTCTGCCGGAAAAATCCGATGTGGCCTTCAGCTGTTGTGATAGTTTCTACATGCAGAGCTATAAAATATCACGGTGGTGTAAAATCAAAACCCGAATCGTTATTGTATGAAGAAAATCCTGAAGCATTTAAGAAAGGTTTAGGTAATCTCGAAGTTCACATAAAAAATATGAAAAATTTGGAGTTCCTGTTATTGTTGCAATCAACAGATTTCCTAAAGATACTCCTGCCGAGATAAAGATGATTACTCAATTGTGTGAAAAACTTGGTGTTGAAGTTGCCCCACATGAAGCTTATGCTAAGGGTGGCAAAGGAACAATTGAGCTAGCAGAAAAGACAATAAAATTAGTTGAAGCAAATAAAAATCCGCAAAAGAAGTTTATGTATGAACTCGATATGTCTGTTGAAGAAAAGATTCGTGCCCTTTCTTCAAATATTTACGGAGCGAAAGATGTTTATTTTGAGAAGCGTGCTAAAGCTAAAATAGAAAAATTTGTACAATCTGGTTTCGGAAATTTACCAATCTGTATTGCTAAAACACAGATGTCATTATCAGATAATCCAAAAGTTATTGGCGTACCTGATGAATGGGTATTAACTGTAACTGATGTTAATCTTTCTGCTGGTGCAGGATTTTTAGTAGTAGTGTGCGGTGATATGATGTTGATGCCGGGATTACCAAAGATTCCTGCTGCAGCAAAAATGGATGTAACTGAAGAAGGAGAAATAATCGGATTGTTTTAAATAAAAGAAATATTTTTCCAATTATTAAGTGCTGCTTTTCAGGTTTTGTCTTAATTAAAGCCGGAACTGGCAGCACTTTGAAATCCTTTTAAAAACTCAACCTATCTAATTTACTTCTCTCAGAATATTATTAATATTAATTATTATTAGAACTCATCTCCCGACCCTTTCTCTTGAGAAGAAAAAGTGCAGGTGTTTTCTCTCTTTTTAAGAGAGGGAAGAAAGGTGAGTTAGATTGATAAAGAAAAAGCAAATATTTAAAAATAAATTTTGAGTGTTGTTTATTGAACTCATCCCCCGACCCCTTCTCTTGAGAAGAGAAGGGGCAGGCGTTCCCTCTTTTTAAGAGAGGGAAGAAGGGTGAGTTAGATTGATAAAGAAAAAGCTTTTCATTAAAAAAGATCTTAAAGAATAAAGTTATATCAGATTCTTTGAACTCATCCCCCGACCCCTTCTCTTGAAAAGAGAAGGGGGAGGAGTTCCCTCTCTTTTTAAGAGAGGGAAGAAGGGTGAGTTAGATTGATAAAGAAAAAGCAAATATTCAAAAAATAAATGTTGAGTGTTGTTTATTTAACTATCCCCCGACCCCTTCTCTTGAGAAGAAAAAGGGCAAGTGTTCACTCTCTTTTTAAGAGAGGGTAGAAGGGTGAGTTAGATTGATAAAGAAAAAAACTTTTCACTTAAAAAACTTCTTATAGAATAAAGTTATATCAGGTTCTTTGAACTCATTCCCGCTCCCTTCTCTTGAGAAGAAAAAGTGCAGGTGTTCCCTCTCTTTTTAAGAGAGGGAAGAAGGGTGAGTTAGATTGATAAAGAAAGAGCAAATGTTCAAAAAAATAAAGCAAGTTTATATTATGGCTTTATTTGTCGTGTATTTGTGATTACAATGAATGGAAATTTTTTAAAGGTGATTATATTATTTTTTAAACAACACAATTCTGTTTGTGTTAGTTCCTTTCCTGTTATTGTTTATGCCCCAAATATTTGCTGTTTTAGTAAAGGGCTGTTCATTTATAATAATTGCAATTGCACTAAAACCAGCTCTAACCCCTAAAGGTAGAATATGTTCATCAAGATTTACTTTCCCATTTTTTACTTCTCCGACTTCAAACGCAACATATCCGTCTTTTTTAGTTATTCTAAATAATTCATAAAAAACATCCTGCATAATGGTTATCCAATGTTCAAGAGTTTTTGAAATTGTTATTCGCTTTTCAATTTCATTAACATTAATTCCATTAAACCAGCAGCGCAGCCAATTATCCTGTGCGTATTGAACAACATCTAAAAACGGCGGTGATGTAACTGTCAACTGAACAAAGTTATCAGGAATAATTTTAGTTAAACGCGCATCAGAATTTAAAAAAACTGCAGTCTTATATACATCTGCCAATCTTATTTTCTCAAGAGGTGTTATGTCTTTTATCAAACTTTTTGTTTTACTAAGAATAATTTCTTTTACATTTCTGTAATCTGGTCTTTGATTGTATTTTTTATTTATTCTGATTTGTCTCTCGGAAGAAACAGCCTGATTTGGAGGCATCGTATAAACTGAGAAAAATCCTTTTGAATGACCGGTTAGTCTATTGGTTGAAATCATTCTTATCCATTTATCTAATTTATTCAGACTGTCAGAGTAAGACTTTTCTAAAAGATAATTTTTTAATGATACAATTTCACCTTCAGTATCCTTATGATAGAACATCGACAAATCAATTTCGGCCCTAAGATTTTTATAAACCGGAATACTTTGCAGATATTCCTTTAACTCATTATAGTCGGGTATCAGGAATCTCGGTTCGCTTAAAATAATACTTAAAGGATTTATATCATTACCAATAACTTTTCTGTTTAATAGTCCGGCTTCGATAATGGTTGTGCCTCTTCCTAAAAAAGGATCATAAATAAAATCACCTTCTTTAGTTAATCTGTTGATAAAGAATCGCGGTAACTGAGGTTTAAAACAAGCACGATAGGAAATTTCGTGTATGCTGTTTGCTTGTCTTTGCTTTGAAGTCCAAAATTCATTTGTATATCTGGTTATTTCTATATTATCAATATTAACCTTTTCAATACTGGTTTTTGAAGTATTTACTTCTTTTAAAATATTTTTATTCTCAGTTTCAAACCCTTTTAAATATTCAATAAACATATTTTCAGTTATTAATTAGAGCTATTGTTTTTATACTGCAAGGAAACAGCTTTTATATATTTATTATCAAAATACATAAAAACATTTCTTACATCAATTATCAGACTTCAAGTTTATATCGTTCCAAATTAAAACAGGATATTAGTGATTGGGTTTTATTGATGAGAAAATCTCGATTAGCAAGTTATTGTGGCTTTCAAATATAAAAGTGGACTGAGAAAGAACTTTTAAAACAAAGCTGGCAGTTATCATTTAAAAAATTAAATCTAATTTCTAATCTGAAGAATATAAATCAGAATACATGACTTAAGTCAAGGAATAGGTTTTAAAGGAAGGATATCTTTCAGGTGTTTATTCCAAAATTTTTTTAAGAAAATCTTTCTAAAAAAAATAAAAAAGAAGAGACAAAAGCTTTATTTATTATACAATTGTTGAAAAATTTGAATGAATTTTCAGTTTTTTGTTAATTTTTAATATTCCTTCAACATTATGATTAAATCAATAATCATTATCTTTGTTTAACTAAATCAAAAAGAAAAAAAGATGTCAGAAAAAATCAAGCACGAAAAATTAATCGATTCAATAAACTATCAGGATGGTTCAATTGTTAGCAAGCAGATAATTAAAAAGCCGAATGGGAATATTACGTTGTTTGCTTTTGCTAAAGATGAATCATTAACTGAACACACCTCGCCTTATGAAGCCATAGTTTATTTAGTTGACGGTGAAATGGAAATAGTAATCGGAGGAAATCCGCATTATATAAAAGCAGGAGAGTATCTGATTATGCCTGCGGACATTCCGCATGGATTAAAAGCAGTTTCAAATTCTAAGATGTTGTTAACAATGATAAAGTAAAAACAGCAAATGGAAGAGAATAAGTACACAAAGATAATATCTGATATGAGCGAGTGGGGGAATATAATTTCATCACTAATATTTTTTCAAAGAGAAATCTGCAGTATGAATAACTGGAGCTATTCTGAGATATGGCAGTTAGCTCAATCTAAAAAGTTTATGGTTTGGGCTGGCTATTGGAGTAATAATGACAGTCTTTTTGAAAAGTTTTCCAAGTACAGCTCATATTTTAAATTTGCAAATGGAATTGGAATTATTGGAAAAGCATGGCAAGAAAAACGTCCTGTAGTGTTTGAAGATTTGGTGAATGAACGTACATACTTAAGATCAGAAATATTGATCAAATCCGGATTGAATTCCTCAATAAGTATTCCGATTATTCTTGAGGGGAAAGTAACAAATGTAATCTGTATTTACTTCAACAAAATTACAGATAAGGATAAAAAAGAGTGTGAATCAATTTTTAACTCGTTGAAAGAAATCTCTTTGAATAAAAATCTTATTGATCCGGATAAAGCAGATTTGACAAATTTGAAATAACTAATTAATTTAATCGGAGTAAAAAATCCGATTATATTTTTTAATAAAAAATATAATCGTTCCTTAAATTACAATCATAGAAAAAATATTATATAAACTAAAAAGGAGTATTTATGTTCTTGTTTTCATCGAAAGTAAAATTTTTATTTACCTTGCTGCTGTTTTTTGGATTAGTTGTGTTTACATCTTGCGGCGATAATACCAATAAAGAACCATCCAATAATGATAAAAAAGAAAATACAAGCGGACTCACGGACTTTGAACTTGAAAACGGTATTGGTCCGGTTAAGAAAAAATTAGACTTAGGTCCTATTGATCCGGTTCTTGTAAAAAAAGGGCAGGAAATATTTGATACAAAGTGTGCAGCTTGTCATAAATTAGATGAACGATATGTTGGACCTGCACAAAGAGATATAATCAAAAGAAGAACTCCGGAATACATAATAAACTATATGTTAAATCCGGAAGAAAACCTTCACAGACATCCTGAAGCAAAGAAATTACTTGCCGAATATATGACTCCGATGCCGAATCAGAATCTTACTATAGATGATGCTAAGGCATTACTTGATTATTTTAGAAAAGTAGCTGAAGAAAAATAAAACTAATTAAAAAGGATCGCGTATGAAAAACATTTCAAAAAAATTTCTGTTTGGTGCATTTGGAGCTTTACTGCTGATTATTCTGGCTTATGTCGGTTGTAATCAGTCTAAAAGCTCTTTATCAGGCAACGAAGCTGAGAGAGTTTATGTTGACCCCGGTAACTATGATGAGTTTTACTTGTTTACTTCAGGAGGGTTTAGCGGGCAAATGGGAGTTTACGGGCTTCCTTCAGGGAGACATTTTAAAACCATCTCAGTTTTTTCTCAGAATCCTGAAACAGGTTACGGATATTCTGAAGAAACAAAAGCAATGTTAAATACTACCTATGGATTTATTCCTTGGGACGACTCACATCATCCGGAACTTTCTATGACTGATGGTGTTCCTGATGGCAGATTTATTTTTATAAACGGAAATAATACTCCGCGTGTTGCAAGAATTGATCTTAAAGAATTTGAAACGAAAGAGATTATTGAAATACCGAATTCAGCAGGTAATCACGGTTCACCTTTCGTTACTGAGAATACAGAATATATAGTTGCTTCTACAAGATTCAGCGTTCCGATTCCTCAAAGTGATGTGCCGATTTCTTCATATAAAGAAAATTTTAAGGGAACTATTAGTTTTATTAAGCTTGATCCTCAAACAGAAAATATGAATCTGGAGTTCCAGATAATTGTTCCCGGTTTTGATTACGATCTTGCTCATGCTGGTAAAGGTCCTTCACACGATTGGGCTTTCTTCACAAGCTATAATTCAGAGCAGGCAAATACACTGTTAGAAATTAATGCATCAAAAAATGACAAGGACTTTATTGCTGCAATTAATTGGAAAAAAGCTGAACAATATCTAAAAGAGGGTAAAGCTAAAACTGTTTCTGCTGAGTATTACAGAAATTATGTAGATGAGAAAACTCATACAGCAGTCAGCCAGCTTAATAAACAGGTAAAGGTTCTTGATCCGAAAGATTGTCCAGGAATGATTTATTATCTGCCTACTCCAAAATCACCTCACGGAGTAGATGTTGATCCAACCGGTCAATATATCGTTGCAGGCGGTAAATTAGCTACTGTTATTCCTGTTCATTCATTTGATAAAATGATAAAAGCTATCGAAGATAAACAGTTTGATGGTGAGATTAATGGAATACCTATCCTAAAATATGATGCTGTTGTTGCCGGCGAAGTATCAAATCCGGGTCTTGGACCATTGCATACAGAATTTGACGGAAACGGTTATGCTTATACCTCATCGTTTATTTCATCAGAAATAGTTAAATGGAAAATAGGAACATGGGAAGTTGTTGATAGAATCCCGACTTATTATTCAATCGGGCATTTATGTATCCCTGGCGGTGATAGTAAAAAGCCCTGGGGTAAATATGTTATAGCTCTTAACAAGATTACAAAGGATAGATATCTGCCAACCGGTCCGGAACTTACTCAATCAGCACAACTAATTGACATCACCGGCGACAAGATGAAATTGCTGCTTGATTTTCCAACTGTTGGAGAGCCGCATTATGCACAAGCTATTCCTGCGGAACTTATTATGAAAAACTCTCAGAAAATATACAGGATTGAAGATAACGGAAATCCTTATGCAGTTAAATCTGAGAAAGATACCCGTGTTGAAAGAAAAGGTAATGAAGTTCACGTTTATATGTCTGCAATCAGAAGTCATTTTTCACCGGATAATATTGAAGGTATAAAGATTGGTGATGTGGTTTATTTCCACGTTACAAATCTTGAGCAGGATTGGGATATACCTCATGGCTTTGCAATGAAGGGAATGAATAATTCTGAATTATTGATAATGCCGGGTCAGACACTTTCAATTAAATGGGAACCGAAGAAAGTTGGCGTTTTTCCTTTTTACTGTTCAGATTTCTGTTCAGCATTACATCAGGAAATGCAGGGATATATCAGAGTATCACCGGCTAATTCAAATGTCCAGCTATCTTATAGTTTAGGAAAATAATGAGTTGTTAAAGAGGAACTGGAAAAACAGTTCCTCTTCTTTTTTGAGGAAAATATGAAAACTAAATCGGCTGTTTTAATTGCCATCGGTGCACTAATACTTATTCTTACCTTTTTCTTTCCGCTCTGGACAATAGACCTTGATGCACCACAATATCCGGAGGGACTCGGTTTAAGAATCTGGCTTAATGAAATTTCAGGGCTAAGGCCAAACGATCTTCAGAATATTAATGGTCTTAATCATTATATAGGTATGAAAGTAATTGAGCCTGATGCAATTCCGGAATTGGAAATTATGCCATATATCATGATTTTTATGATATTATTTGGTTTGTTAAATGCTTATCTGAGAAATAAAAAACTTATTTACATCTGGCTTATACTTTTCGTTATACTTGGTGCAATAGGAATCTATGATTTTTATATGTGGGCATACGATTATGGACATAATTTAAATCCAAATGCACCGATTAAAGTTCCTGGAATGACATATATGCCGCCAATATTCGGCTCCAAACAATTATTGAATATAAGTGCTACATCATTACCATCTGTTGCAGCTATTGTAATTTTTATTTCGATTCTTTTAAATGTTGTTGCTTTGTATTTGAGCAGAGAAAGTAAAAATGCAAAATAAGTTTAAGTATATTTTTTACGTTCTGATAACAATACTACTTATCGGATGCAGTAAGGAACCAAAGCCAATAAGTTACGGTGAAGATGAATGTGAGTTTTGCAAAATGCTTGTAATGGATAAGCGATATGGTTCTGAAATGGTTACTGATAAAGGTAAAATTTATTTTTTTGATTCGATTGAATGCCTTGTTGGTTATTTAGAAAATCAAAAAATGACAAAAGCTGATTACCATTCTCTTTGGGTAAGTAATTATTCTGACCCCGGAAATATCATTGATGCTGAAAAAGCAATTTATCTTAAGAATGATTCATTAAGAAGTCCAATGGGTCTAAATGTATTAGCAGTTGAAAATGAAGCACAGTTAGGTCCGATTCTGCAGGAGTTTGGCGGTACACAATTAAAGTTTAAGGATCTGTCCGAACTTGTAAGAGAAATGTAATTGAAAATTTATTTTAGCATATCGTGTATATTTTTTTTTCTACTGGCAATTCAAATTAAGATTTATGCTGATAAAATTATTGTTGATAAAAACACTGCTGTAAATTCTGTCTCTAAAGCAATTGAAATTGCAAAACCCTACGACGAAATAATTATCAAATCCGGTAATTACAAAGAAGGTAATATTATAATTACAAAGCCGTTGAGATTTATCGGCGAAGATTCTCCTGTTATTGACGGTGAAAATCAGTACGAAATATTTACTGTCCATGCAGATGATGTTTCAATATCCGGAATTATATTTAAAAATGCGGGCGTTAGTTATCTTAAAGAAAATGCAGCAGTAAGATTTGAAAATACAAAAAACGGAATTGTATCAAACTGCAGGTTCTTTGGTAATTTCTTTGGCGTTTATCTGGCTAAATCCAGAAACTGCAAAGTGATTAATAATTATTTTGAAGCTTATGGAAAGAAAGAAACTTCATCGGGCAATGGTATTCATTTATGGTATTGCCGCGAGAGCGAAATTACCGGAAATAAAATAAAAGGTCACCGTGACGGTATCTATCTTGAATTTGTTACACAAACAACCATCAGCAAAAATTATGGAGTAAATAATCTGAGATATGGTTTGCATTTTATGTTTTCTGATAGCTGCAGATATTATACAAATCATTTTGAAAAGAACAGTGCAGGGGTTGCTGTAATGTATTCACGTTACGTTGATATGGAAGGGAATATGTTCAGTAATAATTGGGGACCTGCTTCCTATGGATTACTGCTTAAAGATATTTCCAGAAGCAAAATCTTAAAAAATTATTTTATTGAAAATACAACCGGAATCTTTATCGAAGGCTGTGATGGCTCCGAGTTTTTAAATAATCAGTTTGAAAAAAACGGATGGGCAATCAAATTAATGGCAAACTCAATGGAGAATATTTTCAGCTCAAACAATTTTATTGCAAACACTTTTGATTTATCAACAAACAGCAGACAGAATTTTAACAAGTTTAATGCAAATTACTGGAGTAAGTATGACGGCTATGATCTTGATAAAGATGGTATTGGCGATGTTCCTTACAGACCGGTTAAACTTTATTCAATTATGGCTCAGCAAAATGAGCCGTCACTGATCTTACTAAACAGTTTATTTATTGATTTGCTGAACATTGCTGAAAGTGTGTTTCCTTCATTAACTCCTGAAACTTTAATTGATCAATCGCCTTTGATGAGGAAATTAAATTGATTGAATTAAAAAACATAGAAAAGAGTTTCGGTAAATATCAGGTTTTAAAAAATATATCCCTAAATATTGAACCGGGTAAAATTACTGCTATTGTCGGACCAAACGGTTCCGGCAAAACAACTATTATTAAATCAATTCTTGGTTTAGTGCAGCCCGATAAGGGAGAAATTCTTTTTAATAATAAATCTGTTATTAAAGAGTATCTTTACAGAAAAGATATCGGATATATGCCTCAGGCTGCCAGCTTTCCGGATAATCTTACAGTCAATGAAGTATTTAATATGATCAGCGATATAAGAATGCAGCAGATGAATGGTAATGCTGAGTTAATTAATATTCTGAATCTTCAGCCCGAACTTAACAAAAAGATCAGAACCCTTTCAGGCGGTAATAAGCAAAAGGTAAGCGCCTGTATTGCTTTAATGTTTAATCCGAAAATAATCATTCTTGATGAACCTACTGCCGGACTTGATCCGGCTGCATCAGCAAATCTTAAAAAGAAAATAGTAGAACAAAGAGATGCTGGTAAAACCATAATTCTTACTTCCCATATTATGGCTGAAATTGAAGAACTGTCTGATAATATACTTTTCCTGATTGAAGGTAAAATTGTTTATGATGGCTCGCTTAAAAATCTTGTTGAGTTAAGCGGACAGGCTAAACTTGAAAATGCAATCGCAGCTATGATGAATAAGGAGTTTAGATGGGACTGATATTTAAAATCATAAAGTTTGAATTTAGCAATGCACTGAGAAGTAAATGGGTAATATTTTACTTCTCATTCTTTTTAATCCTGTCTTTTCTGATGTTCAACTTTGAAGATGAAACAGGCAAAGCAGTTTTAAGTTTGATGAACATTGTGCTGATAGTTATTCCGTTGGTAAGTATAATTTTCGGAACAATGTATGTTTATAACTCGAATGATTATATACAAATGGTTCTCTGTCAGCCTCTTGACAGAAGATCGCTTTATTTCGGTTTGTATCTTGGTAATGCCGTTCCGCTTGCTTTAAGCTTTGTAGCCGGAATATTTATCGGATTTGTTTTTACAGGTGCAGATACAGCGGGTATAACTCCGGTTTTAATTCTTACAATAAACGGCTTTGCCCTTACACTTATATTTACATCAATTGCATTTTTAACTGCAATAAAGTTTTCTGATAAGGCAAGAGGTTTAGGTGCAGCAATTCTTATCTGGCTTATGCTTGCAGTTATTTATGATGGATTGATTTTATTTGTTACATATTTTTTCAGAGACTACCCTATTGAAAATATTATTCTTGGGATTAGTTTAATTAATCCGATTGACCTGGCAAGAATATTCTTTATACTTGATTTTAATATCTCTGCTTTAATGGGATATACAGGTGCACTGTTCAACAAATTTTTCGGTACTTCATTAGGTGTTTTAGTATCCGCTGGATTAATGATTTTATGGTTTATCATTCCGTTTCTTTTAGGATTAAGAAGCTTTAACAAAAAGGATTTTTAACCGGTTTATTTGATGGCGTCATTCTTTTCAAAAAAATGTGAGTATGGGCTGCAGGCTGTAATTTATTTAGCATCAAAGCAGGAAAACAGGTTATGCTCTGCAAAAGAAATTTCTGAAGAGCTTAATATCCCCAAAGAATTTATATCTAAAATTTTACAGGACCTTACAGATAAAGGAATAATATTTTCACGTAAGGGAAGAGACGGCGGGTTTAAACTTGCAATTAATGCTGATGAAATAAAGCTGATTGATATAATCAAAGCAGTTGATGGATTGGATATTTTTAAAAGATGTATTCTCGGATTTCATAACTGTAAGAATTTTAAAAAGTGTTTTCTTCAGGATGAATGGCAAAATATATTAAACCAGACTTATAATATGCTGAGTAATGAAACCGTTGGAAATTTTAGGGAGAGGATTTACCATACATAATGGTTTTAAATAAGAGTTGTGATTATTTGCTCAACTGTTGATTAATAGAATCGTCAAGATAGAATCATATAAATCAGCACTTATTTTATTGTTTAGCTGATTTAATGTATTGCCGTTAACACTCTGATAACTTTTTCAGTAAACCATAGATTACTGCAGGTTTATAGTTTTATCAATCGTCAATCTCTAAGTGCCAAATCCAATTTATTCAACCCAAGCTACAACTCGCCCTCGCCGTCACGTTCTTGTTTCAATCTGTATTTTTCTAATTTCTCTTTCGGAATTGTCTGCAGCCAGGATTCAGGATAACCAATTTCCTGTGGTTTTCCTTTTTCATTTTTTATATAACCATCATTGTATTTTGTTATCAGAAAATCACCAAGCTCCCACCACTTTTGAATTCCTGTTTCGGCACTTTCTACACAATATTCAGTTAAATATTTTTCAACTTCTGCGGGATTTTCTTCTAATAATCTCTTTGCTTCAGCTTCAATCACTGATTGTCTGCCGAAGAAATCATCTTCAATTTCTTTCTGCACTTTTTGAATATCCTGAATCATATAACTCCATCTTAGATTTGCATAATTAGCAACAAAGTTAAAAGCCCACCATGCAGACTCGCGGGTAAATTTACTTAACTTACCGACTGTATAAGATTTTGGTAAAGAAGTTATTGAAGTATAAAACGGTGCGAAGAAATTCGTGTAAGGATTATCCAATCCATACCAATAAATTCCGCCAATTTCATCCGGCAAATCTGCGCGCGGTTCTGCAGCAAAAACAAAAGCTGCCTGCTGAGTAGCAATTGGTCTTTCCCATGCGTATTTATTTCCATCAACTTCCCATTTCATCGGACGCCATTTATCGGGTGCATTAAAAGGACCGGCTGCTAAGTCCTGTGTCATATCAAATTCAGTTCCTTCATAATGATCTCTGTGCAATGCAATTACATCCTGAACATCAAGTTTTCGATCAGCTTTAATATAAAGCGGATAAGGCTGAGTATCTTTTTCATAAGAACTGTATGCAGAACTAAGATTTAATGATGGCGAAACTCTTCTGAAAATACTCCATACTCTTCTTGCAGAATAACGTACCTGTTCTTCAGTAGGCGGATTGTATGCATCTGAAAAACTAAACGGTTTTCCTTTTGCCGGATCAAAGTAACCCTTCTCAGTTGCAAATGAAATAACATTTTTTGAATAGATACAATTTTCAGGATCGTTAAGAGGAAATTCGTGTATGCGTGACATATTTGCATGTGCAGAAATGCAGCCGTCCGGAATTCTTATCGCAACCCAGATTGCACCTTTACCACCTTCACCGGGTCCAATCATTTCCATTATCCATGCTTCTTGTTTATCAGCAATAGAAAAAGATTCACCAGTACTTGCATAACCATATTCTTCAACAAGCGAAGTCATAACATCAATTGCTTCGCGTGCAGTTTTTGAACGCTGCAGAGCAATCATCATCAAGGTGTAATAATCAAAATATCCTTTTGTATTTTCAAGCTCAGGTCTTCCATCCCATGTTGATTCACCGATTGCAACCTGATATTCATTCATCAAACCAACAACTCTGTATGTATGTTCAACCTGTTTGATGCTGTATTTTTGACCATACCAATTAGAAAG
Organism: Ignavibacteriota bacterium; assembly: GCA_013285425.1. Classification (GTDB taxonomy): domain Bacteria; phylum Bacteroidota; class Ignavibacteria; order Ignavibacteriales; family Ignavibacteriaceae; genus IGN3. The sequence goes on from CP053447.1 coordinate 641,218, forward strand.
CTCAAGCATCTCACCCGGTTTATGATCGGCTGCTGGAAATAAACTCAGTATCGGATGAAACTCACCATCGCACGAATAGGTAATAATTGGTGAGCCGGTTTTTGAAACGCTTTTTGTAACTATTATAGAAGTGCAAGCAAAACTTAATGATGGTATTAAAAGAGAAAATAATGCAATAAAGACAAGTAATTTGTTAAGATAAGTTTTCATCTGGCAGTGTCTTTCAATAATTGTCTGATTGTTTTTGCAAAACTAAAAAATATTGGTTAAGAAATAAAAGATTTATCAGAGTAATTCTGCTTCTCTCAAACTGACAGAGAATCCTTATAATAGTTTGAAATCAGAGATTATTATTTATAACCGGATTTATCATAAATATAAGACTTAAAGGCAGTTTATCTTTTGTTATAACTCTTTTCGGATAATAAATAATTTATTCATTTTTTTTTCAAGAAAATAAAGCAAACAAAAATAGATTTTTAGAAGCTCATTATTTGCAATTTATATTTATAATAATTATCTATGCTCAACCTTAGAACAGGTTTTTAGCACGGAGCAGATATTATAGTGTCTTAATTAACAAAAGTTTATTAATCATTTGTATTTGAAAGGTGAAAGATGCTTTATACTTCTTTTAAGAACTACAATGAAAAATTACTCACCTTCACAATTTTGTTATCGCTAATATTCAACCTATCAGAGTTTTTATATCCGCAATCGGCAGGTGAAACAACTTTCAAAGGTATTTGTCAGGCTTGTCATACTATAGGCAAAGGAAGATTGGTTGGACCCGATTTAATAAATATTCAGGATTTAAGAACAGAAAGCTGGTTGATAAAATTTATCAGATCATCTCAAAGTATGGTTAACAGCGGTGATGCTGATGCTGTTGCAATTTTCAATGAATATAATAAAACAATAATGCCTGATCAGAATTTATCTGATGCTGAGATAAAAGATGTTTTAAGTTATATCAAACAGCAATCAACAGGTGCGGTTGTTACTGAAGTTCAGCCAATTGTTTTAAGTACAGGATTAACTTTAGAACAGGCACGTGATAATGAATTTACTATCGGCAGAAAAATCTTTTCCGGCGAGCAAAGATTAACTAACGGCGGACCTGCATGCATTTCATGTCATAATGTTCTTAACGATGAAGTAATGAGCGGCGGACTTTTAGCACTTGATTTAACAAATGCTGTTACCCGCCTTGGTGTAAATGGTGTTCACTCCATCATTTCAAGCCCGCCATTTCCGGTTATGAAAGCAGCTTATTCAAATCATCTGGTTACCTCAGATGAATCGTTTTATCTTACTGCATTTTTAAAGAATGCTGATTTTGTAGTTTCGCTGCAGGAGCCCGCAGCACCTCAGCAAATATTTTTATATGCTGGAATTATTGGCGGAGCTGTTCTTTTCGGTGTTTATGGAACTATCTGGTGGAACCGGAAAAGAAAAAGCGTTAATGATTCAATTTTTAAAAGACAGTTAAAATCAATTTAATATTTATCTAACAGTGAGAAATTTTCTATGAGTTGGATTAAGGATTTAATATCACCTCAAACCCGTAAGTGGGAAGAGTTTTACAGAAATCGTTTTCAGCACGACCGTATTGTAAGAAGTACGCACGGAGTTAATTGCACCGGCGGCTGTTCCTGGCAGGTTCATGTTAAAGATGGAATAGTTGTCTGGGAAACCCAGCAGCTCGATTATCCGCTATTGGAAGGCTCGCTGCCGCCTTATGAACCCCGCGGATGTCAAAGAGGTATTTCTTTTTCGTGGTATTTATACAGTCCGCTGAGAATTAAATATCCGCTTATCCGCGGTGCACTGATAGATGCTTTTAGAGAAGAAAAACTAAAAACCGGTGATGCATTAACTGCATGGGAAAATCTTCAGAACAATAAAGAGAAAAGGAAAGCTTATCAGACAGCACGAGGTAAAGGCGGATTCAGAAGAGCTACCTGGGATGAAGTACTTGAGATAATTGGTGCAGCTAATATTTATACTGCAAAAAAATATGGTCCGGATAGAGTTATTGGTTTTTCACCAATCCCCGCAATGTCTATGCTTAGTTATGCTGCAGGCAGCAGGTTTCTTCAATTGTTCGGAGGTGTTAATCTTAGTTTTTACGATTGGTATTGTGACCTTCCTAATGCATTCCCTGAAATATGGGGTGAACAAACCGATGTTTGTGAGAGTGCCGATTGGTATAACTCTAAAATGATTGCTGTAATGGGTGCAAACCTTAATATGACAAGAACACCAGATGTCCATTTCTTTGCTGAAAGCCGACACAATGGTACTAAGACAATTGTTTTTTCACCGGACTTTAGTCAGGTAGCAAAATTTTCTGATCAATGGTTTCCTCTTCACGCCGGAAGTGATGGTGCATTTTGGATGGCAGTAACACATGTTGTTCTAAAAGAATATCATCACGAAAAAAAGTCACCTTACTTTATAGAGTATGTAAAGAAATATACAGATTCTCCATTCCTTGTTGAGCTTGAAGATAATAATGGGAATTATAAACCGGGCAGGCTTGTTCGGGCAAACAGAATATCTGAATATAAAGATATCAACAACGGAGAATGGAAATTCTTAAATCTTGATTCCAAATCCGGTAAGCTTGTTGTTCCTAAAGGTACTATCGGTCAAAGATGGGATTCAAAACAAGGTAACTGGAATCTTAAATATGAAAATGAAACTGATAACAAAGAATATGATCCTGTGTTAAGCCTTGCCGGGTCTAATGATAAAATATTACAGGTAGAGTTTATTGAGTTCGGTTTAAACACAAAACGTTTTCGCGGAGTGCCTGTAAAACTTATTGAAACAAGCGATGGTAAGAAAATACCTGTTACAACTGTTTATGATTTGATAATGGCACAGTATGGAGTTGACAGAGGATTAGGCGGCGATTATCCAAAGGATTATTCTGATAAAGATTCTTCTTATACTCCAGCCTGGCAGGAAGTTTTTACTGGCGCTGATTCAAAAGCAGTAATTAGCTTTGCAAGAGAATGGGCTGAAACTGCAATAAACACCGAGGGCAAATGTATGATTATCATCGGCGCCGGTGTTAATCATTGGTTCCATCAGAATCTTATCTATCGTGCAGGGGCAATGGCACTTATGATGTGCGGATGTATCGGGAAAAACGGCGGCGGCTTAAATCATTATGTCGGTCAGGAAAAATTAGCACCACAGGATTCATGGTCAAATATTGCATTTGCAAGGGATTGGGTTGATGCAGTGCGATTACAGCAGACTCCTTTGTGGCATTATATAAATACCTGTCAGTATAGATATGACGGAAAGACTTCAAAATATAATACTGTACCGGATAATGAATTGGCAAACAAGCACATGGCTGATATGATATTTAAATCAGTACGAATGGGATGGATGCCGTTTTATCCGCAGTTTAATAAAAACAGTCTTGAACTTGCCAAAGAATTTAATACTAATGATCCGGATGAATTGAAGAAAATTGTTTTGGAAAAAATCAAGAATAAAGAAATTGAATTTTCAATTGCAAATCCTGATCAGGATACTAACTTTCCAAGAGTTTGGTTTATCTGGCGTGGCAATGCAATTGCCGGAAGTATGAAAGGACACGAATATGCCCTTAATCATTATCTTGGAACTCACACAAATATTATTGCAAAAGACAGCGAAGATAAAACCGAAGAGGTAAAGTGGCATGATATAGCACCGGTTGGTAAAATGGATTTAGTCGTTGATTTGAATTTCAGAATGGACTCATCTGCACTTTATTCTGATATTGTTTTACCTGCAGCTTCATGGTACGAAAAGGATGATTTAAACAGTACAGATATGCATTCGTTTATACATCCGTTATCTGCTGCTATTCCACCTGTATGGGAAGCAAAAACTGATTGGGATATTTTTAGAAATATTGCCTGGGCAACCAGTCATACAGCCAAAAAGCATTTAAATCAAAATCAGGTTGATATAGTTACAAGCCCTCTTTCACACGATTCACCGGATGAAATTACTCAGCCTTCAATGAAGGACTGGTATTTAGGCGAATGCGATATTATAGCGGGGAAGACAACACAGAAAATTACAGTTCTTCAAAGAGACTTTACCAAAATTTATGATAAATATATCTCGCTGGGTCCGAATATAAAAAGCAAAGGGTTAGGCGCTCATGGTAATCACTATAAATGCGATGACTTTTATGATGATATGATAAACTCTTATCATTTTCCGGTTGAGAAAATCGATGGGAAAACCTATCCATCAATTAAAGAAGATGTTTCTGCTGTTAACGCGGTTCTTTATCTGTCATCTCTCACTAATGGCGAGTTAGCATACAGAGCTTATAAATATATGGAGACAAAAACAGGCCTTGTGCTTGCTGATCTTGCGGAAGGTAATAGAAATGTAAGAATAAACTTTAAGGATTTACAAGCGCAGCCAAGAAGATATCACAACTCGCCGGTTTGGTCAGGTCTGATGAATGACGGAAGAGCTTATTCAGCATATACATATAATGTAGAGCGTTTGGTTCCATGGCGTACATTAACCGGAAGACAGCATTTTTATCTTGATCACGATATGTATCTTGGTTTTGGTGAAAATCTGCCAACATATAAACCTTCTCCAAAGTATCAGGCTTACGGTGATTTAAAAGAAACTTTGAAACACGGTGATGCCAAAGTATTAAACTGTTTGACACCTCATGGTAAATGGCATATTCATTCAACGTATATGGATAATATAAGAATGCTTACTCTTTCGAGAGGTATGGAGCCATGTTGGCTTAATGAAGAGGATGCTAAGGAACTTTCAATAAATGATAATGACTGGGTTGAAGTTTTTAATGATCATGGAGTTTATTGTACCAGAGCTGTTGTAAGTACACGAATACCTAAAGGTGTTTGCATTGTTTATCATACCGTTGAAAGAACAATATCAATTCCGAAATCACAAGTTCGTGGAAACAAAAGAGCCGGTATGAATAACAGCATAACAAGGATTCATTTAAAACCTAATCTGCTGGCTGGCGGATATGCTCAGTTTTCGTATCACTTTAATTATTGGGGACCTTCGGCACCGAACAGAGATACGCACGTTGTTGTTAAAAAGATGGACAAAGTTAATTTTTAATTTATCTATAGAAAGTGATGATTTATTATCCTGAAAAAACAGTATAAAAGAAATTGAAAAATCAGATAGAAAACAATAATCATTAATAAATAATAATTAAAATATTATGGATGTAAGATCACAAATATCAATGGTGTTTCATTTAGACAAATGCATCGGCTGTCATACTTGTTCTATTGCATGTAAAAATATATGGACTGATCGTAAAGGTGCTGAATATATGTGGTGGAACAATGTTGAAACAAAACCCGGTACCGGTTATCCTTCTAAGTGGGAAGATCAGACAATCTATAGAGGCGGCTGGGAAAAAAATAACGGAAGCATTTCATTAAAAGGTTCCGGAAAATTTAAAGGACTGGCAAATATTTTTCATAACCCGTACCTGCCGGTAATTGATGATTACTATGAACCATGGACATACAAATATCTTGATCTTATCGAATCACCTGAACTAGATGATCAACCGGTTGCAAGACCAGTATCACTGATTACCGGGAAACCGATTGATATTAAAGCCGGACCTAACTGGGATGATGATCTGAGCGGAACACCGGATTATGCAAGAAATGATCCTAATCTGGAAAATCTTTCTCCTGCTGAACAGGAAGCGATGTTTCAGCTTGAAAAAATGGCAATGTTTTATTTACCGCGGATCTGTAATCACTGTCTTAATCCTGCTTGTGTTGCTTCTTGCCCGTCAGGTGCAATTTATAAAAGAGGTGAAGATGGAATTGTTCTGATTAATCAGAATGTATGCCGTGCCTGGAGAATGTGTGTTACAGCCTGTCCTTATAAAAAATCTTATTATAACTGGCACACAGGAAAATCGGAGAAATGTATTTTATGTTATCCCCGGCTTGAAGCCGGATTAACACCTGCCTGCATGCACTCCTGTGTTGGAAGAATCAGATACTTAGGTGTAATGCTTTATGATGCCGATCGTATTCATGAAGCAGCTTCTGCCGATGATAATCATCTTATTGAAAAACAGCTTGATATTATTCTTGATCCGTTTGATGAAAAAGTAATAGCTGCTGCAAAAGCTAATGGCATTGCTGATTCAACATTACTTGCAGCACAAAATTCACCGATTTACAAATTTGTTAAAGAGTGGGGACTTGCTCTACCGCTTCATCCCGAATTCAGAACCTTACCTATGCTCTTTTATGTTCCGCCATTGTTGCCTGTTATGGCATCCTTGAGCGACGCAAAGAATGGAGCACAAAACGATAAACTGAATCCGATTGCCAAGAGATGGGACGATAATTGGTTATATGATACAAGCACAGAAGAACTTTGGGGAACAATTGAAAAAGCAAGATTTCCTTTACAGTATATGGCAAATCTTTTTGGTGCTGGTGACACTTCTAAAATAAGTCCTATTCTTAAAAAGATGATGGCTGTAAGAATTCACAGAAGAAGTGTAACTGTTGGCGATCTATCTGCTGAAAAAGTCAATTCCGCATTAACAGATACAGGATTAAGCCCTGAGCAGGCAGATGCAATTTATGCTTTAACATCACTTGCAAAATTTGATGAAAGATTCGTTATTCCGCCGGCTCATCGTGAACAAGCAATTGAAATGCTGGAGAGTACTGCTGATGAAAAGGGTTCAACAGGATTTGGATTTAAAGAAAGACCGGCTAGAGGAGTGTGATTTTTTTAAGCTAATAATTATTGAAGTAAATAATAAATCAGTAAACAATTTCAATATGGTTGAAGTTTTTGTAATAAATATTAACCCGGACTGAGGAATGAGTTTAAGATCAGAAATTTATAGATATTTTGCCTCTGCGTTAACTTACCCTGATGAAGAAGTGCGAAAGACTGTCAGTCAAATGCATAACGCATTGAGTATTAATTATCCTGATGCTTCTGAAATGATGGCTGAGTTTTTTGAATTCACGAAAACAACATCAATTTGGAAATGGGAAGAAATATTTACGCGCACTTTTGATGTACAGGCTATATCAACACTTGATATTGGTTATACTTTGTTTGGTGATGATTACAAAAGAGGTGAACTTTTAGCTAACTTAAACAGAGAGCATATTAAGACAGGTAATGATTGTTCTACGGAATTATCTGATCATTTACCAAATGTTTTGAATTTATTAAGTAAACATGAAGATGATGAGTTTAAAAATGATCTTGTCGGATTAATTATTAAACCCGCACTTAAAAAAATTATTGATGAATTTGAAAGTGTTAATATTGATAAAAAAAACAAAGTATATCAAAAGCATCATAGAACAATCATACAGCAGGAAAAGAAATACGGAACTGTTTATCAGTCTATTTTAAAAGGATTATTAATAGTCCTGAATACAGACTTTGGCGGAGATTATAAAAACTTGGCCGATGGAAATAATTTTAAAACTGAGTTTGCTAAAGAAATGGAATTACCTGAATAGGAAAATATTATGACTATACTAAATAATTTTCTCTTTATCGCATTACCTTACATAGCACTTATAGTTTTTTTGATTGGTACTATTTATAGGTACAAAAGTAAAAAGTTTAAGTATTCATCTTTATCATCTGAGTTTCTTGAAGGAAGAAAACTTTTCTGGGGCTCTGTTCCATTTCACTATGGAATCGTTTTTCTGTTCTTCGGTCATTTGACTGCATTTCTGTTTCCTAGGGAAGTGCTGTTATGGAACAGCCATCCGGTAAGATTGCTGATACTTGAGGTAACCGCTTTCATTTTTGGTATCACAACATTTGTTGGATTAATACATCTTTTTATCAGAAGAAAAACCAATCCAAGAGTTCAGATGGTTACAAACAAAATGGATTTGATAATTGAAGTATTGCTTATTGCAGAAATATTTTTAGGTTTGTGGATTGCATACGGTTATCGCTGGGGTTCTTCCTGGTTTGCTTCTGTACTATCTCCTTATCTGATTTCTGTTTTTACTCTTAATCCTCAAATTGAACCTATTATTAATTTGCCGCTTGTAATTCAACTGCATATAGCAACTGCCTTTTTAATTGTACTGCTTATTCCATTTTCAAGATTAGTGCATTTTCTTGTATTTCCGCTAAGTTACTTATGGAGACCTTATCAAAAAGTTATATGGAACTGGAATAGAAAAAAAGTTCGGAATCCTCGTTCTGTTTGGTCGGTAAATAAATCGAGAAATAATTAATTAACTATTTATTTGGTAGTTACAGGGTGAGATTAATTTTATGAACACAGAAAAAGCCGGTTTCAGATCATATAAAATTTTGTTTCTTAGTACTCTTGCTTTTATGTTGTCATTTTCTGCCTGGACAATCAACGGTATATTAATAGCATTTCTTGTTGATAATAATATTTTTAAATGGAGCAGTGTTGAAGTTGGGTGGCTGCTTGGTATTCCGGTTTTATCTGGCGCTGTTTTCAGATTTCCTGTGGGAATTCTAACAGATAAGTTCGGCGGAAAAATTATTTTTACTTTACTATTGATGTTTTGTTCTGTACCGATGTATCTGCTTTCATTTGCCAACGATTATTTAGTCTTTGCAATATTAAGTTTTTGTTTTGGGATAGTTGGTTCAAGTTTTGCCTGCGGAGTAGCCTATGTTTCCCTTTGGTTTCCAAAAAAGCAGCAAGGAACCGCTCTTGGTATTTTTGGGGTAGGCACTATAGGTACGGCTTTAACAGCACTATTCGCACCTAGATTATTAAATATGCTAACTGATCACGGAATGAATACTGAAGGATGGAGATATCTTCCTCAAATCTATGCTGCGGTTCTGCTGATTATGGGAATTGTCTTCTTTCTGTTTTCAAACAAAAGGCTGCCTGAAAAGATAAAATCTTTTAAGGAGCTGACTAAACCATTAAAGCAAGTTCAGGTTTGGCGTTTTGGTTTATATTATTTTCTCGTATTCGGATGTTTTGTTGCTTTCTCTCAATGGCTAATTCCTTATTATGTGAATGCATATTATATGTCTCTTATTACGGCTGGACTTCTTACTTCCGCTTTTAGTTTACCATCAGGACTTGTTCGTGCTTTAGGCGGATGGCTTGCAGATAAATTTGGTCCGCAAAGAGTTTTATTTAATGTTTTCAGTGTATCAATAGTTTTATCATTTCTGTTAATATTTCCGAAGATGGAGATTTATTCCCCCGGCTCTGGTATAATGGCTGATCAAAGCGGAGTAATTACCGAGGTTAATGAAGATGAAATTATTCTAAATAGTTACAAATATCCTTTGATAAAAAAATCTCCTGATTTTAATCCCGAATCAAATCAAACTTTTGTTTTTCCAAGAATAGAATCCTGGAATGAACCGGTAGTTAAAGAAGGTGATCAGGTTCAGAAAAGGGAACTGCTTGCTAAAGGTGTTACAAGGATTTTCTTTCAGGCTAATGTCTGGATATTCTCAGGATTTGTGTTTTTAATTGGCATTGCCTGGGGGCTTGGTATGGGCGCAGTGTATAAATTTATTCCTGAATATTTTCCAAATGAAGTTGGCGTTGTTGGAGGAATGGTTGGCGTGCTTGGCGGTTTAGGTGGATTTATCGCACCTATAATTTTTGGATATGTACTCAGTTTTTCAGGAGTGTGGACTTCCAGCTGGTTTATGATGCTTATTCTTTCAGTCATCTGTTTAACATGGTTACATAAATCAGTAACGAAAACTTTGGATCCAAAAGTAATTGAAGGTATGGAGTAAGTTCAGTGCAAAAAGAATCTTGTTATTTACTGATTGAGCAGGGATCTTTATAAAGATTTAATAAAAAAAGATGCGCATTTTTAGTTAATTAAATTTAAGAAGAAGATATTTCTGATATTAAAAATTAGATCATCTAAACCGTACTTTTACTAATAAACCATTTGAATTGAGTTAGAACCGATCTGATAAATCCTGCAAATGCTGCTAACCAAGCCAGAAGTGCTATGTAAATAAAATACTCAGGCACATTATCTAAAAAATGAATATTCAATGCATAAGCCATACGGAATGTACAAGCAGTGTACATTCCAAGAGGGAAGACAGCACCCCAGTATAAGGGATCATATTTAAGCGGAAATCTTTTATAGATATGTCTCCAAATTGCAAGTATGAACAGCATTGGTATCCACCAGGTACCTGTAACCCAATAAAAAATTGTAAATCCTTTTATAAATGGCAGCAAGGATTGTACAAAAGGAGCGTTATCAGTTTCTAAAATTAAAAGTGAACCCGCAAGTGTAGAAATTGCCATTGCACCCATGTTTATCCAGTATGGTGGCGATAAGTCTCCGGGAACAAATTTGAAAAAAGTATAACGATAAAAGATAAGCGATATCATCCAGATATAAAGCATACCACCCCAGAGCCACATACAAAGAGCTAAAAAATTCATTTGTAATTTAAATGGCTGCGACAGATTAGTTGCAAGTAATGTGCTAAGTACTGCAATAGATTGTGTTGCTACAACTGCCAGAAGCCATGCACCGGTAATTCCTTCGTCCAATGGCGGTTTATTTTCCTTGACAGTAAATCCAGTAAAGATCGAATAGTTTAAAATAATCCAGGCAGCAAGTCCGATTATCCAAAGAATAAATGATGCTGAATGATTATCATAAATAATTATAAACTGACTGCCAAGAATGCAGGAACCGGCAACAATGGTAAAAAAACCCGGTCCTTTCTGATGATCAATCATATCCTTTAAGAAATCTTTGTGAAAAAAAAGAAGTCTTAAAAGAGTTAATACAACAAGTGAAATATAAAACCATAAGTTCAGCCAAAAGAGCATATAGGCTATCCAATTAATCTTAAGAAGATAGCAGGAAATAGAAATAATACCCGTGGACATAACCATCGCGAAATATGCAGACGGAAGATTTTTTATAATCTCTTTTAACTTGGTTAAAGAATTACCACTATGTAAAGTATTAGTGTTGTTATTCATAGTTAAGTTAAAATTAGTGAATAATAAAGGAATGTTCCAAATTCTAAAAAAAAATATTGCAAAAGAAAAAAAATTATTTTGTTCTCCAATTGAAATTTTCTAAATTTTATTATGAAATATGGGCAATACCTGATAAGTTTACTTTATAAACGAATGAGTGTGTCAGAGATTCGCGGTTATAAGTTGGTAAATCCTATGAGAAAAAATTCACACAAGCTACACTTATCTTAATCTTCTCCTGTCTCAGAGGCAATATATATTCATAAAAAAGACCCGCGATTTATATTTCTATAAATAAATTTAATACCATTAGTGTAATAGCAGTAATTTATTAATTCAAAGTAAATGTAAGATTTTTGCAGAATGAAAATCAGGAAGTAGAATTATTTAAAAAAATAGAAAGGGTTCAAATGAGAATATTTTAGCAAGCAATAATCAAAGCCATAACTTGTAGATGTAATATTGAAATTTTAATGAAAACAAATTTATCTCCGCTTTATTTATAAAGGGAAGAGCAGTAAAATAATACTGCAGCATTAATAGAATATCCGGGTTAAGTCTTTAATAAACATTCATTATTAAAAAATATAAGGAATTAAATATGGCTGACCAAACAATTAATTTTTTTCATCTGCTTGGTACATCAGTATGGATCGGCGGTATGATATACACTCATTTTATTTTATTGCCATCAGTATCCAAAATAGATCCTGGTGAAAGCGGTAAACTACAGGGCATAGCTGCTAAAAGATTTTCTATAATTGCCTGGGTTGCAATAATAATTCTCATTATAACTGGTTTCCTAAAAACTCCTGGTGAAATGTTGTTAAATGTTTCAACTCAATTTGGTGTCGTTCTTCTTATAAAACATATTTTTATCCTCGGTGTTGTTTTAGTTGGAATTGTAATCGGCGGAATAGTTGTTCCGGGATTAAGAAAAAATATGCCAAATCCCGGTGAAAAGCCCAGGGAAAAATTCTTATTATTCAAAAAAAGATTAGAGTTACTTGCAACAACGAATTTAATTCTTGGAATATTGATACTAATTTGTGCATCAATGCTTTGGTAATGAAATGAAGAGTACTTTATAAAGAAAGTTTAAAGTAAAAATAATTATTTAAAAAATTTTATTATTAAAAAGGAGCAACAAAAATGGGAAAGCCATATTTTCCAATTGAATCACTCTATAGAATGCCATGGACAATGCCAGATAACGGTATTACTTGGCTTGAACCTACCTCGCAATGTAATTTAAACTGTTATGGATGCTACAGGAAGAATATCAAAGATTCACATAAATCCATTGAACAGATTAAACATGAACTGGATTTTTTTCAATCTCAAAGAAAGTCAGATTGTATCTCAATAGCTGGTGGTGATCCTCTTGTATATCCTAATATTATTGAACTGGTGAAGGAAATAAAATCAAGAGGATTAAAACCGATTATTAATACTAATGGAATAGCTCTTACAAAACAGCTGCTTCACGAGCTTAAGAAAGCCGGGGTATTTGGCTTTACATTCCACATAGATTCAAAGCAAGGAAGAGGAAGAGAAGAAAAATGGCGAAACAAAAATGAAGTTGAGCTTAACGAACTTCGTCTTTATTATGCAGAAATGCTTGCTGCTGAAGGGGGAATCGCCTGTTCATTTAATTCTACAATTTACAGTGATACATTACAATATGTCCCTGAACTTGTTGACTGGGCTCAAAAACATATTGATATAGTTGATACGATGGTTTTTATTTTATTCAGATATATAACTCCAAACACCCCGTTTGATTTTTATATTGGTGATAGCAAGATCGTCTGGACAGATATTCATTATCATTCAGAATATGAAGAAATTGTTGATCTTAAATCACCTATGATTGTAGAAAAAATCAGGGAGAAGTTCCCCGATTTTACTCCGTCTGCATTCTTAAACGGAACACATAAAGCTGATGATTACAAATGGCTGCTCTCAGAAAGAATCGGAAACAGAGATAAAATTTTCGGATACACTGGTAAGAAGTTTATGGAACTGGTTATGATATCCTATCATTTTATGTTTGATAAATATCTGAGTTATGCTTCTCCAAAAACATTACGAATGGGCAGATCAACAATGTTTCTTCTATCTGTTTTTGATAAAGGAGTCAGAAAAGCATTAAAAAATTATCTTAAATATCTGGTGGTAAATCCATTGAGATTTTTTAAAAGAGCACATCTGCAGTCAATACTTATTATACAACCTCCTGACTTAATGCCCAATGGAGATCAGAGTATGTGCGATGGATGTCCTGATATTACTTATTGGAAGGATAAAGATGGAAAAGAAAAACTTGTTTGGTCCTGCAGGCTGGAAGAACCTATGAAGTATGGTGATTTTCTTAGGATGGTTCCCAAAAGAGAAAAAGGCACAGAGAAAGAAAAAGAAAATGTTCTACACTACAATTACAATAATTTAGCGGATTAAACTTTTTTCTTATACAGGCGGCTGCTAAAAAATTCCTTTGTTATTTATAATTGAGTAGTAATATATGTGTTTTCAGGATACTCACTTTAATGTGTTTAATAGTTATATTAAAACGTATTATTTCAGAAATATAGGCTAAATAATTATTATGGACTCAGATAAATTAAAAAACAATGACCCAATTAAACGCTTTGTAGAAAAAGACACCGGCAGTGAAGAGCTTTCGCCAATGGATCCGCCCGATGCTTATGATCCACAAAATATTGAATCTGTTCCTTATGAAAATATGCATCCGTTTCTTCAGAAATTAATGGATGAACATAAAGCATTTTCAGAAGTTTTGAACAAGTTTGAAGAAGCATTATTTAATTGGAAAAACAATAACTGGATTTTTAATGATGAGATTAACAAAGGGTTAAAACAATTTTTTACTTTTTTTGATGAGAAAGTTCCGATTCATAACTCTAAAGAAGAAAAAAAATTATTTCCGCTTCTGCATAATAAACTGATTGAGACTGGAGAACACAACTCCGCTGATACATCTATTACCGGTATTAATGTAATGGAAGATGAACACATAAAGGTTGCACAGGTTGCTGCTATCGTTTTTAATTTTCTTGGTTTAGCTGCACGGCTTCCGGACCAACGCTCAAGAGAAATTACTTATCAGTCTGTATTTAATCAGGGAATGGCAATAATTGAAACGATGAAATTGCATATCTTTAGAGAAGAAAATATTTTATTCACACAAGCTATGCAGTATTTTACTGAACAAGAATTCAATAGCCTGATCGATTAGAAAAAAAATTGACTGAAGTTAAAATTCAAGCACAATCAGAAAACCTGTATAAGGAATCATTTCTTTCTTTATCAAAAGCAGGAAGGATTACAGCACTTTGGGCATTAAGCGAATCAACTCTGGGAGGATTGCTTCATGCGTTAAAACTACCTTTCAGAGGTATGATTATATCAAGTGCTGCAATCATTCTTATTGGAATGATTGCAAAATTTTCTGATAAACGCGGACAGATAATTAAATCCACACTTGTTGTGATTTTTATTAAAGCAGCTATTAGTCCGCACAGCCCTGCAACCGCTTATCTTTCAGTTTTAATTCAGGGTATAATCGGGGAGTTTTTATTCTTTTCTAAAAGATTCACTTTAATCTCTTCACTGATATTCGGGATAGTTATCTCATTACTTAACGGATTCCAAAGGGTTTTGGTTTTAACACTGATTTACGGCAACACATTGTGGAAAAGTATAGACCATCTATTAAATTATATTGCCAAAGACTGGCTTTTTATCCCAATCGATAATCAAATTAAGTTTAGTCTGTTATTAATTATTTTGTATGTAGGAATGCATTTACTGATTGGTATTACTGCTGGGATATTTGCATATACAATTCCAAAATCAGTTGAAAAAAAACTCGCTGAACCAGCTTTATTTATTCCCATTATTAATGCAGATTCAGAGGAACAGAAAATCAAAAAAGCTAAAAAAAGGAAATGGCTAAAACCATCAGCAATAGCAATAATACTAATTGCATCAGCAGTGGTTATCCTTAATTACTTTTATCCTTTATCTGATAAAATGTTTGTGAATGATATTATAATTATGATAGTCAGATCGATACTGATTATGTCATTATGGTTTTTTGTATTTGCACCAAGAGTTAAGAATTATATTAAAAAGTTTTTCTATAACAGACAGAATAAATACGCAAAGGATATTAATCTGTATTTAACTTCAATTCCAACCTTAAAAGGATTGATTGCAGCCAGTTGGAAAAGCAGTTCAAGTTATAAAGGAGTAAAAAAGCTTAATCAGTTTATTATTACTTCATTGGTTTATCTTCTTCAGGACTATAAATCCAATTGATTCTAAAAATATTTAATAAATATGGCTTATAAGAAATGTATGATGATATAACTGGAATAATTCTTTCAGGTGGCAAAAGCAAAAGAATGGGCGTTAATAAAGCTATGTTAAAGATCGGGAATGAAATGCTGATAGAAAGAACCTGTAATTTGATGTCAGGTTTATTCAGAAAAGTCCTGCTGATTACAAATACTCCGGAAGAATATAGATTTCTGAGATTAGAAACTTTTGAAGATATTTATAAAAATGTTGGTCCCCTTGCAGGCATACATTCAGGATTATTCCATTCATTAACAGACAAGAGCTTTTTTATCGCTTGTGATATGCCGTTTGTAAATAAAGAACTAATTGAATTTATTATTGATTATAAAACGGATAAACTTATCACAATTCCCAAAGCTGAGGGAGGTACCCAGCAGTTATGCGGAGTATTTTCAAAAAGTATCTTGAATGACATTGAAAGAATTATTAAAGAAAATTTGAAAATCAATAGTGAACAAGAGTTTAGAAAAAATATCAGTTTTAAAGTTCAGCTTCTGTTTCAAAACATAAATACTGAGATAATAGATATTGAAGCTAAATTTGATAAATACAAAAAAGGGATGTTCTTTAATGTAAATCAGAAAGAAGATTTAGAGGAAGCCGTAAAAAGACTTAACGGATGAACAAGCCTCCGGTTCTTTTGAGATGACGAAGTATTTTATTTCACATTAAGATGTAAATATCTTTATCTGTTACTCGGGCAAACAGGTTGATATAGTTTGATAGTAAGAAAAATATTGATCGTTCGTTTCTTAATTTGAATTGATGTCCAAAGTAAGAATCAATCAAGTTACTCTTTAGTTTTATTTCCTAGTTTCTTTTTCTTAAATCGCCAGTCCAAACTCAATGAACCAGAACCAAAAATAAAATAAATTAAAAGCAGAACTAGAACAAGAACAGATAATTCCAGCGACTGTCCGACCGAAAGCAACCCCTGTTTAAGATGAATAAGAAATACTGCACCAAAAAGAATTGGAATCTGAATAAATGCAGCTAACCGGGTAAGAAAACCAATAGCCAATAAAAGTCCGCCAGCAATATGAGCAATTGTTATGTACGAATACCACCAATATATTCTTTCTTCACCGGCAAGGCGGGTAATAGTATCAGGGTCAGAAAAAAGCAAAATACCTCTTACAAAGAGTGCAGTGCCCAAAAAAATTCTTATAAGAGAATAAGCAAGTGAACTATTATTATCTAAAATTGACCAAAAGTTTTCAGATTTCATCAGCTATCCTTTAAGGTTTATTAAATATTTATAAACAGTAACAAAGCGGACTAAATTTATTTTTTATTATTAATATCTTCCTGTACTTTTGTCAGAAGATATTCAGCAACTGCCTTCGCTTCATCAGGTTTTAATCCGGGATTCGGCATAGGGGGATATTCTTCATTAACCCGAACCGGATTTCGAATAAACGAAATTAGCTGGTTTTCTTTATTAAAATATTTTGGGATTACTTCATCGTGAGGCGGACCAACTAATTTTCTATCAAAAAGATGACACGGAGCGCATCGCACTGCATAAATTTCTTCTGCATTAATTACAGTTGATTTATCATCACCCTTTAATGCTGCCAGATAAGTATCATATTCAGTATTGAGTTTTACAAAATTAGATTGGTTAGCACCATAAATAATCATCTGATTATTTAAACCATAAGTAAGTAAAAAGAGTATAAGTGCAGCTATCAAATAAGCGGCAATAGTTTTATTAATTTTTTTGTAGAGCAGATAAAAAAGATGATAACCAATAAATAGAAAGATCAGACCAAGGGTTAAGTAAAGGAAATATCCTGCAGTCAGATAAATATCAGGCATCATCATCATATCCATAATAATAAATAAAGGAATCAAACCGGCAGATGTAAAAGCAATATTTAAAATAAATTTTTTTGCTATTTCAGTGTATTCCTCATCATCTTCTTTCTGTGTGTTCTTAATATTGAAAATACCAAAGGTAAGATATGCACCAGTAATAACAAGAGAGATCAGTAATAAAAGTACAAACCTGATCAAAACAACTGAAGTGAACAAATATCCAATTGCAGTCGTTGTTTGTGTTGACTCAATAAATACTGAATTTGTAAGTGCTGCTATAAATAACCACAAAGAGAAAAACAGACTTATTGAACCAATCAGACCGGAATAAATTTCTGATTGCTTAAAATCATCTAATGAATTTTTGTAACTGTAAACTAAAAGCAAACCAATAAGCGAAAATATCAATGAGTAAACAAGATATTCTTGAACAGAAGTATTTTGAGACTGAAACAATTGAGAAAAAATGATAATCATCGTGATAATTGGGATAACACAAAATGCTATGCCGGTTGTTTTATTAAATAAAACGATATCCATAATTTCTTTAGAGAGACGTCTGTAATTTGCATCCAGACTTTTGCTTACATTCTTTTTTAAATAGAATGATAAAACAGTACCCCATAGAGCAAAACTGCTGAACAAAACGAAAAGAAAAATCATTATTAACAGCATATAACCTAAAAGTTCAATATGCTCAAATGACTGTGGTAATGCAAGTTTATTAAGCCAATCCATTGGTAAAAATTTTTTAGTTTGAAAATAAATTTATAAATGATTTTGATTACAGAGTTAAGACGGCTGTATCAAAATAAATATAAAAGATAATTAATTAATCATAATCAGATATTAAAGTCGTATTTAAGATAGCACTATAATTTATTTCTGTCAACGGTATATCTTACTAAAAAATAAAGATAATTAAGACCAATTAGTATAATCTTTCTTGCTTATCCAACATAACTTTTTTATTTTTAATCAGACAAAAATATCTGATTTTTTAGTTTTTATATGACGGTTTTGTTTTCTAAAAAATGTGAATATGGTTTGCAGGCTATTTTATTTATGGCGGCTCTGGAAGAAGATCGTATTTGCTCTGCCGAGGAAATCTCAAATAAATTAAACATCCCTAAAGAATTCACCTCTAAGATTTTACAAAGTTTAACAGCAAGCGGATTAATTGAATCGAAAAAAGGGAAGACCGGCGGTTTCAGACTTGCAATCCATCCTTCAAAAATAAAATTAATTGATATTGTTGAAGCGATTGATGGACTTGAGAGTTTTAATTCCTGTGTGCTTGGATTTTCCAATTGCTCACCGAAAAATCCCTGTCCTGTTCACAAGGAATGGGGAGAGCTAAGAAACAAAGCCTATGAAATGTTAAGCTCAGAAACGATAGATAAATTCAAAGAAAAAACATTAAATAAAATCAGTGTTCTTTAAGAAGTATTTTTTAAGATAAATTGAGTTGATAAAAGTGGATAAGACAAAAGTAAAATTGAAGAAAGCGAAAATAATCCGAAATGATGAAAAGGGGATTCAGAAAACAAGATTTATTATTCAATCTTTATTTGCAGCACTGTGTATCTGGATTGGAGTTGAATTCTATTTGTTTACACAGTATCTGGAAACGAATGGTGCGGCAGCATTTTATTCCAGACCACCGGGAGTTGATGGATTTCTTCCCATAAGTTCTTTTATGAGTTTTTATTTGTTCTTAAAGACCGGAATAATACATAATGCTCATCCGGCGGGATTTTTTATTTTTTTTGCAGTCATTTTAATTTCACTAGTCTTTGGCAAATCATTCTGCAGCTGGTTTTGTCCGATAGGATTTATTTCTGAGCTTATTGGCGATTTTGGAGAAAAGATTTTTAAACGGAGATTAAAACTTCCCAAATGGCTGGACTATCCTTTAAGAAGTTTAAAATATTTATTGTTAGGCTTTCTTGTTTACTCGGTTGTTTTTGTAATGACTGAAGCTGCTTTAAAAGCTTTCCTTGACAGCTCATATAATTTAGTCTCCGATGTTAAGATGTATTATTTCTTTGCAGATATATCTCAGACTTCTTTGATAGTGATATCTGTGTTGTTTCTACTTTCAATATTCATTAGAAATTTTTGGTGCAGATTTCTTTGTCCTTACGGAGCTTTACTTGGGATCTTATCATTGTTAAGTCCAAATAAGATTCAAAGGAATGTTAAAAGTTGTATTGACTGTGGACTTTGCAACAAAGCCTGTCCATCATTTATTAAAGTTGATAGTGTTAAAACTGTTATATCAGATGAATGTTCAACCTGTCTTAATTGTGTTGATGTTTGTCCGGTAAAAGATACTTTAGAGTTGAAAACAATTTTTCCGGGAAAGAAAAGAATAAGCAAGAGAACTGTAGCAATTGGTATTGTTTCAGTTTTTATGATAGTTACCGGATATGCAATGTTAACCGGCAACTGGCAAAATAGTATTACTAAAGAAGAATATCTGAAGCACTATAAAATAATGAACAGTTATGGTCATCCTACTGGAACAAGAGAATTTAAGCAACTCAATAAAGATGTTGAGATACAAGAGAAAAATTTAGGGAGATAAAATCTTTCTAATCAGGTATCAGATATAATTGGCTATTGATTTTGTGCTTTAATTAAATTGTAATTTGAATTGCTGTTTTGATAATTAAAAAAAGAAAATTCTAAAGATGACCGGTTGTTGCTGAAATTCTTTCAGGGGCTAAAGATTTAGAAAAACAGTATATTTGCATTAGCTGATAAAAATAATTTTTTATCTAAATTTATACTTTGATTGCCTGCCTTTGTCTTACATTAGACAAAGAGAAAAAATTTAAGTATGAGAGTTTTAATGTTGCTTAGTTAAGAGGAGTTTGTTTTAAAAACAAATAGTAAGCAAAACAATTCCACAAAAAAATCAAAACAAAATAAAACAAATTTCATACACCTATGAAAAAAGTTATAGATAAAATCAAACCGCCTCCCAAATGGAAGATACCTGTTTTATTCAGTCTTGGAATAATAACCGGACTATTTTTCTTTATATTACATGCTGCCAGAGCAACATCATATCTTTCGGATAAACCAGAAGCCTGTGTAAACTGCCATGTAATGACACCGCAATTTGCAACCTGGGAAAGAAGTAATCATGGTAGATTTACTGTTTGCAACGATTGTCATGTTCCTCAGGATAATATTATTAAAAAGTATTACTTTAAGGCAACTGATGGATTAAGACACTCGTATATGTTTACTTTCAGACTTGAGCCTCAGGTTATCAGAATACACGAAGCAGGAAGAAATGCAGTTCAGCAAAACTGCATTCGCTGTCATATAGAAACAATTCACCCGATATCCGTAAGAGCAATAAGCAATCAGAAAATACAGGAAGAAGGTGATGGATATTGCTGGGATTGTCACCGGGAAGTACCACACGGAAGAGTTAACAGTTTATCATCAACTCCTTATGCAAGAGTGCCTGTTTTAACATCACCGGTACCGGAGTGGATAGAAAAAAGTTTAGGAATAAAAAAGAATTAATTAATAATAAATCAATCAGGATAAGTTATGAAACCAATTAGTGAAGTAGTAAAAAGCAAACCATGGCTTGGATGGCTTTTGTTCTTTGCAACTGCAGTAGTAGTTTTTTTAATAGGATTATTTGCTTCTTCAATCATTGAAAGAAGAAGTGAATCAGCAACACTGCAAATTGTTAAACCAATAAACGATTGGGAACCAAGAAATGAAGTATGGGGTGAAAATTATCCACGTGAATTTGAATCATATTTAAAAACATTAAATACAGATTTTGCCAGCAAACATGGCGGGTCAAAGATGATAGACTATCTTGAAAAATATCCTGAGCTTGTTGTTATGTGGGCTGGTTATACTTTTTCAAGAGAATATAATCAGGGTAGAGGTCACGGCTATGCGATAGAAGATATAAGAAATATCTTAAGAACTGGTGATAATCAGTATTCTCCGCAGCCTGCAACTTGCTGGACTTGCAAGAGCACAGATGTTCCAAGGGTAATGAATGAAATTGGTGCTGCAAACTTCTACAAGAAAAAATGGACTGACCTGGGCTCTGAAATAATTAATCCAATCGGATGTCAGGATTGCCATAACCCTAAAACAATGAACTTAAGAATTACTCGTCCTGCCCTTATCGAAGCATATCAACGGCAGGGAAAAGATATTACGCAATTTTCCAGACAAGAGATGCGTTCACTTGTTTGTGCACAATGCCACGTTGAATATTACTTTAAAGGTGATGAAAAATATCTGACATTTCCTTGGGATAAAGGATTTAGTGCAGATGATATGGAAGCTTATTATGACAATATTGAATTTACTGATTGGACACATGCATTAAGCAAAGCACCAATGCTAAAAGCACAGCATCCTGATTATGAATTATTTATGACAGGAATTCATGCAATACGCGGCGTTTCCTGTGCTGACTGCCATATGCCATACAAGAGTGAAGGCGGAGTTAAGTTTACTGATCATCACATTCAATCACCGTTAAATAATACTGCAAATACTTGTCAGGTTTGCCATCGTGAAGAAACCACGAGATTGATACAGGATGTTTATGACAGGCAGGATAGAATCGAAGAGATAAGAAGAATCGCTGAAAAGACTTTAGCTGCTGCTCATATTGAAGCAAAGGTTGCGTGGGATAACGGTGCAACAGAAGAACAAATGAAACCAATACTAAAACTTATTCGTCATGCACAATGGCGATGGGATTGGGTTGCTGCAGCAAATGCTTATGGTTTTCACGCACCAGTTGAAGCTCTTCGGGTTCTTGGCACTTCAATTCAAAAAGGAGAGCAGGCAAGAAGAGAAATTGCAATCCTGTTTTCAAAACAAGGCTGGAAGTACCCTATTGATATGCCTGATATTTCTACAAAAGACAAAGCTCAAAGATTTATTGGACTAAATCCTGAAAAGATGAAAGCCGATAAAGAAGAATTTTTGAAAACCACAACAGTTAAATGGGATGAAGAAGCAAAACAGCGACAAGGGTTTTTATACGAATATAAATTAAGAGATTAAAGATTTCGGAAAATTTTATTTCACTCTGTTTCGCTTTTCAGAGAACTATTAGTGAAACAGAGTGTAAACTTTAATATAATTGATTGATTTCAAGTATTGGTTAAATTTTATTCCCACATAAGTGGGAATTTTTTTTTATTCATTATATTATCATTGCTTATTAACAATTATTTAGATATGTTAATCCTGAGATGTTTAGAAAAATTAAAATATTTTCCTTTTTAAGTCTGTTTGTCATTTCAACAGCAGGATTACCGATTACAATAAGTCTCTGCAAAATGGCAGTTTCTGAAAGAGAGCAGTGTTCAATGCATAATGAGCCTGTTAATTCCAGTTGCTGTAGCAGCGAAACTTCTGCGCAGGAACCTTCTATTTCTTTTGATCAATCCAGCTGCTGTCAAACAGAATTTGTGTATAAAAAAGTTGAAGATCAATTTCTTACTAATAAAAATAGTTTAGAACTTTCAGCAAGTGGAAATATTTTTAATTCTGTAACAATCACTTCTATGCTTACAGAATTATCAAACAATTTGTCCTTTTACAATGGTTCCTCACCGCCATTTTTAATTGATCCCGATCTGCATATTACAAACTCAATACTTCTGATTTGATCATTCTGTTTTCCTTTTCTTTGGACTAATGGAATCAGTCCATTATACTTTTAATATTTAAAATTAGTTTACTTCATTCGCTTTTCTTTTTATTACGTTAAAAGGAGAGCCGGAGGTTAAAATAATAACAGGAAAATTAAGATGAATAAAATCAGAGTATTAATAATTGGATTAATAATTTTTATAAATAACTCCTTTGCACAGCATCAATCGCTTCAGAGTTTGATTGATACGGCATTGCAAGTAAGTCCGGAACTGAAAATGTATCAGGCAAAAATCAATGTTTCAGAAAACCGGATTCAGCAAAACACTAACCTTCCGGATCCGATGCTTACTCTCGGTGTGATGAGTCTTCCGCTTCCATCATTTTCTTTTAATAAAGATATGATGACGGCAAAAGTTGTGGGAATAAGTCAGGAGTTTCCCTTCCCGGGAATGCTGGGTGCAAAAGAGAATGTAAACAACAAAGATGTTGAGATTGTAAAACAGGAATACATTGATAAGCGAAATGAAATTATTAAAGATATAACTCAAAGTTATTTTGAATTGATTTACATCCGTAAAGAAACTCAGTTAACTGAAGAATCACTAAAACTGATGCAGCAGATACTTGATGTTGTAAGATCTATGTATTCAGTTGCTGAAGCTAGCCAGCAAAATATTTTCAGAGTTGATCTTGAGATCACCAAAATGTCAGAAATGATAGCAGCATTGAAGAGCGAAGAAAACGAACAATTATCTGTAATTAATTCGCTGCTATTAAGAGACCTTTCAGCAAAATTGGAAACAGACTCACTTCCGGAAATAAAATCAGCACAAATAAATGTTGATGATCTGATTTCAAAAGCCGAATTAAATCGTCCTTTTCTAAAAGGTATTAGAATAGCTGAAGAAAAAGAAAAGTTAAGTCAATCAGCAGCAGAATATGATTACTATCCGATGTTCAAACTTTCTGCTCAATATGCTTTCAGAAGTGAAGTTGAAGGAATGAAGCCTGACAATATGCTTTCGGTTATGCTCGATGTTTCTTTACCATTTAATTATGGCGGAAAAATTAGTGCAATGGTTGAGGAAACAAAATCAATGCAGGAAATGTATCGTGAACAATACTCCGCTTCAATTCAGATGCTTAGACGGGAATTTGGAATGAGAGCAGCAAAACTAAAATCTTTGGAAGAAAGGATAAAGCTTGTTGAACAAGGCTCTTTTATACAAGCGAAAGAAAATTTTAAATCTGCGCTAGCTTCCTATCAGGTAGGTGAAATTGATTTTATGAACGTAATGGAAGCACAGAATAATCTTTACACTATTGAAAAAAATTTATATCGTCTTAAAACTGATTATTTAAAGCAAATTGCTGAACTTGAATTTTTAACAGGAACAAAAATAAATTGAATTATCTCTCTCTGACTAAGGATAATTTAATTTTTTGATTATCTGTTAAAGTCTTTTAATGACTGACTATGCTTTCTGATTAAGCAGAAATTCAAGTTAGTTAAGAAATGAATTTTAGGAGTTAAAAAATGAATAAGAAAATATTAAGAATATTTATAATAGCTGTTGTAATACTTGTACCGGTTTACTTTTTATTTATTACGGGTGATTCATCTGAAACCGCTTCAGGAGAAAAACAATTGTACACCTGCGGAATGCATCCGCAAATAATTTCTGATGAACCAGGCATTTGTCCTATTTGCGAGATGAAATTAGTGCCGATAAAAAAGACAAATCAAAAATCCGGCGAAGGAAAAATATTGTTTTACCGCAATCCAATGAACCCTAATATTATTTCTGATCATCCTCAGAAGGATGAAATGGGAATGGATTACGTTCCGGTTTATGAAGAAGACGAAGGTTCCGAAAGTGTTGTAACAATTGATCCTCACGTTCAGCAAAACATGAATATTAAAACTGCGATTGTAGAAAACAAAAAACTATCTTCGCAGGTTACTACAAATGCGGTACTAGTTACTGATGAAACTCAGGAATATATAGTTACCACAAAAGTTGATGGCTGGATAGAAAAACTCTATGTGAATTATACTGGTCAGAAGGTTTTAAAAGGTGCCAAGCTGATGGATATATATTCACCGGTGCTTGTAACTGCACAACAGGAGTTATTAACTGCGCTTTCATATCAAAACTCACTGAAAGGAAGTTCGCTTGCAGAAATTAAGAACAGCAGCAACGAGATGCTGATGAATGCAGTTAGAAAATTACAGTTATTAAATGTTTCTGATTCCGAAATTGAAAGACTAAAAGAAACCCGTGAAGTGAAAACTTATGTTACATTGTTTGCACAAAACTCAGGAACAGTTTTAGAGAAGAATATTCTTCAAGGACAAAAAATTATGGCAGGCGAACCACTTTTGAGAATTGCAAATTTAGCCAATCTATGGTTAACTGCTGAAATATATGAATATGAAATTCCAAAGGTTACAATAGGTTCAAAAGCAAATATCAATTTTGATTATCTGCATGGGAAAACATATCAGGGAAAAGTCTCGTTTATTTATCCTACCCTTGATGAACAATCCCGCACTGTTAAAGTAAGAATAGATGTTCCGAATACAGGAGGAGAACTTAAACCTTCCATGTTCGCAAATGTAGTTATTGAAGGACCTTCATTGAATCCTGCACCTGTTATTCCTGAAAATTCTGTAATCAGAACAGGAAAGACCGATATTGTAATAGTAGATCTCGGTGATGGGAAATTTAAACCTCAGCAGATCAAACTTGGGATTTATTCTGATGGTTATTATCAGGTTTTAAATGGATTAAAGGAAGGAAATAAGATCGTTACATCTGCACAATTCCTGATTGATTCCGAAAGTAATCTTAAAGCTGCTGTCAGTCAGTTTCAAACAGGAACTGCTTTTCATTCTTCTGACAAAATTGAAATGCCTGGGATGAAAGATGAAAAACCAAAGGTGATAGACGAAAAACAAAAAACGCAAAAGACACCGGAAATTAAAATAGATGAACAAGATCACGATCATTCTTCCTCAATCGTTCATCAAGGTATAGTTGATGTTGAATCAATCGATAAGAATAAAGACGGAAAGCTATGGGAGTGTCCGATGGACTGGAATGTAATTTCTGATGAATCAGGAAGATGCCCATTGTGCAATATGAAATTGAAAGAGTATTCGATCGATGAGATAAAAGCTAATCTTGATAAATATGGTTATAAGTTCAAATAAACTCAATCGGGGTTCCCATATTGGAAAGAGATGGACTTTTAAAACATCTTCTACATCAAATAGAAGAGCAAGCTGATGAGTTTACTTATAAATTAAAGTTTTGGAGAAATTAAATGATATCAGATCAAAATAAAGAAGGATTGATTGCCAAACTTATTGAATGGTCAGTCAACAATAAATTTTTAGTAATCGTTTTTACCATTGCGCTGATCGCACTTGGTATTTGGGCATTAGCAACTACTAAGGTTGATGCGATTCCCGATTTAAGCGATGTGCAGGTTATTATAATGTCTGAATATGAAGGACAGGGACCTCAGATAGTTGAAGATCAGGTAACATATCCTCTGACTACAAAGATGTTATCAGTTCCTTTTGCAAAAGACGTAAGAGGGTTTTCTATGTTTGGCGTTTCAATGGTCTATGTAACCTTTGAAGATGGAACAGATATATACTGGGCGCGAAGCAGGGTTTTAGAATATCTAAGCACGATTCAGGCACAGATGCCGCCCGGAGTTAAAATGCAGCTTGGACCAGATGCAACAGGACTTGGCTGGGTATTTCAATACGCACTTAATTCAGATAAGCACGATTTACAGGAGTTGCGCTCAATTCAGGATTACTTTCTAAGATATGAACTCAATTCAATTGAAGGTGTGTCTGAAGTTGCAAGTGTTGGTGGATTTGTAAAACAGTATCAGGTAAATATTGATCCGACTAAACTTGTGTATTACAACATTCCACTTCAGATGGTTGAGATGGCAATCAAACGAAGCAACAACGATGTTGGGGGCAGAGTTATTGAAATGGGTGAAATGGAATATATGGTGCGTGCTCTTGGTTATATAAAAAGTGTTGATGATTTAAGAAATACCGCAATCGGAAATTCACCTAATACCGGAGCTCCGATTTATTTAAGAGATGTTGCTGCTGTTGATATTGGTCCAGAACTTCGCAGAGGACTCGCTGATTGGAATGGTGAAGGCGAAACTGTCGGAGGAATTATTGTTATCCGTTATGGTGAAAATGCTTTATCTGTAATTGATAAAGTAAAAGAGCGGCTTGAAGAATTAAAAAAATCTTTGCCTGAAGATATTACAATTGATATTGCCTACGACAGATCTACACTGATAAATGGCGCAATCGATAATCTCAAAGGAAAGTTATTTGAAGAGACTTTAATTGTTGCACTTGTGATTATTGCATTTCTTCTGCACATCAGAAGTTCGTTTGTTGCCATCTTTACTTTACCTACTGCAGTTCTGTTTTCTTTTTTAATAATGCGGCTTCAGGGAATTAATGCAAACATTATGTCGCTCGGCGGAATAGCAATTGCAATCGGAGCAATGGTAGATGCATCAATTGTAATGGTCGAAAATGCTGCTACTCATCTTTCTACCGAAAGAGATAAACCTGTCAACGAAAGAAAATCTCATTGGAAAGTTATTCTTGAATCAGGAAAGGAAGTTGGACCTTCGATTTTCTATTCGCTTTTAGTAATTACAATTTCTTTTCTTCCAGTCTTTACATTAGAGCAGCAGGAAGGTAGAATGTTTAAACCGCTTGCATTCACAAAAACTTATGCAATGGCTGGTGCGGCAGTACTTGCAGTAACAATCGTTCCCGTTTTAATTGGTTATCTTGTCCGCGGTAAGCTGAGAAAAGAAGAAGATAATCCAATTACAAAAGTCCTTATTAAAATCTATCATCCGGTTGTTGATTTTGTAATGAACAAAAGATGGTGGGTGATGGGAGCAGCTTTAGTGATAATTCTTGTTACTATAATTCCATATTCTAAACTTGGTTCTGAATTTATGCCGCCATTGTATGAAGGTGATTTGCTTTATATGCCGACAACACTACCTGGAATTTCAATTACGAAAGCAAAAGAAATACTTCAACAGACTGATAAAATCATAAAAACTTTTCCTGAAGTAGAATCAGTTTTCGGCAAGATAGGAAGGGCAGAAACAGCAACTGATCCCGCGCCTCTAACAATGATTGAAACAACAATTCGTTTGAAACCTCAAAAAGAATGGCGACAAGGAATGACACCAGATAAACTAGTAGATGAACTTGATAAAGCTGTTCATATTGCCGGTTTAACAAATTCCTGGACTATGCCTATAAAAACACGAATAGACATGCTTTCAACAGGAATAAAAACTCCGATTGGTATTAAGATCGCAGGACCAGACCTTGAATTGCTTGATGAACTGGGTGTAGAAGTAGAAGCGTTGGTTAAAACGGTTAATGGAACACGATCTGCTTTTGCTGAAAGATCTTTAGGTGGAAATTATGTTGATTTTGAAATTGACCGGAATGCAATTGCAAGATATGGATTAACAGTCGGTGATGTTCAGGATGTTTTTATGACCTCAGTTGGTGGAATGAATCTTACGCAAACCGTTGAAGGGCTGCAAAGATATCCTGTTAACATGAGATATCAGAGAGACTATAGAGAAAATATTGATCAGCTTAAACGGGTTCTTGTTTCTCTGCCAAATGGTGGAAATGTTCCTCTTGAACAGCTTGGTAAAATTATTGTGCGTGAAGGTCCATCAATGATCAAGTCTGAAAATGCAAGACCTAACGTATGGGTTTATATTGATATTCATGATATTGATGTTGGTACTTATATTAAGAACGCAAAAGAAGTTGTTGACAAACACCTGACCCTTCCCGCAGGATATTCTATAAAATGGAGCGGACAGTTCGAGTATATGGAAAGGGCTGAGTCGCATCTTTTGCTTGTGATTCCCCTAACACTTTTAATCGTTGTTGTTTTGTTATATATGAATACAAAGTCAGCAGTTAAAACAGGAATAGTTTTGCTTGCATTGCCTTTTTCAATGGTTGGTGCAATTTGGTATTTGTATTTAGCAGGGTTTAATCTTTCAGTTGCGGTGTGGGTCGGAATAATTGCACTGCTTGGCGTTGATGCTGAAACCGGCGTTGTGATGCTTCTGTATCTTGATATATCTTATGAAAAATTTAAGAAGAACGGATTATTAAAAAGTCTGGATGATCTTCGTGAAGCAATTTTTGAAGGAGCAGTTAAAAGAATCAGACCTAAGATGATGACGGTGATGACTACTCTGCTTGGATTGCTGCCTATCGTAATAGGATTAGGAACAGGTTCAGATGTGATGAAAAGAATCGCTGCACCGATGGTCGGAGGAATTTTAACAAGTATGATAATGGAACTAACAGTTTATCCGGCAATATTTTATACAATTAAGAAAAGAGAGTTGAGGAAGATAATTGAGGAGAGTAACTAACTGAACTCAACCCGAATAAGTCCTCTCTTTTTAAGAGAGAAATTTATGGTGAGTTAGGATTAGGGACAAATATAATGAGTCTTAACAAAAAAAGAGAGCTTAGGGTATTAGCAAAAGTTGTTTGTAAAGACTTAAGAAAAAATTCAACTGAAGCTGAACAATTATTGTGGAAATTTCTTCGTAATCGAAAGTTGGAAGGAAGAAAGTTTTTGAGGCAGCATCCCCTTTTTTACGATTTAACAGGGAGGGAGTCCTTTTTTGTAGCAGATTTCTACTGTCACGAGGAAAGACTAATTATTGAAGTTGATGGTGAGTATCATAAATATAGATTAACTGAAGATAATATAAGAGGTAATATTGTAAACTATCTTGGAATGAGAATAATAAGATTTACGAATGAAGATGTTTTAAATAATTTGTCTAAGGTAATAAAAGAGATAAAGAATAATTTATTGGTTAACTCAACCCCTCGCCCCTTCTCTTAGGAAGAGAAGGGGAAAAAGTCCTCTCTTTTTAAGAGAGGAATTTATGGTGAGTTAGGATTGAGTAAAGGAAAAATTAATAATCCAAAATAAAGTCTTGGTTTATTTTGTTTCAGAAAATAATTGAAGGATAATGTTTTTAATAGTAGTAAATAGCTAATGAACTCAACCCCTCGCCGTTTCTCTTAGGAAGAGAAGGGGAAAAAGTCCTCTCTTTTTAAGAGAGGGATTTAGGGTGAGTTAGGATTGAGCAAAAGAAAAATTAATAATCCAAAATATAGTCTTGGTTTATTTTGTTTCAGAAAATAATTAAAGGAAAGTATTTTTAATATTAATAGCTTAATGAACTCATCCCCTCGCCGTTTCTCTTAGAAAGAGAAGGGGATAAGTCCCTCTCTTTTTAAGAGAGGGATTTAGGGTGAGTTAGGATTGAGTAAAGGAAAAATTAATAATCCAAAATATAATTCTGATTTATTTTGTTTCAGAAAATAATTGAAGGAAAGTATTTTTAATATTAATTGCTTAATGAACTCATCCCCTCGCCGTTTCTCTTAGAAAGAGAAGGGGAGAAGTCCCTCTCTTTTTAAGAGAGGGATTTAGGGTGAGTTAGGATTGAGTAAAGGAAAAATTAATAATCCAAAATATAATTCTGATTTATTTTGTTTCAGAAAATAATTGAAGGAAAGTATTTTTAATATTAATTGCTTAATGAACTCATCCCCTCGCCGTTTCTCTTAGGAAGAGAAGGGGATAAGTCCCTCTCTTTTTAAGAGAGGGATTTAGGTGAGTTAGGATTGAGCAAAGGAAAAATTAATAATCCAAAATATAATTCTGATTTATTTTGTTTCAGAAAATAATTAAAGGATAATGTTTTTTATAGTAGGAAATAGCTAATGAACTTATCCCCTCGCCGTTTCTCTTCGAAAGAGAAGGGGAAAAGGGTGAGTTGATTCTGAAATAATATTCACGAACTATTTAATTCAATGATGATGTACTTAATGTGATAATAAATAACACTTAATATTAACAATCAAAAAAGGAGTAACATAATGTTAAAACAATTTGTAATCGCTTTTGTATTTGTTTCTTTTTTCGGTGCTTTTATATTTGCACAGGAAAAACCTAAGACGGATAAAAAAGATGAACATCATAAAATGGAGCATATGAAACACGATTCTACAATGCAAAAAACACATCACGAGATGAATCACAAAATGCATTCAGAATCCAAGGTTGAAAACTCAATAATTCGTGAAGGCGAAATTAACCTTGCTTCAATTGATGTTAATAAGGATGGAAAAGTTTATCAGGATCAGATGTGCTGGAATGTGATTTCTGATGAACCAGGAGAATGTCCGCAATGTGGAATGATACTCAAGGAAGTATCGCTTGAAAAAGCAAAGGAAAATCTTTTAAAACATGATTATAAAGTGAAAGAGGCTAAATAAAATGGAGGTAATTGTAGGAATTGCTTTTATTGCGTTAGTAGCTTTTATTGGATTTATGAAATTCAGGCGTGTAAGTAGTGGTAAAGATTGTTGTAAAAAATAATCGTCTCATTAATTTAAAAAATTCAATAGCTTTGAATTTATATTAAATCAATATAGAAAAGATAAACTCTGTAATTACTCGAAATTGAAAAAACATAACTAACTAAATATCTCATAACAAAAAGGAGCAACTAAATGTTAAAACAACTAATTCTTATAACTGCAATCATTTCGCTGACAGGAATCTTTGCATTTTCACAAGATCAGACAGCAACAATTAAAAAAGAAAAAATGGAACAAACTAAAGATTCAAAAAGCTGCTGCTCAACTGAGAATTCAAATAATAATATTCAAATAAAACAGAGTAGTAATGTTTCGGATCCTGAAATCTGGAATAAAGTATGTCCGGTAACTGGTGATGAATTGGATAGTGATGCCAGAACAGTTGAATATAAAGGCAAGACAATCGGGCTTTGCTGTAAAAAATGTGTTAAGAAATTTGAGAAAGAACCTGAAAAGTATATGAAAAATCTGAATAAAGACGGCTCTGAATTTATTGGCAGTTAATTTCTTAAACAGGGATGTGGTTTACCGCATCCCTTGCTTATTTGTATTTCCCAAATGAACTTTGTTGTGTTTCTTCTATCAGGTTTTATTTTAGTTTGAATGACAATTAACAAAACTTATCAATCGTTTTCATCTTATAAAATCAATATCTATATTTGAATCAAGATAATTATGTTAGTTAACCACATTAAAAATTTATCTGTTTTAATTATAGTTATTTTTGCTTTCAACTTTATTCATTCTGAAATAATTGATCAGCTTGAAGGTAATTTTAATTGTAAGATTGTAAACGATTACTGCAAACTCGTTGAAGCCGCATCGTTAGTACGCCATAATGGTTTTAAAAGTGTTCCTAAACAAATTAATTTCTCTGAATCAGTTTTTCAGGATAATCTGGAGAACTATATCACCAGAAATCCATTGTTGGATCACTTACAAAACTCTTCATTTAATCATTTAAATATTCTACCAACTTATCTAATCAATAAATCACTGCTGATCTGATTTTTTTATCTCAGTTCAATTTCAAGTGATACTTTTTCTCAAGTAATTATTTTTGGTAAAACCGGAGTTTTTCTATGAACAAACTTTTAGTCTTGTTCGTATCTGTTTGTTTTTATTTCACAGGATATGCACAGGAAAATAATGATACAATTAAAATATCCTTAATAGATGCTGTTGATATGGCGTTGTAGAATAATCCTAATCTCAGAGCATATTATTATGATATTAATTCATTGGAGGGCATTAAAAGACAAGCGGGTCTGCTCCCAAATCCAGAAGCAGATCTGGAGATAGAAAATATTCTTGGTGGTAAGGAATTAAATGGATTTACAGGAGCAGAATATACTCTATCAGCAAGTTATCTTTTTGAACTTGGAGGCAAAAGGAATAATCGTGTTAACCTTGTTAATGAAGAAATTAATTCAGCTAAAAGTAATTATGAATTATTAAAACTTGATGTTATTTCACAGGTTAAGAAAGCATTTATTGAGCTTGTTAAAATTCAGCATCAGATAAAATTGCAGCATAAGTTTGTGAATTTGAATGAAGAGATATTAAAAATAATTTCTGAGCGTGTTAAAGCCGGCAAAACCTCTCCTGCAGAAGAATCAAAAGAAAAGTTTGCTTTAATGAATAGCCGACTTGAGTTACAGCGTTTTCAAAGAGATTATTTATCTACTCAAACTAAAATAAATTCATTATGCGGAACTTCAGGCAAAAACTTTGTTCCTTCATCCGATTTGTTTGATGCACTTATTTCTCCGCCTAATAAAGAGGAAATATTTCATGAGATAGAAAATATTCCTTCAATAAAATATCTTAACAATGAAACTAATATTAGGAAAGCACAGCTTGAATTAGAAGAATCAAACTCGGTACCGGATTTAACTGCAAGCTTAGGGATAAGGTATTTAAATGAACTTAAGACAAATTCCTTTGTCGCGGGGTTATCGATGCCGCTGCCGTTCTTTAACAGAAACCAGGGAAATATTCAGTCTGCAGAGATAAAAGTGCGGCAGATGGAAGAGCTGATAAACGCACAGAAACTTTCCATTATTGAATCGCTGACTGCTTCTTTTAATAATTTAGTAATTGCTTACAACAATGCGGTTCAGTTTAATGAAAATATTTTGTCAGAATCTGAGAATGCATACGAGATTACAAGTAAAGGATATTTACAAGGCAGATTTGCGTTTATTGATATGCTCGATGCTCAAAGAACTCTGTTCGATACACAAGCACAATATCTGCTTGAACTTTCTGAATATTATAATTCAATAATTGAAATTGAAAATCTAACCGGAAAGAATTTTTTAATGATTAATTAAAATCTATATGATTCTCAGTCTAAAAATTCTATTAATATATTCTTGATTTATATGAAGAGAATTAAATTTTGCGGTTAAGAAAATCAGCAATGTAAAAAAGAGAGAAAATAAAATGATAAATAAAATAAGCAACGTAAATTCATACAAATTATTTGGGATAATAGCTGCATCGTTATTGCTATTCCTATCAATCAGATGCAGTGATAGCAATACAAACGAAGATACAAATAAAGCTGAAGTACATAATGAATCAGAAGAACATTCTGATGAAATATTTATGACCGAAGAAACAATGAAAGAATTAGGTATTGAAGTTAAAGAGGCTGGTTCTGGTGTAATTAAAAATTATATCGAACTTACAGGTGAAATAATTGCCGAACCTTCCAGAATCTCTCACGTAATTCCGCGGTTTGAAGGTATTGTTAAAGAAGTATTCAAAACAGTAGGTGATAAAGTAAAAAAAGGCGAGGTGCTTGCTTTGATTGAAAGCAATGAAAGTTTAGCAACTTACGAAGTTCAGTCGTTGATTGATGGGACTATTATCGAAATGCATATGACTCAAGGTGAACTTATTGGCAATGAATTGCACGCATTTGTTATTGCAGACCTGAACAAAGTCTGGGCTATTTTTAATATCTATCAAAAAGATCTTGGTAAAATAAAAGCAGGACAGAAAGCTATTGTATCTATTGGAGCAAATGACTCTCAAGAAACAGGAACTATTTCTTATGTTAGTCCCGTTGTAAATGAAAAAACCAGAACAGCTTCAGGAAGAGTTATATTAAATAATCAATCAGGCAGGTGGATGCCGGGAATGTTTGTAACAGCAAAGGTCCATGTAAGTGAAAAAAAATATGCGTTGGTTATTGAGAAAACTGCATTACA
Source organism: Ignavibacteriota bacterium (assembly GCA_013285425.1). Classification (GTDB taxonomy): domain Bacteria; phylum Bacteroidota; class Ignavibacteria; order Ignavibacteriales; family Ignavibacteriaceae; genus IGN3. The sequence goes on from CP053447.1 coordinate 675,875, forward strand.
GACTTTAGATGATAAGTTAGTTGTATTTATTAAAGATGAGGATGGCGGTTTCCATCCAAGTGATGTAAAAACCGGCGGCGAAAATGATGATACGATTGAAATTATCTCAGGCTTAAAAGCAGGAGATAAATATGTATCAAAAAATTCATTCATACTTAAGTCAGAGATTCAGAAAGAATCTTTTGGCGGCGGGCACGTGCATTAAGAGGTATAATATGGATAGAATTATTGATTTTGTTTTGCATAACCGTCTGTTAATAACAGTGCTTGCAGTTATTATTATGGCAGCAGGTTACTTGAGTTATAAGCAGCTTCCAATTGATGCTTTCCCAGATGTTTCTCCAACACTTGTTCAGGTGTTTACAATTACCGAAGGGTTAGCACCGGAAGAAATTGAAAAGTATGTTACGTATCCTGTTGAAACTGCAATGAATGGTTTACCGAATCTTGAACTTATCAGGTCAGTCTCAAACTTCGGTTTATCTGTAGTGAATATTTATTTCGAAGATGGAACTGATATTTATTTTGCAAGACAGTTAGTTAATGAAAGACTGATTGAAGCTCGTGAACAAATTCCGGAAGGTTTTGGTGATCCGGAAATGGGTCCAATTTCTACCGGTATGGGAATAATACTTTTTTATTATCTCGAAGATGAAAGCGGAAAGTATTCACTTGAAGAATTAAGAACAATACAGGATTGGCTGATAAAATATCAACTTCAAACTGTTCCGGGAGTAACTGAGATTCTTGGTATCGGCGGCTGGGAAAAACAATATCAGGTTGTTGTTGATCCAAACTCGTTACTTCGGTACAACTTAACAATCAACAGTGTTGTAGAAAAAATTAAATCTAATAATCTTAATGTAGGTGCTCAGTTCATTGAAAAGAATGCAGAAGAATTTATTGTGCGTTCTACAGGACTTATTTCCAATATTGAAGACCTCGAAAACATTGTTCTTAAATCTGAAAACGGAATTCCTGTTTATTTAAATCAGATTGCAGATATAAGAATCGGCGGTGCAATTAGAAGAGGAGTGCAAACTGCTAATGGTATTGGCGAGGTTGTTTCCGGCATGGTTGTAAAATTATTTGGAACTAATTCATCTGCGGTAATTCAGGCAGTAGAGGATAAACTGGCAGAAATCAATAAATCACTTCCTGAAGGAATTAAAATCATTCCTTATTATCAGCAGAAGACACTTGTAGAAGCCGCAGTAAAAACTGTTACTAAAGCTTTGCTTGAAGGAATTGTTCTGGTGGTAATTATTTTGTTTGTGTTTCTTGGTGCAGTTAGACCTAGTATAGTTGTTGCATTTGCTATACCCTTCTCGGTTCTGTTTACAATGATCGGGATGTATTATTTCGGTATCTCAGCTAATCTGATGTCTTTTGGCGGATTGGCAATTGCAATAGGAATGATAGTGGATGGGGCTGTTGTTATAGTTGAAAATACGGATCGTCTGCTGCGTTCAAATTATTCAGGCGAATCAAAACTTAATGTGATTGCTAAAGCTTCTAAAGAAGTAATCAAACCGATAACTTTTGCCGTAATAATTATAATAATTGTCTTTCTTCCTCTCTTTACACTTCATGGAGTTGAAGGAAAAACTTTCAAACCACTTGCTTATACAATCGCACTTGCTATGTTCGGCTCGCTTTTGTTTGGGATTTTAGCTGCACCTGTTCTCTCTTCATTCTTTATGAAAACTCCCTTAAAGAAAAATCTAAATGAAAAGAAAACTGAAGATATTGATAAAACTAAAAATTCTGAAAGTGAAGATAGTGAGCAGATATGGATTCTTAAAACTTTAATAAAAGTTTACAAACCAATTGTAACCTTCTTTGTAAAGAAAAGAATAGCTGCAATAGTGCTCGCTGTTATTTTAATAATTACCGGTGTGATAATCTTTCCCCGTCTTGGTTCCGAGTTTACTCCAACTCTGCAGGAAGGTACCTTGGTTTTAAGAATGACTATGGCGCCTTCAATATCTTTAACCGAAAGCACACGACTGACACTGATCGCTGAAAAAAGATTAATGAAAATTCCGGAAGTCTCAGGAGTGGTAACAAGGATTGGAAGGGGCGAAGTTGGTGCTCATGCAGATCCGGTTAATAATGCTGAAATGCTTATCCTTCTTAAACCAAACAGTCAGTGGAGAGATAATGCATCACAACAAGAACTTGAGGAAATGATAAGAAAAGATTTTGGTGATATGCCGGGAGCACTAATAAATTTTACCCAGCCTATTCAAATGTCTGTTGATGAACTGCTTGAAGGGGTAAGGGCTGAGCTTGCAATTAAACTCTTTGGTGATGACCTTGACGTACTTAAAAACAAAGCCGGTGAGATTGCTGATCAAATCAGAAAAAAGTAAAAGGTGCTGCCGATGTTCAGGTCGATCAGGTTTCAGGTGCTCCTCAATTGAGAATTGTAATTAACCGAAATCAGATTGCCCGCTACGGAATTAATGTTGAAGATGTTCAGAATACAATAAGAACTGCAATCGGCGGAGAAACTGCCGGACAAATATTTGAAGGCGTAAAGCGATTTAATATTTATGTACGGTTTGATGAAGAATTTAGAAAAGATATCAACTCAATCAGTAAATTATTAGTTGAATCACCGAAAGGTATTCAGGTACCATTAATTCAACTCGCTGAAATTAAAGAAGTAGTTGGACCAAGGCAGATTACACGTGAACGCAATCAGAGATTTATTACAATTCAGTGTAATGTTGTAGGAAGGGATATTGGTTCGTTTGCAGAAGAAGGACAAAAAATTATTGATGGGAAAATAAAACTGCCTGCTGGATATTTTGTAACCTGGGGCGGGCAGTTCAGACTTCAGCAGGAAGCAAATGCAAGATTGATGGTTGTTGTGCCTATTACATTATTTATAATTTTTATAATGCTTTTTTCCAGTTTTAATTCTTTAAAAAACTCGCTGCTGATTTTTCTTAATATACCACTGGCATTGGTTGGCGGTATTGCCTCTTTGTGGATCTCTGAACAAAATCTTTCCGTACCTGCTTCGGTAGGATTTATTGCTTTGTTTGGAATTGCACTGCTTAACGGAATTGTTTTGATAACATATTTAAATCAATTGCGGATGCAAGGATTGAATATTGATGATGCTTCAATACAGGGAGCTTGTTTAAGAGTCAGACCGGTTTTAATGACTGCTTTAACAACAGCAATTGCCTTAATACCTTTACTTTTTGCTACTGGTACAGGTAGTGAAGTACAAAGACCACTTGCAACTGTAGTTGCCGGAGGACTTCTTACATCAACTGTTGTAACTTTGTTGGTACTGCCGGCATTATATAAATGGTTTGCAGTTAAAACTGAAGATGATGAATCGTAAGTAAATCATGAACAGAAATTTTTTAGCACAGATTGATAGTCTGTGCTTCAATTAAACAATAAAAAATTATTAAAGAAGCAGCGTTGCGACAAATAACAATACCAGGATCAAAAGGTTGTATTCTTAATTCCTTTTCATTATATATGTATCAGAATTGATTCAAAAGATTTTTTTATAATGGTAGAAAAAGATAAAATATTATTAGCAGTCGAATACTTTGATAAAGCTTTTAAATTTCATTTGGATGGAAATATAAACGAAGCAATTGAAGCATATAAAAAATCTATCGGTTATTATCCAACCCCTAAAGCACATACTTATTTAGGCTGGGCATTCAGTCTTAATGGAAAATTTGAAGAGGCGATTGAGGAATGTAAAATTGCAATTGATTTGGACCCGGAATATGGAAATCCATACAATGATATCGGCTCTTATTTGATTAATCTTGAAAAACATGATGAAGCAATATACTGGCTTGAAAAGGCAATTGAAGCATCTGATTATCAATCAAAACACTTCTCCTTTTATAATCTGGGAAAAATTTACGAAAAGAAAGGAGCCTGGTTTACTGCTCTCAGTTATTATTCTGAAGCTCTGAAAATCAAAGCTGATTATCAATTAGCAAAAGACGCATTTGTAAGGTTAACTTCATTAATGAATTAAAGTTACAATTACTTTAACTATTAATTGTAAAACTATACTTCCATCGTTAAATTTACTCAGGTAAATTCATATAATTTTTAATTTCTTATTTGAGCTAATATGAAAGTAAGTGATCTGCTAAAACCGGAGTTTGTTGTTCCTGATGTAAAAGGCGTATCAAAAGAAGATGTGATTAATGAATTGATTGATCTGTTTAAAAATGATAGTAAAGTTGAAGATATTGAGAAAGTAAGAGCTGCAGTTCTGGATCGTGAAAAAATTATGTCCACCGGGGTTGGAAAAGGATTCGCGATTCCGCATGGGAAAACAAATGCAGTAAAAGATATAATAGGTGCCTTTGGAAAAATTAATGAAGGAATTGATTATGATTCCCTTGATGGAAATCCGGTACAATTAATTTTTTTATTAGTAGGCAAGGATAATTTGATAAGCACGCATATTAAGCTTCTGAGCAGAATATCCAGATTAATGAATAAAGATGATTTCAGACACCGATTGCTTGAAGCAGATACTAAGGAAGATATAATTAAATTGTTTTCTGAAGAAGAAGAACATTTTCTTGAACTTTAATAATTGTTATCCTGAGCCGGTCGAAGGATAACCTGCCTTAATTAATTATTACTCTGTCACACTTCGACATTGCTCAGTGTGAAAATAAATCCAACTGATAAATGATTAAATCAATAACAGGGACAAAAGATATTCTGCCGGCTGATATTGCAAAATGGCAGTATCTTGAAGAACTATTAAGAGAAACTTTTCGTCTTTTTAATTACAAGGAAATTCGTACTCCGGTCTTTGAAGAAACAGCTTTGTTTATTCGTGGAATAGGTGAGGAGACTGATATTGTAGGAAAAGAGATGTACACTTTTAAAGATAGAAGTGAAACAAGCTTAACATTAAAACCTGAAATGACAGCACCAGTTGTACGCTCTTATATTGAGCATTCACTTGGGGCACAACAGCCGCTCACAAAATTGTTTTACATCTCACCGATGTTCAGACAGGAAAGACCGCAGGCAGGCAGACTAAGACAATTTAATCAGTTTGGTGCAGAAGCAATCGGCAGCAGGTCTCCTTTGCTGGATACTGAAATGATTCAATTGGCTTACGGAATTCTTAAATCACTCGGATTAAATAATCTTACTGTTAAAATAAATTCTTTAGGCACACCTGAAACAAGAGAAACTTATAAAAAGCTGCTTAAAAATTATCTTGAAGATAAAAAGAGTTTGCTATCCGAAGACAGCAGAAGAAGATTTGATACTAATATCTTAAGGATATTTGATAGTAAAATCGAATCAGATCAGACTATTATAAAAGATGCACCTAAGTTAATTGAACATCTTGATGATGAGAGTAAGCAAGATTTTGAAGTGGTAAAAAACCAGTTATCAAAAGCCGGAATTCCTTTTCAGATTGATACCGCACTTGTCAGAGGGTTGGATTATTATACAAAACTGACTTTTGAAATTGACAGCGGAAGTGTTGGAGCACAAACAGCATTATGCGGCGGTGGAAGATATGATCTGCTGATTGAAACACTTGGAGGTAAAGCAGCTCCGGCAACTGGATTTGCTGCCGGGATAGAAAGAATTCTTCTTGCTTGTGAAAATGAAAAATCACTTAATATTCCCGATCAATCAATTGATGTATATTTGATAAGAGTTGATTCTGGACTGGAAGATAAGATCGCTGAATTTGCTTCTGTTTTGAGAACACAGAATATTAGCTGCGATTATGATTATCTGAATCGAAGCGTAAAAGCACAAATGCGTGAAGCAAATAAAATGAATACAAAGTATGTATTATTTGTCGGCGGCGATGAATATAAAAAAGAATTACTGAAGCTTAAGGATATGTCATCTGGTGTTGAAGAGATAATTGCTCTAAGCGAATTCAATACACTTTATGCAAAACTTAAGTGAAGAACTGTTTAGTATTAGTAGTGTAGAGAAATTAAAATTAATAGTTTGATATACAGTACCTCAGTTTTGCTTAACGCTATAATTAAGAATTCCTGAATATTTTATGAACATAATAATCGGAAGAAAACCTGTTCTAGAAGCATTAAATTCTGATGAAGATATTTCTCAGGTTTATATTCTGTTTGGTCAGCAGGGGGGAATAATTGATGCAATTCGTATTGCTGCTAAAAAAAAAGGAATAAAAATAAATCAGATTCCTTCTGATAAGTTTAAACTTATTACCAAAGATAAAATCGCTCAGGGTGTTGCTGCTGTTAAATCCTCGTTTAAGTTTTATTCACTTGATGAAATTATCAAAATTTCAAAATCGAAAGAAAGTGAAGCTCTTCTTCTAATACTTGATTCAATTCAGGATACACATAATGTTGGCGCAATTTTACGCAGTGCGGAATGCAGCGGCGTTGATGGAGTTATTGTTACCAAACACAATTCAGCACCTATTAATGAAACAGTTGCAAAAACATCTGCCGGTGCAAGTGAGTATATTAAAATAGCTCAGGTTAATAACTTATCTCAGGCAATTACCGAACTCAAAAAAAATGGTTTCTGGATTGTTGGCTCATATCTCGAAGGTGCTAAAGATTATACAACAGTTGATTACAAAACTCCGATTGCATTGATAGTGGGTAATGAAGAAAAGGGAATCAGAAAGCTTACTGCCGATAACTGTGATCATCTTGTCCGTATCCCGATGAAGGGGAAAATTCAGTCATTAAATGTTTCAGTTGCAGCGGGAATATTGCTTTTTGAAATAATCAGACAAAGAAATCTTAGCAGTTAACTTACTTTATGTTTTTGCTTAGTAAGCATGAATATTATTTTTAAGAAAACAGAATAAAATATTTAATGTTATCTCCAACAGTTGTTAACTTTTCATTATCACAACAATTCCAAATTCAAACGGACAAACAAAACTTACAATTACTTTTCATTTGATGTTTTGAGCGTTACAAAAACATTTTCCACTCAAACACCTGTATCTTTTTATGTATTATTATCAATTCACAGTTGGACAGAATATTGATTTATTCTACCAGATATTACTTTAAAAACTTTTTGAGTTTAATCAAATGAAGTTGCAGGCTTGGAAAACGAATGTAGAAATTCCTGTAGTTATGATCCGAAATTTATTTAAGTAACATATTTAGCTACAGACAAGGTTTACAGAGTGAGACTCGGTTTAAAGGATTATAATTGGTAATTTTATCAAAACAAAAGATAAATTTTCTCAAACAAATTTAAGGGATGAAATGAAGATAATTTATTGTATAACGTTTTCTGTATTAGTCTCATTTAATTCATTTACTCAAACATTACCGGTTCCCCCAAGATCACCAAATGCGATGTCTGGCTCTTCCTTTGTAAATTTAATCTGGAGTATGTCTTTAGAGGATAGAGAAGAACAGATATACTCTCAAATTACAACCGGAAACATTCCTGAGTTTATGAGACAATTAAATTCAATCACAGCTAATGTAAATATCGGGGGAAATAATCATTCAGTAAAATATTTTGCTATTCCCGAGTATCTTGCAGTTGGATCTGACTCAGATTATTTTTTATGTCCGATGACGCCGCTGCTTGCTCAAAGGATATGCAATTATCTTAATTGTACACTTCCGACAAAAAAAATGGTTGATCAGATTTATACTTCATCAACATTAAAATTGAGACCGCAGCCAATTCCTCCAACCGGTGCAATGACAACTGTTCCGGTTTTTTCACAGCATAATGATTCTGTTAAATCAATAAGATTTCCTGTTATCCCGCAATATCCGCTTGGAAGCTTAGTGGGTGGAACAAAGAAAGATGTAATAATATCGAACAGCATTTACCAAAATTTAAGACCAAACGTCCCAAAGCCTGTTGTAATTTATGGCTGGCATCAGTTGAATGGTTCTCCAATCCAGCCTGTTTACAACGGACATAGTGAAACTTATGCTGATTATAGCCATGGTATCCGTTTAGTTTTGGATTCAGTTATTGTTGATGGCAGCCCCACTACTTTTGCACAGCTTTTAGCTAATCCTAATTTATGCAGTCTTGTCAGTGATGAAGGAACAATTTTAAAACCATATTATACTCTTTCCGGTAATGCTCCGCCTCCGCCTAAAACATTTGGAATAATTTGGAACTCACCTTCAAGCTTAAAGATTTTTGTTTTACCAACTCCGGGTATAACTTACAAAGCATTCTATGGAAATGATGGATTAACTTTTAATGATTCTACTTCTGCATTTACTGACAGTATAATTGTAAGCGGTTTGTCAATGGATAGCATATTCTTTTTCCGATTAAGGGCTCAGAATTCTGACGGTTATTCTATTCCATCTGAAGTTTTAGGGGGTATTACTTCAGAATCTAATTCTCAGGTTCTAATTATCAATGGTTTTGATCGCGCTTCTTCAGGAAACACTTACAATTTTATTCGTCAGCATGGAAAATCTTTTAAACAAAATGGTTATTCATTTTGTTCTGCAACAAATGATGCAGTTATTCAAGGGTTAGTATCGCTTCAGGATTATTCAATTGTAGATTATATTCTTGGTGATGAAAGCACTGCAGATGAAACATTTAGCAATACTGAACAGCAGATTGTAAAAAATTTTCTGAAAAACGGAGGCAACCTTTTTGTATCAGGAGCAGAGATTGCATGGGATTTGGATAATAAAGGTTCTTCAAGCGATAAAGATTTTATTCACAATTATTTAAAAAGCCAGTATGTATATGATGCACCAAATAATATTTCCGGAACATATTATCAAGCAGAACCTGTATCATCCGGAATATTTGATGGCATTGGTGTGATTAATTTTGATAACGGAACACAGGGAACTATAAATGTTCAGTATCCCGATGTAGTTAAAGGAGTAAATGGCGGAGTAAACTGTCTGCAATATTCTAATCTAACAAATCAATTCGCTGCTGTTAACTTCGCAGGTATATTTCCCGGTGGTTCTGAAAATGCTAAAGTAGTTTTTATGGGTTTCCCTTTTGAAACTATTTATCCCGAAGCTAAACGAGATTTGTTTTTAAGCAAGGTAATTTCTTTTTTTGAATCACCCGTAAGTGTCTCTGATAAATTAACTTCGATACCTGAATCATTTCAGCTTTTTCAAAACTATCCAAATCCATTTAATCCATCAACCAGAATACAGTATGCAATAAACAGTACTCAATACGTTACACTTAAAGTGTATGATGTTCTAGGAAATGAAATTGCAGCATTGGTTGATGAATACAAATCCGCGGGTACTTATGAAGTTGAGTGGTCTCCAACTAATCTCTCAAGTGGAGTTTATTTTTATCAATTAAATGCAGGTGAATTAGTTCAAGTGCGCAAAATGATTTTGCTGAGATAAAATATTATCCCTTACCTTGCAACTTGGAAATGAAAAATAATCAGAGACTGGCTTTAGCCATATAAAGAGATTCATTAAATACAGGATTCATCTCCCTGCCACTTCCCGTAAGAAGAGAAGGAGAGAAATCCTTTCTCTTTTTAAGAGTTTGACTTAGGATGAGTTCACTTTAAAAAGAAAAAGATATAATCAAATATTTATCAATCAGAAATAGGATGAATTTTGAAAACTATTTATAGAATCCTGTTTTTCTTTATTCTTGTAACGCAAATTTATTTTGCACAGGATCTTCCTCATCAGATGACAGAAGAAGAAAAACAGTTATGGCAAAATTACCAACCTTTATTATTTCCGGAATTTTCTGAACCGCCGCCAACACCTGTAAGAACTATGGCTGAATGGGAAGAACTGCAGGGTATATTAATTACCTGGACATCTTATACTTCGATACTAAGGCAGATAGTGGATTATGCTCAAGAAGAAGGATTAGTATATATAGTTTGCAGTGATTCCAATAGTGTTAAAAATTATCTTTCTGCCGGAGGGGTACCTTTAGTTAATCTTAAATTTCTTATCACTTCATTCAATTCCATTTGGGTCAGAGATTATGGTCCATGGAGTGTATATTCAGGAGTTTCTGATACATTAAAAATTATTGATTGGATTTATAACAGACCACGACCTCTCGATGATGTAATTCCGGTATTCTTTGCTAACTATACTGGACTTCCGATCTATCAAACAACAACACCTCCTTATGATCTGATTGCTTCTGGCGGAAATTTTATGACTGATGGACATGGAACGGGGTTTTCATCAAAACTTATATTAAATGAAAACTCAGGTAAGACCGAAGAACAAATCAATCTTATAATGAATAAGTTTATGGGGCTGGACAGATATATAAAAATGGAAACACTTCCGTACGATCAGATACATCATATAGATATGCATATGAAATTACTTGATGAAGAAACTTTGCTCGTTGGTCAGTACCCGCCCGGTATTGCCGATGGACCGCAGATAGAAGCAAATCTTCAGTATGTGTTAAATAATTTTTTAACCTGTTATGGAAGACCATTTAATGTTGTCCGTATTCCAATGCCTCCTGAAAACGGACAATACCCGCCTGCAGCTAATTACAGAACTTATACTAATTCTCTGATAATTAATAAGACAGTAATTGTTCCAACTTATGAATTACAATATGATACAACAGCATTAAGAATATATAGAGAAGCAATGCCGGGTTATAAAGTAGTTGGAATAAATTCTAATTCTATAATTCCTGCACTCGGAACAATTCATTGTATTACAAAAGAAATCGGGGTAACTGAACCGGTTTATATTTCACATCCAAAATTAAGCGGCACTATAGTTTCCTCTGATTCCATTGAAATAAAAGCATATATCAAAACCAAATCAGGAATAGCAAATGCTTTTGTTTACTGGACAAATGATACTACATCAGGTTACACTCAATTACCAATGAATAATACAAGTAATGATACATTTAAAGCTTTTATTCCTGCTCAGATAAATGGAAATAGAGTTTTTTATTACATCTCTTCTTCTTCAAACAGCGGTAGAACTGTAACAAAACCATTAACAGCACCAATGGGTTTTTATAATTTTGAAATTTCTAATACCGTTCCAGTTGAATTAATTTCACTCACTGCGAATGTTGAAAAATCAACTGTTATGCTTAATTGGATTACTGCAACTGAGGTCAATAATTCGGGATTTCAAATTGAGAGACGAAAAACTTGGGAAGGAAAAAATTCTATATGGGAAGCTATTGGTTTTATTAACGGAAACGGAACAACAACAGAAATTAATTCATATTCATATATGGATGAAGAATTAGCTGCAGGAAAATACAATTACAGGTTAAAGCAAATAGATTTTGATGGAAGCTTTGCTTACTCGGATATTGTAGAAGTTGAAGTTGCATTAACGGAATTTAAACTCGCTCAAAACTATCCAAATCCATTTAATCCATCAACCAGAATACAGTTTGCAGTAAGCAGTACACAATACGTTACACTTAAAGTGTATGATGTTCTAGGAAATGAAATTGCAACATTGGTTGATGAAAAAAAATCAATAGGGAATTATGAAGTTGAATTTAATGCGAACAATTTAACCAGCGGCGTTTACTTTTATCAGCTTAAGGTTTACTATGAAAATGATAAAGATGGGAATTCTGTCCAAACAAAGAAAATGGTTCTGATAAAATAGTGTAAAATGAGTTTACAGCATTGGTGATGTTTATCCGGATTGTATTAATTGCAAAAACAATCCGGATATTAAGTCCAAAATAAGTTCAATGCTTTTTCTTTTGACCTTTAAATACTTTATAAAAAGTATAAGTAACTAAAGTAATTATTATTAACCAGGCTGTTATTAAGAAAATGTAACCGGCAGTTGTTAATCCCATTATCTTACCTCCTTATGATTATTATCCCAGGCTTTTTTAACCATCCATAAAAACATCAAAGCGATCGTAACCATTAACACTCTTGATCCCCATATATAAGGAATATTTTCAGGTTTGACATGCTTGAGCAGAAGTGTTGGTAAAGCACTTTCAATAAACCACCAAATCATTAATATCATTAATATCACAGGGGTTATGTATTTCATAATATAATAAAAGAAAAACGGTATCTTAATATCACCGCCGTAATTCATTTCTTTCCAGGCTTTGTCTGCACCAAACACCCACATAAAAAGTATGGTTTCAATTAAGGCGAAAACAACAAGTCCAAAAGTACCAGCCCAATAATCCATTTCATCTAAAAAACCATACTTAAGAAAGAACACTACAAACTGAACAGCAATTAAAACTCCGATTGCTAAAAACACTACAGCTTTTTTTCTGTTCATTCCAAGTTCCTCTTCAAGAAAAGCAACAACGGGCTGACCCATTGCAACTGAAGATGTTATTCCAGCAAAAAATAAAAGCAGAAACCACATAAATCCAAAAATACTTCCTTGCGGAAATGCACTGCTTCCAAAAATTGTTGGCATTGAAACAAATCCTAAATTAAATGCGCCGCCTTTAGCGATTTCTTTTGTAGCTTCCAATCCAAAAAATGCAACTGCAACCGGAATTGCAATTGAGGCACCAAGAATAACTTCTGCAAATTCATTAGTAGAAGAAGTTGTTAATCCGGATAAGACAATATCATCATCTTTTTTTAAGTAGCTTGCATAGGCTTGAATAGTACCCATTCCAACCGATAAAGTAAAAAATATCTGACCAGCAGCCGCCAGCCAGATGTTAGGATTTCCTAATGCAGAAAAATCAGGATTCCATATAAAACCAAATCCGTTTGCGACTGAATTTTCCGGATGTGCCGGATCAGGAGTACCTAATGTTATAATTCTGATGGCAAGAATGATTGCAAATATAAAAAGCAAAGGCATTGCTATCTTGGCAAGTTTTTCAATTCCTTTTGATATTCCTTTATATAAAATCCAAAAGTTTATAAAAAAAGTAATAAGCATTAAAAGATATGCCGTCCACATTGAACTGAATGTTTCTGAAGTTGTTATCCCCTGATAGCTTGATAAAAATCCAGCCATAGTTTCTTTGGTTTCGTTGGAATACATACCGAGGATTGAAAACAAACTAAAACCAAGCGTCCATGATTCGATGTAAGTATAATAGATAAGGATAGTGATTGAAATAAACAGACCAATTGCACCGAAATATTTTGCAAGTTTATTTTTCCATAGAACATCAAACATACCGGGTGCACTGCCGTGTTTATATGATCCGCCGTATCTACCGATTCCCCATTCAATCCACATTAAAGGAATACCAAGTAGAATGAAGAATATAAAATAGGGAATCATAAAAGCACCACCGCCATTTTGAGCTGCTTGAACCGGAAATCTTAAAAAGTTACCTAAACCAACTGCATTTCCGGCAACCGCAAGAATTAATCCTAATTTTGTACCCCACTGTTCACGCTCAGTAACCTGGGTCATTGCACCTCCTGATATCAAGGATTTTAAAATTTTAATGCTGAATATTATCACTTTGAATATTAATTACAACTGACACAGAAAATTGTTTTTAGTGAGATAAGTCAATAATAGTTACTTATAAACTAGTTGGATTTTCAATTTTACTATGAATTATTAAATTTGCATTGAAGAAATTTTGAAAGGGATTTATATGGCAAAAAACTTTGTATCAAATAAAGATGAAACTGTTAGGATGTTTAAAAGTGATTTTATGGAAGCTCTGTCAAAAGTTCATCCTTCAGTTCCGGTTATTATTTATTTACCTGTTATACTTTACATGTTTTATTTATCAATCTTTCAGTACAATATTTCTGCTGGTAATATTATTGGGATTTTTGTCTTCGGTATCTTTATATGGACGTTAACTGAATACTTACTGCACAGATTTGTTTTTCATCTCAAACTAAAAGGAGAACTTGGCGAAAGAATTCATTTTATTTTTCATGGTGTGCATCATGATTATCCGAGTGATTCTAAAAGATTAGTGATGCCCCCATCTGTCAGCATCCCGCTTGCTGTTCTTTTTTATTTCTTGTTTTATTATTTGATAGGCAGCATTTCTGTTCATCCTTTTTTTGCCGGATTTTTAACAGGGTATCTTTTTTATGATTTAACCCATTATGCAGTACATCATTTTAATATGCATAGTAAGTTCTGGCTTGCAATAAAGCATCATCATATTAAACATCATTATCAGGACCCTGCTAAAGGTTATGGCGTAAGTTCGCCTTTGTGGGATAAGGTATTTGGTACGACTTTTAAGGAAAAAGAAGAAAATTAATCTTGATTATCTGTTATTGTAAAAAGAGTAAAGATTTTATTAATCAGATTATTAAAGGTTTTATACAATTAGTCTTTACTCTTTTGATTGCTGCTGGCTGCAGTACAGTTAAAACAGAAGATATTTATATTCGTGCAAGTCAAACGGGTTTTTTACCTGAAGATATTAAGACAGCTTTGATTTTATCAAATACTGATCTTAATGAAAGAGATTTTTATATTCTGGATACTGCATCAGGTAAAACAATTCTAAAAAAAATAATTAATTCTTCAACATATTCTTACGGCAATTTTAAATATTGTTTTGAAATTAATTTTTCTGATATCAGAAAACCCGGCAGTTACAAAATTAAGATCGATAATATTGAATCAATTGATTTCAGAATAGATGAAAAAATATTTAATCCTGTGAGAGATTCACTAAGCTTATTCTTCAAAGCTCAAAGATGCGGACCAACAAACCCGATTCTTCACAAACCCTGTCATCTATCTGATGCTGCATATTTAATTGGATATAAAGATTCTTTGGGCAGAGATCTTACCGGAGGATGGCATGATGCAGGTGATTATATAAAATTTCTGAAGACTACTGCTTACACAACATACATTTTGTTGTTCAGTTATGAGTTTGATAATAATAAATTCGGTTTTGATCTTGATAATAACAGCATTCCGGATATTCTTGAAGAAGCAAGGATTGGAATAGACTGGTTAATCAGAGCTAATGTCGATAATCAGAAACTGGTTATTCAGGTACAGGATGAAACAGATCATTCTGTTGGCTGGCGGTTACCTGAAAACGACTCACTGCAGTTTAACAGACCTGCTTTAGTAAGCATAAGTAAAAGCTCTATAGGATATTATGCTGCAGTGCTTGCAATTGCTGCAAGAATCTGGAAAGAAAGATTTTATGATCAGGAATTTTCAGCCAAGTGTTTGGATTTTGCAAGAAAATTTTACGAGCTGAAAAACTTAGCACCCGATTTTGATTCAATACATTCAAATCATTATCCGGATATTGATTTTAATGGTAAGCTTGCTTTAGCAGCAATTGAATTGTTTATAACAACTGGTGATAATAATTACTTGAATGATGCTGTAAAATATGGTACATCTGCCGGTGCTGACTATTGGTGGAGTGTGGGTCAAATAAATTCTTTAGCTCATTATAAAATTGCAAAGTATAAACCTGAGTTTGCAAATTATATCTATCAGAATCTGAAGATGGCTAAAGAAAACTCCCTGGAAAATCCTTTTCGTATCGGGCTGGATTTTTCATGGGGTACTACTAATTGTTTACTAGGTGTCAGTCTTCAATCAATTCTATATAAAGAGTTAACTAATGCAACTGAATTTGATTCCCTAAATATTTATCAACGGGATTTTGTGCTTGGCAGAAACGCCTGGGGAGTATCGTTTATTTATAATATTGGAAAAAATTTTTCTAAGCATTTTCATTCACAAATTGCATTTTTTAATAATGGGTATTTGCCTGGTGGATTAGCTGCAGGACCAGCTCCTGATTCAATATTATTAACCAAACAAATATTAAGGGAAAATTCTGACTTTAATTTTTTTAATTCTGAGCAGATAAAATATTATGATGATTATAAAGATTTTGTAACTAATGAACCAACTATTGCAGGCAATGCTACTGCATTGTTTGTTTTCGGTTACTTTAGTTTTGCAGAATAAATAATCAATGTTATTTACTTAATAATTCTTGAAAAATCTGGTTGTAGCATTATAATACATATTAAACTTTTGTCTCTGTTTAATCCAAAAATTTTCAATGTTTTTATTGTTTTAATGCTTAAACAAAAGCTTTTACGGTATAATTATTGGTAAAAACAACAAAAAAAATTTAATTCATGAAAAAAAGCGTGCAACTATTTCGTTCGGGGATTCCTATTGTCGATAACGCATGGGGAGGGTTTTATCATGGAGGTACTTATTTACTTGTGGGAGAGCGTAAAACTGGTAAAACTCTTTTAAGTTTACAATACGCTATAGAAGCAGCAAAGAATAATGAAGTTTGTCTGTTTTTCACAAGCTCGCGTCCTAAAGATCTAATCATTCATGCGGCTTCAATTGATGTTGATCTTGAAAACTATATCAATCAAAACCTTGTAATTGTAGTAAGGGTTGCACACCCATCAGATTCTGAAGAATTTAAAACCAGAGATGAATTATTAAATGATTATTTAAATGATCTGTTGTCAGTAATAAATCAATATAAGCCTGAAAAGATTATTTTTGATGAGATTACTCCGTATGTTGAGTTTGAAAATCTTAATAATTTACAAGAAGCATTTGGTTCTTTAATTGAATCCATTGAAGAGGCAGGTATTACAAGTCTGCTGATTTTACGTGAACCTGCTGCACAATCTTCCAAAATGATATTTGATATTCTTAATTCATTTGCAACCGGAATAATCCATCTTCACAAGGCAAAAGAATCTGATGAAGAACAACCGGGACTAATTGAAATTATTCCAAACATCGGACACACTGAAGGTTATTTTAAAGCAAATTATTTTATCGAACCTTATAAAGGGATAACTACAGATTTTAAGTCTGCAAAAAAATCTACAAAAGAAAATAACTTATTAGATATTACTGAACTTCAGCCATCAAAAACTTCATTAAATGTTATCCCGGATTTGTTAATCTCTAATATTTATTCTGTAAATGATTTCAAATTAATTGTAAACAATCAGATTGCTCTTTATAAAACCACAGGTCAGCCTTTTACGATTGTATCATTAAGATTAAATCAATACAGTAATGCGGAAGTAAAAATCAATTTTGAGCAATTGTTTAATGCAGTCAAAACAACAGCAGACAAAAAAAATAAGATATGTGTTATTGGCGAAAAAATATTTATTCTGTTAACAAAATCCGATAACGGTACTGTTGAAGAGTTTATTAATAAAGTACACAGTTCATTAAAAGTTGAAACAAGCGTTAATGTGTCTTATCTTGTTCTTAAGATTAACCAGTTTATGAATAGTGTTGATGATATTTTTAATGAATTTGATCTTGAGGCTGCAAGAACTCAATTAAATCAGAGATAAAAGTGATAGCTTGCTATGAAATCATTTTACTCTCCACAGTTTTTCTTACTAATTGTTTTAATTAGCCCTCTTTTTTTTTCTCAATCTCAAAATCCTGAGCAATTCAAGTCTGAAGCTTTACAATTAATGGATTATGGCCGCTATGGAGAAGCGATAGATCTGTTAAATAAATATGTTTCTGCTGTACCCACATCTGCTGAGGGTTTTAATCTAAGAGGTGTGTGTTACGAAAAGCGTGGAAATTTTGAATATGCAGTTTATGATTTTAGAACAGCTAAAAAACTGAAACCTGATGATAAAGAAATTAATTCAAACCTTAACAGAACAATATCCGGCTGGTATAAAATCCTTTATAATAAAATTGAAGGACACAAAAGAGAAATAGCTATCGATCCAAACTCTGCAAAAAATTATCTTGAGATAGGAAAGTGTTTTAAACATTTGGGTAATTGGAGTGAGGCGGAGGTTTGGTATGACCAGTATCTTGAAAGAGAATCTGCTTCTGCTGATGAAATAATCAGATATAGTGAGATTCTTGCTAAAAATAACCAATTAGTTAAGGGGGAAAAGATTCTTAAACTTTATACAGAAAAATATCCTGATGATCATAGGCTGCTTTCAAGATATGGATATTTTTTACTATGGTTAGGAAAAAATAAAACAGCTATCGATGCCTTTACAAAATCTCTTGAAATCAGACCCTTCTTTAAAGAGGCTATGGATGGGCTTGATATGGCTAAGGGCAAAGCTTACATCTATTCAATAAATGATACAACTGCTCGTTATAACTATGGCATTTCACCTGAACCTAAGGAATATATAATCGATAAGTATTACAGATTGTTGAAAAATACTCCAGAAGATTATGATACAAGATATAAACTGATTGAAGAATTAATTAAAGCGAATAGGTTTGAAGAAGCTAAAGATCAGTTGAAAATATTATCATTAAATACAAATTATCTGCAAAAGAATGCTGAACTGTCTGAAAGAGTTTTACTGCTTAGTAACTCTTATTATTCGGATAAACTTAATTACTACCATGACATTTTGAGTAAAAATCCTGATGATAAAACAGCACTATTAGAGTTAGCTAAGTATTATTCTTACAAACAAGAGTATGATAATGCAATTCAAATGTATAAGAGATATTTGAATCTTAATCCTTCGGATAATCAGGTCAGATTTAATGCGGCTCAGGTTTTAATGTGGCAGAATAATTTATGTGAAGCATTGGATGAAGTTGAATTTCTTGTTAAACAGGGGACAACCAAAGTTGAGTACTTGTTGCTTGCTGCGAGGTTAAATTATTGGTTAAATACTGATTCAATAAAAATAAAATCTCTTTACGAAAGAGTTCTTATGGTTGATCCGGTTAATTATGAAGCGATGATCGGATTGGCAAATGTGCATTTGACAAATTCTGATTTTAAAAATTTTAGTAAGATTATTAGCAGTATTTCCAGTATTGATAGCACTTCGAGGGAGTATAAAAAAATACTGCAGGATTATCATCTTATTCAAAAAAATATTAAAGAAAAGGAATTAAGTGCAAAACTTGATGAGGCGAGATTTTTAGCCGCTGATAAAAATTATAATTCCGCAATTAAACTCTTTAATGATTACTTATCTTCTGTTGATACAAATTCAAATGTTAAAATGGAACTTGCAGATATTTATATACTTAATAACCAGAAGGACAAGGCAGTTTCAATTTATAAAGATCTTCTGACAAATAAACCTGATTATGAAATCAGGAAAAAACTTGCAAAGTTATATTTATGGTCGGGCGATTCAAGCTTGGCATTAAATGAGTTTATTGCTCTGCATAACAGTAATCCCGAGGATGTAGAGACCAAAATCCTGCTTGGAGATGCTTATTTACAAAATCATCGGATAGAAACAGCAAAAAATATTTATGAAGACCTGCTGAAAGAATCACCAAACTCCCACATTATAAAAACCAGATTAGGTTGGATTGATGGTTCCGGTAAATTTTCTTTCGATCAATTTCCTACTTATATACAATTAATACCACGTGCATCTTATTTTAATGATAATACAAATTTCAAATATTCAAATATTGGTCTTGGTTTTGATTTGGGAGTTACAAACTTCTTAAGTCTTGGATTTTCAGGTTCTGCAGGTATGCTTTCTTCTAAGGATACTGATGTAAGATTTAATCAGTTTAAGGGCACTGCATACTTTAAAGTTAATAAGTTCCTTTCTGGTTCAGCTTCAATTGGACAGAGTAGATTTATTAATGAGAAGAACTTAGGTTTATATGAGTTAAAATTAACTGCGAATAAAAAAGATGTCTTTGATTTTACAGCATTTGCAAATTATTCAGATGCAGTATTTATTCTCTACTCACCATTTCTGGTCAACAATCGGATAAGTGTAAATCATCTTGGCCTATTAGGTTCATATAAATTCAGAAATAAATTAATTATCTCTGGTAAGTTCCAATATTTTGATCTTTCTGATAAAAATTCAGGTAAGCAAATACAGTTAAGATTAGGGAAAGAGTTTGAAAGTGATCTTAGTGCCGGTTATGAATATTTCTATTTTGATTTTGATAACACTGTTTCATTGTACTGGAGTCCGAAAAATTTTGAATCTCATTCTCTTTGGGCTGATTGGATTTTGTATAAAGATGAAGAAGTTCGATTTACTGTTGGAGGGAAAGGAGGATTAATCCCCGAAAATAATTATCTGCTTTCTGAGTTTTACGCTGAGTTTGATTATTTAATTGTTAAATCGCTGATGTTTCAAGTTAGGTTTATCACGGGTAGTTCATTCAGATCGGGGACAGGATATCGTTCTAATTCCATTTCCGGCAGCCTAATCTGGAGTCTATGATTTTGTTAAAGTATTTTGAAACGGCAATTTTTGTCGCTGTTTGATAATGATACAATTCAAATCAAAATCTAAAATTGGTAATCCTTTAATAGAAATTCTGTGTGAAAAAAAACTGTAAAAAATCGGTTTAATGGCATTGTTATTGAAAAATTTTTGCAAAACTATCTTTCGGAGAAATGAAGTTTAATCAACTCGTAGAGCGTGCTGTAATAACTATTTCAAACCGTGAGGAAGAAAAAAGAGGAGAAAATTTAGAGCAAAAGTATATACGAAGGATTCTTGTTAGCGGAATTATGTCTTTTCTGCTTATTCTGATTATCATTTATTCTTTACCATATACTATACTATCCTTTAGTTCATTATTTGAATACTCAACGATAGTTGCTCTGGTTATTTTTCTTTTTATCCTTTTGGTAAGATATTTCGCTATCCTTATATCAGCATATTTGTATATAAACGAATATACATTTTCGTCTGTTAATGGATTTGCGCCTTTTGTTTCAATTATAGTTCCGGTTTATAATGAGGGAAAGATTATTCGTAATTCAATTTCATCATTATTGAAACTGGATTATTTCAATTACGAAATTATTATCGTCAATGACGGCTCTACAGATGATACAAAACAAATTGCAGAATCAATGGTAGGGTTTCAGGATGCTGTGTATGGAAAGGTTTTAGTTTCTTTAATCAATCAGCCTAATCTTGGTAAGGCAAGAGCATTGAATGCAGGAATATTTTATTCAAAAGCCGATTATGTTCTTTGTATGGATGGTGATTCACAGTTATCTCCTGAATCAATAAAAGCTGCAGTAAGACACTTTAAAGATCCTAAGATTGGTGCCGTTGCTGGAAATGTAAAAGTTCAAAACAGAAAAAGATTTTTTACTGATCTGCAGGCACTTGAGTATATTGAAGGACTAAATATGGCAAGAAGTGCTCAAAGTTACTTCAGACTTGTTAACATAATACCGGGACCAATTGGAGTTTTTAGAAAATCTGCTATTGAACAAGCAGGATTTTATTCAAGTGATACTTATGCAGAAGATGCTGATTTAACATTAAAACTGCTGTCAAAAGGCTGGAAAATTTATTATGAACCAAAATCTATATCATACACTGAAGCACCGGTTACATTGCAGCAATTATTAAAACAAAGATACAGATGGACAAGAGGTATATTGCAATCGATCAGGAAACATAAAAAAATAATGCTTAGTCCGGCTACACATTTTGGTCAGGCATTTATTCTCTGGATTATGTCTTACGAAGCATTAATCTGGCCGACAATGAATATTGCTGCTAATGCTTTTTTTATTTTTGCTGCATTGCTCTTTGGGTTTTCTCATCTGATTTTTTTCTGGTGGGCCGGGCTGGCTATACTTGATCTTGTAACCGCACTGTATTGCGTAGCCGTTGAAAAAGAAGAATTTAGGCTTGTTTGGTATGCGATTATTTATAGAATGTTTTTTATTTTGATCATAGATATTTGTAAAACCATGTCAACAATTGAAGAATTTTTAGGAATAAGAATGACATGGGGTAAACTGGAAAGAGTAACATCCGGCAAGTCTGGTAAGATTGCTGTAAATACTGTAGGAAATTAAATGGAACTTATACCGATATTGTCCACTATCATACTTGTTGCCACCATATGCACATTTATTCTGGCAGTTGGAGCCTATATACTCTATAAGATTAGAGAAGGTAAACAACAATATGCCTTTCAAACAAAACCTTCTACAGTAAAAGCTGAGTTGGTTATTCCAAGTGAAGCAACAATTGGTAAAGTTTCAATTCAACCCGAACAAAGAAGAACATTACCTGTAGAACCCGGTATTACCAGAGAAGAATACACAAAACAGCAGCAGCCGGCTCAATCAAAATTTACTCCTGAGCCAAAGGAATATAAAGTCGAAGAATCCAAAGTTGGGAAGCAAAAAGTTAGAATACGTACAAACTCTGGACGTAGTGATGAAAATAAATTCCTGAAATATACTTCTGAAGGGTACATCCCGACTCAGGAAGATAGAAGTTCAGGGGAACTGAAGTGGCGGTAAATAAAATCTTTGGGGTAAAGGTTAATCAGTTCTTTATTATTTTATCCGGAATAGTAATTCTTATTTCAGCCTTTCTTATTTATTACTTTATATTACGCGGCGTATATGGGCGCTTTGATTTAGATGACGTTATTCCAAAGCAATCTGTAATAGAAGACTTTCTTTTTGGTAAATCACCCGAAGTTGCTATACTTTATTCTAAATACACAGAAAACACTCTACCTGTCGGCAGCACATGGTTGAACGACAATTTATCAACCTGGGAAAAATTTCTTGATAATCTGAAAATTAAATACGATATAATTTCCGACAATACTGTTGAGACAGGTAAGCATTTTAAATATAAACTAATTGTTCTTCCAGGTACAAAATCGATAAGCAGCGAAGAAGCTTTACAGCTAAAAAAATATCTGGAACAAGGGGGCAGCGTTTTTGCTACAGGTGGAATAGGAACATACTCTGATGATGGAAAATGGCGGGGCTGGGAGTTTCTCAATCAGGTTTTTGGAATCGAATTTTCATACGAATTAAAACCAAACGAGTTTTCAAAAATTCATACTGTCTGTGGTAGTTTACCTATAACCGCAAATATTCCTACCGGATTTCCTCTCAAAGTTGCTACATGGGATAGACCAATGGCAGTGGAAGTATTAGATCCAAGAACTACACAGGTTAGCTTTTGGTACAATTATCGCCTCGATGATGGTTTAGTTAGAGAAGAAATAAAAAAATCTGCTGGTATTGCATTTGGGAACTACGGAAAGGGCAGATTTATGTGGATGGGTTTTGAACTTAATTCAATAATTGGTGTTCAGGAAGATTATATATACTTCGAAAGATTGTTTAATAATTCAATCAAATGGCTTTTATACTCACCAATTGCTTATGTAAGAGATTGGCCTACAGGATATGAAGCTGCTGCTGTAATTATTCCTGTCCTATCCGATAAAGTTGAAAACATTAATAATCTGCTTCCGGTTTTAAGAGATGAAGGTTTACCAGCTACTTTTTTTGTTGATCCACTTACCGCTGAAATGAATAAAAGTACATTAAAAAATGTTTCTAACTACGGAGAGATAGGGGCTTTGGTTGATATCGGTTATTTGAAATCAATTAACGATAAAGACAATAAACTTAATAATTACGATTTACAGCTTGAGAAAATTTCGAAGGCAAAAGGTTCGCTGGAAAATATTGTATCTAAAAGTGTAACAGGTTTGCTTCCAATGTACGGCTTGTTTGATAATAATACATTAAATGCAGTTGTTAATGCTGATTTTAAATATGTTTTAACTGATTCACTTACAGACCGCTCTGTTCCCAAAACAATTATACGCGGTGATAAACGAATTGTTACTATGACTAAAACAGCAAGAGATGATTATGAAGTAATCAGAGATTTTGGATTAACACTCCCTGATTTTCAATTTTATACTTATCAGGAAGATTTAGATCGTACTCTTTTTGAGGGCGGAATGTACATATTTAAAGTTCATACAGATTATCAATGCAGCAATGATAATATCAGGGTTGTGAGAGATATAATTAAAGAGTTAAAACGAAAAAAATTCTGGATAACCACTGCATCTGAAATTCAAAAATGGTATGAAAAAAGAGACTATATTGAAATCAGATCCGATAGAAGAGGGAAAACAAGAGTGGCAGTTAAAGTTTCAAATCCGGGTGTAGAAAATATTAATAATCTTGTTATAGATATAGATTTAAATGACTTTGCAAATAATGTTACGATTGGATCCGAGTTAATCGGAACAAAACCGGCAAGCATAAAACACAGCAATGGCTCTCAAATGGTTTACCTTTATATTGATGATCTCAAGCCAGGTGAATCAAGACAGTATTATATAGATTATGATCAAATTAAATAATCATTAAAGACGAATTGAGAATTCAAAAGAAAATATCAGTCTTAACTATTATTCTGATTTTATTAATCTCAATTGAACTGAGTGCACAGAGCCGGATTGCTGTTTTGTATTCAGAGTTTTCTCAAAAGACATTTTTCAGCGATGCTAATTCTTATTTAAATGAGTTTACTGCATGGGAAATCTTTTTAATGCAGAATAAAATTAATTACAAAGTAATATACGATGAAGATTTGGTCTCTGGTTTGGAAGATGATTATGATATTTTAGTATTACCTCGATATAATACACAATCAACTGAAAAATATTTAGTAATAAAAAATTTTTTACTTGCAGGCAAATCTGTTCTATCAGCGAATGCTTTTAACTCCTCCTTAATAAACAGCAATACAAATGAATTAAAAGATTTATTTGGTATAACACTAAAAAATGAAATGTTTAATAATCGGCTAAGTCTTACTCAAGCAGTATTTCAAAGTCCAATAAATTCTTTTAAATATAGTTCGGAGTTTTTAGTCTCAGTAAAAAATGAAAACCAGTATGTTGATTTGAAAAGATTTAATTTATCCAATGCTGGTTATATCTTGGATACCGATGAAAGTTCTGAAATTAGTTCAATAGTTTATGGATATAATAATTCAGGTAAATTTTTATTTATCGGATTCGGATTAACAAATCTGATTGGCGGCTCTAAGGAATATCGAAATTTTGAATTGTTCCTGCTTGATGCAATAAAATGGTTAGATGTTGATGTTTCAGCATTCCCATATTTAACTATCAATAAAAAAGAACAAATCAAACTATTATTTGTTCAGTACAATAATGCTTTTAACAAAAACTTTATTGAAGTTTTAAAACTCAATAATTTTAATCCGCTTATTATAATAGACGAAACATCCCGGCTTGATAAGAATTTGTTTGATAAAGTTTCTGAGGAGAACATAGTCTTGGACTTTAGATCAATCCGTGATAATAATTCTATGAACATTGTTGATTACTTAAGAAGCTTTGAATCTCTGAATAAAATATCTGTGAAGTCGGTTCTAATATCTTCAGATTTTACCCCGTTACAAATTACTCAGTTAAAGGAACACGGTGTGGATAATTTTATATTTATTAATAAAAATATTTCAGATGCAGAATTAAAAAATGATGGAAGTCTGTTCTTATTTATTGATCATCATGCTAATACTTACTTTGATAAACCGATTGAAATTATTTATTACATCCCAAAGGTTGACTGCGATACAGATATTGAAAATAATTTTCTGACACGTCTTAAAAACATGGTTAATGACCGGACAGTCTTTACCAGTATTGCTGCTCTTAGAAATAAATTAAATCTGGAAAGAAAAATAAAAGTAAGTGTTCAAAATAATCAGAACGTTGAAATTACAGTTAGAAACGATAATCCTGTTGAAATTAAAGACATTATTTTATTTGTAAAGATTAGAGATTTTAATATTGTAACTGATCGAAGAAAATCTGTTTTAAATTATTCTGTTGATCCGGAAAACAATATGAAAAAAATATTTATAAATGGAATCTTGCCAGGATCAGAAGAAAAAATCATTTTCAATTCAGGCAGGCAATGAATAAAATTATTCGAAATAATTTTTTGAATACCAATAACTTCTTTTCCCTTTATATTAAGATAATTTTCTTGGTAACTTTTTTTTATGTTTCGTGTGCTGAATGGAGTTCCGAGCCAGAGAATACATTAAATGATGGAAAAAAAATTCAGATTACTTATCCTAAAAGCGGAGATGTAGTTTCAGAAGGTTTAGTTAATATTTATTACAATGTTAATCAGCCGTACTCAACAAAATTTCTTGAGTTATATATAAACGGAAAATTTATCAAAAATATTCCTCCCAATTCTGATGGTTCACTTCCCCCGGTAAACTACTTCTTTGACTCAACTCAGGTAAACAAAACATATAATTTATTGATAATATTTTATGACAACGAAGGTAAGTCATACAAAAGCAACCTAATTTCTGATTTAACTGTTATCAAAGACAATCGCCCTCCGTTCAGACCATACAATGTAAGACTTATTAATTTTAATAACGGTACTTGTAATATCAGCTGGATGGATTCTTCTAAACATATTGAACAATACGAATTGTGGAGAAAACAAGATTTAGAAGGAGAATATCTTCTGCATCAGAAATTATCAGGAACATCTTTTAATACAAATGATAATGGTTTAGATTCAAATAAAACTTATTATTATAAAGTAAGAGGGGTAAAATCATCTGGCATATCTGAGTTTAGCAATGAAGTAAATACTTCCGGAATTAGCAGCACGGGTGATTTATTACCAGCAACTAATCTTACTCTTCAGATTCTTGAAGATTTTTCTATTCAGATCAACTGGACTGATAATAGTGATAATGAAAATTATTTTTCTGTTGAAAGAAGCACTGATAATAATTTATTCAGTTCAGTAGCATATTTACCGCCAAATTCTACTCAATATATTGATTCTAAAAACGGACTGACTTTAGGAATGACTTATTTTTACAGAATAAAAAACTTTAGCAATTCGGATTCAGCAGTGAGTCCGGTGGCAAGTATAGTATTAAATTCTGTAATACTTAATCCTCCAACAAATTTATCCGCAGATTATGACAGCACTGTGCCGGTAGTAGAACTAAGATGGAAAAATAATGATAATAGAATTTTATTTTTTGATATAGAAAGAAAAACAGAAAATGGTAATTTTGCATTATTAAAAAGAGTGAATGCAGGAAATAATCTGTATCTTGATTTTAGTATTTTGTCTCAACGGAATTATACTTATCGTGTTAGAGGATTCGATTCAATAAGATATTCAGATTATTCAAATGAAGTAGTAGTATCAACCTATTGATTAGTGGTTTAAATGTGTTAACCTTAAATAAAGAATGGTTAGAGTTTTTTAGTAAGACTGCTGATAAACTTGGCAATCCACTTATTATTCTGGATGAATCACAAGAAATTGTTTTTACCAATCAAAACGCAGTATCAAATTTTCTGATTGATGACCAAAATGTTAATCTTGATCAGGTTTTTGAATCTGATACTGTTATCGAATTAAATGACTTAATCGGATTATCTGTAAATACCTCCGCTAAACTGATAGAACGAAATATTTCTCTGAAATTAAAAACCGGAACAGCAGAAGATTTTGAGTTAGTTCTTGAAACAATTTCATCAGAGTATGGCGTAAATACAATCCTTTTTTTTACCAGAAAAGAAGAAATTAGTGAAGATCATACAGGTATCATTAAGACTTCTGTATCAGTAGAAAAATTAAAAATATTTTATCCTGAAATTAAAGATTTAGCCGATGCAGTAAGTTCCAATTTACCACTTACTATTCTTTCTTTGAAAAACGTACAAAAGGTAATTGATGATTTTTCGGAACCGGTTTGGATTAAAACTCCGGATGATAAACTTATCTGTGTAAATGATACTTTTGCTGATAATCTGGATGTTGAAAAAAGTTTTGCAGTAGGTAAAAAACATGAGATGTTTTTACCGCTTCATAAACAATTATCAATTCAACTTGTAAATCAGTTTGTAAGTCAGAACAAAAAACCGGTTATTTTAGAAGGATTTATTAGAAAAGATACAAATTTCAAGGTTTCACAAAACCTTTTACAGATACCGATTCTTGATCGAAACAGAAAAATAAATTACATACTTGGTCTGATAGTTGATAATAAGACGGAATATAGCGGCATTGGCAAATTAACGGACTTTTTCAGGGAGATAATTGAGAACTTTAAGGATCCCTTAGCAATTGCAGATTTTAAGGGAAATTTTAAGATATGCAATCAAAAATTTCTTGAGATTGCAGATAAAAATTCCAAAGAAATATTAAATAAAAAATTTAGTGATTTATTTTCTGAAGATTCAGTTGAAAAATTTCTTTCGTTTATTGAAAGTGAATTAACTGATCTTACTGTTGAAACTTTATTATTTGATGATAAACAGAATGCCGAAAAGAAATATAAACTGTATTTTTGTAAGCAAGTTTCAAAATTAAACTCAGAAAAAGTTGTACTCATTACTCTTGAATTGATAAATAATGAAAAGAATTATGATGATGGAATAGAATTCATTTTAACCAAAAGAGGAAAAATGTTTGACATTTTAATTCAAAAGAATCCTGAACCGGTTTTAATATATGATAAAGAAAATCTAAAGTTTCTTGAAGTTAATGAAGCTGCTGTAAATTTATACGGCTACACCCGTGATGAATTTCTTCAGATGGATTTAACTGATCTGTATTCACCTGAGGATATTCAGACTCTTCTTGATTCTTCCGGTGATGACACTTCAACAGCAAGTTTCAGCAGACCTTTCAGACATAGAAAAAAAGACGGAACTATCATTTTAGTTAAGATCAGTAAAACTTCATTTATCTACAATGATAGAGAAGCTCATTTTAATATTGTAAATGATATAACTGATAGCATTGAAAAAGATAAACAGAATCAAATGCTTCGTGCAATTTTTGCACAGTCGGATCTGATCGTATTAACTACTGATGCAGCCGGTTTTATAACTTATGTTAATCAGAATTCTGTTAAAACATTTGGTTATACCGCTGATGAATTATTACGCTCTTCATTTGCAAGTCTTGTTATTGATGAGGAAAGAGCATTGATTAATACATCAATTTTTCAATATCACATAAAAGATGCTATTGAACTTGAAACAACAATCAAATCATCTGATGGAAGGGTTATAGAGTGCTATCTGTCAGCTTATCCGATTATGGATTTTGAAGGTGAAACTGATTCATTTACTCTAATATTAAAGCCTAAGTCAATTCTTTCTGAACCTAAAGAAATCATTAAAGAAGTTGTAAAGGAAATTGCAGTTGAAACACCTGTTGAAGTAGATAAAAGAACTGTTATCCTTGATTCAAATTTTCTGTCTGGAATGTTTCATGAAATATTAACTCCGATAAATGTAATAATTGGATTTTCACAGGAGCTGATAAGCAGTACTGAAAGCCCTACTGAAGAACAAAAAGAAGCAGCAGAAATTATCAATCAAAATCGCGTTAAGATGATGGATACAATGAATTCTGTTGTTGAATACTCAGATATACTTCAAAATAGGGCACCACTAAAAGTTGATGATATTAATATTACTGAGATTATTGAAAAACTTGATGAAAATATTCAGAACATTTCTGGCATTAATGATATACAATTTCTGTATGGAAAAATTTCTTCATCATTAAAATTCAAAAGCGATCTGCATAAGTTTGAGAGTTTTGTTCTTACTGTTATTAAAGTTGTTTCAAGACTGAGCAAGGACAAAAAAGTATATTTTTCAGCTTTCCCGCTTGATAATGATACATTTTTAATTGGCTTAAGCGACCAATATGGAAATCCTTCTGAGTATGTTGCAAATGTACTTGAGCAGGTTTTTGAAAATAACCGCGATCCAAAAGATTTCGGCTTACCAAAGTTAACTACATATTTATCAAGAGTGCTTCTTGATTATCTTGGCGGAAGATTTTATCGTTCATCTGCTCAGACTTTAAGACCCGAAACAGGATTTATTTTCAATTTAACTTTGTCTTCAAAAAACAAGTTTGATACTGTTCGGATTCAACCTGATGTTGTGACTGATAAAAATGTAGCTGCTGATCTGGAACAAGTTTCAGAAGAAATTGAACAGTCAGAAGAAGTTGATTTAACTGCTGAGCAGGAAATATCTGCTACAGATGAAGATATTTTTAAACCTGTGGCACCAATATCACAGGAGATATTGAGTAAGCTTTCTGAAGATATTTTAGATGAAAATATAACTGATGAAGAAGTAGTAACCAGTTTTGAGCAGGATGAACCTTTAGATGTAAAAACAGAGACTGCTGATGAAAGCGATCAATTACCTGAACAAGAAAGTATGATACCCAAGCAGGAAGTTAAAGAAGAGATTCCTGATGCTGTTCCTGTAAAATCATTAGACTTGTCCAAACTGAATTGTTTATATATTGAAGATCAGATTGATTCTCAGCTTTTGTTTAAAGTTCAGTTAAAAGAATTGCGGGATGTAAAATTTGCGGTTAGTTTTGAAGAAGCACAATTGCTTTTGTTCAATCATCAGTTTGATTTTATTGTTATGGATATCAATTTACAAGGGGAGTATAACGGACTTGATGCACTTAAGATAATTAAAGCGATGCCTGCATTCAGCTCAATTCCAATTATTGCTGTTACTGCTTATGTACTTCCTGGTGATAAGGAGAAGTTTATAGCTGCCGGATTTGATGATTTTATCTCTAAACCAATTTTTAGAGAAAAAATGATAGCATCTCTTGAAAAGATATTCCTTTCTAAATAAAAAATCTTTAATGATACTTTATAATCCTCTTTGTTCTTATAACTAAGAGGATTTTTTTATCTGTACTTGACATTTATCCAATATCAATTTATGTTGCCATACAAATGTATGGTATTTTGTTATAAGGATAGTTTATGAAAAAAGAATTAACAAAAATCCAAAAGAATATTCTGGATTTTTTAATTGATCAAATAAAAGGTAAAGGAATTCCGCCAACCCTTGCTGATATTGCGAATTATTTTGGCTACTCAAACAGAGCAACAGTTCAGCAGCATCTGAAGGCAATTGAAAAAAAAGGATATATAAAGAAAAATCCAAAGCTTTCACGTGGAATAGAATTGACCCTTGAAGACAAATTTTTTGTACCTAAGCCTGTTTTAGGTGAAGTAGCAGCCGGAAATCCATTAACTATATATCCTGATGCTATTGATACAGTCAAACTTCCTACGATTGCTAAAATGCCGCAGGATTCATTTTTACTTCGTGTAAAAGGCGATAGCTTAAAAGATGCTTATATTTTTAGCGGCGATATAGTAATTGTTAACCCAAACCTTGAGCCAAAGAACGGACAAATAGTTGTTGCAGTACTTGATGATGCTGCTGTAGTTAAAAGATTTTATAAGAAGAAAAATGAGATTGAATTGATTTCAGAAAATCCTGAATACAAGCCAATCGTTATTGATAAAAAGTATGCATTATTTCAAGTTGTTGGAATAGTTGTAGGTATATACAGAAGTATGGGGAAAAAAGAAGTATAGCCGTTTTTTATAAAACACTGATAGTTAACAAATGTATTTATAGTTTTAATGAACCAATGGAACCAAAATTTAACATAGGCACCGCAGGCTGGTCGTATAAAGATTGGGTGCCGAATTTTTATCCTAAAAATCAATCTGCAGGATTTGACTGGCTGCAGTTTTATGCACATTATTTTAATTGTGTTGAGGTTAACTCTACTTACTATAGTTATATAAGTCCTAAAGTAGTCGATGGATGGATAAGGAAAGTTGAGAATACAAGTGATTTTGTTTTTCATATTAAACTTCATCAGGATTTTACACATAAAAGAAAGTATGATGAGCAGAATATAAAAGCTGTTCGTTATAATCTGGAGCAGTTAAAAAAATCTGAAAGACTTGGAGGATTGTTAATTCAGTTTCCTTATTCATATTCCTTTGATGGAAACTCTGTTCAGTATATACAGAAGCTTAGAAATATTTTCTCTGATGTAAGTTGTTTTGTTGAGGTCCGGCATCAAAGCTGGAATAATAACCGTGCGCTGGATTTCTTTAAAGAAAATGATTTAACCTTTTGTACCATTGATCAACCGCAAATTGGAAGGGCAATTGAGTTTAATCCTGTTGTTACTAACGATAAAGCCTATATAAGATTTCACGGAAGAAATGCTGAAGCCTGGAGAAAATCTTTAGCTAATTTTGGTAAACCGCAAACTTATGAGGAGCAAAGTTCACGGTACAATTATCTTTATTCACCCGGTGAACTTGTGGAAATTGAACAAAAGATAAAATCAATACAGCATAAAGTTAAAGAAGTAAATGTGATAATGAATAATCATCCGCAAGGCGATGCAGTTGCAAATGCGTTTGAGTTGATCCATTTGCTTGAAGGAAAAAGAAAAGTTGATATGCCGCAGACAATTGTTAAAGCTTATCAGAGGTTAGAGGAGATACAATGAATCATGTGGTTACACTTCGACTCAGATTAATATAGCATCAGCTTTGTTACCCTGAGCTAAGTTAAAGGGCGATACTACGAATGGAATAATTATTTATGAGAACAATTTTTCATCTTGACCTTGACGCGTTTTTTGTTTCTGTAGAGAGAATTCTCGATCCAAAGCTTAATGACAAACCTGTAATCGTCGGAGGCGATCCAAAATACGGAAGGGGAGTAGTTGCAGCTTGTTCTTATGAAGCACGAACATTTGGATTACATTCTGCAATGCCTATCAGAACTGCATATAAACTTTGTCCGCACGGCATTTATCTGCACGGGCATGGTGATGAGTACACAAGATTTTCGCAAGTAGTAAAAAATATTTTAGAACAATACGCACCTCTGATTGAACAAGCTTCAATTGATGAGTTTTATCTTGATATGAGCGGAACACAAAAAATGTACGGCTCAATGTTTGGGTTTGCTACAAGATTACAGAAGGAAATTTGGGATAAAGTCGGTCTGCCGATATCAATTGGAATTGGCAGTAACAAAACTGTTGCAAAGATCGGTTCAGATTGTATGAAGCCAAAAGGCATAACATACATCATTCCGGGAATGGAAAAAGAATTCTTAGCTCCAATGCCTGTCGAGACGATTCCGGGCGTGGGAAAGGTTATGAAACAAAGCTTAAATAACCGCGGAATATATGTGATAGCAGATATAACAAAATTGCCTTCAGATTATTTTGGAACTGCATTTGGTAAGTACGGAATTGATCTTTGGCATAAGGCAAACGGTGAAGGAACAGAATATTTAACAATTCAGAGGACAAGAAAAAGTATTTCGCGTGAAACTACTTTTGATAATGATGTAACAAGTGAAGAAGAACTTAGAAATACTTTATTCTATCTAACCGGAAAAGTTGCACAATCATTACGAAAAAAAGGCTGGGAAGCATCTACAATAGATATAAAACTCCGCTATACGGATTTCCAGACTTTAACCCGTTCTAAAACAATAAAACCAACAGATGATGATAAAATTATTTTTGAGACTGCATGGGATTTAATGAAGAAAGCAAGAACCAGAAGAGTTGGTGTAAGATTAATAGGTGTTGGTGTTACAAATTTTTCCGTTTTAAGTGAGCAGGAATATTTGTTTGAAGATTATGAAGTGAAAAGAAAAAAAATGCTAAGAGCAGTTACAAAGGTAAGGGATAAGTTTGGATATGAATCTTTAATATTCGGAAGAACTCAAGAAGATAAAAAATTAAAAGGGATGGAGAATTATTTCCAGATTAGATAGGTTAACAAAAATTTTCTTTTATCATCCCGGAGGCCAATTCATTTTTCTGCCGCCAAGCAGATGCAGATGTAAATGATAAACTTCCTGACCGCCATTATTACCGCAATTAAAAACTAATCTGAATCCGTCTTCTGATATACCCAAATCCTTTGCAATCTTATTTGCGGCGTCTATCATTTCACCAAGAAGGGCAGAGTGTTCGCTTCCTTTAATTTCAGTTACTTTAGGTATTTCAATTTTTGGGATTATTAGAATGTGAACAGGTGCCTGCGGTTTGATATCTTTAAATGCAAGAACATTCTCAGATTCATAAATAATATCTGCTGGTATTTCTTTACTGATAATTTTAGAAAAAATTGTCGGCATTATTCCTCCTTCTCAATTCCGTACTTTTTCATTTTATTATAAAGATGGCTTCTTTGGATATCAAGCATTTCTGCTGTTTTACTTATGTTCCAATCATTTGCAATAAGCTGCTTAAGAATAAAAACACGCTCTGCCTTTTCTTTAAACTCCTGAAATGAATTGCTTGTATCAACAAGATCAACAACTGAGTGCTGATTACTTGCAAACATAAAGTCGATATCTTTATGACTGATTTCTCTTTTATCGACAATAATTATTATCCGTTCAATAATATTTCTTAGCTCACGCACATTACCTGTCCATGTTTGATTTTTAAGGACCTGTATTGCATCATCTGAAAACTTTGTAAGAGGTTTTTTATGCTTTAAAGAAATATCGTTTGCAAAGTGATTAACTAAAATCGGGATGTCTTCTAATCTTTCGCGAAGAGGCGGAACATTTATTGGAATTACATTTAATCTGTGGAATAAATCTTCCCTGAAAGTACCTTTTGAAATTTCATCTTTAAGATTTTTATTTGTAGCAGCAATTAAACGAACATCAACATCAATTTTTTTACCGCCGCCGACTCTTTCAATTTTACCATCTTCAATTGCTCTTAAAACTTTTGCCTGTGCCTGCAGCGACATATCACCTACTTCATCTAAAAATAATGTGCCTTTATTTGCAAGTTCAAATCTGCCGATTCGCTGCTGAACAGCACCGGTGAAAGAGCCTTTTTCGTGTCCGAATAATTCAGATTCAATTAATTCATTTGG
Source organism: Ignavibacteriota bacterium (assembly GCA_013285425.1). Taxonomy (GTDB): domain Bacteria; phylum Bacteroidota; class Ignavibacteria; order Ignavibacteriales; family Ignavibacteriaceae; genus IGN3. The sequence continues at coordinate 710,418 of CP053447.1, forward strand.
AATAGCCGCACAATTTACCTCTACAAAAGATTTATCTTTTCTTTCACTATTATTATGAATAGCTCTTGCAACAAGCTCTTTTCCTGTTCCGTTTTCACCTGTAATTAAAACACGTGTATCAAGTGGTGCAACTTTATCGATCATTTCTAAAATGTTACGGATAGCTTTGCTTTTCCCGAGTATTTCACCATCACCTACCCATACTTTTTTTATCTCTTCGTATTCTTCTTTTAAAGAAGCGCTTTCAGTTGCATTGCGGACACTTATTAAAAGCTTATCTCTATCAATGGGTTTCTCAAGAAAATCAAAAGCACCTAATCGGGTTGCTTTAATAGCGTTTTCAACACTGCCATGAGCAGATATTATTATTACAGAAGCAGATTGTTTTTGTTCTTTTATTTTTTTTAGAACTTCAAATCCATTCAATTCCGGCATTTGAATATCCAGAAAAACAGCAGCAAAATCTTTTGATGAAAATATTTCCAATCCTTCATTTGCACTAGTTGTGAATTCCACATCATATCCTTCATATTCAAGAATCATTTTGATGCTTTCACAAATCTGAAGTTCATCATCTATTATTAGTACGGATTTCATAATGTAACTCTTAAAAATCTAAGTGACCTTAATAAAAATATTTTTGACGGCAAAATTGTGCTATCGCTTTTAAGCAGATTACCGAATAATCTTCCATAATCATTAACATCAAGATCGCGGTAATCAACTTTAGACTGAACCTTGAAATTTTCTTCAAACACTTCCACAAAATAACCAATTAGCTTTCCCAAATCAAAGATACTTGATTCGTATGATAAAAATGCACTTCCAAAAAAATGAGCAAGTTTGTCCTGATCACCATAATCGTTATCAGGAGAATCAATAAACAAATATCTTGGCAGATTATCGTTTTTTTTTAGAAATGTTTCCTCATCTGCAGATGTTAATGGATAGTATAAAACTATATTTATTAAAGGAATAGTAATTGGAACTTCGCGATAAGGAACAGTTGCCAACATTAAACAAAGTAATGCATCTCCGATATCGCCCTGGCAATATTTTACAGCTTCGGAGTAAATTGAATCGCTCGCAGCCAGATCACCAACATGAGATCTGATTGAGATAAATTTTTCAGATGCAATGTACTCTGAAATATAATTAACTGTTTTTGATATACTGCTTTGCTGAGGATGAATAATTGAAGTAAATAACGCAGCAAAAAATATTAAAAAAGATATTGATAATTTATTGTTCAAGAAATAATTAGATTTATACAAGTATATTATATTTGCTTTGGAAATCTAATAACTGATTACAAATTAATTAAATAAACTGATGAAAAATTATTGTTGTGCCGGATTGATAATTGTATTTCTGGCTTTTAATTGTTTTACCTTTAGCCAGGATGTTAAGCAGAGTATAGATTCAATTAATTCAATCAGTTATGAAATTGTGGTTTCAAATCTCGGAAGATCTGCGAAAATATTTTCGGAAAATCTTAATAAAGCACGTTCAATATCATATCCCCGCGGTGAAGGAATAGCATTAAGTAATCTTGCACTTATTTACTATTTAAAGGGTGATTATGATAAATCAACTGAATATCATATCGAGTCTTTTAAAATATTCTCAAGCCAGCAAATGTATAATGAATTAAGCAATGCTTATGGTGAGTATGGCTATCAATTAAAAAGACGTGATCTTAATAAAGCCGTTGCATATATGCAGGAAGCATTAAACATTGCCAGCGAACACAATATTCCTGAAAGCATATTAGGTAAACTGTTTGATAATTATGGTGTATTGAAAGAGATGGAATTGGATGCTGATAGCGCTTTACTTTATTACACAAAAGCACTTGAAATAAAAAAGAAGAACAAAGATAATATCGGAATACCTTATAGTCTTAATAAAATTGCTGTCTTAAAAGCTGCTCAGGGAAAATTCAGAGAAGCTGATAAATATTTATCTATATCAGATGAATACCGAAGTAAAGAATCAGGTAATTTTGGTCGTTTGGAAAATTTATCCATACATGCAGATTTCCTGAAAATACAAGGCAGAATTGATGAAGCTATTGATACGTATGAAAAATGCTTAGTGATGGCTGATTCACTAGATTATAATTATATGGTTTTGTATTGTTATCAAAATCTAACCGAGTTGTATAAACAAAAGAATAATTTGCTTAAAGCATTGGATACTTATCAGAAATACTCTGCTTATAAAGACAGTATTCTTAATATAGAGACAAATGAAAAAGTAGCACAGTTGGAAATTGCTTATGAAACAGAGCAAAAAAATTTACAAATTAAAGAAAGTCAGTATAAACTTGATATCAGAAATCAGTTGTTAATATTTGCTCTTGTAATAGTTATTCTGTTAGTACTGCTGTTAATTGGAATTTACAGGTATCAGCAATTAAAACGGATTAAAATTGTTAAGGAAGTAGAGTTTAAAAGTCAGCTAAAGAATACAGAACTTGAAAAGGAAATAGCCGAAGAAAAATTGAACATATCAAGAGAATTGCACGACAATATAGGTTCTCAGTTAACATTTATAATAAGCTCATTAGATAATCTTACATATTCTCCCAAAAAAGAAGATGTTTATCAAAGATTAAATGTGTTAAAAAGCTTTAGCAAAGATGCACTTTACGATTTAAGAAATACTATTTGGGCAATGAAGCAGGAAGATGGTGATAGTGAAAAACTTACAATTAAATTAAATGAGATGATTCAAAAATTGAATTCAAGTTTAAGTTCGGTCAGAATTTCTTTCCAGAATAATTTTAACGGACATCTTAAATTGTCATCGATACAGATTCTTAATTTGTTCAGGATTGTTCAGGAAGCAATTCAGAATGCGTTAAAATACTCCGGCGGAGGTAAGATTGATATTATGTTTAATAATTATGAGAAAGGTTTCGAAATAACTATTAAAGATGATGGGAAAGGATTTGATGTTAACAAGAATTGGGAAGGCAATGGACTTAATAATATAAAATCAAGATGCGAAAAGGCAGGGGCAGAATTAAATATATCAAGCAATGAAACCGGAACAACAATAATCTGCAGAATAAAATGCTTTAACGAGGATCCAAAATTAATTACTACATCTGCCTTATTGAACTGATGCAATCTGTAATTTAATTTTTTGACAATAATAATTGATATCATGATAATTAAAATAGCAATAGCAGAGGATAATGACTTTCTGGCAAAATCTTTAATAGAAAAGCTCTCATTATTTCCAGATAGATTTTCTATGAAGTTCCGTGCAAAAAATGGTTCAGAGATGGTTGATTACATAGCAGTATCAGATTTGCCGGATGTAATTCTAATGGATATTGAAATGCCGGTAATGAATGGAATAAGTGCAGCTGCCCAGATAAGTGAAAGGTTCCCTGAAATAAAAATTATAATGTTAACTGTTTTTGATGATGAAGATAAAATATTTAAGGCAATCAAATCGGGTGCAAGCGGGTATTTGTTAAAAGATGAATCGGTTGAGAGAATTGTTGAAAGTATTGATATGGTTTTAAATGGCGGTGCGCCGATGTCAGCAACAATTGCATCTAAGACACTTAAATTATTAAAACAATCCTCAGATATAATTCAGGAAGATTCTAAAGAAGATTTTAAATTATCCAAAAGGGAAGTTGAAGTTTTAGAGTTATTAAAAAAGGGATTTGATTATAATCAAATAGCTGAAAAATTATTTATTTCACCATTTACAGTCAGAAAGCACATCGAAAATATATACAAGAAACTGCAGGTAAATAACAAAATGCAGGCTGTACAAAAAGCTTCCTCAAGCAGAATTATTTAGATTAATTTTTTAAACCTGAATAACACCGGGATTAAATTTTGGCATATCCGGATTGTTATCAGCAGTTTCCAGACACAATGAAATCCATTCACGGGTTTGTGACGGATCAATAATTTCATCAATCCACAATCTTGCTGCTGCATATAATGGATAGCTTTTTTCATCATAAGATTTGATTATATCGTCAAGGAGTTTTTTCTTTTCAGCATCGCTAAATTTTTTACCGCTTTTTTCTTCTTGCTTAATTTTTATATCTAATAAAACACTGCCAGCTTGACTGCCGCCCATTACAGAAATTCTTGCATTTGGATAAGCAAAAATAAATCGGGGATCGTAAGCCTTACCGCACATTGCATAATTACCAGCACCATAACTGTTCCCAACAATAATAGTAATTTTCGGCACTACTGAATTTGCAACAGCATTAACCATTTTTGCTCCGTCTTTAATTATACCTCCATGTTCTGCTTTACTGCCAACCATAAAACCGGTAACATCCTGTAAAAAGATTAAAGGTATTTTTTTCTGATTACAATTCATAATAAATCTTGCAGCTTTATCTGCTGAGTCAGAATAGATAACTCCGCCAACCTGCATTTCTCCCTGTTCGGTTTTTACAACATTTCTCTGATTTGCAACTATACCAACAGCCCAGCCGTCAATTCTTGCATAAGCAGTTATAATTGTTTTTCCGTAACCAGCCTTATATTCATCAATCTCGGAATTATCAACAATGCGTGAAAGTAATTCATAAGTATCATAAGGTTTAATTGTATCCTCAGGAAGAATTCCCAAGATCTCTTTTGTCGGATATTTAGGAAGTTTGCTTTCAACTCTATCAAAACCGGCAGAATTTCTTTTTCCAAACTTTTCAATCAAGTTTCTGATTTGCTGAATACATTCATCATCATTTTTCATTATATAATCGGTAACGCCGGAAATATTTGACTGAACTTCGGCGCCGCCAAGTTTTTCATTATCAATTACTTCTCCAATAGCAGCACGAACCAGATGAGACCCGGCAAGAAAAACAGAGCCTTCACCTTCAACGATCAATGCTTCATCACTCATAATTGGTAAATAAGCTCCGCCAGCAACACAAGGTCCCATTATTGCAGCAATTTGTGGAATACCCATCGAAGACATTTTTGCATTGTTACGGAATACTCTTCCGAAGTGTTCTTTATCAGGAAAAATTTCATCCTGCATTGGAAGAAATACCCCGGCACTATCAACCAGATAGATAATTGGTAAATAATTTTCCATTGCAATTTCCTGAGCACGAAGATTTTTTTTTGCAGTAATCGGAAACCATGCACCGGCTTTTACAGTTGCATCATTTGCAACAATTACACAAAGTCTGTTATGAATTTTACCAATTCCATATATTGTTCCGGAAGATGGTGCACCTCCAAACTCTTCATACATTCCATAAGCAGCAAGAGTGCTTAGTTCAAAAAAATCTTTTGGATTATCAATAAGTTTTTCAATTCTTTCACGAGCAGTTAATTTACCTTTTGCTTTATGTTTTTCAATTGCTTTTTTACCGCCGCCTTCTTTAACCTTGCCTTTAACTGCGTTTAATTTTCGTAATAATTCTTTTTGAAAATCCTCACGTTTGAGAAAAGAACTATCTTCAGATAATTTATTTCCGATTTGTCTCATTGTTCAATCCTTCAATAAATCTCTTGCAATAACTATGCGTTGTATTTCGGATGTTCCTTCTCCGATAGTCAGGAGTTTGACGTCTCTGTAAAATTTTTCAACCGGATAATCTTTTATAAAACCGTATCCGCCTAAAATCTGAACAGCCTCATTTGCTGCTCTTTCAGCAATTTCACTTGCAAATAATTTTGCAGCAGCAGCTTCTTTTGTATTTGGAATTCCTTTGTCTTTCATCCAGGCTGCCCGATATGTAAGTAATCTTGCTGCATCAATATTTGTCTGCATATCTGCAAGTTTAAATTGTATTGCCTGAAACTCCGCCAGATGTTTTCCGAATTGCTTCCGCTCTTTTGAGTACTTTACAGCAGCGTCCAATGCACCCTGAGCCAATCCCATACTATTTGCAGCAATCGAAATTCTGCCCCCCTCTAGTACCATCATTGAATTAATAAATCCCATTCCTTCTTCACCTAATAAATTTTCAGCAGGTACTTTACAATTTTCAAAAGCTATCTGTGTTGTATCACTTGCACGCATTCCAAGTTTATTTTCTTTCTTTCCGATAATTAATCCCTCCATTCCTTTTTCAAGGATGAAAGCAGAGATTCCTTTTTTCCCTTTTTCTTTATTTGTAATTGCCATAACAACATAAGTTTCACCAACACTGCCGTGGGTGGTAAATTGTTTACTTCCATTTAGAATCCAGTAGTCTCCGTCTTTAACAGCAATGCTTTTTAATCCTGCCGCATCACTGCCCGAAACAGCTTCGGTTAAACCCCAGGCACCGATTTTTTTACCGCTGGCTAAATCAGGTAAATATTTTTTCTTTTGTTCAGGATTACCAAAAAGACTGATATGGTTTGTACATAATCCATTATGTGCTGCAACCGAAAGTCCGATTGATGGATCTACTTTAGAGATCTCTTCAATAATTAATGCATACTCAACATAACCTAAACCAGCGCCTCCAAACTCATCGGGTACAAGTATGCCAAGGAATCCTAAATCGCCAAGTTGTTTCATAATCTCCATCGGGAACTCCTGGGATTCATCATACTTCATAATAACAGGACGAATATTATTTTCGGCAAAATCTTTTATTGTATCTCTTATAAAGATTTGATTTTCTGTTAGTTCTAATAAAAATGGATTCGGTTCCATTACAGCTCCTTTAAATACTCCTTTTAAATTCCTGAATTATGTTTTCAGCTATATGATACGGTGACAATTACCCAATATTACTTTTTGTAAAGAATCGTTTAGTGATTTCTCTCCTGATTTACTCCATAATTCATCTTTAAGTTTATGCTCAACAATTTCTTTAATTCTAACCCTTGCCTGATTTTCTCTTTTTGTAAAAAAAAGATTTTTATCCTTCATAAATAATTTATGCCGCTCAATTTCTTTTACTATTTCATCTATCCCTTTATTTTCAGAAGCAACTGTTTTAATAATATCCGGTTTCCACGAGTTTTCATCACGATCTTTTATTAACAATATTGTCTGCAAAGCGGTATAAGCCTGATGAGCGCCTGGTCTTTCACTTTTATTTAGAACAAAAAAATCAGCAATTTCCATCAATCCAGCTTTCATTGCCTGAACAGAATCACCGCTTTCAGGTACCAGAACAACGATTGTTGTATCTGCTGCACTTGCAATATCAAGTTCGGATTGTCCTACACCTACGGTTTCTAAAATAATGATATCAAATCCTGCAGCATCCAGAACATCAGCTGCATCAACCGCCTTTTTTGATAAACCGCCTAAACTACCTCTGGTTGCCATACTTCTGATAAACACATTATCATTCATACCAATATCAGTCATTCTGATTCTATCACCCAACAGAGCACCGCCGGTAAAAGGAGATGTCGGATCAACAGCAATTATTCCGATTTTTTTATTATCGCTTAAAAAATATTTTGTAAGCTGATTTGTAATTGTACTTTTCCCGGCACCTGGAGGTCCTGTAATACCAATTCGATATGCGTTTCCGGTTTTGCTGTAAATTTCCTTTAAATATTCCGAAGTATGCTGATTGTCAGATTCAATAATTGAGATAACACGAGCTATAGATCTGCGGTCTTTATTAAAAAGATTTTCAATTAATTTATTGTTAATCATTAATTCATAAACTTGATTTGAAGAAATCTACTGTTGCCTTTAGCCCATCTTCAAGTTTTGTATTTGGACGCCAGCCAAACTTAGTGAACATTTTATCTGAAGTAATAACACTTCTCATCTGCTCTCCGGGTGCAGCAGGTCCATGTTTTTCTTCCTTTTTAGCTTTTGTAATTTCATTAAGATAATGAAATAACTGATTTACATCGGTTTCAATCCCGGTTCCGATATTATAGATATTGGAACTGTTGTCATTAAGTGTGATAACATTTGCTTTAACAACATCACCAACAAAAACATAATCACGTGTCTGCTTACCATCACCATTAATTATTGGCTGTTCACCTTTTAATAATTTTGTGGAAAAGATAGCAACTACACCTGCTTCTCCAAATGGATTTTGTCTTGGTCCATAAATGTTTGCATATCTCAGGATTATGTAATCTAAATTATACTCAGATTTGTAAAAGTAAAGATATTTTTCCACAGCAAGTTTAGAAATTCCGTAAGGTGATTTTGGCTGAGTATTATGTTTCTCATCGGCAGGGAAGTAATCCTGCTCTCCATAAATAGCACCTCCGGTAGAAGCAAACATAAATTTCTTTACATTGAACTTAATACAATTTTGGAGAAGGTTTATTGTTCCTAATATATTTGTTGAAGCATCAAAAACCGGATCTTTTACAGATCTTCTGACATCCATTTGAGCTGCGTGATGATTTACAACATCGAATTTTTCTTTAGCGAACAGCTCTGCTATTTCTTTATCACAGATATTTGCTTTAACAAATTTGGCTTTTGGATTAATATTTTTTTCAAAACCGGTTGATAAGTCATCCAAAACCACAACCTGATGTCCATCATTAATAAAAGCATCCGCAACTTGAGAAGCGATAAATCCTGCTCCTCCGGTAACAAGAATTTTCAATCAGTTCTCCTTATATAGATTATTATTATTTATATATTCTAAAACTTTTTCAGGTACAAGATAATAAATTGGTAAACCAGCATTAACTCTGTTTCTGATATCAGTAGCACTGATTTCAATTCCGCGGGTCTGAACAAATATTGCCGCTTCAACGTACTTATCAACAAAATCCAGTGGGTGTGAAGACTTCCTTTTCAAGACAACAATGTTTGCCAGTTTTAATATTTCATCCGGTTCTTTCCATGTATGAAACTGGAAAATATTATCATACCCGATTATTAAATCTATCTCATCATAATACTTTTAAACTCTCTTAATGTATCAATTGTATATGAGACAGTATGTTGTTTAATTTCAAAATCTGAGCATTCAAAAAAGGGGACATCATTTTAAAGCAATTCTAAGCATATTAATTCTATGCTCAGCGTTCGAGGCTGCTTTATGCTGCTTATGCGGTGAAATAAAAGTTGGAATAAAAATTATCTTATCAAGCTTTCTAAGCTCTCTGACAGATTGTGCTGTTATCAGATGTCCATTATGGATCGGGTCGAAAGTTCCTCCAAATATCCCTATCCTGCTCATTTAAGTAAATCCTTATATTCAACAAACAAATGTGTAAACCTTTCATGCATATTTTGCGAACAATATTCTAAGCTTGCTTTTTGAGATAAGTCGATATATAATTTTTTAAAATCACTAATATCATTCACTTCAAAAAGATCCTTAGCTAAGGTAATATAATACTCGCAAGATTTATTAAAACCGAGAAACTTTTGAATTGATAACTCAGACTCAATGAAAAAGCTGATTAATTCATCTGTATATCCGCACAATCCAAACGCAGATATTTTGTTAGATGATGATTTAGATATCAGAATTGTTTTTTCATCAATTCCGAGCAAGTTAAAAAATTTTTCAATATCAGTTGAACTTAAATTAACTACATTGCCAGCGACTAATATATTGTATTTATGATTACTAAACTCCTTTGTAATCTGCTCTGATTGAAGTATGCTGATTGAAGTCTGTTCTGCTGTAATTAAATGAAAATCTTTAAGCATCTCGAATTCGGAATACTTTTCATCCTTTGATAAAATAACAAATAAATCAGTTTTATCTTTCCCCTTAATTATATTTTCCATTATGTTAAGGTACAATGTAGCTCTGAAGTAACTCGAATCATTTTCACTAAAATTCTCTGTCAGATTATCTGCGGCTGAGGCGAACAGCATCGGTGAAAAAATATATATTGCATTCTGATTCACTTATTGACTTCTTTCAGAATTTGAAAGTAATGTACCAATAAAGTTTCTATAATTATCAATATCCATTTGATAATATATTTTACTCGCACCTTTAGCATTACGAAATTGCATTTTTCTGAATGCTAATGTTGTTGCTGCATTAATGTAAATATTCCTTTTCGATTCATCCAGCCATCCCTTTCGCTCTCTGCTTGCTGAGCTTAAAATTTTTAGATGTAATTCTGGTATTAAGCCTGACTCAGATTCCTCTTTAAGTTCGTTGTAAATTAGCAATCTTTCTTTTCTTATTGAAATAAAATAAATCATTATAAAAATGATAATTGAAATTATCATAAATACAAATCCTATCAGAGCAGTATTTTCAAAGCTTACACTATAATTCCAGATAAAGTGGATAAGCATTGCAATAAACAATCCGGTTATACTTAAAAATAATTTCAGAAAGTTAGGTTTAAATTTAGCAAGAGCTAGAAACGCCCCTAAAGTTGCAGTTGAAACACAGTGCATAACTGCTGAGAATAAACTTCTGATTATAACTAACATTATCCAATCAGAAACAGATTCACTAAATGCAACAAAGTAAAGAAAATTTTCTGTCATACCGAATCCCAAGCCAATTGCTCCGCCATAAACTATACCGTCGGTTAAGTTATCAAACTTTTTACTGGAAATAGTGATCAAAAGGAAAACTCCCTTTGTTATTTCTTCAATAAAAGGAGCAACTGCAATTGAACTGAATCTGGAAAGATTGTCCTTATCTTCAATAAAGATTGAAGCAAAGCTTGTTAAAATAAAACTTCCAATCAGAGCTAAGAATATCGCACCTAAAGCTCCCCATAAATAATTAATAAGAACAAATTTAAAAGGTTCTCTATCATATCTGTCAAATTTCCAAATCAGGAACAGATAAAAACCCATTGGGATTATTGCTGCTATGGCAGAAAATAATACAAGCATTTGATTATAATTAGAGTAAATAAATAACTTATTCAAATTATCGATTTAGAGTTAAAAATACTAAATGAATTTTAGTTGTACAGCTCAATTTGGATCAATAGTTTTTTTATCCGAGTAATCTGAAATGACAAAGCAGCAATTTTCAAAAGTCATTACTGACTGAAACACAATATTTAAAAAGCTTATTATTTTCATACAGTATTGATGAGGACTAAAATTGAGCGCATATTTTCTTCTTAAAACCAATATTTTAACATATTTGAATGTTTGATTATCAGGTCTTACAGTTTTATATTAAGCCTCGTTTTTTGCATAATTTTGCTATATGATTATTAAAATATCAAATTTAAACGATGGGGTACATAATTTTGATTTTGAAGGAAAAATTAACACAATTGAACTTAACGAACCATTTTATAATGGCTTTAGTTCTAGTGTTAGATTAGAAAAACATCACTATCAGATTATTATTGATGTGTCTTCAGAATTTAAAGTTAAATATGAGTGTGACAGGTGTGGAAAGGCTTATAAAACAAAACTTAAAAGCGATTATCAGATGGTTTATTTGATGAATGAACGACCCGCTGAAACTGATTCTATAAATATAAGCTATCTTCCAAAAGATACTGTTAAGATTGATATCTCATCTGATGTAAGAGAATATGCTTTACTCTCGATTCCGATGAAAAAATTATGTAAGGAAAATTGTAAAGGACTGTGTCCTAATTGTGGTAAGGATCTTAACAAAGAGCAATGTTCGTGCAAGAATGACGAAGTTGATTCAAGATGGAAGCCACTGATTGACTTGAAAGATAAATTAAATTTAAATTAAAAATATAACGGAACGATAATATGCCAAATCCAAAACGTAAGATGTCTAAGACTCGCAGGGATAAGCGAAGAACACATTACAAAGCTGTTGCACCTTCATTAGGTACTTGTGCAAATTGTGGTGAAATGAAATTAGCTCATCGTGCTTGCCCTTCTTGTGGATATTACAACGAACGATCGGTGTTTATTCCCAAAAGCTGATATTTGATAGCTTTTAAAGATAATGCCTGATTCAAATCTGAAAAATTCTAAATGTAGAATTATTGTTGATGCTATGGGGGGTGATTACGCCCCTCAAAACACAGTTATCGGTGCTATCGATGCGTATAATCATAGTAAAGATTTTCAACTTTATCTTATTGGGATAAAAGAAGAAATTCTTTCTGTTATAAAAACAAATCAGTTGTACTTTGATGAAAGTTATATTATTGATACTCCTGAAGTTATTAATATGGAGGATTCTCCAACCTCAGCATTAAAATCAAAACCAGATTCATCAATTGTTAAAGGTTCACAACTGGTAAGAGAGGGTAAGGCTGAAGCTTTTGTTAGTGCTGGTAATACTGGTGCAGTAATGAGTGCAGCAACATTAATTATGGGCAGGATACAAGGCGTTGGGCGTCCTACAATCGGTGCTGAGATGCCTAATGTAAATGGTATTTGCTATTTATATGATGTCGGTGCAGGTAAAGATGCAAAACCATCTCATCTTTTTGAATATGCTGTTATGGGAACTATTTATGCCAGAGAAATGGGAGGAGTTTCAAATCCAACAGTAGGTATATTAAGTATAGGTGAAGAAGAGGGCAAAGGCAATGAAGTATCTGCTGCTGCATTTAAACTTCTTAAGGAATCAAAATTAAATTTTATCGGCAATGTTGAAGGAAGAGATATATTAACAAAAGATGTAGATGTTGTAGTTTGTGATGGCTTTGTCGGTAATATTATTTTAAAGTTTGGTGAATCCGTTCCAAAACTATTGAAGCATTTACTTATGCAAACAGCAAATACAAATTTGATAGATAAGATTAGAGTTGGAATTTCTAAAGGGACTCTTAGGAAAGCATTAAAATCTCTGGATTATCAGGAGCATGGCGGTGTACCCTTGCTTGGAGTAAATGGAATATGTATAATTGGGCATGGTTCTAGTACACCGATGGCTATAAAAAACATGGTACTGAAAGCGTACGAAATGTATAAAGCAGATTTAGTTAAAAAAATAGAAAATTCATTTAAAGAAAATTTAAAATAATTACAGATATCTGATGAATGACAAAAAATATAATGCAAAAATAACCGGCGTTGGAATGTATGTTCCTGATAAAGTACTTGATAACAAGTATTTTGAATCCATAGTGGATACTAATGACGAATGGATAAGAGTAAGAACAGGAATCAGGGAAAGAAGGATTCTTGAACAGGGTGCTACAAGCGATCTGGCAGCAAAAGCAGCTCTTGATCTTTTTGATAAACACAATATTAATCCCGAAGATATTGATGCAATAATTGTTGCTACTGTAACTCCGGATATGTTTTTTCCTGCAACTGCTTGTCTTGTTCAGGATAAAATTGGAGCTAAAAACGCATGGGGATTTGATCTTTCGGCAGCTTGTTCAGGTTTTTTATTTGCATTTCAAACCGGTGCTTCATTGGTAGAAACCGGAAGATATAAAAAGGTTTTAGTTATTGGTGCAGATAAAATGAGTTCTATCGTTGATTATACTGATAGAAATATCTGTATCCTTTTTGGTGATGCTGGCTCTGCAGTTTTGTTAGAGCCTTCCGATGATAAATCAATAGGGCTGCAAAAATCCATTTTGCGGGTTGATGGAACAGGAAAAGACGCATTAAATATGCTCGGCGGCGGTAGTTTGAATCCTGCAACTTATGAAACAGTTGATAAAAAATGGCATTATATTTATCAGGATGGTAAAGCAGTATTTAAAGTTGCTGTTAAAGGAATGGCTGATGTTTCAGCTGAACTGATGGAAATGAGCGGATTAAAATCTGACGATATTGCTTATCTTGTACCGCATCAGGCTAATTTAAGAATCATTGATGCAACAGCTGAAAGAATGGGATTAAGTAAAGAAAAAGTTATGATCAATATTGATAAATTTGGAAACACTACTGCAGCAACAATTCCGCTTTGTCTGACAGAATATTACAGAGATGGGAAACTTAAAAAAGGTGATAATCTTATACTGTCTGCATTTGGTGCTGGTTATACCTGGGGTGCTTTGCATGTTGTTTGGTCTATTTAATTAAAAAAAAATTTATTTAGCTGATGTCAAAAAAAGCATTTTTATTCCCTGGACAGGGTTCTCAATATGTTGGGATGGCAAAAGATCTTTACGATAACTCTGTAGAAGCTGTTGAGATGATTAAAACCGCAGACGATGCTCTCGGAGTTAATCTATCTTACATAATGTTTAACGGTTCTGAAGAACAATTAAAGCAAACTGAATTTACTCAGCCGGCTATTTTTCTTCATAGCGTTGTACTGGCAAGTCTTATCAGAACTCTTCAGCCAAAAGCCGCAGCCGGTCATTCACTTGGTGAATATTCCGCTCTGGTTTCTGCAAATGCTATACAATTTTACGATGCAATTAAACTTGTAAGGGCAAGAGGAAAAGCTATGCAGCAGGCTGGTATTGATAATCCCGGAACACTTGCAGCTATAGTTGGATTAGAATCTGCTAAAGTTGAAGAGTTTTGTAAAGAAGCATCTTCAGAAGGCGTAGTTCAATGTGCTAATTTTAATTCACCCGGACAGATTGTTATATCAGGATCATTAACTGGTGTTAAAAAAGCTATGGAACTTTGTAAATCAGGCGGAGCCAAAATTGTAAAAGAGCTTGTTGTTAGCGGTGCATTTCATTCGCCGCTTATGCAGTCTGCAAAAGATTCTCTTTTAAAAGATCTTAATGAAACTCCTTTTTATGATTCAAGATTTCCTGTTTATGCCAATGTAACTGCAAAACCGGTTACCCAAAAGGATGAAATAAAAAATCTGTTATATGAACAAGTAACATCACCCGTCAGATGGGAAGAAACAATTGTAAATATGATTGCTGATGGGTTTGATGAGTTTTATGAAATTGGACCGGGAAAGGTTTTACAAGGACTGGTCAAAAGAATTAACCCAGATGTTAAGATTTTTGGAATCGATAAATTTAAAGATGTAGAGGAGTATTTATAGTGGAATCAGGTACGCATCCCAAATTTACTAAACAAATAAAGGGAGTTTTTATCGATCCGCAGATATTCACTTTTCCATTTTCATGTGCTTGCGCCGGAGAGTGTTGTAACTACGGAGTTTACACTGATTTAACAGAGCATGATAATATCCTTGGTATAAAGGATAAAATTATTCCCCTAATGGATGAAACCCAATCAAAAAATGTTTCAAAATGGTTTGAACCACCGGAAGAAGACGATGATTTTGAAAGCGGAATTGCAGTTGGAACTGAAATAATTAATAATAAATGTACTTTCTTAGATAAAAATGGATTATGCACTTTGCAAAAACTTGCAATTATGGAAGGTGAGCATAAATGGAAGTATAAACCTATTTTTTGTATTCTTTTTCCGCTTACAATTTTTGAAGGTGCTTTAACCATAGATGATGAACATATTGATCGGTTAAAAACTTGTAATAAAAATCCTGTTCAAACTACATCTATTTATGAAGCCTGTCATGAAGAATTGTTACACTTTTTTGGTGAAAAACATTTTGCTGAGTTGGATGAATACAAAAATGAATATCTGTCAGCATTTTATTCAGGAGTAGCAAAAAATGGATAATGATACAATAGGAACTAATCCTAAAAGAGCAATTGTAACAGGCGGTACTCGTGGTATCGGAAGAGCAATCGTAAAAGAATTAGCAACCGGAAACTTTAGAAATCTTCTATTCTCTGACATTGCTTTTGTATATAATAGCTGTGATGAATGTGCAGAGCAATTGATAAAAGAAATTGATAACCCAAATGTTAAAGTATATAGTTTTAAATCAGATGTATCATCCTTTGAGCAAACTCAGACCACTGTTGATGCAATAATAAAAAAAATTGGCGGTGTGGATGTTCTGATAAATAATGCAGGTATAACTAAGGATAATTTACTTTTAAGAATGAATGAAAAAGATTTTGATGATGTTATTGCTGCTAACCTAAAAAGTGTATTTAATTATACCAAAGCTGTAATTAAACCGATGATTGCCCAAAGATATGGAAGAATTATTAATATTTCATCTGTTGTTGGTTTAATCGGTAATGCTGGTCAATCAAATTATTCGGCATCAAAAGCCGGGATAATTGGATTTACAAAATCAATGGCAAGAGAATTAGCTTCAAGGGGAATTACAGTTAATGCTGTGGCACCCGGATTTATTCAGACTGATATGACTGATAAATTAACCGAAGAACAAGTAAAGAGATTAATTCAAAACGTACCAATGGCTCGCCTTGGAAAGCCTGAAGATGTTGCAAAGGTTACAGCGTTTTTGTGCAGTAAAGATGCTGATTATATTACGGGGCAGGTAATTGCTGTTGATGGCGGAATGACAATGTAATTTGATTATTCAAGTTGTTTCTTAGTTTTTAATTTTATTAAATTTAAACCAATAATTATAAATACAAATAACAATCAAAAGAGGAGAATATTATGGATGTTGCTGCAAAAGTTAAAGAGATTATCATTGATAAATTAGGTGTGGAAGAATCTCAAATTACACCCGAGGCATCCTTTACAAATGACCTTGGTGCTGATTCGTTGGATATCGTTGAATTAGTTATGGGTTTTGAAAGTGCTTTTCAGATTTCAATACCTGATGAAGATGCTGAAAAAATCGGTACTGTTGGTGATGCTATAAAGTATCTTTCTGAAAAATTAGCATAATATTTTAGTCGGGATTAAAACTCCCGACTTTATCCTTCTATGTTATACCATCAAATATTAACAATTCTTTCGTTGTGGTTGAATGACTAAAAAAAGAGTTGTAATTACAGGACTTGGAGCAGTTACACCAATTGGAGTTAATGTTCCGGATTATTGGCAGGCTCTTCTTTCAGGGAAAAATGGTGTTGCTCCTATCACTCTTTTCGATGCAGCAAAGTTTGATACTAAATTTGCTGCGGAGGTAAAAGATTTTAATCCGGAAAATTATTTTGATAAAAAAGCCGTTAATAGATTAGACCGTTTTTCACAGTTCGCAATTGCATCTGCTGTGCAGGCAGTTGATGATTCTGAAGTAAATCTTGAGAATTTAAACAAAGAAAGATGCGGTGTAGTTTTTGGAAGCGGCATTGGTGGTTTGGAAACCCTCCAAAATGAACACTGGAAATACTTTCAAGAGAAAAATCCTGGTGTGTTAAGTCCCTTTTTTATTCCAATGATGATTTCAGATCTTGCTGCTGGTCAAATTTCAATTCGTTTTGGATTTAAAGGACCCAATTATGCAACTACTTCTGCCTGTGCAACATCTTCACATGCAATCTCAGATGCTTTTATGCTTATTCAACGAGGCTCTGCAGATTTAATGGTTTGCGGCGGAAGTGAAGCTTCTATAACAGAAATGGGAGTTGGCGGATTTAATGCAATGAGAGCAATTTCAACTTGGAACGACAGATATCTTGAAGCTTCCCGACCATTTGATAAAGACAGAAACGGGTTTGTAATGGGTGAAGGAGCCGGTTCACTGATTTTAGAAGAGATGAATCATGCTATTGCAAGAGGTGCAAAAATTTATGCTGAACTTGCAGGAATCGGATTAACTGCTGATGCTTATCATATTACTGCACCGGCACCGGGCGGTGAAGGTGCTGTCAGGTCGATGAAGATTTCTATTGAAGATGCCGGGTTGAATATTCCGGATATTGATTATATTAATGCTCACGGTACCTCTACACCTCATAATGATGTAAATGAAACTAAAGCAATCAAAACTGTTTTTGGAGAGTATGCTTATAAACTGATTGTTAATTCTACAAAGTCTATGACAGGTCATTTACTTGGAGCTGCCGGTGTTGTTGAAGCAATCGCTTCGATTTTGTCTCTGAAAAATAATGTTATTCCACCAACAATTAATTTGGATAATCCTGATCCTGAATGCGATCTTAATTACAGCGCAAAAACTGTTACAAAAAGAGAGATTAGAGCTGCAATAAGTAATACATTTGGATTTGGCGGACATAATGCTTCTTTATTATTTAAAAAGTTTAAGGAATAGTCTTGTCTGATTTTTTTTCCCGCTTATTAAAATATTTTGGTGTTCGGGAAGAAAGTAAAATTAAACATCCCGTAGAAAAAATCTTAACTGCTGATAAGTTTTCTGAATTAGAAAAAATCCTTGGCTTTCCTATTAAAAATAAATCTTATTATATCCAGGCTTTAATGCACAGGTCTTTTCTTGAAGAACTTGAAAGCGGGGATATTTCAAATGAGAGAATGGAATTTCTTGGTGATTCAGTATTGAGTTTAACTGCTGCAGAGTATTTGTTTGAGGCTTTTCCTGATGAAGACGAAGGTTTTTTGACCAAAACCAGAGCTAAACTGGTTAACAGATTAGCACTTTCAGATGCGGCTGAATCTATTGGGCTAGCTAAGTTTATCTTAATTAATCAAAATCTTTCAAATAGTTTTTCAAAAGCTTCTAAAACAGTTTTGTCTGATGCTTTCGAGGCTATTGTTGGAGCTATTTATCTTGATAATGATATATGTGTTGCCAGAAAATTTATTCGTAATGTTTTAATAGAACCGCTGATCAAAGAAGGTGAATATCTAAAAGATGAAAATTATAAAAGTCAGCTTCTTGAATATGCTCAGGCAAATAAACTTGAAACTCCAAATTATATTGTAATTAAAGAGGAAGGTCCTCAGCACGACAGAGTTTTTACCATTAAAGTTACTCTTGGTAAAAGCTGCTCAGGAATCGGAACCGGCAAGAATAAAAAAACTGCTGAGCAGAATGCAGCAAAATCCGCACTGCAGCAAATTTTAAACTTATAATCTCAGCAAAATAAAACTACCATTTCTGTTATTAATCGGGCAAAATTATTAAGATTTTCTTTAATTTTGCTTACCAAAAATTTAGTAATCTAACCTAATAAAGAGTAACAATATGAACAATTTTAAACACCCCGATATTTTCGAACAAAGACATATCGGACCAAATCAGGATGAATTAGAACAGATGCTGAATACTTGTAAAGTTAATTCACTTGAAGGATTAATAGATGAAACAATTCCAAAAGAAATCAGATTAAAAAATAAATTAAATCTTGATGCTTCATTAAGTGAACAGGAATTTATTAAACATCTAAATTATCTTGCATCAAAAAACAGAATTTATAAAAGTTATATTGGTTTAGGCTATTACCCTGTAATTTTACCGCCGGTTATTCAAAGAAATATCTTAGAAAATCCGGGCTGGTACACTCAATATACACCTTATCAAGCTGAGATTGCTCAGGGCAGATTAGAAGCATTACTTAATTTCCAAACGGTTGTTTCTGATCTTACAAGTTTACCTATTGCAAATGCTTCTTTACTTGATGAAGGAACTGCCGCAGCTGAAGCAATGGTGATGTTTTATAATAATAGAAAAAAAGACAAAACCAACTCTCACAAGTTTTTTGTTTCAGATCAGGTTTTTCCGCAAACAATAGATATCTTAATGACGAGATCAAAACCTTTGGGAATAGAACTTGTAATTGGAGATCATACTCAAGTAAAATTGAATAATGATTTCTTTGGTTTATTGATTCAATATCCGGCAATGAATGGTGAGGTTTATGATTACTCTCTTCTTTTTGAAACCGCAAAATCTCTTAATATCCTTAAAGTTGCTGCTGCTGATTTATTGAGCTTAACTTTACTTGTACCGCCGGGAGAGTTTGGTGCTGATTGTGCTGTGGGAAGTACTCAGCGTTTTGGAATTCCAATGGGATTCGGTGGTCCGCACGCAGCTTATTTTGCTACAACTGAAGATTTCAAAAGAGTTATCCCTGGGAGAATAATTGGTGTTTCAATCGATGCACAAGGTAAACGTGCTTTGAGAATGGCACTTCAAACACGCGAGCAGCATATTAAAAGGGAAAGAGCAACAAGTAACATCTGCACTGCTCAGGTTTTGTTAGCTGTAATGGCAGGTATGTATGCTGTTTACCACGGACCAAAAAATCTGAAAGCAATTGCGCAAAGAATTACTGTTTTAACTTCTGTTCTGAGTGAAGCATTAACTAAACTGGGATTACATCAGGTAAATAAAAATTATTTTGATACTCTGACATTTTCTGCAGATGAAGCGATAAGAGAAAAGATTAAGAATGAAGCTTTAAAACAAGAAATAAATCTTAATTATTTCTTAAAGGATTCAATAAGTATTTCTTTAAGTGAAGTTACTACTATTGCAGACGTAATTGAGTTGACAGATGTATTTGCAAATGCAGTCGGTAAAGCAAATCCGATAAAATCTATTGAATCTTTAAAAATTTCTAAACAGTCATTCGAAAATAAATTTATACGAAAATCTGATTATCTAACACATCCTGTTTTTAATTCTTATAGATCAGAAACAGATATTCTGAGATACATGAAACATCTTGAAAACAAAGACCTTTCTTTGGTTCATTCAATGATACCGCTCGGCTCCTGCACAATGAAGTTAAATGCAACTACAGAAATGTTAGGAGTAACGATACCTCAGTTTTCAAATATTCATCCTTTTGCACCGCTTAATCAGGCAGAAGGTTATTTGGAAATGTTTCAGAAGTTTGAAAAAAGTCTTGCTGAAATTACTGGATTCGATGCTGTGTCTCTTCAACCTAATTCCGGGGCACAGGGCGAATATGCAGGTTTATCAGTTATAAAAGCTTATCTGGATGATACAGGACAAACTCAAAGAAAAATTGCATTAATTCCTTCTTCAGCTCATGGCACAAATCCCGCCAGTGCAGTTATGGCTGGAATGAAGGTGGTAGTAGTTGAGTGTGATGATAAAGGTAACATAGATTTGTCAGACTTGAGGAAAAAGGCAGAAGTACATAAAGATGATTTAGCTGTATTGATGGTTACTTATCCGTCAACTCATGGTGTTTTTGAAGAATCAATAAAAGAAATGTGCAATATAGTGCATAAATTTGGCGGGCAGGTTTATATGGATGGCGCAAATATGAATGCACAAGTTGGATTGACAAGTCCGGGAGAAATTGGAGCAGATGTTTGTCATTTGAATTTACATAAAACATTTTCAATTCCTCATGGAGGCGGTGGTCCTGGGATGGGTCCAATTGCTGTAGCAAAACATCTTACTCCGTTTTTACCGGGACATCCTTTGGTTGATATTAATAAATCAAAGTCAATTACTTCAGTATCTGCAGCGCCATTTGGCAGTGCTAGTGTAATTGTTATTTCTTATGCTTATATAAAAATGATGGGAGAGGTTGGATTAACTAATGCAACCAGATTTGCAATACTTAATGCAAATTATATCAAAGCAAAACTTGAACCTTATTATAAAGCACTTTATTCTGGTACTAAAGGAAGAGTAGCTCACGAATTGATTTTTGATATGAGGGAATTTAAGCAATCTGCACAGATTGAGGTTGAAGATATTGCCAAGAGGTTAATGGATTATGGATATCATGCTCCAACCGTTTCTTTTCCGGTTGCAGGAACTTTAATGGTAGAGCCGACTGAAAGTGAGTCAAAAGCAGAACTTGATAGATTCTGTGATGCAATGATCAGCATCCGTCAGGAAATTAAGGATATAGAAAATGGTATATTTGATAAAAAGAATAATCCATTAAAGAATGCACCACATACTGCCAATGTTGTAATTTCTGATAATTGGAATTATCAGTACTCCAGAGAAAAAGCAGCTTATCCGATAGAGTGGACAAGACAGAATAAATTCTGGCCAAGTGTAAGCAGAGTTGATAATGCGTATGGAGACAGAAATTTAGTCTGCAGTTGTCCGCCGATAGAAAATTATAATGAATCAAATTAATTAACAGATTAATACTTTATTTGAAAATACAATAACGTTAGTGATAAGAATTACAAGAAAACTAAAATATCTTTTGTCATTTTTCGTTATTGTATTTTCATTTGTTTCAAATGCACAAACCACCGGCTCTCAATTTTCATCAGACCTTTACCCATTTATAGTTGATTCAATTATAATTACAGGAAATAAAATCACTGAACCGTTTATCATCCTAAGGGAATTGAATTTTTCAACCGGTGATACTTTAACCCGATCTAATGCAATTTATAACCGTGAAAGAGTCTATAGTCTTGGAATTTTTAATCAGGTCTATTTTGAACCAACGATTATTGATTCAATTAAGATCCTGAATATTTTTGTTGATGAAAGCTGGTATATATATCCTATACCATTTATTGATGCAAATGAAAGTGATCTAAAGAAATTAACGTATGGGGTCTATTTAAGATTAAAGAATTTTAGAGGAAGAAATGAAGATCTTATAGCTGCAATTGCGCTTGGCTACGATCCGGCATTTTCATTAAGTTTTTACAGTCCAAATCTTCTTTACAAGAATAATATTTTTATAAGAACTTCATTCAGATATGCTACTATTTCAAATAAAAGTCCTATTGCAGAAAAATTACATGGAACAAACTTTTCTCAAAAATCTATTGGTTTAAGTTTGTTAGTTGGTAAAAGACTGGATTTGTTTAATCGTATCTATGCTACAACAGGATATAGTTATATTGAAACACCATTTTACATTCCCGGTGTAAATGCATCTGACAACAGAATTGATAATTTATTTGAATTAGGTATTGGATATGAGCATGATACACGAGACCTTGCACAATTTCCGAAGAATGGAATTTTGTCAAGTGTAAGTTTTAGCCTGAGAGGACTTGGGGTAGATGGAATTAATTATAGTGTTGGTAAAATTGATTTTCGCGAATACCGGAAACTGATTTTTAATCTTATCAGTAAATGGAGATTTTCTACAAGAGTTACATTTGGAGATGGTGTGCCCTATTATGATTATTCAATTATTGGATTAGATGAGAAAGTCAGAGGTCATCTTTCTGAAAAAATTGAAGGTAAGGAATTTTATTTTGGCTCTGTTGAATTATATTATCCGATTATTGAAGAGCTAAACCTGGATTTAACTTTTTTACCTATAATTCCAAACCAGTTATTAAGTTATAGAATTGGATTATTTGTACAGATATTTGCAGAAACAGCTTTAGCCAGATTTAAAGAACAACCTTTTGCATTAAATAGATTTAATTCAGGTTATGGTTTAGGAATTACATTTTTAGTTTTACCATATCAAGTTTTAAGAGTTGAGATGGCATTTAATGAAAAATTTGAATCACAATTGGTTTTAGACCTTGGAATATCTTTCTGATATAGAATTGTATTTTTGTAAAACTATCAATAGAGAACTAAATTACTTTCTTTTAGAAGAGGATGAATTCAAGCATTGCATTAAAGTAATGCGCAATAAAAAAGGACAGGAAATTTATGCAACTGATGGAGCAGGAAATTTATTTAAAGCAGAAATTTCAGAAATTGATAAGAATACATTAAAAGCAGAAATCTCAAAAGTTATAACATATCAGAATTCTAATGACAATATTACATTTTGTATTCCAAATCTTAGAAATCCTGAACGACTGAAATTTGCATTAGAAAAGTGTACTGAACTTGGTTTAACAAACATTGTAATTTTTAATTCAATTCGATCCATTAATAAAAATATCAATACGGAAAGACTAAATAAGATTGTTCTTTCAGCATTAAAACAATCACTCAGAACATTTTTACCTGAGATAACCTTTGCAAAAGAAATAAAGAGTATTAATATTATTAATAAAAGTGTTATTTATTTTGATCAGCATTCAGATATTCAATTAAATAGTTTATCAATAAATAAAAGCGAGGAATATTTATTTATCTTCGGTCCTGAGGGCGGTTTAACTGAAGAAGAAATAATTCTTCTTAATCCTTGCAAAATTATCAAGTTATCTGAAAACAGATTGAGATCTGAAACTGCAATAATTAAAGCAGCATCTGTATTATTGTAAGTTTATGAATTTGAAAATTAAACTGATTATATCACTAAATCTTTTAATAATTCTTGCTGCCTGCAGCTCTACTTCACGATATACAAAATCTTCAGAAGAAAGTAATAGAACTAATGTATCAGGTTATTTAGAAATCCAAACAGGAATAGCTTCATTTTATGCGGATGAGTTTAATGGAAAGAAGACAGCAAGCGGAGAAATTTATAATATGAATGAATTGACAGCCGCACATCCAAGTTATCCATTCAACACAATTGTTGTAGTTACTAACCAAAAAAACAACAAGAGTGTCAGGGTAAGGATAAATGACAGAATGCCTGGTTTTAAAAACAGGATAATTGATCTGTCATTAAAAGCTGCTGAAAAAATAGATATGATAAGAGATGGCATTCAGGAAGTTAAAGTAGAAGTATTAAAATGGGGAAATTAAAAACCCGGTTTAACCGGGCTTTATAAAATTAGAATTTTTTCCAGATTTCATTCTTGATAATATCATATTTGAGTTTCTGTTTTTTATCCAATAAAGATTCAAGCTTTGTTTGTGCCTGATTGATAAATTGACTTTTAGAATCCGGATTAGCAGTAATTTTATTTTGTAACTCAGATATTATTTCTTTTACCTTGGTTTCCTGATCACTGGTGAGTAATACTTTTTGCTTTAAAATATTTGTTATCTCATCTGTCTTTTTTTCATCTTGCTGGAAGCCAAAAAGGTAATTATTTGAAAAAAGAAAAAATGTAAATACGATCACTAAAATCTGAATCAGGTTTATTTTTATTCTTTTCATCGTTTTCTCCTTTGTAACTATTGGTAATATAAATTAATTTTAACCAAAAAAAATAATCAAACTTTGTAGCCTCTCTTATGCAAGTTCTATTCCAAAAAAGCGCACAAGCAGAAATTAAAAAAATTGAGCAAAAGCTGACAAATATAGATTGTCAGATATCAGAGCTGACTACAAAAGCATTCAATTACGAAATTACAGTAAACAAAAATAAAGAAAGTATCAAGGTATTGGTATATTTCGGAAAGAAGGGAGTCAAAACTGTATTACAAGGTAACAAGGAATCCTTACTCTATAAACAGATTAATAAATTATTATATGGAGAAGAATTGTTTATTGAAAACAACAGTATCGAAATGCAAAACTTTGATGAATACATTGGTACTGATGAATCAGGTAAGGGAGATTACTTTGGACCTTTGGTGACAGCAGCAGTCTATACAAATAAACAAATTAGTTTTGAATTAGAACAAATAGGGGTTAAAGACAGTAAGCTTATTTCCGATAATGAAATAAAGAAAATTGAAACTGATGTAAAAAAAATTATAAAAAGTAAGTTTGAAATTATCCTAATAAATCCTGAAAAATATAATTTGTTGTTTGAACAGTTCAAAAATCTGAATAAAATTTTAGCGTGGGCACATACTAAAGCAATACAAAATCTTATTGCATCTGTTAACTGCAATAATGTGATATGCGATAAATTTGGAAACGAGTATTTGATAAGATCGGAATTATCAAAAAAAAATATTGATATAAATATTTTTCAAACGGCAAAAGGAGAAAGATTTACTGGTGTAGCTGCGGCTTCTATTCTTGCAAGAGCAAAAGTAATTGATTGGTTTAAGAATAAGAGCAAAGAAATTGGATTGGAGATACCGAAAGGTGCTGGTGAGCAAGTAAATCTTATTGCACAAAAGATTTTACAAAAAACAGATAAAGAATATTTATCTAAAATGATTAAATTTCATTTTAAGAATTCACAAAACATATTTATGAAATAATAGGAAAAAAAAGCATGCCTAAGAAAAATGGTATAAGAAGAATTGGACTATTGACAGGCGGTGGTGATTGTCCCGGACTTAATGCAGTTATAAGAGGTGTAACAAAGCCTGCGGAAGATTATGGAATGTCGGTTTATGGTATCCTTGATGGCTTTGAAGGATTAGTAGAAGGCAAAGCAAAAGAACTTAAAAACTCTGATGTTTCAGGTATTCTTGCTCGTGGTGGAACGATCTTAGGATCATCTAATAAAGGAGATCCGTTCCATTGGCCTGTTGAATTAAATGGCAAAATTGAAATACAAGATAAATCAGATGCTGCTGTTCAGAATTATAAAACCTGGGGACTGGATGCTCTGATTGCTATTGGCGGTGACGGAACTATGCATATTGCTCATAAACTTTCTCACAAAGGAATAAATGTAATTGGAGTTCCCAAAACGATTGATAATGATCTTGATGCAACTGATGTAACGTTTGGTCATGATTCAGCAGTATTTGTTGTGGCTGAAGCTTTGGATAGACTGCATACTACCGCATCATCGCATCATCGTGTTATTGTAGTTGAGGTAATGGGACGTTATGCTGGCTGGATTGCACTGCACGGTGGCTTATCTGGAGGTGCAGATATTATTTTAATACCTGAAATTCCTTTTTCCTGGGATAGTGTAGCTGAAAAAATTCGTGAAAGAGAATTAAAGGGAAAGAGATTTTCTTTAGTTTGTGTGGCTGAGGGTGCCAAACCAATAGGCGGTGAAATTGTTGCTAAAGGAAATGACATTAAAAGAACAGACCCGGTTCAATTGGGTGGAATCGGAGAAATAGTTGCTGATAAAATTGCAAAAATGACCGGTCGGGAAACAAGAGTTACTGTTTTAGGACATCTACAGCGCGGCGGAAGCCCGACACCTTATGATAGAATATTATCGACTAAATTTGGTGCATTTGCTATTGATCTGGTAGCTAATAAAAAATTTGGAAAGATGGTAGCTTTAAAAGGTAATGAGATCAAAAGTGTAAAAATTGAAGATGCAATCTCCAAACAAAAGCTTGTTCAATTAGATGATCAGGCAGTTTTTGCAGCCAGAGCAGTTGGTATTTCGTTCGGTGATTAATATTTTGAATTATTAAGTAGTAACTATATATTTGCCGTGCAAAAAAAATTGGGGTCGTAGTTCAGTTGGTTAGAACGTCCCGACTATGTCGGGAAGGTCTCGAGTTCACTGAAAAAAAACATTTAGGAAAAGATTCTTTTAGAAAAAGAAAATTAAGGGGTCGTAGTTCAGTTGGTTAGAACGCCTGCCTGTCACGCAGGAGGTCGCGAGTTCGAGTCTCGTCGGCCCCGCAAAAAAAAGCTCAGATTCATTCTGAGCTTTTTTATTTGAGTCTGTAAAATAAATTTGTGTAAATGGTTAAAGTAAGAAATTAGTTAAGTGCTGTGGAGCGTAGCGGAACAGCACTTAACTTGGCGAAAATCCGTTAAGGGTTTTCAAATTGTAAAAAACTTATTACTTCTAACTATTATCCGAAAGGAGATTTTACACAATGGAACCTGCCTTCCGCAGGTAGGCTTACTCCGGGAATGGTCGAGTAGCTTAAAGCCGATCTAAAAACAGCAAAGACCTATCAAGACTTGATGGGAGAAAACGGAGCCATCAAGAAAATCATTAAAACCTCCCTTGAAGGAATGCTTGATGCTGAATATTATGACATAGTCAAGCTGTTTTTATTAATTTTGGCTTAGTGTTTTAACTGAATTAAAGAACCGAGGTCTCCAGCATATTCTGATTGCTTGTGTTGATGGATTGAAAGGTTTTCCAAAGGCAATCAATACGGTTTTCCCTGGAACAGAAATACAACTTTGTATCATTCACTTAATCAGGAATACACTTAGATACATTGCAAGCAAAGATCAGAAATCATTTATGAAAGAACTTCGATTAGTTTATTCAGCACCAACTGAAGAAGCTGCTCTTATTGCTCTTGACAGACTTGAAGAAAACTGGGGAAAGAAATATTCTTTATCAATCAGAACCTGGAGGCAGAACTGGGCTCACGCTTCTACGTTTTTCAAGTATCCTGATGAAATTAGAAGAATCATTTACACTACCAATGCAGTTGAGGCTGTGCATCGTCAGTTTAGAAAGGTTACAAAACAAAGAAGTATTTTTCCCAATAGCTTGCCAGCCTTTGGCTGAATGATGCACTGAAAAAAATGCTTTTCTTAGTTTACAGAGATATCTCTAAAAAATGGACTATTATGCCGGTGCAAAACTGGACTGTTGCATTATCACATTTATCAATTATTTTTGAACAGAGATTAATAAATGTTCTTTAACACAAAAACTCATTTACACAAATTATTTTACAGACTCCTTTCTTTTAAAAGATCGCACTGTAGCTTTTATTGTTGTGTTTGTTCTTTTATTCAAGTTGTTTGTCTGCATATCAATCGCTAAATATATTAATAAAATTGATATTAGAATGAGTAAGAAGGTAAAAAGTCAAACTTAGTTGAAAATAGAGACTCCATCATTTATTAAGCTGCTTTCTTTTGTTTAATCTTTAATTCTGTTTTTAATGCTGTTCTTAGTAACTGTAATTTTTCATAATTATTTACCTTTCTCATTCTTTTTTCTATCTGTAAAAGTGCTGCTGCCATCCATCTGCTTCGCATTTCTGAGTTCATCCATCTCTTTACTCTGCCTGGTATTTCTTTAACTGAGAATTTAAGTTTTCTATTAAATTTGTGGTCGTAAATGATCTGCCTAACTGTTCTACTAACCCTAAACGGTGTATGGTTAATGTTTCCTCTAATCCTTCTTCAAGCGATCTTGCAGCACTCCGGTTAATTTTCATTAGTTCAGTTATTATTTCCTTTAGCTTTCTGCTTGCTGTTTGATAATCAGGTTCACTATAGGCTCTTTGCAGCTTGCCTCTGTAATTGTTTTGCTGCTCTTGACTTAAGTAACTGAGAACATTTTCTCTCTTATGCCACTGGCAGCGCTTATTCTAAGGCATAGTTCCCGAATGTCTCATCAACTGCTTTCCTTAATCCCTTTGAACCATCCAGCAGTGTTAGTATCCCTTCTGTATACTTGAAATTCCTCTTTAGTAAATCTTTTAACAACCCTTTTACTGCTTTACTGTTTTCTGTTGTTGTCTGGATAAAGCCCAATGGTATCTTTTCTCCGCTCATTGTTATTCCAAGTGCTATTACCGTGTTTTCTTTTGACAAATATTTTCCGTCTATTACTATGGCTATAAAATCATATAATCCCAAATCCCGCTTTTCAAATTCTTCTAATGCCTTTGTGCTTTCTTCTATAAAGGCTTTGCTTACTGTTGATTGACTCAATCCAAAGCTCTCTACGCCCATCTTTACTACTTCCTGATAATCGTGCTGACTTAAGCCTAAGATTATTTTTTTCATCAAACTTTCTGATGGTAATTCTATTGACCTTAGTTTTTGATATCTCTCCGGACTTTCGGTAATCAAACTCTGATTATCGTGTATCCTTGGAACCTTTATTTTTACTTTTTCTTCTCCTACTCTTATGCTGCCCGGATTACTGCCCCAGCGGCTATATCTGCCTGATGATGGCTTCTCTCTGTCATATCTTATTCCTGCTTTTTCTTTTACTTCTTCTTCCATCAGTTGATTTGCCAATATTTTGGCTATCTCCAGAAAATTACCGAACAAACTTAGTTGTGTTTCTAAAGATTGATTCTTATACCAATCAAGA
This sequence comes from Ignavibacteriota bacterium, assembly GCA_013285425.1. Lineage (GTDB taxonomy): Bacteria > Bacteroidota > Ignavibacteria > Ignavibacteriales > Ignavibacteriaceae > IGN3. The sequence continues at coordinate 739,623 of CP053447.1, forward strand.
TTTTGTTTTAGATTTTCCTTAATTTTCACCTTGAGACTCCTTTTAATTGTTTTTGTTTTTTTTTGTTATTACAAAATTATTAATTATTTGGAGTCTCTTTCTTTTTTTAATTAAACTTTTTCAACTAAGAAGTAATTTATACCAGTAAGAATATTGTTCAATATAACTTTAGCTTCATATTTGTTTATTAACTGAAAATATTTCAATTCCAAGTTTTCTGATTTAAATTTTTCATCATACTTGACATAGGTATGAAATTTTTATATGTTGTGCAAAGGATTGCATAAAATATGATAATACATTTAATAATTTCAATAAATATTAAAACAATGCTTTGCATTACTAGAGATTATATATGTCATATACTTTGAAAGATATTGCAAAAAAGACCGGTGTGTCCATTTCCACAGTTTCGCGTGTCTTGCACGATGATTCTAAAAAATACAAAATAAGTGATGAAACAACGGCCAGAATAAAATCTGTTGCAAAGGATTTAGGCTATAGAGTTAATGCCTTAGCGAGAGGGCTTCGCCAGCAGAAAACTAGTGAGATTGGCATCGTTGTTCCAGATATTTCTAATCCCTTCTTCTCTGAAGTAGTAAAAAATCTTGCTACTGAATTACGAAAAAAAGGATATAATTTTATTGTATATGATTCTGATGAAGATTTAAATATTGAAATTTCTGGAATTAAAAGCCTTCTTGAAAAACGTGTTGATGGATTTATTATTGCGCCAGTTGGTCAGGATTATAATCATATCAATAGGATTAAAGACTTAGAAATACCTATAGTACTGGTGGATCGTTGTTTTGATGATTTGAATGTTGATTCCGTTAGTGTTGATAATGTCAAAGGGTCTTTATTAGCTATTAATTATCTGATAAAAGAAGGTCATTCGCGAATCGCTTTTATTCAGGGATTGTCTGAAACTTATGCAAACGAGACCCGATTGCAGGGATACAAAATTGCTTTGCAAAAAGCTGGTATTACTATTGATGATCAATTAATTGTTGGTGATGATTTTAGAGCATTCAATGGCTACTTAAAGACAAAATCTCTCTTAGGTCTTTCTGTCCCTCCTACTGCAATATTTACTGCTGGTGATTTGATTGCTTTAGGTACACTCGAGGCGTGTAGAGAAAGTAATATTAGGATTCCCCAAGATCTTTCTCTTATTACATTTGATGATCCTGTTTTTGCACCATACTTGTCTCCAGCTCTATCAGCAATCGAACAGCCTATTCTAAAGATAGCCGAAATGGCTGTAGCTATGCTATATAATAGGATTAAAAATCCTGGTGATGAATGTAGAAGAATTTTGCTAGAACCAAAATTGAATATTCGTAATTCAGTGGCACATATTGTTTCCAATATATAGACAGATTCAAATCACGATTTATTAAAATCAGCTATGGTTTAATCGAAGGAATTTAACGTGAATAAATTTACAAAGAAAAATAAAATTAAATTCTTATCACTTTTTTTTATTGCAATAATGTCTCCAGTTATATGTTTCGCAAGTAATACTGGTAAAATTGCTGGTAGAGTTACGGATAAAAATAACGGAGAACCATTGGTGGGTGCAAATATTTATATACAAGAATTGAGTACAGGTGCTTCTACTGATATAAATGGTGACTATTATATCTTAAATATCCCTCCAGGCTCGTATACCATCACTGTATCAATGGTGGGATATGCAAGGATTACAAAGAGTAATGTTTCTGTAATTATTGATAGAACCACAACGGTAGATTTTATTCTTGAAACTACATTAATCGAAGTCGAAGGCGTTTTGATTGTTGCAGAACGACCCGTAATTGATAAGGATCTTACAGCGAGTGAACAAATTGTAACTGGTAATATTTTGGAAAAGTCTGGCACAAAATCAATTCAGGATGCACTCATCAGATTGCCTGGAATTATTGAAGATAATTCAAATCTTGCTTGGCAGCGAGGATCAACTAAAGGATATATCCGGGGAAGTTCAAATGTTCAGGCTGTAGTAATGGTTGATAATCTCTCAGTTAATAGCGGCTTGGTTTCTGATAACTACACAGGATTTAATACATCAACAATTGAACAAATCTCTGTCTTGACAGGGGGATACAATGCTGAATATGGAGAAGGTCGATCAGCTGTTGTTAATATCATCTCAAAGGAAGCACCTAAAGGAATTCATGGAACTTTAATTACCAGAATGCGACCGGCAGGCGTATATCATTTTGGCAGGAACATGTATAGCACAGAGAATAATGATTATAAAAGTACTGGTATAGATTATTGGACTCAGCAATCACAAGATGAGAATAGTCGTTTTTACCAAAAGAATCCAGACTCACTCCTAAACGCATGGAGGGAGCAGACTACACCTAATGATGCTTTGGGTAAGTATGCTGAACGACCAGAATATGAATATGAAGGTACTTTTTATGGTTCACTAACAGAAGATTTAAGTTTTCTTGCTTCAGGCAGATTCAAGCAGGGCGTTGGAATATTTCCTCAGGCAATACCATACAATCCGGAATTTAATATACAGGGTTATTTCAATTATAAGTTTTCTCCGGAATTCAAAATCCGTATCGGAGGATTTGTTGGAGGATATGAGAGTGCGGATTATACATCATCAAATTTAAATACTTCTGAGATGGGACAAGAAGCTGGTTGGCTAGCACCAATGAGGATTGATGAACAATATGCAAGAGCAAAATATAATTTATTTGGAGCTCCATTCAGACAATGGCCTGAATTAAGGCGATGGTATCAATTTTATGGAAAAGCAACACATGTAGTCAATAGTCAGTCTTTTTATGATTTAACATTTAGCTATTTAAAGGATTATTTAGATCGATCAGATAGAGAAAATCGAGTTCCAGATTCTCTCTGGTTGCCAGATGTAGTATCCATGCATCCAAGGTATACTTTACAAGCTTACTATCACACCTGGACAAAAATCAATACAGAATCATTTCAGTTAAAAGCTGATTTCACTAATCAAATAACTAAAATTCATAGTTTGAAAACAGGCTTCACGTTTAAAGTTTTTAATTTTTATTACGAGAACTATACAGCAGAATCTAAAAGCAATAGAGTAAACCTAATGAATGTGTTCGACGGTAATCCATATGAGGGTAATATTTATATCCAAGATAAAATCGAATTTCCTGGATTAGTAGTAAATGTTGGATTGAGGGCTGATTTCTTTAATCAAAACCGAAATGCACCAAAAAATATGTTTGATCCATTGGCATTTCAAGTTGGGACTCCAGGTCACGACCCAGGTGCACCATTAGGAATTCCGGGAACACCAGAAAGAGAACGAACAAAATTACAAGTGGCAGTTGCACCACGTCTTGGCATCTCTCATCCAATTAGTGATAGAGCAGTATTGCATTTTGTATATGGACATTTTTATCAACGACCTTCTTGGACGAAGATGTTTGGCTTTCCATTTGTTAATTATACAACTGCCTGGGATAGTGTCCTAAATCCCTATGCAAAACAAACTACTTATATGGATGAGTGGCAAGGCTATTATGGAAATCCAAAATTAGGATATGAAAAAACAATACAGTACGAATTAGGAGTGGATTATAACATTGCCGATGTACTTAAATTAGATTTAACAGGATATTACAAAGATGGTTCCCGTGAAGCTGATGTAATTACAGGAGTGTACGCTGCAACTTATACAGCTACAAAGGCTTTAATGGTAAGTAACTCAGGGTATTCTGACGTCAGAGGAATTGAAACCAAAATTGATTCAAGATTTGATGGAATAGTTAATTTTGGATTAAGTCATGAAGTCTATTGGTCTTTTAATGGTGAAGTGGGATACAGTAGATTATATGAGCCAGGTTCACAGAGTATAGATGTTCCGAAAGGTCTACGTCAAGAAAATGGTGCTTGGGGTAATTATCATAGGATAAAAGGATGGGTGAATTTATTTATTGACAAAAATGAAGGTCCAGACATCTTCGGTATAAAACCATTTAGCAATTTTAATGTTTTTATGAATTTTTGGTGGAGAAGCGGCGACCCATACACATATCATGCTCCTGGAGATATCTCAACAGAACCAAATAATATGACTTGGTTTAATTATTATCAGATAGATTTAAATATTTCAAAAGGATTTGAAGTCTTTGGAACTGAGTTAGAAGTTAGTGTAGATATTAAAAATCTCCTCAACTTAAAATTCTTAAGACTACTTTATGGTGATGATCTGAAACGCTATCTTGAAAATCCTAATCTACCTGATAATGAAAGATTGCCAAAAACTTATGATTTTCCCGAACCAAACATCTGGGAATGGTATTCTTATGAAGTTCCTCCAAGAAAAATATATTTCCAATTAGCTTTTAAGTTTTAATAAGAATTAAGAAATGAATATGAAAAATCTATTATTAGTTTCTTTATTAATTGTTCTGATTGCAAGCTCGGTTGAAGCACAGGTTACCTGGGGTAAACAAACATTGAAACGCGGTAGACTTTGGGCAACTGTTTGGAACTCGCTTCAATATGGAGATCCAACTGAGACACAAAACGGATTTCACACAATTGATTTTCCGGGTTATTCTAAAGCAACAGATGTAAGTGATGCATTAAACTATGCTGAGGCAGTTGGGTATGCCATTTACGGTATCAGACAGAATGTAGCATCATCTTATACTATTAACTCCAGATTTTTTCCTTCGGGGCAGGATATATTTCCTATCGAAGAAGCTACCCTTACAAAAAACTATAATCTTGCTAACATTGGATTAGCTGGAGAAGAAATTGTTTCTGGTGCACATCATGTTAATGGATTAAATGTAGATATTGGTAGAAGAAGTCTTGTTTGGAGTTATCCGGGCTTAAGTGATTTCATAATACATGAAGTGACCATAACTAACAATGAACTAACATCAGTTGATTCTATGTATTTTGGAATGCGTTATGGATTAAGAATGACACAACGATCTGGCAGTAGAGGGGATGAGAAGTACGGATGGGATCCAATAGAAAAGATATTTTATTTCTACGATCATCAATCTTTTAATTTTCAGGATGAGACACCCATTGTTTACAATTTTGGAGTTGGGCCAGAACGCGGTGATATCGGTGATGCCAGGGATATTTACCAACAAGGTGTTCGTGAACATGAACTTGATGCCCCTGGATATTTTACAGTTGTTGTTTTGGACTCTGCTGGAGCTAATATTTTTCAGAATATTCTGGAACATACAGGGCAAGGACTTACTGAAGGAGCTGATTTTGTTGATCAAATGTTCATACAAGGATCATCTTCTCATGCCAGAGTAAAAGAAGTAATGACTCACCAGCAGCCAAGAATGTCCTGGGATTCAGCAAGAGTATTTGGTGTAGAAGGAGGAAATAAGTTCGAACGGTGCCCTGAGTTTTTAGTCAGCGTTGGTCCTTTAACACTTACACCTTTTGCATCAGTCAAACTCGTTTTTGCAGAAGTGATGGGGGAAATGGATAGAGCTAAAATTGTAGAAGGCGGAGTCTCGAATATAGATTTAATGGCAACAGCCTCCAGAGATACATTGCTTGCAAATGTTCGGAGGGCAAGGAATCTTTTTCTTAATAACTATTTGCCGACAGTTCATCCACCACCAACACCAACAGATGGTGAGAACAGTCTTAGAATAACAACTGAACCTGGTCAAATATTTATTGATTGGCCTCCGATTTCACCAACTTATACTGATCCAATTTTAGGTATAAATGATTTTGCAGGTTACAGAGTCTATCGGTCTAACTATTTTACAATTGGTCCCTGGGTTCTTGCTAAAGATATTAATAAAGATTCTGTAAATATTGTTGATGGCTTTGTTAGATTTGTTGACAAGGATTTACCCTTCGGTGTAGGTAACTACTATTGTGTTACCTCCTATGATCAAGATGGAAATGAAAGTGGAAAAGTAAATAATACAAGATTTCCGATATATCCATTAAGAGCTCCAAATAATGAATTTCCTAAAAATGTTTTCGTTGTTCCAAATCCTTTTCGTCAACATAGTAATTTGACTGGTAAAGGTGAGCAATATCGTATGGAGTTTATCGGCATTCCAGCTATATGCAAAATAAAAATCTATACTCTTACCGGGGATCTGGTTCAAGAAATCTATCATGATGATGGTAGCGGTTCTGAAGCATGGGGAAGTATCAAGCGTGCAGATTATCAGTTGAGTAAATGGACTTTAGGAGTTGCTCCAGGTATATATTTATTTAGAGTAGAATCCTTAGTTGCCGGGCACGAAGGAGAATCATTTATCGGCAAATTTGCAATAGTGAAGTAATGGAGAGATTGTAATGAAAATATCAAATAAAAGTTCAGTACTAATATTCTTGTGCGTTTGTTTATTTACTATTAAAATTTATGCTCAATCAGGAATAGCCGAAAATGATATTGAACGAGCAGGACAATCAGGATGGCAGTTTTTAAAGATAAACGGTGATTCCAGACAAGCAGCATTAGGTGGCGCATTTACCGCTGTTTCTGAAGGAGATGCAAATTCTGTTTTTGGTAATCCGGCATCACTTTCCGATATAGAATATTTTGATGTTCAGATTAATGTACTAAAGTGGATTGCGGATATTAATTATCAATCTTTTGCTGCCGGTTACAGACTTGGGGATTATGGTGTTGTGGGCGTAAGTCTTGCAATGCTCGATTACGGAGATATTCCTGAAACCATTAATGCACCATCAAGCAGTGGTGGAACCTCGGCTTTAATAACTGGCAATACTTTTTCTGCTAATGATTTTGTTGTTGGGTTCACTTATGCAAAAAAGATAACCGAAAATTTATCTGTCGGCGGCAGTGTAAGATATATGGAACAGCATATTGCTGAACTCTCAATGAACAATTGGTCTCTGGATATTGGTACTTTATATTATACTGGTTTTAGAAGTTTACGTATTGCAATAACTGCAAGAAATTTCGGACCAGATTCAAGATTCGGAGGTTGGAGCGAAGAATATCAGACTGAATCTGATTACGTTAGAATGCCGTTAGATTTTCGGGCTGGAATTGCAATGGATTTTTTAGATGAACCTGGAAGCCAACACTTATTAACTGCAATTTTTGAAAGTAATCATCCAAATGATGGGAAGGAGAAATTTCATTTTGGAATTAGTTATGCTTTTGATAAAATGTTCTTTTTAAGAGCTGGCTATAAACTTAACTATGATGTACAAAGGTTTACTTTCGGAGCGGGTATAAATTATCCAATCGGTTCAACTAGAGGGACAATTAATTATGCATATGTTGATTTTGGTGAGCTTACACAAGTTCACACTTTTTCACTGGGATTTTCTTTTTAATAAAAGGTAATCTTTCGTTGAAAAAGTAATTTAATCTAAAATAATAAGTTTAGCTCAAATTATAATATTATGAAAAATAAAGTTGTAGTTTTAGGTAGTTATAATGTTGATATGACTATCAAGACAAAAAAAATACCAAGTCCCGGGGAAACGGTGATTGGCGGACCTTTTTCCACAGGTGGTGGTGGCAAAGGAGCAAATCAGGCTATTGCTGCTGCAAGACTTGGTGCAGATGTAAGTTTTATTGCCCGCGTAGGTAATGATTTGTTTGGTCAGGAGGCCATTAAAAAACTTAATGATGAACATATTGATACCAGATTCATTTTTCGTGATAGTCAATTAGCTACAGGAGTTGCATTTATCGTAGTTGATGATAGTGCAGAAAATAGTATCGTTGTTGCTTCAGGAGCGAATGCTGCTTTAAGTGTTGAAGATATAGAGAAAGTCAAAGCAGAATTGTTATCAGCCGATATTCTTCTAGTTCAGTTAGAATCTCCGGTAGAAACTGTAAAGGCAGCAATAAACATCGCAAAACAAAATGGCGCAACAGTAATCCTAAATCCGGCTCCAGCTCAAAAACTTGATACTGATCTCCTAACGAATATTGATATTATAACTCCAAATATTGTTGAAGCAGAAATGCTTACAGGAATCAAAGCTACTGATACAGAATGCTTAACAAAGATCGTAAACAAATTTTTCGAGTATGGAATAAAGAATGTTTTTATTACAATGGGTTCCAAGGGATATTTTGCCGGATCAATAAATCAATCCGTATTAGTTCCTGCTTATAAAGTTACATCAGTCGATACAACCGGTGCAGGAGATGTTTTTAGTGGTTCACTAGCTGCTTTTTTAGCGGAAGGAATACCTATTGATATGGCGGCCAGAATGGCTAATGGAGCAGCTTCTATATCCGTTACTCGCATAGGTGCTCAAAATTCTGCTCCTAAAAAAGTTGAAGTTGAAGAGTTTATGATGTCTCACAATATTATTGAAAGCGAGATTTCAAGCTGAATTTTATAATTTTCTTAAATAATAAAGGAGCTATGTATGAAAACAATTAAATTATTTTTCTTACTACTTGTGTCCTTGGTGCTTTGTAATCAAACCACCATTGCCCAAGTATCTCAGAATATGACTCTCCTGGGAAATTTCGGAAGAGGTGAGGGTGAATCAAAAGCTGTTTTTGCAGCAGGCTCACTTGTTTTTTACGGCCTCGGAAATAAAATGCAAATCGCAACTTTTTCTGATCCGCAGTCTCCTGTTAAAATTGGTAGTGTGATACTATCCGACATAGTTGAGGATTTAGTGCGTACTTCAATTAATGGAACTCAACATATAGTGGCTAGCGGTGGTAGTAAAATGTGGTTAATAAATGTCCAGAATCCAACCGTTCCTTCGCTCGTTGCGGATGTTGAAGTTGCCCCTGGAACAACTTGTGAAGGAATAGCCACAAGTGGAGCTTATGCTTACGTTGCAGCTGGCGGCGCTGGATTTAAAATTTATAATATCTCAAATCCTACAAGTCCATTACTGGTTACTTCTATTGATAGTTTAGAGTATTGTGAAAGTGTTGTTATCTCGGGTCAATATGCATATATAGCTGCTGGATCGCGAAGTCACATCGTTGATATTTCAAACCCAGCATCACCAATATATGTCGGAAGAATAGATGGTTATGGAGGCTATCATCAATACTTAAATGTAAGATCCGGCTATGCTTATGTTTGTAATTATGATGCTGGTTTTGCAGTTGTTAATGTTACTAACCCTTCAAATCCGGTAAATGTCGTAAACATACCATCAGGTTACAGAACTGCAAGAATTATCTTTGATGGAAATTATGCATACGTCGCTATAGGAGATGCAGGAGTAGCAATTTATAATGTTGTTAATCCGGCTTCACCTGTTTATGTAACTACTATACTAACAGCAGGGAGAGCTGCTTCTCTTTATTACGGAGCTATAACAATAGGAGGAACACCCACCGGGCATATTTTTGTTGCCAACAGAAATCCTGCTCCAGGTATTAGTGCAATAAACGTTTCTAATCCTTCAGCCCCGTCCACAACCTCATTTCTGGCTGCAGTTCCTGCAGCAACCGGGTCAGCTTTTATGCCATTTTATGACAACGGGAAAGTGTACGTTGCATATGGAAGTGCAGGATTAAGAATACTTGACGTTCAGAATCCATCAAATGTGTCTTTGCTTGGGACAGCTAATCTTGGTGGTGATTCAAGAGAAGTTGTTGTAAGTGGTAATTACGCTTATGTAGCTGCAAGAGATTCTGGAGTATATGTTGTTGATGTATCTGATCCGGCAAATCCTTTTAAGATCAAAACGCTGCAAACTCCAAGAGCACGTGGCATAACTATAAATGGATCAGTGGTTTATGTTGCTGCAAGTGATAGCGGCATGGGAATCATAGATATTTCCAATTCTTCAAATCCAGTTATTGTTGGATATACAGGTTCTGAAGTTTATGGTGAGAATGTAGAGGTAAATGGTAGTATAGCAGGTATAACTGATTATGGACAAATTACGTTCTATGATTTAACAAATCCGCTTAGTCCTATTAAAAAAGGAACAACTGGTTCTTTAAGTACCGGCAATGAGGGTTTTGCGATAAGTGGTAATTATGCTTATGTGCCCGATGGAGACAGTTTAAAAATATTTAATATTTTAGATTTAAACTCACCTACACTTTCCGCACAAATATATACTGGCGGTTACGGTTATATGGCTGAAGTTGAAGGAAATTATTGTTATGTTGCATCAGAAGGAACCGGGGTTAGAGCCATAAATATCACTAATCCTTCTGCACCTGTTGAAGATGGATATTATGATGACGTACCACAATCCAGAGGATTAGCAGTAAATGGTAAATATGTTTATGTTTCTGAAAAGGCAGACGGACTTACAATTTATTCTAATGATCTTGTTTCCTCAGTTGATGATGATTATACATATTTACCTGAAAGAATTTACTTATCTCAGAATTATCCAAATCCATTTAATCCGTCCACTAATATTTTGATTGAGCTTAAAGAAAATACTTTTGTGACTCTTGAGGTTTTCAATTCTATTGGGCAGAAGGTTGCTATGCTCGTTAATAGGGAGCTATCAGCAGGCTCAACAAATATTAAGTTTGATGCTTCAAAGCTAACAACAGGTGTATATTTTTATCAATTGACTGCTAAGGGAATAAATCTTAGTAAAAAAATGATGCTGATTAAATAATAGAAGACGAGAATATCTTTTAAACTAAAAATAATTTAGGAACTCATTACTACTTAATGAGTTCCGATATTGAAAGGAGGTTAATGTTAATAGTTCACAGTGCTGCTAGCTAAATAATAAAATTTAATATTAACTTTTTATGGAAGGCGATATGAAAAATATTAGGATGTTTTTCGGATTGATATTTCTATTGACAATACTCAGTTTGTCAATATTTCCTCAAGTCCCATTAACTAACTTTATGCCAGCTAATGGCGTGTTAGGTACAACTGACTTCGTTACAAATACAAATTATGCTCCCCCTTCAACAACAACTTTGGCTGAGCCTTTCTCAGTAGCAATTGATCCGACTACTGGAAAGTTATTTGTAGCTGATAGAGATAACAGAAGAGTTTTACGGTGGAGTTCTGCAGATAAGCTGATTGATGGATCGCCAGCTGAAGTAGTTTTAGGCCAATCTGATTTTGTCACAAGAACGGCAAATACCGGTGGGATTTCAGCTGCTACTATGAATAATCCAAATAGTGTTTATGTTGATGTAAATGGTACGTTATGGGTTGCTGACAGAGACAACCATCGTGTCTTAAGATTCGATAATGCTTCAACAAAAAATACCGGAGCAAATGCAGATGGTGTTTTAGGACAACCAAATTTTATTTCAAATACTTCTGGGACAACAGCTGGGCTGCTAAGTGCCCCAACAAGTGTTTTTGTAGATGGTAGTGGCAACTTATGGGTTTGTGATAAAGACAATAATAGAGTTCTAAGGTTTAATAATGCTTCAGGAAAACCCAATGGAAGTGACGCTGATGGAGTTTTAGGTCAAGTTGATTTTACTTCAAGTTCCTCAGGAACAACTGCTTCAAAATTTGATGCTCCATGGGGTGTTTTCGTAGATGTAACAGGAAAGCTATGGGTTGCCGATCGTTATAATAGCCGTGTATTAAGATTTGATAGTGCAGCAGGTTTATCAAATGGCTCTCCAGCAAACGGAGTTTTAGGACAAACAGATTTTAACAGCTCATCATCTGGATTATCTCAATCAAAATTTGATGGACCACGTGGAATGTTTATGGATGGTGCAGGCCGACTATATGTTGGTGATGAAGGTAATAGTAGAGTTATAGTTTTTTCTGATGCTGCTACAAAACCAAATGGTGCCGATGCTGATTATGTTTTAGGACAGCCGGATTTTGTTACTACCGGAGGGGTCACTTCTGCGACAGGTGTTAATTATCCTTCAACAATATTTGTTGATAATGCTAACAATCATATTTGGATCCCGGATACCTATAGTCATCGAGTTCTCAGATATGATGTTTCTCCACTTCCTGTTGAATTATCTTCGTTCAATGTTGTTTCGCAAAATCTGCAAGTAACATTAAACTGGAGTACCGCAACTGAATTAAACAATAGCGGTTTTGAAATTCAAAGGAGTTTTTCAAATTCAGAATTTGTTACTATTGGGTTTGTTAAGGGATTTGGAACAACAACTGTGCAGCAGGATTATACTTTCTCAGATAAAAATCTATCTGCCGGTAAATATTCTTATAGATTAAAACAAATTGATTATAGTGGTCAATATGAATATTCTAAAGAAATTGAAGTTGATGTAGTAAGCTTGGATAACTTTTCGTTGCTTCAAAATTACCCAAATCCATTTAACCCTACTACCAAAATAGGATACATACTAAAAGATAGAACAAATGTAAGAGTAGCCATTATGAATACACTCGGTCAGGAAATCGCAGTATTGGTTAATGAGTTAAAGGATGAAGGATTGCATGAAATCAGTTTTGATGCTTCAAATTTATCAAGTGGTATTTATTTCTATTCTATTCAAACATCTCAATTCAACGAAACTAAGAAGATGATTTTGATGAAATAGTATCAGGATAGAATTATTTTTACGGTTGTTTCCGGTTAAATATTGGAAACAACCTTTTTATTAATTAAACATGCACTCAAGCTGCAGAACATATTAAAATTATTTTTATTAATAGCCTATGCGTTATTTCAAATTTAGATATATCCTTTTGTTAATATTCTGGATGAGCACAATTTTTATAATTGCACAATCAAATCAAAACAAAAACCTGCTCATCACACCGACAGCAAGTAATTTTAATTATCCGCAATCTGTATTTGTTGATTCTTATAACGGCAATATTTGGGTAACTGATTTTGATAATAATCGTGTAACACGATTTGATGTCTCAACTCTGACTGCATTAGATGAAATCCACTCTGTAGCTACTCCTCAAGGTTTAACGCTTGGACAAAATTATCCTAACCCGTTTAACCCTGCAACCAGTATTTCATTCTCAGTACGAATAACAGGAAATGTAAAATTAGAAGTGTATAATCTGTTAGGTCAAAAAGTTGCAGTGTTATTTGATGAAATAGCAACTGCAAATACTATTTATTCAATTAAGTTTAGTGCCGAAAATTATTCAAGTGGGATTTACATCTATACTCTTCGCACAAGAACTGGAATTGAGTCAAAAAAAATGTGCCTGATAAAATAAGGATTGTGAAATGAAACTTTTTTATCAACTCAAAACAAAAATGTGCTTTCTGATTTATTTTGTTTTATTTACAATAATCACAGCAGCTCAATCACCACTTATAAACAATATGCCCGCTAGTGGAGTAATCGGACAATCAGATTTTACCTCGGGAACATCAGGTACAACATCAAACAAATTATATGCTCCTTCAGGAGTTGCGGTTGATCCACTCACTGGAAAATTATTTGTTGCTGATCGATATAATAACCGAGTACTTAGGTGGGGTTCTGAAGATAAAATGATGAATGGTTCCTCAGCAGAAGTGGTTTTTGGACAGTTAGATTTTAATACTTCCACCAGCGGATTATCGGCTTCAAAATTCAATGATCCATTAAGAGTATTTGTTGATAGCTCAGGGAATCTTTGGGTAAGTGATTATTTAAACAACAGAATTTTAAAGTTCGAAAACGCTTCATCAAAACCTACTGGTTCATCGGCAGATGTAGTTTTGGGACAACCCGGATTTACAGTAAATACTCCCGGAACCAGTATAAATAAAATGAAAGGTCCGGTTGGAATATTTGTTGACGGAAATGATAGATTATGGGTTACTGATAGATTAAATCATAGGGTGTTAAGATTTGATAATGCTTCTACATTAACGAATGGTGCAAATGCTGATTTTGTTCTGGGTCAGCCTGATTTTAATACTGGAACAAGCGGCTTATCTTCAACTAAGATGAACAGACCAATGGGAGTTTATCTAGATAAAGAAGACAATCTTTGGGTATGTGAAGACGATAATAAGCGAGCTATAAGATTTGATTCTGTCTCTTCAAAAGTAAACGGAGCCTCAGCTGATGGTGTTCTGGGTCAACCGGATTTTACTACAAACTTGATAAACTACTCACGAAATGGAGTTGGAAATTTGCGCGGGGTTTATGGTGACGAAGCAGGTAGAATTTATCTTGTAGATGAATCAAATCACAGAGTTCTTATTTTTAATCATGCCTCATCTCAGCCAAATGGTGCATATGCAGATTATGTTTTAGGCCAACCTGATTTTGGTAGTGATCCGATAGTACAACAGGAAATTTACGATTCTTCGACATTAAACTATTTGCTTTTTACTCCTCGTGATTCCTCAGCAGTTGAGGATGGAAAATTTCCTTTAATTATTTCACTTCACGGTATAGGAGAACGTGGTGAAGAATTATGGCGAGTGAAAGGTGATGGACTGCCAAAAATCCTTGATGGGAAAAACGATTTTCCTTTTATAGTAATATCTCCTCAATGTCCCTTATCAACAGAGTGGTACTACAATGATGGAATCCAATTAAAGCTAAATAAACTTATTGATAGTGCAATTGTTAGATATCCAGTAGACACAAACCGAATTTATTTAACCGGCTTTAGTATGGGAGGAATCGGAACACTTGATATGGCTATTAGATATCCAGATCGATTTGCTGCAATAATGCCAATAGCATTCAGGATTGAAGATGGCTGGGATTTGTGTATAATAAAAGACATTCCGTTCTGGGGATTTCATGGACAGCATGATCCTATAATCCCTTTGTATAAAGCACAAAGTGTTGTAACTACATTAATTAATTGTGGAGGAAATCCACTGTTTACAATTTATTCAGATCTGTTTCACGATGCCTGGACAAGAACATATGGTAATCCTGCTGTTTATAATTGGTTACTAACCAAGAGTCTAAATTGAAAGAGTTTTGTGATAAAATATTTTATTCTTTAAAAGCGACTGCTGTAATATTTCTATTACTTGCTATAACTGCAAACTCACAAAATAATATTGATGCTATTGCAAAGCTCCACTTCAAAATAAATGCAAATAATAATTGGTTTGATGGATACTACTCAATTGTATCAGGTTTCCATTCATCTTATCAATCTCACCGAAGTGGCTCTAACAAAGATTCAGCTTATGTTGTGAGAACTTCTGGCAGTGAAAATTATGTTGAATGGATTACTTCAGAAATTCCTGCATCGCTTAATACTGATTCAGTTAATTTTTTATGGAATTGTGGTTTTGGAAATAATCTTGGAAATGAATGGTTTGATTTATTTATTGATGATGAATATATAATTTCTTTCTCAACAAAAAATGATTTGGAATGGAGTGCTTTAGGTAAGAACGGAATACAACTATCATTTACTACAGTTTACCAAAATTCAAATGGAGCAAATTTTGGTTACATGGTTTTGACTGTTCCATTATTCAATTTATCAGAAAAAAAATCATTAAAAATAAAAATCAAGGCACAAACAGCTGAAAAAGAAATTTGGTATAGACTTTTTACTTATACTGATGCACTTAATTATTTGAAACTAAATGAACAAAAAGAATTTTACTCTACCATTAACTTTATAAATACAGGTGATGTAGTATTGGATATCTGCACATCGGAAAAATATTCTAATTCTAGAGTTCAACTCTACAATTCAGAGACATTGATTGCAGAAGGCAGATTAAAATTTGATGGGTCTACTTATAAAGTAAAAATAATTATTCCAAGATATTTCCAACCAAATGGTGACGCAATTTCTATTATTAAAGTCGATGATAGAATAGTTGATACAATATATTGGAACGGAATAAATAAGTATCGCTTGTTTGCTTTTATGGATGAGGAATTAGTTTGTGACAGCTATGTTTTTCCTGTCGGGGATTTTCCAAAGTTTCATTGGAAAAATGAATTACGAGTTGAAAATGAAATTGGAAACTTTTTGCTAAATATAACTTACTTTGATGAAGATTATCATAAAGTAAAAACAGCTAATAAACCTGGTCGTTATGGTGCTGTAATTGAAGGCATAACCCCTGCTGGATTCATCATAAAACGCTATGTAACATTATTCTGTTCAAATGTTGAATTTGATGATTACAGCAATAATGTTCCGGTTACAATTAACAAGTTAAATGAATATGGAATTTCTGATGAAGCGTGGGAGCACTATTCAGATAATTTAGAAAGATATTCCTTCGGAAGCTTAAAATATTTTCCTAAACATAATCCAGACGCTGCAATATTATTGGCTGGGTTAAATGAGATCAACCATCATTATGTTAATTATGATTCACCACGAATTAGAGATAGGCAATGGTGGATTACACTAAAATCAAATCTTGATGGGAAAAATAATTTAATTAATCCCTTATCTATACCTAAAAAAAATGATAAAGGATCTTTTTCATCTATAAACGATACAATTCAAGTGGGATATTCATACAGTGCAGTACAATTAAATAAAATAAGAAATCTATGTGCTGATTGGGTAGAAATTGGAGAGACGCCGAATGTAACATTGATAGTTCACAAAGGTAAAATTATTTTTTATGAGGCATTTGGATTAGAAGAAAATGGGAAACCGATAAATAAAGATTCCAAAATCTGGATGGCATCAATTACAAAACTACTGACAGGCATTTTAATGATGCAGTTTGTTGAACAAGGTTTAATCAATCTTGATGATCCGGCCAGTAAATATTTAATTGAATTTGATGGCAACAATAAACTTACAATCCGGCATTTATTTAATCATACAAGTGGATTTGACTTTGCTGGTGAATGGGCTTCAGATTGGAATGTAGCTTTAGAGAATCAAGTTGCACAGATTCTTCCATTTGTAAATGTTGGAAAATCTTTCTCTTACCATCGAGTTGGTTATGCATTAGCTGGCAGAATAATTGAGAGAATCACAGGTAGAGCTGTTCCATATTTATTTCAGGAAAACATATTCTCCCCACTTGGTATAAGCAGTGCTTATTCAGATAATACGTATGGCGGATTGTACTGTACCGCATTAGATTTAGCCAAATTAGGACAAATGCTGCTTAACAAAGGCACTTACAATGGCTACGATTTTTTTTCACAAAAAACATTTGAGAAAATGTTACCTGAAAAATTAAATGCTGATGATAGAGAATGGGGTATTGGAACATCTAGGATATCAGGTAATGGACTTAGTGATATTGCATTTGGTCACGGTGCTGCTTCTGGTTCTGTTTTTATAATCGATCCAGATACAGATCTTATTATAATTTCAGCAAGAAACAATCCAGGGAAATCACATAGTGATTTTGAAAATTCATTAATAAAACTTTGTACCGATTTGGTTAAAAATTAGTTTCAATTATATTTAACAATGAATTTATTTAAGAAGAAAAGATATACTATCTATAGCAAGAAGGAAATTGGACAAATTCAATTGTTGTTCCCGGTAATTCTTCTTGTGAGTGTGTTTTCTATTCTGCCATTGTTACGCGGTATTTATTTAGGTTTTACAGATTATCGACTTGGTGATCCAATTTCATTCAATGGATTAGATAATTATGTTCAATTATTTAATGATGAGTATTTCTGGAATTCGTTTAAAATTGGAATGATATGGACATTGGTTGTTACTGCACTACAGGTTTCCCTCGGATTAGGCTTAGCCCTTCTTTTAAATAATAAAATTAAATTTATTGCTTTTTACACTGTATTGATTTTAATTCCATGGGCAACGCCTCCTATCATTAGAGGAATATTATGGAGACAAATGTATGAACCGAATACAGGTGCAGTTAACATATTGCTTAATGATTTTGGATTGATCAACACTCCGATAAATTGGTTAACAAATTTCGAATATGTAATTCCTGCAGTTATTGTTGCTGGAGTTTGGGGTGAAATATCTAAAGCAGCAATATTTCTTCTAGCTGGTTTACAAACAATATCAAATGACTTATATGAGGCAAGTAAGATAGATGGCGCAGGATTGTGGGCTCAATTTTGGCATATTACTCTACCCGTTTTAAAACCCGTTTTAGCTGCAATTATTTCATTAACATTTATGTGGAACTTTAATACCTTCGGCATCATTTGGGTACTTACTCAGGGAGGACCCGGTGGTATGACAAGGTTACCAATGTTAGCTGCTTATGAAGAAGGGTTCCGTTATGGTTACATTGGCTATGCGGCAGCTATCGGCAATGTAATGGTAATTATACTTTCAGTTATTTTATTTATGTATATACGTGTTCAATTGCGCGAAAGAAAAGAATCATGAATCTTAAAAGATTTTTTGCAAAAGGTTCAATTCATTTATTGATAGTTATATACATTATCTTTTTATTGTTTCCATTGGTTTGGGTTGTTTCAAGCTCACTAAAATCAACTCCTGAAATCTATTCAGGTACACCTGCAATATTACCGCAGCAAATAACTTTTGAACATTATATTTCTGTTATTGAAGGACAACAAGTATTTCGCACCATGTGGAACAGTCTTATTGTTGGAATTATTTCTACAATTTTAGTTTTGCTAATTGCAGTTCCCTCTGCATATGCAATGGTTAGATATAAATCAATTGTAAATACCGGCATTTTAGGTTGGATTCTAGTTTCACAAATTTTTCCTGTCATCCTTGTAATGATTCCTTTATATGTCTTACTTCGGTATATAGGATTAACTGATTCACTTGTAGGCTTAACACTCATTTATGTGGTTTGGTCACTTCCATTTGTTTTATGGATGATGCATGGATATGTGAAAAGTATTCCAATCGAATTGGAAGAAGCTGCTGTAATTGATGGGGCTACACGTACAGAGGTAATTTTCAAAGTGATAATGCCGCTTTTGCTACCAGCGATTGGAGCCTCAGCATTGTTTTCTTTTATATCTGCATGGAATGAATTTTTCTTTGCTTTTGTTTTAATGAAAAGTCCTACACTGGCAACGTTACAAGTTGAATTAGCCAGATATACAGGAATGGAGGGTCAGGCTAGGACAGGACCTCTGGCTGCAGCAAGTGTTATAGCAACTGTTCCATCAGTCATCTTATTTATTTTTATGCGTAAGTGGTTAACCGCTGGTTTAGTTTCAGGAGCATTAAAAGGATGATGAAAAGAAATCTTATAATATTTTTTTTCTTATTCGCAGTTATTGCACTGATTTATTTCTTTACTCAAGAAAAAAGTGAACAAAAAACACAAGCTCTTCGTTTTGTAAGCTTAGCATGGCAGGAAAGATCAATTGCTACAAACTTGTCAATTGTAAAGGAATGGAATAATCAACATCCTGAAAAGCAGGTTGAATACATTCAGGGAACCTGGAACTCTGCACACGATTATCTAATCACAGCATTTGAAACTGGAGATGTTCCGGATATTTTTCATTATGAATCTTCAGTGATTATTGATTATGCTATGCGAGGATATTTAACAGATCTCGCACCATATATAACAATTGGAATGAAAGATGATATTTTAGATGTTGCGTGGGCAACAGTAACAAGACCAAATGGCGAAGTAAGTGGGATTCCATTTTTAATTGAATCATTAGTTGTACTCTATAATAAATCTTTATTTGAAAAAGCTGGAATTACTCCACCATCAATTGAAAACCCATGGTCCTGGGATGATCTTAGAAAGGCTGCAATTACTTTAACTAAAGACACAAATGGTGATAATATCATAGATCAATATGGTGCTGGAATTGGTCTGCGTAATTCTGCAAACATAATAATGAATACTTCAATAAGCTTTGGTGGATCGTTTTTTAGAAAAGAAAACGATCATTTTGTTGTTAAAGTAAAAGATGAGGAAAAAAAATTATTGCAGACAATTGTGGATATGATCTATAAAGATAAATCTATTTCACCTGCAAGTGTGGGTGAATCTGGCGCTGGTATGATTCCCGGTTTTTTTAGTGGAAAATATGCAATGCTTGTTGGAATAGGTTCATGGGCAAGACAACAATTAGTTGAGAACGCACCAAAAGATTTTGCCTGGGGTGTTATGCCACCTTTAAAGGCAAAAACACAGATGTATGGTGTTAGCACACAAACATTAAGCATTCCAAAAAAATCCAAAAGAACAAAAGAAGCAATGATGTTTATTGATTTTATGCTTGATTCTAAAAATACTGCACGACTGGCATTAGATGATTGGATGATTCCAGCAAGAAAATCTTGTTTAGATATGCAAGAATTTAAAGATACTCTTGGAAATTGGGACATTACTTGCTCTGCTGTGAACACATTAGGTGTGGGTCCCTGGCTTGGTGCACCTGGTTATGTTGAATGGAAGAGTCGTGTTGCAAATCCTGTGCTTCAGGAATTATTTGCAGGTAGGATTTCTGTTAATGAAGCCGCTGAACGAATTGAACATGAAAGTAACATAGTACTTTCACGTTACAAAAAAAGAGGTGAAGTGTGGTGATCACTCTTCAGGAAAGAGCACGTGGAGCGTTTATTGGTCTGGCTGTTGGTGATGCCTTAGGAAGTTTGACAGAAGGGAAAACGCCTGATGAAATATTTTCTCGTTGGGGAAGAGTTACAGATTTTCTTACAGAAGACCAAGGTGGGAGTGATGATACAGAGTATGCTTTATTCACAGCAGGATTATTATTAAAGAAAAAAAGAGAATTGACTTCTTCAGATATTGCATCAGCATGGAGAAAAGATATTGTTAAAGCAGATAATGCATATAAAGGTGCTGGTTTCAGTGAGATCATTGCTATACATAATTTATTAAATGGTATACAAGTCCCAAATACCGGCAAGCATCTTCATAGTTGGAGCGATGGACTTGCGATGCGTGTAGTCCCTTTTGGAATTGCTTCTGCAGGTGATCCTGAATTTGCTGCATACTTAGCAAAAATTGATGGCGAAGTTAGTCATTCCGAAGAGGGAATTTATAGCGGGCAGGCAGTTGCTGCTGCGATATCTGTTGCTATGACAGGAGCTTCACTTGAAAAAATTATTGATGCTGCATTAAATGTTATTCCACAACATTCATGGTCTTATAATTCAATAAAACATGCTGTTCAAATTGGTTCTAAATCAGGTGATGTATGGAGTTCATTAGATAAATTGCACTCTGCAATAGCGTGCTCTTATTATTTCTGGACTGATATTGCACCTGAAGCTGTCGGTCTTGCATTTGGAATTTTAACAGCCGCAAATTTGAATTTTAAGGATTCTGTTCTTGGTGCTGTAAATATTGGTAGAGATACAGATACTATTGCCGCAATTAATGGTGCAATCTGTGGAGCGTATCAAGGATTTAGTATTATCCCTGCACATTGGATAAATCGCATCTCAGTATCAAAAGGAATCTGCATCAATGCAGTAAAAGGAGTAAACATTATATCTGTAGCAGATGAGCTTGCACTGTTAGCAGAATCCTGGAGCAAAAAGAATGGATGAGATAAAACAGCGGGCTAAAAATGCAATGATTGGTTTAGCTATTGGTGATGCGATAAGCTGGACATCGATGTTTCATAGAAGTGTATTGCTTCCTCAATGGACAAGAAGAATCAGAAGGGAAATTGATGCATCTACTGAAACTACAAATGTTATTTTAGTCCCAATGCCATTTTCATTAAATCAACCGGCTAAATATTTCAATATTGCTCCAACGGATAAAACCGAATGGGCAGCATTCTCAGCAGAGATTTTATTGAACATTAACATTAAATCTTATGAACAGAAAGTTTTCGATGAATGGATGAAACTTGCAAATTACCAGAGTCCAATTCGTGGTGGAGTTAGCACACAAGCAGCAATAAGCAATTTTAAAAAAGGATTAAAACCTCCGCAAACAGGAAAACAGAATCCTCACTATTTTGATGATGGTGCAATGATACGAGCAGTACCGATTGGAATAATCTGCTCTGGTCATCCGGAAGAAGCTGCGCGTTTAGCAGAGATAGATGCTTCAGTAACAAATAGTGAAGATGGAATTTGGGCCGCACAAGCAATTGCAAGTTCAGTCTCATTAATATGTGCTGGTCAAAATATTAAAGAAGCTATATATACTGCCTATCAATATCTACCTGAATCATCCTGGATGAAAAGAGTTGTTGATGAAGCAATGAATTTGGCTGAAAAAAGTGATTCAGTTTTTTCTATTTTACCAGAGTTACAGAATAGAATAGTAAATCGTGAATATAGTTATGGAAATATAGCACCGGAAACATTGGCTCTAACTCTTGTAATTGCAAAACTACTAGGTGATGATTTTGAAAAAGCAATTAGCACTTCTGCTTGCTTTGCAAAAAGTGGTGAAACACTACCTGCAATTGTTGGTGCACTTGTAGGAGCAATCCAAAAACAAAGTTTTATTAGTAGTCTCTGGTTAGCTTCAATTGAAAAATTGAAAGGAATCAGTATCCCGAATTTTGCAGGAAAGAATTATTTGAATATTGTCGAAGAACTATCAAATCAAGCAGGACAAAAAAAATAAAATGAAAATATCGTGGTTGGATTTGTCAGATCGAATTAAATATGAATTGCAGCAACGCGAGGAAGAGGGTAATGATGTTTTAGTTTTCCGAAACGAGTGGAATAAAATACAAAATTCTGAATTAGATGAATCTGAAAGAAAAATTATCCTGGAAAATTTATATAAGAAAATAGAGAATTATTCGTTCGTAGTTGAAAATGAACACAATGAACCTTCTGAATGGGATAAGATAATTCAAATCTGTAATCTTAAAGCTGATAGCCTTCCATCATTTGATGCTAAAATTATTGATAATAAAATTCTTGGAGGGTGGCTTGGAAGAAGTGCTGGCTGTTTGCTTGGAAAACCAATTGAAAAAATTCCTCGATCAGGAATCAAGGAATTACTTTCTTCAAATAATACATGGCCAATACACGATTATTTAACAGGAATAGGGATACCAGAACCGCTTCAACAAAAATATCCTTGGAATAAACACAACGGTAAAGAAAGTTTAAAAGAAAACATCGAATGTATGACTGAAGATGATGATATGAATTATCCAATGATCAATTTATTAGTTTTTGAAAAGTATAGAGAGGAATTTGTTTCTGAAAACATAATGCAAACATGGATGGAAAATCTGCCATTACTATCGACTTTTACTGCAGAAAGAGTAGCTTATACAAATACACTTACGGGTATGGTTCCTCCTGAATCAGCATTGATTAGAAATCCTTATCGTGAGTGGATCGGTGCACAAATCAGAGCAGATTTATGGGGCTGGATATCACCTAGTCAACCGTATCGTGCAGCAGAATTTGCCTGGCGAGATGCACGAATAAGTCACATAAGAAATGGAATATATGGTGAAATGTTTTTTGCATCTGCAATTGCCTTAGCGTTTAGGTACAATGATGTTAGAGAAATAATTATGGGATCTCTTAACATGATACCACCAAAATCAAGATTCGCTGCAGCAATTAATTTTGTTTTATCGCTTCCAATCGAAAATATAAAGTGGGAAGAAACAGTTGATTTGCTTTATAATGAGTTTGGTAAATATCACTGGGTTCATACACTTAACAATACTGCACTTGTTGTTGCAGCATTATTATCAGCAAAAAATGATTTTGAAAATGCAATTTGTAATGTGGTAATGGGCGGTTGGGATACTGACAGTAACGGTGCTACGGTTGGTTCTATAATGGGAACAATGATTGGAGCAAAAAATCTTCCTCATAAATGGATTGATCCTTTACAAAATAGAATACGAAGTAGTTTAAAAGGATTTGATAATTCTTCTCTAATAGAATTAGCAAAAAGAACTTCAGCATTCGCAAAATATAAATCAAAGAATTGAAAGAAAATTATGCTAACAAAAAATGAACTTTTAAAAAACAAATCACTTCTAGAAGACAGAGCAAGAGCTTGTTTAGTTGGGCATGCAATTGGTGATTCATTTGGTGATATAGCTCGCTCACCGGATTACCATTTACAATACGGTATAACCATGGACTTTACTGAAAAACCTGCACCCGGCACTGATGATACTGAGTTCGCATTGCTAACAGCTCAGACATTAATTAAAGCAAGGGGAAATTTATCTGATTCTGATGTATTAGAAAGTTGGAAAACTCATGTGTTGCCGCTATCAGAATTAAAACGCGGTGGTGCCAGTGAGAGAGAAGCTGCAGCTAATATTCGTCGCGGTGTTCTGCCACCATTATCAGGAATATATAATTCACATTATATGAGTGATGGCGCAGCGATGAGAGTAACACCAATAGGAATTGTCTGTGCTGGTGATCCAGAGCTCGCAGCAAAATTAGCTGAGATTGATGCACGAATAAGTCACTCACGTGATGGATTATGGAGTGCACAAGCTGTTGCTGTAGCAGTAGCAGTCGCAATGGCTGGGGCATCAGTAGATGAAATTTGTAAAGCCGCAATTGAAGTTACACCTGAAGATTCATGGATGAGATTTACTTTTAACAGGGCCTTTAAAATTGTTGAAGAACATAAAACTCTTGAAGAAGCCTGGAAACCTTTGCATGATGTATTGTGGACTGAATACAAATCCGTTGCACCTGAAGCTGTTCCATCAGCATTAGCAATATTCAAATTGACAAATGGCGATTTTAAACGAGGAATTATTTACAGTGGAAATTTTGGTCGTGATGCTGATACTATCTCAGCAATTGTGGGTGCTATTAGCGGTGCTATGAATGGAATGGATAGCATTCCACAAACTTGGGTTAATAAAGTGAGATTAACCACAGGCGTTTGTTTACCATTTACGAAAGGAATGGACTTATTTAATGTTGCATCTCAGCTTGCAGATTTGGTTCAATTATTATACTCTGGGAAACAAATAATCTAATAATTAATAAAAATGGCAGAAATAGAACTAAAGAATGTTTGTAAAGTTTATGAAGGCAGCACCAAGGTTGTAACTGATGCAAACTTTACAGTTAATGATAAAGAATTTGTAGTACTTGTGGGTCCTTCAGGATGTGGTAAAACTACAATATTAAGAATGATAGCCGGACTTGAAGAAATTACTTCGGGTGAAATACGAATTGATGGAAAAGCTGTGAACTCCCTTCCTCCAAAGGACCGTGATATTGCAATGGTTTTTCAAAATTATGCATTGTATCCTCATATGAGTGTTTATGAGAATATGGCGTTTGGATTAAAACTGAAAAAAGTTGCAAAGCAGGAAATTGATTTTCGTATAAAAGAAGCTGCTAAAATATTAAGTCTTGAAGACTATCTTGATAGAAAACCAAGAGCATTATCGGGTGGACAAAGACAAAGAGTTGCGGTAGGAAGAGCGATAGTAAGACAACCAAAAGTATTTTTGTTTGATGAACCACTAAGTAATCTTGATGCTAAACTTAGAGTGCAAATGAGAACTGAAATATCTAAACTGCACAAGCAATTGGGTGCGACGATAATATATGTTACTCACGATCAAACTGAGGCGATGACGATGGGCGATAGAATAGTAGTTATGAAGGACGGAGTTATCAATCAGGTTGATACGCCTATGAATTTGTACAATAATCCTGCTAATAAATTTGTTGCCGGATTTATAGGAAGCCCTGCAATGAACTTTATTGATGGGAAGCTTGTTAAAGAAGACGAACTAAAATTTATAAGTAATCATAAGGATTTAATTTTTTCTGTTGATCAAACCATTTCAGCAGGTCTTGATGGAGTGAAACAGAATGAAGTCGCTATAGGGATTCGACCGGAAAACTTTTCATTGGAAAAAAAATCATCCAACACATTCGAAGTTATTGTCACGCTACAAGTAATTGAACATATGGGTAATGAAACATTTGTACATTTCGAAATTGATGGTAATGAATGTATGGCAAGAATAAGACCAAATGAAACACTTAAAGTTGGAGAAAGTATAAATTTATACTTTGATACAGAAGGAATAAATTATTTTCACTCTGGTTCAGGAATAAAGTTAGCTTGAAAGTTTATTTTGTTAAGATTCTATTTTGATTAAATAATATTACTAAGTAATAGCGTATTATTATTCAATCTTAACTAAATATGGAACTTTATCCAAACCTCCCTTCATGATTTAGATAATATTATGCGACTTAGATAGGGCCTTCATTAAGTAATTTCTGATAGATGAAGTTTCTTAATTATAAGATAACTGGCAAATAAAAGTCTTTTATTCCCGCCGATCGAAATAAACTTAGGATTTACTTTTGCTCTCATAATTAAATCCTAGAACCTATAAACCAAAATTATTTTTCCCTGATCGCCTGAGTCTTGTTAAACTAAATCTCGATCACAAAATCGAAATCAATATTTTTTCCATATTATTCCACAGTCCAGATAAAAAGTCTTAAATAATAAATATATTCTTAATCAAAGTGCAGCAAACTTGATTTCCATCATTCAATTGTTTTTGAAATCTATTTAAGCTGCTATTTAGTATATTCCTAATCATTATTTTAACAATACTTTTTACAAAATTGCTTAAACAAAAAAAGTAATTAGAATATCTAGAAACAGCAATTTCGAAAATGAATTAAATAAACAATCATGAACTTAGAGTTTGAAATTTAGTAACAGGTAATTTTCAAATCCCTTAATCTTACAGCTTTTTGTTTTAATTTGAAGTTACATTTTTTATATTATTCACAGAACTAATTCATCTAATCCGGAATGATTAATTATGAAAGTCTATACTGCATTATTTTTAATCTTTGTTTCTTTTGTGCTATTGGCATATTCAGGTTTGTTTAGTCATGAACTGTTAGGCGGTACACAATTAAATGGCAATGGCTGTGTTTGTCATACAACAGAGATTGATACATCAGTAATGGTTTGGATTGAAGGACCTGATACGTTAATAGCTGGTGAAACTGCTTTGTTCAAAATGTTTCTTGCTAAAGGTCCCGCTGAAGCAGGAGGATACAATGTTGCCGGAAGATATGGAATAATGTCTTTGGTGGATTCGTTTTCAGTTTGGGATTACAGATCACCGAATGAATTAACTCAGGCTTTTCCGCTGCTTTTCCCAACTCCTCTGGATACTATTTATTGGGCTTTTGCTTATACTGCACCTGATTCAGTTTTAACCGATACACTCTATTCTTGCGGTTTAAGTATTGTGTATGATTCAATACCTGATGCGCGCGACCGTTGGAATTTTGGGCTTAAATTTCCGATAGCTGTTATTCAAAGTCCAGTTCCTGTTGAGCTTATATCTTTTTCTGCACAAATAGAAAAAAATATTGTTAGTCTAAAGTGGATTACTTCATCTGAGCTGAATAATTACGGCTATGATATTGAACGGTCTGAGAGTAAAGTTAGTCATAGGAATATCTGGTCATCTGTTGGATTTGTAAAAGGCAGTGGCACAACAACACAATCAAATATTTATTTTTTCAAAGATGATATTTCTAATATTAAAGATCAGGCTGAGATTATTCGTTATCGGTTAAAACAAACCGATAATGACGGCTCAGTTAAATATTCAAATGAAGTTATGGTGGAAATTGAACAATTAACTGATTTTTCTTTATCTCAGAATTATCCGAATCCTTTTAATCCTATTACAAAAATTTCATATAGCATCCCGGCTAATTATTATAAAGGATATGGAACAAAAGAAAATTTTCTTATTACTCTTAAGGTTTATGATGTGCTTGGAAAAGAAATCATAACACTAGTTAACGAAGAGAGACCTGTTGGAGATTATGAAGTAATATTTGATGCAGATAATTTACCGAGTGGTATTTATTTTTATCAGATTAAAATTTACTCCGATAACAGTAAAGCAGCGGATTTTACACAAACAAAGAAAATGGCGTTAATGAGATAATCCAATTTATCTTTTAGTCAGATTAACTAATAAAATTCCTTTGTTTAAAATGAAGCAGAAAAATTAAGGTTATATACCGGAGAATTATCCGGTAACTTTTGTAAATCCAGATAAACATTCCAGCTTATTTCCTGTTCAAGACTCTTGTTGTATTTTGAAACCATTCTGACTGCATTTATAGCGCTTATAATCCGGTTAACAAGCATCGCACCAACAACAAATCTTAGATCATTAAAAGTTTGTTCTGATGATACCCACATACTTCTGTAAGCTTTTCTATCTTCAGATGAGTTCCATTTCCAGAAAAACTTTTCAGTATTATACATCTGACTAAAATTTCTTTCGAAAGCTTTGTCATTATTGTACTGTTCAATATTTAAATACTCGCCGATTGTTGCATAATAATCTTCATCCTTTGCATCTGTAGTGATACCTGCATTAGCCTGTGCAAAAGAAATATAACGATCCTTTTGCCAGTTTCCGTACATATTCATTCCAATATAAGTTCCCCAAAGAGCACCTTCAGCAATTGTAAAGTAAACACCGCTATCATAAGACCCGGCATAAAGCTCGCCCATACCAGGCAGCAAAAATGAATAAATAATTGCTAAACCGGTGCTTTTCTTTTTCTTAACTTCATCGTTAAAGACGGGATTTGTTTCAGTATCAGAATTCTGAATCTGATTTATCACATCATTCTTAAGTTCGTAAAATGAATTTTGATTTACCTGTGAAGAAATTTGAATAGATAAAATAATGAGAAGAAATAAGATATTTTTCATTTTTTTAATTCAATATTATAATTATGCAATTTAGGAAGCAATTGATTTTTTAATCTCTTTTATCTTTCCTGTAAGGATACCATTGTTAATTTCAGTTCCTGTAAAAAAGCAGATAGTGTTTTCAAGTTCAGGGTAAAAACCAGTCTGGACTCTGACATAGTTTGATGAAAATCCTTTGATTGTTTTATCAGTATTACCAGATTCAAATAAGACTTCAAGTTCCTTACCTATCATTGAAGTGTAAAAATAATTTTTCTTTTTGTCGCTTAGTATTCTAAGCATTTTATTCCTTTTCTTTCTTTCAGCTATACTAACTTTAGAATTAATGTTTATAGCTTTTGTATCGGGTCTTTCAGAGTAAGTAAAAACATGAAGATAAGAAACCGGTAACTCAAGTAAAAAGTTGTAAGTTTCCAAAAATTCTTTTTCGGTTTCTCCTGGATAACCAACAATAACATCTACGCCAATACCGCAATCCGGGATTTTCTGTTTCACCTTTTCTATAACATTTTTATAATCTTCAGCCGTATATCTTCTTTGCATTGACCTGAGAATTGAGTTGCTGCCGCTTTGCAAGGGAATATGAAAATGTTTACATATCTTTTCTGATTCAGCAGTTAAGCTGATTATTTCATCAGTCAGAAGATTAGGTTCGATTGAGCTGATTCTTAATCTAAAATCACCTTCGACATTTATTAACGACTTAAGCATTTCATAAAAAGAAGTATTAAAAGATTTTCCGTAATCTCCGACATTTACACCAGTAAGAATTATTTCTTTATAACCCTGCTCCAAAAGTTTTTTAAATTCAGTTACCGCTATGTCCGGCGGCATACTTCTGCTTTTGCCTCTTGCAAGTGGAATTGTACAAAACGAACATTTATAATCGCAGCCATCCTGAATTTTATAATATGCCCGCGTTCTGCTATCAGCATCAGTTGAAGATGCAAGACCAAATAGATTTAAGTCCTCTTTAGGTGAAACATAAATGCATGAAAGTTCTTTCTTGTCAAAATCCTGAATTAATGAAAATATCTCAAATTTTTCGTTGCTTCCAAGTACTACATCAACGCCCTCAATTTCGGAAATTTCTTCTGGTCTAAGTTGAGCATAACATCCGGTTACAATTATAAAAGCTTCCGGATTTATCCTAAGCGCTTTTCTAACCAGCTGTCTGCACTCACGTTCAGCAATTTCTGTTACTGCACAGGTATTAAAAAGATAAACATCTGCTTTATCATTAAAATCAACAATTGAAAATCCTTTCTCTAAAAATTGTTTCCCGATTGTTGATGTTTCTGAAAAGTTAAGTTTACAGCCTAAAGTATGTAATGCAACTTTTTGTTTCACTTATTTTTTTTCTTTTAAATATAAAAAGAGCGGGATAATTTCCCGCTCTGAATTCAGAATATTTTGTTAATATTATTCAGTTTCTTCCTTCTTAGGCATCTCAGGCTCAGCAACTTCAAAGATTGGAAATTCAGATGAGTCAATAGTGCCCATTTCAGCATTTTTAATACTCTGAACTGATACTTTATCCAATTTGAAAGTAGTAAGATACTTTTCTATTTCAGCATCATCTTTTTCTTTAAGCGCTGCAATGGCACTAAGAACAATCTTCTTACTTTCCTTATCGAACTCAATTACTTTCAACGGTAAAGTTGAATCAATAGGGAAGTGATTAGCAATATTCTTAATCTTTGATGTTGAAAGTTGGGTTGTCGGAACAAATCCATCAACATTAGACGGAAGTTCTGCAATAATTCCTTTTTCAATTATACGAACAACTTTGCCATCGGTAATTTTTCCAACAGAGTATTCCTTTTCAAAAAGATCCCATGGATTATCCATAATTTGCTTATGTCCAAGAGATATCTTTCTCTGCTCAACATCAACTCCAAGAACTATCACATCAATTCTTTCATTCTTTTTTACAACTTCACCGGGATGGCGTATTTTCTTTGTCCAGGAAAGATCAGAAATATGAACCAATCCATCAACACCCGGCTCAAGTTCAACAAATACTCCAAAGTTAGTAAGGTTTCTTGCAATACCTGAATGTTTTGAGCCGACGGGATATTTAGCCATCAAAGTATCCCATGGATCCGGTTCAAGCTGTTTTATACCGAGTGAGATTTTCTTTTCTTCTTTATCAAGGCTAAGAATAATTGCTTCAACCAATTGACCCATCGCTACAATTTGTGATGGATGTTTTATATGCTGTGTCCAGCTCATTTCAGAATTGTGTATTAAGCCTTCAATACCTTTTTCAATTTCGATGAAAGCACCGTAATCTGTAAGAGAGACAACACGACCGGAAACTTTATCTCCGAGATTATATTTCTCTTCAATTTTTTCCCATGGATGAGGTAATAATTTTTTAAGTGAAAGTGATATTCTCTTTTTCTCTTCATCAAATTCAGTAACAACAACTTTGATTACTTCATCAAGTTTTACTACTTCGTTTGGATGATTGATTCTGCCCCAGCTAAGATCAGTGATATGGATAAGACCATCAACGCCGCCAAGATCAACGAACACACCGAAATCTGTTATTGCTTTTACAACACCTTCAAGAATCTGACCTTTTTCAAGACTATTAAGTACTGCATTTCTTTGATCAGAAATTTCTTCTTCAACAAGAACTTTATGGGATACAACAACATTTTCGGTTGGAACATTTACTTTAACAACTTTAAAGTCCATTGTCTGTCCGACGAATGCATCAAAATCGCGGATAGGTCTGATATCTATTTGTGAACCAGGTAAGAATGCTTCCATTCCCAAAAGGTCAACAACCATTCCGCCTTTAATTCTTTTAACAATTTTACCTTCGATAATTTCGCCGGTATCGTGTGCTCTGAGTACTTTTTCCCAGATTCTTAAGAAGTCAGCTCTTTGTTTGCTAAGAACAAGATTTCCTTCCTGATCTTCGACACTTTCAAGAACAACTTCAATTTCCTGTCCAATTTTAATCTCATTTACATTAGCAAATTCGATTTTCGGAATTGTACCTTCAGATTTAAATCCAACATCAACAATAACATTATCGCCTTGAATTCGTACAACTTTTCCCTTTATCAGTTCGCCTTCTTTAACATCTCTGAAAGAATCTGAATAAAGTTTGGCAAGAGCTAAAAATTCTTCTTGTGAATATTCATCGTCGTTAAATTTAACTTTTGCTTTTTCATACTCATCGGGAGTCACTGTTTTTAGAGTCGTTTCTTTTGTTTCGGACATTAATCCTCCTAAAAATAATTTTCTGTTTTTCCAAGTCTAAGCCGTAAAACTCAGAGAAACAGAATGTTTAGTTTAACATTAGTTAAAACGGCTTAATTACTAATTAATTTAATTTTTCTTTTACACAATCCAATATTTTCTGAACCTGCTGTTCAATTGTAATATCAGAAGTATCAACTTCTTTTGAGTCCGGAGTTTTTGTTAAAGGGCTTGCTTCTCTATGAGAATCAATGTAATCCCTTGACTTAAGATTTTCCTTAACTTTTTCCAAAGGAACATTAGTGCCTTTTTCAGAAAACTCTTTAGCTCTTCTAATTGCTCGTTGGTCAATACTTGCAGTTAAAAAAATCTTAATATCTGCATTAGGAAAAACAACAGTAGTAATATCGCGTCCTTCCATTACCACACCACCATCTTTTCCCATTTTCTGCTGTTTTTCTACAAGTATCTCTCTAACACTTTGTATCGCACTTATTTCGCTGACATTGCTGTTAACCTCAAAAGATCTGATTTCTTTTGAAACATCTTCACCGTTTACAGTAATTTTAGTTTCACCATCAATAAAATCCAAAACAATATCCAATTGTTTAGCCAGCTCAATAATTTTATCGTTTTGCCCAATTAAACCTTTCCTTAGCGCAAACAAAGTAACTGCTCTATACATTGCACCGGTATCGATATAAAGATAGTTCAGCTTTTGAGCAACAAGCTTTGCAGTTGTGCTTTTTCCCGAACCTGCTGGTCCGTCTATGGCAATGATTAACTTTTTTGACATAGGCGTCAAAAATAGTTATAACTATTTAATAATCAAACGTTTAGAGAGATCAAAATATTCAAAAATTATACTTACTGTATTTGTTTACCGTTCAATTCTTCAAGTATAATTTTTTCGTACGGGTCTGCAATGTTCTGAGATTTATCTGGATTTTTTTGTGTTTTAGGTGTTTTTTCGTCCGATTTACTTTCTTTCACTAATCCTGAGCCAAATTTAAAATTGATTTTCTTGCCGAAGATTTCCTTTGATTTCTTGGTTAAATAATCAATATGCAGCAGTAATGATGATTCGGTATTTTCATCTTCAGGCTCAAGATAAAGGTTAGTTCCATCAAAAATTGTTGGTTTTATTTTACTGAAGAATGGACTTAAAAGCAGAGATTTTTCATTACATACTATGTTTACAAATTCCTGCCATTTATCTGTTAATGGTCCAAGATTTAAATCTGTTTGTCCTCCGGTTTGGGATTCAACTTTTGGAGGAATAAAAGGTTCTGTTTTAACCTTTAGTTCTGATGCGGTATCAGTAGTTTTTAGTTGATTATTTATTGAGCTTTTATTTTTCAGCTCTTGTTTTTCAATTCTTGATTCAATCAGATCACTTTTTTTTTGCGGGAAATTCTGGGATTCAATTTGTGATAATATTTCTGACAAAGTAGCTGATTTTTCTAAACCAACTAAATTTGTAAGTGCAATTTCTATTTTAAGCTTTTGATTATTAGTATACCTGAGTTCCTGCTGCAGTTTGTTCAGATAATTTAATATCCTAAGCAAATCACCTTTTGAAAAAGTCTGAATGTAATTTATGTATCTCTTTTTGAATACATCGGCAGTTTCTATCAGCTCAGTTTTTTCTGTTATGATAACCGTCATAATATTTCTGAAATGTTCAATCAAGCCATCTGTAAAGTCGATAAAATCCCAGCCATTTTGAAATATTCTATCCGTAGTTTCAAATACAATGTTATAGTTTTTGTCTAATACAGCATCCGAGATATTAAAGAATAAATCCTCGTCTATAAGATTTAACATTTTAGAAACAGTTTCTGCATTGATATTATCTCCGCAAAAAGATATAACCTGATCAAACAAACTTTGTGCATCTCTTAATGCACCATCAGCCTTTTTAGAAATTAAAGTAAGAGTTTTATCATCAATTGAAATTATTTCCTGTTTTGCAATATTGCTGAGAGTTGTTTTAATTGTATTGAGTTGTATTCTTCTAAAATCAAAACGCTGACATCTTGAAATTATTGTTAACGGAACTTTATGAATATCTGTTGTAGCAAAAATAAATATTGTGTGCGGCGGCGGCTCTTCGAGAGTTTTAAGGAATGCATTAAATGATTCCCTGGTTAACATATGAACTTCATCAATTATATACACTTTATATTTACCGCGCGTTGGTGCATATTTTACTGATTCCCGTAAAGTTCTTATTTCATCTATTCCTCTGTTTGAAGCACCGTCGATTTCAATTATATCCATTGTTTGAGATTCATTAATAGCTCTGCACATTTCACATTCATTACATGGTTCAAAGTCTTTTGAATTTTCACAATTTAAAGCTTTAGCAAGAATTCTTGCAGTAGTTGTTTTACCTACACCCCTTGGTCCGGTAAAGATATATGCATGAGCAATCCGGTTACTTTTAAGTGCGTTTTTTAATGTAGCAGTAATATGTTCCTGACCAACAACATCGTCAAATTTTTGCGGTCGCCATTTTCTTGCTGTTACCTGATATTCCATAATTTTTATATAATTTCTTTACTTAAATAATCTGATAGTTCTTCTAAATATTTTTTATCAGTTTCATTGAACGAGTCAAAATCAGTACTGTCTAAATCCAAAACTCCGAATAATTTACCATCTTTAAAAACAGGGACAACAATTTCTGATTTGGAGTCAACATCACAGGCAATGTGTCCATCAAATTTATTAACATCACTTACAATTATAGTCTGCTTCTTTTGTGCTGCTGTTCCGCAAACACCTGACCCGATTTTTATTTCTGTACAAGCAACCTTACCCTGAAATGGTCCAAGAAAAAGTTTCTCGCCATCAAACAAGTAGAATCCAACCCAACTGATTTTACTGAATGTTTGTTTAAGTGCAGCCGTAAGGTTAGCTAAATTAGTAATAAGATGATCATTCTTGTTTAATAAACTTTTTATCTGTTTTATTAATAAAACATACTGCTCATCCAAAGCGGCTAAGGTATTTATCTGTAAAGATTCAGCCATTACTTTTTCTTTTTTACCGGACTTTTAACTGTTTGTGTTTTTTTTGATTTCAAATCCGGGAAAACATAAGGTATTGCTTCTTCAAGTTTTGAAATCGGAATAATCTTAAGACTTTCTTTAACTTTTTCAGGAATTTCTTTAAGATCAATTTCATTATCCTTTGGTATTAAGACAGTTTTTATATCATTACGTTTAGCAGCCAATAATTTTTCATTTAACCCACCAATTGCTAAAATTGAGCCGGTTAAAGTTATCTCACCAGTCATAGCAACATTATTTGAAGCAGGTTTACCGCTAATAGCTGAAAGCATAGCCATAGCCATTGTAATTCCGGCAGAAGGACCATCTTTTGGTATTGCACCTTCAGGCAAATGGATATGAATTTCTTTGCCTTTGAAAAAATCAGGATTTAATCCAAGCTGTTTGGCTTTCGATCTAAGATAACTTAATCCAGCGTGAGCAGATTCTTTCATTACATTTCCAAGCTGTCCGGTCAGTGTAAGTTTACCGCCGCCATTCATAATCGTAACATCAACAGTTAATATTTCGCCGCCAACACTTGTCCAGGCTAAACCGGTAACACTGCCGACTTTATTTAACTTGCTGTGTCTGTGTATTCTGAACCTTGGGGTTTTTAAATACTCTTCGATTTTAGCTTCATCAATAAAAAACTTATGAGTTTTTTTCTTAGCTCCGTTTCCTGATTCTTTCAAAACAATATCTCTGGCAATTTTTCTGCAGACTGTTGCAAGTTCTCTTTCCAGATTTCTTACACCAGCTTCACGTGTATATTCAGAAATTACTTTTTTAATAGAATCATCCGGTATTGTAACATTCTTATTTTCTATTCCATGCATTGCAAGCTGTTTAGGAAGAATATGTCTTTTTGCAATTTCAAGTTTATCATATTCTAAGTAACCGGGTAGTTCTATTATTTCCATTCTATCCTGCAAAGGCAGCGGAATATTGTATCTTACATTGGCAGTAGTTATAAACATAACCTGACTAAGATCATAATCAACTTCGATATAGTGATCATTAAAAGTATTATTTTGTTCGGGATCGAGTACTTCGAGCATTGCTGAGGACGGATCACCTCTAAAATCCATGCTCATTTTATCTATTTCATCAAGTAAGATTACAGGATTAATTGAGCCTGCTCTTTTCATTGATTGAATTATTTTGCCGGGCATTGATCCTATATATGTTTTTCTATGACCTCTTATTTCTGCTTCATCTCTAACGCCGCCAAGACTTATCCTGACAAAGTTTCTGCCGATAGCTCTGGCAATAGATTTGCCCAATGAAGTTTTACCAACACCGGGAGGACCAACAAAACATAATATCTGTCCTTTCATATTCTTAACAAGATTAAGTACAGCTATATGCTCGATAATTCTTTCCTTAGGTTTTTCCAATCCAAAATGATCTTCATCAAGAATTTTCTGAACGTGCTTAATATTAAGATTATCTTTAGTTCTGTTAGACCACGGGATATCAACAAGCCAGTCCAAATAGTTTCTAATAACTGTTGATTCAGGCGACATTGGAGGAGTCTTTTTTAATTTGTTGAATTCTTCAAATGCTTTTGTCTCCACGTCCTTTGGCATTTTAGCTTTAGTTATCTTTTCCTTTATCTTGGCAAAATCTGACGAGGTTTCTTCTTCATCACCAAGTTCATCCTGTAAAATTTTTATTTGTTCCTGAATTATAAACTTACGCTGGGTTTTGGCAATATTTTCCTGAACCTTTGTATCAATTTCCTTTTCAATTTTCAGTATATCAATTTCTGAATTAAGTACTTTAATAACTTCATAATATTGTTCTTTCAGGTCAAATTTAGAAAGCATATTCTGTTTAACATCTATCGATTGATTGATATTAGCAGCAGCATAAAATATTTTTCTGTCCGGCTCCTCAATGTTATCAAAAGCAGCAATAGTTTCATTTGGCAGGTTACGGCTAATCTTAACATAATCCTTGAATAACTGAGTCATTTGTCTGACCAGTGCATTCATTTCATGATCTGAAATTATCTGTGGAATTATTACTTCAATTTCTGCCTCAAAAAAATTCTTATTATCTGTAAATCTTTTTATTCTGCCCTGCAGTAAACCATCAACAAGTATTTTAAGTAATCCGTTTGGCAGTTTTAATATCTGTACAATTTTGGCAATTGTACCTTCCTGATAAAGATCTGTTGGCAGAGGATCTTCTATACTTGATTTTTTTTGAGTTGATAAAAAAATATATTTTGTATTATCTAAAGCATAATTTGCGGCTTTAATAGATTGCTCACGCCCCACTAAAACCGGGAAAATCATATATGGAAATATTACTATATCTCTTAAAGGTAAAATCGGTAATACCGAAGGTATATCATCAACAAGTGAATTATCGCCGCCTGATTTCTTTGTTTGTTCCTTCTCTTTTGTCAATTTATCTCCTAAGTTTCAAACATTATTTATTCAAATATACTTATTATGAAATGGGCTATCAAGGAAGTGAAGTATGCACTTAAAAATTTCTAAGGAGCTTTTTATTCAAGTAATTAACTGAATAAAATCTAACTGAATGAGAAATAGATTATTCCAAATATACTTTACTGATAATTTCCTGTATCACTTTTCCTCATTATTAAAATATGATATGCGTTCTTCCTGTTTCCAGAATATTTTTTGCTTTAATATATCTTCAACACAACTCAAGTTACAAATCCGATTTTATGATATTTACATTGCCGGATAAAGATTTTTTACATTTGTTCTAGTTTTGAAAAAACATAAAATGTCAAGTAACTCTCAATAAGTCAGAATATTTCAGAATCTCACTATTTTGATACTGAAACTATCACAAATTCTGGAATGAATTCAGGATTAGCTTTGGTAATTCTTGAATAGCTGTAAAAAAAAACTTTTCTGATGAATCACAATAATTTAAAATTTTTTAAGATGCTTCATTTTTTTCTATTAGAGGTCATTTTTTGTATATTTGCACCTGTTTTTCCAAAAATTAGAAAGAGTTATGCATCAATTTAAGGATTTAAATTCTGCTCAATTAGAAGCAGTAGAATATACTGAGGGACCTCAAATTATTGTTGCAGGGGCAGGTTCCGGTAAAACAAAAGTTCTTACATATAAAATAGCTTATTTATTAAAGAAGAATTTTTCACCAGAATCTATATTAGCTCTTACCTTTACAAATAAAGCTGCTAATGAAATGAAGGAGAGAATTAAAGAGCTGATAGGTAAAAAAGCTGATAATTTATGGATGGGGACTTTTCATTCAATTTTCGCAAAGATATTGCGGACTGAAGCAAAGCATATCAATTATAAAAGTAATTTTTCCATATACGATACAATTGATTCCCTTTCACTTGTATCGAATATTATGACTGATCTGAATATTGATATTGATAAATTCACACCGAACTCTATACGGCATCGTATAAGTTTTCTAAAAAATTATATGATAACACCTGAAGAATACCGGAAAAATCAGGTCAAGTCATTCCTTGATGAAAAAATATCAGATGTATTTTTTGAATACCAAAAGCGTTTGGTAGAATTTAATGCGATGGACTTTGATGATCTGCTTCTAAAACCAATTGAGCTTTTTAATGATAAGAAGAGTATTCATCAAAAGTATAAATCACGATTTGAATATCTGCTGGTTGATGAGTTTCAGGATACTAATAAAGCACAATATGAATTATTAAAATTGTTGGTTTCCAAAAATGGCTTAATCTCTGTCGTCGGTGATGATGCACAAAGTATCTATAGCTGGAGAGGCGCCAATATTGGTAATATGCAGGATTTCAGAAAGGATTTTCCGAAGTTCAAATTATTTAAACTTGAACAGAATTACAGATCAACAAAGATGATACTGAAAGCCGCGGATTCGGTAATTAAAAATAACAGCGAACAGGTTCCTAAAACTTTATGGACTGAGAACGAAGAAGGAGAACCTGTAATGCTTCTTAAGTGCGCAGATGAAAAAGATGAAGCATCTCAAATTGCTAAGTACATCAAACAGGAAGCTTCAAAGAAAAAAATTTCTTTTAAAGATTTTGCAATCTTGTATCGTACAAATGCTCAATCCCGGGCAATGGAGGATATTTTCCGAAAAGAAAAAATACCTTATACTATTATCGGCGGGCTTGAGTTTTATAAACGCAAAGAAGTTAAAGATGTAGTTGCTTATTTAAGAGTAATTTCAAATCAGAATGATGAAGAAAGTTTACTCAGGATTATGAACTTTCCTCAAAGAGGAATCGGCAGTACTACAATTGTCCGTATGATTGCATTTGCACGAAAACATAATATCACTTTATTTCAGACTATGGGAAGAGTGTTTGAAGTAATTGATATAAAAGAAAGAATTCAGAAGAATGTAAAACAATTTAAAACTCTATTAGATAAATATATTTCGTTAAAAGACCAATTATCTGTTGGTGAACTTACCAGAGCTATGGTTGATGATCTGGCTCTGATACGAATGTTTAAAGAAGAAGCAACTCAGGAATCACTGCAGCGGATGGAAAACATTAATCAACTGCTTGCTTCCTTAAATGAATTTTCTGAAGTGAACTCTGATGCTAAACTGGAACAGTTTCTGGAGGAAGTTTCTCTTATTGCAGATGTTGATAATTATAAAGAGGATAAGAATTGTGTTACACTTTTAACAGTGCATTCTGCAAAGGGGCTTGAGTGGCCTGTTGTGTTTGTAAGCGGATGCGAAGAGGAAGTTTTTCCTATTGCAAATAAATTTTTAAGCGATGCATCGGTAAGTGAAGAAAGAAGATTGTTTTATGTTGCGTTAACCCGTGCACAGAAAAAAGCTTATATCACACACGCAAGATCACGTTATAGATTTGGTGAAGTAGCTTATCAAAGCAGATCAAGATTTATTGATGAACTTGATCCTGCTACGTATAAAGAACTGAATGGCGGATTTAACAGAAAAGCTAATCGTAAAACAAAAAAAGAGATGTACTATGAATATTTTGAGAAGGTTGGTTACGAAAGTTTTGATAATGATGGCGCAACTCTGAAGATCGGAAGCAGAGTAATGCATGATAAATTTGGATTAGGAAAAGTTATTGACGTTACTGGAGCCGGAGATATGACTAAAGCAACAGTCCATTTTGAAGGAAATAATGTTAAACAATTAATGCTTAAATTTGCTAAACTTAAAGTATTATAATAATCTGATTTTAATTTAACAGGAGTAGTTACAAATGACGTATGCACCTAAGAAACTTGCAATATTAGTAGGTGGAGGACCGGCGCCGGGCATTAATAGTGTTATCGGTGCTACAACAATTAGAGCAGCAGTTGAAGGAGTTGATGTTATAGGAATTAAAGATGGCTTTCAATGGATAATGCAGGGAGATATAAACCATGTGAAGGACCTTACTATACACAATGTCAGCAGAATCCATTTTAGAGGAGGATCTTATATAGGAATTTCAAGAGCAAATCCAACAAAGGATCCTAAACACTTAGAAAATACAGTTATTTCTTTGCTAAGGCTTAATGTTGATAAACTTATAACTATCGGCGGTGATGATACTGCTTACAGCGCACTTAAAGTTAATGAAATGGCTTCCGGAAGAATTAAGGTCGTTCATGTTCCAAAGACAATTGATAATGATCTTGACCTGCCGCATGGAATCCCGACTTTCGGTTTTCATACTGCAAGACATATTGGTGTAGAACTGGTTAAAAATCTGATGGTTGATGCACAAACAACTTCAAGATGGTATTTTGTTATTTCGATGGGTAGAAAAGCCGGACATCTTGCACTTGGAATTGGTAAAGCAACCGGAGCTACATTAACTTTAATTCCTGAGGAGTTTTCTAATAAAAAAATAAAATTATCTCATATTGTAGATATTCTTGTCGGTGCAATCATTAAAAGATTAAGTTATGGTAAGCCTGATGGCGTTGCGATTATTGCCGAAGGACTGGTTGAACATCTTGATACTTCAGACTTAGATACTTTAGTGGAAATAGAAAGAGATGCACATGATAATATCAGAATTGCGGAGATAAATTTTGGTGAAATATTAAAAGCGAAAGTTCAGGAGAGATTAAAGGAATTTGGATTAAAGTCCACAATAGTTGCAAAGAATATTGGTTATGAGCTAAGATGTGCTGATCCGATTCCCTTTGATATGGAATATACAAGAGACCTTGGTTTTTCGGCTGCTCAGTTTATTTTATCAGAAGGAAGCGGTGCAATGGTATCAATACAGAATGGTATGTTTGTACCGATGTACTTTAAAGATATAATTGATCCGGCAACTATGAAAACCAAAGTAAGGATGGTAGATCCGGCATCAGAAAGCTTTTTATATAGCAAGACACTATATGCTTAGATTAAATCAGGCTGATTTTGCTGATCCGCATGAACTGGCTAAACTTGCAGCAACAGCAGGGATATCAATTGAAGCATTCAAACAGAGCTTTGGTTATCTGATTGAAAATGATCTTTTATATCAGTTTATTAAACAAGGTATTTTTGCGATTGATGCTACCGAATCAAATTTAGCTCACAGATACAGCGCTGACAGGGAAGAAGATCATTATAGCGAATAGATATTGTTTGTTTTATTCAGCCCGGGTTAATATCCCGGGTTTTTTTATTTAATAACACATCACTATATATTTGTACATAAAACAAATTATGATGAATATGAAAAACCATCCTAAAAAATTTAATGTAGGTTTAATTCAAATTAGCCTTTCAAAAAATCCCGACAGTAATTTAAATAAAGCAGTTGAATGGATAGAGAAGACTGCTGAAAAAGGTGCACAGGTAATCTGCTTACCTGAACTTTTCCGCTCGCAGTATTTCTGTCAATCAGAAGACATTAATTTTTTTGATTTAGCTGAAACTATTCCGGGTCCTTCTACTGATGCTATTTCTAAGATTGCTAAAAAACTTAAAGTAGTAGTGCTTGTTCCTCTTTTTGAAAAGCGGGCGGCGGGACTTTATCATAATTCAATTGCAGTGGTAAATACAAAAGGTGAAGTATCAGGTGTTTATCGAAAGATGCACATACCAGATGATCCTGCATTTTATGAAAAATTTTATTTTACTCCCGGTGATTTGGGTTTTAAATCTTTTGATACCGGGTTTGGGAATATCGGAACATTGATTTGTTGGGATCAATGGTATCCGGAAGGTGCAAGATTAACTGCATTACAAGGCGCAAGTGTTCTGTTTTATCCGACTGCAATCGGCTGGCATCCGCATGAAAAAGAAAATCATGGCAAACCTCAGTTTGAAAGCTGGCAAACTATACAACGCTCACATGCAATTGCAAATGGGGTGTATGTCGCTTCAGTTAATAGAATTGGTCTTGAAAAGGAAACAAAAGATTCGGCAGGTATAGAGTTTTGGGGAAAAAGTTTTATCTGCGATCCTCAAGGTATCATTATAGCAGAAGCGTCGCACGATAAAGAAGAGATTTTGATTGCCGAAATTGATATTGATAGAATTGAATATATAAGACGCAATTGGCCCTTTTTAAGAGATAGAAGAATTGATTCTTACGGGGATATCAATAAGAGGTTCTTGAAATAAAGTGCTGTATATACCTTATCAAATCCGTTTAAAAGAAATTTGATTTATTAAAAGATGAAAACAAAATTTAGATTACCTGCAGAGTGGGAATATCACGAAGCTACGTGGATTGGTTGGCCCGCAAATAAACAAGATTGGCCTGGTAAGTTTCAACCAATTCAATGGGTCTATGGTGAAATTGTAAGATATATTTCACGTGCTGAAAAAGTTAGAATCATTGTGCAATCAAAAGAACATCAGAAAAAAGCAGAAATAGTTTTAAATGCAGTTGATGCTGATTTTTCCAATATCGAATTCTTTAAGCTTTCAACAGATAGAAGCTGGCTGAGAGATGCAGCACCTCAGTTTGTAAAGAATAAAAAGAATGAAACTGTTTTAGTAAAGTTCGGCTTTAATGCCTGGGCAAAGTACGGCAATTACAAACTTGATGATAAAATTCCGGCAATGATCTCCGATAAGCTTGGGTTAAA
The DNA here is from genome assembly GCA_013285425.1 of Ignavibacteriota bacterium. GTDB lineage: Bacteria > Bacteroidota > Ignavibacteria > Ignavibacteriales > Ignavibacteriaceae > IGN3. Next base: position 782,410 of record CP053447.1, read on the forward strand.
ACTAGTTAAAGCCTTATACAAAAATCGAAATGTTGTGCTGGAAGGCGGCAGTATTGATTACAATGGTTTTGGAACAATAATAACTACAGAAGAGTGTTTAATGGATTCTGTAACTCAGGTGCGTAATCCCGGATTTACAAAAAAAGACTATGAAAAAGTTTTTGAAGAATATCTTGGAGTAACCAATGTTATCTGGCTTAATAAAGGAATAGCAGGTGATGATACTCATGGTCATGTTGATGATATAACCAGATTCGTAAACAAGAATACAGTTGTTACAGTTATTGAGACACATCCAAACGATTCTAATTACATTCCTTTGATGGAAAACAAAGAGATTCTGGAATCAGCAAAACTTGAAGATGGTTCTGGTTTAGAAATTGTTGAATTGCCAATGCCTTTACCTGTTTTTTTTAAGGGTGAAAGATTACCTGCCAGTTATGCTAATTTTTATATTTCCAATTATGCTGTTTTAGTTCCAACATTTAACGATCCAAATGACAAAACTGCATTGGGGATTTTATCTGAGTTGTTTCATGATCGTCCTGTAATAGGAATTCATGCTGTTGATTTGATCTGGGGACTTGGAACGCTTCATTGTTTAACACACGAGCAGGTGTTCTAACAGCATCTTTAAGATTGATTCTAATTTTACATTAAAATCTTTTTAGCAGAGTCCTTTTATTATTACCGATCTTTACCAATACCACTCCACCAATTATTATAACGGATGCGATAACAATGAAAAGATTCAATTGTTCATTCAGAAAAACCCATCCGAGAAAAAGTGCAATTACCGGATTAATATATGCGTAAGTTGAAACCAGTGAAAGAGGCAGGTGCTCAAGTGCGTAAATATATGAACCATAGCCAAAAATTGAGCCGAAGATAATCAGATATGCCAAAGATAAAAAACCATCTTGAGTAAATTGTAAATGATTAAACTCACCAAGAATAAATCCCAAAATAACCTGAACACTTCCTGCAAACAGCATTTGAATTGAAGCGCTCATTAAAGGATGAACACTTACTTTTTTGTATTTAGAATAGACTGATCCCAAAGACCAAGCAATCACTGCACCAAGGATACATAAAACACCGATCAAATATTTTGAATCAAAAATATACTTAAGATCGCCGCCAAAAATCAGAACAACACCTAAACCACCCACAATTAAACCTAAGATCGTTAATCGGCTTAACTTCGGTCCTTTGGGAAGTAAAGATTCAACCCCAACCATCCAGAAAGGAACAGTTGTGATAAGTAAAGCTGCTAATCCGCTTTCAATCCATTGTTCTCCTACAACAACCAGCCCATTTCCGAAGCCAAGCAATGCAGTTCCAATTATCAAAATATGTTTTATGTCACCTTTTTTTGGAAGAGCTTTCTTTTTAAAAATTAAAATTGCAATTAAAAATAAACCCGCAGCAACCCATCTGAATCCTGCAAACAGCATTGGCGGCATTGTTTCAACCCCGATTCTGATAAAAAGATATGTCGTTCCCCAGATTATACATATTGCAATCCAGGCAAAGTATGCTTTGATATTTGGTTTATCCATAAAAAAATTCTCTGTGCAAACTTAATTAATATTAATTAAACTTTGATGTTTTTTACGGCTTGCAGTCATCAAATAGTTAAATCATTTATTCATTGTTAGAATCTTAATGAAGCAAATATCAAATCTAGTTTTTTTATGCTTGTAGATAATTCCATTAAGGCTTTATCTTTGTTTTAATAAAATAAAATTTTAAGGATGCAAATGACAAGATTACGATTTGTTGGCTATCTTTTACTCTTTATCGTTTTATCATTTCAGCAAATTATTTTTGCGCAGGGGAGTGATGTAGTTAAAATTGCTGTTAAAGAGTCTTCTGTAAAAGTTAGTCAGGGAGATGAATTTAAAACAACTCTCGAAATTACTATTGATCAAACCTGGCATATTAATTCCCAGAAACCTAACGATGATTTTTTAATCCCAAGCGAAATTACTGCAAAGGGAAATGGTGTTAAGTTAATAAAGGTCATCTATCCTGAAGCACATAATATTAAACTCGCATTCTCTGAAGAATTGGTTTCAGTTTATGAAGGGACTGCATCTGCTAAATTAACTTTCAGAGTCGATAAAAATGCACCGGTTGGTAAACAGAAAGTTCTGGTTACACTTGATTATCAGGCTTGTAATGATATGACTTGTATGCCGCCGAACGATGTAGCTGCTGAGTTTGAAATTGAAGTTGCTGAGAATCAATCAAAAGATACCTCTCAGGTAGCAGTTACTTCTGATACTGATGTGAAAGATTTGGAAAGCGATTTTGAGCAATTAAAGAAAAATTCTCAGCAGAGCCAATCTTCTGATGAAAATTCAATTGCTTCTACACTTGAAGGCAGCGGAATATTTCTCAGTTTAATTTTTGTATTTCTCGCCGGTCTTGCATTAAACCTTACTCCTTGCGTTTATCCTTTGATTCCAATTACAATAGGATATTTTGGAGGTCAAGCAGAAGGTAAAACAAGCCGACTTGTTCTGCTCGGTTTGTTGTATATGCTTGGTATGGCTTTAACTTATTCTGTTGTGGGAGTAATTACTTCACTTAGCGGTGCAGTGTTCGGTTCGCTTTTGCAAAACCCATTTGTGATAATAGTAATTGTTTTATTGTTTGTTGCATTGGCACTAAGCCAGTTTGGTGTTTATGAATTTAAATTACCGGATTCACTTGTTGCTAAAGCCGGTGGTGCTAAAGGCGGAACATTCGGAGCATTTTTTATGGGACTGACTATGGGTATTGTTGCTGCACCCTGCATTGGTCCGTTTGTGCTTGGATTAGTTACTTATGTTGCCGCAAAAGGAGACCCGCTTTATGGATTCCTTATGTTTTTTGTTCTTGCGCTCGGGCTGGGACTTCCATATTTGTTCCTTGCAATCTTTTCAGGTAAAATTAAAAGTTTACCAAGAGCAGGAATCTGGATGGAGGGAGTTAAGCACATTTTTGGTTTTATACTAATCGGAATGGCACTGTATTTCTTAGACCCAATTCTGCCAAAAGTTGTTCAGGGATATGTTTTACCAGTTTTTGGAATAATAGCTGCTTTGATACTTTTATTTATTGATAAAACTGCGAATGATGCAAAGGGATTCAGAACTTTTAAGACAGTATTTTCAGTTGTTGTGCTTGCATTATCAATTTATGTACTTATCCCTTCTGAAAAACTTGAACCTGAATGGAAGCAATTCTCTATACACGGATATCAATCATCATTGAATAATAATGAAAGAATGGTTATTGATTTTTATGCCGATTGGTGTATCCCGTGCAAAGAATTAGATGCAATTACATTTTCAGATAAACGGGTAATTGAAAAGTTTGATCGCTTTACTGTTTACAAAGTAGATATGACAAAAAATAATGAGACCAATGAACAGCTCAGAAAAAAATTTAATGTAATCGGAATGCCGACTGTTCTGATTATTGATGCGAAAGGAAATGAAACAAAACGAATAACCGGATTTGTAAACGCTGATGAGTTTTTAAGATATGTTTCTGATGTTGAGTAAACTGTAAATGCTGTCCGCCGCTAAAATTTGATTATCAATCCTGAGTGAAGCCGGGAACAGATAATTTTATACAGGATTATTCTTCGACTTCACTCGATTTAATTTTAATAAATATATTTCAAGAAGCTTAATTCTTTTAAGCTTTTTATTTTTTCAGCAAATCTCTGATTTCAGTTAGCAGTTTAACATCTGCCGGGGGTTCGGGTGGTGCAGCAGGTGCTTCTTCCTGTTTCTTCTTCAATGAGTTCATTGCTTTAATTGCCATAAAGATTGCAAATGCAATAATTAAAAAGTCAATAATTGTATTTATAAACATACCATATTTCAGAAGTACGGGTTCGACACCTTCGGAGCCTTCTTTAATTGTGATAGCAAGATTAGAAAAATCCATTCCACCAAGTAAAATTCCGATTGGAGGCATAATTACATCAGCAACAAAAGATGAAACGATCTTGCCAAAAGCACCGCCGATTATAATACCAACAGCCATATCTACAACATTGCCCCTCATTGCAAACTCTTTAAATTCTTTAATCATACTCATTGTATTTCCTTTCAGTAAAATTTTTTAAATAGTTAGTTATAATGAACTGACAGACAAAGATAAAAATTAAGCGGCTATATAAAAAGAAACCGCAGTGATTAAGCTGCGGTTTCTTATAATCAGAAAAAGTAATTACTTGATGAGGAGCATTTTTTTAGTTTGAACAAAATCGCCTGCATTAATCGTGTAATAATAAATTCCACTTGGCAGACCAGAAGCATCAAAATTAATCTGATGATATCCTTGTTCCTGTAAATCATTTACAAGAACTGCTACTTCTTCGCCAAGCGAATTATAGACTGACAACTTTACATTAGCATTATCTTTAAGAATATATCCTATCTTTGTCGAAGGATTGAATGGGTTCGGATAATTTTGAACTAAAGCATATTTATCAAGACTTGCAACTAAAACATTTATTACTTCTGAATACTCATACTGACCGTTGAAATCTATTTGTTTTAACCGGTATGAGTAGTTTCCCTGAGCTAAGTTTCTATCAACATAAACATAATCTGTATTATTAGTTGTTGTTCCTTTTCCTTTAACATATCCAACAGTTACAAAATCACTATTGTTCAGACTTCTTTGGATTTCAAATCCATTATTGTTCAACTCAGTTGCAGTTGACCAATTCAAAGTAACTTGCTGATCCTGAGCAGTTGCAGTAAATGAAGTTAATTCAACAGGAACGACCTGATTATATTTTGCGATACATAATGCCATATTTGATACGCAGGCATTATAATTTGCACCAATTGAAACACCGTAATAGAAAACAGTTGATTCACCGGGATTTATACTTACCGGATCCTGACCCATAATAGCTACTGCACCATCGCCGGCAGCATTAGCAACCAGCATCGGATCGAATGAATTTTGTGTTAACCATGTATAATAAAGTGAATCATTGGCATAAGGGTCTGTCCATGGAATCAATTTGAGTGATTTCTGAGTATGTGATAAAAACTTTGCATTAACATAGAATCCTTTATGTATCATTAAGGAAAGTGTTGAAGCATCCCATTGTAAAGTATCATTTTCATAAGTACCATTGATACGTGGTATAATCTCCAAACCTATTGCTGCATTGATAGCAGAAGTTTCGTTATTCTTTACAGTTGTTTTAACTAATAAATAAGGATCATTTGTCCAACCGTAAATATTGTAGCTTACGCTAACATTTGGCGGAAGATTAGAGTATGTATTGTTGATTGTAGATGTAACTTCAAAATCGCTCATTAATGGTGAACCAACTGTTGCTGCAGGAACTTCAGAATTCTGATCTTCATTATAATCAAACACTGCTGAGGTACTTACACCGACTAAAATAGAAATTCTCTCAATTTGTCTGGTTGTCAAATTATCTGAGAATACTCTTTGTCTTCCCCCATTACTTTGATTTACACCTATTGCTCCTGTATAGAAACTTTGAGAAAATCCATCCGTTAAAAAAAGGATAGATAAGAAGAGCACCGTAAGTATTGAAAAAGTTTTTTTCATAACACACTCCTTTGTTTTTTTTAGTTACTGATTTGTTGGATTTGTTAATAACTATTTATTAACTGATTTTAACCTAATAATTTGAGATTTAATTGTCAATCATTTTCAGGAAGATGTGCTAAAAAAAAGGCGAGCCTTAGCTCGCCGGTTATATTATTTTGAGAATCTGGCAGGTCCTGCTGCTTTTACTTCCTCAGAACAGCCATCAGCAAACAATTTAAAGTTTTCAATAAATCTTGCAGCAAGTGCATCATACTTTTTCCAGTATTCGTCTTTATTGCCCCATGAGTTAGATGGCTCTAATACATCTTCAGGAACATCAGGACAAGTTACCGGAACTTCAAATCCGAATAATTTATCTTTTCTGAACTTTACTTTTTCAAGTTTTCCTTCCAGCGCAGCATTAAGAAGATTTCTTGTATGCCGTATGCTTATTCTTTTTCCTACTCCAAACCTTCCGCCTACCCATCCTGTATTTACCAGCCAAACATTTGCATTATGTTTTAACATTCTTTCTTTAAGCATTGCTGCATATTCAAATGGATGACGAACCATAAATGGTGCGCCAAAGCAGGCAGAGAAAGTTATTTGCGGTTCAACTCCAAGCCCGATTTCTGTTCCGGCAATTTTAGATGTATAACCGCTTATAAAATGATATTGAGCCTGCGCAGGATTTAACTTTGCAATCGGCGGAAGTACTCCCGATGCATCGCAAGTTAAAAAGATTATATTCTTCGGATGAGTTCTGACATATCCATCTGGAACAACGTTTGGAATAAATTCTAATGGATAAGAGCATCGTGTATTTTCAGTAATCTGATCATCATCCAGATCAATGTATCTGCTAACAGGATCAAAGACGACGTTTTCTAATATTGTTCCGAATCTTCTTGTTGTTGCATAAATCTCAGGCTCGTGCTCAGCAGATAGACGGATTACTTTTGCATAACATCCGCCTTCAAAATTGAAAACACCTTGTGAGCTCCAGCCATGTTCATCATCTCCGATTAATTTTCTTTTTGGATCTGCTGAAAGAGTGGTTTTACCCGTACCGCTTAATCCGAAAAACAAAGCTACATCACCATCTTTACCAACATTTGCTGAGCAGTGCATTGGGAGAACATCTTCGAATGTTAATAAAAAGTTAAGAAGTGTAAACACTGATTTTTTAATCTCACCGCCATAGAGACTATTTGCTATAACTGCTATCCGCTGTTCAAAGTTCAGGATTATTCCTGTTTCAGTTCTTGTTCCGTCAACTGCGGGATCAACTTTGAAACCAGAAAGTGTAAGAACAGTAAAATCAGGTACAAATTTTTTCAATTCGTCTCTGTTTTCTGTTGTAATGAACATATTTCTTGCAAATAAGCTGTGCCATGCTTTTTCAGTGATAATTCTAATAGGCATTCTGTATTCGGGGTCTGCCCCAACATAGCAATCCTGAACGAATAATTCTTCACCCTGAAGATAAGCCTGCACTCTTCCCATAAGCTGATTAAACTTTTCAGAACTGAATGGACGGTTATAAACGCCCCACCAAATCTTATCTTTGGTGCTTGCTTCTTGCACAATGAATTTATCAGCAGCGGCACGAGCTGTATGTTTACCGGTGTTTACAATCAGCGGTCCGTGTTTAGAAAGTTTACCTTCATTTCTGAAGATAGCTTCTTCATATAAAGCTTCATCAGGTAAATTCCAGAACACACGATCAAGATCAGTAAATCCCTGATTCTTTAATCTGTAATCTGAAGCAAGTTCTTGTGCCTGCTTTGTTGCTGGTGTATTGAATTCTAAATATTTACTCATGCCCAGTCCCTCACTAATTTTCTATCACCAATATAAAGTTCATTTGGTGAATTGGGGTCTAAAGCCCATTTCATTCTCTCAATACCTTCCTGAATATCTTTTATTGTTCCGCAATAACTTAGTCTCAAATGACCATCAAGACCGAACTCTTTACCGGGAACAGTTAAAACCTGTACTTTATCAATTAAAAATTCTGAAAGCTTATTTGAGTCTTTCATATAAGCACTGAAATCGGCAAAGCAATAAAATGTTCCATCAGGTTTATGAACTTTAATTCCTTCAAAAGATCTTAAGAGATCAATCATAACATTTCTGTTATTTTCTAAAGTTGTGCGTAAACTTTCAACACCTGATTGTATTCCGTTAATAGCTCCAACTGCTGCTTTTTGCAAAAGAACAGATGGACCGGAAGTCTGATGCCCCTGAATATTAGCCATTGCTTCGATAACTTTTTTGTTTCCGACAGCCCAGCCGATTCTGTAACCTGTCATAGCATATTGTTTTGAAACTCCGTTAATTACTATAATCTTAGAGTTATCATCCAGCTTTTTTGCAAACTTGAAAACATTAATTGGTTTCTTTCCATCAAAGATAAGACGATGATAGATATCATCCATAATAAGCCAGATATCTTTCTTCTCACAGAATTCTACTATCTCTGCAATAAAATCCGCACTGTACATTGCGCCGGTAGGATTATTAGGACTGTTGATAATAATCGCTTTTGTATAAGATCCAACTCTGCTGGAAATATCTTTTATATCTGGATAAAATGAACCGTCTTCAGGCAAAGCTGCAACCGGAATTGCGCCAATCAATCTTGCCATATCCGGATAACTAACCCAATAAGGTGCAGGAAATAATACTTCTTCCTGCGGATTTAATACTGCCTGTAATGCAACCATTATTGCTTGCTTTGCACCACTTGAAGCAATTACATTTTCTGGCTTTACTTTTCTTTCATAAAATTCTTCGGTATACCGGATGACTGCCTGTTTTAATGCGGGGATACCATCAGCCGGAGCGTATCTGACTTCACCTGTATTTACATGTGCAATAGTTGCCAGCATTGCATCCATTGGTGCTTTACTTTTTGGTTCACCTCCACCAAGGTGAATTACAGGATCTCCTTTTTCTTTTAGAATTGCAAATTTTTCATTCAACTTTAAAGTTGGTGAGGCTTTAATTGATTTTGCGATAAGACTGAGACTCATACAAGAACCTCTAATTAAGTGAATAATATTAATTAAAAATTAACACCACTAAATTATTTGTGATGCGTAACAGAAACAAGGAAATAACTTAGATTTTGTTAATCCATACCACTAAAAAATTGTTCTCGAAAAATTATTAAATGCAGAATATAAATCTGACTCACTGTATGATTATCTAAAAATCTCTTTTCTATTTTGAAACTCGTAAGGATTGGATACAAAAAAATCTATTAGATGCCTAAGCTGATACAATATGAATAAAAGTTGTTGCTAAGATTACTCGAAACCTTAACTCATTTCTAAGGATTAAACCAAGTACTTGGGTTAGAATGACTGAATCAAATAAGCAGTTATAGTTTATATTCATTGAACATTCTTAAAACTACTTAGTGTTTGTAAGTTACAATTTCGATAATTTTCATCATTAAATCAGCAAAAATTTTGAACTCGGTAATACTTAAAATTCTTTTGACAACTTTTTTATTAATGAGTTGTTTGTATCCTCAAAAATCAGATAAGCAAATTTATCTGTCAGTCAGTCCCTTAAAATCTTTTAGTACCGGTGATTTTGAAGATATCTGGAACGCTGATATAGGCATTGCAGGTGAATTTCGTTTTGATCATCCGATAGGACAATTAGGTGCTGGATTAAGTTTGATGAAATTTAATAGTAAAAATTATTTAACTCCTGGATTTTTTGGATTAGATTATTATTTCCTGTACAGAAATCAATTTGAATTATTTTCTGGTCTGAGTTTAATTACTGGATTTGATTTTGGAATTTATGAGTTTCGATTTGAAGATGGAGATTTTTATGAAAGTCATGCAGAACAGATTGAAAGAGAATTTGCTCTGAAAATTGTTTCTGGTTTTAATTTTAAAATTTATAATTCTTGGTGCGCAGAGTTTGGAGCAGGTTACAGTTACATCTTTACCAAAAAGAAAATTGAATTACTTTCTTTTCGGATTGGATTAGCTAAATCATTCACTGCACCAGACTGGCTAAGTGAGTTCCTGGAATGAAAAATATCTTCCAAAACTTAGCAGTGATTTTTCTATTGACTTTTTGTACTGTTTATTCTCAATCAGCAGGTGAAATAATTTTAAAAAGAACTGACTTGAAATTATTTCCAATATTAAGATTATCAGATATTTATTCTATTCTGCCTCAGATAGATTTATACACACTTGATGGATACCATCATACTTCATTAAGAAATAATTTATTCGAACAAACACCGGCAGATATTACCATATTAATAAACGGAGTAAATACTGATTTTGGGTTTTTAGATAAAGTTAATTTGAGCCAACTGCCATTAGACCCGAATTCAATTGATTCAATCGTTATAAAATATTATCCGGTCAATTATTCCGGAAATTACTCAGCAGGCGTTTTAATTGATTTTATTACAAAAGAGCTGCCGGAGGATATATCATTTTCATTGAGCTATTCAACCGGAAACGAAACAGGCGATCCTGGTCCGTACAGATACACAAAATATTTTAGTAAGAATGTAGATCAATTTGGTCCAAACACTTCAATTATTTCCAGTTATGGAAATAATAATTTCGGACTTTCACTTAATTTTATCGATCAGGTTTCACCCGCAACCGATGAGGCAATTTTAATGCGTACTCCGAATTTTATTTTTCAAAATTATCAGGTTCGCTATTCGGGTTTGTCGGTAAATTCATACTTTAGGAATAATAAAAGTCAGCATAGTTTGTTTACTGCATTCAGTAAAACTGGTCAACCCTTAATCGGTTATGTATATGGAGCTGATATATATTTTGACGATAATTTAAGCACTGAGATTCCCTACCAAAGTCAGGATATTTATCTTGTTTCAGGTAATAAAATACTTTTAAATGATGACGATATAATAAGTATTGATTTGAATTTTAAACACTCAAGTGCTGAACAATCAAAACTTTCAAATGATTACAATTTCAAATTTGACAATCTATTGATTAATAGCAAAGCAGGATTTAAGTCATCAGTTGGAGTGATAAATTACTTTGCCGGTTTATCTTTTGAATATCAAAATCTGGATTCTAAAAGTGATGGAATAAATCATAGAAGAAATATTACTTCTTTTTTTGCATCATTTGATTTTAGAACTACAAAAAAATCAAAGCATACAATTGATTTTAATCTCAGAAAAGAAAAAAGAACATCAGCCTTTTTTAGCAATATCACCAGCTTGTTTGAGATAGATAATCAAAATCTTTTTATGTTTTCAGCTTCACTTGGCAATATGTATAACAGAGAAAGCCTGTCCGGACATCTAAAAAATACAGGTCAGTTTTCATTTGACAATGACACAATAGTAAGTTACCATAAAGCTCATAACAAATTATCCTATCTCTTTAATTTTGATTACAACTATAAGCAGAATAATACAAGAATTAATTCCGGTATCACTTGTTTTGATGATAATGGTTTGAATTATATTCTTAATGATTTTAATTATAATGATCAGGATAGAATAATAGAAAATAATAGTCAGAAATTATTTGCAGATATTGGGGGCAGCCGATGCGGGTTTTATTTCGGTATAGGGCATAGATTCTTAAAAGAATTTGAAGGCAGATTTTATTACCGCTATGAATTTAATTTAACAGGTGATGAGATTTACAAAATGCTAATGAAAAGGATACCTGCTCATAAAGTATTTTATTTATTAACATATCAGCCAGCCGAAGATCTTTATGGCTCGATTGCTTTTACATATTTATCATCTTCAGAATGGATTGAATACAGAGATATTGGAGTAGCTCTTAATGATTTATATAAAAGTAAACTATCACAAAAATTTTTGATAGATTTTTCAATAACAAAAAATTTATGGAAAGAAAAGATTAAAGTTTCTGCGGCTATTAAGAATTTGTTAAACAACAGGATTCAATATCATCCGGTTGGCGGTACCTTCGATCTGACATTCTATCTGAAAGTTGAAGTTAATTTTAACTCAGTACTAAAAATATGATATTGAAAATTTTAGAAATGATTTAGTAAACCATTGGTATTAGTACCAATTAGTAGCAATGCAATCAGTTTCTTATTAGTAAACCCTTAGTTTTCGTCAAAATATCAATATGTGATTAGCTACTTTGCAAATATTTGGTAAAATCAATAAATTACTATATAAATATTATATACAATTACTTTTTTGAGAATACCCAAATGAAAAACTGTATAAAACCATTTCTCTTAGTCTTACCACTTATCATAGGATTTTTTAGCTGTCAAACTGTAAATCGTGGTTTAGTAATTGAGGAGCCGGATTTTGATTTAAACAAGTTGAAAGGCAAGGAAGTACTTATATCTGTTCCTCAGGTAATTGAAAACAATATTTCAAAAGCAGCAGAGTTGCCGTTTTTTGGCAGTGATGATTTTTCTAAAAGAGAAAGTATTGATACAGATATTCAAAATCTTATGATGAAAAAAATTTCAGAGAATCTGGATCTATTTATTCCGAAGTCTTTGAATAAAGCTTTTGTACTTGAAAATAACAAAGGCTCAAAAATTCTTATACCAATCATAAAGAAAGATGGAATATACAGAGCTGCGTCAAAAACAGAGTTAAACATAGATGAAAAGCTTACCCAAGATGGTGATTATATTTTAATTCCTTTAGCAATTCAATTAGATGATGTACGAAATATCAATGAGCGTTATCAAAGTGCAGATTTAGTTGAACCTGGGATTGAAGCATCTATTAGTTATGCAGTTTATGGCATAAATGAAAAAAAGATTGTTATTACCGGCTTTGTGTTGGGCGTAGCTAAAAAAAGTTATATGATAGATAAATCACTTGGCAAAGACGATATATACTTTGCTGTTGATGAAGCTATCAAGGCTTTGGTAACAGAGTTTAGAAAATAATTGAATGTTAACGTATAGACCACAAACAGGATTATCTTTTAAGATAGTCACATCTATTTTCCTTAGTATTTCATTCATACTACTGGTTATATTTTTATATAACTACAATGTTACCAGTACTATTATTGAAAAAAAGATTGAAGACAATGCTGAAAACCTTGCACAGAATAAAATTAATCAGGTTGAAAAAGTATTGATTTCTGTTGAAAAAGTTCCGCAAAATATTGCAAACCTTATTGAAAAGATTTCATATACCGAGGAACAGCTGATTGAAATATTAAACACGATGGTTGGTGAAAATGATGAGATTTATGGAGCTACGATTGCTTTTGAACCATTTATGTTTGACAATAATAGAAAATATTTTGCCCCTTACGTTTACAAATCATTTGGATCATTAAAAGCCGTATCACTTGGAACGGAAACATATAACTATCATTCTGCTGATTGGTACACTGTTCCCAAATCACTTGGCAAAGCTGTTTGGAGTGAACCATATTTTGATAAAGGCGGCGGTAATGTTATTATGTCCACTTTTTCGGTTCCAATATTCAGAACGATTGATGGTCAAAGAAAAATTATCGGAATAATAACTTCGGATATATCTTTAGAATGGCTTGATCAGATAGTATCAACTATTAAAGTTCTTGAAACAGGTTATGGTTTTCTGATTTCAAAAGAAGGACGGTTAATCACATATCCCGAAATTGAAAAGATAATGAACTATACAATATTTGATTTGGCGAGATCATTGAAGTCACCTCAGTTAGATAAGGTTGCAAATAAAATGATTAAGGGACAAACTGGCTTTGCTAAAATAAACTATAATGATGGAACAAATGGAATAGTTAATTGGATTTATTACTCATCTATTCCGCACAATGGCTGGTCGTTAGCGGTAATGTATCCTCTGGATGAACTTACAGATGAGCTGGATTCTTTGAACAGAAAAATAATTGCATTAAGTGTTTTTGGTATTGTAATCTTATTTGCGGTTATAATGATAATATCAAAATCTATTACAAGACCATTAACCAAATTATCAATAGCTGCGGATCATTTTGCAAAAGGTAAAATGGATTTTCCATTATCTGAAGTGAGTTCAAATGATGAAATTGGACATCTGGCAAAATCCTTTATTTTTATGCGGGATGAACTTAAGAGAAAAATGAACGAACTTCATGAAGCTTACCAGGAAATAAGGGATACAAAAACAAAATTAGAAAAATATAACAGATCACTTGAAGAAATTGTTAATCAGAGAACAAAGGAAGTTCTTGTTGAAGCCAAAGAATTAAATGAATTGAAATCACGATTTATTTCTATGATTTCGCACGAGCTTAGAACTCCGCTATATACAATATCATCATCTGCTGAAATTTTGGAATTGTACAGCAACAGAATCAAAGATGATGAAAAGATTGAACAGTTTAAAAGAATTCAAAATGCGATTGAGGAGATTATGGAACTGCTTAATGATGTTATTTCCATCAATAAAGCTGAAATCGGTAAAGTTGAACTTAAGATAGAAGAAATAAATATTGTTGATTACAGTAAGCAGGTGATAGAGGAATTATCTTCAAGATTTGATAAAAAGCCAAAGCTGGTGTTTTCTTCAAGCAGTAACGAAATTAAAATTAATTCTGATAAGAAGGAATTAAGACAAATAATTTCAAACTTAGTAGTGAATGCGCTTAAGTACACCAATGAAGATAAAAAAGTTTACTTCCACGTTTCTTTGAATAAGGAAAAAGTAATAATTGAAGTGAAAGATGAAGGCATCGGTATTAAAGATGAAGATAAGGAAAATGTTTTTGAGTTATTTGCACGCGGAAAAAATGTTGGCGGAATACATGGAACCGGACTTGGATTGGCAATAACTAAAAGATCAATTGAGATTTTGGGCGGCGAACTTTTCTTTAATAGTAAAGAAAACGTCGGCAGTGTTTTTATTGTAAAGATTCCGCATAATATTATTACTAAAGAAAATAAGCACAAAGAAGCCTTAACTGAACAAATTTAAGTCTATGGAAACAGTACTTTTTATTGAAGACGATAAAGCCCTGCGTGAAAATTTTGGAAAAATCCTGAGCTTAAATAATTATTATCCTATATTAGCAGAAACCGGCGAGATGGGTTTAAGGTTAGCAAAAAAGATATTACCGGATCTGATAATCTGTGATATCATGCTGCCTGATATTGACGGTTATCAGATATTAAAAGAACTCTCACAAACCAAAGAAACTCAGACAATTCCTTTTATTTTTCTTACTGCTAAAGCTGAGATGGAAGACCTGCGTAAAGGTATGAATTTGGGAGCAGATGATTATCTGACAAAACCAATAAAAACTAAAGAAGTGCTTCAGGCAATTCGTTTGAGATTAGATAAGAAAATAAAAGTAAATGAAATGGCAGCGGATATAAAACAGGATGAAAATCAGCAATTATCCATTGAAGACTCTATTCTGATTTCATCTGATGGAAAAGCACACTCAGTTAATTTAAATGAAATTATATGTATAATCTCTGCCGGTGTTTACTCAAATATTAATATTATTAATAATAAAGTTTTTCTGGTAAGAAAATTAATCAAAGAGTGGGAAAGGATTTTACCGGAAAAGTGTTTTATCAGAGTTCACCGGACAGCAATTATTAATACTAATCATATCAAATCTATTGAAAAAAGTCCAAACCACACGTTTAGAATTTTCTTAAAAGATTTTGACCGTGCAATTATCTCAAGTCATAAATTCAGCAAAAGATTAAGAGAAAAATTGTTTCAGTAAACAATCTATTTTACCTATCTGATTTTTATCCTGAAAACACTAAGCTTATTACAAAAATCCGCAAGCTTATTACATTTTCATGTTATTAGTAACAATTTTGATGATGTTTGCTCAGGATTTCAAAACATTTATCGAACAAAATGGTGTTATTCTTTTCAGTTATGGATGCTATGCGTGTAGATATATCTTATAAAAATCTTAATCTCTCAAATATTTTTTGCTTTTTAGACAAGCAGAAATCTGACCGAAAAAATTTACTTCAGAAAATCAATTCATGTTTTACTATTAAGGAAAATTGATATGCAGATTATTAATGAAATAATTTTATACATAATGGTGGGGTTTTTAATAATTGGTGCTTTGGATAGAATATTAGATCAATTCGGCGGTTCAGCAAATGTATTGAAAAAAATCGGATTAGGATTTTTAGGTAATGCAATAGATGGAGTAGGTAAGGAATTTGAAGAGGGATTCAATTCGTGGGGTGCTTTGGCACTGGCAATGGTGGGGGTTATCGCCTTAGCTCCGGTTTTGGCTGCAATATTAAGCCCGATTATTATTCCGCTTTATTCTGCGCTTGGTGCAAGTCCTGCAATGTTTGGAACTACTCTATTAGCTAATGATATGGGCGGATATTTTCTTGCAAAAGAATTAGTAACCGAAAATGGAGTAGTAACAGATTATGCATCATGGATGTATGCAGGCTTAATATTAGGTTCGATGATGGGTCCGACAATTGTTTTTACAATACCGGTTGGCATTGGTATTATTGATAAAAAAGACAGACCATCTTTAGCACTTGGAATATTAGCTGGTATTGTTACAATTCCTATCGGATGTATTGCCGGAGGCTTGATAGCTATTTATTCTTCAATAACAACTCCGGAAGGAGCACCGATAATTTTTTCATACTCATTAGTATTTACAAATCTGATCCCCATTGTTGTTTTTTCTGCTTTAATATCCATTGGTTTGTGGAAGATCCCGAATTTGATGATAAAAGGCTTTATGATTTTCGCAAAGCTATTAGTGGCATTAATTACAATTGGTTTAGCTTCGATTGTTTTTGAAACATTGATAGGAATTCCATTGATTCCGGGTCTTGAACCAATTGTTCCAATTATTGGTGATACACCCGGATTAGATATCAGGGCACTTGAGGTAGTAAGCAGGATTGCACTGATTTTAGCCGGAGCTTATCCGATGGTGTTTCTTGTTTCCAAATGGTTTAAAAAACCGCTTACTAAACTGGGGACAAAACTGGGAGTAAGCGAAGTATCTGCAGTTGGGTTTATCGCTACACTTGCTAACTGCATTCCAATGTTCAAAATCTTAAGTAATATGGATGAACGCGGGAAGGTAATTAACATAGCATTTGCAGTAAGTGCTGCATTTACTTTAGGAGATCATCTTGGTTTTACAGCCGCAGTTAAGCCGGATATGATATTTCCGGTAATGGTTGGAAAACTAACAGCAGGTATTACTGCTATTTTAGTTGCAATGATTGTTGCACCCAAAAATAAATTATCTAATTAAATATTCTTTTTCTATTCAACTAAACAGAGGAGAGCTACAATGATAAAAAACTTCTTTTTAACTTTGGTTGCAGTTATGATGTTAGTGCCCGCAACATTAGCTGCAGATCCGGAAAAGTATTCGGATGATAATTCATATATCCCAAATACTCCGTTTTTCGGAAAAATATCCGATAACTTCAGTTTGTCTTCAACACTGCGTTACAGATATCTGGTTGACGATCCGTACACAAAGAGAACACAAAACTATTTCTACTTCCAACGCGGTTATATCACTATGAAGTACAAATTCAATGATAAAATCCGGGCAAGATTCACAATGGATTTTGATCATACCAACCGTGTTGCACTTAGGTCTGCTTCGATTGGCACTGGTGGCGATCTGACTACCAGTACAGTTAACGCAAATGATGGTACCCGTGGAAGAATCAAATATGCTTATTTGGAAATGGATGATTTCCTTGGATTAAACGGTCTTACGGCAACTTTTGGTAACTATGAGCAGCCAGGTCCGCAAGATTACCATAACACAATTGAGAACAGCTGGTTAGACAGATATTATACTTTTGGTTTCAGTTCTGCTGTTACCGGTGCTATGTTAACTTATAATTTCCCGGAAAAATGGGGATATGTTAGAGCTGCAGTTGCTAATTACAACGGCTATGGCAGTGCAGGTGATAATAACAAAGCTAAAAACTTTATATCAGACATCTGGATAAAACCTCCTGGAACTGGTATAACTGTATTTGGCTGGACTATGATTGATTATTATGCTGCTAATAATAATGAAGCACATAACAACGTATTTGGCGGCGGCTTAGAATATAAACTTGCTAAAATGTTAGACGTCGGCGGCGAAGTTGATTTTGCTAAAAATTCAGTTTCTGAAATTAAAGCTGCTTCATATATGGGATATGTTAATTATTCACCACTACCCGAGTTGATGTTTGTTGGACAGGTAGGTATGATGGATAATGATACAGATACAAGTGATGATGAAATGCTGATGATCATTGGCGGTTTTAATTATGAATTTGTTTCTGATACCTACATTATGTTCAACCTGATTAACGAAAGCTTTAAAGTAGGCGGCGAATCAAAATCAAATATGAGATATAATTTCCAATTATTAGTTAATTTCTAAAAAATAAGAGGTATAAAAATGTTATTAAAAAAAGTTTTTAATATTCTGATTCTTAGTGCTATTGTGCTGGGGTGTTCATCAGTTAATTCTGCAGGCGATAAAACAAAGTTAGCCAGAATGAACTGGTCAGATAAGAACTATGAAGTTCTTAATAATTTTATTACTGATTATGGTATCGGCGGAAAAAATTACGATGCTAGTAAACCTCCTTATGTTGTATTTGACTGGGATCAAACTTGCGGTCATTTTGATGTTGAAGAAGCAATAATGAGATATCAGTTAAGTCATCTTCGTTTTAAAATGACAAAAGATCAATTTGCCGGTTTATTAAAAGATGAAATAAAGGGCGTTACCAAATTATCAGCTGATTATAATAATACATTATTGAAAGACATTAATGCTGACCTGATTGCTGATTACAATTACCTTTATGATAACTATGAGGGATTAGCTGGCAAGATGAAATTAGAAGATATTCAAAAGACTCCTCAATACAATGACTTTATCGCTAAAGTTGCATTCTTATATGATGGATACTGCGATACCAAAGGCATTGAAGCAGATTATGGATATCCCTGGGTTCTTTATCTTTTTGCAGGCTTTACAGAAGCTGACGTTCAGGCTTTAGCAAAAGAAGCTATCCAATTTGAGTTAGGAAATAAATTAGGAAAGAGCAAATGGGGAACACCAGCTGGATTTAATACTAAAGCAGGACCAGTTAGTTACTCTTTCAAAACAGGATTAAGATTATATCCTGAGATGCAGAATCTTATCTATGCTCTTAAATCAAATGGTTTTGATGTATGGATTGTATCAGCAAGCTATAAACCAGTTATTCAGGTAATATCAGGTGCTGATTATGGATACAACGTTCCTTCAGACAGAGTTATTGCAATGGAATTAGGTGAAAAGAACGGAGTCATTCAGCCTTACTATAAAGAAAATTATCCACAGACTCAAAGAATGGGTAAAGTAGAAGCAATCAAAATGATTATCCAGGATGGTCTTGGAAAGAATTATGATCCATTAATGTCAGCAGGTGATAGTGATGGCGATTATGAAATGTCAACTGAATTCAAAGATATGAAACTTACAGTTGTATTTAACAGAGTTAAAGGCGGACCAATTGGCGAACTGAGTAAGAAATCTGTTGAACAACAAGGCGAAGCATATCCAAGATTTATTTTACAGGGACGCGATGAAAATACTGGTGTGTTCCGTAAGAGTTCCGAATCTATTCTCTTAGGCAAAACTGAACCACAGTTATTGAAATAATTGAATTTAAAAGCAGGGAGTCAACTCCCTGCTTTTTTCTTAAATAGATGTAACAAATTGAGCAATAAGATTATAAATAGTGTGGGGATTGATGTTGGTACTACTACTACGCAAGTCATATTTTCGTCTCTGGTGCTGAGAAATATTGCAGCACCCACTCAAGTCCCACACTTTGAATTTATTGATAGAAAAGTTCTTTACACAGGTAAAATTCTATTTACTCCATTTAACTCTGATGGTTCGATTGATCATATTAGATTATGGGAAATGGTATTAGATGAATACAAAAAAGCTGGTTTTGGATTGAAAGAAATTGAAACCGGTGCAATTATAATTACCGGAGAAACTTCAAAAGCAAAGAATGCCAAAACAACATTGATGAAACTGGCTGGGGATTTAGGTGATTTTGTTGTTGCAACTGCCGGTCCGCATTTCGAATCAGTAATTGCAGGACGCGGATCAGGAAGCTCTGTTTATTCTGAAGAGCATACAACAACTGTTTTGAATATTGATATTGGAGGAGGAACATCAAATTATGCTGTTTTTAGAAACGGCAGAATCATAGATACTTGCTGCTTGAATGTTGGCGGAAGATTAATTCAAACAGACAAGAACGGCAAGGTTACAAAAATAACCGAACCTGCTAAGAAAATATTGAAAAACATTATCCCGAATTTTCAGGAAGATTACGATTCACTTTCATTAAATGATATTAAATCTGTTTGTGAAGTAATGGCAGATTTGATAATTGAATGTATCGAAGGTAATAATGTTTCTCCATTAGCAGGCGAATTGCTGCAGACAAATCCATTAAAGCAGCAATATACTTTTGGCGCTGTTTTTCTTTCAGGCGGTGTTGGCGAGTGTTATTACAAGCTTGATGAAATGATTAAAGACAGATTTCAGTTTTCAGATCTTGGCGTACTACTGGCAGAAGCTTTAATGAAAAACAATAAATTAAAAAAATACAATGTAATTGAGCCTAATCAAACAATAAGAGCAACAGTTATAGGTGCTGGTGCATATACTTTATCATTAAGCGGAAGTACGATTTGGTTAACTGCAGAAAATTTACCTCTGCGTAACCTTCCGGTGCTTCATCCTCACTTCGATTGGAACGATGCAAATTCATCATTGTCTTATGGAATTGAGGAGGCAGCAAAAACAATGGATATAAGTTTGTCTAATGATGAGTATGCAATTTATCTTCCTGAAGAAATTCCTGTTACTTATAGAGCAGTTCAAAAATGTGCTGAGGAATTAATTACTGTATTAAATAAACATAGAAAAGAAGACAATTCACCCGTTATAATTTTAGCATTTAATGATATTGGTAAAGTGTTGGGGATGGAGCTTTCAGCATCTATGAAATCTCATCCTCTGGCAATTATAGATGAAGTAGTTTCTTATGAAGGAGATTACATAGATATCGGCAAAAGTTATTTTGGCGGTGAAATAGTTCCCTTAACAATTAAGTCACTAGCGTTTCCATAAATTAAGAGGTATAAACAATGAGATTAAATACTCAATTGTTCGGAAAAACTTATACTTTCAAGGATGTAAAAGATGTACTGGCTAAAGCCAACGAACAGCGCTCGGGGGATGTGTTAGCTGGCATCGCAGCTCAAACATCTCAGGAAAGAGTTGCTGCAAAATATGTCCTGAGTAATTTAACATTAGCCGATTTGAGAAATAATCCTGTAGTCCCTTACGAAAAAGATGAGGTTACAAGGGTTATTCAGGATTCAGTTAATGAAACATTTTATTCGCAGATTAAAAACTGGTCTGTTGGAGAACTTCGTGAGTATATTCTTGCTGATTCGACAACCCACGAAGATATTGAAAAACTTAGAAGAGGTTTAACATCAGAAATGGTGGCAGGCGTTGCTAAGTTGATGTCGAATATGGATTTAATTTATGCCGGTAAAAAAATCAGAGTTGTAGCTAAAGCTAATTCAACTGTCGGATTACCGGGTACATTTGGGCAAAGGCTGCAGCCAAATGATCCGCGTGATGATGTAAAAGGTATAAGAGCTGAGATATTTGAAGGTCTTGCCTATGGCTCAGGTGATGTTGTAATCGGTATTAACCCTGTTATTGATACACCTGAAAATATTAAAAAATTATTAATTACAACTGATGAAATTATTCAGAAGTATCAGATACCAACACAAAATTGCATATTGGCGCACGTTAGTAATCAGATGAAAGCGATTAAGGATGGGGCTCCTGCAGGTTTGATATTCCAGAGTATTGCCGGTTCAGAAAAAGGTAATAGTGAATTTGGAATCTCGGTTGCAATGCTTGATGAAGCTTATGAAATAGGAAAGCAGTATTGTAAGATCGCCGGTCCAAATATGATGTATTTTGAAACCGGTCAGGGTTCTGAGCTTTCTGCAGATGCACATTTTGGTGCAGATCAGGTTACATTAGAAGCACGATGCTACGGATTAGCAAAAAGATACAAACCATTTATGGTTAATACCGTAGTTGGATTTATTGGTCCTGAATATTTATATGATGGTCGTCAGATAACACGTGCCGGACTTGAAGATCACTTTATGGGCAAACTAACCGGAATACCGATGGGTGCTGATGCTTGCTATACAAATCATGCTGATGCAGATCAAAATACAATTGAAAATTTAACTGTTCTTCTTGTTGCTGCCGGCTGCAATTTTGTTATGGGTGTTCCGATGGGTGATGATATAATGCTTAATTATCAAACAACAAGTTTTCATGATGCAGCTACCGTAAGACAATTGCTTAATCTCCGCCCTTGTCCTGAATTTGAAAAGTGGATGGAGAAAATGGGTTTAATGGCAGATGGAAAATTAACAGCGATTGCTGGCGATCCATCAATTTTTTCATAAGAAAGGAAGCAAAAGATGGACAATAAACAAATTGAACAATTAGTTGAAGCTGTTCTTAAAGAAATTAAGAAAGATGGCTCTGTATCAAAACAGAATGTAAATGTTGAATCTTCTGTTTCAACCGCTGCTGCTTGTAGTGTTAGTGGTGAAGCTTTACCTGATTTAACTGGTGATGAATGTAAAAACTGGATTGGTCTTGATCACGCAAAAAATTTTGAAACGGTAAAAGAGATTAGAAAATCAACAAATGCAAGAGTATGTGTCGGGCATGCAGGTCCGCGTCCGCGAACAAATACTTTGTTAAGATTCCTTGCCGATCACTCACTTTCACGTGATACTGTGTTTAAAGAAGTACCTGAGGAATGGGTTAAAAAAACCGGCTTATTCATGGTTCAAACAAAAATTCAGGATAAAGACGAATACTTAACCAGACCTGATTTAGGAAGAAGACTAAATGAAGAAGCTATTCAGACAATTAAAGAGAAGTGTAAGAAAAATCCGCAAGTGCAAATTGTCTTGTCTGATGGTTTAAGTACTGACGCACTTACAATGAACTATGATGAAATCTTACCTCCGTTACTTAAGGGTTTTGAATCTGCAGGAATTAATGTTGGGACACCGTTTTTTGTTAAATACGGCAGAGTAAAAGTTGAGGACGAAATAGGAGAACTTTTAGATGCTGATGTGATTGTACTTCTAATTGGTGAAAGACCGGGACTTGGTCAGTCTGAAAGTATGAGCTCGTATATGATTTATAAACCTTCAGTTGCTACAACTGTTGAATCCGACAGAACGGTTATTTCTAATATTCATAGACAAGGAACACCGCCGGTAGAAGCATCGGCTGTTATTGTAGATCTTGTAAAGAAGATGTTAGCCAATAAGGCAAGCGGAATTAAATTATCAAATAACTCATAAGGAATCAGGAAAAGCAATGGCAAAATTAGATCAAATTATAGCAAACGTTTTGGCTGTCAGGCTAATTTCTTCAGTTGATGCAGGACTTTCAAAACAGATAAACATGCCGCAAGAACATCGCAGTTTGGGTCTTCTTACTTGTGATATAGATGATGCATGTTATGTAGCAATAGACGAAGCAACTAAAATGGCTGATGTTGAAGTTATATATGCAAAATCTTTTTATGCTGGTTCAGCACACGCTTCGGGTAAATTATCAGGCGAAATAATTGCAATGTTATCAGGTCCGACTCCGGGCGAAGTTGAAGCAGGATTAAACGCTGCAATTCAATATATCAAGAACGAAGCAATCTGGTATTCTGCCAATGATGATAATACAATTACATTTTTCCCGCACCTGATCTCAAGAACCGGTACGTATTTATCAAAGGTTGCAGGTATAAATCCGGGTGAATCTTTAGCATACTTGATTGCACCGCCGTTAGAAGCTAACTATGCTCTGGATCTTGCACTGAAAAGAGCAAATGTTGAAATAAAAACTTGGTTTGCACCGCCGTCTGAAACAAACTTTTCAGGTGGATTATTAACCGGTACACAAGCAGCATGTAAAGCAGCCTGTGATGCTTTTCAGGAAGCAGTGCTTGAAGTTGCTGATTATCCGATTCGTTATAAGCTGCATGTTAAATAATGATTTTGTAAATGGCTGATGTAACAGAAAATATTTATGGTGAATCTTTAGGCTTTATAGAAACCAAATCTTTTACCGGTGCAATTGAAGCATCCGATGCAATGGTAAAAGCTGCTAAAGTAAAACTGCTTAATCATTTTAGAATAGGCGGTGCTTTAGTAACAGTTGTTGTTAAAGGAGATTTAGCTTCCTGTATAGCTGCAGTTGATGCCGGTAAACAAGCAGCAATGAAAGTGGGAGAGTTAATATCATCAAATGTAATTGCCAGACCGTTTGAAGATACTGATCATTTGGTAAATTTTTTTATTGCCGGGAAGAAAGAGGAAAAAATACCTGTAAAATCAGAACCGAAAACAGCAGTTGTAAAGAAGAAATCGGTTAGTAAGAAAAAGGATTCAGGAAAAGACTCAGAAAAGGATATTCTTGATTTGGTAAAATCTTCTAAGGGATTAACACTTGATTTGTTATCTGAAAAAACCGGAATCGACAGAGATAAATTAAGACAAATACTAAAGAAGATGATTGATGATAATCTGATTGAGAAAGCCGGTAATAAATATTTTATTAAGAAATGAAATTAATTGTAATTCTAAATAATAAGGGCGGAGTAGGAAAGACCACAAGTGCAGTTAATCTTGCATATTGTATCTCTTTGCTTAAGAAGAAAGTTCTTCTTGTAGATCTTGATTCTTCAGCATCTGCTTCTATTCATTTAGGATTTGATAAAACTAAAAAGAAGTTTCCTACTATCTGTGATTTTATCATTGATAAAAGTAAAACTCTGAAAAGCTACACTCAAAAATATTCAGAGAATCTTGATGTTATTCCTTCTGAAAGACTTTTATCAGATTTTTATCAGGAAGTAGCAAATGATGAAGATGAAAAGCAGTTACTGCAGAGAAGCAGTTTTAACTCTGAATATGATTTTGTGTTTTTTGATAGTCCGCCGAATATGGGTAATCTGGTTTTTAATTCGTTATCAATATCAGATTATGTATTGATCCCGGCTCAGGTACAGTTTAGTGCGCTTTCAGGATTATATATAACTATTGAACTTGTTGATAAGGTAAAACGTTATTTCAATCCTGAGTTAAAAATTTTGGGATTGTTTGCTACGTATTTTGACAGAAGGATAAAAATATCGGAAGAAGTTTTTAATCAGTTAAAAGAAAATTTCGGCAGTAACTTATTTGACAGCACAATCAGTGTTAATAGTAAACTTATAGAAGCCTATAATAATGAAAAGACAGTGATAGAATATTTTCCCGGTGCCAAAGGATCTTTGGATTATATGAATCTTGCAAACGAAATATTGATGAGGATTAACTAATGTCTGAACAGGAAAATTTGTTTTCAAATAAAGAAAGAATTATACAGGAATATGTTCCCGGTAAACAGGTAACACTTGCTCACTTAATTGCTCATCCCGGACAGGAGCTATGCAAAAAAATCGGCGTTCCTGCTGTAGATGCAATTGGAATAATGACATTAACGCCTGGTGAAACTGCAATCATAGCCGGAGATATTGCATTGAAAGCTGCTGAAGTTCAGATAGGTTTTTTAGACAGATTCACCGGTGCACTTGTTATATACGGCTCTGTTGGAGCAGTAGAAGAATCATTAAAAATGGTTAATGATAAATTAGAAAAATTATTGAACTATACACCATGCAAGTTGACGATAACATAATGACTGACAAATTAACAAATTTCATTTTAATAGGTGGAGTAGGTGTTGGTAAGACATCATTGTTTAATATGTTATTAGGTATTGAAGATGAAGCTCTGAAAACTCAGGCACTTGTTTATCATAACGAAAAAACTGTTGATACTCCGGGTGAATATTTTGATAGTCCAAGACTTTATTCGGCGATAATTCAAACAATGTCGGACATCGATACAATCATTTATGTTCATCCTTCAAATTCTATTGAAAGGAAACTGCCGCATGGTTTATTTCAGATTTATAATTCAAAAAGATTAGTTGGTGTTATTTCAAAAATTGATTTGCCTGATGCAGATACAAATGCGGTAGAAGAAATTATGAGAGATTATGGAATAGAAGGAGAAATTTTTAAAGTCTCGATTTATTCTGAAAGTTCAATAGATAAACTGAGAGAGTTTCTTAGTAAGGAATAATAAAAATACTTTTATCAATTTAGATAGTTGAGAAAAATATGAAAAAATTAATCTCTGCAAATATTGTTAAAGAATGCCACAATGACGGGCTGAAAATCATTTATGTTGATGATAAAAATACTATCATAACATCCGAAGCAAGAGATTTAGCCCAGAAATACGACATCAAATTTAATTTTTGCAGTCCTGTTTCAGCCAGCCGTGTTGATAATCCGGGTAACACTTCAGAAGGGTTAATTCCGGTTGTTGTAGATAAAATAATTTCACAGCTTGGTAATTCCGAATACAGCAAAGATGAAATAACAGCAATTGTATGCAAGTATCTTGAAAAAGAAAATAAAACTGCTTGTAATGCTGATGCGGGATATATTTCAGGCAAGGCTTCCAATGGATTAAAAGTGATCAAAGGTAATTCGATAAAATTAAAAAGATTTGAAGATGCAGGTAAAAATAAAAATGTAAATCTGCTTGATGTGATTACCTATCAGGATGGGTCTCCGATGTCGGCAGGAATTATGTCATGGAAAAAAGAAGATTCCTTCCCTTGGGAATTAACTTATGATGAAGTTGATTATGTAATTGAAGGTGAATTGGAAATTACAATTGATGGACAGGTGTTTTCCGGTAAACAAGGTGATATTTTTTATATACCAAAGGGAAGTAAAATAATCTTTGGTACACCGAGTTATACAAAAATTATGTATGTAACTTATCCGGCAAACTGGTCTGCATAGTTTGAGAATTTTATGAATGAAAAATTTTTAACGGAAACAGAACTTAGAGAAAAATTCAGTCTTACCTGGGGCACTGAAATTCATCTGCCTTATAATACAAGACTGACGCCATCAGCTTCTCAATATCTTAATGACAGGAAGGTGTCTGTTAAATATATTGATGAGCAGGGGAAAGTTTTTGTTAAAAATAGCTTTGGTGATAATGATAATAAAGAAAAGAAAGTTCATCCGTTAACAACTTCTGATCAGAGACCGGATGCACTTTATTGTGGTTTGTGCAATAATAAAATTGAAACAAAATCAGATGTATTAACATGGCTTGATTCAAACCATCTGGTGCCAAAAAATCATCCACGGATTGCCTTCAGAGGTAAACTGGATAGTATGATTTCTTATGCTGTGCTGGTTCAAAATGAATTTGTTAATTATGACGGACCTGAGATCATCAAAAGATTTCTTGCAGATATAAGATCCAATATGGGAAATGTGCTTAAAGCAGAAGTTAAAGATGAGAACCTTGATCCTATTTTTATGGGTGATTTCTCGGATGATGCAATCAGGAAAATATCTCATAACCCGTTAAAATATCTTGGTCACGATCATATTGTTCCTGAGTTAAGCCACGGTAAGTGGGTTGCATCTTTAAATTATCTCAGATCGATGGTCAGAGAAGCGGAATTAGTTGCGGCAAACTTGTATATAGATTCTTCATTAAATGTTTTAAGACCAGATATTATGAGAGCGCTTAACAGATTAAGCAGTGCTTTATATATTGTAATGATTATGGTTCTTGTTTCAGATAAAGGAAAAAAATTAGACGTGATAATTGATGAGATAAAATGAATTTAATAGAAACTTGCAAACTGAAAATAAAAGAGAATCCTAAGAGAGTTGTATTTCCAGACTCAAAGGATGAGCGAGTATTAAAAGCTGCCAGATATTTAGCAGATGAAGGTTTGGCAGTACCGGTACTAATCGGCGGTCCCTTTGAAATCAGAGATTTAGCCGATCAATACAGAATTTCAACAAAGGGTATAAATATTTTTAGTCCGGCTCAATATCCTGACATTAAAAGTTTTGCTTCAACATTTTACGAACTTAGAAAACATAAGGGAATGACAAGTGAAGAAGCAGAAAAATTAATTTCTGATCCGGTTAATTTTGCAGCGATGCTTGTCAGAAAAAATGCTGCTGATATTTGTATTGCAGGAAATCTTTCAACCACTGCAAGTGTATTAAAAGCTGCAATTCAGATAATCGGAATGCCAGATGGAATAAAAACCGTGTCAAGTTTCTTTCTTATGATAAGTCCTGATGGGAATACTATTTATTCATTTTCAGATTGTGCTGTAATTCCGGAACCAACAAGTGAGCAGTTAGTTGATATTGCATATTCATCAGCGGTGAACTATAAAAGTATTACCTGTAATATACCAAGAACTGCTCTGCTGTCGTTTTCAACTAAAGGAAGCGCTGATCATCCATCAACGGAAAAAATTAAAAATGCTGTTAAAGTGTTATCATCAAAATTTCCGGATATGATATTTGATGGTGAACTTCAGTTGGATGCAGCATTGGTTCCGGAGGTTGGAAAAAAGAAAGCACCGGATTCAAGAATTAAAGGAGATGCTAATGTGTTTGTATTTCCATCTTTGGAAGCAGGCAATATTGGCTACAAAATAGCAGAAAGGTTTGGTAATTATTTGGCACTTGGTCCTTTTATACAAGGATTACAAAAACAAATGCATGATCTTTCACGCGGATGCAGTTGGCAGGATATAGTTAACACAACTGTTATCGCATCTTGTATTGAAAATTAAAAATTAAATCATTTATTATTTCACAATTAAAGAGGAGATAAAATGGAAGCATTAGGAATGATAGAAACCAGAGGATTGGTTTCGTTGATAGAAGCTTCTGATGCAATGGTAAAAGCTGCAAGAGTTAAGCTTGTCGGATGGCAGAAAATCGGCGGCGGATATGTTACTGCATTGGTAAGAGGAGACGTTGCTGCTTGTAAAGCTGCTACGGATGCCGGCGCTGCTGCAGCTCAAAGAATCGGAGAGCTTGTTGCGGTTCACGTAATACCACGCCCGCATGGTGATCTTGAAGACGTTTATTCAATTAAATTATTAGAAAAATAAATTATTAAATGAAAGGAAAACACAATGGAAGCTTTAGGAATGATAGAAACAAAAGGTCTTGTTGGTTTAATCGAAGCATCTGATGCAATGGTAAAAGCTGCAAGAGTTAAATTAGTCGGTTATCAACAGATTGGCGGCGGCTTTGTTACCGCATTGGTTAGAGGTGATGTTGCTGCTTGTAAAGCTGCTACAGATGCCGGCGCTGCTGCAGCTCAAAGAATCGGAGAGCTTGTTGCAGTTCATGTAATACCAAGACCACACGGAGATCTTGAAGATATTTTTAAAATATCTGTTAAAACTCCAATAGAATAATTATAACAGAATATCTGTTTTAATTTAAGTGTTTAATAATATTACTTCGGTAAGAAAGTGTAGGTAATGCTATGGAATTAGCTAAAGTAATAGGAAATGTTGTTGCAACAGTTAAGATAGAAAATCTTGGAGCAGGAAAACTCTTGCTGGTAAAATCTATTGATGAAAACGGTATTGCAGTCGGAAATCCTCAGGTAGCGCTGGATACAATCGGTGCTGGAGAAGAGGAAATTGTATTACTCGTACGCGGAAGTTCGGCAAGAGTATCACTGTCCAATAAATCATCTGTCGATTTAAATGTTGTAGGGATAGTTGATAATATCCGTTCAAACGGTAAGGTAGTATATATTAAAAATGAACCTATTCTAAAGGAATAAATAATGGAATTAACAAAACAAGATGTAAATCTTATTGTTGAAAGTGTTCTTAGAAGACTTAAAGAATCCCATGGTTATGATAAAAAAGGCAGATTACCGATAGGAATTTTTGATACTCTTGACGAAGCATTTTATGAATCAAGTAATGCTCAAAAGAAAATCAGGAACCTGGAGTTGCGCCATAAAATTATCAAGGCAATTAGAGAAGCGTCTATAAAACACTCGCAAGAACTAGCTGAATTAGCAGTAAAAGAAACCGGAATGGGTAGAGTGTCTGATAAAATAAGTAAGAATTTACTTGTGGCAAATCAAACTCCGGGTCCTGAGATATTAGAGCCTCAGGCACTGTCGGGCGACCGTGGATTAACTTTAGTTGAAAATGCACCCTGGGGCGTTATTGCTTCAGTTACTCCTTCAACTAATCCAACTGCTACGATTATTAATAACAGTATAAGTATGATATCTGCCGGCAACTCAATAATATTTTCTCCTCATCCGGCAGCTAAAGCAGCATCACAACGGACTATTTCAATACTTAACGAAGCTGTAATCAATGCGGGCGGACCGGCTAATTTAATGGTTACAGTTGCTGAACCAAGTATTGAAGTTGCAAATAATCTGTTCCAGTATCAGGGAATTAATTTACTTGTAATTACAGGCGGCGAGGCGGTGATAAGTGCTGCGAAAAAAGTTACAGATAAAAGACTTATAGCTGCGGGCGCTGGTAATCCGCCGGTGGTGATTGATGAAACTGCTGATATTGCAAAAGCAGCTAAATCAGTTGTATTCGGTGCGTCTTTCGATAACAATATTATCTGTGTTGATGAAAAAGAAATTGTAATTGTTGATTCGGTTGCTGATGAGTTTAAACGTGAATTGAAAAAACACAATGCCGTTGAAATCAGTCTCGCTCAGGCAAATGAATTAGCTAAACTGATATTCAAAAATTATCCATCGAATGATCTGATATTAAACAGAAAATTTGTCGGGAAAGATGCAAAGATTCTTGCTGATGCAATTGGAGTTAACGTGCCCGAAGATACAAAACTGCTTTTTGTCGAAACTGATAAAGATCATCCATTTCCGCAAACTGAAATGATGATGCCGGTAATCGCAATGATAAGAGCGCATAATGCTGATGAAGCAATTGATGTCGGAATCGAGCTTGAACATGGATTGAAACATACCGCTGCTATGCACTCAAGAAATCTTGATAACCTGCATAGAATGGCGAGTGAGATCAATACAAGCCTGTTTGTAAAAAACGGACCTTGTCTTGCCGGACTTGGTGTTGGCGGCGAAGGATGGACAAGCATGACGATCTCAACTCCGACCGGTGAAGGTGTAACTAATGCAAAAACTTTTGTGCGGCTCAGAAGATGCACATTAGTTGATCATTTCAGAATTGTTTGATTGAAATGGAGAAATCAAACGGAAAATTTGAATTTGTTAATTCACAGATAAGAAGAATTGAAGAAATTGTTAATGATGAATCAAAGGTAAAGTTAAATTCTTCTTTCAGAGCCGGAGTAGATCTTGGAACATCTGATGTTGTTGTCGTCGTTCTTGATGATAAGGATAATGTTGCTGCTGCGTTTCTCGAATGGGCTGATGTAGTTAAAGACGGAATTGTTCTTGACTATTGGAAGGCTATAAATATTGTTTCCGGGCTGATTAAAAAAGCTGAGAGCAAATTAGGTGTTGAAATTAAATCAGTTAATACATCTTATCCGCCGGGAACAGACCCGTATATTTCTGTTAATGTTATAAAAGGTGCAGGGTTAGAAGTAAGCGAAATTGTTGATGAACCCTCAAGTTTTGCAAAGTTGATTAATCTTGAAAGCGGGGCAGTGATTGATATTGGCGGAGGAACAACAGGTATTTCAATTGTTAAGGATAAGGAAATCATTTATTCTGGTGATGAGCCAACAGGCGGAGTTCATCTTACTTTAACAATTGCCGGTAATCAAAAG
Organism: Ignavibacteriota bacterium; assembly: GCA_013285425.1. GTDB lineage: Bacteria > Bacteroidota > Ignavibacteria > Ignavibacteriales > Ignavibacteriaceae > IGN3. Next base: position 813,823 of record CP053447.1, read on the forward strand.
GTATCTTTTAACGATGCTGAAATTATGAAAAGAAAAGATTCTAACGGAAAACTTAAACCAATAATTTTGCCGGTATTTGAAAAAATGACAGACATAGTAAAAAATCATATTTCAGATTATGATGTGAATGATATTTTTTTAACCGGCGGAACTTGTTGTTACCCCGGAATTGATGAGGTATTTAAAGAGGCTTTCCCGGGTAAAAAAATATATATGCCACGCAATCCTCTTTATTCAACGCCATTGGCGATAACCTCATATAGAAAAAATTAATCGGGTAGAAATAATATGAACAGAGAAGAGTTATTAAATAAAATAAAACAAGCCGGAGTTGTAGGTGCCGGTGGTGGAGGATTCCCGGCTTTTAAAAAGCTTGATGCAAATGTAGAGCATATAATTGCAAATGGTGTGGAATGTGAACCACTTCTTTATAAAGACAGAGAAGTAATGCTGCAGGAAGCTGATAAACTGATTGCAGGACTGATAATTGTAAAAAGTATAACAGGCGCATCAAAACCTACTATTGCTATTAAAAGAAAAAACTCTGATTTGATTGATTTACTTAAACCATCTGCAGACAAATATGATATTGAGTTATTTATTATGGAAAATGTTTATCCGGCAGGTGATGAATATATATTAGTGTATGATGTTACCGGTAAAAGAATTCCGCCGCTTGGAATTCCGTTACAGGTCGGTTGTGTAGTTGAAAATGTTGAATCATTAATTAATATAACAAATGCAGTAAATGATATTCCGGTTACCGAAAAGTATCTTACAATTGCTGGTGCAGTTAATAACCCTGTAACAATAAAAGTTCCGTTGGGAACAAGTTATGAGAAATGTCTGGAATTTGCCGGCGGTGCTGCAGTCGAAAGGTTTTCTGTTTTAACCGGCGGTGTTATGATGGGCAGCGTTGTGAGTGACTTATCTCTTTCGGTATCAAAGACATTAAGCGGACTTATAGTTCTTCCCGAAGATCATAGTATAGTTGTAAGAAAAACCACTCCGGCAAAAGTATATCATAATATAGGTCATAGTGCATGCGATCAATGCAGTATTTGCACTCAGCTTTGTCCGCGATACATTTTAGGCTATCCAATACAGCCTCATTTGGTTATGAGAAGTCTGCAAATGACCGGTGATGAAAAAGAGAGATTGAGTAATTGGGCGCAGAACTGTTGTGAATGTAATGTTTGTTCACTTTTTGCTTGTCCTGAAAAACTTGATCCAAAAAACATTTGTACCGATACAAAGAAAAGATTGAGAAAGGAAAACAAGGGATTTTCAAAAACTGAACTTGATGTTTTATTTAATGATGTTCATCCTGTCAGAGACGGCAGAGAGATTCCTATTAGTTTCTTGTATAAAAGATTAGGTATAAAAAAATATGACCGCAAAGCTGATTTTGTAAAAACAGCTCAGGTAAACAGTGTAAAAATAGAGTTGAAAAATACTTTTGGCGGAGATGCAGTCCCTTGTGTTAATCCCGGTGATGTTGTTTCAAAAGGGCAGATGATTGGTAAAGTAAATGGAAATGCTTTAGCTACTCCTTTTCATTCAAGCATTGATGGCAGAGTGAAGGAGATAGTAAATAACTGTGTTATTATAACTTCAAATAATTCTTAAGGGTTACAAGAATATGAAAGCTTCAATTGGATTAGTTGAATTATCAAGTATAGCAAAAGGAATCGAAGTATCAGATGCAATGTTGAAGAGAGCTGAGGTTCAGATGATAGTTAACAGAACTATTTGCCCCGGTAAGTATATGGTGCTGATTGGAGGAGATGTTGATGCTGTTAATGCAAGTGTTGAAACCGGTGTTGAGTTAGCACAGGATGAGATTGTCGATCATTTTGTAATCCCAAATGTTCATCCGTCGGTTTTCCCTGCAATAAACGGAATAAATGTAATTGAAGAGCTAGATGCATTAGGAGTTATAGAATCATTTTCAGTTGCTTCGATTATTGAATGTGCTGATGCAGCAGTTAAGGCAGCACCGGTCAATTTAATTACTGTATATCTTGCAATGGCTATCGGCGGAAAAGCTTATGTGATGTTAACCGGTGATGTTGGCTCGGTTAAAGCAGCAGTTGATGCCGGTGTTAATGTAATTAAAGAGAAGGGTCTTCTGGTTAACAAAGTTGTTATTCCTTCTCCAAGAAAAGAAATTCTTAAACAATGGATTTAATTTAATCTAATAACTTAAAGGAGATATAAAATGTTTTCGAGTTTGACTAAACCGAGATTTCTGGTTATAACAAGTATGATTATACTTGCTGCATTGGTTAGGTTTATTCCGCATCCGCCAAACTTTGCGCCTATTGCCGCATTGGCATTATTCGGCGGGAAATATTACACTGATAAAAAGTTTGCTTTTATAGTTCCGGTTTTAGTAATGATTATTACAGATGCTGTAATTGGTTTTCATTATTTAATCCCTGCTGTTTATATAAGCTTCCTGATTATAGCTGGTATCGGATTGTTACTCAGGAAAACAAACAAAGTGTCATGGTTAATTGCCGGGTCAATTGCTGCTTCAACTTTGTTTTTTATTCTTACTAATTTTTATGAGTGGTATGCAGGTATTTTGTATCCTCAAACATTTAACGGTTTGATTACTTGTTATGTTGCTGCAATTCCGTTTTTCTTTAATACTTTAATTGCTGATTTGTTCTTTGTTATAGCAATGTCTATGACATTTGAATTTTTAACAAGAAAATATCAGGTATTTGCTGAAGTTTAATTGATATTTTTAAGAAGTAAATAAAAAAAGTGCCAGGAACTTATCACATACCGACTACTAATCTTATTGAACCAGGCTGTATTAAAAAAACCGGCGAGTGGACTAAGATTTTAGGCGGAGAAAATGCTCTGATCGTTTCTTCTCCCGATGATTATGGGAAAAAACTTGGAAAGAAAGTTGAAGAAATTCTTTTTAAAGAAGGAATAAAATCTCATTTATACTCCGGCGCAGGATCAAATCCTACGGATGAAATGGTGATGAAGGGAGCGGAGGAATTTAATAGCAGCAAGTGTGATATCATAATTGCAATCGGAGGAGGAAGCGCAATTGACTGTGCAAAAGGAATTGCACTTGTAGCCCGTTCAGGTAAAAATATTATAGAGTTTGAAGGTGTTAATAAATCTCAGAATAATGTTCCGCCGCTGATTGCAATCAATACTACTTCGGGTGCCGGAAGTGAAGTTTCATCCTTTACAGTAATTTCTGAATCATTGAGCGGTCGTAAAATGACAATTGTTGATTGGCGTATTACTCCAGCTATATCTATTAACGACGCAGAACTTGCTCTTTCGATGCCAAAGTCTCTGACTGCTGCTACAGGTATGGATGCCTTTTCTCATGCAATTGAAGCAATTGTATCAAATAATTCAACTCCAATTACGGATGCTCTTTCTTTTGAGGCAATTCAACTGATAAATGAATGGCTGCCTGCTGCATTTGAAGATGGTCAGAATTTAAAAGCCCGGACTGAAATGTGTCATGGAGCTTTTTTAGCCGGCATTGCTTTTAACAATTCAGGATTAGGTTTAGTGCATGCCCTTTCGCATCCTATAACTTCAATGTATGGTTTTCCGCATGGAGTTGTTAATTCTGTTTTGCTTCCTGCTGTGGTCAGGTTTAACATGGTATCCTCCATGAATAAATATGCCAGGGTTGCAGCTGCAATGAGGGCTGCAATCTCCTGGCATACTGATTATGAAAACGCACAAAAAGTTATTCCTGCCATTATAAGACTGATTAAAAAATTAAATCTGCCCGGTGGTCTTAAAGACCTGGGGGTTAATGAAAATGATATTCCTGCTTTATCAAAAGCCGCAAATGATGAGATTGTTGGACGCACAAATCCACGAAAAGCAAACATTATGATGATCAATCAGATTTATAATGATGCTATGTTATTACCCAAAGTTTAGCCATACTTAAATTATCTGTGTTTAATAATCGATTGTTGCTGACCAGATTCCTAATCCTTAAACTTTAGAACCCTTATATAATCTTAGTAGTGCTTATGAATAGACCATAAGTTTTTCAAATATTTAAAAAGACTTTTGATATAATAAATGAATCGTTTAACTTTTACGACAAAAATTTCTTGATTCCTTAATTCTTGATTTAAAAAATTATTATAGGATCAGAAAGTAAATGATTGAGCATTAGTCTCTTATCAAAACATTACATCAGGAGAACCTATGAAAGTATTTAATTTACTTTTTATTCTTATTATAACCTGCCTGATAGCGACGCCAATATATTCCCAGTGGATTAGCATCGAAAATTATTCTTTACCAGGCTCAAACCCCGAGGTTCAACTTATCAGCAGTGATGAAACTAGTTCGATTATAAAGGTTGATCTTCCCGGATATATGCTTAATCATTTTATGTATAAAGATAAATCTTATTACTCAATTGACATCGGAGAAGAAGCAATTACAACTGAAGTTGGTTTGCCGGAGATTCCTCACATTGCTAAAATACTTGCTATACCTGATTATGGTTCTGTAAGTGTAGAGGTTATAGAAACAGGGACTAAGAGTGTTGTTAGCGGTTTTAACATCGTACCAGCACGTAATAGCTGGAAGGAAGGCAATCCTGAAACAGAATATATTGAGAACTCTGATTTCTATAAAAATGGTAATGTTTATCCATCAGAAATTGTTAGTGTTGATGAACCGGTGATTTTCCGTGATTTCAGATTGGTTCGTGTTTCAATATTTCCAATCAGATACTCACCATCAAAAAATGAAATAGAAGCATTCTCTTCAGTAACTGTAAAAATAAATTATTTACCCGGTAATGGTGCGAATATTAAAACTACGCCTCAAAGAAAAATTGCATCCTCTTTTGATAAGATTTACAAGACAATGATTTTTAATTACGATGAAGTAATAAGAAGCCGATACGGAATTGAAGATGAAACTGCAAATGATCTGATGCTTTGTATTATGCCTGATTCTTATGTTAATACTTTTACTGCATATAAAGATTGGAAGATTTTAAGCGGTATGGAACTGTACCCATAGAATTAGACACAAAGATAAGCAACTCTCTTATTAATATTAGGGAGTGTAAATAATTCTGTGTAAATGGTTAAAGTAAGAAATTAGTTTAATCGTGTTAGTAAGAGCTTAGTTTGTCGAAAATCCGAAAAGGTTTTTAAGATTGTAATAAACTAATTATTTCTTTAACATAATTTTCTTTGTAAAGATTCTATCAACTGAATGGCTTAATAATTCTCTGAGTTATCAGAGACTGCATTTTTACGGAGACTTGGTAAGAGAGTTTATCCTAATGGAGTTAAAGTTTTCATCACTTTAATGAATCTATCTAAAACAACCTTTAAACACAATTTATTTTACAGATCAGATTTATTTTGGATAGAAATTTATATTACTACTTCATTGTATAATAAAGGCTTTTTGACTATTGTTTTGTATCTTTGAACTAAGATTAATTAAACTTTTACAAAAAAGTTTTTTACTGCAATGGTCTACTGTAAAAACATAATTATTGTTATCGTTATTTTAGGGGCATCATTCTTAAAATTAATTGCACAAACCAATAACTTCCCAAATAGACAAGTAGGATTTAAGTTCGAACAACTAGGAATTGAACAAGGTCTCTCTCAATCTACAGTTTATGCTATAACACAAGATAAACAAGGGTTCATATGGTTAGGTACGCAGGATGGATTAAACAGGTATGATGGGTATAATTTCAAAATATTCAAAGAAAAGGGAAATAACTCTATTTCATATAGCGTTGTATGGAGTTTGATAACAGATAGTGATGGAAATATTTGGATCGGGACAGAAAGAGGCGGGGTGGACTTATTTATTCCACAGAAAGGAATTTTCATAAACTATAATTATAACCCTAAAGACACAAATTCAATCAGTGATAATTTTATTACAGTTATTTATCAAGACTCAAAAAATAATGTTTGGTTAGGAACAAATAGCGGTGGACTGAATCTGTATAATAAATCTACTAAAAAATTTCAGAGATTTTATTCTAATAAAAAGATAAACAGCCTTGTCGGAAATACTATACGCGCAATTTGTGAAGATGGATTTGGTAATTTATGGATAGGTACATCTAATGGGCTTTCAAAATTGAACCTGAACGATTTTTACAGAGACATGGCTAATCCTGAATTTATTTCTTACCAGTACAGTGCTGAAAATCAAAACAGCATATCTTCTAATAATGTTTGGGCAATGTACGCAGATTCAAAAAAAAGGTTATGGATAGGAACTTGGGGCGGTGGATTAAACTTATATAATCATAATAAAGATAGTTTTCAAAGATTTATTTATGACCCTGGAGATCATTTATCAATTCCAAGCAACAATATCAAAGCTATTATTGAAGTAGCCGACGGTTCTTTGTGGTTAGGTTCTTATGATGCAGGTCTTATAAGTTTTGATGTTGAATCAAATAAATTTTACAAGCTAAATATTAAAGATTTCATCTTAACTTTATATCGGGATATAGCTGGAAGCATTTGGATAGGAACATACTCAACAGGAATTAAAACATATTCGAGTAGACAAAATATTTTTAAAAATTATTATCAGAATTACTTTGATAACGATATTATTCAGAACAGAAATGTATCCGCAATATTTGAGACTGATGACGGGGAATTATTAATTGGTACTTATGGAAACGGATTGGAACATTTTAATAAACAGCGAAATCGGTTTACCAAATATCAAGCTGAAGTAAATAATCCTTACAGCTTGAGTAATAACAGAATTACTTCAATAATACAATCACAGGATGGCAATATCTGGATAGCCACAAGTGGAGGAGGGTTAAATCTATTCAATAAAAAATCTAAAAAGTTTTTTAGATATATGGCAAAATCAAAGACTTCTCCTAACTCAGTACTATTCAATCAAATATCAACATTGTGCTATGATAAAAAAGAAAACAAGTTATACCTTGGCTATTTCAATGGCGGACTAAGTAGCTTTGATCTTACTGAAAGAAAGTTTGACCATTTCCTTAAAAAGAATTTCAATGGAGTTGATAATTGGAAAAGTCCGGTAACTGCAATTTACATCGGAGAAAAAACTGGACTCTGGTTTGCAAATTTTGAAGGAGATTTATTCAATTACAACAAAGAAAAAAATATATTTTTTAAGATTGATCTACCTGTTTTTAGATCAAGTGCTGATAAAAAAGCAATTTATTTTTTGAAGGAAATTGAAGACAGCATAATGTGGATGGGAACTTATGGTGATGGACTATATAAATTCGATTTAAGAAAAAATAAACTAGATATATTCAATGAAGAAAACTCAGAAGTTTTTAATCTTATTTATGGATTCCTGGATGATGATAATGGAAATCTATGGTGCAGCTCTAACAGAGGCATATTCAGATTTAATATTTATAATAAATCCGTAAAAGCTTTTGATATGACTGATGGACTCCAGTCAAATGAATTTAACCAGGGTGCATTTTTTAAAAATTCAAAAGGTGAATTATTTTTTGGTGGTGTAAATGGTTTTAATTCTTTCTTTCCTACGGAGGTAATAAAGAATGAATTCGTACCGCCAATATTTATAACTGGTTTTAAAGTGTTTAATAAACCTCTTGAACTTCCTAATCCAATCCCCGATAATATTGAAATAGTACTCTCATATTATCAAAATCTTTTTTCGTTTGAATTCGTGGGATTAAATTTTATTATGCCGGAAAAAAATCAGTATCTTTACAAATTAGAGGGCTTTGACAAAGAGTGGAACAAAGTTAATGCACAACAAAGATACGGGATATATACAAATCTTGACCCAGGTGAGTATGACCTAAGAGTGAAAGGATCAAATAATGATGGTAAATGGAACGAACAAGGATCTTCTATAAAAATAATTATTACTCCACCATTTTGGATGACTTGGTGGTTTAGAAGCATCGGAATCATTTTCATAATCTCATTAGTATTTATTGTATATAAAAGCAGGGTAAAAACTCTTGAAAAAGAAAAATTATATCAGCAGAATCTTTCCAGTCATCTGATAGAGAAGCAGGAAGAAGAAAGGACCAGAATTGCTCAGGAGATGCACGATACTTTAGGACAAGACTTGCTGTTTATTAAAAATCGGATTCTGTTAACAATGCAGAAATTCCCTGATAATAAGATTAATAATCATCTCGAATTAATTTTAGATTCTTCATCAGTACTATTAAAAAAGGTACGTGAGATTTCACATAACTTGAGACCACCTGAACTCGATCGTCTAGGATTAACAGAAACATTAAAATCACTTTTGCAGAAACTCAAAGACTCCACTTCGTTGGATGTAATTGGAGAAATTGATGAAATAGATGGTTTGATACAAAGAAAGCATGAAATCAATCTTATAAGAATTGTTCAGGAATCTTTGAATAACATCATGAAACATTCAGAAGCAACTGAATGTGTCATTACTGTTATGAAAACAAATTCCGAAATTTTTATCAGCATTTATGACAATGGTAAAGGTTTCAAGTTAAATAATTTAAAAGAGGTTTTAAATAAATCTATGGGTATCGGTATTACTGGCATTTATGAGCGTGTAAGGATACTTAAAGGGACTATACAGATTAATTCAGATCACGGGAAAGGAACAGATATAAAAATCAATATTCCTGTTTCCAATAAAGAATTATTAGCAAACTAATAATCACATTAATAAAAAGTACGTTATCAAGAATTGAGTATCAAACTTTTATAAGTTAAAATTTATGGATGAAAAAGTTAAAATTATTATTGCTGACGATCATCCCTTAATGAGAAAAGGCATAAAGGATATTCTGGAAGAAAATAAGGACTGGATCGTTGTTGGCGAAGCCGGTGATGGTCAGCAAACACTTGAGTTGTTTAAGAAATTAAAACCTGATGTTCTTATTATTGATATAGATATGCCGAAGCTGAATGGTCTTGAAGTAATAAAGATAATCAAAGACGATGAATCTATGATTAGAATCATAATTCTAACCATGTACGATGAAGAGATAATTTTTAACAGGGCAATGGATTTAAATGTGATGGGCTACGTAATTAAAGATTCAGTGGTAACTGAAATTTATGAATCAGTAAAAAATGTTTTAGCAGGTAAACATTATATAAGTCCTTCAATATCCGGGTTTTTGGTTAAGAGAGACGTTAAGATAAATACTGTTCCAAATTATATAGCCGGCATTTCCAAATTAACACCCACAGAAAGAAAAATTTTAAGTTTAATCTCAAAAAATTATACTTCAAAAAGCATTGCTAACAAGTTATTTGTTAGTGTAAAAACAATAGAAACCCATCGCTCAAATATCTGTCAGAAGCTGGGAATTCATGGAACTAATGCTCTTCTCAAGTTCGCTTTGATGAATAAAGAAATTCTATAAGAGTTTCAGGCGCATATTTTTTGTACCTACTTAACTAAGTTAGTATTATCCGGAAATATCTGGTCAAAACAGAAGTTTAGTAGTATAATTCTGTGAAGAAGATTTTTATCAAAACTTCTAATAATAACTTAACTACATACTAACCCTTAGAAAAATACAGATTTATGCCAATAGAATTTACCTTTATTAAGAGGTAAACTTCGTTTGAAAATTTTATTGATTACTATGAAGTACATGATTATAGATGATAATGTAAAAATTCGTGAAATCATCAGGGAAGTTGTAAGTAAAGAAACAGATACCATTATGGAATTTAACAGCGGCGAAGAAGCATTTGAAGCATTAAATTATTTTATGCCTGATTACATCCTGATTGATATACATATAAAGGGAACAAATGGATTGGAAATAACGAAAAAAATTTTAGATAAATATCCTGATATAAAAGTGATTATTGTAAGCGATTATGATATGCCCTCATTTCACTCTGTAGCAAAAAAATTCGGAGCAGTAAAGTTTATATCAAAAGATAACTTATTGCTACTTCGCGAAAATATTTTTATTACTTAATAAAAGACAGGTATAAGAATGATAAAAAAGTTACAACCGCTTCTTCTATTATTTATCATGTGCTACGAAATATTTTATTTTAATCTGTATGCTCAGACATTTACAGATATCTCTGAAAGTGTTGGCTTACCAATTACATCAATGGGTTTTCAAGGTGCTTGGTTTGATTATAATAATGATGGGTATCCTGATATTTTTTGTGAAGATGAGTCAAGAAGTTATTTGTTTAAGAACATAAATGGACAGAGTTTTATTGATATTACAAGTGATGTCGGATTAAATAATTTATATGTACCATCTATTTCAGTCGGTGATTATGATAATGACGGATATGCCGATCTGCTAATTGGACGTAATGTATTCAGAAATATAAATGCTGATTCTTTTCAATGTGTATTTATATTAAATGAAATTGTTGAAAGATCTATCTGGATGGACTATAATGCGGATGGTTTACTTGATATAATAGCTATTACAAATTCAAGTACCATTAAAATATATAAGAACACTGGGAATTCAAATTTCATTGATGTAACTTCAAATTTTAATCTTCCTGTTTCAAATGGAAGTAAAACCTGTTCAACAGCGGATTTTGATAATGATGGATATACAGATTTGTATATCGGTCGTTACGGAAATCCAAATCAACTGCTTAAGAATATTGGTGGACAAGAATTTTATAATCTATCAGTATTAAATGGATTTGGTGATCCCGGAAAGACTGTTTCTGTGGCTTGGGGAGACTATAATAATGATGGATTGGCAGATATTTATTCAGCCAATATTGGAAGTGCAAGAAATTATCTTTATAAGAATAACGGAGATCAAACTTTTTCAGATGTGACGATAGCAGCCGGTGTACAGGATGTTGGTGATGCAAGAACAGCATCCTTTATAGATTATAATAATGATGGGTTAGTGGATATTTTTGCGACCAATCATGTACATGTTAATAGATTATACAAAAATAACGGGAATGGAACCTTTACTGATGTAGCTTCGGTAAGTCAAATTGCAGGGCCAGGTGATGGTTTTGGTGTTAGCTGGGCTGACTTCGATAACGATGGTGATCTTGACGTAATTATTATTGGTCATATGGGGAGGCGTATAAATTTATTAAGGAATGATGGGGGCAATAATAACAATTATATTTTTATAAAACTCATAGGATCTTGCGATAATAAAATGGGGATCGGTGCAATTGTTGATATTTTTTATAATGGACTGTTCCAGCGGAAACAAATCAATTCGGGCGAAGGAAATACAGGGTGTAACCCTGCAACTTTACATTTTGGACTTAACAATGCCAATTTTTTAGACAGTATAATTGTAAAATGGCCAAGCGGAGCAAAACAGATAGTTCGAAACCTAACTGTTAATCAGATATTTGAAATTCATCAATCTCAAATACCTCTTCCACCGGTAAATCTTTTAGCACATACAGTAACAGGAGAGACCTATGTAGAGCTTATATGGCTAGATAATTCAACTAATGAAGATGGATTTATTATTGAGAGAAAAGCCGGCGATTCTGCAAGCACATCTCCTTTTGTTCAAATAGCCACCGTTGAGCAGAATAAACTTACTTTTATAGATTCTACCTGTGTTGGTGATAGTACTTATGGATACCGTATTTATGCATTCAATTCCAATGGAAATTCTTCATATAGTAATGTTGCTTATGTAACAGCTCCAATTCCTATTGAACTGGTTCTATTTAATTGTTTTACAGAGGGTAATAAAATTATTCTGTATTGGTCAACAGCATCGGAAACAAATAATCAAGGTTTTGAAGTTGAGAGACAAGCAGGTAATCAGCATTCAGGGGTATGGGAGAAGATCGGATATGTTTCAGGACATGGAACAACGACAGAGCCAAGGTTTTATTCATTTGCTGATGAGAATCTTTCAACAGGAACTTATATGTATCGCCTTAAGCAAATAGATTTCGATGGTAGTTTCGAATATTCATCAGAGATTGAAGCTTCTATTTTTTCACCTAAAGAATTTGCATTAAATCAAAACTATCCCAATCCGTTTAATCCAAACACGCGTATCACATTTGATTTACCTGTAGAATCCGCTGTTACCTTACAAATCTTTAATTCGTTAGGTGAACTTATTTGGCAGCAGGAACAATCAAATCTCAGCGCAGGTTCACACTCGGTTACCTGGGATGGTAAAGATAACTTGGGAAACAGTTTAACATCCGGAATTTATTTCTTGAAGATGCAAGCAAAAGTCAATAGTTCAGTCAATGGGGATTTTTATAAGTCAATTAAGATGATGTTACTAAAATAGTATCAAATGATACCTGAGGAAGGATAAAGCAAAGTTATAAGTCAGCCAGTAATTAAATCAATATACTGGCTGACAACAGATTTAGAAAAACGAGTAACAAGAGAAACAGTATTTAAGCCATCAAACTTTTCCGATAAAAGTCTGACGGCTTCAAAATCACGGATGTAACGTTCAACAGCATCCTTAGAGTGATTAGTTCTTTGACAAATTGCAGGGACAAGCTACCCCTTCTGATAAAAAGAGATAATTTCTTTTTTATAAGTCTGTCCTGAACCGATTTGCTGAATGATACCGTGTGTGTAAGTGAATATCTCCAGTAAAGAGATTATTATTCTCTAAGATAATTACCTGCGGTAAATTCATTAAGTAAAAACAGCATAATCAGATCAAATTGCGAGAGCAAAGCACCTTGTTTGAATGCTTATTTAATAATACGGATTAGATTGTGCTGAGCAAAGCGGTGAAACTATCTTTCTTGTAAACGGATAAATCTTCATAAGTGTTATGAATGGTAATATAGAAAGATTTTATCAGGTAAAGTTGAATGGATTGACCAGCAGACTTACGATCATCAACAGCCAGGTAATCAACCTGAGCAGAGATAAGATTAAGTTGAACGTATTAAGAGATATAATCTATTGTCTGGTTGAAGTAAGCTTCAGCAAGGATGTGGGGGGTAAGGTTAAAGTTTCTTGCAATGTTATTGATGATAGAATTCTAACAGACTATGATTTAAGTCTGACAGAATAAGAATTAACAGAAATTATAAATACTTCTTGGTGATTATTATTGAAAATACTTGATCTTTCTTAGCTACTAAATGAAACCAATGATAAGTACTTAGTAAAAAAGAAAAACAACATTTTAAAATTAAAAAAGTTAGATAAATAATTATTTCTCATTTATAAAGTAGGAGCAAAATATGTTTTTCATTCACATTTTAATTGAAAAAATTTATAAGCTGAAATCAATATTCTGCATACTTGTTTCGGCTATAATAATTTTTTTGAATGGCGGTATTTCGTTAGCTCAGCAATATTGGGGTGAACAGATGTTTTCAACATATTCAAATTCTTTGATTAATGGCGAAGTAGGTACTCTCTCTATACTGCAAGGACAGTTGATATACACAAGATAATAAGATGTACGTTGCAGAGAGATATGGAATAACAGTTGTTGATATTTCAAATCCCTCCTCACCTCAATTGCTTGGCAGTATTGCTACACCGGATGTCTCAAGAAGAATAGTTGCAAATAATAATTTAATATATACGGTTGGCGAGCTTGGATTGACTATTGTGGATGCTGCAATACCAAACAGTCCTGTTATTTTAAGTTTCACACCTTTAAGAATTGATGAAAAAGGTTGTGATATTACTTTAGCGGACAATTTATTATTTCTATCATCTTATTCTAGAATATATGCTTACGATGTAAGTGCACCTACAGTTCCTGTTTTAATATCTTCATTGTTTATCCAACAACCTGATTATGGTATTCATATAACCAAACATCCAAGACAGAATATTTTGTATTGTGCAGTAAACCATTCACCCGGATCATTTCAAGTTGTTGATATTTCTAATCCTGAAAATATGCAAATTTTAACATCTATTAATTTGAATAGAACAGGAATAATTTATAGCCCACCAGCAATATCCGGAAATAGATTATTTGTTATTGAAACACTTAAAATTCATTCATTTGATATTACAAATCCTTCAAATCCAACATTATTATATTCAGCTGCACCTCGTCTCTCACATTATTCATTTGTTGTGGGTGATACTGTACTGTTTGCAGCGCATCAGCAAGCAAGATGGGTAGCATATTCCATCAACAATGATAATTTTCCACAGTTCTTATCAGAATACGGAAATACTAATATTTGGGGAATAGGGTACGGTATTGCTAAACTTCATAATAATTATATGTACCTGCGCAATTATGGTAGAAGTAATGAATATGCGGGATGGAATGTGAAAATTGTAGATATCAGTGATCCAATGAACGCAACCATAACTGGAACAATTCAATCACCTAATGCAGGATTTAGTGTTACACACACAATTCTTAAAAGAGGTGATCAAAAGTATGCTTTAGTTGCACAGAGAAATACAGTGCATACTGCAGCAGGATTGACTTCTAGCAAGGGTATTTTAAGAATTATGAATATTACAGATCCTTCTAATCCAGTTCTTATGTCTAGTGTTGATTTTGATGGTACACCAGATGGAATTATCGCTAATGACAGTATTGTAGTAGTTAGAACCAACAGTACTGGTGCGGGGATTCCCTTATATGATATAATGTTACGAGTTTTTGCAATTACTAATCTGAATGATCCCATTCAGACTCAAGCTATATTTTATCGCGATTTCCCAACTACGATTAATAATTTAAGACTTTTTGAAGGCAAACTATATATACCTAAAGGTAATGGACTAGCTGTTTATAAAATTAATAACGATTATACAATAACCCAACTTGGATCTTCTTCTGTACCAAATTCCAAAGGTCTTCAAAGTTTAGAGTTGAGAAGAAGAGGTAACAGTATTTTTGCTTATCTTGCTGCTGGTGGCGGAATTGGCGGTGGATTTGTGATCTTTAATGCTACAAATCCTAACGCAATGTATATTGTTTCTGCCTTTGATACACCGGGCGATGCCATTGATATTGCATTGCAGGACAATTATGCATATTTGTCGGACTATAACAGTATATATATTTTTGATATTAAGGACAATCAAACCGTACCAGTAAATAACTTTCCTATTGTTGGAAATGCAACAACTATAAAGATTGCAAATAATTTGATGTTCTTAAATGTAGAAGAGGGGGGGGAATTTTACAATGGTAATATTCAAATTTATGATATAAATGATCCGGTATTCCCAGTTTATAAGGGGACATATTTATCTCGATATACACAGACCTTCTCACTCTCAGAGGATTGCCGGGAATTTTATCTTGCCCATTATTATTCGTTTGATGTTAAAAGGTGTTTATTCAACTTTAAACCATTGACCTTTAATCTTCAACTTCCTGCAAATAATTCATCTGTAGTTTCGGAATCAATTGATTTTGCATGGAGGGAATCCTATGACGCGAATGATGATCCACTTACTTATACATTAAAACTCTGGAATTCAACTTTTAGCACTACTATAACTGTTAATTCAGATACCACATATACTTTATCAGGGGTTCAATTACCAAATGGTAGTTACAATTGGACTGTTAGTGTAAGTGATGGAGAGTTTGAGATAGCAAGTGTTGATACTTTTAGTTTTAGCTTTTCTTATATACCAGTAGAACTTATCTCATTTACTGCACAAACACAGGGAAGTAAAGTAGTTCTTAATTGGTCAACAGCATCGGAAACAAATAATCAAGGTTTTGAAGTTGAGAGACAAGCAGGTAATCAGCATTCAGGGGTATGGGAGAAGATCGGATATGTTTCAGGACATGGAACAACGACAGAACCAAGGTTTTATTCATTTGCTGATGAGAATCTTTCAACAGGAACTTATATGTATCGCCTTAAGCAAATAGATTTCGATGGTAGTTTCGAATATTCATCAGAGATTGAAGCTTCTATTTTTTCACCTAAAGAATTTGCATTAAATCAAAACTATCCCAATCCGTTTAATCCAAACACGCGTATCACATTTGATTTACCTGTAGAATCCGCTGTTACCTTACAAATCTTTAATTCGTTAGGTGAACTTATTTGGCAGCAGGAACAATCAAATCTCAGCGCAGGTTCACACTCGGTTACCTGGGATGGTAAAGATAACTTGGGAAACAGTTTAACATCCGGAATTTATTTCTTGAAGATGCAAGCAAATGTCAATAGTTCAGTCAATGGGGATTTTTATAAGTCAATTAAGATGATGTTACTAAAATAGTATCAAATGATACCTGAGGAAGGATAAAGCAAAGTTATAAGTCAGCCAGTAATTAAATCAATATACTGGCTGACAACAGATTTAGAAAAACGAGTAACAAGAGAAACAGTATTTAAGTCATTAAACTTTTTCGACAGAAGTCTAACAGCTTCAAAATCACGGATGTAACGTTCAACAGCATCCTTAGAGTGATTAGTTCTTTGACAAATTGCAGGGACAAGCTACCCCTTCTGATAAAAAGAGATAATTTCTTTTTTATAAGTCTGTCCTGAACCGATTTGCTGAATGATACCGTGTGTGTAAGTGAATATCTCCAGTAAAGAGATTATTATTCTCTAAGATAATTACCTGCGGTAAATTCATTAAGTAAAAACAGCATAATCAGATCAAATTGCGAGAGCAAAGCACCTTGTTTGAATGCTTATTTAATAATACGGATTAGATTGTGCTGAGCAAAGCGGTGAAACTATCTTTCTTGTAAACGGATAAATCTTCATAAGTGTTATGAATGGTAATATAGAAAGATTTTATCAGGTAAAGTTGAATGGATTGACCAGCAGACTTACGATCATCAACAGCCAGGTAATCAACCTGAGCAGAGATAAGATTAAGTTGAACGTATTAAGAGATATAATCTATTGTCTGGTTGAAGTAAGCTTCAGCAAGGATGTGGGGGGTAAGGTTAAAGTCTCTTGCAATGTTATTGATGATAGAATTCTAACAGACTATGATTTAAGTCTGACAGAAAAAGAATTAACAGAAATTATAAATACTTCTTGGTGATTATTATTGAAAATACTTGATCTTTCTTTTAGAATCATATGAACTTAACTATAAATAATATCTTAGTTTACATTTAATAAGAATTTAATAAAGAGGTGTGATATGGGAAAAATTTCTTCTGTGTTACCAAGAATGTCAATGGTAATAATTTATCTGTTATTGGCTTTTTTTGAGCAGCAAATTTATTCACAACAGCTTCTACAGAATAGATATGCTTTTAATGGTAAAGTAAATACAGTTGAAGTTGGAGATAATACCTTATTTGTTGGAGGAGACTTTGATTTTGTCGGACAACCTGTCCGGAATTTGACTATGATTGACGTAAACACAAATCTAGCTAATCTCAATTTACCAACTACAGATAATGATATTTATGGTATAATCCCTGATAATTTGGGTGGATGGTATATTTATGGTAGTTTTTCTATGGTTGGTGATTCAATAAGAAAGAGTGTTGCACATATCCTTCCTGATTATTCAGTTGATTCTTGGAGTATTTCTTTAGATGGCCCGGTTTATACAATGTTATTATATAATGGAGCCATATACTTAGGTGGTCAGTTTTATGAAGTTAACGGAGAAGAGCGATGGCTTTTAGCTGCGGTGGATACAGATGGTAATCTGTTAAATTGGAATCTGAACTTTGATGGGAATACAGTCCACACTATAGCTACCGATGGCTCAGTGATGTATTGCGGTGGTTATTTCTCAACGGTCAGCAATCTAACCAGAAATAATCTCGTCGGAATTGATTTGCTAACAGGTACTGTAACCCCCTGGGATCCAAATTCTAATGGTCCTATTTATTCAATGGAAATCAGTGATACTGTAATTTATGTAGGAGGTTCATTTACTACTATTTCCGCTGTTGTGCGCAATAATGTGGCAGCAATAGGAAGTTCTGGTAATTTATTGAATAATTGGAATGTAAGTGTCACCGATGGTATTTACACTACTAGTGTTGATTGTATTAGAAAGTATGGATCAGTGATTTATCTTGGTGGAAATTTTATGAAGATAAATGGATATGATCGCACTTATTCAGGCTCAGTTGACGTTAATGGAAATATTCTCAATTGGGCTCCTAATATTAATGATGTTGTTTATGAGATTGTCCCTCTTGATTCTTCGGTTTTGGTTGGAGGTAAATTTAGCACAGTAAACAGTCAAAAAAGAACCGCTGTAGTTCAGGTAGATAATTTATTAGGTAATACGGTTCTGCCGCTAAATGCAAATTTAGGAAATGCCTTTATAAGAGGAATGCTTCTTCAAAATGATAACCTGTTTCTTTGTGGTAGGATTGATATTGTGAATGGTAAAATTAGAACTAAAATTGCTGCAATAGATCTTATGACAAATGAGATCCTGGATTGGAATCCTCTGATACAAAATACAGGTACAGGTTCATACGTGAATTCATTTAATTATAATAATGGAGTTGTTTTTGTGGGAGGTCAATTTGATGCAATAAACGGGACTCCAAGAAAATATTTAGCTGCAATTGATTTTCCATCTTGTAATTTACTGAGTTGGAATCCAGACCCAAATAATATGGTCTATAGTATTCAAGTGGTGGATACAGTGATTTACTTTGGTGGTACCTTTATTACATTAGCTAATGGATCAGTTAACAGAAAATACTTAGCTGCTATCAGTGTTTCAGGCATAATTATGGATTGGGATCCAAATCCCAGTAATGGTGTCCTTTCTATTGAAGTAAAAGATACTGTCTTATATTTGGGTGGTCTTTTCACCTCAGTCTTGGGTACAACCAGAAATCGTCTTGCAGCTGTAACAACAAGTGGAAATTTACTTCCATGGAATCCAAATGTCTCTAATGGAATGGTTAATACAATTGCAAAATACGACACTATTTTTTATGTCGGAGGGAGTTTTAATGGCATAGGCGGTAATAGTAGTATAAGGAAATTCGCAGCAGTTGATATTAATAGTAGTTTATTAGTTGACAGGTCTTTTGGTGGTGCTAACAACACTATCAATAAAGTTAAAGTATTTGGGAATAACTTATATGTTGGCGGTTTGTTTACTTCTATTGGTACGAATTCGAGGAATAGAATAGCAGCTATTGATTTACAGACTAATACTTTAAGAGATGATTGGATAATTGATGCTAACGCATCAGTTAATAGTTTTGGTATTGATGATATAAACAAAGTAGTATATGTCGGTGGTAATTTTGACTTAATTAATACATCCAGAGTAGTAGGCTTGGCACCTCTTACAGATCCAACAATTCCAGCTCAGCAAACTATTCCAACAGCACCATCCAACTTAACGGCAGTAGCAGATACATTTGCAATATTGTTGAATTGGGATGATAACTCTGCAACTGAACTCGGATTTAAGATTGAGAGAAAAAATGGTGATTCTTTAAGTGTTGATCCATTTGTTGAAATTGATTCAGTTGGTGCAAATGTAACTTCATACAATGATTTAGGCAGGACACCAAATACTACTTATACTTACAGAGTAAGAGCATTTAATCAGGTTGGTTATTCTCTATATAGTAACGTGATTACCGCTACTACCATTATTCCTGTTGAATTAACATCATTTGCAGCTAACATTAGTGATAACGAAGTGGTGATATCCTGGACAACTGCAACTGAGTTGAATAACAGAGGATTTGATCTTGAAAGAAAACTTAACGGTGAATGGGAGAAGTTAACCTTTATCGCAGGAAAAGGGACTAAATTAGAGGAAACAAACTATTCATACATTGATAAGTTTTCTTATACTTCTTATCAGGGAACAGCACAGTATAGACTGAAACAAATCGATTTTGACGGAACAATTTCTTATTCAAATGTAATCTCAGTTGAATTGGATTTTACACCGAAAGAATATGCTTTGTATCAGAACTATCCGAATCCTTTCAATCCGGCAACAACAATTAAATTTGCATTACCTTTCGAAAGTAGTGTAAGAATTATAATTTATAATTTGTTAGGTGAAAAGGTTGATATGCTGTTTGAAGGCATTAAAGAAGTAGGCTATCACGATATAACCTGGAATGCCGGCAGATTGGCTTCCGGTATCTATTTATATACTATAGAAGCAAATTCTTTAGATGGAACAAAGAACTATACTTCTGTAAAGAAGATGATGTTACTAAAATAGTATCAAATGATACCTGAGGAAGGATAAAGCAAAGTTATAAGTCAGCCAGTAATTAAATCAATATACTGGCTGACAACTGATTTAGAAAAACGAGTAACAAGAGAAACAGTATTTAAGTCATTAAACTTTTTCGACAGAAGTCTAACAGCTTCAAAATCACGGATGTAACTTTCAACAGCATCCTTAGAGTGATTAGTTCTTTGGCAAATTGCAGGGACAAACTACCCCTTCTGATAAAAAGAGATAATTTCTTTTTTATAAGTCTGTCCTGAACCGATTTGCTGAATGATACCGTGTGTGTAAGTGAATATCTCCAGTAAAGAGATTATTATTCTCTAAGATAATTACCTGCGGTAAATTCATTAAGTAAAAACAGCATAATCAGATCAAATTGCGATAGCAAAGTACCTTGTTTAAATGCTTATTTAATAATACGGATTAGTTGTGCTGAGCAAAGCAGCGAAACTTTCTCTGATAACCAAAAATTAAGAGACTTAACAATATTTTTCTTGTATCTTTTGTAAAATGATTATAGTTTCAGCAGCAAAATTGAAATTGTTTTCCTATAACTAACAATTATTGTATTCATATAAATTTTTCGGTTCAATAATTTCCTTAACCTTTTTACATATAGTCCACTAACTTCTCAGATTTTTAATCAATGTTAATCAATAAATAAACAAGGAACAAAATGAAAAAAAAATCTCTACGGGTTAAACTACTGTTTCTATTTTTATTTGTAGGAATAGTTCTTGGCTTCAAGTTTAATAATGAAGAATTTGCTGACTTCTATTATTATCAGGGTAAACCTTTTAAGCTAACACAAAAATCTGATGCTGTTTTTATAGTATTAAATGAAAATGTAACAGCATCTTCATTCACAAAATTAATTTCATCTTTTCCGGAGATAAAGTCCGCAGCAGATTTTAATGTAAAGGATAGAAAAGATTTTGTTCTTCTAAACAATGCTTTGACAAACACTGAAGTAAGCTCGCTCTTAAGCAAGCTAAGACAAAATCCGGAAGTTAAATATGCATCAATAGTGTTTTCACCTGATGAAGGTAAAACACTGATCGGGGTTCAGGATGAGATACTTGTTCAATTTAAACCTGAATTATCAGCAAGTCAGATATCAGAATATCTGAGATTAAATGATCTGACCGTTTTGGAAGAGTTAAAACTTGAAGGCGGTAAAAGTTATAAACTACAGACATCAGGATCAGATTTTCCGATATCAGCAGCAAATGCATTATATGAGAGCGGTATGGTAAACTGGTCAGAGCCAAACTTATTTTTTACAAACCTGATTACCTATATGCCAAACGATCCGTTTGTTAACAGCCAGTGGTCAATAAGAAATACAGGTAATAATATTCCAACAGGAGTAGCAGGTACGCCTGGTTGTGATATGAATGTTGATAGTGCATGGAATATTTCTCTCGGAAGTCCAGATGTAATAATATCAGTAAGCGATACAGGCTGCGATACATTGCATGTAGATCTTGCAGCTAATTTCATTCCCGGTACAGGAAGAAATTTTTATAATAACACAATAGGCGGTTTTGATGATATGGGACACGGTACAAGTTGCGCAGGGATAATAGCAGCAGTTGGTAATAATGGTATCGGTATTTCAGGTATTGCACCACTTTGTAAAATGTTACCAGTAAAATGGATGAACTCACAGGGAAGTGGTGATTATTCAGGAGCAACCAATGCAACTGTTTATTCATATCAGGCAGGAGCCTGGGTTATCAGCAACTCCTGGGGTTTTCCAAACGGTGCAAGCTCGGCATTGGATAATGCAATAGCAGATGCAAAAAACTTAGGCAGGGGCGGCAAGGGAGCGTTGTTTGTAGTCGCATCAGGTAATGAAAACGGAGCGATGAGATTTCCTGCAAGCACAAATCCCAATGTTTTAGTAGTAGGAGGAATAAGTCCTTGTAATCAGCGTAAATCACCAAGCAGTTGTGATGGAGAAAGCTTTTGGGGCGCAAGTTACGGGTCTAATCTGGATATCGTTGCACCTTGTGTAAAAATATACGCAACCGATATTACAGGCAGTGGTGGATTTACAAGCGGTGATTATGATCCGGAATTCAACGGAACCTCAAGTGCAACACCTAATACAGCAGGCGTATGCGCATTAGTATTATCAGTAGATACAACTTTAAGATGGGATTCAGTAAGAGTAAGAATAGACAGAACAGCAGACAGAGTTGGTTCATATTCTTACACACAGGCAGGACCAAGAAATCTTTCCAGATGGAATAATGAAATGGGTTATGGAAAAGTAAATGCTTATAAAGTATTACTTGAAACCTTAAGTTTAATGGGTCCTGTAATAGTTCACACACCATTGAATAATACAGAGCAGATAACAGGTAATTACACTGTTGACTGTTCAATTACTTCCGTTAATTCGACAATAGACCCATCAAGTCTGAAGTTATTCTGGTCAAAAGATAATCCATCAATAACTGACAGTACATTGTTGATAAATACAAGCGGCAGTAACTATACAGCCGATATCGTTGGTTCAGGTGCAGGTTTGTACAGATATTACATAAAAGCACAGGATATAACCGGAAGAAAATCTACAAGTCCATCAAATGCACCAGCTAATTTATATTCATTTGAGGCTGCAACGGATTTAGTCCCGCCTTCAATTACACATACAGCATTGGATAATACACCTAAACAAAAATGGCCTTTAGATATTACAGCAGTTATTACTGATAATATTGGTGTAGGGTCAGTTGAATTTGAATTCAGAATTAATAGCGGTTCAATTAATACTGTTACAATGAATCTTGTAAATAACAATACTTATAAAGGTACTTTTACCGGAACAGTTAATATTGGTGATTTTGTTGAATACAGAATTAAGGCAACTGATAATTCAGCTCAAAGTAATGTTGGTTATCATCCCGCATCTGGATATCATTCATTTAATATAACTGATGTACTAGGCTTAGTACTGGTAATTGATGATGACGTTACTTACGAAAACAGAATTTCACCTGATAAAGAATTTCACGAAGCAGATATTTTAACTCCGCTAGGTGCATCGGCAACATTGTTTACTAATACATTAAATGATGCTGGTTATCTGGCTGAACAAGTTACTTTCAGTGCGTTTAATCCGGCAGATTTGAATAGCTATGATCTTGTTATTTTATCAGCCGGGTTAAATGAAGGAACTATGTTCAATAATCAAACAAAGAGAACTGCAATTACAAACTGGACTTTGGCAGGAGGTAAGACATTAGTTGATGGCGGAGAAGTCGGTTATATATATAGAAAATCAGGAACTGCAACTGATCTTGACCCGCTTTTCAGAAGGAATGTATTAAATGATAGTACCTGGGTTAGTGATCGCAGTGGTGCAAGTATTCAGATTGTAACTGTAACTCATCCGATATTTAATTCACCAAATTCAATTACTGGTCCGATTACTGTAAATAACGCAAGCGGTTCAAGTTGGGGTGCAAGAGATGAAGTTACTTTGTTAAATAAATCTGGTGTCAGCAGAATAGCAAACTGGACTGGCGGTACAGCTTCTAATGGCGGTATTATTATTCATAACCCCGGTAATGATACATCAAAATGCAGAAATATATTCTTTACATTTGCAGTATCACAAATAGCAAATCAAACTGTTGCTGCAAACCTGATAGAAAATACAGTCGCATATTTATTCAGAGATATTATTCCAGTTGAGCTTACTTTTTTTACTGCATCATCAATTGGTAACTCAGTAAATCTGATTTGGAATACCGCAACTGAATTAAATAACAGTGGTTTTGAAATTCAGAGAAAATCCAATAACAGCGAATGGAACAATATCGGATTTATAGCAGGCTTTGGTACAGCTACTGATCCAAAATCATATTCATTTATTGATAACAATCTTAAAGTTGGAAGTTATTCTTACAGACTAAAGCAAATAGACTTTGATGGTTCATTTGCCTACTCACATATAGTTAATGTAGAAATAACAGCTCCATTACAATTCAGTTTGGAACAGAACTATCCAAATCCTTTTAATCCTGCAACAATGATAAATTATTCCTTAGCCAAAGATGAACTGGTAAAAATATCAGTATTCAATTTGCTTGGTGAAAAAGTAGCTACCTTAGTAAATACAAATCAGAAAGCAGGAAGTTATGAATTGAAATTTGATGCTTCGCTGCTGTCAAGCGGAATATATTTCTACTCAATTGAAGCAGGTGATTTTAAGGCAGTACGTAAAATGATGCTGATGAAATAAGCCTTATCTTTAACTACTTTCTTTATAAAGAAAGGTAGTATAAAATCTGTAAATTATAAGCGAGTCTTAATGACTCGCTTTATTTTAAATAAAGATTGAACAAAGTGTTTACTTTTTTTTATCTTTAGATACATAATAGGAGATTTTATGATGAATAGAACATTAACAATTTACACATTGGGGATAGTCTTGTTCTTAAGTTTTGTTATATCTGCACAAACTATCGAACAAAAAAACTGGTTAATTGAAAATTCAGCCAGAATAAAGAAAATTGAAGATTTGAAAAAAGCTGAAGCCGATTCATTAGCAAAAATCTATGGAATGCCCATTTCAACGACTTTAAGTAATGGTGCAATGATAGAACTACAGAGTTTTGAGGATGGAATGCCATATTATCATATGACTGATAATATTAATGCGGCTGCTACATTATCAACAAGATATGTATGGGATAATGGAGCAGGAGGTTTCTCACTTTCAGGACTTGGACAAGTAGTTGGATTATGGGAGGCTGGTAATGGAATACCATTACTTACTCATCAGGAATTATCCGGCAAAGTTACTCAGAGAGATGCGGGTGGAACTTATACTGACCACGCAACTCATGTCGCCGGTACTTTGGTTGCAACAGGAATTGTTTCTAATGCAAGAGGTATGTCTAAAAATGCTAAGGTAGATGCCTATACTTCAGGTAATGATTTGAGTGAAATTATGAATGCTGCTGCAAATGGTTTAAAAGTATCAAATCATTCCTATGGATCAATAAGAGGATGGGTATATGATTATCGTAATGATGGTAAATGGGCTTGGTTTGGAACGACTTCTATTAGTGAAACTGAAGATTACTTGTTTGGATTCTATTCATCTACCTCTGCTTCATGGGATTATTTTATGGTAAACGCACCAAATATTTTAGTCTGTAAAAGTGCAGGTAATGATAGAGGTGATGGACCTACTAGTGGAACTGCTCATTGGGTATTAGTTAATAACAACTGGGTTTGGTCTTCAACTGTTAGGGAAAAAGACGGTGGAATTGATGGTTATGATTGTATTAATGATGGAGTTGGTATTTCAAAAAATTCATTAACTGTTGGAGCTGTAAATGATATTGTTAATGGATATAATTCACCCTCAGATGTTGTAGTAACATCCTGGAGTAATGAGGGACCGACTGATGACGGCAGAATAAAACCTGATATCGTTGCAAATGGTACAGATTTGTATTCTTCTACCAACACATCAAACACAGCTTATGAGAATATGAGCGGTACTTCAATGGCTTCACCAAATGCTGCTGGCTCTGTTGCTTTAATATTAGAGCAGCAGGCTGCGTTAAATGGTCCATCAACTTTTTTGCGTTCATCTACGGTTAAAGGTTTGATTATTAACACTACTGATGAAGCTGGTACTGCACCAGGTCCGGACTACAGGCACGGTTGGGGATTGATGAACACTTATAGAGCAATTCAATTATTAACCTTAAATCATGAAGTTGGTGGTAATCAATTAATCAGAGAACTTACATTAAATCAGAGCGGCGTTGAACAATTTACTGTTGAATCTAATGGTAGTGAGCCATTAAAAGTTACAATTTGCTGGTTAGACCCATCTGGTACGCCTGCGCAAGCATCATTAAATCCTCCAAATCTTATGCTTGTTAATGATTTGGATTTAACTATAACCGGACCGAACTCAACAGTCTATTATCCATGGGTATTGGATCCGGCAAATCCATCAGCTGCAGCTACTACTGGAAATAACTTCAGAGATAATGTAGAACAGGTTTTTATAGAATCACCTGTTGCTGGTACATATACAATAAAAGTTGGACATAAAAATAACTTAACTACCGGTTCACAAAAATTTTCTATTATAATTAGTGGTACAGTTGTTCCTGTTCCTGATATTGTATCTTTAGTAGAGCCAATTAATAATGCACAAGGAATTTCAAGTACTCAGGTATTATGTAAGTGGACAAGGGCACCAAAAAGTATGAGATATGAACTTCAGGCTTCTTTAGATTCAACTTTCAATACAGGAGTTATTAGTGTACTTAGTAAAACCGTAACTGCCACACTAACTAACCTACCTGAATTATCGGTTGTTTATTGGAGAGTTAGAGCAATTAATAGCGGTGGAATTGGTGCTTGGTCAGCTGTTAATAAATTTACTACAACTTATGCTCTTCCTTCACCGCCGGCTTTATTAATTCCTGCTAATAATTCTGTTCATCAGAATATTGATCAGGAGTTTCAGTGGGAAGATGTTTCAAACGCAACTGAATACAAATTTCAATTATCAAACAATGTTCCTTTTACAGATATAATAATTGATACAACTTTATCAACCAATTCATTTAATGTAAATGATTTACAAGAAGGTAAAAAATTATATTGGAGAGTCAGTTCCATAAATCCTTCAGGCACAAGCGCCTACTCACCAAAAAGTAATTTTACAACAAAATTAAAAAGTCCTGATAGTCTAACAGTAAGCGTTAACCTGAATGATGATGTTGTTTTGAATTGGATTGATAAATCTTCTATTGAAACCAATTATTTGATTTTGAGAAAAACCGAATCTTCAAGTTATACCAAATTAGATTCACTCGGAGCAGATCAAACTTCATATATTGATACTTCGGCTCAATTTGGAGTTGGTTATCATTATGCTGTTTATTGCAGAAATTCAACTGCTTTTTCTGATACAACAGAATCTGCTTTAATTGTTGTGAGTGTTGAAAAGGAAGAAGACTTTCTGCCAACAGAGTACTCATTAAAACAAAACTATCCAAATCCATTTAATCCTAGTACGGTAATTAAATATTCTCTGGCAAAAGATGGATTTGTAAACATTGCAGTATTCAACCTGCTGGGAGAAAAAGTTGCAACACTAGTAAATACAATCCAAAGAGCAGGTAATTACGAAGTGAACTTTAATGCTTCATCACTTTCAAGCGGAATTTATTTCTATACAATGGAGTCTGGCGATTTTAGATCAGTTAGAAAAATGCTGCTGATGAAATAAGATAAGTAAATCAGCAGTTTTTACTGCTTGAATAAATGTTAAGACTTAAAAAGAAAAGTCACATTTAAAATTAAAAAAAATAAAAGCGAGCCTTAATGACTCGCTTTTTTTATTTATTTTAACTACGTTTAATCAGACAAATTAAAAGAGGATCAAAATGAAAAATTTATTTTATATCCTTTTACTCTTTTTACCATCTATTGTCTTTTCTCAAAATAATTTTATAAAACAAATCACTTTTGGTGATTTTGATGCCAGAAACCCATTTATCTATAATAATGGATATGGAAATCAAGGTAATCCTGTTTTTTTTGAACTCCATAGTTCAGGAGCGTCAAATATCTATTATAAAACTTATGATGAAAGTAATAATCAGTTTGAAGATACAGTTGCCCTGACACATAATAACTATTTAAACATCAATCCATCATTTCATCCTTCGATAGGCGTGTTATTCCAGACTAATCAAAATAGTAATTGGGATATTGCATTTATACCTTATGAAAATAATAATTGGGGCGAAACAACATTTCTAACCACTTCGCAGAATAATGAAATAAAACCAAGATTATTTAATGACAAAGAGGATTATTATCCATCCAATGTTGATTCATTGAATATACTGTTTAGCAGAGATGGTAACATAATTCATTTAAATTATAAAAATAACCAGGCTGCCGAAGTAGAAGTTTTTCAAAGCAATAATAACTTTACTTATAACGAGTTTGCCGGTTTGCAGGATTATTTTAGTGGTTACACCGTTTTTGCAATAGAAGAAGATGTATCCGGAATTAAGAGAATAGTCAGAAGGATTAAGCCATATAACGGAAACTATGAAGTGAAAGAAATTTTGAGGGATTCTTGTGACTGTAGTGATATGGATTTAGCTTATACGGATTTTATTAACTGGATGCTGTTTTATACTGACACTTTACTGGGAGAAAGAAGGTACTTTGCATTAAATAATCCTCAAGCTCATAATCCATCTCTGCTTAGTTTAGATATTCTGTATAATGGTAATTTGTCTTCTTTAGGTTTATATCTGATGTTAATTATTACAAAGAATGAAGATGTAACTATGTTTGAGCCTAATTGGGCTTACACTTATTTACTTGAAAGGAATGACACTTCTTATGTTCGGTTAGATGTTTCAGACTTAGCTTTTGGGGTTGATAGTCTGCATCCATTGAAAGTTTCAGCCTCATCTTTGGCTATAGGAGCACTTGGAACTGAGTATAATCAGATTCTGGTTTATACTGTTTGGGAAGATAGTGTTGATGGTCATTTGCAGCTATTCGGTGCACCTGTACATATCCAAAATAGTTCGGTTAAGGAAGAAATAAGTAATAATAATTTTGTTCTTTATCAAAATTATCCAAATCCATTTAATCCATACACAAAGATTGAATATAAATTATTAAAAGCTTCTGATGTTAAGTTTAAGGTTTATAATTTTCTTGGAGAAAAAGTTATTGAGCAGAATTTAGGATATCAAACTGCAGGTAATTATAAATTGGATTTTGATGGTAGAAAATTATCCAGCGGAATTTATATTTATTCAATATCTGCGGATGAAAGCAGATTAAGCCGAAAGATGATGTTAGTAAAATAAGAATTACTCAGGTTCGAAAATGTTTGATAATAAACCAACCATTTGGATTTTTTTTATGATTGTGTTGAATTTTAGTTAAGTAAATTTTGGAGTATGAGAAGTTGTCTGATAAAAATTTATTAAGGATATTTATTTAGTCCAAACATTTCAAAATTATTTTCAGATTTATGTTGGAATATTATTGGCATTAGTAATCCTTATTGTATTGTTAACTTATACCGTTAATAGAACTGGCGGCTTTTTAGGTAATATGGTTAATCCCTTCACAAAAGTTTTAATAATAATAATAGCATTAACCGGGGTTGTATTCATACCTTACATATTATATGTTCTCATAAAAGAAAATCGAATAGGCTGGCTTTCCTTCATGATCATACTCGTAATTATTCCAATCCTCTTTACAATGTTTTATAATTTAGCTTTACTACATCCAATATTCCTTTATGTGTTATATTGTTACTTGTTAAATTCTCAGATTACAGAGTGGTCAACTGAGTATTATGGACATCAAAATAGATTAGAACAAAAAAGATTAAAAGTAGAAGAAGAAGAACGAATTAAGTGTGAGATGATTTTTTAATAGTTTTCAGCTTTGTCTCAATTTATCTGAAGAAGTGATCTCTGGAAAAATTTAATAGACTGCTTCGCACTAAGACTTGCTTGCAATTAAGAGCGGATGCTAAAATTCCTCTTCCAACAGCCAGCCTTCAGCTAAGTCAGGAGAAATTTCTGAAATGAATCGGGAAGGTTTAGATAGTGTCATTCCCGCTTCCCGGTCATATAAATTCATCGGATAAGAAACAAACAAATTATTTTTTGCACGTGTCGAAGCTACGTACATCAGCCTTCTTTCTTCTTCTAATGAATCAAGGTTTTCAACTGATCTTGCCGAGGGAAAGTAACCTTCAACAGCATGAATTATAAAAACCGAATGCCATTCTAATCCTTTTGCTGAATGAATTGTAGAAAGTGTAACATACTCTTCTTCTTTATCGGCAGCATCAACATCAAGAACGCTTTCAATAATAGGTTCAATTGCCAAATCAGAAAGCAATGAATCAATCGAAGTATAATTCTCTACAATATTCTGAAAAATATCCAGATCCTTTTTACGCTTATTCCAATCATCATAGTTAGCTTTAAATAATTCCCAATAGTAATTATAAACTTTTTGAACCATCTCAGAAGGCATATATTTTTTCTTTTGCAGTTCGTATAAAAGATAAAACAATGGACCAAGCTTATGATGTTTAAACTCAGGCTGATCATCAGGCTCTGCTTTTATTGTAATACGAGCGGTAGAAAGTTCATCCAGAATTCGTTGTGCGGTTTTTGGTCCAACACCTTCGTGTAAAAGTAAAACTCTATACCAGCTGATAACATCTTTCGGATTAACAGCAATACGAAGGAAAGCCATCACATCCTTAATATGGGCAGTTTCAACAAACTTCATTCCGCCAAATTTCTGAAAAGGGATATTAGCTTTTGAAAGCTCAAGCTCCAGATCAAACGAGAAGAAAGATGAACGGAATAAAACCGCAATATCTTTTAACTGAACTCCTTCTTCTCTCAGGTCAAGAATTTTTTCAACAATAAATTTAGATTGAAGATTATCAGTTGCTGCTGCAACGATACTTGGTAATACTCCGCTGCCGCGTCTTGTATAAAGTTCCTTTTTGTACTTTTCAATTGCAGCTTCGTTAATACGGTTTGCAAAATCCAGAATTGCCTGAACACTTCTGTAATTTTCTTCAAGCTTAATAATCTTTACATTATCAAACAATTTTGGAAATTGCATTATGTTATGGAAATCAGCTCCGCGAAAAGAATAGATAGCCTGCGAATCGTCACCAACAACCATAACATTTTTATTATACTTAGCTAAACCTTTTACGATTTCTGCCTGCAAGTGATTTGTATCCTGATACTCATCAACCATTACAAATTTTATTTCCGAAAGAAGGGCTTTAACAGAGGGACTTTCTTTTTTAAGAAATTCACGCAAATAAATCAGCAGATCATCATAATCCAGAAGGTTATTATTTCTCTTATACTGAATAAATATTTTCTGTATTTCCAGAATCTTATCAAGCAAGGGAAGAAAATGCGGATAATCATTTTCAATTATCTCTTCAACTTTCTTTCCGGTATTAACACTTAAACTGTAAACTTTGTTCAGTGTCTGTTTATTCGGAAATCTTTTATCCCTGGTAAGAAAGCGATCCTGAGAGCGGATAAGATTTATTACATCTTCACTATCACCCTGATCAAGAATTGTAAAAGCAGAATCAAGTCCGATTGCTTTTGCATATTTTCTTAATGTCAGATTTGCAAACGAGTGAAAAGTTCCGCCTCTTATTTTTGAACAACGGTCATCAAGCAGCATTGATGCACGCTTCAGCATTTCATTAGCAGCTTTACGGGTAAAAGTTAAAAGCAAAATAGAATTTGGATCGTGACCAAGTTCAATTAATCTTGCTACTCGATAAACAAGCGTTCTTGTTTTTCCTGTTCCTGCACCGGCAATAATTAAATAACATCCCTTGACTGCAGTTGCAGCTTCAAATTGTGAGGTATTTAATTCTTCTTTATAATTAATTTTAAAACGGGCTTCGTCATTATTGTTAACCAAGCCCGTTTTTGATGTTCTTCTTAAAACATATTTCTTTTGATTCATCTTCGCAGTGCTTTAGGCTTTCCTAAAATTTCTGAAAATAAAATATACTCTTTAATCGTAACCGGATTTTTCAATTTACGGTTAAGATCATTGATGTTTGATCTTTGATTAACCTTACCGGATAAATGTCTTTCAAAATTTTCCGCATCTGCTTCTGCTTTTGGGCTAACTACCCTGGGCTGTCCTACAGCAGTTTTTCGGTTTAATATTCGTGTATCGTAAGTTTCTCTCGAACCAATAGGTCTCTTATCTTCAACACTTTTGTGTAATCTTATATCATCAGAATGATCAAGGTTTTTATCTTTAATTTCTGTTTCTGAATGTTCGTAAGATTTTTGAACCGGACGAGGCTGAGGCGGCGGAATATTTACTTCACCCTTAAACAGGTTTTCAATTTCTCTAAGGATATCATATTCATCTCTTTTTTGAGTGATTGCCTCAGGTACAGATGATGAAATTCGCCGAGAAGAAATATTCGCATCAGTTTTATGATTTCTGTTTGGGGTGGTTTTCTTCGGTGGTTCCTTCTTTTTAAAAAAGGAACTTAAGAAACTAAAAATTATTATTCCCCAAATAAGGAGTTGAAATAAATCATCCATTGATCTTCTCTATCTAATTACAATGTTTTTATTTTCATTTCATATACACTTTATGAATCAGTTTTTTTCTTTTCTTCCGGCTGAGCTATTGATGTTCTCATCTCGGTATCTGCCTGAATATTTCTAAGATTATAATAATCCATTACACCAAGTTTGCCGTTTCTGAATGCATCTGAAATTGCACGCGGAACTTCTGATTCTGCTTCAACAACTTTTGCTTTCATCTTTGCAACTTCGGCAATATTTTCCTGTTCTGTTGCAACTGCAGCAGCTCGTCTTTCTTCCGCTTTAGCCCGTGCAACTTTTAAATCTGCTTCAGCCTGATCAGCTTGAAGAATTGCACCGATATTCTGACCTATATCTACATCTGCGATATCAATTGATAAAATTTCAAATGCTGTTCCGCTGTCTAATCCTTTTGCCAGAACTGATTTTGAGATCTTATCCGGATTTTCGAGTACATCTTTGTGTGATTCACTCGATCCAATTGTGGATACAATACCTTCACCAACTCTTGCAAGTACAGTAGCTTCACCAGCACCGCCGACTAATCTTTCAATGTTGGCACGAACAGTAACTCTAGCCATAGCTTTTAACTGGATTCCATCCTTTGCAACAGCAGAGACCATTGGTGTTTCGATTACTTTTGGAACAACTGACATTTTTACTGCTTCAAGAACATCTCTTCCGGCAAGATCAATTGCAGTAGCACGCTCAAAGGTTAATCCAAGATTAGCTTTATCTGCAGAGATAAGCGCATTAATTACTTTTGTAACATTACCGCCTGCAAGATAGTGAGCTTCCATTTTTGCCTGATCAACAGACAATCCGGCTTTTGTTGCTGTTATCATATTTCTTACAATCAGAACCGGCGGAACTTTTCTTAATCTCATTCCAATAAGATCCTTTACTATCTTTACTTTTACACCGGAAAAGTATGCTGTTATAAATAATCCTAATGGAACGAAATAGAGAAATAAGAATAAGAAGATTATAATTGCTATTATAATTATGAGTGATAATCCTGTTAATGCTTCCATTTATTCTCCAATGATTTGTTGAAATATATTTTCAGATTAAATATCTGTCTTAATGACTACTATTAAGATTTTATGACGTTAAAAATATCATTTTAACAGAAAAAAATTTCTCTTCAATATGAAATTAAGCAAAAAATTAACCAAAGTTTACTGGCATTTGAATTGCCTTTGTTTAAAACATCGCTCTATGTGTTAATTGTGATGTTAAAACAACGATATTATGTTGCCTTGATACGGCGAATCACAATTTGTATATTTCAATCGTGAAACCAAAATTCATAATCTTTGGTTCATTTTAAGTAAAAATAAGGAGAAATATGGACGGAAATTTTTCAGATAGATTACAGGACGTAATTAGGCTTAGCAGGGAAGAGGCACTTAGACTTGGTCATGATTATATTGGTACCGAGCATCTTCTTCTTGGAATTATCCGGGAGGGGCAGGGTGTTGCTGTAAGGATTTTAAGAAATCTTGAATGTGATTTACTTAAACTGAAAAAAGCTATTGAAGATACTGTCAGAACTTCCGGCGGAACTTTAACAATCGGAAACATTCCCCTGACTAAACAGGCAGAAAAAGTACTAAAGATTACTCAAATCGAATCTAAAATATATAAAGCGGATGTTATAGGAACCGAGCATCTTCTTCTTTCACTTTTAAGAGATGAAGATAATATTGCTACACAGATACTTCATCAATTTAATATTTCTTATGATGCTGCCCGTGCTGAATTAAATTCAATGCTTAGCGCAAAGAATCCAAAAGAACCAGGACAAAAGACTTCTCAAACATTTGATAAGAAAACAGAAAAAACTAAAACACCTGTTTTGGATAATTTCGGTCGCGATCTTACAAAGCTTGCAAATGAAGATAAACTTGATCCGGTTGTTGGCAGAGAAAAAGAAATTGAAAGGGTAGCTCAGATTTTAAGCAGAAGAAAGAAGAATAATCCGGTGCTTATCGGTGAACCAGGCGTAGGTAAAACCGCAATTGCAGAAGGACTGGCACTTAGGATAATTCAGAAGAAGGTGCCCAGAACTCTTCAGGATAAGAGAGTGGTAACTTTGGACCTTGCCGGACTTGTAGCCGGAACAAAATACCGCGGACAATTTGAAGAGAGAATGAAAGCTCTGATGAATGAACTTGAAAAAGCTGAAGATGTAATTCTTTTTATTGATGAATTACATACAATTGTTGGTGCCGGCGGTGCAAGCGGCTCACTTGATGCTTCAAATATGTTTAAACCTGCTTTAGCTCGTGGTGATATTCAATGTATTGGTGCAACAACTTTTGACGAATACAGAAAATTTATTGAAACTGATGGAGCACTTGACCGGAGATTTCAGAAAGTAATGGTCGATCCGCCGACGTATGATGAAACACTTCAGATACTTGAGAATATTAAATTCAAATATGAAGAACATCATCGTGTAAAATACTCCAAGGAAGCAATTGAAACAGCGGTAAAATTAAGTAATCGTTATATAACCGACAGACACTTACCTGATAAAGCAATAGATGTAATTGATGAGGCAGGTTCAAGAGTTCATATGGGTAATTTTGAAGTACCTCAGGAAATACTTGAACTTGAAGAAGAGATTGAAGGTGTAAAAAAAGAAAAAGCCCGTGTGGTTAAAATGCAGGATTATGAAGAAGCTGCACGCCTGCGCGATAAGGAAAGAAATCTTTTATCTGATCTTGATACTGCAAAGCGTGAGTGGGATACAAAGACGAAAGATATTGTCCACGATGTTAGTGAAGATGATATTGCTACCGTTGTTGCAATGATGACCGGAATTCCGGTAAACCGAATTGCTCAAACCGAATCTGAAAAATTGCTGAAGATGGATGATGCATTAAAACAGCATATTGTCGGCCAGGATGAAGCAGTTAGTAAACTTACAAAAGCAATTCGAAGAACTCGTGCTGGACTTAAGAATCCTAATCGCCCAATCGGAAGTTTTATCTTTTTGGGACCAACAGGAGTTGGTAAAACTGAACTCTGTAAAGTTCTTGCAAAGTATTTATTTGATAGTGAAGATGCGCTTGTAAGAATTGATATGAGTGAGTATATGGAAAAGTTTTCAGTTTCAAGATTAGTTGGGGCGCCTCCGGGATATGTTGGATATGAAGAAGGCGGACAGCTTACTGAAAAGGTCAGAAGAAAACCTTACTCGGTTGTTCTTTTTGATGAAATTGAAAAAGCACATCCGGATATCTTCAGTCTGCTGCTTCAGGTACTTGATGATGGAACTCTTACAGATTCTCTCGGAAGAAAAGTTGATTTTAAGAATACTATTATCATAATGACATCAAATGCAGGTACTAAAGATATTAAGAATATCAGCAAATTTGGTTTTGGCGGTGATGAGAATGTTGATAAATACTCAAATCTTAAAGACACAGTTGAAGATGCAATGAAGAGACTGTTTAATCCTGAATTCTTAAATCGAATAGATGATACAATTGTATTTAGGAATCTTACTAAGGAAGATATTTACAAGATTATTGATATTGAAATAAAAGATCTTCATGCTAATATTAAAGAGAATAAACTTCACTTTCAGCTTGATGGAACAGCAAAGGACTTTCTTGTTAATAAGGGATTTGATGAGAAATTTGGTGCACGTCCTTTACGCAGGGCTATTCAAAAATATGTTGAAGATCCGCTTGCTGAAGAAATTTTACGCGGCTCTTTTAAAGAAGGTACTTCGATCATTGCAAAACATGTGGAAAATTCCGATGAACTTGTTTTCTTTGATGAAGCACTCGAACATCCTGATCCTAATGTTGAACCGGAAAAGTATGATTCATCGGGTAGCTGAGGGATTAAGTAGAATTTAATAATCAATTAAACCTTACTGTCTGATTTGTATTTATGGCGATCTGAGGATCGCCTTTTTTATTTATTTCTAATATGTTGGGTAATATCTAGTTGGGCCAATAACTATGTTCTGGTTCCTCAACTTTTTTTGCTGAGGAACTTCTCGCTTATTTATAGAATTCTCGCTAAGTTGGAATAAGCAAATCTCAATTCTCTGAGGTAACTCATGAAATTAAAATTATTCTTTCTCCTTCTTCTCTCATTGTACATTGCACATTGTGCATTAAATATTGAAGCCTACGCTACCGTGCGTTACGTTAGTAAAACCGGCAGCAGCACACCGCCTTACACAAGCTGGCAAACCGCAGCAGACAGCATACAAAAATGTATTAACATTTGCAGTTTTGGCGATACTGTTTATGTAGCTAACGGTGTTTACAAAGAACAGGTTATTATGATTCAAGGTCTTTCACTTATTGGTGCAGGGATGGATAGCTGTGTTA
The DNA here is from genome assembly GCA_013285425.1 of Ignavibacteriota bacterium. Taxonomy (GTDB): domain Bacteria; phylum Bacteroidota; class Ignavibacteria; order Ignavibacteriales; family Ignavibacteriaceae; genus IGN3. Next base: position 850,496 of record CP053447.1, read on the forward strand.
TTAATACTAGAGATTTATCTGGTCCTTGGCCATTTATGTCTGTTTCAATTAATGATACTTGTATATTATCAGGTTTTAAAATAATTGTTTCAAGTAATCCTGTGGATCAATGGGGAATTGGGGACTCTGGAAGTACGGGTAGCTCAATCATACAAAATAGAATTACACGTTCGGGAGTTGGTGTAGCAGTTAATAATCTTAATTTAAATAATAATTCTAACTTATTTATTTCTCAGAATATAATTGATAGTATTGATCTTGGAATATACATTTTCAATTCTAATGCAATTATTTCTGAAAATAATATACATATTTACCATATAGAAGGCAGGGGAATAGATATTGGGGCATTTGATTTTACATACAAACCAATAATCAAATCAAACTATATAGAAACAATAGCTCGTGGTATCGTTAAATCATTTGGTTCCAATCCCACAATATCAAATAATGTAATAAAATTAAAAAATGCTCAGACGGGTATATTTCTAAGCTATTCAGATTCAGCAAAAGTATTTAATAATCTTATAATTGGGGATAATATTGTAGAGGGGCTATACAATACCAGTGTTCCAAACTTAATTTTAGACAATAATTATTTTTATGGTAGTTCTTTGGATCGTCCTATTTACCAGGCAATGCAAATAGGTCCGGGAAATTCAGCAAAAAACAATGTGATAGAAAATTCGGTTAGGGGTGTTTATAACGCAGGGATCATTGATCCGGAGTTTAAGTATAATAATCTCTGGAATACACAGACAAAGTATGATAACTTTACTGGAGACAGCACCAATATATCAGTAGACCCAATGATAATAAATGCTGACACAACAGAAGGAGAACTTGATTTTCATCTTCAAAAGTTTTCTCCTCTGATTGATTCGGGTGACCCGACATTGATAGACATAGACAGCAGCAGGATAGATATAGGTTTATATGGTGGGCTTCTTGGGGAGATTTATACATTTAATGATCTTGCGCCAAGAGCGCCAAAAAATCTTTCAGCAGTTGTAGATTCAAACACAATATTGGTAAAATGGAACAAAAACACAGAAGCTGATACTTCTTATTATAAAGTATATAGAGATACGGTATCAGGATTTACAATAGATTCAACAAAACTTGTAAGTTCATCGGCAGATACATTTTTTGTACAAATAAATCCTCAGAATGTTACAAGATTTGTTTACAGAGTTAGTTGTGTAGATAACCAGGGCAATGAATCCGCGCCAAGTGAAGAAAAAGTTGTTAACCTTACCGGAATAGACAACTATCCACACTTAGTTACCGATTACCAACTTTATCAAAATTATCCCAATCCCTTCAATCCAGCGACAACTATAGGTTACAGACTAAAAGAAAGAGGCTATGTAAAACTTTATGTATATGATATAAAAGGAGAGCTTGTAAATGTACTTGTTAACAAAGAACAAGAGACAGGATTCTACGAAGTAAAATTTGATATAGGAAACAAGCTCCAATCAGTTCCTAATTTAGCAAGCGGTGTTTATATCTACCATCTAATGGTAAAAGGTGAAAACAACATTCCAGTATTTTCTGATATAAAAAAAATGATCTATATTAAATAGTATCAAATGATGCCCAAGGGAGATACATAAAATGAAGATTAGTAATAAAGGTGCCCGCTTTTTAAGAATAAAGATTTTAATGCTTTGTATATATCTGTTTTTACCTCTAACGAGCTATACTCAGCAGACAGGCTCAGAATTTCCAGTCGGTGTTTTTATGAGCACAAGAAATACTGTAAACCGTACAAATCCTGTTTTATATAATATGTTCAATAACTCTGGGATGAACATAATGGCTCAACACTCAGATGCAACTACTGCTGATAAAATCAAAAATAAGGACTTTAACATTATAGCAGATAACCTCGATAATGCGCAACATTGGATACCATATTATGCAACAGGTTATTATTCAAAATGGGAGTCTGAGGAAAATCAGGAAGATGTAAATAAAATAGGTGTTAAGCATAATAAAATAAATAATCAATATATTGGTCAGCCAGCAGAATGGCTTGGTAAGCAATGCTGGTCAAGTATTGGATTATCAAGTCCTGCGGAATCATTAGTATATGGTCCTCATTATAGCCAGGGTAAGAGATATAAAAGATCATATAATGGTGGTTGGCTACAGCAAAAGGTACAATACACGGTAAGATTCCGAATGGCTCTTCAAAGAAACCAGACAGTAAATAATAGCGAGGATGTTTGCAAGATCAAAGTTGTACACAGGTATATTTATATACCCTCAGAAAATCAAAATGAATGGGTGTGGTATAATGAAACATTATTACAGCGCACTTTAAAAGTATCTGATTTTCAAGATAGTAACTTTCAAGACTTCAATATAATAGATTTTACTAGTATTCCTCCGAAAACTACTTATAGCTATGATAATAGGTTTACTCAGCACAAATTAGTTGATAATATTTTGCCACAACTATCCGAATTTCCTATATATTACGATCTAAAAGAAAACACAGGCATTCAGTTTTGTGTTGACTGGTTAAGAGCCGATAGCAAATGCACATTATATATTGATTATGCTGAGGTTTATGATAATGATGGATGGGATAAATATATTAGTCCATCAACCCATAATACTGTTATTTCACAAATCTACAGCTATACTCAAAACTATTCAGACTGGAATAATTTAAAATACTGGTATGGTCAAGATGAACCATCAACAATAGATGCAATACTGCCGATGAAAACCGTTGCCTCTATTATTGACAGTGCAGGTGGTCCAGGGTTAATTACAGCTCAAACCATTCCCGGTCCACCATATTGGTCGGCAACAAACGGAGAATATTTTTATAAAAGATACATTGAACAAGTAAATCCCGAAATAGTGATGATGGATTATTATCCTTTTTATTACAATAGAAGTACAGATGAAAGTCTGGAACGATTAAGGTCTCAGCTGCAAGAGCTAAGTACAATAAGGCCGGGTTTCTGGTATATAGGTCAAGGTTTTGGACACACAAATGTAAACTATAATCGCAGACCCACACCGGAGGAACTTAAAGCAACCGTAATGCTTTCTTTGGCACACGGCTGCAAGGGAATTATGTTCTGGAAGTTTGATCCCGAACAGTATTATACCTGCATTCTTAATGAAAATCTTGGGCCAACAGATCTTTATGAAATAATTCAAGTTAATATTGCTCCAAGATTAAAAGATAAATTTGGTACAACATTACTTGGGTTAAATTATTCAGGAAAACATTTGCAATATAAACACATAACGCCTACAGAAAACCCTTTTCCTCAACCATTAAACTTTGATTACCTAACAGTAGGTTTACAAGATACTGCACACGATATGAATTGGCACGTTGGTTTTTTTGATAAAACAGGACAGGCAGATAACAAATATTTTCTAATGTCAAATCTTTGGACAAGTTCTGCCGAATCAATTCAGGTTGAAGTAACTGCCCCGGTACAAGGTTTTATAAACTATCGATTTAGAAACATTGAGCCAGAAACTAATTTTGACATTACATTTACAAACCAGTCAACTCAGACACTAAACTTTTCAGCAGGCGAAGGCTATTTATTCCAGGTTGCTCCAGTTGCTAAATTTGGTGGTAAACTTGTTTATAGCGAGACCGTTCCGGATGGAACAACCTTATACGATGAAATGACAATTGAAAACGGAGCTACTCTTACAGTAAACGGAACATATTATGCAAAAGCAAACATAACAGTAAAAAGCGGTGGTAAAATAGTTGCAGGAACAAATGGTAAAATTATTTTTGATTCGGGTAAAAATATAATAATTGATGGGTCTGCGGAGATTAAAGGTACATCATCAAACAGGTTATCAATAAGCGCAGCGGCATCTTACTATGGAATAGTTATAAACCCTGGTTCAGCATTTATAATGGATTATTGTGATATAGAATCAATTGGTTTTGCAATCAGTACGGCAAGCGGATCTCAAAGCTATGTAAATATAGCTAACTCAAACATTGTTACGATGTATTCCGGAATTTCATTAGCATCATCATCATCTTATGAAGTTTTCCAAACTCCTCCTGTCCCGATTATTCAGAACTGTAGAATTACCGCACCATTTTCCGGTATAAGCGTATCCAATTACAGGTCAGTTTTGCTGAAGTCTAATACTTTTTCAAACTGCGGTATATCTGTCTCAAATGTAGTATCTGCATATATACAGGATAATGATATTAGTTTAGGTTCACACCAAAACCATCCGGGCATTCTTTTTAACAACAGCGGCGGATACATAAGGAACAATATTATTAAAAATAGATCAAATGGAATTCATATTGCAAATTCATCTCCTGAGATCGGAGGCAACCTGATCGAGAATAATTATCTTCACGGTTTATATATTGCAGGGAGTTCCATCCCCAACCTTATTGGTCAATTGCGAACAAATCCTCCTGCTTATTATCCTCTTGCCGGTTACAACAGGATACGAAATAATGGAATTAATACCCAACCAAACTCAGAAAATGACGGCTCAGAAATATACTTCAGTTTTTCAGATGCCCGCTTAGGCACATCAGATAGACCTGGTTGTAATGAAATATCTGATGATAGAGCAAGTAGCCCAAATATGCAGACAATCTGGTTGTTAAGTGGTATTTATGGAAATGAACCCCATTTTCTTGATGCCATTTACAATTATTGGGGAACAACAACTCCAACCTCAAACAGGTTTGGAATAGCAGCTAATTTTACTCCTTTTAATAGCAGCTTTTTGTGTTTAATAAATGGCGGCAGTACTACAGAATCACTTGTTCTAATGACTTCATCAGGAGAAATTGTTGACTCAATCTTCGCAGCAGAATGTGTCCCAGAGAATATATCCGAACTTGAGGAAATTTATTCTGAAGCTAATTTACTTTTTGCAAGGGGTAATTTAATTGAAGCGAAACAAATTTTTGAACAAATAGTTCTGGGTAATTATACAACGGAAGAAAAACTTTTGGGATATAATAAACTCTATACAATAGGTAATCTTATAAACGAAGATGAGAATTATTTTGCTTCTTTGCAAAGCACATTTGAAAATAATGCAAACAACACAACAGATACTCTGATAAAGAAAATATATAATCAGAACGCAATAAATTGTGATGTAAGCAAAGGCGAATATATTACTGCAATAAATAAGTTCGATGATATCATTCAGCAAAATCCAAACAGCGAGGAGGCGGTTTATGCTGAGATTGATATTCTTACTGCTGCCTTGAATCTGGATACAAACAATACCCTGCTTGGCAAAATAAACGGAGGGAAATATCTTGTAAAAGGCACATCAGATTATTTATCAAGACTGAACGAAATACTTCAATCAAGATTCGGATTAAACTCAGACGAAAGCAATAAAATAATACCAAAGGAATATCACCTGCATCAGAACTTTCCAAACCCCTTTAATCCCACAACAACAATCAGATATGATTTACCAAAAGATGGATTGGTTCAGCTTGAAGTATTTGATATCCTTGGAAAAAGAATAACTATTCTTGTAAACGAGTACAAATCAGCAGGAACTTATGATCAATTATTTGATGCTTCACAGCTTTCAAGCGGAATATATATTTACCGGTTAAGATCAAAGGATTTTGTTAGTTCTAAAAAAATGATTTTACTTAAGTAATATTTTATATTTAATTTCAGTTGCTCAAAAGCAATTCGACATTTAATATTCAACATCAAATTAAAAGGCGATCAAATTATCGCCTTTTTGTCTGTCAAAATATCACACACAGGTATTTGAGTAAACAATCCTGACCTTTAATTTTTTTAAATTTTCAACGTATTGCTTATAGTGTTTGTTCCCTACTTGTTCCCTATATGCTGCCTATATGCTCGGTCAGTTCCAGGCCTCTTCAAAATGAAGGGCAATAACTCTGAAATTTTGGCATTTCAATCTAACTTAAACATCTATTTTGTAAATTGTTTTTGACTTTTTTATTGGATTATATACCTATTATTTTTCATTCAAAAAAATAGTGGCTGATTATGATTTTAACCATAGAAACTTATTCCTTCACGATTAGCAGTAAGGGTAATTGTGATATAATTGATATTACCGGATACATACAGCAAATTGTTTCTGATAACCTTTTTTTAGAGGGCAGTGCTCTTATTTTTGTTGCCGGATCAACAGCCGGAATTACAACCATTGAATATGAACCGGGTTTATTAAAAGACTATCCGGATTTTTTTGATAAAATTATTCCACAGAAACAAAATTATGAACACGATAACACCTGGCATGATGGAAACGGACATTCTCATGTTAGAGCATCATTGCAGGGAGCATCTTTTACAGTACCGTTTAAAGATAAATCACTAATTTTGGGTACGTGGCAGCAGATTATTTTTGTTGATTTTGATAACAAACCACGCCGAAGAGAAATAATTGTTCAAATAACAGGTATAAAAGAGTAACGTATGAAAAAATTGATTTTATCTTTATTAATATTTGCTTTTACATCATTAAGTTTTGCTCAGATTGTTACAACCGAGCCTCAGTACCCAACTCAGAACGACAGCATAGTAGTTATATTTGATGCAACACAACCCGGTGCAGTTGAATTATTAAACTATACAGGTACAGTCTATGCGCATACAGGAGTTACAACAAATCTGGGGCAGTGGCAGCACGTAATCGGCGATTGGGGAAATAACTCAAATCAACCTGCTCTTACCAGGCTTGGACAAAACTTATACAAATTAACCATTGGTCTTCCGAGAGCATTTTATTCGGTTACTAATCCAACAGAAAAAATTTTACAGCTTGCTTTAGTGTTCCGTAGTTCTGATGCATTAAAGCAAACCAGACCTGATATTTTTATTGATCTTTATGAACCCGGATTAAATTTAGTTATTCAAAATCCAGAGGTTTCTGTTGATTATGGCGATCCTCTGCGCTCACCTGCATTTGTTAAGGAAGGTGAAGTTATTCCAATAAATATTGAAGCTGTTGAAATAGGAACTGAGGTTTCATCTTTGACTCTTTTGATTGATGGTGTTCAGGTGGCACAGACAAATTCCAGTAATATGTCTTATGATTTTAATTATTCTGATTTTTCTGTTGGTGCACATTATATAAAGGTAATTGGTACTGATACAACAGGAAGTACAGATTCAACAGCCTTTGTGATGTTCTCAAATCCGGTTATGAATAATTTACCATTGCCAAATGGTTTACGACATGGATTAAACTATACAAGTTCAACTTCTGCAACACTTGTATTGTTTGCTCCATATAAGGAATATATTTATTTGCTTGGGGATTTTAATGACTGGAAAGTTCAGACAGATTATTTCCTCAACAGATACTATGTTAATGCTGATAGTGTTATCTGGTGGATTAATCTAACATTAAATCCCGGAACTGAATATGCATTTCAGTATCTTGTTGATGGAAAAATCAGAACAGGTGATCCATATTCAGAAAAAATACTCGATCCCTGGAATGACAGCAACATTCCGCCTACAACATATCCATCATTAAAACCATATCCTTCGGGGAAAACTTCCGGAATTACAGGTATTGTTCAGACTGATCAACCAGAATATCAGTGGCAGGCATCAGATTATATCAGACCAGCTAAAGAAAAAATGGTTATTTACGAATTACTTGTAAGGGATTTTTCAACACAACGTACATTTCAGTTTCTTATTGATACTTTATCATATTTAAAAACATTAGGTGTTAATGCAATTGAGCTGATGCCGGTAATGGAATTTAGCGGAAATCTTAGCTGGGGATATAATCCGATTTATCATACTGCTGTTGATAAATATTACGGAACTGCTGACAAACTAAAAGAGTTTATTGACGTTTGTCATCAGAATGGAATTGCAGTAATACTTGATATGGTTTTAAATCAGGCAGATAATGCATCTCCGCTTGCAATGCTCTGGTGGGATAATACGAACAACAGACCAGCTGCTAACAATCCGTATTTAAATCCAACAGCAAGACATCCGTTTAATGTATTTAATGATTTTAACCATGAAAGCAGTGCTACAAAATATTTTGTTGATCGTGTGAACGAACACTGGCTGAAAGATTTCAGATTTGATGGATTCCGTTTTGACCTTTCAAAGGGTTTTACTCAAAAATATTCCAGTGATGTAAATGCCTGGAATGCTTATGATCAAAGCAGGATAAATATATTGAAACGAATGGCTGACAAAATATGGGAAGTTGATTCAACAGCTTATGTAATACTTGAACATTTTGCAGTTAATAGTGAAGAAATAGTTTTATCAAATTATGGTATGATGCTTTGGGGTAACCATAATCATGATTATAACGAAGCTACGATGGGATATGCTTCAAATTTTTCAGGAATATCATATCTTAATCGGGGCTGGACATATCCACATCTGGTTGGTTATATGGAAAGTCACGATGAAGAAAGACTTATGGTAAAAAATCTTGCATTTGGTAATTCCTCAGGTTCTTACAACATAAAAAACTTTAATGTTGCTTTGAACAGAATGAAACTTGCAGGTGCTTTTTTCTTCACAATACCCGGACCAAAACTTATGTGGCAGTTTGGTGAACTCGGATATGATATTAGTATTAATTATAACGGAAGAACAGGTGAGAAGCCGGTCAAGTGGGACTATTTAAACGATGACAGAAGAACTAATCTTTACAAAGTCTATTCAGCATTGATAAATCTTCGTAACAATTATGAAACATTTCATGCAGCAAATTTTAATCTGAATGTAAACGGATTTATGAAGAAGATAAATCTTTATCATCCTTCAATGGATGCCTTTATTGTCGGTAACTTTAATGTTATTCAGCAATCAACGAAACCGAATTTCAGCAAGATTGGTTATTGGTATGATTACTTTACTGGTGATAGCATTAGTGTTACTAGTACAACAAATTTAACAGACAGCATTGTCCTTGCACCGGGAGATTTTAAACTTTATACATCTGTCAGATTGCCGCTTCCTGAACAAGGGATTCTTTCTGATGTTGAACAAATTGATAATCAAATTCCAGTTGAATATATATTAGAGCAAAATTATCCAAATCCATTTAATCCTGTTACAACTATCAGGTATAGTATTACAACACCTGCAAAGGTTACATTGCAAATTTATAATACACTTGGGAAAGAGATAAAATCTTTGGTGAATAAGGAACAGTCAGCCGGAACGTATGAAGTAATTTGGGATGGAAAGGATAAAAACGATAAAGTGGTCAGTTCTGGTATTTATTTTTATCGTATCAATGCAGGAAAATTTTTAGAAACAAAAAAAATGATTCTGCTTAGATAGCAAGGTAATCTTAACAAGTATTTTTAGTAAATATCACTGAGTAAAAAATTTAAACACAGATAGTCTGGTTTGATAATTGCCTAACTGCTCTGTTTTTTAATTGTTACTCAAAAAGTAAAAAGTATCAGATGAAACGCATTAAAATATTCGGAAGAGAAATAATAGACGAAAATTCCATCGCACAGATTGAAAGATGTGTATCTGAAAATGATATTGGTGTGCTTACTGCAGATGCTCATTATGGATACGGACATCCGATTGGCGGGGCAGTGGCATATAAAAATAAAATTTCTCTTTCCGGAGTTGGATTTGATATTGCCTGCGGTAATAAAGCTATAAGAACCGATATTAAAACCGATAAGATTGAAGTATCCAAAATTATGGATGAAATCTACTCTCAGATTTCATTCGGAATCGGAAGAAAGAATAATCAACCGGTTGAACATGAGGTTATTGATAAAATTGCATCTGCTGAATTTAAACAGCAAAGAAAGCTTCTTAATTTAGCTAAAGAACAACTTGGTACTGTTGGCAGCGGTAATCATTTTGTAGATCTTTTTGAAGACGATGAAGGTTATTTATGGATTGGAGTTCATTTTGGCTCTCGTGGTTTTGGACATAGAACTACTATGGGATTTATAGCATTATCAAAAGGACAATCTTTTGAAGATAGAGTCAGTGAAGGCTCAATGGATTCTCCGCCGGTGCTTTTTGATCTAAAATCCGAATTGGGACAAGCCTATATTGAAGCGATCAATCTTGCTGGCAAATATGCCTATGCCGGACGGGATGTTGTTGTAGATCAGGTGTTAAAAATTTTAGGTAATCCCGCTAAGACATTTGAAGTTCATAATCATCATAACTTTGCATGGCAAGAGGAACATTTTGGTGAGAAATATTGGGTCGTAAGAAAAGGCTGCACACCTGCATTTCCTAAACAACTCGGATTTATCGGTGCAAATATGATGGATGATTCTGTTATCGTTGAAGGTATTGACTCTGAACTTTCCAGGCAGGCTTTATACTCTACTGTTCACGGTGCGGGACGAACAATGAGCAGAAATGAAGCAGCTGGCAGAAAAAAATGGAAACACGGCAGACCAGTATCAGTTACCGGAGGTAAAGTGAATTTTGAAAAAGTTAAATCCGAAATGAAACAGAAAGGAATAGAACTTCGCGGTTCAGGTGCAGATGAAGCTCCTGAATGTTATAAAAAATTAGATGATGTTATTTCTTATATGGGAAATACAATTAAAATTATTTTCAGATTACATCCAATTGGTGTGGCAATGGCTGGTTCTGATATTTATGACCCTTATAAGGATTAATTGAATATGCTTTGCAGAATATTACAATTTATTTACAACTGTTGAAATAATTATTGCTGCTGCAGAAGAAACATTAAGTGATTCTGCTCTGCCTTTACCCGGAATAGAAATCGTTTTATCTGCAAGTTCACTTATCATTTCAGAAGGTCCATTAGATTCATTTGAGAAAACCAAAACAGACTTTGCTTCCGGATTAAAATTAAATACATTTTTTCCTTTAATATCAGAACTGATTATCTGATAACCTTCGGACTTTAGATTAATAATATCATTTTCAAAAACTTCATCATAAATATTAAGATGAAAAACAGAACCCATTGAAGAACGCAGAACTTTTGGATTTAAATATTCAACAGATTCATTTGTAATCAGAATATTATAAAGACCAAACCAATCGCAGGTTCTTATAATTGTACCAAGATTTCCCGGATCAGATATATTATCAATCAAAACAATTATATTTTCCTTTAATTCGGTTAACTTTCTTTTAGGATATTTTTTTTCAAAAACAGCGGCTATACCCTGAGGTGCCTTAGTATCTGAGATCCGCTGAAATTCAGATGATTTTAATTCGATAATTGTGCTTGCTTTTTTCTTTAATACAGAAACAATTTCAGAAAATGAATCAGCAAATAAAGGAGTAACAAAAACAACTTCGTTGGAATAATTACTGTTTAGTCCCTCTTCAACAATTTTTAAACCTTCAACAATAAATTTTTCTTCTTGAACACGATATTTTTTTATCAGAAGAGATGAATAGTATTTCAGATCGTTTTTTGAGATCATATAAGTCTGTTATACTTTTGTTCCGAACTGCTATCCATTCCATCTTCAAGAGTTTTTAAATATTCCCAGGAATAAATTCCGGTATCGTGTCCGTCTTTCCATACTATCTGAATCGCATAACCACCTACAATACTGATATTTGAAACTTTGTACATATTCTCTGAAAAAATAGTTGGTTTTGGCGGTCTGTAAGTTCTAAGTAAAATAGTTTCACCTTTACAGCTTGCACAAGGGCATTCATCTCTAAGATATTTTAACGGGATAATTGTAACGCTTTCATCCTGCCATGTTATTGATAAATCAGTTTTATCTTTGATTTTAATTTGTTTTGGCTTCATTAGATAAATAAATTTATAATGTTTACCTTAAAATAACATAATAATCAAAAATTTGTAATGTAATTTTATAATAATGCTATTATCTTTGTAGTATCTAATAACAACAGAAGGATAAAAAATTTTTAATGGAATTGGTTCTTGTATTTTTACTGCTTCTATTTGTTAACTTTATTCTTACAGCTGCAGAAATTGCATTAGCATCATTCGGTGAATCAAAAATTGAAGAACTAAAACAAAAGCAGGATAAAGATGTTCCATATTTTGAAGAATTGAATAAAAATGAAGAGCAGGTGTACAGCAGCATTCAGCTCACTTCTAAATTTTTAATAGTAATAATTTCAGTATTAGGCTATCTTATTTTTTCAAACTGGATTTATAATCAGGCACTTACACTTACTGGTTCTTTCAACTATTTAGATACCTTTATAACAATTGTTATAACCTCAATCGTTATTACCGTAATAATTTTAGTATTTAATGTCCTTGTTCCCAAAGCGATTGCTTATCGATATTCAGATACTATTGGTAAAAAATCCGTTAAAGTAATTTTAATAATTTCAAAAGCACTTAAATTTATAACTGCAGGTATAACAGCAATCAGTAATCTTATTTTATTACCTTTTAAGGAAAGGATAAACTTTTCGCAAGAACGTCCTACCGAAGATGAAATTCTTGATATTATTTCGGATGGAGTGAAATCAGGTACAATTGATGAAGCTGATCAGGAAATTATAGAAAATATTTTTGAGTTTAATGATTTGAAAGCTGACGAAGTTATGATTCCAAGGACTGAAATGATTGCGGTTAATTTAAATGAGGAAACTGATAAAAATATAAACTCAATAATTAAATCAGGACATACATTGGTGCCGGTATATGAAAACTCGCTGGATAATATAGTCGGGATTTTGCATACTAAGGATATTATGAGGGCAATAATTGAAAGACAAAATATCAATATTAAATCTTTGATACGACCTGCTTGTTTTGTTCCTGAAACAAAACTCATTTCAGAAATCTTAAAGGATATGCAAAAACAAGGTGAAAAAATTGCAATCGTAACTGATGAGTATGGCGGAACTGAAGGTGTTGTAACAATTGAAGATATTCTGGAAGAAATTGTTGGAGAAATAAAAGATAAAACAAAAAGCGAAATCAATAGCTACAGTAAACTGCCTGATGGTAAATTTTATATATTAGGCTCAATGTTTATAGATGAGTTTAATGATACATTTAATTTTGAACTTGAAGAATCTGATGAGTATAATACTATTGCAGGATTTGTTGCAGATAAATCGGGTAAAATATTGGACGTTGGAGAAAAATTTGAATTTAATGGATTAATATTCGAATTGATTAAAAAGATCAGGCAAAAAATGGTACAATTCAGAGTATATGATGAGGCTGGCAATTTCAGTCTTAGATCGCAAGTTGAATTAAGTTAGCTTAAAAAGGAATTGCACAACAAAAAAATAAATACTATTTTTGGCACACAAAAAAATACGCTGGTGTAGCTCAGCTGGTAGAGCAGCTGATTTGTAATCAGCCGGTCGGCGGTTCGAATCCGTTCACCAGCTCAAATAATACCCCAAAATCAAAAGTTTTGGGGTTTTTTAATTAATGTGGTTCTACTTCTGCCAATAATAATTACATAGATTTTTTTGATCAAAGTAATTCATAATAGTTTATAGCAAACTTAAAATGTTTAAAGTCCATTATAAAAAATCGTTGTGGGGTTTATTGACTCAGGTAAGTTAATTTGATAAAAGAATAATTAAAATGATTTTCTGATTCAGTTTTTGTTGTTTTTATTTGAAAAATATTATAAGCTTTTCACAGATAATAAATGTTCTTGAAAAAGCTAAATATATAAATAGAGAAAAAAGACAGGCTAAGGTAAATAATTTTTTAAGAAAGTGATTTAAATAAATGATAATCACAAAAGCTGCTGCCCCAAAACCGGAACTTTTGAGACAGCATCATTTACATTTGCAATTTTAGTTTACCAAATTCATCATCGCTAAATGTATCAAATGTTCTCCGAACTCTAATGCAAATCCGGACCATTGATTTGATTCATATCTCTTTTCATAACCCAAACATACTCCCGGATAAATTTTGAACTTTCTGTTTTCAAGCTCATCAAAGAAATCGATTGTTTTATATTTTGCTTCAACTTCATCCATTCTCTTATCATCAGCTATAAAATGAAAAGTCTCGCTGCTAACACCTTTTAAGATTTTTGAGAAATATTCGAAATAAATATCCCTTCTGTTAAAAACCTCGACATCAACCAGATTTCTGTTTATAAAAACTGCAATGCCATTAGCTTTTTCAGATGGCTTAATATCTTTTATGCTGTCTTCAAAAATTATTTTATTTTTTTCAAAAACATCTGACAAATTTGAAGTCAGAGAATTAACAGTATTGATTCTGCAGCAGATTTCTACATCATTCCATATTTCGCCTTGATTTGCAAAATGTCCGGTTCCTTTTTCCAGACTTTTTTCAACCTGATATGATTTTTTAGCCCTGATATTAATTGGTGCATTATAATCCGTACTTAAAAAATTCGGAGATATATGACGCCATCGTCCCTGCTCAACACAGCTTACAGGAATATTTTTTGTCATATTAGGAGCAATAAAAACAGATGAATTAAGTATCCGGTTTTGTTTTGCACCCGAAAGTATATCACCATCTGAAAAAAATATATACTTATCAGAATTGTTGTGAATGATGAGATTATTAACCGCGCCAGTTTGACTAATCTCTTTTACCTCAATAAAATTCTGTTTAATTGCATATGAACCTGATATATACTCAATAGTGTTTGCTCTTATTGTTGCGAACTCAACAACCGATATTACTCCTTTGTTCTGAAAGGAAATGATCTCTGATATCATATTATTATCCATTCTTTTTTGTTACAAAAATATTTTATTTATTTTTTTTCATCGATGTTTACATTGTACAGCTCCTTTCTTTTTTTAATAATTATTAATAGAGAATTACAGAATTTGCTTCATAGGCATTCCTTTCCAATAATTTAATAATTGAATTTTTTTTATTGTGTTTTATGGAAGAAAACTGAACTGTCAGAGAGCGAGAAAGGTTATCAGGAAAGATTAATTAATAGAACAATTACTCCTTTCTGAAACAGATAGAAGTTTCTTTTGAAAACAAATGTAATATTTAACTACGGCTTGATTCATTTTCCTTTTTAATTGATGTGCGAATCTACAAATATTTTTTAGTGCACGCAATTATAAAATTAAAAATAATCCCTTTATGAAATTTGGACTCTTGGAAGTATAGTTCTTGCTATTGAATCCACAGTCTTTAATGAAATATTACTAATTGAAGACATTTGAATTTTATCCTATACTTATTCTTGATTAGAAGATAAAAAAAGAATTTTATTTCCTTGTTTAAGTATAAGTGTCTTTTATTTACTGTATAAATTATTTCAGAATGATAGCAGTTCAGCAATCTGTTTTAGATTTATAATGTTGACTTAGAGTAATCTTTTAAATGTTTCAGATGTCAATAGTATTTGAATATTTAGTTGTTTCTAAATATTCAAAAAATCTTTAATTACTTAAACTTCTTCTTCAGTGCTTCTTGCACATTCGGAGGAACGAAATTACTTATATCTGCTTTTAGCGATGCAAGATTTCTGATAACAGTTGAATTAAGATATGTATAACGCTCGTGAGGCATTAAAAAAATAGTTGTTATATCTCCGCTTAGTTTTCGGTTCATAAGTGCCATTTGAAATTCAAATTCAAAATCGCTTATTTGTCTTAAACCTCTAACAATTGCAATAGCACCAACTTTTTTTGCATGTTCAACTAAAAGTCCATCAAATGAATCGATTATTACTTTATTATTAAATTCCTTTAATGATTCCCTTAACATTTCGACACGTTCCTGAGTAGTAAACAACGGCTGTTTTGATGGGTTTATTGCAACTGTAATAAAAACTTCATCAAACAGATCAACTGCTCTCTTAACAATATCAATATGTCCATAAGTTACAGGATCAAAAGTGCCGGGGTAAATTACTCGTTTCATAGCATTAAAATTTTCTTATTTCTGATAATCAAATCTATTGATAATCATAATTATATAAAAAACACAGCAATAAATTGTTCTGAAAAAAAATTATTCGAATATCTCATAAAGACAGGAGTCGCCAATAATTTTAAATGGCTCAGTCTCAAAATTTTCGATATCCTTTTCTTTTGTTTGAATAGACCGCTCAATTACAATTCCTGCTCCTTCTTTCAGATATTTATTCTGAAGGATATTTTTTACTACTTCGTAAATATCATCGTAAAAAAAAGGTGGATCAGCAAGTATAAGATCATATTGTTTATCAGGAATTTTTTTAGAGTACTCAACTGCATTCATTCGGATTACTCTGCAGTTATCTTCTACATTAAGTGATTTTATATTTTCTAAAAGATTTTTAAAGATCTTAAAATTTCTTTCAACAAAAGTAACGTGCTTAGCTCCTCTGCTTAAGCACTCGAATCCAAGCGAGCCTGAGCCTGAATAAAAATCCAGAACTTCGATGCCGTCAAAATCAATTCTGTTGTTAAGTAAATTGAATAGTGTTTCTCTAACTCTGTCAGTTGTAGGTCTAATTTCTTTAGACTGAGGGACGGTAATAAATCTGCCTTTAAGTATCCCCGCAATGATTCTCATTCTCATAGCGTTACCGGTAAAATTATGCTATTCTGAATGCAATGCCAGCAGCGGAAGAAAATGAATTGTATTTTTCAAGATAAAGTTTACTTTCATACAAATCGGGCATTGGTCTTATTTTATCAAAAGGATTAAAAGCAATAAAATCCAGCCTTAAAACTTTTTTAAGTGTATTTACGATAGCCGGTGAGATTTCATCGCCTGAAATAAACGCAGCTTCTATCTGTGTTCTTTCAATGTGAAGTATAGATGAAGTAGATGTCTCTTTCAATAAATGATCTGTAATCTCACTTGCATCATTAAGAGGGATAACTTTAAAGTATAGTGGTCTTCCGTTGAAAGCGTAGAAAAGTGATAGAAATTTATTGTTAAAATAAACACTGAGTGTTAATCCTTTATAAACGATTGCGTTACTTACAGAAAGTGATCTTTCTGCAGCGATATGGAGATTATCTACAAATCTTAGTTTTAAATTATTTTTTTTGCAGAATGTATCAAGCATTTGTAAATATCTTCGTTGAATAGCAAAAACAAGGGCAGTATTTGTTTCAATAAATGGACCCTGTTCAATTTCAAAATATTGAAGAACTAAATTTTTTGTAGAGATGAATGGATAGTTGACTGAAAATTCCCACTTAAACTCATCAATCAAATCCTGATACAGTAAAGTAGTATCATAAGGAATTTGCATTGTATGAAAAAGCTCAAAGGGTAAGGTGAAGGAGGCTGAATTACTATTAAAATTTTTTTTGATCAGCAATTCATCAAAAGCGCCCTGTAAAAGGGCGCCTACTTTTGTTTCTTTATCTATTTCAAAATTTATCGGATCATTGAAGTAAGTTTCATCCACATTTACCAGTCTAAACTGATCATTGAGATAATTCACTTCAACAATCTGCAATTTTGTGCCGGACAAATTAAACCCGATATGATTTTCAAATCCAGCCATTATCCGATATCATTATTCCCAGGAAGCAGTATTCTTTAATGCATCGTTATCCAAACTGCCTATTGTGCCATATCCGGCGGGGTCTTCGATGTAATATTTCGTCCCCTTTACGATTTTCTTTTCAACACGAATAACTTTACCGGAAGGATTAATAACAGTATCGCTTACAACGGTACTGTCGATACCCATAACAAATCTCTGATTAACTTTTGGTGATAAGAACAAGCTGTCCGGAGTAAAAGTGCCATCAGATAATGCTTTGAATGGATCAGCAGATTTATTTCTCAGTGAATCAAAAGAATTGCGGACACTATCAACAAACTTATCGTTTTTAATAAAACTTATCAGCTTATCTAAACTTCCTGTAAACGAACCATTTTTATGCTGCCAAAGTATCTGAGCTTCTTTAAGATTTGTCATCCGTAATCTGGTTTCCTTCTTAAAATAATTCTCTTTGTTAATTTGTTCCTGAGGATCTAGTACGGCAACTTTAATAAGTAATACAGTAAGGATTGCAATTATAAGATATAATCCAGCATGCAAGTACCAAGGATCTTCATTTTTTTTAGAACTGTTGGATGGCATTATTCCTCCGGTAAAATAAATTGATTATTGTTAATCGATATAAACATATTTTCTAATTTGCTTTAGTTTTTTATCGCCAATGTTCTTCACATTCAAAAGCTGTTCAATACTTTTGAATTTCTTAATACTGTGTCGATATTCTATGATATTCTGAGCTGTCTTTATACCTATACCAGGTAAATTTGACAACTCATCTGCCGTAGCTGTATTGAGATTTATACTTTTTTCAGCAGGTAGAATTTTCTTATCAATATTCTTAAAATTCTGAGTGTTAAAATCTAAAACTTCCTGCTTATAATCAACATTTGCACTGCTACTTTTTTGACTATTTAAAGATACCGAATCTGATGTTAATGCATAAAATTTTGTATCTTCTTCACCATAATCAAAATTGAGATATGGGCTGCTTTCCTGATTATCAAAGAATGTTTTGTAAATAACCCCAATAATAAAAACAGAGATAAGAAATCCTAAAATTTTTATCTCAGTTTTAGTTAAGCCGCTTCTTTTTGACAATCTTTCAAACATTGCTTTTAGCTATGAATGTACAAAATTATAAAATTTGTTTAAGTTAATTATTCCTATAGTCCAAATCTTTTGAAAATGCCATTCTCAGTATCTTTATCTAAGGATTTGAAGTTTGGCTGGTTTGCTAATTCTTTAAGTAATTCTTTTTCTTTGTTAGATAATTTTTTTGGGATATTGATATTTATTTTAATTATCTGATCACCATTACCCGAGTGGTTAAGATGTTTAATTCCTTTATCTCTCATTTTCAGCAATTTACCAGATGGAGTTCCCGGATCTATTTTTAATCTTGCTTTGCCGTTTAAAGTTGGAACATCGACCTCGGTACCTAATACAGCCTCTGGGAATGTAATAGAAAGTTCATATAAAATATCATCTTCTTCTCTTACAAAATATTCATGCTCTTCTTCTTTAAACACAACAATTATATCACCCGGACTTCCGCCTCGTTTACCGGCATTACCTTCACCTCTCATAGTCATATAACTTCCTTCGTGAACTCCGGGGGGGACATCAATCTTTATTGTTGATTCATCATTAATTCTTCCATCACCGGAACATTTTTTACAAGGAGTGTCAATAACTTCACCTTCGCCATTACAATTTGCACAAGCTGTTATGTTAACAAACTGTCCGAATACAGACCTTGAAACTGATCTTATCTCTCCGGTTCCGTTACAAATCGGACATTTTTTTCTGGAAGTACTTCCTTCCGCCCCTGTTCCGGAACATTGATCGCATACGATTTGTTTTTTTATTTTAATTTTCTTTGTTACTCCGGTTGCAATTTCTTCCAGAGTAAGTTTAAGTGTAACCTTTAGGTCTGAACCGGGTACACCTTTACCTCGTTGTCTTCCTCGCTGCTGGGTTCCGCCAAAAAAATCATCAAATATTGATGAGCCGCCGCCAAAAATATCTGAAAAGTGTGAAAATATATCGTTGATATCCGAAAACCCCTGAGATCCAAATCCGCTTCCTTTAACTCCATTATGACCAAAACGATCGTATCTTGCACGCTTATCATCATCATTCAGGATTTCATAAGCTTCCGCAGCTTCTTTGAATTTGTCTTCAGCTTCTTTGTTACCGGGATTTCTATCAGGATGATATTGCATTGCAAGTTTTCGGTATGCTTTTTTAAGATCGTCCTTTGTAGCGTTTCTTGAAACTCCCAATACTTCGTAATAATCTCTTTTACTCATTGATTCTTTTCTTCTTTAATATATTATTCTTCACTCACAATAACTTTAGCATACCTTATTACATGATCCTTGTAGATGTACCCTGTTTCCAGTTCATCAAGAACTGTATGCGGCGGTACAGAATCATCAGGTCTTTGCATTAAAGCTTCGTGGTACTCAAAATTAAATGGTTTTCCGACAGATTCAATTTTCTGCACACCTTGTTCATTCAGGGTTTTTAAAAATTGGTTATAAATAAGCTGAATACCTTCTTTAATTTTCTGAACATCAGTTTCTTCAGATATATGCGATAATGATCTTTCAAAATCATCTATAGTAGGAAGAAGTTTAATGATTAATGATTCAGCAGCATATTTTAATAAATTTACTTGTTCATTTTCTGTTCGTCTTTTATAATTCTCAAACTCTGCTGCTTTACGAAGCATCAAATCTTTGTAATTAGCTACCTCTGCTTCTAAAGTTCTTATCTTTTCTTCGTCAGATAATTTCTCTGATGCTGGCTGCTCATTATTTATTTCCTCTTTTAATTCACTTTCTGTTTGATTGGTTTCGTTTAATTCTTCAAGATTCTCATCATTGACATTTTTTTTAGGCATTTTTTCTTTTTCTCCTTATTTATTTCCTGTTAATACTTCTGTTAACATATCTCCAAGATATGAAATTATTGCAACAACTTTTGAATATTCCATTCTCTTTGGTCCTATTATTCCGACAGTACCGGAAGTTTCTCCAAACGAATACTCTTTTGTAATAAGACTGTATTCGTGCAGCTTTTCATCTTCGTTTTCAGTACCGATTGAAATGAGTATGTTATCAGATTTCTCAGGTTTTTTCTTATCTAATATATGTATTATAATATCTTTATCTTCAATAAGTTCAACAACACTCTGAAACTTTTCCGGGTCTTCAAATTCAGGCTGCTGAATAATATTTGTTGCTCCGGTAATCAGTATTTTTTCTTCAGTTTTTACATTAGTAAAAATTTTATCGACAGAATCTATAAATAATCGCATTATTGGTTTTTCTGAATCTTCAATATCTAACAATCTTTCCTTAGCTGTTTTTCTGATTTCCTGAAATGTTAAACCGTTTAATCGCTCATTGAGTATTGATTCTATATCGGATAAAGCACTTACTTCGATTTCTGATTCAAATTCTAAAGTAATCGTTTTTATCAATCCAGATTGAATACTAACAATAACTAATAATCTTGTACTTGAAAGTGAAACAAGCTGAATTCTGGTTAATATTCCTTTATCAAGTGTAGGATATGTAACACAAGCAATTTGTTTGGTAATACTGCTAAGTAATTTTGAAGCAACTTTTAGTATTTGTTCCTTTTCTATAAGCTGAGCATCAAGACTTTTATCGATAAATCCTTTTTCCGAGGCTTTCAATTCAGAAATTTCCATAAGTGAATCCACATAATATCTGTAGCCTTTATCGGTTGGAACTCTTCCAGCAGAAGTATGAGGGTGATTAATATAACCTGAATCCTCAAGCTCAGACATTATATTTCTTACTGTTGCCGGTGAAACTCCGACATCAAATCTTTTAGTGATATTTCTTGAACCGACTGGAGAAGCAGTTAAAATAAACTGCTGCACAATTGATCTTAATATCAATTTCTCCCGTTCATTTAGGTTTTCGTGAAGTATTGATGCCATTTTTATAAAAATCGTTATTTAAGGTGCAAATATATCAATAATTCAAAAGATTATTCTGAATCTGAATCACTAAACTTTCAAAAGCTTTTATAAGTTAAAAGAATTTAATAATTCCTTTTCAATCTAAAACTCAATTGTAAGAATGTTAAGAATTTGAACCAAAATAAAGTCATTATTAGTTGCTAATAAGAAATATTTTGGAAATTATGAATATCCAAATTATTTTAGCTCATAAAATAAATAAGATTTTTTAATGCCTGCTGAAATGGAATCAATTGCAGATTTGATCTGCGAACTAACACGCAATTGCAATATTAAAGAAGAATATTTTGCTGCGAGCTTCAATCTATCCCCAACTGAAATTAAATTTTTAAAACTCTTTGCTGTCAAACCTCAATATACAATTAAGGAATTGCGCGAAGTTTTAAAACTTACACCAGGTAGAATAACACACATTTTAACTTCATTAGAAGCTAAAAACCTGATTTCCAGAACTTTAAACCTAAATGATAAAAGGGTAATATTAGTTAGCCTGCAGCCAAAAGCTTCTCCACTTATCGCAAATTTAAAACAGAATTATAACGAGCTTCATAAAAAAATTTTACAAAACGTCAGTCAGAAAGAACTTGAAAATATCACTTCGGCATTAAAAACTCTTAACAAAGTTTTTTCACAATGGGTCAATCAAAAATAGTTTATACTCTAAAACAACTTAAATAATTCAGAAAATAAAATGAGAAAGATAGTAGTAATTCTTGCCTTTATTGGTTTACTGATAATTATAGCAATTGGTTTCTTTTCTCAGAGAGATTATGAGCCGACTACTTTAATGAAATTAAAAGAAAAATATTCAAAGAAATATTTTCCATCTGTTGATCATTCAAAGTTTACTTCTCTTCAGCAGAAATTTTCATCTCCTCAGCAAGTTACTGCAGCTTGTATAAGCTGCCACAATAAACGACATCAGGAAGTAATGCAGTCAAATCACTGGAATTGGGAGAGAGAGGAATATATTGAGGGTAAAGGTATTGTATATCTGGGTAAAAGAAATGCTATAAATAATTTTTGCATCGGAACTCAGGGTAATGAAGAAAGTTGTGCAAAATGTCATATAGGTTATGGAATGACTTCTAAGGGTAAGTCTTTTACTGATTCTACCAATGTAGATTGTTTGGTTTGTCATGATAATACCGAAACGTATGTAAAAGAATCTGAAAAAGGAGGAATGCCATTAGCCACTTTAAATTTTAATGAAATTGCTCAAAGTGTTGGTAAACCAAAATTAAGTAACTGCGGTGTCTGCCATTTTTATGGGGGCGGAGGTAATAATGTTAAACATGGTGATCTTGATGAAGCAATGTTTGAAACAACCAGAGATGTTGATGTTCACATGGGAACCGATGGTGCAAAGCTACAGTGTGTTGATTGTCATACGACTGAAAAGCATAATATTTCCGGTAAGGTTTATTCACTTTCGTCAATGAATATGGATAGAAATACCTGCGAACAATGCCACACAGCAACACCCCACGAAGAAAATATATTAAACGAGCATACAATTAAGGTTGCCTGTCAAAGCTGCCATATACCAATTTACGCTAAAGTAAATTCAACTAAAATGTCTTGGGATTGGTCAACCGCAGGTAAATTAAGAAATGGTGAGCCTTATGAAGAGAATGATAGTTTAGGTAATCATACTTATTTATCCATTAAAGGAGATTTTACCTGGGATAGAAATGTTGTTCCGGATTATATATGGTTTAATGGAACTGCTTCTCATTATCTTGAAGGTGATTTAATTTCCGATACAACGAGACCTTTGGTATTAAATCAACTGCATGGATCTTATGCTGATGATGATTCAAAAATTTATCCTGTAAAAATTCATAAAGCGAAACAACCGTATGATCCTGTTAACAAAATTTTGATTAAGCCTAAACTTTATGCTGATAAAAAAGGTGAAGGAGCTCTTTGGATAGATTTTGATTGGCATTCAGCCGCTGTTGAAGGGATGAAAGAAGCAAATCTTCCGTTCAGTGGTCAGATTGCATTTATTAATACTGAAATGTACTGGCCTGTAAACCATATGGTTTCTGTAAAAGAAAACACGCTTGATTGCAATGGATGTCATACAAGAGAAAACAGCAGACTTGCCGGACTGAATGATTTTTATATGCCCGGAAGAGATTATTCTAACATTGTAGAAGTCGGCGGAGTCTGGATGTTGATACTTACATTACTCGGTGTACTTGCTCATGCTTCAGTTAGAATTTTTGTTGCGGTTAAATCAAAGAAGGAAGGTAAGCGATGAAAAAGAAACAAGTTTATGTATATAAAGCTTTTGAAAGATTCTGGCACTGGATGCAGGCGATACTGATTTTCTTTCTGGCATTCAGCGGATTTGAAATACACGGATCTTATACATTTTTTGGTTTCAGAGATGCAGTTAAATATCATAACATAGCTGCTTATATGTTAATTATACTTATTGTCTTTGCAGTCTTCTGGCATTTTGCAACCGGTGAGTGGAGACAATATGTTCCATCATTTAAAAACATAGCAGCACAGCTTAACTATTACATCTTTGGAATTTTTAAAAATGCACCGCATCCAACCAAAAAAACTGTTTTAAGTAAACTCAATCCATTGCAAAAGCTTACTTATTTTGGACTGAAGGTATTAGTCATTCCGGTTATAGTTACTTCCGGGCTGTTATATATGCTTTACAGATATCCTCAAAGATATGGCATAGAATCTCTGAATATTGAGTCATTAGAACTAATAGCTATTATCCATACAGTAGCTGCTTTTTTTCTTATATCGTTTATAATAACACATTTGTATCTGATTACAACCGGTGAAAAAATTACTACAAACTTAAAAGCAATGTTAACCGGTTACGAAGAATTAGAAGAACACGATGATGAAGTGAAACAGACTACATCAGAAAAATTTGAATAGAGGAACTTATGGAAGAAAAAAAATATATGAATCCATATTTAGCTGGTACATTATTAGGACTGTTACTACTGGCTACAATTTACATTACCGGCAGAGGTTTGGGCGCTAGCGGTGCGGTAAAAAGTTTTACTGTTGGAATTGTTGAAACCGCAGCTCCTGAACATACACATAATAACACATTCTACACAGAATACGCAAAAGAACATGAAGGCAGTCCGTTAATGAACTGGCTTGTATTTGAAGTTGTTGGTGTTCTAATAGGAGGATTTATATCCGGATTAATTTCCAACAGATTAAACCTAAAACTGGAATACGGACCAAGATCAAAACCAAACATAAGAATTGCAGGGGCTTTGATAGGCGGATTACTTTTTGGGTTTGGTGCACAGCTTGGAAGAGGATGCACCAGCGGTTCTGCACTTAGCGGTATGGCAGTGCTTTCGGCTGGTGGATTGATAACAATGATGGCAATATTTGGCGGAGCGTATATGTTTGCCTATTTTTTTAGAAAACTCTGGATTTAGAGAGGAGAGTGTTTATTATGGGACCATTAGTACCGGATGTTGTAGGACCTGAACTGAATTATATTGCAGCTCTTATCATAGGAATATTCTTTGGTGTTATTCTTGAGCAGGCTGGTTTTTCAACTTCAAAAAAATTAGTTGGATTGTTTTACGGATATGATTTTACTGTGTTAAGAGTTTTCTTTACTGCAGGTATCGTTGCGATGATTGGAGTGATTGCATTTGAGCATTTTGGTTTATTGGATATAAGTCTTACTTATATAAATCCGACATTTCTCTGGTCCGCTATCGTAGGTGGACTGATTATGGGTTTAGGTTTTGTAATCGGCGGTTTTTGTCCGGGCACAAGTATCTGCGCAGCCGCAATAGGAAAAATTGATGCAATGATTTTTGTTGCTGGCTCTTTTATTGGAGTCTTTATTTTTGCAGAAGGTTATCCAATATGGGAAGGTTTATACAAAGCTGAAAGCTGGGGAAATGTAAGAGTATTTGAACTGCTTGGAATGCAGCAGACTGTATTTGCTTTTATATTAACCGCAATTGCACTTTCAATGTTTTGGATGGTATCTATAATTGAGAATAAAGTTAATGGAATTAAAAAACCTGTTTTCAGATTTACACCTTATTATGTTACTTTAGGAATTATTGGATTTGCGCTTTCGGTGTCTGCTTTTGTATTAACTGAAAGGAAAGATCATTTGCAGGATTTAGTTTCCGATAAAGACTTTGTAAACAGTTATCATTTAAAAAGTATGAGTGCAGATGAGTTGGCTTATAGATTAATGAAAAATGATAACAGATTGCAGATTATAGATTTTCGTTTGCCTGTGGAATTTAAAAAAGAAAGTCTGCCAGGCTCAATTTCATTTACATTCGATAATCTATTTGAGAAAGAACCCGGCAGAATTTTAAATATCAGACATAAAATTAATTTATTTGCTGCTGAAGATGAGTTTCAAGAAAGACAATTGGCAATTGTAGCAAATAAATTAGGTTTTAAAAATATTGTAATTCTTGAAGGCGGATTAAATAAATTCAATAAAGAAATTTTGGAATTTGATAAAACTCTCGTTGCAAATAATAAAAGGGAAGAAGATACTTACAGATTCAGAACTAAAGCCAGTTCAATAATTCCTGTGCTTATTAAAGAAAATAAATCATCAGAGCCTGTTAAGAAAACACAAAAGCGAATTATCGGCGGATGCTGAAATTTAAAGCCGGTTTATTCCGGCTTTTATTTTAAACTAATAAACTTTGGACAAGTTTTATTCAATCAGCAAGATGCAAAAATAAAATAGTAAATCTCAATTTTTCTTAATCAGTAATAATTGCTGAAACTAATCTATTCTCCTTAACTTATATAAAAAGAGTTATCTTTACATAGTAAAAATTATTTTTTAAGTGTTGTTACAATTCATTAAAAAACAAATCTATTATCATGAAACTTCGAAACTTAACTTTATTATTAATAATTGGATTATTACAATCATTATTTTCACAGTCTATAGACTTTCAGGGGAAAGTAACTGACTCAAAAACAAATCAGCCAATATCCGGTGCATTCGTTTTTATAAATTATAGTTATTCCGCTTACACAAATAATCATGGATTATTTTTAATACAAGATATTCCACAAGGCAAATATGAAATTAAAATTTCACATTTAGGATATAAATTATATTCCGGTGAAGTAACGATAGAATCGTCGTTAAAGGATTTCAATATTACACTTGAGTCATCATTAATTGAGCTTGATGAAGTAATAGTAAGCACAAGCAAAACTGAAGATTATATAAAAAACTCACCCTATTCCGAATTACTTATTAGCGCTAAAGAAATTGAATCAAAACCGCTTCAATCATTTGCTGATATTGTGAAAAATCAGCCGGGCGTATCTCTTCTGCGCGATGGTGTCTGGGGTACTGAAATAAGTATTAGAGGATTGAACAGGGAAAATATAGTTACCTTAATTGATGGAAGCAGAATATTAACAGCCACAGATATAGCTGCACGATTATCGATGGTAAACTTGAATGATATTGAAAGGATTGAGATTATCAAAGGAGCATCATCATCAATTTATGGCTCGGGCGCTACAGGGGGAATTGTGAATATCATAACAAAGTCTCCTTCTTTATATAATACCTTTTCTATAAATGGAAATGTTTCTGCTCAATATAATTCAGTAAACAACTTATCATCGTTTAACGGATTATTATACAGCGGCGGATCTTTTTGGGCTTCTAAATTTGCAGGTTCTTACAGGAAGGCAGATAATATTCAAACTCCGCTTGGTGAATTAAAGAACAGTCAGTTTGAAGATTACAGCTTTACCGGTTCGCTTAATGTTTTACCGGTTACAAACCAAAAACTTTCTGTAGATTATCAATTATTTAAAGCAAACGATGTTGGAATACCCGGTGCTTCGGTTTTCCCGAATAATGCAGATGTCCGTTATCCGTTTGAAAAAAGAGAATTGATCTCCGCTGGTTATGAAATTCAAAATATTTCAAAGATGTTTTATAAGCTCTCTGCAAAATATTCTTATCAGTTTATTGCAAGAGATGTGGAAAATATACCACACACAGTACAGATGGTTCCCGGTTCCGGCAGCACACCTACAAGAAGAGTTAGTGTTCTTAAGATAACTCCCGGTGCTGATCACAAGAGTAATAATATTCTTCTTCAGGGAAATCTTTTATTGGCAGATTGGAATAACCTAATTATCGGCATGGATTATTGGGATAGAAAATATGAAGGTCATAGAGAAAAATATCAAAAGATAGAAGTATTGGATTCGACTGGACAGGTTGTAAATACAACAAATAAAGTAATCGGGGAGAAACCGCTTCCCAATTCAACATACAGCAGCCTTGGTGTTTTTGCACAGGATGGTATGAATCTGCTTAAGGATAAATTAGATCTTAACCTTGGTGTAAGATACGATTACATTAATATTACTGGTGAAAAAACTTTTAATCCTGAATATGAAATTGTAAACGGAAACTTGAATAATAATCCAACCGGACAGCAAATTATCTGGAATGATGTTAAATCAAATAATAGCTCGTTTAGTTCTAACTTAGGATTGAAGTATTCTCTAAGCCCTATGATTAATATTACATTCGGATTTGCTTATTCTTTCCGTTCTCCTTCATTGGAGGAGAGATTCCAATTCATTGATCAGGGCAGTTTAGTTAGAATTGGAAATCCCAATTTAAAACCTGAAGAAGGAAAGAGTGCAGATTTTGGATTCAGATTGTATGCTGATAACCTGAAGATTATTACGAGTATTTACTATAACTATTTCAATAATCTCGTTTCAGAAGTCCGCGGAACTTTTGAAGGAAGGAACGCTACTTTTAAAACAAACATCGGTGAAGCCAGAATATATGGATTTGATCTTAGCTCTGAATACAACTTTATTAATGATTATGTCTTTTATACGGCGTTTGCTTATACCAAAGGCGATGATGTTACAAGCGGAGGAAATCTGCCTGAGATTCCGCCATTAAATGGAACGGTGGGAATTAAATTTAACTTATTTGATTTTGCGAATGCGGATGTCTCATCAACATTATTTGCTGAGCAGGGTGATGTTGCATCAG
Source organism: Ignavibacteriota bacterium (assembly GCA_013285425.1). Classification (GTDB taxonomy): domain Bacteria; phylum Bacteroidota; class Ignavibacteria; order Ignavibacteriales; family Ignavibacteriaceae; genus IGN3. Next base: position 879,011 of record CP053447.1, read on the forward strand.
GTGAATTAAAAACTCCAGGTTATGCAATATTTAATTTTGTTCTGTTTTCTATGCCAATAGACTTTACTTCTGTAAAAATTAAAGTCTTTGCAGGTGTTGAGAATCTATTTGATAAATCGTATCGTAATCATCTGTCAACTACAAGGGGTAATTTAACAATTGAACCAGGCAGAAATATTTTTACTAAATTAACAATGGAGTTTTAATATTTTTTTATCATTGTCATTATAAATTGTACTGCTTCATCTGTTCTTAAATCGGTATTAAAGGTTAACGGTTTTTCAATCACAATGATAAAAGAGAACAATAATTTTAATTAAACAAATATTCTGATGGACTGGTTTTTAATTGCGTTACTTTCTTCTTTCTTTTCTGCATTTGCAGCGATCACGCAAAAGAAAGTTTTGTTTGACCTTAACCCCGTTGAATTCTCATTCCATTTAGCTGTCGTTAATCTGGTATTATCAATACCATTTTTCTTCTTTATAAATTATGAAACAATAAATTCATACAATCTTTTTATTTTGTCTATAAAATCGGTAATTGGAGTGCTTGCCTTTTTATGCGTAATGACTGCATTAAAAAATCTTCAGATCAGCAACGCTTTACCGTTACTTGCTTTAACTCCGGGACTTGTAGCTGTATTTGCATTTTTATTTCTTGGTGAATCTCTCAGTTCTTTTGAAGTTATAGGATTGATATCTCTGATAGCCGGTACGTATATTTTAGAAAGCAAAAACCTAAAAGAGATATTGTTTCCTCTGAATGTATTCTTCAAATCAAAGTATCATCATTATATTCTTGCTGCATTGCTTTTGTTTACTGCATCTTCAGTAATGGATAAACTGCTTTTAGTAAAACTTGATTTTACACCCGTTTCTTTAACTGCTTTTCAACATCTATTCTATGCTGTTTTATTCTTCTTCATCTTTTTAATATCAGAAAAGAAATTTGAGGTAAAAAAACTGCTGGCGCACAGAAAAGATTATTTATGGATTTCTTTAATTTCAATTTTAACATTGGGATATCGTTTTACACAGGTTATTTCTATAAGTATGTCATCAGTTGCTTTAACTCTTGCAGTTAAAAGAACGTCTGTTTTGTGGGCAACAATAATTGGCGGAAAAATTTTCAAGGATTCCAATATGTTAAAAAAAATTATTGCAGTTCTCTTTATTTTATTGGGTGCAATCTTAATTCTAAGGGATTGATATAACAGTTTATTCAAAATGGTTTTTGATATGGAACAAAATAAAAAAATTAAAGCTGTTCAGGATTATTATCCGGATGATGCGGCACATTGTTATGGCTGCGGAAGATTAAATGAATATGGTCTTAAAATAAAAAGCTACTGGGATGGTAATGAAACTGTTGCAAAGTTTACCCCGGAAGAATATCATACAGCCATTCCAGGCTTTGTTTATGGAGGTCTTATTGCTTCATTGATTGATTGCCATGGAACCGGAAGCGCTGCATTAGCAGCTTATAGAAATGAAAACAGAGAGATTGATACTTTACCAGCTTTCAGATTTGTAACCGCATCTTTGCAGGTTGATTATCTGAAACCAACTCCGTTAGGTGTTGAGTTAGAGTTAAGAGGAAAAATTATCGAATTAAAAGGACGTAAAGTAAATACAGAAATTTTACTTCTGGCAAATGGAGAAATAACTGCAAAGGGGAGAGTGATTGCAGTTCAAATGCCGGATAGCTTTAGTAATAAGTAAGTAGTTAAGTATTGTAATTAAATACTTTGTAATAATCCGATTTTAGTATAAATTTTTTACTGAAATAATAAAGACTTTATAAAAAGAGAGTGAGTGTTGGAAGAGACTTATAAATCTGCCGGTGTTGATATTGAAGCAGGTGAAAAAACTGTTGACAAAATAAAAGCGTATGCAAAATCCACTTTTAATAAAAGTGTTTTAACAGATATCGGAATGTTTGGTGCATTTTATGAACCTGATTTTTCAGGAATAGCAAAACCTGTTTTAGTATCCAGTGTTGATGGAGTTGGAACCAAACTTAAAATTGCAATTGAAATGAAAAAGTTTGATACGATTGGTCAGGATCTTGTAAACCATTGTGTTAATGATATTGCTGTGTGCGGTGCAAAGCCATTATTCTTTTTAGATTACTATGCAGTGGGTAAGTTAAATCCGGATAATGCCGCCGAGGTAATAAAAGGATTTGCAGTTGCCTGTAAAGAAAATGATTGCGCATTAGTAGGCGGCGAAACAGCAGAGATGCCCGGACTTTATAATAATGATGATTTTGATATTTCCGGGACTATAGTTGGTGTAGTTGATAAATCAAAAATTATTGACGGTAAACAAATTCAGAAAGGTGATTATTTAATCGGTTATCCTTCAAACGGATTACATACAAATGGATATTCACTTGCAAGAAAAATTCTTTTTCAAAAATATTCAGTGAATGATTATATACCAGAGTTAAACAATACCCTTGGTAACGAGCTCTTAAAAGTTCATAAATCATATCTCGGATTAATTTCAAATCTAAAGAAAACAATAAATCTAAAAGGCTTATCTCACATTACTGGCGGGGGAATTGTCGGAAACACTTTACGGATAATTCCAGAAGGTTTAGACTTAAATATTTTTTGGGGTAATTGGGAGATGCCTGCAATATTCAAATTGATTCAGAAGACGGGAAATATTTCTAACGATGAGATGAGAAAAGTTTTTAATTGCGGTATTGGTTTAATTGCTGTTATTTCCAAGGAAGATAAAATTGTTGCTTTTCAGGCAGCACACGATGCACAAGAACATCCTTTATTAATAGGTGAAGTTGTCTGATGTTTGTTGATACTCACGCACATTTATTCTTTGATAATTTCAAAGATGATATTGATGAAGTAATAAATCGTGCCTCACAAAATAATGTCGATTATATTATTGTCCCCGCTACTGATATTAAAACTGCAAAGGAAGCAATTGCATTATCTGAAAAATATTCAAACATATATACAGCGGTTGGTATTCATCCGCACGATACTAAAGATTGGAACAATTCCTTAATCAAAGAAATCGAAGAACTTGCTGAAAATCATAAAGTAGCTGCAATCGGTGAAATCGGATTAGATTATTATTATGACTTTTCACCAAAAGAACAGCAGATAAAAGCCTTTAAAGCACAACTTGATTTATCATTAAAACTTGAACTGCCTGTTATTATACATAACCGTGATTCCGATGAAGATATGATGAATATCATTCAGGATTATTGCGGTACCGGATTGAAAGCTCAGTTTCATTGTTTCAACGCTTCATTAAATGATGCAATTGAATTTATGAAAATGAATCATTTTATTTCTTTTACAGGAAACATAACCTATAAAAAAAGTAATTCGTTACGGGAGATATTAAAATCAATAAATCTTAATCATTTACTGCTAGAAACTGATTCGCCATTTATGACTCCAGTTCCTTTTCGTGGTAAAAGAAATGAACCCGCTAACCTGAAATATATTGCGCAGCAAATTGCTGATATCCATAAAATAACAATTGAAGAGACAGGAAGAATCACTTCATTAAATGCATTCAGATTTTTCGGGATTGGAAGTCCGCCTGAGGCAAGTTTTACTTATAAAATTCATAATTCATTATACATCAATATTACAAATCGGTGTAATGCTGATTGCACTTTTTGCAGAAGGAAAGATGATCCTTATTTAGTCGGGTATAATCTTGGAATGAAAAAATCTGAAGAACCGCCTGCAGATACTTACATTAAAGAAATCGGTGACCCTAAACAGTATGATGAAATAGTATTTTGCGGATATGGTGAACCAACAATCCGCTGGGATGTAGTTAAAAAAATTTCTGATTATGTGAAATCAAACGGCGGCAGAACAAGACTTAATACCAACGGACACGGAAATCTGATAAATAAAAAAGATATCACACCTGAAATGAAAGGCTTGATTGATACAATTTCCATCAGCTTAAACTCGTACGATCCGAAACAGTATTCTGAATTGATGCAGGTAAGCGAAGATCATTTTTATGAAATGAAAAACTTTGCAAGTTCGGCAAAAAAATATGTTAATAAAGTTGTACTTAGCATCGTTTCGTTAGATGAAGTTGAGGTTGAAAAATCACGTAAAGTTGTTGAAGAAGAAATCGGAGTTGAGTTTAGAGTCAGAGAGTATTTCTGATCAAATGATTCCGGAAGGTAAATGACAGTCTAAAAAGTGAAGCAGTCATTTAATGTTAGTTCCGGAATCAAAATAGTGAGACACTGAATTCAGCATATCTGATTTCAATTAAAGATTTGAAGTAACATTTCCTGCTTTTTAATTATTACAATAATTATTCAAAAATTCTAATAAGCAAAAAATATTATGATAAAAAAAATAGTTCTTGTTCTTATTGTCACCTTTTCAATTTATCCGCAATCAATTAAAACAAAACTTGAACAGTTTTTAACTGATAAATATTTTGAATCTTGTGTAGTATCAATTGATGTTGCAGATCTTACTTCAAATTCTACTCTATTTAAAAAGAATGAAAAATATTTGTTAAGACCAGCTTCTAATATGAAGATTGTAACTTCAGCAGCAGGGTTGCTTTATCTAAGTCCTGATTATGAATTTAAAACTGATTTGTATTATGACGGGACAATTTCACACGATACTCTTTATGGAAATATTTATGTGATTGGCGGATGCGATCCTGATTTTACTACTACGGATCTTAAATATTTTGTTGATGCAATTAAATCTCTTGATATTTCCGTTATAGATGGCGATATAATTGGCGATGTTTCATTTAAGGATTCACTTTATTGGGGCAGCGGCTGGATGTGGGATGATGATCCTTCAAGCGATGCACCGTATTTGGACGCTTTGAACATAAATGATAATTGTGTAACAGTAAATTATTATGGAAAAAATGATTCGCTTGAGATTATTCCTAAGACAAATTATGTGAGTGTTATCAGATTAAATTCTCCTGATAAGCTAACGATCGACAGAAGATGGTTTGAGAGAAAGAATGAAATTATTGTTAAAGGTTCTGATAATAAAAATGATTATTCAGTTCAGGTTAATGTGCTAAAACCTGATTTATATTTCTTAAAAGTTTTTTCGGAAGTTTTGGACTCAAATCAGATTAAGTGTAAAGGAAACTTAAGGATTGATACTTTGAATTCTGCTCAGATATTTATTACCTCGATTAAAAGAAAATATTCCGATGTAATAGGTAATCTGAATAAGGAAAGTGATAACCTGAGCGCTGAAATGACCTTGCTGGCATTAGCAGAAAAATTTTATGGCAAACCAGCCAATGCAAAAAATGGAATTAAGGTTGTTAAGCAAATGATAGAAGTAATCGGATTAAATCCGGAAGACTACAGATTAGTTGATGGTTCTGGTGTCTCTCATTATAATGTTCTAAGTACTGAATTGCTGACATCACTTCTAAAATATTTCTATACTGAAAAGCCTGAGCTTTATAAATTGCTATACGATTCATTTCCAATCGGCGGGGTTGATGGAACACTTGAAAAAAGAATGCTTAACAGTCCATTGAAAAATAATGTTCATGCAAAAACCGGAACATTGACCGGTGTCAGCTCTCTTTCGGGATATCTCACTTCAAAGAATAAACATCTGCTTGCTTTTTCAATTATACTTCAAAACTTTGTCGGCTCATCTTCAACTGCTAAAAAATTAGAAGATGAAATCTGTAAAATTATTTACGAGTATAAATAAAAATTATGACCAGACTATTTAAAGAATTTATTGTTACTGCCCAGCCATTTAATGCTGAAATATTAAGCTCTGTTTTATGGGAGCTTGATATTGACGGAATTAACGAAGATGTAAATTGTCTAAAAGTTTTTACAAGTAAGGAAGACATAACTGTTAACGAGATAGAGACCGTATTAAATAATTTAAAGGATAATAATTTACTTAGAGATTTTTCAATTCAGGAAAATTTTGTAAAGGAAAAAAACTGGAATGAAGAATGGGAAAAGAGCAGGGAAGTTGTTCACGTTACTGATAAAATAGTTATAAAGCCTACATTTAAAGAATATCATCCCAAACCCGAGGAGATTGTATTAATTCTCGATCCTAAAATGTCTTTTGGAACCGGTGATCATCAAACAACAAAAATATGTTTGAAGTTTATCGAGAAGTATTTGAAAGCTGATTCAAATGTTCTTGATGCCGGTTCAGGTACAGCTATATTAGCAATTGCTGCTGCTAAACTTAATGCAAAAAAAGTTATTGCTTTTGATATTGATGAATGGAGTTACGAAAACGGAATTGAAAACACAAGCTTGAATAAAGTTAGTTCGCAAGTTGAAATCAGGAAATGTGAGCTGAATGAAATAAAAGAAAATGATTTTGATTTAATTATTGCAAACATCCAGAAAAATATTCTGCTTGAGTTATCTGATGGATTTAGATTTAGAATAAAAGCGAATGGGGTTTTAATTTTATCCGGTTTGTTAGAAATGGATAGGGAAGCTATTGTTTCTAAATACACCTCTTTAGGTTTTGAGGAGATTGATTATATGAAAATGGATGAATGGATTGGGTTGGTGTTTAAGAAGATAAAATAAAAATGCCAGTCTTCTTCAAACTCAAGATAAAAGAAAATCCTCACTTTGAGCTAAGCCGAAAAGTGACAAGAACAAAGTCAGTCTTCGACTCCGCTCAGACTGACAGGTGATAGTCGCATTGAGCGAAGCCGAAAAGTGATAAGAACAAAGTCAGTCTTCGTCTCCGCTCAGACTGACAAATGAGTGTTACATTGAACGAAGTCGAAATGTGACGGAAATAAAGGTCAGTATTCGACTACGCTCAGACTGACAAATGAGTGTTACTTTGAGCGAAGCCGAAAAGTGACAAGAACAAAGTCAGTCTTTAATTCCGCTCAGACTGACATAGACGAATTTTATTCCATTTCAATTTCAAGGGATCCGGTAGTAATAAATTCATCATAACAATCATATACATCGATAGTGTATTCTCCAGCCTTGTAAAAAGTTATCTTTTTCCAAAACCAGGACCAATCACTTTCAGTTTCAATTGAAATTGTGTTATCATAACTGCCGTTTCTATAAATCTCAAGAACAACAAAGTCGCAGTCAACACTATATGGCAACTGAATTAAAGCATAAAGGTAACCCCCATTATCCGGAATTGTAAATACTGAGCTTTCATTTATTGGTTCACCATCATCATCAACTCCTTCACAAAAGTAGATTGATTGTGAATAGGTGTGATTTAACACTCCGGAAAAGATTAGGAACACAAATACAAAAGAGAACCATTTGAAATATTTCATAACAGAATCCTTAATTTATCTGTGCAAAACCTATACAGTAACCTGATTTTAGTAAATAAGGCAGATACCGTATTCTTATTTTTTATAAATGATCTTTCCATCAAAGATAGTCATTATAACCTCTGTGTCTTTAATCTTAACAGGATCAATTGAAAGAATATCATCACTAAGTACAACTAAATCAGCAAGTTTACCTGTCTCAATACTGCCTTTAATTTTTTCTTCAAATGATGCATAAGCTGAATTTAATGTATAACATTTTATTGCATCTTCAACTGTGATTTTTTGTTCTGGTATCCAGCCATCAGGATTTTTTCCATCAAGAGTTCTTCTTGTTACGGCGGCATAAATTCCAAGTAATGGATTTAATGGGGCAACATACCAATCAGTACCAAAACATAATTTAACTCCTGCATCAAGAAATGATTTAAATGGATAAGTGTATTTGAGTCTTTCGGGTCCTATTCTTTTTTCTGCCCAAACGCCGTCATCAATACAATGATAAGGTTGAACAGAAGCAATAACACCAAGCTCAGCAAATCTTTTAATATCATCAAATCTTACATGCTGTGCATGTTCAATTCTGAATCTTCTATCCCACTTTGGGTTTTCTTTGATAATCTTGGCATAAAGATCGAGCATATACGAGTTTGCTTTATCTCCGATAGCGTGAACACAAATTTGTAATCCGTTTTTATCGGCATCCATACACCATTTTTCCATGCTGCCATCAGTGATAATGTCCATTGCCAAGCCGCTTGTAGTAGTATCCTGAACGTATTTTTCAAAAAACCAGGCAGTGCTTGAGCCTAATGATCCATCAGCAAAACCTTTTAATGAACCCATTCTGATCAAGTTATCACCATAGCCTGCCTTAATATTTTTTTTCACAAGATATTTATAATCAGCAATAGCCCATCGGGAAAAAATTCTGCAGGTTAATATGCCTTCATTTTTTGCGCGTTCATAAACTGTTAAAGCATCAAGATAACTCATATCCTGAATACTTGTTACTCCCAATCGCTTTGCTTCATTAAGAGCAGCCAAAAGAGCATCATAATTTTCTTCTTCAGTTGCGTCAGGAATATGCTTAGTCAGAATTTCCATCGCATTATCTTTAAGAACTCCTGTTGGTTCGCCGGTTTTTGGATCTTTAACTATAAGTCCGCCGTCAGGATTTTCAGTTTCCTTTGTGATTCCGGCAAGTTTAAGTGCATAAGAATTTGCAACACCCATGTGACCATCCAGTCTTTCAACAAATACAGGTTGATCAGAAACTACTTCATCAATCATTTCTTTAGAAGGAAGATCTTTAACTTCCCATTTTTCATGATCCCAATATCCGCCGGTTATCCATTTGCCGGGATATCTCTTTGCGTAGTCTTTAAGTATTTGTTTGAACTCTGAAGTTGAATTTGCCGGTCTTAAATCAATACCAAGTAAATAAAAGCCACCTGTTAAAAAATGAACATGATTATCGTTGAATCCCGGAAGCATCAGCTTACCATTTAAATCAACTACATCAGTATTTTTATCAATAATTTTTTTTGCATCGTCATCGGAACCGACAAAAATAATTTTACTATCCTGAACTACTACTGCCTGAGCAAGCGGCTGGTTTTCGTTTACTGTATAAACTTTGCCGTTAATAAATGCTGTTTTATTATTTTGTGCAAGCATAGAAAACATTCCTGAAAATATTAGTAAAATAGTTATGAAGTGTTTCATAAATCGCCTTTTGATTTACTTTTGTAAAAATATTTTCCTGCTTTAAAAATAAAAAAGATATAATCTAATTGCTGATTTAAATTTTTCTCGAAATGATTTTTAAGAAAATTTTACTATGCAAACAAAAAGGCGCTCCTCACATATGTAAGGAGCTTTGGTTGCCAATGTGTTTGTATTTCCCGTATTGACGGGAATTAAATGAGCAGTGGTGCTTCGAACATCATTGCTCAGTTTTTTAAGATTGGCGGCGGTCTAATCATAATTTCTCCTTTGTATTATTGATTGATTTTTGTAGCTATTTGTATTACTGCCTGATCATATTCCAAACCGACAGCAACTACCAATTCTTCTTTTATATCCAGTGATAGGTACGAACCATAATTTAGTTCCGGTTCCTGATAATTGACTTTCCACCCTGAACCGTTGAAATGCACGAAATCACCGAAAGCTCCTATCCCAACAACATCATTAACATCATTACCACGAATCCTATTTGTATAGAACGTTGTTATATCCAATGTATTATTTCGCCATTCATTCTCTGTTAAATTATGCTTTTCATAAACGCCGCTTCCTGCTACATAGTATCGTCTTGAAGGCATAAACCAAACTGTTCGTAAGCTCCATTGTATCGGGCTGCTTGAAATTATTCTCGAAGTATTATTGTAGATTTTAATAATAGTTCTCTCTGTGCTTGTATTAACATTAGAAGCAACAGCCAGTATTTCATATTCACCTGTTTTATCATTATAATCTCCCCAGATATCATTAATATTTAACTCCGTCCCGCTTTCTATCCGCTGCCAGCTTTGCCCGTTGTAGTGCACAATATTGCCATTGTTACCTACAACGTACAAATCACTGCTGCTGCTTCCCCAAATTTTATTCGGTCTCCAACCCATCAAAATAGCAGGTATTGGCATTTCAATAAAATTTTGTCCATCATATCTGACAAATGCAGAAAACCAAATATCATTTTCACTAAATGCAAAAATTGTAGTTATAGTCCAAATACTTCCATCATATAAAATTCTCTTCAAATTCCAATCACTCCCATCCCAATGTACTGCATTATACATTGTGTAGCCGTTTATGCTTGTATCGGCTACATATATCTCACCCACGCACCAGATATTTTCCGGAGAAATAATTGCACAATCGTATAACGTGCTGCTGCCTGCTGTTCCGCCAAAAGTAAAAGTTTCAAATGTAAAGTTGTGGCTGGTTGTATCCATTGTGGTTACGCTTAGCTCATTGCTTTTATTGTTTGATTGCTCAATTGTTGTAACAAATTTATATGTTTGATTCGGAAGCAGTGAATCAATATAGAGTAATGAGTCCTGAGTATTGAGTAGAAAGTTCTGAGATAAAGAGTCACCGGAGAGGTTATACTGTTTAAGAGTAATAGTTGTTGGAAGCTGCAGGTTTGTAGTTTTAAGTTGTATCCACGCTTCAATACAGGAAACATCCTCAAGTGTTAATTCAAGTGTCGGCTTTTGACCGTTTGGCGGCGGCTCAGTTGTGTTGCAGGATTTTAGGAATAGACTAAAACCAATTAAAAGAAATCCAACTATTGCCCTTTTCATTTTCCACTCCCTTGTTAAAATGCTGATAGTTATTTAACACAAATTTAAGCTTATGCAGATAGGGATGCTAATATTAATTAGCAAAAATCTTTACGCGAGAGATGACATCTTCGCTTTGTTAAAGATGTCATCTCTAAAACAAAAATAAAATATGAAATTATTTCCACGATAAGCTGGAATCTTTTTTATGCAAGAGATGACATCTTCGCTTTGTTAAAGATGTCATCTCTAAAACAAAAATAAAATAAGAAATTATTTCTTCGATAAGCAGGAATCTTTTTACGCAAGAGATGACATCTTTGTCATCTCTAAGAAAATAAAAAGCCGGAAGCTCAATTCCGGCTATGAATATATGAGTAAAGTTACTTCAGAAGAATCATTTTCTTCATATTAATAAAATCGTTTACTTGAAGCTGATATATATAGACTCCGCTTGCAAGTTTGCTTGCATCAAAGTTCACTTCATATCTTCCAACCGTTTTTTCTTCATTAATTAAAGTTGCAACTTCTGCACCGAGTATGTCGTAAACTTTCAGAGTAACTAATCCATCATCAGGTATCTCAAACTTTATTGTCGTGTTCGGATTAAACGGATTAGGGTAGTTTTGAGCTAAAGAAAATTCTTTTGGCAGGTCTGATCCAACTTCAACCGAAGATGAATATTGATATGAACCATCAAAATCAATCTGTTTAAGTCTGTAATAAGTTTTGTAGGCATAAGTTTCAGAAATGATAAACAAATAACTTTTTGATTCTGTTGTTGTTCCATATCCGGGAACAAATCCTATCTTAACAAAATCTATATTATTTGTGCTTGATTCAATCTCGAATCCTGAATTATTTAGCTCGGTTGCTGTAGCCCAATTAAGTTTAATATTATCATCTTGCAGCTCTGCATTAAATGATGTTAACTCAACCGGAATAAAGAAAGGTGAATCTAATTTATAGAACCCATTACCCTGAGCTGCAAAGACATTCATAGAATCGACAATAAAGTACTGATAATTTGTTGAAGGAATTGAAACAGTTTGCCAAGTTGCGCCGCCATTTTTTGTTTTCCATGTAAAACCGCAAGAGTAACAGCCGGCAAAGATTTCATTTCCATCCAAAGGATTGATATGAACTCCCCACATATTTTGTCCGGTAAATCCAGGCATAAGAGTCCATGCTGCACCATAGTTAGTAGATTTCAACAGACCACCTCCACCAGCCCATTTTGTTGCATAAGCAATACCCGGTTGAGTAAAGTCAACAGCAATGGTAGGTATTTCACCTGAAGTGCTATAAGTTTGAGTCCAGGTTAAACCATAATCTGTGCTTCTGAAAATACCTGTTCCATTATCTCCAACAAGAATGATTGAAGTATCAGGGAATACTTCTATATCACAAGGTGCGCTGTTTGTTCCGAACGACGAAGCAATTGTAGTCCAGGTTGAACCAAAATCGGTTGACCGCATAAAATTGTTTCCATTCATTGTATAAAAGGTATCAGGGTGTGCAGGATCCTGAGTAATTGGAATTCCGAAATAAGAGAATGACAAACCATCAGCAGTAACAGTCCAGTTTGCACCTGCATCGGTTGTTTTAAGTATCTTATCCGGTGATGCTTCAATTCCAACAAGTATAACATCAGGATTATCGTCATCAATAATTACGCATTTTATTTCACTTGCTGAAGGAACATTTACACCGATCTGAACAAAAGTTTCACCGCCGTCTGTACTTTTGAAAATCTTATTTACTGAGCCGTAATAAACATTATTGTGGTTATACTTTTCTACATCAATTGGTCCGCCTAAACTTGAGCCGGATTTTTTAAGCTGCCAAACATAATTTTGTGAGAAACTTAAAGGCAGAAAAAAAATGATCAGGCAAAGAGTAATGAGTTTTTTCATTCACTTACCTCATAATTTTGATTATTAATTGGATTAGCTTTTTTAAAATATAAATATGATGCTAAATAACAAATAATTAAATGAACTTAATTTAAAGTTGATAATACATATCAGAACAACACAATAGTTATTAGCTTACATAAAATAAAATTTTTAAGTTCGGAGTATCAATTTTAAAACTTAGGTAAAGCATGAAATTAGACGTACTGGTATTCGCAGCTCATCCGGATGATGCTGAACTGGCAATGGGCGGAACTATTGCTGATCTTACAAAAAACAATATTAAAATTGGTATAATTGATCTTACTAAGGGCGAACTTGGCACAAGAGGTACAGCAGAAACAAGACAGCAGGAAGCTTTTAATGCGGCACTTGTATTAAAAGTTACTGTTCGTGAAAATCTTGGGATTCCGGACGGCAATATTGAAAATACAAAAGAAAATCTGATGAAGGTTATTTGTAAAATCAGAAAATACAGACCTGAAATTATTTTCGCTCCTTATTTTAACGATCGCCATCCTGATCATATTGATGCAAGTAACCTTGTTAAAAGAGCAATGTTTTCTACAGGTCTGGCTAAAATCAAAACTTTTGATAAAAAAGTTCCGCAAAATCATTTTAGACCGGATAGATTATATTACTATATGCAGACTTACACATTTGAGCCTTCGTTTTTATATGATATTTCTGATACATTTGAAACTAAAATGAAAGCCATTGAGTGTTATTCCACACAGTTTCATAATCCAAGAAGTTTAGAACCCGAAACTTTTATTAGTAAGCCGGGATTTATAAATTATGTTAAATCACGCGCAAAGTTTTATGGTTTTGCAATTGGAAGAAATTATGCAGAGCCTTTTTTTTGCGAAGAGAAAATAGAACTTGATCACAACAGTATATTTAAAATAAATAAATAAATAAGTAAGTAAGATTAAATACTTAATGATTTGATTAAACAGTAAAGGAAAATCTATGATTAAGAAAGTAAAATTGATGGAGGAACTTAATACCTTAGGTATTAAAAATATCAGAGAAGTGTTTTATAACTACGGCACTCCTGCGCTTTACGAACAGGTAATAAGAAGACGTGAAGGATTATTAGCTCATTTAGGACCATTGGTTGTAAGAACCGGTTATCATACAGGCAGAAGCCCTAATGATAAATTTATTGTTCGTGAACCGGAAAGTGAAAAAAATATCTGGTGGGGCAAAGTAAATAAAGGTATGTCTGCAGAATGTGCTGAAAGAATTTATTTTAAAATGATGGCTTATATTCAGGGTAAAGATTTGTATGTTGAAGACTGCTATGCAAGTGCAGAACCAAAGCATAAAATCGGTATCCGGGTTATTTCAGAAAATGCATGGCATACGTTATTTGCCAGAAATATGTTCAGAAGATATAAAACTCAGGAAGAATTAGCCGCGCATCAAACAGATTTTACAATTATACATATGCCTAATTTTAATGCCGACAGAGATGTTGATTGTACAAACTCTGAATCGTTTATCTTGCTGAACTTTACAAAAAAATTGGTATTGATCGGCGGAACAAGTTATGCCGGTGAGATAAAAAAATCTGTTTTTACAATTATGAATTATCTGATGCCTTTACGCGGAGTAATGTCTATGCACTGCTCTGCAAATGTCGGCAGGGATAACGATGTAGCATTGTTCTTTGGTTTAAGCGGTACAGGAAAAACTACTTTATCTTCAGACCCAAACAGAAAATTAATTGGTGATGATGAACATGGATGGGGTGATGAAGGAGTTTTTAACTACGAGGGCGGTTGTTATGCCAAGGTGATAAAACTTTCTGAAGAAGCTGAACCTGAGATTTATGAGTGCACAAGAAAGTTTGGAACTATTCTGGAAAATGTTCAGATTGATTCTCAGACACGCAGATTGGATCTTGATGATGATTCATTTACAGAAAATACAAGAGCTGCATATCCTATTACCCATCTTTTAAATATTGTTGAAGAAGGTAAAGCAGGGCATCCTAAAAATATTATTATGTTAACTGCAGATGCATTCGGTGTTATGCCGCCGATTTCAAAACTTACAACTGAACAAGCGATGTATCATTTTATTTCCGGTTATACTGCAAAAGTTGCGGGAACTGAAAAAGGAGTAAATGAACCCAAAGCTACATTCAGCACTTGTTTCGGAGCACCATTTATGGCATTGCATCCAAGTGTTTATGCTAAACTGCTTGGTGAAAAAATTATTAAGCATAAAGTTAACTGCTGGCTTGTAAACACCGGCTGGACGGGAGGTCCCTATGGAGTTGGCAGCAGAATGAAAATAAAATATACACGCTCAATGCTTACTGCCGCTCTGGAAGGTAAACTTGATAATGTTAAATTTATCAAAGATCCATTCTTTAATTTAATGATACCGCAAAGCTGTCCTGATGTACCAGAGGAAATACTGAATCCGAAAAACACCTGGAAAGATAAAAATGCTTATGATGAGCAGGCAAAAAAACTGGCAAATATGTTTGTTGATAATTTTAAGGAGTATGCAGAAGGTACATCTGAAGAGATAAGAAATGCAGGTCCGAATAAGTTTTAATAGTTATTGAGAATAACATTGTAATTTTATTGCATAAAACTGATAGAGCATTTCTTCGTTTCATTCTAGTCTTGTTTTCTGTCAGTCTTAGCGGAGTTAAAGACTGACTTTTATTCTTGTCACTTTTCGGCTTCGCTCAATGCGACTAGCACCTGTCAGTCTGAGCGGAGACGAAGACTGACCTTTATTTCTATCACATTTCGACTGCACTCAATGCGACAAGCACCTGTCAGTCTTAGCGGAGTTAAAGACTGACTTTTATTCTTGTCACTTTTCGGCTTCGCTCCATTAGACTTAGTGAGTTATTAATTATAATTTTATAAAAAACATTAAATAACAAAATAAGGTTAAAACAAAATACCCAAAGAACCGATTAAGTCTATGACTCGCTCAAGGAAAATCTATACATTGATTAAGACCCGGCTCTTTGGTGGTTAAAGCTAAATAATATTTTCATATTCAATATTATTAAAATGGAGTAAGCTCATACCACACTGGGTGTTTTATTTAAAAGAACAATGCAAACAATAAAATACTTCATTGGCTTTGATATTTCGGCAGATGATTTTTCTGCCAGTTGTATTACCAGTCCTGATAATCTTGTTTTCTCTACACAAAAGTTCTCAAACAGCATTGACGGTGCTAATGAGTTACTTTCATTGCTCTCTAAGCACAACATAAAACAATCTGAATCGATCGTCTGTATGGAAGCAACCGGTGTTTATTCTGAAAGCATCTCTTACTTCTTAGCTTCTAAAGGATTTGCTATCTCCATTGAAGCCCCACACAAAATAAAGAACAAGACCAAAGACTCACCAAGAAAGAACGACTTTATTGATGCCTTAGCCATCGCAGAATATGCTTACAGATATTCTGATAAACTTCCAATTTGGAAACCCGGCAACGAGATTCTTCAGCAAATACAGGTGCTTTTAACAACTCGTGAGCATCTTAGTGTTCAAATGATTGCCAATATAAGTGCTCTTAAAACTCTAAAGCACAAACATTACCAGACTCCACTGGCTAACCGGATATACGAGCAAACTATCAATAAACTCAAAGAACATATCAAACTTATTGATCTTGAAATAAAAACCTTAATCGATAAAGACGATTCATTTAAGAACAAAATTTCATTGGCCAAATCTGTCCTGGAGTTGGATTACTTTTGGCTGCAAATCTTCTTGTTTTAACAAATGGCTTTACAGAGCACCTTAATTACAAACATATCGCTGCTTATTCTGGAATATGCCCTTATGAACAAGTTAGCGGAACATCACTACACAAACCACCAAGATCAAAAATGTGTGGACCGGCTAAGATTAGAAAACTTCTTTACCTTGCTGCATTATCTGTAAGAACACATAACCAAAACTTTAAGAAATACTTCCTTCGCAAGCTTGCCGAAGGAAAAAACAAAAGACTAATACTAAACAATATTGAAAACAAACTATTAAAAATAATTTGTGCTGTTGTTAATTCTGGAACTGCTTACACTGAAAACTATAAAACTATTAACCCAGAATTAATAAAAACAGCTTGACTATGTCATAATATTCAATGTGACGATTTTCTTTTATCTTAACTAGATAAAGAGTGACATTATTATTAATTAGTCTTCATCCACAATTCAATAAACTAAGTGTAATGCACTGTTTGAGATGCTCTGTAAGATTATAGAATATTTGTAATAAAAAATAAAAACTCAGTCAATATCTTCTATCAGACTGACTGTTCCATCAAAGTCAGTAACAATGATTTTTTTATTACTAATTGCGGTAATAGTATTGACAAATCCATTAGAAAATTTATGCTGCCAGTTAATCTTTCCTGTTAAAGGGTTTAAACAGAAAATCATTCCGTTTTTAGCAGCATAAAAAACTGCACCGTCTTTTTCAACAATTTGTGCCGAACTGATATCATAACCGAATTTACAATCAGTTATCCAGTTAGGTTGGGTTAATGTTTTTAATGCTGGAATAGAAATGATTGAATCATTGAAAGTCCGCACATAGATTGATTTATTATCTTCGGAAATACCAATTGTTTCTCTTACCTGATATTTACCAGTACGCCACAAATTCTTTCCGGACGAAATATCAATAGCAGTTAATTGTCTATCGGGTGCAGCGATAAATACAACATTATCAGAAACCACTGCCCAGCAAGCAGCGGGCGAATACAATTTACCTTTTCTACCGCCATTCCATTTCCAGAGTAATTCTCCATTAACGGCATCAAGGCAATAAAAATTTTCATCCCATGCACCAAACAGAATTTTATTATTATAGAATGCTGGTTTGGTTTCTACAAAACCATTAAGACCTGTAAACAGCCAAACCGGTTTTCCGCTTTTTAAATCCAAAGCTCTGAAAACTTTATCGCTTCCGCCTATATATACGATATCATTAATTATTATCGGGCAGCCCATAACTGCTGCGTTGGTTTTAAACTTCCAGTTTAACTTTCCATCACTTGCAGTTAAACAATAAATATTACTGTCAACACTTCCTACAACTATAAAGCTATCCTTTATTGCGGGAGTTGAATAAATTGCATTATCAGTTTTGTATGTCCATTGAATTTTACCGTTATCAATATTAATTGAATAAAATTTTCCTGAAACATCTCCAACATAAACTGATTTGTCTTTAACAGCAGCCGATGATCCAATTGTATAGCCGGTGTTTACTTTCCACACTGATTTAATGTTTGGATAAACTGTGTTGATTGAATAATCAGGTCTTGGTGGATCTGACAAGTTCAGTTTAAAATCTCTTTGCTTCAAAACTAAACTATGCCATAATTTTTTTTGAGTTCCGGGATTTTTTTCATAGAAAAAAACCGAATCATCTTTTACCTCAACAAGATTGTAGCCTCCAGTTTCCTGATTACCTCTTAAGTTTGATCTGCACATTACACCCGGGATAGATTCAAAATCGAAAGCTTTGTTTTTATGACCATGACCGCACAAAACAAATTGGGTATTAATTTTTTTCAAACGATCAGTCATTTCATACCAATTAGAAATACCTTCATCAAGCGGATAATGCGTAACAAAGATAACTGCTTTATTCGGGTCTGGCATATTAGTAATTACTGAATCAAACCATCGCAGATCCTGAGGAGAAAAATGACCATCTGCCATTCGCATTAAGGGACCTTCATATAGTCCGATGAACAAAAATCTATCAAATTCAAAAACGAATCTTTCATCGCCCCATAATTTTACAAAGTCAGTACAGCCTGATTCCGACCATTTAGATTCGTGGTTGCCCGGAATAATATAATATGGCTTGCTAAGTTTATCGAGGATATTTTTAGCTGTTATTAAATCTGATAAAGCACCATCAGCAGTTATATCACCTGAAATTAAAGTGAATTTAATATCTGCTATTGTGTTAATATCATTTACTGATCTTTTTAGATCTTCTTCAGAGATCAGGTCGCCTATGTGAATATCAGATAACCATGCAAAATGAAAATTCTGGCTGAAAATCTGAATGCTGAATAACAGAAAAAATATTAAAGATTTCTTCATCGGATAAACATATTTTAAAAATAAAAAACCCTTCACTAAGGAAGGGTTTGAAAGTTTACTTCATTAAAATCATTTTCTTACTTTGTTTAAAATTGTCAGTAATCAAAGTATAGAAATAAACGCCGCTTGATAAATCTTTTGCATCAAAATTAACGCTATAATTTCCAGCGTTCAAATCATCGTTTACCAAAGAAGTTATTTCTCTTCCTAAAATATCAGTAACAATTAACTTTACATTTGATGATGATGGGATGCTAAATTTTATTTGTGTTACAGGATTAAAAGGATTGGGATAATTTTGCTGAAGCACAAATTCTGTTGGTGCAATTCCATCTTCCTGCTCAATATCGGATGACGCAAATACAGCGGTTCTAAGATCATCAAAATAAACAGTTGATGTGCTGTTATTACCGGGAGAATATGTTAATTGAAAACTATCAAATTTTAACGGCGGCTCAAGCACGTTGTTGCCAATCCAATTACCTGTCTGTCCCTGCGAAAGATCCCAGCTAATTAACTTCCAGCCGAGCCAGTTCATATCATACCAGGGACTTACTTCGAAATTACCCGGAGCAGTTTCTCTGACAGCGAATCTAAGTTTATTATTTGATCCATCACCAAATATGTATGCTTGAAGTATTGTATTTGTACCAAAAGCAGGAGTTGATTGAGTAAAATATTCTCTTATTAACCATGCTGATGCTGAAGTATCCCAATCATAATTAAGCTGCATTGATTTTGTACTCGAAGTATTCAGATTAAGAATAGCTGTCGAGACAGCCATATTTGTGTTTAAAGGTAAGATTCCGATTGTGCTGCCTGAACTACCCGGCTGCCACCAGTTTCCAATACCGGTTTCAAAGTTATCTATATAAGTTTCCGGAAAGTAATTTAAACTGCCGGTCGTAAATTCATAATTATGATCATTGGCGATCGGATTACCAAATATATCTTCCATCCCTGCCAGAATTTTTATTGTATATGTTTCATTTTCTTCAAGCGGAGTGGAAACAAAAAAGTTTAACACACTTCTTCCATCAACAGCATAATGTTTTAAAATTCCTGCTGCATTAGTCTGAGTAGAGTTTCTTACAACTCTAAATCTTGATGATATGGTAGATGTTTTTAACAATTCATCGAAAGCTATATTTAGTACCGGTCTGTATTCAACATTTACAGCATTAGCCGCAGGATAAACATCAGTTATGGATGGAGCAGTTAAGTCCGGATGCTTAGTCATTATTGTAAGTGTAAAAGGATCACCTCCTATACCGTTACCATCGCCATCAAACAAATGTCCGTATTTATCTTTTGCATTAGCACCGATTGTAATATCATATTGAGTTATAAAACTGAAGTTATCTGTTTTAATGGTCAAAGTCTTATCGTTATTACTCCAGCTTAAAGTATAGCTTACTGTTGGTGTAATAGTAATGTTTGATGCCACTGATGCTTTATCCATTGGGCGTGAAAAATAAATAACAACATTTTCAACTCCGGGATAAAGACTATCATTCTGTGCAGGAGTTGTCGAAACTACTGTTGGAGGCAAGTTTGAAATAAGATTAATATCCTTAAAAGTAAAGAATGTATCCTGTATAGTTACATTAACAGTATAGGGATCAAAACCTTGTGCGGAAACCTGAAGCTGATGTGTCCCCGGTGAAATATTTTCAAAATAATAAAATCCGTTTCTTAAAAGTTCAGGATCATTTGAGTATAAATGAAATAACGAATTATAAGTATCGGTAGTATCAGTTTGTCCTTCAAGTGAAACAATCGCTCCGTTAACTGCTAATCCGGATTCCAGATCCTTAATAATACCAACTACTGTACCTGCAAATGGTCTGGCAATATTATGATATCGTAGTATTGTCCAGAACTTTGTTTTTGCTTCAAGCCTTTTCCATTTTGCATTCATATTCAACTGGTTCTGAGTCGGGTTAGTATGAAAACCGGCTTCGCTTAATTCTGATGCCATAATTGTTTCGCGGTTAACCCACAAATAAGGCAATGAACCGGCAACCTGATAAAAATCTCTGTCTCCCATTGCTCCGCGTGTATTTGTACGCATACCGGCTGTTAATAATCCAATCATTATGTTAGACATCTTTTTACCACCGTGCGGAGTTTTTTCCGGTCCGCCGATTCCCATTTGTCCCCACATAATTAAAGTGCTATTAGCAGAGCTTCCCATAGCTGCAGCATCGCTATGAATTGAGTGATAATGAGCTGCACCAAGTGAATTAGCCTGATCGGTTCTTTGTGAAAGTGACACATTCTGCTGATCGTTTGTTCTGGAAATATAAGCTGTATCAATATCTGTCCAGTCAGTTAGCATTTGTTGGAGATTTAATCCTACGCGTAAAGTTTTTTGAGCTTCTGAGTAATTATAAATTCCCATATTTTCAGTACCGCTATGTCCGGGATCAATATAGATATTCCATCCTGCCAGCCCGGTTACTTGCTGAGCAGAACTCTGAGTACTGGTTAATAAGAAGACAAACAATATAAGATGTATGGTAGTGTATAATTTTAAATTTATGTTTTTCATTTTCTTACTCCGTTACTCAATATTCATTAAATAAATTGAACCTTCCAGATAGTTCTCAAATAAAATTGATTTTCCGTCAGGTGAAAAGGAAGGTGTAATTTCAATAATTGTATCTGAATTGGTTAAATTAATTTTTTCGCTGCCATCAGAATTGATAAGATAAATATCCGATGATGTAATTTCGTACCCATTATCTTCAGTTATCATATAAGTGATATTTTTACTATCCGGAGACCATTTTGGTCTGTTGCCTTTTCCTAAATCCGTCAAACCGGAACCATCAACATTAATTTTATACATATTTCCGCCCATAACCTCAAAAACTATTTTCGATTGATCTGGTGATAAACTGATATTAATGTATTCAGCATCTTTTATTGGTTCTATTGTATTAATATAATTAGTTGATAAATCCAGAACATTCAATTTGTTCCCTTTTTCAAAAACAAGATATTTATTCAGTTGTGTTGAATTTTTTTCTAATCCTGAATTGTAAATCTCATTAACACCTTTTGCAGGCAGATAAACTTTTGAACAGCCATCAGACCATTGCGGAAGATAGGGCATCATTGTCTGATATTCATTCAGCTGATTTGAACTTTTAGTTTCAACATCAAATATCTTTACAGCATTATATCTTCTGTCATTTTCATATTTTGCAACACGTGTTAAAATAAATTTAGAATCAGAAGACCACAGATAACCAAATCCAGCCGCCATTTCATCAGTTAATTGTACTTCGGAATTTTTGTTTACATCATATATCCATAACCCTTGATAACCGGATTTAGTGAATGCGATTTTCGAACCATCAGGCGAATAGAGCGGGTTGATAACTGCTGCTTCCGGTGTTCCATTAATTACAAGCTTAGCTTTGTATTGGGGAAGTATAGCGGTTGAAAGAAAAATCAGTAATAAAAATATTTTTTTCCATCTTAGAAACCTTAATTTAATTATTTTAGTACCTACCCTCGAAAGATAAAAAAAAAATTAGCTTATAATCAGTCTGTTTTATTATTGTTTGATGTTCTATTTTTATAACACACATATAAAAATATTGAGATAAAAAATGAAAAATTCAGTAACAGTCTTTCTGCAGCAGGGAAGCCAAAAACAGAACTCTAAAACTATTAAACAATTCAGTGAATCAGGGCTGATTAAAGAAATTATTATTATCTCCGCTGATGAAAAGTATTCCTCTTTTGAAAAAGCAAGAGTAATCCATTCAAAACATTTTAACAGCAGTGAAACTATTAAATTAATCGCGCAGTATTCTTCCACTGAATATACAATGATCATTAATGAGCAAAATCCAATAAGACCAGGTCAGTTTTGTCCGGATAGATTCTATCAAATTGCAAAAAACACAAATGCTTCGATGGTATATTCTGACTTTTATGAAGAAGATAACGGCAGGCTAGCTGCTCATCCTGTTATTGATTATCAGGAGGGGAGTTTAAGAGATGATTTTGATTTTGGAAAAATATTATTCGTTAAGACAGACTCGCTTAAGATTGCTGCTGAAAAAGATAGAGGCAATTTTAAGTTTGCCGGATTATATAATCTAAGGCTTGGATTGTCACAACTCGGAAGAATAATAAGAGTTCCGGAATATTTATACACTGTCGAAAGTTCGGAAGAAATCGGATCTGAAGAAAAGCATTTTAGCTATGTTGATCCTAAGAACAGGGAAGTACAGATTGAGATGGAAAAAGCAGTTACTCAATATTTAATTGATATCGGTGCTTATGTTCATCCTCCTTTTAAAGAAATAGATTTAAATACAGTAAATAATTTTGAATTTGAAGCTTCAGTAATTATTCCAGTAAGAAACAGAGTTAAGACAATTGGAGATGCAGTTGAATCGGTACTTAAACAAAAAACCGGTTTCAAATTCAATCTTATCGTAGTAGATAATCATTCAACCGATGGTACAACTGATATTATTAAAAAACTGGCATCAAATGATGAAAGACTGATTCACTATATTCCTGAACGGAATGATCTTGGAATCGGCGGGTGCTGGAATGCAGGTGTTCATCATAACAAATGCGGCAGGTTTGCTGTGCAGCTTGATAGTGATGATATTTATAAAGATGAAAATACACTGCAAACAATAGTTGATGTGTTTCATAAAGAAAAATGCGGAATGGTAATCGGTTCATATCAGATAACAGATTTTAATCTAAAAGAACTGCCGCCGGGTCTGATCGATCATAAAGAATGGACTGATGATAACGGTCCAAACAACGCACTAAGAATTAATGGATTAGGTGCACCAAGAGCTTTCTTTACACCTTTGTTAAGAGAAATTAAAATTCCGAATGTTAGTTATGGGGAAGATTATTCGATCGGTTTAGCTATCAGCAGACAATATAAAATAGGAAGAATCTATCATTCAATTTATATGTGCAGAAGATGGGAAGGTAATTCAGATGCACAACTGGACATTGTTAAAATGAATCTTAACAATACTTATAAAGATAGAATCAGAACTTTTGAACTTCTGGCTAGAAAAAAAATCAAATAAAAAAATTAAAGTTTATGATAAATATCAGTGAAATATCAAACCGATAAAACAATTGACTTTAGAAACTAATTTGATTAGCTTTTTGGTGTAAATTCAAACTTTTGAGTTTTATTCTGAATAATAACAGACTTTCAGAAAGGTATTAAGACCTATATAAAATTTATTCCTCTAAAACTTAGAGAATTATATAATTAAGGAGTAAGAATATATGAGAAAATTGCTACTCTATTGTTTACTAATCTTATCTATTTTTTCACTGCCCGCCTTAGCTCAGGTTGGTAAAATTACCGGTATTGTTAAAGATGCATCAACCGGTGAAACTTTAATCGGGGCAAACATTATACTTGAAGGTACAACCATCGGCGCTGCAACAGATATCGAAGGGTATTATGTTATTCTTAATGTTCCACCAGGAATATATAATTTAAGAGTATCTATGGTTGGTTATACTCCTCAGACATTTCAGGATGTAAAAGTTAATATTGGCTTAACAACAGAAATCAATGCTAATCTTCAATCTACTTCTTTCCTTACTGAAGAGGTAGTTGTTGTTGCTATACAGCCGATTGTTAAACAGGACGTATCATCAAGTGTTGTTAATCTTAACGTCGAAGAAATAAAGACCCTGCCGGTTGTAAACGTATCAAGTATTATTGGTTTACAGGCTGGTGTGCAGGGGTTAACAATCCGCGGCGGTTCTTCTGATCAGACTGCATTTGTAGTCAATGGAATTACTTTAAGAGATGAAAGAAACAACACACCTTATACCGGAATTAGTTTTACATCTATTGAAGAATTACAAATTCAGACCGGCGGATTTAATGCTGAGTACGGTAATATACGTTCAGGTTTAATAAACGTTGTTACCAAAGAAGGTAAAAGAGATCAATATACTTTTTCTATGCTTGGCAGATACCGTCCTGCTGGAAGAAAACATTTTGGTGATCCGATAAATTCAGTAAACTCTTACTGGATCAGACCCTATGTTGATGATGACGTTGCCTGGACAGGAACAGAATCAGGAGCGTGGGATATTTATACTCAAAGACAATATCAAGGATTTAGAGGCTGGAATAAAGTTTCAGAAGAACTTCTTGGTGATGATAATCCTGATAATGATCTATCACCCGAAGCTGCACAAAAATTATTTCTGTGGCAGCATAGAAAACAAACTGATATTACTCAGCCGGACTTTGATATTGATATGAGTTTTAGCGGTCCGGTTCCTGGCGGTGAAAGTCTTGGCGGATTAAGATTTGCTGCTTCATATC
Organism: Ignavibacteriota bacterium; assembly: GCA_013285425.1. Lineage (GTDB taxonomy): Bacteria > Bacteroidota > Ignavibacteria > Ignavibacteriales > Ignavibacteriaceae > IGN3. The sequence continues at coordinate 904,009 of CP053447.1, forward strand.
GAAGAAAACAGCAAATGTATTTATATCCTTTGGCAACCAACGGATACAGAGATTATAACGGACAAATAAAATTTACTTCAAACATTAAAGAAGGGATGAAACTTTCCATTGAAGGATTATTGGGAAGACAAACAGGAACCAACAGCAGCCGTTCCGGCGGACCTGGTTTATTTACATCGCCAAGCAGTATTACAGAGGAGATAGATGTTCGATCAGGTGCCAGTTATCTTGATGCAAGAGTTTATGCTACGGATTATTGGAATCCAAGTACTATAAATACAAATATGATTGGATTTAAATTGTCACATGTAATTAGTCCAAATACATTTTATGATGTTCTTGGTAGCAGGGTAGGTACATACTACGATACAAATCCCGGCAGACAAAGGGATGTTAATACTTTACATTACTTCGGCGGTATTGGCTTTGATGAATCACCATTTGGTGTTTACAGTGGACCAAGCAGCGGTATTGGTTCTTCAATGAATATGGGATTAGGTTTTAGTAACTCCCGTGATAGTAGTAAGATTGCTGTCTATACATTAAAATTTGATTATACAAGCCAGATGGATAGATTTAATCAAGCCAAAGCAGGGTTTGAATTTATTTATGTCGATAACAATGTAAACTATGCTTTAATTGAACCATCGCTCCCAACAAACAATGCAAAATCTGTGTGGCATACCTTTCCTAAAAGAGTTTCTGCTTATGTGCAGGATAAATTAGAATTTGAAGGAATGATTGCAAATCTTGGATTAAGAGTAGATGTTTCTGATCCGGGAGGTGAGTGGTATGTTTTCGATAGATTTGATCCAGCCTTATCCGGCAAATTAGCTCCGGGTATTGATACTATACTTTCCAAAGAAAAAGTTGAAATGCAGGTAAATCTTAGTCCAAGATTAGGAGTAGCATTCCCGATTACAACAGACAGCAAATTATATTTTAATTACGGTCACTTTTTTTCGATGCCGACACCTGAAGACCTTTTCTTGTTAAGAAGAAGTGAAGCCTTTTTCAATGTAACCAGAATGGCAAATCCATCTAAAGAATTACCAAGAACCATTGCGTATGAATTAGGATTTGAACAAAATATGTTCGATCAATTCCTCCTTTCAATAAAAGGATATTATAAAGATGTAACTAATCAAACAAGACTTATTACTTATATCAGCAGAAACGGCAGCGTTAATTATTCACTTCCGGAACCGAATAATTTTCAGGATATCCGCGGATTTGAGATTGATATCAGGAAAAACAGAGGTGACTGGATTACAGGATTTATCAATTACACTTATCAGGTTTCAACTTCTGGTTATTTCGGTTTAGGAACCGTGTATGAAAATCCGCTTGACTATAGAAATGAATCTCGTAATACCAGAAAGCTGTATGAGTCACGTCCTGTTCCGCGCCCCTATGGCAGAGCTAATATAGATTTATTTACACCTGTTGGATGGGGACCTGAACTAAGCGGCGTTCATATGTTTGACCAGTTGAGATTGAGTATTCTGGGTGTGTGGACATCGGGTAATTATTTTAGCTGGACCGGAGGCGGCGGAGTAATCGGAGGATATGCAAATAACTTCCAGTGGAATGACTTTTTTAATGTTGATCTCAGACTTTCAAAAACATTTGATCTGGGTTTTATTGATCTGGAATTGTTTATGGATATAATTAATGTGTTTAATATTAAGTATATGAGTTACAGAGCTGGATTTATGGATTTGAATGATTATGATTATTATATGAGATCACTGCATTTACCGGCAGATAAGGTAAAGGATTTCGGTTCTTATGGTAACATCCCTGGTGATGATAATCCGGGTGATATAAGAGCTGACGGAGTTGCATTCCAGCCGCTTGAGTATGCTTCATCGTTAAGTGCTGTAACAAATCCAAATACTTCGGCATATTATTTTGATGCTGCAAGCGGAAAGTACTTCCAATGGTCCGGAAGCAACTGGTCTCAGGTTAGTGACTCAAGGATTGATGAAGTTCTTAAGAATAAAGCTTATATAGATATGCCTAATTTACCTTATGCTTCGTTTCTTAATCCAAGAGATGTTTTCTTTGGTTTTAAAATAAATATCGATTTATAAAAGTTATGAAAGAATTTAAATTAGAGGTACTAATGAATTTTTACAGAATTTTGAAATCTCAGATCAAGTTCCTTCTGCCTCTGTTTGCAGTTTTGTTATTACAATCAACTTCAAACGCACAGTTTGATAATGTTTGGATGAATGCCGGTTCTTTACATAACTGGTATTCATCAATAGGCTGCGAAATTGAAGAGGGATTTGTTTTAAGACAACAATATGGTATGCAATGGCCTGCAATTTATAGATCACAGGATATGCAGGCAGCAAGAGGCTGGTGGATTGGAGCTAAGAATTTTACTGATGAAACAGGAACTAATTTTCCCTATAAAGTTGTTACTGTTGGTCCGCGAAATCCGCAATTCTTTGCTGCCTATCCGATAAAGATGGAAATAATATCTAAGTTTGAACCAACCTTTGTTACTGTTGATGGTATTCCTTCATATTCCAAAGATGTTACAATTGATGAAATTGATGAAACAATGAAATGGGACAGAATGATTGTTAATACTGTTAACACACAGCTTGGTATTACAATGGAAAGAAAAATTTTCCAGTTCAGCCAGCAGTATAATGATAACTATATAGTTTACGATTATACTTTTACTAATACTGGTAATACAGATGCTGATGATGAAATTGAATTACCCGGTAATAATATCCAGGGATTTTATACATTCTGGACATACAGAAATGCAGTAAATCAATCAGTAAGATACGTGATTGGTAATTCAACCGGCTGGGGTAAAAATACAATGAACGATGCCCGCGGAGACGGAAGAGTTGATGCGGATAATCCTAATAATTTCAGAACCCAATATTCTTGGCATGGCTACACTACCGAAAAAGATGTTTCATATAACAATATCGGCGGACCAATATGGGCTCTGAATTCTAATGCTTTAACCTGGAATGCTTCTGACGATACTATCGGACGACTTGGGGCAACACAGTTTATTGGAACTTTAACACTTCATGCTGATATGTCATACAATGATCAGAATGATGATCAGACCCAGCCGTCAACAACAAGTTATTATGATTCTGATGGCATCTTATTTTTAGCCGGCAGGGATAACGCATTTAACAATGATCGTATGACACAGCAGTATCTAAAGATGGCACAAGGACATATTGTACCAAGACATGCAGAAGTTATCACCGGTGTAACAAGTCCGGATGTGGTTGCTTTAGCAAATCAAACCTCTAATCCCTTCCTTAGCAGCGGCGGTGGTTTTTCGTTCGATAATGCATACGGACCGTATGATATTCCGTTTGGTGAAAGTATCAGGATAGTTATTGTTGAAGGAGCTGCCGGAATGAATCGGGCTGACCAGGTTAAGTACGGAAGACAATTTAAAAACGGGCAGATAAGTGCAGCAGATAAGAATATTCAGGTTATTCAAAAAGGTAAAGATTCACTCTTTACTACATGGGAAAGAGCAACTGCAAATTTCCAGGGTAATTGGGATATCCCACAGCCGCCTTTACCTCCGTCAACTTTCGATGTTAGCGGCGGCGGTGATAAAATTCAATTAAGCTGGGCATTGAGAAGCGGCGATCCTAATCCTCCTGAAGGAATACGTATTTACAGGGCACTTGGTGATTATGATAAAGATTACGAATTGATTGCTGATCTTCCTGCTTCTGCTTCCAGTTTTGAAGATGTTAATGTTATACGCGGTTTCAATTATTTTTATTATATGACCAGTTATCGAACCAATCCGGGCGGGGTTGCAACTCCTTCCGGCGGGGTTTTGGAAAGCAGCAGATATTATACTCAAACTTATGATCCGACAAATCTTAAAAGGCTCCCGGGAAATAGTATGAGTGATATTAGAGTTGTACCAAATCCATTTGTATATAATGGTATCAAATTCCCCGGCAGTCTTGATGAAGATAAGATAGCATTCTATAATGTTCCCGGTTATTGTACAATCAGGATTTATACTGAACTTGGCGAATTGGTAAAAGTTATTGAACACACTAACGGAAGCGGGGATGAATATTGGTATAATGTAACTTCTTCAAACCAGATTGTTGTAAGCGGTATTTATATAGCTGTCATAACTAATGATAAGACAGGTGAAAAACATATTAGTAAATTTGCAGTTATAAGGTAAAGCCGCTATGAAAAATAAAATTAAAATTAAAAAGGCATTTCAGATGAAGAAATATTTAATTGCAGTGTTTTTAATTTTGATCATTACTATTACAGGTTGTGATTATTTTGAAAACAGCGATACACTTAATACTGCATCACTTGAGGTTAATCTGACAGGCTTACCTGCAATACCTGATACTATGACTTTTGTTTGCTGGTATGCACAGGATAACACAAAGTTTAAACCTATCAGGGCTTTTAATTTAGATGCCGATGCAAACGGAAATATTTACTTCAAATCTGAGCAGCCATTAGGTCATTTAACTAATGCTCAGATTTTAAAAGTCACAGTTGATAGAAAAGCAGCAATTAATGATTCAAATTTTACTTTTAGTTCAGCAAGGGTTATTCTTTCAGGAAGAATTAAAAATGCTAATTGTACTTTTGATGTTGGTGAAAGAGCTGAACAAATGAATAATATTTCGGCAGTATATACGCTCTCCACTCCAACAAACGGAACCGGTACAGATGAATTAAGCGGTGTTTGGTTTATTGACTCGCTGTTAACTGCTGCTGCACCGGTAGCTGGATTAAAATTACCAGCATTATACAGCGGCTTGAGGTATGAAGGCTGGGTTGAAATTAATGGTACTTATGTATCAACAGGAAGGTTTTCAAATCCAAAAGCAGCAGATTTATTTAAAGGTTATTCTTCAACATCTGCCGGCTATCCGTTTCCGGGAGAGGATTTTCTGTTGAATGCACCGGCTGGATTAACTTTTCCAACTGATTTATCAGGTCAAAAAGTTCTTGTTTCGCTTGAATGGAATAACGGAAAAACTTCCGGAAATTCACCAGCAATCGTTTTATTTTCTGCGACAGTTCCAAATTCTGCTCAAAGCGGAGTTTCATATTTAATGCAGCGGCAAAATAATTCTGTTCCTAATGGTACTGCTGTAATTAAAGTAGACCTTTTTGAATAAATATTTCACTCATTAATTTGATGAAAAAGTTATAGGTAAATAAATGAGAAAAAACAGTTTAATAATCGTAACATTCATTCTTGCATTTTTACTGATTGCTCAGGGCGGGTTTGCCCAAAAAAATGAAAAACTTGCTCAGACAGGATTGAAATTTTTAAATGTTTCACTTGACCCGAGAGCAAGTGCAATGGGAGATGCAGTTACATCACTTACAAGTAATTCTATATCACAGTTATATAATCCTGCAAGTATGTCTGAGCTGAATGGAATGACAGATTTTGCTTTCGGAACAACTAAATGGATAGCAGATATTAATTATATCTACGGAACGGTTGGCTTGAATTTATTTGACGGTGATTACGGTGTTTTCGGTTTATCACTGTTAGCTGTTGACTATGGTGAGTTTCTGGGCACTGTGGTTGCTTCTAACGATGATGGATATCTTGAAGTAGGTACATTTAAACCAGTTGCAATGTCTATTGGTTTGGGTTATGCAAAATCACTTTCAGAAAAATTTGCTATCGGAGGTAATATCAAATATGTTCGCCAGTCGTTAGGTACCGTCGTAGCAGGATTATCCGGCACGGGTGATCAAATTGTGGAGACAAAGTCTGTTAATGCAATGGCATTCGATTTTGGTATCCTTTACCATACCGGATTTAAAAGCCTGGATTTTGGTATGAACGTAAGAAATTTTTCTACCGAAGTTAGATATGATGAAGATGGATTTCAACTTCCATTGATATTTAAAATCGGTTTATCAATGAATATGCTTGACCTTTGGGAAATTGACAGACAGATGCATTCATTCCTTTTTTCTGTTGATGCTTCGCATCCAAGAGATTATCCTGAGCAGATTTCTTTTGGCGGTGAATATACGTTTATGAATACATTCTCCCTTAGGGCTGGTATTACCACACCAACTGATGAACAGGAATTTAGTGCTGGTGTTGGTTTTAAACAAAAATTATCAGAAGTTAAATTTTCTATTGATTACTCTTATACACCATTTGGAATTTTTAATGATGTTCACAGAGTATCAGTTAGTATTGGTTATTAATTAATTTTATGAGTATTAAAATGATAAAATTATACAAATACTTAAGCTTAACTATTTTAGCTGCATTCTTGGTAACAGGTTGTAATGAGGATCCAAATCCCGGACTTGATGATTTAATCTCTCCTTCAACAACTCCGCCTTCAATTAGTACCATTGAACCAAGCAGCGGCGGTTTAGCTGGAATAACAGTGCTTACAATTAACGGTTCAAATTTTTCTTCAGATCAATCTAAAAATGCGGTGTTTTTTAATGGAGTTAAAGGTGAGGTTTTATCTGCAACATCAACTCAATTAAAAGTAAGACCACCAAATGTTATTTCTGATTCTGTTCAGGTAAAGGCATCGGTATTTAAGGTTGAAGATTTTAGTAATATAGTATTTTACAAATTAGCTCCCGCTGCTGTAGAAATATTCGAGTTTGATCCAGCTAATAGCGGAACTCCTTACGGTATTACTGTTGATGCCAATGAAAATGTTTATACTTCTGTTGCAAAACAAACAGGTGCCGGTATTTATAAAGTGGACCCACAGGGTACCCTGAGTTTATGGGCACCAAAAGGTGCAGAGTCTTTCTTTAGTTCATTAACAATGGGTCCTTCTGATGTTATTTATGCCACCAGAAGGGTTAGAGCAATATTTCAAGTTTCAGAGGGAATTGCTTCAAGTACTTATGTAACTTATACTGCATCAATTGGCGGAGCTGCCAGTGATTCGGATTTTGATCAGAATTTGAATTTATGGGTTGGTGCAAATGGAAATATTCTTAGCATAACACCGGCAAAAGTAATACAGGCATTTCCATTTGATGGAAATATAAATGCTATTAAAATATTTAATGGTGCAATTTACGCTATTGCTGCATCAAACAATCAGCAGATTTTATGGAAGGTTCCTATTATAAGTGCAGACAATATTGGAACACCGGAAGTTTATTTTAATTTTACTTCAGAGGTTGATTCTGTAATCAAACTTAATGATATTTCAATTGCTGCTGACGGAGATATTTACATAGGAACAGATGCTAAAGAAGATCCTATTTATGTAATTCATCCTGATAAATCCTTTGAGCAGCTTTATCCTGGGATTATTAAATCAACAGTAAATTCATTATGCTGGGGTACCGGTAACTATTTATATATGACAAGAAACTTGTCAAATGATTTTACACAGACCATTATTAGAATTGATATGGAAAAACCCGGGGCTCCTTATTTTGGAAGATAAATAAGCTTAATTAACAAACTACTTAAAACATAAAAGAGAGGTAAGTTATGAAACAAAAACTTCTATTTTCGCTGGTTGCAGTGTTATTATTAACTGTAACCGGATATTCTCAGTGGGTTAACTCAGGTGCTTGGCCTGATGGTTCATTATTGGGGCAGTTGCACGGTATCGCTGTAGATCCGGATGGAAAAGTCTGGTTAGGAAATTTTAACCCTGAAAAATATCTGCCTTCAGGTTCAACCGATACTGTAACAGCAAACCTGATTCGTGTTTTTAATCCTGATGGTACTCCGGCTTCATTTTCACCTGTATGGCGTGTTGTTGGAAATGGTATTAACGATACACTTAAAGGCAGCAACGTAAGAGGAATGAGAGCTGACCATAATGGTAATATTATTATCACATTAGGTAATCAAAGAATGTATAGAGTTAATTATCAGAATGGTGAAGGTATGAGTAAAGTTATATTAACATTAGGTACTTCACCTACCGCACCAGCAGTAAGCGATGATGGAAAAATTTTCGTTGGACCGGTTGTTAATTCAGGCTCAGTGATTCAGGAATATGATGCTGATTTTAACTATTTAGGCGATGTAGTATCATTTAGTATATCCGGTTTCTCAAGAAGTATGGAATGTTCTGCAGATGGTAATACTCTTTATTTCCCAAGTTATTCAAGAGGGATAATCATAGTTTATAACAGACCTGATGAGTTTTCAGCGTTTGATTCGGTTGGAACTATAATGGACGGCGTAGATTGTGAATCAATTGCTTTTAATAAAGCAACCGGAAATTTATGGGTATCGGCTGGTTCATATAATGATATGCCGGATCCGCCGTTTACACCAGATACCTGGTATGAGTTTGATCTTTCAACAAACCAGGTACTCGACAGTCTGAAATGGGAATTTGTTGTTCCTCAAAGTCCTGATGAAAGACCACGTGCGATTGATTTCAGCCCAGATGGAAACACGGCTTATATCGGATGCTTTGGTGGTTCAGGTTATCCACTGGCTCAGAAAGTTGAAAAAGTTGTAAGTGTTGAAGACCAGGGTGAAATTGTTGTTAATGGATACAAACTATCACAGAACTATCCTAATCCTTTTAACCCAACAACAAAAATTAACTTTGAATTGTCAGCAAGTGGTTTTACAACATTGAAGATTTATGATATGCTTGGCAATGAAGTTGCAACATTAGTACAGAATGAATTAACTGCCGGCTCACATTCTGTCAATTTCAATGCAGCTAATTTAGCTTCCGGAACTTATTTGTATCAATTGAATGTTAATGGTACAAGAATAACAAACAAGATGATACTCTTAAAGTAATCAGGTAATAAGTTAAAAGCTAAAAGCAAGAAGTTAAAGGAAAGGCACGAGAGATCGTGCCTTTTCTTATCGGATGGGTTTATCTTATTAAAAAACTTGATTAACTTTAAACAGTTATTAATCATTATTATTTAATGCCATGAAAAAAGCTTACTATATTATTTTTATCATTCTTTATTTTTACATCAATTTACAGCCAATCAATTCCGCCTAAAAGAGAAATGCGTGCTGCATGGGTTGCAACAGTTACAAATCTTGATTGGCCAAGTTCAAATTCATTATCTACTGCTCAGCAGAAACAAGAGCTGATAGACTTGCTGGATGAGCTTGATCGTGATGGGATAAATACAATAATTTTCCAGATTAGAACTGAATGTGATGCTTTTTACAGCTCTGCATTTGATCCATGGTCATACTGGTTAACCGGCTCACAAGGTACAGCCCCTTACCCTTATTATGATCCTCTTGAATTTGCAATTGAAGAAGCACACAAACGGGGAATGGAGTTACACGCATGGTTTAATCCATACAGGGTTGAAAGAGCAGTGGGAAATTATACTACTGCACCAAACCATGTAACAAACCAGCATCCTGACTGGATAATTCAGATTTCTACTTTCAAGTTTCTTGATCCCGGTTTACCAATGGTTCGGGATTATGTAACTTCAGTTGTTTATGATGTTGTCAGCCGGTATGATGTAGATGGAATTCACGCTGATGATTATTTTTATCCATATCCCCCAAATCAAATAACAAACCAGGATGCGGCTACATTTGCGGCTTATCCGCGCGGTTTTACAAATATTGCCGACTGGCGCAGAGATAATGTTAATTTATTAATTGCACAGGTAAATGATACCATACAATCAGTAAAACCATGGGTTAAATTTGGTATGAGTCCCTTTGGTATCTGGAAAAATGGTGTACCTCCTGGTACTTCAGGATTATCGGCATATCATGAAATTTACTGCGATGCAATTGCCTGGTTACACGATCGTTCGATTGATTATCTTACTCCACAGCTTTACTGGCCCTTTGGCGGAGGACAGGATTATGCCAAACTTCAGCCATGGTGGGCTGATTCTGTTCATGCAAATGGCAGACACTTTTACCCCGGACACGCTTATTACAGAATTCCTAATTGGCCAAGTTCTAGTGAAATGCCAAGACAGATTAGATTAGATAGAAATAATCCTAAAGTTAAAGGCGGAGTATTTTTCAGGGCAAAAAATTTTGGTGAAAATCCTAAAGGAGTAACTGATTCTTTACGAAATGATCTTTATAGGTATAAAGCGATCTTACCAGTAATGAACTGGAAAGATGTAATAAATCCTAATCCGCCGCTGAATTTAAAGTTTGAAAGATTAGCAAACGGACAGGCAGGATTAAAGTGGGACGTTCCACTTGCTGCAGTTGATGGTGATACTGCAAGCAGATATGTTGTTTACAGATTCAATTACGCTAACATACAGCCTTCAGATTTGGAAAACTCTGCAAATATAATTGATGTTGCCGGTTATAGAGAAAATATTCCTGGTGAACCACCTTCACCAAACGGACCTTATTATTTTGTTGTTACTTCTCTTGATAGAAATTATAACGAAAGTACGATGAGCAGCATATTGCAAGTCAATCCTCCGCCTGCTCCGGTTTTGGCATTTCCACCAAATGGTACTGCAGATGTTGAAGATACTGTAATGTTAAAATGGAATTATCCAGCTTTAGCTTCTTCGTATAGATTACAGATTTCAAGATCAGCAACTTTTGATTCATTGATGTTTTTAGATTTAAGCGGAATTATAGATACATTTAAAGTTATAACAGGCATAGATGGGCAGACAAAATATTATTGGAGAGTATATTCTGTTAATGCCGGCGGTGCAAGTAATTATTCAACACCATTTAATTTTACAACCGGATTTCCATCTAAAACCATACTTGCTGCTCCTCTAAATAATACAACAAATGTTCCGGTAGATACGGTTTTATATTGGCGCGAAACTCCTGGTGCAGAATCGTATAGATTACTTTTAGCACGGTCATTAGACTTTTCACAAAATTCAATTATTGTTGATCAATCAGGGATTACAGATACTTCTCTCGTAATTTCTAATCTCAATCAGAATACTTTATATTTCTGGAAAGTCAGGGCTGAGAATCAATACGGAATGGGTTTATATTCCAATATCTGGAGATTCAAAACATTTAATCCTTCGGGCTTAGAAGATCAGAATTATATTCCGGCAGAATTTTCACTTGAACAAAATTATCCAAATCCTTTTAATCCGACGACCAATATTGAGTTTAAAATTCCTCAATCTGGTTTTACTTCACTTAAGATTTATAATTTATTAGGACAGGAAGTTGCAGTTGTAGTTAATGATTATTTAAACCCTGGTAGTTATTTATTTAGTTTTGATGCATCTGCATTCCCGAGCGGGATATATCTGTACAGACTGAAAGTAAATGAATTATCTGCATCAAAGAAAATGCTGCTGATAAAGTAAAATTTTAGCCCGGTACTGCCGGGCTTTTTAATCCCGGATTATTATGCAAAAAATCAAAATCTTTTTTCTGCTCCTTACATTTCTTTTTATCAATTCCTGCAGCACATCAGAAGAAATAACCTTACAATCGGAGTTTGATTATTGTAAATCAAATTTTGTTTCACAGTTAGATGTAATCAAACAAGAATTCAGCCTTTCAAAATTTGTTAAGTTAAACAATGTTCTGTTTGATAGTGTAAATAAAACAATAACCGTTCAATTCAGCAGAGAACTTGCTTCATTACCGGTTAGAGAAGAATTTTCTGCACGGTTAAAAAAAACTATAAGTAATTTTTTTACAGGAAGTCTGAGTCAATACAGTTTAGTTGTAACATCTATGGGCTATAATATTGATGAACTTATTCCAAATTTTTATAGAACTGACAAAAACAAAATTGATAAAACAAGACTTACAAAATCCGTAAAGGAAAGAGTTCCGGTTGTTCAGAACAGCAGTAAGCCTTTTAAAATTGTTAAAGGACTTAATAACAGAAACATCTTATTATGGCATAGTCACGGTTGGTATTACAATAACAACGAAAAAAGATGGATGTGGCAGCGTGCGCGTTTGTTTCAAACAATCGAAGACCTTGGTCCTTTAAGTTTTACAATTCCATATCTTATCCCAATGCTGGAAAATGCAGGTGCTAATGTCTTTGTTCCGAGAGAACGTGATTTCCAAATCAATGAGGTTATTATTGATAATGATTACTCAGCTAAAGACTCTTATATAGAGACTTCAGTTTCAGATAAGAATGTTTGGAAAACTTCGTCTGAAAAGGGATTCGCATTAAAAAGCCCGACTATAAGGGAAGGTGAAAATCCGTTTAATAACGGAACTGCCCGGTATGTTAATTCAATGATAAATCCTTTTTCATCAGTTAGCTGGATTCCAGAAATCCCAAAGACAGGTTACTATGCAGTTTATATTTCTTATTTATCGTCGGATAAAAATGTAACTGATGCACAATACAAGGTTAAGCACTCCGGCGGTGAAACAGAATTTAGAGTCAATCAAACTATCGGAGGGAAAACCTGGATTTATCTCGGTACATTTAAATTTGAAAAGGGCAGAAATAAAAATCAGGGTGTAGTATTAACAAATCAAAGTAAAGAAATTGATAAAATTGTATCTGCTGATGCTGTTAGATTTGGCGGGGGAATGGGTATCGTTGAGCGTGAAGGAAGGACAAGCGGTAAACCAAAGTTTGCAGAAGGTTCAAGATATTGGCTGCAATTTGCCGGTATGCCGGATACTCTTACATACAATCTCAATAATTACAGTAACGATTATAATGATGATTATCAGTCCCGTGCTGAATATGGTAATTATTTATACGGTGCACCATTTGGTCCAAACAGAAAACGAAATGAAAAGGGATTAGGAATACCAATTGATCTTTCACTGGCATTTCATACCGATGCCGGAATTACCAGAAATGATACTGCGATCGGAACATTAATGATTTACAGCATCCCTGGTTTGGATTCCCAGAATGTTTTTCCCGATGGTGTTTCAAGACTTGCAAACAGGGATCTTTCGGATATTGTGCAGACTCAGATTGTGAATGACATAAGAGGGAAATATGATTCAACGTGGACTAGAAGACAGCTTATGAATTCAATGTACAGCGAAGCAGCCAGACCAAATGTACCTTCCATGCTTTTAGAATTATTATCACATCAGAATTTTTATGATATGAAATTTGCATTGGACCCGGTATTCAGATTTGATGTTGCACGGTCGATTTATATTGGTATGTTAAAATATTTATCTGTACAAAATGGATCTGATTTTGTTGTTCAGCCTTTGCCTCCGAAAAACTTTTCCGCAATTCTTAATAATAGCGGGGAGGTTGAATTAAGCTGGAAAGCTCAGATTGATAATTATGAACCAACAGCATCTGCTGATAAGTTTGTTCTTTATACTCGGATAAACGATAAAGGATTTGATAATGGAAAAGTGATTGAATCAAATAAAATAAAATTATCTGATCTGAAAGAAGATAATATTTATAGTTACAAGGTTACAGCTCTGAATAACGGAGGTGAAAGTTTTCCATCAGAAGTGTTGTCTGTTTGTTTTAATAAGAAATCACCAAATCCGGTATTAATTGTAAATGGCTTTGATCGTGTTTCAGCACCAGCAAGTTTTGATTCACCTGATTTTTCCGGTTTTACTAATTTTATTGATGAAGGAGTTCCGGATAAATATGATTTATCTTTTACCGGAACACAATTTAACTTTAATCCTTCTTCAAAGTGGATTACAGATGATAATCCGGGTCATGGTGCTAGTAGTTCCGACTATGAAGGAAAAGTTATTTCCGGAAACATATTTGATTTTGTTTTTACACATGGCAAAGCAATAAAGTCAAATGGATTTAGTTTTTGTTCTGCCAGTGATGAATCTGTAATGAACGGCGAGGTTAATCTTGCAGATTTTAAAATGGTGGATATCATATTCGGGGAAGAGAAAAAAACTCAGGCTCCTAAATACAAAGAACAAATAAGATTTGAAGTTTTTCCTGATTTATTGAAAGAGAAAGTTAAATCATATTTATCTAATGGAGGCAAATTATTTATAAGCGGATCTTATATCGGCACTGATTTGTATTCAGACATAGACAGCACAGGAATTAAATTTGCAAATGAAGTTCTTAAATTAAAATTAAAAACCGGATGGGCGGTAAAAACCGGAAAAGTAATTTCAGTTAACGAAAACTTTTTAGCAAAAAATCAATCTTTGGAATTTAACACAGCTTTAAATGATTCAATTTATAAAGTTGAAGCACCTGATGAGCTTGGAGAAATAAATGGCAGTGAAGTTCTTATGAGATATTCAGAAAATTATTTTAGTTCGGTTATTGGCTACAAAGGAGATTACTCAATAATTACATTTGGTTTTCCGTTTGAAACTATAATAGGTGAAAAAAACAGAAATACAATAATGAAAGCAGTATTGAATTATTTAAATGTAAAATGATTTGATGCTGCAAAAATATTTGCAGTCTGATCTTAAGATAGCAAAGAGTTTATTCCTGTATAATTACATCAAAAATATTTTAACAGATTAACTTTTTAATCCAATACCGGGATAATCATTCAGAGTTACTCTGCCATCAATCACTTTCATTCCTTCAAACGGGTCATTCTTTATAAGCAAAGCGCCGTCAAGATCAGCCCAGTCAACCATCGGAGAAAGCTGTGAAGCAGCGGATATAGCGCAGCTTGTTTCAGTCATACATCCAAGCATTATCTTTTTATTTAATGCTCTTGCCATAGCAATCATTTTATTTGCCTCGCGCATTCCAGTACATTTCATCAGTTTAATAACTACACCGGCATAAACATCCTTCATCTTAATTAAATCACCTATTCGCTGTATTGATTCATCTCCAAGAATCGGTATTGGTGAATTTTCAGTTATCCATGCATTTTCATCAATCATTTCTTTTGGAAGCGGCTGCTCAACATAAAGCACATTTTTATCACTAAGCCAGTTTATCATATCAAGTGCCTGATGTTTATCAGTCCAGCCCTGATTAGCATCTGCTGTTAACGGAACATCGGTAACCGATCTAATCGTATTGATCATCTCTTTATCGTTATCCTTACCAAGTTTAACTTTTAATAATTTAAACTCAGATGCTTCTTTAACTTTCTGTTTAACTACTTCAGCGGTATCAATACCGATTGTAAAAGTTGTATCGGGGGTTTTTGATTTATCATATCCCCATATTTTATACCATGGCTGATTTAATAATTTCCCTACCAGATCATGTAAAGCAATATCAATCGAAGCTTTTGCAGCCGTATTCTTCTGATCAATAGAATCAACATAAGTAAGAATATCTTCCATCTGAAATGGGTCATCAAACTGTTCAAGATTAACTTTTGATAAAAAAGCTGCTGCTGTTTCCTGTGATTCGC
Organism: Ignavibacteriota bacterium; assembly: GCA_013285425.1. Lineage (GTDB taxonomy): Bacteria > Bacteroidota > Ignavibacteria > Ignavibacteriales > Ignavibacteriaceae > IGN3. Next base: position 919,282 of record CP053447.1, read on the forward strand.
CGAGATATTGCGGCATTGAAGCTTCACCGTATCCTGTTATACCATCATATTCAATTTCAGTCAGCATTACCGGAGTAGTAGTTCTGGAATAAACAGCAACTGTAAAAACATGCTTAAGCTCAAGTGTATATGGTTTAAATCTTAACTTCATTTTAGAGCCTTTGTTTTTAATTATATTTTTTGCAAATGAGGCAGCAGGAATCGAAGCCGCAGCAGATGCTGCAACTATGAGTCCGCTTGTTTTTAGAAAATCTTTTCTGTTTTGTTTCATATCAGTCCCGACTAATAATTTTCAGTTAATTTTCTTAGTTCAGCGGAATGAGTGTAAAATTCTTCAAGCGATAGCTCTTTAAGATATACCATTCCGTAAGCAGCCTGAACTCTTGGATGCGGATGTTTTAAGAAATAATCTTTGCCTAAACATAATCTAATGGTTTGATATTGTTCAACCTGAATTCTCTGAGCTAATCTTGAAAACGGACCGTCATACTCCCAGCTTGGAAAACTTGCTGAACGCTGCGAACCATAACTGTTAAGAAAAGTATTTTCCATTATTGCCATCGAGTTAAGGCTTACAGGAATAAAAATATTTGCCTCCGCAGGATGGAATCTGTACCACACATTTCTGTAGCCCCAAACCTTAACATCTTTTATTCCGGTCTCTGCTTCATAAAGTTTAAGAGCTTCAGCAGTTGCCTGCAATACTTTGTAATGAGTATCGGGACCGCTGCCTTCGGGGTCTAATGCAACCGATACAATAGTTGGTTTAATTTTTTTGAGCAGGTTTAAAACCGGAATGACATCTCTATCCATTTGAGGATTTTCAGTAAAGATATCTCCCTGGTAAAATCCCAAACGCATATGCGAAACTGCACTTGTATTAAAACCAAAGAAAGCCCAAACAAGTTCTTCTTCCCATTCGCGCATCATTCCTTTTAATTTCTGTACATGTGGTATGTCTTTCTTACCCGGATACTGTGTTTTAAAATAATTTATAAGTTCATCAACTCTGTCTTCAAGATAAGATATATTATCTTCCTCATAAATCTCAATCATATTTCTCAGCAATCTTCTTGAAACAGCTTCTTTTCGGATTGTCTTGCTGTGTGCAGCCAATCCATCAAGATAAAGATGAATATCACGGTTTTTTCCCTCATTAAATTCAGGATCAAAATAACGTTGAGTAAATCTTGAAGTAAACTCTGTCTGGCTTAAATAATATTTCAGGTCTTCAAGCAATCCGAGCATATAAGAATTTGTTACTGCAGTAAATCCGCTTGTCATAGTAACAAAATGATGACTGTTGCTTGCATCTCTTACAAGATGTGTTATGTATGGTAAATATCCAAGCGGAATATCATCGTGATGCGGACCTGTGTGCAGAATTACCTGATTGGAAACAGGCTGCATTCCTCTTTCAAATCTTTGTATTATCGAATCGTGAATCTCTTTACCGAATTCTTTTGGAGTTTTATTTGTCCTATCAAGAATCAATTTTGTAAGCTTGTTAGATTTATAATCTTCAGTTGTAAGATCGAGCAGTGATTTATTCTTTTCCAGACATAAATTAATAATTGCTCTTTCTGCAGATGTATGTGATATCTCTGATTCTTCTGAAACATCCTGATAACGTCTTTCGACTAATCTGAAAGCTGCACCGTTTGTTAAGTAAAATCTCGCATTCGGCAATCGCTGAAGAACAGTTGCAGGATATTTATTGGAAATAGAACTTTGGATAGAATCACGAACTATATTTCCCTTAGCTTCACCAGCAGCTATAATAATGGCAGTTGCATCGGTATTGTAGGTAATAGTATCAAGCCCGATTGTAATAACTAATCTTTTCTTTGCAACTTCAACTCCGCCCAGATCTGTTGCGGCGGCAGCCTGAGTTTCATAATTAGTTTGGATTAATCTTGTAGTTGAATAATGGTCGCTGCCCATAACATTAAAACCAATATGTCCGTCTGGTCCTATTCCTCCGAGAAAAAATCCAATTCCTCCTTTATCTCTGATTTTCTTTTCATAATCTGTACAGAACTGATCCACTAATTCAATTGTTTGCTTTTGATATCTTTCTAAAGTAGTGGATGCCCATCTTGTTCTTAAAGAAAGGTCTATATTTTCATCAGGAAAGATTTCTGATAATGGAAGATTATTAGCTGTTGGAATTTCATTTATATTCATCAGCAGTGCTTTGTTTACATCCAATCCCCAATTACTGAAATAATATTTTTGTATGTAATAATAAAAACTGTTGTGCTGATGAGAATCAATCGGATAAAATTCATCTATTTGAATAAACTGAATTCCCTTCATATCAGGTCTGTTACTTTGGTCAAGATCGATTTTTTTTAATAATTCCCTTACATCATCTTTATCCCAATTCTTTAAGAAGTAAGCAACCCACTTAATAAAATGTTCAGGTGTTTTTCCTGTTGGCAGTGATACAACACCATTAGGATTTTGTTGAACCCATTCAATAAATCTCAACGCAGTCATTTTTCCGAGTTCCGGAAAATTTGATACCTGTATTACAGGAGTCTTTTCAGTTGGTTTATAAATTAATTTTTTCTGTGATAATTCAAGGTAGTATTGTTCAACTTTTGATGTCATATCATTTTTATCTGTTTAAATAAAGTAAAAATTTAATTTGCGTCCATAAATATAAGAACCTCTGAACTTTCATAAAAGATATGAAGTTTTAACCTGATGTTAATTATTAGTCTAAAGTTTTATAATTTACAACATCATTTTCTGAGATTTAAAATAATAATGAATAAACTTACCGATTCAAAATCTTTGTTCGAAGAGATCACTAAGCTTACTACTGAACAAAGAAATTCACGTTCAGTAAAAATTGACCTAAGCTCAACATCAGAAATTCTTAAAATTATAAATGAAGAAGATAAGCTCGTTCCTTACGCTGTAGAGCAAGAACTTCCTTACATTGAACAAGCTGTGGAAATAATTGTAAAAGCTTTGAAAAGCGGCGGAAGATTACTTTACTTCGGTGCCGGAACCAGCGGAAGGCTTGGAGTTGTTGATGCATCTGAATGTCCTCCAACATTCGGAACACCTTATGGAATGATTGAAGGATTTATCGCCGGAGGAAAGGCTGCTATGTTTCGTGCTCAGGAGGGTGCTGAAGACAAGGAAGAAAACGGAGCTAAAGAAGTTGCTGCTGCCAAAGTTAATCCCAAAGATGTTGTTTGCGGAATTGCTGCAAGCAGAAGAACTCCTTATGTTGTTGGTGCAGTTAAAAAGGCAAAACAACTTGGAGCTAAAACTCTTTACATTACTACTAATCCCAGAAAAGATTTTGATATTGCAGAAGTTGATGTTGCTATCTGCCCCGATGTTGGACCAGAAGTAGTAATGGGCTCAACAAGAATGAAAAGCGGAACAGCTCAGAAATTAGTTCTGAATATGCTGACAACTGCCTCAATGATTAGGCTTGGAAAAGTTTATGAAAATATGATGATTGATCTGCAAATGACTAATAAAAAACTTGTTGAAAGATCTAAAAAAATTGTTATGACTATTACCGGATTAAATTACGATGAAGCAGCTGCTGCACTTGAAAATGCAAAAGGACATGTAAAAACTGCTTTAGTTATGATTCTTGCTAAAGTTGATCTGAAAGAAGCAAAAGAAAAATTAAAAAAGGCAGAGGGATTTGTAAGGCGTGCAATCGAAACTTAAAGCTGATAAATAAAGTTAATGCTCGATTATTTTATTGCAATAAGTTTCTCATTTATTTAACTTGAAATCAGAAAACAATAAAAATATTTCTGTTTTATTTAATTGATATTTACCAACGAACCTTATAGGAGGTATTAAATGAACCGTCAATCTTACTTTGTTGTTTTTTTTTCTTATCCTTTTTGTTGCTGCTATCTATCCCCAAACATTACCACGGGCTTTTGAAATAAAAGATCCTTCCGGACTTGAACTGGCATTTGGTGGAATAATTGCCGGTGTAGATTTCGATGAAGATGGATTACCGGAGATTTATACTGTAAATACTAATTTTATTGATAGAGAATATGAGCTTATTCCAAGAATTTATAAGTTCGAATGGAATCCGGTAACTTCTGCATGGGATTCTGTATGGGGCGCACAGCCTGATATTATTCAGCAGAATACTTATCCTGCTCTTGCCTGGGGTGATTTGGATAAAGATGGTAAACCCGAAATATACTGGGGTCCTTCAAACTTTTTAGATGCAGGTATTAATCCGAATCCATATAGAATTGTAGTTTATGAATATCCCGGCGATGGAAGTGATAATATGGGTGTTGATGATGGATTTGGCGGATGGCTGCCAAATGCACAAACAACAATTATAAACACAGATATGTTCAGTGTTGCACCAATAAAATTTGTTTTAACTGATATTGATGGCGATGGAAATGAAGAAATAATTTTCTCAAATCAATCTGCCGCAAATAATTTCCATATGGGTGTAGTATCGGTAGATGATATTCCTGATAATGGCGGCGGTTTAGAAACCTGGACTTTAGAATATTCAGGAGAAGGTGATGCAAATTTAGCTGGTACCGGTGCTAAATGGGATTTTGCAGTTGTTGATAATCGTATTTGGTTATTCAATTCAAATGGTACTATATCTCTTGTTAAATATGAAAATGGCGGGTGGGTTACTTTTCCGACTCAGAATAATGTTGCAAATGAAGATGCCTCTTTCAGAGGTTCTGTTGTAGTTGATTTGAACAATAACGGAAACAAAAGCATTTTTATGGGAGGCTGGTTTAGCGGTAAAGTATATTTGTTAGATAATCCAAATGATGCTGATACACTTGTTTCTTATGAAATAGCTGATTTTGCACCTTACTGCAATTATATAAGGGGTGCTGCAGTTGGTGATATTGATAATAATGGTAAACCGGATATGATCTTTGGTTCAAGATATAATGCAAGTAATACAACTAAAGTTCCTATACTTAGAGTTGAATATCAGGGCGGTGATAAAACTGACCCGGCAAGTTATATTACTTCAATAATTGACTCAGCATATTGGGATAAAAACGGAGATATGTTAGTGGTTGCAACCGGTAATTTGGATGGAGATGCTGAAGATGAAGTACTTTACACACAAGGTTATTCTTTAGGTAATCCCAATGATGATCCTATGCCGATAATCGTACTTGATGCTGTGGTTACTCCTGTTTCTGTTGAAAAAGAAAACGATATTGTTCCTGCTCAGTTTTATCTGGATCAGAACTTTCCAAATCCGTTTAACCCAAGTACTGAAATCAAATTCGGGATTACTCAGGCTGCAAATGTTGATTTAAGAATTTATGATGTTCTTGGAAAAGAAGTTGCTGTTCTGATCAATAATGAATTTATGAGTGCCGGTTCTTACAATGTAAAATTTGATGCTTCAAAACTCGCAAGCGGCAATTATGTTTATAGTTTAACTGCAGGCACAAAAAAGATTTCTAAAAAAATGCAGCTGCTTAAATAATTTAGATTATTTTATTGAGTAGTGAAATATTTTTTTTACATGAAATGAGAGATTTAATTAACTAACTAATTATTTAACTAACAAACAGGAGCTGATATGAGAAAACTATTTCTAACATTATTTTTTCTTTCTTTGCTGATTCCTTCTCTGTTGATTGCACAAACATTTCCCCGTACTGCTGAGATCAGAGATCCATCACAATTGGAAGCTGGATTTGGCAATGTAATTGCAGGTGTTGATTTTGATGGTGATGGAATGCCCGAAATTTATGCTTGTAACACAAATTTTGTTGATCGTCCTTACGAAGTTGTTCCAAGAATATATAAATTCGAATGGAATCCAATAACTTCTACGTGGGATTCAGTATGGGGAGCAACCGCACCCGTTCCTAAACAAAATACATGGCCCGCACTTACATGGGGTGATATTGATAAGGATGGAAAACCAGAAATATATTGGGGACCGGTTAATTTTATAGATACTGATCCTAATCCGGCAAGAGTATTAGTTTACGAATATGTAGGAGATGGAAGCGATAATATGGGAGTTGATGACGGATTTGGTTCATGGCTGCCGAATGCATCTACATCAATAGTAACTGCAGATAATTTCAATTTAAGACCGTTCAAATTTGAAATTGCTGATATTGATGGTGACGGTGATGATGAATTAATATTCTGTGACAGAGCCGGAACTTGGCACGTTGGAGTATTATCGGTTGATGATATTCCGGATAATGGCGGTGGATTGGAAACATGGACAGTTGAATACAGCGGTGAAAGCGATCCAAACTTAAGCACAATAGGTGCTTGTTATGACTTTGTCGTTATTAATAATACCATTGCATTAGTCGGCGGTAATGGTTCGATATCATTGATATCTTATGAAAATGGCGGTTGGGTTTCTACACCTGTTCAGACTGGTGTAATGAATAACAATAGCTCATTTAAAGGTTCTGTTGTTGTTGATTTTGGTAATGGTAGTACAGGAGTTGTTGTTGGAAGTTGGTTAAGCAGCAAAGTATATTTAGTTGAAAAAGAAGATACCTCTGATGCTCTTGTTGCTTTTGAAATTGCTGATTTTGCACCTTATGCTGTAAGATTAAACGGTGCAGCAGTTGGTGATCTTGATGGCGATGGATTGCCTGATATGGTGTTTGGCTCAAGGTATATGGCAGGTAATGCAGCAAAAACTCCGATATTCAGATTAGAGTATCAGGGCGGGGATAATACAAGTCCGGCAAGCTATCAAATGTCAGTTATTGATTCTGCATATTGGAATAATAATGGCGATATGGATGTGATTGTTGTTGCTAATGTTGATGGAGATAATGAAGATGAAGTCCTTTATACCCAGGGATATTCAAGAGGCAATCCTGATGATAGTTTTATGCCATTGATAGTTTTAGATTTGCAGCATACACCTGTTTCTGTTGAAAAAGAAAACGATATGGTTCCTGCTCAGTTTTATCTGGATCAGAACTTTCCAAATCCATTTAACCCGACTACTGAGATTAAATTCGGAATTACCAAGGCAGCTAATGTTGATTTAAGAATTTATGATGTTCTTGGAAAAGAAGTTGCTGTACTTATTAATAATGAATTTATGAGTGCCGGATCATATAATGTTAAGTTTGATGCTTCAAAACTTGCAAGCGGTAATTATATCTATAAAATGACAGCGGGAACTAATACTGTATCAAAGAAAATGCAATTACTTAAATAAAAGTTTTGCTTTATCAGCTGTCAGAAAAATATTCTTATCAGAATCCTGATTGAGCTTTTTCTGACAGCTATTTTTTTATTTCTGTGAAAATATTTTAATCTGCGGCTTACTTTTATCTGCCGCTGACTTGATAATGATTTGTATAAAATTGTTATGGTTGTTCGGTTATATTTTTTATCACTTTCAGGTCTATGGTTTTTTTTAATAGTTATAAGCGTTTTGCTGACCAAATCGGCAGTTTAATACGGAAAATAAAAATAAATTTCGCCATTAGAGGTCATAATGAAAAAAATCTTACTTTCTAACTCACTTAATTTTTTTATCCTTTTACTAATCTTTTCTGCACAGGTTTTTGCAGGTGTAACCGGAAAGATTGCTGGTAAAGTTACAGATGCACAAACCGGTGAAGAACTTATTGGAATAAATGTTCTTGTTGAAGGAACCACCACCGGTGCAGCAACTGGTATTGATGGAACTTATATTATTAACAATATCGAACCGGGAACATATACACTGATCTTTTCAGGTGTCGGTTATCAAAAACAAATTGTTAAAGATGTAAAAGTTTCATCTGACTTTACTACAAGAATTGATATTCAGCTTTCTAGCGAAGCAATCAGTCTGGAAACAATTGTTGTTGAAGCACAAAACCCGATGATAAGAAAAGATTTAACATCATCTAAAACAGTTGTTGATGAAAGTCAAATTCAAACTCTTCCTGTAGAAAGCCTTGATCAGATATTAACATTGCAGGCAGGTATTACAAAAGGCGCTGGCGGTGAAATCCACATTCGCGGCGGAAGATCATCTGAAGTTTCTTATAATGTTAATGGTGTCTCTACTGTTAATCCTTTTGATTTTAGCAGAACCGTAACAATTTCAACAAATGCTGTTCAGGAGTTATCTGTAGTCAGCGGTACTTTTAATGCTGAGTATGGTAATGCTCTCAGCGGAATTGTAAATACTGTTACCAAAGAGGGAGGGGCAAACTACAAAGGTACTATTTCTTTTTATACCGGTGATTATGTAAGCAATAACAGCGGGACTTTTCTTAATATTAAGGATTTTAATCCTTTCAGTAATCACGTAATAGAAGGTACCATTGGCGGACCTGTTCCTGTTTTCAACAATGCTATTGCATTCTTTATTTCAGGCAGATATAATGAAAGTAAAGGCTACTTGTACGGTAAAAGAGTTCATACTATATATGATTCAATCTGGGTTAATCCAAACAATATTGAAGATATAAGAGTTGCAGCAACCGGTGATAACAGCCTTGTTCCGATGAATCCTTCTGAAGATTTTTCCGGAACTGCTAAAATAACCATTAAACCTTTTTCTGCATTCAAAATCAATTATGATGTTGTTTATTCAAATTCTGATTATAAAACTTATAACCATAATTTTAAATATAATCCTGATGCAAGCTACAATAGATATGAGTGGAGTTTATTGAACTCTTTGGAAATCAGACATGCTTTAAGCAGTAATACTTTTTACTCTTTACAGGGTTCACATAATATTTATGATTATAAACGTTATCTGTTTCCATTACTGGATGCAAGCGGAAATGAAGTAACTTTTAAACCCGGAATGGATATTTCAAAATTACATGCAGATCCAAGATATCAGCCAATATTTAAACTCAACAGAACATCACCATATACTTTTTATCCCGGCGGTACATTAAATGATCATTATTATCAAAGGTCTCATACAACCGAGATAAAATTTGATCTGACAAGTCAGTTAGATAATCAGCACGAATTAAAGTTTGGAGCAAAATTCAAAAACGATTTGATGGATTTTGAAGATTTTACTATTCAAAGGGATACATCTCAGTATTTAACTCCGACAATTTTAGGTGCTGAAAGTCCGGTGCATGATTTGTATTCGAAAGAACCCAGACAGTTTTCTGCATATATTCAGGATAAGATGGAATTTACAAGCATGATCATTAATGCAGGTATCCGATATGATCTCTTTGATTCAAGGTCTAAATACGCACCTGATATTAATGCACCAACAAAAAATCTTGAAATGGCTGAGACAAAAAATTCATTTAGTCCAAGGCTTGGTATTTCATTTCCTATAACCGATCAGGGAATAATTCACTTTTCCTACGGTCATTTTTATCAATTGCCGCCGTATAGTTATTTATATACAAATCCTACATTTGAGGATAATGTTGCAAATCCTACTTACGGAAATGCAAATCTTAATCCTGAAAAAACTGTAACCTATGAAATAGGCTTACAGCAGCAGCTATCTGACGCTGTTGCATTTAATGTTACAGGATTTTATAAAGACGTGCGTGATTTACTTGCGTTACAAAAAATAAGAACCAGCGTAAGCAGCTATTATTACAAATATGTAAATAAAGATTATGGAAATATAAAAGGTATAACATTTTCATTAACAAAGAGAAAACTTCCAACCGAGCTGTTTGCAATATCACTCGACTATACATTTCAGGTTGCTGAAGGTAATGAAACTGGTGCTGATGCTTTTTTCCTTGATCTTTCTTCAGGAAGACAAAGTGAAAAAATTCCTGTCCCGTTGAATTGGGATCAGGCGCATACATTAAACGGAGTTATTTCATTTGGTGCCGAAAGAGATTGGTTTGTTACTATTGTAGGAAATTTGAGCACAGGTTTACCTTATACACCATATCTGTTTGATAAACAAATTTATTTAAAAGCTAATAGCGAACGAAAACCGCTTCAGACAAATGTTGATTTGCGTTTTGAAAAATCTATCAATCTTACGGATTTTGTGCTGACTGTATTTCTAAAAGTTTATAATCTGTTTGATACACGAAACGAACTTTTTGTTTATAACGATACGGGAAGATCTACTTATACAATGGAATTAAATCAAGGCGGACCTCGTGCAGCAAATGATCTATCGGATAAAAATCCACTTATTCCGTCTGCTACTGAATATTTTAACCAACCACAGTTTTATTCAGCTCCGCGTGAAGTTATGCTCGGATTGATGCTGGAATTCTAATTTTTAATGGAGACTAAAATGCTGAAAAATAAAGGCTACTATCAGATAATTAAATTATTTCTATTATTTCTATTGTTTAGTACAATAACTTTTTCACAAAAAACACCTGAACAAAGACAAGCTGAACATCAGGCAGTGAAAGATTATTTAAATTCACTGATGGAAAAATATCCAAGAAGCCGTAATAACGAATCACAGCTATCAAAAAATGCTGATAGCAGAAGTTTAAGAAAAATAACCGGCGAGGAGGATAGAAAATATTATATAATGAATGGGAACAATGTTCTTTGTCAGGTCTGGAATTATGGAGGCATCGGTGCCGGATTAGGCGGCGAAGGGCTGAGAGAAAAACTTGATATGGTTTGGAGAGATGTTCCTTACATTTTCCAATTCTCACCGTTTGTTGGAGCTTCAGTTCCGAGCGATCAGGACCCGAATGTTAGGCTTAAGATTATTTCGGATGGTATGTATGATTATAGTTATGCTGGTTTAAGAGATGAAGATCCGGTTACAGGATTTAAGTGGACTTTTCAACCATTACCTGGTTATGCTGATCCTAATCAGGAATTTATGGCTTCAAATCCTGCTTTCGATTCAGATCACGATGGAAAACCGGATAGCTGGCCAAGAGAATGGTATCATGAAGCACTTGGCGAATATGTTTGGCCCGGCTACTTAACAGTTGGTGAAAATAATGCTGACCTTGAAGTTTACTGGGCAATGGATGATAGGGATAATCTGGAGTTTATAAGAGATACTCTCGCTTATAAATATCATCCATATTTAAATGATCCTACAAGAGGAGGGCTTGGAGTATCAGTAGATGCAAGAGCTTTTCAATGGAGTAATTCATTGGCTGCTAATGCACTTTTCTTTGTCTGGACAATTACCAATGTTAGTGATAAAGACCTGGATTCTGTGTTGTTTGGTATTTACGGTGATCCGGATATCGGCGGACAAGCAGATAACAAAGATGATTGGGGTGCTTTTATTAAACCATATGGCTCTGATGTTCAGCATATACCGGTTTATGCAAGAAGTATGGTTTACTTTTTTGATAACCCCGCTACGCCTACTGGTTTAAACGGACTTCCTGTTTATTATTTGGGCTGTAAATTTTTAGAAAGCCCGGGCAATTCTGAGGATGGAATTGATAACGATGGCGATGGAATGATTGATGAAAGACAGGATGATGGGATTGATAACGACGGCGATTGGAATCCTGAGACAGATGATGTCGGAGTTGATGGTATTCCTAATACAGGTGATGAAGGCGAGGGTGATGGTATCCCGACTGCAGGCAGAAGATTGCCTGATGGAAGACCTGATCCGTTAGCACCTGGTGAACCAAATTTTGAATATACTGATCTTGATGAATCTGATCAGATTGGATTAACAAGCTTTGCTAGTTCAACCTGGAATACGGATCTGAAAATGGGTGATGATAATGTAATATGGAACAGAAATATTCCCGGCAGCTTTAATCAAATAACTAATGATGCTGATATAGTTTTTACATTTGGTTCAGGTTACACTTCACTTAAAAAGGGAGAATCAAAAAGAATCTCAATGGCTTTTCTTTTTGGTGAAGACTTAAATGACCTTTTAACTACTGCCGAAACAGTACAAGATATTTATAATAAAAACTATCGCTTCTTCCGTCCTCCATCTTTACCGAAATTAACAGTGGTTCCGGATGATAGAAAAGTTACTTTGTATTGGGACACTGTGTCTGAAGAAAGTATTGATCCGATTACCGGAAAAGACTTTGAAGGCTATGTAATTTATCGAAGTACTCGTCCTGACTTTGGCGATATTCAAACTATATCTGATGGAAGAGGTTCCAGCTTTTTATACGAACCGCTTAAAAGTATTAATGGAGTTGATGCCAAATTTGATTTAAGGAATGATATTAAAGGATATCACCCGGTTCCGTTTCAAGGCAGAGGTGTGCATTATTATTTAGGAGATGATACTGGATTAAGACATACCTATGTTGATTCAAATGGTGTAATTAACGGACAAACTTATTATTATGGCTTAGTCGCTTACGATCATGGCAGTGATAGTATCGGAATTCCGCCAACTGAAACAACAAAAAAGATTTCTTTGGATCCTATTACTGGTAATCTGATTTTCGATTTTAATACTGCATCAGTAATACCGGGACCAAGGGCAAGCGGTTATAATTTTCCGGAAATCACAAATAATAATCTCGTTCATACAAAAGGATTTTCAAACGGAATAATTAGCTTAGATATTCTTGATGATCTGAAAATAATAACAACTGATTATACTATTACTTTTCAGGACTCGTTGAATATGGGTGATACTGCTAAAGTTGCGGGTAAAAACTATAATGTTATTAGCAGCAGAATAAACAACGAAACTTTTTATTTGTATGGAACTAAAAACACAAATCTCAATTATCAATACATAATTGATGATGATAATCTTGTTGTTAAAGGAATGGATGGAACAATCTATCAAAATGGTGTTGATTATTTAATTAATTATTCCAAGGGTAGTATTAAAAGAACAAATAACAGTTCAATGCCCGATAACAGTCAGTATAGTATTACTTATAAGAATTATTCTATTTATCAGAGTCAATTCTTTAATAATGAAGATGATAATATTGTATTTGATGGTATTAAACTTAAAATGCAGGATTATCCGGCATTGGCAATTGATGATGAAAAAACAAAATGGACAAGTGAATCTATTACTATTCCATATACAATTAATATTGCGTCAATAGGTAACAGAAAGAAAAGATATCCCGGTGATTATATCTTAACTTTTTCTGATCAGAATATTTCTACTGCAAGAAAAGTTGTTTCCGGAAGAATGATAGATATTCCGGTAAACTATAAAGTAGAAGAAATATCTACAGGTATTTCCAAACCAGTAATGACACTGCTGAATGAAAAAGTAAAAAATGATTCAGCTTATACTCGCGGAGATGAGATTATCTTTTTTGCTCCGGAATCACAAGGTACACTTACTGATACCTTAACATGGGGTGTAACACTTACCAAAGTTACAGCAACGGACTCAGTAATACCTGGTGCTGGCTATACACTTTTGATTTATACTGAAAGACCATTTACCAATGAAGATATTTACACTCTACATACCGAAGCCGGATTTGTTAATAATCAGGCAGCTGCATCAAAATTAGATAATATATACGTAGTTCCGAATCCTTATGTAGGAACAAATGATATTGAACCAACAAATAAATTACCAGGTCAAAACCGCGGAGAGCGAAGAATATATTTTGAAAATCTTCCGATGAACTGCACTATTAGAATATTTACTCTGAGCGGAGAATTAGTAACATCTATCGAACACCAATCCGGTATGGATAATGGAAGAGAATTCTGGAATCTTCTTAACAGAGATGGTTTTAGCGTTTCGTATGGTTTATACATTGCTCATATAGATGCACCCGGTGTTGGTGAAAAATTGATCAAGTTTGCAATAGTAAAGTAAAAGAGCAGCAGGAGAAAAAATTATGAAAACAATAAATTATATTATTCTTTTAGTATTTGCATCTGCTCTGTTATTTACAGTAGATGCCCAGACTCTTAAAACAGGAACTACGGCTGCACAAGTTCTTAAAATAAATGTGGGTCCGCGTGCAATTGGAATGGGTGGAGCATTTACTGCAGTTGCTAACGATATTACTTCACTTTATTGGAATCCTAGCGGAACTGCAAGTATTGAAGCCAATGAAGCGTTTTTTAATCATTCGTCTTTGTATTTAGATATTAAACATGATTATGCAGCTATTGCCAGTAATCTGAGTGGATTTGGAACTGTTGGTGCATTTGTTTCAGTACTATCAGTTGGTGATATGCCGGTGCGTACAGTTGAAAAACCAGATGGCACAGGTGAATACTTTAATTATGGTGCAATAATATTTGGATTAAATTATTCCCGTTTCCTCACAGAAAACTTTTCAATAGGATTTAATGCAAAGTACATAAGCGAATCTATTTGGCATATGAGTGCAACCGGATTTGCTGTTGATGTTGGTACATTGTATAAAATTCCTGTTTTAAATGAATTACGAATCGCCGCAAGTATTTCTAACTTTGGCACAAAGATGCAGATGGAAGGCAGAGATGTAACACAGAATTTTCCTGCGGGTGCCGGCGGCGGAAATCTAATTAATGCAAATCTTGAGTTGGATAAGTTTGATTTACCATTGATGTTCAGATTCGGTCTTTCTGCTGATGTTATTAAAGATCAATCAACAAGATTAACAACTTCAGTTGATGCAATTCATCCAAATGATCATACTGAGTACATAAACTCAGGTTTGGAATATGCATGGAACGAAACTGTTTTCTTAAGAGTTGGGTATAATTCTTTGTTTGAAAGAGATTCTGAAAAAGGATTGACTGCAGGTATCGGCGTAAACTATCGGATAGTTGATCTGGTTAAAGTTAAACTTGATTATGCTTATCAGGATTTCGGCAGACTTAGTGAAGTGCATTATTTCTCTCTTGGAATAACTTTCTGATTAGCATAATATCTCTTTTAAGAAAAGCAAAAGTTCTTTGAGGTCTTCTTTACTGAAGACCTCTTTTTTTGATTAATACATTTGGTAAAAATCTTTACTTTATCTAAAACTTCTTATTGTAGATCTATGTGAACCGAAAACTGATGATACGGGAATTAACAAAGTGCTTTGTGCAGATATCAAAATAATAAAATGATTTCTGCTTTAGGAACAGTATTGAGTTTAGTATATCTGATCAATTTTCTAAAAATCTCAGTTTACAGTTAAACTAATTTCCGCAGACCTGTTCAAATACTCTTTTAAAATTTCCACCTAAGAATTTTTGCAACTTCCTGTTCTGTATAACCATGCTGCAATAATGCCAGCGTTAGTTCAGGAAACTTACTTACATCTTCCAGTCCTAAAGGTGTTACTCCTATTCCATCAAAATCAGAACCGATTGCAACATAATCAGTCCCAACTAAATTTACGATATGATCAATATGAGCGATTACATCATCAATTGATGCATTGGAACTTCCATTAAGGAAATATGGATAAAAAACCACTCCTATTACTCCGCCGGTGTTAGCAATATCCTGAATTTGCCAGTCGTAAAGATTTCGCCTGTGCTCGTGAATACTTCTCGCTCCGCTGTGTGAAGCAATTATCGGATTTGTAGTAATTGTTAAAATATCCTGAATAGTTTTTATTCCGGTATGAGAAACATCAATAATAACTCCAAGTGAATCAAGTTTACGAATAACTGTTTTTCCAAAATTATTCAGTCCCTGAGTAAGAGTTCTGCTGTCATTTGCAGAGATTGCCCAACTGGTACTGTTATTCCAGGTAATGGTTAAATATCTCATACCCGAATTATAAAGTGCAATAAGATTATCAATACTATCATCAATATGATGTCCGCCTTCTACACCTATTACTCCGGCAATTTTATTCTGATTGTTAAGTGCTAAAGCCTCCTGCAATGTATTAGCTTGCCCGATTGTTAATGTGTTTGAAGATAATTCAGAATAAAAGCGGTCCCGCATAGCTAAAGCAGGTTCAAAATAATACGGATAATTGGCAGGGTTTACCCAAATCGAAAAAAACTGAATATCAACTCCGCCAATTTGCAGCCTTGGAATATCAGTATGATTGTATGAGTGCAGATCCTTCAGATGATAGCTTGTATCATTTACCATTACTTCAAGAACATCGTTATGAAGATCAATCAAAGTATATTTTGAGTGAACTGTCTGAAGAGCAGAAACAAAATTTTCACCGCCGGTAACAGAAGCAAAAATTGAATCGGCAGCATAGCTAAACTTGGTAACCACTATTTCAAGATTGATTACAGGTCGTTCAGCCGCAGAAAATCCTTTTGAAATTCCATGATGTATTTCTCCAAGACCAATTCCGCTTCCACCATCAAGTTGAAGCATCTTTTTGGTTAATGATTTATTACCGAAAGAAACTGTATATAAATAAACTCCTGCGCTTCCCTTACTGAACCAATCAACTGTATAAACACCGGCAGTTAAATAGCTGCTCTTTTGATTAATCAGTTCGCCGAGGATATTATGAACACTGATAGTAACCTGTCCTTCTGATGGAATAGAAAAATTAATTTTAGTCGATGGATTAAACGGGTTAGGGAAGTTTTGTTCAATTCTAAAATCATTTGGCAGATAAGTAATCGGCTCTGTTGAAACAGTGATAACATCATACTGCCAGTTGCCGGCTAAATCTGTAAACACAGAATCTATTATTCCGTTTTGCAGATCCTTAATCTGCACCTTTGCATTTTCTATTGGCGAACTGGTTTCTAAATCTTTAACATTGCCGGTGATTGTAATCGTTTGTGCAAAAGTTAACAGATTTAAAAAAGAAACAGATAATAATAAAAGATTAAATCTCATCTATCACCTTCTTCCGCCCACTCCAAGAACGCCAAGTAAACCACGGGTTATTTCTCTAACTAATGTTCTGCCGACTTGTTTGGAAAGAGGGCTGTTTATAACCTTATCCATTGTGCTTTTTTCAGTACGGCGGGTAGTAGATGTTTGTCTTTGAGTTGGCTGTGGATATTGATATTTGGTCTCTTCTGGAATTTTAAGTTCAAATTCTTTTGCAGAATCAATTTTTTTATTCAGGATTTCGTAGGCACTTTCTCTGTCAATTACATCGTTATACTTTTTATAAAGAAATGAAGAATTTACTTTTCGATCAAGCTCTTCAGATGTTAAGATATCCATTCTTGATCTTGGTGCGCAAAGTAATGTAGCCGCAAGCGGTGTCGGAACGCCTTTCTCATTTAATGTGCTGATAGCTGCTTCACCAATTCCCAGCGAAGTAAGTAACTCATCAGTTTTATAAAATTCGGATATAGGATAATTTTCAGATGTTAATTTAATCATCTTTCTGTCTTGTGCGGTAAAAGCCCTTAGAGCATGCTGTATTTTCAACCCAAGCTGACTAAGTACTGCCTGAGGTACATCAGTTGGATTCTGTGTGCAGAAATAAATTCCTACACCCTTTGATCTGATCAGTTTAATAATTGTTTCGATCTGATCCAGCAGTGCTTTACTTGCTTCTTTAAATATTAAGTGTGCTTCATCAATAACAATAACCAGTTTTGGCTCAGCTTTATCTCCAAGTTCAGGAAAAGTCGAATAAATTTCTGCCAGAAGTGAAAGCATAAAAGTAGAAAATAATTTTGGACGGTCTTGTAAGTCAATCAAACGTAAAACAGAAATTATTCCGTTGCCATTTTCATCAATCCTTAATAAATCTTCTACTTCAAAAGATCTTTCTCCAAAGAATTTTTCAGCACCCTGTTGTTCAAGTTCTACAACTTTCCTTAATATGGTTCCTATTGATGCCGGGGAAATTGCACCATAGTCTTTTGCAATCTCCTGTTTACCTTCTGCGGCGGCATATTGCAGAATCTTTTTCAGATCTTTCAGATCGAGCAAAGGAAGTTTATTGTCATCACAATATTTAAATAGAACAGCAATCAGTCCGGCTTGTGTATCATTTAGTTCAAGAATTTTAGAAATAAGAATTGGACCGAATTCAGAAACTGTTGCTCTAAGACGGGTTCCTTTCTCGTCAGACAAAGTCAAAAACTCCACAGGAAAATTTTTAGGGATAAAAGGTAAACCAATCTTAGAATGTCTTTCATCAATTTTGGGGTTTGAAGTGCCCGCTGCTGCTATACCGCTTAGATCACCTTTTATATCCATTAAAAGAACCGGAATACTTTTTTCGGATAATGCTTCAGCAAAAACCTGTACTGTCTTTGTTTTACCTGTACCGGTTGCACCTGCTATCAATCCATGTCTGTTAATTGTGTTAAGAGGAACTTTTACAAGAAGGTTTGGCTGTGCTTCTTTTTCATAGATAGCAGTTCCAAGTATCAGTGAATCACCTTTAAAAGAATATCCCTCCTGAATTGAAGTGATAAATTTTTCTACAGAGCTCATATCTATTCCCAATGATGTTTTTACAATATTTTTAAGAAGCTTTCTTAAAAAGCCGGAATCATACAGAGCAGCTTGTATTGACTTTTCAGATAAGTCATTAATTTACTCTGATGTGTTCATCTTAAAAGAACATTAAAACTGACTAACTAATCTTTTTAGAAAACTGCTTATAAAATTTTATTATTTACTTTGATGAATATAAACATCTCTTTGCGGATAGGGGATTGAAATATTTTCCTCATCAAATTTTTTCTTAATCTGTTCGATCAATCTGAATCTGACTTCAACTGCTTTTTTGTTAACAACCCAGGGTCTTACATAGATTTTTACTGAATTATCAGCGAGTTCTCCAACAGCAATTAGAGCAGCAGGTTGTTTTAAAATATCTGAATCATCATCAATAATTGATTGAAGAGCTGATTTTGCTTTATCTATATCATCTTTATAACTTATTCCAACAACCAGATCAATCATACGATTTTCTTTTTCAGAATAATTAATAATATTATCGTTAATGAGTTTAGAGTTTGGAATGAAAATTACCTTATTTTCAATTGTAATCAGAGTTGTATTAAAAATTCCAACTTTTTCAACTGTACCTTTAACATCTCCGCTTTCTATAAACTGTCCGACTCTTATCTGCCTGAAAATAATCAGCATAATACCTGCTGCAACATTTGATAAAGAGCCTTGTAATGCCAGACCTATTGCCAAACCTGCAGCGCCAAGGGCGGCAATTAATGAAGTTGTCTCAATACCCAGACGTGAGACTGCAGCAATAATAACAAATAAATATAATGTAAACTTTAATGCACTGGATGAGAACTCAACTAAAGTAATATCAACATTTTTTCTGTTTAGAATCTTCCTTAATAATTTTGTAACAGACTTAGAAGCCCAAATACCGATAGTTAATATTGCAATAGCAGATATTATCTGAACTCCGAATTGAGTTACATATTGTCTAAGCTCAGGCAGTAGTTCTTTCCATTCCATTATTTAATTATACCAGATTAAAAAAGTGAATAACTGAATCCTAATTGTAATGCTTCTCTTAGCTGGGTTTTTCTTGTTTGACTGATTTCATGTAGAACTGTAACAGCTAAATTTACATTAATATAATCGTTTACTTTCGCGGTGATGATGTTATCCCATCTTACATCCCATACATCCAATGCTTTAAATCTTGTAAACAATCTTAAAAAACTGTAATAGGTCATGTTAGGGAGAAATTCGTATTTAACTTCAGTAACAGATTCCAAACCGGTTTCAAATTTAAAGTCCTCAATTTTATCATGGGTTTCAGGATCATCGGTATAAAGTGCGGCAAATTTATCTGCAAATGTCTGTTGAAATGCAATTCCCAAACGCGTAGTGATTATTTTGTTTTTATCGAAGGTAAAACCGATTGCTTCTGTCAGATATCCCGGATCAAAGAAATCCACAATCTGTACTTCAGGATTAACATTGTAATCGAATCCTTTAGTTAATGCGCTTCTGAAAGTTACAGATACATAAGGATCAACAGCCCAGCCGATACTTCTTGAACCGACACTTTCGAAGTAAATATCATTTTCTGTAGTTCTGTAGCCAACATCTTCTAATCTTGTTCGTCCAAAAATAGCATTTAATCTGTTTTTCCATTTCCAAGGATGATCAAAATATATCGCACCTAAATTTGTATAAACTGCAAATGCCAATGAGTTTGTTCCGCCTTGTGCCCAATTAGAAAAAGCAGTCTGACTAAGGTTTACTCCAACAACGCCGTTCATATTCCATCCGTTTTTAAGGAGAGAATCAGGAATTTCCTGAGCAAAAGAACTTATCGAGATACTAATTATTATTAAGACAAATATTCGTTTCATTTTTTCCTTTGATGATTTTGATTTTAATAAGTAAGTATAAAATTAAATTGATATTCCGATAACCTGATTAAGTTTTACAGGAAAATCAAAATAGAAAAAGTCATTATCCTCTTTTACAACTTTATCTTTAGTTAGAAAATACTGCTCGGTTTTATTTAAGTCTTTAGCATCACTATAAATAAAATGCAAGCTGTCTTCAAAATAATATTTTGGAAGTCTTATTTTATTATGAGCAAATAAATAAGCCATATCAACAGCAATTTTTCTTAAAATACCGCCAGTGTTTGCATATAAGTATATAGGTCTCATTTTCTTTTATCTTTTTTGACAAAATTAATCATATTGTCTTAGAACTAAAAACCGAAAGCAGCTGTTTGTTATACAAATCAATCCAAAATAAAACTATATTTGCACATTAAAATCCGGATATTAAATGAGACTGAGTCCTAAACAACTGATTATCTTTGTAATATTTTTAGCCTTCCAAATAAATGCACAGGTAGAAACCGTTCCATTAAAAAATGGAGTCTATTTATTTCTTAAAGAAATGAAAGTTAAAGGTATCTTAGATTATATAAGAGAAGATGATCCTGTCTTATCAAGATTTGAAGTTAAAAACCTGCTTAACGAAATATCAAAACATAAAATTGATTTAAGTAATACCGAGTTAAAACTATTAGATAAGTATCTGTTTGAGTTTTCAGAGTCAATTGATCCGGATACAACTACACAATTATTTAATCCGCAGCAAAGTTCTTCTTCTGATCTTGAGAAAAATTATTTTGAAAAAATTAAATACTTATATGCTTATAAGGGATCTGATGCTAATTTCTATTTGGATTTATTAGGAGATTTTTACCACGGGCAGGATTTTTCTCAGACAAGTGCTGTAAATTCTAATTTATTCGATATTGGTTTCAGATTAAGAGGAACAATCTTCAACCATCTGGGATATAGTCTTACAGCAATAAAGGGCGGCGGCAGCGGAAACAGAGCTTTTGCTGAAATTATTGAGCCGAAATTGCTTTCAAATTATAAGTGGGTTGAAAGTATTGAGAATATCGATAATTACGATTTTACTTTTGGATATTTAAAATATTATTCGGAACCAGCTGAAAATATGCATCTTTCAGTTCAGTTGGGAAGAGAAGATATTACACTTGGTTATGGATATGGAAGTAAACTATTATTATCCGGAGATAATCCAGCGATGGATTTTATAAAATTTAATTTCGATTATGGAATTGTCAGTATCTCATCACTTCATGCTTCCACTACCGGTTATTTTCATCCGGATAGGAGTAAAGATCATACAAAATTTTTTGCCTTTAATCATCTGAAGTTAAAATTTGATAATTTATTTGATATTGGAATTGGCGAGTCAATCATCTATTCAGGCAGAGGTTTGGATATAAGTTATCTTACACCGGTTGGATTTTATAAATTTATTGAAATGAGCATCCAAGATAGAGATAATGGAAGTATTTATTTTGATTTGCAGACTAAGTTTCTAAAGAATCTTGAATTACAGGGAACATTTTTCCTTGATGAGGATATACTCAGTAATCTTGCAGAGCTTGATAAATACACAAATAAAACTGCATATCAGCTAGGTGCATTTTGGTATCAGCCAATCGGGATCAATGACCTTTCTTTAATATTAGAATATACAAGAATCCGCCCTTATGTTTATACCCACTATGATATTAAAAACAATTATACTGCATTTGGTGCAAATCTTGGGCATAGGATTGGACCTAACTCTGATGAAATTATGATTCAATCCAATTATAATTTTAATGAGTGGATAAGGCTTAGCGCTGAATATCGTTATCAAAGAGAAGGTGAAAATATTTATGATGATAATGGTGGCTTAATTAAAAATGTCGGCGGAGATATTGCAGTATCACATGGATATATTCTCGAATCAGAAAAAGCATATTTCTTAGATGGTGAGCGGGTAAATACTAATTTCCTTAAACTGGCAATTAAAATTGAGCCGATAAGAGGTTTCTTCTTTGATTTATCATATAATTATCTGAAAAGAGAGAATCTGGCAAAACATTTATCTTCAAATCAAAATTTTACTTTGTTGAAATTCACATTTGAGTATTGAAGTAAAAAATTAACTGATAAGAAAGCTTACAATAAATCAAACCTTAGCCATATAATTAATTGCTAATTATAAAACTTCCCTCATTTTTGACAGAAAGAACTCACCAATTCCTATAATCGAGAAGTTTTTTTGAACTCAGATAATTTTAAATTAAAAAATCATTGCGAAAAATCGAAAAATTGGCGAAATCCAATAATTGACCTTTGTTAATGTTTGGAACAAGGTTTGATTTATCAAAAAAGCTAAATTTAATTTATCGAGGATAGTATATGAAAAAATCAGTACTCTTGTTCTTCTTTATTATGACTGTTGGAACAATGCTTAGCTTTGCTCAAACAGTTAAAATTTCTACTTATGGTGTTTCACCTTATGATGTTGAAACCGATAGCGTTGAACATTATTTTAACAGAACATATAGTGGGTTAAGAAATGTTGGAATTGAAACAAAGGTCTTTTTATTAGCCAAATCAACTGCTGCTTTTTCAAATCCAACCTGGGAAGTAATTGAAAAACCAACCGGCTCCAACGTTCAATTTGGTTCTGTTAAAGTAGTTGATACCTCAAATCAGATTATAACTTTTATACCTGATGTGCAGGGAACTTATAAAATTAAATTTTCCAGCGGCGCACAGACTGCAGAAATGACATTTAATGCTGCACTTTATTTGGGTGTAGAAGGCGGACCTGTATCTTGTAAAACTTGTCATCAATATTCAATTGCAGGTATTCCGGATGTTTATAATCCCTGGTCAGCTACCGGTCATGCACTTGATAACAAGAAAGCTTTTGATGGTGAATTTGGTTTCTTTATTCCTTCTTGTATGCCATGCCATACAACTGGTTTTGATCCTGCTGCTAACAATGATGGTTTTGATGATTTTCCTTTTGTATTTCCATCTGTAAGACAGCCGGGTGTTTACAATCAATTGTTTGCTCTTTATCCCGAAGCAATGGGCAGATCAAGCATTCAGTGTGAAGCTTGCCACGGACCTGGCAGTAATCACTTAGCACAAATTGATAATGCTAAGATTGATATGACTTTATCTGCAGATGTTTGTTCTTATTGCCATAAAGGCGGTGAAGAAAACGATATTCCTCTACAATATGATCTTTCTTTCCATGGTATTGGTGAGGCTCTGTCTCATGTTTCAAATAATGCTACTTGCAACCCTTGCCATTACGGAAAAGCATTTGTCAATAAATTAAAAGGTGTTACCGGTCCAGTTGCTGAAACTGATCCGATAACCTGTGCAACTTGTCACGATCCGCACGATGCAACAAATACATATCAGCTTAGAATTGTTACCGCAACTATGAAAAACGGATTAGTAGTTGAAAATGCTGGTTATGGCGGCTTGTGCTTGAATTGTCATCAATCCAGAGTTAATGCAACTTCTTACGTTCAGAACTATAGGGCTTCATTAACATCAAGATTCGGTCCTCATCATGGACCACAGGGTGATTTGTTAATCGGAACAAATGCTTATACATGGGGCGAGACACTTGATCAGTCTCCACACTTTGCTGATATTGATAATACCTGCATCGGCTGTCATATGGCTGAAAATGATAATGTTCTAAACCCTGATTTAAGTGTAGGAGGACATACATTCAATATGGTTAACGCTTTAGGTCAAGATAATGTTAGTGCGTGTGTTGATTGCCACGGTAATATTGGTACAGACTTCAATCAGAAAAAACTATACATTAACGGTAATGCAGATCTGGATAAAAATGGTGTTGCAGAAGGGCTGCAAATCGAAGTTGAAGGACTGATGGAGCAATTAGCTATGTTACTGCCTCCTTATGGCTCACCTAATATCAATGTTATTGATTCAACATGGACACTTGATGAAGCAGGTGCATTGTTCAATTATAAAATGATCGATGAAGATAGAAGCTTTGGTATGCACAACCCAAGATATATAGTTGGATTGCTTTATTTATCTATCGGTAAATTAGGCGGAACAGTCAGCATTGATGATATGAATTCAGAATTACCAAGTTCTTATACTTTATCAAACAATTATCCAAATCCGTTTAACCCTACAACTACAATTAATTTCTCAATCCCAGAGCAGACTAATGTTAAAGTAATAATTTATGATGCTCTCGGTAATCAGGTTGATGTAATTGCTGACGGAGTTAAATCTGCCGGTAATTACAGTGTTAAATGGAATGCAGTAAATCATGCTTCCGGAATCTATTTCTACAAACTTGAAACAGATAATTTTGTTCAGGTTCGTAAAATGGTACTTATGAAATAATCCTTTCTTTAGTTGGTTAGTAGTTAGTTAGCGATTGAGTCCGTTGTTATGCGGACTCTTTCGTTTTAAAGTGATTTTCTGTTTACCAATCAAATATTAAAAATAATTATTATTACTTTTTTAAAGATTTAGTTTGTCAAGTTTTTGACTTGTTATTAACTTCGTTATGAAATTTTACAATTTAATCTAACCGGAGTAATCTTTATGAAAATCTATCGAATGAACAAAATTCAAACTACAGGTTCCAGTAAAACCCTTGCTTTCTTCGATATTCAATTAGACAACGAAATTATTATCAAAGGTTTCAGAATTATAAATGGCAATAAAGGTCTGTTTATTTCTTCACCTGACGAAAAAGGGAAAGACGGCAAATTTCATGAGACTGTTATTCTGCCAAAAGAAATGAAATCTGACTTGGAAAAAATAGCTTTGGATGAATACAATAAATTACCCTAATCTTTTAGTCCTTCTCTTTGTTTATATAAAATTGTATTGATAATACACTTTTAAAAACCAGTTATTAAAAGTTACGGAGGTTTTATTATGAAGTTTTATTTTCTCTTATTGTTATCCATTATCTTAATTCCTCAAACCATATCTGCTCAAACTGAGTTTAAGCTTGAGTTTGAAAAATACACTCTTAAAAACGGTCTTGATGTCATATTGCATATTGACAGATCAGACCCGATTACAGCAGTAGCAATTCAGTATCATGTCGGAAGCAATAGAGAAGTTCCGGGTAAAACCGGCTTTGCTCATTTATTTGAACATATTATGTTTCAGGAATCTCAGCACGTTGGGCAAGATCTATTCTTTAAGTTGATTCAAGGGAATGGTGGAACTCTAAACGGAGGCACCTGGAATGATGGAACAATTTATTTTGAGGTTGTTCCCAATAGTGCGTTAGAATTAGCACTGTGGCTCGAAGCTGATAGAATGGGATTTATGCTGCCGACTGTTACTTATGATGCTTTCCTTAATCAGCAGCAAGTAGTACAAAACGAAAAGCGTCAGAATTATGATAACAGACCTTATGGGCAGGCAAGTTATATTATCGGAAAGCTTTTATATCCGGAAGGACATCCATATAACTGGACTACAATTGGCTCGTTAGAAGATTTGCAGAATGCAACCTTAAAAGATGTTCACGATTTCTATACTAAATGGTATGGACCAAATAATGCCACACTGGTTGTTTCAGGGGATTTTGATGTTGAACAAACAAAAAAATGGATTGAAAAATACTTTGGCGAAATTAAATCATCTGCACCGGTTGAACCTCTGAAACCGATGCCGATAAAACTTAACGATTTTAAAAGAGCTTATTATGAAGATAACTTTGCTCAATCACCCGAACTTTCTATGTTATTCCCTTCTGTAGAAAATTATTCCGATGACAGTTATGCGTTAAATGTGTTGGCTGACCTGATTGGCAGAGGGAAAAAATCACCTTTATATAAATTGATTGTAGAAGAAAAAAAACTTGCACCATCTTTTTACGTTGCAGATTATGGAGCTGAGATAGCAGGGGATTTCAGAATTGTTGTAAAAACATATCCGAATAAAAACTTAGCTGAAGTTGAAAAAGCAATACTCGAAGGTTTTACTAAGTTTGAAAAAGACGGATTTACTGAGAAAGATCTTGAAAGAACAAAAGCGGGTATTGAAACACAATTTTATAATTCAATCTCCAGTGTCCTTGGTAAATCTTATCAACTGGCTTCCTATAATGTATTCAAAGGTACACCCGGTTATTTGAATACCGATTTAAAGAAAATTCTTTCTGTAACAAGCGAAGATGTCTGGAGGGTTTATAACAAGTACATAAAAAATCAGAAGTATGTTTTGCTTAGTTTAGTTCCAAAAGGTCAATCTGGATTAGCAGCAGAAAATTCAGAATTGTTTATCATCCCGGAAGATAATATCAAAACCTTTACTGAAGAAGAACAAACAGCTTTGCGTAATAAGCCTGAGAACCTTGTAAAGGTTGATAAGCTAACATCATCTTTCGACAGATCTAAAATGCCGGTTAATGGACCTGATGCATTACTAAAAGAACAGAAAATATGGAAGTGGGCATTGCACAACGGAATTAAAATTCTTGGTATTGAGCAAAATGAGCTTCCATTAGTTGATTTTCAGATTTCAATAAAAGGAGGGATGCTGCTTGATCAACCGGATAAAGTTGGCACATCTAATTTAACTGCACGGATGATGATGCAGGGTACAAAGACCAAAACTCCTCTGGAACTTGAACAGGCTATTCAGGATCTTGGTGCAAATATTTCAATATCAGCTTCAAATGATGAGATAAGTATCAGAGCCAATTGTCTTTCTTCAAAATTTGCTGAAACATTTTCTTTAGTTGAGGAAATTTTATTTGAACCAAGATGGGATGAAAAAGAGTTTGAGAGATTAAAGAGTGAAATAGTTGAGAGCATTAACAGATCGAAAACTTCTGCAAGCACTACTGCTTCCAATGTATTTGCATTATTGATTTATGGTAAAGATAACATATTATCAAATAATACAATTGGTAATGAAGTATCTGTCCCATCAATTACAATTCAGGATTTGATAAAATATTATGATTTGGCACTTGATGCTCAGAATACTAGTATCTGTATCGCCGGTGATGTATCCAAAGAATCTGCAATAGATAAGTTTAACAGTCTTGAAAAAAAATTGAAGAAAAAAGGAACTGTTGTTAAGCTGCCTGAAAAATTTAATTCATATCAAAGCTCAAAATTATATTTTATTGATTTCCCCGGGGCAAGACAATCAGAAATAAGAATTGGATCGTTAGGGACATCTTTTACTGATCCGGATTATTTTAAGACTACAGTAATGAATTACAAACTGGGCGGAAGTTTTAACAGCTTTGTTAATCTGATTCTAAGAGAAGAAAAAGGTTATACATACGGTGCAAGAACAGGTTTCACAGGATATGAATATCCGGGATATTTTGTTGCAAATGCCGGTGTTCAGACAAATGCAACATTAGAATCTGTTGAGATATTCCGTGATGAGATGAATAAATACAGAAATGGTATTTCTGATGATGATCTTAAATTCACAAAAGATGCTTTGATAAAATCAAATGCTTTAAGATTTGAAACTATCGGTGCATTAAGAGGGATGTTAACCCAAATAATTAAATATGATCTTCCGTTCAATTATATAAAATTGCAGGAAAAACAAATTGAAGAAATGACTTTTGATGAACATAAGATGCTGGCACAAAAATATATCAACCCTGATAAAATGATATATCTTGTTGCCGGAGATAAGGAAACTCAATTTGAGCAATTAAAAAAACTTGGACTCGGCGAGCCGATTTTATTAGATAAGAATGGAAGTGAAATAAAATAAAATAATAACTCAAGTAAGTACATAAAGGCTTTCCGGATTTATCATCAGGAAAGCCTTTCTTGTTAATTAGTCTGTTTCAATTCGCAGCGTCTGTTCTTCTGCCGGTTTGCTTTGGTTGTATTCGGTACAATCGGTTTTTCCATTCCAAATCCGATTGCAGTCATTCGTTCAGAATCTATTCCTTTTTTTGCTAACCACTCTTTAACTGACTCAGCTCTCTTTATAGATAAAATCTTATTATAGTTCTTTGTACCTCTGTTATCAGTGTGACCGCTGATTTCGATAAGAATATTGTTGTGTTCTTTAAGCACTATCAATGCATTGTTCAGAATTTTTTCAGATTCACGCGTTATGTTCGTTTTGTCAAATCCAAAAGTTATATTATCAAAAACAAAGACCTGCTTTTTGGTTTCTTCAATATCATCTTTGACAGACAAAGGATTTGTACCTCTTTTTACTTCAGTGAAGTCATCAATAGAACCACCATCGGTATCTTTGTTATTCGGATTGGTTTTATATGCAAATATTTCCTCAGAATCACTTAAACCATCACCATCAGAATCAGGATTAAGCGGATCAGTTTTATATTTTGTGATTTCATCAAAGTCTGTTAATCCATCGCTATCTGTATCTGCATTTATAGGATTAGTTTTATATTCAATTATTTCCTGATAATCAGTTAAACCATCTTGATCAGAATCTATCTCGAGCGGATTGGTTTTATATTTGTTTACTTCATCAAAATCAGGTAAACCATCAGCATCAGTGTCTGTAGTTAAAGGATTTGTTTTTAATTCATTGACGTCATTATTTACTAAAGTGTCTTTTTCAATATTGTTAATAAGATAGATGAATCCAATTGAAGTACTGAGATAAGAATCCCAAATCTTTTCTGTCCGACTTTGAAAACCATCAAGCTCATAACTGGTGCTAAAAGCTCCGCCGAGTGAAAACTCTAAAAGAAAGTTTTTACCAAGAGAAAACTCTGAACCAAGCCCAACAGGGAATAAGCCAGCCCATCCATTTTTTTTATTAAAATCACAATCTAATCCTTCAGGTTTAATATGAGAAATGTAATGCATTATTCCCGCGCCGGCATAAAAGAAAGGATTCCATGATTTAAAACGAAATGGATTAACCTTTACTCTTATATCAAACGGAAGTATGGTTGTTTTATAATCACCCTGATCAATATCATTACAATATGCATCTCCGGCATATCTGCCATAACCTAGATTAAACTCAGCATCAAATACATCTGATAATTTAACTGAATAAAGTATCTCAGCTAAAAATGAGAAATAATAAGATTTAAAAGAAAAATCATCATTCCCTCCAAATCCTACATTTCTAAATTCGTTTTCAGGGTAGATTTGATTATACCTGATGCCAAATTTTGAACTCCAATCCTTAAATTGAGCTTCTGCTTGTATGTTTAATATCAAGACAAGAATTGCTGATATCAGTAATAATTTTTTCATTAGATGCTGCTTCTCTGTTTTTGTTAATACTTATTCTATGTTTATTATCGATAATCAAATGGATTAGTTAAGTATGGAAAAAAAATCCCGAAACCGTAGTTTCGGGAAATTGATTGTCAGCAGGAATGGAGATTTTCCTTTACTGACAAGGTTTGCTTAACTAACTAACTATTTTAACCCAATACATTATCGGGTATTTTTAAAAAAAAGTTTAGAGGTAATTTTGAAGTTGACAAGATATTTATTTGCGTAAAATATTGAGGGAGAAATCAAATAAAGGGTGAACAAGCAGCTCACCCTTTACAATTAAGAAAATTTTTTATTTACACTTTTTCCCTGCTCATCGGATCAATAAATTTTGCTTTTGAAGTCAGGTAATAAAGTGCCGGAATAACAAACAAAGTAAGCACCGTTGATACCAATAAACCGCCAATAGCTACAATTCCTAAAGGCATTCTTATTTCTTTACCGGCTGCACCTATGCCCAAAGCTAATGGAAGCATTCCAAGAATAATTGCAATTGATGACATCAGCTGGGGTTTTAATTTTACAGGTGCTGCTTCTAAAAGAGCATCTTTAGGCAGATAACCTTGTTCACGCCTAAGTTGGTTTGTATAATCAAGAATGAGAATAGCATTATTAACAACGATTCCAATCAGCATAATTATTGCCATTAAGGATGTAATACTAAAGGCTGTATTAGTTAGAAACAGTGCCAGCACAACACCTATTAATCCAAGTACTACAGTAAACATAATTAATACTGGCTGCCAGAAACTTTCCAGTATTGCTGCAAGCAGCATATAAGTTAACAGAACTGCTAAGAAGAATGCAAAGATCATATCTTTAATCATATCGTTCATCATTTTAACATTTCCGCCCCAAGTGAAAGAATAACCAGCAGGGAGTTCTATTTCTTCAAATCTTTTCTGGATTTCATTTGTAACATTACCCAAAGGTACACCGGGTGCAGCAGCACCTGTAAACATTATTGAAGTAAACTTGTCTCTGTGCAAGATTTTAGTAAATCCTTCTGTAAATCTAACATCAGCTAATTGAGCAATTCGGAAAGAACCAAATTGTGTAGCAACAGTAATATTACCGACTTTCTCAGGTGAATTTACAGATTCATCATTAAGTGTAACAGTAATATCGTATTCATCACCCTGTTCCCGGTATTTTGCTGATTGTATTCCTTCGATACCAGCACGAAGAGTTAATGCTAACTCAGTAATTGTCATACCTAATTCAGTTAATTTTTCTCTTCTGGGATATATAGTGATTTCCGGTTTTCCTGCTCTTGAACTGTTATCAAAATTAATCAATCCAGGAACATCTTTTAGCTTTTTAATGGTTTGATCTTTTAATATCTCCAATTCTTCAAGATCTTGTCCTAATAAGAAAAATTGAATCGGTGCTTCCTGTCCGCCCATACGAAAACCGACATCAACTTTAATATTTGCATTTGGTATATCAACAAGCTCTGTATTTAGTAAAGAAATCAGTTCAAGAAGCTTTATGTCGCGTTCATTTGCATCAGTAAGCTGAACATTCATAACCGCCATATTGGTACCGACATCAAGATCGCTTAGTTTACCAAGATTAGTTAAAATATATTTAACTTCCTTATGCTTTTTAATCCTCTCTTCAACCAGACTAATTGTGTTTGCAGTTTCATCAAGATTATTTCCGGGAGGTAATTCTACTTTAACTACAATCTTACCATCATCGGTAGTTGGAATAAACTCAAATCCGAGTTTTGGTCCAAAAATCATTATAACAATAATGAATATTAAAATTGTTGCAGCTACAGTTAATCCGCTTCTTAACTTGGATTTAAGAATGTAATTAAGCATTCTTTTATAATAGTCAATTTGAAAGGCGTCAAATTTATTAAACCAGTTTACAAACCTACCTGTCTTATGCTCTTTAGAAAGAAAAACTGAAGCAAGCAGTGGGGTAAGTGTAAATGACATTAACAGTGAAAACAGTGTTGCAAAAACCGCAGCCAGAGCCAATTCTTTCAACATCAAACCTACCATTGATGACATATTAGCGATAGGTAAGAATACAACAATATTGGTAAGGGTAGATGCAAGAACAGCTACTCCAACTTCGGATGTACCTTTATATGTTGCCTGTTTAATTGATAAACCCATATTCTTATAACGGAAGACATTTTCGAGCACAACAACAGAGTTTGCAACAAGCACTCCTACAGAAACTGAAAGACCCATCAGAGTCATCATGTTTAATGATAATCCGAATGCCTGTAAAAGTAAAAAGGTAGAAATAATCGAAGTGGGCATTGACATAGCAACAACAATTGTTGAACGCCAGTCGTGTAAAAATAAAAATAATACAAGCGATGTAAACAGAACTCCAAGATAAATGTTGCTCATTGTATCATCAAAACTGCTCTGGACAAAGTCTGATGCATCATTTACGATTTCAAGCTTTGTTCCTTCAGGCAAAGTGCTTTCGATATCCGGAAGTGAATTACGAATCGCTTCGGCAACTTTTACTACGTTACCATCAGTACTTTTTATAATTCCAAGCCGAACAACATTTTCATTTTTAAAATTTCCGATAGCATTAAAAAAGGTAGCTCTTTGTCTGATATCTTTACCAGAATCCTGAACCTCGGCAATTTGTCTGATTTTTTTAGGACCGAAAGCAGTTGGTATTTCCAGCTCACTTATATCTGTTGAACTTTGAAATTGCCCTTGTAATCTTACTGTATATTCCTGATTATCGATCTGGAAATATCCGCCGGGGATATCCATATTATGCATTTTTAAGACCTGACTTAACTGAGGCAGCGAAATATTGTTTTCATAAACTACTTTGTTATCAAGTACAACACGAATTTCTCTTTCCTGTCCGCCGGTAATTTGAACATTAGCTACTCCGTTTATCTGAGAAAATCTGTCCTTTAAAGTTTTATCTGCAATTTCATATAATTGTCTTGGGTTAAGATTACCGCTTAAAACTACATCAACAACTGGAGTTAGCCTGAGATCAATTTTCTGAACAACCGGTTCAAATGCATCATCCGGCAGATCGTTAATTATTAAATCAACTTTATCTTTTACTTCCTGATTAGCAACGTTAACATCTTTTGATAATTGGAACTCGATTATAATAATCGAAGCTCCATCAAGAGAATATGACTCGATACGCTCAATCTGACTGATTGTAGAAACAGCGTCTTCAATTCTTTTTGTAATAAGAGTTTCTGTTTCTTTCGGACCGGCTCCCGGATATATTGTTCTTACAGTTACAAATGGTATTTCAACGTCCGGCATAAGGTTAAGATTCAAACCAAAATAAGCGATCAAACCGAAGATCAGGAAAACTAAAATTCCTACTATAGTTAAGACGGGTCTGTTTATTGATACTTTTGCAAGAAACATCTGAATTTCCTTTTATTGAATAACATTGATTTTGCTTCCGTCTTCTAACTGAGAAGCGCCTTTAACAATTAATAATTCTCCTGTGTTTAATCCCGAACTTATCTCGTACATTAAACCACTTTCACTTCCGTTAGAGATATATCTTTTTGATGCTTTGCCATTATCGTTTACAAAAACATACGAACCATTTTCATCATTCATAACAAGACTTCGGGGAATAGTAATTGCTTTCGGGTTTTCATAGGTAAGAATTTTAATTTCGTTTGTTAAACCGCTTTTTAAAGTACTGCGCGGGTTATCAAATTCTACTTCCACATAAAATGCTTGTTTTGCAGGATCAATCGCCATGGCTATTTCAATAACTTTACCAACAAATTTCTGTCCTCCAAACTCTGTTATTGCTGTCATCCCTTTTTTAAACTGAACTATTTCTTTCTCGGATACCCAGATTTTACTGCGCATTTTAAATATTTGTGATACAGTAAAAAGAGGAGCTTCACCTTTAACTCCATCACCAGGATTTACTTTTAGATTTACTATGTAACCGTCGAAAGGAGATTCTATAAACAACATTTTTCTTAAAGACAGATAATTCCTTTGAGCAACTTCAAACTGAGTCTGTGCACCTTCATAAGCTGCCAGTGAAGTTTCACCATCCTCGTATAAAGCTTTTATTCTCAGATAATTTTTCTCAGAATTTTCAAAAGTTGTTTTTGCCTGATTGTATTGCAAAGCCGGATTATCGGAATCAAACTCAACAATTATCTGACCTTCTTTTACATAGTCGCCGATTTTTGAATTAACCTTAGTAATATTACCGCCGACCATTGCACCCTTTGTTGCTTCTTTAATTCCTGTCAGCTTTGCAAAGAATGATAAATATTTTTCATAAGGCTGATATTTTATTTCCTCAACTCTTACCGGAATTCCTTCTTCACTTCTTATCTGCTCAGGACTTTTATCTTTTTTATCATCACCTCCGCAGCCAGCAGTAAATAAAAGTGTTAAAAGCATTAAAGCTGTACCGGTTAATATTTTATTTGATATTATTTTTTTCATCTAAATAATTTCTCCTGATAGTATGGATAAATTTTATTCAATTTCTGAAAAGTTAGTTAGATACTCAGAAGATGTTCTGCCGAGTATTTGTTCAAGTTCATATTTGGTAACAATATAATTGTAAGTAATTTGAATCAGATTTAACCGGGCTTGCTTTAAAGCCATATCAGAATTCTGAATTTCAATCTGACTGCCGGCTCCTTCCCGATATCTTGTGGTTGCAATTTCATAAGCCCTTTGAGCAACGCCTACAATACGTTTCTGAGCATCAAGTAATGATTCTACTCTTTTTAATTCCATTAATTTAGATTTTACACTCAGTATTGTGTAATCCCGCAGCTGATTTAGTTTTTCTTCAGTCTGCTGAAAAGTAATAGTTGATTGTTCAACAGCATGTTTTGTTCTGTTTCCGCGCCAAAGGTTAATGGATAAACTTATGCCAACAGTTGCAGATGAGTAAGTATTAAAACTCCAATCCTCAGATGAACCGGCATAAGAATATTGACCGAAAGCAGCAATTG
The DNA here is from genome assembly GCA_013285425.1 of Ignavibacteriota bacterium. GTDB lineage: Bacteria > Bacteroidota > Ignavibacteria > Ignavibacteriales > Ignavibacteriaceae > IGN3. The sequence continues at coordinate 953,602 of CP053447.1, forward strand.
TAGGCCAATATCCGGCAACATCAAGATCAATAAATGCTTCATCAACCTGCTTTTTAAGATCAAGAGTCTTTAATTCAAAATTTTCATCAAGAGCTTCATTTATTAAATCACTTTCATCTGAATGTTCAAATGATTCATAAGTAAAATCTCCCTGCACATCGATATCGTCACTTTGATTAATACCAAGGACAATTTTTAATCCATCCGCAGCATTCTTTAAATTATTTTCCATCTGCAGAAGGACCGGTCTTATATTTTCAACCTGAACTTCCGCCTGAAGCATATCAAATTCTGAAACAAGTCCTTGTTTATACAGTGCCTTAACGTTATCAAGATTATCCATAGCATTATCAAAACTTTGTTTGGTTATCTCATATACTTTTTTGGAAAGTAAAACTCCATAGAAAGTTTTCTGTACAGATAACACTGTTTTAGAAACAGTGCTATTTAGATCTGCTTTGGCAAGTTCATAATAAATTTTAGATGCTCCGATTCCTTTAAATACTGCCGAGCTGAATAAAGTCTGTGTTAGTGTTATTCCGGTTGAAAAATTATTTGATTGAGAGAATGATTGTAAAATGTTATTCATTGGTCTGAACTTACTATTATCACGCGGAATAACATTTTCATCGAAAAGAATAGAATATGTTGCATTGGTTAACAACGCCTGAAAATCCGGAAACAACATCATAGGCTTTTTAATAAAATGGGAGAAACTACCGGATAAATCAAGGCTTGGTAACGCATATCCAAATGCTTCATCAACTGCTGCTTCAGCTTTTTTAACATTCATTATTGATATTGATATATCGCGGTTGTTCTGCAAAGCAATGGTAATGGCTTCGTTGATGTTTAAAACTTTTTGCTGTGCCGAAGTATCCCGACAAGGAACAGATATAAAAAGAAAAAAAATCAAAAAAGTGAAATAAAAAGGGGAGTATTTAGTTTTCATCAATTTCTCTAATATGAACTAGCAAATATTTGTATTTAATAAAGGTTTATTTCTGAAAGTAAGATTTTTTAAGTAAAGGAAAATTTACTGAGTAAAATTAAGTAAATATCACAAAATATTTATTTTAAAATTTGATGAATGGTAGCTTGTGTGAAGAAAATCAATGTTACACAATTAGCAAACATAAAAATATTGTGATTGTTAAAAAAAATATCCTGACCTGTGCGGTTGTAGATTATCTAAAAGGTTTTAGAAAATGTCGTAAAACAATATCATTTTAATTAAATTTGTATAAACAAACTAAAATCGATATGGATCAATACACAACCGAAAAATTGAAATCAATTGTAGGAGCGCAAAACTTCTTCGATTCTAAAGAAGATAAACTTGTTTATTCTTATGACGGTACACCTGTTTACAGACATCTGCCGGAAGCAGTTATATTTCCTGAAGATGCAGAGCAGATATCAAAAATTCTAAAACTTGCAAATCAGGAAAAGTTTAATGTTGTACCTCGGGGTGCAGGTACAGGTTTAAGCGGCGGATCAATACCGGTTGATAACTCCGTTGTTATTGTTATGACAAAATGGAATCGTGTTTTGGAAATTGATACCAGTAATTTGACTGCTTGGGTTGAACCCGGAGTTGTTACTGGTCATCTTCAAAATCAAGTTGAAAAAATTGGTTTATTTTATCCTCCCGATCCGGGCAGTTTAACTGTTTGTACGATTGGCGGTAATGTTGCAAGTAATGCTGGCGGATTAAGAGGACTTAAATATGGTGTTACAAAAAATTATGTGCTTGGTGTTGAAATGATTCTTCCGAATGGCGAATTGTTAAAATCCGGCGGGAAAAATATGAAAGATGCTGCCGGATATAATCTGAAAGATTTTATTATCGGCAGTGAAGGCACACTTGGAATTATTACTAAAGTATTGGTGAAGTTATTACCAAAACCAACTAAGTCAATAACCTTACTGATATTTTTTAATAAACTTATTGATGCAGGAAAAGCTGTTTCAGATATTATTGCTGCTCACATTGTTCCATCGATGATGGAATTTTTAGATAACACAACAATTAATTGTGTGGAAGATTATACTCACATTGGTTTACCGAGAAAAAGCGAAGCCATACTGCTAATTGAAGTTGATGGTCGTGATTCGGAGGTGCAGGAAGATGCTGAAATAATCAGAAAGATTGCTGTTAAAAATAACGCATCTGCTCTTAAAGCTGCGAGTGATAAAGCAGAAGCAGAAAATCTTAAGACTGCGAGAAGAAGTGCTTTTAGTGCATTAGCTCGTAAAATGCCCACTACTATTCTGGAAGATGCAACTGTGCCGAGAAGTGAGCTTCCGGTTATGATTGAAAAAGTAACCAAAGCAGCAAAAATGTTCGATGTAATGATTGGTAATTTTGGACACGCAGGTGACGGTAATCTGCATCCAACCTGTCTTACCGATGAAAGAGACAGCAAAGCACTTGAGAAAGCTCATAAAGCTTTTGAATATATTTTTAATGAAGCAATTAAATTGGGCGGTACAATTACCGGTGAGCATGGAACTGGTTTATCTAAAAAACAATTTTTGGAATCAGTTGCCGGACCTGCTGGTGTTGACATGATGAAGAGAATTAAATGTGCGATTGATCCTAATAATATTCTTAATCCTGAAAAGATTTTTACCATCTCACCTAAATGTGAGGGCTACTTACCACTTAAACGTGAACAGATAAAAAACTTAAATGCATAATCAAACCCAATATAAAGATCTGTTAAAAGTCTTACCTCACGATGATATACTTCAGCAATGTATTCATTGCGGATTGTGTTTAGCTGTCTGCCCGACTTATGATATTACAAAAATTGAACGTTCTTCTCCCCGGGGAAGAATAGCAATGATAAAGTCAGTTGCAAGAAGTGAAACAGAATTAAGTGATAGGTTTGCCGAGGAAATGAATTTCTGCCTTGATTGTCTTGCGTGTGAAACTGCATGCCCTGCCGGGGTTCAATATGGCAGAATGGTTGAGACTGCACGGGTTGTTGTAGATGAAGCAGGCTTCGGTACTTCAAAGATAAAGCGGGCTGTTAAGAGATTTTCACTCAGAAGATTTGTTGCTTCAAAAAATGGATTAAAATTTATATCGAGATTGTTAAGATTTTATCAAAAAGCCGGATTACAAAAATTTGTAAGAGCAACTGGTATCTTAAAAATATTTTCTAAAAATCTTACTGAGATTGAAGCATTGTCTCCGGCAATATCTGAAAAATTTTCTGATAAACAGATTAAAGAGATTGAATTACCTGAAGGTGAGGTAAAATATAAAACTGCATTTCATTTTGGCTGTCTGATGAATACAATGTTTGCAGATATTAATATTGATACTATTGATGTTCTGAAAGAATGCGGTTGTAAAATAATAACACCTAAGGATCAAGTTTGCTGCGGATCGCTTATGGGGCATAATGGTGATCTGGATTTTGCTTTGAAGCTTGCAAGAAAAAATATTGATGTATTTGAAAAACATGAATATGATTATCTGATTTCAAACTCCGCAGGGTGTGGAGCCTTTATGAAAGATTATGCCTATTTGTTAGAAGATGATCCTTTGTATGCTGATAAAGCTAAAAGGTTTGCAGCTAAAGTTAAAGACATAACTGAGTTTATTTTTGAACAAAAACCTGAGATGAAATTTATTTCTGAGCAAACACCTGAATCAGTAACCTATCACGATGCTTGTCATTTGGTTCATGCTCAAAAAGTATATTCGCAACCAAGGGAAGTTATTAAATCTTTGCCGGGGGTAAAATACACTGAGCTTGAGGAAGCAAGCTGGTGCTGCGGCAGTGCCGGTATTTATAATGTAGTTAGATACGAAGATTCATTGATTCAATTGAAACGCAAGATGAATAATATTAAAAATACAAATGCAAAAGTTGTGTTAACAGGAAATCCGGGTTGTATGGGGCAGATAAAACACGGCACTAAAAAATTTAATGTTGATGTTGAGGTGCTGCATCCTGTTACTTTGATTAAAAAACTGTTAAAGAACAATCAGAAATAATTGATCTTTGTAGTGCTACAATATCTTTTCGTCCCAAATCAAATGTTCAAAAGTTTCTCTGCTTCTTATTACTGATAAGTTAGTTCCATTAACCAAAATTTCAGCCGGACGGCGGCGCGCATTGTAATTTGAACTCATAACCATTCCATAAGCACCTGCAGACATTATCGCAAGCAGCTCACCGGACTTGGTTTCAGATATTTCTCTATCACGGGCAATGTAATCTCCTGATTCACAAACCGGACCGACAACATCAACAATTTTTTCTTTTCTGTCTTCAAATAACTGAACCGGCTGAACATGATGATAGGCTTGATAAATAGAAGGTCTGAGAAGATCGTTCATAGCTGCATCAATAATAACAAAATTCTTATCACCATTTTTTTTATTATAAAGCACTTCAGTTACAAGTATTCCGCCGTTTGCAGTTAAATATCTGCCGGGTTCAAAAAATATCTGACAGTTAAGTTTTTTAAAAAGAGGAATCGTTTTCTCGGCAAACTCATTAATTGTAAATGATTGCTCATTATTATAAGTAACTCCTATTCCGCCGCCAACATCAAAATGCTCTAGTTTTAAACCGTCTTTTTCAATTTCAAAATAAAGTTCTGAAAGTTTTTGAACTGCTTCACAAAAAGGGACTATCGAAGTAATTTGTGAACCGATGTGCATATCGATTCCGGTGAATTTAATGTTTCTGAATTCTTTCCTGTGCTTATAGATATTTAATGCAGACTTTGAATCAACTCCAAATTTGTTTGTTGATAATCCGGTAGATATATAAGGATGAGTTTTTGCATCAACATCCGGATTAACCCGAATTGCAACCGAAGCAGTTTTATTCAACTCACCTGCAATTTTATTTATTAGCTCAATTTCTTCCTCTGATTCAGCTTTTATCATCAGAACATTTTTTTCTATACCAATCTTAATTTCATTTTTTGTTTTACCAACACTTGTTAAAATTATATTGGATGGATGAATACCGGTTTTTAATGCACGATAAAGCTCGCCTTCAGAATTTGCGTCAATGCCGCTGCCAAGCTTTGCAAAAGTATTTATAATACTCAGATTATAATTTGCCTTCATCGCATAAAATATTTTATGATTTAAGCTGCTGAATGCGCTCGCGAAATTATTATATTGTTTTATGAAGTGATTTTTGCTGTAAATGTAAAGCGGGGTTCCAAATTCACCGGTTATTTTATCAACGCTTACATCTTCAATAAAGAGTTTATTGTTTTTGTACTTTATAAATTCTGTTTCTAAGTGATGCATAGTAATTATTTTTCTTTGTTTGTTCAAAGTAACAGTTAAGTAATAATTCTCATTAGTCAGTCTGAGCGGAGTCGAAGACTGATTTTGCTCTTGTCACTTTTCGACTTCGCTCAAAGTGACAGTGGATTAATAATTTTCAACTAGTCAGTCTGAGCTAAGTCGAAGACTGATTTTGTTCTGGTCACTTTTCGACTTCGCTCAAAGTGACAGAGAATTTTCAATTTCCAATTAGTCAGTCTGAGCGGAGTCGAAGACTGATTTTGTTCTAGTCACTTTTCGACTTTGCTCAAAGTGACATTGGATTAACAATTTCCAATTAGTCAGGCTTAGCTAAGTCGAAGACTGATTTTGCTCTTGTCACTTTTCGACTTCGCTCAAAGTGACATTGGATTAACAATTTTCAATTAGTCTGTCTGAGCGGAGTCGAAGACTGAAAGTTTTAATTATATAAATAATACTTTTCAGAAAGCTTTCTAAAATTATCAATGTCTTTGTTTAAGTAGGGGAGTATATCTTCAACCTTTAATCTTTGCATAAAAAGCTCACGTATCTTACTTGTTCCCAAAACTTTATCGAACATATCAAAACGACCTTCATTTTCAGCAATAATATTTCTTCCATACAACTCGCTTATTGCCTGTGCAAAATAAAATTGTGCGTTTGTTAAATTGATTCTTTTATAATCAGTAATATAGATCTCAACTCCGTTAAGCATTTTATCTTTTCCAAAACCGTAATAAGGTTTATAAGAAATTGGTCTGAATATTACTCCATCCAGATTATAGGAATTCATTTTATTTGCAAGCTCTTCAGATTTAATCCACTCTGTTGCAAAGGTCTGAAACGGTAATGTATATCCGACACCAATTGATAATACACCTCTAAGTTCGCCAAGAATTCCGGATGCAGCATAATAAAAAGGAGAGTATCTATGAGGAATATGCGGTGAAGTCAGAACCCAGGGCAAACCTGTCTGTTCAAAATACATATCACGTGTCCAGCCTTCCATCGGAATAACAGTTAAATTACATTTAACTTTATTTTGAAGCATTCCTTCCTCATTTAATAATTTAGCTAACTCACCTACAGTTAATCCGTGCACATAAGGAATTGCAAACTGACTGACAAATGAAAAATAACCATCTTCAACGATGTTGCCTTCAATTCTGCTTCCTCCAAGCGGATTCGGACGATCAAGTATAACAACATCTTTATTATTTTCGGCTGCAGCCTCCATTACCAAGCCCATTGTGCTGATATATGTGTAAGAACGGCTTCCGATATCCTGAATATCAAACACAATAACATCAATATCCTTCAGCATTTCTGTGCTAGGTTTTCGCGTTTTTCCATATAAAGAATAAACCGGCAGCTTTGTTGTTTCATCAATATAAAAATCTACATGCTCACCGGCTGTATAATTCCCACGAACTCCGTGCTCAGGTCCATAAAGTGCTGTTAAGTTTACACCTTCAGCTTCAAATAAAATATCAATTGTTGATTTAAGTTTTCTATCAACTCCGGTTGGATTTGTTACCAATCCGACTCTTTTACCTTTAAGTAAATCAAAATTTCTTTCACGCAAGATTTCAATACCGGTTTTAACTATTACTTTTTTATCACAGCAATTTTGTGTTAGTTCTGATTCAACCATTTTCAGAAAAGAACCATCTTCAAAATATTTGTAAAGATCTTTACCTGGACAAAGTGTTTCAGTGTAATCTTTATGAGTCCTTATATCTTTTAAGTCAACATTAAATCTTTGTTTAAGAAAAGCAGTTAATTTTGAAAGAGAGTTCAGCTGTTCTCTGTTTATTTTTTGCTCTTCATAATTTCCAACTACACAGATCAATACATGTCCGTTAACATCATAATCTGTATTTGTATCTCCCGGAACATTTACCGGTCGGGCTTCATAAATTTTTCCCTTAAGGTCAATCATAAAATGATAAGGATTATCAGCCCATTTTTTTTCTCTTCTGCTCCAACTTTGAAGATTACGGAGATAGCTAATCATATCCTTATCTTCTGCAAAATATTCACCACCGTGATGAATAGTAATTTTATTTATTTGATGTTGAGGAACACTTCTATCAAAAGGTATCCATCCCCAATCATTTCTTTTAATTACTTTTAAATCACCAGGATATTCAAGCTCAGAAATATTAACTATTGAAATTTGCTGAGACCCGGAACATCCGGAAAATAAAAAGCCCAAAATAATTAATAATAATGCCAGAGATTCTTTCATAATATTTTAGCTATCATTTAGTTAAATGAATAATCGTTGTTTTTTGTAACTATAAATAATTATTCAACACTCAAAATTAACATTAAAGAATTGCTGGTTCAATAAAATTTAATTTTATCCCGAAAGTATTTTTCGATATTTTGCAAAAGGATTAAGAAAGTTTTTTATGATCTTTAATAGACAAATTAATCAATACCAATTTTAACGGCTATTTATGGAGCATTACGGATTTTGGTCACTTCTTCCGCCTTTACTTGCAATTATCTTTGCAATTAAAACCCGTCAGGTATTTGTTTCTCTATTATTCGGTATTTGGCTTGGATGGATTATCCTCAGTGGAGGAAATTTAATTTCGGGCACAACCGCTACTATACAAGCATTGGTAAATGTTTTTGCCGAGCCAAGCAATACAAGAACTATAATGTTTAGCTGTCTTGTTGGTGCACTGATTGCATTCATTCAAAGATCCGGTGGTGTTGCAGGCTTTGTTAATCTGATAAACAGACTGCTTACATATCTTGAAAATAAAAAAATCGGTAAGAGCAGAAAAATTGTTCAGCTTTTAGCCTGGGCAACCGGAACTGCAATTTTTGTTGAATCCAGTATAAACACTTTAACAGTAGGTACTGTATTCAGACCGGTTTTTGACCGATTAAAAATTCCAAGAGAAAAACTTGCATACATAGGTGATTCTATTTCAGCACCAACTTGTATTCTTATTCCTCTTAATGCCTGGGGAGCTTATATTATGGGACTGATAGCCGCACAAGGATTTAGCAATCCGCTAACAATTTTGGTATATGCATTCCCGGTTAATTTTTATCCAATGTTTGCTATGGCTATGGTTCTTTTTGTAATATTATCCGGAAAAGATTTTGGACCAATGAAAAAAGCTGAAGAAAGAGCAATTAAAGAAGGAAAAGTAATTCGTGATGGAGCTGTGCCGCTTATCTCTGCTGATGTTGTTTCGCTGGAGAAAAAGGAAAATGTTACAGCCAGAGCAATTAATATGATCATTCCAATTGCTGTAATGGTTGGAATGATGCCGCTTATGCTTCTTTATACAGGTTGGGGTGAAGTTGAAAATATTTCTCAATATCCTTGGTATGAACAGATATTTTTTGCAATCGGAAAGGGTTCAGGCTCAACTGCGGTTTTATATTCTGTTCTTACTTCAATTATTGTTTCAAGTATTCTCTATATATCACAAAAAATATTCAGTTTTTCTGAAACGATAGATTTGATATTTAAAGGAATCAGCGGATTGATTCCGCTCGCTTTACTTATGATGCTTGCTTTCGCAATAGGAACTGTATGCAAAGAATTGGGTACCGGCTATTATACAGCAGAATTATCAAAGCAATGGCTATCTCCAAACTTTGTTCCGATTATAGTGTTTTTAGTTGCTTGTTTTATTGCATTTTCAACAGGAACATCATGGGGAACATTTGCAATTATGATCCCTATTGGAATTCCAATGGCACAGGCTCTTGATGCTAATTTATACTTAACAGTTGCTGCTGCTCTTGGCGGCGGAGTATTCGGTGATCACTGTTCACCGATTTCTGATACTACGATTATTTCTTCAATGGCATCAGCAAGCGATCATATTGATCATGTTAAAACGCAATTACCTTATGCAATAACAGCAGCAGTGATTACAGGTTTGTTATATCTGATACTTGGATTCATTTTTCATTAAAATATTAATTTTATACAAAGAAAATTTTTAGGTGGTGATTTGAAATATTTAATAGGATTAGACGGCGGAGGAACAAAAACAAAATGTATTCTTACCGATATAAATTTTAATCCTGTCTTTGAAACTGTTGGTTCAGCTTCTAACTTTCTTGTTATAGGTACGCAGACAGTTTCTGATACAATATTTAGTTTGATTAGTGAATGTATATCAACAGTAAAAATATCTATTGAAGATATTGAAGCAATTGTTCTTGGTACAACCGGCGGCGGAAGAAGAAGTGATGCAGAATTATTGGAAAAGCAGATCTTTGCAGATGCAAAAAACAAGTCCATTCCAATCAATAAATTCAAAGTTGAAAGCGATGCACGAATTGCATTGGAAGGTGCTTTTACAGGTAAGTCAGGCAGTATTCTAATTGCGGGTACAGGGTCAATAATGTTTGGTAAAGATGAAAAAGGTGAAATTCATCGTGTTGGTGGATTCGGAAGATTTATCGGTGATGAAGGCAGCGGTTATCGTATTGGAAGAAAGGGGCTAAATGCTGCAGCCAGATATTTTGACGGAAGAGCAAAGTCAACAAAAATTGCTGAACTGCTCAGACTTGAATTTTCTATTTCAACTTCTGAGGAATTAATTACAGAAGTATATCGGAATAATTTTAACATCGCATCAGCAGCACCTATTGTTTTTGATGCAGCAGATACTGGTGATAAAACCGCACAAAGAATTCTTGAAAACGAAGCTGACGAGCTTTTGCTTCATATCAATGCAATGAAAGAAAAATTAAAAGTTGATTTTCTGAAAGTATCACTGATAGGAAGTATATTAACTAAACCAAATTATTTTTCATACTTGTTTAATGAAAAAGTAATCAGACGTTTTAATGATGTAAAAATAATGGAAGCAGAACATTCACCTGAATTTGGTGCTGCTTTAATGGCTAAACAATTATAAACCCGTAGTTGTGGAAGATTCTTTTTAGGAATAAAAAAGCAGTCTTTAATTATCAGTTTGAAATACCTAAAGATTCGAACGCAATAACAATTAATGTGGAGTTTAAATGTCGGATAAAAAAGTTACATATAGAAATCCATGGTCATGGGTTCCTTCTTTATATTTTACTCAAGGTATCCCTTATGTAATGGTAATGTCTGTATCGGTAATGATGTATAAAAATCTTGGAGTATCCAACACTAACATTGCATTTTTTACAAGTCTTCTATACTTCCCATGGTTTTTAAAGTTTGCATGGGGTCCATTTATCGATATGTTTAAAACAAAAAGATTTTGGACTGTATCAATGCAATTGTTAGTCGGCGTTGCATTATTTGGAATTGCTTTTAGCGTGCCAACTACAATTTATTGGCAGCTTACTTTAATTGTTTTTGCTATAATGGCTTTTGCATCTGCAACTCATGATATAGCTGCTGATGGATTTTATATGTTAAGTCTTGAGCAGTCGCAACAAGCAGCTTTTGTTGGTGTTCGTTCAACCTTTTATCGAGTTGCTACAATTGTTGGCTCTGGTCTTCTGGTTGTAATAGCTGGTGAATTGGCTCCATCAATGGGTTTTAAAGGTGCATGGTCTGTTGTGTTTATGATAACAGGAGCATTGTTTATCTTGCTTTTTTTATATCATAGATTCATTTTACCATTTCCTGTTGAAGATAAAGGAACGCTTAAAGGTAAAAAATTAAGCAGCTCGCAAATCTGGATGCTTGCAGGCGGATTTGCTCTTTTTGCAATTACAGTTTATCTGGTGTTTTTGTTAATAAGTTTTATCCTTTCATTTTTTGGAATCTTATCACCATGGGATACAATTATTTCCACAATCCTGCTTGTTATTATTCTGGTGATTGTTTTCAGAACTAATGTTGCAGCATTTATTGATAAATATGAAAAGGCCGAAACAAAAAACGAAGCAATGCTTCCGTTCATAGAGTTTCTGAAAGCATTTGTAATTTTCATGCAGAAAAAAGATATCTGGAACATCCTTGGATTCCTTTTGTTCTTCAGATTCGCAGAAGCTCAGTTAGTTAAGCTGGTCCAGCCGTTTTTACTTGATCCGAGAGAAATTGGCGGCTTAGGATTATCAACCTCGGAAGTTGGAATTGTTTATGGCACTGTTGGAATAATTGCTTTAACTGCTGGCGGATTGATCGGCGGTTATGTGATTTCCAGACAGGGATTAAAATGGTGGCTCTGGCCAATGGTAATTATTATGCACACACCGGATTTGGCTTTTGTGTATCTCTCACATGTTCAGCCAACTGATTTTATATTAATCAATGCTGCAGTTGCATTGGAACAATTCGGCTATGGATTTGGATTCACTGCTTATATGATGTATATGATTATGATTTCACAAGGCGAACATAAAACTGCACATTATGCAATATGCACTGGTATTATGGCGCTTGGAATGATGCTGCCCGGGATGTTCTCCGGTGCATTACAGGAGCAAATTGGTTATCCAAGATTTTTTGAATGGGTTCTGATTTCTACAATTCCCGGATTTATTGTAGCAGCTCTTGTTAAAATTGATCCTGAGTTTGGGAAGAAAAAGAAAGAGCCTAAAGAGGCTTAGATTTTAACTTAGTTTATGTTAAAAATTATTTTTAATAAAGGGAGAGAAAGATATGAGGAATTTTATATCTGTATTTTTATTCATTACAGTTCTTTCATCTGGAATTTCAGCACAGCAAATGAACATCAATAATCCATTTTTTACTGAATATACAACACCGTTTCAAACTCCGCCGTTTGATAAAATTAAAAACGAACATTATCTGCCGGCGTTTTATGAAGGCATAAAAATAAAGCGGGCAGAGATTGATGCGGTAATAAATAATCCTGATAAACCTACTTTTGATAATACTATCGCAGCAATTGAGAAAAGCGGTGAACTGCTAAAAAAAGTTTCGCGTGTATTTTCTAATATAAGCGGTTCAAACGGAGATGATGAAACTCAGAAAATCGCAGAGACAATTACTCCCGAATTATCAAAACTAAATAATGATATCTTCCTAAATGAAAAACTTTATCATCGTATTAAATCTATTAACGATGAAAAAGATAAATTAAATCTTACTGCTGAACAGCTTAAAGTTCTTGATAATTATTATACAGATTTTGTTCGTAATGGAATCGGACTTGATGAAGATAAAAAAGCGAGACTTAAAAAAATAAATGAAGAACTAAGTATGCTTAGTCTTAAATTTGGTGATAATCTCCGTAAAGAAACAAACTCAATTGCTCTGGTTGTTGATAATAAAGAAGATTTAATCGGATTGCCTGATGCTGCGATTCAGGGTGCTCAGGAACTTGCTGAGTTAAACGGGCTTAACGGTAAGTGGGCGTTTAATCTTCAAAGGACGAGTTTTACACCATTTCTTCAGTATTCGGAAAAAAGAAATCTGAGAGAAAAGATTTACAAAGCTTATCTGATGCGCGGTAATAACAACAATGAATTTGATAATAAAGAAATCATTAAAAAGATTATTGCACTTCGTATTGAAAAATCTAATATGCTTGGCTACAAAACTTTTGCAGATTTTAAACTTGAAAAGAACATGGCAAAAAACACAGAAACAGTTAATAAATTTTTAGCTGATCTTTGGATGCCTGCATTAAAAAAATCAAAAGAAGAAGCAGCCGAGATGCAGAAACTAATTGATGCTGAAGGAGGTAATTTCAAATTAGCAGGCTGGGACTGGTGGTATTACGCCGAGAAAGTTAAAATAGAAAAATATGCACTTGATGAAGAAATGCTTAGACCTTATTTCAAAATGGAAAATGTAAGACAGGGTGCTTTTGATGTTGCCGCCAAATTATATGGAATACAATTTATTAAGCGGGACGATATCCCTGTTTATCAGCCTGATGTAGATGTGTTTGAAGTTAAAGAAGCAGACGGAACTCATATAGGAATTTTATATACAGATTATTTTCCACGAAGCGGTAAGCGTGCCGGCGCATGGATGAGTGGTTTTCGTGGTCAGTCAAATATGGATGGTGAGTTCATTACTCCGCTTATTGTTAATGTAGGGAACTTTTCTAAACCTACTAAAGATAAACCGGCTTTACTTAGTTTTGATGAAGTCAATACATTATTCCATGAATTTGGGCATGGATTAAACGGATTATTTACCAAATCAGTTTACCCCGGTGCACAGCGTTCTTCTGTTGATTTTGTTGAATTGCCATCACAAATTATGGAAAACTGGGCTTCTCATCCTGAAGTGTTAAAGATGTATGCAAAGCATTATCAGACAGGTGAACCAATTCCAGATGACTTAATTCAGAAGATTGTAAACTCACAATATTTTAATAAGGGATTTGAAACATTAGAGTATCTCGCAGCTTCTATTCTTGATATGGATTGGCATACAATTACTAATGCTAATGTAATTGATGTGGAAAAATTTGAAGAAGAAAGTTTAAGCAGAATGGGATTGATTCCTGAAATTGCCTCCCGTTATCAAAGCACAAATTTCAATCATATATTTGGCGGTGATGGTTATTCAGCCGGATATTATGGTTATAGATGGTCCGGAGTTTTGGATAGCGATGCGTTTGAAGCATTTTTGGAGAACGGTTTATTTGATCGCACTACAGCTGAAAAATTCCGCAGAAATATCCTCGAAAAAAGCGGAAGTGATGATCCAATGGTTTTATATATTAAATTCAGAGGACGTGAGCCGAAACCCGATGCACTTATTAAAAAATTAGGGTTAAACTAATTTGAAAATAAAATAGTCTTTGCATAAAAATTAAACTTTATGCAAAGACTATAAAAATAACCAAGCAGAGTAAATCTACTGAAGTTTATAAAAACTGTTATCAAGAATTTTTTCTATACCAGTGCTTCCAACAGAATTTAAATATCTTTTTGCTCTTATAAATCCGCTTTTTCTATAATCACTATAGTAGGGTTTTGAGGGATTAAAACTGTTAATTCTTACTCTGCCGGCATCGTGAATAAAATCACCATCACCTATATAAATTGCAACGTGGGTTATTCTTTCTTTTCTTTCAGGTGTTGCTTTGAAACCGAAAAATAATAGATCTCCGGCTTGCAAATTTTCCCATCCATTTTCTGTATTTACCAATTCACCCGAATTAACCTGTTGAGAAGCATCGCGGTTAAGAACAATACCATTTAAAAAGAAAACTGTTTTTGTAAAGCCGCTGCAATCCATTCCCTTAGATGAGGTTCCGCCCCATAAATAAGGTGTTCCCATAAAACGATATGCTGTATTAAGAATTTCTTCTGATTTTGGATTAAGTGAATTATACCAATCGTTAAATAATTTTGCTTCATCTTTTTTGATGTAACCGGTTCTTTTATCAGGAAATTCAACTTTGAAATAACCGTGTTCTTCACCCAAAGATTTTAAAATATTACCGGCAACTAAATCAGATACTGCTTGAGATTTGTCATCAGGCAGTGAGTAACATAATCCGTAATTTTCTAAATAAATAATTTTATCAGAAGTAAGCCAGTTATTAAACTCGGCTTTATTCATAAATTGCACGCCATCATTATCTAGCCAGGAGATATAGCCATCAGGTGTTTGAACAAGATAATATCCATCTTGTCCTTTTTTTAAGATTTTAACCGGAGTTCCCAGAATTGATTGCGTAACTAATTCAGCAGGATGATCCGGATTAGAGCGGAAATTAGCAACTGATAGATTTATAACTCCATAAATATTTCCGTTAAGCTTTTCAGATGGAAGAACTTCAATCTGATCTATGAACTTTACATCAGCATCTTTTAGTTTTTTATCTAACTCAGTTTTAGCTTCGGGCAGATTTGTTTCCCCCTTAACGATTATTTTTTTCCCATCGTTAATGGCTTCAACATTAAACAAAGCCACTCTTTTATCCGGTGCAAATTTTTCTTTTATGTTTTGAATAATATTATTCAGATTTTCCATTTGATTTTGTGCCTGAGTGTTTAGAAAAAAAGTTATTAGAACGAAAATTGTTAAAATAAACTTCATAATAGTCCCTGATAATTATTTGTATTCAACTTTCATATTGTAATCCCACTGATCAAAATAAAGATTTCCGCCGCGCCATTCCAGTTCACCGCGTTGAAAATCAACTGTTTCACTTCTTGGGAATATTTTTTCAGGAAACAAAGGTCTTGAGTAATCATCATTTACAATAAGATGATAAGCATCAATATTTCCAAGAAAGAAATATTTTTCCTCTTCATTATCCGAATCAACTAAACCAAAAGACTGATCAACAGGAACCCATCCATATCCTTCCAGATAAATTTCGCACCAGTCATGCAGATTTATTTCTCCGGGATGGAGCATCCATCCGCTTTGCCATTTTGCAGGAATGCCGTTGTTTCTGCATAGAGTCATAAACAGAAGTGTTTTAATTCCACAATCACCATGACCAGTAGTAATGCAATAATCAGAAATATTTTCAAAAGTTGAGTATTCCCTTGCACCTGCCCAGGGAATATTTGCTGATATCCATGTAAAGATCTTTTTAGCAATTAAATAAGGATTAGTTTCATCGCCTGCAATACTTTCAGATAGATTTTTTATTTTATCAGTAAATACTATATGAGGCGGTCTTTCAGCAGTGTAAGTTTTATATAACCCTGAATTTTTATTATATGGTTTTATTAAGTCAGGTTGAATAAAATTGATTTCGTTATAACTTGTAACTTCAAGAACCATATTAAAAATAGTCGGCTGGTCTTTTATTGCAGGCTTTTGAAGATAAAGTGTTCTTTGCGGATTATCATTAGAAGCAACAACATATTCATCTGTGTTTACTGCAAGTAATTTAATATCAATTTGTCTTTGATGACCTTCACGGGGAAACGGCAGCCAGCATTTTACAATTTCTCCATCAGGCACTGCATTAGCATCAACTGTTACTGTGTAATCTAATTTGAATGTTTCAGGTTTTACCAGCCTTTCATAACTGTTTGCAGATTCATCAAGTATTATTGGAATATGTTTTTCAAGAAATACATCCTTAGGTTCTTTCTTAAGTCCATCAACAGAGATTTTTTGTTTCTTTGCTTCTTTATTAATCCTGAAAAGATTTGGTGCTGATCTTGAAAAGTACCACTTTTTACCATCAATAATTTTATACTCTAATGAGCCATCATTTTCCCATTTGGCAAGATCCTTTTCTTTAACATCAGGATAATATTTATTGATGTATTTTAAAACATCATCTGATGTTTTATTAAAATCTATTTTTATCCTGTTAAGCCTTTCTTTTTCAAATAAAAGATCAAGCTTTTCTTCGGAAGTAATTGCTGTTGATTTAACTTTGACGTCAATCAATTCCGCTGCTTTAGAGAATTCACCTGAATTTATCAGTTCATTTACGTCAGTAAATTTTGTTTGGGCTGCAATCATAGATGTTAATAAGAGAATCAAAAAAAATAATTTCATCATCACTCCTTCTTTTCAGATTCTTTTAAAATTATTCTGAAATTGATCAAATACTTTAAAGTTTGCAATCAACAAAAGAATTACGGTATAAAAATAACGAAGCTTTATACAATATTCATCAAAGTTTATTTATTTTTGCTTTGCCTAATATCAGGAATGGAGACTCTATGAAAACTTCAGAACGTTTGCTTTCTCTCGATGTGTTCAGGGGAATAACAATAATGGGAATGATACTTGTAAACAATCCCGGTACCTGGAGCGCTGTTTATCCGCCTTTACTGCATGCAAAGTGGCATGGCTGTACACCAACTGATCTTATATTTCCATTTTTTTTATTTATTGTCGGTGTTGCTGTTTCATATTCTTTAAGTAAAAGAAAAGCTTCAGGCGGAAGTAAGAAGAGTCTTTATCTTAATATTTTGAGAAGGTCTGTAATTCTTTTTGCATTGGGAATTATTCTAGCCGGTTTTCCGTTTGGATTATTATTCGGACACGAGTTTTCCTGGAGTACCATCCGTATCCCGGGAGTTCTTCAAAGAATTTCGATTGTTTATTTAGTATCTGCAGTTCTGTTTCTTTCAACAAGTACTAAGTTTCAATATTGGTTTACAGCAATTATACTTGTGCTTTATTGTGCATTAATGAGTTTAATTCCTGTTCCCGGGGTTGGATATGCAAATTATGAGCCTACAACAAATCTTGCAGCTTGGCTGGATTATAGTTTGTTGAAAAATCATCTTTGGTCTGGATCAAAAGTATGGGATCCTGAAGGAATACTTTCTACTCTTCCTGCAATAGGCTCTGCAATGCTTGGAATTTTTACTGGTAATTTACTTAGGAGCGATAAAGATCAAGCAACTAAAACTGTGTGGCTTTATACTTGGGGTGTTATTCTGATGGCTGCTGGATGGGTTTGGGATGGTTGGTTCCCAATCAATAAAAATATCTGGACAAGCTCTTATGTATTATATACCGGCGGACTTGCATTACTCTTTTTAGGTTTTTGTTATTGGTTTATTGATGTAAAGAAAAAAACCTGGTGGATAAAACCTTTTCATGTTTATGGAATGAATGCTATAACTGTTTTCTTTCTCTCCGGTATTGTCGGAAGAATTATGTATATGGTAAAATGGACTGGAGAAGATGGGAATGTGGTTACGGTAAAAAGTTATTTATTTGACACCTTCTTTCTTTCATGGCTTGAACCGATTAATGCTTCACTTGCCTGGGCAATTTTTTACATACTTGTCTGGTTAGGACTGATGTGGATACTTTATGCAAAAAAAATATTTATTAAAGTTTAACAATATTTTAATAGTGGTTTAATGTCAGTAACCTGTGGTTAAATGCAGGTTACTGATAAAATTATTCATACACTTCGTAAAAAACATTTTTAAAATAGAACTTTACATTTTGACCTATTGCAAGGTATTGTGCTGTCTGTGGTTCTTTACTCAGTAATTTAAAATACTCATCAGAATTGAACTGAATCTTTTGGAGATTTTTAACTTCTCGCTTTTGAAGCTCACTATCTATCCAATATTTATCCTGTTGATAAAATGCTCTGCCGGAAACATTTCTTACCTGCTTAGTTAAGTTCTGATTTTGTCCTTTTGAATTTGTATAGAACATCCTATCACTACCTTGTTGAGTTTGGCTAAAGTTTGCAGCAGTATTTAATTCCTGAAGTTCTTTGCTAACCTCGATACTGCTTCTTCCGGTAGTTTCATTCATTCTGTAATAGTCATTTTGATTAGACTTTTTCAACTCTGGTCTCTGAGGCAAGGTTTGAAGACCTTCAACGAGTCTTCCGCTACGAACTCTTATCTCTTCATCTTCCATAATCAGATAACTGGTATAAGGTGTAATAATACCGTGTGCTCTTGCAAGATCGGTTATTTCATCAACCAGTTCTTTGTTTTCACCATTTAACCTGATTAAATCAAGTAAATGACCTATTCGGCGGGACGCCCATAGAGTGGGAATAAAACTATATTCTTCATTTGATTTTGTGAACTTATCTTCCAGAGTAAATTGTTTCTCTTTCCCTCTTAACTTTCCATTTAGAACAACTTTTGTTTTTCCATTTCCTTTATATCTTCCAAATACAAGAAGATTTGCACCTTTAAAAAGATCCGGTAAATCATTCGGATAAGTCTGATATACTTCAATGTTTCCGAAGTCCAGTTTAATACTGCTTAAAACAGGTGATTGAATTTTGTCATAAAAGTTTGAAACTTTTATCTCAATATCTTCATCATCGCTTACATAGGTTCTCCATGCTTTGGTTGCTTCTGTAAGCTTATCAAGAATATGGGTGTTCACATCATTTCCGACGCCAAAGGTAAAAATCCGGGATTGTTTTTTGTTCAGGTTTAAAATCTTCTTTACAAGTTTATCATCATTCATTTCACCAATTGTTGGTCTTCCATCAGTAATAAACACTATAAAATGCGGGCGGTCTGATTCAGTGTAATTTTTAAAAGCTAAGCTAAATGCTTCTTCGATATTTGTTCCGCCGACAGCTTTTAAATCATCAATAAATATTTTTGCTTCATTGGTATTATCTTTATCAGCAATTCTTGGATTTTTGAAAAGAGAGTACGCCTCGGTTGAAAATCTAATTATATTAAAATAATCGCCCTGATTAAGATTATTTACACAATAGTATAAAGCTTTCTGAGCCTGTTCAAGTTTGTCTCCGCTCATACTTCCGGAAACATCAAGAATAAAAGTAATGTCCTTGCTTTCAATATTTGACTTTTCAATTTCGATAGATGGACTTGCACTTAATAAAAAATAACCATCGTTGCTGCCGGTTTTGTAGGTAAGTAAAGATAGAGCAACCTTTGAAGAATTTTTTGAAAAGTAAAGATTAAAGTCTGTGTCTGGCTTGGTGTTTTTTTTTCTTCAAAAGAAATTATTGCGTGATTATCATCTTTATTTACAATATCCACATTATGAGTTGGGCAGTAAATATTTTTTAAAGGCTCAGATGATTTGAGGTCAATTTTTATTGATACATTATTTAATGGCTTAGCAGAAAACTTTTCAGTATTTAATGGATAAATATATTCGAATAAGTTATTGTCTGATTCCAGTATTTGAGAATAACTAATTGAGATTTTCTTTTCACTTTTCGGCTCGATAGGAAAGATTCTTAATTTGAAAATATTCTGCTTACTATATTCAAGCAATGCTGGGTCTCTCATCTGTCTTACAATATCTTCATAAATCTTTCTCGCTTTTTCAGAGTCCAATAACTCGGCATTAGTCTCTTTTCCGTTTATAACCATCGAGAAATTATCTATCACCGCTCCTTTTGGAATCGGGAAGATATAGAAACCTTCAAGCTGCAGGTTAGTTGGATTATAAAATGACTGATCAATTTTTGTAATTGCTGATTGCTCATCAATTTTAACATCAACATTATGATAAACAACCTCTAATGGAAATGGATGCGGTAACGGATGAGGACGCGGAATTACAATAAATCCGTCAGCAAATAAATTTGATTTAAGAAATAAAATTATTAGAAATATAAAAACTTTTGATTTCATTTTATTATTCCATTGTTATTACGGTGTTGCTTGTTCCGGCTTGCCGGGGTAGAAGAATAACCTTTCAACCTCGACAAGCTCAGTTAAGTATAAACTTATTTGCTAAATGAATAATTCTTTTGTTTAGCTTGTTCTCTAATAGTTTTAATCATAACAGCATCAAGAGTATTAGTATTTTTATTATCAAGCATCTTTTGTGAAATATATTTACTTCGTTCTTCGTTCAATTTATTTATTTTGGTTTGAATCTTTTCGCGCTCTTTACTCATTTTATCAATATAAGCCTTTCTTTCAGAAATACTCATCTTTTTCATCTCATCAGGTAGTTCCTCGTCTTTTAGTTCATCTAGTTTTACTGAACCGTCCTTCTGTGCATCAACAAGATCCCATCCAGTATTTTTGTATTGGCTGCCGGATTTTGTTACTGATCTCTGAACCATTACTTCATTGCTTAAATTAATTGAGTTAGCATCCTGTTCTTGCTGTAATGCTTTTTTCTCTGTTCCATTGTAACCAAAAGCCAGATATGTTTTATTTAATTCCTGACCAAGTTTAATAATCTCAGTATCTTGTGGAGCATCAATATGAACTATATCTGCATTATGATCTATGTTCATATATTTCCCGTCAGAAATATCCGCAGCATCTTTCCACATTGTTCTGATTCCTTCATCATAATCTCCGCAATGAATTGTATTAACTACTATTCCTTTTTTAATCGCTTTTTTACAGACATCTTTATAATTAACCTCTCCTTGTGTAAATGGTTCATTGCCGGCAATAAAAATTATTTTTAATTCATCATTGCTTTTATTCCATTGAAGATTACTGATTGCATCCTGAATAACCTGTCCGCAATACTCCTGTCCGCCATTTGTTTTTAGCTTAAATAGTTCATCAGAGATTTTATCAAGATCCTGTGTAAACGGAGTTATTTTTCTTATATAACCTTCTTGTGGGGATAATCCGTCATTTCCATATTCATATAATGCAACAAATAATTCTATTGATTTCCCGTTTTTCTTTGATACAGCAAGTTCATTTACGATTTTCCATAATTGGCTTTTTGCCTGATCAATTAAACCATCCATACTGCTGCTAGTATCCAAAAGAATTGCTAATTGTATGGAGGAATTATTCTTCTCATTATAAATTGGTATTGAGTTAGCTTGGTTCCCTGTAAAAGTGATTAGAAAAATAAGCAGAACAAATAGTGATTTCATACTACCTCCTGATATAAAGATTATTAATTTGCTGCTTTGACAAATAGTATCTGAGGTTTGTTCCAGTTATAATCCAAAAAAAAAGAAGAGAAAAATTATTGACCTATTTAATTTCGAAATCAAAATAGGTATCCGGATAAGGTTCATTTATTAAAGTAAAATGCCACCATTCTTCAGCAAGATTCTTAAAGCCGTATTTTTCCATTAAGGATTTAAGTAATAAACGGTTTGCTTTTTGCTGAGCACCGATTTCTTTGTTTAATGTATGTGAGAGCTGATGAAAACAATCGAATCCTGTTCCCATATCAAGTGAGTTGTCTTTAAATCGCTCATCTATCGATTTAAAACATTCACACTGATCTTCAATATTATATTCAGGCTGATAGGGGATTGGTATTGAAACAATTGTTAAATCAATAGTACTTCCTCTGCTGTGTCCGGATTTTTTTGCGATATATCCATCAATAAACAAACGATCTTTATTCAAGTTTGGATAAAATTCCCTTTTGGTTAAAGTGTCTCTAAGATCTTCAGCCCATCTTACAAAATGATCAACTGCACGCTGCGGACGGTAAGCATCATATACTTTTAATGATAGATTAAACTGCCTTAGTTCAATTTGAACTTTTAATAAAGAATCCGCTGCTGCCCTGGTTATGTAACATTTTTTTGCATTGTATCCATCTACCGGTGCCCCTATAAAATTATGATTTGTTGTATATCTTAAATCAAGAATAATATCAGGTATAACGTCTGTTATCTCAACAAATCCCTTTGGTAAATTTTGGGTAAAAAGATTTTTTGATAGAAATACAAATAAAAGAATTAGTAGAAAAGATTGTTTCATTTAATGTTTATTGATTATTCAGTCTTCCAATGGCAATCTGTGCAAAGCTGTTTTTCTGTTGCTTTTTCTAAATCGACCGGATGAATAAAATTTAATCCATTAAGATCTACACGTGTAATTCCATTATTATCTGTTTGCGAGATAATTTTATGGCAGCTATTACAGTCGTTAGAAATTACTTTACCATCGTCGCTAATATGGTTTCCGTCATGGCATCTAAAACAGCCGGGTGTATAAACATGCGATATGTTATTTGGAAAATGCTTCCAATCAGCGTTCATATATGTAAAATAATTTCTTGCATAAATTGCTTTTACCACTTCAATACTTTTTGAAATATTTTCTTTTTTTGATTTATAGATATCCGGATAGTTTGCAATATAGAAGTCATTAATTCTTTGTTGAATACTTTCCAATGCCTGTTGTTTCGTAAAATATTTATCTTCTAAAACTTCAACCGAAAGGCTTTTTATGAAAGGGAGAGTTTCATCTATTTGATTGCCAGCCATCATTTTGTTCATCATTTTATCAGGTTGATGATATATATGTGAAGGACGATTATGACAGTCAATGCAATCCATTGTTCTTAAATTCTGAGGATTAAAATTATTCTCGTTAAAATCTGCCTGCTTATTTCTGAAAATGGTTTCTTTTCCGTCTTTAGTTGTAACTTTAACCCAGGGGATTTCTAACCTTCGCTCATCAGTGTGAATATATGATATCTTATTATCAGGATTTGCATGCCAATGAATTCCTTCGATAGATTCAAACTTACTTTTTCCTCCGCCGATTTTTATCAACATACTAATATTGGATTTAGTATTCTTTTCATCTGAAAGATAATAAGTATAATCTACTTTAGTTTCATTGTAGAAAAGCGAAGGAGTATGACATTGTTCGCAAGTTCCTTCAGCAGGTCTTAATTCCTTAACCGGTGTTCCGATAGGTCTTGAATATTTATTGAAGATAACCGAGTAAACCTGATAGGCTCCGGAAAACTTGGACTTAACATACCAACTTGTACCTGAACCAATATGGCAGCCAACACAACCGACTCTGGAATGCGGTGAATCTAAATATGCAGTATATTCCGGTTCCATTACTGTATGACAAACGGTTCCGCAAAACTCATCTGACTCAGTATATTCATATGCCTTAAAGCTGCCGAAAGCAGAAAAAAGTAACAGCACTATGGTTCCAATTGAAAAGGTTACGAACATTGCTCTCTTCTTTGGATCATTTAAATCAATGACCGGCAATTTCTGTGATCTGAATTTACCATGCTTTTCTCTTTTTCTTTCTCGGATAATTCCATATGCAATCAGCAACAAACCGGCAATTAGAATTGAAGGCAGTATAATGTATGTGAGAATCCCCATATAAGTATTTTCTTCACTGCTGAATAAATCCAGAATGAAAAGAAAAATAATCAGACCAAAACTTAACAGGGCAATAGCCGCACCGGTAAGTGTGATTGGATTATAAACATAATGGGGAAATACTCTTTTCATATTATTCCTCAATAATAGTTTAAGGAAAACAAATAATGATATTCAAATTAAGAATTAAAGTAGAATTTAAGATTGAACGTCATCTGAATTTTGTTCAGACTTCATTCTTTCTTCAGCTTGTTTCTTTTTGATTCTTTCAAGTTCAAGCGGATGCTCTTCCGCCATTTCTGCTTCAGTAATTGTACCCTTGAACCATGCCAAGCTCATAGGATAAATATCCGGATTAAAAATAACAAAATAAAAATGCCAGACTACTATTGCTAAAAATGCAAGCCAGGCTTCATAATAATGAATAGTTCTTGCAATATCCCAATCAAGTTTTGAGAATAAACCGATGTAATCAATATAAAACCACATCAATAAACCAGTGACTGACATAACAATTGTTCCCCAGACCAAAGCCCAGTATTCAGCTTTTTCAACATAACTAAATCTATCCAGTTTTGGTTTTAGTTTTGAGAAACCAAGATTATACTTAGCCACTCCTATTGCATCAGTAAAATCTTTAAGAGTTGGGAATAGATCCTTTACTAACTGACGACCTCTTTGTGTAAATGCAATATAATAAATATGATATAGGCTAACTGAAATCATTGCAACAGCCGCAATTCTGTGAACCCAGCTTCTATAAATAAAAACATCAGACCAAATATCTGTAATATGTGAAACCCACCAGGCGTTTGGATATCTTAACATAAATCCGGTCAGAACTAAAATCATAAAACTGACAGCCATTACAGCATGCTGTATTCTCTCATTTACCGACATTCTTAAATATAATGCATGTCCGTGTTCTTCTTCTACAATATGACCACGCTGTTTTAATTTCTTAATCTTGGATTTTTTTATGAAATCAAGAAAATTATGAAGGAACATTCCGCCAATAACTGAAATAAGTAAAGTGATATAAATATAAGATATCCAATAAAGGATTGGCTCATCTTCTTTTTCCAGTGTTACGTGAATAGTGCCTTTTGTAAAGGTTTCATTAGCTCCCGGATGGCAGGAACCACAGGTCTTTACAAGGTTAGCTTTATAAATTGTCGAAGTAGGATCAGAAGAAGGTTTAATATTATGTACGCCATGGCAGCTTGCACAATTTGCAACAGTAGCAGATCCGCCGCTTAATGCTAATCCATGATATGATTCAGAGAAAGTTTTATATCTATTAGCAGACAATCCGTATTTTTCAGAAAGAGCAACGGATTCATGGCAAGGTGAACAAACTTGTCTTGACAAATTCTGAAAAGCAACCGGTGAGTTAGGATCATCAACACGCAGAATATTATGTTCACCATGACAGTTTGTACAAGATGGTGCATCACTATTACCTTTAGCAACTAATTGACCATGAATACTCTCTAAATATTCATTCTTTATGGAACTATGACATTTTCCACAAGTGTTTGGGATATTTATTCTGTAAACGCTTGATTGTGAATTAGTAGGTTTCAAAATATCATGAGATTCGTGACAATCTATACAACTTGCCGCATCTCCATTTTTATCTTTATGTAATGCCAAACCGTGCACACTTTTATCATAAGCATGAATAAAACCAGCAGAAGGAGTGGTTCTTTTCTTAACATCATCATCATCCAGATGACAGGATAAACAAAGCTTTTCCTGAGTAATTTTTTTATCAACTTTATTATCACCAAAGGCTGATGTTGTTATCGGGGATTTATGACAAGTAATACAATCAGGTGCTGTCTTATCCCCATCTTTGAAAGCACTACCATGGTTTGAAGCTAAATATTGCTGAGTTTCTTCTTTATGACAATTACTGCAGGAAGTTGTTAAATTATTTTTATTCCATTTACTTTTTGGATTATTTAAACTTACAACATCATGAATGCCGTGACAATTTTTACAAGAAGTATCAGAGGATTTTCCATTACCCATTGATTTAATTATCTGAGGGTGGAATGTATGTTTAGTAAGTTCCTTCTGATGACAGCTGATACATTTAACTTCCTGTATATTTTCAGCATGCGGCATTGCTTCAGGATCGAAACCTTTATGACACGATACACAGCTTAATTTTGAGTGAGAAGAGTTTTTGAAAATATTTTCATCAACAAAAAGGGAAATTTCCTTTCCCTTTTTTTCCATAGTGAGTTCATTATCACTATGGCACGTTAAACAGTCATCATTCGATTGAGCATATATTTTTGAGGGTAAAATAACTAATCCGATTACAAGGAGGGTATGTATTATATTTAAGATGTTTGGGAAGCATCTTATTTTTTTCTCGTCTGATGATGATTTAAGTGCCATAGTTGATAAACTTAAACCTGACTATTCTCCTTTAAGTGTTAATAACCAGTCAACCAATACTTTAAGATCCTCGTCACTTCCTTTAAAAGAAGATTTATGGTCTTTATCGCTTAACTTAGCTTCTTTCTTCAAATATTTTGTTAAAAACTCAGCAGTGTTATCTTTTCCTACTGATGAAAGATCTGAAGCATCAGATTTTTTCGATTCAATCCCAACTGATTTAACTGTATGGCACATTTGGCATTTATTATCAACAAATACCTTTTTGCCATCACCGTCAGCTTGATCAGCAACAATGAAAGCAAATCCATACAAAGCTACTATTGTTATAATTAAACCAAAATAAATCAATATATTTTTCATTTATTATTTATCCTTTGATTATTGTTAGTTATCGATTTTTTTTACTTGCATATTTACAATTAGAATACCAAAACTAATTTACAATTATTTGCTAAAAATCCAATATTTTTATTATTCAGATTTGTTAAATTCTCAGCTTTGGGAAGCTCTTTTT
Source organism: Ignavibacteriota bacterium (assembly GCA_013285425.1). Lineage (GTDB taxonomy): Bacteria > Bacteroidota > Ignavibacteria > Ignavibacteriales > Ignavibacteriaceae > IGN3. The sequence goes on from CP053447.1 coordinate 980,225, forward strand.
GCATTGGTTCGCATATTTTAGAATAACTTTCGAAATATTGCTTGCTGACAATAATTTTATCAAATCGTTTTTAATTTACTACAAGCGTGCATTTTTTTATAAACAATTTTAATATTAGTTAGCAGGCAGCAGCAGCGGTATCTTTGATGAAATATCGTTAAGGTCAAAAGGTTTATAAAAGATTTCGTTCACAAACTTTTTAATTTCATTTTCTCTACCCAGATTTTTATCGTTAAATACATAAGTTAAAATCAAGGGAAGATCATTTTTACATTTTTTTATTTGTTCACACAATTTTATGATTTCGTTGTTTGGCGCTATGTCAAGTATAACAAGATCAGCAGAATTACTACATACCAAAGATGATACAACTTCCAAATCTGTAGTTGTTACCACTTTATACTGAGTCTGCAGATATAACAACAGACTATAGCATAAACTGAAATCAGGACTGAAGATTACTATATTTTTCATATTTTGATTATTGGAACTTTCCCCTTTGGAAAAGTCTTAATAGTTTTACTATTTGTGTGCCAAGTGTGATAAATGCTAAATATGGTAGGTAATCAATGATTTATTGATTAAAAGTAAAAATAAAAGATTTAGTATTCTCGCTAATGGTAATGATAAAAAACGCTTTTTAATTATTGAGAATGTATTTGAAAAACATTTAAGATTAAAAAAATATTGCCTGAACTAAATTTTAATATCCAATTCTTTTAGTTTTCTGTAGAGAGTTGATAATCCAACCTTTAATGCATCAGCAGTTTTTTCTTTGTTATTTTCATTGCTTTCAAGTGCACGAAGAATAAAATCTCTTTCAAACTTTCTAACAGATTCATCAAGTGAGCCGTTAAAAGAAAAATCATATTCATCTGCCTTAGGTTTAAACGAGGCAGGTAATTCCTGTATTGTTATCAAATCACTTTTACAAAAGATTACTGCTCTTTCAATAACATTTTCAAGCTCCCGTACTTCACCTTTCCATTCATGACTCATTATTGCTCTCATTGCTTCGTTATCAATTCCCTTAATATTTTTGTTTAATTCTTTTCTGTATTTATCAAGGAAATGATCTGCTAACAACGGAATATCTTCCTCACGCTCTTTTAATGATGGAAGGTGAATATCTATTACATTAATTCTGTAATAAAGGTCCTCTCTGAATCTACCTGCTTTTACTTCCTCTTCCAGATTACGATTTGTTGTAGTTATGAATCTTGCATTTACTGGCAGTGATATAGTTGTTCCAACAGGTGTGTATTCTTTTTCCTGAATAGCTCTTAAAAGTTTTACCTGCAGTTGAGGCGGCATCTCGCTTATCTCATCAAGAAATAATGTACCTCCGTTGGCAGCTTTCATATATCCTTCTTTATCTGAAATAGCACCGGTAAATGCACCTTTCTTATGTCCGAAAAGTTCACTTTCAATCAGGTTTTCTGAAATAGCTCCGCAATTAACAGCTATGAATGGTTTATTTTTTCTATGACTTTTATAATGTAGTGCGCGGGCAACTAATTCTTTTCCCGTACCGCTGTTTCCACTGATTAAGACAGTTGAATCAGTTTCGGCTACAGCTTCAATCATCTCATAAATTTTTTTAATACTTGCACTTTTACCGACAATATTTTCAAAATCATACTTTCTATGAATTTCCTCACGAAGAATTTTATTTTCAGAAAGCAGATCTTTTACTTCGAAAAGCCGTTGTACTTTGATTATCAATTCATCAAATTCAACTGGTTTTAAGATGTAATCATTGGCTCCGTTTCTTAATGCAGTGATAGCTGTATCTAAAGATCCAAAAGCTGTTATTATTATCACCGAGGTTTGAAAATTTATAGTTTTGATTTTTTCAAGAAGTTCTGTGCCTTTCATTAATGGCATTTCAATATCTGTTATCACAAGATCAAAATGATTTGCTAAAATCTTTTCGTAAGCAGTTTTACCGTTCTCAGCCTTATCAACCTGGTAGCCTTCTTTTTCAAGAATATAGAATAAAGAATCCCTGATTATTTCTTCGTCGTCAACTACTAAAATTTTATTTGCCATTTTTATCCTGAGTTAATTAATAGGTAACTTTATTATAAATGATGTGCCTTCATTGAATTTGCTTTTAATTTTTATATCACCCTGAAAACTTTTTACAATTCCATAACTTACCCATAATCCTAAACCGGTTCCTTTTCCCTCTGTTTTAGAAGTAAAAAATGGTTCAAACACTTTATTTAATTTATCTTCCTTAATTCCAATTCCAGTATCAGAGAAAGTTATTGTTACTTCATTATCAGTGCTTTCAGATTTTACCGAAATCTTTTCAATCTTATTATTTCTTTTTTTCTCTACTATTGCATCAACAGAGTTTAGCAGGATATTAACAAATACTTGTTGTATCTGATCCGATATCAGAGGAAGCAAAGGGATAGTAGGACTTAAAGTTGTTTCAAAAATTATATTCTGAGCTTTTGTACCAACCTTAGTTATTTCAACAGCTTCTTTGATAACAGAATTAATATCTGTCAGCTCTAATTCATAATTAGAAGGTCTTGAGAAATCTACAAGATCCCGTATAATTTTGGATATTCTGGTAACCTGGCTTTTTACCAGATCTAATTTTTCATTTACAAACGGATCGGTGGAAATTCTTTGAGCAACTTGTACTAAAGCTGAAATAGAAGCCAAAGGATTTCCAACTTCATGAGCTATACCTGCGGCTAAGGTACCAATGCTTTCCATTTTTTGAGTATGAATTAATTGTCTTTCCAATGTTCGTTTTTCGGTCAGATCGCGATGAACACCGAAATAACCGGATACTTTTCCATTCTTATCCAAAATAGGAGATACAAGAAGCTGAGTAAAAAACGACTCACCATTTTTCTTAAGGTTTTCAATTTCACCAACCCAAACTTTGCCGCTTGAAACTGTATCCCACATTTTGTCCCAAAACTTAGATGAATTTTTTCCGCTGCCTAATATGCTGGGATTTTTACCTATCAATTCATCTTTAGAATATCCGCTTGCATTTTCGAAAGCTTTATTAACATAAATCATTTTTCCGTTCAGGTCAGTTATCTGCAATGGATTAACTGTATTTTCTGCAACATTAAAAAATCTGATAAGATCCATTTCTTTCTTTTTCTCTTCACTGATATCTCTTGCAGTTACAAGTGTTAATCGTTCTTGGAATCCATGACTTTCAAATGGCACAAACGAAAGTTTGACATTTATAAAATTCTTTTTAAAAAACAATCTGGTTTCAATCTCTTCAGGTTTTCTAAGTTTTAATGATTTACTGAATAAGTTTTGAGTTTCATTTCTATCACATAGTTCTACATAATCGAAAAAAATATCGGTTTTGCCGTTTAATATTTCTAATTTTTCACCTGAGGCTTTATTATAAAATCTAATATCTCCTTTATCATTAATTAAAAAGCACATATCCGGGAATCCATCGAAAAGTGAAAAATCTAATGTGATATTTTGATTCATTGGAGCTAAAAATTTCTTATAAAAACTATTGCCCTAAAATAAACAATCCTTAGCGATTTATTAAACCTAAAATGAAGCACTTTTTCAACAAATTCGTAAATTTCGGCAAGATAAAATATTGTTATGAGCGAGCTGATTAACATTTTAAAATACAGACTTGTATGGATTAATATTACTGCTGCAATTATTGCGGTAATAATCTCATTTTATTGGTATGGATTTTCAGCATTTGCTTTTGTTTTGATAAGCAATTTGTTTGATATTTTCGGTTATCATTTTGCACTTATAAGAAGAACAACACAGCTTCCTGAAAAGATAATTATTAGATCTTACAGGATTAATCAGTTCTTGTTCGATGTGTTATTACTTTTGATGATTGGATTTGTATTCGATTGGATTGCAGCATTAGCTGGCTGGATTATGAAGAATTTTGGTCTTCAGGATGTTTTATATTACATCTTTTTGAAAATGAAATTACCCGATAAATGGACATGGATGAAATGGACTCCGCTTGGTTTTTTTAAAGGCACTCTTAGTAAAAGCGAAGTTTTGATTCAATCATTTATTGGAATTTTAATTGCGGTTTTATTACTGATCTTAAGATAAAGGAGATATTAAATGAATAAAAAAATTATTGTTGGATTGGTTCAGTACTCTCCTGTTTGGGAAGATAAACTTTCAAACCAGCAGAGGATTAAAAAGCTGATTGAGCAAACCGGTAATATTGATTTGCTTGTATTTCCTGAAATGACTTTAACAGGGTTTACTATGAAGTCAGCAGATTTTGCCGAAGAGTTAAAAGGAGAATCATATTCATTTTTTTTAGAACTTGCAAAAATTAAAAAATGTGCAATAATGTACGGAGTTATTGAAAAGGGGAAGAACAAAAATTTTAATACGCTTGTTCATCTAAATAATCAAGGAAAAATAATTAAGACCTATAGAAAAATTCATCCTTTTTCTTATTCAAAAGAAGATAAAAATTATGGAAAAGGAAAAGATATTGTGATAAGCAAGGTTCAAGGATTCAAAATTGGGCTTTCAATCTGTTATGATCTTAGATTTCCCGAATTGTACAGATTTTACGGTAAGGAGAAAGTTGATATAATAATTGATATTGCCAATTGGCCTGATACAAGAATAGAGCATTGGCGTACTTTATTAAAAGCACGTGCAATTGAAAATCAATGTTTTGTTGTTGGCGTTAACAGAGTTGGCAGTGATCCTTATGTGAATTATAATGGTTTTAGTTCTGTGTTTAATCCGATGGGTAAAGAATTATTAGCTGTTGAAAATAAAGAGAAAATCTTTGATGTTGAAATTGATAAAGCTTTGGTAAATGAAGTCAGGGAGAATCTGCCTTTTTTAAAAGACATCAGATTAATTTGAGTTATTGTCAATTAGAGTTTTTATCAGTAACTCTTTAAGGATTTAGACTCTCTTAGTTTTTATCATGATTAAATGGATTGAAACACCTACAGCTATTGCAAGCAGTAGTAATTTTATAGGTAAACTTTCAGTTAACATAAATGCTGAAACTAAGATAGTAATCCAGAGAAAAATTATATTTATTACCTTGCTTCCTATGGTTAATCCTGTTTTATCCTGATAATTCTTTAATAGTGCACCGAGTATTTTATGATTCCTTAACCATTCGTTAACTTTGGGTGAGCTTCTTACAAAACAAGCAGAGGCAAGTATCAGGAAAATAGTAGTAGGTAATACTGGTAAGAAGATTCCAATTATTCCTATAGCAACCAGTAAAATACCGCTAACAAAGTATGCATACTTATAAATAACCGGTAATGTTTTGACTTCTGTTATTTGCTCTTTTTCCATGCTGAGAAGTTAGTTTAATTTTGAAATCAAAATAACAATTTTTTGAATAAATTATAATTAAGTTTTTAACTTTATTGTAATCGCGTAATTATTTTATAATTTGATTTTAAGACTTAATAAAAAATGTAATTGTTTTCATAACATAAAAATTAATAAGTAATATTATGCATGAACTAAAAAGAAAAATTAATTTTTTTGATTGTGATCCGGCAGGAATAATCTTTTACTCCCGGATTTTTGAGTTTTGTCATTCAGCTTACGAAGAAATGATTTCGAGTTTCAATCTAAAAGAAAATTACTGGATGAATGAAAAATATGTTGTTCCTATTATTCATTCTGAAAGTGAGTATGTAAAACCAATTAAATATGGTGACGAGATCACTATTGTTGTTCAGGTTTCACAATTACGTGACTCATCTTTTGAATTAACTTACACAATAAAAAGAGATAAAACTTTGTGCAGTCATGTTAAGACAGTCCATGTTTTTGTTGATAAAAAAAGCTGGAAGAAAAAAGAAATGTGTAATGATTTAAAAGAAGGATTGAAGAGACATATTATTTAAATATTTTCCTGATCTTTTCACGTTCTAATTTATCAAGACTTGTTTTTGGCAATTCGGCGGTAAAAAAATATTTTTTTGGAATTTTATATCCGGCAATTAATGGCTTCAAGAATTCTTTTATCTTTTTCTCATTTATTGATTCATCATCTGTAACCAGAGCACAAGCAACGATTTGTCCCCATATTTTATTTTGCTGAGGGAAAACACACACCTCTTTTATTCCATTAATTTTTAGAATAACTCTTTCAACTTCAATTGGATTTACATTTTCACCTCCGGTAATAATAAGATCATTCCTGCGGGCTTCAATAAAAAGATGTCCATCGTCGTCTGTAAATCCGATATCACCCGAATGAAAGAATCCATCAACTAATTTTTCAGAGGTTTCTTTTTTATCATTTAAATAATATTTAAACAGACATTTTGATCTGATCAATAGCTCAGACAAGTCAGATATATTTATTTGAACATCTTTAAAAGGCTTTCCTGAAGAAAAGGGCTTCTTCATTAATTCATTGCCTGAAATTGCAGTTATCATTGATCCGGTTTCAGACGAACCATAAACACGATAAGGCTTCCAGCCGAGGTTCTCGGCTTTTATTATCAATTCATCATCTGTAAAACCTCCGCCAATTAGAGAAACCCTTAATGAGTTTCCGGGAGATTTCTTTTCATCAATCATTCTTTTTAACTGTGTTGATACAAATGATAAGTGAGTCGGGTTAAATTTTATTATTGATTCAGCAAGTTCATCTGTTTGAATTGATTTTGATGTTATCAGGGTGCATCCGAAAAAGAGTGAGCGGCAGATTATTTGAAATCCACCGATATGATAGAAGGGGAGTGATGCCAGCCATTTATCTTTCTCCTGATGTTTTAAAATAACATTTCCATTTTCAATATTGTTTATTAAAGACAGGAAAGTATGAACAACTCCTTTTGGCTTACCGGCTGAGCCAGAAGTAAATATAACTACAGCTTCATTTTCTAATTCAGGAATTTCAAATTCATTATTTAATGTTGGTTCAGTATTAAAATCACTTATCAGAATTAATTCGGTTTCTTGGGGATGATCAAAGTTAAAAGATGTTCTATCGGATATTAAGAATTTTATCTGATGATCATTAAGTATTTGTTCAATTTCGGAATCAAGCAGTTTTGTGTTTATCGGGACAGGTACAGCACCTATTAACCAAAGTGCGATTACACTTTTAACAAAAAATACCTGATCATCTGTAAAAACCGCAGCATATTTCTTTTTGCCAATCTTATATGATAATAGAAATTCTGAGAAGCTTTTTGAAGAATTGAAAAGAGAATAATATGATATCTCATTCTCTGAATTTTTAATTGCTGTTAAATCCTTCCTGTTGGAAAAATTAAAAAAGCTGTTGTTAAATGAATCCTTCACTTTAATTCTAAAATTATTTTCCCAGAATTATTCCGGCAGAAAAGAGAAAACCAAACAGAGCAGAAAATTTAGCAGTTAATTCAAGTGTCTTATTTAATTGGGTTCCGTTGAAAGCAAATAACATTTTTATCAGCATAATTGCAAAAGGCAAGGTTGTGTACGGCAAAAAGATCCATAATTCAAAATCATATTTAATGTTAAGAAGAAATGGGACGAAAAATGAAAGCAGAATAAAAAAGATATATTCATAGCGTGAGAACTCTCTGCCGAGTAAAACTGCAAGTGTGTTTTTACCAGCTTTTTTATCTTCTTCTATATCGCGGTAATTATTAACGATTAAAATATTTGTAACTAATGCTCCAACAGGCAATGAAGTAACAAATGAAAGAGCTGTGAATTCTTTCAAATGCAAATAATATGTTCCTACAGTTCCAATGATTCCAAAAAATATAAAAACAAAAATATCGCCAAGTCCATTATATGCAAGAGGAAATGGTCCTGCAGTATAAGCTAATCCGAAAATTATTGATAGAATACCAATCCAAAGTATAACGAGACCAACTGAATAGACAAGATATAAACCAAAAAGAAAAGCTAAACCAAAAATTACAACTATTCCGATTTCCATTTCCCTAACGGTAATCAATCCGGCTGCTAAAACTCTTTGCGGTCCTTTTCTTTCTTTTGTATCTGATCCTTTCAGGTGATCATAAAGATCATTTGTAAAGTTCGTACCTATTTGAATAAGAATTGAACATAAAAGAGCAATCAAAGAATACATTGGATAAAATTTTCCCTGATTATATGCTAAAGAAGAACCAACTATTACCGGAACGAGAGCTGCGGGTAAGGTTCTTGGTCTGCTTGCTAAAATCCAGCTTTGCAATTTTGAATTTATTTTTATTACTTCAGCCATTAGGGGAGTTTCGGATACTTTTTAAAATCAGGTTTTCTTTTTTCGTTATATGCTTTCTTACCTTCCTTTGCTTCTTCACTCATATAATAAAGCAGAGTTGCATTACCAGCAAGCTCCTGAATACCGGTTTGTCCGTCAAGCTCAGCATTAAAAGCAGATTTAAGTAAACGAATAGCCATCGGACTATGATGTAAAATTTCATTTGCCCAGATAATACCTTCCTCTTCAAGTTTATCAACAGAAACAACTTTGTTAACTAAACCCATTTCCAAAGCTTCTTTTGCGTTATACTGTCTGCATAAATACCAGATTTCACGTGCCTTCTTTTGTCCTATAATTCTTGCAAGATAACTTGAACCAAAGCCGCCGTCAAAACTACCTACTTTTGGTCCGGTCTGTCCGAAGATTGCATTATCAGCCGCAATTGTCAAATCACAAACAACATGAAGAACATGACCGCCGCCTATTGCATATCCAGCAACCAGAGCAATAACAACTTTAGGAATACTTCTGATAAGCTTTTGTAAATCAAGAACGTTTAATCTTGGAACTCCATCTTTTCCAACATAACCCATATCTCCACGGATACTTTGATCGCCGCCTGAACAGAAAGCATATTTACCATCTTTTGCAGGTCCGTAACCGGTAAGTAATATTACTCCGATAGATTGATCTTCCCTTGCATCTGAAAAAGCTTCAAACATTTCAAAAACTGTTTCAGGTCTGAATGCATTTCTTTTTTCAGGTCTGTTAATAGTTATCTTTGCTATACCATCCATTTTTTCATAGATGATATCATTATAATCTTTAACTTTTTTCCAATTAGATTTCATAAATACTTTCTTAAAATTGACTTAAATAATTGGTTACAATTTCTATAAATCTTTTTGGTTCTTCAAGGTGAGTATTGTGACCTGAGTTACGTACTATTTTATGCTTAGCTTTAAAAAATCTTTTTACAATTCTTGCATTAATACCAGTAAACTTGCTATCAAGATCACCGGTTATAAGTAAAACTTTAAAAGGAATTTTTTTTAGTTGATCATGAACCGGCGGCATTATTCCTGTACTAAATCCTCTTAAAGAGTTTGCATATCCGATTTTATTTACTGCTGCTTTTTTCTTTTTCAATATTTTAAGTTTGTCATTTGAAAATCTTCGCTGCGTATTGAATAGTTCCTGATCACTCCAGAATTCAATAAACTCTTCAATTGAATGAGATTCTATATATTCAACAAGTTTTAAATCAGTTTCATATCTCTTTTTACGCTCATCATCATTTTTAATTCCAGCAGTAGAACTCTCAAGAATTAATCCAATTACATCTTCCGGATAATTGATAGCAAAGTTTAATGCAAGTCTGCCGCCCATTGAGTAGCCAAGAAAAAATACTTTCTCTTTTGTAAGTTTATCCTTTATATACTTAAGCTGCTGTATCAATGAATCAACCGAATAAAGCTGACTATTAGATGGAGAATCACTTTTTCCATGTCCGGGTAAATCGATTGCAGCATAATTATATTTATCCGGCATCTGCTCTATAACAGGCTGCCAGTCTTCGGCACTTCCGGTAAAGCCATGTAAAAGTATTACAAATTTTTTATTTGGATCGATATCTGCAGTTAGCTCTGCATTAATCTTAATACCATTAATATCAAACTTCATATTTCCTCAAATAATTATCTATAGTTAATTCAGCCATTTTCCAATATTTATTTCTTAATGATAAAGAAGAATCAGAATTAGTCTTAATCTCAAATACTGCCGGTTGTTTTCTAACAGCGGAAACTTTTAGGTGATTAATTAATTCCTGCCTTGTTTTAATTTCTCTGTAATCAATTCCAAAAGCCTGAACTATCTTACTAAAATCAAGATTAGTCGGAGTCAAAAAGTACCTATCAAGAATATTTTTATGTTTTGCTATCGGTAAGAATTTAAATATTGCTCCGCAGTTATTATTAATTAAAACAATCAACAAAGGAATTTTTAATTTTCTAATAGTTAATAAACTGTTAATATCATGGTAAAATGATTGATCACCAATTATTAAGTACATCGGTGTTTTCGACAAAGATGAAATGCCTGACGCTGTTGAAATTACGCCATCAATTCCGCTTGCCCCTCTGTTTTGATAAATAGTAATATCTTTTTTTAAAGATGAAGTTAATAAATCAAGATCACGAATTGGAACGCTGTTTCCAACCATTACGCTGCTATTTGGCGGTATAGAATTTAAAACCTCTGAAATAATCTGGACTTCGTTTATTTTTTTTGTATCAAACAGGATTTTATTTTTTAATCGCTCCAGCATTAAGTCAATATCTTTAATTATATATAAAAATGGTCCTGTATCCCAGGTGAGTTTTTCTGCTGAGAGTTTTTCCAACAAAGCTGATTCATTTTGATCAATTATAAAATTAATTGCTTTATTGAATCTGAAATCTCCGAATTTATTTGCTATAAAAACCTTCACAGATTTTTTTGCTGTAAGTTTTTCAAAACGGGGAGAAGTAAGTGGTCTGCCAAAATGAATAATATATTTCAGATGAAATTTTTTAATAAAATTATCTGAGCGTAAAAAAGAATCATAATTTGTAATGAGATTTGGAAAATCATCCTTATTAAATCTCAGTCCGCTTGTTGCATCAGCAAAAACCGGTAACGAAAATTTCAAAGAGTATTCATTAATTAATCTAAAAAAACTCCGATCAAAATTACCGGCACCAATTGTAATTAAACCAAAGTCTGATTTTCTTAAAGACGAGATTAGAGTATTTATATTTGCTTTGGTCTGATTATTTGTTTTACATTTAATGTTAACTGAATATTCTTCAGCTAATGTTTCAACTAATAATTTTTCTTCAAGGGAATCAGTAAAAGAATCCGGCTCCAGTGGTTTTTCAAATTGCAAATTAAAATGAACCGGACCTTTGTCTGTCCTGCTTGCAATATCAAAAGCCTTGATCAAAGATCCTTTAAACTTTTTGATACTTTTTAATGTAAGGTCTGGTAATCCGGTATCATAAAAGAAACGTATATGATTTTTGTAAATATTATCCTGATTAATTGTTTGATTTGCGCCAGTGTTTCGCAGATATGACGGTCTGTCTGCTGTGCAGACAATTAGTGGAACTCTGTTTTGATATGCTTCAATTACTGCAGGATATAATTCAGCAGTAGCTGTTCCGGAAGTTGTAATGACAATAACCGGAGTATTGGATTTTTTTGCTAAACCTAATGCAAAAAATCCTGAACTTCTTTCATCAACATGAACGAACGTTTTAATCTTTGAATTTTGAGAAATTGAATAAGTCAGCGGAGTGCTGCGGGAACCGGGAGAAATACAAGCATACTTAACTCCACACTCAGCAAGCTGATCAACTAAAATATTTGACCAGATATAATTTCGATTTATTTTAATCTGCATTATTAAACAAAGATAATATTGGTTTCAATTTAAGCTTTGTTTCTTCAAATTCCTCTATGGAATCTGAACCATCTACTATACCACATCCAGCATAAGCGTAAAGTTTATTTCCATTTACTAATGCAGATCTGATTGATACAAAGAACTCACCATAACCATCATTATTAAACCAGCCAATCATTCCTGAAAATAAACCTCGATCAAAGGTTTCGGTTTCTTCAATCAGTTTTAGTGCTTTGTTTTTAGGAATTCCGCATACTGCAGGAGTAGGGAACATAGATCTAATTACGCTTAAAATATTCACATCACTCTTTAGGGTACCATTAATACTTGTCTGCAGGTGTTGGATATTAGGCAGCTTCTTTACTAATGGAAATCTGGAGTAATCTATAATTTCAGAAAAATCTTCGAGAGCGCTTGTAATAAAATTCACTACAGCATTATGTTCATTAATATTTTTTTTGCTGTTCAATAATTCAATTTCAAGAGATTTGTCGTCATCTGCTGAAATTCCTCTCTTAATAGAACCGGCAAGTGCTTCAGTTGAATATTTTCTTTGATCGAATTTAATTAATAATTCAGGAGTAGAACCGAAGAAAACAGAACCGGATGATTTATATAAGAAATTTATGCAGCTTGGATATTTACGGTTGAGTTCATCAATTATTCTTTCCCACGAAATATCTTTGTTTATTTCACCCTCTACTCTTCTTGAAATAACAACTTTATCAATTTGAAGTTCCGGAAGTTTTGTAAATAATTTACCTAATAATTCATTCCATTGTTTCAGTTCGTCTTCCTCTTCTTTAATGGTAATTCCAGAGGAATTATTATTCTTTGAGATAAGTTTAGTTTCAAGATTATAAATCAATCCAGCCTGGGCTTCAAGAAAATCATTAAAATAACCCTGACGAACAAAACTTTCAGAGAACTGATTTGCAATTAAGAAACACGTATCAGAATTCTGATATAAAATGATTTTAGGAACTATTAAATCTACATCTCCAAATTGTTTCCATTCTTCTGAAGTTCTTTTGACAGGAAATTTTGAAGATAGAATAAACGAAGGAAGATTATATCCGGAATAATCTGAATGATTAGATATAAGTTTATTATTTAATAACTCAACCATGTTTTCAAGTAAATCAAGTTCTGTAAAGCCAAATGATTGTCTGGTTAAGCTGTCAAAAGATAAAAATGATATTCTGTTTTCAGGTTCGCTGTAAAAAAAAACATCATCTGCTTTTTCAACAAAATAATCCAGCAGTAAAGTAAAATTTAAAGAAGATATTTTTACAGCATAGCTGAAAAATAATTTTTTGGGATCATTAAGGTTGTCTAAAAACTCTTGTTTACTAAACGGCATTAAAAAATATTCTTATTTAAGGATTGATAGCCAAAATTAACTTAATGCTTAAAAACTTCATAAGACACATATCAAAAATTTATATCTTTTTCTATTGTATCAAGTATTCGCAGATAACTTTCATACCTTTCGGCAGAAATTTTATTGTTTTCCAAAGCAGTAATAACGACACAACCAGGTTCATGATGATGAGTGCAGGTATTAAACCTGCAGTTTCTAAGATGTTTATTAAACTCAGGGAAATAATGTCCAACATTTTCTTTTTTAATACCATAAGGATCTATCTCTCTTATACCAGGAGTATCAATAATGTAAGTTGAATTTCCCACATTGAACATTGTGCTGGTAACAGTCGTATGAGTTCCTTTGCTTGTATAACTGCTAATTTCTCCGGTCTTAAGTTTAAGTTCAGGAAACAACATGTTAAGAATAGAAGATTTTCCAACTCCTGATTGTCCCCAAAAAAGATTCTTATTTCCTTTAAGAAGAGTTTTAAGTTCTGTTATTCCTGATTCCGGAAAAACAGATGTCAATAATACCTTATAACCGATTTTTTCATAAAGTGTTTTCCAAAAGTCCTGTTCTTCTTTATCGGCAAGATCGGATTTATTAATAATTATTGATGGAGTTATTCCGGCGCTTTCAGATGTAACTAAAAACCTATCAAGTGTTTTATTATTAAAATCAGGTTCAAGAAAACTTGAAACAATAAAAACTTTATCAATGTTTGCTGCAATAATCTGCTCAAGACGTTCGCCTCTGTAACTAGCTCCTCTGGTCTTGATTGCTTTTCTGGAAAGATGATTTTTCCTTGGTAAGATCTGATAAATCACTCCGGTACCATCATCATTCAAATCAAAGTTTACTATATCTCCTACTACTGCAAAATCAGTATGAAAGAGTTTATCCTTTTTCAGATTAAAATCTTTCTTAAACTTTCCTTTTAATGTACACCTTACTAAAGTATGATCAGGCTCCTTTAAGACATAAAAATCTTTGCTCTCAGATCTTGAAATAATACCTTGAATGACAAACTCCTTTAAAAATAAAAAAGCACTATATCCAAAATATAGTGCTTCGTTACTTTAATCAATTGAGTGATTTAAAAACGATATGTTGTTGTTAGGATAACATTATGAACTTTAACATCCTGAAAAATTCTGGAAACATTGCTGCTGTAATTATCACTAATATCTTTCCACCAGCCGTAAGCATAGGCGATATCTATTCCCAGTGTTCCATTAGCCAGAAAACCTAAACCACCGGTAATATACTTATGGTTAAAATCTGACGCATCATTTTTGAATGGTGAAGATTGATTGAGAAATCCACCGCGGATTCTTAATCCAATTGCAGGTACTGTATATTCAGCACCGAAATTATAATTAAGAGAAGCCGTTAAAATATCTTTGATTTCTTTATTCACTTCAGATATGTATGATGAAGTTAATCCTTCAGGCTTGGTAAACTTCAGTTGAGAGTAGTCAATCAAAGTTGCTTCAGCACTTAAAATAATTCCTTTAAGATTAACTGCAATCGCACCGGTTATTTCAAATGGGGTTTTTATATTATATGCAACCTTATCGCTATAATAATCAGAATCTAAATTATAAATCTGATTGTTACTAAATTCACTACTGCCATTAACAATAAAATCTTCATCCACTGTAAATGTTTTTGGAAATTGAACTGTTGCTCCGAATCTTGCCATATCTTCAAACTGATATAAAAATCCTATTTTAGCATCCCAACCGCCAATACTCCATTTAAGTGTATTGTTAAAATAGAATGTTTTAAAATCTGTTGTCTGAGGCTCGCCCGGAGCAGTTTCACCTTGATAAATATTTTTTGTATCATCCTCATAATAATCGTTTGCAGATTCAAAGCTTCCATTGATTATTGTAAGATTACCTCCGATAAAAAAATTTTTTTGCACTTCAATTGCACCAGATAATGTCCAGTTATCAATACCACCTGAGTTAAGAATATCCCCGCTTTGATTTAAATTTCCGTTTATAATAGTGTTATTGTTCACATCAGTTAAGTAAAGATCAAAAGGTATGTCAGTACCAAGTAAGCTTTGTATTTTAGAATTAGTCCCGGAATTAAATCCGTTAAACTTAACCACAGAAGTAAGATCCTTTGAGTTGTGATAGGAAAGTCCGAAAACCAAACTTCCCCGGTAAGTAGGGAAGGGAAAAGCAAAACTAACTCTGTCCAGACTTGTGTTGGTGGTGTTATCCTGAGTTTTATTTGCAAAAAAAGTTGTATTGTTATTATAGTTTATAAAGGATAGTCCGCCGGAAAATTCCATTCTCTTTAGTAACCCAAAACCTGCCGGATTAAAAAATGCAGCAGAAGCATCATCACTTAAAGCATTAAAAGCATTTCCCATTCCCAATGCCCTTGCATTAGAACCTAATCCCGGAAAGCCAAGGCGAATTGCATCATTATAATTTTGTGCATAGATAAGTGATGAAAATAAAATTATTGCACCGAACAATTTCAATATGTGCATTTTCATTTTTTATCTCCTTCCATTTCCAGAATTTCTGGTACTTGAATTATCTTTTGTGTTACCCGAATTAGAATTTCTTGTTCCATTATCCGACGAAGAATTACTATTTCTGGTTGAATTAGGATTTTGAGTCTCAGAAGTATTTTCTGATCCAACATTTCTTGTAGGCGGCGGAGTATTTATAGTTGTTCCGGAATTTCCGTTATTAAAACCGGGATTTCTTTCATTATTTCCCCTGCCTCCATCATTTCTAAAGCTGTTTGTTTCATCGTTTCGATTGTTGTTGGTTCTATCTTTTGTTTTGGTACCCGAGCCATCATATGTACCTATAAAAACAGGAGATGAAATCCACCACGGTGTATCATAAAAATCACTAAAATTACCGTAATGTACATTTTCGTAAAATCCGCTTTCATCATTATTGCCGGGAGTGTATGATATTTCTTCAGTTGGATCCCATACAATTGTGTAACAGCCTGTTAGAGTGAGATTTATCATAAAAAACAAGACTAAAAATCTTTTTAAATTTTTCATCTGTTTTATCTCCTTCTTCCAGAATTGTTACTTCCACTATTACCTCTTGGGCTGGAGTTAGTATTACCCCTTGGAGGTGAGGTTGTATTGTTTGGAGGCGGTGAATAACTCCTTGGAGTATTATTAGTCTTTGGCGGAGTATAATTTCTATTTGGTGTATTATTTCTGTTTGTGTTGTTTTTATTTGTGTTAGGATTCTTATTTATTGTAGGATTTTTTGTCCTGTTTTCCCTTGGAACATCATTCTTTCTGATTTCATTATTTTTATTATCAGAGTTTCTTTTTATAGTCGGATTTTTCTTTTCAGTCTCAGTTCTTTTCTGAGTATTTATTCTGTTATCATTAGTCTTACTTCGTGTATCTCTGATAACTTCTTTTTCTGTTCTTCTTTGAGTATCGTTTTTTCTGATAACATCATTTGTACGGGTAGAAGTTTTTATCCTGTCATCGTTAGTACGGATCAATTCCTTATCTCTGATTTTCTCTCTTGTTGTGTTATTTCTATCTTGTGATGTTATTCTTGTATTATCTCTGAGTCCAATTCTCTCTCGTTTTAATTCGTCTCTGCCGCTAACAATTTGTCTTTCACGAGTCTTTAGTTGATCTCTTAGTTGTGTATTTCTGTCACGGGTAGTAAACAAATCCCTGCCCCTGCCTGTATTTCTAACTCCGGAGTTATTTCTAACCTGACTAATATCATTTGTTCTATATTTGTAGTTTGAAGAATAATATCCGCCATAGTATGGATATGGTTCCCACCATCCATAATAATATCGGGGATACCAGTAAGTCGGGTAATAACAGATTACTGATGGATAATACCAATATGAAGGATACCAAGGATCCCAGTACCACCATGGATCATAATACACGAAGGAATTAATTCCTATTGAAACTGAGGGATAATAGTTCCAAAAATATTTTCTATATGAAGGATAACCATAAAAGTAATAATTAACTTCAGTTCCTTGCTCATTGATTGAGGAATCCTCATCATCGTACACATATTCATCGTTGTATGAATCAGTTAATGTATCCTGATCTTCTTCATAATCATAATAAGGCTTGGATTTTTCGCGGCTCCAGTTACCATAATCATAATCTCTTGTTGCAACTTGTGTATAACAACCGGTAAAGGATAGTAACAATACCGGAAGTATTACAAGTAATGTTAATTTAATTTTTTTCATTTCATTAACCTTTATTGATTTTACTGATATTAAAATTGCAAATATCGAGCCTTAATTAAAGTGAAAATTTTTTTCCTGAGATGAAAATAACATGCGCTGAAAAGTTGAGGTGTATATTCCAATAAACTTTATTGTATAATAAAAGACACAATTAAAGTTCAGATTTTTTGAACAAACTCAAGAACTAAAGCTCTATCAGCCGAAGTTGGATTCCATTTCTTGTTTTCTAATAAGTCCCTTAGATCAAAACCAGCAGTTACCCCTGGTGCAATTGACCATCGTATTCCAAAATTCATATAACCCTTACCTTCACCAAACCTATTTGTTGAATTATCATTAAATGCAAAGTTGTATTCAAAAAGAACTGAAAAAGAGCTGCCAAGAGTTTTTTCCAACCCTGCCATTATGTTTACAAAATTATCTCCGTCTTTATCTTCAAGAATGGAATAATTAATCGCACCGTGTAAACTTAAATAACCAAGCATAGAAAAGTTTTTACTAACGGCAGCAAAAATTCCGGGGGCTTTTATTGCAAATCTTTTTTCATCCTTAAAATATTCGCCCTTACCCTGTGTATCAAACCCAAGAGTTAACGAAGGTAATAAAATAGTTTCATCCATAATTCTGAATCTTAAATTTACTCCGGGTGGAAATGGATACCACTCAGGTTTTCCAGACCCAATTATATTTGTTCCGCCGTAAGAAAGACCAATACTTATATTATTAAATATTCCTGCTTCAACTTTTGCGATTAAAGTACCGAAAGGTAAAAGTTCAGTTGTAATTCCAACCGATCCTCGCTCCATTATACCGGCAGCAGGCATATCAATTAAATACCGGTGCTCATATTTTGCATTTTCACCCGCAGTGCCCTGTGCAGAAGTTAAAGAAGTAAACCCAATTATTAATATGATAATGCTTATAATATTTTTCATTTTTACTCAATATTAAATTTGTTTTACTGCAAGATAAAAATTATTTCATATTGATGCTTGATAAGTTAAAAACGGATGATGGAATGTTTTAAAATAATGCTGCAAGATAATTTTATCTTAACAGACTTGTTAAAAACTCCCATTCGTTTACAATATTCGGAAGCATTGATATAAATTATCTTTTTCAGAAACTATGCTTTAAGCTGTAAGAGGTAAAATTTCAAATTCAATATATTCCGGGAAGAGAGAATGAACTGATTTAATTTTAATTCCAACAAGTCCAGTTTTGCCGTTAGCTCTTATTCTAATAATACCCTCATCGGAATTATTTTCAAGTACAGAAATTAAATCAGAACCTTCAACAATTTCGAAGCTTGCAGAAGTTTTTCTGAACCAGGCTTTTTTCCCTAAAGCATTAATCGGATAAATTTTTATTGTTATTTCAGAATCAAAATCAGCATAAAGATTATTGGCAGATTTTTT
Source organism: Ignavibacteriota bacterium (assembly GCA_013285425.1). Taxonomy (GTDB): domain Bacteria; phylum Bacteroidota; class Ignavibacteria; order Ignavibacteriales; family Ignavibacteriaceae; genus IGN3. The sequence continues at coordinate 998,896 of CP053447.1, forward strand.
TATTTCAACTCCATAGATATTATAAAGAAAATAATATCCCGCCAGAAGTAACAGTAGTAAAAATATTAGTAAATATATTGAGAGTACTTTCATTCCGACCGAATAGATTTAACTTCTTTTTTAACTGCGTTCTGCAGATTTGAAATAATCTCTTCAACAATATTGTCGGGCACACCATCATAATGTAAAGATTTTAATCTCATATCACATTGATCATTCACGTAATCAATAACAATAAATTTACCATTTGATGCAAGAGCAATTTCTGTGGAAAAGAAATCAAGCTCAGTGATTTTTCTGATAGTTCTGGTTATTTGAAATAATTTTTTCAGCTGAAATTTATCAACCTCATCTTCCGATAAGCTCTCGTAAACATGGGTCTCATCATCCCACCATGCACATATTATTTTTCCAAAAGCCCAAAAGCATCTGAACCATGCTTTTTTGTTATCTAAAACTACGGGAAATATTTTTTGCTGAATAAGATATTTATCCCCGTCATGTTTTTGTCTTGCCTGTAAAACTTCTTTAAGAGATTCAGCACCTTTAACAACCCCAATTCCACCACCGGTTGTATTACAGGGCTTTATTATAAAGGGATTACCAAGTAATGAAAGATCATCAACAGATATGAACAGATCTTTAGTCAGACTGTGCGGAGGAATAATGATTGAGTAAGGTACATTCAAACCGGCAGAAATAAATTCAAGGTGCATTGTAGCTTTATCAATTGCGTGCTCTATCTTTTTATATGGATTAAAGATTTTGGTTTTTCTTCTGGTTAATACCTTTGCCAGTTCTGAAAAATCTTCATCCTGATCAGAAGCTCTATCTAAATAACATCTGAAGCTGAGTTTTTTTTGCTTTACTAAATCAGTTGTTTCAAAAACATTTTTTTCAGTTACTCTGAAAGTTGTTAATCCGGTTTGTTGCAATCTTGCTTCAATCAAAGAAACAAATTCTTCATCGTACTCCCAGACGTAGGCTATTGCTAAATCAAAAATCATAATTTTCTACAAATACTTTTCTGCAAATTTAAGGCTGGATGTTAAGGTATTCAAATTCACTTATCATTTCCAACAATCAATTAGTCTTGTTATTGCTTGACATCAATAATATATTCACAAGCGTGAAAAGAAATTTTTTAAATATAGTTTTTCTATTAACTGCCGTTCTGTTTTTGTTTAACGGTTGTTCAGGCTCTGCTGTTGTAGTTAATGACAGTAAGAATTTTGAGATCACTTCAGAAAAACACGAGAGAAATCCTAAAAAAGCTTTAGAGTTTTTTATTAACGGCGGTATTTATGAAACCGTTGGCAATTATGAAGCTGCATTAAGACAGTATGAAAAAGCTCTGTTATATGATTCAACCGCAGGACTTTATTATACAATAGCTAAATGTAATTTTTATTTAAATAAATTATCACCTGCATTAAAATATGCACAAAATGCTGTTGAACTTGATTCACAAAAAGGTTGAATACTATGATCTGCTTGCTGATATATATAACTATGGTAACGATAAGGAATCAGCAATTAAAACATTGGAACAAGCTTTAAAAATTGATTCCTTAAATATTGAACTTAACTACAAAATTGCCAGATTGTATGAAGAGAACAAACCAGTTAAAGCAATTAATATTTATAACAGACTACTGGATCAACTTGGACCGGAATGGTCTATACTTACAAGAGTTGCAGAATTACAGGAGAAACTCGGCAATATTGATGAAGCTATAAACACACTTAAAAGGCTTTTATCAATCGCTCCATCTAACATTCAATTAAAGAAAATGGTAATTGAGTATTTGTTCAGGGCAAAAAGATATGATGAAGCATTATCCCTTGTTGATGAAGTTATTGAACTTTTCCCTTACGATATGGAAGCAAGGGAAACTAAAGCAAAAATATTTCTTGCAAAAGATAATTGGGAAAAAGCTGCTGAAGAATTCAGTTACATTATGGCACAGCCGGATGTTGATCTAGAGACAAAAGTAAGTATCGGTGCAAATTACTTTAATAAATCAATTACAGATTCTACTTTGCTGCCGATTGCAAAATCTTTTTTTCAGGAACTTGACCGCGATACAACTGACTGGCAAATCAAAATGTATCTTGGTGCAATTGCTTTAAGTGAAAAGGAAGATTCAATTGCAATTGAAAATTTTAAATATGTAACTAAAAATGCCAACTGGAATGTTGCAGCCTGGATACGGCTTGGCGGACTTTATTTCGATAACAGAAAATATGATGATGCCGAAGTTGTTATGAATGAAGCTGTAATTTCATTTCCGGAGGATTTTTATGTTAATCTGATTTTAGGGCTATCACTTGCACAACAATCAAAACATAAAGAGGCAGAAAAATATCTTAAGAAATCAACGATATTAAATCCAAAAGATGTTACTGCTTTATCAGCTTATGCTTTTACTCTGAGCCAAATTAAAGAGGATGACAAAGCTATTTATTACTTAGACCGGGCTTTAGAGATTGAGCCTGATAATGTTCAGCTGATTGGTACTTTGGCAATGATTTATAATAGTATAAAAAAATTTGAACTAAGCGACAGCCTTTATGAAAAAGCCCTTGAGTTAGCTCCAGATGATCCGTTAATCAACAACAACTATTCTTATTCATTTGCTACACGCGGCATTCAATTAGAGAGAGCTTTGGAGATGGTCAAAATTTCGGTTAAAGCTGATTCACTTAATTCGTCATATCTGGATACTATTGGCTGGGTATATTTTATGCTTGGTAATTTTAAGGAAGCTAAATTCTACCTGGAAAAAGCAATTGAAACCGGCGGTGAGAGTGCTGTAATGTTAGATCATCTTGGAGATGCTGAGTTCAAACTTGATAACTCATCAAAAGCAATTGAACTTTGGAAAAAAGCAATTAAGATGGACCCGACTAAAACAGAAATACAAAATAAAATTGATAAAGGTGCTATTTGAAAAGATCATTATTAAAATTTCTGGTAATAAGTAATTTTATTTATTTAATAACTGCTTGTGTGCCTTCTCAGCCAACAGAAGATTTTGAACTATTACCTTCCGAAAGATTAACAAATAAACTTGAAGCTAACAGAAGAAGGATAAAAACGTTTGAAGGTAACGGTACTTTAACAGTAAACTCTCCCGTTGAAAACAGTGCAACATTCAGAATAGTACTATTAAAACCGGATTCAATTTATCTTACAATAATGGGACCTTTTGGAATAGAATTAGCGCAGGCGCTTGTTACTAAAAGTAATTTTATATTTTATGATGCACTTCAAAATACGGCTTATACCGGTGATGTAAATTCAAACGCACTCCGAAGTATATTCAGAATTAATCTAAGCTTTGACGATTTACTTGATGCTTTTATCGGCTCGGTTAACTTAACAAATAATTTATATCACCCGCCTGATGAGTATTTTGTTGATGGAGATAAGTATGTATTAACCTATTATGATTCTACCCGTGAAAATAAAACAGTTTATAAAGTTGATGTAAGACAGCTTGGAATAACTGAATATCAATTGTTTGATTTAAACGGAGAGCTGACTTTGCAGGGTAACTATAAGGATTTTGAATTACTTGAAAATGTTGCTGTGCCTTATAAAATCAGTATTGATAATAAGATTGATGAGCAGAAAATAAGTATTGATTACAAAAAGATAAAAGTAAATAATGAAAATATCAGGGTCGATTTTAAAGTGCCTGATGATGCAACAATTATAAAATGGTAAAATTTCTTTTAAAATCTTTTTTGATTTTTTTTATTCTATTCAGTGATCTGTCATTTTCACAATCGAATGATATTGAAAAAAGTAAACAGGAACTCTCGAAAATTAAAGAAGAGATAACACGTCTTGAGAAGGAATTAGCACAAAAAACAAAAAAGGAAAAAAAATCTCTTTCTGCATTAGATAATATCAGCAAACAGAATTTTCTTGTAAATAAAATGCTTGTTGATTTAAGAACAGAAGAAAAACAAAAGCAGGATCAGATTAATATCCAGATTAAAACCATTGAAGAGATTGAAAGAGAAATAAAGACACTTCAGAGTAATTACGCAAAGTATGTTACTTCCACATATAAAAACGGAAGTTATAGCGATTGGGAAAGCCTGCTTAATGCTGCTTCATTTCAACAGGCTGTTATAAGAATAGAATACCTGAAGCGATTTGCTGCCAGCAGAAAAAATGATTTGATAAAATTTGAAAAAAAACAAATCGGATCTGATTGCTGCCAAACAAAAACTACAGATAGAATTAGAAGCACAGCACAAAATAACATTACAAAAAGAATCAGAAGAAAAAACATTAAAGCAGAAGATTACAGAAGAAAGAAAAATTCTTAATGAAATAAAAAAGGATAAGAAGCTTTTAGCTAACAGTGTCAATGAAAAAAGAAAATCAGAAAAAAAAATCAGGGATTTAATCGTAAAACTTGTTGAAGAGGCTGAAAGAAAAAGAAAAGCGGAAGAGGAATTAAAGAGAAAAGAGATGTTAGCTTCAACCGAGACAAAAACTAAAAAGGAAATAATTCAGACTGAATATGACGTTAATCTATCAACTACTTCACTTGGTTCTTTTGCAGAGATGAAGGGAAAACTCAACTGGCCAATTTCAAAAGGTAAAGTAGTTAGAGGTTTTGGTGAATCACTCAATCCCAAATTAAAGACTTTAACAGTTAATTATGGTATTGATATCAGAGCAAGCGGTGATCTGAGCGTAAAAAGTGTTGGAGAAGGTGTTGTCTCAGCGGTAGAGTGGCTTCCGGGATATGGTACTGTTTTAATTATGAGTCATAAAGGTAATTTCAGAACTGTTTACGGACATCTTTCAGAAGTATTCGTGAAAGAGGGTGATAAGATTAATACAGGTGGTTTAATCGGCAAAGTAAGCGAAGGAGTTGATGGTAATATTTTACATTTTGAACTTTGGAACGGAAGACAAAATGTGGATCCGCTTACGTGGTTAAAAAAGTAAATTCTATCGTTGAAAAGATTATTAAAAATAATCAGCAACAATAAAGTTTTAGTTAAAAACTTTACATCATTGTCACTTCTGCAATTAGCTAATTATATTTTTCCGGTTATCACTTTACCTTATTTAGTCAGAGTCCTTGGTCCTGAAAAGTATGGAGTAATAAATTTCGCTGCCGCCTTTTCCGCATATTTTGTAATAATAACTGATTATGGATTTAATCTTTCAGCAACTCAGGAAATATCTGTTAACAGAAATGATAAAGAAAAAGTTTCCGAGATATTTTCTTCGGTTTTAACAATTAAGATAATACTTTTCTTTTTATCATCGGGGATATTTTTTCTAATAGTTAATATGTTTGAATTGTTCAGTAATGATGCTGGTTTATATTCAATAATGTTTATCGGAGTTGTTGGTATTGTATTATTTCCTTTGTGGGTGTATCAGAGTGTAGAACAGATGAAATACATTCTTATAATTAATGTTGCTATCAGATCAGTTACAGTTGTAAGTATATTTTTATTAGTTAAAGTTGAAAATGATTATTTACTTCTTGCTGTCATTTATACGATTACCCAGGTAATGACTGGAATAACCGGACTATTCTTTGCGATCAGAAAATTTGACCTGAGATATTTATTTCCATCCAAAGTCCAATTACTTGAGCAACTTAAAAAAGGCTGGAATCTTTTTCTTTCCTCAATCTGGATAAATCTTTATACCACTTCAAATGTATTTATACTTGGATTGTTTGCTCCGAATAGTGTAGTGGGCTATTATTCAGCTGCTGATAAAGTCCGGATTGCGTTTCAGGGAATTTTATCCTCAATGTCTCAAAGTGTATTTCCTTATGTAAATAAATTATTAGCAGAATCGTATCAGAAGTTTATAAGTTTTAATAGAAAGCTGTTAAAAATATCAGTTATGATTGGAATTATTATTTCTTCATCATTGTTTTTATTTGCTGAGCCAATTGTTAAAATAGTTTTAGGAAATGAATATTCTCCATCTGTAATTGTTTTAAGGATTATTGCCTGGCTGCCATTGATAATATTTTTAAGCAATGTATTTGGTATTCAGACAATGCTTCCATTAAATTATCAAAAAAGATTTTCTCAGATTTTATTCCTTGCAGCATTGATCAATCTAATGATATCATTTTCTATCGTACCATCTTATTTTGAAATAGGAACAGCAGTATCTATGCTTGTTACGGAAATATTTGTAACACTTTCATTTTATATCTTTATTAGGATGAAAAGAATTCCGGTGATATGAAAACAGATTATTTTATAGTGGGTGCAGGATTTGCCGGTTCTGTTTTAGCTGAAAGAATTGCATCGCAATTGAATAAAAAGGTTCTGATTGCTGAGAAAAGAAATCATATCGCTGGCAATGCTTATGATGAATATGATGAGCATGGAATATTAGTTCATCGTTACGGTCCGCATATATTTCATACAAATAGTAAAGAGGTTTTTGAATATTTATCTCAATTCACAGAATGGATACCTTATGAACACAAAGTTTTGGCAAAGCTTGGTAATGAACTTTATCCCATTCCGATTAATAGAATAACAATTAATAAGCTTTACAGCCTTAACCTTAAAACAGATGAAGAAGTAAAAGAGTTTTATGAAAGAGTTAGAGAGAAAAGGTTCCCGATAACCAATTCAGAAGATATAATTGTAAATCAGGTTGGTTATGATTTGTTTAATAAATTTTTCAGATATTACACAAAAAAGCAATGGAATTTAGAGCCTAAAGGACTTTCAGCTTCGGTTTGCGGAAGAATTCCGGTCAGAACAAATGATGACAGCAGATATTTTACGGATAAGTATCAGTTTATGCCCAAAGATGGTTATACAAAAATGTTTGAGAGAATGTTGAATCATAAAAACATTGAAGTAATTTTGAATACAGATTATAAAAATATTTTAGATTCAGTTAAATTTGATAAAATGATTTACACCGGACCAATAGACTACTTCTTTGACTTTAAGTTTGGGAAACTACCTTACAGATCAATAAGATTTGAGTTTGAGAATATAAGCAAGAAGCAATTTCAGGAGACTGCCCAAATAAATTACGTTGATGATTCTGTTAAATATACGAGGGTAATTGAACATAAATTATTGAGTCAGCAAAATTCTGATTCGACTACAATATCATTTGAATATCCCCAAAAGGAAGGAGAGCAGTTTTATCCTATTCCGACTGAAGAAAACAGAAGTCAATATCTTTTATATAAAAAAGAAGCAGAGAAATTAAGCGATGTTTTTTTCTGTGGCAGATTAGCGGAATATCAGTATTACAATATGGATCAGGTTGTAGCAAATACATTAAAACTGGTTGGAAATCTGAGAAATGAATAATCAGCCTTTAGTAACTGTAAATATACTTTCATATAACCGCAAAGATGAGTTGAGAAATACACTTACAAAGGTTTTTGCTCAGGACTATAAAAACATTGAAGTAATTGTAGTAGATAATGCATCAAGTGATGGAAGCTCTGAAATGGTTAAAAATGAATTTCCATCAGTGCAGTTAATACAAATGAAAAAAAACATTGGTATTGCCGGCTGGAATGAAGGATTTAAAATCGCAAAAGGGGATTATGTTTTGGTTCTGGATGATGATAGTTATCCGGAGGAACAATCAATCCAAAAAACAGCAAATATTTTAAACAATAATGGTAGTGTTGGACTTGTTGCGTTTAATGTTATTGATAGAAGTCGTAATATTTCTGAAACAAAAGATTTTACTGCACCGATCAAGGATTTTATCGGGTGTGGAGCATTGATTAGAAAAAGCTGTATTGATATGATTGGTGGTTTTGATAATAGATTTTTTATTTATGCTCATGAAACTGACTATTCTATCCGGCTTTTGAATGCAGGATATTTAATTGACTATTGTGATGAAGCGATTGCTTATCATAGGAATTTAGCTGCCCCAGGATCTATGCCTGCTTTTAGTGAATTCAGGTTTGTTTATCAAAGTTTAAGTTATGTTAAATTAATAAATAAATATCTTCAACCTGAACAGATAAAAAAATACAAAAGAAAATTATTATTGAATAGGTTTCTGATTGCGCTATACTTTGGTATGCTAAAAGATTTCATCAAGTTATTAAAATTGGTAAATAAAGAATTACCGGATGGTCAAATGGTGCTTATTAAAAAAGAGATTATTGACTTATATAACTTTAATTTAGAAATATTCAGCAGATACTATTTCAATAGACTTTTTCAAAATCAACCAAGGAATTATTATCCATTTTTATATCTGAAAACACTATTTTCTCCACTTGCAAGAAAGAAATTATTACTCGAATAAGATGATGAATCCTGTAATATCTGTAATTATGCCGGTGTATAATGCAGAAAAATTCATAGGTCAGGCTGTTCAGAGTATTTTAAATCAGACATTTAAAAACTTTGAACTAATAATTATTAATGATGGCTCTACAGATAAATCTGAGAAGATAATTGAAAATTTTTCTGATAATAGGATTAGATATTTTTCTTTTAAGAACAAAGGAGTTTCAGCCTCAAGGAACTATGGAATTTCAGTTTCTTTAGGAAAATTTATTGCACTGATGGATGCAGATGATATTTCAGATAGTGAAAGATTAGAAAAGCAGTTAAATTTTTTAATGGATAATTCACATATACAAGTAGTTGGAACTAACTGTGAAATAATTAACCAATACGGAAAGGTTATAGGCAAAAAGAAATTCCCTGAGTATCATGAGCAAATAGAGTTTTTAGCACCTTTATTTAACTCAATGTGCTTTGCTTCAATAATGATATTAAAAGAAAACTTATTAAAAATTGGAGGATACAAAGAGGATTTAATTGGTGCTGAGGATCATGAATTATTATTAAGACTTTTGCTTGGTGGATTTAAAGTTAAAAACATACAAGAGAATTTATATATGTACAGAAGAGTTAGTGATTCTATTTCTCATAAATACTTACACATTCAGAAGTCAAATCACTATATCAACGCGTATAATTATTTAAATACTCCAGAGATTGTTCAAAAGGATTTCAGAAATAATTTTAGAAAAGGATTACTTGAATACTACTATGGTGATATTTCACGCTGCCGAAAATATCTATTTAAATCACTGGAAGAAAAGTCAGTCTCAAAACTGAAAGTCTTCAGATTATTACTGGTATCAATTTTAGGGCATAGATTTATCAGCTTATTAAGAGCTAAAGGTGTTCTGCCGCAAATTAACAAAATGTTTTATACAATGTTTCGAATAGATTTTCAGAAAGTTAAAGAAACTTAGTATGAATTTTGCAATTACTGTTTTGGTAACCACCTACAATTGCGGTGTTTATATTAAGCAAGCCATTCAAAGTATTTTAAATCAGACATACAAATATTTCGAATTATTAATTATTGATGATGGCTCTAATGACAATACAGATGAAATTGTTTGGAGCTTTAATGATGATCGGATCAGATATATTAAAACACATCATATCGGTAGGAGTGCTGCATTAAATATGGGATTACAGGAAGCTAAACATGAACTGATTTCATTTTGTGATGCTGATGATATCATTCATCCTCAGAAACTTGAGAAACAATTAAGGTTATTTAAGAATGAAAATGATTTAGTTTTTACTGATACAGCAGTTTTTAGGAATAAGAAAATTCTATATGAGTTAAAAATCTTAAATGATATGAACATTATAAAACGTAAGATTGCTCTGCACGGTCATTTTGGACAATCTATATTATATAATAGAGACTTTATTTTGAGAAACGGCGGTTACAATAATAATCTTACAGCATTTGTTGATTATGATTTATTGTTAAGAATCTTTAATAAAGGCAATATTATTGTTCTGCCAGAGGTTTTATATTTTCAAAGGTTAAGAGAAAATTCAATTAGCACAACCGATACTATGAAAAAGAAACACATAATATATCAGGTGCAAAAGAATTACTTTACAAAGCTTGAAGAAAATTTTGGTATTTCTTCAAACAAAGATCAATTGATAATTAAAGGTTGGCGGGAGTTTTTTTACGGCGGGAAGAAAACTGCCAGAGAATATTGGCTGAAAGCGGGATTTAAAATCTGGGATCTTAAGCTTACGTTTACTTTTTTATTATCTTTTTTGCCCGAGAGCTTTCTTGATTATATAAAGAATAAAAGAGTAAGGCTTATGACAGAGTACAGAATAAATAAACTTTTTGGTAAAAATAATATCCAAATTATTTTTAATAGAGTTGTTGAGCAATTAGCTGCAAAATGATAAATATTTTACATCTTCAAAATTATCTTAACTTGTCCTGCGGCGTTTCAAAGACTATTTACCTTATAGTTAAAAACTCTTCACATCAATTTAAGCACAATGTTATTTGTTTTGGGGGCGATGGGTTATCAAGATTCGGAGAAATGAATATTGATCCAATTATTTTAGATAATAATAAGAGATCCTACAAAAGTGTTCTAACTCATTTTACTAAGTTGTATCGTTATTGCAGACAAAATGAAATAAACATTATTCATTCACATCACAGATACTTTGATGCCTTATCCAGATTGTTAAAATTATTTTTATCAGTAAAGACGATTACTTCTGTTCAAAGTAAAGTGTACGGCAATAAAATAATTAGTTATAAAGCAGATATGCTGATTCCTTGTAGTAATTTTATTAAAGAACATTTGATAAAGAATTTTAATATTAAAGAAGAGCGGCTTAGAGTTATTTATAATTCTGTTGATCAATCTGAAGCTTTTACCCTGAGACCGAAAGAAGAAATAATGAACGAACTTAATATTCTGTCTGACAGTTTTATAATTGGTTATTTGGGCAGACTTGATTATTCGGAAAAGGGTATTGATATTTTATTAGAAGCGTTCAGGCTCTTGAGTGAAACTAATAAAAATATATTCTTATTATTGATCGGAAATGGAAAAGATGAAAATGAAATTAAGTCATTTATTTCTGCTCATCAACTTAATGCAAAAGTATTTAACTCGAAAAAGGATATATTTAATTACTATCAGTTAATAGATCTGTTCGTTTTGCCGTCAAGAATAGAACCATTTGGAATTGTAATTATTGAGGCAGGAATAATGAGAGTTCCAGTTATTGCTAGTAATGTTGATGGAATTCCTGAATTAATAGAACATGAAATAAATGGGCTATTGTTTGAATCGGGAAATGTACACGATTTAAAAGCTAAGATTATTAGAGTTATGAACAATCCTGAACTTGCACGGGGATATGCTCGAAACTTATATCGAAAAGTGAATGATTCATTTACAATCGAGAGGACAATACCATTATATGAGCAGATATATCAAGATGTTATTGGATGATTCAAATTCTATTTCTATAATTTCATGTAGAATCAATCTGCTTGATTACAAAGATTTATTAACTGCTATTGATAAAGCAATAAATGATAATTTGTCATTAACCATTACAGGAGCAAATGCTCACATAATCAATCTGAATGAATCTGATATTTTATTTAGTAATTGTATTAAGGAATTTGACATCATACATTTTGACGGAATTGGTTCTTTTCTAGCAATTCGATTTCTTTATCCTCAATTAAAAGATTTAAAAAGAATTACCGGTTCAGATTTTTATGAAAAGTTAATTCCACATGCAATAGAATGTAATTATTCATTCTATTTTTTTGGTGATACTTCAAGCACTTTAAGTAAGTTATCAAGTAAACACCCGAGAATAAAGATAAATGGTACTCATTCAGGATTTGATTTTAACACATATTCAGTTATTGAGGATATAAATAATTCAAACGCTGATATTGTAATTGTTGGCCTTGGTTCAGGATTACAAGAAAAGTGGATTGCACAAAATAAAAGGAAAATTAAATCAAAAGTCATTATTGCAGTTGGTGATGGGATAAAAGTTTTTGCAGGAACAAAAAAAAGAGGTCCAAAATTTATTCAGATGATTGGATTGGAGTGGTTTGTAAGGTTTTTATACGAACCGAAACGACTTTGGAAACGGTATTTTATTGGCTTACCGTTATTTATATTTAGAATAGTAAAATTCAAGTTTCAAATAAACAAAACAGATTTATAATATGAAACAAACTATAACTATTGTAATTCTTTTGACTTTAATGCTTCAATTTTCTTTTCACGCTCAATCTGATATTGAGACTTTTTCAAATGGGTTTTCTGTCAAGCTTGATTTTAATGAACCTTTTCATAATGATATTAAAAATGATTTGGTGATTATCAGAGATTATACTGATTACACAGATGTTGATGCCGCCGGGCATTTCAAACTGCCATCCAAAACTTTTTTAGTTGCAATACCTCAATTCTCAAAACCATTTATCAGGTTTGAAAATGTTCAAACAGAAATAATCAGGAATACAATTCCTGAAATTCAGCCTAAAGTAAAAAAAGTAAATGATTCAACAATTGTTTATGAAAAAATTGAATTTGATCAGGCAATCATTACTGATGCTTATTCAGAGATGCAGATTTTAGGCTATATCTGGTACAGAGAATATTATTGTGCAGTTGTAAAAATAAACACTCATAAATTTGATAATACAAACAGACAGATAAAAAGAATCAAAGCAGGTGATTTGAAAATTGAATTTGATATGAATTATCCGGTTGATTTTAATAACATATCGTTAAATACATCAGATAATATTTCTATTCCCGGTGATTTAGTCATCAATTCACAGATTGCTCAGAACTTTGCTGCAAAGCAACCGCTTCTGCTTTCTGATACTACAGGTAACTGGATTAATTATGGATATGAATATCTGAAAATTGGGACTGCTAAAGATGAACTAGTAAGAATTACAAAGTCTGATTTAGAAACTATGGGTATTAATGTATCCCAAATTAATCCCGGGACTTTTCAGCTTTTTGAATCTTCTGTTGAAATACCAATTACTGTATTTGGAGAGGAAGATAGTGTGTTTAATGATGATGATTATATTCAATTTTATGGTACACTTAATTATCCTAAAATATCTCATCGTATTATTAACCAGCCAAATCAGCCATATAATGAATATTTAAACAGATATTCAGATACAACATTTTACTTTTTAACATGGAATAAACAGAATGGTCTGCGAATTCCTGTACAAACTGATTATGTAAACGGACTTTCCGATTCATTGAAATATTACAGGTATTTTGAACATGTTGAAAACAATATTTTATTTCAAAATTGCTATACAGATGAAGTTGAAAACCAAACTCCGGGATGGTTGCGGAACAAGACATGGTATTTTGTACAGACAACTTGGTTTTATAGTAATACTACGCGTAATTACAATTTTAATGTTATAGATGTAGTTCCAAATAAACTTGCAAAATTTTTCTATAAAGCAGTTAGCTTCGGTTCTGATAAAGTTTATGATGCCCATCAGCTGACGTTAAAAGTAAATTCTGTCTTAATAGATTCACAATCAATCAATAGAAATGATCAGGTTTTATTATCCGGTCAGTTAAACACCAATCAGCTATCAGCCAATCCAAGTGTTATGACTATAAAAAACCATGCAAATTCAAGTTCAAGTAATGCTGTTGTGCCAGACTGGTATGATGTTGAATATCCTCGTTATTTGAAACTTGATTCTGATTTCCTTTTGTTTACAGTGGATGATGATGTTTCAAGTGGTTTAAAAACAATAACAGTAGATAATCCTGCTTCATCCACATTTGAAATATATAAAGTTAAACCTTCTTTTAAGAAAATAACTGGTTTTCAAATTAATTCTGGTAAGCTTTTGTTTACAGATACTGTTAATGCCGGAGATAGATATATCATTTCAGAAGTATCCAAAATCGGTAAACCTGTTTTCTATTATAAAAAGCAGTTTGTAAATCTCAGATCAAAAAGCGAACAAACTGATTATCTGGCAATAACTCATCCGAAATTCATTTCATCAGCACAAAGCTATGTAAATTTAATTTCATCAATTTACAATGTAACTGCAAATCTTATCTCTGTTGAGGATATCTTTGATGAATTTGGATTTGGCTATCCAACTCCTGAATCTATAAGATTATTTAATGCTGTAACTTATCAAAACAAACAATCTCCAAAGCCTCAGTATCTTACAATAATAGGAGATGCTAATTATGATTATAAATTATACAGATTTAAATCCGATGGCGTAAAGGGCGGGGGAAATTTTGTACCGGGATTTGGAAATCCGATAAGTGATAATTGGTTTGCAGTCTGGAACCCCGATACTCTACCGATTCCGCAAATGAAAGTCGGAAGGATACCGATTAATACAAGCGAAGAATTGGATTACTACTTAAGTAAGGTTCAGAATAATTTTAATCAGAGATATAATGAATGGAACAAAGAGTATATGTTTTTTTCAGGAGGCAGAGCAAATGAGCCGGGTGAAATTGCGCAGTTAAAAGCAGCTAATGATCAGGTGATTAACAATCATGTAAAGCCGGCTCCATTAGCTGGTTCGTACACTCATTTTTATAAGACATCAGAACCAATGACAGATTTTGGTCCTTACGCGCCGGAAGAAATTTCAAGGAAGATAGATGCAGGAGCGGTTTTTATTTCATATATCGGACATAGCGGTACCGCAACCTGGGATAATAGTATAAATGAGACTACTCAGTTGAAAAATAAAGTCAATCGTAATCCATTGATCACGGATTTTGGATGTTCTACTAATAAATTTGCAGAACCTGATATCCTTTCTTTTGGTGAAAGATTTTTGTTTAACAGTGATGGACAGGCAATAGGTTATATCGGAAATTCATCATTAGGTTTTACCAGTACATCGTTGACATTGCCAATTTATTTTTATGGAGAGATTATTAATAGCACTGATAAGGAAGTAGGAGCTTCACATCTATTATCAAAAATCAAAATGTTTAATAACTTAGGGACATCAACGTTTTTTAGATTATTTGCGTTAACAAATACTTTGTTAGGAGATCCAGTGCTCAGGATTAAAATTCCGGATAAGCCAAATCTTAATATTTCAGAAGCTGATGTAATCTTTAATAATAATTTTATTAATGATGCGATCGATTCAGTTAAAGTGGATGTTATTATTAATAATTTCGGTATTAAGGATACCTCAATGTTTAATTATAGTATCACACACATCTTTAATGGTAATGTTCAAAAGAATTATTCTTACCGGAGAAGTTTACCTTCTTTCAAAGATACTTTATCAGTTTGGATTTTCACAAAAGGGTTAGCTGGTGAAAATGTTTTAACTGTTAATCTTGATCCAAATAATGAGGTAAATGAAATATATGAAGATGATAACAACCTTACATTTCATTTTTATGTTTACTCAACAGAGCTAAGAGATATTGTTAAACACAGAATAGAAAATCCTGAATTAAACAGTATAAAAATTCTGAATCCATCTTTAAATAGTATAGATCCATTTCAAATCAGATATCAAATTTCAGAAACAGAAAGTTTTCTTAACCCTGTCGAAAACACAATTTCTTCTGATTCGTTCTTTACATTATTAAATCTGTCTGGACTGCAAAACAATAAAAGGTATTACTTCAGATATAAGATGGATGAAGCCGGTTCATCTTATTCTGGTATAAAATCTTTTTATAATAAAAATAATTCTGACTTTTTACTTAATGACTCGGTTTCCTTTGCAAATCAGGTTACAAATGACCTTGAGTATAAGAATGAAAAATTATCAATCGAACCTGAAGAAATAAATATTTCCGTTACTTCCGCCGGATTTGAAGCAGGCAAAACTTGTGTAATAGCAAAAAACGGAATTAATCTTTTATCAAATACATTTTTTGCCGGAATAGGAATTGTTGTCTTTGATGATGTAACATTTGAAATTGATACATCAACATGGTTCACATTATTTAATCAGCCTGCTAATGTTGAGGCTTTAGCTGTATTGATTGATTCAATTCCTGATGGTAAAATTGTAGCGATGGGGGTTTCTTCTGATGCGGCTAATAATATGTCCGCTCATTTAAGAAATGCTATTATATCTTTAGGCAGCACAAAAATTACTGAGCTGCAGTATAGAAGTTCCTGGGCTTTGATCGGTAAGAAAGGGGCTGTTCCCGGAGAAGTAATAGAAGAAGTTAGAGGCAGATATGATGGACTTATTTATATTGACACAACTTTTGTAATCCCTAAGAAAGAAGGCACACTTGAAACTGCTGAAATTGGTCCGTCATCTGATTGGCAATATGCAAACTTTGAACAAACAATACCATCTGGTTGTACAATCCAGCATTTTGTATATGGAATAAAATCTGACTTACAGATTGATTCTCTTGGCACCTTGAATTTAACAAATAACACTGCAGCTCTTGATTTTATTAATCCCGAAGTTTATCCGAAAATAAAAATTAAATCTTACTTCAATGCAAATACTGAAGGAGTTTCACCGGAACTTTTATCACTTGGGATTGATTATACCGGCTTATCAGAAATTGGAACGAACTATCAGGTTATTGAAGTAAATAAAGATACAGTGCTTGCTGGCGAAAATGTTAATCTTACTTTTTGGATTTATAATATTGGTGAAGCTAAAGCAGATTCATTCGATGTAGTAGTGAGTGTATTTAACTCAAATAATAATTTAGATTCAAGCTATAGATTTAATTCTGTTTCTATATCTGCCGGTGGAAAGTTAAAGTTTGACGTTAGTTATACTCCTTATGGTTCAGATACAGATAAGAAATTTTTTGTTCTTATCGATCCGGATAACAGGGTAAAAGAATACTTCAAAGACAATAACTTCTTTACGAAATCATTCTATGTTCAAAGGGATATTGTTTCGCCAGCCGTTAAAATTACTTTTGATGATGCTGAAGTTATATATGGTGATTTCGTTTCTAACAAACCTGATATCAAGATTGCATTGAGTGATGATTCTCCCATCCCGATTACTGATACTTCAGCAGTAAAAATTTATCTTAATGAAATGCCGGTTTACTATGGAGTTACTCAGAATAATATTTCCTATTCTACAAGTCCGGACAATCCTAAATTTATTGCTAATTATAAACCTGAACTTGAAGATGGTGATTATTTACTAAGAGTAGTTGGAAAGGATTTAAGCGGTAACATAGCAGATTCAGCTTCGAGTGAAGTATATTTTGTTGTTTCTTCTGAAACAAAACTTCATCAGGTTTATAACTATCCCAATCCGTTCTCTGAGGAAACTTATTTTACATTCAGGTTAAGCCAGATACCGCAGGAAATAAAAATTAAAATTTACACTATCGCCGGAAGATTGATAAAAGAGATAGTTCGTAATTCATCAGAATTAAATTATGATCTCAATAAAATATTATGGAATGGACGGGATGAAGACGGAGATATTATTGCAAATGGTACTTATATTTACAAAGTTTTTATAAAAAATCAGGATAAAGTAGAATCCGTTACTCAAAAGTTAGTTATTGTTAAGTAAAAATAATTTATTAAAGTATGGAGAAATATATGAAGTCAACATTGCTGTTATTTTTAATGATAATACTATCTGTTCAATCAAATGCTCAGTGGGATAATTATCCCAAACCAGATGAAGGTTTTATTAACAGCGGCTTAGGTATTACCTGGATTGATGGAAAACCTCATTACCGTATTGCATTCAGACCAGAGATTTCTTTTTCTGATTTTGGTATCGGCTTGGACCTTAATCTGGACTTTGATTCAGAAGGGAAGTTAAGAAAAGAAAATTTTAACGAAACATCGGATTATCTTAGTATTATCAGATATATAAGATATGGAATTAAGAACGATCCTGTTTTTATTAAAATCGGTGCGCTTGATTACTATACTTTAGGACATGGAAGCATTATGCAGCACTACAATAACAGTCCGACTTTTGATAACAGAAGAATTGGATTCGTTGCTGATATTGATTTCGGAAAGTTTGGCTTCGAATCAATTATGGGTTCGTTCTCTCCCGCAGGTGTATTTGGAATTAGAGGTTACATCAGACCTTTGCAGTTTACTTCCGCAGCAGATATTCCAATTATAGGTAATCTTGAAACTGGAGTCTCTTTCGTCTCGGATATGAACAAAGATGCAGGGATTATCAACGGCACATACAATAATTCATTGAAAAAGTTCGACATTACAGAAGATAAAGGCGCAATAAGTGTGATTGGATTTGATATTGGACTTCCATTGCTTAACTCAAGTGTTACTGATATTACCTTATACGCAGATTATTCAAAGATATCAGGGTTTGGCAGCGGAGTAGCAGCAGGTGTTATGTTTGATTTTAATCTCAGTACTCTTGTTAATGTTAATGCAAAATTAGAAAGAAGATTTAATAACGGTAAGTATATTCCATCGTATTTTAATTCCTTACACGAAATAGAAAGATTTAAAGTTGATTCAGCAGCAGGAACATTTACAAGTAAAGCGCTTGCACTAAATAGTATAACTGAAAATCAAAATGGGTTTTACGGAAATTTACTGATAAGAATCTTAGGACTGTTTGATATTTATGGCGGCTATCAGCGTCTGGATAAAGAACCTAAAAGCGGTATTATGAACCTGAGAAGTGCTATTGAACCGGAAGGAGTTCCATTTGTTTTACGTGCTGGTTACGATAAAATAAATATTCAAAATGAAAAAGATCTCTTTACTCTTGATGATCGTTCTTATTTGTTTACAGAAGTGGGATACAAACCGGTTGAGTATTTACTTATATCCATTGTTTACAGTTGGACTTATACTCCAATCAGAGGCGGAGATGATAAGATAATTGGATTTGAACCACAAAAAAGAATAGAACCAAGAGTATCGTTTATTTATCCGTTTAAGTTTTAGATAGTTACTAAATTATTTTACAATTAATAAAGAGTCTTATCAACAAACTAATGGTATGACTCTTCATTTATATTTTTAACTTATTCAGATACTGTATTTGTGATTAAATGGTAGTAAAAAGCATTACGCTAAATATTATCAGGGTTCGATTAGTGTGATAATGTCGGATAAGCACTGATCAAACATGTGGGATAGTTCTTTGCGAATTATTGTAAGTGAAGATTAATTTCTGCAATAGATAAGGTATAAATTACTTCTTAGTTGAAAAAGTTTAATTAAAAAAAGAAAGAGACTCCAAATAATTAATAATTTTGTAATAACAAAAAAAAACAAAAACAATTAAAAGGAGTCTCAAGGTGAAAATTAAGGAAAATCTAAAACAAAATCTTGATTGGTATAAGAATCAATCTTTAGAAACACAACTAAGTTTGTTCGGTAATTTTCTGGAGATAGCCAAAATATTGGCAAATCAACTGATGGAAGAAGAAGTAAAAGAAAAAGCAGGAATAAGATATGACAGAGAGAAGCCATCATCAGGCAGATATAGCCGCTGGGGCAGTAATCCGGGCAGCATAAGAGTAGGAGAAGAAAAAGTAAAAATAAAGGTTCCAAGGATACACGATAATCAGAGTTTGATTACCGAAAGTCCGGAGAGATATCAAAAACTAAGGTCAATAGAATTACCATCAGAAAGTTTGATGAAAAAAATAATCTTAGGCTTAAGTCAGCACGATTATCAGGAAGTAGTAAAGATGGGCGTAGAGAGCTTTGGATTGAGTCAATCAACAGTAAGCAAAGCCTTTATAGAAGAAAGCACAAAGGCATTAGAAGAATTTGAAAAGCGGGATTTGGGATTATATGATTTTATAGCCATAGTAATAGACGGAAAATATTTGTCAAAAGAAAACACGGTAATAGCACTTGGAATAACAATGAGCGGAGAAAAGATACCATTGGGCTTTATCCAGACAACAACAGAAAACAGTAAAGCAGTAAAAGGGTTGTTAAAAGATTTACTAAAGAGGAATTTCAAGTATACAGAAGGGATACTAACACTGCTGGATGGTTCAAAGGGATTAAGGAAAGCAGTTGATGAGACATTCGGGAACTATGCCTTAGTACAGCGCTGCCAGTGGCATAAGAGAGAAAATGTTCTCAGTTACTTAAGTCAAGAGCAGCAAAACAATTACAGAGGCAAGCTGCAAAGAGCCTATAGTGAACCTGATTATCAAACAGCAAGCAGAAAGCTAAAGGAAATAATAACTGAACTAATGAAAATTAACCGGAGTGCTGCAAGATCGCTTGAAGAAGGATTAGAGGAAACATTAACCATACACCGTTTAGGGTTAGTAGAACAGTTAGGCAGATCATTTACGACCACAAATTTAATAGAAAACTTAAATTCTCAGTTAAAGAAATACTGGGCAGAGTAAAGAGATGGATGAACTCCAGAAATGCAGAAGCAGATGGATGGCAGCAGCACTTTTACAGATAGAAAAAAGAATGAGAAAGGTAAATAATTATGAAAAATTACAGTTACTAAGAACAGCATTAAAAACAGAATTAAAGATTAAACAAAAGAAAGCAGCTTAATAAATGATGGAGTCTCTATTTTCAACTAAGTTTGACTTTTTACCTAGATAACACTAAATTAGAACATAAACAAATTATCATATTTATTATACCGGATGTATTATTTATCTCAACAGGAAAATTCAAGAATTAAATAGGGTAAAAATCACATAATAAAAACAGGATGGTAGAAAAGATATTAACTTTTTGTAGAGTATTATTCAAGAAACTGTTTTAATATCAAATAAGAATTACTTGGTTAATAAAAATTTTGTGAAAGAATTATTAAAAAAATATTTTAGTGTAAAATGTTTTTTATTTGCGGCTATAATTTCCTTAACATGCCTTCTTGCTGCCTGTAATACGGATAATGATAAAGACTTTGGTGCCTACTATAACGTACATTTAATGATTTCGTAAATATTTTAAGTGAATCTGATACAGTTAATATTGTTCTGGAACAGCTTGGCAGTCATTTTCAAAAACAAAATGTTCCTTATACATTTGAAACAAATAATAATGATACTGTTAAGATAAAATTGTTTGTTTCTTTTGGCAGTTATAATCAACAGCCTGAACCTGTAAAGAATGTAAAACAGATATCTGATACATTTTATGTGTGGTATTCATTAGTTAGTAAAACCAGTAAAACAATAAACAAGAGCAGTACAATTACTGAAGTTAGTACATCACCGAAAGTAAGTTACGTTAGTGTGGATAGTCTGGTGATTGGTAAAACACCTGATCAGGTTATTCATTTTATTTCAAGACTTTTACACTAGAATATTGTCCATACCGGATAAATAATTTTTGGCTTTTAGAAATCAACTGAAGATAAAACTCCTCAGTTCATCAACAGAATGAAATAAATTATTGCTATTTAGTTTTCTTACTTCTTCTTCGGAATAACTATCCCAAATAACAGAAGCAATCGATACTCCGGCAGCCTTGGCGGCTTTAATGTCTGATGGCGCATCACCGACCATTAAAACTTCATCTGGTGATAAATTATATTGTTCTAAGAACTGTAATATTCCTTCAGGGTGTGGTTTATGATTAACAACATCATCTCCACTTACTATTAATCCAAAATAATCTGTTAATCCAAGTTCATCTAAAGTAATTAGAGCAGAAGTTCTTCCTTTGCCTGTGAAAACTCCAAGAATAATTTTGTTATTGAACAGATCTTCTATCAGCGTTTCAATCCCGGCATACGTATGTGCTATGTTGTGATTTTCTTTGTAGTACTGATAATATTCTTTTCTGGCAATGTCATATTCATCCTTGCACATTTCTTTAAGTATAACATCTTCAGTCGGTCCAAACAGAGCAATTATTTCTTCATCTGAAAAAGTTTTACCGAGATATTTTTTTGTTATATGATTGAATGAATCAAAAATAAGTTGATTGGTATATGTTAGTGTTCCATCAACATCAAATATAATTCCTTTATAACGCGACTTCATATTATTCTATAATTTTTATTATACTAAGATTACCATCGATGCTTTTAACTGCTATCTGATTTTGGTTAAGTTGTGCCAGACCTGTTATTGGTGTAAATGTTGGTTCAATAATCTGCTTAATATTTTTGTTATCAGAGATTCTGTAAAGCGATCCATCAGATAATCCGATTATAATGCCGGATTCCGATTCTATAATCTCAAATGTAAAGATATCGGATTTATTTAATTCAATGTTGTAATCAGTTTTACCGTCTTTGGATGATATAGCAAAAAATTTACCCGAACTATTAAGAGAAAAAATATGTGATTTGGTTTTATTGATATATAATTTTTTAATATCAGTTTTAATATCAGCAGACCATATCTTTTTCCCCTGCAGCAAATCAAGTGCGATGATATTTCCTTCAGGTGATAAAACAAAAACTCCGGATGAATTAATCAACGGGAAATTATCAGCGATAATATCAGATGATTTTTGCACATATTTCCAGATTAACGCACCTGATTTTGCATTAACACAATAGACCGTGTAAGAAGCATCAATAAAAAATAATTTATCATTTTCATATACTGCTTTTGAAATAATAGGTTTGTCGGATAATTTTTTATTCCAGATTATTTCAAATGTAAAAGCATCATAAGAAAGTATATTTCCTTTTGCTGTTCCGAACACAACGCTTTTAATTGTTTTATCCAAATCAATTACTGATAAATCAGATGTTATATTTTCTCCGATGCCGGCAACCTGTATAACTTCACCATTGTTTGAATTTAGTGAATAAAGATCTCCGCCCACTGTTGCAGCAAGAAATAGATCTCTGTACTGGACAGGGTTGGTTTTTATATCACCGAATATTTCTGTAACAAATTTTTCTTTTCCGTTAAAATCTATCAGATAAACAAGTCCATTATCAATTGTTACATAGATACGGTTATCAGCTATATTCAATTTTGTTGTAGAAGTTGAACTGTAATCAATCTTTGTAATCACTTTAACGAAAGGACTAATATTCTTTGTATCTGCAATTTGTTTAGTTACAACTTTTAACTTATTCAGTGATTCTGAAAACTGAAGTTCAGTATTATCATTTTCAAAATATTTTTTTGTTACAAAGATCGAATCATTTTTATTTTCAATCAGGTGATAGATTGGTTTATTGTTTTTATCAATCCCGGGTAATCCGATTTCCAGAATGTAATCATTCTTAACAATAAATTTATTTTCTTCAGGATAAAGATGGATAATTTTATTATTTCCGGTTTCTTTAATAAGTGCAGTTTTATTAATTATTCTGCTTAATGGTAAATTTGAAATAGAGTATATGAACTCTCCTTTATACAATTTACTTTCATCTTTTATAAGATTAAGCGTTTCAATATTGATATATCCGATATTCTTAATAAATGGGATAACAGAATTGTAACCGAGTAAAATGCTGCTCTGACCCTTAATAAAAAAAAATTGTTCATCCATTTCCTGATTGATAAAATATGGACTAATAATATTGTTAGAGTAATCGTTGTAGCCGGGAATTATTTTTATAGTAAGATTATTGTCAATTATAAATGACTGAAGCTGTCTTAAGTCTTCTAAAGAATTTGCTGATGTTACCTCACCTAAAACTAATATGCCATCAATACTGGTTTCTTTTTTCAGTAAGGTTGTAAGATATTCAATTTTATATCGGTCAGATTTTCCATAGTGTGCTATGTTTGAAACAATAGCAAACTTTTTATTCTGGCATAATATTGGCGAAACAAAAGCATTAAAGAATGTAACAATGACTATTACTAATATTATTCTGATTTTATTCATACACTTTTTTTATTCGATTAAATACTATTGCTAATAGTTTCAGAAATTGATTCTTTTTTTTTATAATTGAGCATCATCTTTATAAAAATAACTAAACGCAAAACTAATTAACTATTATTAACAAATCGAGGTATGTACTATGACAAAATATATAACTTTATTTCTACTTTCTTTCGTTTTCACCTTTATTTCAGTAACATCTTTTGCACAAGATGGACAGATGAAATCACAAGAGTACACAGGTACTGAAATAGAAAAACAGTTTCCTTCCTCAAATATAATTGATATTTCTGAAATTGCCCGGCTTGAAAATGAACTGAAAGAAGCAATTGAAACCGGTAATCAGAATAGAGAAAATCTTTTAAGAACTAGATTAAATGAGTTTTATAAAGATCAGATATCTAAACCAAATTCTGATGACCGTGACTATCCATTAGAAGAATCCAAAGGTGCATTCTTTCAACCAGAGTGGCTTGATAACGATGTTCTGGTTTATAACGGAGATATAGGTCAAACAGGTTCCGACCACAGAAGAATAGATTTAAAAACTGGTGAAGATGGTAGACTTTACGCTGCTTTTATTAGAAGACCAGCAACAGGATTGAATGGATATATTCAAATTGTAAAATCTACAGATGGTGGACAAAGTTGGAGTACTGTCTCAAGTATTTCGAGTTCAACAAGATATTTCGGGCAAGTCTCAATATTAGTCGAAAATAGAATTAGTAATCCGGATTCATCAACAATTTTGGTATTCTATTCAAGATCAGAAAATTCTAATTTTGATAATGCTAACATTGGATTTGTTTCCGTACGTAGTGACGGTGCTAATTGGACTGGCGGAAGTGCTATTCTAAGTCCCGCAGCAGGCAACAAGTTACTGTATCCTTCTGCTGTAAGTGATGGACAATATTGGACGAGTGCAACATATTTTGGAGTTGTTTGTGGCGAGTATTCTAACAGTGATTCAAAAAGTCAATCATTAGTTATTGGCAAAACTATTAATTGGGGTTCAAACTTTACATCTGTGAATATTAGTGACAATTATCCGAATTGGAGTGATTTTTTTCCTGTAGCTGCCTTTAAGAAAGGTTCTCCGGATTCCCTATATATTGCAGTAGAGAGAAGATTTACAAGTCTAAAATCACAATTAAGAGTTATTGCAACTCCTTGGACTTTATCAACGGGATTTCATCGTTACACACTTACAACTGGAACTGACAATGAATATTTGAAGCCAAGCATTACAATTGCTCAAAATTCTGGTTCACTACCTAAGACAGCAGTAATAGCCGTTATCGAAAATAATGTTGCTAGATACATATATAGTAATGATGGAGGGAATAGTTGGTCAAGTTATAATGCTTTAGGGTTAGCATCTGAGAATAATATAAAATTCGTTGCGATTTCATCTGACAGTAATTCAACATCAAGTGATTATGTTATTGGTGCTTACCAAATGAGCGGTGGGGATACAATTGTAGTTAGAAGAGGTCGACCAGGTAATTTAGGTACAAGAAATTACCAAGTAAATCAATTTGCTTCTTCAATTTTTAATGCACCTGTTGTTGCAGTTTATAATCCATCAGGTACAAAATCTTCAGCATTACTTTATACTGGTTTAGTATCAAATTATACAAGTAATGTTTATTTTGATGGCGAACATCTGGTTAGCAGTGTTTCAGAATTACCAGGAGTAGCAGCAGATTATTCGTTGGAACAAAATTATCCAAATCCCTTTAACCCGAGTACTGCTATCAGATTCAGTATTCCAGAGCAAACAAATGTCAGCCTTAAAATATTCAACAGTATCGGACAGGAAGTTGCTGCATTGATAAATGGAGAGATGACTGCTGGTAATCATGAAGTTAATTTTAATGCAAGCAAATTATCAAGCGGAATTTATTTTTACAGGATTGAAACACCGGCTTTCACATCTACCAAAAAAATGATCCTTATCAAGTAATTTTTATAATTAGGATTATAAATAAAGGACGGTTTAGTACCGTCCTTTTTATTTTTAAAGCATAGATAAATTCTTGTAAAAAAAATGTAACATTTATAAGTTTGTCAGCGTCTAATCAAAGATAAATTCAAGATTAAAATAATAAACAAATAATGAGGTAATCATTTGGATATTGTTGCATTAAATGAAAAGATAAAGCAGGAAAGTGCATTTATTGATTTACTGATGAGTGAAATCAGTAAAGTAATAGTCGGGCAAAAAGCTATGGTTGAAAGACTTGTTATCGGGCTTTTAGGTAATGGGCATGTTTTACTGGAAGGGGTACCTGGTCTTGCTAAAACATTAGCGATTAAAACTCTTGCACAGGCAATGAAAGCTAAGTTTCAGAGAATACAGTTTACACCTGATCTTCTGCCTGCCGACTTAATCGGAACCCAGATTTATAATCAACGTGATGGAAATTTTTTAATTCGTAAAGGTCCAATCTTTTCTAATTTTATTCTTGCTGATGAAATTAATCGTGCACCTGCAAAAGTTCAAAGCGCTCTTCTTGAAGCGATGCAGGAAAGACAGGTAACAATCGGTGAAACTACTTTTAAATTAGACGAACCATTTTTAGTGCTTGCAACACAAAATCCAATCGAGCAGGAAGGAACTTATCCCTTACCTGAAGCACAGGTTGACAGATTTATGCTTAAAATAAAAATTTCATATCCCGAAAGAGCAGAAGAGCTTTCTATTATGCGTCAGAATATGGGAATGATTGAAACAGTTATAAATCCAGTCATCTCTCCTGATGAAATTCTGAAAGCAAGACACGTGCTAAACGAAGTTTATCTTGATGAAAAAATTGAGAAATATATACTTGATATTGTTTTTGCTACACGAAATCCCAAACAATTTGGATTAAATAACCTTTCAGATCTGATTAGTTACGGAGCATCGCCCCGGGCTACAATTAATCTGGCAATTGGTGCTAAAGCAATGGCATTTATAAAAAGAAGAGGTTATGTTATTCCAGAAGATGTCAGAGCAATTTGTTTTGATGTTCTTAGACATCGTATTGCTGTTACTTATGAAGCTGAAGCTGAAGAAATTACAAGTGAAAATGTAATTCAGGATATTCTGAATAAGATTATTGTCCCCTAAATAATCAAGCTATTACTTCTCTTTTTTTGAATTGAAGGTAATTGATTATTTAACTGAAATTATTTTTAAAGAGTTTTTAAAGATCATTAATGCTTACTAAAGATTTAGTAAAACAAGTCAGACAAATCGAGATAAGAACCAAAGGGCTGGTCAATCAGGTTTTTTCAGGTGAATATCATTCTGTTTTCAAAGGGCGTGGAATGGAATTTTCTGAAGTCCGCGAATATCAGTTTGGTGATGATATAAGAAATATTGATTGGAATGTTACTGCTCGGTTTGGTCATCCATACATTAAAATATTTGAGGAAGAACGAGAACTAACCGTTATTCTTATGGTTGATCTTAGCGGCTCTTTAATGTTTGGGTCTGTTAGTAAAACTAAACAACAAATTGCAGCGGAACTTAGCGCTATTCTTGCCTTTTCTGCATTAAAGAACAATGATAAAGTCGGTTTGATTTTATTTACAGATAAAATCGAAAAATTTGTACCTCCGAGAAAAGGAAGAATACATGTTTTAAGAATTATTCGTGAAGTGCTGTCATTTGAACCTGAAGGTAAATCAACCAACCTTCGCGGTGCGCTTGAATTTATGCACAATGCAATAAAGAAAAAATCAATTGCTTTTCTTATATCTGATTTTATTGATGAAGGATATGAAAAAATTCTAAGAATTGTCGGGCGAAAACATGATCTAATAGGTGTAGTACTTGATGATAAAAGAGAAAAGGAAATTCCTAATATCGGCATGATAAAACTTACAGATTCGGAAACCGGTGCTGAAAGATGGATTGATACAAGCTCAGGAAAAGTAAGAGAAAAAATTTCAGGTGTACGCAAAGAAAATGAAAGGATAAGAAATTCTGTTTTTGTTAAAAGCGGTTTGGATAAAATTGAAGTAACAGCCGGTTCAAATTACATACAGCCGTTGGTTCAGTTTTTCAGAAGGCGTGCGAGAAAATGGTAAATAAAATTTCATTAATCTTTTTATTTATAATTCTAACATATACTTCGTTTGCTCAGAAGATTACAGCAGAAGCTTCAACTGATTCAAGTGATTATCTCATCGGAGATCATATAAAATATTCACTTATAATCACAATGGATAAGGATATTCATATTATAAATCCTTTTTTCCGCGACACACTAAAAAATATTAATGTATTATCTATTGATGGACCAATCGTGGAAGAATCAGAGACTCAAAGAGCTGTTAAGTATTTATCTATTCTTTCAATGTTTGATTCTGCAGTTGTAACTATTCCTCCAATTAAAATTGAATATCGTACCAAAGGCGATACAACACTAAAAAATATTGAGTCAAATCCTGTTAGTTTCAATGTACACAGACTAAATGTAAAAGTTGACGAAGATATTAAAGATATTAAACCGCCTATAAGATTATTTAATTATTTCTTCCTTCTTTATTTATTTATCGGATCGATAATATTGTCATTATTAGTTTATTACTTTATCTGGCGTAAATATTTCAGGAAAAAAGAAGAGACAAAAGTTGATAAAGCGGAAGAAAAAATTCCTGCTCATCAATTAGCATTAAAAAAGTTGGAGCAGCTTGAAAAAGAACAACTGTGGCAGAATGGATTCATTAAAGATTATCACTCAAGAATTACTGAAATTATACGCTGGTATTTTGAAAAGCAATTTGGTTTACCGGCACTTGAAAAATCTACAACAGAATCTTTAGTTCTGCTTAAACGCCATCCTAAAGGAACAAAGGTATCCGACATAACAGAGCAGTTTTTGAATAATGCAGACCTTGTAAAGTTTGCTAAATATATTCCGATGGAAAAAGTTAATATTGAAATGATGGAACAGGCTAAAGCAATTATAAACAAAACAGCAGTAATAGAACAGACTGAAAATATGGAGAAAGAAAATGTTTACTAATGTAACGTTCGCTTACTTCTGGGTTTTATATTCCTTACTTATTATACCTTTGCTTATCTTTTGGTATTACTGGAAGGGAAGAAAAAAAACATCTGCCATATCCTATTCTTCTGTTAAGATATTTAATAATGTTCCCTCAACTTTGCGGGTAAGGTTGAGACATTTGCCTTTTATCCTAAGAATGGCAGCACTGGCAGTTTTAATTATTGCTCTTGCAAGACCGCAAAACTTTTCAGCCGGACAAAGTGTTAATGCTGAAGGTATTGATATCTCCATTGTACTCGATATTTCAGGAAGTATGCTTGCTGAAGATTTTAAACCCAACAGATTGGATGCTGCTAAAAAAGTGATTGACACTTTTATTCAGGGAAGAACAAATGACAGAATAGGATTGGTAATATTTTCAAGAGAAGCTTTTACACAATGTCCTTTAACAATTGATTATTCAGTACTCAGAAATCTTTTAAGTGATATTAAAACCGGAATGATTGAAGATGGAACTGCAATTGGAAATGGAATCGCAAATGGAATTAATAGACTTAAAGACAGTGATGCTAAAAGCAAAGTTTTGATTCTTCTAACGGACGGTGTAAATAATGCCGGTGAAGTTGATCCCATCTCAGCAGCGGAAATTGCAGCTACATTCGGTATAAGGATTTATACTATTGGTGTTGGTACGTGGTGAAGCTCCGTATCCGGTACAGACCCCATTCGGTACAAGATATCAAATGGTACCGGTTGAGATTGATGAAGTTATCTTAAAAAAGATTGCTGATATTACCGGTGGTGCATATTTCAGAGCAACAAACAACAGAACCTTGCAGGATATTTACGATAGAATAGATAAGATGGAGAAAACAAAAATTGAAATTACATCTTTCAAAAATGCTCAAGAGCTATTTGCTCCTTGGCTGTTAATTGGTTTCGGGCTGATTTTGTTTGAACTGTTTACTTCAAAAACAATTTTAAGGAAACTGCCGTAGTGTTTAGATTTGATAACCCTGAATATTTAATTGCCTTGTGGCTGATTCCTGCTTTGATATTGCTTTATATTTTATTTAACAGGAATAGAAAAAGATTATTGGAAAAGTTTGCTGATAAAGAAATTCATAAAGTTATTTTTTATTCGTACAGCAGTACAAAATCAAAACTTAAATTTGCAATATTACTTGTAGTATTATCTTTGCTGATTATCGCTTTTGCTAAACCGCAGGTTGGAACTAAGATGACTGAAGTAAAACAAACCGGAATTGATGTTTATATTTTGCTTGATGTTTCAAGAAGTATGGCTGCAGAAGATATCAAACCAAACAGATTGGAAAAGGCTAAATATCAGATTTCAAATCTGATTCAGAAACTTAGAGGCGATAGAATAGGATTGATTGTTTTTTCGGGTGAAGCATATATACAATTTCCTTTGACGACTGATTATTCGGCTGCAAATCTTTTTTTATCTGCTGTGGATTTTAATTCAGTACCGCAGCCGGGCACTGCAATTGCTTCAGCAATAACGCTGGCAGTTCAGGCGTTTGATTCGGCAGCAACTGATAAAGCAATAATTATTATTACTGATGGAGAAGATCACGAAGGTAATATAGATGATGCCGTTGAAAAAGCTGCAAAGAGAGAAATAAAGATTTATACGATTGGATTAGGCTCACCTGATGGTCTTCCAATCCCCATTTATGACAATCGAGGAAATCAGACAGGTTTTAAAAAAGATAATTCAGGACAAACAGTATTAACCAGACTCAATGAAAGTATATTGAAAGAAATTGCTGATAAAGGCAATGGTAAATATTATCGCGGTAATAATTATGAAGATTATCTTGACAAAATTTACAGTGATCTATCTGCACTTGAACAAGCTGAGTTTGGTGTTAAAAAAGTTACTGATTACGAGGACAGATTTTATTACTTTTTAATACCGGCTGTTTTACTTTTAATAATTGAATTATTTATAACAGATATCAGGTCACCGTTCTTTACCAGACTAAATAAGAAACTCGGAATAGAGACTGAATGAGTATGAATATTATGAGCACAAAAATAATTTTAGTTCTGTTTTTATTGTTTAGCTTTTATGGATTTTCGCAATCAAACAGAAGTACTCTTAACAAGGGCGTGGATAAATATGAAGAAAAAAAGTTTAATGATGCGGAAATAGATTTCAGAAAAGTTGTTGAAAATTCTCCTAACAGTTACGAAGCGAATTTTAATCTAGGTGATGCCTATTACAAACAGGAAAAATATGAAGATGCAATCAAGTCTTTTCAAAGTGCTTTGGAAGTAGCAAAAGATAATGACAGAAAAGCAAAAGCTTATCATAACATCGGCAACTCGTTGTTAAAAAATAATAAGATTGAACAGAGTATCGAAGCGTACAAAAATGCCCTAAAATATAATCCGGATGACAGTGATACAAAATATAATTTATCCTATGCGTTAGAATTGCTAAAAAATCAGAATAAAGATCAGCAAAACAAAAACGACAAAGACAATAAAGACAAGAACAAACAGGATCAGCAGCAGCAGCAAAATCAAAGTCAGGAGCAGAAGGATAACGCTCAGAATAAACAGGATCAGCAGCAGCTAAAAGATCAGGAAAGCAAACAGGATAATACTAAGCAGCAGCAGCCGAAGGAAGAAAAGATCTCTAAAGAAGAAGCTCAGAGGATTCTTGACGCCTTAAAGAACAGTGAAAAAGATCTTCAAAAACAGTTAAGAAAAAAATCCGGACGAATTAAAAAAACAGATAAAGACTGGTGATGTTAGTCAGGTTATTACTTTCGGTATTTATTTTTCTTTTTCATATCAGCATTGCCCAAACTTTTACAGCAACTGTAGATAATAATACCGTAGCAGAAAATGAACGCTTTCAACTTAATTTTATCTTTGAGGGTAAAGAATTAAATGCGCTTAAAAATTTTAATCCTCCTTCATTTAATAATTTTAAGGTGCTTTCGGGTCCTAATCAATCCACAAGTATGCAGATAATAAATGGTGTTTCATCTTCATCACTTACACTTTCTTATATTCTGCTTTCAAACACAATCGGTACATACAATATTGGAAGTGCATCAATTCAATATGATGGACAGACATTTAATACTAATCCAATTAAAATTACTGTTGTTAAGGGTTCAGTTAAACCTAAAGATGAAAAACAATCAGGAGTTTCAGATCAAGAGATAGCAGAAAACTTATTTATTAAAGCTTCAATTGATAAGAGCAGAGCATATCTGGGCGAACAAATTACAGTTACTTATAAGTTATATACAAGATTGACAATCGCAGCACAGATGTCTGTTGATAAGCTTCCGCAATATCAGGGATTCTGGGCTGAGGAACTGGAGACTGCACGTAACATTACATTTAATACTGAAGTTATTGATGGCAAACAGTATAAAGTCGGATTGCTTAAAAGAGTAGCATTGTTTCCTAACCAAACCGGTAAATTAGAAGTAACTCCGCTTGAGCTGACTATACCAATTCAGATTCAAAAGAAAAAAAATCCTCAAAATATTTGGGATGATTTTTTTGGTGATCCATTTGGAAGATCAGAAATAGTACAATATCCGGCTAAATCCAACACACTTAAAATTGATATTATACCTTTGCCCCAGAACAATAAACCTGATTCCTTCAGAGGTGCAGTAGGAGATTACAATTTTTCAGCTTCTATTGATAAACGGAAAACAAAAACCAACGAGCCGGTAACTTTAAAACTTGAGATAACCGGATCAGGAAATATTAAACTGCTTGAACTGCCTCCATTTGAACTGCCAAACGGAGTTGAAAAATATGATCCAAAGATAAATGAGCAAATAAGAAGAACAGGAACAATAAGCGGAAGTAAAACAGCAGAGTATCTGTTGATTCCAAGAATAGCAGGAGTAAGAGAGATACCAGAGATTGAGTTTTCTTATTTTAATCCCGAATTAAAATCATATAGATCAATTAAATCACAAAAATTTGTTCTGGAAATTGAGCAGGGCAGCGTTACTGCTGATGTTTATACTGATAAGCAATCAGTAAAGCAATTAGATAGTGATATAAGATTTATTAAAACTGATTTTAATGATATTAAAATTAAATCAGAATTATTATTACTGCAGCCGGGCTTTTGGATTGCGGGAATTGTTCCGTTGTTTATTGCGGGCGGATTGATTTACTGGAAACGAAAACAAGATAAGCTTTACGGTAATACTAAATTGCTTCAGTATTCTAAGGCAGAAAAAGTTGCAAGAAAAAGATTTAAGAATGCAAAAAAACTTTTAGAACAAAAAAATGTTGAAGCTTTTTATTCAGAAATATCACAGGCACTTTTTGGATATCTTGAAGATAAATTTCAAATATCAAAATCTGAATTTACACTTGATAGAGCTGTTGACGAGTTACTGAAAAGAAATGTCAATCCTGAACTTGTACGAAAGATGAGAGTTAATGCAGAGAAATGTGAATTCATAAGATTTGCACCTAATACCAATCCCACACAAGCAATGAATGAAATGTTTAACTCGTTTTCTGATGTTGTTATTGATATTGAAAGATATATTTCAAAATGAAAAATACTTTGATCAAAATATCTTTATTAATAATTGTTCTTTATTGTACGGTATTTCCAAATCCTGAATCAATAATGAGAACTGCTAATGAGTACTATAAAAACAATCGTTATCAACTTGCAGTTGATGAGTATAATAAATTAATTGATGATGGCTACTCAGGTGTTTCATTATATTATAACCTGGGCAATACTTATTACAGAATCGGTCAGGTTGGATATGCAATTCTTTACTATGAAAAAGCTTTAGCAATTTCACCCGGTGATGAAGATGTGCTTCATAACCTTGAGCTTGCAAAGCAGCATCTTAAAGACAAAGTGGATACACTTCCGCCTTTCTTTATTTTTAATTTATGGGAGGGTCTGCTTGCATTCTTTTCAGTAACAGGATGGACGGTTTTAGTTTATATTTTTTTCGTTCTGTTTTTAACAGCAATTGTATTATACTTTTTCTCTAAAAGTATTAATCAGCAAAGAACTGCTGTATTTTCTGCTATTGGAATATTTATTGTCTTATGCTTAACAATTCTTTTACTTGCTGTTAAAATGAATAAAGAATTTAATATCAAATATGGAATAGTAGTAAATAAAGTGGTGTTAGTTAAATCTGCTCCGGATCAATCATCAAAAGATGAATTTCAAATTCACGAAGGGTTAAAAGTTAAAGTGGAAGATAAAGTTGATGACTGGATAAAGATAAGATTAGATGATGGGAAAATCGGGTGGGTTAATAAATTTACAATCGGAGTTATTTAGTTAAACGAACAAATTACTATTTGAAATTAAAGAGGCTGTTCAAAATGGACAGCCTCTTTTTTTAAATCAGATTCCAAAAAGCACAGTTAATTTAAACTCAATGGCATTGATTGATCGTGAATCAGAAATTATATGTGCAGTACTGCCGAGTAAAGCAGCGGGATCTTTATCATCGTTTATGAAAGTGTAAGATTCAAGTCTTTGATTCTTTGTTGGATCACCATCGAACTTCTTTCCAGCAAGATTCATTAAATGATATTGAATGTTTAAATCAAGTTTTAATCCGCCAAGACTGAACAAAATACCTCCGCCTCCGCCGATTCCGATTCTGCTTGCGGATTCAATATTTTTTTCATCGCTCGGTAATCCATTTGGTGCACTTTTAAATTGAACCGTACCACTGAATGTATTTAAAGATAAAAATGCATCAAAGTATGGTGTTATTGGTGAAAGTGGTATGTCAAATTTAAATTCCGGACCAAGTCTAAGCGAAAGAATTTTGTTTTTAACATCAACACTGCTATTGTTATTTCCTGCTATAATTTCACCATCACCTGAAAAAGTTGAATAACCGATTTCTCCAAATGCATTGATAAATAATAACCCAAGTCGAACCTTACCGTGAAAATTGTATCCGGAACTCATTCCGTATTTTTGTACCGTTATAAAAATCTACGGCAGTTCCTCCATAATCACCTGAAGGAAGAGAATAACCGGCACCAGCTCCAATCTGAAAAGTAATCTGAGCATTTATTTGATTCGGGATAAGAGAAAAAAACAAGACAGCAAATAAAAAAGGAATAAATAGATTTTTCATTTTACAACTCTCTCAAAATTATTACGGTTAAACATAAGAAAAAAAAACTTCATATTTAACAATACCGACAATTCTTTTCACCAAACCAACCTGTTTAGTTATGATATGAATTAGAAAGAAAATTTATTCTGACTCCTGACTTCTGACTCCTGTCTGCTGTCTTCTGAGTTCTGACTCCTGACTCCTGAGTTCTGTCTCCTGACTTTCGTATCCTTTCTCCTTTGTGTCAATCTTCGTAAAGCTAAGACAGATAATCATTTGTTGTTAAAAATTTATACTGAAAAAGTAAAGGAGTAGTTAAGTTCATCAGCAGAATCATTTTGTACAAATTGATTGAGATAACACGAGTTTGTATTTTATCTGTATGGATTCAAAAAAATACAATAATACTAAGCTCTTTATCGGAATAACCAAAGGTATTTTTAGTTTTATTCTATTGTTTCTGTTTGTAATGCTCGGGTATAGTCTCCGGTTAGAAGAATTTATACGCTTCCATACACAAAATAATTACCTTGTTTTTATTATCTATGTTTTTGCAATCGGAATTTTCTCATCTATTCTCTTTGCACCTGTAAATTTTTATACAGGCTTCTATCTTGAGCATAAATATAATTTATCCAACCAAACATTTAAGAAATATGTTTTGGAAAATTTAAAATCAATGATGGTCGGATTAGTTATTGGTGTTCCGATATTATTGCTTTTCTTTTTTATCTTAAATCAATTTGAAGATTTGTGGTGGCTTGTTTTTGCTTCCGCAATGTTTTTAATTTCTGTTGTGCTTTCTCAGATTTTTCCAATTCTTATAATGCCGATATTTTATAAAATTACTCCATTGAATGATGATGAATTAAAAGCAAGAATTACAAAGCTTGCAAAAGGAGCAGGTATAACTGTTCAAAATGTTTTTTCGTTTAATATGAGCAAGAATACAAAGAAAGCCAAT
Organism: Ignavibacteriota bacterium; assembly: GCA_013285425.1. Lineage (GTDB taxonomy): Bacteria > Bacteroidota > Ignavibacteria > Ignavibacteriales > Ignavibacteriaceae > IGN3. Next base: position 1,034,649 of record CP053447.1, read on the forward strand.
GCCGCATTTACCGGATTAGGAAAAACAAAGCGGATTATTCTTGGCGATACTTTACTTAATGATTATACAAAAGATGAAATTGAAACAGTTATTGCACACGAACTTGGTCATTATAAATATAAACACATCCAAAAAAATATTTTATTCGGTACTGCTGCAAGTTTTTTAACATTCTTTCTTATTTCGCTTTTATACAAACTTTCGATTAGCTGGTTTGATTTTAACAATATATTGCAAATTGCTGCTTTACCGGTTTTAAGTTTATGGGCAATGCTTATCGGATTAGTTCAAACACCGATTGGTAATATATTATCAAGAAAATATGAATATGAAGCGGACAGATATGCAGTTGAATCAACGTTAAAGCCGCAGAGTTTTATTAGTACATTAAATAAATTAACTGATCAAAATCTTGGCGATCGTAAACCGCATCCGTTTGTTGAGTGGTTTTTTTATTCGCATCCTTCGGTTAAAAACAGAATTAATGCTTTGGAAAAATTTGCTGAAGCAAAAGGAATAGTTGAGTTAAAAAAAGAACAGCTTGCAGAGGCATCAGATTGATAACTTATATTAAAATATTTTTTATTCTGATTCATACTTTCATCTGTTCGATTCTTGCTTTGATTTTTATTGCTGTTGACCGCACATTTACTCTTTATCACTATCTTGCAAAATATTTTCCTTTTGGTGTGTTACTGATTTCCGGTGTAAGAGTAAAAATGACCGGACTTGAAAATATTGACCGGAAAGCAGTTTATGTTTTTGCTTCAAATCATTCAAGTCAGCTTGATATTACAGCGTTACAATGGGGCGTTCCCAACAGAATGAGTATGATATTTAAAAAGGAACTTGCAAGAATACCTTTTTTTGGCTGGCAGTTGTATCTTGGACCTTATGTAGTTGTTGATAGAAAAGATCCGCAGGCTGCAATGAAAAGCTTGCAGCGGGCAAAATGGATTATGGACAAAAAAAAGATTTCCATTTTAGTTTTTCCTGAAGGGACAAGAAGCAAAACCGGTGAGGTGCAAAGTTTTAAGCGGGGTGCATTTTATCTTGCTGCACACAGCGGCTATCCGATTGTTCCGATTACAATAAACGGAACGGGTAAAATTATGCCCAAGGGAACATTTAAATTAAAAAGCGGAACCATCTATATGCATTTTGATAAACCGATTGCAACTGATAATGTCAGATCCAAACCGGATGAAATTGCATTGATGGAAAAAGTAAGAGAGATAATTATCAGTAATCAGAAAGAGGTTAACTAATGTCTGTTACTAAAAAAGATGTTGAGGAAATTGCCGGATTAGCTAAACTGAAATTCAATGATGAAGAATTGCAGAATTTTACTGTTCAGATGAATGAAATATTAACTTATATGGATAAACTTAATGAGCTTGATACAGAAAATGTTAAACCGCTTTCGCATCCTGTTGAACAAGTAAATATTTTTCGTGAAGATAAATTAAAGAAATCTGTTTCAACCGAAGAAGCGTTAAAAAATTCGCCTGATAAAACAGATCAGCATTTTAAAGTTCCAAAAGTTATTGGTGATAAATAATGGCAAAGAAGGGGAAACCAAAAAAAATAAGTCCGTTTGTTCTGGGAATAATTCCCGCCAGATTTGCATCAACAAGATTGATGGGAAAACCGCTTGCTGATATAGGCGGCAAATCACTTTTACAGCATACTTTTGAAGGTGCAAGTAAATCCAAACTTGTAAATAAAATAGTAATTGCAGTTGATGATGAGCAAGTTGCAAAGACAGCCCGGAAATTTGGTGCTCCGGTGATAATGACTCCAAAAGATTGTCCAACAGAATCAGATAGAATTGCAATTGCTGCAAAGGAATTTCCCAGAGCCGATATTGTTGTAAACATTCAGGGCGATGAACCTTTTATAAGCGGAATGATGATAGATCAGGCGATTGAACCGCTAATATTTGATCCGAATGTAAATGTTTCCACTTTGGTTAAACTGATTGATAATGTTGAAGAACTTGAATCACCTTCTGTTGTTAAAGTTGTTTTTGATTATAAGAACTTTGCACTGTATTTCTCCCGTTCACCTATACCATTTGTACGTGATGCAAATAATCCGAAAGAAATACTTGAGACTGCTGATATTTACAAGCATATCGGTTTATATGTTTACAGGAAAGAATATTTATTTAAATTCACTCAGCTTGAACCGACAGACCTTGAACAATTGGAAAAGCTTGAACAATTAAGAATGCTGGAAAATGGTTTTAAAATAAAAATTGTTGAAACAGAATTTGACAGCTTTTCTGTTGAAACCCCTGAAGACCTTGAAAAAGCAAGAAAAATTTATTCCAAACTAAAAAAGATTGAGTTAGCTAAATGATAACACCAAAAAAAATACAACTCGCAAATATTCCAACTCCGTTAGAAGAAATTAAATTTGCAGGAAAATCTTTTCTGATAAAACGCGATGATCTTACCGGCTGTGAATTATCCGGAAACAAGATAAGAAAACTTGAGTACTTACTTGCCGATGCAAAGCGGCAAAAAGCTGATATCATATTCACTTCAGGAGGCGATCAGTCAAATCACGCAAGAGCAACAGTAATAGCTTCAAGAAAAATCGGACTCAAGACAAAATTATTTCTTTGGGGAAAAGATACCTCAACACCAAATGGAAATTTTTTTCTTGATAAAATTTATGGCGCTGATGTTCAATTCTTTTCTGAAAAGGAATATGAAAATGTTAACAATATAATGTTTGAGCAAAGAATGGAGCTGCTTAAAAAAGGAAAGAATGCCTATGTATTTCCCGGTGGCGGTTCTACAACCCTAGGAATCTGGGGCTACATCAATTTTATTAATGAGCTTAAAGAGCAAGTAGATCTGAAAAAGATTGACTCAATAGTTGCTGCAGCCGGTTCTGGCGGAACTGCTGCAGGAATGCTGGTCGGTGCTGCACTGAATAAACTTAAAGTAAAGATAGTTGCAGTTCACGTTCTGATGTCAAAGAAAGAAATGGAGAAGCACATTTTGCAGCTTGCAGAAGGCTGTATTCTTGATTATAAACTTGATTGTAAAATTAACCCCGATAATCTTGTAGTAATAAGTGGTTATTCAAAAGAAGGATATAAAAAGATTTCTGAGGCAAAATTAAAACTGCTCAGAAAATTTGCACTTGAATCCGGGATATTACTCGATCCGGCATATACAGGTAAAGCATTTACAGCTTACTATGAAAAGTATATTAAATCCGGTAAAGGGAAGAAAAATATTTTTGTTCACACAGGCGGACTATTTGCAGTTTTTGCAAGAACAAAAGAGTATCTTAATAGTGTGAATTTATAAATTTATTTATGAACTTTAAGTGAATTATTCTTAAGTTATTTATAATTTATTTTTGAAAAATGAAATTAGTAATCTTTGTAAGTAATACTTGAAAGAATAATATGGATTGTATTTTTTGTGATATTATATCAAAGGAAGCTGATGCAGAAATAATTTTTGAAAATGAAAAATTCATTGCCTTTCTAGATATTAATCCCGTAAACTTTGGTCATACTTTAGTAATGCCGAAAAATCATTTTGATAATTTTTTAACTATAAAGACTGAAGAGCTTAACGACTTAACCAAGCTGACTCAGTATCTTGCCGGTGTGGTAAAACGTGCTGTTAAAGCAGATGGTTTTAATATTATATCCAATAACGGAGTAAGCGCCGGTCAGTCAGTTTTCCATTTTCATTATCATATAATTCCCCGTTTTGAAAATGATGGTCATATGAGGCATAGAACAGTGCAGTATAAAGATGATGAAATCGGCAAATATGGAGATATGATACGGGAATCGGTACAAAAATATAAGGACTTACTGAATGAATAATAAAATCAGGGTTATAGTTGCAAAATCCGGTTTGGATGGTCACGATCGCGGTGCAAAAGTTATCGCTGCTGCTTTACGTGATGCCGGGATGGAAGTTATTTATACCGGATTAAGACAGACACCTGAGATGATTGTTGAAGCAGCATTGCAGGAGGATGCTGATGTTATTGGAATAAGTATATTATCCGGCGCTCACATGACTATATTTCCAAAAATTTTAAATCTGCTGAAAGAAAAAGGATTGGATGATATATTATTAACCGGCGGAGGGATTATTCCTGAAGAAGATATTGCCAAACTTAAAGAAATGGGTGTTGGACAATTATTTACACCGGGTGCTTCCACAGTAGATATTGCTGAATATATTAAAGAGTGGAGGAAACTTAATCCGAAGAAAAATTAGTTTTTAAAAAAAACTATTCAACAAATAATATTTATGAGGTTTGCTATGAAAAAGCCTATACTTTTTATTTTCCTTCTTGTGTCCATTTCATTTCTTAATTATCCACAGACTCTCTTAGAAACAATTAATCTGCCAGCCGGAACTTTCTATGATTATGGTTACGGATTGGTATATAATTCCGGTAAGTATTGGATTAGCTCTAATTCTTCTACCACTGGTAAACATTTAATTAATGCTGTAAACAGCAGTGGAGTTCAGGTTGATGTTTTAAACTTTACTCCAAACTGGATTAAGGAGTCACAAGGGCTTGCTTTCGACGGAACTAATTTTTGGTATGTTGAAAGAAAAACTGCTTACTGTGATTTACAAAAATTATCAACAGGCGGTGTTGTTATTGATTCAATATCAACCAAAGAGTTTTTCGGCAGCAGCGGTGCTTATGTTGGCGGTGCAGCCTGGGATGGAACTGGTCTTTGGATTTCTGTTTATTATCCGGATGCAATTGCCGCACTATATAAAATTAATATTACTACAAGAGCAATTGTAGATACAATTCAGGTAGTTGGATTACAACCGCAAGGAATCACTGTTAAGGGTGATACGCTTTTTTATGTTATGGATGGATTTCAGGGAGATGATGAAAAAATCTATGCAATTGATTTGAACACAAAAAATGAACTGTTTTCATTTCACGTTCCTGAAACTCCTGGAATAAGACAAAATCCACGCGGACTTGCATGGGATGGCACTTATTTTTGGCTGCTTGCCGAACCGGTTGGTGCTAGTTCTGGAAGAAAATTATTTAAGTATGATATTGGTGGCGGAGGAACGCCGGGTATATTTGTTCCCATTACAACCATTGGATTCCCAAATACGTCAGTCAGTAATACATCTAATTACGGTTTAAATCTGTTTAGTAACGGAAGTGCTGTATTAACTATTGATTCAATTATAATTTCGGGCAGCGGTTTTTCTTATAACGCTCTTAGTTTTCCTATCAATATAGCTCCGGGTAATTCTCAAACTGTTACTGTTAATTTTAATCCTTCAAATTATGCTTTCTATCAGGGAAGTATTAAAATTTATAATAATGATCCGATTACCCCGGTTTTAACTGTTAATCTTATTGGACAGGGTGTTTTAGATGGGGCAAGAATTGGATTATCTTCTACATCATTTAATTTTGGAAATATCTGGGTTGGAAGCGAAGGAATTGTTTACTGGAATTTTGAATTATTTAATATGGGGGAACAGACATTACAGATTTCAGACCTTCATTTTAATCTGCCGGAATTCACTTACAATTCACCGGCTATTCCATTTCAGATTTATTCAGCCGATACAGTTCAGTTAACGGTATTTTTCTATCCGAAACAAGCCGGATCATATTTCGACACACTTAAAATTTCGAGCAACGATTTGATTACACCGGTTGCCCAAATTTTTATGCAGGGCAATGGATATTTTAATCAATACAGCTATGGTTTTCCTTTCTGGCAATATCAGGTTCCTTTACACCCTGGATCAACCAGTGCTGAACCAAGAGTGGAAGGATTGAAACCAATTAATGATATAACCGGTGATGGAATTCCGGAAGTTATAATTTCTACAGAAAATTATTGGACAATGTGTCTTGATGGAGCTGCTGCAGGAAATTCTTTTCCGCTTTGGGTCTTTACAACATTTATTTCAAATAGTAATGCAGGTTCCATCGGTCAGAATTTCGAGTACGGAGTTCAGGAGGCAATACAAATTGCTCAGGATCTGAATGGAGATGGTTATAATGATGTTGTAATTGCAACCGGCGGTGGAAATGAGCATGTTTATGCTTTGGATGGCACCAATGGTCAGATCATTTGGCAATTCGGCGATGAGAATAATTGGAGTCTTGGAGATTTTGAAGCTGTTGATGTTCAAAGAGATTTTAATAATGATGGTGTTGTTGATGTTTTGGCAATTGCAGATGGAAACCAGGAAGGAACCGGTTATAAAAGAGCATTCCTGTTTAATGGTATCAATGGAAATATAATCTGGGAACATTATTATCCCGGACCTAATCCTTCATTTGGTAAAGCTATAATATCTGTAGATGATTTTACCGGGGACAATATTCCTGAAGTAATTATTGGATATGGAAATAATGGTACTGCAAATCTTGCTGTCAGGGCTTTAAATGGTGCTAATGGTCAAACATTATGGACCCGTAGTATGATCACCTATGAACCAAAAGAATTACTCGCGCTTCCATTACCAGGCGGCGGTACAGATATTATTGCAGCGGAGTATTTTAACAGAATTCATAGACTCAATGGTACAAATGGAAATATTGTTTGGACTTCAATGCTGGGTTCCGCTGCTGGTATGATTCAGATATCACTAATCCAGGATATTAATAACGATCAGATTCCTGAAGTGCTTGTTGCATCTTTTGCAAACAGCGGACTTAATTGTCTAAGCGGTGCAAATGGCTCGCTGTTATGGTCGTGGTCAATGGATTATCAATTTGGTGTTGCTTCTGTTCCGGATTTAAATAATGATGGATTCCAGGATGTTATTGCCGGCTCGCGCGATGGTAATCTATATTGTATCAGCGGCAAAGGAGATTCATTATTATTTGTGCACTCTTTCCCGGGGGATTGGGTTTATACTGTAAACTCAATGTCATCAATTGATGGTAATCCAAGTAATGAATTGATTTCCGGAACAAAGAACGGTAAAGTTGTTTGTTTTTCCGGTGGAACAGTTGCTGTGCCGGTAGAATTGACAACATTTGCCGGAAATGCTGTTAACGGAAATGTTGTGCTTAACTGGAATACTGCAACCGAAGTTAATAATCAGGGTTTTGAAATTGAAAGAAAGACAAATGATATCTGGGAAAGAATCGGGTTTGTTCCAGGTTCAGGATCCACCACTGAGTTAAGGTCTTATTCATTTACAGATGTGAATGTTGCAGTTGGAAAATACATTTACAGATTAAAACAAATTGATTTCGACGGTCAGTTTAAATATTCTAATGAGATTGAAATTGAGGTCGGCTTGCCTCTTGAATTTGGTCTTGATCAGAATTATCCTAATCCGTTTAATCCGGTTACAACAATTAAATTTGCTCTGCCGGTTTCGGGTAATGTTAATTTGTCAATCTATAACTCGATTGGAGAAAAAGTTGTAACATTAGCTAATCAATATTATGATGCCGGATATCATCAGATTGAGTGGAAAGCTGATAAGTATTCTTCAGGAGTTTATTATTACAGAATTGAAGCAGGAGTTTATAATTCAGTTAAAAAGATGATGCTGATAAAATAAATTTATGATAAAAGACATTTTAGAGATCGCCGGTATAGCCGGCGATATTATTCGCAAGGGGTTTGGTAAAAATTTTCAGATTGAATATAAATCAAGTGAAAAAAATCTTGTAACAGAAATAGATAAAAAATCTGAATATACGATCATAGAGTATATTACTAAAAAATATCCGACACATAATATTTTAACCGAAGAATCTGGAGAGCATAAAAAGAATTCAGATTACCTGTGGGTAATTGATCCGCTTGATGGCACTACTAATTTTGCACACGGTTTACCGATCTTTGCTGTTTCAATTGGAGTGATGAAAAAAAATGAAATTGTTGCAGGAGTAGTTTATGATGTTATGAGAAATATTTTTTATTCTTCAGAAAAAGGCAGCGGTTCTTTTGCAAATGATACAAAAATTAAAGTCAGTGAAAACAATAAAATTAGTTTAAGTGCATTGGTTACAGGATTTCCGTATAATGTAGAAGATAATCCGCATAAGGTATTTGAAAGGTTTGAATCATTAACGAGAAAAGCCCGCGCTGTAAGAAGATTAGGTTCTGCAGCAATAGATTTCTGCTATGTTGCAAAACGGAGTATTTGACGGCTTCTGGGAAGTATCTCTTTTCCCCGGATATTTGCGCGGGACAATTAATTGTTGAAGAAGCCAGCGGAATTGTAACTGACTTTGCAGGAAATGAAATAGATGTTTTTGCTAAACAAATAATTGCAAGCAATAAAAAAATCCATCAACAGATGATTGATGGATTGAAAATCTAAATTTACTTGTCATCGCGAAGAGTTTACCACGAAGCAATCCTTATATTGAAGATCACTTTGCCACTAAAACGCGGCTCGTGATGACTTTTTTTTAATATCAATTTATCGGTACTGATTTATCGAGACTTTGATACATTTGTTCTATTAAATCCTGATATCTTTCCTCAACATACTTCCTTTTTATTTTTAAGCTTGGTGTAATTTCTCCGGATTCAATTGTAAATGGTTTATCAAGCAAAATAAATTTTCTAACACGTTCATAGTTTGCAAGTTTTTTCTGAAACTGATCCATTTCTTTATCGAGCATTTTATAAATCTCTTCATCTCTAACAAGGTCTTCAACCTTTTCATAGGGGATTTTATGAGCATCAGCATATTCTTTTACTGCTTCAAAATCAGGAACAATAAGTGCAGTCAGGAACATTCTTCTATCTCCAATCAATACAAATTGGTCAATATATTTACTAGCCAGAAACAGGCTTTCTATTGGAGTAGGAGCAATATATTTTCCGGTAGATGTTTTAAATAAATGTTTTTTTCTATCAGTGATGATCAAAAATCCATCGGCATCAAATACTCCGATATCACCGGTATAAAGCCAGCCGTCTTTAACCGTTGCTTCAGTATCTTTTTTGTTTTTATAGTAACCTTGCATAATGTTTGGACCTCTTGCAAGGATTTCGCCATCTGAAGCGATTTTTACTTCTACTCCCGGGAAAGGTTTTCCAACTGAGCCAAATTTATAATCGTCATATCTGTTTGCAGCAATAACCGGTGAAGATTCAGTTAATCCGTATCCTTCAAGAATTTTTATTCCTATTGCTTCAAAAAATTCACCAAGTGCCCGGGGCAAAGCTGCTCCGCCCGAAATAAAAAATCTTAAATTGCCGCCTGTTTTCTCCTGCAAGGTTTTATAAACAAGTTTATCAGCTAATTTAAATTGCAGTTTTAATGTTAATGGTATTTTTTTATTTTTTTCTGCCTCTCTGTATTTTTTGCCGGCTTCCATTGCCCAAAAAAAGATTTTTTGTTTTTTCTCTGACTGAGATTCTACATTTTTAATAATCTTCGAATGGATTCTCTCAAATAATCTGGGCACTGTAGTCATAATTGTTGGTTTAACTTCAATCAGGTTTTGTGCAACTGTTTCGATACTTTCTGCGTAACATACTGTACACTTAGCAGAGAAAGCAGTGTAATAACCAGCCATCCTTTCAAAGATATGACACAATGGTAAAAATGACAGGAACACATCTTTGTTTGAAATCGGAAAACTCTGCAGCGCTGCTTCAACATTTGAAAGAATATTGTGATGTGTGAGCACAACACCCTTTGGTTCACCGGTTGTACCAGAGGTGTAAATAATTGTACAAATATCCGATGGTTTTATTGAAGTAACATTATCTTTAAGTAAAGAGGGATGTTGTTTTTGAAAAGCCCTGCCTGATTCCTGAACTTTACTGAAATTTATAAGGTCTTTGTTGTTGGAATCATAATCTTTTTCATTAAGAAGAATAATAAACTTTAGTGTTTTACATTTATCTCTTACCTTCATCACTTTGTTAAGCTGAAACTTTGTTGAAACGATTATAATTTTCGATTCAGAGTTATTTAGAATAAATTCAACAGATTCAGCAGTAAGCGAAGGATATAATGGAACATCAATAGCCCCGAGACTTAGAATAGCCATGTCACTGTAAACCCATTCAGGCCGGTTTTCTGAAATTATTGCTACCTTATCATCTTTCTTAATACCTAACGAAGCTAACCCAAATGCAAACGCATCTGTTTCTTCTTTTAACTGATCGTAAGATATACCAACATACTTGCCATCAACTTTATGTTTAATTACATAATTATTTGTTTCTTTACTGTACTCTTCAGTAAGATATTGATAAAGACGGGGTATAGTGGTTAAATAATCGAATGCTGCCATTTATTACCTCACTTTTTTTTATTTGATTTAGCCCTCTGAAAACCAGTCATTAGTTTTAGATATTTTTTCTTAATAAATGATATTTCATTATTAACATAAAATTCTTTTTGATTTATTGTCATCAAATAATACTACGCTCAAATTACTATCAAAAACAATAATTGCAAAAAGAAAATACAATAAGCGATAGATTTTTTTTCTCAGGGTATAAATAAAATTTATAGCGTTTGAAATCTGAAAATTCAGATAATAGTTTTAAAATTATCACCTGATTCATGTCCAAATCTAAATTGCTAATCCGGCTTAAAAGCATTAATTTTTACACTACATTTAATAAATTTGAGGAGAATCATGTCAAATGCATATTTCAAAGTTCCGCATCCAATAAATGAACCAGTTAAATCATATAAACCAGGCAGCCCGGAGAGGGAAGAATTAAAGAAAAAATTATCCGAACTTAAATCTAAACAAATAGAAGTTCCGCTTATTATCGGTGGTGAAGAAGTAAAAACCGGCAATACAGAAAAAATGGTAATGCCGCACAATCATAGTCATGTGTTGGGAGTTTATCATAAAGCCGGGAAAAAAGAAGTTGAAATGGCTGTTGAAGCAGCACTTAAAGCAAGAAAAGAATGGGCAGAAATGCCATGGGAACATAGAGTTGCAGTATTCTTAAAGATTGCTGATTTATTAGCTGGTCCTTGGAGAGCAACAATAAATGCTGCTACAATGCTTGGACAATCGAAAACTGTTTATCAGGCTGAGATTGATTCGGCTGCAGAGTTAATCGATTTCTTCAGATTTAACAGTTACTATATGGCTCAACTTATGCAGGAACAACCATATTCTGGAAGTGGAATGTGGAATCGTTCAGAATACCGTCCATTAGAAGGATTTATTTTTGCAGTAACACCGTTTAACTTTACTTCAATTGCTGGTAATCTGCCAACTGCTCCGGCACTTGTTGGCAATGTTAGTTTATGGAAACCAGCATCAAGTTCTGTTTACTCTGCTTACTGGCTGATGAAATTATTTGAAGAAGCCGGATTACCAAAAGGTGTAATTAATTTTGTCCCAGGTTCAGGTGGACAGGTTGGAACACCGGCATTTACAAATCCAAATCTTGCAGGAGTGCATTTTACCGGTTCTACTGAAGTCTTCCAGAATATGTGGAAAACAATTTCTGATAATCTTAAGAATATGAAATATTATCCGAGAATTGTTGGTGAAACCGGTGGAAAGGATTTTATTTTTGTTCATAATTCTGCGGATGTTGATGCCTTAGTTGTTGCGGCTTTAAGAGGAGCATTTGAATTCCAGGGACAAAAATGTTCAGCTGCTTCAAGGATGTATATACCAAAATCTTTATGGAAGGAATTTAAGGAAAAATTTGTTGCAGAGGTTGGTAAAATTAAAATGGGCGATGTAGAAGACTTTACTAATTTTATGTCTGCTGTTATTGATAAAGGTGCATTTAAATCAATAACTGATTACATCAAATATGCAAAAGATTCAAAAGAAGCTGAGATAATAACAGGCGGTAATTTTGATGACTCAAAAGGATATTTTATTGAGCCGACCACTATCGTAACAACCAATCCTAAATTTAAAACAATGGAAGAAGAAATCTTTGGTCCTGTTTTAACTATTTATGTATATGAAGATAATAAATTAGAAGAGACATTAACTCTTTGCGATGAAACTTCTCCCTATGCTTTAACCGGTGCAATCTTTGCTCAGGATAGAAATGCAGTTGTTAAGATGTCGGATAGATTAAGAAACTCCGCAGGTAATTTTTATATAAATGATAAACCAACCGGTGCAGTTGTTGGTCAACAGCCATTTGGCGGCGGCAGAGCTTCCGGTACAAATGATAAAGCCGGAAGTGCAATGAACATTTTAAGATGGATGACTGCAAGAACAATTAAAGAAACATTTGATCCGCCAAAAGATTGGCGTTATCCGTTTATGAGTGATAAATAATAAAATAGTTTTTCGTATCACAGACTTTAGTCTGTGACTACCAATTATAAAAATTTAAAGCTCAGATTAAAATCTGAGCTACGATATTTATAAATCAAAAATCGTAAGGACGTTAAATGAAAATTCACGAATATCAGGCAAAAGAAACACTAAAGAAATTTGGTGTTCCTGTTCAGGATGGTATTGCTATTAAAAGTATGTTAGAGTTTGATGATGCAATTGCAGCATTACAACAGCGTGGAATAAATCAATTTGTGGTTAAATCGCAAATCCACGCCGGCGGCAGAGGTAAAGGAAAAGTTTATGATATTAATGACAAAGACAATTTAGTTCTGGAAGGCGGAGTAAAGTTTACAACCTCGCCTGAAAAAGCAGCAGAATATGCTGAAAAAATTCTTGGCAATATTCTTGTTACTCATCAATCTGGTCCGGAAGGTAAGGTTGTTAAAACTTTATATTTAACCGAAGGATTGGATTATAAAAAGGAATTGTATTTAGGAATTCTTTTGGATCGCTCAGTTTCAAAAAATGTAATTATGGTTTCCACTGAAGGCGGAGTTGAAATAGAAAAAGTTGCCGAGGAAACTCCGGAGAAAATTATTAAAGAATGGATTGAACCCGGAGTTGGTCTGCAAGCATATCAGGCACGCAAATTAGCTTTTGCATTAGGCTTGCAAGGAAATGCATTCAAAAGTTTTATACCATTCATAAGATCTCTTTATAAAGCTTATGAAGCAACAGATGCATCATTGCTGGAAATAAATCCATTGGTAATTACAAATGATGATCGGGTTGTAGCACTTGATGCAAAAATGAATTTTGATGACAATGCACTCTACCGTCATCCTGAAATCTTAGAATACAGAGACCTTGATGAAGAAGACCCGCTTGAAATTGAAGCATCAAAATATAATCTTAACTATATAAAGCTTGATGGAAATGTTGGATGTATGGTTAATGGTGCTGGACTTGCAATGGCAACAATGGATATTATTAAACTTGCAGGCGGTGAACCAGCTAATTTTCTGGATGTAGGCGGCGGCGCAAATAAAGAAACTGTTGCTAACGGATTTAAGATTATACTTTCTGATCCGAATGTTAAAGCAATATTGATTAATATTTTTGGCGGAATCGTTCGTTGCGACCGTGTGGCACAAGGTGTAATTGATGCAGCAACAGAAATGGATGTGAAAGTTCCTATTGTAGTAAGACTTGAAGGAACAAATGCAGAAGAAGCTGCCGATTTGCTTGATCAATCTTCTCTGCATTTTGAAGTAGCTAAAAGTTTGCAAGATGCAGCAGAAAAAGTTACCGCAGTTCTTAGAACTAATTAATTGTTATAACTTAACTCAGATATTCTTTTAAAATATATTTTGTAATATCATAAGAGTATCTGAGTTTTTTGCATCAATAAAAATTTATATTAGATAAAAGAAATCCCTTTCTTGATTTTTTATTTTAAGTAAGAGATTTTATCAGAAATAATTGTCAAATAGGAGAACTTAATGTCAATTTTTGATTCTGATCATTCAGATGATGAATTTGAATTGCCAGAGCAGGATTTGGATGAGGAGTTGAAGTACTGTAAATCCATTTTGGAAAGCGGTTATGTTTATGATTCAATAGAACGCATTGATGAGCTTGTTCAGAATTGTATCGACTATGATCGTTTGGAAGATGCACTTTATCTGCTTGAAAAATTAATTGAGATTTTTCCATATAACTCGGAGTATTGGTTAAAAAAGGGGATAGTATTAAATGGACTGTTCAAGTTTAGTGAAGCACTGCTTGCTTATGAACAATCTCTTTCATTAAATCCAAATGATATCGAAACTTTGATTGATAAAGCTGCCGCAGAAGAGAATTTGGGAATGCTAAATCAGGCACAGGAAACTTTAGAAAGAGTTTTAGAACTTGATCCTGAAAATGATGATGCTTTGTTTACAATTGGTTTATTGTTCCAAAGAAAATCTAAACTAAGAGAAGCTATATTGTATTTTAAGAAAGTTGCTGATCGTGATCCGAATTATGCTGAGGTATATTATGAATTAGGATTTTGCTATGAGAATACCGCACAATTAGACAAAGCACTTGATGCTTATGATAAATTTTTGGATTTGGATCCTTATAATGCAAACGGCTGGTACAACCGAGGTATTGTTTTAGTTAAGTTAAATAAGACAGAACAGGGGATTAATAGTTATGATCTTGCAATATCAATCAGAGATAACTTTGCAAGTGCTTGGTATAATAAAGGAAACGCATTGGCTGACCTCGGGCGATTAAATGAAGCAATAGACTGTTTTAAGAAAGCTTACGAAATAGATAAGAATGATGAAACTGCCGTTTACAACATTGCTAATATTTACGAAGAGCTTAATGATCTATCATCTGCAGTTAAATATTATACAGAGTCAATAAAAATTAACGATGAATATTATGATGCTTATCTTTCACGCGGGTTCTGTTATGATTCAATGGGTAAATATCAGTTAGCTTTACGCGATTTTAATAAAGCAATATCTCTTTCAAAAGACAGCGCTGAAGCCTGGTTTGCAAAAGCAGACCTTGAATACTCTATCGGACAGGTTAGAGAAAGCATTTATAGCTATAGAGAAGCGGCACGGCTTGAACCAGATAATTATGAGCTATGGTTTAATCTTGCTGAAACTTATTTTGAACTTGGTGAATGGCTTGAAGCATTAAAAGCTTTTGATGAATGTATCAGAATTAAGCCGGAAGATGCAGCATCGTACTATAATAAAGCTAAAGCCAATTTTGTTTTAAGCAGAACAAAAGAAGCAATTGAATGCTTAAAGACTGCTTTTATGTATGATCCGTCTATCAGAACTGAGTTTGAGAAGGAGTATCCTGAAATTAAATCATCAAAACTTTTTAGAAGACTTCTTGGTGAAATATAGTTAGAGATATTATTTTTGGATATGCAAAATTCATTTTATACTAATGTTGAATTAATTGGTCTGCTTGGTTTTCCAATCAAACAGAGTTTCTCACCATTTGTACATAATATAGCTGCTGAGCTGACCGGCACAAAATTGATTTATCTTCCATTTGAAGTTCATTCAAGCAATTTGAAAAATGCTGTTAAAGGAATTACCGCTTTAGGTATAAGAGGTTTTAATGTTACCGTGCCGCATAAAGTAGCAGTTACTGACTTTATGAATAAACTTTCCGAAGAAGCTTCAGTAACTGGCTCGGTAAATACTGTTGTTAATGAACTAGGAAAACTAATTGGTTATAATACAGATGTCTATGGGATAAACGAATCATTGCAAATCTATAAATCCCAAATTACTTCCAATGATGTATGTGTGATTGGTGCTGGCGGTGCAGCAAGATCAGTAGTTTATACTTTAATACGAAATTTTAAGCCTAAGAAAATCTATCTTGTTAATCGTACAGAAGAACATTCAGAATCATTGAGACAGCATTTCAAATCCAAGATGCGTTATGATTCGGTAATTACAAATGAACTGCAGCAGCCTGATTTGTTACCGATAATAAATAATTGTTCACTTGTGGTTAATTGTACATCAGTTGGTATGTTTCCGGATGTCGATGATTCTATTTTTAATAATCCACAGCTTTTTGTTAAAAATCAGATCGTCTTCGATATTGTTTATAATCCAGTCAAGACAAAATTTCTGCAGATTGCTGAGTCCTCAGGTGCTATTACTATAAATGGACTGAAGATGTTTGTGCTTCAGGCTGCCAAATCATTTAATCACTGGACCGGGGTAGAGTTTCCGATTGATAAAGTTTATAAGTCGTTATTGCTATATGTTAGTAAATAGTTAAGTGTATGTTAACTAATATCTGAAGAGTCCAGAACAAAAAGCAACTTCAATTTCTTGGTTTGTTTTTTCTAGCTAGCTCCCTCAATAAAATACTATGTTCAATGATTCCTTTAACATCATCCTGAGTGTATTCAATTGTTCCGTAACTTTTTGTTCTTTCTGCTTCAAGAATTTCATTCCCATCAAAATAAATTGAACCTCTTATCTGGAACTTATTTATTTTATTTGTTGAGTCAATTATTCTGTAAATTCCGTTCTCAGTATAATAGATCAGTTCATTGTTTTTATAGAAATAACTATTTGCTGATGTACCCCAATTACCAATACTAAGGTCTTCATTAATAAAAACCAGTTCATCTTCAAGGAAATAAGATCTGAAGATTGATCTTTTTTCTTTAATTACTTTAATAGTATTAAAACCATCTTCATATTTAACTGTGTTTGATATTTTCTGGACATAAGTTTTGTAATTCAGAAGTTTTTCATCTTTACTTGCACAAGCAATAAATATTAAGAGCGGTAAAAATAGAGCTATTGATTTCTTTGTCATCACTTGGAAAAAATTTTATAAAAGCTAAATAAAGCTAATCCTTCTTTATTAAATTAACAATTAAAAGATGTTTCTCTTGAAATTATTACAAGTTGTAAAAAGTCAAGTCTGGTCTGAGGGTCTTTGGTCTAATACAAATCTGTTTAGCTTGCCGTTTCTTGGCTCCGGAGTTAAACCCTTATGACAATCTGAGATAATAGAATCCGGATTTTTACAATTTTATGACTTTCTTCATTTTGCAGCAAAACCCGAACCTTCTGTTTGCTTTTCACTTCAATTATCTTTGAACACCACTAAAGATTTATTTATTCCTCCCGATAATTCTATATATCATTTTAATAAATATTAAATAATAGAATGATTGAATTGATTAGCTGAAGTAAATTGATGAGAAAACTGAGTGAAATTTTAAGAGATGTAATCTTTCTCGCTAATTGTAAAGATAATAATCCAGTTGAGCCTCAAAATACTCTTAGCGTTGAATTTCAGAAAATTATTGACTCACTTTATAGTGGATCCGGAATTTCAACAAGGTAATCTGATTTGTTTTTATAAATGCTTTTAAACTTGACAAAAAATTAATTAATGTAATTAAAAATATGAGAGAGAAAATGAAAAAAATATCTATTAAATAGTTTTGCTATTGCAATTGTATTGCTGGTGTTAGTCTCCTGTGAAAATAACCAGCCTGTTGAACCAAACATCTCGGAAAATCAAATACTAATTGATAAGATGAAAGCGGCTGCTGATTCGATTATTGAAAATACTCATGTTCCGGGATTAGTTGCCTTGGTTGTAGATCATCAGAAGGGAATCGACTGGATTTATGAAGCGGGATTAAGTAATATTCCAGAAAAATTACCGATGAATCGTGAGTATATCTTCCGAATTGGAAGCAATACAAAAACTTTTGTAATTACAGTTTTATTACAGCTTGTAGATGAAAAAAAATTATCTCTTGATGATAAACTATCAAAGTATTTCCCGGAGTATCCAATGTCTGATGTAATAACTATTGATATGCTTGCAAATATGACATCAGGAATTTATAACTTTACCAATGATGAGAATTTTTGGACCACAGTAGCAAATGATCCTCAAAAAATATGGACTCCAAAAGAATTAACAGATTGGGGCTTTAGTTTTGAATTAAATTTTTCACCAGGTTCAAAATGGGAGTATTCAAACACCAATACAATTATTATCGGAAGAATAATTGAAACTGTAACAGGTAATAGTTTAGAGAGCGAAATAAAAGACAGAATAATTCAACCTTTGCAGCTTAATAATACCGGACTTCTGACTTCCGGATTAGATTTTCCAGAACCTCATCCAAGAGGATATTATAACGGAGAATATGAACCGGGAGATGATTTAACAGCATTTAATGACATTTCCTGGGCGTGGGCTGCAGGTTCAGTTTATTCTAAACCGCGTGAATTACAAAAATATGTTGAGGCTATGGTAGGAGGCGGATTGGTTTCTGCGTCAACTCAGCAAAGAAGATTGAACGATTTAAAATATATTACCGAGAATACTTATTACGGTCTTGGTATATTGAAAAGAGGAAGCTTTTACGGACATAATGGAGCGCTAATTGGTTTTTCGTCGTCTATGTATCATAGCAATTTGAGAAATGCAACCATTATTATTTATTTCAATGGGCTTCTCCCAGAAAAAGCTGATTTATTGTTTTTTAAAATAGTTAATATTCTTTATGGCAAAGATTATTAGAAGACATTTCCAAATATGATCAGAATATTTCATTGGTATTGATTGTAGAGATAGCAGATTATTTAGATAATCAATTGCAAACTTAGGGTTCTTAAAAGATTTAAGTTTAAGCTCAAGTTTATAAGCATCTGATTTAGAATTGCAATTAACTGCCTTTATAATCTTCCAAGGTCCTTTGTTTTTAGTGAATTTATTTCTGTTGGAATTATGCCTGAGTAATCTATCTTCTAAATTATTGGTATGTCCAATGTAATGAAGATCAGAACTCTCAGAGTAGATTATATAAACAGAATAGTTCATAAAAGAAATCCTGATAAATAAATCTATCAGGAAAAAAGTTTGTGGGCGCTCACGGATTTGAACCGCGGACCCCTCCGATTATATCGGAGTGCTCTGAACCAGATTAATTAGATAATCAATTGCAAACTTAGGGTTCTTAAAAGATTTAAGTTTAAGCTCAAGTTTATAAGCATCTGATTTAGAATTGCAATTAACTGCCTTTATAATCTTCCAAGGTCCTTTGTTTTTAGTGAATTTATTTCTGTTGGAATTATGCCTGAGTAATCTATCTTCTAAATTATTGGTATGTCCAATGTAATGAAGATCAGAACTCTCAGAGTAGATTATATAAACAGAATAGTTCATAAAAGAAATCCTGATAAATAAATCTATCAGGAAAAAAGTTTGTGGGCGCTCACGGATTTGAACCGCGGACCCCTCCGATTATATCGGAGTGCTCTGAACCAGATTATTTAGATAATCAATTGCAAACTTAAAGTTCTTAACAAATCAATCAGTAAAAAAGTTTGTGGGCGCTCACGGATTTGAACCGCGGACCCTCTGCTTGTAAGGCAGATGCTCTGAACCAACTGAGCTAAGCGCCCAAAAATCAATCAAAATTTGGTGGACAAATATCAGATTTTTATCTTATAAAACAAAACAATTTTAAAGAATTTTATTGAGCGAGCGACGGGGTTCGAACCCGCGACATTCAGCTTGGGAAGCTGACACTCTACCATCTGAGTTACGCTCGCAGAATTTTAGAAATCAAAAAGTTGATGTGTAAATCTAATTATATTGAAGTGTTTTTCAAATTATTGAGCTATTGCAAGATTATCCAAACCGTCATTGGTTAAGCGGGTATCTTCATTTGTTGTATCGATACTGTAAATAGCAGCTTCTAATGATTCGTATAATTCAAAAATTTCAATTGTGCCGGTTAGGTTTAACATAGATTTTGAGAAGAGTCCGGGTTTAACAATTTTTATAGAGCCTCCTAAACGTAATAGCTGTTTTAAGGTTACTACCAGAACTCCTATAAAGGCAGAGTCAAGTGAGTTACAAATACTTAAATCGATTATTATGTTTTTGTAACCCAATTCTAAATCAAGTTCAAGATGCTTTTTGAATTGCATTGCCTCATTAATTGTTGCCTGATCAAGATTTACAGTTTCAATTACAAAACCATTTGCTATCTGTCTTTGGAATCCGTTCATTCTTTATAAAAATTTTAGATGCTTTTCCCAATAAATATGCCATTGTTTTATCTTATTATTAAGGAAAACTAAGAAATTAACTGTTTCAGTTTATTACAATTAACTAAAACATCCTCAAATTGAGGATGTTTTATTAAATGAACGATCTTTACTAACAGGATTATAAGAGAAAAGCTTCTGTAACCAATTCTACCTGCAATTGGTTTGAAATCCTTGCTGAGCCAACTGCAGAGCTTGCTGCTTCGGGTCTGCTGGTACAATGAAACGACTGCTTATCTGAAAGGAGTTCAGCAATCTTTTGATTTAAGAAATTCCATGCACCCATATTTTTAGGTTCCTCTTGCACCCAAACTACAGTGGTTACATTTATATAACTATCAATAATTTGTTTCAAGTTTTCTTTTTTAAGAGGATAAAATTGTTCAATTCTGACAATTGCTGTATCGGAAATTTTATTTTTGTCCCGATATTTTAACAGATCGTAATACACTTTACCGCTGGTAATCAATAGTCTCTTAATCTTTGATTTATCAGAAATTGTATGATCATCAAAAAACTCCTCAAATCTGCCATTAATAAATTCATCTTTTGTAGATCGTGCTTCATGCAGCCTTAAAATACTTTTCGGCGACATAATAACTAATGGTGTTTGTAGAGTTAATCTCTTTTGCCTTCTTAAGACGTGAAAATAGTTTGCAGGAGTAGATATGTTGCAAACCTGAATATTATTCTCAGCACAAAGTATTAAGAATCTTTCTAACCTTGCACTGGAATGTTCGGGTCCTTGTCCTTCATATCCATGTGGTAAAAGTAAAACAACCCCGTTTGATAATCCCCATTTTTCATAAGATGCAACAATAAAATTATCTATAATAACCTGTGCACTGTTAGCAAAATCACCAAACTGTGCTTCCCAAATAACAAGGGCAAGAGGATCAGCAGTGCTATAACCGTATTCATAACCTAAGATAGCTGCCTCTGATAACGGACTATCAAGAGCTTCAAGTTTTGCCTGTTCGGAAGAAATATGATTCAATGGATAATATTCTTTTCCGGTTTTAATATCTGTAAAAGCAGTATGTCTTTGGCTAAAGGTACTGCGGACACTATCCTGTCCGCTCAATCTTACCGGAGTGTCTTCAAGCAGCAGACTACCAAATGCAAGAGATTCAGCCAAAGCCCAATCTGCAAGCTCAGTCCGGTCAATAAGTTTTCTTCTCTTTTCCAAAAACTTTTCAAGTTTGGGGTGACCCACAAATCCGGTCGGCAATGTTGTTAAAGCAAGAATAATCTTATCAAGAACATCTTCTGTAACAGAAGTGTTTTTATCAGTATGGATTGATTGTAATTCTTTTTTCGTTACAGCAAGTGGCGGTTCATTTGTAAAAGTAACTTTTTTCTTTTTAAGATTATCAAACGACTTGCTTAAAACCTGATTGAATGAATTGTGCAGTTGTTCAACTTCTTCTTTGGTTATAACACCCTCAGCAATAAGTTTATTTTCATAAATATTTCTTACCGAAGGGTGTGATTTGATTTTTTCATACAATAAAGGTTGAGTGAAACCTGGTTCATCACCTTCATTATGTCCATGCCTGCGGTAACCAAACAAATCTATTACTACATCTTTCTTGAAGATCAGTTTATACTCGAATGCAATTTGAGCTACTAATAATGAAGATTCAGGATCATCACCGTTAACATGAAAAATAGGAGCCTGTATTGTTTTAGCCACATCGGTTGCATAGGTAGTTGATCTCGAATCCTGCGGTGTAGTTGTAAACCCTATCTGATTATTAACAATTATATGGATTGTTCCACCGGTTCTATATCCGCTTAACTGAGAAAGATTTAAGGTTTCTGCCACTATACCTTGTCCGGCAAAAGCTGAATCACCATGAATTAAAACAGGCATAACTTTCTGATGAGCTACGCTGTCACCTAATCTTTGCTGTTTTGCTCTAACAATTCCTTCTACAACCGGATTAACCCATTCCAAATGACTTGGATTAGAAGCAACTGAAACTGTAACAGTTTTCCCTACTTTAGTCGGATATTTTCCAGTAGCACCAAGATGATATTTTACATCACCTGAACCTTGAATGGAATTTTTATCTTTATCATCCTCAAACTCATTAAAGATAGATTCATAAGATTTGCCAATGATATTTGTAAGCACATTTAGTCTGCCGCGATGTGCCATTCCAAGTACAATCTCAGAAATTCCATGAAGTGCAGAATCATTAATGATTTTATCGAGTAAAGGAATTAAAGTTTCAGATCCCTCAAGCGAGAACCGTTTATGACCAATAAATTTTGTATGAACAAAATGCTCAAAATATTCTGCTTCTATTAACTTCTCCAATATCCTCTTTTTTGTTTCATTATCATAAGAAGGAATATTTTTATTTGGTTCCATTTTACTTTGCAGCCATACTTTTTCTGCCGGATTTTGAATATGCATATACTCAACACCAATTTTTTCGCAATATGTTTTATGAAGTATATTCATTATCTCGCGTAAGGTTGCTGTTTTAAGCGCACCAAATCCACCGGTGATAAAATATCTGTCCAGATCCCAAACAGTTAAATTAAATGATGCAGGATCAAGCTCCGGATGATAAACTGCTCTGGTTCCTAACGGATCAAGTTCTGCAATTAAGTGTCCGCGGACCCGCATATATTTATCAATTGCAAGCACCCTTGCTTGCTTTACTATTTCATCAGTATTGATAGACTGATCAAAACCTCCCGGCTGATAATCAGTTTCCCATTGCAGTGGTCTTGACGGAACTTTTAATGAGTCAAAAATTTCCTCATAAAATCCATTGTTCCCCAACAGCAATTCGTTTATATCTTTAAGAAACATCCCTGATTCAGCACCTTGAATTATTCTGTGATCATAAGTGCTGGATATATTCATTACTTTACTTATTCCAAGAGATGAAATAGTTGAAGGAGACATTGCCTGATATTCAGCGTTGTACTGAATAGCACCTGTTGCAATTATCGCACCCTGTCCGATCATTAAACGGGGAACAGAAGATACTGTTCCAATTGTACCGGGATTGGTTAAGGTAATTGTTGTTCCAAAAAATTCGGAGGGATCAATTGTTCCTTTTCTTGATCTGTCCACAATATCATCAAATGCTTTCCAGTATTCTAGAAAACTTAATTTGTTTGCAGCTTTTATATTAGGAACTAATAAAGATCTTGTTCCATCCTTTCTTTCAATATCAATAGCTAAACCTAAGTTGATATCCTTCCGGATAATCAGATGAGGTTTACCATTAATAATTGTAAACCCATTATTCATTGCCGGATTACTTTTTACTGCTTTTAAAATTGCCCAGCTTATCAAATGAGTAAAAGAAATTTT
This sequence comes from Ignavibacteriota bacterium, assembly GCA_013285425.1. Lineage (GTDB taxonomy): Bacteria > Bacteroidota > Ignavibacteria > Ignavibacteriales > Ignavibacteriaceae > IGN3. The sequence goes on from CP053447.1 coordinate 1,057,884, forward strand.
TCCTTCATTATTCCTTTGCAGGTGCTGGTTAATTAAAATTCTGTTTTCTTCCAGCAGTTTTACAGCAATTGTTCTTTGTGATGTTGCAACAGGTACTGTTAAGCTTGCAGTCATATTATCAAGTATTCGCTGAGCACTGCCGGCAATTACTTTTAATTCATCATTTGCAGAAGGCTGAGGCATTTCTACATTCTTTGGTAAAGTTATATAATCTGTAGTTTCATTGTAACTAGCTCCGTTAGCTTTGTTTTTACCTTCAACGTTACCAAAAAAATTCTTCCATTGCTCAGGTACTTCATCCGGCTTTTGTTCGTATTGTTTATAAAGAGATTCAACAAACCAGGTGTTAGCCCCGAATCTTTCTATTTCTTCTTTTTCTTTCTTTGATAGTTTTTGAGATTTCATTTCTTTTAATGATTGATTTTTGTTTAGAATATTTCTTAGTTTATTTTTTAATAAAGTAATTATTAAAAATATTTTTATATCTTTAATAAAATCGTGATTAAGCATTGAAAATATGGAGCTATATTAGTAAAAAATTATGCAGAAAGCTAACAATCTTAAGAATATGCGCCTCAATTATGAGCAAGGTCAATTGCTTGAATCAAATATTAAGATGAATCCATTTGAGCTGTTCAGAAAATGGTTTGATCAGGCTGTAGAAGCCAAGATTATTGAACCTAATGCAATGACTATTGCAACTGCGACTAAAGAAGGTATTCCTTCAGCCAGAGTTGTTCTGCTTAAGGGATTTGATGAAACGGGATTTGTTTTTTATACGAATTATCATAGCAGAAAAGGCAAAGAGTTAAATGATAATCCATTTGCAGCAATTTTATTTTGGTGGCGCGAATTTGAGAGGCAGATTAGAATCGAAGGGAAAATAGAAAAGATAAGCCGTAAGGAATCTGAAGAATATTTTAATCAACGACCGTTAAAAAGCAGATATGGTACTTTAGCATCTGAGCAAAGTGAAATAATTGAAAACAGGGAAGTGCTGGAAAAAAGATTTGCTGATCTGGAAAAACAATATGGAGCAAATCCGCCGACTCCTGAAAACTGGGGTGGTTATAAATTAATTCCAGCTAAATTTGAATTTTGGCAGGGAAGAACAAGCAGGCTACACGACAGGATTTGCTATCATAAAGAAAATAATAATTGGAAAATCTTCAGATTACAGCCTTAGTATTGTAATTATAAGTTTAAATATTAAATCCAGTTTGATTAAAAATTAAACTTGGTTCTTAAAAAATTAGAATTATAAATAATTGTTCTTGCTGTAATTGCGGTTATAATAATTATTCCTCCGATTATTGCATAAAATGATGGCACTTCTCCATATCCGATGAAAACCCAAATGGGGTTTAGCACTGGTTCAAACATTGAAATTATTGAAGCTTCAACCGCAATTATACGCTTTATTCCAAAACTGAAAAGTGCATAAGCAAATGCAATTTGAAAAACTCCAAGTAATGTAACTAATATAAAATTATTTAATGAGATTGAATTCAAATCAGTTATAAATGGTATGCAAAACAAAGTAACAAGAATGTTTCCGTAAAAAATTGAAGATTCACCATATTGGGAATCATTCTTTCTCATTCCTAAAAAGAAAGCAGCAAATGCAACTCCTGCAAAAAGTGCAGCAATGTTTCCTTCAATATCTCCCGGAGTAAGATCACCAGTAAAAAATAGTATCATTCCAAAAAAGCACACCACTATTGTTATAATATTTATTTTCTCCCATTTTGTTTTTGTAAGTATTGGTTCAAAAATCAAAACATATATCGGAGCTGTTGATTGTAAAAATATTGCGTTTGCGGCTGTAGTAGTTTTAGTTGCAATTACAAATAATATCAGAACTGCAGCATACATCAGCGAATTAAATAAACTTAATTTGTTTATAAGTAATACTCTCTTTCTAAACATTAAAGCAAATACGATAGCAGCTATTGCACATCTGAAGAAAGATATTTGCATAGAACTAAGGGTAACTAATTTTATTAAAAGTCCGCCTGAACTCCACAGAATGGCTGTAAGAAATACAGCAAGAATTCCTTTATTATGTTCCGATTGAGTTGACATTTGTTTATCTGAGATTACAATAATTTATTTTACTATGACTAAATTACATAAAAAGATTTAATTGAATAATCAGATTCTTATTTGATGAAATATTTGTATGATCCTCCGGGATTGCTGAAATCAATGTTCAGTGAATTTTATTGGAATACTACTAACAATAAAGTTCTGCTAACTTTTGATGATGGACCTAATCCGGAAACTACTGAAATAATACTAAAACGATTAGAGGAAGAAAATGTTAAATCATTGTTTTTCTGTGTTGGAGAAAATGTTAAGAAGTATAATTCACTTGCTAAGCAGATATTAGCCAATGGACATTCAATCGGTAATCATTCTTTTAATCATAAAATTTTAAATAAAATATCAGTTGATGAAAAATCATTTCAGATAAAAGAAACAAACAAAATTGTTAAAGAAAATCTTGGATATAATATTAAATATTTCCGACCGGCTCATGGGAGATTTCAGCTTTCAACTGCATCAATATTAAAAGAACATAATCTGAAAGGGGTAATGTGGTCATTGCTAACTTATGATTATAAAAATGATCTTGAAGTAGTTAAATTTGCAGTTAAGAAATATTTAAGAAACAATTCAATAATCGTTTTGCACGACAGCATGAAACCAAAAAATATAATCCTTGATTCAATAAATATTATTATAGATGAGGTTAGGAATCGAAATTATCAATTAGGAGCAGCAGACGAATGCTTGAATTGATTTTCCTGTTTATAATGATCGGATATTTTGCTCAAACCGTTTTGTTTATTATTGGCGCAAAGAAAAAATTTCCAAGAATTGCTGATGACAGGCTGCCTACTGCAACAATAATTGTAGCTGCGCGAAACGAAGAAGATAATATTTTAAGAACGCTTGAATCACTCGAAAAGCTCGATTATCCGGATGGGAAACTTCAGATACTGATTGTTGATGATCAGTCCACTGATTCAACGGGAAAGATTATTGATGATTTTATAAAAGATAAACTGCACTTTAAAAAGATAACAACCGAAGAGCATCACACAAAACTGATCGGAAAGATGCGCGCATTAGCTTATGCAATTAAAGAGGCAACTGGTGAAATAATTATGACTACAGATGCTGATTGTGAAGTTAAACCTCAATGGGCTAAAACTGTGTGTTCTTTTTATGAAGATAATGTTGCGATAGTAACAGGAATAACAACTCAGACTGCCGAAAAATGGTTTGATGGTATGCAGGCAATTGATTTTGTTTATCTTTTAACTGCTGGCGCAGGTACAACAAATCTGAAAATGCCGGTTTCCTGTATTGGGAATAATATGTCTTATCGTAAATCAGTTTATGATGAAGTTGGCGGATATGAAAAGCTTCCTCACAGTGTTACTGAAGATTTTACTTTAATGAATGCAATATATAACCTCAAAAAATATAAGGTGATATTTCCGGTTGAATCAGACACACTTGTTACATCAGTTCCCTGTAAAACATTAAGGAGTTTAATCAGTCAGAAAAAAAGATGGGGTGTCGGCGGTCTTGGTGTTCCGTTCAGAGGATTTGTAATTATGTTCTGGGGCTTTACAGCTAATTTGCTTGTTTTATTGACTCCGTTTTTCTATTCACAGATATGGTTGGTTTTAGCTGTTTTTAAGATTGCACTGGATTTCTTTTTACTTTATCCTGTTCATATTAAACTCGGTATAGAAAAGAATCTGAAATATTTTTTTCACTTTGAAATTTATTACATTTTTTATGTTATACTTTTGCCATTTATTGTATTGCCACATCGAAAATTAACTTGGAAAGGAAGAGAGTATTAATGCTTTTACTTTGTAATTATTATGTAACATATAAGTGTAATGCATTTTGTGAGTTTTGCCATTTTTCAAATCACGAAATCTTTAGACATACAAAAAATGCTTCTCTGGAAGATTTTAAAAGCAATGTTTCTCAGTTAGCTGATCTTGGAGTTAAGTTTATTGATCTTACGGGCGGCGAGCCTTTGTTAAATAAAGATATTGCTGAGATGGTAAAGTTTGCACGCGGTCTTAATATGCAGACAAGTATTACGAGTAATGGTCTGTTATATCACAAGTTTGCCGAAAAATTAGCTGGCAATGTAAACCTATTGCATTTTTCTCTGGATTCACCCGATGAAGAAGAACATAATAAGATTAGAAATGTTGATTGTTATAAAAGTGTTTTTAAAAGTCTGACAATTGCAAAATCACTCGGCGAATATCCGGATATTTTGTTTACTGTTACTAACGAAACTTATAAGAAACTTCCGCGAATGCATGAAATTGCCCTGCGTTATGATTTAGTGCTGCTTGTTAATCCTGTTTTTTCCTACTTTGGTAATCCCGGATTAAACGAAGAAGCAGTTGATTACATTGATGAATTTTGTGATGGAAAGATTGATGTTTATCTTAATAAGGGCTTTATGAAACTGAGACGCGATGGAGGTAATGATATCAATAATCCAAGTTGTAAAGCCGTATCACGGGTAATTGTAATTTCACCCGAGAACGAAATTATTTTACCTTGCTATCATTTTGCAAATGATAAAATACCCATAGACAGACCAATTAAAGAAATCCGTCAGTCTGAAAAATTTAAGTTCTTTCTGGAAAATGAAGGGAGATTTGATTTTTGTCAGGGCTGCACTGTTAATTGTTATTTTGAACCTTCATTTGCTTTTCCGACAAACCTTTATGCAATATCAAGTTTAACATCTAAGTTTAAGTACAGCTATAATAAACTTATCAAACAAAAAATTAAAAGAATTAAACAGATTTCTAAATGATAATTAAATCCAGATCACTTTTTATTATTGTTATAATATTTTCTCAATCTCTGATTGCACAAAGTTATAATTGGTTCCCTTCTGAAATAAATATTCAGCCCTTTACAGCTAATTTGCTTGAAGCTAAAGCAGGATTTCTGATTTCAACCGACAATAATAAGTTAAGATTAGATATCTCAACAACAAGGGATATTATTCATTGGGATAGTGATAATTATACAATTTCAATCGGTGCTGATGTCTTTACATTTACAAGATTAAGAAGCAATGATCATTTCAAATTTCCGGTTGAAACAATCGATTACCTTTTTGGATTAAATGCCGGATATAAAAAACAAATTGATTCGGAAAATCAAATCGGTCTAAGATTCAGATTAAGCCATATCAGCACACATTTAGTTGATGGGCAATATGATGCACAAACTCAGAAATGGAGAGATAGCAGAGATCCGTTTGTTTATAGTAAAGAGTTTATTGAGTTGTTTCCTTACTATCGTTACAAAACAATCAGAATGTATTTAGGATTTACTTATATCTTTCATATAATTCCATCTGAATTAAAAAAAATAAATTTGCAATTCGGTTTTGATTATTTTGCAGAAGAAATCGGAACAGAACTTTTTACCCCTTTTATTGCTTATGATTTTAAATTAAATGGAATTGAAAAGTTTATAGGTAACAATATTATTTCAGTCGGAATTAAATTTGGTAACTGGCAGTCAGGAGGATTGAGCTTTTATTATTCATATATAGCAGGATCAAGTATTCATGGTCAGTTATACGATTTAAGGGAGAATTATTCAAATATTGGTTTTAATTTTGAACTGTAATGTCAGAAAAATTATTTAACGAACAAAAAGTATTTGATGCGATAGCAGCTATCGAAAAGCGTAAGAAAATTAAATCTTATTTTATCCACATTGGACTTTTTATTGTTACATTTATTACAACTACATTGGCAGGGGTTGAATGGACTACAGGACAGCTGCCTCCGTACGAATTTAATTTACTTGTTAACGGATTACCATATTCTATCAGTATTATGCTGATAATAACTTTTCATGAGTTTGGACATTACTTTGCTGCAAGATATCATCGTGTTAAAGCTACCTTGCCATTTTATATTCCGTATCCCACAATTCCGTATTTTATAAACTTTGGAACTATGGGTGCAGTAATAAGAACCAAATCTCCGATTTACACAAAGAAAGCAATGTTTGATATAGGAATAGCGGGACCGTTATCCGGTTTTGTAGTTTGTTTAGCAATTTTGATCTACGGATTTACTCACGTTCCATCTATTGAATATTTAATTCAGATACATCCTGATTATTTTTCTTCCGAATTTGGAAAGGACGGTTACAAATTAGTATTTGGCGATTCAATTTTGTTTTCATTATTAAGATATCTTCTTGCTGATCATAACAATTTTTTTCCGCCTATGAGCGAAATTTATCATTATCCTTATTTATGTGCCGGCTGGTTTGGTTTACTTGTAACATCAATGAATATGATTCCTGTTGGACAATTAGATGGCGGACATATAGCTTATACAATGTTTGATCAAGAAAAGCATCTTAAAATTTCATCTATCTCGACAATAATACTTGCTGTATTTGGCTTTACCGGTGTGATTGATTCTTTACTGGAAATTAATCTCGGAATAGGCTGGAGCGGATGGCTGTTGTGGGCATTTATTCTTTATTTTATTGTTAAGCTAAAACATCCGCCGGTACCTGATGCAGCAGCACTGGATAAAAAAAGAATTTTATTGGGTTACGTTAGTTTTATTATCTTTGTGATATCGTTTTCACCAACACCTTTAATTTTGAAATTAATCTAGTTTATGGTCTTATTTTTACCTTGTTGAAGTTAGCTTAATAGCAAATATTTAATTATATGAAAATCAAAATTTTAGCTTTTCTTAGCATTATTCTCAGTGTGCTTCTTTTAGAGGGATGTGAGAAGGATTATTCAGATGTTATTGAAGTAGAAAATAGTTCTTATCAGGTAGTAAGAGTTAGTCTAAAGAATTCTTTTCAATATCCGATCGACACAATGGCAATTTTCAGAGTTGAAATAGATTCATCAAAGGATATTAACTTTGTTTTTTGTGATGTCTATTCACCAGATAAGAATAAACTAAACAACGCACCAATGTATTTGCTTGATAATGGCAATCCGTTAAACGGTGATATAACAAGAAATGACAATATTTATTCCTGCATTTTTCCTCTCGATTCTAATCAAATGAATGGTAATTATGAAGTAAAATTTTATGTTAATGATAAATTCAATAAAACCAATCAGGCTGCTGTATCAATTTATAATTACAATAATGGTAAAGCGAATATAGCTCCGGTTATCTCAAATACAATTGTTGATCCTGATACAGTTGTTGTTACAACTACAACTTTAATTTTAACATCTGTTCAGGTTGATGATCAGAATGGACTTAATGATATAGAAAAAGTTTATTTTGTAGTTTACAGACCTGATGGAACTACAAACGGTAATCAGAACCTGCTTTATGATGATGGAAACCTTTCTGATCACGGTGATCAGACTGCGGGTGATGGGATTTACTCTTTATTGATTCAAATTTCACCTTCAAACTCCAAAGGAACATATAGGTTTGAGTTTCAAGCGAAAGATCGCGGTGGAAAACTAAGCAACATTATTAATCATTCTGTACTTATTCAATGAAAAAGCTTTATTCGATTTTAATATTTTCACTTCTTTTAATTTTAAACGGTCGGGCTCAATCAGTACCATTCTCTTTTGCTTTGACGGATGAAGAAATAAAATTATCCAAACAGCAGTCAAAAAATCCGTTAAGCAATAGCATAATTGATATTATTACAATGGGAGATACAATCTGGTTAGGAAGCAGCCGCGGTGTAAGTCTTTCTACAGATAATGGGTCGAACTGGACAAACTTCTATGGGCAATCTGATTTTGGAACAGATAATGTTTCTGCAATTGGATATTACAACGGAGTTTTCTGGTGCGCTACAGCAAGGTCAACTGAGGTAACAGGAGGCAGTACTTTACCGGAAGGTACAGGTTTAAAATATACTACAAATTTTGGTGCAACCTGGATGAGTGTTTCGCAGCCTTTAGATCATCCCGATAGTACGACAGAGCGATATGGAATTAATACTCTGCAGGCGCTGCCTGTTACTGTTGCAATACAAAATCTTGCTTATGATATTGCCTTTACCCCCGGCACAATCTGGATAGCAACATTTGCAGGCGGGTTAAGAAAAAGCACTGATAGCGGACAGACATGGAAAAGAGTTGTTCTTCCGCCTGATAATTTAAATTCTATCTCACCGAATGATACTCTAAATTTTTGTCTTTCACCGGTTGCAGGCAGTTTCTGTGGAACAGGTAATTTAAATCATCGGGTGTTTTCTGTAATAGCAATTGACGATAGTACTTTGTATGTCGGCTCTGCAAATGGAATTAACAAATCTACCGATGGAGGAATTAGCTGGACTAAATTTAACGCTCAGAACCAGAGTGAGCCAATCAGCGGAAATTTTATCACTGCACTCGGTTATAACAAGTATAATAATATTGTTTGGGCTTCAACTTGGAAGGCAGAAGACCAGAATGAATTTTACGGAGTCAGTTCATCGTCCAACGGAGGGCAAAGCTGGAAAACATTTTTAACTGATGAACGTACACATAATTTCGGATTTAAAAATTTTGATGTAATGGCTGCAACTGATAACGGAGTTTTCAGATCGTCTGATAACGGATTAAGCTGGATACTTCCTAATTCAATTGTAGATCAGGAATCAGAAGCTGCATTAAAAACAAAAATATTTTATGATGCTGATTCTTATGCAAATAATATTTGGCTTGCATCAGGTGATGGATTAGTTAAACTTGATGAAACTCCGGGACAGATGTGGCAGGGTAACTGGAAAATTTATTTTGCTTCGCAGCCGCTTGCAGCAGATAATGAAACATATTGTTTCCCGAATCCGTTTAATCCAAGACAAGAAGAATTGAAAATAAAATATAGTACTGGCGGACAGCAGAAAGATGTAACAATTCAGATATTTGACTTTGGTTTTAATTATATCCGTACTATTATACAAAATGCACCGCGTAAAAATGATATTGAAGGGCAGCCGGAGTTTTGGGACGGCAGAGATGATAACGGAAATTACGTTCCAAACGGAGTTTACTTTTATCGTATAAAAACCGGTGATGATGCTGTTTATGGAAAAATACTGGTGATGCAATGAAGAAAATATTTTTGTCTTTCACTTTGTTGTTATTTATTTCCGGCAGCTTAATTGCTCAACCAGAATACACTGACTTGAGTTCTAAAGCCGGTGCTTTTAGTCGAATGGGCTTTGGTGCAAGAGGTATTGGAATGGGCAATGCAATGTCCTCGGTTACATCCGGTAATTTAGTATCATATTATAATCCTGCGCTATCTCCATTTCAGGAAAATAATTCTTTTCAAACAGGTTATACTTTTTTATCACTCGATAGATCATTAAACTTTTTAAGCTTTACACGTAAGTTTGATTTTTATTCATCTAAAGATTCATCCGAAGACAGAAAACCAGTAAGCACTGCAGGGATAAGTGCCGGAGTTATTAATGCAGGCGTTGGATCAATAGATGGAAGAGATGGCTCCGGATTGCATACTAAAGAACTTTCTACATCAGAGAATCAGTTTTTTTTAAGTGTATCTAACAGATTTTCAAAAAAACTATCTCTTGGTATAGCAGTTAAATTTTTCTATTATAAATTATACGAAGAAATAACTGCCAGCGGAGTTGGGCTTGATATCGGAGCTTTGTATAAAGTAAATGATAACTGGAATATTTCTTTAATGTTCTCTGATATTAACAGTAAATATCAATGGGATACAAAACCAGTTTATGAGCAGCAGGGTTTACAGTTAGCTGATAATTTTCCTTTATTAAAAAAAATCGGAGTTAGCTATTATAACCCTGAAATAAAATTATTAACCGCTGTTGAATTTGAAAGCAGTAATGCAAGGTCCAGTATTATTCGTGCCGGTGCTGAATATAACATTTATGAAAATCTTTTTTTAAGATGTGGAATTGATCAGGTTAATTTAAGAAATTTTGATTTTGGTATCCGACCAGCATTCGGTTTTTCATATTCAAAGATGTTTGATGGAATTATGATTGGCGTTGATTATGCTTTTATGGTCGAACAATATTCTCCATCCGATAGGCATATTATTGGAGTTAACTTACAATTTTAGATTATCAATGGAACTATTGCATAATGAAACAATTTAAGATTACTAAACAAATATTACTACTTTTATTAATTTCAGCTGCCGTTGCATATTCACAATCAGCAGGTAATACCGGACTATCGTTTCTTAAGTACGGATTTGGTGCACGTAATATTGCAATGGGTGATGCAGGTACTGCGTTATCAAATGATATTACCAGTCTGTTTTATAATCCTGCAAAGCTTACTTTAACAAGCGGATCTGAAGTTCTGTTTATGCATAATGAATGGATTCAGGATGTAAGAAGTGAAGTAATAGGAGCTAAAACTATAATTTTTGGTTTACCCTTTGCGTTAGGATTTAATGTTACATCGGTTGATGGAATTGAATATAGAGAAGTACCGGGTGAGCCTATTACTACTTTTGATGCAAATTATTTTTACGGCAGTTTATCTACAGGATTTTTTGTTACAGATGAAATTTCAATGGGTGTAACTGTTAAATATCTTTATGAGGGAATACTGAATGATGAAGCAGCAGGTTTCGGATTTGATTTTGGTATCAATTATCTACTGCCAATTCATGGATTAACTCCATCAATAGTTATAAAAAATATTGGCTCAATGAATAAACTTAGAAATGAGTCAACAAAACTGCCAACTGAAGTAAGAATCGGGGTTGCTTACACTTATTCATTGGAAAATTCTAAGTTTGATTTTACAGGCGGTGTTGAGTTTCAGAAGTATTTAGATACAGAAGACAATCATTTTAATTTTGGCGGTGAGGTTTTATATAATAAACTAATTGCTTTAAGAGCAGGATATCAAAGCAGTTTTGAAAGCCGTGGTTTTACAACAGGTATTGGATTGATGTGGGGCAGCTTGAAGTTTGATTATGCATTTCTACCGTTTTCATTAGGAATGGGAAGTGCAAATTTATTCTCACTGCAGTTTAAGTTTTAGATTTACTAACAGTATTATTTATTACAATCTGATTCTCTTGATAAATCAGATTTGCTTGTTTCAAGTTTTTCAATTGATGTTATTTTAACAACAGATTATTATTCACTTTATCCAAGACAAAATGCTAGAGTATTTTAAGTTTGATGAAAAAATATTATCTCCGGAAGAATGGGATAATTTTGTTGATGATTCCGACAACGGGACAATGTTCAGTAAAAGAAGATTTCTTTCTTACCATGCTAAGAATAAGTTTAATGATAAATCATTCTATGTTACAAAGGACGGCAAACTTCATTCAATTTTTACTGCTGCACTAATTGAAAAAGATGGGATAAAAATTCTGTCATCTCATCCGGGTGCATCATTCGGCGGATTTGTCTATAAGAGTGATTTCAATTTCAAAGAAGCTCACGATCTTGTTGATATACTTTTTGAACACGCAAAAAATGTTAAAGCTGATAGAATACAATTAACGATATCACCAATGATTTATCAGACTAAATACTCTAATTATCTTGATTTTGCCTTGGTTAGAAATGGTTTTCAATACCTCAAAAGAGAGGTATCAAGTGTAGTTCAATTGGATTTCGATCCTGAACAGCTGCTTAATACTTATCGTGCTGAGGCAAGAACTGCTACTAAAAAGGCACTTAAAAAGGGTGTGGAAATTGTTGAAACTGAAAGGTTTGATGAGTACTACGACATTTTAAAAAAGAATTTAAAGCTGCGTCATGGTGTTAATCCAGCACATACTCTGGAAGAATTAAAAAGAGTAAAATCACTTTTCCCATCTAAGATTAGATTATGGGGTGCTTTTCTAAACAATATTATGCTTGCAGGTGTTTGTAATTTTTCGGTTAACAGAAATGTTGTGCTCGCATTCTACATCAGTCATGATGAAGCTTATCAGGAATACCGACCGGTTAATTTACTTTTTTATGAAATAATGAAAAGGTATCAAACAGAAGGATTCAGATTTTTAGACTTTGGAATTTTTACTATTGCAATGGAACCGAACTGGGGACTTGGAAGATTCAAAGAAAACTTTGGTGCACGTGGAATATTCAGAGATACTTTTTATAAAGATTTGTAAAATTGTAAGTATAGTTGTCAATTTATATTACTCAATAACAATCTTTAGTTAGGGTTTGTTGAGGATTAAATTGAAGTGATTCAGAACTTTTAACTCTGACTAATTAAACATGGTATTACATCTGCAATTTTATTAACGATTTAAAATTACTTGCTTAAAATACTTCACATAGCTCCAATTAACTTTGCCGGAGTGCCGTATGATTTCTTTCAAATGCATAATGCCTGCGGTGATTACTCACGTATAATTACTCTTCATCAAAATGAGCGTGTTTTTCCAGAAGATGTTTGTTTAAAACTTCCGCTTCCAAACTATTCACTTGTTAAAATTTTAAGAAGAAAGAAAGTAACAGAAATTGAAGGGAAGCTGTCAAATAATGTGCGTTATTTTAATCCAAAGAATCCAATAGAAAAAACTTATTATAATCTTTACGACTTCTTTGCCAAACCAAGAATAGAAAAAGCTATTTCAGATTACAACCTTGATGATTTTGATATAATACATTACGATGGGGGATTGGATTTTTACCGTAATGCTAAACAAGCAATAAAATGGAAGAAGCAAGGTAAAAAAATTGTCTGCTGTTATTATGGAAGTGATTTAAGAATCCGTGGCTTGATAAAAGAGCTTGATGAAATCTCCGATCTGAATATTACCAGCGAGTATGATCACCTGACTCTTAAAAAAGATCTGGAATATTTATTCTATCCTTATGATACTTCTGAACTGCCTCAAAAAAAAGAAAGAACAAGTGATGCAGTTAAAATTATTCACTCGCCAACAAATAGAAAGTACAAAGGCACTGAGTTAATTATATCTGTAATTGAAAAAATTAAGAAAGAGAGAAAAATTGAATTCCTGTTGATGGAAAATGTTGAAAGAAACAGACTGCTGGAAATTAAAAGCCAATGCGATATTTCAATTGATCAGGTAGGAGGAACAATGGGCGGAACCGGTTATGGAAAGGCTGGCTTGGAAACTCTGGCAATGGGAATTCCAACAATTACAAATATGACAAAAGAGTATTCAAATTGGCTGAAAGAAAATCCTTTTGTTGTTGCAAACGATTTTAATGAATTATATAATAATCTTATTGAGTTGGTAGATGATGAAAAAGCAAGAATAGATATTGGTAAAAGGGGAATAGATTGGATAAATAAGTATCATAGTTTCGGCGAAGTAGATAAAAGACTTAAACATTTATATCAAAAATACGGAATCATCTAAGCAAATATTTTTGAACAAGCTGAAGATAATTCCCGCTTTCTTTTCGTTCTCTCATTTCTATTCATTTAGAATTATGAGCATATCTTTCAAATTAATGGTAAACAATAAACTTTGTTAAAATATCTTTGACCTTATTTTATTAAATTTGAAACAACAATGAAAAATTGAAAAACAATGCAAACAAAAAACAAAATTTCAGCTGTTATTATTACAGGTAATGAGGAAAAAAACATTAAAGATTGTCTGCAAAGTGTAACCTGGGCAGATGAAACAATAGTTGTTGATTCAGAAAGCATTGATAACACTGTAAAAATTGCAAAAGAATTTACCGATAAAGTCTTTGTTCAAAAATGGCTTGGATATGCGAAGCAAAAATCTTATGCGATCTCACTTGCAAAGAATGAATGGGTAATTAGTCTTGATGCCGATGAAAGAGTAACAGAAGCACTTAAAGATGAAATACTCAGCTTCAATCTTGATAACACAAAGTACTCTGCTTTCAAAATAAAAAGAGAAAATTATTTTATAGGTAAAAAGATTAACGGATGCGGCTGGGGAAATGATTATCAGCTTAGATTGTTTAGAAAGTCCGGAACCAGAGTTGATGAACGACTTGTTCATGAAAAATTTATTGTTGAAGGAGAAGTTGCGGAATTAAAAAATCCAATTCTTCATTATTCATATAATAATCTTAAAGAAGGATTTGATAAAATTAATGTTTATTCTTCTTTGGAAGCTGAAGAAAAGTTCAGTAAGAAAAAAGTTTCAACTTTAAGAATAATATTTTATCCGGTTTTTGCTTTTTTGCACCATTATTTATTTCGTAAGGGAATTAAAGATGGTAAACACGGTCTGATGATCTCATTAATGCATGCTGTAACAAAACTTCAGGTTCAAATGAAGATATGGGAATTAAAGCAAAAGTAGTTTTGTAATGAAGCAAGACAGATATTTAATTACAAGGATAGACAGAATAGGCGATGTTGTTCTTTCCACACCTCTTCCCAGGGAAATAAAAAAAAATAATCCAGATTGTTTTGTTTCTGTGCTGGTAAAATATCAGACAAAAGATGTTTACTTAAATAACCCCTGGGTTGATAAAATATTAATTTATGATAACCCTGACAGGACTAATAAGCCGTTTTGGGAACTGGTGAAAGAAATCAGAGCAGAGAAATTCTCTCATGGTTTTATGTTATTACCTGATGAGAGATTGAATTATGTTTTGTTATTTGCCGGAATTAAAAACAGGACCGGAGTCGGTCATAAACTTTATCAGTTTTTAACTTTTACAAAATTCGTTGACCGGAAGAAATATATTCCTTTAAGACATGAAGCTGACTATTGCCTTGATATGTTGAGAAAGTTAAATATCCCGGTTAATAATATTTACCCGGAAATATTTCTAACAGAAAAAGAAACTGAACAGGCGTTGGAGATAAAAAAAAGACTGAAAGAAAATGGGAAAATAATTATTGGAGTTCATACAACCAGCGGTAATTCTTCTCCTAATTTATCTTTGAATACTTATAAAATATTGATTGAGTTATTGGTACGGAAAACTAATTATGAAGTGCTCATAACTGATTTTAATCCGCCATCCGAAGTAAGAGATATCACTGGTGCAAAATATATTTTTGACGGAAGCAGTTTGAGATCAGATATAATTAAATTTTCAATTTTGGATGTTCTGATTTCTAACAGTACCGGACCAATGCATATTTGTGCTGCACTAAAAGTTCCTACTTTTTCAGTGTTTTGTCCATTAACTGCTTGCTCAAAGGAATTGTGGGGACCTTTAGGAAATAAATCTTATGTGTTGCTGCCTGAAAAAAAATATTGTGAGACTCATTGTCCAATAGATCCTAAGAAGTGCGATTATTCAAAACCTGGCGGATTACAAGCGGAGCAAGTATTTAACGAGCTTAATAAGTTTGTTGATAGTTTATTTCAATTATGAATATTCTTATTTGTCCAAATAGTTATAAAGAATGTGCAGACTCTTCAACTATTTCTGAAATTCTCAAGCAAAAATTCTCCTGTAATCCAGAGTTTAATCTTATAAGTAAACCACTGACAGATGGGGGAGATGGTTTCTTAAAAGTCTGCAAAAATATTTATAACCTGAAAAGGAAATCAGCCTTAGAAATAACAAGTTATAAGGATAATCTAAGTAAATATTCAATATCATATTCTCGAAAAGATAGACGGGTATTTATAGAAACTGCAAAGCTCATCGGATTTAATAGATTTAATGAAAGTAATAGAAATCCATCAAGAATAAACAGCTCTGATCTTGGAATAGTCTTGCAGAAGTTAGTTACTTTAGTTGATGATCATGAATTGGAAATTGATTCAGTATGGATAGGTGTTGGTGGTACAGCAACTATTGATTTTGGAATAGGCGCTTGCTCCGAGTTCGGTCTTAAGCTATTTGATGAAAATAATAATTTGCTTGAGCCTGTACCGAATAACTTTGTCAATGCAGTTAGATTGGATTTTAATTTTAAGAAATTACCCTTCGGGGTTTATTGTATAGTTGATGTTGAAACTGAATTACTTGGTAATCCTGGCGCAGTTGAAATTTATGGACCGCAGAAAGGTGCTTCTTCTAAAGATATTCAAAATATAAAAAATGGAATCAGTAATCTTCTTTCTTTGATAGAATCGGATGTTAATTTATCCATTCCCCAAAAATTGAATGGTGCCGGCGGTGGTTTAGCTGCCGGATTAAATATTTTTCTTGGAGCAGAAATAATATCTGCTAAGCAATTTATTGAAAATGAGATTCTGAAGGACATTGATTTTTCAAAAATCAATTTTGTTATTAGCGGTGAAGGTAAGTTTGACCAGCAATCATTAGAAGGGAAAGCGACCGGAGTTTTGGTAAAAATCTGTCAGGAAAACGCTATACCGCTTTACTTAATTAATGGCAGTACAGAGCTAACAGAAATAAACAAACTTTCTGATAATTTACATTTTGTTAACTTAATTGATTTTTACAGCTCTATTGCAGATGCAATGCTAAACTTTGAAGAAGGATTAAAAAGAGCAGCAGAAATAGTGGTAAAACAATTAATTAAATAGAATTTTACCCCATATCTTTTTTTTGTAAATTGCCTAAAATTTTTAACAATTTCATAATTTAAAATTGAATTAAATGAAAGAATATTTAGATCTTGTAAAACTGGTTATTGATAAGGGGACACATAAAAAATCCAGAACAGGTATTGATACAATCTCTTACTTTGGCGCTTTTTATAGAGTTGATCTGCAAAAAGGTTTTCCGCTTTTAACTACTAAAAGAATTGAGTGGAAATCTTTGCTTAATGAAGTTTTGTGGTATTTATCCGGTGAGCATCATATAAAAAATTTGAGACAACATACAAAGATATGGGATGCCTGGGCTGATGAAACTGGTAGATTGCAAACCGCTTACGGCAGGTTTTGGAGAAGATTTCCAGTTCCGGCTGCTAATGCAATCTTAGATGGCGAAGTTTATGTTGATGAAAATAATCCATTTGTAAGAAAGGAAGAAAACGGAGCATTAACTTTTGATCAGATTGGCTGGGTAATTAATGAGATAAAAAGTAATCCAAACTCAAGAAGATTGGTGATTTCTGCGTGGCATCCTGCTAATGCAACTGTAAGCAAACTTCCGCCTTGTCATTACTCATTTGCATTTAATGTAAACTCAGGAAAGCTTAATTGTCATTTAACTCAGCGATCAGGAGATATTGCCTTAGGGATTCCGTTTAACTTAGGTGCATATTCTCTTCTTACTCAGATTATTGCACAGGAAACAGGTTTAGAGCTTGGTGAATTTGCACATACAATTATTGATGCACATATTTATCATGCTCAAAAGGGAAGTCAGATGGAAAAATATGATCATCTTGAAGGATTGAAATTACAATTACAACGCGAACCATTGCCTTTACCAAGATTAAAAATTGCAAAAAAAAATATAGATGAATTAAAGTTTGAGGACTTTGAGTTAAGTGATTACAAATACCATGAAAAAATCAAATTTGAGGTTGCAGTTTGAAAATTAGTCTGATTGTTGCAGTTGCAAAAAACGGTGTAATTGGTAAATCAAACGGTCAGATGTCCTGGCATGTAAAAGATGAGTTTAAGCATTTTAAAAATACTACACTTGGTTTTCCTATAGTTATGGGCAGAAAAACTTTTGAGACACTCGGGAAGCCTCTTAAAGGAAGATTGAATATTGTTGTAAGCAGAAATATTAACTATCGGACTGATTTTGAAGAAGTAGTAGTTAAGCAATCATTACAAAGTGCAATCGATTATTGCAGAGAACTTAAGCCAGAAAAAATTTTTATCATTGGCGGCGGTGAGATCTACAAACAGGCTATTCCATTAGCAGATGAAATGATAATATCTTTCATGAAGTTTGAAGCTGAAGGTGAAATAAAATTTCCCGGGTTTGACGCTGGACAATGGCAAATTGAAAAAACAGATGATCATGAATTGTTTGAAATTTTCAGATACGAAAGAAAAAAATAGTGACTTCACGGATAAAAATATTACCAGAAAATATTGCAAATAAAATTGCAGCCGGTGAAGTAGTTCAAAGACCTGAATCTGTTGTAAAAGAATTGTTGGAAAATGCAGTTGATGCAAAAGCTACAAACATTGTGCTTATTATTAAACAAGCAGGAAAATCACTTATTCAGGTTTGCGACAACGGCAGCGGTATGACTGAAGAAGAAGCAGTGCTTAGTATCAGAAAGCATGCTACAAGTAAAATAACATCAATCGAAGATCTTGAATCGATTAATACTTTAGGTTTTCGTGGTGAAGCATTAAGCTCAATTGCTGCAGTATGCCAGCTCGAAATTAAAACCGAAACTGCTGATGAAGAAACCGGTACTCTGATAAAAATTGAAAATGAAAACGAGATTGTAACAGAGAGAATTTCAACTGCTAAAGGAACTTGTGTATCAGTCAAGAATATTTTTTACAACATACCAGTCAGACGGAAATTTTTAAAATCTGATACAACTGAATTAAAACATATCATTGATACTTTTAACAGAACTGCTCTGGCATATCCAGAAATTAATTTCAAATTTTATAATTCAGATAACCTGGTATTTGATTATAAAGAAGGAAGCCTTGATGATAGAATCCAGCAGGTCTTTGCTGATAATATGCTTGAGGCATTGATTCCGGTTGACGAAGAGACTGATTATCTTAGTGTAAAAGGTTATATCGGTAAACCATCAATTTTTAAGAAAAGTAAAGGTGAACAGTTTTTGTTTCTGAATAAAAGATTTGTCTTTAACAAAAGCATCAACCATGCTGTGTTTACAGCATTTGAAAACATACTGGAAAAAGGTGATTATCCGTTTTTTATTTTGTTTATTTCATTAAATCCTTCCAAAGTTGATGTCAATATTCATCCCTCAAAACTTGAAGTTAAGTTCGATGATGAAAAAGATATATACAATTTTATTCTTTCTGTCGTTCGTAAAAGTATTGCTACACACGATCTTGTTCCAACTATGTCTTTTTCGGGTTCTGAGGACGGAAACGAAAAACTTGATTTCAATCCGTTTCAGCCGCTTAGACAAAATGATTTTTCTGATAGACCTTCATTTACTTCCCGCGAAAGAAAAGAAAGAACAACAGTAACTGATGAAGAGATTGACCTTGTTTTCGGAGATCTTAAAAAGAATATCTTAACCGATTCACTTTCAGGTTTAAGTGCAAGATCAGAAACTGATGAATTGGAGACTGACAAAGAGAGTAAAGTTGAAAAGAGTGCATCTTCAGAACCGGATACAACATTTCTGATTCAATTGCATAATAAATATATTCTTTCACAGATTAAAAGCGGATTGATGATTATTGATCAGCACGTTGCACACGAAAGAATTTTATATGAAAAAGCCCTGTCGAGATTAGACGCCAACCTTCCGTTTTCACAGCAGTTATTATTTCCGATTAAACTGCAGTTTGACCTTGCAAGTTACGAGATATTAAAAGAGCTTGATCAAATGATTTCTAAACTTGGATTCAAATTAAAATATTTACCTAAGAATTATGTATTAATTGAAGGTGTTCCTGATGATATTAAAAGCGGGTCTGAGGAAAAAATATTAAAAGAATTTATATCAGAATATTTAACAAATCAAACTGAAAAACATCTTGAAGAAAAAGATAATATCGCAAAATCGTATTCCTGTAAAGCTGCAATTAAAGCTGGTGACAGATTATCAGAAAAAGAAATGCGTTTGCTGATAGATCAATTGTTCGCAACATCGATGCCTTATGTCTGTCCGCACGGAAGACCAATTGTTATAAAAATTTCTCTTGAAGAATTTGACAGAAGATTTGGGAGAACATCTTGAATATTGGAAAAATTATTTTAACTAATTTAAAAGGTAAATAAATGTTTGATTTAGAATATCTGAAGCAAAGAAAAAGTTACGATGAAAAAGCTAAGTCTGCCAAGACCAACGGATTAAAGTTTACAACTGTAAGCGGAAAAGATATTAATGTTTTTTACGGACCTGATGATATCCAAAATATTAATTACCTGAGTGAAATAGGTTTCCCTGGTGATTATCCATATACGCGCGGAATTCATTCTAACGGTTATCGTGGAAAAATATGGACTATGAGACAGTTTGCCGGATTCGGTTCACCTGAAGATACCAATCAAAGATTTCATTATTTACTCGATCATGGACAAACTGGTTTATCCGTAGCATTTGATCTTCCTACATTGATGGGATGGGATGCAGATGCTCCGTTAAGTGATGGTGAAGTTGGGATCTGCGGAGTAGCGATTTCTTCGCTGCAGGATATGGAAATTCTTTTCGATAAGATTCCGCTTGATAAAGTTTCTACTTCAATGACAATTAATTCCCCGGCTGCAATGATCTTTGCATTTTATTTAGCAGTTGCTCAAAAGCAAGGAGTTAATTTCAAAGATTTGCGAGGTACATTGCAAAATGATATTCTGAAAGAATACATCGCTCAAAAGGAATTTATTTATCCGCCGACTCCTTCAATGAGGATTATTGTGGATATGATTGAGTATTGTAAAAATGAAGTTCCTCAATGGAATCCGGTTTCAGTAAGCGGTTATCATATTCGTGAAGCGGGTTCAACATCTGTGCAGGAGCTTGCATATACTCTTGCTGATGGATTTGCGTATATAGAAGCTTGTATTGAAAGAGGAATGGATGTTGATGAGTTTGCACCAAGAATATCTTTTTTCTTTAATTCTCACTTAGATTTTTTTGAAGAGATTGCAAAGTTCCGGGCAGCAAGAAAAATATACGCTAAAAGAATGAGAGAAAAATACGGTGCCAAAAATCCTCGATCTTGGTGGTTACGTTTCCATACTCAAACTGCAGGCTGTACTTTAACCGCACAACAGCCGGAAAACAATATTGTTAGAACGGCTTTTCAGGCATTAGCAGGAGTTCTTGGCGGCACACAATCATTACATACAAACTCTATGGATGAAACTCTTGCATTGCCAAGTGAAAAAGCAGTTAAGATTGCTTTAAGAACTCAGCAGTTGATTGCTTATGAAACAGGGGTGATAAATACTGTTGATCCATTGGGTGGAAGTTATTTTGTTGAGGCATTAACTGATAAAATGGAAAAAGAAGCAAATGAAATTTTTGCAGAGATAGATGCTTACGGAGGAGTTATCCCTGCAATTGAGGCTGGCTATTTTCAAAAGGAAATTTCTGATGCTGCTTATAGATATCAGAAAGAGGTTGAAAGAAAAGAAAAGTTTATTGTTGGTATTAATGAATTTGTAGAAGAGAATGAGCAGATTGAAATACCAATTCTTACAATTTCGCCCGAAGTTCAGAAACAGCAGATAAAAAGATTATCAGAGTTAAAACAAAGCCGTAATCAAGAGGACGTTGAAGTGAGTTTGAAAAATATTAAACAAGCAGCAATTGATGATAAAAATCTTATGCCGGTATTTCTTGAAGCAGCTAAAAAATATGTTACTCTTGGTGAGATGGTTGGAGAATTAAAAGAAGTTTTCGGAATTTATGAAGAAACGGCAGTATTCTAATGCTTAAAAATTATTTTGATTTAATCAGAGTTCCGCAATGGATTAAAAACCTGTTTGTTTTTGTCCCGCTGCTGTTCTCTATGCATTTTTTTGAATCAGATTATTTTATTATTTCATTAAAAGCTTTTTTCATCTTTTGCTTAGCATCAAGTTTTATCTATGTAATTAATGATCTTGTTGATCTTGAAGCTGATGCAAATCATCCCAAAAAGAAAAACAGACCGCTGCCCTCAGGAAAAATCAGTAAGAAAAGTGCTGTTATTCTCTCTGTGGTAATTCTGTTCATTTTTTTTGGATTGGCTTTTGATACAAATGTTGAATTCAAATATTTTTTAACTGCGTTTGTAATACTAAATGCTTTTTTATTCTTTTTATTTCAAACACATTGTTATACTTGATGTATTCAGCATCGCTACCGGATTTTCAATCCGTGTTCTTGCAGGTGCCGCTATTATCAGTGTTCCGATTTCAGATTGGTTGATTTTAACTACAATGTTTATTTCTCTTTTCCTTGGTGTGATGAAGCGGCATTCGGAACTTGAACAAGTATCACAATCGACTACAGTTTCAACAAGAAAAGTACTTACGGATTATTCAGTTACTTTTGCCAATCAGATGGCTACAGTTGCAGCAGCAGGAGTTGTAATCTGTTATGCGCTTTATACTGTTTCTCCCAGAACTGTATCAGTGTTCGGGACAGAAAATCTGATTTATACAACTCCGTTTGTGGTGTTTGGAATTTTCAGATATATGTATCTGGAATATCTTAATCAAAAAGGGGAGAACACAACTCAGATAATGCTTACTGATGTACCGATGATTGTTACAGTATTACTTTATACTTTAACAACAGTTTTGATTATTTATGAGATAATATAGACAATGAAAAAAGTCAGCATCTGTATAAACATATCAGTCTTGATTTTATTACTTAGTTCTTGTTCTGCCAGTTTATCTCAAAAAGAATTTGAAGAATTAAATATTAAGATTTCAGATATTCAAAGCTGGCTCAATTTAATGCCTGGCGGTCCAGGGTCATTTCATATTGCTGGTAAATATCAATTACCGGAAGACCTTAATGAAAAGGAAATTTTCCTTGATAAAATAGTTATTATGGATAAGGATAAAGAAATTTATTCATTAACGGCAGAGCTGCAATTTTTTTATAATCCTGAATTCAGAGTCAAGGAATTTACTTTTTCAAACTATTATCAAACAAAAATTGAACCTGCTTTAATAAAGAAAGATTTTGTTGATGTTCAGCTTGTGTTTAGTGTGCATGGTGTTTTATTCAGAAAGGAAATTAATTCAGTTCAGCTTAAACGGGTCTATTAATTGCTTTTGTTAGTTAGGTAAAAAAATATTTCATGCTGTATAAGCGAATTTGTAATCTGAGTAACTGTTGGGATAAAAAACAAATTAAGTTAAATTTACTGCACAAATTTTTAGAAATTTCTATTGTTAAAGCTTAATATTGAATCAAGAGACAGGAAAACTGATGCACGTGCAGGATGGTTTGAAACTGATCATGGTAAAGTTGAAACACCTATCTTTATGCCTGTTGGTACGCAGGGTACGGTAAAAGCAGTTAATCAAAATATTTTAGAAGAAGAAATAAAAGCACAAATTGTTCTTTCAAATACTTATCATCTTTATTTAAGACCCGGAACTGAAATTCTGGAATCTGCCGGAGGTCTCCATAAGTTTATGAATTGGAATAAACCGATTCTAACTGACAGCGGCGGCTATCAGATATTCAGCCTTTCGGAATTAAGAAAATTAAAATCCGACGGTGTTGAATTCAGATCTCATTTAGATGGCTCAAAACATTTCTTTACACCTGAAAAAGTTATTCAGATTCAGCGCAGTATTGGTTCAGATATTATGATGGTTTTAGATGAATGTGCACCATATCCCTGTGACTATGATTATGCAAAAAAATCTGTTGAGCTGACAAGTAATTGGGCAGTCTTAAATAAAGAAGCATTTGTAAACTCAAAACCTTTGTATGATCATAAACAATATCAGTTCGGAATTATTCAGGGAAGTATCTATAAAGACCTGAGAGAAAAATCTGTAAGTGATTTATTAAAACTTGATTTTGATAGTTATGCAATAGGTGGATTAGCAGTAGGCGAACCAATTGATCAAATGTATGAGCTTATTGATTTTACAACTGACTTAATGCCGGATGAAAGACCAAGATATTTAATGGGTGTCGGCAGACCTGAAAATATTCTTGAATCAATTGCACTTGGTATTGATATGTTTGATTGTGTTATGCCTACAAGAAATGCACGCAATGCAAATTTGTTTACTTGGAGCGGTACTCTTTCGATGCGGAATGCCAAATACAAAGATGATTTTAGTCCGCCAGATGTTAAATGTAATTGCTATACTTGCAGAAATTTTTCACGTGCATATTTAAGGCACTTATTTATTGCCGAAGAAATACTTGCGTTAGAATTAGCTTCTATACATAATTTGTTTTTTTATCTGCAGCTTGTAACTGATGCAAGAAAGCATATTATTGATGGTGATTTTTTGGAGTGGAAGAATAAAACAGTAAAAGAAATATCTATTAAAAACTAAAACTTAAAGGAGAATAAATTGAATATATTTTTAGCAATGGCTCCGCCGCAAGGTGGAGATGGCGGCGGCGGAAGTTTAATCAGCACTTTAATTATGTTTGGTGCAATTTTCGCTATATTTTATTTTATGATAATCAGACCGCAGCAGAAGAGAGCAAAGGAAAGAGATAAACTTTTATCAAATATTGAAAAAGGTGATAAGATAATTACTAGCGGCGGTGTTCATGCTACAATTGTCGGGATTGAAGAAAAAACAGTTTTAATAGAAATTGCACCAAATGTGAAAATTAAAGTTGAGCGTTCTGCAATTGGAAGTGTTCTGAAATAAAGTAGCTCAGGATTGTTTCATACCTTTATTAATAATTATTGCAATAATTTATTTTTAAATAAAGATTAAAAATCCTGATATTTGAGTAGTCGGATTAAATAATTATTACAGTAATTTTAATCGATGCTGCCCGGATGGTGGAATTGGTAGACACGCTAGCTTCAGGAGCTAGTTGACGCAAGCCAGTGCAGGTTCAAGTCCTGTTCCGGGCACTGATTTTTATTTTTGTGCATTAAGTATTTGTTAAAAAAATACAGCTTCTAAAGAAAATATATCTGGTTTTTGGTTTTTATGATTTTTGCTGCGAATGATCACCGCATTACATCAGTTAAAAACCTAATCTTTCCATATCAGCAACAAGTTCTTTAACTGCCTTTACTGAGTTATCAAGTAAAGTTTGTTCTTCTGCATTAAGTTTAAACTCAACAACTTTTTCAACTCCATTTGCACCTAGTACCGCTGGTACTCCTACATAATATCCATTAACACCGAATTCACCTTTTAATAATGCACAAACGGGAAGCACTCTTCTTTCGTCGTATATAATTGCTTCTGCCATTGCAATTGCTGATGAAGCCGGTGAATAAAAAGCAGAACCGGTTTTTAATAATTTTACAACTTCACCGCCGGCTGCTTTTGTTCTTTCGACCATTGCCTTCATTACTTCAGCAGCTTTTGTTTTGTCATTATATTTATTTTCAAGCAATTCCATAACGGGTATTCCGTTAACATTTGCATATCTGATAATCGGAACCATTGTATCACCATGCCCGCCGAGAACCATTGCATTAACATCTTTAACAGAAACTCCAAGCTCCCATGCGATAAATGTTGCAAAGCGAGATGAGTCCAAAACTCCAGCTTGACCCATAACTCTGTTTTCAGGAAAGCCGGTAATTTTTTTAAATAAAGTTACCATTGCATCAAGCGGATTAGAAATTATAATTACAATGGAATCTGGTGCAAACTTTTTAACATTTTCAGCAACTGACTTCATTATTTTTGCATTTGTTACCAGCAGATCATCTCTGCTCATTCCGGGTTTACGGGGTAAGCCTGCTGTGATTATAACAAGATCAGAGCCTTCAATATCTTTATAGTCATTCGTACCTTTTACTTTTCCGTCAAAACCATCAACACGTGCTGCTTCAGCAATATCAAGTGTTTTCCCTTGTGGTAAATCGTCAACTATATCAAACATAACAACATCGCCAAGTTGTCTTAGTGCAATAAGCTGAGCCAGAACACCACCAATTTGTCCGCCGCCGATTAAAGCGATTTTTTTGCGAGCCATTTTTATTACTCCTGTTAAAAATTTTATTAAAGTTTAATTAAAAATAGAAAAGTAGAAAAGCAGATGCAAAGATTAATATTGTTTTAAGAGGCTAAGCTAATAGCAGAATATTATCCTGTTTTAATATTAACTTAAAAAAGAATACATGATTAATTAAACAGATAAAGAGAAAGAAAAGATGACTATATTTTTAGCGTTAGAATTGTTTCAGTGCCTTCCGGTGTATAATTATATGATAACCCATCCATATAAACGCGCATTAAATATAATCCTCGCCCTGAATCTTTTAAAAGATTTTCCGGATCAGTCGGATCGGGTACAATTAAAGGATCAAAACCCTTGCCTTCATCCTTAATTTTAATTGTTAAAGTAGAGTTCTCAACAAAAACTGAGATCCGGACTAATTTAAGTTTATTGTTTTTATTACCGTGGATAATTGCGTTTGTAGTTGCTTCTGTTACGGATAAAAGCAAACCGTTAATCTTCTCCTGATCTAAACCTAATTCAACAGAAAAGTAGTTAACAAACTCTTCAACTGTAATCAAGTTGTTTGGAGTACTTTCAATCTCTAAATAATATTTTGGTTCAGTCAAGTTGATTAAAAAGTATTTTATTTATTTATCGTGAATATATTTGTTTAAGTTAAAATTTCCAATTTAACTGCATAATTAAACTTGCCTGTTCTTTATCAGGCACATTAGTATTGGTAATAAACTCATAATAACCTCTTACTATCATATTAATTCTGTTCCAGATAGAAACTTCAACCGATGCAATTGGTCCGATACTCAAATATTCAGATTCTAATTGCTTTTCAGCGAGCTTATGAGAGTATGTATCCAAAATAAATAATCTTAATCCAATTGAAAAGTTAGAGCGTAAATAATTGAGAATAAAACGCGGTTCCAAATAAATTTCCTTCAGAGTTCTGGTTGGTTTTGTTGAAAAAGAATTCCAGCTAAAATCACCTACTTCCGAAAGCTTAAGATATCCAAAAGTAAAAAGTCTTAACCTTTCGGTTATAGTAATTGTTGTTGAATCAATAGCAGTAAATTGTCTGAATGAGTAACTCTGATAATTTGATGTGATATCTTCAAAATCATAAACTGTATAATTTGCTGAAACTTCGAAACTGTTAAATGAACTAAGATTTTTTCCGATATATTCACCGCCGGTCCGCAATCTTAAAATCCGGTTTTTTTTGTTGTTGGAACTCCGGCTTGCAAAAATATAAACAATGTGGGTATGAGTATATTCCGTGTTGACAAATACACTGAAATAAGAGTTAATGTTTCTCAAATACCTCAGTCTGATTATTGAAAGAAGTTCATCCCTGTCATCATCATTTAAGAGACTTTTTGTATCATAAACAAGCTTACTTTGATAAAGAGAAAGAGTTAAAAAATCGTTCTGTGATATTTTCATATCGCCATTTAATGCTACCGTTACTCTGTTTGAGTTATTATTTTTTTGTTCCTCTAATTCGGTTTTCTGTTCATATAATTGCTCTGAAATATTTTCAAATCTTTTTACTGAATGCTTTTCATCGCGTTCATCAAAGCTTACTCTTAATGAACCATTAAAAATTTTGGAACTATATCTTGCAACAGCACCGAACTCAAGTTTTATTTCATCAATTTTTGTATCGTATAAAGAATTCGTTTGAAGTTCAGCAGTTTTATATTTTATATCACGATCTATACTTCTCCAACTGATACCGCCTGCCAGATCGAGTGAAAAGAGATCTAAAAATTCATAGTAAGATAAACGGTCAAACAGTTGATATGATGTTTCTGTACGGCTTTGAATATTCTTATTAATATTAAACTCTGCTGAAGTAATCGGATCAGAATTAAAGTAAAAATCTTTTCTGGTTTGGGAATAATAAGTACGGATGTTATTTGCAATGCCTTTTTCAAAAGAATTGTTTACTGATAAAGCAAAATATCTTGTCAGATTTCTTCTTGGTAATACATCTTCATTTTTAAATCTGAAATCAGAATTAATCAGCAGATCAGAGACAGAGAGGTTATTTAACAATCCTTCTAATCCATACAAAAAACCATTGTCTGTAATTCCAATTTGTCTGTTTGATGAGTATCCTCCGAAAGGATTTAACCGAAGATATGGCATCACCTCCCATTCGCTGAAGAAAGATGCACTGTTAACAGCAGACTCATTTATCCCAAGAGAGCGATTGTCCGAAAGAAGTGAACTATTACCACTGATTCCAAGGAAAACATTTTTATTGATTTTGAACTTAGCAATTAAATTAAGTGTTTGCTCATCACGTGTATTTTTGGAATCGCTGCGGATGAAAGTTGAATTGAAGTTTTCATTTAATCTGATTGTTAAATCATCATAATTTTTAACAATCTGCAGTTGATTAATTAAGTGAAAGGTATTCAGTTGTTTATCAAAAATACTGTTTAGTAGATTTTGATTAAAAAATCTGCCAAGGTATTCCAGGCTATCAACACGGGTTTGTGAAAATATGTTAGAGAATAAAAAAAATAAAATCAGAAATATTTTAATTACTGCTGTCTGAATTCTGTTTTTTTTCTGATTTACTTTATTCAAGAAAATAATTGGTTAATCGGTAAATTCTTTTTGCAATTATATGATTAAAAAAAATAATTTACCATTTACTTTCAATCAACTTTACTTTACAGTTGATATAAATAATATTTTACCCCAAAGGTTTAAATTGACAATCTTGCATTTTTTGAATAAATTTCGCAATAATTTTTAGATGTTAATTATGATTGAATATTACATACCAATATTTATAGTGCTTGCAGTTGGGGCAGTATTTGCAATTGTAACTGTAATGACCTCAGTAATTTTTGGACCTCAAAGACCTAACAAGGAAAAAAGTTCAACATACGAAAGCGGAATGAAACCGGTCGGAACAACAAAAGAGAGGGTTTCAATAAAATATTACCTCGTTGGGATGTTGTTTATAATTTTTGATCTGGAAGTAATATTTATATATCCATGGGCTGTACAATTCAAAAAATTATATGGCACACTGGGAGCTTCTGTATTCTACTCGATGTTAGTTTTTTTAATTGTTCTTGAGCTTGGATATTTATATGTTTACAAAAAAGGTGGTTTTAAATGGGATTAGAAGCAAAATTAAGCGGGGATGGATTTTTTGTAACTCAGCTCGAAGCAATAATTAACTGGGCTCGGAAAAATTCTGTTTATCCGATGCCAATGGGTATTTCATGCTGTGCTATTGAAATGATGGCTGCAGCTGATCCCAGATATGATATTGCAAGATTTGGTTCCGAAGTTATGCGATTTTCACCGAGACAATGCGATCTTATGATTGTGGCTGGAACAGTAACTTATAAAATGTCTCATGTTGTAAGAAAAATTTATGATCAGATGCCCGATCCGAAATGGGTCATTGCAATGGGTGCTTGTACTTCTACAGGCGGAATGTACCGTTCGTATTCTGTTGTTCAGGGTATAGATCAGTTTTTACCTGTTGATGTATATGTAGCCGGATGTCCGCCAAGACCAGATAATCTGCTTAATGCTCTTATTCATATCCAGAACAAAATTGGCAATACCAGAGCAAAGGAATTTCAAAATAAAAAACGACTTGAATTAAATGTAATTCAGAATAACTGATTATGGAATTAAAAGAAATAATTATTCAAAAACTAAATGAGCATTTTCCTGATGCTGGTTTTGAATTCTCAGAATATATAAATGAATTCAATATCAAATTAGATAAAAAATTTATTCAACCTGTCTGTAAATTTCTTAAAGAAGATTCGGAACTTGAATTTCTTTTATGTGAAGATATAACTGCTGTTGATTGGGCCAGAAGAAAAAAAAGATTTACAGTTGTCTATCATATTTTTACTCTAAAACACAATTACAGGCTCGTTTTAAAATGTGATGTAGAAGAAGATGATTGTAATATTGATAGTGTTACATCAGTATGGAGAACATCAAACTGGCAGGAAAGAGAATGCTACGATATGTATGGCATTAAATTTAATAATCATCCTGATATGCGTAGAATTTATATGCCGGAGGATTTTGAATATTATCCTTTAAGAAAAGAATTTCCCTTGATGGGAATCCCCGGTTCATTATCACTACCAAAAAAATAAAGTTTATGGATAGATTTACTAAAGACGAGATTCATCCTAAGATTATTCAGAAACTTTTGGAAGACTCTGATATAACAATAGATGATGCTCTTGAAAATGAAATGGTCCTTAATATGGGACCTCAGCACCCGGCAACTCACGGTGTTTTAAGATTAGTGTTAAAGCTTGACGGCGAAACAGTAATCGGCTGTGTTCCGGATGTTGGTTATCTGCATCGTGGATATGAAAAGATGGCTGAGAATATGAGTTATCATGAATTTATTCCTCATACAGATCGTCTTGATTATATTTCTCCAACAGCAAATAATGTTGCTTGGGTAATGGCAGTTGAAAAATTAGCTGGTGTTGAAGTTCCTGTCCGTGCACAATATATCAGAATGATTATTGCTGAGCTTGCAAGAATTGCTTCGCATCTTGTTGCTATCGGCTCATTTGCAATGGATGTTGGCGCACTTACTGTTTTTCTGTGGACATTTCGCGAACGTGAGAAGATAATGGATATCTGGGATATTGTTTGTGGTGCCAGATTTACAAATAGTTATACAAGAATCGGCGGTGTTGCTAATGATATGCAACCCGAAGCTATTGCATTGATAAAAAAGTTTCTTGAAGGAATTGATAACAATTTAATTGAGTGTGAAAAATTATTAAATACTAACAGGATTTTTATTGAAAGACTGGATGGTGTTGGAGTAATATCAAAGGAAGATGCTTTAAGTTATGGTTATACTGGTCCAAACCTGCGTGCTACCGGTGTTGATTTTGATTTGAGAAGAGCTGTTCCGTATCTGCAGTATGATAAAATTGATTTTAGAATTCCAACTTTTACTGAAGGTGATTGTTTAGCCCGTTATTTTGTTCGTACTGATGAAATAAGAGAAAGTGCTAAAATAGTTAGACAATGTTTACAACTTATGCCTTCCGGTGAAATAAAAGCAAACCTTCCTAAAAGAGTACTGCCCAATAAAGCTGAAGTATATACTAAAATGGAGGAATTAATTCTCGATTTTATGCTTATTAATTTTGGGATAAATCCGCCGGTAGGGGAAATATATCACGCAATTGAAGGTTCAAAAGGTGAGTTAGGTTTTTATCTTGTCAGTGATGGTAAAGGTAACCCATGGAAGTGCAAAATCCGTTCTCCCTCGTTTATACATATCCAATCTTTACCACACTTAGTTAAAGGTCGCATGATTTCAGATGTTGTTGCAATAATAGGTAGCATTGATCCAATAATGGGAGAGGCTGATAAATAATTATGGAATTTAAATTTACTCCGGAAAATCTTCAGAAAATTGAGCAGGAAATAAAAAAATATCCTGAAAGAAGACCTGCTGTTATGTTCACATTGTTTTTAGCACAGGAACAAAATGGATATATCTCTAATGAAGTTATTAATGAAGTTGCTGATATTCTAAAGATGCATCCGCACGATGTTTTAGGAGTTGTTACATTTTACACGATGTATCATCAAAAGCCGATGGGCAAATATCATATACAAGTCTGTACAAATGTTTCCTGTATGCTGCGCGGTGGTTATGAAATATGGAATCAGGTCAAAGACAAATTAGGTGTCGGTCATATGGGTGTAACTGCTGACCAAAAATTCTCGCTTGAAGAAGTTGAATGTATGGGAAGCTGCGGTACGGCACCAATGCTTGCAGTTAATGAAGATTATTATGAAAATCTGACTAAAGATAAAGTAGAAGAACTCATCAATTCTTTAAAGTAGTTTTATTAAATGGAAAAAATAGTTTTACCCGATATAAAGAATATTCACCTTCTTGATGTTTACATTCAGAATGGAGGATACACTGCTGCTAAAAAAGCTTTTTCACAATCTACTGATGATATTATTGATCAGGTTAAAAAATCCGGTTTGCGAGGAAGAGGCGG
The DNA here is from genome assembly GCA_013285425.1 of Ignavibacteriota bacterium. Classification (GTDB taxonomy): domain Bacteria; phylum Bacteroidota; class Ignavibacteria; order Ignavibacteriales; family Ignavibacteriaceae; genus IGN3. The sequence goes on from CP053447.1 coordinate 1,089,591, forward strand.
TGCAGCCTTTTCAGCAGGATTAAAGTGGAGCTTTATGCCCAAAACAACCAACAAACCTAAGTATCTTTGTGTTAATGGTGATGAATCTGAACCGGGCTCTTTTAAAGACAGACAAATTTTTGAGTATAATCCTCATCAGTTGATTGAAGGAATTCTAATTACCTGTTATGCTATCGGTGCAAAAACTGCTTACATTTATATTCGTGGAGAATATCATAAATGGATTAAGCTGCTTCAAAAGGCTCTTGATGATGCCTATGCTGCAGGTTATGTTGGCGAAGCAATGAAGGAAAAATTCGGTTCCGAATTCTTTTGTAATATTTATATCCATAAAGGTGCTGGTGCTTATATCTGCGGTGAAGAATCTGCTTTAATGGAATCAATTGAAGGGAAGAGAGGATATCCGAGAGTAAAACCTCCATTCCCTGCACAGAATGGTTTGTGGGGCTGTCCTACAACTATTAATAATGTTGAAACTATTACCAATGTACCGCCGATTATTAATAAAGGATGGGAGTGGTTTTCAAAAATTGGAGAACCGAAACATCCGGGTACTATTCTTTATGGAGTTAGTGGACACGTTAATAAACCTGGCGTTTATGAATTGCCTTCAGGTACTTTGTTAACTGATATAATATACAATTATGCCGGAGGAGTTCCTGGAAATAAAAAAATTCTTTGTGTTATTCCCGGCGGTTCATCAATGCCTCCGTTAAGAGGTGATCAGATTGAAGGTGTTAAGATGGATGCTGAATCACTTAAAGCTGCCGGCTCTGCAATAGGTACTGGCGGAGTTATGGTGATGGATGAAGATACGGACCTTGTAAAAGTACTTTCACGAATTTCAAAATTTTATCATCATGAAAGCTGCGGACAATGTACACCTTGCCGCGAAGGAACCGGCTGGCTTGATAGAATTCAGCAAAGGATGGTTGATGGCAAAGGTTCGATATCCGATCTTGATTTACTTGTTACTGTTGCAAGTCAGATTGAAGGAAATACAATCTGTGCTTTGGGCGAAGCTGCTGCGTGGCCTGTAAGATTTATGATTACAAGATTCAGAGATTATTTTGAAGCAAGAGTAAGCAAAGAAGTTGATCTTGCAGTTGCTAATAAGGTTCATTCGATGAGGCAGACTGCTTTTCCGCTTGCGGATATAAAACATTAATGTATTGAATAAAAAAAAATCCTCTCAATGTTTGAGAGGATTTTTTTGTTAAGGAATTATAAACAACTAACAATTAGACGCTATTTAATCAAAAAATTAATTTCACTTCAATACTTAATATTTTAATTTTTATAACATTAAGTCTTAAAGAAAAACTCTCACAAACATTCACATTAAATAATTTTATAGCTGCATCTTAAATTCATTCAGATGAACAGATTCTTTTTACATTTTGTGTTAAAATGCTCACAAATCAAAGTGTTTTTGATTGCTAATCAAAAGTCGTTTAGGTAATTTTGTTTGAGTTTATTTTAAAGAAAAAATTAATATAAAGGAGTTATAAAATGTCAATTAAAATAGGTATTAACGGCTTTGGCAGAATCGGGAGATTAGTTTTTAGAAGAGCATTAGAACTCGGTGGTTTTGATTTCGTTGGAATCAATGATTTAACTAATGCTGCTACACTTGCTCATTTATTAAAATATGATTCTGTTCATCGGAGATTTAATGGAGAAATCAAAGTCGAAGGAAATGATTTAATTGTTAATGGAGATAGAATTAAAATTACTGCCGAAAAAGACCCATCAAAATTAAACTGGAAAGATGTTGATGTTGTAATCGAATCCACCGGAGTTTTTAGAGATAAAGAAAGTTGTCTTAATCATATAAAAGCCGGTGCAAAAAAAGTTGTTCTTACAGTTCCTGCAAAAGGTGAGATTGATGCAATGGTTGTTCTCGGAGTTAATGATCATATTTTAACCGGTAAAGAACAAGTTGTATCAAATGCTTCCTGTACAACAAATTGTCTTGCCCCAATGGTTAAAGTATTAAACGATTCTTTTGGTATTGAACATGGTTTTATGACAACCGTTCACTCTTATACAAACGATCAAAGACTGCTGGATTTACCTCACAGTGATTTGAGAAGAGCCCGCGCAGCTGCAGCTTCTATTATACCGACAACTACCGGTGCAGCTAAGGCAATAGATAAAATTATCCCTGAACTAAAAGGCAAACTAAACGGTAATTCGTTAAGAGTTCCTACTCCTGATGGTTCTATAACTGATTTTGTTGCAGTTCTTAAAAAAAGTGTTACTGTTGAACAAGTTAATGAAGCATTTAAAAAAGCTTCGGAAGTAACTTCATTTAAAGGTATCCTTGAATATACTGAAGACCCGATAGTTTCTGCTGATATTGTTGGTACAACCGCATCTGTAATTTTTGATTCTCTTTCAACTATGGCAAATGGAAATCTGGTTAAGGTTGTTGGATGGTACGATAACGAATACGGATATTCCTGCAGAGTTGTTGATTTAGTTAAAAAGATTTCTTAATAAATTACTGCTATGACAGATTATTCATAGTCTGTCATAGCCTTTTTTAATTTAAAAAATATAAAAATGAAAAAACTTTCAATTGACCAGGTTGAACTTACTGGAAAACGGGTTCTTGTTCGTGTTGATTTCAACGTTCCTCTTGATGAAAACTTAAATATTACAGATGATATCAGAATTTCTGAATCACTTCCTACAATAAAAAAAATTATTTCTGAAAACGGTAAAGCGATTCTTATGAGCCATTTGGGACGGCCAAAAGGCGGACCGAATCCAAAATATAGTTTAAAACCAACAGCTAAAAGGTTAAGTGAATTATTAGGTAAGGAAGTTAAACTCGCACCTGATTGTATCGGGAAAGAAACCAAGGCTATGGTTGATTCAATGCAAAATGGTGATGTATTGGTTTTAGAAAATGTCCGCTTCCATCCTGAAGAAGAAAAAAATGATCCTGAATTTGCAAAACAATTAGCAGAGCTTGGTGATGTTTTTATTAATGACGCATTCGGCAGTGCGCATCGTGCTCACGCATCTACCGAGGGTGTTACTAAGTTTATTAAAATATGTGCTGCCGGATATTTAATGCAGAAAGAACTTGATTACCTGGGTAGTGCAATTGCTAACCCAAAACGACCTTATACAGCAATTCTTGGTGGTTCTAAAATTTCCGGTAAAATTGATGTTATAAATAATCTTCTTGATAAGGTTGATACCCTAATTGTTGGAGGCGGAATGGCTTTTACTTTTTATAAAGCTGAGGGTAAGGAGATTGGTACATCTTTACTTGAAGCAGAAAAGATTGACCTTGCAAAAGAAGTTCTAGAAAATGTAAAGAAATCAGGTGTAAAATTTCTGTTACCGGTTGATGTAGTAGCTGCAAGTGAGTTTAAAAATGACTCTCCGTCAGTTGTGGTAAATGTTGATTCGATTCCGGCTGATAAAATGGGATTGGATATCGGACCTGAAACCGTTAAGTTATTTTCAGCAGAAATTGCAAAAGCTAAGACTATTGTTTGGAATGGACCGATGGGTGTTTTTGAAATGGATAATTTTGCTAAAGGAACAAACGCTGTTGCACAGGCATTAGCAGACGCAACTGCTAAAGGTGCAATTACTGTAATTGGCGGCGGTGATAGTGCTGCAGCAATTACCAAAGCGGGATTAAAAGATAAAGTATCGCATGTTTCAACCGGCGGTGGTGCTTCTTTAGAATTTTTGGAAGGTAAAGTACTGCCGGGTGTTGTTGCATTAAATGATGTAAATTAAGCAAAGGTTTAGTGTGAATAATTATTATCGTCCCAGAGGATTTGGAGGCTTTTTTTCTTTTCCTCCTGTGATTAAAAATTTATTGATCATCAATTGTATAGTATTTTTTATCCAGTTGATTATGGATAATATTTCATTTAACGGTGTCCCAGGATGGTATGTTATAAACAGATGGTTTGCACTAAATCCTATCTCAGGCTACGATGCTGCTGATAACCCGTTTAACTTTCAGGTTTGGCAGTTGATTACATACCAATTTATGCACGGCGGATTCTGGCATATCTTTTTTAATATGTTTGTTCTCTGGATGTTTGGTGCAAGTATCGAGGATATCTTTGGCTCAAAGAAATTTCTAACCTTTTATCTGCTTGCTGGTGTAAGTGCAGGATTATTTCAGTTGTTTGTAACACCTCTTTTGGGCGGGCAGGGAGCAGTAACTATTGGTGCTTCGGGAGCTATTTATGGTGTTATGATTGCCTTTGCTCTTTTCTTTCCTGATACTCTGATATTCTTGTATTTCCTTATTCCGGTTAAAGCTAAATATTTTATCGGATTTATGATTGTAATTGAGTTTCTTTCGGTTGATAGCGCATCAAGTGGCGTAGCACATCTTGCACATCTTGGCGGAGCTATTTTTGCTTTTCTCTATATTATGTTTGATAAAAACAGTCATGTTTCGATTAAAGATATGTTTAGAAAGTCTTATTACTATAAACCAAAATCAAACAGCAATATTTTTAACAATCCCTTTACAAAACGTAAGTCAGATAATCGTGATGTTGAAGATGCTAATTATTATGAAATTGATAAGAAGGAAGAAGACGATACAGTAACTCAGGAAGAGATAGATAAAATTCTTGATAAAATCAGTAGGTCCGGTTATCAGAATCTTACCGAAAAGGAAAAGAAAATCCTGTTTCAGGCAAGTAAGAAAATGAAATGAGATATAAGAAATATTTAATAATTCTTTTATCATTATTTATCCTTATAATTTTTCTGAATTGTACAGAGTCTATTCCCATTGAGGAGAAAAAACTTGTTGAAGTTTATGCTGAGATGGTGATTATGCAGGACTCAACCACACTTTCAGCAATTGATATCCAAAAGAAAGTTTTAAGCAGATTTAATATCTCAACTTCTGATTATGAGAAATCGGTTGATTATCTCAGCAAGTATCCTGAAAGATGGCAGAATTTTTATGATAGTGTAATTGTTTATCTTCAAAAACAGGAACCGCTTCCTAAAACCCCTGATGAGAAAATTTTGCCAAAGCGACTCTTATCTCCGGATAAGAAAAATCTTTAGGTAATTTTTCTTTTAATGTTTTTAAATCTTTAATACCCTTTTTATAAAGCAGGTTTATTTTTTCCAATCTGTCTGAATCAATTATTGAACTAATATCTATTTCCGGTATGTAAGAAATTATCGTTTCTATCTGCATTGAAATAACTGCTTCAGTAAGTCTTCGAAGCTGCGAAATTTCTGAAAGAGAATAATTTTGTTTTAATAGTCTGAATGTCTCAATTATGTTTTTCGGAATTACCTCTTCACTTGTCTTCAAATCGTCTTTAACAGATATTGTATTGTTTATTACTTCAAGCATTTCTTCACCTAACTTATTGAACATTCGCTCGTTGAATCCATCAATTGCAAGTAATTCAATTTTACTCTTAGGCTTTTGTTCGGCAGCTTTTGCAAGTATCGGGTCAGGACAAATTATCGCCGGAGATTGTAAAAATTTTTTTGAAGCTTTTTCACGCACCTCTCTGAGTTTATGGAACAACTCAATATTTTTATCAATTATTTCCTCATTATTCCCTGAATCAATTTCACTAGTTGTATCAGTGGAATTATTAATAGAACAATACAACAGGTTCTTGCCTTTTTTAATAGTGGTAACTTTGTTTTCTTTCAAAAGTGATTTAAAAGCAAAATTCAAATCCTCTTTATTATACGACTTTAAGAGACCAAAATATGTAAGATTTTGATATTCATCTTTTTTTGCTGTGCCAAGTAATATATTAAAAATATCTTTATCACTTAAAGATAATTTTGATGAAGTAAGCAGTTCTAAAATTTTTTCTTTCAGATAATCAACCGAATAAGTTTGAAACTGACCTGTTCGTAAACAATTATCACATTTACCGCAGGAGTAATTTTTAGTTTGCTCACCAAAGTAGTTAAGAATAAATCTGAATCTGCAGCCATCATCATAAACAAAACTTTTCATTGCATCTAACTTTTGTTTCGCATTGATATAAAGTTCATTAATATGCTTAAAGTTTAGTCTGATGTCAGAAGATTTCACTCTTGGTTTGAGAAATGTGATGGTTTCTTTAGTGCTGCTTTTTGAAAATTCAATAATCCCAAGGTATTCGAGAGAAGCAAGTGAAGACTGAATTTCTTCTTCAGTTAATCCTGAATTAAACTTTAACTGTTCAAGATCAATCTTTGTAAGTCTGATAAAAATATCGCTGCCATAGTTTCTTAAAAGCGAAATAATTAAATCTTTCATCAAAACATTTGAAGTGTTCTTGATGAATTTTTTTAATCTATTTTCATCAAATATGATCTTAATCTTATTTGAATAATTATAAGCTGAGTTTGATTTAATGTAACCTGATTCAGACAGATAATTTAATGCTGAATTAACAAGAGCCGGATTTAAATCCTGTTTAGTATGCAGTTTTATATAAGATAAATCCAGTTTAATATTATCCGATGGTAATGAACCAACTGCAATCTGTGCATAATCACCAATTGCGTTGTAAATCTTTTGAACTGTTTGTTTATCAGGATAAGAATTATTGATGAAGTATTCCTGTATAAAGATGTCATTTTCATCGAACAACAGATACACATGAGAAAATTTACCATCACGTCCCGCTCTGCCGATTTCCTGATAATAATTTTCAATAGTACCGGGAGTGTTATAATGTATTACAAGCCTTATATCTTTTTTATCAATACCCATTCCAAAAGCATTTGTTGCAACAATAACCGGCAGCCGGTCTTCAATAAAATCTTCCTGAATTTTTTTTCTTATGATTGGATCTAAACCAGCATGATAATATTCGCAATTAAGCTTATTCAGTTTCAGATATTCACTAAGTTCTTCAGCTTTTTTTCTGGATGATGTATATATAATTGCTGTTCCTTTATATTGCCTGCAAAGCAGCAGACATCTTTCCTTTTTCTTTTTAGTTATCTCTGCATTAATAAACAGATTATCTCTCTTAAATCCCTTAATAATTAATTTTGAATTTTTAAGCTCTAATTGTTTGATAATATCTTTTACCACTTCAGGTGTTGCAGTAGCAGTAAATGCAGAAATCTTTTTTATACCTGTAAATTTTATAAAGTCTTTAATCTTAGTATAACTTGGTCTGAAATTATGCCCCCATTGGCTAATACAATGAGCTTCATCAACAAATAAATAATTTGGATTAAGTGATTTAAGCCTGTTAGCAAATTCGGGATTTTCTAACCTTTCCGGTGCAACATAAACTATTTTGATCTTGCCGTACTTTATATTTTGCAAAACCTGTTCAACTTCTTTATCGGATTGAGTGCTATTAACAAAAGCTGCAATTTCACTGGTCTTATTTAATGAATCAACCTGATCTTTCATCAACGCAATCAATGGTGATATAACTATTGTATAATCATCACCCATTAAAGCCGGAATCTGATAACACAAAGATTTACCAGCCCCCTGTAGGCAGAATAGCTATTACATTTGTGCCTGAGAGAATTTCGCTGATAATTTCTTCCTGTGCTGCTCTGAAGTTATCGTAATTGAAATATTTTTTTAAGATTTGTTGTGCTGTCATTTTTTCTAATAATCTTTAGCAAGATAGCCTGACAAAAATAATAAATATTATTTCTGCAGTTTGTAAATATTTACCAGACTAATTGAAAGATACTAAATTTATTTAACTCGGTAATTTTAAGAGATATGAATTTATTAAGGAATAATATTTTAAGACTTCTGAAAAATTATTGTTAGAGCAATACCTTACTAATTTCAAAATCAAAATGATAATACCCTAAATATTGTAACTTTGCAGAACTGAATGACTTTCTCTTATTTTTGATTATTAGGATACTATTTCAGTAGTCTTGATTTTATTAAATCATTATCAATATTCTTTGACAGCCCCTTTTTTATTGCTAATTTTGTGCATTAAAAATTGATTGAATTAAGTAATTAGATGTTAAATTCTTTTCTAAAATATTCACATAAAATTCATAGCCTTATCATTAAAATTCTTATAAAAAAAGTTGTTTTTATCTTTTAGAGTTGATGATTATTTATGATTCTTTTTAATGAATAAATTAGAAAATCTTCGGTTTAATTATTTACTCTCAGTCAATCACAATATTTTTATAGTAGTATTTTAACAGGGAATATTATGGCAGAAGGAAAATTACGTTTAGAAGATCTGTTAGGATCTTCTATGTCATCAAATGCTGATGATGGAAGAATTAATAATGTGGCAATTATCGGCGCAGGCATAATGGGGCAGGGCATTGCTCAAACAGTTGCCGGAATGGGGCTGGAAGTAACTGTTGTTGAATTAAGCAACGAGAGGCTTGAAACAGCCAAAACACAACTTACTGATTCAATAGACAGAGAGATTAAACGCTGGGCTATGACAAAATCTGATAAGAAATCTATCTTTAGCAGAATCAAATGGGAAACTGATAATAGTACAATTAAGGATTGTGAAATTATTATCGAAGCTGTTCAGGAAGATTTTGATTTGAAAGTAAAAGTCTTTCAGGACCTTGATAAAATTGTAAATCCTGCTGCAATCTTTGTTTCAAATACATCTACATTAAGCTTAACAAAAATATCTGAATCAATTTCCAGATCAGCAAAAGTAATCGGTATGCACTTTTTGAATCCGGTTCCCAAGATTCCAATGGTTGAACTTGTAAAAAGTCTTCATACTTCCAATGAAACTGTTTCAACTGCAAAGGAATTTGCTGCAAGAATCGGCAAGACTCCTGTTGAGGTTTACGAGTACCCGGGTTTTATAACTACTCGTGCAATTGTTCCGCTGATTAATGAAGCAATGCATATGCTTTTGGAAGGAATTGCTACTGCCAAAGATATTGATACTGCATTAAAACTCGGATATAATTTTCAATATGGTCCTTTAGAAATGGCAGATGCAATGGGACTTGATGAAGTTTTAACCTGGATGGAAACACTTTGGAATACATTAGGTGAGCCAAGATATAGACCAAATCCTATGATTCGTAAACTTGTGCGTGAAAGAAGACTGGGCAAAAAAACCGGTGAAGGTATTTTTAAATACGATGAACATGGAAACAAAATCAATTAATCTTTAACTCTGGAAAAAAAAGTTATGAAAGTTTTAGTTTTAAATAGCGGTAGTTCTTCAATTAAATATCAGTTTATTGATACAGAAAAAAAAGTTGCACTTGCTAAAGGTCTGGTTGACCGAATCGGAATGGCTGGTGCAGTTCTCTCGCATCAAAGATATGATGGCGATAAAATAAAAATTGCTGGTGAAATTTTAGACCATCAGATCGCGGTTGAATATGTGCTTGGTGTAATGCTTAGTAAAAATCATGGTGTTATAGATGATAAAAAAGATATTGAAGCGGTTGGACATCGAGTAGTTCATGGCGGTGAATCCTTTACCGGTTCGGTTTTTATTTCTGATGAAGTAGTTAAAGTTTTGCAGGATAATATCGAACTTGCTCCATTGCATAATCCGCCAAATATTAAAGGTATTCAGGCTTGTCAAAGAATATTACCCGACACACCTCAATGCGGGGTTTTTGATACTGCATTTCATGCTCAGATGCCGCCAAAATCATATTTATACGGAATACCTTATGAGTTATATAAAAAATATAAAATCAGAAGATATGGATTTCATGGAACATCTCATTTATATGTTTCACAAAAAGCAGCAGAACTGCTCGGCAAAGATATTAGTCAGTTAAAGATAGTTACAGCTCATTTGGGTAACGGTTGCAGCATTGCGGCTATAAAGCATGGAAAATCAATTGATACATCGATGGGGTTTACTCCTCTTGAAGGATTATTAATGGGTACACGCAGCGGTGATCTTGATCCGTCTTTAATACTTTATATAATGGGTAAAGAAGGATTAACAATTGGAGAAGCTAATACACTGCTTAACAAACACAGCGGTCTTATTGGTATCAGCGGTGAAAGCAGCGATATGCGAGAAATTTTATCTGCTGTTAAAGATAATCAGCAAAGAGCAAAATGGGCTTTTGAGATTTTCTGCTATCGCATAAAAAAATATATCGGAGCTTATGCTGCTGCTATGGGAGGTTTAGATGCGCTGGTTTTTACAGGAGGAATCGGTGAAAATGCAAAAGAAGTAAGAGAGGAAATTTGTAAAGACCTTGAATTCCTTGGAATTGAATTGGATGATATCAAAAATAGTAATGGTGAAGAGTTTATTTCTAAATCAGATTCTAAAGCTGCGGTATTAAGAATTCCAACTAATGAAGAGCTGGTTATTGCAATGGATACAGCAAAAATTGTTTCTGAATTGAATTGATCAATGTAAGATTTTGTATTAAAATGTTTTTAGATAATCTTTTTAAATAAATATTAAGATTAACATTGGAATTAGGAATAAAAGGTAAAACCGCACTGATCACTGCCTCAAGTAAAGGCATTGGTAAAGCAATTGCCGAAGGACTTGCTGCTGAAGGCTGTAATGTTGCAATCTGTTCCCGTACAAAAACTACGCTTATTGAAACAGCCCGTGAAATCAAAATTAAATATGGAATTGAACCGTTCTGGGGTATATGCGATATCAGTCAGCAAAAAGATATTGATAATTTTTTTACTGCAGTTCAAAATCAGTTTGGAACCATTAATATTTTAGTTAATAATTGCGGCGGTCCGATCCCTGGCTTTTTTAAAGATCTGTCGGAAGAAGACTGGGAGAAAGCATATAAACAGGTATTATTAAGTGTTATTAGGTTTTCAAATTTAGTTTTGCCTAAAATGGTTGAACATGAATGGGGCAGAATAATCAACATTACTTCTGTTTCTGTTAAACAGCCGGTGCATAATCTAATGCTTTCAAATTCATTTCGTTCTGGTGTAACAGGTTTTGCAAAATCTTTAAGTAATGAAGTTGGTCATATGAATATTACAGTAAATAATATTGCACCTGGTTACACACTTACAAACAGAATATATGAATTAGCGGTTAATCGTGGAAAAGCTACAGGTAAATCACACGAAGAAATATTGAGTGATATGGTTAAGGATGTTCCAATGAACCGGTTAGGCGGACCTGATGAAATAGCTGCGATGGTGGTTTTTTTAGCTTCACAAAAAGCAAGTTATATTACAGGCACTACAATCCCAATTGATGGGGGATTAACTAAGTCATTGTTTTGAAAGTGTAGATTATCTTAGAGTTGAATTATAAATGAAAAAACCTCTCAGTATTGAGAGGTTTTTTGCACTAACCAATGAACAACGAATATATGCTTCCCTAAAACTGGTTCCAATATATTAAGCTATTATTGGAGATCCTTGTGCGAGATAATAATTCTGATCGCCTCTTATCTCGAAACTTTTTATTGCTTCATCTAAAGTGTCATACAAATTAAATACATTCAAAGTACCTGCTTTTTCCATCAATGCCTTAGCTACTTCATCTGGTTTTTACAATCCTGATATCACCATTAATTTTTGCACTTGATTTCAAAGCTAAAACTAAAACACCTAAAAACGTGGAATCAATGAACTCACATCTGCTGATATCTACTATAATTTTTTGCTGTTTATGAGCAGATATTAACTCATCAAGATTTTTCTTTAATACATTTGCTTCTTTATAAGTAGCACGACTTAAATTAACTACTTGAATAATGATATCGTTAATATGCAGCCTTTCGAAATCTTCTGATATCGCCCTCATAACTTTATCTCTCCTTACTTAAAATTATATTTTTGTCCCCTGTTATTTGAAATAGTTTAAGCATGCACAGTGCCGAAATTGGCAAAATTTGTTCCACACTTGTTATTTCAATTTTTATTAAATTTTGCATATAAATATTAAATATTGACTCATTTTGATATAAGTCTATTTTTTCAATTTCATTTTGAAATTCTGTAACTGATTAACTTTAACCATTTGGTTTTATGTATAATTTATCTGGTAATACCAATGATTTTTTAACCTCAACAAAAGATCATTATGAAAATTTTCCTGTTGCTTCTTTTCTGATCCCTAAAGATTATCGGAAAGATATTGCGATTGTTTATTGGTTTGCCAGAACTGCTGATGATATTGCTGATGAAGGTATATTTGATGCTGATTACCGATTTGAAAAATTAGAACATTTCGAAAAACAATTTATTTATTCATTGGAAAATGAATCTGAGAATGTAAATTTTAATTTGCTTTCTACGATAATAAAAAAGAATAATTTATCAACTAATTATTTTATTGATCTTATATCTGCTTTTAAGCAGGATATAACAAAATTCCGGTATGAAAATTATTCGCAGGTTCTGGACTATTGTAAACGATCTGCAAATCCGGTTGGCAGAATACTATTAGAATTATTTAAAGTTCGTGATGAAAATGCAGTTAAATGCTCGGATAAAATTTGTACTGCTTTGCAGCTGACAAATTTTTATCAGGATACCGGTATTGATTATAAAAAAGGGCGTATCTATTATCCGAAGGACGAAATGAAAATGTTTTCTGTCACCGAAAAAATGTTTGAGTTAAAAGAAAATAATTCTAATATTAAAGCGTTGGTAAAATATAATATTGATAGAACTCAACAGTTGTTCAATGAAGGTCGTGATATAATAAATTATCTTTCCGGCAGATTTAAATATGAAATAAAGTGGACAATATCCGGCGGAGAAAAAATTTTATCAAAGATCGTAAAAAAAGATTTTAATGTTTTCAGTTATCGTCCTGTATTGAATAAGTTTGATTATTTTAATTTACTGATTAAGTCTATGTTTAATGGTTGATTCAGCTAAAAATATTTCTAAAAAAAGCAAAAGCAGTTTTTATTATGCTTTTAATCTACTTCCGGAAGAAAAGCGCGAAGCAATGAATACTGTTTATGCATTTTGCAGAAAGACCGACGATATTGTTGATGAAAACTTTGATTCAACTGATTTAAAATATGAAAAACTTAGAAAGTGGAGAATTGAGTTCGAAAAAAGTTTTTCCGGTCACTCAGATTATGTTTTACTGAATAAACTCGGTACAACGATTTCTAAATTTAATATTCCATTAGATCCATTCTTTGAATTGATTAAAGGTATGGAGATGGACCTTCAAAAGGACAGGTATAAATCATTTGATGATCTTCAGCTTTATTGCTATCGTGTTGCCTCAACAGTAGGACTTATATGTATCGAAATATTTGGCTATAAACATACTTCAACAAAACAATTTGCTGTTGATCTGGGTATAGCATTGCAATTAACAAATATCTTACGAGATATAAGTAAAGATGCAAAGAATGGCAGAATCTATCTTCCGCAGGATGACCTGAATAAGTTTAACTATTCAGAATCAGATTTATTTTCACTCAATTATAATAATAATTTCCGTGAGCTGATGATTTACCAAACTTCAAGAGCAAAAATGTACTTTGATTCTGCAACTTCTCATCTTAATCTTGAAGACAAAAAAACAATGTTTGCCGCACGGGCGATGCAGCATATCTATTATAAAATTCTCGAAAAAATTATTGATAAAAACTATGATGTTTATAATAATGAAATTAAAGTGAATAAAATTGAAAAAGTTGGAATAGCTTTAGGAGTTTGGGCTAAGTATAATTTAGTATATTAAATGAAAAAGTGTCTTATCATCGGCGGCGGAATTTCGGGACTTACCGCTGCATCTTACCTTGTATCAAAAAAAATTAAAGTTACTCTGTTGGAATCCTCACCAAAGCTTGGCGGCAGAGCCTATTCCTTTTTTGATCAGGAGACCCAAACAATTCTGGATAACGGACAGCATATAATGATGGGCTGTTTTAATGAGACATTAGATTTACTTAATCTTATTGAAGCAAAAGACAATTTTATTTTTCAAAAAAATCTAAAAATAGAATTTTTACATGAAGAATTTGGAAATATTAATCTTAATGCTGATAAATGGTTTTACCCGTTCAATTTACTTTCGGCATTATTAAAATTTAAAATTTTTGATAATCGGGATAAACTTCAATTAATAAAATTCCTGCTTTCTCTTCCATTCCAGAGTAAAAAAAGCTAAACAATATCACTGTTAAACAATGGCTTATTGAATCTGAACAGACTGAAAATCTTATAAAATATTTTTGGGAGATAATAGGAATCGGTGCATTAAATTCAAGTATCAGCAAAGCTTCGGCATTGTTGTTTTATGAAATTATTACTCAGATTCTTTATCGTGGAAATTTTGCATCAACAATCATTCTTCAAAAGAATGGGCTAAGCAAAAGTTTGATCGATCCATTGAATAGTTTTATTGTTAAAAATAATGGCGATATCATTTTATCAAATAAAGTGAATCGATTAGTTATCGAAAAAGATAATGTTGTTTCGGTTTTAACCGGAGATGAGAAGTTAAGTGATTATGATTATCTAATTTCTGCTATACCGTTATACTCATTAGCCAGAATTATTGACCTTAATATCCTGAACATAAATATTCAATTTGAGTACTCTTCAATTCTTAATATCCACTTATGGATAGAGGGACTTAACCTTAAAGAAAAATTTTACGGATTTCTTGATTCACCTTTGCATTGGATTTTTGTAAAAGACGAGCATTTCAACATTGTTATTAGTGATGCAGATTATCTTATAGAAAAAGATCAAAATGAAATTATGGAATTGGTAATAAACGAATTGAAAAGATTTTTTCCTGTCGCTGCTGATGCTGTAAAAAAATATAAGATAATAAAAGAAAAGAAAGCTACTTTCATTCCAGCTAATAAAGTTAATAAGTTAAGACCAGAGGCTGAGACTAAAATTAAAAATTTGTTTCTTGCCGGAGACTGGACAAATACAGGACTGCCGGCAACTATTGAAAGTGCGGTTAAAAGCGGAAGGATTGCAGCAGAAAAGGTTTTAAAAAATATTTAATAGAAAAACTATGAACGAAAAAGCAAGATATTATATTCAGAAACTTCAACTTAAAAAACATCCTGAAGGCGGATATTACAGAGAAATTTATCGGGCTGCAGAAATGCATTATGTTGATTCAATTCCAAAAGCATTAAGAAGAAATATCTCTACTTCAATTTACTTTCTGTTGGAAGGTAAACAGATATCAAAATTTCATAGACTTAAATCAGATGAGCAGTGGCACTTTTATAATGGTTCAGCAGTTAAAATTTATGTAATTGATGAGAGAGGAAAGCTAATTGAATATTTATTAGGCGGTAATTTGGCTAAAGGGGAATCATTTCAGATTGTTATTAATAAAAATAATTGGTTTGCTGCTGAGTTACTGAATAAACGTAGTTATGCATTAATCGGTTGTGCGGTTGCACCTGGTTTTGATTTTGAGGATTTTGAACTCGCTGATAGTAATCTGTTGATGGAAAAGTATCCTTTCTTTTCCGAATTGATAAAGAAACTGACTTGACATTTTAAGATTGGATTAAATACTAAAAATTTACCTTATTTTATTTGAATAAATTAAATAAGTTATTTCGTGTTGATAATTTGGATTAAATAGAATATTGAATTTATAGTCCATTTTCTCTAATTTTTGCCGCGAAAAATAAAAAAAGAGGAATCTTATCGGGAATACATTTACGATTGTTTTGTTTCACTTTACCAGGGAATTCGTATTAAACGTAAAATAAAAAATTTCATAGCTGAAGCGCTTAAAATTTTAGCAGCTTCCGCCGTGATGTTTTATGCAGGTATAAATCTCGGTTTTGGTTCCGGATATAAATCTCAAGTGAATGAAGCTATGCTTCAGGCAGCTTGTTATGATTTTATCTCATCCCAAAATTCATTTGAACTTCCGAATCAATCAGAGCCTTTACATCAAACTCCTGTTTTTAATAAACAAGAGGATTTCTCTGTCTTTTTTAATGATTTTTCATATCCTGATTCCCCTGTAGTTGCAATTGACGATTCTGTTCTGATGGTAAAGGATGACTCATTGCATATTTCTTCTGATTCACTTCAATTAACTGATACAACAAAGATAACCGACCCATTTAAAAAAAATGTAAAAGTTAACGAGGATTCTTTAAGATTAGTTAAAATGTCGCTTGATTCAACGGCACGTTTGCAATATTTCCGATATCAGCGAGAAGACATTCCATACACAACATTAGCTCAAAAAAAGAGATCAAAATTTTTTGTAGAGCCTTCGCCAGCATATAAAACAAGAAAAGTTACTATTGATTCAACTGGTAAGTATGTTGAGATACAGGATATTATTGCAGGTAAACCCTCAAAAATTATTCTTCGCATTCCGATTGAGGAATATATAGAAGCACGTTTGGAACTTGAAGAAAGAAAAAAATGGGAATCGCTTGGCTATGCTTATGAACTTAAAGAATCAAAAGTAGGGTTAAGTGAGTTAATTAAAAGTTTTACTGATTTTGAAATTCCATTGCCAAGTGTAGGTGTGTGCTGAGCATTTTTGGAACGCCTAAGATAAGTCTGAAAATAGGCGGTTCAGTTCAAATACATGGTGCTTGGCGAAATGAAACAACTGAAGGTGTTACCGCATCTCGGCTGGGTAATACAAGAAACGAACCCGATTTTAAGCAGCAAGTTCAGATAAATGTAAATGGAACAATCGGTGATAAACTGAATATTGTCGCTGATTGGAATACAGAAAGAACATTTGAATATGAGAATCAGCTTAAAATAAAATATACAGGTTATGAAGATGAGATTATTCAAAGCATAGAAGCAGGAAATGTTTCATTGCAAACATCTCCGCTGGTTGGCGGAAGCGAAGCTTTGTTTGGAATTAAGGCTCATTTTAAAATGGGACCTTTTTCTTTAACTACAATTGCGAGCCAGAAAAAAGGAGAAACAAAAGAAGTTCAGGTTTCCGGTGGAACTTCTGAAACACCATTTCAAAAAAGAGCTTATGAATATTCAACTAATCACTTCTTTCTTGATACGATTTATGCATCTCAAACATATAAGATTTTTGAAAATTATTACGGAAAACCAACTCCTGAAATCAACAGTAATATGCTTGTTACTCAAATTGAGGTCTGGAAATCTATTAACGTAATATCACCCGACAGGTCTAAAGAAAGAAATGCAAATGTTTATATTGATTTGCCGGAAATTGGTGTTGGTGAGGTTTATGCTCAAAGCTATCGCGATGATCTTTCTAATACAATCCCGGGTAAAACTGATGCAAGCCGGTTTATTCTTCTGACAGAAGGCGTTGATTATACACTTCATCCCGAGACAGGATTTATAACACTTAAAACTACAGTCAATGATAATGATATTATTGCAGTTGCGTTTCGCCGTGAAAATGGTCCAGGTGCCAGTGATGATAGAGTATGTGGAGAATTCTTGGTGCCCGGAAGTACTGATACAACCAGACTTGTATTAAAAATGGTTAAACCTCGTAATCTTCAGCCTCAGTTTAAAATTGCCTGGTCTTTAATGTTGAAAAATATTTATGCACTCGGACCCAGAAATATTAAGAGGGAAGGTTTTGAATTTGACATTCAAAGAGAAGTTGAAGGGCAAGAACCTGTCAGCGAAATCGGCACTGTCAGATTTCTCAATGCATTTGGACTTGACTTACTCAATTCCAGTTCTCAGCCTCAGCCTGATAACATATTTGATTTCCGACCGGAGATTACAATCTTTCAGGAAACAGGCGAAGTAATTTTCCCAACTCTTGAACCATTTGGGCAAAATCTTCCTGCCGGATTAGATAACGCTGTTTATAATTTTAATGAAGTTTATGATACTACAAAGAATGCTGCATCTCAGAAGAAATTAAAAGATAAATGGATACTTGTCGGTAAAAGTAAAGGTACTTCTACATCGATTTATCAACTGGGATTTAATATTGTAGAAAATTCAGTAAAAGTATTACTCAATGGAAGAGAACTTTCACCGGGTTCTGATTATTCAGTTGATTATAATACAGGGCAGTTAACTATCAGAAATGATGCAGCATTAGTTCCGGGAGCCGATCTTAAAATAACATACGAACAAAACGATCTTTTTCAACTCGCATCAAAAACATTACTTGGTGCACGCGGAATTTATGAATTTTCTAAAAAGACTAAGCTTGGTTTTTCAGTTTTAAATTTAAATCAGCAGACATTAAGTGATAAAGTAAGAATAGGTGAAGAACCATTAAGTAATACTATTTATGGATTAGACTTTTCAACTTCAGCAGATTTGCCCTTTGTTACAAAATTACTTGATAATGTTTTTTCGACAAGAGAAATGTCAACCTTTAATCTTACAGGTGAATATGCATATATTGATCCTGATCCCAACACAAAGAAAAGTACAATACTATCTGATAAGGGAAAAAGTATTGCATATATTGATGACTTTGAAGGTACAAAAAAGACGATTCCAATCGGTGTCTCTTATACTGCATGGAAAGATTTAAGTCCGCCGGATTCCTTATTATATAATCCCGGATTAACCAAACAGCAATTGATGGAATATAAAGGTAAATCTTTTTGGTTTACAGAAACCCCTTCAACCGTTACTGTAGATGATATCTATTATGGGAAGAAGCAGGTAGCCCGTTCAGATCAGCAAGTAACAGTTATGGACTATGTGTTTTTACCAGATACACCCGGTACGTATAATTACTTCCCTCAGCTTCAGCAGCGTAATAAATCCTGGGGCGGAATAATGAAAGTTCTTTCTTCAACAGCAAGTAATCTTATTGAAGAAAATATAGAGTATATTGAATTCTGGGCACAGATAATGACAGCACCGGGAGATGCAAAAATCTATATTGATCTTGGTAAAATAAGTGAAGATGTTATCCCGAATAATAAACTTGATACAGAAGACAAAGACGGGAATGATGCAATTGATGTTGATGGTAAAGAGGATACCGGAATTGATGGAATGACTGATGAACAAGAGCGTGCTCTTTATCCCGGGCGAGGGAATGATCCAAGCGGTGATAATTTCTTTTTTCAAAGGAGTAACCCGCCAAATCTTTTTGATTATTACAATATTAATGGAACTGAGGGCAACGCAATTCTGACAGATATTGGCAGAATCCCGGATACAGAAGATCTAAATAGAAGTGGAAACCCTGATTTAGCTAATAGTTACTTTAGGTATGAAATTCCGCTTGATACCAACTCACAGACAAATCCATTTATCGCGGGCGGCGGTTTCAATCCTAATCCGAATAAAAAGTGGTTTTTGTACCGGATTCCTCTTAAAGATTATATGAATAAAATCGGGGAGGATGCAAGTTTTTCAAATGTTGAATTCATCAGGCTTTTTTTCCATGGTGTTGAAAACATGGTTCATTTCAAAATTACTGAGTTTAACTTAGTCGGTAATCAATGGCACAAAAACCTGCCGGATTCAATTGCAAATACCGATACTGTTTTATCTGTATCTGTTGTAAGCCTTGAAGAGAATCCAAATTACACAAGCCCTCCGGGTGTTTTTCAGGAGAGAGACCGGACTAATCCTGATGAAGTAGTTTATAGAAATGAGCAGTCTCTTTCAATGATTATTAAAGATCTTGAAGAAGGCGATAAGAGAGAAGTTGTTAAATATCTTTTCAGACCATTGGATGTTTTTAATTACAGACAAATGAAATTGTTTATACATGGCGAAGCAAATAATATTTCAGGTTCTATCTCTTATGTTGATACGCTTAACGGTGCATTTCAGTATTCATCTGAAGTATATTTTAGATTTGGCGGTGATACAAATAACTATTACGAATATCGTCAGCCTGTATTTGCCGGATGGAATGAAATTACAATTAATTTTGATCAGCTTACTGCATTAAAACAAGCTAGGGGAGATTCAATTACTGTTCCTTACAGATTACCTGTTGAAGGTGCACCTTTGGGACATTTTTATGTAATTAAAGGAAATCCGACTTTAACAAATGTAAAATTTTTATCTGTAGGGATTTTTAATCTTAATAATGGATTTAATCCCGGTTCATTATCTGGCGAAGTATGGGTAAACGAGCTTCGTGTTGTAGGAGCTGATGATTCACCCGGCTGGGCGTATAGTTTTTCATCTTCGTTAAAGCTGGCAGATTTTGCAACAGTTTCATTTAATTTAAGGGAAAATAATCCTTACTTCCACAGACTTACAGACAGATTTGGAAGCAGAATACAACAGACTAACTGGTCTGTTTCTACTGATGTTAATTTATTAAAGTTAATTCCTTTCAACCTGCCTGAAAGTAATTTGAGATTGAATTACTCGCATACAGAAACAAAAGGAAAACCTTTATACATCCCCGGTAGTGATGTTAAAGTGGATCAGGCAGTTCAAAAGCAAAAGGAATTATTCGACCAGGATACAACTGGTTTAGTAAAATCACCAGAATTAGTCAGAGAAGAAACTGAAAGCGAATCTATCTCCGATTCATGGTCTGCATCAAATATTAAAATCAAGATACCATCTAAGTTTTGGTTAATACGTGATACATTTAATGCATTAACTTTAGGTTTTAATTATAATAAAGCTTTCAGCAGAAGCCCAACTGTTCTTTCAAACAGAAGCTGGGTATGGAATGCCAACATTAATTATGGAATTTCTCTTAGTCCAACATATTTTATAAAACCAATTGATATTCCGGTCATTGGAATTTTCTTTGCACTGTTAAGAGATTACAGCGATACCAAGATTTATTATACTCCGCAGAATTTCAATCTTACTTTAACGGCGAACAGAACTTCATCAACAAATATAACCAGACCAAGAAGTAACACACCTTCAAACACGGTTTCTTCGAGGGATTTTACTACTACACGTGGATTTAATTTTTCATGGAAATTAACTGAGGGCGGATTCTTAAATCTAACTACTAGCTATGCATTAAATATTAGTTCATCACTTGCATATTTGGAAACTTTAAATGATTCAGCAGCTACACCAAGATCCGAGGGTGATATATGGCGGGATATTTTTAACGGTGCATTTTTTGGCAGAGACAGCCGTTATCAGCAAAATTTTGATTTAAGAACAGCACCACGTCTGCCTTCGTTATTTAACTTAAACAAGTTTTTTACTTTGACTGCTTCGTATAATGCAAGTTATCAGTGGCAAAATGATTTCAGACAGCCGCTGGTAGGCAGAAGTGCAGGTAATTCAAACAAATCATCTATTGGATTAACAATGAGATGGAAATCGCTGTTTGATCCTTTGTTTGCTGAAAAAAAGGAAGATCAAAAAAATCAGCAGAAAAATATTCCGCCCAAAGAAAAGCAAATAGTAAGACAAGAACCAAAAATTCGTGTTGATTCCTTAGGTAATCCAATTGCTTATGTTGATTCAGCACAAATATTAGATTCACTCCTTTTAGAAGAAGGTAAACCATCTGTATTATCTAAAGCGTTAAATTTTCTTGTGGCATCAGCAAAATATATTTTATTTGATTATGAAATGATCTCTTTTAATTATTCAAATGATAACTCTATATCAAAATCGGGGCTGCTGGCTAAAGGTACCGGATTTAGTAATTTTTGGGGATTGTTTTATGATGCAGATGCTGGTCCAACCCGGGGATTTATGCTTGGAATAAACGGCGATGTCGGTCCAAGGGCTTTGATGCCGAATATGAACCTTAATGATGTGTTTTCAGTTAAAAATAATTTTGATTTTAAAACATCACGCCCGTTGTGGGAAGGAGCAAAAATAGATATTAACTGGAAGAGCGGATGGTCGCAAAACAAAAATGCAACCATAACAAGAGATCAGGATGGTAATATTTATGTATCAAATGTTACTGCAAGCGGAACTTTGACACGTTCATTCCTGACATTTCCTCCTGTGTTATTTCTATCTGTATTTAATAGCGGTATTAAACAAGTTGCTGAATTATATAATCCCAATGATCCTAACTCAAGTTTATCAAATGCTTTTGTAAAAGGGTTTGAAAGTTTACCTATCCTTTCAAATTTTGGATTCTTAAGCAGCGTATCCAAGTATATTCCAAGACCAAACTGGCGGTTAACACTGGGATGGTCTCGAAAAATTACCGCTGCTTAAATCTATTGCTCAGAGAATTTCATTAGATCATTCATATTCATCAACATATACGGAAGGATGGAAACTTAGCAGGGATGGCAATGAAGAAGTTCAGGTTCAAAAAATAGAGTATGGTTTTTCTCCTTTAGCCGGATTAAGTCTTACATTCGGACAGCTTTGGGGCGGTAATTTGAGTGGTAATCTGAAATATTCAACCCGTACATCTTTTGATCTTGGAGTTACAACAAATAATATTACTGAAAATTTTTCGAAGGATATCGGATTTACGCTTCAGTTTTCAAAATCAGGATTTGAACTGCCGCTGTTTGGATTGGCACTTAAAAATGATATTGAATTTAGTCTGGCATATTCCAGTACCAGAAGTGCTTCTGTAAGATATGATATGAAAGATTTTAAAGAAGATGGTACTCCTCAAGATGGTTCAACAAGGGTAACGATAGAACCGAGAATCAAATATACAATTAGTGCAAAGGTTACACTCTCTATCTTTTATAAACGTTCTACTACTGAACCTGAAGGTGCTTCCAGAATACCGCCTACAACGATTAATGAAGCGGGATTAGATGTAAGTATTTCTATAAATTGATGATTGATTAGAAGAAATTTTGAAATTATTATAAACTGGTTTTTAAAATATGGACAGAAAAAAAATTTTGTGGGTTGATGATGAAATCGATTTGTTGAGATCTCATATAATTTTTCTCTCCGAAAAAGGCTACGAGGTTGATACAGTAACTAATGGTGAAGATGCTCTGACATCTGTTAAAGAGAAATTGTATGATTTAATCTTCCTTGACGAAATGATGGCTGGAATGGGCGGTCTTGAAACTCTATCGCGTATTAAAGCAATTAATAGTTCGATACCAGTTGTAATGATAACCAAATCTGAAGAAGAATCTTTGATGGATGAAGCCATTGGAGGTAAGATTGCTGATTATCTTACAAAACCAGTTAACCCAAGTCAGGTACTTTTAGTCTGTAAAAAAATACTTGAAGGAAAAAAAATTTCTGGGGAGTATGCAGCAAAAGATTATCTGCAGGATTTTAATCAGATTACTTCAGCTTTATCATCAAACCTTGATTATTCAGAGTGGATTAACCTTTACTTAAAGCTTGTTAATTGGTCAATTGAATTAGACCACCATCGAGAGATAGGGCTTAAACAATCATTAAATGATCAGTATAGAGAAGCGAATAAAGAATTTTCAAAATTTATTGAGAAAAATTACAAACTGTGGCTATCCGATCCCATTGGCTACAATGCCCCAAATCTTAGCCCAGCCATAACCGAAAAATATGTGTTAACTAACCTGCGTGAGGAAAATAAATCTGTTTTTTATTTTGTGTTGGATTGCCTTAGACTTGATCAATGGCTGGTTATGGAAAAACAGCTTACAGATTTATTTAAGATTGAGAAAGATTATTATTTTTCGATACTTCCTACTGCAACACCTTATGCCCGTAACGCTTTGTTTGCTGGTTTATTCCCCTCTGATATTGAGAAATATTACCCGGAGCTATGGATATCAGCAGCTGATGATGAGAACAGTATGAATAAATTTGAGAAGGAACTTCTTCAGCTTTTAATTGAAAGAAAGAGAATTAAACTGCGGAATGATCTAAAGTACATTAAAATAATTGATCCTGAAGTAGGAAGAAACTTTGAACAGAACATTCATTCATATCAGAACACACATTTAACTGCTATAGTAGTAAATTTTTTAGATATGATAGCACACGGAAGATCGGATTCGGATATTCTTAAAGAAATTGCTCCGGATGAAGCCGCTTATAGATCACTTACTCAAAGCTGGTTTAATCATTCTTCTTTATTGAATATCTTTCGCACACTTTCAAAAATGAAAAATGCAAAAATAATCATTACTACTGATCATGGCAGTATAAGATCACTAAG
Organism: Ignavibacteriota bacterium; assembly: GCA_013285425.1. Classification (GTDB taxonomy): domain Bacteria; phylum Bacteroidota; class Ignavibacteria; order Ignavibacteriales; family Ignavibacteriaceae; genus IGN3. The sequence goes on from CP053447.1 coordinate 1,113,515, forward strand.
AGGTGCAAAAGTTCTTGGTGATAGGGAAGCTTCTACAAATCTGAGGTTTAAATACGGCAGAAATCTGAAAGCGGATGAGAAGCATGCCGTTTTTATAAAAAATGCCTCGGATTTTAAGCTTCCTAAAAGAGGAGTAACAATTAATTATATTATTGCAAAAGAAGATTATTATTTCGTTTATCCGACTGATTATCACAAATTCTTAACCCATTACAAAGACACTTTTCAGCACGGCGGAATCTCGATGGAAGAAATGATATTACCCATAATAACTATGGAATCTAAAACCTGATGCAGTTTCCATCTCAAATATTAAGCAGATCAGAATCTGAGACTGAAAAAATTGCTAAAGAGTTTTCTTTGTTTGTTAATGAAGGAATGGTTATAGTTTTGATAGGGGAATTGGGAACTGGAAAAACTTTTTTTACTAAAAAGCTCCTTCATTATTTTAATATTAACACTGCTAACAGCCCGACCTTTGCAATTGTAAATGAATATAATGGATTAAAAAAAATTTATCATTTTGATTTTTACAGAATCAATAAGCCGGAAGAGTTAATTGATATCGGGATTGAGGATTATTTTTCTGATTCAGATGCAGTTTGCATAATTGAATGGGGAAATTTATTTCCTGAACTACTTCCCAAAGTCAGAGTTGAAATTGAAATTAAATTCATTTCAGAAAATGAACGTTTAATTGAATTCAGGAAATTATGAGTGAATTATTTCCAATACTTTCAATTGAAACCTCAGATAACATTTGCGGTGCTTGTCTTTATTTTAACAGCAAAAAGTTTTTTGCAGCCAATATTGTTTTAAAACATTCACATTCGGATAAGTTATTTGAAGTTATTGAATCTGTGCTTAAAGTTGGTGAAACACCTCTATCACAAATTAAAAATATTGCTGTTTCTTCTGGTCCTGGTTCTTTTACAGGATTAAGAATAGGAATGTCAGCAGCAAAGGGACTTGCTCAGTCATTGAATATCCCAATTATTAAAGTTCCATCTTTTGAAGCTTTAGCTTTACAGTTATCTGAGGTTCTGGCAGATGGTTCAGTTTTTACAATAGCAAATAAAGTCGGCAGGGATGAATTGTATTACGCTAAGTTTCAAATTAATTCTAATAGTTATATATTTAAGCAGCAGTTAAAAATCGTATCAGTTAATTCAGCTTATCTGTTTAATGATAATGATTTGGTTTTTGGCAATATTGATTCAGATAAGATTAACAAAAAAATAATTTATAGAAATATTTCAGCCCCGAATGCAGAATTTGTAGCTAAGTGGGCGGAAAAATCCGGGAAAACATTATCAGTGCACGATATAGATTTTGTTGAACCAGATTACTTAAAAGATTTTATAGTTAAGGAGAAGAAATTATGATCCGAAACATTTTAATAGTTTTGCTGTCACTATCAATTACAGCTTTTGCTCAATTAATGGGTCCAAAGGTATCAGTTCAGCAAGTAGAGTATGATTTTGGAAATATCAATCAAGGTGATGTTGTAAATCATACATTTGTTTTATCAAATAATGGCGGTGATTTACTTAAAATAACCGATGTCAGAGCATCATGCGGCTGCACTGCTGCTAATCCTACAAAACGGGAATTAAAACCCGGCGAATCATCAAATCTGGTAGTTACATTTAATTCAAAAGGACGAAAGGGTCCGCAGGTAAAAACAGTTACAGTAACAACAAATGATCCCGATAAAAAGGATATCCTGTTAACTATCAAATGCAATGTTGTTATTCCAGTTGTAAAAGAAGAAAAGACAGGTGCGAGGATATTTTTCCCTGAAACTCAACATGATTTTGGTAAAGTTCAGGAAGGAACAAAAGTTGAATATACTTTTAAGTTTGAAAACAAAGGAACAGAATCTCTTATAGTGAAAGATGTAAAAACATCATGCGGCTGCACTGCTGCAGTTGTAAGTAACAATACATTGAAGCCGGGAGAAGTTGGTTCCATAAAAGTTGGTTTTGATACAAAGAACAGAGCCGGACGAAACAGTAAATCAATAACCATTGTTTCCAACGATAATAAAGAACCAAACAGAGTGTTAATGATTTATGCAGAAGTTCAGAAAAACTAATTATGCCTTGGTTTAAAAGATCTAAACAGAATATAGCTGAAGATACACAGCACAAAGAATTGCCTGCTGGTTTATGGGAAAAGTGTCCATCCTGCGGTGAGATAATCCATAAAAAACAACTTGAATTAAATTTATGGACTTGCTTAAAGTGTGATTATCACTTTCGGATTAGTAGTTTAGAATATATTGCAATCATCTTTGATAAAGGATCCTTTAAAGAGATGGATAAAAAAATGCGCTCTGCTGATCCGCTTAATTTTGTAGATACAAAAAAATATACTGAAAGAATATCCTCGACAATTAAAAAGCTTGATCTTTACGATGCAATAAGGACCGGAATAGGAAAAATTAACGGGCGTGAAGCTGCCTTTGCTTGTATGGATTTTCAATTTATTGGCGGCTCAATGGGCTCAGTTGTGGGTGAAAAAGTATCACGTGCTGTTGATAAAGCATATAAAAATAAAATTCCGTTGATAATTATTTCATCAAGCGGCGGTGCCAGAATGATGGAAGGGGCATTTTCGCTTATGCAGATGGCAAAGACCAGCGCAAGATTAGCAAGATTAGCTGAAGAAAAAATTCCTTACATCTCTGTTCTTACTGATCCTACTACAGGAGGTACAACCGCCAGTTATGCTATGCTTGGTGATATAAATATTGCTGAACCAAAAGCACTTATTGGTTTTGCAGGACCGAGAGTAATTAAACAAACAATCGGTAAGGATTTACCTGAGGGTTTTCAAAGGTCAGAATTTTTAGTAGAGCACGGGTTTGTTGATTTTATTTCTCATAGAAAAGATTTAAGAGATAATTTAATTAAGGTTCTCGACCTGCTCTCTTAAATCTTAACTCTGGATTTTACCTAATATAAACTAACATCTCCAAAATGGATTTTTTCAATTTCATCCTTCATTTGAAGTAAAAGAAATCCATCTTCATCTATATCATAAAAAATTCCGGACTTTTCAATTTCATTATCTGTAATAGTAATTCTGTTTCCGAGCATTCTGCATTTTTGTTTCCAATCTTCAATCAAATTATTCTTATCATTTTTAAGTCTTTCAAGAAGCACTTCAAGATTATTTAATATATCAGCCAATAATTTTTCGCGTTCGACCATTTTACCAAGTTCATTTCTTAAAGAAGTAGGCAAATAATTAAATGAACCCTGAAAAGAGTTTTGATTTACATTGATACCTATTCCGAGCACTAATCTCTCAATTTTCCCTGATTGTGATACAGCTTCAATTAATATTCCGCTGATTTTTTTACCGTTAATAAGTACATCGTTCGGCCATTTGAGATCTGTTTTTAACTGATATAAATTTTCTACAGACATAGATACAGCAAGTGAAGCTGCAAAGTTTATCAGGTTAGCATTTTTGAAAAGAGACTTATCGTTGGTAAGCAAGATTGAAAATAGTAGATTCACTTCAGGCGCACTTTGCCAATTGCGTCCTTTTCTGCCTTTACCTTCAGTCTGCTTTTCAGCTAACATAACAGTACCATTTATATTTTGTCCGTTTTCTTTTGCTAAAAGAAATGTATTTGTCGAGTTAATTTCTTCAGTATAAATAAAATTTCTTCCGATATATTCAGTGTTTAGCTTAATATCAAAGTTTTCAATGTTAAACAATTCTTTCTCCTTATGTTCATTGCAAAAATAAGCTAAATTAAGCAATTTGTCATTGGATGTGACGAATTATCAGCTTAATATGACAAAAGAGCCTTGCAAATATTGAGTTTAATGCAACAATAAATCTTTAAAATATCTAAATCCTTATAATTAAATGATTTAGAGAAGTTGAATTATTTGGCACTTTGCTTGCGTTAAGTATCTGGTTTAATTAGAAAATTAATAGTTTAATTATAGAAAAGGAGAAATATTATGGGAAAAATTATTGGAATTGATCTTGGGACAACTAATTCCTGCGTTTCTGTTATGGAAGGTAACGATCCGGTGGTAATTCCTAATTCTGAAGGCGGAAGAACTACTCCTTCAGTAGTTGCATTTACAAAAACTGGTGAAAGATTAGTTGGACAACCTGCAAAGAGACAAGCAATCACAAATCCGAAACAAACTATCTTTTCGATAAAAAGATTAATGGGAAGATTTATTAATGAAGTTGGAAATGAAAAGCATGAACTTCCTTATGAAATTGTAGCTGGTGATAATAACAGTGCAAGAGTAAAAATTGGTGATAGAGTATATTCACCTCCGGAAATCAGTGCGATGATATTGCAAAAAATGAAAAAGACTGCCGAAGATTATCTCGGGCAGGAAGTTACAGAGGCTGTTATCACTGTTCCTGCATATTTTAATGATGCACAAAGACAAGCCACAAAAGATGCTGGTGAAATTGCTGGTTTAACTGTCAGAAGAATAATCAACGAGCCGACCGCAGCAGCATTAGCCTATGGTTTAGATAAAAAGACAAGTGATCACACTGTTGCTGTTTACGATTTGGGCGGCGGAACATTCGATATCTCAATTCTTCAGTTGGGAGATGGAGTTTTTGAAGTTAAGTCAACAAACGGTGATACACATCTTGGCGGCGATGATTTTGACCAGAGATTAATTAATTATCTCGCTGATGAATTTAAAAAACAAGAGGGAATTGATTTAAGAAAAGATCCAATGGCATTACAGAGGCTTAAAGAAGCTGCTGAAAAAGCTAAGATTGAATTGTCATCCTCTTCATCAACAGAAGTTAATTTACCCTTTATAACTGCTACTCAGGATGGACCGAAACATTTAACTATCAATTTGACCAGAGCAAAATTTGAACAATTGATTGATGATCTTGTACAGAGAACAAAGGTGCCTTGCGAACAAGCTATTAAGGATGCTGGAATTACTCCAAAGGATATTGACGAAGTTATTTTAGTTGGCGGTTCTACAAGAATTCCGATGGTTCAGCAACTGGTTAAAGATTTATTTCAGCGAGAACCTCATAAAGGTGTTAACCCTGATGAAGTTGTTACGATTGGAGCTGCAATTCAAGGCGGCGTTCTGGCTGGTGATGTTAAAGATGTTTTATTACTTGATGTTACTCCGCTTTCTTTAGGTATTGAAACACTTGGTAGTGTAATGACCAGATTAATTGAATCAAACACAACAATACCGACAAAAAAGAGTGAAGTGTTTTCTACTGCCGGAGATAATCAGCCTTCAGTAGAAATTCATATTTTGCAGGGTGAAAGACCAATGGCTGCAGATAACAGGACTCTCGGCAGATTCCATCTTGATGGAATTCCGCCTGCTCCTCGTGGTGTACCACAGATTGAAGTAACTTTTGATATTGATGCAAATGGCATTCTTCATGTTAGTGCTAAGGATAAAGCTACTGGTAAAGAACAAAGTATCAGAATTACATCATCGAGCGGTTTGGATAAGAGTGAAATTGAAAAAATGAAGAACTCTGCTAAAGAGCATGCTGCTGAAGATAAAATGAAAAAGGAAGCAGTTGAAGTTAAGAATCAGGCAGATAGTTTGGTCTTTCAAACCAAGAAACAGATTGATGAACTTAAAGACAAAATTCCGGCTGATGTAAAATCAAGACTTGAAGCAGAGATTAAAAAAGTTGAAGATGCAATGGCTGCTAACAGCACTGAGCAGATCAAATCTGCAACTGAAAGCTTGAGTAAAACCTGGAATGAAGTTGCCAGTCAATTATATGCACAAACAGGACAGCAGCAAGGGCAGCAAGCAACAAATCAACAGCAGGAAACAAAGGCTGAGGATGCAAAGGACGATGTTCAGGATGCATCTTATGAAGTTGTAGATGATGATAAAAAGTAAATAATTTAAATTATCTTATTCATTATAAACTCCGGTTTGAACAGCCGGAGTTTTTTTTGTTTAAAGGGCATTTGGTTATTTTTAAGTAACTGATAATAATCTATCGAGATGGTTAGAAGCGAAAAAAAACACCGAATCATTTTTATTGATCTTATACGTGCGCTGGCTGTTATTCAAATGGTACAGGGTCATACAATAGATGCATTATTAGCTCCGGAATACAGGTCATTGGATTATCCCGCATATTATGTCTGGAATTTTATGCGTGGAATAACAGCACCAGTATTTATGTTTAGTGCTGGAACAGTCTTTACATATTTATTAAGACTTGTTAATGAACCATTTGAAAATAACCCACGCGTAAAAAAAGGATTCCGAAGATTCATTTTTTTAGTTGTTATCGGTTACTTACTCCGTTATCCTACATACACTGTATTTGATTTTTCTAACGTTACACAAAAGAACCTCGATATATTTTTTTCTGTAGATGTTCTACAGTTAATTGGATTTGGATTATTGTTTTTATTGATCTCAGCATTTATAGCTGAAAAAACTAAATTAAGTGATACAATTGTGTTTCTTTTAATTTCACTTATATTCTTTATTGCTGCGCCCTTTGTTACAAAGATTAACTGGATTGATTACCTTCCACAGCCCATCGCAGGATATTTCTATACAGGTACTGGTTCTCTGTTTCCATTATTTCCGTGGGCTGGATATGTGGTTTTCGGTGGAATACTTGGTAGTTATCTTGCAAAAAATCCATTAGTTTTTAAATCGAACAGATTTAGTTTTAATCTGGCATTATATGGTGCTGTGTTAATCATTATCTCAGAAGCTGCATTACTGATAACTAATAAAGTATTTAACTATTATTATGATAATTCATCTTATAATCCTGATACAATATTTTTTAGATTGGGTTTTGTATTAGTACTTAATTCAATCGTATCATTTATATCTCAGAATATTGAATCAATACCAAAAATAATTATTATTATAGGCAGAAATACTCTGATTATATATGTTGTACATCTGATTATATTATATGGCAGCGCATGGAATCCGGGGTTATCAGTAATCTTTGGTTCAAAGCTGGATGTTACTCCAACTATCATAATTGCAATCTCAATGATTACATTAATGGTGTTGATGGTTTTTGTTTTTAATAAACTGAAGTTCAAAAATAAACAACTTGTAACCTGAAATGAGAAAATCAACAACTACAAATACTGCTGCAACAGAGGAAGATATTAAAATTGAATCTTCTTTAAGACCAAAACTTATTAAAGAGTTTTTCGGTCAAAAGAAAATAACAGATAATCTTAATGTTTTTGTTACTGCAGCTAAAAAAAGAAAAGAAGCACTTGATCATGTTTTACTTACAGGACCTCCAGGATTAGGTAAAACAACCTTAGCTCATATTATTGCCAATGAACTTGGAACAAAGATTAAAGTAACATCAGGACCTGTTTTAGAAAAGCCAGGTGATCTTGCCGGATTACTTACAAATCTTGAAGAACATTCAGTGCTTTTTATTGATGAGATTCACCGCTTGAGTCCTGTTGTAGAAGAGTATCTTTATTCTGCAATGGAAGATTATAAACTTGATATTATGATTGAAAGCGGACCAAATGCACGTTCGGTTCAGATCAGTTTACCAAGATATACGTTAGTTGGTGCAACCACACGGGCAGGAATGCTTACCTCGCCGCTAAGAGACAGGTTTGGTATTAAATTCCGTCTTGATTACTATTCTACAGATATGCTTGATACAATTGTTAAAAGATCTGCAAAAATTCTCAATCTCAAAATTGATAATAATGCTACGCTTGAAATAGCTAAAAGGTCGAGAGGAACTCCAAGAATTGCAAACAGACTCTTAAGAAGAACAAGGGACTTTGCTGATTTTGAAAATAATACTAACATAAATGTTGAGATAGCTAAAAAAGCTCTTGCAGCATTGGAAGTAGATGAATTTGGATTAGATGAAATGGATAAAGAAATCATTCTTGCAATAATTGATAAGTACAATGGTGGACCAGTTGGATTAAATACTCTTGCAGTTGCTGTTAATGAAGATCCGGGCACTATTGAGGAAGTGTATGAGCCTTTTTTAATTCAGCAGGGTTTTATACACAGAACACCACGAGGCAGGGAAGCTACTGCCTTAGCTTATAAAAGATTTGGCAGAAATAAGTTTGATAATAACAAATCATTATTTGAATAATAGAAGGGATCTATTGTGAAAAACATTTTTAGTTTTATTGTTTTGGGTTTACTGACACAAGCGGTTTTTGCTCAAAGCGAACTTCGTATTCCAAACAATATCAAACCGGCTTATGAAAAAGAGACCAGATCATACGATGGAAAACCAGGAGTTAATTACTGGATTAACAAATCTGACTATAAAATAATTGCTGAGATTGATCCATTTAAAAAAATAATTGCCGGTTCAGAAGATATAACTTATTACAATAACAGTCCGGATACACTTAAACAACTTGTTATTCGTTTATATCACAATGTTACGAAGCCTGCTGCCAGAAGGGATTTCCAATTAAACAAAAATGCTTTGACTGAAGGGATTTTGCTTAAGGAGTTGATACTAAACGATATCAAACTAAACTTGAATGATCGTGCTTTAGTAAATGAAACAAGTACGAATATCATTATTAATTTGGATCAGAAAATTAATCCCGGTTCAAAAATTAATTTACACATAAGCTGGGAAGATAAAATTCCGCCGATTCCTTCTATCCGTTATGGAAGCTATGATTCTACTACAATGTTTGTTGCATACTGGTATCCGCAGATCTCTGTCTATGATGATATTGATGGATGGGATATGCTTGATTATACGGGCACATTGGAAATGTATAATGATTTTAACAATTATGATGTTACTTTAACTGTACCAAGTGGCTTTCAAATATGGGCAACCGGTGTATGGCAGAATCCCGGTGAAATCCTGAACGAAAAATATCTTTCACTTTATCAAAAAGCTCTGGTGTCAGACGAAGTAATAAGAATCATTAGTAAAGATGATCTGAAAAATAAAACTATTTATAAACATGATAAGAATAATTCATTCAGGTTTGTGGCTGAGAATGTACCCGATTTTGCCTTTGGAATAAGTGATCATTATTTATGGGATGCTACGAGTTTTGTTGCCGATCGTAAAACAGGAAGAAGAGTTTATTGTGCTGCTGCATATAAAGAATCATCTGAAGATTTTGTTGATAATGCCTATTATGCAAAAGAAACTTTGAAATATTTTTCGTTTGAAATTCCTGGAGTCCCTTTCCCGTTTCCATCTGCAACTGTTTTTAATGGTGCCGGAGGTATGGAGTATCCGATGATTGTAAACAATGGATCAACCTCATCAAGAGCCAGTACAGTTTATCTTACCTCGCACGAACTTGCTCATCAATATATGCCTTTTTTTATGGGAACAAATGAGCGTAAATATCCTTTTATGGATGAAGGATGGGCAGTAATGCTACCTTATGATTTCCAGGAAAGAATGTCTGAAGGGACCTTACCTCGTTTGATGACAATAAAAGGTTATGAAGATTTTGCTGGAAATGAATATGAACTTCCATTGACAACACCTTCTCCGGTTATTAGCTGGCGTTCATACAGAATATCAGCATACAACAAGCCTGCTATTGCTTATGATAATCTCAGGAAAATGCTTGGAGATGAGTTATTTCTAAAAGCTTTACGAGAGTATATGTACAGATGGAATGGGAAGCATCCAATTCCTGCTGATTTCTTTTTTACATTTAATGATGTAACTAAAATGGATCTCAATTGGTACTGGAAATCCTGGTTTTATGATTTCAGTTTTCCTGATCTTGCAATTGAAAAAGCAGCTGTTAAGGATAATAAGCTGAAAGTTGTAATTGAGAATAAAGGAAAGCTGCCTCTGCCGGTTAAACTTCAGGTAATGCTGAATGATGTTGTAGTTAAAGAAGTTTTCTTTAAAGCTGATATCTGGGAAAAAGATTTAAGTTCGGTACAATTGACAATTGATGGAATAAGTGATTTTGATGCAATAATTGCAGGAGATAAGTCAATTCCGGATATCAACAAGATTGATAATGTTTACTTCAAATAAGTAACAAATTTTAAGTGCTATCTTACAATATCAATATGTGAGATAGCACAATATAATAAACCGCTTTTTTATGATTTAGATTTAAGTCATTAAAAAGTAAAATTCTTACACTGCTTAATAAACATCAACTCATTTATAAAATCATTTTTCTGCGCTTTTAACAGATTGTTTGTCTTTATATTTGGGACAAATAATTATTTATATAATAACTGGCTGCTGAAATATTTAATGTACGAATATCAAAAAAATAACATTTATTTTGCACAGTCTGCCGGAATGATGGAATCAGTAAGTGAGCAGGAGTTGAAGGAGCTTGGTGCAAAGGAAACTAAAATATCTTATAGAGGAGTCTATTTTTATGCAGATAAATCAACACTCTATAAAATCAATTATTTATCCAGAACTATTACAAGAGTTTTAGCACCGTTAAAAAACTTTTATTGTAAAACTTCAAAAGACATAATGAAAACCGCAATGTCTGTTGAATGGGATTCATTTTTCTCCGTTGATCAGACTTTTGCTATTACATCTACTGTAAATAAAAGTACAATAAATAATTCTCTTTATGCTTCACAAGTTCTTAAAGACGGAATAGCTGATTCTTTCAGAGCAAAATATGGGAAGAGACCAAATGTAGATACAGTTAATCCGGATATAAGATTTAATTTATTCATTGAAAAAGATAAAGCTGTTCTTAGTCTGGATACCTCTGGTGAATCTCTGCATAAAAGAGGTTACAGGTTATTAGCCGGAGAAGCACCAATGCAGGAAACTCTTGCTGCTGCAATTATTCGTTTAAGTAAATGGAATGGTGATAATCCTCTGTTAGATTGTATGTGCGGCTCAGGTACGATTCTATGTGAAGCTTTAATGCATTATTGCAGAATCCCAGCACAGTATCTGAGAAAAAATTTTGGATTCTTTTATTTACCAGATTATGAAGAAAAAATCTGGCTTCAGATTAAATCTGAAATAAATAAAAATATCAGACCATTAAAGGACGGAATAATTATCGGAAGCGACAAATCTCAAATAACAATAAATACTGCAAGAGAAAATCTATCTCGTTTACCATTTGGAGACAAAGTAAAACTTGGAGCTTATCCTTTTCAGCATATTAAAAAATTTGAAAATGGTACAATAATTACAAATCCACCCTATGGTATAAGACTTGGTATTAAGAAGGAAGTAGAAGCTTTGTACAAAGAATTTGGAGATTTCTTAAAGACAAAATGTACCGGAACTTCTTCTTTTATTTATGTTGGCGATCCGGAATTACGAAAATATATTGGATTGAAAACTACCAGGCGTACTCCTCTTGTTAATGGAAAACTTGAAGGCGTACTGCTTCAGATAGATAGTTATAGCGGCAGCAGAAAGAAAAAGCATCAGCTTAAAGAAGAAAAATTGTGATACCTGGATTTTGAAATATTTAATTACTTATTTAACTTTAATTAGAAATTATAAGAGCGTTGATTGATGATTAAAAATATTACTACTCTTTTCCTGTTATTATCCTCTGTTTTATTTGCACAGATTTATCCTGATCAGTTTTATGTTCAAAGGACTGATTCGATTTATGCTAATATCGAATCAAGTGATGGCGTTAAATTAAGTTCCGATGGTAAAAGTATTATGCTTAAGGATTCAGTAAATGAAGGATATTTTATACTAAAACCGCAAACTTCTGCTGAGCCTTTCAATCGTGGACTGCCGTCATGGAATGGTTCATCACCATACAGTAATGCAGGTTTTAAAGTTCAGATGCGTTTCCCTTATGGCTCCGGCTGGTCTTCCTGGCTGACAGTTGGTTTTTGGAAAGAATATATTTGGAATAGTTATGGTTCAACCGGTTATGGTGATATCAATATTGATTATGATAATGTTGTAATGACTACGTATCGCAGCAAGTGGCAGTATAAAGTTATTTTTACAAGAACTGATAATAATATTGAGTCACCGACAATTAATAAATTAAGTTTTTTTGTCAGCGATTCAAGAACTACTGATAATATTAATTACACACAAATACTGAATGACAAGCCGCCTGCTATCTTTATTCCAACAGGATTTATTTATCAATATGGCGTAGATCCCCAAATAGGCGGCTCAATTTGTTCACCTACTTCTGTTGCTATGATTTTAAAAAGCTATAATATTATTGTTAATCCCTATCAATTTGCGCTGGATAATTACGATCCATATTTTGCAATGTTTGGTATATGGCCTCGTGCAGTGCAAAACGCTGCTGAACATGGACTTGATGGGGCAGTAACTCGATACAGAACTTGGAGTGAAGCGAGAGCAGTTCTTGCCAACGGCGGTAGAATTGCGATGTCAATTGGTTTACCTCTATACGCTGGTCATCTGGTAATGTTAGCTGGTTTTACTTCAGATGGAAGACCAATTGTTCATGATCCTGCTAAGTCAAATGGTTATTCATACATCCATAATAAAAGCGATCTGTCGCATTCCTGGTTTGATAAAGGCGGAGTAGCATATACTTTTTATCATCCTGATAGTGTAGCAGTTGGAGTTGATGATCAATATGTAGATCTGCCTGTAAATGATTTTAAATTGTATCAGAACTATCCTAACCCATTTAATCCATCCACAAATATTATGTTTTCGATTGCTTCGCAGCAATTTGTATCATTAAAAGTATATGATATGCTCGGCAATGAAGTAAAAGTATTACTTGATGAAGAAATGAGTGCCGGTAGTTATATAATAAATTTTGATGGAAGTGAACTTGCGTCAGGTGTTTATTTATATAAACTAATAGCTGGGAACAGGACTGATACTAAAAAAATGCTGCTGATGAAGTAATTACACCTTTATAACAATTTGAGTAAAGCAAATTGGTGATATTTTAAATTCCCTAAGAAGGTTCATTAGTACATCTCAAGCCAAGGTTAAATGAAAATTATACAACTAAGTTGGCGATTCTTACAAAGTCGTGTAATGCTTCTTCTCATTTAAACTTAGTACCTTTTCTTTTTCATTAATACACCAAAATCAAAACCGTTTGGAAGCAATGAAAAATATTGAGGAACTATCACAAGTTTTTACAGAAACGGAAACCGAGATTTTTCTTAATGATAGGTTCTCAAAATTGTATCGGCTGTGTCTGTTTACAAGTGTCCGCAACACCATAGATAAAAAATTGAAAGTCATCGGATATCATTCAATACCAATTAAAAGAAAAGCCCGATTACAATATATAATCGAGCCAATCAATGTACACCCGCAGGGATTCGAACCCCGAACCTTCTGATCCGTAGTCAGATGCTCTATCCAATTAAGCTACGGGTGCATTCATATTTTGTGATGCAAAGTTAATATAATCAGTCTGCTTTATCAATCATTAAATATTATGATTACCCGGGTTTTGAAATTATAAGTTTGTCTTGATTCTACAGTTAATGCTTAAAAACACACCTTAAGATTATTAAAAGTTCTAAACTTCTATCAGATGAAATATTTAATTAGTCAGGTTTTTTAATGGATAGAGATATAAAATCTGTATTTAATGTATTCACTCATTTATCTGCATTGAACTATTATAAAATATTCATAGTTTTGCAGAAATTTTGTTGAAGATGAATATCAGATAGTTATAATTCTTATTAAAAATATTCAGATATGAAAAAATATAAATTAAATAATATTGATTGTGCATCTTGTGCAAATAACATCGAAAAAGCACTATCACAAATGCCGGAAGTTAGATTTGTTTCAATAAATTTTGCAGCTTCTACATTACACGTTGATACTGATAACATTCAGAAGATCAAATCTAAAATTAAAGAAATAGAACCTGAAGTCGATATAATTGATGATACAGATAATATTATTTCTAAAAATGAATTGCTTGAAAACAAAAAAACTCTTTTCAAAGCTGTCTCAGCATTGATTCTTTTAATCATCGGAGTTTTAATATCAGAACAATTTCATAATTCAAATTTAAAGTATGTTGAATATACTGTTTTTATCGCAGCTTATTTTATCAGTGGATGGAATGTTATAACTGGAGCGATTAAAAACATTTTCCGGGGAAAGGTTTTTGACGAACAATTTTTGATGACAATTGCTACTATTGGTGCTTTTGCAATTAACCAACTGCCCGAAGCTGTTGCTGTGATGTTATTTTATGTTGTCGGAGAATTTTTTCAGGATATTGCAGTCAATCGCTCAAGAAGATCTGTTAAAGCATTATTAGAAATAAGACCCGATTATGCTAATCTTAAAGTAAATGATGAAGTCCGTAAGGTTACACCGATGGAAGTTCATCCCGGTCAGATAATTATTGTTAAACCTGGTGAAAAAATACCACTTGATGGAATCATTATCGAAGGCAGTTCGTTTGTTGATACCTCTGCTTTAACCGGTGAATTTGTACCAAGATCTGTTAAAACTGATGAAAGTGTTTTGGCTGGAATGATAAATAAAGAAGCTTTACTGACTATTAAAGTTACAAAAGAGTTTGGTGAGTCTTCAATTTCAAAAATTTTAGAAATGGTTGAAAATTCAGGTAGTAAAAAAGCAGAGACAGAAAAATTTATCACCACATTTGCCAAATATTATACTCCAATAGTAGTTTTAGCTGCTGTTCTTATCGCTGTATTACCGCCTTTGATTTTTACAGATCAGAGTTTTGATCAATGGATTTACAGAGCGTTGGTTGTTTTAGTAATTTCATGTCCTTGTGCATTGGTTATTAGTATTCCGCTTGGATATTTTGGCGGTATTGGCGGTGCTTCTCGTAAAGGTATTCTCATAAAAGGCTCTAATTATCTCGATGCACTGACAGAAGTAAAAACAGTAGTTTATGATAAGACTGGAACTTTAACAAAGGGAGAATTTAAAGTAGCTGAGGTTTTTCCGTATAATGGTTTTGACGAAAGTGAGGTACTTAAATACGCTGCCTATGCAGAAGTTAACTCAAACCATCCGATAGCTAAATCAATAATTGAAGCTTATAAAGGAAATATTGAACAAGCCGAGATAACTGAAACTAAGGAGATATCAGGGCATGGTATAACTGCAAAAGTTTCCGGCAAAAATATCCTTATTGGTAATGACAGACTTTTACATTTTGAAAATATTGAGCATGATAAATGTGATGTGGAAGGAACAGTTGTACACGTAGCTGTTGATAAAAAATATGCTGGTTATATTTTAATTTCAGATACACTAAAAAATGAAGCTACTAAATCAATTGAACTTCTTAACAAAAAGAACATCAATACTGTTATGCTTACCGGCGATAATAAAACTGCGGCTGAAGTTATTGCAAAAAAGATCGGAATTAAAGAGTTTTATTTTGAATTGTTGCCTGAAAATAAGGTTGAACATATTGAGCAGATTATTTCTCAGACTCCTGATGGTAAAGTTGCATTTGTTGGTGATGGAATAAATGACGCTCCTGTATTAGCCCGTGCAGATATTGGAATTGCAATGGGAGCGCTTGGTTCTGATGCAGCAGTTGAAACCGCCGATATTGTGTTAATGTCGGATTCACCGATGCAAGTGGTTCACGCAATTGATATTGCAAAGCGTACCAGAAGGATTGTATGGCAAAATATTTCTTTTGCTCTCGGTGTTAAATCTGTCTTTATAATTCTTGGTGTATTTGGTATTGCTACGATGTGGGAGGCAGTCTTTGGTGATGTCGGTGTGGCAATAGCAGCAATATTAAATTCAATGCGTGTTATGAATATTGATTTAACAAAAAGAATAGTACAGTCCATCTTATCATTTTTTTTAAATAGTAGTGGTATTCTTCTTTCTTTCCGTCTTATCTGCACTTTTGTAACATCGCAAATACCTATATCATAAAATTAAACTGATTTTTTTTAGAGAGCAATTAAAGTTAAGATTCTGATGTAACTGATAAGTAAAGTTTTTCAAACATACTAGTTTGAAGTTATCTTCAGAACAAAACAATTAGTAAGATCAAATTGTTTATTATTATGTAATTACAAATCTCAATTCTCAGAAATCAGATTATATTTAAATTAAAGATTAGAGATGCTGTATGGCTGGGGATAAAAAAAGGGTGTCTGAAAAGACACCCTTTAATAATTAGACTTCAGAATTATTTAGTTCTTGTGAACTCAATTCTTCTGTTTTTCTGTTTTCCTTCTTTGGTTTTGTTGTCAGCAATTGGTTTATCTTCACCATAACCTTTGGTTGATATTCTGCTGGCATCAATACCTTTGTTTACTAACCAAGCTTTTACGGATTCTGCTCTGGCTTCAGATAATTTCTGATTGCTCTTTGCACTACCGTCGCTGTCTGTATGTCCGCCTATTTCAACGGAAATATCAGTATAAGTCTCTAAGGTCTTGAGAGCTTTCATTAAAGTTGCCTCAGATTCTGGCTTAATTGTAGATTTGTTAACATCAAAGGTAATTCCTTCCAGAATAATTGGAACACCTATCTTAACAACATCATCTTCAGGATTCAATGGGTCAGTTCCTCGTTTTACTTCAGTTCCGTCATCAACTGAACCGCCATCAGTATCTTTCTTTAATGGATCAGTTTTGTATTTCAGAACTTCTTCACCATCAGTTAAACCGTCACCATCAGTATCTTTCTTTAATGGGTCAGTCTTGTATTTCAGAACTTCATCACCATCAGTTAGACCGTCACCATCAGTATCTTTCTTTAATGGATCAGTCTTGTATTTCAGAACTTCATCACCATCGCTTAATCCATCACCATCAGTATCAACTTTTAATGGATCAGTCTTATATTTATGAACTTCATCACCATCATTTAATCCATCACCATCAGTATCAGCTACTAATGGATTAGTATTAGTTGATTTGATCTCCTCAAAATCTGTCAATCCATCACCATCAGTATCAGCTTTTAATGGATCGGTTTTGTAGGTTAAATATTCTTCACCATCAAGTAATCCATCACCATCTGTATCTGGATTTTTTGGGTCAGTTCCGATTTTAATTTCATCACATTTACCAAGTCCATCTTTATCTTTATCTACGCTGCAATTTTCGCCTGTAAATGTAAGACCAAGACTTGCATTGAAATAGGAATCCCAAATATCATCAGAACCAGATCTGTAAGCATCAAGATCATAAGTAGAAGTCATTGCACCGCCTAATGAAAAGTCTAAAAGAACTCTATCACTAAGTGCAAACTCAGCACCAATACCTGCTGGAACAATTGCAACCCATCCATCTTCTTCGATTGATTTACCGGAGACCACATTAGGTTTTTTGTCATTGCTAAAGTTCATAACTCCACCGCCAATGTAGAAGTATGGATTCCAACCCTTTACATCAAATGGGCTAATTCTGAAACGGAGTGTGATTGGTATTATTGTAGTTTCATATTCTCCGAGACCGGCATCTTTGTTGTCGAACATAGCAACGCCTGCATACTTACCATAACCGCCTGCAAGCTGCATTTCTAATGCTTTTGTCAGTTCAAATGCAAAGAATGCTTCGCCAAGAAATGAAGCTTTAAACCAATCAAAAGAAAAATTATCATTTCCACTAAACCCTAAGTTTGCGAATTCGTTTTCTGGAAATAATACGCTTCCTCTAAGACCGAATTTGGTACCCCAGTCTTTAAATTGTGCTTGTGTCGGTTGCATCATTACGATTAAACCGAAAATTGTGAGCATGTATATTAGTTTTCTCATAGTATCCTCATATTGTTATTTAATGAATTAGTTATAATTATTTCCCAGTTTGAATAAATTGTTGATATGGACAACAAAAATATAGAATTTTAATAAATAAGGACAAAATTAAAAAAGTATAATTTATTTTTTATTGAAAAATATCACATTCTTCCGGTACCTCTGGTTTTACTAATAAAATGTCTTCATTTAGCATTGAAACCTGACCTAAAGGCATACCTTTTCTTTTAATAACGTATTTTTTAAAAGTGAATGAAACAGGAACAATACCTGCTGTTTTTGCTTTGCTATGATATGCAGCCAAACTAGCTGCTTTCTTAATTATTGATTTAGGAATAACATCTTTTTTATTTTCAACTCGTAGAACAACATGTGATCCTGAAACTGCCCGGGCATGAAACCACAAATCATTTTGTTTAGCAAACTTTGTTGTTAAAAGGTCATTATTCTGAGAATCTCTGCCTACATAAACATGATATTTACCGGAAATTACATAATGTCTGAACTTGTTTGCATATTCATCCTGTTTATTAATGCCCTCATCATCCTTAATATTTAATTCTTTCATAATGTTTTTTATTCTTTCATCAGATAGTTGTACAGATAATTCATTCTTTATTTTCTGAAATTTATTAAGAGCTGCTTTTGTTTTGGAAAATAATTCTTTGGCTTTATTAAATTCTATGATACTGTTTCTGGCTTTTTCAAAATATCTATCAGCATTTTTTTGCGGTGAAATTTTATTATCAAGCGGAATTGCAATTTGACTTCCTGATTCAAAAGAATCCTCACAAATTAATTCTTTAGCACCGGTTTTGATCTTATTAAGGTTGATCAGAATTAAGTTTGCGTATTTCTTAAACAATTCATTTTTAGGTTCACTTGAAATTATCAACTCCAGTTTTTCAATTCTTTTTAAATTCTTGTTTAACTCTTTATCAGTAAAATCTTCAATCATTTTTAATCTGATATTCTTTTTTGTTAAATAAATTTTTCTTGATAAAAATTCATTAAAAGTATCAAATATATCACCAACATATTCTTTAGTGTATGTATTGAAAATTCCTAAACCATCAAATCCAATTTTTACTTCATTGTAATGAACATCAAAATATAATACAATGGATGAAGATTTGAGGCTGTTCAAAATCGCCAATAATTCTTCGGAATGTTTTTCTTCATCATCAGCTCTCAAATAGACCTCAAGTTCTAATTCCTTACCAACAAACTTAAGTTTATCTCTTATGGTTTTTATTGAATAACCGGTTATTAGTATTGGATCTATGCTATTAAAAGTTTTTATAAATTTCTTTGCAGCTAAATCATCTCTGATGTGTGATAAAGTCTCGTCATTTTCTTCTTTAAAAGACTGAATTTTATTATTCTGTAGTAAGAAAACATTTGTGAATTTCCCCCTTATTGCAAAGAATAATTCAAAATTATCTAGTTCAAATTTTATTATTCTATCATCATCAGCAATTGAAACTGATAAGATTTTTTTATGAATTAATTCAGGGAAAATATCTATTGTGTTTCTTTTAGCCCTTAAATATTTTTTTCTGTAAGTAATATAAGGTTCAGAATGATTTACAGAGAATTCTAAAACATTGTCAACAGCTTTTTCAAATTGCATTATTAGCTTGTCTTTTTCCTGAGAAAAGATACTGTTAATAAAGCAGCCTGAAAGTTTGGTGTTTAATTCCAGAGCAATTCTGTTTAAGAAAAAATAGTTTTTATACATACATATTCTTTTAAGTAAAACAAATTTAACAATTATCAATTTAATGATTATAGAAATTCAGAAAATTGTTGTTTTGGTTATTCTGAACAAGTAATAAATTCAAAATATTATATTTAATACAGCTATCCTGCAACTTCTCCTAGTCTGACAAATGGATGTTGCATTGAGCTTATTCAAGTGTGGATGAAGACTAAAGATTAAAGAAAAAGAATAAAGACCAGTGGATGTCATTCTTCTTCAAGCTCAGGAAGACAATCTTTACTTATTTATAAATTAAATTTTCAGAAGTCTAATTAGTTGATTAAATGAGTAACTTTTTAATAATTTACAACATAGATAAATTTAAATAAATGAAAAAACTACTTGAAAACACTTTTGTAAAGAAATCTTTAATAGCATTAGGAATTTTTATTCTTATAGTTCTTATTTTGGATTTTGTTCTGCTGCCGCTTTATGTTCATGAGCCAGAGGTAAGCGTTCCTAATGTGGTGGGTATGACTGAATTGGAAGCGTTTAAAACTCTGGAAGATGGCGGGTTTGAACCTGTTATTTCTGATACATCATACGGAGTTTCTTTACCGGTTGGCAGTATTTTTCTTCAAAAACCTGAGGCAAATAAGATTGTTAAAGAAGGAAGAAAAATTTATTTATTTATTAGCGGTGGTGATCAGGTTATTTCGGTACCATCGTTAATAGGTAAAAATATTACTGATGCAAGATTAGCATTAGCAAGAGTAGGGCTGAAAATCGGGAAGATTGATGAAGCTGCATCAAATCAGCCCAAAGATATGATTTTTGACCAGCAATTTGCAGAAGGAACAAGACTTAGAAAAGGTCAAAGTGTTGGAGTAACTGTTAGTATTGGAAAAGGCGGCGGTGATATTATTGTGCCTGACTTAATTGGTAAATCTTTAACTGAAGCAAGAAGAATTTTAAGTGATAGTTCATTAAGTGTTGGTAAAATTAATTATCAGATTTCAAGTACACTTCTTCCAAATACAGTGTTGGATCAATATCCTGCTCCCGGTAACAGACTAAACTCCAATAACAGCGTGGATTTGTTTATTACTAAAGAAGGTGCAGTAGATGAAAGAATGGAAATTCCCGAGGAAAACTAAATGAAATTACTTGCTCCATCAATTTTATCCGCTGATATAGCAAATCTTTCTGAACAGATTAAGTTAGTTGAAAAAAATGGTGCAGACTGGATTCATTGTGATATAATGGATGGACATTTTGTTCCTAACATTACTTTTGGACCAGTATTGGTCGAAGCTGCCAGAAGATCAACAGATTTACCTTTGGATGTTCATCTGATGATAAAAAATCCGGATAATTTTCTTGAAGATTTTAAAAATGCTGGTGCGGATATTATTTCTGTCCATTATGAAGAAGTTGTTCATCTAAACAGAACTATAAGCAAAATAAAAGAGCTTGGAGCAAAAGCAGGAGTTGTAATAAATCCATCAACACCGGTTTCTATGGTAAAAGATATTGCTGAATACATAGACTTGTTATTAATAATGACGGTTAATCCCGGTTTTGGCGGTCAAAGTTTTATCTCAAATTCTGAGCGCAGGATATCTGAAGCTGTTAAATTAAGAGCAGAACTTAAAGCTGATTTTTTAATTGAAGTAGATGGCGGTGTTAATAAAAATACTATTACAAAGATTAAGAATGCCGGTTGTGATGTTTTTGTTGCAGGATCTTCAATATTCAAAGCTAAAGATGTTTCAATTGCAGCAGCAGAACTAAAAAAATTGATTACTTGATTTTTAGTAATTACAAAAAACACTCTGTTTTCTTTTTCAACTCTTAACAAAAAAATGTTGAACACATCTAAATATAAATTTTCTTCTTCGGAAATAGATTTTCGTTTACCTTCAATTATGGGTATTGTTAATGTTACTCCTGACTCTTTTTCTGATGGCGGAAAATATTTTTCTACAAAATCTGCTGTTGACCACGCACTTAAACTAATTGATCAGGGAGCTGCATTTATAGATATCGGCGGTGAATCTACCAGACCCGGCTCTGAACCTGTTTCCGTGCAGGAAGAAATTAAAAGAACGATTCCGGTTATTAAAGAGTTAAAAAAACTAAATAAAGAAATTATTATTTCGATAGATACTACAAAAGCTCAGGTTGCTTCGTTAGCATTAGATAACGGAGCCGAAATAGTAAATGATATAAGTGGGTTTACTTTTGATGAAAATATGTTAGATGTGATAAAAGAATATGACCCGGCAATCGTAATAATGCATATAAAAGGAAATCCAAAAACAATGCAGGAAAATCCTTTTTATGAGGATGTTATCAAGGAGATTAAAGATTTTTTAACTAATCAGATAAAAAAAACTAAATCAGCAGGATTGTCTAAAATTATCATTGACCCTGGTATTGGATTTGGCAAACGAATTATTGATAATTTTCAAATTATAAAGCAACTTCCGGAGTTTGAATCGCTTGGTTATCCTATAATGATTGGAGTTTCAAGAAAATTCTTTTTAAGAAAAACATTGGAACTGGATATCAATAATGTTGAGGTTGCTACTGTAATAATGGAAAGTCTGGCTGTTATGAAATCTGCGAGAATAATCCGTACCCACAATGTAGAATATTGCAGTCAATTAGTTAAATTAGCAAATAATATTATTTAAGGTTTAATGGTAGATTTATTTAAAATAGGTTTCTTAACAATTACTCTTTCTGATGTAATCGATATTGCAATAGTATCATTCATTTTTTTTAGATTATATATTACACTTCGCGGAACAGTAGCTGCTCAGATATTTGTTGGTTTACTGGTTATAATTTTAGTTTCATTTGTAGCACAGGTCCTTAACTTTAGGGCGGTTACCTGGCTGCTAAGATTAATAACAGATATTTGGGTAATTGCATTTGTTATTTTATTCCAGCCGGAGATAAGGCGTTTGTTGGTGCTTTTGGCGAGAAATCCGTTTTTTAAAGTATTTGCCAAATCTGAATCCTATGAAGTAGCTGATGTTATTGTTGATGCCGCATTTCAACTTTCACAGCATCAGCACGGGGCATTGATGGTATTGATAAAATCCTCAGGTATCAGAGGTTTTGCCGAAACCGGAGAATTATTAAATGCAAGAATAAGTGCGCCATTATTAACTTCGATTTTTTTCCCTCGTTCTCCTTTGCACGATGGAGCAGTTATTATAAATAAAAATTTTGTAGAAGCTGCTCGCTGCACTCTACCGCTTTCACAACAGACATCAGTTAAAGGAGAATCGCTCGGTATGAGACATAGAGCTGGTCTTGGTATCTCGGAACAAGCTGATGTTTTGAGCATAATCGTTTCAGAAGAAACTGGCGGAATTTCCATAGCAGAAAATGGCGAATTAACCAAAGGCTTATCAAGGGAATCACTTAAGAAAAGAATTAATTTAGCAATGAAAGGACCCGAGAAAAAAGGTTGGAAAGGTTTTATTGAACAGCTTAAATCAAGGAAATAATTGTTGTGCTGTAATTCCATTTTTTAATGAAAAAAAATACTTAAAGTCAGTAGTTAACAATACATTAAAATACGTTGATAAGATATTTGCTGTTGATGACGGTTCAAGCGATGGTTCTGCAATTGATATTTCAGGAATTGAAAATGTAAGTATAATTTCATTGGATAGAAATTATGGAAAAGGTTTTGCATTGCAGGCAGGATTTAATGAAGCAGTTAAATATGAGTATGATATCGTCATAACACTTGATGCTGATAATCAACATGATCCGGATTTCATTCCTGCTTTTATAGAGGGTATAAAGAAATATGATATTGTAATCGGCAATAGACTTAAGAATCTGCAAAGTATGCCTGTTCATAGAGTTGTCAGTAATAAAATCACTTCATTTTTGCTTTCTTTAAGAACCGGGGAAAGTGTTTTAGACAGTCAATGTGGTTACAGAGCTTATAAGACAAGTGTTTTAAGAAAAATAAAGACCAGTTTTAATGGTTATGAAGCTGAAAGTGAAGTAATCTTATTAGCAGCTAAAAAAAAATTATCAATAGGTTTTGTAGATATCTCAACTATTTATGGAGACGAAACCAGTAAGATGAATAATCTGAAAGCCATCACTGGCTTTATTAAAGTTTACTTAAAGAATTTTAGTAATTAAAAAAGGAGATGAGATCATGAAACTTAAGTATTTTGGTCATTCTGCATTTCAGATTACTACTGATTCCGGAATAAGAATTCTAATAGATCCTTTCTTAGATGATAATCCGGTAAGTAAAACGAAATCTTCAGAAGTAGATGCAGAATTTATTGTTTTAACTCATGGTCATGGTGATCATGTTGGAGATGGATTAAAAATCGGCAAAAGATGTAATTCATTATTTATTTGTGTAAATGAACTTGCTGAATGGGTTAAATCAAAAGGACTTAAGGCTCATAATATGCATATCGGCGGATCACATAATTTCGAATTTGGCAAAGTTAAATTTACAATCGCTCATCATGGTTCACTTACTCCTGATAATCAATATGCAGGTGAAGCTTCAGGTGTACTTTTAACTATAAATGGAAAAACAATCTATCATACAGGTGATACAGGATTGTTTTATGATATGAAATTAATTGGGGAGATGAATGCGGTTGATTATATGCTTTTGCCAATAGGTGATAATTTTACTATGGGTATAAACGATGCTGTAAAAGCAGTTGAATTAACAAATCCGAAAATTGCTATACCAATGCACTACAATACTTTTCCGGTTATTGCTTCTGATCCATTAAAGTTTAAACAGCTTGTTGAAGCAAAATCAAAAAAATGTATTGTTATGCAATTTGGTGATGAGATTGATTTATAAGTTTTATATAAAGTTCATAATCTGTTATCTTTAAACTCAATTTTTTTGTAATCTAAATCAAATGGCTAAAATTATTTCTATTGCTAACCAAAAAGGCGGTGTTGGTAAAACAACAACAACTATTAATTTGTCTGCTTTGCTTGCTGCTGCAGAAAAGAAAACCTTGTTAGTTGATATTGACCCTCAGGCAAATTCATCATCAGGGTTAAGTGTTACCAATCATAGCCCATCTGTATATGAAGTGCTGGTAGGAACAAAAAATATAAAAGAAGTAATAATTAATACATTTATGCCTTTTCTAGATATGCTTCCTTCAAATATTAATCTTGTTGGTGCTGAAATAGAAATGGTTGATATTGAAAATCGTGAAACTCTTTTAAAGAGTGCATTAAACCAGATAAGCTCTGATTATGATTATATTCTTATTGATTGTCCGCCTTCACTTGGATTACTTACTCTTAATGCATTAACTGCAGCTGATTCTGTGCTTATACCGGTGCAGTGTGAATATTTTGCTCTGGAAGGACTAGGACAATTACTTAATACAATTAACATTGTTAAAAAACATTTTAATAAAGACCTTGCTATTGAAGGTGTTCTACTTACTATGTTTGATACCAGATTAAGACTTTCACATCAGGTAGCTGAAGAAGTCAGAAAATATTTTGGAGAAAAAGTATTTAATACTGTTATAAACAGAAATGTTAGAATTTCCGAAGCACCAAGTTATGGAAAACCAATAATTTTATACGATGCAATTTCAAGTGGTGCCCAGAATTATATGGCACTTGCATCAGAATTACTTGAAAAGAATTCAGAATTGAGTAAGAATTAATAAATGAATAAAATGAAATCAAGTTTAGGCAGAGGATTAGATGCATTAATCAATCCTAATAAATTTTCTGAAGCTGAAGGACATAAAGGCTCAGATTATAAAAATATTAAAGATGATGATGGGAAATTAGTGGATGTTCTGGTAAATATTGCTGTTGATTTAATTTCCCCAAATCCGTTTCAGCCAAGAACCAATTTTGACACGGAAGCACTGGAAGAACTGAAAAAATCCATCATTGCAAATGGACTTATTCAGCCGATTACAGTTAGAAGAGTTACTGGAAACCGTTATCAGCTTGTTTCAGGTGAAAGACGATTACGTGTTTATTCTGAGATCGGATATAAAGAGATTCCAGCATATATAATCAAGGTTGATTCTGATGAGGTAATGTTAGCATTAGCATTAATTGAGAATATCCAAAGAGAAACTCTAAATCCAATTGAGGTTAGCAGAGCTTACAAAAGATTAATGGACGAGTGTAATTTAACACAAGAACAAATTGCCGAACGTATTGGAAAAAATCGTACTACTATTGCAAACTCTGTAAGATTATTAAAATTACCGGAAAAGATCCAGAATTGTTTAATTGATGAATCAATCTCGGCTGGTCATGCACGTGCACTGATTAATTTGCCTTCTGAAGAACTTCAGCTTTTTGCTTTGGAAAAGATTATACAGGAAAATCTTTCTGTTAGAAAAGTTGAAGCGATGGTTAAAAGACTTATCAAAGAGGGAATTCCAGATAAAAAAAGCATAACTATCAGACACAACAAAACTTCAGATTCCAATCTTAATGATGTTGAAGATAAATTAAGAAAGATTTTTGGAACAAAAGTTCATTGTAAACAAAATAAAGACGGCAGGGGAGAAATAGTAATTGAGTTTTATTCAAATGATGAATTAGAAAGATTATTTGAACTATTTGAAATCATTGATCAAAAATATAGTTAAGTGTATTGCTGTTCTGCTGATTCTGAACTCAAGGTTAAATGGTTTTCAGGATACTCTTAATGTTGCTGATACAACAAATGAAAATCAAACCTTTGAGATGCAGAAATCACCCTGGGGTGCTGTCTTAAGAAGTGCTGTGATTCCTGGCTGGGGACAAATATATAATGAATCATATTGGAAAGCACCGGTTGTTTGGGGAATAATGGGTTGGTTTGTTTATAACTGGATTGATAATAATAATAAGTACATTGATTATAGAAATTCATATATACAAACTAATGAGACATTAGATCATGATTACAGGGATTTTTATAGAGATCAAAGGGATCAATTTGCGATTTATATAGTGTTAACCTATTTCCTGAATCTGGTTGATGCATATGTTGATGCTCATTTATTCGATTTTAGTGTCGATGAAAATTATTTGACAAACACGAAAATGATAAATGTCAGATTCCACTTTTAAAACCAAATCAGTTTTGTTTGAATTTACTCAGTGCAATAAATGTCAGCATGAGAATGCACCTTATCAAAGCATTTGTGAAAACTGTAAAGCTTATCTCAGGGAAAAAATTGTTAATATCGATTTATGGATAACAATTCAGAAATTGATTGAAACTCCTTCAGAAGCTTTTAGAACTATTGTTTATGCTGAACATAAAAACTTTATGTTCTTTTTGTTATTGTTTATTTCCATTAAGAATCTGATTATTACGAGATTCATTTCAATCCCTGAACTTGGTAAAGAAGGTGTAACAACATCCATAGCCTTTCTGCTTTTTTTATCTGTCTTAATAACGATTGGTTTTATCTTTTTGATTTCTTCTGTTCAATCAAAGATATTTCAAAAATCAAATGTTAAGCTCAGAACCATTGATGTAATGGCACTAAACTCTTATTCACAAATTCCTTTAGTGTTTAGTTTGGTGCTGATTTTTCCAGTTGAAATGATAGTTCTGGGAGCTGATTTATTTTCAAACAATCCATATTCATTTCAGATAAAACCTGTTATAACCTACATTTTATTTTTTGTTGAAATAGTAATGGTTATCTGGTCATTCTTGCTGTATTATTTCAGTATTCGTTTTGCAGGATTCAGTAAAATGATTAGTTCAATTTCTACACTAATTGTTTTCATAATGTGGTCTGCCATCCTGTTCATTTCTTCAAAAGTTATTTTTACTTTGTAGTCAATAAAAATTTAACAGTTTATACTTTTAACATATCAATGCATTTTTATTATCTTAACACAAAAGATATATAAAATTATGAAAGAACTATCAACTTTATCCAAAGTATTTGCAGTTATAGCCTTAGCTTCAATATCAGTATGGATTGGTGCTTACCTGACCAGACAATTTCTGGTTTATCAAATATTTGAAGGTCCCGATTTAATCCTCAAAAACTATTTGAATGAGAATAATCTTTCCGGAGTATTAACAGAACTGCTGCCATCGATTTTAATACACTTTATAACATTTATCATATTCATCGTTTCGTTTTTTTTATTTGTAATTACTTCCAGACTTAAGTTAAGATTAAACGGCTGGTTGTTTATTATTTTAATTGCAACAATTATAATTGTTCCATTTGAGTCGTATTTAATGTTAATAGATTATAAAGTTATTTTGCTCTTAGATAGTGGCTCATTTGATTCAAATCAGGTAATAGCTTTATTAAGAGATAGAATTAAGGATTTGAGTAGTTTTCCTATAGTTGCTATCCTTACGTTTATTTCATTTTATTATTTTATTGTTTTCAAACCGCTAACAAAAAAAGAATAATACTGAATCCTATATGAAGATTAAAGAAAAAGAATTTGAGGAGATTATACAGGAACTTAGATCAATTGCCTCCCAGTTAGGTGCTACAGTAAGATTTGAAAAGGGTGATTTTAGCGGAGGCTATTGTTTATTAAAAGATGATAAAGTAATTGTTATCAATAAAAATGCAAACCTTCAGAAAAAAGCAATGATATTGTCTGCTGCATTAAAAGAATTAGGTGTGGATGATATTTATATAAATCCTAAACTACGGGAACTAATTGAAGAGATGGGTGATCATAAATGAATATTCTTATGATAAACGGTGCCAACTTAAATCTTTTAGATAAAAGGGATTCAGATATTTATTCTAATCTTTCAATTGAGGAAATCAGAGAATTAATGCAAAAAGAATTTCCCGAATTCTCGATTACATCCTATCAATCTAATATTGAAGGGGAAATAGTTCAGGCAATACAAAAAGCAGATGAAAAATTTGATGGAATGATTATTAATCCGGGTGGTTACGCTCATACTTCAGTTGCAATAATGGATGCGCTGGAGTTGTGCAAGATTCCCAAAATTGAAGTCCATTTATCTCATCTGGCAAAGAGGGAAGAATACAGACAAACATTATTAACAGCAAAAAATACTGATGGTTATATCTCAGGGTTTAAAGAGAACAGTTATCTTGCTGCGATGTATCTGTTAAGAAAGATTCTGGTAAAGTAGTTTTATCTTAGCCAATTATCTTTCTGAACAAGTCCCGGACTGGAAATATTCCCTAATTTTATTTTTAACTAACTCTATAAAGTTGATAATATTCAATAGATTAGTTATTTTCGATTAAACAAATTTAAGAAGCCTATGAAGGATTTGTCTATAAAAAAGCTTTATTATTCTATTAGTGAGGTAAGTAAAATCACAAATATAGAACAATATGTTCTTAGGTATTGGGAGACTGAATTTGTGCAATTAAAACCACAAAAGAACAGAGCGGGAAACAGAATATATACAAATAAGGATATTCAATTAATTCTTCATATAAAAACACTGTTAAGAGAACGTAAATACACCATAGAAGGTGCAAAAAAAATTATGGAGAATTATTCTCCGGAAAAAATTCTTCAACCTGTTGAACAGATAAAACCAATATCAGAATCTGAAGCATCAGAAAATGTTGAAGTTAAAAAAGAAAGGAACACTATACAGAAGGATCTTGAAGAGATAAAAAACATTCTGGAAATATTGGTGTCAAAATTATAAACTCGGAACGTGGCGCAGTCCGGTAGCGTACTTGAATGGGGTTCAAGGGGTCGCGGGTTCAAATCCCGCCGTTCCGACAAGTTATTCTATATATTATATTCAATTCAATTCTTAATTATCAGAACAGCAAGTAATCTTCTTGTATAATAATTTTATTTATTGTTCAGATAACAAATTCCATCAAACATTTCAAATCTCATAAACTTTTCCTCTAAGATTTGTCTTCACAAGCAATAGTTATCAAAGTAAAGTTATAAAAAATTGAATTTCTGTGAAATTTGCTACAAAATCGCTAAATGTTGAAACAAAATCGCCATTTTCAACTTTTTATATAAAGTATTTTTGCTGGCATAATCGAGATTTATTCCTAGTAAGATAATGTTTTACAAGGATTGGGAAGCATCGATTATAATCTCCTTGTATGTAATGCTGCAGAGTTAGTTTACTCTGCGGCATTATTTAATTAAAAAAAGTATTAGTGCCAACAAATAAACATTATCTTAATGAATAGAAGTTCTTTAGAAGAATTAAAGAGAAAAGAAAAAGCATCAAGCAGGATACTTTTTGCACTTGTAGTTTTGGCAATAATTATAATAAGCACATTGATATTCATTTTAGCTCAGGATATCTAATTAAATATTTTCTTCTTAATAGATGAAGTTAAACAACGAAACTAATTATATGGCTCATAATAAATAAATGTTTGAATAGAGGTTTATGACATTCCAGGAAAAGAGATTGCAGCATTTGTATATGAATATAAAAACTATCGGGAGCTATCACGATTATTTTTATGCAAGTCTGAACATTTACATTGGAACTTATTAAGTAATAAAAATTACAAATTGAATCTGAAATGAATAATAAAACAGATAGAAGCATTTACTTTAATGAATATTGAAATTGAAATACAAACAAATAAATAATTATTAAAAACTAATAGTGAGGTCAAAAAATGAAGAATATTTTCTCCACAATCATAATCAGCATATTGTTATTAAACTTGATAACAAATGCACAGAACATAACAAACACACTTCCGGCTAATGGTATTTTTAAGATTAAGTCCAATCAAAATGATTTTCTTTCAATTGATGAGACTTCAGGAGATTTGAGACTATTCCAAAACATTGTTCTTCCATTAAACCCAGCGTTGGGCATAATTTTTAAAGGCGATAAAAGATTTATACATACTTATAAAGGCAGTAATGCAGGTGGAAGTAATCTTTTTATTGGAGAAAATGCAGGAAATTTTACTAGTGGTGGTTCAGGGGCAGTTCAAGGAACCTTTAATACAGGTGTTGGTACCCAATCGCTTTCATCACTAACTATAGGAGCTGAAAACTCAGCTTTTGGAGAACTTACACTTATGAATAATACATCTGGTGATGGTAATTCAGCATTTGGAAATTCAGCTTTGACTCTTAATACATCAGGTTTTTTTAATTCAGGATTTGGTTTGGCTGCACTTCAATCAAATAGCACAGGCTGGGAAAATTCCGCTTTTGGAATATTTTCACTCCGTTCTAATACAACTGGCAGCGAGAATACAGCGGTGGGCAGTAATTCTTTGCAAATGAATACCACTGGTTTCCAAAATACTGCAGTTGGACATCATTCATTACAAAACAATACCGGCAATTATAATACTGCAATTGGTTATAATGCTGGTTCTACTGTTACAACTGGTTCAAACTTAACTCTAGTTGGAATTGATGCAAATCCATCTTCTCCAACTGCAATAGATCAGATAACTCTCGGAAATCAATATGTTAATTCACTTCGCTGTAATGTTCAAACGATTACAAGTCTTTCAGATGCAAGAGATAAAAAGAACATACAGGATTTATCTCTTGGACTTGACTTTATCACAAAATTAAAACCAAGACAATTTAATTGGGATAGACGTGATTGGTATGAGGGAGGAGTATCAGATGGAAGTAAGATGCAGGAAACACCCACAGCAGGATTTATTGCACAGGAGTTCGATGAAATTCAAAAATCAGAAAATGCAGAGTGGTTAAATCTCGTATTGAAAGATAATCCTGAAAAATGGGAAGCAACTTATGGAAATCTACTGCCGGTAATGGTAAAGGCAATTCAGGAATTAAAATTTGAAAATGAGCAACTGAAATCTGATAAGAACAAAGAAATAGCTCAATTAAAATCTGAAAACATAGCAATCAGGCTAGAATTAGAATCATTAAAAGAACTGCAAGTACGCTTAACAAAACTCGAACAGGAAATGAAGCACTCAGATTTAAAATTTTCCAACAATATTATTAAGTAATAAAAATATAAATAAGCGGTTAAAATATTATGAAAATAAAAGTATTTCTATTAGTGATATTCAGTGTAATAGTTATCAATGCACAAAGTCTTATTACACTAGGTAATGGTACTGCTTTAGAAATAGGTGCAGGTGCAGATGTCTGTGCTGATTCAATCACTGGTAATGGTCAGCTTGCAGGAAGTGGTACTGTATGCGGCAATCCTACTGATGTTGAAACGGAAAATGAGTTCAGTTTACCAAAAGAGTTTGAATTAGCACAGAATTATCCAAATCCGTTTAATCCATCAACAATAATTGAATATCAGTTACCGAAAGGCAGTAATATAAGCTTAAAGATTTATGATATACTTGGAAATGAAGTTATAACTCTGGTTAATGAATATAAAGACGCTGGCATTTACGCAGTTAAATTTAACGCAATAAGTATTTCGAGCGGAATTTATTTCTATAAACTGCAGGCGGATAACAAAACTTTTATAAGAAAGATGTCAGTAATCAAATAAGGGAATTTTATTAATTCTGCCTGAACGCAAAAATAAAGAAAGATAAAGTTTGGTTTTTTTGAATATTTTTTTTGGAACAAAAATGTATTTATATTAACTATTGTCCAATAACTATTAACTAAACCGGTGTATTTTAAATGAAAAATTTTTCAAACTCATTTTTAGTGTGGTCTATGTTTTCGTTTGCTATGGTAGCAACTTCACTTCTGTTTAATATAAGCTGCTCTTCTTCAAAGTACATTCCCGAAAAATTGGAGACTGCTTTACAACAGGAAATCAGAAAATATGAGAAAGATAAATCTCACATATCAATTCAATTTAAAGGTAAAACTATCAGCAGTATAAATGAAGATATGAAATCAAAATTAAAGGAAGCGGGGATTTCAATAGAGAGTGTTATCGGTGATATTTTTACTGCCTCCGGCAGTGTGGAAAGTATTAAGAAAACGACTCTTCTGGAATTTGTTGTTTTTCTTGAATCAGCAAAACAAATGGATCTAAAATCAAAATAAGGAAGCACATATATGAAAAAAACAATTTTACTTTTCCTAACAGCAGTTCTTTTATCTGTTAATAGTTTTTCTCAGATAAAAATTCCTGAAATCAGCATGCAGAAAAGAGATGCTGATAATAAAGGAAAGTTGATTAATACAGATATTAAATATGCTGATCAATTTAGTAGGAAAATCAGCCCACTATTAAATCTGTTTCTGGATAGTGTCTCAACAAACAAGGGTGTTTATGTTCGTGTTCCTGAATCAATGAGTGGATTAAAAGACTTAGTATTTTTTCATGAAGATGAGATAAAAGAAATTCTTTTGCCAGTATTTATTAAGACATCATCAATTCCGGCTTCCGAAAGTATGATTTCTATTCTTGGTGGAAAAACACAATCTGTAATTGGCGATATTATAGTTGCAGATTTGCCAATCTCATCTGTAAAAGAACTATCTCTATCTCCTGAAGTTGTTTACATTGAGCATAGCAGTATTTCTGATGTAAAGATAAATGTAAGCAGAATTGAAGTGAAGGTAGATCAGCTTCATAACGGCACTGGAATTTCAAGACCTTATAAAGGCAATGGTGTTGTTGTAGGTGTATTAGATTCCGGAATTGATTGGAAACACCTGGATTTTAAAAATGCTTCTGGTAACAGGATCCAATATTTATGGGATATGTCAGGAACAGGTAATGCACCATCCGGATATGGCTACGGAACTGAATATACCAAAGCTCAGCTTGATGCAAATCAATGTTCAGAGATTGATGGCGATGATGGTCATGGGCATGGAACACACGTTGCAGGTACAGCAGCAGGTAATGGCGGTGCACTTTCAAATTATGTAGGTATGGCGCCAGAATCTGATATAATTTTTGTTAAAGGTTTCAGAACTGGACCTGGTTTTGCTGATGTTGATGTGGTTAATGGCTGCAATTATATTTTTCAAAAAGCACAACAACTGAGTAAACCCGCTGTAATTAATCTGAGTCTTGGCGGTCATTTTGGTCCGCATGATGGAACAAGTCTTTACGAACAAGCGTTAAGTAATTTAACAGGTAGTGGTAAAATTATTGTTGCTGCAGCCGGTAATGAAGGCGGTAGAACAATTCATTTAAGTTATACTACTTCGGGATCTTCATATAATGATTCATACGAAACATTTGTTGAACTCTATAATAATGCTTCAATATTTGGTGCAGATATGTGGTACAGTCCGGGGAATATTTCTGTTGGTCTTGCTGCTTATGATAATAGCTTAAATCTGATCGGTTATACTAATCCGATAGCACCTGGTCAGAAAATTCAAGATTTAGCTTTTACTGTCAATAATATTACTTATGGATATGTAACAATAGATGCTACAGGAACTAATAATCCGAATAATAGTGCCAATAATGTATTAATAGTTGTCGATAGTCATAATGGTCAGGTTAATATTACTAATGTATTTTGGTCAGTTTACACATGCGGTTCGGGTACTTTTGATGCTTGGGCTTTTACAGGCGGGCAATTTTCAACCTATGCTCCTCAAAATTATTTCAAACCTGGTGATAATCTACGTACTATTGGTATGCCTTCTACTGCTAGTAAATTAATTTGTGTAGGTTCCTACGTAACCAAAACACAATGGATAGATGTTAATGGTGTAACTCAAAATCAGCCTGGTAATCCTGTATTAGGACAAATTTCCAGTTTCAGCAGTATCGGTCCATCAAGAGATGGAAGAACAAAACCAGATTTATGTGCACCCGGTGAAGTTATTGTTGCTGCATATTCTTCTTTTCTGACTCAAACTCCAGCTTCAAGTATTTTGCAAGGCGGTTTACATCAAAAGATGCAGGGAACAAGTATGGCATCTCCGCATGTAACAGGAGTTGTTGCTTTGCTTTTGGAAAAAAATCCTTCTTTAGATTATGATCAGACAGTTGCAGTTCTAAAAAACACAACCAGGAAAGATGGTTTTACCGGAACAACTCCAAACAATACTTATGGACACGGAAAACTTGATGCTTACAATGCATTTTTAAATGTTTCTGGCGGAGGCGGCGGTACACAGGTAATTCTTCAGGAAGGTTTTGATGGAACTTTTCTACCAACAGGATGGACTAAGCAAACTCAGAATTCAGCTAATACCTGGATTCAATCAAATCCACAGAACAATAACTTCAATCAAATTGATCCGAACAGTCAGTTTTCAGCTTTAGTACCTTGGGATGCGAATCAAAATCAAAACGAGTGGTTAATTACACCTGCATTTAGTTTAGGTAATGGAAGTGCGTCAATAGAGTTTTATGCTGGCTACAGCACTAATTGGCTTACCGGTGCAACATTAAAACTCCATATCTCAACTGATGGAGGATCAAACTGGACACAGTTATGGACTGCTGATAATGACGGTCAAGGCTGGATATGGAGGAACAAGGTTATCGATTTGACTTCTTATTCCAACAAACAAAATCTCAAACTTGCCTGGCAGTATGTTGGTATTGACGGCGATCTGGCTGGAATTGACGGAGTTAAGTTAATGGGACATACAACAACCGGTATTGATGATAATAGTAATAAAGTTGTAACTGATTATTCATTAAGTCAGAATTATCCTAATCCTTTTAATCCTGCTACAATGATTAGCTGGCAGGCACCGGTTAGTGGTCATCAAACTCTAAAAGTTTATGATTTACTTGGAAGGGAAGTAGCAACACTTGTTGATGAATTTAAGACTGCGGGTGTTTACAGCATTCAATTTAACGCTGAAAACCTTGCATCAGGAGTTTATATATACACATTAAAAGTTAGTGATTTTATTTCATCAAGAAAGATGATTCTCTTGAAATAATGCCAACAAAGTCCTGATAATATTTATAGTATTACATTTATAATAAATGCTATCCTGTGGAGAGTTTATCTGCAGGATAGTTTTTTTTTATCTGATGATAATTCTCCTGTTAAGAAACTTACTAAACTTATATCAGTATATGACTTAAGATAAGAGTTATTTTGATCGCTCTAACATAATTGCACATCCGCCGCCAGGAGCAAGTTTTAGTTTTAATATTTCATTCCGTCTGACCATTTTACTTTCAATTTCATATTTCATAGGATTTGTTTCCCAATCAGTGTCATCAGCATCTTTATACATTGTCATCATATATTCATCATCACTTAAAAAATCCAATGGAAAGGAAAATTCTCTTGCTACTTCATCAGTAACTGCACCAATAAACCAGTTATCAGATTTTTTATCTTTACGTGCAATTATAACATAATCACCCGGCTCAGCTTTTAGGACTTTTGTTTCGCTCCAATCTACCGGTACATCCACAATAAATTGAAAAGCATCAGAGAATCTTTCATAATTTTCCGGTAAATCAGCAGCCATCTGAAGCGGGCTGTAAATGGTAACGTATAATGCTAATTGTTTTGCAAGTGTTGTGTGTACCTGAAATTTACTATCGGGATTATAATAGTTTAATTTTATTTGAAATATTCCGGGAGTATAATCCATCGGTCCGCCCATAATCCTTGTAAAAGGTAAAATGGTTTCATGTTCTGGCGGATTGCCGCGGCTCCAGGCATTGAACTCATTTCCTCTGGAAGCTTCGGCTGTCAGCCAGTTTGGATAAGTACGATGCAGTCCGGTCGGACGAACTGATTCGTGTGAGTCAACCATAATCCTGTATGTTTGAGCTTTTTCAACAACTCTGGTAAAGTGATTAACCATCCATTGACCATCGTGATGTTCGCCGCGTGGAATAATTGGACCAACATAGCCGGTTTTTACAGCATCATAACCATGTTTCTTCATAAATGAAAAAGCATCATCCAATCTTCGTTCATAGTTAGTTACTGATGAAGAAGTTTCGTGATGCATAATCAGCTTTACATTTTTTTGTTTTGCATAATCTGATAAAAAATTGACATCAAAATCAGGATAAGGTGTTACAAAATCGAAAACCTCTTCCTTCCATTTGCCAAACCAATCTTCCCAGCCGATATTCCATCCTTCAATCAGCACTGCATCAATACCATATTTTGCTGCAAAGTCAATATAGCGTTTAGTGTTTTCAGTCGTTGCACCGTGCAACCCGGTTGGTTTAACATTATTCCAATTAATAGTATTAAGATGAACATTATCTAAGTTTCCATAGTTCCAGCTCATAGTACCAACGTGCATACCCCACCAGATGCCGATATATTTTTGCGGCTTTATCCAACTGACATCTTTAAACATAGCAGGTTCATTCAAATTAAGGATTAGTTTTGATTCAAGAATTTTCTCTGCTTTATCGCTTACTATTATTGTCCGCCAGGGTGTTGTAAATGGTGTTTGAATGTAAGCTTTATTTCCGACTGCATCCGGACAAAGATGTGATTGTAAAGAGAAATTTTTTTTATCTACTTTAACATACATTACCGGATATCCTAATAAAGCTGCTTCGTGAATGTTGGTGTAAATACCATCAGAACTCTTTAGCATTAACGGTGTTTGAATATAATCTGCTCCGGGTATATTCTTGGTATTTATTTCGTCAAAGTCCAGTCCTTTTCCTGCATCAACCTCTGAGAGCAGGGAAGTAGTATAAGTGTATTCCTGACTATCGTAATCACCAGGTATCCAAAAAGCTTTATGATCACCGGTTAAAGCAAATGTTGTGTATTCTTCTTTAACTACAAAATAGTTCAGATTGTTTTGCTGAGGGAATTCATATCTAAATCCAAGTCCGTCATTGAATAATCGGAATGTAATTATCATAATTCTTTTATCAGGAATCATTTGAGTTAAAGTGATCTTCAGTTCTTTGTAATTATTTATAATAACACTTTGCTCTCCCCAAACAGGCTGCCAGTTTTCATAGAAAGTTAAAGTATCAGTTTTTTCAATTGTAAATCCATCAATAAAATCAGGCTGATTGGTTAAATCGATTCCAAGTGTGCTTTCTTTTATTACAGGTTTTTGTTTAAAGTTTAACAAATAAACAGGTTTTCCGTTTACAAGCTTAAATATGAGCTGAAGATTTTTATCAGGAGAAAATATCTGCTGGGCATTTAAAGTAAGTATGTTTGTTGTTAATAAAATTAAAATAAAATACTTCATTGCTTTACATTTCAGGAAATTTGATTAAGCCGTGTTTCTAAAGACTTACTGCGATATTTTTTTCTTTTCACATTTCGAGTTTGCTAATATGGCACTCGTTTGTCAGGCTGAGTTTATTCAAGGATGACGATTCATATTATTTATCTGAGATATTTTTTTCCTTAATAGCTTCATTTATAATATCAAGTAGCTGCATTCTGCTAAAAGGTTTTGAAAGATAATGTGTCATACCTTTTGATAAGAACTCATTTTTTTCCTGACCCATTGCAAAAGCAGTTAATGCAACGATAGGAATATCTTTATAATCTGCATTTTTTCTTAAAAGCTGAGTAAGCTCAATTCCATCCATTCCTTTATGCAGATTTATATCCATCAGTATTAATTTGTATTTATTATTATTAACTAAGGATAATGCTTCATCAGAATCTTTCGCTGTATCGACCTCATAAAGTCCTTTAGTTATTGTCTTAACCAACTTAATGGATACATCATCATCCTCTACATATAATATCTTTGGAAAATTTCCGTTTATTTTCTGAAGATTTGGAATATTATGAGTAGTATCAACCGATGTTTTTTCCAATTTACCCTCAATTAAAGGGAATGTAATTGTAAAAGTTGTTCCTTTATCTATAACACTCTCAACATAAATTTTACCGTTCATTAGTTCTGTATATCGTTTAGAAATCGTTAAGCCAAGTCCGGTACCTTCAAAGCTCCTGTTATAACCTTCGCTTGCCTGTCTGAATTCTTCCCAGATCAGATTTAATTTTTCCCGCGAAATTCCAACACCGCTGTCACTTACGCTTATAGAAACATCATTATTTAAAGTTTCTACTGTTACAGTTATTGAGCCGTAAGAAGTAAATTTTATTGCATTATTTATTAGATTATTCATGATGCTTAAAAACAAGAATGAATCAACATTGCACAAAACTTCATCAACTGCGATGTTTAAAGTGTATTTAAGATTTTTCTTAAAAGCTGCACTTTCAAAGAATTGAAAACTTTCCCGGATAATCGGGATTATATTAGTAGTTGATAAAACCGGTTCAACTTTAGCAGCTTCAAGCTTTGAAATATTAAGGATCATATTCAGTGTTTCAAGCAGACGATGTCCCGAAGTATTGATTGACTTTATCATCGTTAAGAAATCAGGATTATCCTTAAATTCATCCATCAACATTTCAGAAAATCCTAATATTCCTACCATCGGTGTTCTAAGCTCATGGCTCATATTTGCAAAGAAACTTGATTTAACCCTGTTCATTTCCTCAGCTTTTTCTTTTGCAATTATCAGCTCTTCTATCATTTTTTTCTTTTCTGTAATATCTTCATTGATTGCAAGATAATTGGTTATTTTTCCCTCCTCATTAAGTATCGGTGAGATAATAGAAGTTTCCCAATAAAAATCACCATTCTTTTTTCTATTCTTGATTTCACCGTGCCAGTCTTTTCCAGATGAAATAGTTTTCCATAAGTGAGCAAAAAAACCTTTATCGTGTTCATCCGATTGAACAATATTTGGAGTTTTGCCTTTAACTTCTTCAAGTGAATAACCTGATATCTCGGTAAATTTTGGATTTACATATTCTATTACTCCATTTGGATCAGTTATAAGGATACTGGCAGGACTTTGAATAATAGCTTTTGTCAGCTTTTGTGATTCTTCTTCGGCACGTTTATGTTGAATGAAGATACTTAATTCGTGTGCAACTATCTCTAAAATTTCAACACTGTTCTGGTCATAAGCATTTGGATTGTCATAGCTTTGTACAACCAAAACTCCAATTACTTTACCGCCAATTCTAAAAGGAACCCCCAGCCATATTTCAGGTATTGTTCCTATCATTCCGGCAATACCATTTTCCATCAACTGATTTATCTGTTTCTTATTAACAAGTATTGATTTTTTTTGTTCAATAACATAACCAGTCATTGAGCCCTTTGCAGCCCAATAAGGAATTTCTTCTTTTTCATCCCTATCAACATCAGATTGAAGCATACCTGTCTTTTCATCAAAAAGAGCAATAAAGAAATTATTTACGTTCATAATTGTTGAAAGTTCAAATCTGATTGACTCAAACAGATCGGTTAACTTTAGTGATGATACTGCTGCATCAGCAACTTTATATTGTATATGCTCTAATATCTCCGCTCTTTTTCTTTCAGTAATATCCTGATGAGTTCCAAACATCATCAGAGCTTTGTTATCAGGAGTTCTTGAAATTACTTTCCCTTTATCTAAAGTCCATACCCAATGTCCCTCACGATGTTTGATTCTTACCTCGCACTCGAAATATTCAGATTTTCCTTTGAAGTGTTTTTTTAACAGTTCTTCACTCTTAACCAGATCCTCGGGGTGAATAAGTTTTAACCATGTTTTTATAGATAATGGTTCTAGTTCCTTCAGAGTATAGCCTCCTATTTCAGCCCATCTCTCATTAAATATTGCTTCACCAGATTGTATATTCCATTCCCAAGTACCAAGATTTGTTCCTGTGATTATGTTTGAGAGTCTATGTCTTTGGTTCTCAATTTCTTTTTGAGCATTCTTCAGATTAGTTTGATCGAACAGATAGCCCTTAATTTCTGATAAGTTACCATTATTATCTCTTACAAACTTTGTATAATCATAAATCCATAAATAGTAGCCGTCTTTGTGTCTTAATCTGTACGATTGTTCATAAGTATCAATTGAATTTTCCAGGTAATAATTAATCTCGTTTTGGAAGTTTTTCAAATCATCCGGATGCAGGAGTGAAGTATATTTAAATTTAGGATCGGTCAGAAATTCACTCGTATATCCTAATATCTCAACAATATTAGACGATACATATTTAACCGGCCAATCTTCTGAAGGACTCCAGATTATTATGCTTACAGGTCCTGAAGAAAATAAGTCTCTCTCAGCTTTAAGTTCATTTATTGCTTTTTTTCTTTCTGTTATATCTGTGCCAATACTAAGCAATGCCGGAATGCCAGCCCATTCAACTTTCTTTGCATATATTTCCAGAGGAATTTCAGTTTTATCTTTTCTGTAATGAGTAACTTCAAAGCGCGCTTCACCAATAGTATTTATCAGGTTTATTTGCGCAGCTAACATGGTTGAATTTTCGGGAGTATCAATTTCACTGAAGTTTAACCGTTTATATTCTTCTACTGTGTATCCATGCATCTTAGCTGCATTCTGATTAG
The DNA here is from genome assembly GCA_013285425.1 of Ignavibacteriota bacterium. Classification (GTDB taxonomy): domain Bacteria; phylum Bacteroidota; class Ignavibacteria; order Ignavibacteriales; family Ignavibacteriaceae; genus IGN3. Next base: position 1,154,194 of record CP053447.1, read on the forward strand.
CATAAAGACATTTACCATCGAAGCTATATACACTTATTGCGTTAGGAGCAATATCCAGCATATGTGCCATCATTCGGATAGATTCTTCACTTTTCTTTGTCTGGTAATATCCTGAACTGCTCCATAAACTCCTTTTAAAGTATTTGTTTTTTCATCCCACAAAGGCTGTGCATAAGTTCTGACCCAAACAACCGAGCCGTCTTTATGATATGTCTTAACTTCACGATCCACTTTTAATCTATGTTTAAGCCGTTCAATATCATGATCATCTTTTATCAGTTCATCAGGTGGTAAAGTTGCTCTCCAGCCTCCAACTTCCCGGTATTCTTCCAAAGTGTAACCAGTTATTTTTTCAAAAGAACCCGCAGCCCACTCGATTCGATGATTCCCATTTTTATCAACCAGAGTAGAGAACAAATAATCACTTGTAAGACTTGAAATTATTCTATAGCGCTCTTCAGAAAGTTTTATCCTTTGTTCAAATATCTTTTCTTTATTTATATCAATCATCACTCCCAAAAAACCTGTAACTCTTCCGTTATCGTAAACGGCTTTTCCTGTGCTTCTTACCCAGTGTACAGAGCCTGATTTACTAATTAACCTATAATCAGTTGGTTCAAATGTGTTTGTGATTATTTTTCTCAATTGTTGAGGCATCAGCTTTGTATCTTCAGGATAGATAAAATCAATTAACCTTTTTCCAATCAAATCATTTGCATCGTATCCGAGAATATTTTTCACACCCGAACTTATGTATGAAAATCTTCCATTTCGATCTATTAAATAAAGAGCATCATTTACATTTTCTGCAAGCGTTCTGTATTTCTCTTCACTTTCCTGCAATAGTTTTTCAGATTTTTTTCTTTCTGTTATATCAGAGGCTACAGCAATAACTACTTTTTTATTAAAATAGGTTCCCGGATATAATCGAACATCTTTTAAAAACTCCTCACCATTCTTTCTTTTACCCCAGAATTCAAGCTGTTGTTTTTCTCCGGCAAATGCCTTACTCACTGCAATTTTAATAGTATCAAAGTCATTACGACTTGGTGCACTTACAAATTCAGGAGTTTTACCAATCAGTGTTTGTTTATCATAACCATACATAGCAACAGCACCTTCATTAACATCAACGAATACACCGTTTTCATCCTGAATGTAAATTGATTCGGTAATACTATCAATTATGCTTCGATAGCTTGACTCGCTTAGTCTTAATCTTTCTTCAGATTTTAATTTTTGTGTTATATCGTGTGCAACACCCCGCAATCCAACTACTTTACCTTCCTTAAAGATCGGTCGTTCATAGACTTCTAATTGAACTGTTTCGTTATTAGCGTGTTTAATTTCTACATAAATAGGCGAGGTATCGATTTTACCTGCAAGGTGTTTATGAGTTCTAGCCTTTGCAATTTGATTTACTGCTGATTCAGTTGCAAACCAGTCTCTTTGATTAAGCCAGTCAGATACTTTATAACCGGTGATGTCTTCAACAGATGGTGAAATATATTCGATATATCCGTTTTTATCCTGAACATAAAAAAACAAATGCGGAGTGCCTTCTACAAGAAGCTGCATTCTATCACGATTCAATTCAGCTTCATATTCAATTTCTTTCTTTTCAGTAATATCTAATATGGAAGACTGAAACCCGATTTTTTTTCCATTAGAATCGTGTATTAGGGTTGCCATTCCATACGCCAGAAAAGAAGAACCATCTTTTTTCAGAGCATTAAATTCTCCTTCCCACCGTCCATTTTTATTTAATATTTTCAGTATATCATTTGCTGTTTTCTTACTGATTAAAAAGTTTGATAAGTGTTTGTTAATGATTTTCGGATTTGGATTTATAGCCCCAAAGATTAAGGAAAGCTGCGTTAAGATTTGTTATTCGTCCTTTTATATCTGCAATACTATTAGCTGAAATAGCCGATTCGAAAACTATGTTCTTTAACAAGAGCATTGTTTCTGTATTTTTTCTTTCTGTTATATCAGTGATAAATCCTTCAAGATATAAAACCTTGCCTTCTTCAGAAAAAATACCTTTACCACGCTCCCATACCCATTTAAGTTCCTTCTTTCTGCTTATGATCGGGTATTCAAATTCAAAATACTCTTTTTCCTTTAATACTTTTTTCCATTTGTCGGATACTAACTTCCGATAATCAGGATGTATGATATTGTTATATGAAATTTTTTTATTCTCAATAAGGTCTGCAGGTCTATAACCTGTTATACTAGTGCAGCCGTCGGTGATAAATTTCATTGTCCAATTTTTATCATTAGCACATCTGTAAATAAATCCGGGAATCTCGAAATTGAAGTCTGAGGATTTATTTTTATCTGAACCTTTTTCTTCTTTTACAGACAATACTATCGCTGCATATTCTGTTTTGCCAGAGTCATTTTTAATTGCAGTCATTGAGCAGTTTACAGATTGGAATTTGTTTTTTGATAATGTGATTTTACAATCCTTAAACTTAAACTCTTTAGATTTCTTTCCAGAAGCAAAGATTTTTTTCAGAATATTTGTTACATCCTGATTTTTTGAATTGCCGCCAACTATCAAAAATCTGCTTACATTCTTATTTATCAGGAGTGATTTCTTTTTCCCAAAAATTTTTTCTGTTTTACTGTTAACTGAAGTGATAGAAAAATTTTTATCAACAATTAAAATTGCATCATTAAGCTGATTAAAAAGTGCTTCATTTGATAGAATTGATAAACTGTTTACTTTTGGTTTAACTGATGTTTTCTTTTTATTCCTGCCAAGATTAGTTTTTTCTGAATTAGTACTCATAATATCTTTTCTTTTTGTAAGCTCAATAATTCCTTTTAGATATTCTTTGTGGAAATTAACAGCAAGTATTGTGCAATTTTATTATTGAATCATATTTATTTATTGTTATAGACAGATTAAGTTTAAAGTAAATTTTTCACCAAATTTTCAATAAACAGTCTGCTTTAGTTTTCTGAAAATAAAAATTACACTGTAAAAATAGTCAATTGGTTAAAATTTTTACTTTCGATTACTATTAAAATTTAACCTGAACAAAGCATAAATAGTCTCAACAACAATTTATTCAGGTTCACTATTCTCTATTCTGGTTACCAATACCTTATCCACTCTCTTTCCATCCATATCAACGATTTCAAACATTTCGGATTTATACTCAAATTTATCACCGGCTTTTGGAATCCGGTTTAATTTATACATCATAAAACCACCGAGAGTGGAATAATTTTCCTCATCTTCAAAATTAATATGAAGATGCTCTTTAAGTTCATCAATTAAAATACTTCCATCAATTAATAGAGAACCATCATCGCGTTTTATAATTGCAATTTCTTCTTCTTCGTGCTTATCCGGAAGATCACCAAAAATATTTTCTATAAGATCGTGTAGAGTTATTATTCCTTCAAAAGAACCATATTCATCAATAACGATTGCAACATAAGTTTTAGTCTTCTGAAACTTTTCAAAAACTTTTATACCGGTTAAATTATCAGGAATAAAGAGCGGTTGGGTTAAAATATCTTTTAATCTGAAATCAGGTTTATTGTTCAGACTGTGAAAAAAATCTTTTATTGTAAAAATTCCAAAAATGTTATCGGGGGTCTCATCATAAACAGGATAACGCGAAAACGGATTTTCGTAAACCTGTTGTTTGATCCTTTCAAGAGTATCTTTAATATTTATTACTATTACATCCTGTCTGTTGGTCATTATTTCATAAGCTCTTCTGTCACCAAATCTGAAAATACGCTTTAGCAGCTCTGATTCTTTATGTTCAAGCGTTCCGAATTGTGTTCCTTTCTCTATAAGAATTTTTAATTCTTCTTCAGTAACCGGTGTTCTTTCTTTTTTCTTAATCATCAGAATCTTTAAAAAGATTTTTGTAGAAAAACTAAGAAAAGAAACTACAGGAGTAGTAATCCACGAAAGAAGCTTCATAACAGGTGCAAGAGCAACAGTTATGCCCTCAGGATTATTGAAGGCAATTGTTTTAGGTACAAGTTCACCGATTACAAGCGAAAGATATGTAATTACAGTAACTACAATTGCTATTGCAGCTTTATCGGCATAAGGTGCAAGCCAGCTAATTTTTTGTAAAACAGGAACAAGATCATCCGCGAAAGCTAATCCGCCAAATGCACCGGCAATAATTCCAATCAAAGTTATACCAATCTGCACAGTAGATAAAAATTTCTCAGGTTCATCTAAAAGTTTAAGTGCAATTTTAGCACCTTTGCTTCCTTTTTTAGCTTTTTCTTCAAGTCGGGCTCTTTTGGATGAAACAAGCGCAATCTCGCTCATTGCAAACAATCCGTTAAGGATAAAAAGACCCAGAATTATTAAATATTCCATACAAAGATTATTGATATTGGCTGGCTTAATTTAATGAAAAGGTTAGAGATTTGTTAATAACCTGTGGGGTTGATTTGGAGTTTTAAGGTATTGACTGGCTGCTTATAAATTGGGTTTCTGAAAAATTGCTGCTTCAGTAATTTCAAACTGAGCAAAATTTATTCAGAGTTAATTTAAGTATCTAAGTTAGATTAAGAATCAGAAATCAAAAGTAAAAAAAATCAAATACACTAAATCAGATTGGCGATCAGATTAATTCTTTAAGTAATATTTCTAACAACATCTGCAAAATCTCTCCGCTTTTTATTTACTTAAATTGTTAGGCGTTAAATTAAAAATATTAAATAGACTATATGAAAAACTTAAGTTTATAATTTCGGCTTTATATTCTAATTCATATAAGTACAGATATTTCAAGTATCATCTCATTATTAAAAAAGTTAAACCCATTAAGACTTCTGATGCCGATTGAATTTGTATAAAAATTTGTTGAATTTTTGCTGAAGGAAGTTTCCTCGAATCCAAATCTATCTCGTCTATAAACAATACCGATCGTATTTGAAAAAACTGCGTATTCAAAAACTCTTTTTTGCAATATTAACTTATAATTTTTTAGGAGAGTAGCTTCGGCAGTAATAAAATAATCATCAATTATCTCGTAAGTTAAATCAATGCCGGCATTAAATATAAGATTTGGATTTAATCCTATGTACAAATCACTATTTGCCCGATATAAAAATCCGTAACTGGAAAAACTAAATTGCCATAATTTGTTTAGAGAATTTGTGTACAATTCCATAGTGTTTTTCTCTAAATATTTCTTTGGAATATTTGAATTAACTATTGATTTGGATAATGCCATTCTTGGAAAAGAAATTAGTTTTGAATTGTTATTGAAATTTGAATCTTCGTTAAAGATTAATGATTCGGAAATCGGAGGATAAAGAGAACAACTGTTAACTGTTAAACTGATTATTATAAAAAGAAATAAATGATATAATTTCATAAATGTCAAATGCTAATTAATCATTAATAATTACTTGCATTGATACGACTACTATGAACAAGACCGCCTAAAACTTAAGATCAATATTAAAACTTGGATGATTATTAAAAAATATATGTAAGCTAACTTATCTCGCTCGTTCTAAAAAAAATATGAACAAAACTTGGTAATAATACAGCTCATTAAATTTTTATCAGTAATTGTCTGCACTGATTTAACAATTAATCTTTTATTCACTAATCCAAATATGATTATATATTTTTACTATGTCAAAAAAAAATAAACAGTTCTTAGTGTTATGGTACAAATATTTTCAATAACAGGGTAGTATTAAGATAGAGATGGTTATTCATAAAAATTTTAACTAACTAAATCAATCTAAATCAATCTAATACTTGTGCTATCTCTTATAATTACTAAACAAACTTACCTAAAGCTTTACTGCTCATTTTCTTCAGAATAATTAATAATCATAAATGAAAGAGAACTTTTTGGCATTAAATATGTACAGATTAGAATGATTTACAATCACATTACAAAATTTTCTAACGATGTAAACAGTCCAAGATATTTTTAATTGTGTTTTATTTTTTACTAAGTGAAGATTCTTAAAAGATTCTCAGTCATTTCTTTATTATGAAATGACTGAGATTTTAATTGTTGTTGTGAGAACAGTTAAGAATTGTTTTATTATCCTTAAATAAAATGAAAAATTAATGCTTCCTTATAATTTAAAGTTATAGCTGATTTACATCTCTTTTTCAGCAGTAAGTATTTTGTCTTTTACAAACTGCCCCTGATCTAAATGCTCCTGTGTTATATATACAATTCCATCTTCATTGTGCGGTTCACCATAAGTACTGTGAACGGATTTTAATCCTCCCAGATATCTTCTTGCATCACACAAATAAATAAGATCGCCCGGATCAGCAGCCATCTTTACCATATCATTTTTAGAAAAATACATCAAATCATCGGTTGAATCTTTAATCTTCCAGTTAACTTTAATAATTTCACCATCACGATCGTTAACCTTACTGCCTTTAAACAATTCTTTTGCTTTGGCTATACTCCATACAGTTAATCCTTCAGTATGTGTTCTTTCAGAATATTTAGAATAATAATTGGATGAAATAACAACGAGCACCAACATAATTGCAGTAAGTAATAATAAAACAGGTAACGAAGCAAGATTAAAAAGTATTATTACAAATATACCGCCTGATACAAAAGTAATTCCGCTCATCATTGATTTATGATTAGGTGTGGTTTTAATCCAATCAACAATTTTCTTTTGCTGATTTCTTGTTACAGTTGTTAATACACCCACAAAAACACAAACAAACAAATTATATAAAGCTCCGATATAAGTGTACGGATGTTGTGGATCGTAATCAGTTCCGTGCGCAAAAATTTCTATTAACGGTCTTGGGTAATACATTCCAAGTATCATTAATGCAACACCAACAATAAAAGTAGCAATTACTGCTGCGTTGGTAAATTTTTTCCAGAATACTCCGAGAAATATTGCAACTACAAGCGGTGGAGTTAATGTTGAATGGAAATAACCGTGCGCTTCGTAAACCGTAGGGAAAGATTCAAATGGAATAACCGCCAATACTCCCATTATAGTAAAGATTACTGTCGCAATTCTTGCTGCGTTTAATTCCTGTCTGTCATTTTCTTTCCAGCTTTGAACTTTTTTGCTCAGCCATTTTTTTGCAGGTCTGTGGACATCATTAATATAAATTGCGGCAATTGCATTCAGCAGTGTATCTACAGTTGACATTAAAGCTGCAGTTAAAGCTGCCATTACAAAGCCAAAAACACCGGGCAGAGAAATTATATTTGCTACAACAACAAATATTGAATCAGGATCCGAATTAGGCGGAACAATATCAGGATGCAAAACTGAAATGGCTTTTCCTATCCATCCTGCATTTCCAACAACTATAGCACTGATAGGAAGCATAAAAAGAATATTAAATGTAGCGGCTTTACGTCCTTCATCAACGCTCTTTGTAGCCATAAACCGCATGATTAAACCCATGTTCATAAATAAAAATCCAACAGAACCAGCAATTCCATCCTGCCAGAATATTCCGACAAAATTAAAACCGGGCGGATTATTAAAATGAGCCAGGGGTAATTTCCAGCTAGTCGGCAGTGCATTCCAGAACAATCCAAATCCGCCGATGTAATCTAATCCAAGAAAGAAGACCAGCATACCAGCAAAGATTAAAATAAAACCTTGTAAGAGATCAGTAAAAATAACAGCAGTTTGTCCGCCATAGGTAATGTAAATACCTACGATCAGTGCAATCACAATTACCAAACCCATTAAAGTAATATTAATTTGAAATCCAAAAATTGAAAACTCGGGAGGCAGCAATGGTAAAATTGCTTTACCCATTGTTAAGAAACCTATACCAACATATCCAATCATATAAAGCAAAAGTAAAATAGTTGAGAGGAATCTTGTTGATGGCGAAAATCTTTTTTCAAAGTATTCGGGGATTGAGCGGATCTTGGTATAAACTATTATTGGCAGCCATCCAAATATAAAAAACGGTACGAAGAACCAATCATTCATATATGTCATTGTAGATGAAAAGCCAGCTTCAAAACCTTTTGCAGAATATTTTATAAAGCTATGGCTTCCGACTCCGGTTGCAACAATGCTCATTGCTATAAGCCACCATTTGAAACGTCTTCCTCCAAAAAAGAAATCAGTTGTTGTTCTGTTATATTTACTAAAGTAAGAACCGAAAAGCATGATTGCTATAAAATAAACAATCATTACAATCCAATCGGTTGAAGTTCCTAAACTATGATGTACATTCATATTGCTTATTAGAGATTATTTGAGAAAATATTTAATAATATCATAGATATAAAGCGGCAAGAATCAGCAGAGCATGAATTGCCATATAATAGAAGAATCCAAAAAGAGTTATTCTCCACCAGTATCTGTGTCGTTTCTTTTCAAAGTTAACGGCTTTGGATTTTTTAATTATCACTAAACCGCAAACAAAAAATATTCCGCCAACGCCGTACAGATAAATAAACGGAAGCCAAGTATTTTCAAATGAAGGCATACAAAATCCTGAATAATTTTACGGTTAATTTAGATTGTAATTCAAATACGTTGCAACATAATTGTTCATAAATATCAAAAAAAGTTTTACTTTTTGCCTTGTTGATTTTCGGGCATTCATTTAAAAATATAACGCTGAAATTATCATGAAACCATGTAAAATCATAAAAAAGAAGAACCCGCCATAAAGGGCTTTTAACCAGAATCTATGCTGTTTTTTTTCGGTATTAAGAGCTTTTGTTTTAGTTATTAAATACATACCGCTGAAAAAAAACACACCTCCAACTCCATAAAGATAGATGTATGGCAGCCATATATCAGTAAATGTTGACATCACAATTCCTTTAGAATTTTAATAGTTAAATATAGTTTCATAAAAAAAATATTACATAATTAATTTTCAATTAAATTTCTCAGTTAAGAAGAATCTCTAATGATTCGATAAATATTTTTTTGTTTCAGCAGTTCTGTCTTTTTCAATCAGAGTACCGAGATTAGTGGAAAAAAACATTCCCCAACTGTTAAGCACAATAAAAGTTGGAAATGCAGAGCTAATTTTTTTAATTCTTTGTGAATAATGATTTGTTAAAAATTGTTTTAACAGCTCGGTTTCCTTTGTTAAAAGCCAGCCGATAATTTCTTTTTCCTGTTCAAAAGATTTGTCAATAAGAAAATTTAACAGGCTTTCATGAATAAGTTTATTTGTTTCTGAAACAGATATTTTAAGTGAAATGTAATTATCAAGCTTGGAAATCAACTGCTCGTTAGCAGCAGTTAAAACAGACTTTACTGTTTCGATAAAATTTTCACATTCCCATTTTAATGTTGCAAAATAAAGTTCATCTTTAGAAACAAAGTAATGGTAAATGGTAGCTTTTCCGATTCGGATATCCCTAGCGATTTCATCGAGAGTTGTTTTGGTTAAACCATGTCTTGCAAATCTTTTTGCAGCAGATTTTATTATCTGTGATTTTCTTTCGTTTGGCATAATCTTGTACTTGTGCAATGCAAAAATAATAATTCCTGCTAAAACAAGTAAGGTTTTATCTGATTGTTTTACTTTTAGTTTTAGCTGTTATGACCGGATTTATTAAACTGCTGATTAAAAAAACAAGAATGCATCCTATAACATTATACCATAGAAAAGGAATATCAGTGAAAAAGTAAGAGTATAGAACTACTAACTCTGAAATTATTGCAGCGAAAAAAACCGAGTGTCCTGTTATTTTTTTTGTGTAAAAAGCTGTCAGAAAAATCCCAAGTATTGTTCCGTAAACAAGTGAGCCGAGAATATTTACTGCTTCGATAAGTGAACCGAGTTCATTTGCAAACAAAGCGAAAATTATCGCATAAAAACCCCAGCCAACGGTTGCCAGTTTTGAAAATTTAAGATAATGCTCATCAGTTCCATTTTTATTAATCAGCCGCTTATAAATATCCACCATTGTTGTTGAAGAGAGTGAATTCAACTCAGCCGATGTTGAAGACATTGATGCAGCAAGTATTGCAGCTAATAATAAACCAATAAGACCTAAGGGAAGATAATTAACGATGTATGTTATAAAAATATAGTTTGTATCGTTTAAGTCTGCAGAGGGATTATTCTTTTTAATCAGTAATTTAGCTTCATCCCTGACTTGATTTCCTTTCTGTTCAAGTTCTAAAAGCTTTTTCTGATAACTGATTTCTGAAACAGAGTTATTGTTAACCATTTCCGAAATGATATTTTTCTTTTCAAGATGAAGCATACCATATTCTTGTTCGAGGGCGATATATTGTTCTGAAAAATTTCCGCTTTTAATATTCTTAGTTTCAACCGGATTAAAAAAGAGCGGGGGAGTAACAAACTGAAAAAACACAAAAACCATTGCACCAATAAATAAGATTACAAACTGCATCGGTACTTTTACTAACCCATTTACAAGTAAACCCATTCGGCTTTGTGTAATATTTCTTGCTGCAAGATATCTGGCAACCTGCGATTGATCAGTACCGAAATAACTAAGCATTAAAAATGTTCCGCCGATTAAACCAGACCAGAAAGTATAACGGTCGCTTAGGTTAAATGAAAAATCTATTACATTAAGTTTACCCATTTTACCTGCAATATGTGCCGCATCAATAAATGAAATCTCCTTTGATAAAAATGCAATTATCATAAAGAAAGCTGTGAACATACCAGCGGTTATAATTATCATTTGAAGAATATGTGTTTTGTTAACAGCACTGCTTCCGCCGATTGTTGTGTAAAGAATTACAAGCAAACCCATCAAAATAATTGTTGTATGAATATTCCATCCAAGTATTACTGATAGAATTAAAGCAGGTGCATAGATTGTAAATCCCGCCGCAAGTCCTCTTTGTGTTAAAAATAAAACGCTGCCGAGTATTCTGTTCTTAAGATCAAACCTGATCTCAAGATATTCGTAAGCAGTAAAAACATTAAGTTTACTATAAACAGGAACTGCTGTTATTGAAAGGATTATCATTGCGATTGGAAGACCAATATAAAATTGAACGAATCTCATTCCATCCACATAAGCCTGACCGGGAGTAGATAAGAATGTAATTGCACTTGCTTGTGTAGCCATTATTGATAATGCTACAACCCACCACGAGCTGGTTTTGCCTGCCCGTAAATATTCATCGGTGTTTTTTGTTTTATGAGTTTTCCAAATTCCGAAGAAAACAATAAAACCCGTAAATCCGCAAAGTACAATCCAATCAATTGTGCTCAACTGAATACCTTAGTAAGGATAAAGAATAGTGTGATAAGAATTATTAATTCAATAATTACAAGTGAATAAATTATTTTCCAGGAACCAAATAACGGAGGTGAATCATCGGTTCTGTTTTTCTTATCGTGCATTAAGTTCCCGCGTGAAGTATGTTTATAAATAATTTGATTGCTCCTTCAACTCCTGCCGGTATCTCTCTGAAAAAAGATAAACCTGTGTAAACAAAAGTTCCTTTGCCATATTTAGCATATAATATTGAGCTTAGTTTTTCATTTTCACCATCATCATTCATTGATAAAAGTGTTTCATATTTTTCATCCCATTCGGCTGGAAAATATAATCCTCTCTCCTGTATCCATCCTTTGAAATCATCTTCTGTTATTTTATAAGGATAGTTAAATATTTTATGGTTTTTATTTATAATTTTTACCGCGCTGTTCTCATCGGTAACTCTATCGTGCGAGATTTTTAGCGGAAATATACCGGGACTCAAAATCAATTGTGCTGTAGTATTGTATTGTGAAATCAGAGTTCCTCCGTTTTCAACATACTTGAATAATTCTTTCTGGAATGCCGCAAGTTCATCTCTTGTATTGTACGCTCTGATACCGGTTATTATTGCATCATACTGATTTAATTGATTCTGATTGAATTGCTTGTCATCGAAAATAACAACATCAAATCCAAGATCGCTTAAGAAATTTGGAATCAGATCACCTGAACCAGATATGTATCCGATTTTCTTAAGTTTGGTTTTTGTAAGATCATACGATTGAAGTAATGCTTTAGAATCCTGAAAAATTGTTTGAGGCATTATATGTTTATACTGTTTCCGGATAATCTGTTTTGTGTATTCTCTGCCATCAATTGATACTTTGGCTGTGATCTCGGATTGAAAAGCTGATTGATTTGGAGTTATCTTTATAAAGAAATCCTTTTTCTGATTTTTATTCATATCATAAAAATCAATTGCAGCGGGTTCTATTTTCCATCCGTTATTAATATTAAAAAATACTTTCCAGGATAAATTATCCTTTAAAGACTGAACAGTTACTTTTATTTCTTTTGATGAAGTCCCGTTAAAGAAATAAAGATCTTTTTCAATATTGATAACAGCAGGCGGGGCAATTTTAACCTGAGAGTATAATTCGCCATCAACAGGATCTGTTATTCGTTTATATAACGGAACTGAAAATTCTATTTCTTCTCCGTAAATCTCAACTGTAAAATTGCAGTTAAATGGAGCAGTTGATTCAGGCAGTCCAATCATTGTCTGATCATCAACAGCAAAGCTGCCGGTACTGTGTTCATTTATTAACCAATAAGGATTTGAGATTTTTGAATCATCAGGAATATGAATAACAAAATCGCTTGTAAACATTTCGCCGTTTTTTAATGATCCATTTTCTATTTTTTTTGTTTCGTTATTAACGGAAATACTTTTAAGAATAAAATTCTCAGAACTTCTGTTAACAATAGATGTCTGAACTTTTATTTGATCGCCCAGAGCAGCATATTCATCTGTTCCAATCCCTTCAATCCAGATACCTGCACAAGAGCGGATTAACTCTTTTACTTCTGCAAGTTTAACTTCTTTCCAGTATTCATCCTCAAGATTTTTAATCTTAGTATAAATAGCAGCCAGATCTGAAATTGATGCTGATGGATTCTCATCATCAAATTCAGAGATTGTTTTATCAATTAATTTTTGAATTTCTTCACCGCCTTCAACCCGGTTCCAGGTAAAATCAATTTCTTCAAACAAATCTTTTTTTACCAAATCACCTTTAAGCAGTACAAAGTGGTTAAGCAGATTATTTCTTGTAGCTGAAGCACCGAACCCCTGACTTTTGTGCATTGACCTGCTAAGAGCAGAAATCTCTGTATAAGATTTACCAAGCAGAGGATTATACTCACCAACATTTATTGTAGGAAGTTCAGCAGTATTAATTTTTTTATTTTCCAAAGTTTTAACCCATGCATTCCAGAAGATTCTTTTTGGCTGCCAGATGGTAACATATTTAAGTTGTTCAGGAAAAGCGCTCGGGTTGTTTGCTAAATCAAAAGCTTCAGAAGCAAGAATTGCCGAAGCAGTATGATGACCGTGTCCGCCTTCACCGGTTTCAGGAAATCTTGCGATGATTACATCCGGTTTAAATTTTCTTACTATCCAGACAACATCACTTAAAATTGTATTCTTATTCCAGATTTTAAATGTTTCTGCCGGAGATTTTGAATAACCAAAATCAAGTGCGCGTGTAAAGAACTGTTTACCGCCATCAATTTTTCTTGCTTCGAGTAATTCCTGTGTTCTGATTACTCCGAGTTGTTCAGATTGCTCAGGACCAATTAAATTTTGTCCTCCATCGCCGCGTGTAACAGAAAGATAAGCAGTTCTTAATAATTCACCTTTCGCCAGATATGAAATTACAGCAGTGTTTTCATCATCGGGATGCGCTCCTACATATAACACAGTTCCGAGAACATTTAGTTTCATTAAACCAAGTTTTATTTCTGATGAATTTAAGTTAGGAAAAGGTTGAGAGTAAATTGATATTAATGCAGTCATACAAAAAATAGAGATCAGTTTTAATTTCATAAATCCGGTAGTTATTAAATAGATAAAATTTTAATTCGATTATAATTTAATTGAGAGAATTATCCAAGATAAAAAATCACAGGTGTATTAATAATATTTTAGAGCAACATAATTCTGTTATCCTAAACGAAGTCGAAGGATAACCATTAATTTCTTATTAGGTTTTGATAAGCTCATCCGAGCAGTGTTTTGTTATCCTGAGCGAAGTCGAAGGATAACCATTAATTTCTTATTAGGTTTTGATAAGCTCATCCGAGCAATGTTTTGTTATCCTGAGCGAAGTCGAAGGATAACCATTAATTTCTTATTAGGTTTTGATAAGCTCATCCGAGCAATGTTTTGTTATCCTAAGCGAAGTCGAAGGATAACCATTAATTTCTTATTGGGTTTTGATAAGCTCATCCGAGCAGTGTTTTGTTATCCTGAGCGAAGTCGAAGGATAACCATTAATTTCTTATTAGGTTTTGATAAGCTCATCCGAGCAATGTTTTGTTATCCTGAGCGAAGTCGAAGGATAAACATTAATTTCTTATTACATTTTGATAAACTCAACGGGACAATAAAAGTCCTTTTTCGTTGATTTATTTAACATCTTAAACCTTATTCCTTATTCATTAAGAGCTATATTTTTTTTATTTTCACCACTGAATAACAGAAAAATCTTATGACAATAAATATTAACCAGATAAAGATAGGCGGTAACAATCCACTTGTATTAATTGCGGGTCCTTGTGTTGTTGAAAATGAGAGGATGATATTAGAAACTGCTGAAGCTATTTCTAAAATTACCGGTGATCTTAACATTCCATTCATCTTCAAATCGAGTTTTAAAAAAGCAAACAGAACTAATCTCAAATCTTTTACAGGATTGGGTGATAAAGAGTCGATCAAAATCCTGAAAAAAGTAAAAGAAAATTTCAGGCTTCCGGTTTTAACCGATATTCACAAAGAATCCGATATTGATCAGATTGGAGATTCAGCCGATATAATTCAGATACCTGCATTTCTTTCAAGGCAGACTGATTTGTTGATTGCCGCTGGAAAATCCGGCAGAGTTGTTAACATAAAAAAAGGACAATTCCTTGCACCCGAAGATATGAAACATGCCGCTGATAAAGTTGCTTCTACGGGTAACAATAAGATACTACTGACTGAGCGGGGTACTACATTTGGATATCATAATCTTGTTGTTGATATGCGCTCTCTGGTGATAATGAGTGAACTTGGCTATCCGGTTGTAATGGATGCAACACATTCAGTTCAGTTGCCGAGTAAAGATTTAGTAAGCGGCGGTCAGCCGAAATTTATTAAACCGCTTGCCCGTGCTGCAGTAGCGGTAGGTATTGATGCAATCTTTCTGGAAGTTCATCCTGATCCTCAGAATGCGCTCAGCGATGCTGCCAGTCAGCTTCCTTTAATTGAATTAAAGCCTTTGCTAATTGATCTATTAGAGATTGATCGGTTAATTAAAAATTATTAATCACACTAAGGTAAATAGAATTGAATGATATTATAAAACACGGAAAAGAAGTAATCAGGATCGAAGCTTCAGCTATTACTGATCTTGAAAACAGTATCAATGGTGATTTCGTAGATGCCGTTGAAACAATAATTAATTCAACCGGCAGAGTTGTCTTTACAGGTATGGGTAAATCCGGACTGATAGCAAGAAAAATTGTTGCAACACTTAACTCAACCGGAACGGCGGCAATTTTTTTACATCCAACAGATGCTTTGCATGGTGATCTTGGAATGGTGAGAAGTGAAGATGTTGTCATTCTGATTTCCAAAAGCGGAAATACTGAAGAGATAGCCAATCTGCTTCCGATGCTTAAAAGATTAAATGTTAAACTGATTGCTATGAGCGGAAACAGGGAATCAAAACTTGCTCGTGAGTGTGATATATTTTTAAGCATAGCTGTTAAAGAAGAAGCCTGCCCGTATGATCTTGCACCAACGGCTTCAACAACTGCAACCCTTGTTCTTGGTGATGCCCTTGCAGTATCGCTGCTTAAAAAAAGAAATTTTACTCCAAAAGATTTTGCTTTTCTTCATCCGGGCGGTAGTCTCGGCAAACGGCTTTCGTTAAAGATTACAGAAGTTATGATAACAGGAGTTAATATTCCGATTGTAAAACAAGACGCATCAATTAAAGATGTGATTGTTGAAATTACAAGTAAGCGGTTAGGAGCTACTTGTGTTGTAGATTCATCAGATAAATTAACTGGAATAATTACTGATGGTGATTTAAGAAGACTTCTGGAAAAGACACTTAATATCAGCGGACTGTTAGCAAAGGATGTAATGACAAAAAATCCAAAAGTGTTAAAGGAAGAATATCTGGCTTCTTTTGCACTTCAGCAGATGGAAAACTTTAAAATTACAAGTCTTGTTATTATTGATGATCAGGAACATCCGATCGGGATTGTTCATCTGCATGATCTTATAAATCTTGGGCTGCAGAACAGATGAAATATATTTTATTCTTCATCTCATTTCTTATTCTTTTTCAGTATTGTTCATCAAAACGGGTTAAACCTGCAATTGATGTAAACCTAAATACTCAGGAATTACCTTCACAGGAAAGCTGGAATTCTGTTGTTACTTTTTCTGATTCCGGTAAAACAAAAGCTGTACTTTGGGCAGGGCATCTGAAAAAGTTTGATGATAAACGAGAGACTTTTCTGGATCAGAATATAAAAGTGGATTTTTTCAACGATGATGAACTGAAAACTTCCACACTAACTTCTAAAAATGGAAGAGTTGATGAAACCACAAATAATTTATTTGCAATTGATAGTGTTGTCGTTTACAGCGATAGCGTAACGATTCGTACTGAGGAAATGATGTGGAGAAACAAAGACAGGAAAATTGTTTCTGATAAATTTGTAACAGTTATTTCACCTCAGGAAAAAATTGAAGGTTATGGTTTTGAATCCGATCAGAATCTGAAAAATTATGTTATTTATAATATAACCTATGTTACAAGAGCGGATACAGTGCAATGAAAGTAAAGTTAATATTGATTTTTGTTTTTCTGTTGTCAGTTTTATCTGTTGCACAACAAAGTAAACTTATAACTGTAATTGGCGATTCACTGGTAGGGCGAATGGTAAACGGAGAATCTACAAGAGAGGTTTATGGAAATGTTGTCTTAACTCAGGGTAAAGTAAAAATAACCTGCAATAAAGCAATTCAATATATTTCACGTAACGAAGCTGAGTTAATCGGAGATGTTATTGCAACTAAGGATACATTGACAATCAAAACCCCGCACGGTTATTATTTCGGTAATCTTGAAAAAACAAAAAGCACCTCAGGTGTTTATCTTGATGATAAGAAGGTTATCCTTACTGCTGACAGCGGAGAATATTATTTTAATGAAGACCGTGCTTTTTTTCAATCAAAAGTTAAGCTTTATGATACAACAACAACTCTAACATCAAATCAGCTTACTTATTACCAGCAGCAGAACAGAGCGGTTGCAGTTGGCGATGTTCTTATCTTTGATGGTGAAAATCAGATATATGCTGATACTCTCGAACATTTTAGAAATTCCAAAATTACTTTTGCTTTTAGTAATGTAAGATTGATTAATCTGAAAAATAATTCTGAGATCTTCGGACAGCATCTTGAGGATTACAGGCAAAAAGGATATTCATTGATTGATCGTGAGCCTTTATTTATTCAGGTTGATACAACATTTGCAGCTAATGATGATGGGACAGAAACTGTTCAGCTTGATACTTTGTTTATTAAATCCAGAATAATGGAAGCATTTAGAGATTCATCGGAAAGATTTTTTGCCATTGATTCAGTAAAAATCTTAAAAGAAAAATTTGCATCAGTTAATGACCTGACAATATTTTATCGTGATGAAGAAAGAATTGTAACAAGTAAAATAAATTCTGTATCGGCACAACCGGTTTTATGGAACGAAGATTCTCAGTTAACCGGGGATTCGATCACGATCTATCTGAAAGATAATAAGATAAAACAACTTGATGTTGATGGTAGTTCATTTATGCTTTCACAAAATGAGAATTACCTTAATCGGTATGATCAGACTTCAAGCGCACAGATAAAACTTTTTTTTAATCAAGGCAAAATCTTTCGTGCAGAGTTTTATGGAAATGTATTTTCTATCTATTATATGTACGATGGTGAAACAGCTAATGGATTGACTAAATCAAATTCTGCTTCAACAACTGTAATTTTTGAGAATAACGAAGTAGCAGAAGTTAAATTATATAAAGATCCTGCCAGCGAATACTATCCCGAGAAACAAGTTACCGGTAATGAAAAAGATTATCTGCTGCCAAGATTTGTTGTCCGTAAAAACAGACCAACTAAAATTGAAATGTATAACCTACTGAATAAACTTAAATAATAATTATGAGCACTACTTTAAGAAGCGAAGATCTTGTTAAGATTTATAAAAAGAGAACAGTTGTAAATAGAGCATCTGTTAAAGTATCAAAAGGCGAGATAGTTGGATTATTGGGTCCTAACGGTGCAGGTAAGACAACAACCTTTTATATGATTACAGGAATGATAAAACCAGAATCTGGAAAAGTTTTTCTGGATGAAACAGATATTACAAAAATTCCGATGTACAAAAGAGCGAGAATGGGTATTGGGTATTTACCGCAGGAAGCATCTATCTTCAGAACCTTATCAGTAGAAAATAATTTGCTTGCTGTGCTTGAAATGACCAAGCTGGATGCTAAAGCACGAAAGGAGAAATGTGAAAAGCTGCTTGAAGAGCTTTCAATAACTCACATAAGAAAAAGCATTGGATTTCAGCTTAGCGGCGGTGAAAGAAGAAGAACTGAAATTGCACGCGCTCTTGCTACAGATCCAAGTTTTATTTTGCTGGATGAACCTTTTGCCGGTGTTGACCCGATAGCAGTTGAAGATATTATGAACATAGTTTCTAATCTTAAAAACAGGGGAATAGGAGTTTTGGTTACTGATCATAATGTGCACGAAACTTTAAGCATAGTTGATAATGCTTACATACTGATCAATGGAGTTATTTTTAAACAGGGCAGTGCCAATGAGTTAGCAAATGATGAAGAGGTAAGAAAATTATATCTTGGCGAGAAGTTTAAGCTGGATAGATATGATTAAATAGAGTAACGGCACTCTTAGAAAATTTTTTTTACAAGCTCTTCAGCTCTTTGCAATGAATCAATCTTACCAACATCAATCCATTTTATATCATTACAGAGATAGGCATTAATTTCTTCGGTTCTTGCAGCCATCAGATATGCCTTGATTACACTAAATACTTTATCTTCAGGAAATTTTTTTATCAGTTCAGGATTAATAATATGTATTCCATTGAACGCTAATTGCTTATAATCTGGTTCATCTCTAACAATAATTCTTTCGTTTTTCTTAATATCTTCCCATCCGCATAAAATATTATCTTCATTGAACAGTAAGTAACGGCTGCTTACTCTTTTACTTACAACAAGTGAAGCAAGCGAATCGTCAGACAGATGATAATTGTAAAATTCATTCAGGTCCAGATTTGAAATAATATCAACATTATGAATCAGAACAGGAAGGTTATCAAAAAAGTGCAAAGCATTTTTAATTCCTCCGCCGGTATCTAATAAGAGTTCGGTTTCATCGGAGATGAAAATGTCTGCTGCAAAAGTATTTGCTTCAATAAACTGTTTAATTTTATCAGCATGATGATGAACATTAATTATGATCTTGTTAAAACCATATTCAATCAGATTTCTTATAGCAATTTCAAGTAATGTTCTTCCATAAACATTGATAAGTGCTTTTGGAGTATCATCAGTTAAAGGTTTTAACCTTGTTCCAAGTCCTGCTGCTAAAATCATCGCTTGCATTATCTTATCACCTCTTCCTTAATTCCTTGTTCAATATGCGAAAGAAAGACATTAATATCATATTTATCTTTAAGATACGTATAAAGTTTATCTGCACAATAAACTGATCTATGCTGACCACCTGTGCATCCAAAATTAACCATTAAATTTTTAAATCCAAGTTCTAAATATTTCTCTATTGTAGAATCAACTAATTGAATTGCATTAGTCATAAACTCATCAGCATTAGAATTATCTTTTAAAAACCTGATTACTTCAGGGTCTCTTCCATTTAACAGTTTATATTCAAGATGTCTGCCTGGATTATTTAATCCGCGGCAATCGAATACAAATCCTCCGCCGTTATCAGCCAGATCGATTGGTATTTCGCGTTTATAAGAAAAGCTTGTTATAGTTACTGATAATTTTTCATTGGGTAAGAATCTTTCTTCATAAATATTGAATTCATCGGATGAAATAATATTTCTGAAAACTTCATGAAGATGGGGAATATCAAAATCAAGTTTTCCTGTTTCAAGCAGATACTTAAGATTCTTTCTTGCAGGTAAAATACTTTTTATAAGATGTACTTTTTTCTCAAATAATCCTCTGAAGCCATAAGCTCCCATAGCCTGCATAATTCTTAAAAGCACAAATGCATAAAATGATTTCATAAATTCATTTCTGCTTAAGCCATAATCAGATTCAAGTTTATCCAGATAATGATTTAATAATTCTTCTCTAAGATATTGAGGTATTTCTGCCTTTGCATCATACAGCAGAGAAGCAACATCATATTGTAATGCTCCTTTTCTTCCGCCCTGATAATCAATAAAGAATAATTGTTCATCTTTAATCATTATGTTTCTTGACTGGAAATCCCTGTAAAGAAAATAATCAGTATTAATCGAAGACACAAAATCTGCAAATTTCTTAAAATCATTTTCAAGCAATTGTTCATCGAATGGAATTCTGCCAAGTTTTAAAAAGTCATACTTAAAATAATTCAAATCCCACACAATAGATTGTCTGTCAAATTTTGCACGCGGATAACAAAAATTGTAGTTTATAGCTTTATCAGCAGTAATCTGAAATTTTAGTAATTGCTCTAATGACTTTTTATATAGTTCTATAAGCTGTGGCGCAGAATTATAATCATGTTTATTTGAATGAATAACTGAATAAAGAGTGGTATCTCCCAGATCATTAAGAAGATAAATATCTTTATTTAGATCTTCATATAATATCCTGGGAACATTAAGGTTTAGATTATTAAATGTTTTAGTGAATGATAAAAACGCTTCATTTTCCTTTCTGTCTTCGTTTATTACCCCGATAACAGTATGGTTGTTATATGACACTCTGTAATATTCCCTGTAAGAGGCAGTTTGAGGAAGTTTAAGTATAAAGTCAGCTTTTTTTCCATACCACTTTTTAAAGGTTTCTCTGATCAAATCCAGTTTAAGATGATTAGCGATCATATTTAAAATCTTTCTTTAATAATCCGTAAGTATAATGGGTAACAAATATATCATTTTTAAATACACTTTCAGGATGAATTCCTTCAAGCGAAAAGCCGCATTTTAATAGAACTTTTTTTGAAGCTTCGTTTCCTTCAAATACTTTTGCCGTTAATCTGTTAAAATCGAATTTAGTAAAAAGATAATTGCAAAAGGTTAGTAATGCTCTGGTAGTAATTCCTTTGTTCCAGTATTCTTTACCAATCCAAAATCCTACTTCAGCAGTAAATCTATGAACATTTGAATATGGTGTTGCACTTATTCCGCCGATAACCTCATCTTTACTTACGATAGCAAAGAATAAATTTGTATCCTTTTCCAAAGCGAATTTTATCCATTGCTCAGCGGTTTCAATTGTATATGGAAACGGAAAACCATCTGCCAGATACTTATTAATCTCAGGATGGTTTGCATTATAAGAAAGTGATTTAGCATCCGTTTCTTTATATGATCTGATAAGATAATTGTCAAAATATAGTTCTGTCATTACCAGTTTCCTTTAGGTCCTCCGTAAGCTCCCTGATCGTTTCTGCTTCCGTTGTAATCATTAAATAGCGAATCAGGATTACCAGCATCTTTACAAGGAGATAAATAATAAAGTGTCAGATAATCAGTATCAAAAAATAATGGATCCATATTTCCAAAGGCAAAGTAATTGTATTGTTCCGATAAAGTTGAACTGTCTTGCGATGAATAAAAGTAATGATCTAAACCATTTCGGTTCGTGTTCTTAAAAAAGATATTGTTTTGTATTTCTGTCTTTATCGGTTGATATATCAAAATACCGCCGCAATTATTATAAGCTGAATTTTTATAAAAAGTATTATTGATTACTTTAATATCAGATTGTTCTGCATAAACAGCTCCGCCATAATTATCTGCAAAATTATCCCTGAACACATTATTAATAATCTGAACACTTGAATTGAATATGCCCAAACCGCCACCGGTTAATGCAGAATTTTGATAAATGAAACTATGAAAAATATCGGTTTCTGAATTAAATATCGAAATGCTTGAATTAAAAGTATTTGATCCTTCACGGATATCTTTGACAAATAAGAAATCAATTACGGCTTTTTTATCAGCATTTAAAATTTTGATTCCTGCCCATTTTTTGCTTTTATCATACGAGGCAAATAATATACTTCGTGTTCTTGATCCTGATATCTTAAGTTCACCTTTAATGATCATACTTGTCCCTTCCTCAAAAAAAATTTCTACACCAGGGTTAACTTTAAGCGTTTTACCAGAATCGACAACAATATCTTCTGTTGCCAAAAATGGGGAATCAGAAAAATTTAATTCACCAGAAACACTGCCCTTGATTTCTGTAAACAATCCAGTTATATCCGGATCGCTAATACCGGTATATTGCTCGCGATCAGAACAACTTAAGGTTATCAATAAACAGAAAATTGAATTTAATATTATTTTTTTCATAATCAGCAAAAGGCTTGACTAATTTACTATATTTAGATTAACAAATTTACATCAATTTTATATGAAAAAATTTTTGCTCTTTATTTCATTGATTATCCTGTCCGGCATTCACCTGCAATCTCAGGTAAAATGTAAGTTTATTGTTTATTCAAAAATTTCAGATAAGAACTCTTTTATATACATTACCGGGAACCATCAACTGCTGGGTGATTGGAATCCGTCCTCAATTCAGCTTTCAAAAATTAATGATTCTACATGGAGCCGTGAATTTGAATTTGATAAGCATCGAAAACTTGAGTTTAAATTTACATTGGGAAACTGGGAAATGGAGGCATTAGATTCAGATGGGAAAAAATTTTCTAACTTTCAGATTAATATTACAAATGATACCACACTGTTTTTTGAATTTAATAATTGGGGTAAAGAACATAGTAGCTTTAATGGGAAAATAACTGGTAATGTTCGTTATCATAAAAATTTTATCGGTTCAACTATTCCTGCCCGTGATATAATCGTTTGGCTGCCTCCATCTTATGATTCACTGAAAAATAAAAGATATCCTGTGTTATATATGAATGATGGACAGAATATTGTTGATCCGCTCACTTCTTCATTCGGTATTGATTGGCAGATTGATGAAGCAGCAGATAGTTTAACAAAAATGCATTTAATTAATGAAATTATTATTGTTGGAATTTATAACTCGAATAAAAGAAATTTTGAATATAGCAAAACCTATTTGGGTGATGCTTATATGAATTTTATTGCTGCTGAGTTAAAGCCATTTATTGACTCAACTTATAGGACTTTAGATAATAGAAAAAATACAGCTGTTTGTGGTTCATCGCTTGGCGGTTTAGCTTCATTTATGCTTGTCTGGGAATATGACTCTATTTTTTCAAAAGCGGCTTGTTTATCACCGGCTTTTAAAATAGATCAGTTTGATTACGTTACTTCAGTTGAGAATTACTCCGGAGCAAAGAAGGATATAAAGTTTTATATTTACAACGGTGGTAAAGGTGTAGATGAAAAATTACAACCGGGTATTGATGAAATGCTTAAAGCTTTATTGAATCATGGTTATGAAACCAAGAAAGACATTTTATTTACTAAGGATAATGAAGCAGAGCATTCTGAGTCAGCCTGGGCTAAAAGAGTTCCTGAAATGTTAAGATTCCTGTTTCCTGTAACAGACTAATTTTTCTTTTCAAAGTGTTGATAATCTTTTGAACTTCTCCAGGTTCCACCCCATTGCCAACCTCGCTTTTTAAATTCCTGAACAATTCGGGAATTCTTTAATATCGTTCCTGCTGAATTAATATTATACTTTCCATTTGCAGGTTGAACAATATTTCGTTTTATATGCGGATTTTGTTCAGGGTTAATGTCAATTGCCAAACCATATGAATGAGCTGATAAAATTTTTTGCCCTTTTACTTTTCTATAATTAAATGCTGAGGTATTATTATCATTCATCGAATCTTCATCTGACCATTTATATTTAACAATTGGAATCACTTTGCTGACAGGAAACTTTATAATTTTGATAATCTCAAATATTTCTTTTATATCCTTTTCAGCATTTTTATGCAATACAATTTGTCCCCTGTGCAGTTTGCTATCAAATGAATAATATTCGACATTCAGCAGCACAAGATTTTTTTTTATAGCTTTGGGTATATCAATTCCTGAAATGGATTCTTCAAACGAATAATTGCAATCCACTATTACTTCTTCTTCATTGTGAAAAGTTTGTGCATTGGTGTATAAACCATATAATACAGTTAGCGTAGTAATTATAATGCTAAACAAGATTCTCATACATTTAATTATCTATGTTTTTTTTATATAAATAGATATATTCGACCCTCAATTTAAAGGAAATTTTATGAAAAGTATGCTCATTGTTCTTCTTAGTGCTGTTTTAATTTATGGCTGTTCAGGTGATCCTGATTTTATTACTCTTAAATCCGGTCTGAAATATTGCGATGATAAACATGGCGAAGGTATAAGTGCAAAAAATGGTGATCTTATTGAAATTAATTTTAGAGGATGGATTATTAAGGATTCGTCTAATTTGTTTTCTGATTGGGTCGCTGATACAACAAAAAATGTTGATTTAATTGCAAATTCTTATATGATGAATCAACCGATGAAGTTTGTTCTCGGATCCGATTCCTTTATTAAAGGTTCTGAGGAAGGTATGGTTGGGATGAAACCCGGTGGTAAACGAACTATCATTATTCCATCTAATCTGGCTTATGGAAAAGAAGGAATGGGACCAATTCCTCCTAACACTAACATTAAAGTTGTAATAGAACTGTTATTAGCAAAGGAAATTCCTGCTGTTAAAATGTGGGAT
Source organism: Ignavibacteriota bacterium (assembly GCA_013285425.1). Lineage (GTDB taxonomy): Bacteria > Bacteroidota > Ignavibacteria > Ignavibacteriales > Ignavibacteriaceae > IGN3. The sequence goes on from CP053447.1 coordinate 1,179,177, forward strand.
GTAGATTCAACTTTATTAAAGACTACTCCAAGCGGATTAAGATATGCTATACTTCAGAATGGTACGGGAGAAAATGTTAAACCGGCTCAAACTGTTGTTGTACATTACAGTGGATTTTTACTTGATGGAACTAAATTTGATTCAAGCGTTGAGCGTGATGATCCAATAACTTTTGTTGCAGGTGTTGGCCAGGTAATTCCCGGATGGGATGAAGGTTTACAACTCCTTCAGAAAGGCAGTAAAGCAAGATTTGTTATACCTTCTAAACTTGCTTATGGTGAGCGGGATATGGGGAAGATACCGCCGAACTCTACTTTAATATTTGATGTTGAAGTAGTAGATATAATTTCTGCACAAGATCAGTAACAAAATTTATTATTAAACCACTCAATTATCTGTAATTAAATTATGATCTTTTACTGAGTTTTTTACGCCACCTTTAGCTTGTCTAAAGGTGACGTAAATTAATTTTGTAAATACCTGATTGATTTTTTCTTGTCCTTGCTTAACTACTTAAATTATTAATTTAAGTTCTATGATAATCTAATCTGTTTTGATCTAAACAAAGTAAACGCATCTTAATCCCCATTAAAATTAAAAATAATATTCCATCAGATTGAGTGCTTGTCCAAAGTACCCGCTTCCAAATAAATTCAGGTGGTTGAGAATATGATAAAGTTTATAAATATTTTCTCTGAAAAGATAACCATCATCAAATGGAAACACTTCGTTGTAAGCCTTATAAAAAACCGGATCAAATCCACCAAATAATTTTGTCATAGCCAGATCAGCTTCTCGGCTGCCATAATAAACAGCAGGATCAATTAAACAAGCATTACCATTTTTATCAGTAATGAAATTTCCGCTCCAAAGATCACCATGCAGCAGGGAAGGAGGGTATAATTCGTTTCCAAGTATTTTATAAATATTCTTTTCAAGTTTTATAAATGCAGATTTTAATAATGAATCGGCATAACCGTTTTTTTCTGCCAACTTGAACTGAAATAGTAATCGCTTATTAAAATAAAATTCGAGCCAATCATATTTTTCTTTTTCATTTGGGATATTCAGTTGAGGAGTTGAACCAATATAATTATCTTCAAAAAATCCGTGTGATTGACCAAAATATTTATGCAGTTTTGCAAAGTTTCTGCCAAAATCTTCCCAGAAGGTTTTTCCTTTATTGCCTGGCTCAATCATCTCTAACAATAGATAATTATTATCAACTGAGATTACATCTGGAATTCTGATTACACCCGGTTTCTTAAGTTCAATCAGACCATTAGCTTCTTTTAGAAATATGTCTTTATCAGAAAGTAAATTAAATTTGACAAAATATTTATTTCCTTTATCGGTAGTTAAAATCTGTGCATCATTTATACATCCGCCTCCTGCAGCTTTGCTGTTGTTAATTTTTTCAGAAAGGAAATCTTCTATCTTATTTAATATCTCTCTTCTCAATTTCTCTTTGGATAAATTTTATAAAATTATCAATACTGTCTTCAAGAATATCAAGCACTCTTTCAAATCCTTCGCCTGTTCCGTAATAAGGATCAGGCACTTCATGGATTTCTTTGTTTGAAGAAAAGTCAGTTGTTCTGAATATTTTGCTTTTGTATTTATTACTTGTATCCATTCTTACTAAAGCATCATAATTGTAATCATCCATTATAAGAATATAATTGAATTTATCCCCATCGGTATTTGGATTGAATTTTCTGGCAAGATGGTCAAGTGTGTAACCTCTTTTCAAAGCATGCATTTGCATCCTTTCATCTGGTTGTTCTCCGGCATGGTATCCGATTGTTCCTGCTGAATCTACTTTAACATACTTGTCTAATCCGTAATCAATTAATTTCTTTTTCATAATTCCTTCCGCAGCAGGGGAACGGCATATATTACCTGTGCAAACAAATAAAATTTTTATCAAACAAATCCTCTTTTTTTTATTTATTGATTTTTTAATAACACAAATTAAACAAACATTTAGTATCGTTCTATTTTTTCTACACTTATTTGTTCGGTTCAGAATACAAACTAGCGATAAACGATGAAATAAACTGAATATTATTAAAAATATTTATGGCATTACTATTGGTTTAGCTTATCAAAATCAAATGGTGATTTATGAAACGCTTAATAATACTTTTTATACTTGTTAATAATTTATCCGCATTTGGTCAGTGGAATACTGGTGCAGTGAAACTCGGTTACTTCAATCCATCAGCAACTGAGGGCGGTTTTATTATAGGGTTTGAAGGTGGAAAACATATTGACAAATTTTTTAGCTGGAACTGGAGCCTTGATTGGTTTAATCGGAATTATATTGATAAAAAACTTGTGAGTGAATTAAACTATTATTATCCCGGTGCAATTGGCGAAGTTAATGAATTAAGAGCTTCAACTAATATTCATGATTTTCCATTGATGTTCGGGTTTACTGCCCGATTTCCAACTTCTAATCGTTCTCACTTTTATGCATCTGGTTTTATGGGTGTTGAACTGTTAATTATCAATTACCGGAATTTTCAGGAACCAATGGACGATGAATTTGAAGCAGCATTTGACTTTAACTGGCGTATTAGTCTTGGTGCAGCATTTGCCCTTAGTCCGCGTTCAGAGTTGTTTGGTGAGATTACTTATCATAGATCTCATCCAAGCTGGACATATAAAGATGAAAATTTTAATTATCCGGCTACAGTTTTAGAAAGGTCGTATAATATGAGTGGATTTATGAGCAGAGTTGGGATAAGATTTTTTTATTTATAATCTTAAGCTGAGTTAAAAATTCTATTTGATATTAATAAAGATAAGTTTCATTGAAAAGTTTACAGGTCCATTTAATTATTAATACAATTTTCTATTAAAGCGTTTCATTCACCGTTAATGGTTATAAAGATTTTTCTGCTTCCGCTATTACTTCTGTGTTCACATAAATAAATACCCTGCCACATACCAAGATTTAATCTACCATTAGTTATTGGAATTGTTAATGAACTGCCCAAAACTGAAGACTTGATGTGCGCGGGCATATCGTCATTTCCTTCAGAGTTGTGGGTAAAATATTGTTTATTATCTGTTATTTCAGAAAAGAAATTTTCCATATCAACTCTTACATCTGGATCAGCATTTTCATTTAATGATAAGGAAGCAGATGTGTGTTTTAAAAATATATTAACAAGACCGATTTTTATCTTTTCTAGTTCTGGTAAGTTTAAAAGGATTTGATCTGTAATTAAGTGAAATCCTCTTTTCTGTGGTTTTAGATTTATTTCTTTTTGAATCCACATCTGTTATCAAGTAAATAGATTAATAAAAGTAAAATCTTAGAACAAAGTTTTTTAAGTTCTGATAGGATTTTAATGGATTACTCAGGAACATGTACTAAAAAATATTCTTTAGCAGTTTCGCCGATTGATTTTGCCTCATTCAATGTCATGTGTATTCCGTCCGGAGTGTCTTCATCGTGTCCTGCCTCTATAATTGCAAGGTCAGCTCCTTTGGCTTGTTTAACAAGTTCGAGACAATAAGCAGTATCGCCGCCATAACAAATATTCTTTTTTTCAAAAGTAAATTTAAAACCAAGTGAAGGTACCTGTCTGGTTGTTTTCCTGTCAAATAAATATTCTTTATGGATCACCGGGAAAGCGGTTACTTTTACTTTGTTTGTAGTAAAAGATTTGCCTTTATCAATCTCATTTAATTTTATTTTATAAGGCAGACCCTCTCCATATACTTTCTTGAATGCATTATGAATATGTAAAATCTCAATACATCCTTTAGGAAAGTGAATCGTAAGCGGAGTGGTTTTATTCATTACACGCAGATAAGTTAATAGAGACCAAACACCGCCAACATGATCGTGATGTCCATGTGTGATAAAGATGTCTGATACTTTTAATATTTGACTTGGTTTTAATTCCTTGTTAAGATCTCTTAATATACCATCACCGGGATCAACAATAAAAAAAGTTTCAGATGCTTTAACAAGTATTCCGGTTGCAATATTAGGTATTGAACAGAAAATCTTAATTGAAAAATTATCTTTACTCCAGCTTATCGGATATTTTATCTTTTTCATAGTTTAAGAGGTATTTTGATTTTAAGGATTATTTTTTGACGCGGCAGTTCTTTTTATTTTTACATCTGGCGAAAATATTAAAGGAATAACTATCTAATTCATAACCCAGTTTTTCGCTGATCTCTTTAGGCATTGTATTCAATCTTGGATCCGAAAACTCAACTATCTTTCCGCAGTCAACACAAATAAGATGATCATGAGTCTGACGCTTGTAATTACTTTCATATCTTGTAATATTATCACCAAAATTGCGTCTGCTTAAAAGATCACACTGAGCTAAAAGTTCCAATGTATTGTAAACCGTTGCACGCGATACCTTTGATTTTGATGTCTTTAATTTTATAAAAAGATCATCAGCACCGAAATGACCTTCATGCTCAAGTGCTTCATCAAGTACTTCAAATCTTTCAGGTGTTATTCTGTTTTTTCCACTTTTTAAGAATTCCCTGAATACCTCTGCAGCTTTTTCGTTTTTCACTTTTTTATCTCACTTATTATCACAAATGAATACATTAATACTGTTCTAATATTACATTTATAATTAGTCTATGCAATACCGGCAAATCGTAATAAATTAACAGTAAAAAATGTAAGTATGTATGCGGTTGAAGTAAATATTACAATCTGTAAGATTGGTATTCTCCAGCCGCCTGTTTCTTTTTTTGATACTGCAACTGTTGATAAACACTGCAATGCAAACATAAAAAAGACGATTAATCCCAATGTTGTAGCCGGAGTAAATAACTGCTCACCAGTCTCTTCAATTTTTGCATTCCTCATAGCTGATATCATTGATGCTCTAATATCACCACTGTCTGTTACTTTGAATATTAAAACTAAAGAACTGACAAATACTTCTCTGGCAGCAAACGCAGATATCAATGCAACACCAACCCTCCAATCCATTCCTAATGGAGTCATAACCGGTTGTATAAATTTACCCAGATCTGCTGCGTATGATGTAGCCAGTCTTTCTGATTTTATCATCTGTTCTACTTCTTCAGTATTTAGTCCTGTATCGTCTATAACAGGATTATAATTTGGGAAATAAGTAAGAAACCAAATTATCATTGATAAAACCATAATTACCGGACCAGCTCTTAGGATATATTGTTTTGCATTATCATAAGAATTTCTGATTACAACTTTTGCTTTGGGCATTCTATATGCCGGAAGTTCTAATATAAAAGAAGAATTATCTTCTGCTTTAATTAATTTTTTATTGAATTTATTAATGATTGCTGCAATTATCAATGATGCAATAGTGCTGGCAATATATATAATTGCTAAAACGATTCCGCCAATCCATAATTTATCAGACGGTGTTAGAAATGCAATTAAAAGTGCATATATTGGCAGACGGGCACTGCAGCTCATTAATGGTATTATAAAAATTGTAAGCAGTCTTTCTCTTCGGTTAGAAATAGTGCGCGCAGAAAGGATTGCCGGGATTGCACATGCAAATCCTGAGAGCATTGGAACAAATGACTTACCGTTTAATCCGATTTTTGATAATGGTTTATCAATTAACATTGCTCCCCGAGCCAAATATCCTGTATCTTCTAATAGACCCAATATTAAAAATAATATTAAAATCTGAGGTAAGAATACTAACACCGATCCGGTGCCGCTGATTATTCCATCAGCAATCAAATCACCGTACCAAGTATCACCAAAAAGTTCTGCTGTGATAGAAGAAAGCCATCCAAAGAACTCATCTATCCAATTCATAAAAGGATCGGCAGCCCAGAATATTGATGTAAACATCAATGACATAATCAGAAAGAAAAATATTAATCCCCAGCGTTTATCAAGCAGATACTTATCTATCTTTAATGTTAATTCATCGGGTTGATTATTCCCTGGTTTTAATGTCTGGTTTAAAATTTTAAGTTTTTTATTTGCATTTCGTAAATTCTTTTCTGATAAAACCGGCAGGGGAGAAATAACCTTATTTTCAATTTCAGCAATATCAGAATAAAGTTTTAACAACTGCTCTTTCCCGGCATTTTCAAAAATCTTGCTGGGTATTACTCTTGTATTCTGATTTTCCGCTTTGGCTGCAATTCCATCATTATCAGTTTTCTGTTTTAATAAGTTTACTAATTCATCTATACCTGCACCTGTTCTGCCATTAATTTTAATAACATTACATCCAAGTTCTTCTGAAAGTTTTTTCTCATCAACCTTAAACCCTCTTTTTTCCATAAGGTCGTTCATTGTCAAAACAATAATTGTGTTAAAACCGGATGCGATTAGCTGCATCGATAATAATAAATGCCGTGAAATCTGACTTGCATCAACAGTGGCAATAACAAGATTTGGAGACCCAAAGACTGGATGATTGTAAAGAGAATTGACAGAAATTTCTTCATCAGGAGAGTTTGGATTTAAACTAATTATTCCCGGTGAATCAAGTATATCTGCATTAATACCGAATTTGCTTTGTATCTTTCCGATTGAATATTCAACTGTAGAGCCGGGATAATTTACTGTCTTTAAATTTTTTCCACTTAGTAAATTAAAAAGAGTTGTTTTACCGGAGTTTGGCGGACCTACTAATGTAATTAACTGCAGTTTTACCGCAGATTCAGTATTCATCACACACTCAGGATAAAATTATACAATCAGCTTCTTGTTTTCTTATTGCAATTAAAGTTCCCCGTAAAGAAAAGGCTAATGGATCATTAAATGCAGATGAGTTTATTAATTGTATTTCCTGCCCTGGAGTAAAACCGATTTCTAATATTCTTCTGAATGATGGATGTGTATTATCTATATCAGATATAATTCCTTTTTCACCAAAATTTAATTTTGCAGCTGTTTTCATAGATTCTTACAAATTATTTAGATTTAGTCCATATAAAGATAGATTTTACTTTCTTAACTGTCAAGTAGCTGTGAGGTAATCAGTCAGTAAAAAGGAATCAGGAGTTTTGAAGTTGAGCATTTGTAAAAAGTCACTTATCATCAATTTTCAGTTATCAGTTACTTTTAATTCGCATTACACTTACTGACGACTTGTTATACCAGACTTTAAGAACTCTATTTTCAATATCCTTTTTTTAATACTTCTTTTTCACAATATGCACTAGAAATTTCTTCTTATGTAAAATAAATTACCTGAAATAATTTTTTACATACTAATTAACCTCTGATTGAATCATGTAGAATATTCATGCAAAAAGTATATAAACTGAAGTGAATTATATTAAAAAAAAGTTTTCTTCTTTTTTTGTTTAATAAATAAGGTTTTATGCGTCATTACTGACATCCAATAATTACTTCACTTGTATATTTTACATACAAATTCAAATTATCTACTAAGCTTCATCCTTCCAAAATCATGGCACTAATATTGAAAATCTTTGATAGAAAATTTATCAATAATTTGTTAGTCGGAGAATTAAGATGGAAATTGCAAAGTTAGCATTCCTTGAAACCTATACACTTAATGATAATGGCGGAGTAATGGGAGCCATTCTTGTAACTGATGCAGAAACAAAACCGCTGGAGTTTAGGGTTACAGCACCAATTAAACCCACCAGTTTTCAAAAAACATTATATGGTGATGTTTTACTAGAACATATTCTTGTTGAATTAATATCTGTACCACTGCTTAACGCTGTAAATGAACAAATAGATCTGATAATTGTAAAAGATCCGCTATTTCTCGGTGCTAATCAGAAACAGGGAATAAGAGTTGTACGTCTTCTTGCTGATGAAAAACAGAAGTCAATCAGTAATACAGCATTAGAAGCACTTAATACCCCAATGAACGGAGCCGCAAAAGGTTTTATCGAAACTTCCAAAAAGTTTGCTGAAGAGCTGAAAGGTATTAAAACCAGTTTGGAAAAAATATCAGAATCACGCAATCTTTCTGAACCATTTGAAAGACTTAAAGCAGCCTGCGAACAAGTACAGTTACAGCGCACTAACGATTAAGTACTAAAATGATCAGGACAGCACGATCTAAAATAGCGTCTAAAGTTGCTAAGATAGATCTTACAGATGATTTCCATTTTGCTAAATGGCTCAGACCTCCGCGTATTAAAAACCCTGAGGTAAAGGCACTTTACTATTCTGAGGTGCTGGATGGATATGAGGTTGAACCGCTTAAATTACCTAACTCACTTAAATTAAAATTTAAGCTTGATATCTTTGATATACCTGCTTTTCGTCTGAAATATAAATTAGAACATCCAAGAGCTTACCTGATATTTTTTGGTCTTGCAAAACCTCAACTGTTTACTCTTAAAGAAAGATTGCTTGATGAAGTTAAAATTTACAGCCTTAACTCTCAGCTTCCGCAAATTCCTAAGGTAATTGATCAGTCTTCGTTATTTATAGGCGGGCACGCAAAAGTAGAAGACCAATCATCTGTGTTTATCCTGAATAAATCTGATGCAATTGATAAGTCGGACTTATTTATTTTACAGTCAGCTGAACTTTCAAAACCGGATATTGAAATTGAACAAAAGCCGATAAAAGAAATCCCATATTTAATTTCTCTGCCGGAGGTTAAAGATTATCTGGCTGACCTGATCCCTGAAGTATTTAATATTGCTCTGCTTAGCGTAGAAAAATTTGAAGAGACTTTATCAATATCGGATGATTTGAATAATACAAATATTTCATTGCCCGATGTTGCACAGATTAAAGTGCCGGGTATTGATGATATTATTAACAGCACTGCAGTATCACATTATATTCCTTTTGATTATCTGACAACAGCAGATGTACAGTTTTATTCGCCTTCTTTCGATATACCTCATCCGGTATTTAAAGTTCGGATAGATTTACCAAGAACAATAGTCAAGAAAGTTGTGGTCAAACAAAAGAATTTTGACACTGTAATTATTGATGCACTTAATGATGAGCGAATTACAGAAGGTGCAAAGACTATAATTAATAGTCTTCTGTCTTCATATCGTGAATTAAGCTGGACGGATTTTTCATCTTCGCTTGATCAGCTTGATCCTTATGAGATAAGTCAGGGCGAATTTCTTACCTCCAATTCTTTTGCTGTTTTGTGTGATGAACTTGGATGCGAAAAATTTAATTCTGCTTCTGCTTCTCTTTCGTACTTGTTCAAAAAAGGCAATATTAAATCCATTCTGCTTATAAGTGAGAAAAACAGATTTAAGGAATTCTGGTCTAATTCACTTAAACAGTTTACACGTGAATTAAAGATCAAAAAATATGAACCCGGTACAACCAGAAAAGTTAAAGGTTCATCTGTTATCTGGTTTGCAGATGTTGATGATCTTGGAAGATCAGAATTAAAAGACTTTGATAAAATTGATCTGGTTTTATTCGATGAACTAATTAATTTTCGTTATGCTGCACAGCAGATAGATCAGATTATTACCCGTATAGAACCAACTTATATTTGGTTTTTATCTGCTATTAATAATCAGAAAGCTCTAAAAAAACATCTGGAAGATTTACCGTTTACACAAAAAATAGAATTAGTTTTTTTCGGTAATTCAATTAAAGAACTTAGAAAAGACAAGCAGACTGCTCTTATAAAAGATATATGGCTATCACCTGATGAGATGCAGTTATTTGAATATAATGAAGCAATAACACAGGCAAAAGAAGAACTTAATACTCTGTTTGACAGTCCGAATCCAATCCGGTTTCAGACTAATATTTTTACAATAATTCATAAACTTAAACAGATACTCAATTTTTCTTCATTCCGTAACATAAGCCCAAAAGCAAATCTGTTAATCGAGCAAATTAATGCAGTTCACAGCAACAGAAAAAAAGCAGTTGTGTTTACTCAATACGATGAAAACGGAATGAAAAAATTAGAAAAAGTTTTTGAAGCAAATAATATAAAATTTGTTGTCGGTCGTAATGGTATGTCTGCAGAAGATCTTAAAAACTCACTCAGTAATTTTTATGAAAGAAGTGATCTTACTGTTTTGTTAACTAATCTGAAGCCTTCTCGATTAAAACTTAATCTTTCTAAAGTATCATATATTTTTAATTTTGATTTGTGGTGGAACCCTGTTACCGTATGGCAAAATGATGATGAAATTGGTATAAATGATCCTACTGCATCTTCAGTTGTGATGTACAATTATAATATACGCCAGACATTTGAAGAAGATCTGTTATATGTACTTGAAGAAAAAGGATTTACAAATCGATATCTTTTTGATAACATTAAAAGTGAAACATTATCGGAATTACTGACTCCAGATGACTGGCTTACTGTTTTTGGTATGAATGATGGTTACAAAAAAGCACTTAACAATGATCGTAATAAAGTGCTTAATAAACTGCAATCAATTGATCTTAGCGGTTACAAAGCAATAATGAAATATTTTTTCAGTTTCCTTGGCTACCGGGATATTACAATTATGGATATAGATGATGAACCTATGTTTTATATCATTGGCAAAACTCGTAAAGGTTCTACACCGGTTAATCTGCATAGTAAATGCCTGCTTACAACAAATGTTAAAAAAGAAGACTACGAAGAAGTCGTTCATTTCAAACCTGCAGCTAATGAGATTAAAAGAAAATTTATTATTACTAACGGAGAATTTTCAGAGCGTATTGCAAATGGTACGATGTATATTGATGGTAAAGAATTAGCTAACCTAATTATAACTCTGGACCTTAAAGCACAACTTACCAGAAAAAAAGCTGGATAGTTAATGGGGGGAGAGGGCAGTGAGAAGTAGAGTTAAAGTCATTGGGTCATTTGTAGTCATTTAATCGTAATATTTCTTACTTCTGACTCCTGAGTTCTGAGTTCTCGCTACCATTAACTCACCTAACCTCTCTTAAAAAGAGAGGGACAGGACAGAAACAAGTCATTGGGTCATTTGTAGTCATTGTTTATCCTTGTTCCGGTCTTTACTCTACATTTAACTAACAGCAAATAGATAAAACAGATTTAACAGATTAGTAAATAATTGTCATTCTTTAATCAGAATTATTGCTGAATTTCTCTAATTCATCCAGATCGGCGATATCTTTTTTTCGATTACTTGCTTTTTTGTTCTTTATCAAATCAGATTTAGAAATAAAATTTGCAAAAACTTTTCCAAACTGAAATGTTTCTTTGTTTTTAAATGCACTCAAAAAATCAACTCCATCAATTTCATTAATTATATCAATTCTAACAGGTGATACACCGTGAACTGTACCCCATTTAGTAGACAATAAGAAAAGCAACTATATTTAAATAGTAATAATAAATATAGAAGCAAAAATGACAGAGAAAATACTCAGAAGAAGCTTTGATAAAGAATTCAAAGTATCCGCAGTAAAGTTGGTTTTGGAATCGGGGAAATCAGTAAAAACCATAGCAGCTGAATTAGGAATAAGTGACAATACGTTGTTTAACTGGAAAAAGAAGTATCTCCAGGATGCCGGGATGCATTCGGGAAGGGTCATATGAAGCCGGAACAGGAGGAACTGAGGAAAAAAGACAGAGAGATAGCAAGGTTAAAGATGGAGCGTGACATTTTAAAAAAAGCTATAGCGTAAGCTTCACAAAAGGACCAGCTGTGAAATACAGATTCATAATAGAGCAGCTGAAAGAATATCCAAAAGGAATCTGCTGCAGAATATTAGGAGTAAGCAGATCAGGTTGTTATCACTGGCATAGAAGAAGATTATTGCACAGAAGCCTGGCAGAAACAGAACTCTTGCTTAAGATAAAGAAGCATTATCAGCTTAGCCGTGGACGCTATGGACTGTTAAGATTAACCAGTTCAATAAGGAAAGAAGGAATGATCGTTAACAAAAAACGAGTCTACCGAATAATGAAGAAATACGGCATATACTCAAAAACAAAAAAGAAATTTAGGGTAACAACAAAGCAGAATCATAAAGCTTCTTTTAGTTCTAATCTACTGAATGGCAAATTTGAAGCCGTTAAGGTAAATCAAATCTGGACATCAGATATAACCTACATTTGGACAAATCAAGGTTGGTTGTATCTTGCTGTAATCCTTGACGTTTATAACCGTGAGATCATTGGCTGGTCGCTTAATCATCGGTGCTCAGTAGAATTAGTTCTAAAGGCTTTAACGATGGCTATAAACAACAGAAGAGCTGAGCCTAGCATAATATTCCATTCTGACCGGGGAAGCCAATATACTTCATCCAGGTTCAGAAACACTTTAGCTTATTATGGCTTTACTCAATCAATGAGTGGTAAAGGTAACTGTTATGATAATGCAATAACAGAATCATTCTTCAGCACACTAAAAAAAGAACTTATTTACCTGACAAAATTTGAAACTAAAGAACAAGCAGCAGTAGATGTCTTCGAGTTTATAGAAATCTTTTATAACAGAAAAAGACTTCATTCTGCTTTAGGTTATGAAAGTCCATTAGAATTTAAGTTGAAAGAAAAATTAAAAAACAAAAAGGAAGAAATATTAATTAATAATATTAATAAGAGAGTTGCTTATCTTTGTGTCTAATTTTAAGGGTACAGTTCACCGAGCTGAATAATCCTGCCTTTTGTAGTGAAATCATTTTCTTTAATACCTGTGCTTTCAAATCCAAATTCACTGATAACTTTTATAAGCTGTTTTGCATTATTAAGTGTATTATTTATAAATATATCAATATCACCGTTGTTTCTTGGACGGGCATATAATGCAAGAGCATAAGCACCAATAATCATATATTCAATATTAAACTTGTTTAATAATTCTATAAACTCTTCGAAGTCTTTTTCTGCTTTCAGCATACTCTTCCTCTTTGTTGTATAGTGTAATATATTGCTCTCTCAGTATTTGAATAATCGATAATTTTTCAGCGTAAGATTTGTTATTCCAGAATTTTATTTCTTCTGTTTCTGCTTCGTTTCTATATATTATTTTTGCTTCTTTAACCATTGTTAATGCTCTTTTATTACAAAAATAAACTTTTATTTAAATAGTTAACAGCTAATAGTTATTGCAGGCTAGTGAGGATTATTTTAATAATTAAGATATGAAATAAGTCATACATTGGAATAGAGTTAAGGTTATTGGGTCATTGATAGCCATTTAATCGTAATACTTCTTACTTCTGAGTAGCCTCTCGCTTCTGGCCCTCATTAACTCACCTAACCTCTCTTAAAAAGAGAGGGACAGGACAAACACAAGTCATTGGGTCATTTGTAGTCATTTAATCGTAAAACTACTTACTTCTGATTTCTGACTCCTGAGTTCAGAGTTCTGATTCTTGAGTTCTGAGTTCTAGCTTCCAGACAGGACAAACACAAGTCATTGGGTCATTGATAGTCATTTCATTGTAAAACTACTTACTTCTGAGTAGCCTCTCGCTTCTCGCCTCTAGCTACCATTAACTCACCTAACCTCTCTTAAAAAGAGAGGGACAGGACAAACACAAGTCATTGGGTCAATGATAGTTATTTAATCATAAAGTTTCCGAATTCTGAGTCCTGAGTTCTGATTTCTGACTCCTGAGTTCTGAGTTCCAGCTTCCAGACAGGGCAGAAACAAGTCATTGGGTCAATGATAGTCATTTAATCGTAAAACTACTTACTTCTGAGTTCTGACTCCTGAGTTCTGAGTTCTAGCTACCATTAACTCACCTAACCTCTCTTAAAAAGAGAGGGACAGAACAGAAACAAGTCATTGGGTCATTGATAGTCATTTAATCGTAATACTTCTTACTTCTGACTTCTCACCTCTAGCCCTGTTAACTCACCTAACCTCTCTTAAAAAGAGAGGAATAGGACAAACACAAGTCATTGGGTCATTGATAGTCATTTAATCGTAATACTTCTTACTTCTGACTTCTCACTTCTAGCCCTGTTAACTCACCTAACCTCTCTTAAAAAGAGAGGAATAGGACAAACACAAGTCATTGGATCATTGATAGTCATTCAATTGTAATACTTCTAACTTCTGACTTCTCGCTATCATTAACTCACCTAACCTCTCTTAAAAAGAGAGGGACAGGACAAACACAAGTCATTGGGTCAATGATAGTCATTTAATCATAAAGCTTCTGAATTCTAAGTCCTGAGTTCAGAGTTCTGATTCTTGAGTTCTGAGTTCTAGCTACCATTAACTCACCTAACCTCTCTTAAAAAGAGAGGGATAGAACAAACACAAGTCATTGGGTCATTTGTAGTCATTCAATTACAGATTTCTTATTCATAACTTCTTAATTCTATCTACATACATATAACACTATAATTTCTAAACTCTAAATTGTAAATTACCGCACACAATTTTTAGGACCTTAAAACAATGCCAACTGCAGTAGTAACTGGCGGCTCTGGATTTCTAGGCTCGCATATATGTGATAGATTGATCAAAGAAGGATTTTCAGTTATCTGTATTGATAATCTGCTTACAGGTAGTATTGGTAACATAGAGCATCTTTATAGTAACCCGGAATTTACTTTTATCAATCACGATGTTACATATTATATACACATAACTGTTGATGTTGACTATATCCTTCATTTTGCCTCTCCAGCTAGTCCCCTTGATTATCAGCAGCTTCCAATTGAAACACTTAAAGTCGGTTCTATGGGTACACTTAATGCACTTGGACTTGCAAAGAAAAAAGGTGCACGTTTTCTGCTTGCTTCTACTTCAGAAGTTTATGGTGATCCTCTTTCTCATCCGCAAAAGGAGGATTACTGGGGTAATGTTAATCCTGTTGGGCCTCGTGGAGTTTATGACGAAGCAAAGCGTTTTGCCGAAGCTCTTACAATGGCATATAACCGCACTCATAATATAAGTTACTTGTATTGCACGGATATTTAATACTTATGGTCCGCGTATGCGCATTAATGACGGAAGAGCAATTCCAGCTTTTTTTACTCAGACAATTAATAATCAGCCTGTTACAATTTTTGGTGATGGCAGTCAAACCAGAAGTTTTATTTATATAGATGATCAGGTTGAAGGTATCTTTAAGTTATTGATGTCTGATGTAGTTGAACCTGTTAATATTGGTAACCCTGAAGAAATAAGTGTTATTAAAATGGCTCAGGAGATTATCAGTCTGACAAATTCATCAAGTAAAATAGTCTTTAAAGATCTTCCGGTTGATGATCCACGTGTAAGGCAGCCTGATATAACCCGTGCAAAAACTTTATTGGATTGGCAGCCTGCAATTCCTTTACAAGAAGGTCTTAAACTTACTTTTGAATATTTTAAAAATTTGAAGAACAGTAGATAGGGGGAGGAAAAGTCATTGGGTCATTCATTGTCATTCAATTGTAATACTTCTTGCTTCTAACCACCATTAACTCACCTAACCTCTCTTAAAAAGAGAGGGATAGAACAAACACAAGTCATTGGGTCATTGATAGTCATTTAATCGTAAAACTACTTACTTCTGAGTTCTGACTCCTGAGTTCTAAGTTCTAGCATCCAGACAGGACAGAAACAAGTCATTAGGTCATTGATAGTCATTTAATTGTAAAGCCTCTGAATCCTGCGTCCTGAGTTCAGAGTTCTGATTTCTGACTCCTGAGTTCTGAATTCTAGCTTCCAGACAGGACAAACACAAGTCATTGGGTCATTCATTGTCATTCAATTGTAATACTTCCGGCTTTTTACCTCTTGCCTTTAATTTATTTCTAATATTTATCACATTTAATTTTTAATTTTGTATAACGTCTTGCAACTTGCACCGACAATTAGTAACTCTTAATATCTATCTTATAAATGCAAAAATTACAAACTGCAAAAAATATTGTTACTTATCTTTTACTGATTCTATTGCTGTTTAATTTATCTGTCTCCGGTATATCAAATTATTCGCTTTCTGCTTTGATTCTTAAAATATTATCATCCGGGATTCTTTTATCAGTTTTTTTTATTCATAACAGACAAAAAAATGAATCGATTAAATCTTTTATTAAATCGAGATCTGTTAAACACATAGTTAAAGTACTTATTGTTATAATATTTTATCTTGTAGTTACAGTTCTTTACTCTTTAAATCCTAAATACGGGACGCAAAAAGTCATCAGCATTTTAGTAAGTATAGTCCCAAATATAATGGTAACATATTATCTGCTTACAAACAGCAGCAGCAGGGAATACTTATTATACTTTTTACATATTATATCAGCTGGATTTTTATTTACACTTTTAAGTATAATAATTATTCAGCCTTTTGATCATTCAACCGTATATCAGTTTTCACCATTTAGGTGGAGCCACGTATTTATTGCAAGAACAGTTTCATTTTTAACACTGATAGTCTTTTTGCTTTTAATAACTACAAAGGAAACAAAAAGTATATTTTTCTATTCTTTAATATTTATTACAGGTCTTTCAATTACTTATCTTTCCGGTGCCCGTGCGGTTATTATTGGAATAGTTATCTTTTCGACTTTCGGTTTTTTATGGCAGCTTTATAAAAAAAGAATTACTCCTAATCATTTATATAGTGTTGTCCTGATAATAATATCTTTTATAATACTTGTAAATCTTACACCAAAACAATTTGAAACAGAGCAGCGTTTTCAAAATATGTTAAAGATTGATGATGGTGAATTTGGCGGTGATGGAGCAATCTTAAGCAGAATCCAAACTTATACTTTAAGTTTACAGATGATTAAAGAAAAACCAATTATCGGATGGGGACTTGGATCATTTAATGGATTTAATAATCTTCATTGGACTACGGTGCAAAAATATTCACATAATATTGTTCTGGAACTATTATCGGAAACCGGTGCAATAGGTTTATTGTTGTTCCTGTTTATGTGTTTTAAGATTTTGAAAAATATTTTCAGTGCAGAATTTTTAATTTTCGAGCAAAGTTCATCAATAAGGATTTTCCTGTTTATCACTTTTTTCTTTTCACTTTTTTTAGCAATGTTTTCAAAAGATATATCCAGTCAAAGTCTTTTATGGCTGTTTTTGATTTTTCTGTAAGATGAGTTAACAAAACAAGTCATTGGGTCATTGATAGTTATTTAATCATAAAGTTTCCGAATTCTGAGTCCTGAGTTCAGAGTCCTGATTCTTGAGTTCTGAATTCTAGCTTCCAGGCAGGGCAGAAACAAGTCATTGTGTCATTGATAGTCATTTAATTGTAAAGCTTCTGAATTCTGAGTCCTGAGTTCAGAGTTCTGATTTCTGACTCTTGAGTTCTAGCTTCCAGACAGGGCAGAAACAAGTCATTGGGTCATTGATAGTCATTTAATTGTAAAGCCTCTGAATCCTGCGTCCTGAGTTCAGAGTTCTGATTTCTGACTCTTGAGTTCTAGCCTCTCTTAAAAAGAGAGGGCAGGACAGAAACAAGTCATTGGGTCATTGATAGTCATTTAATTGTAAAGCCTCTGAATCCTGCGTCCTGAGTTCAGAGTTCTGATTTCTGACTCCTGAGTTCTGAGTTCTGGCCTCTCACCTCTCACTAACAATACTTTAATATTTCTTCTAAACATCTGCCGGCAGTTTTACCATCCCATAATGCTGGTCTTTCAGGCTTTCTGGATTCTTTCAGCGTATTGAAAAATTCTTTCCGGATACGATCTATATTATTGCCAACCAAAACACTGGCTCCGCCATACTCACGTAATGTAACTGGTCTTTCAGTATTCCATCTCATTGTTAAGCAGGGTGTACCAAGTACTGTGCATTCTTCCTGTAAACCGCCGCTGTCTGTAAGCATTATCTTTGCATGCATATTCAGCTTGAGCATATCGTGATAGCCTAATGGATTTACTAAAAAGATATTCGTTACCTGAATTAACTTTTCCCATAAATTAAATAATTTGAGCTGCTTTTCAGTCCTTGGATGAATTGTCCAGATAACAGGTAAAACTTCTGAAACTTCCGTAGAGATGAAACTAACTAGTGAAGTTAATATTTCTTTATCATCAACATTCGATGGTCTGTGCAGAGTTATAACAGCATAGTCATTCTTACTGATAGTAACTTCTTTTAAGTTAGAAATCATATTGAATTTTATTATTTGCTTAATGTCCAGTCTGTCAGATTTTGCTCTGTTATTCTCCAGTGTGTCTATCATAATATTTCCAACAAAGCGAATTGATGAATCCGGAATCCCTTCTTTCTTAAGATTCTCGACTGACAATAAATCCGGAGTTAATAGTAAATCAGAAAGCCTGTCGGTTACAAGTCTGTTGATTTCTTCTGGCATCTTCAGATCACCGCTGCGTAAACCTGCTTCGATATGACAGACTTTTATATGCAATTTTTTTGCAGTAACAGATGCGGCTAAAGTTGCGTTTACATCACCATAAATAATAACCCAATCAGGTTTTTCCTTTTCAAAAACTTTTTCTAATTCAATCATTGAATTGCCTACCTGCTCAGAATGTGAACCTGATCCTATGCCGAGATTGATATCTGCTTCGGGAATTTCCAGATCATCAAAGAATTTCTTAGACATTAGGTCATCATAATGCTGACCAGTGTGCACCAAAATATGTTTAATCTGTTCACGGTTTGTTTTTAACGATTCCAGATTGTATCTGTTAATTTCAGAAATAAAAGGTGCAACCTTCATAAAGTTGGGTCGTGCACCTACAACGGATATTATTTTCATTTTGTATCAATATTTAAGTGTAAAAATAAAAATTAGAAGACAGACGTTAAAAGATAAAGGACAAAAGTAAAAAGACAAAAGTGTAATGACTAAAGTTGATAGTCTTTAAAGTAATTTGTGAAAATGGAAATCAGTGTTAAAGAACTTTTTTTAATCTCTGAACAAAAATAATGGATAAATGAGATAAACATCAGACCAATTTTGTACAGATATCACTGTGCATTTTTTTAGTTACTATTGAACCGAGTATTTTTTTTAATTATTCGAATTCATCATTAAGAAAATTTAAATCTTTCTCACTCTTGTGCCTTTCAGAAACGGATTGTAATAATCTTAACCAAGAGAATAGACAGGTTTGCTGATAAATGATTTCATATAAATCTTTTTTGCACAGGCTTCTGTGATATTAGAAGTAATAGAACGAGACGAATAACTTATTTGATCAGTCAAAGAATACTTTTCTTGCTTAAAGCACACTTACTTCTGGTTTTCATTGAATATACTTATAAAGATGAGACTAATTAATCTTAAATTATAAACTACTATTCAATTAAAAAGTATGAATAATTCCCAAAGAAATTCCAGGCAAAATATCTTCATCCCCTTGGTAAATTTTCCAGCCAATTATACCTGATATATCTAAAGAAAGAGCAAGATATTCAGAAATGGAATAGTTGTTTTGTACTCCAATATTTAAACAGCCTTGTAACTTGTTAAGCAAGGTATTATTAAAAATGCCTATACTTGTGTGAATGAGAAGATTCCAAGCTTTATTTTCTCTTGAATTGACAGCTAAATCAATAAGATTAATCGAAGAACCGAGATAGATAAAATAATAGTTATGTTTCAATTCATCAGCTATATAATTAAAATAAAATCCCTTGAAGCCAATATGCAAAGTAATCATAGAAGATATTTGTTTACCCAATGTAATATTAATTAAAGGTGATAAATTAGAGCTGACAAAATCCTCATCTTTTATTCCGGATATCTGTGCACCTATACCAGCACTAATGAACCATTTGTCCTCGGAATTATAAATAGATTTTTCCGTAGTTTGAGAATGAAGTTCAATAACAAGTAATAGAAGGAGTATATATATAATAAAAAATCTCAATGTGTTATTTTGGCTGCTAATAGAACACTAGTATAATTTTTGTATTTGGTTAATCCTTCTAATTGTCTTTTCAAAATCAAGACCAATAATTTCCAAATACCACTTTAAACTTTCATATCTAGGTTTATTTTCTTCATTGACCAGGTTGAGTGCAGTGGTTCTGTCTAACATTCCTTCCCTTATCTGATTGCTGCGGAAAGTATCATACTCACTAAATCCGGCAACAGTATAATAAATGTAGTTATAAAAAGCTGCTGTTCCATCACCAATGCGCCAGGTAGTCTTAGTATCACAAGCTTTTTCCCATTTAAACTCATTTATAATCAAGTCCTCTATCTCATTTTCATCCCATCTATAATAATCGAATAAATGATAATAGTGTTCTTTTTTTACCATATATCTTGATAAAAAAGAGCCAAAAGTATCAAGCAGAGATTTATTTAAATATGAAGGATTTGTAAAAATATTTTTACCTACAAAAGAAAATAAAGTGATCTGATCGGGAATAGAAAGTGAATAAATCCTTATTTTATTGAATCTCAATGGTACACCGCAGAATCCTACCTTGAAGTCAGTATTCTCTAAAGGATTAGCACCCCAAATGTTTAGCTTAATATCATTTTGTTTCTTTACCTTATCTGCATAATAAAAAAAGTATTTATCACCAGCCATAAATAAAGGCACCATACCTAAATGAGGTTTCTTCAACCATGCAACAATATTTTTTTTAATATATTCTCTTTTTTTCTTAATGTCTGCAGAGACAATAATATTTTCAACTCCCATTTTGCCAGTTACCCGTGCAATATTTCTTCTTGCCAAATCAGTTACCATTCCCCAATCATAAGTAAATGCAATAGGATTCATTTTTAATATATTTTTAACTATATGTAGTGTATATGTGCTGTCTCTACCGCCGCTAAAAGGAATAAGACAATCAGGTTGTCCATTTATTTTTCTATATGGTTCTACTAGTTTTTTTAGCTCTTCTATCGATTTAGAATTATTCTTCTTAACATAATTTTTACAAATACTACATACTCCATTGTGGTCATAATCAATAAAAGGGAATGTCTCAGGTAAGATACACTTTGTGCATCGTTTAAGTTTGGAGATTCTGTCAATATTATATTCAAGGAGTTTTTTCTCAGAATTTGTTTGAATACCATTAGTAAATTTTCCAGGATCCACTACTGCCGGTAGTTGACTTTTATTTGGATGATGATTAGTAATCCTGATATCAAGTGTTTCATTACTATCAGCTGTGATCTTAAGCCCAGTATCTGTTCCTAAATCAAAGCCAATTATATTAAAATCTTTCAAACTAATAATAAATCCATTGTTAGCATGAACTTGTTCTATTGAAAAATTTCTATTAATTAAGAAACCATTCTTTTTGATCAGTCGATTTAATATATTTTTTTCAGATGAGAATATTAATATGTCTTCTAGGTTTGTTAAAATGTAAAGAGAGCCGTTGTTAGAAAACAAAATAAACTCTTCGCGGTCATTTAACATAAAACCTATAGATACTGTGCCTGAAATTTCATTGGCAGCATCAATACAAGCCTGAATTGATGAAATGCCCGTATTAATATATTTCCTGATAATTGAAAAAAGAATTTCAGTATCTATTTCATATTCTCTTTTCAGCTCGCTGTGTTTGTTCCAGAGCACAGCCTCATTAACTATAATACCATTATGAACACCTATAACACCATCTTTAATTACCGGCTGATTGTTGAAATCTTTTAATTGTGTACCGTTTGTTACTAATCTTGCATGACCAAGTGCAGTAAATACTTTGTTAGAATTAGTTTTAATTTCTTCAACAATTTTTTGCTTAAGTTTTTTGTAGTCATTTGTTAATAGTAATTCATCAATTGATACAGGACCGCGCAGTACTTCAATAGTTTTATTTGATTCAAATCTGTAGGCTAATCCTGATGAATCTTTACCTCTAACCTGAGATAGTTTTGCTACATCTTCAAGAGTCTTTAAAAGAGTCTTTTTATTGTAATTATCTTCTTTTGCGATTAAACCAAATATGCCACACATATTTAATTTCCAATTCCATAAATATTAGGAATAGTGAATTTTTTATTTCTTTTAATTTTTATTTGGAAAATTGTATATGGTATTATCTTGAATAGTGTTTCATATACTAGCCATATATTTAAGAATAATTGTCTGCGAGGTTCTTGCACTACTCTAATTAAGGTTGCTAAACCTATTTTTTTAAGAAATGGGGGCGCTAATTTAACTTTACCTGCAAAAACATCTATCATACCGCCACAAGGTATAATAATATTAGCAGTAAGCTCGTTTTTATATTTATCAGCAAATCTTTCTTTTTTAGGTGATGAAATACCTATTAATAAAATATTTGGTCTTTTTTTGTTTATAAAATTTACAACTTCTCTTTCTTCCTCTTCGGAGAAGTATCCATCTTTACCATCAAAGAAAAGAGCATTAGGGTATTTTGCTTTTAAATTAACTATCGCAGTTTTGTTTGTTTCAATATCTGCACCTAATAATAAAACGCTTTTCTTATTTTCATTCGCGTATTCTAATGTTTTAATTGTTAAAAAAGGAATTGATAAGAAAGTTTTTAATTTATAACCCATAAGTTTCACAAACCAATAGAATTGAGTTCCATCAATAACATTGATGTCAAAATTATTAATAATCCTATATAAGTCTTTATACTTCTTAAAGAAAGGTAAAATTCCAAAAGAATATCCATAGCAAACAATTGTTTTAGGTTCTTTTGTTACAATATCATAATAATTAAAAAGTTCATCAATCGAATAATTGCTGATCTTTAAACCATAAAAATCGTATTGTTCTATCTGCATAAATTTAGCAATTTTAATTTTTACTAAGAATTGTTTCAAAAACTCTCTTCATATTTTCCTCAAATATTTCAAAAGTATATTTCTCTAAAAATTTCTTTCTGCCGGCTTCTCCCATCTTTTTTCTCAATTCAGCATCTATGGATAATATTTCAACTTTGTCTGCTATTTGATCTGGTTGGTTTTTATCAACTAAAAAACCTGTAATTTTATCATCAATAATTTCCGGAATCGCTCCTTCTCTTGTTGCAATTATTGGTATCCCAAACTGCATTGCTTCAAGATTAACATTGCCCCAAATATCTTCTAAAGTTGGAAAAACAAGGATATCTGTTGCTTCATATATTTTTATTTTATCTTCACCAAACTTTGGTCCTAGATATTTGATCCTATCTTGAAGTGAATTTTCAATTAGTATTTTTTCTAGTTCCTTTTCAGAAATATCTCCTTCAGCACCTACAATCACTGCATTAAATACAATGCCTTTGTTATTTAATATTTTCATCGCATCTATAAAATCAAATAAACCTTTTGACTCTAATAAATTGGAAAGAAAGAGAAGATTTAGTGATTCATTTGCATATTTGTTTTTACGATAATTATTTTTACAGACAGGAATACCATTTGGAACTATAAAAACTTGTCCTTTATGTACATCTTCAATATCATACTTTAATAATTCAGACAAAATAATTACTGATTCATAATTAAAAATATATCGATACAATTTCTTGAAAAGATAATTATTCTGTTTGCTTATTCCTTTTCCTTTGAGATGATACAATATTTTTACATTAAATAATTTTAATATTGAAACAAGAAAGCAATCTCTCAAAAAGGATATGCCAAGGGGAGATATTTGAAAGTAAGCAAATGCGTAACGATTAAAGAGAACTTTGAAAAACAAATTACTTGAGTACTTTATATATTTTACAAATTTCATCAACCTGTATGAACCTAAATCATTTATACTACTTGCATAACTCATTTGAATTATATCAATATTAAAAGATTGTTTGAGTAACTCACTGTCACGAACACGAGTGTTCATTAGTGTTGCGCCTGTTACAGGAGGAGGAATTTTAATCAATAATAAAATTTTATCTTTTGCCAAAATAATGAAAATTAATAAGTTTAAGAATATGTCTTTTAGACTTGTAATACAAAAAAGGAAGTATATATAAATAACCAGGGAAAAACTTTGATAAAGAAATTAATTTATATGAATTTGAAAAAATTATCTTGTTTTCTTTATTTGCCTGAAGATTTTCTTGACTATTATATTTTCTACGTAGTATTGTTTTTGCTTTTGGATGCCATCTAAAATTTGCCATTTCGAAGTTAATATACTTAACAGTTCTGTTATACAGGAGTCTTGACCAATATTCAGAATCCATTGCAAATTGAAAACTTTCATCAAACATATCGATTTCATCAGATAAATTTTTTCGCCAAAAGATTGC
The DNA here is from genome assembly GCA_013285425.1 of Ignavibacteriota bacterium. Taxonomy (GTDB): domain Bacteria; phylum Bacteroidota; class Ignavibacteria; order Ignavibacteriales; family Ignavibacteriaceae; genus IGN3. The sequence continues at coordinate 1,203,231 of CP053447.1, forward strand.
ATTAGATGCTACAACCTTACCAAATCCATTAAAAACCCCTGAATTATAATCAAATTTAAGATACCTGTTTTTTTTCAGAAATCTGCCCTCAGAATCGATTATATTAATATTTCCAATTATTGCATCAATATTTTTATTTTGATTAAAATTATTGATAATTATTTGAAAAGTATTTTTGCAATACAAGTCATCTGAATTTAGCCAACCAATAATATCACCAGTAACATTTTTTAAACATACATTTAATGCGGATGTTTGACCTCGGTTTTCTTGCTGAATTAATTTAATTATCTCAGGATACAATTTTTGATATTCTTTTATAATAGAAACTGAATTATCAGTTGAACCATCATCAACTATTATATGCTCAATATTATTAAAAGATTGAGTCACTACACTTTCTATAGTCTTAGCAATATATTTTTCATAATTATAATTGGGAGTGATTATTGAGATTTTCATTTTCTTAAATAATACCCTAAATAAGCTAATATAAAATATGGTGGATAAAAAAATGGATTTTGACCAGTTGCAACTGCAAGAATACTCAACAAAAAAAATATCGAATAGATTTTATTAATATTATTCATGGAAATGAACTTAATTAAATAAATGAACAAATAATAAAAATATAGAATCCAAGTAATTAATCCATAGCGTGAAGCAAGACCAACAATTCCTAAATAACTATTACTATAACCTGTTTGTTCTTCAAGTAGTGTACGATATCTTGTTTCCTTGTGAATACCTTGCCCCCAAATTGGATATCTTACAATAATATCCAGATCGACTCTAGCACTTAAAAACCTTCCAACTCTGGATGGGTTCACAGTAGTATGATAAATTTCCATTTCCTGTTGGTAATATTTACTTACTTTATCAAACATAAATGGTAATTGTACTATCGCTAAATAAAAAAGCACAACTGATATTGGAAGTAAGATTATTTTATAGCTCTTTTGGGAAAATAATAACGATGTTCCAATCAAATAAATACCTAGTGCAGCATAACCAGCAGTTGAATTTGTAGATAACAAAGATATTATAAAGATCAAATTCTTTTTATTTAACAATTTCTTTGAATAAATAGAATTAAAAAATAATGCTAATATTAAAACACAAGAATATAATCCTCCTTCTGCTGTGAAACCTGCATTTTTTAATAAGCCTAATGTAAGTGAAGGTCGCCAAAATTCAAGATTATAAATAATAACACTTTCATTGCTGATTGGATCAAGTTTAAATGAAGAAGATATGTTAAAAAGAAGATTTGTAAAACTATCAGAAATATTCTGTAATGACCAAAAAATCAAAGAGATAATAGCTAGGTAATAAACTATATTAATATAAAAATGCCAATATCTATTGCCCATTATTCTTGCAATGAAATAAGGCATTAAAAAAGTTAAAAATACTCCTAAATAACTAGTTGTTGTAAAAGTACCAAAAGTGATAGCTTGAGCAATTGAAATAAAATTTAAGAATAATAGCGTACCTAAGAATAGTTTATCAATTTTTAACCTTATTCTATAAAACTCATAAACAACGATAACCGTAAAAATTACATGAAAAAAATTATAATAAGCGATAGTGGGATTAAGCATTGCTATTGATAGATAAGTAAGAAAATATTCCTTTTTGTAATTCTTAAAAGGTAATTTTTTAATATTTAGATTAGACTTTAGCATTAAGCTAATAACTCAGAATAAATATTAAATATTTTTTTACCATATTCATCAAGATCACACATTTGCCTTATCTTTCGGTGACCCGCCTCACCAAATTCTTTTCTTTTTTCAGGTTCATTAATCAATTCAATAATTTTTGCTAACATCTGTTCTGGATCCCTTGGTGATACTAAATATCCTGTTTTTTCATTTTCTATAAAAAATTCTGATGTTCCAGTAGCAACTATTGGTTTTTTTAATGCCATTGCTTCAATAATATCTCTTCCCCACGGATCTGCTTCAAGAGATGGTCTTATAACAATATCTAAATCAGCTAAGTAATCAAGTGGTCTGTTTGTGTAAGGTATTAGTATTATATGATCCTTAAGTGAATTTGTATTTATAAAATCTATGACTTTTTTTTCATAATTGTTTTTTGCAATAACATTTTTGACTATTTTTTTAATAATTTGTGATTTCTTCATACCTATAATCACGAATTTAAATTTTTTCTTAATTGACAAACTTTTCAACAAGTATAATGTTTTCAAATACTCTAAATGCCCCTTTTTTTCAGAAAAATGGGATAACATACCAATTAGCACTATGTCATTACTGATTTTATAATTACTTTTTAACTTGGGATCCAGTCCATATAAAGATGAAAAATCAAATGGATTTGGAATTACAATTCCATTTGAATTATTTTGGAAATATCTAAATTCATTATTGCTAATACAGATAATTTTTTCAGAATATTCAGAAATATTACGTATAAAAAACTCTTGTAATCTCCCATCATCATATTTGGGTATTAACTCTCTTATGTGTGTTACTATTTTTAAGTCTGGGATAGCTTCTTTTATGATTCTTAATAAATGTGGGAAAACAGAAGTATTTATGTGCAAAATATTTATTTTATTTAATAATAAAAATTTAATTAATTGAGTGATATCATCATCAAATTTTCGCATCGCTGAAATATAATCTTCGTAATGAATTTGATTATTTGAAATAATATTTTGTTTAATAATTTTTATCTGTTTAACATATTGTGATAATTGAGATTTAATTTCATTGGCTCTACATGAAATAGAAACAATATATTTTTCAACTTGATAATTATCAATAGCTTTCAAAAGCAAATGTAAACTTCGTGTGGCTCCACCATAATAAATACCATGCATCAAGTAACAAACTTTTATCATTATTACATTTAGTTATATTTTATTTTTGATTTCAATAACTTTTTTAATTAATCCATTCCATGATGGATAACTATAATGAGAGTTAATATTCATTTTCATTATTAATTCAAATTCATTACTTGATAATGCCAATTTCTTAATGAAATAATCTATGTCTTCATTTAACATTTCTTTTTTGTATAAACTACTTTCTAATTCGATAATTGCCTCATCTCTAGAAATTTGTTTAGAACAAATCAGGCTAGATAAATGAGCTTTTCTTTTGTCTACATTAAATTTTTGTGGAAGTATGAATGCTTGGTAAAATTGAGTAATCTTTGACTCGTAGTGCTTCCCACCATAATCACGCCAGTTAAGTTCATTTATAAGTAAATTTTTTGCTAATTCTTTGTCATAATGAATTAAATCAAGAATATTTATAGACCTTGATTTATCAAAAAATCTATAATCTAAATACTCTATTAAATTAAAAAAAGGATAAGTTTTTAAGTCTAATTTATTACCGAATTTATTATAAATGGACTTTATATTAAGAGCATCATATTTAGGACTATATATCCATGAATAGGGCATGATAGATTCTGTAGCATAATTAAATCCAATCAAAAAATACTTAAGGTTATATTTCTTTAACATTCTATGGACTGTAACAACTATTGCGTTATCTGAAAGCACTTCTAAATCAATTACTCCAGCTTTAAGATAGGATACTTGTAAATCCTTAAATTCTTCCCAATCTATCACATAGGTAAATAGATCTATGTCAAGTTTATTTACAATATTATGAATATTCATTACGGCTAATTCTGAATCCCAACCATTATCAACGTGAATCGCTAAAGGTCTTAATCCAAGTTGCTTTACAACTATATAAGCTAAATAACTGCTATCAACACCGCCACTTAAACCAATTATACAATTATATTTTTTACCTTTTCCTTCTTTTTTTATTTTTTCAACAATTCTGTTCAGTTTTTTTAGTTTTATTTCCGGATCAATATTATAAACTTCATTTAATCGTTTTATTGCATTAGTACAATGGTTACAAAATCCATTTTCATCAAATACAATTTCAAGATCAGTAGTATCCATTACGCACCTTTTGCATATTTGAAATTCTCTTTTCATAACACCTCGTTGATTATTTTTTCTAAATCTGAGTATTTAGGATAGTTAAGTAATACAGCTCTATGTATGCCTTGGAATACAAACATAGACCCAGCAGCTATTGCATCAGCCCCGGCTTTAATTGCTTCCGCAAAATGGTGTAAATTTCCTGCACCTCCAGCAACAATTAAAGGTACATCAATTATTCTGGAATATCTTTCTATAAGCTCAACATCATAACCAATCATAGTTCCATCTCTGTCAATATTATTAAGAAATATTTCACCGCAACCATTATCTATATTTTTTTTGATATGATCTGCAATTAAAATATTTTGCTTATTTTTTCCGGAATTTGAAAATAATTTATAATTTCCCCAAAAATCTTTTTTTACATCAATTGCTAAAACAATACTCTGGTTACCGAAGGTCTTAGCAGCATCTTTAGCAACTTCAGGATTAGAAAATAAAGCTGAATTTATAATTACTTTTTCAATACCAACTCTAAAAAGTTTTTCAATTTCATCAAGTGTTTTTATGCCTCCACCATACCCAATGGGCATAAAGGCTTCTGAGACTATTTCTCTAATCTTTTCAAAATTAGGCTCTCTTCTTTCAATTGTTGCGGTGATATCTAATAATATAAGTTCATCAACTTCTTTGACATTGAAAATCCTAACTGCATTTATAGGGTCTCCTATATAAACAGGATTTTTAAATTTAGTTGTCTTTACTAATCCTTTTCCCTTCAGTAAAAGAGTTGGAATTACTCTATTTCGCAGCATTAAAAGTTCTCTGTGAAATTCTTTAACAATTTCATACCATACTTATGACTCTTTTCAGGATGGAACTGTACACCCATTACATTTTCCTTTGCGAAAGACGATACGAAATCATATCCGTAATTTGTAGTTGTAATAATATTTTCTTTTTCATTACAAATTACGTGATAAGAATGTGCAAAATAAAATCTTGGGTTTTGAAACATATCATCAAATAATATATGCTTTTTCTTTTGTTCAACAAGATTCCATCCCATATGTGGTATTTTCAAATTAGTAATATCTGTAAAATTAAACTTAACAACTTTTGCATCAATTATATTCAATCCCTCTTCTTTGCCTTCCTCACTTTTTTTTGTCAGTAATTGCATGCCAAGACAGATACCCAGTATAGGTATTTTATCTAATAATATCTTTTTTTTCAATGGTTCAATCAAATGTAGGTTTTTGAGATTACAAATTGCTCTATCAAAAGAACCAACACCAGGGAGAATGATACTTTTCGCTAATTTTATTTTAGAAATATCATTTGAAATTTCAGACTTAAAACCTAACCTATTTATCATATTGGTAATAGAACCAAGGTTCGCCATACCAACGTCTATTATTGTAATCATTTGTTATTGAACCAAGTATTTTTTCATAAACTTGTTGAACTTACTTGAGGGAACATAGCCATTAAATTCATATGAATTTTTGTATTCAATACATTTCTCTTTTTCTAAAGTTCTTAATTTTTTTGCAGGATTTCCACCAATGATACAATATCCTTCTGTGAATGATTTGGTTACTATCGAACCAGCTCCAACTATACAAAAATCGCCAAGTGAAACTCCTGGCAATATTACACTCCCAATACCAATCCAACAATATCTTCCAATTCTAACTTTTTTTGGAATCTCTATATTGTTTTGATAAATATCATGATTCGAACTAATAATTCCCACATTTGCTGCTATTTGTGTATAATCACCAATTTCGATTCCACCAAATCCTTGGATATAACAGCCTGGCATATAACCAGGAGAGGTGTCAATACCAATAATAATTTTTTCAGGAGCTTGTATCATACTAAATTTCGAAGTTGGCCAATAAGCTTTCCGATTGAATCCAAGAATTTTTTGGTTAAACCAAATACTAAAAGTAACAGGAGTTTGTGTTTCTCTTGTTAAATAAAAAATCTTTAAGAAAGGTAAAAGTTTAAAACTTTTATAAGTACAATTTCTAATCAAATTAAATATTTTTACAAAGATTAAATCTATTTTATATGACAACATTTTTTTTACCTCGCGAAAAATGATATGACTTAACAAGGAAAAATAGATAAACTATACAATAGGCAACTGTATATCCAGCAATTAGTGCACTTGAATCATCTGAAAAAAAAGATGAAATAGGGAAAGAAATAGTAATTAAGACTAACATCCCAATATGCCCCCATAGGTCATACTTTTGTTTATTCGCTATAACGAATAGATAAGTAAGTGGACTTACGGAGAATCTCATTACAAATAAAGGAACCATAATTGAAGAATATTTACCAGCAATACGCCACTGTTCACCAAATACTAATGCAAAAACATCAGAACCAAATAAAGCAAAAACACTAAAAATAAATAATGATACTACTAATAAGCTGAAAAAACTTTTCACAAAAATCTTATCACATTTACCATACTTGTTATATGTTTGTGTAGCTCTTTGCTTAAAGACCTCATTAAAAGAAGAGGAAATTATTGATATTGGCATACCTAAAGTTCTATTGCTTAAATTAAATTGTCCTACTGAAGAAGTATTACTATATCTATTTAACATTAACAAAGGTATTTGATTGATAACAGCATTAACTAGAGAAGAAGGAAGTGAAAATTTTGGAAAATCTTTATAATTAAAAATAACTTGTCCAATATCTTTTATACAAAATCTAAAATTTAATTTTTCTTTAATAATAAAAATATATAACAATAAAATTGTTACAAAAAAGTTACCTATAATATATCCTATAATAAGTCCGTTAGCACTTTTTGTTAAATAGCTTAATAAAATTGTTATAATTGGGTTGATTAAAGCAAGCATAATCCTATTTTGAGCCATCAATTTAAATTTTGCTTTTCTATTCGCCCAAGACATTAATAATAAATAAACTGAATTAATAAATATGATAAGTGGAACTAATAAAATCAAATTTTCATAACCTTGTATATTTAGTTGAATAACTAAATAATCTTTTATGATTAAAAAAATAAGAAATAATAAAAATGTTATTGTTAAAGAAATAAAAAATACTACTCCAGTTGCTTTTTTAGCATAAGTATCATCTTTCTCAATAATAATTATGTTATGTAATTCAAGAGTAGGAAGAATCCCAAGTACTATGACAATCATTGTGAATAATCCAAAAATTCCATATTCGCTAGGCGCATATAACCTAGTCAATACTGGGGTCAAAAAAAATGAAATTACTTGCGCGAAACCAGTGCCACCAACTAAAACTAATACGTTTCTAATATAGTTAGATTTAATAATTTTAACTCGCTTTATTTGTCCAATAAAACTCATTCTTCTTTATCTTACCTGTACATTGATATTTATAAAATTTTCTTCTAAGATGCTCTTAATTATAGGATTCGATCCCTTGCCATTTATTACTCAATTTTGTAGTTCCTGTAATAAGCTTTACTACCCGCCAGGAAGTATTTTCAATTTTATAATCATCAGAAAATTCTTTCTTAATTCCTTTTCCTGCTTCAGTTAAAACCAATCTAATTGAATTGATTATCACTTCTTTATTCAAACCGGTAATAGTAATAGAACCGGTGTCAAGTCCTTCTGGTCTTTCCATTGAGTTTCTAACTGTTATAGCTGGAAAATCTAAAATAGAAGATTCTTCATTTATAGTTCCACTATCACTAATTACACATAAGGCATTTTTCTGTAGTTTTACATAATCAAAAAAACCAAAAGGTTTTAAGAACTCAAGCGCAGAGTGAGAATTAAATAGTGAAGAGTTTGCTCTTAAATCTTCCAGTCTTTTTCTGGTTCTCGGATGAGTGGAAACAATTACTCTTTTTCCAAACTCTTCTGTGATATTATTTAATGTCTCTAATAAAATTAACAGGTTTTCTTCTTTATCTACATTTTCCTCTCTGTGTATAGACACAACAAAATAATCTCCCGATTTTAGCTTTAAGCGTTTGATTATATCAGATGCTTCAATTTTCGGTAAATAATAAGTTAATACTTCATTCATTGGTGAACCGGTTAAATAAATTCTTCTATGGGGTAAACCTTCACTTAATAAATGCCTTCTTGCATGTTCAGTATATACTAAATTAAAATCAGCTATATGGTCAATAATTCTTCTATTAGTTTCTTCAGGAACATTAAAATCAAAGCAGCGGTTTCCAGCTTCCATATGATAAATAGGGATATGCATTCTCTTAGCCATATATGCAGATAAACAAGAATTTGTATCTCCAAGAACCAATAAAGAATCAGGCTTCTCTTTTTTTAATATTTCTTCGGTCTTTCTGAATATATCACCAATAGTGGCACCTAAAGAACTTGTATCAGCATTCAAAAAATAATCTGGTTTTCTAATTTCCAATTCATTAAAAAAGATTTCATTTAATTCATAATCATAATTCTGTCCTGTGTGCACAAGGATATGGTTTACTGTTTCATCAAGAAGCACTATTATCCTGGATAGTCGGATGATTTCTGGACGTGTGCCAACTATTGTCATTATTTTAAGTTTGTTCATAAATCCTCAGTGGAAAAGACTAAAGAATAAAGATATAAATTCAACATTTATTGCTCATTGAAAATTTAAATAAATTATTAAAATATTGTTTTGATAAACCTGCAGGTAATTCTTATAATTTAAGCTGTTTGAAGTCGCACTTTTTACAAGATAATTTCTTATGACTTTATATCTGATTGTATAGAAAATTTTTTATACTCTAATACAACTTATAACAAAATTAAAAAATCTTTTTCCTTTAATCTTTACTCTTCTTCCTTTTCCATTTTTTAAACTTTTTCAAAATATGTATCAGTATCTTCAGGGTTATAAAATTCATTTATCCAAAAAAATGTAATCAGATCATCGTCTCCAATATTTGTAATATTATGTGTATACCAAACAGGCATGTCAACAAACGAAGGATCATTCCCGTTAAGGATAAATTCTATAATTTCATTAGAGTTGTATTTTCTTAATTGAATTTTTGCATTTCCTTTAATTACGGCAAACCGTTCAATTTTTCTTGTATGAAAATGATTTCCTCTCGTTATTCCCGGTTTAGTAGTAGAATAAGAAACCTGCCCGCCAATATTTAGTTTCATCGTTTCAACAAAGATACCTCTTTCATCTTCATTTTTCTTATAATAAAATGGGTAAAATGTTTTATAATTTATGTAGGATCTAAAAGTGTTAAAAAGACTTCGATCAAAATCTGTTTCTAATTTTGGTATTATTCCGCTTACTATATAATTCTCTTTATATACTTTCAGTTTTTCTAATATATCTGAAACTCTGATTGTAATAGTATGAGGGATGATAAATTCCTCTATTATCTTTTCGGTATTATTTAAAATCAGTGTCCTTATTATTTCACATAATTTTGTAACGTATATCAGATTCAAATCAGCATCAATTTCAATTTTTGGGATTTCATCATTGATTAACTGATATGAAAAAGTTGAAATGACAGAATTGTAAAAAGGTTTACCGAATGGACCAAATACATTTGGGATTACCATACCGATAAATCCGTTTTTATTATTCTTTGCCCACTCAATTAATTTTTCTCTGCCTTCTTTCTTTGATCTGCCGTATTGATTGTTTCTGTTTTCTTGAGTAGAAGATGAAAATAATACAGAGGCTTTACTTTTGGTAAATGAAAGTGCTGAAATCAGTTTATCTACCAATTCAATGTTCTTAGAGTAAATTTCTTCTTGATCATCATGTCTGTTAACTGCAGCAAGATGGATTATTACATCGCATTTAGAAACAAATTCAGCTAATAAATTACTTGTTTCAAAATATTTGTCTTCAAACTGAATAAGTGTAAAATCATTTTTAAATAAACTCAGATAATTATATAAATGAGTTCCGATAAATCCCGATTGACCTGTAATACCAACTTTTATCATTCTTATTAATTCAATTTAAACATTATTGTTTATTTAGGGTGCGTACATTGCTTCTGATTCTTCTTTGAGAACATCTTTCCTTATCATACTTAGTTTTAATAAAAGAGATTTCGTTTCTTCAATATTAAGACGATAAGTATTATGAGATGTATATTCTTCTATCTCAAATATCTTAGACTGACCCTCTGTGAAATATTTATTGTAGTTCAAATCCCTTGTATCAGCAGGGATTCTGAAATACTCCTTTAAGCTCTCTGCTTTAATCATTTCTTCTCTGTTAACAAGAGTTTCATAAATCTTTTCACCATGTCTGATACCAATTATTTTTATTTCATTTTTAGCCTGATATAATTCAATAAGTGCTTTGGCAACCGTTTCCATTGTAGCGGCAGGTGATTTCTGAACAAAAATATCTCCAGAATTACCATTTTCAAATGCAAAAATTACTAAGTTTACTGCATCTTCAAGCGTCATCATATACCTTGTCATAGACGGTTCAGTTATTGTTATCGGTTTCCCTTGTTTTATTTGATCAATAAAAAGCGGAATAACACTTCCTCTTGAAGCCATTACGTTACCATATCTTGTACCGCATAGTATTGTTCCATTATTGTTGCTATCTCTTGATTTGGCAATCATTATTTTTTCTGACAAAGCTTTGGACATTCCCATAGCATTAATCGGATAAACAGCTTTATCTGTTGATAATACAATTACTTTCTTTATTCCAAAATCTACAGCTGAGTCAAGTAAATTCTGTGCACCAATAACATTTGTATTTACAGCTTCAATAGGAAAGAATTCACAAGAGGGAACTTGCTTCAAAGCAGCAGCATGAAAAACATAATCCACACCTTTCATTGCACTATCAATAGATCTCTTGTTTCTTACATCACCAATAAAATATTTAATCTTATCATTTTTGTAGAACTGCCGCATATCATCTTGTTTTTTTTCATCCCGGCTAAAAATCCTTATCTCTTTTATTTCAGTTGAAAGAAATCGTCTAAGAACAGCATTACCAAACGATCCTGAGCCGCCTGAAATTAGTAAAACTTTATTATCAAAAATATTGGGCATTAATTTAATTCTCCTATAATTCTTTCAAAGTTTCATTTTCTAAAAATTATTTTTATTTGAGTTTAATGTGAAAAGTCATTAGTAAAAAATAGATTTACTTTAATTCATAAGTCGAGTATTCTGATATAATATTTTATCTATCCCTTTAACAGCCTGTTGTATAATATGGTAAGAGCGGATATCGCCCTCGATCAATTCGATATCTTTATTAAACTGCTTTAAGTTTTCCCGTTTACCTGTAGAAAAATTATCCAAGACTCGAACTGTGTATCCGCGTTTTAATAATACTTCAACAATATTAGAACCGATAAAACCAGCACCACCTGTAACTAAGAAATTCAAAATATTCACAAGATTTATTTTATGAAATTCAATTTACGAATTTTCAGAATTAATAACTGAATTTTTTTTTCATCTAACTCAAGAGGGAGGAGGAGGAAAGAACTCAGAACTCAGGACTCGGAAGAAAGAACTCAGAACTCAGGACTCAGAAGTCAGAAGTCAGAAGTCAGAACACAGAACTCAGAAGTCAGGAGTATTACGATTGAATGACTACAAATGACTTAATGACTTTTTTTTTATCCTATCCCTCTCTTTTTAAGAGAGGTTAGGTGAGTTAACAGCAGAAAGAATTTAAGATTTACTCTACTGTTATTTTACTATTTTCCAGAAGAACATTATAAAAATATCCTGAGCCGAAATCTTTATCTTTAATTACTTTACCTTCAGCTATAATAGTTGCACCTGTTTTAACAGATTGATTGGAAGTTAAAAGCAGATCGTGTGTTCCGTTTGAACCTGTTCCGTCTTGAATATGGATCCAATTAGTTCCCATAATATTTTCATTTACCTTAACAACTTTACCTTTGACTTTTACAGTTTTAAATTCAAGCTCATCTTTCTTCTGATAAATCTGTTCAACTGTATATCCATCCTTCAATCTTGAAACAGTAATAGATTCATCCTTACCGGCAGCAATATTTTGATGAGGTGATTTTAAATCAGTATTGCTTTCGCTTTTTCTGGCATCATCAACAAATAAAATTTTATCAAATGTTTTGTTTAAAGTTTCGCTCCTAAAGTCGTGTATCTCCATAGCTTTTGAAAACATTACATATTCTCCGGGATCAATATCCATTTTATTAACTGCAATCCAATATGAGTTATTATTTTCTTTAACTTTAAGATAACTATAATTAGATGCGTCTAATTTTTCTTCAACAAGCACATTGTGGACATCCGATTTCATAATGTTTTGATCATTCATCTGAGGCATTTGATTTTCAGGTTCTTCTTTATTGCTGCAAGAAATTAAGATTACAACAAAAGATAAAAGCAAAAAGACTGAGAGTAGTTTATTCATCATTTCTCCATTCATATTAAAATTTTGATGGCGAAAAATAATGAACATTATTCAAGTAATCATTAGTAAAAAATGGTTTTGCAAAAAAAATATCTGAAGAAAAAACTGAGTTGAGAATTAATTGCTTTTTATCACAACTTAAATTACTTACTCATAGCAGGTTTAAGATTCTCTAAAAGGATAGCATCTCTTGAATAAACATCATCCCGATAATTAAACAACCCATCTTCATCAACCCAGGTTGTATAATAATTGATAAATAATGGAATTTTCTTTGTAAGCTTTACTTCAGTTGTTACGCCATAACTGTTACCTCTTCTAAGTGAATCACGAACTCTGGCAAATTCATTTTTTGCAGCGGGATCATCAACTTTTTGTCCAATTTCAATTTTCAGAAAGTCAAGATTCCAATTAGAATTATTGCTAAGTAAATATTCAGCTAGCTTCATTGGCTTTTCTATTCTTACGCAGCCGTGACTTACTGCACGATTAACATATCCAAATGGTGCTCTGGTTGGTGTATCGTGCAGATAAATTCCAAATGGATTTGTGAACATAAACTTAATTTTACCGAGTGCATTTCCGGCGCCCGGGTCCTGAATTAAAGTATAGCTGTTTGAAGAAGCAAGATCTTTTGCTGTTAATCCGTCTAAACTAATCCGCTCACCAGCTTTATAAACTCTGAAATTTCTTTTTTTAAGATAGCTTGAATCACTTCTTAAACCATTTACAATTTCTTCCTTAATTATACTTTTAGGTACAGACCAGGTTGGATTCAAAACAAAATAAGATAATTGACCGTACAATGTAACCGTCTGCCAATTGTTTTTTCTTCCTGTGCAGGCTTTAATTTCAAACAAAGGTTTTTGTTTCTCAACTATTGTAACATTAAAATCAGGAATATTAACGAGAATATATCTTGCTGTATCGCTGTAATCTGACCATCTTAATCTTTCGAGATTTAATTTTATTTTTTCAACATATTGCTTTGGTGTTATGTTAAATCTCTCCAAAGTTCCTTTTCCAATTACACCATCACTAATAAGTCCGTTTATTCTTTGAAATACCTTCACTGAATTTGACAGAACGGAATCATAGACTAATGGATCATCAGTTTTATACATTGCTGTATCAAGTAATCCCAAAACAACTAACTTCTTAAATATATCAGGAATATTTTCAGAGCTTTGACCAATTTCAATTTTCTTATCAGTTAATGGAATCTGTTTCCATTCTATTGACTCAATCTGCTTAAACTTTAATAAAGCATGTTGAAGATTTTTATAGATAACACTTTTAGGTTGAATGTTTTTAAGATATGCAAGAATATTTGTCTGATTAACAGGGTCTAAATACTTTGTATTCAATGAATCATTAACCGGCAGGAAATGAGTTTTCTCATAAAGTATGCGTGGATTCAAAACTCCCTGTCTCATATCAGAAGAATATTTTAATAATGCATCAATAAGTAACACTTCTGATTGAGCTAATTGCTTGTTCCTTTGTTCTGGTTTAAGTTTATCATTAAAAGATGATTCAAATAAATTCTTAATAATACTAAAATTATATCGCTCAGGATTTAATCCATGCAGTTCTGCTTCACCAAGAATCTCAATTATTGAATCTATTGTGGGCTTGGATTCTAAGGTATTAATTAAAAATGCCTGAAAATTTTTTGCTATGTAAATTGATTCTAATGTATCTAAAGATTCAATTGAAATATTCTCTTCTTTAATCCACGAATTAAAAGTCAAAGCATCTTTCAGATATTGTTCAAACATTTTTGGATCAAAACCAAGTTTTTCATCAATACTTTGCTCTGGTGCTTTATTTTCGCAGCCTAGGAAAGGTAAAGTAAAAAGTATTAGTATGATAAAAATTACAAATTGAATATTTAGCTTGACTATATTTCGTAACATAAGAGAATTATTTTATTTCTATTTTTGTAATGGACTAATTATTAAAATGATTAACTAAATTATTAAAGAGAGGATAAAAAACCTCAATTAAAAAAATAAATCATTAAGTTTTGTATTAAAGAACACTTGATTTTTTAGTCAATATTAAAAAAAATAAATTGATAATTGCTAACAATACAAAGGAATACCATGCTTAAAAAATATGTAATAATCGCAATAATAATTTCTTTTGACATCTTCTCACAAAGTCAATTTCAGCAATTTTTGAGCCATGTAAATTCTTTAACAGATCCAACTCAAAAAAATGCAGCAGTTGATAGTTTTATGAGTTATGCCCGCACGATAGGAATACCATTTATTGAAGATTCAACAGCAAACTTTTTATATATAGGTAATACAAGTTCAGTTACAGCAGCGGGGGATTTTAACGGATGGAATGCAAGTTCATGGTCACTTTCAAGAGTATATCAAACAAACCTATGGTATCGGTCTGTTGTGTTTGAAAAAGATGCAAGACTGGATTACAAATTTGTCCTTAATAACAGCAATTGGATTTTAGATCCGGAGAATCCAAATACTTGTGCTGGCGGATTTGGTCCAAACTCTGAATTATCAATGCCTCTTTATATTCAACCGTGGGAAATAAATTATCAAAGTTCTGTGCAGCATGGCAGTCTGAAATATAAAACCTTGTTCAGTTCAAATGTCGGCTCTAATTATCAGATAACGATTTATTTACCACCTGGTTATGATACCTTATCACAAACAAAATATCCTGTGGCATATTTTCAGGATGGTTCAGAATACATATCACTTGGAAGAGCTGTAAATGTTCTCGATAATCTGATAGACAGCTCAAAGATTGAACCGATAATTGCAGTATTCGTAACTCCGAATAACAGAAATGATGAATATGCTGGCAACAAAAGAAATCAATATCAATTATTCTTTGTTAATGAACTTGTGCCATATATTGATAATACGTATAAAACTATACCTGCTCCGGATAAGAGATTGGTTATGGGAGATTCATTCGGTGGAAATATTTCCGCACTTATAAGCTACAACTATCCTGAAGTTTTTGGTTTATGTGGATTGCATTCCGGTGCATTTTGGCCAAACAATTACGAAGCATATAATCTGATTATAAATGGTCCGATAAAAAATATAAAATGGAGTTTGATATGGGGAACGTATGAAAGTCTGTTCTCCAATATGAGATCTTTCCGTGATTTTCTGATTGTAAATCAATATGAAACTGACTGGCTAGAAAGACCGGAAGGGCATAGCTGGGGGCTATGGAGAGCGTCAATAGATAGAATACTTGAATACTTTTTCCCTAATTCTTCTTCAGATATTATTCATTCCAATGAGTTAGAGATCAATACCTTTAAATTATTCCAAAACTATCCCAACCCGTTTAATCCAGGTACGGTGATTAGTTATCAGTTACCAACAAGTTGTTTTGTAACACTTAAAATTTTTGATGTGCTTGGAAAAGAAGTTGCAGTCTTAGTAAACAAAGAACAGCCTGCGGGTAGTTTTACAATTGATTTTAATTCTGCCGGATTATCAAGTGGAATTTATTATTATCAATTAAAATCAGAGGGATTTACAGATACAAAACCTATGCTATTATTGAAATAAAAAAGCTTCTCAGTTGAGAAGCTTATGCGGAGAGGGAGGGATTCGAACCCTCGGTACCGCTTTACACAGTACGACGGTTTAGCAAACCGTTGGTTTCAGCCACTCACCCACCTCTCCAAGCTGAAAAATTGACAGGGCAAAGATAATACTTAATTATGTTTTTTAAAAACGGGAAATAAATCAGTTTTATGTTTGTTCCCATCTGTTATTAAGATTTTGATGTTCAGGTTACTTTAATAAATCAATTCAATTTTTAATTCCTAACTTATTATTAAAAAAAAGAAAAAACTTTCTCAAGTCTTTTTCATATCAGAGCCTTATTAAAAATAAAATGCCTTGTAAAAGTAGGAGTCAGGAGCCAGAAGAAAGAAGTCAGAACGAATTCAGAAGCATTTCGATTGAATGACCTATTGACTTGTGTTTGTCCTGTCTGGAAGCTAGAACTCAGAACTCAGGAGTCAGAACTCAGAAGTGAGATTTTTTACGATTGAATGACTACAAATGACCTAATGACTTGTGCTTTCCTGTCTGGAAGCTAGAACTCGGAACTCAGGAGTCAGGACTCAGAAGTAAGATTTTTTACGATTGAATGACTACAAATGACCTAATGACTTGTGCTTTCCTGTCTGGTAGATAGAACTCAGGACTCAGAACTCAGGACTCATAAGTCAGAAGTATTACGATTGAATGACTATAAATGACTTAAATTCCATTCTAACCTTTCAACATACTATTTAGCTGAGTAATAATAATAGTACTTATACTTATAATACGTACCATAAGCACTATTAGTATCAAAGCCATTAAGTACAATCCCGATCAGTGTTGCATTATCGTGCTGAATAAGTTGATTAGCTCTTTCCATCATACGATGTTCAGTTATCTCTGAGGATACAACAAGTATGGTTCCGTCCACTTTTTTTGTTAATATTTCAGCATCTGTAACAGCAATAATAGGGGGGGAATCAATTATAACATAGTCAAACTTGTCCCTAACAAGTTTAAGAAACTCATCCATCTGCAATGAATCAAGCATCTCAGATGGGTTTGGCGGAATTGTGCCCGAAGTTATATAATACAGATTTTTCAATGTGCTTTTGTGAACAATTTCATCAAAAGTTTTTTCACCGACAAGATAATCAATTAGTCCTGGATCCTTTTGGGCTTCAAAAATGCGGTGTACCCTTGGCTTTCTAAGATCACAATCAACTAAAAGTACTTTCTTTTCAGATTGCGCAAAACTTCCAGCAAGGTTTACTGTAACAAAAGTTTTTCCTTCCTGTGGAGCTGGTGAAGTGACAACAATTGTTTTTAGATTTTCTTTATCTGGTCTCGAAAATTGGATTCTTGTTCTGAGTGCTCTGAATGATTCACTTGATACTGAATCTGGTTTGTTTGAAATAATAAAATCAATTTTGCTGTTCTCTTTTTCCATAAGCTCATCAACCCGTGGAGTCCATCCCAGCAAATTCATATTGCTGTTTTGAATATCTTCAGGAGTTTTAACAGTGTTATCGAAATAATTTTTTAGAAAGACATATGCAAATGCCAATCCAAAACCAATAAAAATTCCAACTATAATAATTAAAAACCTGTTTGGCTTACTCGGTCTATCGGGTGTGCGTGCGTTATCAATTATCAGAACATTACCCGGCTGTGATTGCTCATTAATTAAAGCTTCCTGATATCTCTCTTCGACCAGAGTATAAAGCTTTTCTAAAGATTCTCTGTTTCTCTGGAATCTGGCAAGTTCTATAGATGTTTTTGGCAATCTGTTAAATCTCTCATCATATCTTTTAACTACTACATTTAATTCAGCTAATGTAGTACGCAGAGATCCGTTTTTTATTTCTTCTTCAATTATTTTTTGACTGAGGCTTTTTACTTCTTCGGGACTGCTTGCAAATATACCTGCTTTAAGCACTTTGATTTTTTCATCAAGTTTCTTTTTAAGTTCATCTATTTTATTGTCATATTCCTTCAACTGTGTAGAGAAATCAGTTTTAGGTTCAGCTTTAGCCACTGATAAATCGCGGCGTATCTGCAGCTCTGAAATCTGATTTTGAAGTGCTTTTATGTATGTTTCGGAAGTAGCACTGGCAAGATAATCAGCAAGTTTTGGGTCCTGCTGTTGGAGTTCATTTTTATATTGTTTTAAAATTTCATTTGATGCTTCAAGTTCAATTTGTACTGCGTTTCTTTGTGCTTCAAATTGTGCGAGCTGTTGTATTAAAGTTTGTGCCTGCTGATCAAGCGCTATTATACCTCCTTTTTCCTGATATGATCTTAAAATCTCTTCAGCTTCATTAAGTTGTTCTTTTTTCTCTTGTCTTTGATTATCGAGAAACTTTCGAACAAAAATTAATTGATTCCTGTTTATCTCTAAATTATACATAAGATATTCTTTAGCATAAACATTAGCAATCAAAACAGCTTCTGACGGCTCTTTAGATTGAACGCTTATATCAATTATATCAAGCCCTCGCTTTTGTTCTATTTGCACCGCATCTTCAAGTATTTTAGCTGCTTCAGGTACGCTTGCAGGGGTTTTATCTTTTCCTAATTCGTCAACTAGCAAAAGTGAGAAGTCATTTTTATCAGGACTTTTTAATAAAGTATCTATTAAAATTTTCGCAATTCGTTCTCGCAAGTTATAACTTTTAAGTATTTCAATTTCATTAGCAATAAATCGGTCGTTTCCATAATCATTTATTTCAGGCAGAAGAGGGGATTGTAAAATGCTGCCGCCGGGTTTTGTGATCTTTAAAGCAGTGAATGTTTTAAAAATATTAGGTGCTGTTAAAGCATAGATGATTGAGATAATCAGGCTTGCAGCTAATATTGTTAATACCGGTTTAAGATTAACACTGAATAATATTAAATAATCTTTTAATGTACTGCTTTGGTGTTCATCAAAGCCAGGTTCAAATGAGTTCTGATTGTTCATAAAAAAATCTTATTTGGTTAAACTGATAATTATTGCAACAATTGATGCAAGTGCAGTTGTGATAGATAGATAAAACGACACATCTTGTCTAAGAAAATATCTTGGTTCACCCGGCACAATTACTACATCCCCTGCTGTTAACTTTGGAAAACTTATTTCGGTAAGTAATGTATCTTCCCATAGTAGGTCATTAAAGTTAAATTTAAGCAGTTCAGATTTTTCGTCTGTTTTTCTGAATATCCTCACATCTTCCATCAATGCATCCTCTAATGGACCGCCTGCAAAGGAAATAAGATCATTTATATTGCTGTAAGAAGGTATTATATAGTAACCGGGAAACTTAACATAGCCCCATAATTGCACTTTTATATTTATACCGGATGGGTCAGAGTAATCAAATAATGCGCCTTGTGTCTGTCTGTAATTGTTCAGATTACTGCCTATCTGTACGTCATCCTGTGCTTTTAATAGCATTGAAAATGAAAAGAATATAAATAGCAAAAAACAAATTTTATTCATGTTTAAATTGTTAATATTGTTAGTAATTCAAATATAGGAAAATTTTGTATTTAGTTAAATCTGATATGGAGATAATACTTCAGGACTTCTGAATAATTATTTCAAAGATAAAAAAGTAGAAGAGATTACTGCACACTGCTAAGTCTGATCATTCCAAAATCTTTTTAATATAGTAAAGTAACTTGATTAGAATTTTTACAACAGTGGTTTTTCAGAACTCTCTGATACTAAAATTATCATTCCCAAAATCCAATACTATACTAATTCAACATTCTCTCGAGCGAATGGTTAATAGAAAAAAAAATTAAATATCCTTCATTAACATTTTATTTAAAGTGAGCTTCCTACTTTAATTCTGATATTTACAAAGAAAGATGAAAAGCCGATACCGCCGCCTTTTAAATTTGTAATAATTATACTTGGTCCTATTGCAATAGAACTATAAGCCCAGTAGTCAAATATTTTTTGGATTGCGATATCCATTACAAATTGATTATTACGTATCGGGCTGTTGAACATATAATCCATTCTAAGGTCAAACACACTTCCTGCAAGTGTAAGTTCTCTTCCTGTAAATCCAACATGATATTCGTCAATAAACCTTGCTGCGTAAAATTTGCTTCGCAGTGCTCCTAATATTTTTACAGGATATCTGAATTCCCAATTTATGAATCCTCCATCTAACATATATGGCTGGTATTTAATTGTCCCATCAGGATTTCTAACAATGTTACCGGCATTTACAGTATTCTTCTGATATTTCCTTATTAAGGCAGAATCAAAATCCGATGTTGTACTTAAATATCCTACTTCAAAGAAGTTACCAAATGGTATAATGTAAGATAACTGAACTCCTTCAGTTACAAAAAGATTATTATGGTTTTCAGAGCTTTTGAGTTCAGTCATTGCGTCAACACTTAAAAAAGCACCGACTTTAGCTCCAAGAATATGGAAATTGACTTCAGAGAAGTTTGTTTCAAGTGCTCCGGAATAAGGTGTACCAAAACCAATTGATAAACCGATATCTTTCTTCAATGGGATCCCAAATCTTTCTCCTCCCATTATTTGCACATAAGGGTTGATATATCCTAATGTAGGTGATATTTGAAATACGGTTGGCGGATTTAAAATGTTATTAAAACGTAATTTATCAATAACTCTTGTGAAGACACTACCATAGTTTATAGTTTCTTCTAAATTAAGTTTAAAAGGATAAGTTATTATCCGAGCACGCGTTTCTGGTTTTAATGCTAGTAGTGGATAGAGACTCCCTTTCACTGATATAGTTTGATCGGTTACATTTCTCAGATCAACTACAATTTCTGCTTTCGGATCCGGAGGGTCTATAAACAGCTCTTCCTGAATATGAATAAATAAACTATCATCAAGTGGTTCCATTTGATAGTACAATATTTGTTCCTCTTCTTCCTGAGCATTTATGGTTATTGGAAAAAGAAAAACAATCAAAGCAAGTATGGTAAATATTGGTATTTTCATTTTTTTTATTTTTTTATCAGATTATTATCTATTTAGTGCTCTGAAAATATTGTTATCATATAATTTCATTTTTTATATGAAAATCAATTATTGTTTTAGGAGTTTCAAAGGTATATTAAAACAATTTTCAGACCGAAATAAGTCTTTTATTTTGAGCCGAATAATTAACTAATAGTAAAATTTACTAACGGCTTTAACAATTTGTAAACAAAAATAAAGATTTCTCAGGTTATAACTAAACTGATAAGAGAAAGAACGAGTATTTTTTCTATGCAATTAAAAATAATTTTATTTGTAACAGAAAGAATTATAGGAAAGGATGAAACTGAATCTCAATCCAAAGTCTGCTTAAGACAAAAAAAATTCCTAGAATTGAGTCTTCTGACAATTATTGTCTTTATATTTTCTTAATAATATTGGGATTACTTTTAAGTAGTCTGACATTAAAATCTATTTATTATATCTAATTGAGTAGCAATCTTACCGGTAAAATAGCTTTTCAGGAGACAGTGATCAAAGTTTTTTCTTGAGTCTTTATAATTTCAATAACGAATACTAGTAAGGCATAAACAATGCAGTTTGAAATCAGATATGCAAGGTAATAATAGAATATAAGTTGGGATTAGGTTTATCTATTACACTCAAAAGATAAATTGAAAATTGAACTTAAGAGAAGAAATTAAATAATATTCTCTCTACTTGAATATATATGATAAAATATACTTAATTAGCTTTAGAATAATTAGTTAAATGATTTACCTAATCACTTACAACGCCATTATCAGTTAGCGTATAAGTTTTTTCTGACTTCTCACAAAATGCTTTACCTTTCTCGTCAAATCTAAGTTTTTTTCCAGCCTCAGACACCCAACCAACAACTCTTCCGGGATTTCCTATTACCAGAGCATAATCAGGTACATCTTTAGTAACTACAGAACCTGCTCCAATCATACAATGTTTTCCAAGTGTGTGCCCACAAACAATTGTAGCATTTGCACCGATTGAAGCACCTTCTTTAACCAATGTTTTAATGTAGTATTTTGCACCAACTTGCGGATACTTACATCTGGGATCAAGAATATTTGTAAAAACCATTGATGGACCGCAAAAAACATAATCTTCTAATGTTACTCCTTCGTAAATAGAAACATTATTCTGGATTTTACAATAATTTCCAATTGTAACATTATTTCCTACGTTAACATTTTGTCCGAATACACATTTCTTACCTATTCGGCTCCCGCTTTGTATATGTGAGAAGTGCCAAATTTTAGTGCCTTCTCCAATTACAACATTTTCATCTACAACTGCGTACTCATTAATGTAATAATTTAACTTTTCTTCCATGACTTTTCCTTATAGAAATAGTGTTTATTTAATTAGCATTGGATGGTATAGTTCTTTAATATTTGAAACTGAAAGATGTCTTATTGTATAAGCTGTCTCAATAGATGCTCTGGCAGTTTCAATCCCAAAGCCTTTACCAAGTAATATTTCTTCATATATTTTTGTATGAAGATCTGTAAAACCATCAGTGAATTCAAGCTCATTGCCATCAATTGTTATTGAGCGATGGGTTGATTTGTTTTTTATTATTGCTTCATTGGGTAGGTCTTTAGAATCTATGGACAAATACCATTTTACATTAGCATTTTTTAGTTCAATAAATCCTGCTGCTTTATTTGATGATTTTAGAAACAAAAAATTCTGCTTTACTTCTCCAAACAACCACATTAATAAATCAAAGAAATGAATTCCGATATTTGTTGCAACACCACCGGAAATATCTTCTTTTCCTTTCCATGAGAAATTATACCAAAGACCTCTTGAAGTAATATATGTAAGCACAACATTGTGTTTATTTTCTGAAGTGTTTTTTTCCATCTTTTCTTTTATTGCAATCAGAGCAGGGTGAACTCTCAATTGAAGTACTGTAAAGACTTTTTTACCAGTTTCTTTTTCAATTTCCTGTAATTGGTCCAGATTCCATGGATTAAGCACAAGTGGTTTTTCACAAATAGCATCTGCTCCAACACGTAAGGCAAGTCTTATATGTGCATCGTGTAAATTGTTCGGGGAGCAAATAGAAAGATAATCTATTTTTTCATCCGAGTGGGTTCTTCTTAGTTTTTCCAAATGTCTGTCAAATCTCTCAAACTCAGTAAAAAAACTTGTTTTGGCAAAAAATTTGTCCAGTATTCCAACTGAGTCGTGCGGGTCCATTGCAGCAACAAGTCTGTTGCCTGTATCTTTGATTGCTTGTAAATGTCTTGGAGCAATGTAGCCTGCTACACCGGTTAAAGCAAAATTTTTCATATTAGAATTCTTTTTTCATTAAAATTTGATTTCATCAGTTTAATCACTCTGATACCATTTTAAGCTTTGAATATTTTATCCGATTTAATTCCGGCTCTTTCAAAAGCATTTCTTGTATCTAAAATAAGTTTAGAGATTGAATTAATAAATTTATAATTATAGTTAGAATGATCTGTACTTAATAAAATCATATCATATTTGGTAAGATTGTTTTTTGTTAGTTCAACAGATTGCATATCATAATGATATTTTCTGGTCTTTGGAAGCTGAGGAACAAAAGGATCATTGTAATCTACCTTAGCACCTTTTTCTCTAAATATTTCTATAAGTTTTAGCGAAGGTGATTCGCGCATATCATCTACATCCTTTTTATAAGAAGCTCCAAGTATAAGTATCTTTGATCCATTAATAGATTTCTTGAATTTATTTAATACTTCAGATGCCTTTTCAACAACATAATAAGGCATGAATGTATTGATTTCACCAGCAAGTTCAATAAACTTAGTACTGATTTCATATTCTCTTGCTTTCCAAGTAAGATAAAATGGGTCTATAGGAATACAATGTCCGCCTAAACCCGGTCCCGGAAAAAATGGTTGAAATCCAAATGGTTTAGTACTGGCAGCATTAACTACTTCCCAAATATCTATATTCATTCGGTCAAAGACCATTTTAAGCTCGTTCACAAGTGCAATATTAATTGAGCGGTAAATATTTTCCAGCAGTTTGGTTGCTTCTGCTGCTCGAGGAGATGAAACAGGAACTGTCTTTACGATTACCTGATTGTAAAGAGCTAAGGCGATCTTTAAACAATTCGGTGTAACTCCGCCAACAACTTTAGGAATTGTAGCTGTTGAATACTTTGGATTATTTGGATCTTCTCTTTCAGGAGAGAATGCCAAATAAAAATCTTTACCAACTACAAACTTTTTGCTGCTTATTTTTTGTGTCAGTGGTGCATTTTCAAACATTGGCAGAAGAATTTCTTCAGTGGTGCCAGGATAAGTTGAGGATTCTAATGAAACAAACTGACCTTTTTTAAGATATTCGGCTATTATCTTACCTGAATTAATAATAAAAGTCATATCTGGTTCACGGTGTTCATTAAGGGGAGTCGGGACACATATTATTATTGCATCAGTTTCCTCCAATCTTGAAAAGTCAGTTGTTGCAATAAATTTTCTGTTCTTAATTACCTTTTGAATCTTTTCTTTTCTAATATGTTTTATATAGCTTTTCCCTGAATTTAATATTGGTATTTTTTTTTCATCTACATCAAAACCAATTGTCTTAAAGCCTTTTAATGCATATTCAAGGGCTAAAGGTAGTCCTACATAACCAAGTCCTATTATACCAATTACTGCTGAATTATTTTCAATTTTCTTCAATAGATGATTATTCATATAATCCTTTTTATTGTTATTTGAATAGATTTACTTTTTTTAGATCTGTTCTTAATAAGTAAAAAGTCTTATCGCTTTATTGACTTTTAAAAATTAAGGTTACTCCAAATTTAGTAAAAAAAATCAGACATGTTTAATTGATGAGAAATCCAAATAAAACTTTTGTCGATCTTAAATTAAATACATATCAAATTAAACTATAATCTGCTTAATTATTTGTTATACCCTTACAGCATAGTTATTTTTGGAAAAACAATTTTATACAATATATAATCAGGTATGAAATGAACACTACTACAAAAAACACTCCTATTGATTTTCAAATGGTTACCCGGAAAATTAAAGATAGTAAATTAGAAAGCCCTGGCAGAGCATCAATCCGTGAGATAAAAAAACTAATTGATGATATTGAAAAAGCAACTGGCGAAAAATTCGTCAGGATGGAAATGGGCGTGCCGGGTTTACCTCCAACCAGAATTGGTATTGAAGCCGAGATTGAAGCTTTGAAAACCGGTATCGCAGCTATTTATCCGGATATTTATGGAATACCTCAACTTAAAACAGAAACCTCCAGATTTGTAAAGTTATTTATGGATATTGATGTTAGCCCTGAAGGTTGTATCCCAACTTGCGGCTCAATGATGGGAAGTTTGGCAGCCTTTATGACAATCAACAGATGCAATTCCGAAAAAGATACAACATTATTAATTGATCCCGGTTTTCCGGTTCATCGTCAGCAGTTGAAAGTGCTTAATCAAAAGATGGTATCTTTTGATGTTTACAATTATCGTGGAAACAAATTAAAAGATAAACTCGAATCAATTTTAAGTAAGGGAAATATTTCCTGTTTACTTTATTCTAATCCAAATAATCCATCGTGGATATGTTTTACAGAAACTGAATTAAAAATAATCGGTGATCTTTGTAATAAATATGATGTAATTGCAATTGAAGATTTAGCTTATTTTGCTATGGATTTCAGACGAGATTTATCAAAACCCGGAGAACCGCCTTATCAGCCGACAGTAGCAAAATATACCAACAATTATATACTTACCATTTCAAGTTCAAAAGTTTTTAGTTATGCCGGACAAAGAATTGGTATGCTTGTTATTTCAGATGAAATTTTTAATCGGAGCTATCCTGAATTAAAAAAATATTATGCAAGAGATTTGTTTGGCCATTCAATTATTTTCGGGACAATCTACGCTTTAAGTGCTGGTATAACTCATTCAACTCAATATGCTCTTGCCGCAATCTTTAAAGCTGCAAACGATGGTAAGCTTAATTTTGTTGAAGAAGTCAAAGAGTATGGTGAAAAGGCACATATCATGAAAAACCTTTTTGTAAATAATGGTTTTAAAATAGTATATGATAAAGATGAAGACGAGCCAATCGCTGATGGATTCTATTTTACATTTTCATATCCGGGTTTTACCGGAGAAGAATTATTGAATAAGCTTTTATACTATGGAATCAGTGCAATATCTTTGGCAATAACCGGAAGCGAAAGACTTGAAGGAATCAGGGCGTGTGTTTCTTTAGTTAAGAGAGAACAATTTAAAGACCTGGAATACAGGCTAAAGAAGTTTCATGAAGATCATAAAAATTAAAGTGAATTTGTTAATGATGTATTAAAGAGTAATACAATTGGAATTAGTTTTTATTAAGTCTTTGACAGAATTTTAATGAGCAGATATTTTTCAGATATTTTTTTTCTGATAATAAATGACAAACCCAATTTCTTCAAGAAATTGGGTTTGTTTTTAATAAGTAAATAGTAGAGTTGATGATTACTCAGATTATAATCAAATTCAGATAATCATTTTATCCCATAAAAAAGCTTAGAAGAATACCTGCAACAACTGCACTGCCGATTACACCTGCAACATTAGGAGCCATAGCGTGCATTAGCAAATGATTTGTTTTATCATATTCTAATCCAACTATTTGAGATACGCGTGCACTATCAGGTACTGCAGATATACCAGCATTACCAATTAATGGATTAATTTTGTTTCCTTCTTTTAAGAAAAGATTCATAACTTTAGCAAACATAACTCCGCCAAAGGTAGCTATCATAAAAGATACAGCACCAAGTGCAAATATTCCTACTGATTTTGCAGTTAAGAATGTAGTAGCTTGAGTTGATGCGCCAACTGTTAAACCAATCAAAATAGTAACAATGTCTATCATCGCTCCTTTTGCTGTATCAGCCAATCTTTTAGTAACTCCGCTTTCTTTTAATAAGTTACCAAAAAACAACATACCTAATAAAGGCATAGCACTTGGGCTTATTAAAGTTGTTAAAATAAGACCTACAATAGGGAATAATATTTTCTCTAATCTTGAAACAGAACGCGGCGGTTTCATTCTTATAACACGTTCTTTATCAGTTGTTAACAATCTCATTATTGGAGGTTGAATTACCGGAACAAGAGCCATATAGGAATAAGCTGAAACAGCTATTGCACCTACTAATTCAGGTGCAAGTTTTGATGCAAGAAATATTGCAGTAGGTCCGTCTGCACCGCCAATAATACCAATTGCAGCAGCCTGCTCAGGCAGGTAACCTAATGAAAGAGCAATCATATATGCACCAAAAATTCCTAATTGTGCTGCAGCACCAAGTAAAAGCAGTTTTGGATTTGAAAGCAGTGTTGAAAAATCAGTCATTGCGCCAATACCCAAAAAGATCAGTGGGGGATATATCCCTTTTATTACTCCAAAATAAAGATAGCTCATAACACTGCCAGGTTCATAAACACCTATCTGCAAATTTGCATCTTGTAAAAATGGAATATTACCAATCAGGATTCCAAAACCTATCGGAATAAGTAATAATGGTTCATACTCCTTTTTAATCGCAAGGTAAATAAATGCTAAAGCTACAATTATCATTACGATATGACCAATTGTAAAATGAGGGAAAGCAGTATATTGGAAAAACTGCTCGAAACCGTGAGCCATAAAATCGAATAAATTTCCCATAATTATTCTCCGATTTCTACAAGTACTTCACCTTCAAGAACAGAGTCGCCGGTTTTAACTTTTATTGCTTTTACAAAACCTTCTTTATCAGCATTAATATTGTTTTCCATTTTCATTGCTTCAAGTGTTATAAGTTTTGTTCCAACTTTAATCTGATCACCTTCCTTAACGTGAATATTAAGTATAACACCAGGTAATGGTGATTTTACAAATCCGGCACCTTTTGGTGATGCAGGTGCACTTGTTTTTTGTTGTGATGGTGCTATATCAGTTGAAGGAACAGCTACAGATCTAACAAGCTTTGGTGTTTTACTCTGTGCAATAACTTTAT
This sequence comes from Ignavibacteriota bacterium, assembly GCA_013285425.1. Taxonomy (GTDB): domain Bacteria; phylum Bacteroidota; class Ignavibacteria; order Ignavibacteriales; family Ignavibacteriaceae; genus IGN3. Next base: position 1,231,165 of record CP053447.1, read on the forward strand.
CTAGTTCAACTTTATATGTTGCACCGTTTACTTCAATTTCAGCAATGTTTTCTTCAACATTGACGATATTTACATCGTATTTATTACCCTGAATAGTAAACTTAAATTTTTTCATAATTTTTATCCTCTAAAATCTGGGATGTTGTCTTAGTCCGTAGATCTTTGAACTCCACGGAGAATACGTTCGTGATACTTTACTTATTGTTAATACCGTATCCTCTTTATCATGCATTTCTGAATAGTAAAGATGGATAGCCATAGCAATTGCAGCGTTAACTTCGCCCGATATACTTTGATCTTCTTTTATATCTTCAGTTTTTCCTTCTTTTTTAAGAGTTCGCTTCATATTAAGATTAAGAGCTTTAGTTAGGTTTGCAAAGATCAGATATAGAAATAATAGTGCTGCAAATACCACTAAATAACCGATAACTGCCATTCCAATACCCCAGGGATCTAACTCCAAAAACTTAACTGAATTTTTATGAATTACTGCCGATGAAGAATCTGTTACAGTTTGTTGTATTATTCCTAAAAACATTTTAACTCCTTTCTACAATGGAAGATTAGAATGTTTCTTTGGTGGATTTGTATCCTTCTTTGTTGCAAGAGACTGTAATGCCCTTATAACTCTGAATCTTGTATTTCTTGGTTCAATTACATCATCAATGTATCCGTATTTTGCTGCAACATATGGAGTAGCAAATTTCTTTCTATAATCTTCCTCACGATCTTTAACAAATTTAATTCTTTCTTCAGGATCAGTAATCAATTGAAGCTCTTTTTGATGAAGAACTTCTATTGCACCCTTTGGTCCCATCACTGCAATTTCAGCCCCAGGCCAGGCGTAATTAATATCACCACGTAAATGCTTTGAACTCATAACATCGTACGCACCGCCGTAAGCTTTACGTAAAATAACGGTAACTTTAGGTACAGTAGCTTCACCAAAAGCAAATAATAATTTTGCACCGTGAATAATAATTCCGCCATACTCCTGTGTTGTGCCTGGTAAAAATCCGGGAACATCAACAAAAGTAACAATAGGAATATTAAACGCATCGCAAAATCTTACAAATCTTGCTGCTTTACGCGAGGAGTTAATATCAAGTACACCTGCAAGATAGTTTGGCTGATTAGCAACAATACCAACTGGCATTCCGTTAAATCTTGCAAATCCTATAACAATGTTTGGAGCATAATGTCTTTGAATCTCTAAAAATTCATGCTGATCAACAACTGCGTGAATTACATCCTTAACATCATAGGGTTTATTTGTTTGTTCGGGAATAAGTGTGTTTAGTGCATCTTCAAGTCTGTCAATCGGATCATCAGTAGGGAGAATAGGCGGATCTTCAAGATTGTTTTGAGGTAAATAACTCAAAAGTTTTCTGATCAACTGTATTCCTTCTTCTTCTGTATCAGCAACAAAATGTGTAACTCCGGATTTTGCACCGTGAATCATTGCACCGCCAAGTTCTTCTTCTGTTACTGTTTCACCCGTTACTGTTTTTACTACTTTTGGTCCAGTTACAAACATATAACTGGTTTTGTTTGACATTATAATAAAATCAGTTAATGCAGGTGAATAAACTGCTCCGCCTGCACAAGGACCAAATATTGCAGAAATTTGCGGAACAACACCAGAGGCTAAAATATTTCGCTGAAAGATATCAGCATAGCCGCCAAGTGATTTAACACCTTCCTGAATTCTGGCACCGCCGCTATCATTAATGCCTATTACGGGAGCACCAACTTTGAGTGCTTTATCCATAACCTTGCATATTTTTTGTGCGTACATTTCAGATAGCGATCCGCCAAAGACAGTAAAGTCTTGTGAGAAAACATATACTAATCGTCCATCAATTGTTCCATAACCGGTAACAACTCCATCCGAAAGATATGATTCCTTATCAAGTCCAAAATCAATACTTCTGTGGCAAACGAACATATCAAATTCTTCAAAACTGCCTTCATCTAAAAGCAGCTCAAGTCTTTCTCTTGCAGTAAGTTTGCCTTTTTTATGTTGTGATGCAATACGCTTTTCACCACCGCCAAGCTTAGCCTGTTGACGAAGCGCCATCAACTCTTTTATTTTATTTTCCATAGCCATTTTACTTTCTGTAATTCTTTTTAGTTATTCTAAAAAAATTTTAGCTTTTCAAATCTTGGTAAGTTGAATTTTTAAGTCAGTTTAATTATGGTTTTTCACAAAGTTCCGTTAAAACACCAAATGTTGATTTAGGATGTAGAAAAGCGATGTTTAGTCCTTCAGCGCCTTTTCTTCCTTTCTCATCTATCAAAACTATATTTTTGGATTTAACTTCATCCAGTGATTCTTGTAATCCTTTAACTGCAAATGCAAGATGATGAATACCTTCTCCTTTTTTTCTATAAATTTTCCGATTGGTCCATCAGGAGAAGTTGATTCAAGTAATTCTATTTTTTGTTTGACCAACCATAAAGAATGCAGTTTTAACTTTTTGATCAGCAACTTCTTCAACCGCATAGCATTTTAATCCAAGGACATCTTCATAATATTTTTTTTGCTTCATCAATATTTTTAACTGCAATACCGATATGCTCAATATGTGTTATATTCATTTTTGTTACTTCTAGATTATTTATATGATTAGTAAATATTCAAAATCGCTGTATTTTTGCAAAGTTAATGCCAGCATCAATTAATTAAAATATTGAATTTATGCTTGTTTGTTGAATTTGATAATTGTTAATCAATCCTTATTACAAGAAAAATCAATAAGTGATATTCCTGTTTATGAGAAATAAAGTATTTCATTTAGAGTTATGCTTTTCGTTAATGCTCATAAGTGATTAAGTAAAAACTTCTTAAACTTTCTTGCACAGAATATTCAAATTATCTATTTTTACACTCTAATTTTTAATACTGTTTGTAACTTTTTTGCTGCCGGGGTGGCGGAATTGGTAGACGCACAGGACTTAAAATCCTGTGGGAACTTGTTCCCGTGCCGGTTCGAGTCCGGCCCTCGGTACCAAAAATAATGTTAATTAAAGATGTACAGTTATTAGGTTAATTGTACATTTTTAATTATTGGGCGGTCTAAAATTACTCTTAGCTCAGTTGGTTAGAGCGTTCCGACTATGTCGGAAAGGTCAAAGGTTACTTGAAACAATAAAAAAAAATTTCGGGCTCTTAGCTCAGTTGGTTAGAGCGTTCCGACTATGTCGGAAAGGTCCAAGGTTACTTGAAACAATAAAAAAAATACGGGCTCTTAGCTCAGTTGTTTAGAGCGTTCCGACTATGTCGGAAAGGTCCAAGGTTACTTGAAACAATAAAAAAAATTACGAGCTCTTAGCTCAGTTGGTTAGAGCGTTCCGACTATGTCGGAAAGGTCTAAGATTACTTGAAACAATAAAAAAAAATACGGGCTCTTAGCTCAGTTATTTAGAGCGTTCCGACTATGTCGGAAAGGTCCAAGGTTACTTGAAACAATAAAAAATAAATTACGGACTCTTAGCTCAGTTGGTTAGAGCGTTCCGACTATGTCGGAAAGGTCCAAGGTTACTTGAAACAATAAAAAATAAATTACGGGCTCTTAGCTCAGTTATTTAGAGCGTTCCGACTATGTCGGAAAGGTCAAAGGTTACTTGAAACAATAAAAAATAAATTACGGGCTCTTAGCTCAGTTATTTAGAGCGTTCCGACTATGTCGGAAAGGTCAAAGGTTACTTGAAACAATAAAAAAAAATTACGGGCTCTTAGCTCAGTTGGTTAGAGCGTTCCGACTATGTCGGAAAGGTCCAAGGTTACTTGAAACAATAAAAAAAAATTTCGGACTCTTAGCTCAGTTGGTTAGAGCGTTCCGACTATGTCGGAAAGGTCAAAGGTTACTTGAAACAATAAAAAAAAATTACGGGCTCTTAGCTCAGTTGTTTAGAGCGTTCCGACTATGTCGGAAAGGTCAAAGATTACTTGAAACAATAAAAAAAAATTACGGGCTCTTAGCTCAGTTGGTTAGAGCGTTTGCTTGACGTGCAAAAGGTCAAAGGTTCGACTCCTTTAGAGCCCACAACCGATTTGAATAATTTTCGGAGTTAACTCCGATTTTTTTGTTAGGTTGAAATATGCAAAAAATTAAAATAACATTTCCGGATAGTGCAGTTAAAGAGTTTGATAGCGGAACAACAGGCTATCAGATTGCTCAGTCAATTTCACAAAGATTAGCTGATGATGTTTTAGCTGTAAAGTTTAATAATATGGTAATCGACTTAAACAGAGCAATTACAACTGATGGAACTGTTAAATTTTTAACATTTGATGATAAAGAAGGAAAAGAAGTTTACTGGCATTCATCTTCTCATCTTATGGCACATGCAATTCAGGATATTTTCCCTGAAGCAAAGTTTGGTGTTGGACCAGCTATAGATGCTGGCTTCTATTATGATATTGATATTAACACTCAATTGACCGAAGATCATCTTAAATTAATAGAAGATAAAATGATCGAGCTTTCAAAAACTGATTCGAGATTTGAAAGGGAAGAACTATCTCAGCAGGAAGCAATTGATTATTTTAAAAAGAAAGGTGATCAATATAAAGTTGAACTTTTATCTGAGATGGATGAAAGCAAAGAGAAAATAAGTATTTATAAAGAAGGCTCATTTACAGATTTATGCAGAGGACCGCATCTGCCTGATCCAGGAAAGATAAAATATATTAAACTGCTTAATATATCTGGTTCTTATTGGCGCGGAGATGAAAAGAACAAACAATTGCAAAGAATTTATGGAATAACTTTTCCAAAAAAGAAAATGCTTGATGATTATCTCCAGATGCTCGAAGAAGCAAAAAAGAGAGATCACAGAAAACTTGGTAAAGCACTGGAATTGTTTTTCTTTTCGCCTAATGTTGGTGCAGGTTTACCAATCTGGCTGCCAAAAGGTACAATACTTAGAGAGACCCTGGAAAGATTTTTAAGAGATGAACAAACCAAACGAGGCTATTTACCGGTTATTACACCTCATATAGGAAATATTAATCTATATAAGACAAGTGGGCATTATCCATATTATAGTGACAGTCAGTTTCCGCCAATGAAATTTGGTGATAGGGAAGAAGAATATCTGTTAAAACCTATGAACTGTCCTCATCATTTTCAAATATATTCTTCAAAACCAAGAAGCTATAGAGATTTACCTATCAGGTATGCAGAATTTGGAACTGTCTATCGGTATGAACAATCGGGTGAACTGAACGGATTAACAAGAGTAAGATGTTTTTCAGTTGATGATTCACATATGTTTGTCAGACAAGACCAGCTTAAAGAAGAATTATTTAGTGTAATTGAATTGATTCAATATGTATTTAAGGTTATGGGTTTTGCTGATTTCACCACTCAACTTTCTTTTAGAGATGGAAATTCAGAAAAATACGGCGGCGATATTTTACTTTGGGAAAAAGCTCAGGCAGAAATTAAAGAAGCTGCTGATGAGATGAAATTAATTTATACAATTGAAGAAGGTGAAGCAGCTTTTTACGGTCCTAAGATAGATTTTATGGTTAAAGATGCTTTAGGTAGAAAATGGCAGCTTGGTACGGTTCAGATCGATTATGTTATGCCTGAAAGATTTGATTTAGAATATGTAGGAAGTGATGGACAGAAACACCGTCCTGTAGTTATACATCGTGCACCATTTGGTTCACTTGAAAGATTTATCGGAGTTCTTATAGAACATTTTGCAGGCGAATTTCCATTGTGGCTTGCACCAACCCAGGCTGCAATAATTCCAGTATCTCAGAATTTTGTTGAATATGGGAATAAAGTGGCTGACAGCTTTAGAAAAGCCGGAATTAGATTTGAGATAGATGAAAGAAATGAAAAGATTGGTTACAAGATACGTGATTGGGAAATGAAAAAGGTTCCATATATGCTAATTGTTGGTGAAAAGGAAATGGAATCAGATACTGTTTCGGTCAGAAAGCATAAAATTGGTGATCAGGGTTCTTTGAATTTATCAGATTTTATTGATAAAATTGCAATCGAAATAAAAAACAAAGTGTAATAATATTTTTTTAACAAGTTAAGAGGTTTATATCACACAGAAACAATCGGTCCGTGTAAACGAAGAAATAAAAGCACCAAAAATAAGAGTAATAGATATCGATGGAACACAATTGGGAGTTTATACTGTTAGAGATGCTTTAAGATTTGCTGAAGAAAGGGGACAGGATCTTGTTGAAATTGCTCCTCAGGCAGTTCCCCCGGTATGTAAAATAATTGATTTTGGTAAATATAAATACGAACAGCAGAAACGTGAAAAAATTCAAAAGAAGAATCAGATTGTTTCAGTTTTAAAAGAAATAAGATTACACCCTAATACCGATGTGCATGATTTTGATTTTAAAGTAAAACACGCTCTGAATTTTTTAGAAGATGGTAATAAGGTTAAAGTAAGTGTGATGTTTAAGGGCCGGGAGATGGCTTACACTGAACAAGGTGAAGAATTATTAAAAAGATTTATTGAAAAACTGGAAGACATTTCTAAAGTTGAGTCTCCAATAAAACTTGAAGGAAGAAATATGGCTACCATATTGGTTCCTCAATCTAAAAAAGGCAAGAAAACTAATAAGCAGGAATAATTAAATATGCCAAAAATGAAAAGCAATCGTGGTGCATCCAAAACATTTAAAAAGACTGCATCAGGAAAATTCAAAAGAAAAAAAGCTTATAAAAGTCACATTCTGACTTCAAAATCTACTAAGAGAAAAAGAAGTTTGAGAAAAGGAACATTAGTAAGCGATGCAGAACAAAAACGCGTAAAGATAATGGTTCAATAAAGGAGTAATGATAAAATGCCAAGATCAAGAAATAAAGTTGCTTCACACAGAAGAAGAAGAAAACTATTAAAACTAGCAAAGGGTTACTGGGGTAATCAAGGTAATGTTTTAACCTCAGCAAAAAATGCGATTGAAAAAGGTTTAACTCATGCGTATAGAGATAGAAGATTGAAGAAGAGAGTTTTTAGATCTTTATGGATTACCAGAATTAATGCAGCAGCAAGATCTAACGGTACAACTTATTCAAGATTGATAGATGCTTTAAATAAAAAAGGTGTTGATATCAATAGAAAAGTTCTTGCAAGTCTTGCAGTTGAGAATCCTTCTGCATTTGCTGAAGTTGTTAAATTTTCCAATAATTAATTTTATACCCTCTTCGGATTTATTGAAATTACTTTATCCGTCGGGGGTATTTTCTATTTAAAGAAATCTTATGCTTGAAAAAAACATTTCTGAAATTAAAGATAGTTTTTTAACAGATATTAAGTCTGTTAATTCATTAAAAGATATTGAAGAAATAAGAATAAAATATTTCAGCAGAAACGGATTAGTATCACAGCTTTTTGAACAGCTTAAAGAAACTGCAAAAGAAGAAAAACCAATACTCGGTAAAAAATTAAATCAGCTAAGAGATGAAGTATCTGCTCACTTTAATGAAATAAAGGAAAGAATTGCTTCCCGTCAATCTGCTAAAGAAAAAAAAATAGATTTAACTTTACCGGGCAATCAATATCTTATCGGAAGCAAACACATTTTAACTCAGACTCTTGATGAAATAAAATCCATATTTAAAGGATTAGGGTTTTCTGTAGCAACGGGACCCGAACTTGAATCTGATTATTACAATTTTGAAGCATTAAATTTTCCATCCGACCATCCCGCAAGAGATATGCAGGATACTTTTTTTGTTAGTAAAGATTTCTTACTTCGTACACATGCAACTCCGGTCCAAATAAGAATTATGGAAAAGCAAGCTCCGCCTGTACGTGCAATTATGCCCGGAAGGGTTTATCGCAATGAGGCAGTTAGTGCAAGGAGTTATTGTATGTTTCATCAGGTAGATGGAATTTATGTTGATACCGATGTAACCTTTGCAGAACTTAAAGGAACCTTGGTATCATTTGCTAAACAGTTTTATGGCTCAGATCTTAAATACAGATTTCGTCCAAGTTTCTTTCCATTTACTGAACCAAGTGCCGAGATGGATATTACATGCTATCTATGCAAAGGTAATGGTTGCAGGATATGTAAAAATTCCGGCTGGCTCGAAATTCTTGGCTGCGGAATGGTTGATCCGAATGTGTACAAATTTGTTAATTATGATTCTGAAAAATATACCGGATATGCTTTCGGAATGGGTATTGAAAGAATTGCATTGTTAAAATATGGTATTACAGATATCAGAATCTTTTTTGATAACGATATCAGATTCTTAAAACAGTTTTAATGCGGAATAAGAAATGAAAATATTACTAAGCTGGATAAAAGAATTGGTTAATCTGGAAGGAATTTCAACAGATGAAATTGTTTCCAGACTAACAATGTCCGGACTTGAAGTTGAAGATGTAATAGATCAGACAAATATTTATAAAAATTTTGTTGTTGGATTAGTTAAGGATACAGAAAAACATCCGAATGCAGATAAACTTACTATATGCAAAGTTTTTAACGGTAAGGATGATTTACAGGTAATCTGCGGAGCTTCAAATGTAAAAACAGGTCAGAAAATTGTTTTTGCACCAATTGGTACCGAAATCCCAAATGGGAATTTTGTAATTAAGAAAGCAAAGATCAGAGGAGTTGAATCAAATGGAATGATCTGTGCTGAAGATGAACTATTATTAAGTGATGATCATTCTGGTATTATGGTACTGGATGATAATCTTGAAGTTGGAAAACCAATAACTGATGCATTAAATCTTAATGATGTAATACTTGAAATTGCAATTACACCTAATCGACCAGATGCACTTTCGTACATCGGAGTTGCAAGAGACCTTGCGGCATTATTCGATAGAGATTTGCGAATGCCTGAAGTTGTATATACTGATAAAGGAGAAGATGCAATTAAGGAAGCTTCTGTAATAATTGAAGATACTATTAATTGTCCGCGTTACATTGCAAAAGTTATTAAAGATGTTCAGGTTAAAGATTCACCTAAGTGGCTGAAAGACAGATTAGAAAAAATCGGATTGAGACCAAGAAACAATATTGTTGATATTACTAATTTTGTTTTATACGAGTGCGGACAACCATTGCACGCATTTGATCTTGATAAGCTTAATGATCAAAAAATAATTGTAAAGAATACTAAAGCAGAAACTAACTTTATAACACTTGATTCCAAGGAAAGAAAACTGCCTGCAGATACTTTAATGATTTGTGATGGTAAAAGAGAAGTTGCGATTGCCGGAGTAATGGGTGGAGAGAATACTGAAATAACCGGATCAACTAAAAATATATTGATTGAAAGTGCTTACTTTAAAGCTTCAAGTGTAAGAAAGACTTCAAAAGCGCTTGGTCTTAGTACCGATGCCTCTTACCGTTTTGAAAGAGGTGCTGATCCAAACATTACAAAATATGCTGTGGAAAGATGTTCAGGATTGATTGAACAGTTAGCTGATGGAAAAATTGTTGATGGTTTAATTGATGTTTATCCAAATGTAATCTTGCCAAAAGAAATTAAATTAAGATTCTCAAGAACAGCTAAGATTCTTGGTTATGAAGTTTCACATAATAAAATAAAGCAAATTTTAACTCGCCTTGGGTTAGCAATTAAAGTTTTAGACGAAGACAGCTTGCTCGTTTCAGTTCCAACATATCGTCCTGATATTGAACGAGAGATTGATCTGATAGAGGAGATAGCAAGAATTAATGGATATGATAATATTCCCACTGTTTCAAAAATTAATATCACTCTTGAACAGAAGCATGATGAAACAGAAATTGATGAGAAGATAAGACAAGTTGCTGCCGGATTAGGACTTTTTGAAATGATCAATAATCCGTTACAATCTGAAAAAGATGTTAAAATTTTTGGGAGTCCTGTTAAAATTGCAAATCCATTAAGTGTCGATATGGAATATTTGCGAACCACTCTGATTTCCGGTGCGTTATTAACAGTATCAAGAAATCTTAGACAAGGTGTAAAGGAAATTAATCTTTTTGAGATAGGAAATGTTTTTAATAAGAAGATTGAAAATGAGATAAAATCTTTTGATGATTTTTCAGAAACTCAAAATCTTTTATTTTTAATAAGCGGTAAAGAACATCAGAAAGGGTGGAATATATCAGAAAAGGAATCAGATATTTTTAGTCTTAAAGGTATAGTTGATTCATTTTTACTTAAGTTATCACTTGACAATGTTTTAATTGATTCCTATTATTCCAATGCAAATGAAATTTTCGCTTATTATTTTACCAAAAATTATAATAATGCAGAATTTGGTTCAGGTGGAATAATAAAAAAAGAAGTTCTTAAACAATTTGATATTAATCAGGATGTTTATTGTTTTGAGTTTAATTTAACAGAGCTTAAGAATCTTAATATTAAGAGAAAAAGATTTACTGAACCATTAAAATATCCTAAAATAATTCGTGATATTGCATTTATTTTTGATGAATCAGTAAAATATCTTGATATAAAAGATTTTATTAAAAAGAAAAGCTCTCAACTTCTTAAAGAAGTCTCAGTTTTTGATTTGTTTGAAAGTGAATTGTTAGGACAGGGAAAGAAGAGCATTGCCTTTACACTTGAGTATTATGATTATAACAGAACATTGACAGAAGAAGAAGTTGAGAAAGATTTTAATAATTTAATTACATTGGTTTCAAAAGAATTTAATGCTCAATTAAGAGGTAAATAGTTGGTAGATCTGGCTAAATACGATTCAATAATTCAGGATCTTTCTGCAATCGAAGCAGAGATTGCTACAATTGGTAATAGATTAAAAGATACTGAAATAAGAAAAACCGAACTCGAAATACAAATTGCAAAACTTCGTCAGGAAAATACTTTTCTGCAAAAAAAGATTGTTGAGATGGAGCAGGAAATTGTTTTGTATAAACAGGACGAAGATGGAAATATATTTAATTCTTTAAATAGCAAGGAGAAAGAAAACTTAAAACTAAAATTACAGGATATTATTTCTAAAATTGATTTTCATCTGTCTGGTTCCAGACAGGTTTAAGTTCTTATAAATTAAATGATTGTTTGATGGTGAAGATAATTCAATGACAGAAAAAAAGAAGCTTAAAATTAAAATATTTGATAAAGAATATTCTCTATTGGTTGAGAATGAAGAAATTGCAAAAGAACTGGCACTTTATGTTAATAAAGTAATGGAAGAAACTAAGGATGAATTGCCAGATCAACCGGCGCAGACTATTGCAATAATTGCTTGTTTGAATATTGCTTATGATTTATTTATCGAGAAGAATAAAAACCGTGAATTTCTAATTCAAGCCACGGATAAAATTAAGAGAATAAAGCTTCTTCTTAAAGAACCTGAAATGTCTGACCCGTCTTAAGTTTACCGCACTGCCGTTTTTTTAATGAAAAACTAACAGTTAAATTAAACAGGGATTGCGAACTTCGGAGCGTATTACAGGCCTCATTCCGATTTATCGGAAATTCTGAACTTGTTTCGGAGCAGTGGAAGTAAAAAGCTTTCGAGCGCTTTCCCACCGTGCTTATAGGGTTTTTCCTATTAGCGGCGGCAGTGCCGGTATTTAATAAACTTTACAGCCGGAGAATGTTAATATGGATCTGATTATTATAATACCAATGGTAGTTGTGCTGATTGTTCTGTTCTTTTATCTGGGATGGATGTTCAACACAAAAGTTGGCAAAAAAAGTATTAGTGCAGCAGAAGAAAAAGCCGAACAATTAATTCAGGATGCAAAAAAAGAATCTGCAAATCTTAAAAGGGAAAAACTTCTTGAAGTTAAAGATGAGTGGTACAAGAAAAAAGTTGAATTTGACAATGAAGTAAATCAGAAAAAACAAAAACTGCAGAATCTTGAAAAACAAGTTCAACAACGTGAAGAAAACAGCGAGAAAAAATTTGATCTTGTTCTGCAAAAAGAAAAAGATTTAAGAAAACTTGAAAAACAACTTCAGGATCTTAAATTAAATCTTGATGAAAAAACTATTGAAATCAAAAAGCTTGAAATTGAACAGAACGATAAGCTTGAAAAAATTTCTGGTTTAACATCTGAGGAAGCTAAGAAAATGCTGGTTGAAAATATGATCAATCAGGCAAAAATTGATGCTTCACAAACCGTAAAAGAAATTCATGACCGAGCCAAAGCTGATGCTAAAAAAGAAGCTCAGAAAATAATCGTTCAGGCTATTCAAAGAACCGCAGCCGATTACTCTATTGAGACTACAGTTTCAGTAGTTCAAATACAAAATGATGAAATGAAGGGAAGAATAATCGGTAAAGAAGGAAGAAACATACGCGCTTTTTGAATCAGCAACAGGTGTTGATGTTATTGTTGATGATACTCCTGAAGCTGTTATCCTTTCATCGTTTGATCAGTTTAGAAGAGAAATTGCAAGATTATCACTGGAAAGATTAATTGCTGACGGTAGAATACATCCAGCTAGGATTGAAGAAGTTGTAGAAAAAGTTACACAGGAACTTGAGGAAGAAATTCAACGTGAAGGTGAGAATACGATTCTACAGCTTGGGCTTCATAATATGCATTCCGATCTTATTAAGTTTGTAGGAAAGATGAAATACAGATCCAGTTATGGACAGAATCTCTTACAACATAGTATTGAAGTAGGATATCTAACAGGAATAATGGCTTCTGAATTGGGACTTGATCCTATACTTGCGAAAAGAGCCGGATTATTGCATGATGTTGGTAAAACAGTTGATAAAAATGTTGAAGGTCCGCATGCTTTGCTTGGTTATGATCTTACTAAAAAATACAAAGAACATCCTATTGTTGTAAATGCAGTTGGTTCTCATCACGAAGATATTGAAATGGAACATCCGATTGCTGCTCTGGTTCAAGCTGCCGACGCAATCAGCGGTGCCAGACCCGGTGCTCGCAGAGAGCCATTGGAAAGCTATGTTAAACGATTGGAAAATCTTGAACAAATGGCTAAGTCGTTTGAAGGCGTTGCCAAAACTTATGCAATACAAGCTGGCAGGGAAATTAGAGTAATGGTTGAGAATGATAAAGTTGATGATATTGTTGCTGATAGATTAGCACGTGAAATTGCTCAGAAGATCGAGGAGGAAATGGAATATCCGGGACAAATAAAGGTGGTTGTTATCCGGGAGGTTAGAAAGATTGGATATGCAAAATAAGCTGAGCTGATAATGTTTAAGAGGTTTTTTAAAATAAGAAAATGAAAATTGCTGTAACCGGAAATATCGGCTCTGGTAAAAGCGTCTTTTCTTCTTTTGCTGAGAATAATGGGTTTATTGTTTTGAAAGCCGATGATATATCAAAAGAGATTTTAAATAAGGATTCTGAGGTTCGGGAAGAAATAATCAAAGCTTTCGGAAAACAGTCATTTATAAACAATAAACCTGATATTAAATTTCTTGCACAAAAAGTTTTTTCAGACCCTGTTAGTTTAAATAAAATCGAATTAATACTTCATCCAAGAGTTATCAAATCGATAAATGATACGATTAAAAGTTTAGAATCAGAAAAGAAGATTGTCTTTGTGGAATCCGCTTTGATTTATGAAGCAGATATGGAAAAAATGTTTGATTATGTCGTGCTGATAATCTCTGAAAGAAATAACCGCCTGCAAAGAAAGCTTAATTCAGGAATATCTGAAGAAGATTTTAATAAACGTGAATCTAATCAAATTCCAGAAGATGAAAAAAGAAAGCGGGCAGATTTTATCTTTGCAAACGATGGAAGTATTGATGATTTACATTCCAAATTTAACTTGCTGCTTATAACATTAGGTGTTCGGTAATTAAACCCTTTTCATCCGATTCAAACAGAGGCTTGTAAAAAATTATTGTTACCTTAAAAAAATTTCATCATTCGATTTAATAAACTATTATAACGAAAAAACACTACTCAGTATTTTTATTACATCTTTAAAATACACTAAATTTGTGAAGCAAAAATTCAGGAGTATTTTGTGGAAGCTATCAATCATCTTATCGTTAAAATCGTACAACTGATGCCTAAGCCGGTTGTTGGATTCTTTTCTAAAAAATATATCGCTGGTGTTACACTTCAAGCTGCTGTTGACTATGTTAAAAAATTAAATTCAATGGGCATTTATGCAACAATGGATGTACTTGGTGAATCAGTTGCAAATAAAGAAGAAGCAATCCGTTGTAAAAATGAAGCTATTGAAGTTCTGGAAGCTATCGAACAAAATAAGTTAAAAGCTAATCTGTCAATTAAGCCAACACAGATGGGTTTGGCAATAGATGAAGAATTTGCTTTTCAGCAGATACTTGAAATTGTTCAAAAGGCAGAGCAATTCAAAAACTTTGTGCGAATTGATATGGAAGATTCACCGTTTACTGATAAAACTATCAATGTATATAAACGGATTTTTCAGGATTATAAAAATGTCGGTATTGTTATTCAATCATATATGCGTCGATCCTATGATGATGTTATTACATTAAATAAAATTGGAACTAACTACAGACTTTGCAAGGGAATTTATGTTGAGTCAGCTTCTATTGCTTATAAGGACAAGCAGGAAGTCAGAAATAATTATTTAAAACTTCTTGATGCAATGTTTAAAGATGGGAATTATGTGGGTATTGCAACTCATGACAAATATCTTATAGATGAAGCATATAAACGAATTAAAGAAAAAAATATTTCTAAGGATAAGTTTGAATTCCAAATGCTGCTTGGGGTAAGAGAGGATTTACGCGACAAAATAAATAGTGATGGTTATAAAATTAGAATTTATGTTCCGTTTGGTAAAGATTGGTATGCATATTCAGTCAGACGGCTAAAAGAAAATCCATCAGTAGCAGGTCATATTGCCAAGAGCTTTTTAACTTTCGGTAAAAGATGATTGTGCTTGGTATTGAAAGTTCTTGTGATGAAACTTCTGTAGCTGTAATAAAGAACAATATTCTCTCTGCTAATCTGGTTTCATCACAGGATTTTCATAAAAATTACGGCGGTGTTGTTCCTGAACTTTCAAGCCGTGCTCACCTTCAGATTATTAATCCGCTTACTAAAGAAGCTTTAAAAAAATCTGATATAGAACTGAAAGATATCGATCTGATTGCAGCAACTGCAGGTCCCGGTTTAATTGGCGCTCTGTTAGTTGGATTAACTTATGCAAAGGGTCTTGCACTGGGATTGAATAAACCTTTTATTGGTGTCAATCATATTGAAGGACATATTTTTTCAGGTTTTTTAATGCAGCAGAAGCCCGAATTTCCTTTCCTATGTCTTGTAGTTTCTGGCGGGCATACTCTTTTGCTTCTGGTAAAAGATTTTACAGAAATATATAAGCTTGGAAATACAGTTGACGATGCAGTTGGTGAGTCATTTGATAAGGCAGCTAAGCTGCTTGGCTTTGGTTATCCGGGCGGACCAAAAATTCAAAGTGCAGCTCAATTTGGAGATGTCAATAAAATTAATTTTCCGGTTGCTGAGTTAAAGGATAAATTAAATTTTTCGTTCAGCGGATTAAAAACAGCAGTTCTTCGTTATGTCCAAGCACAAGGTGGTATTGATAAACTTACTGAAGAACACAAAAATGATATTGCTGCCTGCTTTCAATCAGCGGCTGTTAATGCTTTAACTAAGAATGTAAAACGTGCATTGGAAAAATATGAGGTAAAGTCAATTTCAGTTGTTGGAGGAGTAGCTGCAAATAATCATCTAAAATCTGAAATGAAGAAAATAGCGGAAAAGAATAAAAAAAGTCTGATCGTTCCTGATATTCAGTTTTGCGGAGATAACGCTGCAATGATTGCATTCAGAGGAAAATCACTTTATGAAAATGGAATCAGAGATACACTATCAAGCAAACCTTTCCCTGCACTAAATGAGAATCATTTTTTGGAAATGTATTCTTAAAAGTTTTGAGTTTGGTTCAGGTTCTGGATTAAAATATCAGGTTTAAGTTAAGATAATTACTCACAAAGCTATGGACTATAATTCTCAGTTAACTATTTTATATTGCCACTTAAAATTTTATTAACTCTAAAAAAAATATAATAAAATATTTGTCTGTAAAACTATCTGACATATTCAACAAGTTTCAGTGGGTAATGATTATATCTGTATTTTTTGCAATACTAATTACAGGTTATTATATATTTTTTACTCCAAATCACTTTGATAAAAGGGCACCTTTTACCTTTGAAATAGAAGAAGGTGAAACTTTTTCAAGCGTAACGGAAAGACTTTATAATGAAGGTATTATCCCGGGAAAGTTTAACTTTAAACTTGCTGCATTTATATATGGCGCACAAACGAAAATAAAAGCGGCACGCTTTAAAATTCCAAATGATTTAAGCTACTTAGATTTACTCGACTTGTTTGTTAATGGTCCTGCTGATTATTTACGCTCTATCAGGATAAATGACGGACAAACACTTAAATGGCTTGGTGCTAAAGTGAAAAGAGATGTTAAAGTTGATTCAGCTTCTTTTGTTAATCTTGCAACTGATAAGAATTTTATAAGCTCATTAGGACTTAATTACAATACGCTTGAAGGGTATCTGTTTTCAAAAACTTATAAAGTTTATGAAAGGAGTTCGCCTGAAGAAATAATAAAAATATTTTACAAGGGTTTTACGGATTTTTTTGTTGATACACTTAAAGAAAGAGCTGACAAAATCGGATTATCTGTTCACGAAGTCCTGACTCTTGCATCAATCATAAAAGGTGAAACAAATCAGGTTGATGAAATGCCAAGAATATCAGGTGTTTATCATAACAGACTTCGAATTGGAATGCGTCTTCAGGCTGATCCTACAATTCAGTATTTATTGCCGAACGGCTGGAGAAGATTGACTTATGCCGATTTGAAAATTAAATCGCCTTATAATACTTATCAAAATTCCGGTTTACCACCCGGTCCGATTAACAATCCGGGTGCTGATGCAATTTTAGCTGCTCTTTACCCTGAAAAGAATAATTATTTGTATTTTGTTGCTGATGGAAATGGCTCACATAAGTTTGCAAAAACATATTCTGAACATTTAAAATATGTTGCTGAGTACCGGAAAATTGTCAGAGAGAAAAACAACAAATGAGAACAATATTATTTTCTTTATTATTTTTATTTTTGGTTAGCTGCGCTAATCAGCTTCCGCCGGGCGGGGGAGAGATAGACCTAATACCTCCTGAAATAGTATTTACATATCCTGAGAATGAAACTATTAACTTTGATGATGATTATATAGAATTTGAATTTTCTGAATATGTAGATAAAAGAACATTCAAAGAGGCGTTGTTTATTTCTCCGGCTTTGGATAAAGAACCCGAAATTAATTGGAGCGGAAAATCAGTAGAGCTTAGTTTTCCTGATGGACTTAAAGACAGTGTTACTTATGTTGTTACAATCGGAACAGATGTAGTTGATGTAAACAATAAAAACAGAATGGCTAATTCTTTTTCAATAACATTTTCCAAAAGTAATAGGATTGATAAAAGAATAATTAGTGGAAAAGTATATGGAAAAGATGCCGGCGGTACTTTGATATATGCTTATAAATTTGCAGATGATACAACAAAATATCTTGCACGAAAACCTGATTATATTTCGCAGGTTGGCTCTAAAGGTGATTATCAGCTTAAGGGTTTGGCAGAAGCTGAATACAGAGTGTTCGCAGTTAAAGATCAGTTCCGTGATTTACTATATCAGGCTGATCAGGATTTGATTGGAATGCCGTTCATTGATATTCCTTTGTTAAACAGTGATTCATCATTTACAGGTTTGGATTTCTTTCTTACCAAAATTGATACTATTAAGCCCCGGATACATAATACTGTTATGACTGATAAAAATCATATTTTAATTACTTTAAGTGAAGAATGTGATTCTGTTACATATACACCTGAAAATTATTCTATTATTGACTCGACTTTAAATCAAATTATTCCGATAGAATACTCTTATTTAAGCAAATCAAAAAAAACTGAACTTGTTCTTGTAGTTAGTCAAAATATGACAAAAGATAATACATATTATCTTGGAGGAAAGTTATTAACTGATTTATCAGGCAATATGTTTGAGAATGAAGTAAATGAACTGATAGTTTCTGATAAACCTGATACCAATGCACCAAAAATAATTAATTCTTCACCAGGTAAGGGGAATAAAATTGATTTTAAGAATCCTGAAATATTGATTTTCTTTGATGATGCAATTTCGAACAAAGATGTTAAAAACCTTATACAATTTTCTGACACACTTAAAAATATTCTTTCATTTAGCTGCACTTTTGTTGATAATGCAGTTCTGAAAATCAAACCCGATAAGGATCTTAAAGCAGATACTGATTATTTAGTTACACTTAATCTTTCTGGATTTTATGACGCTGCAGGAAATAAAAAAGATTCGGTTTTTACTCTTAAGTTTTCAACAATAACCGGTGTTGAGTTTACAGGTCTTTCAGGCAAGATAAATACTGAAAAAGAAAATGTTAAAATTGTTTTACAAAATTTAAAAGATGAGAAATTATTTTTTACAGTAGCTCCAGATAATACCTCTGTATATACTTTCGAAAGGATTAATCCAGGAGTCTATACTTTGTGGGTATATTCAGATAAAGACAGCAGCGGAACTTATTCTAAAGGATATCCTGAACCGTTCAGGTTTTCGGAGGAGTTTAAAGTTATCACTGATACATTAAACCTGAGACCAAGATGGAGCGTTAATGATTATAATATTGAGTTTTAGAAAAAGTTTTTAAGCAGCTGATTGTTTTTGAAAAATTATTTCGCCGCTTTTAATTGTATGAGTAACCAGATTTCTTCCGGCATTGTATATAATTTCCGAATAATCTTCAACATCAAACACTGCAAAGTCAGCATTTTTACCAGGCTCAATACTGCCGCTTGTCGTTTCCCGATTTAACGCTTTTGCTGCATTAATTGTAACTGCATTAATTACTTCTTCCATTTTCATTTTCATTTTTATGGAAGCAAGACTCATAATTAAGTGAAGATTCAGAATATGCGATGATCCGGGGTTATAATCAGTTGCGAGAGCAACAATAGCATTATTCTCTATTAATTTTCTTGCAGGTGCAAAATCATAATCGAGAAACAAGGAAACACCGGGTAATAAAACTGCAGCTGTTTCTGAATCTTTAAATCTACTTAAATCCTTTTCAGCAATTACTTCAAGATGATCAACGCTTACAGCATTATGTTTAATGGCAACGTCTAAACCGCCCACATTATTAAACTGTTCAGTGTGCAGTTTAAGTTTAAGTCCTGATTTTACGGCAGAGGAAAAAATCAGATCAATTTCTTCAGAATTGAAAGCAGTTGCTTCACAAAATCCATCACAAAACTCAGCAAGATTATTTTTTGCAATATGCGGAATCATCTTATCAACAATCAGTTCAACATATCCTTTATGATTTTCTTTATATTCCGATGGAAAAGTATGAGCACCTAAAAAAGTTGGTATGATATCTATCGGATAGATTTCATTAAGAAAATTAATAGCATGAAGCAATTTAATCTCATTCTCAAAATCCAATCCATAACCGCTTTTGATTTCAAGTGTAGTAACACCTTGTGCAATAAATTCCTGAACTCTTGGTTTAATCATTTCAATTAAATCATTAAATGATGATTTTCTGACTGCGTTTACAGTGGTTAAAATTCCACCTCCGCGCTTTGCAATTTCCTCGTAATGTACACCAGCGATTTTTTCTTTAAACTCTTTTGCCCGCGAACCTGCAAAAGCTGTATGTGTATGGCAATCAATTAAACCGGGCAGGATGGTTTTGCCTTTGAAGCTCAAATTTTGTTCTGCACTGATATTCTTTATTGAAGAATCCGGTATAATGTCTTTAATAATTCCATCTTCAATAATTATTGAGTGATTTTCAAGGGCAGAAATTTCAGAAAGGTAATTACCTCGTTTACTATTAATACCATTCGTATTACAAGTAATTATCTGTGCAAAACCTGTTAACAGCTTCCTCATTATTCAAACTTATTAATCTTATCTTTTATTACTTTTGCTTCAAGATAACCTTGCTGATTTAACTTGAATCTAAGTTCATTGGCAGATCGTTCAGTATCGAAATCACCCATTTTTACTTTATAAAACGGTGGTTCAAAATCAATATAAACTTCTTCAGATTTATTATTAAAATATATTTCTGAACGAACTTGATTTGCTTCATCAAGATTGTCTGTAATTAAAACCAAAACCCTGAATCCGTCTGAGCTTCCAACAATTGTTTTCTTCTTGGTTTCGGTAGAGTTTTGTTTGTATGTAAACCAAATTTCATCAGAAACTGAATTAGTTGTTTTTTTATCAGCAATTGTAATTTTGGTCTTATAAGGTGTTATATCAAAATCTTCGTTTAATTGTTCTGTATCTTTTTGATTAGTGCTTTGATGCTTGCTAATATTATTCTGATTGTTTTCATTTTCATACCGGCTTCCGGTAGAAGCTGAACAGGATATCAATACAAAATAAAGAACTAAAGCAGAAGAATAGAAAACTCTTGATTTTAGCATTAAAAATTTCTCAATAATTTTTATCAAATATAATCTTTTTATACATAGAATTAAATTCTAAATAAATCTGAAACTCAACAATCTACAATAGAACAATCAGCTTTACGGAATTTGTAAAATGCTATGAGTTTAGAAAGAAAGATAAGGTTTCAATTACTAATTAAATTATAAATCATTTGAAATATAAGTGTAATTCATTGTTATTATTGATAAAAACATTATATGTAAGACAATATAATTAGTAATCATTATTAATGATTGAATGCAGTAAATCTTTGAGAAACATACGCTTTTTAGTATTTTTGTAAATCAAATAATTAAAGAAATAACAAAATGGCTGCAAAAAAACTTAAAATATTGTTTGTAACATCAGAAGTTGTTCCGTTTGTAAAAACAGGTGGATTAGCTGATGTATCCTCAGCATTGCCTCAAATGCTTTCTGAATTGGGACACGAAGTAAGAATTGTTGTTCCCAAATATGGTGCAGTTGATGAAAGAAAATTTAAAATTCATGAAATTGTCAGATTAAAAGATCTGCAAGTAAAGATAGGGAATAAGGATGTTATATTTTCTTTAAAATCTTGTTTTTTACCTGGACCTAGAATAAGAGTGCAAATTTACTTTCTGGATAACCAAGAATACTTCGGCAGCCGCAATAGTCTTTATTTAGATCCAAGAACCGGAAAAGATTATCCGGATAACGATGAAAGATTTATTTTATTAAGCCGTGCTGTTATGGAATTAATTATAAAGCTTGGGTGGATACCTGACGTAATTCATCTTAATGATTGGCAGTGTGGTTTAATCCCTGCTTATCTTAAAACAATTTATAAAGACCACGAAAGTTTTGATAAGTTTAAAACACTTTTCACTATTCATAACTTAGCTTATCAGGGTGAATTTCCAATTGCAGCCTTTCAAAAAACCGGTCTTCCGAAAGAATTAGAAAGCACAACTAAAGGAATAGTTCATAAAGGTAAAATTAACTTTATGAAAAGCGGACTTATGTTTGCTGATGTAATTAATACCGTTAGCCGTACTTATGCAAATGAAATAAGAACAAAAGAAGAATATGGCGAAGGGCTTAAAGAGGTCTTATCCAAAAGAAAGGATTCATTGTTCGGTATTGTAAATGGAATCGATAAAAATGTCTGGAACCCTGAAAAAGATAAGTTGATTCCAGTTAAGTACTCGGTTAAAAATATTGAAGCGAAACTTGAGAATAAAAAAGAGCTTGCTGATAGATTCGGATTAAAATTCAGGGAAGATGTACCAATAATTGGTTTAATCTCCCGTTTGTTTGATTCAAAAGGTATTGATCTTCTTCAAAAAGCTTTTTCTGATTTAATGAAATTAAATATTCAGTTTATTGTTCTTGGAACAGGTGATTCCAAATATCATTCTTTCTTCGAGAAAATGGCAATGAAACATTCGGATAAATTTGCAGTTTATCTTGGATTTAATGATGAGCTTGCACATTTGATCGAAGCAGGATCAGACTTGTTTTTAATGCCTTCAAAGTACGAACCTTGCGGATTAAATCAGATGTACAGCCTTGCCTACGGGCATATACCCGATTGTTCGGAAACAGGTGGATTGGCTGACACAGTGATAAAATATAATGAAAAAACAGAAGAAGGTACCGGTTTCGTTTTTAAAAAGTATGATTCTGTTGAAATGTTAAAGGAGATAAAACGAGCTGTTAAAGTATTTAATAATAAAAAAGTGTGGCAGAAGATAATGCGTAATGGTATGAAGATGGACTTTAGCTGGGATGTCTCTGCAAGACAATATATTGAGCTTTACAAGTCAATGATTACTGCTGAATGATTTAATGTTGAATAAGGCAGTCTTTTTAGATCGTGACGGTACGCTTAACTTTGATACTGGTTATATTGGTGATGCAGATAAAGTTGAATTATTTCCAGATGTTGGTAAAAGTTTAGCAGAGCTTAAGAATATTTATCATTTCAAATTGATTGTTATTTCTAATCAATCCGGAATTGCTAGAGGTTTGATTACAAAAGAGCAGGTTGAGCAGGTAAATGATGCTATTAATGAAAAACTAAAAAAATTTGATGTACAAATTGATGCCTTTTTTTATTGCCCTTATCATCCCGATTTTAATAACCCAGAACTTTGTAAATGCAGAAAGCCAGAAATTGGAATGATTACCGAAGCCGTAAATAAATTTAATATTGATTTATCAAAATCTTATTTTGTAGGTGATTCTGAGGTTGATATTCTTGCCGCTAAAAATGCCGGATTAAAATCAATTCTTGTTAAAACAGGAAAGGGTGATCTAAGTTTTTCTATCTTGCAAAATGACAATAATTTTCCAAGTTTTGTAGCCGAAAATTTTACAGAAGCGTCTAAACTTATAATTAACGATTCTACCGGAGTTTAATTGATTTTAAAAAAAAATATTTTCTTTTCTTGCCTTAATTATAACAGGTATTTTATTATCTCATTGTAATGATTCCCCCACTGATTTAGGAATTAATTTTCTTGCTCAGGATGGTGTTGAAGTAAAAAAATTTGATTCAATGGTTGATTCATTACCACAAAATTCTTTTGACTTTAAAAAAGTTTATATCCTTGGCAATGCTTCCCATGTTTTGTTAGGTAAAACTGAAAATGCAACTTCACATATTTTATTGAAATTTGCCTTTCTTTTACCTGATTCAATTGTTACTGAAATTAAATCTCAGACAATAAATGTCATTGATTCATACGTTACATTGACAAAAAATTATTCCATAGGAAATTCAAACGGCAATTTTGATTATAATGTATTTAAGATTAACGAATTTTGGAGCTCTTCAACTTTTACTTCAGATGATTTTGCTTCTCTGTCTGTTGATAATGTTGATTTAAGTTCTGATAGAACATCATTAAACGATACAACTTATACATTTCATCTTAGCAGCGAACTGACAACATCCTGGCTGAAAAATTACGCTGATACCACATTAGGTGTCAACTATGGTATATTGCTTTCTCCAACAGATAATACACAGAAGGTACTCGGTTTTACCGCATATAATGTTAGTGATATCGATGTTCCTATATTAAGAGTTGTTGTTCAGAAACCCGGAGCTTATATCGATACTTTGATAGGTTACATTACTTTAGATGTTAGTGCAGTAATTGGTTCAGTACCTGACGTTGGAGCGGAAAATCTTGCTATTCAATCAAGCCTTGCATCTGAGATTCAGCTTGATTTTGATTTTACTACTCTTCCAAAAGACATTGCTATTAATTCTGCGAAACTAACTTTGACAATTGATACGCTTCAATCAAAATTTGGCAGCGATTTTGAAAATTCGTTGAGTGTTTTTCTTATTGCTGATTCAACTAAAGATAGTCTAAATAAAAATTATTCTTACAGATTAAGTAGAACTGGAAACACTTTTTCAGGTGATATAACTAATATTATCAGGGCATTTAACAATAATGTGGATAATCAGGGAATTTTAATAAAATCAACTCAGGAATTTTGGGGTTTAGAGATTTTTGCTATTAAAGGAAGTAATGCTTCTGATATTGCTGAACGTCCACGACTTGAAATAATTTATTCCAAAGGAGGTAAACAGTAATGAAAACTCTGTTATCAACCTCCGTATTTTTAATTATTCTTTCTGAAATTCTTTTTGCTCAAAACTCTTCAGTTTATTCCAGATATGGAATAGGTGATATGGAATATAGTTACTCATCTAAACTTATTTCTACCGGAGATTTAGGTACTGCACTTCTGGATCAGGATCATTTATTAGTTACAAATCCTGCTGGATGGACCGCAATGTCTAAAACAAGAATAGAATTTGGTTTTGGTTACAAGGGTGTTTTAGTATCTGATGCAAATCGTTCAGTTTATAACAGTGAAACCGATTTTAAGGGATTTACTTTTGGTTTTCCTGTAAGTCGTGATTTAGGTATTGGAGTTGTGACAGGTCTTGTTCCATTCTCCAGAGTAAGTTATAAAGCTAAAGAAAATTATTCAGCACAAAGTGAAATTCCTGAATATTCTGTTGAGTATGAAGGTAGAGGCGGCATATCTAAATTATTTATCGGATCATCTGTTTACTTACCTTTAGGTTTTTCAGCTGGTGCATCATTGGATTATTACTTCGGCAATATTGACTATATTTCTAATATTAATTTTGTTCAAAGTGAAACTTTTATTAATACAAAGTACGAGAGTATGAGAAGATCAACAGGATTTGGAGGTTCATTTGGAATTATTTCGCCAAATTTAGCAAATGATTTTTCAATTTCATTTTTGAATGATTTAAGACTTGGTTTTTCATATAATTTATCAGGAAATCTGGATACTGATACTCTTTTTACTTCAACATCGCTCTATTTGGTGGACACTATTTCCACAGGGCGAACAAAAATTAAGATTCCCCAAAGAATTAACACCGGCATAAGTTTTGTCTTTAATGAATTGTATTCTTTTAATTTGGATTATATGTATCAGCCGATGAGCGAATATACTTTCAATGAAAAAAAAGAAATTAGTTTAAGAGATGTAAACAAATTCAGTTTAAGTTTCGAATATAAACCTAAGAAAAACTTTGGAATGAGTGAATGGGAACAAATTGTCTGGCGTTTAGGTTTAAGTTTGGAACAAACACAATATATATTTAATGGTACAGGGATAGAGCAGTTTGCAGCATTTGCTGGTTTTTCTTATCCTTTAGGTGCAGAAAACTCAATTGATTTTGCCCTGCAATATTCAAAACGTGGGACTACTGAAAACGGCTTATTAAATGAAAATTCAATTAGAGTTTACCTTGGTTTAAGTCTTGGCGAACTCTGGTTTTTAAGATATGATAAATAGTTCACTAATAATCACAAAGGTGCATAAAGTGAAAACAATAATAAAAAATATAACTTTAACATTGATTTTAAGTACTGTTGCTGCATTTGGACAAACTGCTGATTCGATGAAAATTATTACCGATTACAGCTTAGGTACTGAGTATCATAAGAATAAAGATTTTGCAAGTGCAATGCCTTATTTCTGGTCAGTTGTTAAAGCAGACCCGGTAAAGTTCAGCAAGTGGATATATTATAAAATGGAAGAATCATTATGGGCAATACACGATTCTTCTACTACTTCACAAGAAATGGTTCAGGAAGTACAAGATACAATTTTATATTTTTATGATCTGGCGATTAAATACAGATCCGAGGATAAAGGATACTTCCAGGCTCGCAAGGCTTATGTATCAGAGATATGGCTGCACTTACCAGCTTCTGTTACAATCCCTGATTATGAACTGGCAATTAAATGGCAGCCTGACTTATCTTCATTCTATTATAACAGATTAGGTCAGCTTTATATAAATAATGATGACGGTACCAATGATTATAAACAAAAAGCAATTGATATCTACACTTTGCTTTCTGAAAGAGAACCTAATAATCCGGTTTGGGGTAGTATTGTTACAGAACTGTTTGGAAGCATTGATGAGATATTAGCTTTTCAAAAGGATGCATGGCAAAAAGATCCGGAGAATATAAAGAAAGCTAAATCTTTAGCCGCTACTGCAATTCAAGCAAGTGAATGGAATGAAGCCATTGCACCTCTGGAATTTTTGTTAACTAAAGAACCAGATAATGTGGGATACTTAACTCAACTTGGTAATGCTTATACTAAATTAGATAATACCAAAAAATCTGAAGAAGTCTTTTCCAAGTTAATTAAACTTGAACCGGAAAATAAGGATCATTATTTCTATTATGGTAAAGCTTTAATGGATGCCGGGAAGTATTCTCAGGCAAGAACTCAATTTATAAAAGCAAGTGAGCTTGGTAATGGCTGGGCTTTACCTGTCTTTTATGAAGGATTTTTATATGAGCAATCTGCAAACAATTGTTCAGATTTTGATAGAAAACTTGTTTATTTGCTTGCTCAGCAGACATACAGAAAAGCTTTATCTATGGATCCTAATCTTAATGAAGCTAAAGATAGGATTAATGCTTTATCTGGTGTTGTACCAACTAAAGAAGATCTATTCTTTAGAAATATTAAATCAGGTACTTCTATACCAATAACCTGTGTAGGCTGGATTGGCAGAAGTGTTACTGTACAATAGCTCACTTTTAAAATTTTTCGTTAAAAAGGTTTCTTGAGATTTCAGGAAACCTTTTCTAATTTTACTGCATTCATTCATCAAATTAAGCGGTTAATATGGAATCATATCTAAAAAAAGATTCAGAAATTTTTAATGTTCTGCAATTAGAAATTGAAAGACAAAAGAATAAACTTGAACTGATTGCTTCAGAAAATTATGTTAGCCCCGCAGTCTTAGAAGCTTCGGGTACTGTGCTTATGAATAAATATGCTGAAGGTTATCCGGGTAAAAGGTATTATGGAGGTTGTGAGTTTGTTGATCAGGCAGAAGATATAGCTCGAGACAGATTAAAAAAACTATTTAATGCTGAGTATGTTAATGTTCAGCCTCATAGCGGTTCTCAGGCAAATATGGCTGTCCTTATGACTTTTCTTAAACCCGGTGATAAATTTCTTGGACTAAGTTTAGCACATGGAGGGCACTTAACGCATGGCTCACCTGTTAATTTTTCCGGTAAGTTATATCAAGCAGTTGGGTATGAATTAAATGAACAAACAGGTTTACTTGATTATGATAAAATCTCTGATATGGCTAAAAAAGAAAAACCTAAACTAATTATAACAGGTGCAAGCGCATATTCAAGAGATTGGGATTATAAAAAGTTCAGAGAGATTGCTGATTCAGTCGGAGCATTATTGATGTGCGATATGGCTCATCCTGCTGGTCTGATTGCTAAGGGACTGCTTAATAATCCATTGGAATATTGTGACGCAGTTACTTCTACAACTCATAAAACTTTAAGAGGACCAAGAGGCGGCATTATTCTAATTGGAAAAGATAAAGAAAATCCTTGGGGATTGACTACACCAAAAGGTGATAGAGTCAAAATGATGTCTGAGTTAATTGATAGTATGGTTATGCCGGGTATTCAGGGTGGACCATTAATGCATATTATTATGGCAAAAGGAGTTTCTTTTGGTGAAGCACTTTCTGATTCATTCAAAGAATATGTTTTACAGGTAAGAAAAAATGCTCAGTTATTAGCTGCAAAACTAATTGAATATAATTTTAATGTTGTCTCCGGTGGAACTGATAATCACCTTATGTTGATTGATTTATCAAATAAAAATATAACCGGTAAACAAGCTGAAATAGCGCTTGAAGAAGCAGGAATTACAGTTAATAAAAACATGGTTCCTTTTGATAAAAGAAGTCCATTTGTTACCAGTGGAATTAGGATTGGAACTTCTGCACTTACTTCCCGCGGGATGAAAGAAAAAGAAATGGAAACAATCGCTGAAATAATTAATAAAGCAATCAATAATTTTGAAAACAAAAAAATACTTAGCGATTTACAGCAGGAAGTTAAAAAACTTACAGCACCATTCCCATTATTTGCAGATATGAAGTAACAATCAATTACCGTGGCTGAAGAAATAATAAAAGCAGATATCAAACAGGAGGGTACTGATTCCGAAAGAGAAATGACATTTCTTGAACATCTTGAGGAACTTAGGTGGAGAATAATTTATTCGCTTATCGGTGTTGTTGTCGGAACAATTGTTGCCTGGATATTTATTGATTTTCTTGTTGATGTAGTTTTATTAAAGCCTGCTAAAGATTCAAATGCTTCACTACAGAATCTGAAGCCATTTGGTCAATTGTTTTTGTATGTACAGATTGCAATAATGGTTGGGATAATTCTTAGTATCCCAAATCTGTTTTATCAACTTTGGCAGTTTATCGCTCCAGCTCTAAGAAAACAAGAACGACGATATATATTTTGGATAGTGGTATTTTCTTCAATTTGTTTTTTAGCAGGAATAGCATTTGCGTATTTTGTAATGCTTCCATTATCTCTTAAGTTTGCAGCACAATTTGGATCTGAATCAATCAAGAATGAGTTTGCAGTAGATGAGTATATGTCAATTATAATAAGTGTTATGCTTGCTGCTGGATTAGTTTTTGAGTTACCGATGATTTCATTTTTCTTATCTAAACTTGGAATACTTAAACCGAGTTTTATGAGAAAATACAGAAGGCATGCATTTGTTTTTATTCTGGTTGCTGCTGCTTTCTTAACTCCCGGCACCGATCCAGTATCACAAATAGTACTAGCAGTTCCATTAGTGCTGTTATACGAAGTAAGTATTTTGATTTCGAAATTATCACAAAAAAAATCTTAATAATGTCTTCTCTTTCTAAAATAAGCCGTCCAATAAAAAATGAGTTAGAACAATTTGAGGATATCTTTAAATCCGCTATGCGTTCTGACGTTGGAATTGTTGATCTGGTTGCAAGATATATTATCAGACAGAAAGGGAAGAAGATACGCCCAATACTTGTTCTTCTTTCTGCTAAAATATCAGGCGGAATAACTGAAAGAACTTTTCGCGGTGCAAACCTTGTTGAATTACTTCATACTGCTACACTTATTCACGATGATGTTGTAGATAATGCTGATAAAAGGCGCGGGATATGGTCTATCAACGCAATATTTAAAAATAAAGTTGCGGTGTTAATGGGTGATTATTTACTTTCCCGCGGTTTGATGATATCAGTTGAAGGTAAGGATTATGATTTTCTTAAAGTTATAACAGAAGCAGTAAAGAGAATGTCTGAAGGTGAACTGCTTCAAATTCAGAAAACAAGAAAACTGGATATTGATGAAGAAACTTATTTTAAAGTTATTTCTGATAAAACTGCATCTTTACTGGAAACTTGCTGCCTGATTGGCGCTATGAGTACGACAGATGATTCAAAATGTATTGAAGCAATGAGACAGTTTGGCCATTCATTGGGCATGGCTTTTCAAATCAGAGATGACATACTGGATTATGAAGGAACAACAAATTTAATCGGAAAACCCGTCGGCGGTGATATCAAGGAAAAGAAAATTACTCTACCGCTGATTTACGCTCTGAACAAAGTATCTAAAAGTGAAGCTGCAAGAATAAAAAGTGTCCTTAAGAATGGTAATGACAAAACAAAAGTAAAAGAGATTATTGGTTTTGTAAAAGCTAACAATGGTATTGATTATGCTCTGGAAGTTTCACGGAGTTATTCAATACAGGCTAAGGATGCTCTTAATATCTTTCCTGAATCTGAGATGAAATCATCTTTGATAAATTTAATTGATTTTGTTACTCAAAGAGAAAATTAGTCAGAAAAATTATCTGCCGGAATTATTTTTATTAAAAGATAAACTTTCTACCCATATCAGATTTGATATTTTTATTGACATTATGTATTCAGAAAGTTTACTACGCTTTATTATTTTCTTCTTTATGATTATATCCTTTAATTGGTTCACGCAAAGTTAGAACCGGACAAGGAGCTTTTCTTACAACCTTTTCGGCTGTACTTCCGAATATAATATGTTCAACACCTGTATGACCATGAGTTGCAATTATAATCAGGTCAATGTCTTCTTCTTTAGCTGTCTCAATAATTTCAAGAAATGGTTTGCCGGTTTTAATTATTGTTTTTACGGAAGAATTTATTTCTTTCTTTGCAAGTTTATCAAGTTCTTCCTTTGCACGTGCATCCCATTCAGTGCTGAATGAAGGCATAGCAATCTGACCCATACTAAAATCCAATGGATAGATAACAGGCTCAACAACATATATCAGAATAATTTCTGCATTAAAAAGTTTTGAAATATTAACTGCGTATTTTAATGCACTTTTGGAATAATCAGAAAAGTCGATAGGTACAAGAACTTTTTTAATTGTTGCTTCCATCTTCATTTCCTTTCTCTTTTGGTATATTATATTGCAGATTAAAAAAATCTTCGTTAACTGTTCTTAATCTTAACGCAAGAATATTTGAAATACCTGTTAGTATTTTAATCCCTTTCTTCGGATACTTCTCAATAAACTCATCAAGATCAGGTTTGAATATCACGGATATTTTACAAGCTGTTTTAGCAACAGCCGATGCAGATCTTTTCTCACCATCAACCAGTGCAAGTTCTCCAAAAAAATCACCTCGCGAAAAAACAGCAAGTATATTTTCTACACCAAAATCATTTTTCCTTTTGATTTCAACTTCACCTTCACGAATAAGATAAAGACCAATTCCGGGATCATTCTGAATAAAAATAAACTCACCGGCAACATAAGTACGGCTATGGATAATGCTTATCAATGAAGTGAGATCTCTCTTATTGAGTTCTTTGAAAATTGGAATAGACTTAAGTGAATTTTTTAAATCAGTTTCTTCAGTAGATGAATTAAAAAAATTTACCCAAAAACTACTGTGAACAACTTTTTCTTTTTCCATATAAAACCCTTAATTAAATAATCCGGATTCAGCTAAACGCCACAATTTCTGGCAGGGGAATCTGTTTTCGTAAAATGCTCTTCCAATTATTACAGAATCTACTCCAATTGGTAATAATTCTTGAAGATCAAATAGCTCATCTTTATTACGAACTCCGCCTGAGTGAGTTACTTTTACTTTGCATTTTTCAGCAATAGATTTTGATAAGTCAATATTTGGTCCTTGCATAACACCGTTTCGATTGACATCTGTAACAATAACGCGGTCAATTCCTATTTGCACCATTTCATTTACAAAGTCAAAATAGTTTAAATCTGATTGTTTTTGTCTGCCGCGGGTAACCAACTTACTATTAAGAATATCTATTGAGAGCACTATTTTTGTCGGTCCGAACTTTTCAAATAATTTTATAAACTCAGAACGGTTTTCCAATGCCATTGTGTTGATTGCAATACGGTAAACTCCAAGTTCAAAGATTGCTTCTGCTTCATCAATACTCCGTACACCACCAGCAAATTCAATTGGTATTATAACTGAGTTGCATATTTCTTTAATTATATCCCAATTTTTATTGGAGTGATCAAATGCCCCATCAAAATCAACTATATGAAGCATCTTGGCATTTTCTGCACGCCAAAGCATTGCCATCTCAACGGGATCATTGTCATAATCCCGGCAGTCAAGTTCAGGAATCCCTTTAACAATTCTTACAGTTTTTCTGTTCTGAATATCGATTGATGGGATAACTAATAGTTGTTTTTTAATAGAAGTCATAATTAAATAAATACAGTTATTTATTTGAGATAAAAAATAGCTAAATCAACTGACAAAGTAAAAGATGATTACAATTGCTTTTACTGTTTGATTCATAAAACCAACATTCTCCAAAATGAGCAAGGGAAAGCGTAAAATATTTTAATTATCAGCAGTTTTGGACTGCTATGATATATTTATTCTTATGAGTTAAAATAGTTGTAAAAAAAGGGCATAAAACTTAACTTTGCTACTTAAATTATAACTAATAAGGTAAAAAATGAGCGAGATAAAAGGCAAAATTATTCAAATTATCGGACCTGTTGTTGATATTGAATTTGAAGGTGATCATCTTCCCAAAATTTATAACTCAATAAGAATTCCAAGAGTAACCACGGAAGGGAAAAAGGAGGATCTTGTGGTTGAAGTTCAGCAGCATCTTGGTGAAGATAGAGTAAGGGCTGTTGCTATGGATTCTACAGATGGATTAGTAAGAGGTATGGATGTATTTGATACCGGTAAACCCATTACTGTTCCCGTTGGACCAGCAACTCTTGGTAGATTGATTAATGTAATTGGTGATGGAATAGACGGACTTGGTGAAATAAAATCAGAAAAGCGATATCCAATTCATCGGGCTGCTCCTTCTTTTAAAAATTTAACAACAAAAACACAAATGTTTGAAACCGGCGTTAAGGTTATTGACTTAATGGAGCCTTATAGTCGTGGCGGTAAAACCGGATTATTTGGTGGTGCAGGTGTTGGCAAAACAGTAATCATTCAGGAATTGATTAACAATATTGCAAAACAGCACGGAGGCTATTCTGTATTTGCCGGTGTTGGTGAAAGAACACGTGAAGGAAATGATCTTTGGCTCGAAATGAAAGAATCTGGTGTTATTGATAAAACTGCATTAGTCTTTGGTCAGATGAATGAACCTCCTGGTGCAAGATTGCGCGTAGCTTTAACAGGATTAACAATTGCTGAATATTTCAGAGAAGAAGAGGGCAGAGATGTTTTATTATTTATTGATAATATATTTCGTTTCACTCAGGCAGGTTCAGAAGTATCAGCACTTTTAGGAAGAATGCCTTCTGCTGTTGGTTATCAGCCTAATCTCGCAACTGAAATGGGAGCGCTTCAGGAAAGAATTACTTCTACAGATAAAGGATCAATTACATCTGTTCAGGCAATTTATGTTCCTGCAGATGATTTAACTGACCCAGCCCCTGCGGCAGCATTTGCCCACCTTGATGCTACAACTGTATTAAGTCGTCAGATATCAGAACTTGGAATATATCCAGCAGTTGATCCGCTTGATTCAACTTCAAGAATTCTTGAGCCTGGTATTTTAGGGCAGGAACACTACGATGTTGCAAAAAATTGTAAAGAGATTCTTCAGCATTATAAAGATCTTCAGGATATCATCAACATACTTGGTATGGATGAACTTTCTGATGAAGATAAAATTGTGGTAAGAAGAGCCAGAAGAATACAGAGATTTTTTAGTCAGCCTTTTCACGTTGCTGAAGCATTTACAGGCAAAGCAGGTAAGTATGTTAAGTTAGAAGATACTATCCGAGGTTTTAAAGGAATCATTGATGGTAAATATGATGATCTTCCTGAATCAGCGTTTATGTATGTCGGTACAATTGAAGAAGCAGTTGAAAACGCTAAAAAGATGGCTGTCTGATGTCCGGATTGAATTTAGAAATAATTACCCCATCAAAATCTGCATTTAACGGCAAGATAAAAGCTATCACTGTTCCGGGTTCAAAAGGTAGATTTCAGGTGCTCATAAATCACGCACCGATAATCAGTACTTTTGAAATTGGAATGATTAAAGTTGATCTTCCAGATGAAAAACCAAATTATTATGCTACTGCCGGTGGTACTATTGAAGTTCTTGATAATAAAGTGCTTGTTTTAGCCGACTCGATAGAAGAAGTGTCTGAAATAGATGAAGAAAGAGCATTGAAAGCAAAACAAAGAGCAGAAGAAAGATTATCCGCAAAAAACAGCAAGATAAATATTGCAAGAGCAGAGGCAGCACTGGCAAGAGCTAATAATAGAATTCAGATTAAGGAAAAGTATAAGCAGAGTTAAAACATTTGTAGTCTTAATAATGGCTGTTATTGAGCTTTCATTTCTGCTATACATATTAGTTATCTTTGATTGGATTTGCACTGATGAATTTCGTTTATGACTTTACTTTATAAAAGTAAATTATCTTTTCCATTAAAAATTTTATTTTCCTATTTTTATTCAGGTCTTTTTACCAATACTCATAAAAATTCAATATTTTCATTTTATTTTAAGTTATATTTTGAAAGTAATGTAGAATAATTTTAGTTGGTAGCATATTGCTTACACCGGAACAACAAGCCAGACAAAACATCGACAAACAACTTTCTCAAGCTGGTTGGATTTTACAGGATTTAAAAAACTTTAACCCTTCAGCCGGACTTGGAATTGCTGTTCAAGAATATCCGACCGAATCCGGTTCTGCTGATTATATTCTTTTCGTTGATAGAAAACCGGTTGGTGTTATTGAAGCAAAAAAAGAAGGTCACACACTAAGCCAGGTTCACGACCAAACTTCGCGTTACTCTGCTGATAATTTGAAATATATTCGCAAGGATGAAATCCTTCCTTTTCAATATGAATCTACAGGAACGGAAACTTTATTTACAGATGCACGAGATCCTTCACCAAGACAAAGAGAAATATTTCATTTCCATAAACCTGAAACTTTATTCAATTGGTTGAAGCAGGAAAATACTCTTCGTTCGCGATTAAGAAATTTACCTTCGCTTGGTTCAACAGGATTGCGGGTTTGTCAATTTAATGCGATAATAAATCTTGAAGAATCTTTTGCTGAAAATAAACCGCGTGCACTTGTGCAGATGGCTACTGGTGCAGGAAAAACATTTACAGCGATTACTTCTGTTTATCGTTTGCTGAAGTTTGCGAAAGCAAAAAAGATTTTATTCCTGGTTGATACACGAAATCTTGGTAAACAGGCAGAACAGGAATTCCGGGCATATAAACCAAACGATGATAAACGACTTTTTCCTGAGCTTTATACTATTCAAAGATTGCAAACAAACTTTATTGACCCTTCTGCACAGGTTTGTATAAGTACTATTCAGAGAATGTATTCAATCCTTAAAGGAAAAGAACTCGATGAATCGCTTGAAGATGAACCACTTCACAATGTTTTTGAAAAGATGACATCTTTCCGTACACAGGATGGAACTGAAAAGATGTCATCTTTACCTGTAGCATATAATACAAATGTTCCGATTGAAACTTTTGATTTTATAATTATTGATGAATGTCACCGTTCAATCTATAATCTCTGGAAACAGGTGCTTGATTATTTTGATGCATTTATGATTGGACTAACAGCAACTCCCGATAAACGAACTTATGCTTTCTTCCACGAAAATGTCGTAAGCGAATACACACTAAAACAGTCTATAGCCGATAAAGTAAATGTTGGTTATGATGTTTATACGATAGAAACAGAAATAACAAAAGATGGGGCAACTATCAAAGCAAAGCAGTATGTTGATTTACGAAATAAAATGACACGAAAAAAAGAATGGAAGCAGCTTGATGATGAAGTTAAATATGAAGGCAGCCAGCTTGACAGGGATGTTGTTAATCCAAGTACGATAAGAAATATTATCAGGGAATATAAAAGAGTTTTAAAAGAAGAATTCTTTCCTGAAAGAGATGAAGGGTTTGAAGTTCCGAAAACTTTAATCTTTGCAAAGACTGACAGTCACGCAGAAGATATTGTTCATATTGTCCGCGAAGAATTTGGTGAAGGAAATGAATTTTGCAAAAAAATTACTTATAAATCTGAAGAAGATCCCGAAACTACTCTTCAAAGGTTCAGGACGGATTATAATCCGCGTATCGCTGTTACCGTTGATATGATTGCAACCGGAACAGATGTAAAACCGATCGAAGTGCTAATTTTTATGCGTGATGTACGTTCACGAAATTATTTTCAGCAGATGATTGGAAGGGGAACACGTTCATTCACAAAGGATGAGCTTGTAAAGGTTACACCCGGTGCAAAACTTAATAAGGAAAGATTTTATGTTATTGATGCGGTTGGTGTATTTAAATCTGTTAAAGTTGATTATCCGGTAGTTGATAAAAAACCTTCCGTTACGCTAAAAGATTTAATGAAAATGGTAATCCTTCAGCCGGATGAAGATAACTGCACCTCGCTTGCAGCACGTTTGCTGAGATTGGATAAACAGATCTCTGATGCTGACAGGGAAAAATTTAAACAGCTTGCTGATGGAAAGGATATTAACGAAATAGCAAGTAGTCTCGTTAATATTTATGATCCCGATTACCAATTAGAAATTGTAGGACAGATTAGTAATCTGCCCACTGATGAAGAACCGACAGAAGAACAAATTCAAGCCGCCATTGAGCCAATCATCCAATCAAGCATTCGACCTTTTGATAATCCGAAGCTGAGAGATTTCATTGAAACAGTCCGGCAGAAAATTTACCAGGTAATTGACGAAACAAATCCGGATAGAATTATTCACTCCGGTTTTGATACAACTGCAAAAGAAAATGCAGATGAGATAATTAATAACTTCCGGAAATTTATTGATGAGAATAAAGATGAGATTATTGCATTAAAAGATTCTTTATGGGCAAAAGATGACATCTTTTAAAAAGATGTCATCTTTGAACTACAATATGATAAAAGAACTCCGCGATGCATTAATGTCTCCACCGTATTTTCTAACTGTTGAACAAATCTGGCGTGCTTATGAAAAAACAAAGCCAAAGCGGGTAAAACACCGAACAACTATTGGAATACTAACTGATATTATTTCTCTCATAAGATTTGAGCTTGGTATAGATAACACACTTGAACAATACAGCGAAATGATTAACCGCAGATTTAAAGAATGGATCTTTAAACGAAACGCCGGACCTGTGCAGTTTACCGAAGAGCAGATGGAATGGCTGAGAATGATTAAAGACCATATTATCTCTTCTGTGAGAATGGAAGTTGATGATTTTGATCGTACACCTTTCGACAGGGAAGGTGGTCTTGGAAAATTTCATCAATTATTCGGATCAGGTTATGAGAAGCTGCTGGAGGAAATAAATAAGGAATTAGCAGCTTAAATGAATGAAGAAATAGAACACAGATGACGCAGATCGAACGGATTAACACAGATAAAATCAGCGGAGATCAGCCTGATCAGTTGAATCAGCGTTCTATTCCTGAGCACTGGTCCTGGGTTAAACTTGGTGATATCTCTGCTAAAATTACTAAAGGTAGTACTCCTACAAGTTATAAGTTTCAATATCAATCTTCAGGCGTCAAATTCATTAGAACTGAAAATATTGATAGTGAAGGTAAAGTTTTTGGAATAACTAAATTTATCAATGACGAAGCGAATAACTTTCTAAAGAGGTCACAACTTAAAGAAAAGGATATATTATTCTCCATAGCAGGTACGATTGGTAGAGTTGGAGTTGTAAGTAAGAATGACATACCAGCAAATACGAATCAGGCACTCGCCATAATAAGATTAATTAATAGTAACGTTCTTCATCCTTTTATCTATTATTATTTAACATCTCCAATTGTCCAATCAATTGCTCAAAAAAGAATTGCTGGAGTAGGTCGTGCCAATATTTCATTAATCGATGTTTCGGCGTTTCAAATCCCACTCCCGCCACTCGCCGAACAGAAAAAAATTGTTGAGAAGATTGAAGAGCTTTTCAGCGGATTGGATAGCGGTGTTGCTTCTCTTAAAAAAGCAAAAGAACAAATTAAACTTTACAGGCAGAGTGTGCTGGCTGCTGCGTTCAGTGGACGTCTGCACCAGGATTCCACAGATTCACGGATTGACAAGATTAAAGAAAAAAAATCAGCCAAATCAAAAAATCCTGTTAATTCTAATCCTGATAATCAAAATCCAGAAAATCCTTTAATCCCGGCTAATCCCGGTTCAGACAATTTACCTGTCGGCTGGAAATGGGTGAAGTTGGGGGAAGTGAGTTTGAAAATTGGAGATGTTGACCACAAGATGCCTAAATCTGTTGAGAATGGTAAATATCCATATTTGTCAACCAAAGATTTAACTGATGACTTCAAAATAAATTTTGATAATGCGAAGCGTATCTCTGAAAATGATTTTCATCAACTTTCAAAAAAAATAAAACCTGAAAGAGGTGATATAATTTTCTCAAGATATGGAACGATCGGGAGAAATGTCTTAGTAGAAACCGATATCGATTTTCTTGTTTCTTATTCTTGTGCAATTATCAAGCCCGATTCTAAAATGATTACATCTAAGTATTTGTACCTTTATACGCTTTCACCGCTGATAAAATCCGAAATTAAAAAATACACTGTTCAAACTACCCAAGCTAATGTCGGCATTTCCTCAATCAATAATTTTATTGTTCCATTACCCTCGAAAGAAATACAACAGCAAATCGTTTTAGAAATAGAAAAGCGATTTTCAGAGGCAGACAATCTTGAAAAAGCGATTGATGATTCTCTGGCTAAATCAGAGCTGCTAAGACAAAGCATTTTGAGTCAGGCGTTTAGCGGGAAACTTGTTTGAGTTAATGAATAATTTATAATTAATAATGAATAATTAATAATGAAGAATTGAAATGAAGAGGGAAAATACGATTCAAGTTAAGAGTTATCAATTTGCTTTGAGAGTAGTTAAGCTTTATAAGTATTTGATCGAATCCAAAAAGGAATTTGTATTGTCAAAACAAATATTAAGAAGTGGAACTAGTATTGGTGCTAATGTTGAAGAAGCTATAGGCGGTCAATCAAAAGCAGATTTTATTGCAAAGCTCCAAATTGCTCTGAAAGAATCAAGAGAAACTCATTATTGGATCAGATTACTTATCGATAGCAAATTTCTTGATAAAAGATCAGATGAATCAATTTTAATTGATTGCGAAGAAATATTAAAATTACTCAATTCAATTTTGAAATCATCTAAATCAAAATAATTATTAATTATTCATTCTTAATTCTTAATTAAAATTACCTTTGGTTAATTTTAGGGAAAAGCGTTAAATTAAAATAAGCAAAAAGCTAATTTTAAGTAAAACAGAGATAATTAATGAAAATCGAAGATTTCAAAGCTGGACACTCCCGGCAGGAATACAAATATAAAAAGCTTTATACCAAATAAAAAATAAACCACGAATGGGTGTGGAGCGATGCTAAGATAAACTCACTGCTATCGGAGGCAAATTTAAGTCTTGGCAATCTGAATGCATTCTCGCTTTATGTTCCTGATGTAGATGTTTTTATCAGAATGCATCTTGTGAAAGAAGCAACTCAGTCCAGCAGGATAGAGGGAACGAGAACGGAAATGGAAGAAGCATTATTAAAAGATGATGATATTCAACCGGAAAAAAGAGACGACTGGAGAGAAGTGCAGAATTATATTGAAGCAATGAACTACTCAATCTCAAAATTAAAAACACTGCCTGTTTCGACACGAATGTTAAAAGAGTCTCACAAAATTTTAATGCAGGGTGTAAGAGGAGAAAGTAAAACTCCCGGTGAATTCAGAACGAGTCAAAACTGGATTGGCGGCGCTTCTATTAATGACGCAATTTTTGTACCCCCGCCGCACACACAGGTTAATGAGCTAATGGGAGATCTGGAAAATTTTATTCACAATGAAAATATAAATGTACCTCCATTGATAAAGACAGCTATCTGTCATTATCAGTTCGAAACAATTCACCCATTTATTGATGGTAATGGAAGAATCGGAAGATTGCTGATTACGTTACAATTAGTTGGATCAGGCGTGCTATCGAAACCGACTCTCTATCTTTCTGATTATTTTGAAAAGCATAGAACAATTTATTATGATAATCTGAATATGGTAAGAGTTAAGAACAATCTGGTTCACTGGATAAAATTCTTTCTTGTTGCAGTTATTGAAACAAGTAAGAGAGGAACAGAAACATTTCAGGAAATATTGAAATTAAACGATAAGATTGAGAATGAGAAAATTATAAAGCTCGGCAAGAAGATTCCGAATGCAAAACAGCTAATAAATAAACTTTATTCAAGTCCGATAATTAATTCTTATGACGTAACAGAATTTCTTAAAATTACACCGGCGACAGCAAATTCTTTAATTCAGGATTTTGTTAATCTCGGCATCCTTAAAGAGATTACCGGCGGGAAAAGATATCGGTTATTCAGCTTTGAAGAATACCTGAAACTTTTTACTAAAAATAATTTATAATTTGTAATTGAAAAATGACAACAGCATCAATAGTTCAAAGAGTATGGAATTACTGTCATACGTTAAGAGATGATTAAATTAATTCTAAAGTATATCCTCTTTTTAAATCTGGATAAAAAAGCAAGTACAATTAATGTCAATAGAACTCGTAAAATCATTATTAAAAAAGCGGGAAAGAATTAGGATAGAATTTAAAAGGGCTCAGAACTACATACCTGAAAATCTATTTGAAACTGTCTGTGCATTTTTAAATCGCGAAGGTGGTTCAATTCTTTTGGGAGTTGATAATGAAGGAAATGTAGCAGGGGTTGATTCTTCTTCAGTTTCTCAGATGAAAGCAGATATTTCTTCTCTTTCGAACAACTCAACTAAATTAAATCCAACTTTCTTATTATTCCCATCCGAAGTAGAAATTAAAGGGAGAAAGATCATTCATATTCAGGTTCCGGCAAGTTCGCAGGTTCATAAATGTAACGGAGTAATATTCGATAGAAGTTCGGATGGAGATTTCAGGGTTACAAATCCTGAAGGTATAGCTGAGATTTACAACCGTAAGCGGTCACACTTTACAGAAGGGAAAATTTATCCGCACTTACAACCGGGTGATTTTAAAGAAGGACTATTAGCAAAGGTCAGATACCTTATTAAAGACAATAAGCCAAATCATCCCTGGCTTGGATTGTCTGATGATGAGTTTTTTAGAACCTCAGGCTTGCTCAGGAGAGACTATCAAACTGGTGAAGAAGGATTTACTTTAGCAGCAGTATTATTACTCGGGAAAGATGAAGTAATAAAAGACGTTCTGCCTCATTTTAAAATCGATGCGTTAGTAAAAATTAAAGATTTAGACAGATACGATGATCGTTTAATTATCGAGTCAAATTTAATCGAAGCATACAATCAATTAATGGATTTTGCAGCCAAACATCTTCCCGATAAATTTTACCTTGAAGGTGATACACGAATTAGTTTAAGAGAAAGAATATTCAGGGAGGTGATAGCAAATCTTATAGTTCATCGTGAATATACAAACGCACATTCTGCCTCGTTCATAATTTATAAGGATCGTGTAGAAATTCTCAATGCTAATAATCCAAACGGCAGTGGTCCCATTTCAATCAGCAATTTTATCCCGTTTCCAAAGAATCCCATTATCTCAAAGTTTTTTGTTCAGATTGGCAGAGTGGATGAACTTGGTTCAGGTATTATTAATGTCCATAAGTATCTTGAGTTTTATTCACCGGGTTCGAAAGCTCAATTTATTGAAGATTATCTTTTCAAAACTCTGATTCCGATTTCACTTATTAAGGATAGAAAAATTCCTGAACCGCACGATATAAATGAGCTTATAAATGACCTTGTAAATGATCTTGTAAGTGACCTTGTAAAGCAAAGACTGGTAAGAGAGATAAAACTGCTTGAATCAGATAAATATAATTTAAAGAAGCTGTCAGTTGAATTAAAGGTTTCTGAGGCTACTGTTAAAAGAGACATGAAGTTTTTAAAGGAAAAAGAGCTTATTGAATTTGAGGGTTCACCTAAAAAAGGTTATTATAAATTGACTAAAAAAATTTTAGATAAAGTTAAATATAAAGCGGAATGATTTGCACTGTAAACTGCAATGTAAATAAAGGAAATTATGACAACAGCATCAACTAATAACGAGTTTGGAATTACTGCCACACATTAAGAGATGATGGTGTAAGCTACGGCGATTATCTTGAGCAGCTTACTTATTTACTCTTTCTTAAAATGGCAGATGAGTATTCAAAACCACCATACGGTAGAAAAATAAATATTCCCAAAAATCTTAACTGGGAAAGCTTGCTCAATAAAAGTGGTGCAGAGTTAGAGGTTCATTATGTAAAAATCCTGAACGAACTTGGCAAAGAAAAGGGAATGATTGGGGAAATATTTTTCAAATCGAAGAATGAGATACAGGACCCGGCAAAACTTTACAAGCTTATTCAAATGATAAATGATGAGAAATGGGTTGTGCTCGGTGCAGATGTCAAAGGTGATATTTACGAAGGACTTCTCGAGAAAAATGCTGAAGATACAAAATCAGGTGCTGGACAGTATTTTACTCCGAGAGCACTTATCAAAGCGATGGTTGAATGTATAAAGCCGGAACCACACAAAACCATTGCAGATCCTGCATGCGGAACAGGCGGATTCTTTCTTGCATCGTATGATTTTATTTCAGACGAAAAGAATTACAAGCTGGATAAAGATCAGAAAGAATTTCTCAAGTTCAAAACTTTCAGCGGCTGGGAAATTGTTCCTGATGCAGCAAGGTTATGTTTGATGAATTTATATCTGCATAATATAGGTGATTTAAATAGTGAACCTCCTATTGAAAGAGCAGACAGCTTATTGGCAGCACCATCAGAAAAGTTTGATTATGTCTTGACCAATCCTCCGTTCGGAAAAAAGAGCAGCATAACAATAACAAATGAAGATGGAACACAAAGCAGGGAAACACTTACTTATGAAAGACAGGATTTCTGGACAACAACTTCAAACAAGCAGTTGAATTTTGTCCAGCATGTTCGTTCAATGTTAAAAGCAGATGGCAAAGCTGCGGTTGTTGTTCCGGATAATGTTTTGTTTGAAGGCGGTGCAGGCGAAACGGTA
The DNA here is from genome assembly GCA_013285425.1 of Ignavibacteriota bacterium. GTDB lineage: Bacteria > Bacteroidota > Ignavibacteria > Ignavibacteriales > Ignavibacteriaceae > IGN3. Next base: position 1,273,725 of record CP053447.1, read on the forward strand.
AGAAAAAGACTGCTTGATACAACAGACCTGCATACTATTCTTAGATTGCCAACTGGAATATTTTATGCACAGGGTGTAAAAGCAAATGTAATTTTTTTCGATAACAAACCGGCTGCTAAAACTCCGTGGACTAAAGATGTCTGGATTTATGATTTCAGAACTAATATTCACTTCACTTTAAAAACCCAACAGATGAAGTATGATGACTTGAAAGACTTTGTTAAATGTTACAATCCGAAAAGCAGATTCAAGAGAAAAGAATCCGCCTCAGACGGAGAACGCTTTAAGAAATTTACTTATGATGAAATAATTGCAAGGGACAAAACCAATCTCGATATCTTCTGGCTGAAAGATGAAAGTCTGGGTGATCTTGAAAACCTTCCAGAACCTGACGCTATTGCACTTGAAATAATTGAAAATGTTGAAGCCGGATTAGCAAGCTTTAAAGAAATTGTTGAAGGGCTGAATGGAAAAAACTGATATTTATATGAAGTCAGGAATGAAATAAAAAGTAAATTTAGATATTTAATACTGAATTGTTACCAAATAGCTTTTCTTAATTCAAATATCCATTATTCATTATAATTCGTTTCAGATTTTCTGCAGTTGATACTTTCTCTTTAATCGTGTGAAAATAATTTAGCAGATAGGATAATCTTTCATTCTCATTTTGCAGGATTAGAAATTCCTGCTGTTGTTCATAACTAAGTCCGGATTTTTCTGCGATCTTATATGACTTAAATTCTGCATTCCTGAAATTATTCCAGAATGATTCTTCCAGTTTATAATTTGCTAATTCCAGAATTTCTTCAAACTTCAGTTTCAAAGAAGAGATAAGACCATCATCAATACTAAAACCGGTATCAGCATATTTTTCAACTTCTGCAATATTATATCCATCGGGATGAGGATAAATTTTATTAATTAAAAATCTTTCAATTCCTGCAACAACGATATCATATTCACCGTTATCATAATATTTCAAAACGGAATCTATTAAAACATAAACACCTACATCAGATATTTTATTATCAAACGAGGCAACAATACCAAACCCTGATTTTTCCTTAAGACATTTTTGAATTAATATCTTGTATCGTTCTTCAAAGATATGCAATGGATATTTTGAGTCTGGAAATACTACTAAGTTCAAAGGAAATATTGGTATTGTTTTCATATTAGACTAGATTAAAAGAAATTGAAATAACAGAGTGATGGAGCAATGGAAATTTTAAAAATCACATTATTCCAAAACCCCATTACTCCAAGAATAGATTTATGCTTTTGAAAAAAGCTCGTTAACTTTATCCCAGTTAACAACATTCCACCAATTATCAACATATTCGGGTCTTCTGTTCTGATACTTCAGATAATAAGCGTGTTCCCAAACATCTATACCTAAAACAGGTGTGCCTTTAACTTCAGCAACATCCATTAAAGGATTATCCTGATTTGGTGTTGAGGTAACTACAAGTTTATTATTCTGAACTACTAACCAAGCCCAGCCAGAACCAAAACGGGTTGCAGCAGCATTATTGAATTTAGATTTAAATTCATCAAATGAACCAAAAGCTGAGTTAATTGCATCAGCAACTTTTCCATTTGGCTTTCCGCCGCCATTCTGTTTCATCAATGTCCAAAACAATGAATGATTCCAGTGTCCGCCGCCGTTATTTCTGACTCCGGCGGGGAGTTTTGAAATCATTGAAAACATCTCCTCTAAAGATTTTCCCTCGTGTTCAGTTCCTTCCAAAGCTTTGTTAAGATTTGTAACATAAGCGTTATGATGTTTAGTATGATGAATTTCCATTGTCATTTTATCAATGTAAGGTTCAAGTGCATCATACGAATAGGGAAGTTGGGGCAATTCAAATTTAGCCATTTTATTTCTCCTTATATATTTATTGATTTTATTTAATTTGTCTTCTGTTTTACTAATCAAAGAAACAGCGGGAATACTACCCAATGCAAAAATAAACTTTCTTCTATGCATAAATATTACCTTTCAGTTGATTACAAATTAATTTTCACATCCGCAGTTTTTATTATCGTTAGGGTTGTTAAAAATAAATCCTTTTCCGTTCAAGCCATCAGAATAATCTAACTGAGTACCGCTTAAATAAAATAAACTCTTACCATCAATCAGAAGTTTAAGTCCGCTTTGTTCGATAATTGTATCACCATCTCTGGTGTCAGGATCAAATCCTAAAGAATAGGTTAGTCCTGCAGCACCGCCGCCTTTAACACCGATTCTCAATCCAAATTCCGGAGTAATTTTATTTTCCTCAATAATTTTTTTAATCTCGTTAACTGCTTTTGGAGTAATAGTAATTTCAGATTCCATATTTTCTGTTTTCATATTTACTTAAGCATTTTTTTATAAATATCTTTTTCAAATTCTTTTGATTGAAAGAAGTAGGTTATTGAATTATCAAAAAGAAAACGGATCACCTGGTTTTGTTGTTATAAATTGCGGATAATTCAATCTCCAGCCTATTTTACTTGTTTTAACAAAGATACCGGTTGATTCAAAATAGTTTGAAAGAAGCTTAGAAAGCTCCTCAAGTTTTTGGTAGGATAGAGATATTCCTCTTTTTTCAAGAAAGCTTTCTAATCCATATTCAAAATCTCTTGAGAAAACATTTGAGTTATGAAATAATGGAAATTTGGCTTTTAAATAATTCAAAAAGATTTCATTTTCTTTTTTTAAGCTTTCAAATAAGCTCTGAACATTTTTGTTACTCATAGTATTACTTTCTTTTTTGATTTATATAATTGACTTTTTAAATAATATGTGACAGCTTTGTTTCAAAAAATACCTTATCAATTTTCTGCTGAACTGCTGCTAAGGGATCTTTTATTGTGCAGTTTTCTTCATAGCAGCATGATTTATTTTTTCCTTCCGAATTTAAGCATTCTGCAATCTGATAATCCGGTTCAACTGCTTTGATTAAATCTATTAAGGAAATTTCAACCGGTGATTTTGATAATACATATCCGCCTTTAACGCCTTTATAAGAAAGCACAATCTGATTTTTGGATAAACTTTGCAGAACTTTTGATATCAACTCATACGAAAGATTAAAATTACTTGCTATCTCTTTTGCTGTAATGGCAGTTCCGTGATTTTTAATTGCCATATATCTGGCAGCCATCAACGCATATTCCGATTTTTTTGAAAGTTTTAGCATATTGAAATAAGACTATATTAGTCGGGTATTAACATAAATTAAAATAGTTTTATTATCAACCTGGTGTGATTAAAATCCTAATAGCTGCACTGATTCCTTAGCAAAGCTTACTAAGGGACTAAAATAAATTCCAAGCACTAATGTAGGAATTGCCATAAACATCAACACAACAAAACTAAGCGGAGACAAATTAATAGAAACAGTTTTATCAGATTTGATTAAGAACATCACTCTTAAAACTCTTATATAATAGTAAAGCGAAACAACAGTGTTGAGCAAAGCTATAATTGCAACTGTTATCATGTTTGCATCTACTAATGCGATGAATAGATAAAGTTTACCGATAAAACCAGCAGTTGGAGGTAATCCTGTTAATGAGACCAGAAACAAACCCAATACAGTTCCAAGAAATGGAAGTGAATAACCTATACCTGTATAATCATCTATCTCTTCAGAATTAATTTTATTTGCGATAAGCATAACAACATAAAAAGCACCAAGGTTCATAAACATATAAATAAAAAAGTAAACCAGCACAGCAATTAAACCTTGATCAGAGAGCACAGAAACACCAAGCATTAAATATCCTGCGTGAGCAATACTTGAATAAGCCAGCATTCTTTTCAAATTATCCTGCCATAGAGCTGCAAAGTTTCCAAATGTCATAGTAATTATCGCTATGATAATCAGAAGAGTCTGCCAGTCAATGTAACCAATCAATTGCCAGTAACCATTTCCGGTAAATGAATCAATAAAGGTTACTTTAAGGAAACGAATCAGAACTGCAAAACCTGCTGCCTTACTTGCTACAGAAAGAAAAGCAGTGATGGTAATTGGAGCGCCTTCATAAACATCGGGTGTCCAGAAATGAAAGGGAACAATTGATATTTTAAACCCAATACCTGCAAAAATTAAAATTACAGATATTAAAAATGTAAGCTGGCTTGCTGCAGGAGTGTTAATCAATGCATTTATTTCCTGAAGATTTGTCGAGCCGAAAATTCCATATAAAATAGATATACCAAAAAGCATAATGCCTGATGATGCCGCACCGTAAATAAGGTATTTTAACGAAGCTTCACTGTTTCTAAGAGAAGTTTTTACAAAGCCTGCAAGAATATAAGATGAAAGTGAAAGAAGTTCTAATGACAGATAAATCAGAATAAGATCATTTGCGGAGATCATAAAGAACATTCCGATTATCATTCCAAATAACAAACCGTAATACTCGCCGTGTCTGTTCGAACCACTTTCAATTTCTTTTGATGAGATTGAAAACAAAACAATTAAAAAAGAACTAACAAGTATTATAACCTTAAAGAACAAAGAAAACGGATCGAGTGAAAGAAGACTCAACTGTGATGAAACAGGAAAAGCGGGATCAGATTTACCGAATTGATTAATTAAAAAAACAAAAGTTATTATCAAACCGATTAAAGAAATATACGGAAGATATTTTTTGTTTTTATGAAAGATTAAATCGGATAGTATGATTGCAACTAAAGTAAAAGATAAAACTATCTCCGGTAAAATAGAATTAAGGCTATTTATTAAATCTGGTATAATCAATTTATTCACTTCAAATAATTAGAATGAATTAAAAGCACTATAAACACCCTGTGCATCAGTAATAAACTTAACCATTGCATTTACAGATGCATTCATCAAATCCAACATAGGCGAGGGGTAAACACCTAAGAAAATAACAATTACTGTAAGCGGAACAAGCATAAAATATTCTCTTGTAGTAAGATCTTTTAACTCCTTCCATTTTTCATTTAGAGAGCCAAGATAAACTCTTTGCAAAGTCCATAGCATATAAGTAGCACCCAACAAAATACCAAGTGTTGATATTGCAGTAAAGACACGAGTAGTAGCAGAACCAAATCCGCCTAAAAATACCAAAGCTTCTGAAATGAAACCGCTAAGACCGGGCAGTCCGATTGCTGCAAAGAATGCAACTGTTACAAATCCTGTGTATATCGGCATTTGTTTACCTAAACCGCCAAAAGCATCTAAATCCCTTATATGAGCACGGTCATAAATTATTCCTACAATTAAAAAGAGCATAGCTGTAATTGTTCCGTGATTAAACATCTGAAGAATTGCCCCTGATATACCAATAGTATTTAAACCAGACATACCAAGTAATACAAATCCCATGTGTGAGACAGATGAATAAGCGATAAGCTTTTTAAAATCCTTTTGAGCCATTGCGGTTAATGCACCATAAATGATATTAACCATTCCAAACAGAGCAATCCACCATGCAAGCTGATATGTAATTTCCGGGAAAACAGGATAACAAACTCTTAGTATTCCATAAGTTCCCATTTTAAGCAGCACTCCGGCAAGAATAACACTGATTGCGGTTGGTGCTTCTACGTGTGCATCAGGTAACCAGGTATGGAAAGGGAACATAGGAATTTTAATAGCAAATCCGGCAAAAAGAGCTATATATGCTATAAGTCTTAAGTTATTAGGATTTAACGGCGATAATATTCCGTTAGAAGTATAATTAGCCGGATTCATCAACTCAAGCATATTAAAAGTAAATACTCTTGTTCCATCAGCAAGTGTTTCCATTGAGCTGAAATACAAACCTATCATTACCAGTAAAATGAAAATACTTCCGAATAAAGTATAGAGGAAGAACTTAATAGCGGCGTATTCTCTTCTTGCTCCACCCCAGATACCAATTAAGAAATACATTGGGAGTAACATCAATTCCCAGAAAACATAGAATAAAAAGAAATCAAGTGCTACAAATGTTCCCATCATACCAGTATCAAGCAAAAGAAACATTGCAAAATATCCTTTAACAGATTTATCAATACTCCATGATGATATAGTTGCAATAAAAACAACTATGGCAGTCAGCAGTACTAATGGAGTGCTTAATCCATCCACACCGAGGAAATAATCAATTTTAATTTTACCAATCCAGGCAAAACCAGTAATATCTATCCATCTGAATTTTTCAACAAACTGAAAAGAAGCCGGGTCATTAATTCCTGCTGCAGAAAAATTGTAACCCATTAAAAGAAAGATTGATAATATTATCTGTATTCCTGTTACTAAAAGAGTAGTAATCTTAATTGATTGCACCTGCTTTTTGGGAAGCAGAAGAACAATAACCATTCCCAGTATAGGCAGGAATGTTAAAAAAGTTAGTATCGGAAAATTGTTCATTTTTATGTTACCTGTTTTTCAAACTTTTATTTTAAAAGAAAAAGAAAAAAATTATAATAGAAAATACTACCAGCACAATGTAGGTTTGAACCTTGCCTGTTTGTACTCTTCTGAAAATCAAACCGAAAAATCCACTTAAATAAGCCATAAAATTTACTAATCCATCAACAACGTATTTATCAAATCCGCCCATAAATGTTGAAAAAGCATGTGTTACTGTTGCTGACCCATTTACAATTCCGTCAACTATTTTAGCATCAAACCAAGACATAAATCTGCTAAAACCGAATAAACCTGTAACAAATGTTTTTTGATAAAACTCATCAAAGAACCATTTGTTAAATGAGAAATTGTACAATGGTTTAACATTACTGACAAGTTTATCAACATTAACCTTTTTCCATTGATAGAATGCAAATGCTAAAAAGATTCCTAATGCAGCAGCAAAAAGTGATAAGAACATAGCTGGATAATGTGCGCTGTGCATTGCTTCGGAATATTGTTCAGAATAAAGAACTGTACTATGTTCAGATACATTGGTTTGTGCAATCATTTCAGCAGATTGCATAAAATCAAAACGTGTTGAATTTGGTGTATGCAGTTCGGGACTATTGATCCATTTAGTAAGGAACCAGCCTTGTTCCGCACTTACTGGATTTGGAGTATAGAAAATAAAAATCGATAAGACAGCCAACACTGCTAACGGCATTGCCATAACAAAAGGTGATTCTTTAGCGTGTTCAAATTTATGATGATCTCTTGGCTCGCCATGAAAAGTAATTACTACTAATCTAAACATATAAAAAGCTGTTAACAGTGCTACTAAAAGTCCGGCAACAGCAAAGATCCAATAACCTGTTAAAGAACCGAAAGCAAACGTACCGGCAAGTATTCCGTCTTTGCTTAAAAACCCGGATGTTAATGGAATACCAGAAACAGCTAATGATGAAATTAAAAAAGTAATATAAGTTAAAGGCATCTTTTTTCTTAGTCCGCCCATATTTCTGATATCTTGTTCATGGTGCATCGAATGGATAACAGAACCTGAGCCTAAGAACAAACAGGCTTTAAAGAAAGCATGAGTTACCAGATGGAAGAAAGCAAATTTATATGCACCAACGCCAAGAGCCATAACCATATAACCAAGCTGTGAAACAGTAGAGTAAGCCAAGACTTTTTTAATATCATTTTGTGTTAAAGCTATTGTAGCTGGTATAAATGCTGACAACATCCCAATAATCGCAATAAACATCATTGCATCAGCAGTAAGCAAACCGAATATTCTGATAGTAAGATAAACACCGGCAGCAACCATTGTTGCAGCATGTATTAAAGCACTAACAGGCGTGGGACCTTCCATAGCATCCGGCAGCCAAACGTGAAGAGGGAATTGAGCAGATTTACCTATTGCACCCATAAAGAGTAAAATGCCGGTTACTGAAAGCCAGAAATCTGAATTAAAAGGAAGAACACCAGCACTGATTGAAGAAAATATCTGATCAAATGAAAAAGTGTGATAGGTTATGTATAAAATTAAAATACCAATTAACATACCGGTATCACCGATTCTGTTTACAAGGAATGCTTTTTTGCCTGCATCGGCAGCAGATTTTTTCTCAAACCAGAATCCAATCAGCAGATATGATGAAAGACCAACCAGTTCCCAGAACATATACATCATTATAATGCTGTGTGTAAGTACAATCCCGTTCATTGAAAATGTAAACAAACCAAGATATGCGAAATAGCGGTTATATCTTTCATCGCCCTTCATGTAAGCGATAGAAAAGTAATGAACCAATCCGCTTATCAAAGCAACAACAAACAACATCAGTACTGTAATGTTATCTATTAAAAAGCCAAGTTTAATTGCAAAGGTGTCTGTAAGTCTGAACCATTCAAATTCGGCAGTAATTTTATCATCAGCAAAATAAGATAACTTACCGAAGGCTAATACAACTGATGCTATCAGAACAACGGTCAGAATAAACACTTCAAAAAGAAAAACTGATTTAACCTTTTTACCAAGCAGCAGGGTTACGATAAAACCAAGCAGCGGCAGAAATAAGATAGCAGTTGATAAATTTATTAAAACTGATTCTGTCATTACTAATCTTTCAGATTATCAATCTCATCTATATTTACGGTTGATAATGTTTTATAAATATTTAAAACTATTGCCAGAGCAATTGCAGCTTCGGCAGCTGCCAGAACAATAACAAATAATGCTATCAGATGACCCTGTAATCCGAAATTACCATAGCGCGAGAATGCAATAAAATTAATATTTGCTGAATTAAGGATTAACTCAATGCCCATTAAAACCAGAATAGCATTTTTTCTTGTTACGATTGCGTAAATACCCATTGAGAACAACAAAGTACTTACGACTAAAAAATGATTTAAACCTACTTCCATTATTTTTCTCTTCTTGCCATTGATGCTGCACCTATTAGTGCAATCAATAAAATAATTCCAAGTAATTCAAAGATCAGGGCATATTCCTGAATAAGCATTGTACCGAGTGCTTTAGTCGTTGGTTCAGGTGCTGCAGTTGATACAGTTAACCAGCTTGAATTTATCAAGGCAGCTAATAATGAACCGGTCAATAAACCAATAGCTATTGTAGCAGGATAAATATTAATTGTACCGGTTTTAATTTCAACATTTGTAATTTTATTTGTAAGCATTACACCGAAGAGCAATAATATCAGAATACCGCCTACATAAACAATTAACTGAACTATAGCTACAAAGTCAGCACCAAGTAAAACATAGATACCAGCTACACCAAAAAATGTGAACAATAAAAAGAAGCCGGAGTAAATGATATTTCTGTTTGTTACAACAAAAAAGCCGGAGATAACAGTTAATGCAGCAAACAAGTAAAACATTAAATCGTAAAGGTTCAATTTATTATTCCTTAGGTTGATCTTTTTTTTGTTCAGTTTCAATTTTTGGTTTTGACTCTGCAGCAGCCTTTAATTTTTCAGCTTCCTTTTCTGCATTAAACTTAGCCAGATTATCGCGTTTTTGCTGTCTTTCTTCAGGCGTTAAAGTTACGAAATCAAAAATAAGGTCATCACGCTGATATTCCGAAAACTCATAAACATCAGTCATATAAATACAATCAGTAGGGCAAGGGAAAACACACAATTGACAATAACAGCATTTTGAAAAGTCTATTGTAAAACCAGTAACCCATAAAGCTTTCTTTTTACCATTTGAAGTTTTTCCAAGGTCTTCAGCAGGCAATGCTTTAGTAGTTTCAATTTGAATACAGCTAACCGGACAAGCTCTTGCACACTGATCGCAGCCGATACAATCATCCATATTAACATAGAGTCTGTTTCTTTCGCGCTCGGGTAATTCAGGTTTTACATCCGGGTATTGTATAGTTACAGATGGAACAAACAGATGCTTTAAAGTTACTTTCATACCAATAAAGATTGTTACCAAAGCTGTATAAATATTTGAGAAATATTCTTTCATTTCAAAATTTAAATTAAGGTAATAAAACCAATGACTATAAGATTTACAAATGCAATTGGAATCAGATACTTCCAGCTTACTGCCATCAATTGATCAACGCGTAATCTTGGTAAAGTCCATCGCAGCCACATTTGCACAAAGACAAAAAACAATCCTTTTGCAGCAAACCACAAAAACTGTTCTATTGGTATAAGCCATTCAACACCTAACAAATTTCCTAAATAGCCGACAGGTGATTGATAACCGCCAAAAAACAATGCAGCAACAATTGCAGAAACAGCATACATATTTGCATATTCAGCTAAAAAGAACATAGCGAATTTCATTCCTGAATATTCTGTATGATAACCTGCAACAAGTTCTGATTCAGCTTCTGGAATATCAAAAGGCACACGGTTAACTTCAGCCAAAGTGCTTATATAAATTATAATGAATCCAATAAGCATTGATGGAATGAGTAAAAATTTAGTCAGACTAAAACCGGGTCCGCCAAAGATATACCAGTTCCAAAAATATCCGGTCTGCATTTCACTTAGTGTATGCAGACTCATTGTTTCACTAACCATAACAAGACTAAGCACGACCAGCATTGTAGGAATTTCATAACTTACAATCTGTGCAACTGATCTCATCGAACCGAGCAGGGAATATTTATTATTTGATGCCCAGCCAGCCATTAATATTCCTGCAACAACAAGTCCTGTAACCGCAATAATATAAAATATGCCTAAATCAACTTCAGAGCCGATATAATAACTGCTGAATGGGATCGCGGCAAAAGCAGCATAGCTTCCAGCAAAAACCAAAACAGGTGCAAAATTAAACAAAGGCTTATCAGTATCTGAAGCGACAATATCTTCTTTCTGAATAAGTTTAATGATATCAGCGATAGTTTGGTTCCAGCCATGCCATCCAATTCTCATCGGACCAAGCCTGTCTTGCATATGTGCAGAAACTTTCCGCTCAGCCAAAACTGCAAAAAGAGCATAAGGCAGAATAAATAAAAACAACGGAAGCAGGCTCATCAGAATTCCAGATGCTATTCCTGCTATAACAGTATTGCCAAACAAATCAACAAAAAAATCGTACATCATCTGTCAATCTCTCCTAATACAATATCAATACTGCCGAGAATTGTGATAACATCTGCTATCATATAACCCTTACACAATTCGCCAAGTATCTGCAGTGTAACAAATGAAGGTGCTCTAACTTTTACTCTGTAAGGAGTTGTTGAGCCATCGCTAATTATAAAATAACCTAATTCACCTCTGGGATTTTCAACCCTGCCGTAAACATGCCCGGCATTTGGTTTAATTCTTTTTGGGATAGCTGATTGCACATCTCCATCAGGCAACTGATCCAATGCCTGTTCAATAATCTTAAGGCTTTCTTCCATTTCTAAAATTCGTACGAAATATCTGTCCCAGCTATCACCAACTGTTCCGTGCGTTCCTTTGCCAACGGGAATATCAAAATCAAATTTACTATAAACAGAATACGGATCATCTTTTCTTATATCCCACTTAATTCCAGATGCTCTTAAATTAGGACCTGAAACACCGAAATTAATCGCGGTCTTAACAGGCAGGATACCTACATTTGCAGTACGATCTATAAAAATTTTGTTATAACTTAAAATGTCATTAAGCTCTTTAATTGTAGGTTTAAATTCTTTTATAAAATCTCTTGTTTTTCTAACAAAGTCAGGATGTAAATCGTGAGATAAACCGCCGACCCATATATAATTATATAATAATCTCGCTCCGCAGGTAATTTCAAACAGATGCAGGATTTTTTCTCTGTCTCTAAAACAATAAAGGAAAGGAGTAAAAGCTCCGATATCAGCTCCATAAGTTCCTAATGCAACAAGGTGCGAGGCTATTCGCTGAAGTTCAGCCATAATTACCCTGATATATTCTACTCTTTGAGGTACTTCAATTCCAAGAAGTTTTTCCATTGCAACAGCATAACCTAATTCATTTCCCATAGATGCCAGATAATCCATGCGATCTGTATAAGGAACAATTTGAGGATAAGTCATTGCTTCACAATGCTTTTCAAAACATCTGTGCAAGTAACCTATATGAGGAGTTACTTTAGTAATAATTTCACCTTCAAGAGCAAGTTCTAATCTTAATACTCCGTGAGTGGATGGGTGTTGTGGACCCATATTAAGAACCATTTCTTCAGTGCGAATTGCAGAACTTTTTGTATTTATCATTAAATCCTGTGACATTGTTAGAATGGTACTTTCATTCCCTGATAAAACTCAGGGTTTTCATAATCTTTTCTTAAAGGGTGACCAGCTTCCCAATCATAAGGCATAAGTATTCTTCTCAGGTCAGGATGATTTAAGAATTTAATTCCAAACATATCATAAGCTTCGCGCTCGTGCCAATTAGCGCCTTTCCAAATATCAGTTACAGAAGCCACTTCCGGGCTATTTCTATCCGTAACAACTTTTAATACTAATTTATGTTTTAACTCTGTTGATTCAAGATGATAATACACACTTAACTGATTTGCCTTAATTTCATCAACTCCGGACAAATTGATTAAAGAATCAAAATTAAGCTCAGGGTTATCGTGAAGAAAGTGTGATATTTTATCAATTACTAACGGGTTACAAATAATAAAACCTTCAACAGGTAAATCTGATTTAAGTTCAAAACTAAAATCTGGAAAATTTTCTTTTAATGCCTGTAAAATTTCTTCAGTATTTTTCATGTTGATTTTTTTACTAAACTTGTTTTACGGATTTTTTCCTGAAGTTTAATTAACCCCTCTAATAAAGCTTCAGGTCTTGGAGGACATCCCGGAACATAAACATCAACAGGGATAACTCTATCAATACCTTTAAGAACATGATAGCCATGTTCCCAGTATGGTCCACCGCTATTAGAACAACTACCCATCGAAATAATGTATTTTGGTTCGGGCATTTGTTCATAAAGTCTTTTAATCCGGGTTGCCATTTTCAATGTTACAGTGCCGGATATTATAATAATATCTGCATGTCTTGGTGAAGGGCGGGGAATAACTCCAAATCTGTCAAAATCATAATGAGATGCTGATGTTGCCATCATCTCGATTGCACAACAAGCTAATCCAAAACTAACTTGCCATAATGATGACAATCGCGCCCAGTTCATTAAGTCTTCAGCTTTGGCTATAACAATGTTGCCGTCAGTAAATTCTTTGTCAAGTAAACCCATTAAACCTCTAACAATTCTTCTTCTACTTCTGCTACAGGTTGCTTATTTATCATCGGAGGTTGAACTTTTGGCTTCTCCCATTCCAGATCGCCTTTACGCCATTCATAAGCCATACCTAAACCTAAGAGCACTAAAAAAACTAAGCCAACCAGGAAGCCGGTAATACCAAATGCTTTATAGCCTAAAGCCCAGGGAATCAGTAATACAACTTCAACATCAAAAATCAGGAAGATAAGTGCAACAACATAAAATCTTATATTAAATTTTATCCAGGGTGAACCTTCCGGATTTTCGCCGCATTCATAAGTCAGTAATTTTTCTTTTGTTGGTCTGTGAGGACGAATAAGTTTTGAAAGGAATACAAGCCCAATAACAAATATCATTGCTATTAAAATAAAGATAAAAGCTTTTCCGAATTCTGTTAGCATAACTTTTAAAAATTATTGGCTCAAAGTTACCATTGCCTTTGTGGAATGTCAAGAATTCTTAAATAAAAACATTGATGATTCAGAAAAGTTGATAATTATTGTTAGTAAATTATTGTGTCAATTGCTGTTTCACACTGATCTTTATTTTAGATTTTTCGCTTCTTCAATGCTTATTCTGTTATTTTGCATTCAATGGAACACGGATTTAACTGATTTAACGGATATAAACTGATTAATCGATAATAATAATCTTTCATGTATCCTTAACCAGTATTGTATTTGCTTTTTTTCTTTCTGGTACTCTTTGAGTAATATTTTAAATGTGGATAGGGTTAAAGTAGGTAAAGCATAATTTATGTTTTGAATTAATTGATTTAATCCTCTGATAATAATTTTAAAATACATTGTGCATTTCAGTAAAAGACTTTCCTTCTTTCAAGGCTGATGTTATGAATACCAATCCTAGCTAATTCTTAAATTCAATCGCTGCTAATAAAATTTGATATTTTGATTTTCAATGGACTCGTTTTATCAAATACCAATATTTTTGTAACTTTTATCAGTAAACCTTAACAATTTCGAAAAAAGCAATTCAAGATATTTATGCGTCCAACAAAAGCTTTAATAAATGCTGTTAATCTTAAAAAAAATTATTTGAATATCCGTGAGAAAGTCGGCAATGTTAAAATCATGGCAGTTGTCAAAGCAGATGCTTACGGACATAATGTTAAGTTAGTTGTTCAGACATTAAATTCACTTGGAAATAAAAAGCCTGATTATTATGCAGTTGCTACAATTGAAGAAGGGATAGAATTAAAGAAAATAAAAGTACCTCAACCTGTGGTTATTTTTGATCTTATTGACGAAGATTCAGTTAATGATATTATTGAGTTTGATTTGATAACAACTATTTTTACGGATAGACACATAAAAGTATTAACCGATGAACTTAAAAGAACAAAGTCAAAAAGAAAAGTTAAAGTCCATGTTAATATTGATACCGGAATGCGCAGATTGGGTGTTGATTATCAGGAAGCATTTGAATTTATCAAGAGACTATCTAGAATAAAACAAATTATTATTGATGGCATTTACACACACTTTGCAACATCGGATGAAGCAGGAAGTAAATTCACAAAACTGCAGATAAAAAGATTTGATTCAGTTATCAAAAAACTGAGGGATAATAAAATTAATGTCGGGTTAGTATATTCGGCTAATTCCGGTGCAATATTAGATTTTCCTGAAGCATATTATGATATGGTTAGACCTGGGATTTCTTTATACGGATATTATCCGTCATTGAAAACATCAAAAGAATTAAAATTAAGTCCGGTAATGTCAGTAATTTCAAAAGTAGGTTCGGTTAAGATTGTGGATAAAGGTGAATCAATTAGTTATGGCAGAAAGTACTTTACTAAACGGAAAACAAAAATTGTAACAATTCCAATGGGTTATGCTGATGGATTTTCAAGAAATTTAACTAATAAAGCTAAGGCAATCATCAAAGGTAAATTATATGATCAGGTAGGTATTGTTACAATGGATAGAGTAATGATTGATGTTGGAACTGATAATATAAAAGTTGGTGATGATGTAATTTTAATTGGCAAAAACGGTAAATTAGCAATAGATGCATGGGATTGGTCTAGAAAACTTAATACAATTCCTTATGAAGTTCTTTGTGGAATAAGCAAAAGAGTTCCAAGAGTATTAGTAAAATAATGGATCTGATTAAAAATTATATTAACCAGAGTATATCAATAGCGGCAAATAACTTACGGCTGAACAATCAGCAGATTGAAGTTGTTGCATTGCTTAAAGAAACTATTTCTAAATCAGATAAGCTTAGTGATGATCTTATTAATATGAAAAAGATTACCGAGCTTTCTACCCTGGCTATCAGATTAAACGATATATATAATTCATTAACACAAAATCCGATAGACTTCTTAAAAATGTCAGATCAATTTAAGGAACACAGCAGGTTTCTAATTAAGGATTTAGGACATATGCTCGATGTTTGCACACCGGTTATTTTTAAATCTGCGATTGAAAAATTAAAAGGAATTGATAAGGATACTAAAGAAGAAATAAGGGTTGATTTATCAAAACGGGTTTATGATGATGAACCATTTGAAAGATCTCAAACAGATGAAATAAAAGAAGAAATTATTTTTGAAGAAGCAGAGGAAACAGAAACTGAAGAGATTATTCAGAATTTTGAATCAATAATCTTAAGTCCTATTAAACCATTAGATAATTTATTGAAAAAATTATCTGATAATGATGTTGAATATGAAGAGCTGATTAAGTTCTCGAAAATAATGGATGAAAATGCATCTTTATCCCGAAAGATCGGATTTGAGATTTTATCAGGTATGCATAGAATAGTTTCTAAAGCACTGATCCTTATTAAGAACCGGGATTTGATGCCTGGTAAAGAAGTAATAGAAAGTTTAAGAGCTTGTTTAATAGTTATTGTGGCAGTTGTGCGGGGCAAAGATGTTGATATTAATAATTATTTAAACAAGGCTGAGCGGTTTGGCAATCAATTATTAAAAATAAAAAGCAAGGATACTAAATAATGAATTTATACGCTGTAATTATGGCAGGCGGTGTCGGCTCACGTTTCTGGCCAAGAAGTAAAAAGAAAATGCCTAAACAATTATTGAATATATTCGGTGATGATACAATGATTCAGGCTACAGTTAAACGATTAACAGGTATGGTTGAAAATGAAAAGATATATGTTATTACAAATGAACTTCAAAGCTCTGAAATAAAAAAACAATTACCTGATTTACCTGTTGAAAATATTATCGAAGAACCATTTGGCAGAAATACTGCTGCCTGTATCGGACTTGCTTCTGTTATCATTAAAGCTAAAGATCCTGATGCGATTACAGTTGTTTTACCCGCTGATCATATCATAAAAGATGTTGATGAATTTAAAAATATAATTGAAAACGCAGCAAGATTTGCTAATGAGTCAAAAGGATTAGTTACAATCGGTATGAAACCAACTCGTCCCGAGACCGGTTATGGTTACATCCAGATTGATGATAAACCTGTTGCGGATAATATTTATAAAGTTTTCACTTTTGCTGAAAAACCAAATTATGCTACAGCAGTACGGTTTGTTGAGAGCGGGGATTTTCTTTGGAATTCTGGAATGTTTATTTGGAGAGTTGATGTAATTCTTGATGAAATAAAAAATTTAATGATAGACCTGCACGAAGGATTAGTTGATATTGAAAAAAATCTGTTTGCAAATAACTTTAAAGAAGAACTAAAAAATATTTATGCTCAGCTTAAAAAAATTTCTATTGATTATGGTATAATGGAAAGATCTTCAAAAGTGTATTTAACCAAAGGTTCATTCAGTTGGAGTGATGTCGGAAGTTGGGAAGAGGTTTATCAATTATCTCCTAAAAATGAAAATGGTGTTGCTTCAATCGGAAAAGTTTATACAAATATGGTTAATGATTCATATATTTATTCGCCTGATAAAATGACTGCAGTTATTGGGCTGGATAATGTAATTGTAATTAATCAGGGCGATACATTGCTTGTCTGCCGCCGGGATAAAGCTCAGGATGTTAAAGAAATAGTTGATTATCTGAAAATAAATAAAATGGATGAACATCTGTAAAAAATCATTCGGAAATTTAACTGAAACATTTTAGTTTTGGCAAAAAGTTTTATTTTAATATTATCCAACAAAATTTTCCTTAAATCAAAACTCGTTTAATAAAGGATTTAACTTGCTCATTGTAAACTCCCCGGTTGTTGAGACTATACAAATTCACGAAAATATTTTTATACAAAAGATACTTTCACCTGAAATTGCACATAATAGTAATCCGGGACAGTTTCTTAATATCAGGGTTTCAGAAACTGCAAATCCATTGTTAAGAAGACCCTTCAGTATCTGCGATGTAGAGGGCGATAATATTTTTATTATGTTTAATGTTATGGGCGAGGGAACAAAAATACTTGCTTGTAAACAGCCAGGCAGTTCTGTAGATATATTAGGTCCGCTTGGCAACGGTTTTAATCTTGATGATGATTTTGAAATTGCAGTCATCGTTGCCGGTGGTTTAGGCTCAGCGCCTTTCCCTTATCTGACAAGAAAAATTGGTAAATCAAAAAAAATAATTTCTTTTGTTGGCGGCAGAAGTAAAAATGATTTAATTACTTATTCGATGATGAATTTTTTAACCTCTACTGATGATGGCTCTGAAGGATTTAAGGGAAATGTCGTTAAATTACTTGAAGAGAATCGGGATAAACTTGATAAGGAGAAAATTAAAATATTCGGATGCGGTCCAAATGCAATGTTAAAGAGTTTAAAAGATTTCAGCATTAAATATGATTATAACTGCGAGATTTCTACAGAGTCCGCAATGGCTTGCGGATTTGGAATATGTCAGGGTTGTCCGATTGAATCAACCCAAAACCCTGATAAGTATTTGCTTGTTTGTAAAGATGGTCCTGTTTTCAATGTAAAAGATGTTAATTTATGAGTGATATAGATTTATCAGTAAATATCGGAAAGTTTAAACTGCGTAATCCGATTATGCTTGCTTCTGGCACTGTTGGATATGGTAATGAGATATCAGAATTCTCTGATTTAAATAAGCTTGGTGCAATTGTAACAAAATCACTTTCTTTAAAACCAAGAAAAGGTAATCCGCCGCAGCGAATAGTAGAAACTCCCTCAGGAATGTTAAATGCAATTGGTCTGGCTAATGTGGGTGTTGATATCTTTTTAAAAGAAAAAATTCCGTTTTTAAAAAAATATGATGTGCCTCTTGTTTGTAATATTGCTGCAAGCACAGTTGAAGAATATGTTGAATGTACAAGAATACTAGATTCAGAAGAAACAATTAAAGCATTTGAGATAAATGTATCTTGCCCAAATGTTAAAGACGGAGGCTTGCAGTTCGGTAATGATATTAAAGCAGTTGGTTTGGTTATTTCAAAAGTTCGTGCTGTAACAAATAAACCGCTGATTATTAAACTTTCACCCAATGTATCGTATATTTCAGAATTTGCACAGGTAGTTAAAAATGAAGGCGGTGATGCAGTTTCAGCAATCAATACTCTGGTTGGAACAGCTTTTAATATCATAACTAAAAAACCCAAATTATATAATGTGAACGGCGGACTTTCAGGGCCTGCAATTAAACCTGTTGCGCTTGCTAAGGTATTGGAAATTTCTCGTAAAGTTGATATTCCAATAATTGGTATCGGCGGAATTATGAATTGGAAAGATGTAATTGAGTTTATGATTGCCGGAGCATCAGCGATTCAAATAGGAACATTAAATTTTATTGATCCCACTGCACCTGAAAGAATGATAAAAGAATTAGAAGATTATTGTGTATCAAATCAGCTTAATAAAATTTCAGATTTAACAGCATCATATTTGATTTAGATGGATATTCAGGACTCATTAAATAAATTGTTTGCACTTCATCAGTTTGATGTTAAACTTGGACTCGATAATATTACAGGATTTCTCGATGCTATCGGCAATCCTCAGAAAAAATTAAAGACCATACACATTGCTGGTTCAAATGGAAAGGGAAGCACTGCTTCGTTTATTGCAAGTATTCTGATGGAATCCGGTTACAGAACAGGATTATATACATCACCACATTTCGTAAAATTTAACGAGCGTATATCAATTAACGGTAAGTTAATTTCTGATGATTATATTGCAAATTTTATTGATCGCAATCAGAAAAAGATGGATGAATATAACCTTACTTTTTTTGAAGTAACTACTGCGATGGCTTTTGAATATTTTCTTTTTATGGGTGTTGATATTGCTGTTATCGAAACTGGTCTGGGAGGAAGGCTTGATGCTACTAATGTATTAAATCCATTAGCTTGTGTAATTACACCGCTAAGCCTTGAACATACTAATATTCTTGGTGAAGATTTAGAACATATTGCATTTGAAAAATCTGAAATAATCAAACCAGGCTGTAAAACTTTTATCGGGCTGATTCCTGAGGAAGCAATTAAAATTATAGAAAGGAAAGTTAATTCTGTAAAAGCTGAATTGTTTTGCCTTGAAGAATATATAGTTGAAAAGAATAATAACATTCAATTGTACACAGAAGAGATTCAATTTGATGAGTGGGAAGTTCCGTTAATCGGAAAACATCAGAAATATAATGCAGCGCTAGCTGCACTTTGTATTGCCAAATCATTTAGCATTGATGATCCCTCGATCATAATAAATGGGATAAAAAATGTTATAAAGAATACAAGAATTCAGGGCAGGTACGAAATAGTTCTGGACAAGCCCAGAATTATTCTTGATTCGGCACATAATCCTCAGGGGATAGAATCTTTGATTAATACTTTTAAAACTGGAAAAGATAATTACAAAAAATCTACATTATTGTTTAGTGTAATGAAGGATAAAAATATCAAACAGATGCTTTTATCTGTTAGAGATATATTTGATGATATTTGTTTTTATGAATTGTCTTATGAAAGAACAGCAAGTATAGAAACACTCAAATCGATTGCAGATTCGATTTCACTCAGATATTCGGTTACGAATGATTTGAAATTCTTTTTAACTCAGTATATCAGCGGACCAAAAGAAAATTGCCTTGTGGCAGCAGGAAGTATGTATTTATTAGGCGAAGTTAAGCCAATTTTAAGCGAACTTCTTTCTTGACAATATAAATCTAAGTATTTAATTTTGGGTCAAGACCTCGAGTTCCTTTCATACATATAGAAATACCACGAGAGCTTATCAGGATAATACCAGTTTGAAAAAAAAATCTTAAATAAAATCAATTAACAAAATAACAGGTGCATAAGATGCCGATGGACATTTCCGATCTTAAATCGAAAAAGATTGTAGAACTTAATGAAATAGCAAAAGAACTTAACATTGCTGGTTACAGTGATTTGAGAAAGCAAGAGCTTATTTTCAAAATTCTGGAAGCTCAAAGTGTTAAAGATGGTTTAACTTTCTCAAAAGGTGTGTTGGAAGTTCTTCCCGATGGTTATGGCTTTCTCAGATCTTCGGATTATAATTATCTTCCTTCACCTGATGATATTTACGTCTCTCCCTCACAGATAAAAAAATTCAGTCTTCGAACCGGTGATTTTGTCAGCGGACAGGTTAGACCTCCGAAAGAAGGTGAAAGATTTTTTGCATTGCTGAGAGTAGAGGCTGTTAATGGTCAATCACCCGATCATATAAGAAACAGAACTTTATTTGATAACCTTACACCTGTTTATCCTACCAAGAAGCTAATTCTTGAATCAGTTCCCGGTGAATACTCTACCCGAATTATGGACATGCTTGCACCAATTGGTAAAGGGCAGCGCGGACTTATTGTTTCACCGCCTAAAAGCGGAAAGACAGTACTGCTTCAAAAAATTGCCAACTCAATTACCAGAAATCACCCTGAAGTAAAACTGATAATACTGCTTATTGATGAAAGACCTGAAGAAGTTACTGATATGGAACGCTCTGTAAAAGCTGAAGTTATCAGTTCAACTTTTGATGAACCAGCCGACCGGCACGTACAGGTTGCTGATATGGTTATTGAAAAAGCAAAAAGACTTGTCGAAGCTAAAGAAGATGTAGTTATTCTTTTAGATAGTATTACCAGATTAGCAAGAGCACATAATATAGTTATTCCGCACAGCGGAAGAATATTATCGGGAGGTGTTGATTCTAATGCACTTCACAAACCAAAAAGATTTTTTGGTGCCGCAAGAAATACTGAAGACGGCGGTAGCCTTACCATTATCGCAACTGCATTGATTGATACAGGAAGCAGAATGGATGATGTTATATTTGAGGAATTCAAAGGAACAGGTAATATGGAGCTTGTTCTTAACCGGGATCTGAGCGATAGAAGAATCTTCCCGGCAATTGATGTAAACAGATCTGGCACCAGAAGAGAAGATTTATTAATGAAAGAAGATGAGCTTGCCAAGGTTTGGATATTAAGAAAAATACTCAGCGATTTTAATCCCGTTGAAGCAATGGAATTTTTGTTGGATAAAGTAAGAGGAACAAAAAACAATAAAGAGTTCTTAAATAATATGAATAGTTAAAAATCTTTTTAACTACTTACTATCAGGGCAATTAGTCTTCCGGTTTTAATAAATCGATTGCTTTTTTATTATCAGCTTTTATACTTTGTGCCAGAATGAAAAAATTATTTTTTGTCATAATTCTGTTTACTTACATTACCCTCGCACAATCTGAGTTTCGCAGTAACCGGGAAATAATTCAGGCAGGTAAATATTATAATTCTGAGATACATTATTTTCCTGCCGCCAATAGTTTTAATGTATTCTACATTTATAAAATTTCAAACTCACAGCTTTTTTTTGAAAAAGTATCAGATCAATTTAAAGCAGGAATTGCAGTTAACATTGAGATCAAAGATTCCGCCGGACAGGTTATTGAAAGAGGTTTTGATAATCAAAATGTAACTGTAAAAGATTTTGATCTTTCAAATTCAGATGAACATTTTATAAACGGTCTTATAAAATTTAATTTGCCAAAAGGTAAATATTCTTTTTTCCCTATTATTTCTGATTTAATATCCAAAAGGGAAAGAAGGTTGTCGCCTGTTAAAATTGATATTTCAGATTCCGATTCAATCCTCCAGCCAATTGTTATAAATCCAAATTTAAATATCTGTTCTGATGGAACTGAATTTTATCAGATTATTAATAATTCTTCTGCTGTACCGTTTAATCAGCCGACCAACTCATTAGTAATTCCGGTTACCCGGGATGGTATAAGAAAATTAAAATATTCAGTCTTCAGTGCTGAAAGTACAATCATAAAAGACAAGAATATAGATGAGATAATATTTCTTAATAATACAATTTCAATTTGTGATAAGAATGCTATATTGAGTAAATCATCAGATAAAGACTCAATTAAATACTTTGTCATTAATAATTTTTCAGCAGGATTACCGGAAGCCCCGATAAGAATTGAAATCACAACAGACAGCTTAAATTCAAACAAACAAAAATTCAATATTGATGTTATTTGGATTCATAAACCCAAATCCTTGATTGATTCTGTGCAGGCAATTAAATTTCTTGAAATTATTGAACCCAGGGAAATAGTATCTGAATTATTAACTAAAAAGGATTATGTAAATTCATTAAATCAATATTGGAAGCCAAAAGATCCTACACCTGAAACAAATTATAACGAGTTGATGAATGAGTTTTATTCACGTATTGATTATTGTGAGGTGACATTTAAAACTATAAGCGGTAACAGCGGTGCAAAAACAGACCGCGGTAAAATTTATATAAGATACGGAGCACCCGATAGCGTTAAACGGGATTCTAACATTGACGATAAGGTGATGGAAACCTGGTTTTATAAACAGCTTAAACGAACATTTATCTTTATTGATAATGATGGTACCGGAAAATTTCAGTTGGTTGGTAATCAATGAGCAGAGTAATATTTACTTGCGGTGATATAAATGGGATCGGACCGGAAATTGCAATCAAACTCTTTTCTAAACTGTTTGCATCTAAATCAAAAAGGGCATTGGCTTTTATTTGTCCTTTAAATGTATTCGAGTACTATTATAAATTATTAAAAGTTGATTTTAAATATCATTTTTACAATAATGAATTGCGTAATGGTTTATCATTAAACTTAATACCATTAGATAATTCAAAATTGATTATAGGTAAAGCAACAAAGGATTCCGGTAAAGCAGCATATCAATCAATTGTTAAATCGATTGAATTAGTTAAAGAAGGATTAGCTGATGTGCTGGTAACCGCACCAATATCAAAAACTGCCTTTAACATAGCTGGAATAAAATTCCCCGGACACACTGAATTGCTGGCAGAATCAGAAAAGCAAAAAAAATTTTTAATGATGTTTTTATCCAAAAAAGTTAATGCTGCTTTATTAACAATTCACAATCCGTTAAAAGATATTTCTTCACTTTTATCAAAAGAAAAAATTATTGATGCATTAGACATTATTCAAAAGACAGCAACAAGAGATCTTGGCATTCAGAATCCAAGAATTGCAGTGCTTGGATTAAATCCACATGCCGGAGAAAATGGGAATATCGGGAGTGAGGAAAAAGAAATAATCACACCTGTAATTAAATTGTCAGGTAAAAGGATGAATATTGCAGGTCCTTTTGTACCTGATGCATTTTGGGGTGCAAAGTTTTATAAGCAATTTGATTTTGTATTAGGTATGTATCACGATCAGGTCTTGATACCATTTAAATTGATGAACTTTGAAAGAGGAGTAAATTATACAGCGGGATTAAAGATTATAAGAACTTCACCTGATCACGGTACTGCGTTTGATATTGCAGGAAAGGGAATTGCCAACGAGACAAGTATTCAAGAAGCTTATCGTATTGCACTGAAGATTCATTCCAACAGGAAGAGAACAATTGAAGAAGAAAAAGCATATTGATCCATATAAGAATGTTTCTTCGATATACTCTCATTTAATGGATTTCGTCGATTATAAATGGTGGGCAAAATACATCTACTCAATTACAGTAAATCATTTAACCAAATCTCCATCAGTACTTGAATTAGGAGCTGGTAATTGTAA
The DNA here is from genome assembly GCA_013285425.1 of Ignavibacteriota bacterium. Taxonomy (GTDB): domain Bacteria; phylum Bacteroidota; class Ignavibacteria; order Ignavibacteriales; family Ignavibacteriaceae; genus IGN3. The sequence continues at coordinate 1,297,870 of CP053447.1, forward strand.
GTTAGCAGGTTATCTTTCAAAACATTATAAAGACTATATTGCTTCAGATATTTCGCTGAGCATGCTGTCCGGTTCCAATAATAAAATTACAAAAGTCTGCTGCGATATGACGGAAATTCCATTTAATAAAAAATTTGATTTGATATTTTCTGCCTTCGACAGCATTAATTATCTTACCAGTAAAACAAAATTAAAATCTTTATTTAATGCAGTTAATACTCATCTTACTGATAATGGAGTATTCACATTTGATGCAGCACTGATAAATAATAGCTTAAAGCATCAAAAGACAGCACTAACCAGCGGTTATTATAACGGAATAGAATATTACCGAACTAGTAAATATTATCCCTTTAGTGGAATACATAAAAACATATTCAGGATTAATCATTCTGAAAAAACTATAGTTGAAACTCATAAACAAAAAATATTTGAATTTGAAACTTATTTTGAGATTGCAGAAAAGTGTAATCTGTATGTTGCAGATTGCTTTAAAGCCTTTACATTTCAAAAGGCAAAACCAACTTCTGATAGAGTTCAGTTTATTATGAAAAGGATAACTTAATGCTTTCAATACAAAATGTAACTTTTAATTATGAAAATCAGCCGCTGTTTGAAAATGTTAATCTTGAACTCGGTGCAGGAGAATTTGCATTTTTAATCGGCAAAAGCGGATCAGGTAAAACCACTTTGCTTCAAATGGTTTATATGAATGTATTACCGGATTCGGGTTCAGTATCAGTAGGTAACTTTAACAGCAAAACAATTAAAAAAAGTGAACTGCCGTATCTGAGAAGAAAGATTGGGATTGTTTTTCAGGATTTCAAATTATTAACTGATAGAAATGTATTTGAAAATCTGTCTTTTGTACTTGAAGTAACCGCAACTCAAAAAAGAGAGATAAAAAAAAGAGTTAATGATGTATTAAATGAAGTTGGTCTTTCTCATAAGAGATTAACAAAACCTGATAAACTTTCAGGCGGAGAAAAACAGAAAGTAGCAATTGCAAGAGCTATTCTTAACAATCCATTGATTATTCTTGCAGATGAACCAACGGGTAATCTTGATCCTGAAACTTCAAATGAAATTCTTGATTTGCTTCAGAAGATCAACAAACGGGGTACAGCTATTTTGGTAGCAACACATAATTATGATATGGTAAGAAAGGGGAACACACGCGTATTCAAGATAGAATCAGGAAAAATTTTAAAAGGATATTTGAAACCAAAAGATCAGTTATAAAGATTTTTTTTCTTTAATGATTCAATAATATTTTTATTTACATTTTCAATTGTATCAAGTCCGTTTACCTCAATTACCCTGCCTTTGCCTTTGTAATAATCAAGAACGGGCATTGTAGTGGATTTAAATACTTCTAATCTGTTTTTAATCACTTCTTCTTTGTCATCATTTCGTAAATAGAAGCTGTTTTCCGCACCACAATTAGGACAGGCATTTACATTTTCAATATCCTTTAAAACATAAATACTTCCGCATTGTTTACAAGCACGCCGGTTGTTCAATCTCCTTACAATTTCATTTTCATCTGCGGTAATGTATATCAAAACAGCATCACTGATTCCGATTTGTGAAAACAATTTATCAAGTGCTGCTGCCTGAACAGTTGTTCGTGGAAAACCATCTAAAATAAAACCATTCTTACATTCGGCGGAAGTAAGTACCTCTTTGATCAAAGCAATCATCAGATCATCAGGTACAAGCTCTCCCCGCGCCATTATTTCTCCGGCTTTTTTACCAAGTTCAGTTTGCTCTTTAACTGCTTTGCGTAATATATCACCAGTTGAAATATGAGGAATGTTAAAACTTTTTGAAATTATTTTTGCTTGTGTGCCTTTGCCCACCCCTGGTGAGCCGAAAAGTATTATTCGCATAATTTAATTTTTTTTTCTTGCAAATTAGATTTATTTAAATACCTAAGCAAGGTTTTATGAATCTGTCAGGATATTTTTTCAGTTCCTTTTCTATGTTGACTAAAGAAGATTTTTAATAATTGCTCGCTTTCCTTTGCTAAGATTCCGCTAAAAACTTTGATACTGTGATTTGTTTTAGAATTCTCAGCCAGATTATGGATACTTCCGCAAGCGCCGAATTTCAGATCACTGATACCATAAAAGAGCCGGCTAATTCTTGAAGACAATAAAGCTCCTGTGCACATAATGCAGGGCTCCATTGTTACATAAATATCACATTCATTTAATCGCCAGTTACCAAGATGATTTGATGCTGATGTTAAAGCAATCATTTCTGCATGTGCTGTTGCGTCTTTTAATTTTTCAACTTGGTTATATCCTTTTCCAATGATTTTGTTTTTATAAACAACAACTGCTCCAACCGGAACTTCATTCTCTTCAAAAGCTTTTTCTGCTTCCTGTAAAGCTGCATACATAAACCGATATTGAGTTTCTTCAAACAACATGAAAAGAAAACGTAATTAAATTGTTAGTTATAAGATTAAATCCAATTTCAGATGTAAAATAACCAATAATATTCTATAAATAGTCATAATCAATTGAAAATTCTTTGTCCGGTCTTTTACCTGATCAAGGTTGATGATGAACGGTAAATTGATTTCAAATGCGAAAATAATTCAGATAAACAAATACAATCTTAAAATTTATATTTATGGAGTAACTGCTTTAACTTAAAGAATTTATAAAAATTACCTGGCAATAAAAATTGGGGTAAGGGATTATTATCGGACTTAATAAGTTATGATAAGTGGTAACGATACTTTGAAGATAAAAAAGTAAATTTGTAAGTGTAATTATTTTTCATATAAATTAAAGGATTATTTGAAATGCTAAAGACATATATTAAACACTTGGTTATTATTGCTATTACAATTTCTTTTTCACAATTATCTCTGGCACAAAACACAACCAGTACCAATAGTCCCGAAGTTATCAGGGATTTAAACCAATATTTAAAAGCTGTTAATCTTGATAAAGGAGTTATCTCAAACAAAGAAAATTTAAATAATTTTCTTTCTTCTGCATCTAATGACAAATGGAATAATGAGATTCAATTCTGGGTTTCTGCTCAATGGGGAACAAATGAATATAAAGGCTTTATCTCAAAACAATTCGAATTAAAAGGTAATAATCTAACTTCAACCGGAAACGGAAACAGACCGGCTAAAATATCTGAGGGAAAATATTACGGTATTAATTTCGATGGAGATAATGATTATTGGGTGAATTCAGCATTTAAATCTGTACAACCATACAGCATTTTTATTGTGTTTAAAACTGATGATACTAAAGCTGAGAATGTCCTGTTAGAATCGGCAGGAGCAAAGGTTAATCAAATCAGAGTTGAGAATGGAAAAGATGGAAAACCGGAATTGGTTATTGAAAGCAGCGGAACTTTTAAAATTCCAGGACTAACAAACGATATCAATTATATTTTGATTGAATACAATATGAAAGACTCAAAAGTTTTTGTTAATGAAAAACTTGTTTATGATGGTTTTATCGGGCTTGGTGATTTTGATGGTATTCAGATTGGTAAAGGAACAGTGAATAATAAATATAATCACTTAAAGGGTTTAATTTATGAAATAGGAATTATTCAGAATACTTTAAACGAGCAAGCACGTAACAATCTATTCAACTTGATGAAGAAAACTTATGATTTAAAATAAAGAATGATTATTTAATTTAACCCGCAATAATTCTTGATTAAATGGAATTGCTGCGGGATTTTTATTTTAAACATTTTATTTAGAAGGATGATAGGAGATATTAGTTTTTAATAATTAATCTCTAACTCGGAAATCTTTACTAATAGATTAAATTCAAATTAACATTACACCCAAGTACACCCGGAAGGATTCGAACCCTCAACCCTTTGATCCGAAGTCAAATGCTCTATCCAGTTGAGCTACGGGTGCGTAGTGCAAAATTAACATTAAGAATATTTTGTTCAAAATTAGAATTTTAAGTTTCTTGACTGCAAATAAAAATAAAACGATATTCGTTATCAAAATTAACAAACATTTAATTGACTAATGATGAAAGAAATCAGAGAAAAGATAAATTCTATCGATGATCAGATTTTAAAACTACTGGCAGATAGAAGACAATTGAGCATTGAGATTATCAAATTAAAGAATCAGGAAAAATCTTCAATCCGTGATAAAGATCGGGAAAAACAATTATTAACAAGACTAATTGAAGCTGGCAGAGAATACGGATTAGATAATCACTTTATAACAAAAGTATTTTATGAAATAATAAACGATTCAATATTGATTCAAAATCAGTTTGTGCTTGGAAGTAACGATCCGGACGATAAATCAGGTGTAATTAAAATATCAATACAGGGTATCGAAGGTTCATTTAGTTATCTTGCTGCACAACAATTCTTCAGCAGTTCCGGAAAATCAATACACTACTATAAGCTGAATAATTTTGATGAAGTTGTTGAATCGGTTGTAGATGCTACTGCCGATTATGCGGTACTTCCTATTGAAAACACTACAAGCGGAAGTATCAACGATGTGTATGATGCGTTAATGAGCGGTAATCTTCATATTGTGGGTGAAGAGATTTTTCAGGTTAAGCACTGTCTGCTGGCACTTGATACGATACCACTGAATAGTATTAAAAAAATTTTTACTCATTATCAGGCTGCAAGACAATGCAGTAAATTTTTAAAATCAATTCCAAATGCCGAAGTTGAAATTTTTTCGGATACAGCCAGATCAGTTGAGTATATTAAAAACAAAGGCGATAAATCTTTTGCTGCAATTGCCAGTAAAGAAGCTTCAGATATTTTTAATACAACAGTGTTACGTGAAGATATTGCAAATCAACAGGGTAATTTTACACGATTTATAGTTTGCTCACGTGAACCAATAATTGTTGATGAAAGAATTCCGGCTAAAACATCTTTAATTCTTGCTACCTCTCAAAAACCCGGATCACTTGTTGAAGTATTATCGGTCTTTAAGGAATTTAATTTTAATATGACTAAACTTGAATCCAGACCTATAATCGGTAACCCTTGGGAAGAAATGTTTTATCTCGATTTTCAGGGTAACATACAAGATCAGAAAGTTAAATCTTTACTTGATGAAGTTGGTAAACACACAAGGTATTTAAAAGTTTTGGGATGTTATCCAATGAAAGAAGCAGATAATACAAAGATAGAAAGTATTCCGGTTAGAAATGGCGAGAGTATCAAGAAAAATATTCCGGAGCAAAAAGCTATTGATAAAAAACCTCAGAAAAGAGTTGCATATAAACTCGCCAGCAGGGAGTATAAAGAAGAAGATACAGTAATTACTGTAAAGGATGTTAAAATCGGAGGCGGTAATTTTATTGTAATAGCCGGACCATGTTCCGTTGAATCCTATGAACAGATTATGCAATGTGCCAGAGAAGTTAAAGAGAATTTTGCACAGGTTTTAAGAGGCGGCTGTTTCAAGCCCCGCACTTCACCTTATGCATTTCAGGGACTTGGCTTTGAAGCTCTTAATTATTTAAAGACTGCTGGTAATGATTTTGATCTACCGATTATTACAGAAGTAATTTCGATTGATCAGGTAGAAAAAGTTGCAGCACAATCTGATATACTTCAGATAGGTGCAAGAAATATGCAGAACTTTTCATTGCTTTCGGAAGTTGGTAAATCATTTCGACCTGTTTTACTTAAACGTGGTCTAATGGCATCTATAGAGGAGTTTTTAAATGCTGCGGAATATATTCTGGCACGAGGGAACAGGCAAGTGATTCTTTGTGAACGCGGAATCAGAACTTTTGAAACTGCTACCAGAAATACTTTAGACTTGAGTGCAATTCCTGTTCTGAAAGAACTGACTCATCTGCCTATTATTGTTGATCCTTCACATGCTATTGGACAGAGAGATAAAGTTATTCCGCTTGCCAAAGCAGCAAAAGCAGTTGGTGCAGATGGAATAATGGTCGAAATACATCCCGAACCTGAGAAAGCACTTAGCGATGGTGAACAATCAATGAGATTTGATCAATTCAGACAAATGACATACGAACTTCAGAAAATGAATTGATGTTCAAGACAATAACTGCCTTCAGTTTTGGCAAAAACAAAATGTGCGTAAGAATATTTTGTAAATTGATTTATTATTATCCGGCTTCTCAGAATTAATTCAATATGTTCAAAAAATTTTATTGATGAAAATCCTTTTTAACATACTATTGCTTTTGATCTTGTTTAATGTTCAGACATTATCACAAAGACAATTATTCTTCAGTCTATCTGTTCAGGATGGTCTGTCTGATAGTGATGTCAATTGTATAATTCAGGATAGAAAAGGATTCTTATGGATCGGAACCGAAAGCGGGCTGAACAGATATGACGGTTATGAATTCAAAGTATTTAAAAATAATCAAAACGATCCCGGTAGCTTACCATATAATAGTATTTGGTCACTTTATGAAGATAGAGCAGGATATATTTGGATTGGAACTAAAAACGGAGATTTGATAAAATTTTCTCCCTTTGTTGAAAAGTTTACTCCTATTGAGTTCACAGATTCTGAGAATTCAGGAAATGGTATAACATCAATTATGGAAGATGCAAAAGGGAATATCTGGTTTGGAACTTACTCTAAAGGATTATTCAGATATCAAGTAACAAGCGGGCAAATTACAAATTGGCAGTATGAAGAAGATAAACCAATTGGTTTAAGTAATAACTATATCACTTCATTATTACTTGATAAAAACGGTGGAATCTGGATATCAACATATAACGGATTGAATTACTTGAATCCGGATGAAAATAAAATTACAGTATTTAAGAACATAAAAAACAATGTAAACTCGATACCAGGTAACCTGGTCTGGAAGATTTTACAGTCAAAATATGATAATAACCTGTTATTTATCTGCACCTCTGACGGTTTGTGTACTTACAATTTGATCAGCAAAAAATTTGAACAGATAAATTTCAATATCGAATTCCCATCACAATTCAGCAAAAGTATTGCTTCTGTTGTTGAAGATAGAAGTGATGGCAGAAAAGCACTATGGATCGCTACATACGGGGGAATATATCACTTAGACTTAAATACACATAAATCAAAACAATATGTGGCTGATAAAAAGAATATCTCCGGTTTACTAAACAATCAAATTGATCAGATTATTATTGATAAATCCGGAGTGTTGTGGTTAGCTACTGATAACGGATTAAACTATCTGCCTGCTACTACAAAAAAAATAAATTATATTTTTTCAGAATATTTGACTCAGCCATTGGTGCAGGATCTTTTAAACGCTGATATTAAAACGGTTTTAAGTATTGATAGTAGTACTACAATACTTGGATCAAATGACGGGATGTTTTCAGTTATCATAAAAAATAATGAGATATCTGTTACCAAAATTGATAAGCTGAGCAATTTAAATATCTGGTCTCTGGAAAAAGGTGAAGGAAACTCTATTTGGATCGGTACTTATGGAAAGGGACTTTATAATTATAATTTTAAAACTCAAACTTTAGTAAAATATCCTATTGTATCTCCAACATTTCAAACATCAGCATTTGAATATATTAAAGCTCTGAGATTAAGTAAGGATGGAACACTTTGGATTGGTTTTTGGGGCGGGGGATTAGCTGCGTTAAATATTTATTCGGGCAAGTATAATATCTGGATTAATAATAAAGAGGATCAAAACAGTCTAAGTTTTAACGATGTATGGTATATTCATTTGGATAAGTTTGGCAGAGTTTGGATTGCTACGAATGGCGGCGGATTAAATCTCTTTCTACCGAAAAATAATGGTGAATTTTTGCGATGGACTAGTACTGCTTCTGAGAAATCAGATCTGTTAAATAATAGTGTTCAATGTTTAGCTGAGGGTGAATCTGACAACGCAGATGAAACTATCCTTTATATTGGAACCGATGTTGGTTTAAATAAGATGACTATTAAAAACCGTTCTGATGATATTTACAATTTTGATGTAAGTTTTAATATACTTTCAAATCAGCTTAATATTTCAGATGCTTCAATAAGAAGTATTGTTGTAAGCCTTAATGAATTATGGCTGAGTACGAATAAAGGAATTTATAAATACAATATTGATAGTAAGGAGCTTTTGGATTTTAGAATTTCTGAGGGTTACGGTTCGGAAATATTTAATTCAGGCGCTGGAACCAGAATGATTAATAACAATATTGTCTTTGGAAGTGTTAAAGGTCCAGCATTTTTTAATCCGGGAAAAATTAAACAGTCCGATTATGAACCTAATATTGTTCTTACTGACCTCTTAATTTTTAATAAAAGCATTTCAATTAAAGATAATACAATACTTGATTCAATTATTTCATATTCTGGCCAAATAAGATTAGCCAGTAATGAAAATGCTATTTCATTCAAATTTTCTTCTCTGGATTTTAATTCAAGAGAAAATATTAAGTATGCTTATAAAATGGAAGGGTTTGATAAAGATTGGATTTATTCAAGCACTTCAAACATTGCCGTTTATACAAATTTAAATCCTGGCAGTTATGTTTTTAAAATACGAGGTACTAATAGCGATGGAAGATGGGGTGTAAATGAAGCTGAAATAGGTGTAATCATTAAATATCCCTGGTGGCGTACCGGATGGGCGTATGCAATATTTGTTATTGCAATTTTAAGCATCCTATTCTTAATAAGAAGGTTTGAAATTAACAGAACAAAACTTAGAAATGAGTTGAGAAATCTTGAGTTTGAAACTAAAAAGCAAAAGGAAATTGAAACGCTTAAATCAAGATTCTTTGCAAATATTTCACATGAATTCAGAACCCCATTAATGCTGATTAAGGGACCACTTGAACAATTACTCCTGAAAAAAGGTAGTGCTGATGAGCATATCAGACTTGCATACAATAATACGGAAAAGTTAAAATTATTAATAGACCAGCTACTTGATATATCAAAACTTGAATCAAACTTAATTCCATTAAATGCCAGCGAAGAAGATTTATCAACCCTATTAAAAGGATTTGTCATTTCATTTAAATCAATTACAGAACAAAAAGAAATATCACTTACAATAGATTGTCCGGATGAAAAGTGCATAGCTTTGGTTGACCGTGATAAATTTGAAAAGATAATAAATAACCTGCTGTCAAATGCTTACAAGTTTACATCAAAAAAAGGATCAATTTCAGTTAGTCTAAAAAAAAGAATTTCTGTAGAAAAAGTATTTTACGATATAATTGTTAAAGATAGCGGAATAGGAATTGACAAAGATAAACTTGATAAAATATTTGATAGATTCTTTCAGGTTGATGATTCTTCTATCAGAAGTTATGGCGGTTCAGGTATTGGTTTATCTTTAGTTAAGGAGTTAGCGGATTTACATCATTGGAGTATTTCTGTAAAAAGCAGCATAGGAGTTGGAACTGAATTCCTGCTTTCAATACCAGGCATAGAAGCAGATAAATTAAAAGATATTTCAGATGATCAAAAAACTTTTAATAGTTCAAACAATTTTATTGATTCACTGCAGGAGATTAAGGTTGATGATTCGGGAACAACTGAAGTTTATTCGGATAAGAAAGAAATTGTACTATTAGTAGAGGATTCACAGGAAGTAAGACAATATTTAAAAGGAATTTTATTCGAAGATTACAATATACTCGAAGCTGAAAATGGCAAACGAGGGATTGAAATAGCATCTGAAAAATCACCTGACCTTATAATTAGTGATGTTATGATGCCTATAATGGACGGTTTTGAATTCTGCCAAAAAATTAAAACAGATATACAGACCTCTCACATTCCTGTAATTTTGTTAACAGCTAAAGCAAGCAGTGAAAGTAAAATAGAAGGATTGGAAACCGGTGCAGATGACTATCTTACCAAACCATTTCACTCAAGAGAATTACTAGTCAGAGTTAAAAATCTATTAGATATTAGAAAAAAACTGAAAGAAAAATTCAGTAAAGATATTGATGTTAAACCAGCTAATCTTGTTGTTAATAAATTAGATGAAGAATTTTTAAGCAAAGCATTTCAGGTTACTGAAAAAAATATTGATAAACCCGAATTTGATACGGAACAATTTGCCAAAGAAATGTTTTTAAGCCGAAGCCAACTTCACAGGAAATTGCTTGCAATAACAGGACACACACCGGGAGAATTTGTAAGAACATTCCGGCTCAAAAAAGCAGCTTCGTTAATTCTTGAGAAAAGATTAAGTGTAACTCAAATTGCTTTTGAAGTTGGTTTCAATAGTCCATCTCATTTTTCCAAAGCTTTCCGCCAGCAATTTAATTGCCTGCCAACAGAATTTACAAGCCAAACTAAAATTTAACTTTGTTTTAATCTCGTTAACTTATTTTCGCAACAAATCCGCTAATCTTTGACACAACTGCGACAGCGAACGCCTGCCCAAAAAACTAATTTTGTTATCAGATTTAAACTATTAAAAAACAAAATGGAATTATATTATGAAAAATAGGTACTGTAAAAATTTAATTACTTTTTTCGTAGTTATCTCAATCGTATTGTTCAACTCCAAAATACACTGTCAGTCACTAACCTGGCTTGGTACGCTGGGTGGTGGTGAAAGCCAGGCGAGTGCGGTCTCACTTGATGGTTCTGTAGTTGTTGGTATTTCAAAAAATGTTAGCAATCAGTATAGAGCATTTAAATGGACGCAAACAAGTTTAATTGAAGACCTTGGCACACTTGGAGGAAATTTTAGCAGTGCAACTGGTTTAACATATGGCGGCTCGATCATAGTCGGTGTTGCAGAAGATACTAATCTTTATAATCGTGCATTTTATAAAATCGGTAACGATGAATTAATTGATTTAGGAGTTCTTAGTGATGGTAAACGGAGTAGTGCTTTGGCTATAAGCGGTGAGGGTTCAACCATTGTTGGTTATTCAGAGATTGATAGTCTTGAAACAACAAGGGCATTTAAATATTCGAGTGGTTCCGGAATGTTAAATTTAGGTACTCTGGGTGGAAGTTGGAGCGAGGCGTACGGTGTTTCGGGAAATGGAGATGTAGTAGTAGGGGTATCATTAAATAGTAATTCTGAAACACACGCATTTATTTATGCTAACGGAGTTATGCAGAGCTTGGGAACTCTTGGCGGTAGTTATAGTAGGGCTACCTCAGTTTCAGATGATGGATTGGTGGTTGTTGGATACTCAGTAATTGCAGGTGGCGGAGATCATGCATTTCGCTGGACTTCATCTGGAGGAATGCAGAACCTTGGGACACTAGGAGGCAATAAAAGTGAAGCCTGGGGTGTTTCCGGAGATGGTTCTGTAATTGTCGGGATGTCGCGTATTCCTAACGGTCAGTCTAGGGCTTTTAGATGGACAGCATCTGCTGGAATGGAGGACCTCAATACTGTTTATGCTAACCTGCTTAGCTCTGGTTCAGTTCTTAATTTAGCAAGAGCAATTTCGTTTGATGGCAGATTTATCGTGGGTACAGGATTTAATTCCAGCACTAGTCGTAATGAAGGGTTTTTGTTATTTAATGGTAATACTACTGATGTTCAATCTGTCAATTCGAATCTCCCAATTGCAGTTGAACTTGAGCAAAATTTTCCAAATCCTTTTAACCCATCAACAACAGTTTCTTTTTCTATTCCTGAAGAAGAATTTGTTTCACTGAAAGTTTTCAATTCTCTTGGAGAAGAAGTTGCAGTGCTTGTGAATGAAACCAAGCCTGCTGGTAATTATCAAGTTGATTTCAATGCAACAGGATTATCATCCGGTGTTTATTTCTACACACTACAGTCAGGTACTTTTAATCAAATAAGAAAAATGATTTTATTGAAGTAAGCTCCCATTCAATTTTAAATTAAAATTTAAAGGAGTTAAAAAATGAAAGACTATTTATTATTTCTGATCATAATTTATTTACTACTTGCTTCAAGTGAAATATACTCCCAATGGATGTCCACTTCATTAACAGAGATAACGCCTGCATTAGCTCCAAAATATGATACTGCCGGAACAGACCTGTATGCAGGCACCTTTCGAGGAATTTACAAATCGAGTGATAGTGGTGTTAATTGGGATACGTTATGGGCAGTTCAAACTGATACTCTTGTTTATTGTTTGGCAACAGCTAATGATTGGATTTTTGCCGGAACTAAAAATGGTGGATTGATAAGATCATCAAATAATGGACAGAACTGGTCTTTAAGCAGTAATGGTCTGCCATCTTTCAATATCAGAGGAGTTGAAATTGTCGCTAACAATTTAGGCGATACTACTCTTTTTGCTGCTACTTTTGGAGGAGGGATTTTTAAATCCACCGATTTCGCGTCGAATTGGTTGCCAGCGAATAATGGAATTTCAAATCTTTATCTTTTATCCTTCATTACATTAGGCAATGGTACTTCTGATCCACAGATTTTTGTAGCTTCAAATGGTGATGGGATTTATAAATCAACAGACCTAGGCAATTCCTGGTTTACTTCAAACAATGGTCTCAATCATCTTGATGTTAGAGTATTCGCATCAAACATTACTTCTGGTGTTACTAACTTATTTGCCGGAACACATAATGGTGGAATGTATCTATCAACAAATGGGGGTGATAGCTGGACTCAGATTAATAACGGAGTTATCAGTAATTGGATTTGGGCACTCACTTCAACTCCAGGCGATTCATCTGCACCAATAGTTTTTGCGGGGTCAGATCTGGGTGGTTGTTATAGAACTACGAATAACGGTTTGCTTTGGGAGGATTATGGTCCAGTAGATCCAAATACAAACAATTATGTATTCGCCATAAACGGTGATTATATTTTAGCAGGAACACAGGATGGAGTTCTAAGAAGACTGATTGATGAGACTTCTGATATAATTAACTTAAATAATAATCTTCCGGGTGTTTTTACTTTAAATCAAAACTATCCCAATCCTTTTAATCCTTCAACAACAATTTCTTTCTCAATTCCAAATGAAGAGTTCGTTACTCTTAAAGTTTTCAATTCTCTTGGAGAAGAAGTTGCTGAACTTGTGAATGAAACCAAGTCTGCTGGTAATTATTCAGTTTCATTCAATGCAAATAATCTATCAAGCGGAATTTACTTTTATAAAATCACAGCTGGAAACTTTGTGGAAGTAAAAAAGATGATATTAATAAGATAATGATTAAATGACGGGTCAATTTTAAATTAAACGGAGTGTAAAATGAAAACAAGTTATGATTTTTTTCTCCTTTTGATTACAATAATAGTCTTGCTATTTATTACAAGCAGTAAGGCTCAACTTGTAATGACTGTCAATTCTTTAGCCGATGACCAATATGCATATGCCTGGGATGATCCGGCTACGCCTGAAGATGAATCGAATGATGGTATATGCAAAGATGAGTTAGGTAGGTGTACAATCAGAGCAGCTATTGATGAATCAAATAATATGGGTCAGCCGTTGGATTTGGGTTTCAATGTTACAGGAACAATAAATCTTGTTGACGTTCTGTATCCTGTCAGCGGCTCAATAATAAATGGTAGTCAAAATGTCGAAATATCCGGAGTTAATTGTTTTGAGCTAGATGAAAATATTGAAATAGCAGGTATTTTATTTAACAATGCGTTTCAGGCAATTTACATTTATGGAAAGCACAATAAAATAGGTAGTATATTAAACGGAAATGTCTTTACTAACTGTTATATAGCTGTTGAAATTGATGGTGATTCCAATGAAGTAATATCGAACTACTTTGGTATAGATACAGCCAAAGTGTTAAAGCCCAACACAGTTGGTTTAATGATTTGGGGAAATAATAATATAATCGGTAAACCCATAGCCACTTACTCAAATACTATTTGCGGAAACAGCCTGGCAGGGATTTCAATTTCTGAAGGCGTAGGTAATGAAATTAAATTTAATTTTATAGGAACTACATCAGCCGGGGATGCAGGACTAGGGAATAGTCAGGGAATTTTGATTAGTGGATCGGATGCAAATATTATTGGCGGCAACAATCCGACCGATGGAAATGTTATTTCAGGAAATATTGTTGAAGGAATAGCTATCTCAGGAGTACCGCCTGACAGCTACTCAGATAATACCCTCATTAAAAATAATATCATAGGATTAAAACCAGATAAAAGTGATGCTCTGCCTAATGGTAGAGGGATAGTAATTACAAACGCAGCTACAAATGCGCAAATAGTCGATAACATAATTTCGGGTAATACGAATGATGGTGTTTACATTTTCGGTTATGATCAAGAATCGTATACTCAAGGACATGTTATTCATGGAAACACAATTGGTACAAATGACAATCAGGAAATAATTGGCAACGGTAATGACGGAATTTTAATAGCTGGAAATGTTGGAAATGTAATAATTGGACAGGCTGTGAATGGTGATTATACGGGAAACTCTGTTATCGGAAATGGTTCTATAGGAATTGATATTGTCAAGTTCCAGGATTTTTCTCCACAAAAAATAACAGTAAGAAGAGATAACTTAAATCAGAATTTACTTACCAATCTTTTTGTTGATTCTACAGCAAACAATGGAATTAAGGCACCATATAATCTTCAGTATAATTCAGGACTTATAAGCGGTAAGCATCAGTTAGCAAATGTGATCATTGATATCTATGCAGCAAATGCACTTGAACTGCCCGCATCATCTTACACAAGAATAGGTACAACAATTACAGATCCCAACGGTAATTTTTCTTTAACAACAGGGCTAAATTTGGAAGCCATTACAGCAACAGCTACTGATCAGGACGGTAACACCTCAAATTTTGCCAGGCTGAATATTGTATCAGATGTTGAAAAAGAGAATGATGAAATTCCTGAGGAGTTCTCTTTAGAACAAAACTATCCTAATCCATTCAACCCCTCAACTAAAATTTCTTTTTCTATTCAAACTGAAGAGTTTGTTACTCTTAAAGTTTTCAATTCTCTTGGAGAAGAAGTTGCAGAACTTGTGAATGAAACCAAGCCTGCTGGTAATTATTCAGTTTCATTTGATGCAGCTAATCTATCAAGCGGAATTTACTTTTATAAAATCACAGCTGGAAATTTTTCAGATACAAAAAAGATGATTATTTTAAAATAATAAATAACTAATTAACTAAATTAATTTATAATCTATTTAAGGAGCTAAAATGAAAAACAAAAAATTTGTTCTTTTCTTTCTTTCACTACTTTCATTAGTACTATTTATAAGTTGTTCGAAAAGTGATTCAAATAACCCTGTAAATCCTGGCGGCGGAGGTAATAGCGGCGGAGGCGGAAGTAGTAATGAAGCAAAATTAACCCTGAATGGTGATACTTTTAATAACCAGGCAGTTACACTAAAAAATGGAACAGCTGGATATTCTATATCAGATACTGCAACTGCAGTAATTTTTATAGGTACATTAAATTCTGACACTTTACAGTTTTTTATTGTTTTCAAAGGTAAGCAAAATGGAACACAAAATTGGGGTGATGATTTTGGAGTGATGCTTACGAAAAAAAGTTCTTCGGGATTAAGCTATTATTTAGGTCAATCACAAGGTACAACTACTATTTCAAGTTATGGAGCAGTAGGCAGCAAAATAGAAGGCAGTGTTTCAGGAAAAATGATTCTTCAATCACCTGCCGCTACTGAAGTTACTGTAACTGGAAATTTTTCTGCAACCAGAATAGCTGATGTAGACTAATGTATTTAGTCTGAGGATATGAAAAGTTATGTAATATCCTCAGACATTTACATATAATTGTATTCCTTCTACACTCAAATATTTTTAGCATAATTATTTATAAGAATAATTTATATTTAATTAAATTTGATTTGTCGAAATGAAAATTAGATTTAATGAATCAAATACTACTAAAAATAATTACTGTGTCCACAATTGTACTATTTCTAATCATTTTCTATTCTTTTTTTAGAAATACTGACTTCGCAATTAGTAATTCGTTCAGTAAAATTTTTGGGGAAAGACAACCCGACTCTTCAATTATTATTATTCATATAACCGACAGTGATATTCAGCAGATTGGTCCCTGGCCGATTAAAAGAAGCTATTATGCTTTGCTGCTTCAATATTTGAATCAGCTGGAAACTAAAAAGGTCGGGTTTGAAATATTTTTGAGTGCAAAGTTTGCTTCTCAATCTGTATATGATCGGGTTCTTCAAAAGGAATTAGAGAAGTTTAATAATTTAGTTTTAAGTTCTGTTGCTGGTGATATTAAAGAAATTAATAATCAATACATAACTGATTCCTTAAGCTTACCTAGCCCAAAATTATTAAATGGAAATATAAATTCAGGGCATACTAATTTTATTCGTGAGTATGGAATAAAAATTCCCTTAAGTATCAGATACGGAAATAATTCCGAAAAAGCTTTATCATTAGTTTTGTTTGATAAAAATATTGAAAGACCTGATATAAAAATTAACTTTATTTCTACCTGGCAAAAGTTTACTAATTATTCTTTTATAGAATTTCTTCAGAAGATACAATCGAATGATCCTCAACTGAATTTATTCAAAAATAAAATAGTATTGATAGGTATCAGTGACAGACAGCTTTCATCTGGTATCTCTGCAACATTTGATGATGTTATTCCGGGTGTTGCTTTGCATGCTTTTGCTCTTGATAACTTAATTAACAAAAGATATATCTTAGATGAATATTATAATTATTCAATTCCTGTTTTTATAATATTTTCATTAGCTCTTATATTTATTTTCAGAACTGCAAAATTGTATTGGAATTTAATTGCAGTTTTCTCTCTTTTCTTTTTTTTACTGCTGATTAACAGGATATTAAATATTGAACTCGCATATACTTATTTTCTGATTCCCGCCATAGCTCAGATTGTTGTAGAAGTTTATTATAAGATGATAGAAAGCAGAAAAGTAATCAGCGGTTACTTTAATGAAACAGAAATATTAAAAAATCTGTTAGCCAAAAATGAAAAACAATTATTTCAACTTGAAAAAGAATTGAATCTTACTGCAACAGGGGATTCAGCTCTGCTCTTGGATAAAATCCGCGAGCTAAAAAACAATCTGATCATTTTAAAAAAATCTGAAGAAGATCTTAAGGAAACAATACTGGAAAGCGATACAAACTTTAATAATTTTTATGGTATTGTGTATAAATCTCCTAAGATGCAACTGGTGGTAGATTTGATTAAGAAAGCTGCTCCGACTGATGCAGCAATCTTAATAACAGGCGAAAGCGGGACAGGTAAGGAATTAGCTGCAAAGGCTATACATCAATTAAGCAAAAGAGGTGAGCAGAAACTTGTAGCTGTAAATTGTGCTGCCTTAACTGAATCTTTGCTTGAGAGTGAATTGTTCGGACATGTAAAAGGAGCCTTTACGGGAGCTTATAACAGTAAACTGGGTAAGTTTGAACTTGCAGACAAAGGTTCGATCTTTTTGGATGAGATTGGAGAAACTTCAGAAAATTTTCAGGTTAAATTACTTCGTGTTTTACAATCAGGTGAATTCGATAAAGTCGGCTCTGAAAATACTTCTAAAGTTGATGTTAGAATTATTGCTGCGACAAATAAAGATTTGTTGAAGTTAATCGGTGAAAATAAATTTAGAGAAGATCTTTATTACAGATTAAATGTAATCAACATACATATAGAACCGCTGAGAGACAGAAAAGAAGATATAGAGGTTTTAATTAGTTATTTTTTAACAGAAGAAGATATTAAATATCAAATATCTTTAGCCGCTAAAGATGCATTATTAAATCATGATTGGAAAGGAAATGTCCGTGAGCTCGAATCAGTTTTAAAAAGAGCAAAGGTCTTCTGCCAGACTGATAATCGTACACTAATTCAACTTAATGATCTGCCAAAGGAGCTGATACAAACAGGGAAACACGGTTTTGAAGAAATGGTACTTGAATCACTCAGAAGTAAAAGATTTTCTCATTCTGCAATTAACGAAACAGCAAAGGAACTCGGGAATGTAAGCAGAACATTGATATCAGAAAATTTTCGGGGTTATTCGCTTAAATTATATTCTGAGGCTAATTATGATATTGAAAAAGCTGTAAATATTATTTCACAAACAAGTGATGTGGATGTAAATATTAAAGTTAAATCAAAACTTGAAACATGGCTGACAAACATTAGTAAAGATGTTGATAAATGTAAATCGAAGGATTTTGATGTTGTTAAATCGGAATTAATTTCAAAGTATAAAAACCTGCCTCAAAAATATCACGTATATCTTGATCTTGTTATTAAAAAAATACTAAATCAGCATTAATCCTTCAGCAATAATTTATTTATCGAATTTATTTTACTTTCAACTTCTTCTTGTTGAGTATTGGAGAGATTTAGTTTTTTTATGGAAATAAAATCCTCTAATGCTTCTTCATATAGTTTTTTTGATAGTAACAAATCAGCAAAATAAATACGATTATCTGGGTCTCTGCTTGTATCCGGATATTTTCTGAAAATATCTTTTGCAGCAATGATTGATGATTCGATAAATCCGTTTTCTGCAAGCTGCTTAGCGCCTTTTATCCGTTTCCAACCGAATTCGTTTGAAAGAATTACTTCATTTGAAGCGGAAAGATTATTACCATACACACTTGTTGATTCTGATTTAAGTTTCTCTTTTTGCCTCGGAGCATTCAATACACGGTCAAGAGCAAGTGCCATAATTAATTCATCCAGAGATATTTTTTTAATACTTGAAATGTTTAGAGCCGAGTTCTCTTTCAATATAAAAATTAATCCTTCTCCGGTAATCTTTGCTTTTGAATTATTATCTGTGCTTACGATTGTATTTTCCGAAACAGAAGATTTTTTATCTACTTTTTGCCAGTTATTTTGTTCAGGTAAAATGAATTTAACATCACCTTTAAGTTTTTCAATCTCATAATCCTGAGCTGGTAGAATTCTAATCAGAAAGAATACGATAATTATTATTTTCATTTTGTCACCTAATAAATTTCAATAAATATCTATTATTTCGACCTTGCCGGTTATCAGACCAAAGTTATTTATTGCATCTTTGTTAAACTTTGCTGAAGCAATTGACCAGGCATCATCAAAATCTGTTAAACTTGTTGTTTCAACGGGTATCCAGATTTCATCATCACCCTTAGCATTTTTTCTTAAAAAATATTTTGTATCATTTGCGCCAAGCAGATATCCCTGTCCCGGACTTAATTTTGTATTTAGCAATACACTAACGTGCCTTATAGAGCCATCAGATTTATAATCTATAAGTGCAGTCTCAATTCCTATACTTTCCAGGAGGGAACTGTAACAGACGCTTAAGTCATCACAATCGCCGCCTTTTAATTCAAGTGTCTGTTGAGGGTACTGCACATATTCTTCAGTTGCTCTCGGATCGGCAATGTAAGTCAGGTTTTTAACAAAAGAATTAAAAATTATTTCCGCTTTCCGGAAGGTAAGTAATGAGCTAATAGTGGAATCTAAAAGTGTTTTATATCCGGAAAGAATATTTTTCGAATACTTAACAGAAAAATCCAAATCATTCTTAATAAAATATCTTAAGTTAATTACTTTACCATCCCAGGCATTTATGCTATTGATCAATAATGGTTTTTGTATCTCATCATCAATAAAATCGTTTGAAGCTGAAATTAAGAAATCAGCATAGGTTAAATCAGGATTGGTAGATCGATAATTTTCCGGAATTATCAGGTAATAATTAACATCAGCAGTATCAAAAGCATTTACCACAACAGGGGAAGAAGATAATACTTCATTGCTGAAATTGTTTATTCTTATTGAAGGTTTAACCTCAATCTTTGTGTCTGTAAGATTAATTACCCTTGCTTTAGCAAATGGCTCATCAAGATAAAGATCCGACAGTGCCGGATAAATACTTTTAATGATTTCAATATCAAGGAATTTTACTTTCTGCTCATTTAAGGTGTTTATTTTAAAAACAGCGTTCAATAATATTTTGTCATTACTGAATTGATTATTTATAATGTTTGAAATCCCTTGTTCTGTAAATTCATTTAAATTATAACTCGCAGTCCGGTCGGAAAAATATTTTAGCCAAGTTAAAGCAATATCAAAATACTTTGTGATAATTAATCCGGATAAATTAATCCCGGCAAAAAAGGGTTTTTGAATTTTATCGTGGAAGCCAGAGACAGAAAGTCCTGCATTGAATGGACCAAAATTATGCAGGGTATTAAGACCTAATATAAAACTTGAATTAGTTTCATAAGAAAGATTAAAGTTAAATTGGTCAGCAAGATTGTAGTTTACTCCAACTAATAATTCTTTATTATGTTTTAATCTCAGATTTTGATATTCATTCAGATCAGCGTTTTCTCTTATATTTAACAGGTTAACAGAGCAGATATTAAGGTTAATATCTCTTGTTAAATTCCAGACGAATCCAAAATCAATTTTCCAATTACTAAAAATATTTTGTTCAGTTTCTGGAATAAAATACACAGTATCAGAAAAGATTGTTGTAACTATATCCTTGTAAAATTCCTCTTTTAAGTATTTTATATTTAATCCGGTTGAAATCTTTTCATTTAACTTGTACGAGTATCCGGCAGAAAATAATTCTTTATAGAAATATCTGGTTTCAAGTGTTGATTTATTATCATTTCCATAGATTACCTGCTGTTCTGATTTTATTACAAATTCCTTTTGAAATCCCGGTGAATATCTTAGCTGCAGATAGTGTCCATTAAATTTTTTGCCTGCAGAAACCTGATAAAGACTGCTGTTAAAATTATCTGATAAAACTTCACCGCCAAATGTAAAAGAAAATACCCAGTCTTTAATGGTATTATAATTTGATGGATTAAACTCTATTGAATTGATGGATGAGAAAGACAATTCAGAAATTGAATTTACAGGATTTAATCCCAATGCGGACTGAGAATATATTTCACTTAATGAAATCATCAGTATTGTTATTATGAATAATCTCAAGGAATATCTACCAATATTGTGTGAACACTTTGAGAAGCAACATACAGCTCATTACTATTAAGATTCTTAACACCACTATACTTGCGAATCAGACTGATTGCGAATTTATTAAACTTATTTCTTGGGATATTTTTAAGTAAATAATCAGGGATGATCAGCCGGCCATCATCGTTTGTTTTTATTTTATAAAAAGGGAATGCTTTATTGTTTATCGATTTTATTCCGCCAAGAATTATATAGAAATTATTTACCGATTCACCATTCCAGTTAATTTCGATATTAAGATTATTTTGATTTCCATTATTAATAAACTTAATTGTTCCGGTAATTTCTTTTGGAGTATTAATCTCAAAACTTGAATTTTGTCCTCCGAGAAAAGCATTATAATTAAAGTTGATATTTGCATCGTACTTAAATACAAAAGGATCAAAAATCGGTCTGTTATTGAGATTAAAAAGTTCATATTTTTTTCCAAGAACTGTATCTATTAAGGTTCCTGCTTCTCGAAAT
Source organism: Ignavibacteriota bacterium (assembly GCA_013285425.1). Lineage (GTDB taxonomy): Bacteria > Bacteroidota > Ignavibacteria > Ignavibacteriales > Ignavibacteriaceae > IGN3. The sequence continues at coordinate 1,319,289 of CP053447.1, forward strand.
CTGATTCTGTAATCTGATAAACGTGCAACAATGTTATCAAAACGAATTATTCCCGGAATAATAGTTTCATAACCAAGAAGAATATTATTTATCGGTGAACGGAAAGGTTTTGATTTATCAAAAATATAAACTTGAGCTGAAGAAATATTATCTGTTCTTCCATTGTTAGTAATCTTTATTCCGCTTAAGGATATTACACTTGAGTAGTTTAGGATTTCATTTGATACACCGCTGGTATCGTATCCGTTTGTATAATATTCATTTTCAATATCTTTTCCTATAATTTCTACTTCAAATGAATCGTTATCAATTAATTCAGTTGGTGCCGGTTCATCACAAGCAGTGTAAAAAAATAGCGGGATGATTAACAATGTATAAAAGTATCTTTTCATTTGTATTTAATCTTTAAGTTCTGATAACTTTAGTAAAACTAAGCAAACCCAATTTCTTTTGGAAATCGGGTTTGCTTTATAACTTCTAATTTAATTATGGTCTAACAAAATATGGGACTCCCCAGGATTCCATTTCAACCGGTGCAGCATCATCAAAAACGACCTGTTTTGGCATCGCATTAATTACTGCATGATAAAATCCTACATACTGATGTGTTCTGTAAGTCTGTTCATAAACTTTATTGAATACACTACCATTTTGAGTTGAAGAAATTAACTCAAATTTTTTCTTAGTTCTGTGCATTCCAAGCCTATTTGCACCGTATGTTAATGTAACGAAATCTGTATCAGCATAAGCAGAAGTTAGTTCTACTCGTAGTAATACATCTTGATTTTTAGGAATTACCGGAATATGATGCCATCTCCACCAGAAACCCCAATGTCTTATAAGATAATAATCGTTTGGTGAATTTATTTCCAGTGTATCTCCGTTAGGTAAAAATGCTGTTAATTTTGTGATGTTTATGTTTGAACTTTGTGTTCCGCCTTCAGGTAAAGATATAGCGGCAATTTTCCAGTTATGTAATGGACGAGGAGTATTTGCAATCTTAACAAATACAATATTTCTTGTAACAACAGAAGTAAAAGGTTTGGTGATTAATGTATCAGGATTAGTTGCATTCGGGTCGTACGATCCTTTTATATAAAGTATTCCTTCAAAAGTATTCGTAATTAATCCATATGCTGTATCACCTGCAATATTAATATTCACATTTCGATTTACTAATCTCATTTTATGACCAACTCTGAATGGATAAATTTCGGTATTCATTTTCTGAAGAATATCCATTTCACCACCTTCGTTATAGTTTGGCTCGAAGGAAGTTAATACTGAATCTTCTGAGACAAGTCTTTCAAGAGCTTCTTGATCAGTTGTAGGATCATCTGTAGTTTGAACTGTCATATCATCCTGGCATCCGACAAAAATAGATACCATTGCAAATACAAGTATTATCCAAAACTTTTTGAATAATTGAGAGTTTTTATTTATGCGAATCATTTTATTCTCCTGTTTTTATTGAAAGATGTTTTGTTTTTGAAAATCACCTTTCAAAGAATTGTGCCAACTGGAAAATTGAAAATACTCTTAATAAATATGTTAAAAATAGTAGTTTCATGCATTTAGAAATGCATGGAAAATTCGGTTATTTGCATGATTTATTGAATAGGGAAGGAAATAGAGAGAACTTTTTCATAACCTTTTTGGGAATAATTATTTACTTTTACAATAATAATTGAACATCACTTTTTAAAAAATAAAAACAGTATTTACAATGAGAAGAACATTTTATTTAATACTATCATTTTTACTTTCATTTCACATTTATTTAAATGCTCAGTCAATACAAAAGTTTTATCAGATAAATAATTTCAAAACAGAATCCGGCTATACTATCAATAATTGTAAAATTGGCTATAGAACTTTCGGCTCTATTAGTAAAGATTCATCCAATGTTGTTCTTTATTGCAGCTGGTTTGGAGGCAACTCAGAGGCAATTGGAATCCTGATCAATAAATATAAGTTTATTGATACGACAAAATATTTTATAATTGCAGTGGATGCATTAGGAAATGGAGTATCATCTTCGATTTCAAACTCTGATATATCCGATTCTGTGTTTTATAGCTTATCAATTTCTGATATGGTAAATGCAAATTACAAATTGCTTACTGAACATTTCGGATTAAATAGGATTTATGCAGCAATCGGCGGGTCGATGGGCAGCATGCAGGTTCTTCAAATGGCTGTTACATATCCTGAGTTTGCTAAAAAAATAATTGCTTATGTCGCTACACCACGATTAAGCAGTTCAGATCTTTTATGGATGGCAACTCAGCAAAATCTGATTGAGTCATCTTTAAATTGCGGAATGAGTGAAAGGGAGGTTAGCAGAATATCTGAAATACTATCTGCTAATTTTGCCAGGACTCCTGATTATGTTACTAAAGATATTGACAGGTCTGAATTTCAAAATTATCTGGATTCATTTGATAAGGAATCAAAAAAGATTTTTACATTACAAAACTATCTTACACAATTAAAAGCTATGATGAAACATGATATTTCCAGAGATACAAATGAATCAATGACAGAAGCATCTGAAAAGATCAAAGCTAAAATGTTCATCATTGTAAGCAAATCCGATTTATTACTTAATCCTTCTGAAGCAATAAATCTTGCTAACTTAACTTCGTCAAGACTTTTAATACTAGATAATAATTGCGGACATCTCGCAGTTTCTTGTGAAATTGACAGAGTGAGGGGAGAGATTGCAAATTTCTTAGATGAATAAAAAATATTGGAGTTTTGATATTACGGAGCTAAAAAATTTTCAGGTTACAATATTTCACAATTCAGTTATTCTATTTTTCACAAGATTAATATGTTTTTTCGGTCTGCGGATATTTTCCAGTAACTTTATCAATCCAGCGATGGAACTTGTGAATTGATTTTACTGGTTCAACAAACATTAAAATACATTTACCTGTTACAACCTGCATTCCGTTTTCTTTGCAGTATTTAATCGCATTATCTGATTCTGAACCCTGCTGCATCCAAATGAATTTAACACCTGATTCTTTTGCCTCTTTAACAATATTTTCTGTTTCGGATGGCGGTACAACAGTAATAACTCCATCAACAACTTGATCTATTGAAGAAAGTGAGTTATAAAGTTTAACATCATTTAAAGTCCCGCCGTTCTTATTAACAGCAAAAGCATTGTAGTTATTATCTTTCAGATGTTTATAAACTGCTGCTCCGAATCCTTTCCCTTTCGACGATACTCCAACGACAGCGATATTCTTTTGTTTAGTAAATAATTCAATTATTGATAAGTCCATTGGAAAATTCCTTTTATTTTCACTTTAAAATTAAAACAATTCCTTTACAAAAATTTTATTTATATTAAAAAAAATATTCATAGTAATTTCATATTTCATTAAATATATTCTATTACTTAATTTTGGCTACAATTTTTTCATACTAAATCGGGTTAAAATGGATTACATAGAAGATAAACCTATTTCTTATTGTGGTATATTCGGTATATATGGTTACGAGGGTGCATCTGCTCAGGTATATTATGGACTGCATGCTTTGCAGCACCGGGGGCAGGAAGCCAGCGGTATTGTTACAAGGTCTTTTAATGGTGATAATAAACCTCATTTTAATATTGTTAAAGGTGAGGGATTAGTGTCAGAAGTATTTGAAGACCTGTCATTACTTTCGGATGTTCTGATCGGCAGCTCAGCGATCGGACATAACAGATATTCTACAACCGGAACTGCTAAATCAAGAAAGAATATTCAGCCGTTTATGGTTAATTACAGAATGGGTAATCTGGCTATTGCTCATAATGGAAATCTGACAAATGCAAAAGAGCTTCGGGAAGAATTAGTAAATGAAGGTGCGATTTTTCAAACTTCAAGCGATACGGAAGTTATTCTCCACTTAATTGCACGAAGCAGACTTGATAACCAGATCGATCAGATAATTGAAGCATTACAGCGAATTGAAGGTGCATATTGTCTGGCTATTTTAACTGATGATAAATTGATTGCAGCAAGAGATCCGCTTGGATTCAGACCTTTGTCTATTGGAAAACTTGGTGATGCTTTTTTGGCTGCTTCTGAAACCTGTGCATTTGATATTCAGCATGCAGATTTTATCAGAGAAGTTGAACCGGGTGAACTTATAGTTATTGATGACGAAGTTATTAAAACCAAACAAATAAAATCTTATAAAATTAATGGTAATCCCCAGCCAAAAAAATATTGTGTTTTTGAGTATATATATTTTTCACGTCCCGATAGTTTTATCTTTGGACATAACGTTGATAAAATGCGACGAAGACTTGGAAAAGTACTTGCGAAAAATCATCCTGTTGTTGATCCCGATGGAGAAAAAGTATTTGTAATTAGTGTTCCTGATAGTTCAAACACCACCGCATTAGGATATGCACGGGAATTAGAAAAGATGGGGATTGATTCCAGATTAGAAATTGGTTTGATCAGAAGTCATTATATCGGGAGAACTTTTATTAAACCCGGTCAATCAAACAGAGAGATGGGAGTAAGAATAAAGTTCAATATCGTCAAAGGTGTTCTCGAAGGCAGAACAATTGTTCTTGTAGATGATTCGATTGTCCGGGGTACTACATCAAAACAGCTTGTTCATTTAATAAAAGAAGCAAAACCAAAATCAGTCCATCTCAGAATTTCATCACCACCAATAATGCATCCTTGTTTTTATGGGATGGATTTCCCAAGCAGTGAAGAACTGATCGCTTATCAGAAAAATGGAAACATTGAAGAGATAAAAAAGTATCTTGAAGTTGATAGTCTGGAATACTTAACTATCGATGAGATGTTGGAAGCAGTTTCCGAAGCGGGTAAAGATAATTTTTGTACTGCCTGCTTCTCAGGAAATTATCCAACGAAAATTACTACTAACTTCAAAAAGGAGATGTATGAAGTTTAATCCAGCTTTTCTGTTTTTCACATCAATACTTTTTTCTGTTTCATCAATAGCACAAACAACATTCTTTATTAAATATAAAGACAATGTACCTCTTAATATTATAGCTAACAGGGTTTCGGAGCAGAAAATATCCGATACTTTTGCAAACAGACAAATTAATTTACCTGAGTTTCAACTTAACTATTTTGCAAAAGGACTCGGAAAAGGGGATGAGGTATTAGAAAGAATTCTGAAAATAAAATTTTCTGAAAATGTTGATGCTGCGGATTTCAGCTCAATGCTTTATAATGATCCGGATATCGAATACATTCAAAAAGCGAATAATTATCAGATCGATTTTTTGCCAAATGACAGTCTTGCCTCTCAACAATGGGCATTAGAAAAGATAAAGGCATTTGATGCGTGGGACATAACTCAAGGTTCTGATACAGTATTGCTTGCTATAATTGATACCGGAATAGATTATGAGCATCCTGATTTAAAAAATAAAATTTATTTTAACTCAGGTGAAATAGGAATTGATCAATTTGGAAATGATAAAAGATCAAACGGAATTGATGATGATGGTAATGGTTTTGTTGATGATTATATGGGATGGGATTTTACTGATAGATTAGGATTTCCATTCGATTCTACCGGAGGGGATTATTTAGACTGGGACAACAATCCTTTTGATGAAAATGGACACGGGACCTATATAGCAGGAATTGCTGGAGCCGAAACAAATAATTTTACTGGTATATCCGGTGCAGCTCCGCTGATTAAAGTTCTGAATCTGCGTGCTTTTGATCCCGGAGGATATGGCGAAGAAGACGATGCCGCTGCAGCTATACTTTACGCAGTACAGATGGGGGCAAAAGTTATAAATATGAGTTTTGGTGATAATGCGTTTTCTTATGTATTGCGTGATGTTGTCAGATATGCCTATAGTCAGGGGATTGTGCTTATTGCAAGTGCGGGAAATACGGGTTCGAATATGCCGCACTATCCATCCGGTTATTCTGAAGTAATATCTGTTGGTAATTCTACTCGTGAAGATTATGTTGCTGGTAGTTCAAATTACGGTTCCACAATTGATCTGGTTGCTCCAGGTTCTTCTATACTAACAACTTCAAGGAATAATGGTTATGCAGAAATAAGCGGAACTTCAGCTTCAGCGCCATTTGTTTCAGCAGCAGCAGCATTAATTCTCTCTCGTAATAATTTTACGAATGAAGAAGTAAAACAAATTATTAAATCTACTACAGATGATATTGGTGAGCCTGGCTGGGATATAAAAAGCGGAGCCGGAAGATTAAATTTATTTAAAGCACTTTCGGTTACTGCTCCATCTGCTATAAAATTTAATTCACCTACTCAGGATTTTGCAACTTCAGGTAATAATATTCCGATTAATGTTTCTGTTTTATCTCCTTATTTTACTTCATTTAGTTTGGATTATGGAATTGGGCTTAACCCTAAAAACTGGACTAACTTGATAAGCAATCAGCAAAATCAAATTTCAAATGAAGAGATACTGGATTTGGATGTATCTGGATTCGTTGATACAGTTTATACTTTAAGATTGGTTGTAAATCAAACAACCGGAAGAACACTTGAAGAGAGAGTAAACTTTTATGTTGATAGAAGTGCACCGGTTGCTGAGTTAATATCAATAATTCCAGCGTTTTATGGTGATAAAACTACAGTTCTTGCTTCGGTTTATACTGATGATCCTTCAATTGTTCGTTTGTATTACAGACTATATGGAACTATTGATTATAATTTTATTACTCTGGATGGATTTACTATTAATAATCAGTTTGTTAAATCACTTCATTATGGTTTCATCCCTAAAGATCTTATAGATCAAAACTCTATTTATGAACTTTACTTAGAAGCTGAAAATCTTGTGGGATTAAAAACAATTATAAAAAACAATAACACTGATTTTTTGGTTTCAACTTCATTTGAAGCTGAGATTTCTGCAGATTATGTACAGCCTTTTACTTTACCTGCCGGTAGTATTTATGAGGATCAGATTTCTTTATCGAATAATTCAAGAGATATTATTATAAGAAAAAATTTATCACCTAAAGTGTCATCAATTTATTCTTTTCAGAATAATGAGTTTGTTCTTGTTGATTCACTTAGTGATCGAATTGTTAAGTCGGTCGGTGATTTTAATAATAATGGTTTAACGGATATGTTAAATTATTTTGTTCGTGATGGTTTTATCGATGAACAAAGTAGTTTTAACTCTTATTTATTTTCTGAAAAATACTCAAATGTTGGTGGTAAGTTCTGGCCGATTTTAGCCAAGGATGTTGATAATGACGGGATCACAGAAATATTCAGTGTTTTAAACGATACAACTGTTGAAGTGTGGGAAGTAAATTCATCTTTAACTCTTAATAAAGTAGCTTCACTGGCAAATTTTTCTCCATCAAGATATGGATTAAACATAATTAACTCACCAAATGCTGTAATTACTGATATTGACGGAGATGGGATTAATGAATTCTGGATGATAGATCAGGATGGTGATATCTTTGGATATAAGATAACCGGAAATAATAAGTTCGATAAAAGTATGGTGATTGAAACAGGTTTTCTGGGTTCGTCTGCACATCTTGCAGCTGGTGATTTTAATGGAGATGGAAGACAAGAGCTTGCAGTTTTATTACATTCAATAGATGAACTGGATATTTCGCCATTCTACAGACTTATTGTATTTAATATTTTAAATAATCAAGTTAACTTCTTATTAGATCAGGCTTTAATAGATGCTTCTACTGAATTTAATAATACGTTTCGAAGATCTGAGAATAGTATCAGACTTAAGGACCTTGATAATGACGGCTCAGATGAGTTGATTCTTTTTGTATTTCCATACTCATATATCTTTAAAAATGAATTTGGTTCGGTTAAGATAGTTTCATACAAAGAGAATATAAATTCAAATTCGATTTTTATAGGTGATTTAAATGATAACGGAATACCTGAGGTGGCTTTCCCGACAGAAAATGGAATACAGTTTGTCGAATTTGCTTTTTCTAATCAAACTTCCAAACCACTTGGATTAAATGGTTTTAGTTTATCTGGTACATCTATCCAATTAAAATGGTCTGCTCTTGCAGAACGATATTATATTTACAAAGGATCAAGTCCTGATAGCTTGATTTTAATTGACTCATTAATATTTGAAACTAATTATACCGATAATTCAGTAGATCCTGATAATCATTATTATTATGGCGTTCGATCTTATGATCCTACTAAGTTAATTCCATTATCTGGAATGAGTAATATTATTAATGTTTATTCACATATTCCCGCAATTCCAATTAATGCTGTTAGTAATAGCAGCAAAAGTGTTATCGTTACTTTTTCTGAAAAGATGAAAAACACAATCGATAATCTTCAATCATTTAATGTTTTAGGATTTGGTTATCCTAATTCTATTACTGCAAATAATCAATATTCGTATTTATTAACTTTTAATTCAGATTTCTCAAATGGTGAGCATCAAATTGTTATAAAAGACATCAAGGATTTTTATGGCTCACCAATTCAAACCGATACTTTAACATTTACAACTTTATCCAGACCAGAAGATCCTTCGTTTTATGTTTCAAATTTTGAAATTATTAATTCATATAAAATAAAACTCACATTTAATTTTCCGGTTGATGAAACTTCTGCATTAAATACAAATAATTATATCTTTTCACCAGATAATAAAGTATCATCAGTCCAAATCGATCAGCAAGATTCTAAAAATATTTATCTCGATTTAACAGGTAATAAGCCTGTTGGTTCGATAGGGAAGGAATATGTTTTAAGAATTGAAAACTTATTTTCAGATGTCTCATCCGGCGGAGTTAAAATAAATTCCGGCGCAGGAAGTTATCTGGTACTTTCTACATTTGCAAAGGATCTATCAGGTGTTTTTGTATATCCAAATCCTACAAAAGAAAACTCTGAAAAAATAACTTTTGCAAATCTTCCACAAAGGGCAAAAATAACTATCTGGTCAATTGATGGTAAAATAATTTATGAGTTGGAAGAAAATGATGGTAATGGCGGTATTGATTTTTATCTAAAAGATTTTTCCGGCAACCGAATTTCGAGCGGGGTATATATTTATCGTATTGTTCAACTGGATAATATGAGAAATGAAGGCGAAGAAAAATTTGGAAAGTTTGCAATCATAAGATGAAATATTCCAGACAGGAAATATTTACGATATCAAACGGAATAAGTTTATTAAGACTTTTATTAGTTATTCCTCTCTGGTTTCTGCTTGATCATTATGAATTTCAATCTGTAAGATATATTACATTTGCTCTGTGCCTGTTTGCCGCAGCAACTGATATTCTTGATGGATTTCTTGCCAGAAAATTAAACCAAATAACAGAGTTTGGAAAAATAATTGATCCATTGGCTGATAAAGCAGCAATGGCAGTTGTTGTAATTAAATTATTTTTGATAGGTGAAATAAATTTATTCTTTTTCCTGACAATATTCCTTCGTGATATACTCATTTTCTTCGGAGGTTTAATTGTAGCAAAAATACTCGGTACTGTTTTACCATCGAATATACTTGGCAAGATAACTGTATTGTGTATCGGTGTTGTTGTTCTTTTAATACTGCTTGGAACAGACAGAAATAGTTTAATATTTACTTTGTTCTATTATTCAAGTGTTGTTTTAATGTGTATTTCATTTCTTGCCTATGTTTACAGAGCAATAGAATTTATAAAAAAGAAAAAAAATGAGTCTATTTAAAAATTTCAATCTAACTAAATTAAAAGAAGGTTTAAGTAAAACCAGAAACAAAATAGTTAATTCTATTACAGAAGTTGTAACCGGTAAAGCTGTACTGGATGAAGTGGCAATTGATCAGATTGAAGAAATACTTCTAAGTTCTGATATTGGATTTGATACGACTGAAAGAATAATTGAAAATGTCAGAAAAAATCTTAAATTAGAAAAAGAACGTACCGGTGAAAAAATAATAGAAGTTGTTAAAGATGAATTAACAAAAGTTGTTTCCAATAATTTAGTGTCAAATGGTTCTGATGAAAAGACTCCATTTGTTATTCTTATTATAGGAGTTAACGGAGCAGGGAAGACAACAACTGTGGGAAAGTTAGCACATAATTATAAAAAGATTGGTAAAAAAGTTATCATCGGGTCTGCCGATACTTTTCGTGCTGCTGCAAATGAACAATTAGAAATCTGGGCTAAGCGTGCTGAAGTTGATATTATCCAGAGCACTAAAGGTACTGACCCATCTTCTGTTGTTTTTGAAACATTAACAAAGGCTGTTGATGATAAGTATGATATTGTTCTTATTGATACTGCCGGACGACTGCATAATAAAACTAATCTTATGAACGAGCTTGATAAAATAAGAAGAGTGATAAAAAAAATTATTCCCCTTGCTCCTAATGAAACATTTTTAGTCTTAGATGGTAATACAGGACAAAATGCGGTAAAACAAACTGAAGAGTTCTCCAAAGTTACCGATATAACAGGATTAGTAATTACTAAATTAGATGGTACTGCTAAAGGTGGAGTTGTTTTTCAGATTGTATCAACTCATAATATTCCAGTTAAATTTATTGGAGTCGGTGAAGGAATTGATGATCTTATGGAATTTAATCCACAATCATTTGTTAATGCAATATTTAATTAGGTTTTACTATGCTGATGAAAAGACCCAGGCACAGAGTTTTTGATTATCCATTTAGGTTTTATAAACCTGAAGAAGATGAACAAGAAAGAAGAAAACGAAAACTTGGTTTTACAAGTTACAGAAAATACAAACATCAGAAAAAAAGTCCTGTTTTGTGGATAGTATTTATACTTGCAGTGCTTTTTATTATTTACAAGCTAAGTGTCAGATAAGGGAATCTGATAGTTTACATAATATACATTATAGGACAGTTTACCATTCCTTTGTTTTTTCGATATTTTCATCTTTACCGAACAAAACTAAAATATCATCGGCTTCAATTACATAATCATGTCCCGGCATTACTATCTTTTCTTTTAATCCTGATTCATCAAACATTTCATCGTATTTTTTTATCATCAAAATTTCTAATCCAAATTTGTTTCTGATTCTTAAATCTTTCAGATTTTTTCCAATAAATTCATAACTTGGTTTTCTCTCAACGATTGAATAGCCATCTGAGATTCTGGAAGTTCTGGACTCGTTTAGAGTTGATATTTCTCTTGTCAGTCCTTCTGCTAAATCACTTTTTAAGCTTAGGTTATTATAAATCGATAGTATATCATTTCTGGTAATTACTCCGATTATATTTCTATCAACCGGATTATTTATAACCGGCAATTCTTCAATTTCACCCTTAGTTAAAATTTTTAAAGCATAGTCAAGGTCCTGATCTTTAATTACGAAAGCAGGTTTATTATCAGCGATATCACTTGCAATAAGCGACATTTTTAATGAATCAAATTCAGTGATTAGATTTCGAACATGCTTATCGGAAATAACACCTGTAAGTCTCTTATTCGAATCAATTGTATAAATTCTATGAAATTTAGATTTCATCAAGCTGGTAACAACTTCTTGTAACGTAACATTTTGATCAATTAAGACAGGGTTTTTCTGCATATAGTATTCTGCTATCATATTCTTTAAAATACTTGTTTCTTTTGCAGAGGTAAGCTTAAATCCTTGTCTTTCCAATCTTTTAAGATGAACCGGACCTTTAAGCACAATTTGAGTTACAGTTGAACTTACAATAACCGCAAGCATAAGCGGTAAAATCAAAGAGTATTCCTTTGTCATTTCAAAAATCATTAGTATTGCAGTAATAGGTATAGAATTAATACCTCCTAAAACCGCACCCATTCCGACTAAAGTATATGTTGTTGAATCAAGCTCTAATCCGAACAAATAATACATTAACACAGAAAAAAGATATCCTAAAGCAGCTCCCATAAATAATGACGGAGCAAAGGTACCGCCAAAACCACCGGAGTTTAAAGTTAAAGGCACTAGAAAAAACTTTAGTAACAATAAAATAAGAACAACTCGCCAGTCTAAAGCTGCCTTCAGGATTTGATTAATTCCAGTATAACCGATTCCGAAAATCTCTTTATAAAAATAACCGCTGACACCAACAAGAAGCCCGATAAAAATCATAAGCATCCATTTTGGAAATATTTTACGAATTTTATTCTTTATAAATCTTTCAGAGAAAAAATCAAATTTCAAAAACAGAATTGAAACAATACCGCCGAGAAGACCTAAAATTATAAAAAGATATAAGTAATAATAATCTCCAATATCCGGTGCGCTAAACATAAAGACCGAATTATTTCCTAAAAATATTCTTGCAATCGCACTTGCAGTAACAGAAGCCAGAATTAAAGCTGAGAAAGTTGGAGTATGGTAATCATTAAGTAAAATTATTTCGAGAGCAAAAAAAACTCCTCCTAACGGAGTATTGAAAATAGCGGCAATAGCAGCACCTGAGCCGGCGGTAGTAAATATTCTTCTTCGCTGGTCAGAAACTTTCAACAAGGTTGCAATCTTACTGGCAACACCACCGCCTATCTGAGCCGCAGGACCCTCAGGTCCCACAGTACCGCCTGAACCGATTGAAATAACCGGTGCAAAGAAATGGAATAAGGTAGTTCTAAAAGAAATAATTCCTTCCCTTGTAGCTACTGATTTAATAATATCCAGCACTCCCCTTCTCTTGGATATTTCAGGTGCGGCTTTAATCATCAAATACTGGATGAACATTCCAATTGCAGGCAGCAGAATAACAGCCGCTGCACCTAAAAAATACAGACCTCCCGCTGTTCTTTCAAAAAATATTCTGTTAAAGAATTCAATTGATAGATGAAAAAAGACAGCAGATAGACCAGCAGCTACTCCGATTATAATAGCATAAATACTGAAAGAAATATATTCTGGAAATGAATGTTTCTCCAGATATTCTTTTATCGAATTAATTATTTTTGAAATTATAACTTTATCCTCAATAAATTTCAGTTATACTTATAAAAACCCTCACCAGTTTTTCTGCCAAGTTTATTAGCAGCCACCATCTTTTTTAATAAAGGGCAAGGTCTGTATTTAGAATCATTATAACCTTCAAAAATAACATTCATAATTGCAAGACAAACATCCAATCCGATAAAATCAGCTAAAGTCAGGGGTCCCATTGGATGAGCCATCCCAAGTTTCATAACTGAATCAATTGCTTCTTTTGAAGCAACACCTTCCATTAGTGCAAAAATAGCTTCATTTATCATCGGCATTAGGATACGATTTGAAATAAATCCAGGATAATCAAACACTTCCACAGGCTCCTTATCTAATTTATAAGATAATTCCTTTATTGTATTGAATGTTTCATCCGAAGTTGAATAAGCCCGGATTACTTCAACTAATTTCATAACCGGAACTGGATTCATAAAATGCATACCGATAAATTTTTCGGGTCTGCAAACTGCAGAAAGTTCAGTAATAGAAATTGATGATGTGTTTGAAGCAAAAATACAATCCGGATTGATTCGATTTTGTAATTCCTTAAATAAAGCTAACTTAACTTCTTTATTCTCAAAAATAGCTTCTATAATTAATTGAACATCAGTCGGTATTTTCTCAATACCTGTTGTCCTGATAATTCTTTCAAGTACTTTACTTTTCTGATCATCTGTGATTATTTGCTTTTTAACCTGTCTATCCAAATTAGAAGTAATAGTATTGATTGCTCTGTCCAAAAGCGCTTCGGATGTTTCAGTTAAATAAACATCAAAATTGTTTAATGCAAATACATGAGCAATTCCATTTCCCATTGTTCCGCCTCCAATAACAGCTACTTTTTTGATATTCATATTTAACTCCTTTTATAAATAATTTTTGATTATAACTGCTGAAGCTTCTCCCCCGCCTATGCACAAAGATGCCAATCCAAGATTTAGCTTTCTTCTTTTCATTTCGTGGATAAGAGTTACTAGTATTCTTGCTCCGCTGGCACCAATCGGATGACCCAAAGCAATTGCACCTCCATTGACGTTAACATTCTCTTTTGTTAATCCTAATATTTTATTAACTGCAAGTGAAACGACTGCAAAAGCTTCATTAATTTCCCACAGATCTATATCATTAATTTTCAGCCCTGCTTTTTTCAATACTTTATTTATAGCATCTGCTGGTGCAGTTGTAAATTCGATTGGTGCCTTGGCTGCTGAGCTTTGAGCAACAATTTCAACTAAAGGTGTCAGATTAAGTTCCTTTGCTTTTTCTTCACTCATAACCAGAAGTGCTGCTGCACCATCATTAATACTTGAAGCATTTGCTGCAGTTACAACTCCATTCTTTTCAAAAACTGGTTTAAGTGAAGGTATCTTATCATATTTTACTTTACCTGGCTCTTCATCTTTGCTGATAGCAATCTCGCCTGCTTTTGAAGTTTGTATTATTGGATAAATTTCTTCATCAAATCTTCCGGAATTTACCGCTTCATTAGCTCTCTTATAAGATTCAATTGCAAATTGATCAAGTTCTTCTCTTGTAAATGAAAAATCTCTTGCACAAGATTCAGCACAACTACCCATATGAATATTATTATAAACATCCCACAAACCATCTGTAATTATGGAATCTTTTAATTCTCCGTGTCCTAAGCGATAACCATTTCTTGCATTTAAAAGAAGATAAGGAGCGTTGGTCATACTTTCCTGTCCGCCGGCAATAACTATATCTGCATCACCCAATGCTATTGCTTGTTGAGCTAACATTACTGACTTCAAACCACTACCGCACATTTTATTTATTGTTAAACACTCAGTTTTTACCGGAAGACCTGCGAACAATGCTGCTTGTCTTGCAGGTGCTTGACCCTGTCCAGCCATTAAAACATTTCCCATAATTACTTCATCCACATAACCTGGATTAAGCTTAGAATCTTCTAAAACTGATTTAATTGCAAAACTACCTAATTGTGCTGCTGAAAATTGGGATAAGACACCATTAAATGAGCCAATAGCTGTTCTTTTTGCAGATACTATAACTGTCTTCTTCATAATTCCCTCGGTTTAAAATAGTTAATATTATTTTTTCAAAAATAAATAAATAAATGTTAAAAGAATTGTAATTCGAAAGAATAATTATGTAGTAACCAAGGATATTTGCGAAATAATATTACTCACTGCAACATTTATATTAATATTGTTTTTAGTAGAGTTTGAGATGTTATCAAGTTTACCAATTACAGATTGAATATTCGCTTCAGGAAATTTAGTATCAAATTTTTGAATAGTCTCAAGATGTCTGGCAAAATACAACTTAGAATTTGTATTATACCGATATCGCTGCAAGTCATTGAACCAAGTTAAAAGTAGGCGGATAATAAGCCTAAATTTTTGCTGGTCAGGTTCTGAAATTAATTCTTCAAACTCAGTAAATGCAGAATTAAATTTTTTACCAAAAGAATATCTGAGTATCCTTATCACTTTTTCCAATAATTCAAACAAATTACTTTCAATTAATGATATTGCAGTCTGAATTGAACCATCTGAAAAAGGAATTACATCATTTGCTGATTCTTCTTGAATATTAAATTTTTCAGTTAATATTCGCTTTAATTCATGCTCAGGTATCGGTTGAAAAATAATATTCCAACATCGGGATTTTATTGTTTCTCTGAGTTTTTCCGGAGCTGAAGTTGTTAAAATAAATACTACTCTGTTTGGCGGTTCTTCAAGATTTTTAAGCAATGCGTTTTGTGATTCTTCATTCATCAAATGAGCTTCTGAAATCAGAATTATCCGATAGTTTATATCGTCATAGTTTAAGGTTAAAAATTTTTTTATATCTCGGATACTGTTAACTTTTATCTGATTAGCCTTAGGTATTCGGATTTTATAATATGGATTTTTTGATTTGATTTGAAATTCAGAGTTGACAATTTCTATTTCATCAGGTGCTAATTTTTCTAAAGGACCATTCTGTTCCGTTTCGTTTTTTCCTCTGGGAAGCGGAAAAATATATTTAATATATGGTTCTGATAAGTTATTAATAGATTGAATAAGTTTTGAGTTTTTTATCTCATCATAACTATCAATCAGATTGAGTTCTTTTGCGAAACTAATTGCAGCATTATCTTTACCTAGTCCTTCATTTCCAGAAAATAAAAAAGCATGAGGAATATTTTTGCTTCTGAGAATAGAAGTCAGCACTAACTTAACTTTTTCATTACCAGCTATTTCATTTAAAAAATTGTTCATAAAAAAAGGCGCTCAAGGCGCCTGAACTTAATTATCTTCATCGTTATAAAAAAAGTCTTCATCGGAAGGATAATCAGGCCAAATATCCTCAATTGATTCGTAAGGTTCATCCGAATCTTCAAGCTCTTTTAAGTTTTCAATAACTTCATAAGGGGCACCGATTCTATCGGCATATTCTAATAGTTCTTCTTTAGTTGCAGGCCAAGGGGCATCATCAAGAAAAGCCGCTAGTTCAACTGTCCAGATCATTTAAGTAAAAATCCTCCAAAGTTTATATCACTTAATTAGATTCAAAATAATTATATTCGTCAAAAAAGAATTCAACGGGGTTCAGGTTTTCACCATTATGTAAAACTTCATAGTGTAAGTGCGGTCCAGTAGATAGACCAGTGTTACCTGACTTTGCTATAATCTCACCTCGCTTAACACTTTGTCCCTCATGTACCATAATCTTTGATAGGTGAGCATAGATTGTTCTATAACCAAACCCATGATCTATTTCTACTGCCAATCCATATCCAGGTTTTGAACCAGAAAATATTACTTTCCCTTTACCAGAGGATTTAACATTTGTTCCAACATCAGTTATAATGTCAATTCCATTATGCATTTTATTTACACCTAAGACAGGATGAACACGCATTCCATAACTATCACTGCTATACTTTCCATTAGTAGGTAAAATAGCAGGAATACTTTCATAGAAAGCTCTATTTTGGTTAAGCTTGCTCACAATCTCATTATATTGAGCTTTCTCAAACTCAAATCTTTGGGAAACTTTATCAATATTCGTCAGTGCATCTGATACTTCTCCTGAAAAGTCATCATAAAAATTTTCCAATGAGCTGCTGCCGCCTATACCAAATGTTCTTTCTTCAGGGTTAATGGGAGTTAAATTAGTTGCAAGTCTTAATTCGTCACTGATTTCTGTAATTGAAGATAATTCTTTTTCTAAATCAGAATACTTCTTGGATAATTTTAATATGTTCCCCTTTAATTTTTTATTTTCATCTTTCAGAATGGAAATATCGTTTTCGTTGTTTAGAAGTCCGGAAACAAGATAAAATGTTCCAAATATTAATGCACTGAAAAAAATTACAGATACTGTAAAATAAGTAACAAGCTTTTTCTTGAAATGCTTTATTTCAAGAAAATTCAAACTTTTTTCAGAGAAATAGTAAAACTTTTTCATAAAATGTGGTGCAACTTAAAGAAATGAGTCTGTTTTGTCAATATCAAAAAGATATAAAATATTCATTCAAAATCGTGTTCAAAATAATCAACTTCTCTGCTTAAAGCTGCATTTTTATTCCTCAATTTTTCATTAAGCTTGCCTTGAAATACTTTAGCAGCATCATATCCATAGTGTTTTAGCAAATAGTTTAATCCAATAATTTCTAAGATAACTGTTATATTTTTACCGGGAATAATCGGCAATTTAATGTAAGGGATATCTACATCCATTATGTCTATAGTTTTGTCTTCTAAACCTGTTCTGGTATAATCAGAACTATCATTCCAGAATTCTAACTCTACAACAATCTCAAGTCTTTTTTGTAATCTGATGGCTCTAATTCCAAATATACTTTGAATATCAATTATTCCTAATCCTCTTATCTCCATAAATTTTTGACCAATTTCGGTAGCTGAACCAAGTAAAATTCCTTCACCTTTTTTTGTAAGAATAATTACATCATCAGCTACTAAACGATGACCTCTTTCAATCAAATCTAATGCTACTTCACTTTTACCAATTCCTGATTTTCCAGTAACCATAATACCCACACCATAAACATCAACAAATGATCCGTGAAACGACATACGCGGAGAAAACTGATCATCTAAAAAGTCACTTAAGAAATAAACCAGTTTTGTTGTAGAATAACTTGTTTGAAACAATGGGATGCGAAATTTATTGGCTTTCTCAAGTAATAATGGAATCGGTTTATTATTATCAGTTAGAATAATACAAGGGATGTCAAACTTAAAAATTTTCTCGAGAGATTCGTTCAATTTTTGGGGAGTCAAGTGTTCTAAATATCTCATTTCAGTATTACCAAAAATCTGAACTCTGGTATATGAAAATAAATCAACAAAACCGGCCAGGGCTAAGCCTGACCGGTGTAAGTTTTGTTCATATATTTTTTTTTCAAAATCGTTGTTTTCACTCAACAGCTCTAATTTGCAAATTCTTTTTGCGTTTTCGAAAAGAAATCCTACTGTAATAAATTCTTTTCGACTAACAGCATTCTGATCGAATTTCATCATCTTGCTTTTGAGACCCTTTTTGATTTAATGGTTTTTAACTGTCTTCTGAGTTTTTCTGCAGCTGAACTTATCGCCACCTTGAACTCTTCTGACTGATCTGCTGCATTTAATGTTTGACCAGGGATATATAAAACAACTTCTGCTTTTTTAATACTATTCTGATTATTCTGATAACTAAGGATTACGTCTGCTCCGATGATATCATCATTAAATTTTTCAAGTGAAGTAATTTCATCCCTGATAAATTCCTTTAATGTATCGTGCGCTTTGAATTTTCTGGCTGTTATCTGAATATTCATTTTATCCTCCGTTTATTATGATTTTGGATGAGATTTTTTATATGTGGTTTTTAATCTTTCTATACTTACATGAGTATAGATTTGTGTTGTTGATAAATTTTCGTGTCCTAATATTTCTTTTACTGCTCTCAAATCAGCTCCTTTATCAAGCATATGGGTAGCTGCACTATGACGCAGAATATGAGGGCTTTTCTTTTTAATGTCCGAAACTCCGGATAAATATTTGTTAACAATTCTATAAACAAATCTTGGGTAGAGTTTATCATTTTTTTTAGTTCTAATCAAGTAATCATTTTTTGACAAAACAGGATTTAACTCTAAATATTTTGAAATTGCAAGCATTGTTTTTTCTCCAACCGGTACTATGCGGGTTTTATTTCCTTTACCAGTTACAAGAAATTGTCCTTTATTGGAATTGTACTCTTTATACTTCAGGTCACAAAGTTCACTGACTCTTAAAGCAGAACCGTATAGAATCTCAAAAATAACTGTTACTAATTCCGGTTTTTCATTTGTCTTTTCAACATTATTAAGCAATTCAGGAAAAGCCGAATCAGAAATTATCTCGGGTAATTTTCTTTTTGATTTTGGATTCTTAATTAATAATACAGGATTTTCCTCTATCATATCGTTTTGGAAAGCATATCTGAAAAGACTTCTTATGGCTGCTAATTTTCTTGAAATAGTTTTTTTGTCAAATTCTTTTTCATTTAAAAACATTAAATATGATTTTAAGAAGCGTTCTGTAATATCAGATATTTTTGATTTCTCTTTTAAAGCACAATATTTTTCAAATTCAGCAAGATCATTTGTATAAGCTAACAGTGTATTCTCAGAATACCTGCTAACATTACGCAAATTGGATAAAAAACTATTTATTAGCGTCTCTATTGTCACAACAATTATCAAATAAAACTTTGGTTAAATAAAACTAACTGCATGATGAGATCCTGAAATATTTTTATTCATCGGATCAATTGAGGTTTTTATTAATTGATTAAAATCTGGTTACAATAAAGTAAAATTTATTTTAGAAAGCAATCTGTTTTCTAATCTTTTCATTATTTTTTTCTCATCTGGTGATTTATCATCATAACCTGTTAAATGTAAGATACCATGAATAACGAGTCTTTTTATCTCTTTTTCAAAGGTTACTTTAAATTTTTTTGAGTTTAATAAAGCCTCATCTAATGATATATAAATTTCTGCATCTATTAATTCTTTGTCATTTGAATAATCGAAAGTTAATATATCTGTATTATAATCGTGTGATAAGTGCTTTTTGTTTAACTCTCTTATCTCATTATTATTTATAAAATTTATTTGTAAAACCTGTATAGAAAAACCGATCTCTTCTGATAAATAATAAACTAATTGATGAATTTTCTTTTTATTCAGAGATCTATTTTTGTCAGAGATAGTTAGATTCTTCATCAATAGATTTAAAATGTTTTTAACAAGGAATCAACTGTTATTTCTGTGTAACCAGCATATCTTAAAGCTGATTTTTCAAATTCATTCATTTCAGTTTCGGTTAAATCTCTTACAATTTTTGCTGGAACGCCAGCAACCAGTTTTCCTGAAGGAACCACAAAATTTTGTTTAACTACAGAGCCTGCTGCAACCATAGCCTTTTCTTCAATAATTGCTCCGTCTAAAACAATAGCACCAATGCCTATTAAACAAAGGTCCATCAGAGTGCAGCCGTGTAATTTAACAGCGTGCCCAATTGTTACTTTGTTTCCTATATTCAGGGGAAACTTTCCATTAGTTACATGCAGCATTGAGTTATCCTGAATATTTGTTGTTGATCCGATCTTTACATAATGCACATCACCTCTTATCACTGTATTATACCAGATATTTGAATCTTTGCCAATTTCAACATCACCAACGATTTTAACTCCTGAGGCTAAAAAAACGGTTTTATCTATCTTTGGAAAAAGATCTTTATAAGGAAATAATTTAACTTCATTATAATGTTTGTTTAATCTTTGTATTTTGGAGGCATCCATTCTCTTCTATTCCAGTTTTTTAATTCTAAAGTTATACTTCCGATTATTACCTGCATTTTAGCACGAATCGGAATTGCATATTCGTCATTTGAAAACCATCCTTCAAAATAACCTGTCAGACCAAAAATACCTCTGAACTCTGTTTCACCATCAAGATACACGCAATCGATATCATAATTAACAGCATCAATATCCTGATCTTCATTCTCTTTATAAAAGTTAATATGAGTCTTTTCAAATTTTTCATTAATAAAAACAGGAACAGTTAATTTTTTCTGAAGTCCGGTTCGCATCCGTGCATAATAGAACAATGATAAACCATCTAAATAATCATTATCTGTTTTGTACAATGAATCTGTCCAGATTTCATTCGTCCTTTCACGACCCTTTTTAATATGAATAGTTTTTATAGTTTTATCAAACTGATAGATCGTAAAGGTTGTATCGCTTTTTATTATAGTTCCTTTGAAATAACGGGAATTCTGCTTTTGATCGAATTTTGTTTCATAGATTTGATGCAGGTCCACGAAAGGTATTCCGTAATATGAATCAATGAATGCTATAGCGCTATAAATTGTATCATTTTTTTCTGTAGTTGAACTAATAACTTTTAGTCTAACCTCCCCTATCTCAAAGGCAAGATATTTTACAACATAGGTTATATCTTCACCAACAATAATTTTCTTAGGTTTATAATCAGTAGTAAAACTATATACCTTATTTGATGAAGGTAAAGGACTAAACAAAAGTATTAAAGATAAAATCAGAATAAAATTATTTTTCAATTTAATTCAGTTATTTTTTTTGCTTCATCAAACAGAGTTAATGCCTTGTTCATTTGTTCATCAGCAGTCAACAAAATTGAATACCAGCCTTCATTTTTCCAATAATTTCTTGCTATCTGTGCTTTTAATCTTGCAGCTATATAATCTTTATCTTCATTAAATTCTTTTTCGTCAAACTCAACATCTTTTGATTTAGCATAATCAATAAAGTTTTTTAGAAACAGATCAGATACTAAAAAATTTTCTTTGAATGATTTCAGATCCGGATATTTTTCTTTAATCATCCCATTATTTTTATCAAGATATGAAAGGATATAAGTATAAAAAATATTTTTTCTTAACAGGTTTTGTGTAAGCAGTGTTACAGATTTCGACTTAATAATATAATCAGGAGTTATACCGCCTCCTCCGTAAACAAGTCTGCCTTTTTTGGTTTTATAAACAGGTCTTACAGAATCCTTTTCGGCAGTATGATTTATATTTTCACCTTCGGACTTATCTTCTTCAGTCAATTCAGAATAATATTCGGTTTTATCTTTTTTATTTTTATAATCCCGCTGTATCAATCTTCCGCTTGGAGTATAATATCTTGATATTGTTAACCTTAATGCAGAATTATCCGGCAGATCAAATTGTCTCTGAACAAGTCCCTTTCCGAATGACGTTTCACCTACTATTAAACCCCTATCCCAATCCTGAACTGCACCGGAAACTATTTCACTTGCAGAAGCACTGCCGTGATTAATCAGAATTATAATTGGAATCTTTTCAAAGATTGAAGACTCTGAAGCAAAATACTGTTCATCGAATTCCTGTCTTCTTCCCTCTGTGTAAACAATCTTCTTCTTATCATCAATAAAAAGGTCAGATATTTTTACTGCCTGATTTAAGTATCCGCCAGGATTACTTCTTAAATCAAGAATAAGTTGTTTCATCCCATCGATATTAAGAGCCTGCAGCGCATTATTAAGCTCGTCATAAGTTGTTTCTGAGAATCTTGAAACACTTACATAGCCCGTATTATCATCAATCATAAAATGTGCATCAACAGAATAGAGTGGAATTTTATCTCTTACAATTGTGTATTCAATTTCTTTTGTAATTCCTGTTCTTATGATTGAGACATTAACTTCGGTGCCGGCTTTACCTCTTAATTTTTTTCTTACTTCGTCATTGGTGATACCGATTATATCTTCGTCATCAATTTTAACAATTCGATCGCCGGGCAAAATCCCAAGTGCTTCACTTGGTCCGCCGGAAATAGCTGAGACAACTGTTAGAGTATCATTCACAATCTGAAATTCAATTCCGATACCTTCAAAATCACCTCTGAAAGATTCTTCAACCTGTGTAAACTGTTCAGGTGAGATATAAACAGAATGAGGGTCTAACTGATTAAGCATTCCATTTATAGCAGATTCGACAAGCTTTTGAGTATCAACTTCTTCGACATAATACTTTTCAGTAAAAGTTAAAACATCATTAAATTTTCTTATACTTTCGCGAAGATTATCAACAGAGAAAGCTTTGTTTAAGAAAACTCCCAGAACGATGCCTAAAACAGTTGCAAACAACAGGTATGGAAATTTTACAGATCTGAACATATTAATAAACACTCCATAATTTCAGTTTATAGATAAGCAAAAAATATCAACTTATATAGTCAAATATCAGTCTTTCTTAATTTTTTACTTCCGGTTTCATTTGCGGAAAAAAGATCACATCTCTGATAGAAGGCTGATTAGTAAAGAGCATAACAATCCTGTCGATCCCAATTCCTAAACCAGCCGTTGGCGGCATTCCATATTCAAGTGCGCGAAGAAAATCTTCATCGATCTGATGAGCCTCTTCGTCACCGGCTTCACGCATTTTTACTTGTTCTTCAAATCTCTTTCTTTGATCAATAGGATCGTTTAGTTCGGAGAAAGCGTTACAGATTTCTCTTCCCATTACATAACCTTCAAATCTTTCTACCACTCCTTCTTTAGTCCTGTGTTTTTTTGCCAATGGTGAAAGTTCAATCGGATAATCTATAATAAATGTAGGCTGTATTAATTCCGGTTCAACTGTTACGCTAAACAATTCATCAATTAATTTTGCTTTTGAATTAATAGCAGAAATATCTATACCCTGCTTCTTAGCGGTGCTTTTTAAGTCCTCAAGTGTACAGGTTAATACATTTAAACCGGTTTTGTTTTGAATCTCTTCAATCATTGATACTCTTTTCCACGGAGCCTTAAAATTTATCATCTTATCTTCAATCTGAAACTCAAGGGTGTTAAACACCGTATTACAAATATGTTCAAACATTGATTCCACAAACTCCATCATCCAGTTGTAATCTTTATAAGGCACATACAGTTCCATCATTGTAAACTCAGGGTTATGCGATTTATCCATTCCTTCATTTCTGAAATCTTTGGATATTTCATAAACCCCATTAAATCCGCCAACAATTAATCTTTTAAGATATAGTTCATCGGCAATTCTCAAGTAAAGCTGCGTATCCAAAGTATTATGATAAGTAGTGAAAGGTCTTGCTGAAGCTCCGCCATAAATCGGCTGTAAAACAGGAGTTTCTACTTCGAGATAACCATTTGAATCAAGAAAATTTCTCATCGAAGAAATAATTTTACTTCTTTTGATAAAAACATCTTTGATTTCCGGATTAACAATTAAATCAAGATATCTTCTCCTGTATCTTAATTCTTTATCAGCGAACTGATCAAAAACAGTTTTATTGCCTTCCTCATCAGTAACTTCTTTTGCTATCGGAAAAGGTAAGAGTGATTTACTAAGCAAAACTAACTTTTTTGTATGAACGGATATTTCTCCGGTTTTAGTTTTAAATACAAATCCTTCTACTCCAATGATATCACCGATATCCAGTAGTTTAAAGATATCATAAGCATCACCAATTTCATCTTTCTTTAAATAAATCTGGATTTTTCCCTTGTGATCCTGAATATGAGCAAAAGAAGCCTTACCCATACGGCGTATTGCCATAATTCTGCCGGCTATACTTACATTTACTTCGGTGCCTTCAACAAAATTATTTTTAATCTTTTCAGAATCAGAGTCAACATTAAATGAATACTCAAAAGGTAAAATACCTTGTTTTATAATTTCATCAAGCTCTTCGTATCTTCTTTTTATAAGTTCGTTAAAGGATGGTTGAACAGTGTTTTCCAAAATTATTTTCTCCTGAAATTAGTTAATCTTAAACAGACAAGGTCCTGAATATTATCAGCAAGTTTGATTGGAACATTAAAATTATTTGCAATGATCGAAAAAGCAACCGGCTCGCTATCACCTGTAAAAGCGTAACCGGAAAGACTTCTTACATGACTTATAAATCCAGTTTTTGCTCTAACATTATTTTCTGCCGAAGTATTGTTCATCCTTTTTCCTATTGTTCCATCAACACCGGCTATTGGCAGTGAATTGAAAAAATCGGGATATATTTTATTATTTGAATAAATGTATTTTAATAAATCAACAATCTGGCGCGGAGTAACCATATTTATATATGATAATCCGCTTCCATCTACCATTACAATATTTTCCGGATTCAATCCAATTTCACTAAACAGCTCTTTAAGTACAGCAATTCCATTTGCTGCTGATCCAAATCCCCTCTTTTCAAGTCCAATAGTTTTTAAGAGCTGTTCAGCAAAGAAATTCTGACTGCCTTTATTTATTACTTTAATAATTTCTCTTAATGGCTCGGAATACCATGTAAACAATAAATCCAGATCATTATAATTTATCTCTCTGTCATAGTCATCAATATCAAATGAGTACCCATTTACTCTTATTTTGCGTTGTTCAAGTCTGTTTTTGAAAGCAATAATCATAAATTGTGTAGGATTCATTACAGTTGAATAGGTTATAAGGCTGTCTGAATTTTTTCTAAATGTTCCTGAAACTGTAATTACATTAGTTCCACGCTCCCTGTAAACATCAATCGAGGTTCTCTCGTTATTTGCAGCAGCAGTAACATTATTCAACAATACAATATTCCTTAAAGCAGGAATATAATTCACAATTACAGAATCTGTTTTAGGATCATATTTAATTGTAATATCAATACAGTTGTCATTATAAGATAAAGCGCTGGATTGTGCAGCGTACCAATCCGTTTCATAATCCCAAGACCAGCCATTACCAAGTCCGGTATCTTCAAATAAATTATCATCACCAACAATATTTCCTTTAATATTTTTAATACCCATTTCCAGCAAAGAATCAATCCAGGTATCAAAAACATAGTTTAAATCGTTGTTATAAAATCTTCCGGATATTGTCGGATCTCCCCGCCCCTGAATAATGAGATCGCCGTATAATGTTGAACCAGACTGATAACCGTTAGTTAAGATATTAGTAGAAAATTTATAATCGCTGCCAAGAAGCAATAATCCGCCAGAGCTTGTAAAAAGTTTTAAATTGGAAGCAGGAATAAAAAATTTATCTTCATTTCTTTTATAAAAGTACTCGCCATTATTTAACGATTGAATAACAACACCCCAATTAGCATTTCTGAAACTATTGTCATCAAAAATATCATTAAGTTCTTTCTGCAGATCAGCAATTGTTGAATAAGAATAAGTTTTAACTGAATCTTTAACCAGAGAGGTACTATCCTGTGCCAGTACAAGAATGGAAAAAAAATATGAAATAATAAAAATTAAGAGACTACTTAGTAAGCTTTTGTAATTCATGTTGCTTTAACTTTCTATAAGAACCTACAGGTATGTCTGCAGTAATTCCTGCAAAGCTTTTTCGATTTAATTTTATAACTGTATAATTAAGAGTAGAAAACATTTTTTTAACAAAGTGATTTCTACCTTCAGTGCACTTAACAATCACATTTTTACCGGAAGATTTTTTTCCATAAGAAATTTCCGAAAATCTGCTTCTTGAACCATCAATAAAAATTCCTTTGAGCAGCTTTTTTTCATCCTCTAAAGATAATTCTTTATCAAGTGCAACTTCATATTCACGTACTATATTATGTTTCGGATGTAATAATTTTTGTGCAAAATCACCATCGTTAGTAAGGATTAAAACACCTGTAGTATTATAATCTAATCTCCCAACAGGAAAAATTTTTTGCTTTGAAATTATCAGATCAACGACGGTTTTTCTTTTCTTTTCGTCGTCAGTAGTAGTAACAACACCTTTTGGTTTATTCAATAAGTAATAAACGTGTTCAGCAGGCTGTATTTTTTCTCCATCAACAAAAACATTATCATTATCCGGATCAACTTCAAAGGCAAGTTTAGTGATAGTTTTATTATTAACTGTTACTCTTCCCTGAAGAATAAGTTCTTCAGCTTTTCTTCTTGAGGTCAGTCCGCTTTCTGCAATATACTTATTCAGCCGGGTCGTCGTTTTTATCTTCACTAATTTCCTTTTCAAGAGATTCTTCGACAAAGTTCATCATTATTTTATTTTTTTGTTCAATAAAATCTTCGTCTTTCATAATTTCCTCAATCTCGCGGGGTTTTGGCAGATAACTTAAATTATACAATCCAAAATATTTCAAAAACTCTGTTGTGGTACCGTAAAGCAATGGTCTTCCGATGCTTTCTGCTCTGCCGGTAATTGTGATAAGATTTTTTTCCAACAATGTGGTTAGAATGTAATCAGAATTTACACCTCTAATCTGTTCTAACTCCGGCTTTGTAACAGGCTGTTTATAAGCTATAATGGCAAGGGTCTCTAATGCTGCCTGGCTTAATCTTCTTTTTGATTTTTCAGATGAAAGATATCCGACGTACTTTGCAAATATTTCGGATGTAACAAAAACAAAGCCGTTGGCAATTTTTTTTATTCTAAAAGACCTGCTGCTATCTTCATAAGATTTATTTAATAAGTCAACAGTATCAGAAATATTTTCTGAACTGATTTCAATATCTTCACCATCTATTCCTTTGATAGCGCGAATAATTTCGCTTTCCGAAATTGGTTCATCGGAAGAAAAAATAAGCACTTCAATTATTGAACTATAAGATTTATCCATTTGCTATTCCGTATATAACAAAATCATTAAATTCGGGTGATTCTCTTATCCCTATCTTTTCTATTTTAGTTAATTCAAGTAATGCAATAAATGTTATTACTATTCTGATTTTTTCCTTCATACCGTGAACAAGACTTAAGAAATGGATTTCACCTTTCTCTAAAATTCTATCAAGTATATACCTTATCTGATCATCAATACTGATATTGATTTTTTTTATTTCATGAACAACTTGTGGTTTAACTCCATCAATTGCTTTTTTAAATGCCTTAGCCAAATCATAAACAGAAATATTTTTTAATAAAATATCATACTCGGGCGGTGCTATCTTTTCATCAGCGGAAAAATAACCTCTAAAATTAAGCTTACGCTGATTTGATTCAAGAAATGTAAGATCTTCAGCAACTTCTTTATACTTTTTATATTCAAGTAATGCTTTGATCAGATCAGCACGCGGATCAATTTCATCGCCTTTTTCATCAACTTCGCGGGGCAAGAGCATTCTTACCTTTATGTGCATCAATGTTGAAGCCATAAGAATAAAATCGCCTGCAACTTCCAGATCCATAAGCTTAATGAGATTTACATATTCCAGAAACTCGCTTGTTATTCTTGATATAGGAATATCATAAATGTTAAGCTCATCTCTTTTAATAAAGAAGAGAAGTAAATCGAGCGGTCCTTCAAATTGATCTAATTTAATCTTATACATTATCCAAGCTTCATCTTATCATGAACTTCATTCATTGTTTTAACGGCAACCTGTTTAGCTCTCTTTTCGCCATCAGCAAGAATATCTTTTACTTCATTCAGGTTTGATTCCAGATGTTTTCTTTTTTCAATAATCGGTGAAAGG
Source organism: Ignavibacteriota bacterium (assembly GCA_013285425.1). Classification (GTDB taxonomy): domain Bacteria; phylum Bacteroidota; class Ignavibacteria; order Ignavibacteriales; family Ignavibacteriaceae; genus IGN3. Next base: position 1,347,731 of record CP053447.1, read on the forward strand.
AACTCAGATATTTTTTCAGCACATTTCATTTTACACTCGAAACAACTGATTGTACCGCCTCTGCAGGCTTTATCAATTTCTTTTGCTGCTTCGGGATTAAAAAATTTATGATAGGAAAAGACTGTACAAATATCAGGATTTCCCGGAGTTTCTTTTTTTGTTTTATTCGGGTCAATAGCAGCTTTTCTCATTTTCTTTTGCACTGTTTCAGGTTCGTCAGAAAGCAGTATTGCATTGCCCAGCGATTTACTCATTTTTGCATTTCCATCTAAACCAGCTAAGCGTGGAAATTTTGTAAGTAAAGGTTCCGGCTCTGGAAAGACATTGCCATATTGTTTGTTGAACCTTCGTGCTATTTCTCTGGTAATTTCAACATGAGGTACCTGATCATCACCGACAGGAACAACGCTTCCTTTATACAAAAGAATGTCCGCAGCCTGAAGTACGGGATATCCCAGATGTCCATATACAGTGTTCTGAATATGCAAGTCCCTAATCTGATCTTTCAAGGTTGGATTTCTCTCAAGTCTGCTTACTGTTATCAACATACTGCAAATCAAATTTAATTCTGTATGTTCTTTAATCTGCGATTGTCTGAACATGGGACTAAGCTCAGGATTAAGCCCAACTGCCAACCAATCTATAAGCATCTCAATTGAATTCTGATAAATATCTTTTGTGTCTAAATTAGTTGTAAGCACATGGTAATCTGCGATAAGAAAAAAGCTTTCATATTCATTTTGCAAAGCAATCCAGTTTTCCAGAGCGCCCACATAATGACCGAGATGAAGCTTACCAGTCGGTCTCATTCCGCTTAAAATTCTTTTTTTCAATGTTCTAACTATTTTTGTTTTTAACTATTAAAGATACAAATAATGATAAAAACTTTCAGGACAGATATAGGTATGGTTTCCATCTATCATCAAGCCGGCTTACAACATTTTTAATAAAAAGAATATGGCTTGGTTTAAAGGGACGCGATAATAATTTCATATTTGCTTCTTCAGGTGTGCGGTCACCTTTTCTGTTGTTACAAACAGTACAGGCAGTTATAAGATTTTCCCAGGTATCATCACCGCCTCGTGCTTTTGGAAAGATATGATCAACAGTTAGAGGAATATCTGATCTGCCGCAGTAGGCACATTTAAAAGAATCTCTTCGTAAAATATTTTTTCTGGTTAGAATAACTTTTTTGTAAGGTAGCTTAATGAATTTATTAATTCTGATAACACTTGGCCAGGGATATTCACGTGATATAGAATGAAGATTTTTTCTTTCATCGTTTATTACCGATTCTGCTTTACCCAGATAGATTAATACAAATGCTTTACGAATACTGCAAATTGATAATGGCTCGTAACTATTATTTAAGACGAGTACTTTAGAATTTAATTTACCATTTACAGGAACTGACCGTTCGAAGACTTTCTCCTTACTCAGATTTTCTGGAGGATTTTATTAAATATACTCTGGCAACAATCCGCAGAATAAATACAATAATCATTAAAATAAGAACTGGTACGAACCAACTTCTTGGTATTAAATCGAAAAACAATAACACAGCAGCCACCACAGCTAAACTAATTGTTGAATAGTTAAAATATGTGTACCAATTTTTTTGCATCTGAATTACAATTTTGTTAAAACAAAACTACAAATTGTAAAACAGTTTATCAATAAATTTAATGTAATTTATTTACTTCAAATATATCAGTGCAACACAAGCTACATAATTATCAGAGTGGCTTATAGAAATTTTTATTTCTTTATCAGTGGAAAGATAATCCTTTAGTTTGCCGGAGAAGTTAACAACAGGTAATCCGTTTTTTTCATTTGTTATTTCAATATTTTTCCAGCTTGCAACTTTGTGCCAGGTACCTGATAATGCTTTATAGATAGCTTCCTTTGCAGCAAACCTGGCAGCAAGATGCTGATACTTGTTGAATTTTGCTAAACAATAATCTAATTCGTTTTGGGTGTAGATTTTATTAAGAAATGCATCACCGAATTTGTTAACACTTTCTTTAATTCTATCAATTTCAATTATATCAATTCCTATTCCTATAATCATATCAATCCTTTAATAACTTGCTGCTTTACCATAACCCCTTGGATCAGTAGCACCATAAAATATTTTTTCAATCTCATCATAAAATATTCCTTCAACTCTTCCAAGTGATCTTTCGCTGCCTATAAAATGACCTCTTTCAATCAGTGAATTTTTGACATCAATAGTCAATCCAAAACTTTCGTAATCAATCTGATCAGGCAGCCATTGATGATGAATCCTTGATTTGTTTATTGCTTGCTGGATATCCATTCCAAAATTCAGAACGTTTAGAATAACCTGCAAAACAACAGTTGATATTGTTGATCCGCCAGGAGAACCCACGATAAGAACCGGTGTATTGTCTTTCAGCACTATTGCCGGACTCATTGAGCTTTGCATTCTTTTATTTGGTTCAATTCTGTTAGCATAGCTTCCAATTAAGCCAAATTGATTTGGTTCACCAGCCTTTGAACTAAAATCATCCATTTCATTATTTAAAAAGAAACCAGCTCCGTCAACAACGACTTTTGAACCATAAGAAGAATTAATAGTAGTAGTAGTACTAACAGCATTACCATATCTATCTATTATTGAATAATGAGTTGTCTCTTCACTTTCAGATATATTATTAAAACTACCAGGAAAGATCTGTAAAGAAGGAATAGCTGAACTGTCAATTTTAGAATAAATATTCTTTGAATAAAATTTAGATAAGATAGAATCAAGAGGAATATCTATAAAATCAGGATCACCAATATATTTAGATCTATCAGCAAAAGAATATTTCATACTTTCTGCCAATGTGTGAATATATTTACTACTTCCCCATTCCTCTTTTGTAAAACTAAAATTCTCTAAAATATTTAACATTTCAAGCAGGCTTACTCCGCCACCGCTTGGCGGACCCATTGTAATTACTTTATATCCATTATATAGAGTTGAAAGAGGCTTCCTTTCGATTGGTTTATAATTCTCAAGATCATTTATAGAAATATATCCATTACCTGCATTAATTTGTTTTACAATAAGCTCTGCTGTTTCGCCTTTATAAAAACCATCGGGACCAAATTCGCGAATAAGTTTTAAAGTTTTAGCCAGATCTTTTTGGATGAGGAGTTCTCCTTCTGAAAAAGCTGTTCCATTTTTTGTAAATATTTTCTTTGTTGATTCAATTTTATTAAATGCTTCCAGTTCATATTCAAGTGATTGAGCAAACCTGTATTCGATAGGAAAACCATTCTCAGCAAGATCAATAGCTGGTTGAATAACCTCATTCAAAGAAAGTTTTCCGTATTTATCTAATGCATAAATTAATCCGGCAACACTACCTGGAACACCGGATGATGTTACTCCATATTGGCTTAACTCCGGGATAAAAGTACCTGAAGAATCCTGATACATTGTTTCGAATGAGGTGCCGGGAGCTTTTTCACGAAAATCAATTGTCGTATTTGTTCCATCGGAAAGATGAATTACCATAAATCCACCACCGCCAAGGTTGCCGGCAGAAGGATAAGTAACTGCCAATGCAAATCCGACAGCTACAGCAGCATCAATTGCATTACCACCTTTTTTTAATATCTCTATTCCAACATCTGAGGCAATTTTACCAGCAGAAACAACTATTCCGTTTTTCCCTCTAACCGGATCCTGTAATGCTGCAGTAATGTCAGGAGCTGAATAAAAAAAAATCAGGTAAAAAATTAGAAATGATCTAAAAAATATTTGCATCTACATTAATTCCATCATTTTTAAGTTGTTCAATTAAGACAGAGGTCAGTTCATTTACCTGTTCTAAAGTTTTGCTCAGTTTATCAAACAAATCTTTATCATAAAGCAGTTTGCCGATATTATTCTGCTGATTTATTGTTTCACTTGTTAATTTATTAAGATCAACTAAAAGGTCATCACTTTTTTTAACTAATAATTTCAAATCAGTTAATAAGACAGTAACATTTTCAGTATTATCATTCAGTAATTTATTGGTTTTCTCTGAAAGCTCGACAGCATTAGTCGTAAGTTTTTTAATATCATTTCTGTTTTCATTCAACATTACATTGATTTTATCAGTAAGCATAACAACATTAGAAATAGATTTTTTAACATCATTATTAAAATTATCATCGTTTACAATTTTGTTTAACGAACTTAATGATATCTTAACATCTTTAAGAACTGTAACCAGATCATCCTGCACTGAACCAAATAAAGACATTGCGGAAGGTATATCGGAATAGAAAACTCCTTTTGCAACTTTTGTTTTATCAAAACTAACATTTGACTTTCCAGGGAATATCTCAACTTTTTTCCCACCCATTAAATCAAGCATTGAGACAGCAAATGTTGCATCTTCTTTTAAAATAATATCATTTTCAATTGACAGTTCTACTATCACATTATTTGTTCCAACTTTCATATCCTTAACAAATCCTTTTCTCATTCCATTAACCGTAACCTGATCTCCTATCTCCAGCCCAGATACATTATCGAATCTTACATTAATCAAATAGGAATTTGAGCTTAAAGAAAAATTCTTTGTCCAGCCGAAAATCCATAAGAGAACAAGTAACCCAACAATTACTGTAATACCAACCTTAATTTCAGTTTTGCGTTCATTTTTCATTTTGATCACTTAAGAATTTTTCTTGATTGTGAATAAATAAAATTAAATAAAAACGGATGAATAAATTTAATTATTCATCCGTTAATTCTAAATATTTTCTAAACCTAAATCAGAAAGGTAAATCCTCGCCTGAATCAACTGGGGATATACTTCCATCCTGTGTACTGCCTTCAGAACTAATATCTGAATTTCCAGAACTTTCGCCACTTCCTTCTAACGAGATAATTCTTTCCGAGATAACTTCGGCAGTGTAGCGTTTAACCCCCTCTTTATCAGTATATTCCCCTTTCTTTAATCTTCCTTCAACATAAACTTTCTTGCCTTTTTTCAACTGTTCTTTCATAAAATCTGAAAGATTATAAGCGGTAATATTATGCCAAGTAGTTTCATTGACCCAATTTCCATCTTTACCTTTATAACTATGAGTAGTTGCAAGAGAGAAGCTGGAAATTGAAAGAGTATCCCCTGAAAATCTGGTTTCAACATCTCTACCCAGATTGCCAATCAGCATAATCCGGTTTAATGAAAAAGCCATTAGAGCCTCCTTTTTATTTTTTATTAGATAAGTTGATTAAGAAAGACAATATATAATTCTTAATTTAAGTGATGTTAGATTAAAATGCCACAAAAAAAAATTAATAATATGATGTAATCTTTTGCTGTAATATTTACCGACTAATTTTGCGCATAACTTAGCAGATACTGTCAAGATTTGTTGACAAAAGAAACCTTTATTTTCAAAGAGTATTTACAGAATAAATATCAATCACTTTCTCATTATAAAACACAAAAATGGATATTAAAAATATAATAAGACGTTAAAACCATATAATCTTTGGCTTAATACTTGAATCTAAGAAGAGAAAAAAATATGGATGTTTAAATGAATACTGGTCAGTCAATGCTTGCTATGGGTGCTATGATGTTGTTATCATTTTTAGTACTACGATTTAACAGCATCCAACTTACTTCTTCCCAAGCTTCATATAATGCAAAGTTTGGAATTGTAGCAACATCATTAGCTAATTCTTTGATTGAAGAGGCAAAGGATAAAGTCTTTGATGCAGTTGTTCTTGATACTACAAAATCAATTACATCAGCTTCAGATTTTTCTTCTGTTTTAGGTTGGGAAAGTGGTGAAGTTTATCCTGATTTTAATGATTTTGATGATTATAATAATCTATTCTACCCGGATACAGTGTCACTAAAAGATCCCCTGACCGGTGCGGCTACTCGTTTTGATATCAGAGCTAAAGTTGAATATGTCAATGATGCAAACCCTGATATAAAAGCAGCCGGTAAAACTTATCACAAAAAAATAACAGTATCGGTATCTAGTACTGCAATGGTTGATACAATAAGATTATCTTCTGTTTTTAGTTACTGGACACTTTTAGAATAAATAATTTGAAGGATTAAAAATGGGATTCACAACAATAATTGATATCCTCGGTGCTGCAATTATAGGAGGGCTGTTACTAATCAATCTTCTCAAATTGAATGAAAATGTTTATCAGGTAGATAGCGCAACCGGTCATGATGTCAGTCTTCAGGTTGAAGTTATTAATATTGCAAATATCGTGGATTCTGATTTTAATAAAATTGGATATTGTGCTAATCCACTTAATATGAACGATGATCCAAAGGTTATACTTGCTGATACTTCTTCAATAAAAATCGTTTTTGATGTTGATAAAGATGGAGTTTATGATACAATTTATTACTATGTAAGTAACACAAGCTATCTTAGTAACACACCTAATCCAAGAGATCGAATATTATATCGTAAAGTAAATTCAGATTATCCATTTATTGTCAGTAATAATATAACAGAATTCAAATTGCATTATTTAGATGCATTTTATGATACTTTATCTACTCCTTTAGCATCACCAGGATTAGCAACGTACATAAAAATTAGTTTTAGAGTAGAAGATCCATTTGCTTATGATGAAAAATATACTGAGGCATTCTGGAGACGATTAACTGTAACATCAAAAAATTTAAAAAGAAACTGAGAGGTTGATATGGGCGGCAAAGTGTCTTTAATATTAGTTATGTCTTTTAGTGTTTTATTCGCATTGGTTGGAAGAAATATTTTAAGTAATAGTGTTACTATTACTGAAAATTATAGCGAATATTACAGTTCAACAAGGGCATCAAGTATTGCTATTAGCGGTGCAAATATTGCAATTAATAAATTATATCTTAATAAAAACTGGATGGCAGGAATCTCCAACTTGTCTTTTGCTGATGGAAAAATAGATGTTGATATTGATACTGTCGGATGGAATAGCAGAAAAATTGTTTCTACAGGAAATTATAATGGAAAAACTAAAACTGTAGAAGTAATTCTTGAACCAGAAAATTTTTCCATCTTCGGTAACTTCTATAATGTTATGGGCGGTGTTTGGTGGGCAACAGGTGATACATTAGAGGGTAGATTTCATGCAAATGACTGGATAAACTGTTATGGTGATCCTATTTTCTTAGGACCAGCAACTACATCAAGAGGAGTTAAAAAGTATGATAAATATTCACATCCAGAATTTCATGGTGGCACAAAAGTTACCGAACCAATACCATTAGAGTTTGACACATCAGTAATCCGTATTGCTGCCTATACTAATGGAAAAGTTTTTAGTGATACCACAAATAAGGGCAAATTAACAACAGTTGATTTGAATTTTCTTGCCTCAGGAGAAGTTCAATACAGGATTAAGATAGGTACTGGAGCTTATACTGCGTACAGAACAGTTCCACTTAACACCTTAGCTCCAAATGGTGTTATTTATGTTGAAAGAGGCAATATTAATCTTCAGGGCGTAATAGATGGAAGAGCAACTTTAGTTGCATCCCAAAAAGGAAATTCTTCCGCTGGACAAGTTTTTATCAATAATAGTATTGAGTATAAAGATAATCCACTTACTGATCCCAATAGTGATGATATGCTGGGGATAGTTGCAGAAAATAAAGTTACTGTTACTTATGACAATTCCAGAGGAGATATAAATATTCATGCTTCTATATTCTCTCAGAAAGATGGATTAGTTGTTGACAAATATGATCAATATACTAATGCACACAAAATGAATTTGATAGGTGGAATTATTGGTCAAAAAGTACAACCAACAGCAAAATATCAATTGGTTGGTGGTAAGTATATACCAATTAAAGGATACAGCTATATTCATAAATTTGATTCTAGATTTACTAAAGTAACTCCACCCTATTTTCCAAGTACAAAGTTCTTTAGGGTTGTAAGCTGGTACGAAGATTAGGAATAATTGTTTTTCAAAAATTAGGGCTGCCTGAATGGGCAGCCTTTTTTATTTGTTAACTGTCAAAATCCAGGCATCAACAAATTCAGTAATTTTCCAAAGATTATTTCTAACAGTTTCTGCCTCAGTTCTGGATTTAAAGAATGGGATAACCTGAACTAAATGTAACTTTAAACTTTCACTGTAAACAACACTGAATTTATAATTTGTTTTTATTCTGCTCATTTCAGCAAAAGAATTTGCTTTTTCTTCTGTAGTATATGCACCAACCTGAACAACATAATATGTTTCTTTAATATTTGGATACTCCCCTGTTTTAGGTGCATCGATAGTTTTATCTTCCGGCACTTCATCAAAAACATATACTTGCTTTTGTTCTTCACTATCCTGATGCAGAGTAGTGCATCCAGCAAATAAAATAAAAATTATAAGAACAAAAAGATTTTTTTTCATAATCTTAGAAAACCTCCATCTATAGAATGAGATGGAAAACCATCCCATCCTATAGTAAAAACAAACTTAAAATAATAAGTGATCAAAAAGGTTATAAGGAATTACGGGATAACTGCTTTGATAACTAAATTTTGCTTGAAAGAAAATACTACCCGGTATTGAACCAACATCAACTAATGGAATATCTGCATTAAATTTTGAATTAATTACTTTGATAAACTCATTGGCAATAATTCCGTGTGCCTGACTTGATGGATGAACACCATCTAAACTAAATAAACCGCCCTGTACATAAGTTGTTTTAAATGGAATACCGTTGATTACAGTTCCGCCGGTAAAATCAGCTGCTCTTAATTCGTTAAACTTTGTATTTATATCAACAACATAAAAACCACTTTGTTGAGCTACACCAGCAATTACATTATTAAAACCTGCAACAGCATTGTTTGAAGTTGTTATTTCATCAGGATCAAGAACAAAAGCATCCGGAAAAGGATTTTGCGGATGGAATCCAAATGGTTTTGTAGTATCCACACCTAACGGAATTGCTAAATTGTTATCACGATAAAATTTACCAGTTGGCTGTCCAAGAAGTCCCGCATAAGTCTGTCCTCTTAATGTAATAAGTGTACTGCCTGTTAATAAAGCTGATGAATCAGCAAAATTAATTTTAAAAGGAAGCATTCCTAAATTAGTTCCACCTTCGTGACTGGCATAAATTAAACCAGTTAATGGTAAACCGCTGCCCTGCTGCTGCAATCTGATTTGCCACCATTTAACAGCCGGATTTACAGCAAGTGCTGGTCCGACAGTAGTAAAAAATGGAATAGCAGAAACATTAGGGATATTTCCAACTAAGACTCCAGGATTAGTACCAGATTGGGTCTTATATTGTTGAATTCCTTGTGCAATTCCACCAAACAATTGAGTGAATTGTGGAATGCTGGTTGGTGCAGCGGGCGATGTTCCGCCGGAAGTAGCATAACCAAGTACATCATTATTTCCTATCCAGATGGTTATAAATGTTGGAGATAATGAAAAAGCTTGTTCTAATTGTGTTCCTTTGCCGCGTAAAATAAAATCAAAATAAGTATTTGGTACATTTGAAAATACATAAGAAGCGCAAGTAGTTGAATTTTTTGCAAATAACACATCATATAAAAGAGCGCCAGGAATACCTAAGTTATTATATGCTTTTGGATAATTAGTATTTAATGGCATTCCTGAGGTTGTATTTGTATATAGAGTAAATGGACTTAAACTGTTAACCTCCATTCTTCCGCCCAAACCAGGATCAGAAACATAAGGCACCTGATAATCTGTACCGACTTGTTTAGCAATCAGATTACCATAACTGTACATTTGAGCGGATTCGTAAATTGTTCCGCTCTGATATCCAGCAGTTATGCTGTTGCCTATGGTTACAAAACGGGTAAAATCAGCAGTGCCGCTAACTTTATCTTTAACAACCGGTGTAAGATCAGAATAATCATTACAACTAATAAAAATAAGTGCTGATAAAAACAGCGATAAAATAAATTTTATTTTCAATTTCATTTTAATCTTCCTCCTTAAAAACTATAAACAAAACCAAGTGAAAATATATTAGCACTTGAATTATATGTGCCATTAAAAGTACTGCCTAACCCTGAATAAATTTCTTTAGAATCGCTGACAGTTAATTGTTTTGCGCGGATAAAAAGATAAGAACCAGTAATAGTAAAATTATCAAATAATCTTCCTTCAATACCACAGCTTAAACCTAATCTATCCGATTCAGGTAAGGAAGGATTTAAATATTTTGTTGATACAGGATTTTTATCAAAATAAACACCGCCCATTAAACTCACTTGTTTATTTAGTCTGTAATCAGCACCAAATCTAATAATATAAGAATCATCGTACAATCTGGGGCTGGTACTTTTTGTTCCGGTTTCTTCAAAAGTAACTTCAAGTTTATCGTAACTTGACCATCCGACCATCTGATAATCAGCACTAACTTTCAAATCTTTAGTGATATCAACAGCAATACCTACGGCAATATTCTGTGGAGTTGTAAGCTCTGCTGAAATATCTCCGGAAGGTAACTGAGATTGAAGTTGTGCTGGTCCTGTAGAAGTTGCTGTACCTGTAAATCCATATTTAACTTCACTATGATAGGAAGCACCTATAGTAAGAAACGATGTTGGTTTAATCATTAGCCCTGCATTAAAACCGAATGCTGCATTGTCATTGCCTTCCAATGAAACATAAGCATCATTAGCAAGGATTGTACTCGGTTGAACTTTTCTTTCAATAACGACGTGAGCAAAACTATAAACGAACCCAGCACTTATGGCTATTTGTTTAACAGGTGCATAAGTTACAACAGGACTTAAGGTAAAGGTCATAAGCTGGGTTTTAACTGCAAGATATCTTCCAACCCAATCACTATCCCATTCGGTTCCTAAGCCAAATGGAGTTGTGAAACCAAATCCAACAGAGAATTTTTCATTAAAGGAATGAGTACCAAAAAAATGTGTAGGAAAGAACACTAAATTCATACCTCTGTATTTTGTAATATCAGGGTAAACACCACGGAAAGAACTTTGAGGTGCTATTAGAGAAGTACCCAACATCAGGTGTGTTCCGGAAAACTGGGATAAACCTGCGCCATTCCAGTAAACAGCAGAAGGATCATTTGCAATTGCTGTAAATGCCCCTCCCATAGCAAGAGCTTTAGCTCCGTGCTCGTTAAGTTGAAATCCACCTGCAAAAGCATTTGTAGATATCAACAATAGAGTAACAATTAGAAAAAGTAACTTTGATTTCACTTTTTTTTCTCCTGAATTTAATTAGTTGATAAATAATTGGGCTAAAATTATTAAAAATTTCCTAATAACAAATTATTTAACTGTAAATAAAGAGATATTTTTTTCAATTGCAGTTCCTTCTTTAACGAATATTTCTTCTAATATGCCATCCGCAGGAGACTTGATCTCGTTTTCCATTTTCATCGCTTCAAGTATTAGAACTGCCTCGCCTTTCTTTATAGATTCTCCCTTTTGCTTTTTTACTTTCAACACTAATCCCGGCATAGGAGATTTGACTTCGATTTTGTTGTTAGCATTGCTTTTAGAAAAGGATAGCAATTGAAATGCTTTTTCTTCAAGGCTGGTTCTAATTTTTGTAAGTATTGATGCACCATTTACACTTACCACCGACTCTTCATTTGAATGTGTTAAAATTGCTGATTCATATAACTTATTGTTTATCTTTAATAACATACTTTTATTATCAATGTTAATCAATTTGTATTTAACAACAACACCATCTATCTCAGCGCTTGAATCATCAATAATTTTAATATTCTTAATTTTATTATTTAATCTTACTACAAACTCATTCATAATTTTGAGTCCACCATTTTGACTGAATAGCCTTATCTGTTTTGTTGCTGATGTTACTACTTTTGTTTTTACTTAGTGCAGTTATTAAAGCAGCAGCATTTTCTATTTCTATTGACATACTTTCTGAAAAATCAACTCCATTCAAGTTCATGGAATCAATAAAATTGATATCATAATGTCCGTCAATAAACTGCTTATTATTGATAATATATTTTAAAAAATCCTGATTTGTAATAACCCCTGATATTTGATATTCATTCAAAGCTCTTTTCATACGTGATATTGCTTTGTTTCTATCACGATCCCAGCAAATTAATTTTGCAATCATCGGATCATAAAAAATTGATATTTCAGAATTTTCAGAAAATCCCGAATCAACTCTAACCCCGGGACCATTTGGCTCTTTATATCTTAGGATTTTTCCGGTTGAAGGTAAAAAATTATTAGCTGAATCTTCAGCATATATTCTGCATTCAAGAGCAAAACCTTTTATGGATATATCTTCCTGTAAAAAAGAAATTTCATTTCCTGCTGCAATTGATATTTGTTCGCGTACTAGATCAATACCTGAAATAAGTTCAGTTACAGGATGTTCAACCTGTATTCTTGTATTCATTTCAAGGAAATAAAAATTTTTATTCTGATCCATCAAAAACTCTATTGTTCCTGCATTATAATAATCGCAAGCCTTTGCGGCATTAATTGCAGAAGTTACAAGTTTTTCTCTGGCTGCTTCATCCACAAAAGATGATGGTGCTTCTTCAATAATTTTCTGATGTCTTCTTTGTATCGAACATTCTCTTTCAAATATATGTCTGAAATTTCCAAACTTATCTGAAATTATCTGAACTTCAATATGCTTGGGTTTTTCGATAAACTTTTCAATATAGATATCATCATTTGCAAAAGCTTTAAGTGCTTCTCTTTTTGTTGATTCGAAAGCAGCTTCAAACTCTTCTGCTGAGCTAACTTTCCGCATACCCTTTCCCCCGCCGCCTGCAGAGGCTTTCAACAATATCGGGAATCCTATTTCCTTTGCATATTCTAAACCTTCTTTAATATTAACTATCGGTTCAGTGCCGCCAGGAACGATAGGAACATTATTCTTCTTCATCAAAGCACGCGCAGCAGTTTTACTGCCGATCATTTTAACTGATCTGGATGAAGGTCCGATAAAAGTAATTCCTGCTTTTTCAACTTCTTCAATAAATGAAGCATTCTCAGCAAAAAAACCATAACCCGGATGTATTGCATCCGCTGAGATACTTTTTGCTAGTTCAATTATTTTACTTTTATTAAGATAAGAATCTGAAACAACCGATGAACCGATATGATATGATTCATCAGCTAATTTTGTATGCATAGCAGTGATATCAATATCTGAATAAATTGCTGCCGACTTAATACCCAGCTCTTTACAGGCTTTGATAATCCTAACAGCAATTTCACCTCTGTTTGCAATAAGTATTTTGTTAAACAATATTTCTCCTATATTAATTCAACTATAGTTATACCGTCACCGCCAAATTCAATTGCTGCAAAATAATAATTTTTAATTTTATCGTGATGTTTCAAAATATCCCAAACAGTTTTCTTTAATGCACCGGTACCTTTGCCATGTAAAATTTCTACCCGATCCAGCGAAGCCTGATATGCTTCATCAATAAAGCGGATTACTTTATACTCTGCTTCTTCCGGTCGCTCACCTCTTATATCCAACCTGTAATCAATTTCAGTAATCGGGAAATTATTAAATTTTTCTTTCTGCACAGATTTGCTTTCTGCTGCTTCAATCAGTTCAGATAGCTTAACCTTCATTTTTATTGAGCCAACCAGAATAGTTGCCTGAGCTTTTTCTTTATTTATTTCCACAATTTTTCCGACCGTTGATGAATTTTTAATAGCAACTGTATCACCAACCTTATATTGCCTGTTATCGTTCGTTTTATCATTCAGGAAATTAAAAGCATTTTTATTTTCTTCTTTAACATCTTGTATAATTTTTTTTGCTTCCCTTATAACTTCTTTACTAGCTTCTTTTTCCCGTATTTCCTTTATCACTTTTTCTATTTGTTTATTTACATTATCCAGATACAGATCACTTTCAACTTTTACTTTCTTTAAGATTTCTTTTTTCTCATTTTCAATTTTTTCATAGCTCTTTTTATATAGTGCTGATAATCCTTTAAGTCTTGTATTTTCTATTTCGAGTTCATTCAATTTTTTATTCAGCTTATTTGATTTTTCTTCAAGTTCAGAAAGAAATCTTTCCAGACTATACTTATCATCATCAATATTTTTTTTTGCATTATCAAGAATTGATTCACTTATCCCGCTTCTTTTGGCTATTTCAAAAGCATAGCTTGATCCCGGTATGCCCAGATGAAATCGATATGTCGGGAATAAATTAGAATGATCAAACTCCATAGCTGCATTTTGCATTCTCTTTTGATTAAATGCAAATACCTTAAGACTTCCATGATGAGTTGTAGCAAAAACCAATGAACCTTTTTTCTGAAGTTCATCCAATATAGAAGCAGCTAATGCAGAACCTTCAGCAGGCTCTGTACCTGTTCCGATTTCATCTAATAAAATAAGTGTTTTAGAATCTGATGAATTAATAATATGAGTTAAATTCTTTAAATGCGAACTGAAAGTTGACAGATCATCTTCAATAGATTGCTGATCACCGATGTCAATAAGAATATTATCAAATATATGGAAATTGGATTCTGAATTTACCGGAACATGAATCCCTGCCTGAAGCATTAAATTCAGCAATCCGATAGTTTTTAATACAACTGTTTTACCGCCGGCATTTGGACCGGTAATTACAACTACATTTATATCATTTAATTCAAAACTAAGAGGAACGGTATTTTGTCTGCCGAGTTTTTTTAATAACAATGGATGTCTTGCTTCAGATAAATATAAAGGCTTACTATTTTCTATTCCGGGGAATTCTCCGATTATCTCTAAAGAATATTTTGCTCTTGCAAAGATTGAATCTATCTCAGCCAAAGCTTCAAGTGAAACTTTTAATTGACCGGCTGATTGACCGATTACTTTTGTTAATTCTTTAAGTATTCTTTCAATTTCTCTTTTTTCGGCAAATGAAGTAGAGATTATGTCGTTATTTAAATCAAGAGTTTCTTCAGGTTCAATATATACTGTCTGTCCTGTTGAAGATTCTGAATGAATAAATCCTCTCAAGTGCCGTTTATGTTCAACTTTAACGGGGATAACCATCCTGCCGTCACGCAAAGTAAGATAATCTTCGCGGACAATATCTTCTTCTTTAAGAGATTTTATAATGCGGTTAATTGATTTTACAAGCTCTGATTTTTTATTGTTAATTTCTTTTCTAAGTCTTGCCAATTCAGTGCTTGCATTCTCTTTAATCTCACCTTGTTCAGTAATTATTTTTTCTATTCTATTCTCAAATAGTTTGTCTGCAAACAGACCGGATGCTTTTTGCTTAAGAAGAGAATCTTCTTTTGATTCTTGAAAAATAAATTGTCTGAGCAATCTGGAAGTTTTAGCTAATTTTAAAATCTCCAACAGTTTTATTCCGGAAATTACAGCACCATCAATTCTGGTTTCTGAAATAACTGTAAATATCTCTGATAAATATTCAATAGGTGGATAACCAACTGTATTTATTAATTCTTTAGCTTCATTTACTAATTCTCCTTCGTTCTTAATATAATCAGGATTATTAACAGGCAGAAGATTCAGAACCTTATTTCTACCGGATTCAGTTATAGCGTATCTTGAAATTAAATCCAGAACTTTAGGAAACTCCAATTTATCTATAACTGATTGATCAATCATTTAAGAGTATCTTTTTGATTAATATAATCTTTTATTATGTCTTCTGTATCCGGAGTATAAGCTTTTAGAAAATCTATTGAATGTGGAATAACACCGTAGGCGTATTTATAAAGGGATGAAGAATTCTGAGTTTTTTTATCTGGGAAATTAAAAACATTAAGCAGCAGAAAAACAGCGCTGATAAAAAACAGAAGCTGAATAACACCAACAACTCCGCCGATTATCTGATTTATAAGATTGTTAACCTTATCAAAAGGATGAATTACCCGTTTAAGAATAGTGGTTATAATCATTAAGGCAATAAATAAAATCATTCCTGCCATAATTTCAGCAAGATAATACTCAATATTCAAAACGGATTCAATTACTCTTCCAAAATGTGATGATAAAAGTATTGCAACAATAACTGCAATAACAAACCCAATAATACCAATCAGCTTTCTAACAAAACCATCTTTAAACCCAAGTAAAAATCCTGTAAGAACAGCCACAAGTATAATAATATCAATATAATTCAATTTGTTGCCAGAAAGTTTTCAACTATTGATTTAACAATCTTTCCATCAGCTTTACCTTTAAGCTCTTTCATAACCAAAGGCATTAATTTTGAGAAATCTTCTTTAGATTTTGCACCTATCTGAGATGCCAGTCTTGCGACTTCTGTTTTAATTTCATCTTCATTAAGTTGTTTAGGAAGATACTCCTGCAGCACTTTTAATTCTTTTTCTTCCTGATCAGCCAAATCATTTCTGCCGGCATTTCTAAATTGTTCTATAGAATCCTTTCTTTTTTTTGCAGCAGTTGTAAGCATCTGCAATTCATCTTCGGAGTTTAATTCCCTGCCAATACCGCTCTTTTCAAATTCAAGGATTAATGCTCTAATAGATCTGACAACAGCTAATCTGGTTTTATCACCGGATTTCATAGCATCTTTAAGATCGTTATTAATTTTTTCCTTTAGATTCATATATGCCCTCTATAAATTGAAAAGGCAGGTGATAATTCGAACCTGCCTTATAAAAAGAATATTTCTATAATACTAAACTTTAATCATAGCAGAGTAATTGATCCTAAGACAATAAGCTTTTCTTAGAGCTTGTTGAATATCAGTAATTAAACCCATATCAACGCTCTGATCAGATCTTAAAGAAACAATTACTTCTGGTAAAGCTTTTCTCTTCAGGTACATTAATTCTTCAACCTTACCAAGATCAACCAGTGAATCATTTATTTGAATTTTTCTATCCTTACCCACCCAGATATAAGAGACAAGTCTTTTATTTTCAATTTTCTCAATAGCCTTTGCTTCAGGTAATTTAAATTGAACAAGAACATCAACTTCTCTCATTGTAGTAACGCACATAAAAAACATAAGCAGCATAAATACAATATCCGGCATCGATGTAGTTGGAATTTCTTGTTTTGTTTTTGCACGTCTTTTTTCGAATGTCATAATAAAACCTTGTTATTTCTTAATTGATTCTGGTTCTGCCAATGAAATGATAATAGGCACGGCATCTTTAACATCTTCTTGCTGCTCTTGATTAAGGTCATTAAACTTTTTACCGAATTTCCCATTAGAATATTCATCTCTTACTTCAAAAAATGCCTGTTTAATTTGATCCAAAGCGGCAATATAGATGTTATAAACCGTCTTCCGGTCAGTTTTAAGCGAAACAATCATTTTCTTATTAAGCGGTAAACTAATTTTAGATTCGATTCTTGGTTTTAATAAATCCTTTATCTTAAAAACAGGTACAATATTACCGTCAATCAGCACTTCACCGTTTTCATTAACTAAAACAGCTGCCATTCTGGTTGGATCAACTTTCACTTCAATTTGTTCGTCAGGCGGTACGTATTCTGGCAAGGTTAAGCCTAATCCGGTATCAACATCAATAACTGTTGATACTAGAAAAAAGAGCAAAAGAAGAAATGCCAAATCAGCTTGAGAGGCAGTCGGAATTTCGGCATCCGGAATTTTTCTTTTCTTAATCATTTAACTTTCCTTAAAAAAAATTACTTCTTTGGAGATTTCATTTCATATAAAGCATCTATCAATTCGATAGAGGTTTGTTCCATATCTCCAACAAGTCTGTCAATTCTTGATACGAAATAGTTATAGAAAACCTGAAGCACCATTGCAACAACAAGACCAAAAAGAGTTGTTAAAAGAGCAATAGCAATACCATCAGCAACAATAGCGGGAGAAATCTGAGCAGCTTCTTTAATCGCATCAAAAGCTTCAATCATTCCCTGCACTGTACCGGTAAAACCAAGCATAGGTGCTAATGTGATAAATGTGGAAATCCAGATAAGTCCTCTTTCAAGAAATCCCATTTCAATTCCACCATAAGCAGAGATAGCTTTTTCTGCTGCATCTAAGCCTTCATTATATCTTAATAATCCAGCGTAAAAAACTGAAGCCACCGGACCTCTGGTATTCTCACATATTTTTTTTGCTGCTTCAATACCGCCGTTATTTAATGCTTTTTTAACATCAACAATAAACTTCTTTGTGTTGGTCTTTGCTCTTGTCAATGTCCAAAGTCTTTCAAAACAAAATCCTAAACCAATAATAAGTGATGCAAGAATTGGATGCATAAAAATACCACCAGCAACATATTTTTCGGTGAGCCAATTCATTACCCCACTATCATTAGTAGTTTGGGCAATAACATTGAAAATTGAAGCGATTGTTAGTACGAAATCCATAAAAGATAACCTCCTGGTATATTAGACAAATCTAATTATATTATTAACAAATAATTTTCTTAAAAACGTGGTTCTACAATAAGTATTTCAAAAAACAAAGTCAATAAAATAGTTTAGTTACACTTCTGAAAAATTGGTGTTAATTTTATATCAATCTTGGTTAGAAGTAATGATAAATAGTTATTAAAATAATCTGTATTTGGCAGAACGAAAGACGTTTAAGATTTTTATTAGAATAATCTTTCAGAAGTCCTGAAGCTTTTTGTTTAAGTTATTTATTCAGCTTTATTTATTAAATCTGTGTTTTAACCTTAATATATTTCCTGAAACAAAATTATGATTTTCAATCAGAGAATAAACTAACTCACCTATCTCTTCCGGTTTCATCCAGGAAGAAAAATCAGAATTTTTCAACCATTCCCTGTTTGCCGGTGTATCAATAATAAAAGGCGCAATAGCATTAACTGAAAGATTTAAATCTTTACCTTCTTCAGCAAGTGATTTTACCAGATAATTAAGAGCAGATTTAGAAGCACCATAAATAAATTTAAATTTTTCAGGTTGTAAAGATGTAAATGCAGATGTAAAACAAATTGAACCGCTGTAACTTCTTTTAACCAATGACACAAAATGTTTGGCAATCAAAAAATTTGATTTCAAATTCATATCTATCATTCTATCAAAATCCTGTTCTTCAGTCTCCCAAATACTTGTTCCGCCATAATATCCGCCAATTGTAGAAAAGAGATGCAATTGTGTTTTATCTGATGTTTTAACTTCGTGTAAAGCAGCAAGAACATTATTTTCTACACTAATATCTTTTATTTGATAAGTTCTGATCCTTTCATCAGAAAATGGTTCGTCAAATTTTCTATCAAACAGAATTATCTCATTAAATGGTTTTTGAATAAGAGTTTTTGCAGCACCTTTTCCAAGTGCACCTGAAGCGCCGAATATAATTAATTTTCTGTCAGTCATTTTTTTCCACCAATAATTTAAATTTTGCTATTACAGGAAAATGATCGCTGTAACCGCCAAGATATCTGTTTCCGCCATAAGTCGGGAACGGTGCACCTTTAAATTTGCCTGTTCTTGTAATCATAAAATCAGGTTTATACACCTCGTATGAATTACATTCATAATTAATTTCAGAACCTGCAACCAATTCTCTTGAAATAATAATCTGATCTAGCATATTAAAGTTATTCTGGTAAAAATAACTGCCAAATCCATCAGACCAGGCTTTATAAGAAGTGTTGAATAAGGTTGTTCCTGAA
This sequence comes from Ignavibacteriota bacterium, assembly GCA_013285425.1. GTDB lineage: Bacteria > Bacteroidota > Ignavibacteria > Ignavibacteriales > Ignavibacteriaceae > IGN3. The sequence continues at coordinate 1,367,353 of CP053447.1, forward strand.
TCAACAGAATATGATTTGGTATCGATACTATCACATAAAAACGGAGAAGCACCGAGGATTTCGGTAATAGATAAATTCGCTGGTTCATCGTTAAAATCACCGACAATAATAATTTTGCTTTTGGGATTGTTATTAAAAAGTGAATCAACAACTTCTTTATGTGTTTGTGCAACTTTAATTCTTCTTGGTTCGGATTCCTGCTGTCCGCCTCTTCGGGAAGGCCAATGATTAACAAAAAAATAAATCGTATCGGTTTTATCCAGCAAAAAAGTACCTAATAATATTGCTCTTGTATTATAATTATCGCTAAACTTTGTTTCATATCCTCTTAGGTTCAATAATGAAAGCCTATCAGCATTATAAATAATACCGTTATCTATTCCTCTGAAATCAGGAGATTCAAGAGAAACTGCTTTGTAATTTTTATCAGATAGAAAACTTTTTGCTAATGAATCAAGCAGATATTCGTGTTCGGATTCACATACTCCAAGTAAGTCTGGTCCGTTATTGTTATTCATTGATCTGATAACTCGGGCGAGATTATAAAGTTTACGCTCAAGTCTTTCGTTTGTCCATTCTTTCTTACTTGTACTCAGAAATTCTTCATCGCTTGTTTTTGAGTCATCTATTGTATCGAACAAATTTTCAATATTCCAATGAGCAACAAATAATTCATTCTTTGCTATCTGGGCACAGGAAATATTAAATGTTAAGAATACAAACAACAATATTTTTAATAAATACATTTTAACCCATCTGATTATTATTAAATCTCAATTCTTGTAACAACCCCATGTAGTTTATTGTATGGGAAATCAAAATAACTTACCCAATTTGGTGCAATCTTTTTAAGCAAAATAAATATTTTTAACAAAAACTTGTTAGTTTTAATCTCTTCTGCACCATAAAAAATTGCTTTTTCATTAAAACCCCATTGTTTAAATAATTCAGGAAGATTAATAACTTCCATATAACCATACAAAATATTTGCAACAAATAATCCTTTTGAAACCTCCTCATAACGCTCAAGTTTAACCCCATAAGGTTGATCTGTATTTTCAACCGAGACTAAAACATTTTTTTCATACATAATGCCTGTCCTGAACATACAATGTAAAATATAAGGTGAAACATTATTAACATTTTTTGTAAAAAATAACGCCTCACCTGAAAGATAATTCCCTGTTTGATAAATCTGATTAAAACTTTCCTGAAATGTTTCGAGATCAACCGATTTCAATGATTTTCTCAATCTGCTCATACCTGTTATCCATAATCCCATAATTGTCAAAACAATTATAGCAATAACAAGCGACCAATATCCTCCGTGAGGAATTTTATGAGTAACAGCCACTAAATAAGATGAAGTAATAATAAGTACTATTGATGCCAGAGCTACCTTCCAATATTCCTTCCGGTATTTTAGAATTGTAATTATAAAAACTGAACTTATAAACATAGTAGCTGTAACTGCCAAACCATAAGCTGCTGCTAAATTATTTGATTCCCTGAAAATCAAAACCATAAAAATTACTGCTACAAGCAGCAGCCAGTTAACTGCAGGAATGTAAATCTGAGATCTCATTTCAGTTGATGTGTATTTAATTTTCATTAAAGGAAATATTCCGATATTGATTCCTTGAAATATCAAAGACATAACTGCACTTATCATTGATTGCGATGCAATAATTGTAGCAATTAAAGTTAAGACTAAAAAGGGTATATAAAAGAATTGTGAAAAAGTACTAACCAATTTGAAAAGAACCTGTGAAGAATCATTATGTTCATAAATATATGCGCCCTGACCCAAATAATTAATTATCAATGCAAAAAACACAAATAACCATGCTTCTCTGATAGGCTTTGCACCTAAATGCCCCATATCTGCATAAAGAGCTTCACCGCCTGTAGCGCATAATATTACTTCACTTAATATAAAGAAACCAGGAAATCCGTTTTCTGTAAAAAAATTAAAAGCATAGTATGGATTAAGAGCAAGAAAAATATCCGGTGTATGAATCAAATAGAACAAACCCGAAAGAAACAGACTTATAAACCATAATAACATAATCGGTCCAAAAGATAAAGCAACCTTTGTTGTACCTTTATATTGTATCGCAAAAAGTAAAATGGTAATAATGATTGTAATTAAAATAATCGTATTAGTTCCAATTGATTGCAAACCAGGAATCAACTTTAAACCTTCTACCGCTGACAAAATTGTAATTGCAGGTGTTATAACTCCATCACCGAATAAAAGTGAAATTCCTATGTATCCTAAAAATGATACTACACCAATTTTTCTGCCTTTCTTTAATATAGATGTCAGAATTTCTTTTAATACAATTATTCCACCTTCACCTCTTATACTTAAGCTCATTGCGAGCCAGGAATACTGAATTGTAACCAAAGCTATCAATGTCCAGAAAATCAGTGATAGTATTCCAAATATATTCTCTTGTGTAGGAGTAATAAGTGTAAAAACAATCGGTAGAGTATAGATAGGACTTGTACCAATATCTCCAAATACAATTCCCATCGCTTTAATAATATTCTTTGCAGAACCAAAAGTAGATTTTTCCATATAACGCTTATCAAACTGATTAATTTGATAAGCTAATATTCCTTATGATTATTTAACCTGTCAAAAATATATTATTTTATTAATGCGTTGAAACACTAAATCACTTTATTTTTATTTCAATTTTACCAACTAATCATTATTTTCTGATCGGAGATTATTTCTAATTACTGTTATTTGAATGAAAAAGAACAAGTTTGTAATAATAGATGCAATGGCGCTTGCATATCGGGGTTATTATGCTTTTATAAATCGACCATTGACAACCAGTCAGGGAGAATCAACTTCTGCTGTTTACGGTTTTATCAACCAGTTAATCAAAGTATTGGAAGATCAGAAACCGGATTATCTTGCTGTAGCTTTTGATTCAAAAGAAAAGACATTCCGACATGAAAAATATGAAGCTTACAAATCTTCACGTCAGGCTATGCCTGAAGATATGATACCTCAGATTCAAAGAATAAAAGATATTGTTGGTGCATTAAATATCCCTCTCTATATTTTACCCGGTTATGAAGCAGATGATATAATTGGCTCTGCGGTTAAGGTTGCAGAAAAAAAAGGATTTATTTCCTATGCTGTTACACCTGATAAAGATTACTTTCAGTTAATCTCAGATAAAGTGTTTATTATCAGACCAGGTAAAAAATCTGATGAAGCTGTAATTTATGATAAACAAAAAGTAATCGATGAACTAGGCTTTGAGCCAAAATATATGGTTGATTATTTAGCAATTGTTGGCGATACCAGTGATGATATACCAGGTGTAAAAGGTATCGGTCCAAAGGGAGCAGTTCCGCTTATTCAAAAATTCGGAACTCTCGAAAAGATTTATAAACATATTGATGAAATTGAAAAAGCCGCGGTAAAGAATAAATTAGAAACCAGTAAGGAATCAGCAATCCTTTCAAAGGAACTGGCTACTATTCATTGTGAAGTGCCAATAGATTTTAACTTTGATGATTTACGTTTTTCAAACCCTGATTTTGATAAACTTAAACAATTATTGTTTGAGCTTGAATTCAAAACAATATATTCAAGATTGATGAAGCTTTATAATAACAGCACATCAGTTAGCATATCAGATAAGGAAATAATATCTGCTAGTGATGAAAAACTTAAATCATTTAATAAATCATCGGTTAATTATTCACTTATAACAAAAGAACATGATGCAAGAAAACTTGCGGCTAAATTACTTGAATCTGATCTATTCGTATTCGATACTGAAACTGATAATCTTAATACATTTGATGTTAATATAGCCGGAGTTGCTTTTTGCATTCATCCTTCAGAAGCATACTTTGTAGCAATCAATCCGTTTGAGGAAGAAGAAAATCTTTTTACAAAGCAGATTGCTGATAGATTGCCTGTTAATGCATTCAGAAAGATTTTTAAGAAAGTATTCGAAAATCAAGAAATAAAAAAAATCTGTCAGAACGGTAAATATGATATATCTGTATTGAAAAGCATTGATATAGATGTTAATAACTTTTTCTTTGATACAATGCTTGCAAGTTATGTTATCGATCCTGATCAAAAGCATGGTATGGATGATCTTTCTGAAAAATATCTTGATTACTCTCCTATATCATTAACGACTATAATTGGTGAAAAGAAAGACCCTGCTGAAATATTTAATGCTGATCTTGAAGTGTTAAAGGATTACTCTGCTGAGGATGCTGATGTTACTTATAGGCTTTATCTTCAGCTTGATAAAGAGATGAAAAAAGAGGGAATCGAAAAAGTTGCTTATGAGATTGAATTTCCACTTGCTCCGGTTCTAGGAGCAATGGAATATGAAGGGATAAGAATAGACACTAAAGCATTAAAATCATTCAGTAAAGATCTCCAGATTTTACTTGATAATTATACTTCTGAGATTTACAAATCAGCAGGTTCGGAATTCAATATAAACTCCCCTAAGCAATTACAGGAAATCCTTTTTGATAAACTTAATCTTTCAACAGGTAGAAAGACCAAGACAGGATTTTCTACCGATGCACGGGCTCTTGAAAATCTTAGAGGTGAGCACCAAATTATCGATTTAATATTAAGTTACAGGCAGGCATCAAAATTAAAATCTACTTATGCTGATGCGTTACCAAATCTTATTAATCCAAAAACAGGCAGGATACACACAAGTTATAACCAAACTGTTGCATCAACCGGCAGACTTTCAAGTATCGATCCCAATCTTCAGAATATCCCGATAAGAACTGAAATGGGCAAAGAAATAAGAAAGGCTTTTGTATCAAGAGATGATAACTATCTTATCTTAAGTGCAGATTATAGTCAGATTGAATTGAGAATAATGGCTTCAATATGTGGTGATGAAGCATTGATCAAGGCTTTCAGCGAGGGTGAGGATATTCACAGGAGTACTGCAGCACTTGTTTTTGAAGTAAAGCCTGAAGAAGTTACACCTGATATGAGAAGAAAAGCTAAAGAGGTTAACTTTGGAATATTATATGGGATTGGAGCATTTGGATTGAAAACCAGATTAGGTATTACTCAAACCCACGCAAAAGAAATAATCCAAACTTACTTTAAAACATTTAAAAGAGTAAGAGAATTTATGGATAACTCTGTTAGGTTTGCTCAGGAAAACGGATATGCTGAAACCTTAATGAGACGTCGAAGGTATTTAAAAAATATTAACAGCAATAACAGAGTAGTAAGACAATTTGAAGAAAGAGTTGCTATCAATATGCCTATTCAGGGTTCTGCAGCTGATATGATTAAGCTTGCAATGATTAATATTCATAATGAATTAAAAAAGAGAAACTCAAAATCTAAAATGATATTGCAGGTACATGACGAATTGGTTTTTGATATGCACAAAAGTGAAGTTGATGATCTGATTCCTGTTATCAAAGGAATGATGGAGAACTCTCTTCCATTAAAGGTTCCGGTAGTTGTTGAAACCGGTATTGGGACAAACTGGTTAGATGCTCATTAGTCTGCTGTTAAAAAATAATTATGAAAATAAATTCAGATAAAATTTCCAAAATACTTATAATAAAACCGCGGGGAATCGGGGATATTGTTCTATCAACAATTGTGTTAGATAATCTGCATTATCATTACAAAAATGTTAAGATCGATTATTTGACAGAATACTTTGCCAAGCACTCAGTTTCGAATAATCCGCTCGTTAATAAAGTACTTACAATGTACAAAAAAGATAATGTTATAAAGATTGCTCTGAAACTAAGAAAAGAAAAATATGATATGATTATTGACCTCTGGTCAAATCCCAAAACTGCTCAGATAACTTTTTTAACACGTGTTAAATACAGAGTTGGTTTTGCTTACCGTGGCAGAAAATATGCTTATAATATTTTAGGAACTTCTGAAAGAGGAACACATCATTCTGCAGAACATAATCTTGAATTACTGAAAGCGTTAAATGTAGAAATTATCTCTAAAAGAATTCATTACTATATAGGTAGTCAGGAAAAAATTTTTGCTGATGAATTCTTTAAAACAACATTTAATAAAGATGATATAGTATTTGGCATTATACCTTCCGGTAGCTGGGATTCCAAGAGATGCACTAAACAGAAATGGTTAGAAATCTGTAATTCATTAATAGAAGAATTTGATTCCAAAATATTAATCCTTTGGGGTCCCGGAGATGAAGATGATGCTGAATATCTTCGTACTAATCTGAAAGAAAGAAGCATTTTAGCTCCCAAATCCAGCATTTTACAGTTGGCTGCGTTGATATCAAAGTGTTATGCAATAATCTCAAATGATTCTGGTCCAATGCATATTTCAGCTGCGTTAGGTGTTCCGACTATTGGCTTATTCGGACCAACTAATCCTCGCGGTCATAGACCTTATTCTGAAACTTCAGACTTTGTAATAAAAGATGATCTTTGGTGTATTTGTTGTGATAAATTAATTTGTCCTTACAAGCACGAATGTATGACTGAATTACCTGTTGAACAGGTAAGAACAAAGCTAAAGAAAATTATCGAATTGAAATACAACAGGAAATAATTTGAATGTTAAAGATAAAACAATATACAATGCTTGATTATATGTAAAAGTCAGCTAAAACAATTTTCAAAACAAGTGAATAGAAATAAATCTGATGTTAAGGTTTTAAATATTATAAACAATTATTAGGCAACAATTAAATAACAATTTAATTTTAAAAATTTATGAAAAAAAATATTGATGATAAGAAAGATATTTTCTCCTGTAAAAGATTCAGCGGATATAAACCTTGCTACCCTGATCATAACTGTTGGGAAAATGGTTGTAAAGATAACTTACCACTTGGTATAAGGATTTTAATTATCAATCTGGATGCTATGGGCGATGTTCTGATGACTACCGCACAATTACCGGGAATTAAAAGAAAATTCCCTGAATCAACTATTTACTGGATAACACTTAAATCAACTTCTCCCCTGCTTCAAAACAATGAATATATTGATAAAGTTTTTAACTGGGATGCTGAATCTTTGCTAATCTTAAACCAAATGGAGTTTGATTACGTACTGAATGTTGATAAATCACAAAGATCTTGCGCTTTGTTAAACACAATTAATGCAAAAAATAAATTGGGATTTGCGCTGCATAGCAGTGGTGCGATAATTCCAGCTAATAAGAGTGCAAAATATAATTACGATCTCGGAATGGATGATCATTTAAAATTCAAAGTCAATCAGAGAACAGGTCAGGATTATCTTGCTGAAACTTTTGAATTGGATTATCAACGAGATGAATATATTTTCAACTTTACTAAAGAAGAGTTGAGGTTTATTGAAAGTTATAAAAAAGATGTACGGTTAAGAGATACAGATAAAATAATCGGTTTTAATACGGGTTGTTCTGAACTTTATCCGAATAAGAAAATGTCAATTGGTCAGCACATCTTTTTAATTAATAGACTACTTGCAAAAAAGAAATATAAAATTATGCTTCTTGGAGGACCTGAAGATACAGCCAGAAATAAAGAAATTGGTGATCACTTTAAAGGCAGAGTTATCAATACCCCAACTAATGAAGGAGTTCGCAAAGGTGCCTGCTATGAGTCTATCCCACAGCTTATTGTTACAGGCGATACTTTTGGAATGCATTTAGCAATTGCTTTGAAAAAATATGTAATAGCCTGGTTCGGATTGAGCTGCTGGACTGAAATAGATTTGTACGACAGAGGTGTTAAAATTTATCAGCCTGACTTGTTCTGCTCGCCTTGCTGGAAAAAAGAATGTCCATACGATCTTGAATGTATAAAGAATCTGGATCTGAATCGTATTCTTAATGAAATTGAAATTTATTTTTCATCGTTTGACAAGATAAAAGTTCGTGAAAGAATAAACCCATTTGAAAGAGCTAAAACAATAAACAGACCTCTAATCCTTGATGGTGCAATGGGAAGTATGCTGCAGGAAAAGAAGTTAACATCAAACAAAAGAGTCTGGAGTGCAACAGCAAATGATGATTCCAAAAGAGAAGTCATTACACTTCACAAAGATTATATTCGCGCTGGTGCTGATATCATAACTACTAATACATTCAGGACAAATCCATATACCCTTATTTCTACAGGTGTTACCAATATTAACGAAAGTGTAATAAATGCAGTTGAGCTTGCAAAGAGAGCACGTGGAAAATCTACAATTCTTATTGCTGGTTCCAATCCGCCTGCAGAAGATTGTTACCAGGTAGAAAGAACAATTTCTCAGAAAGACCTCGAATGGAATCACAAAGTACACATTGATTCATTGTTAGAATCCGGATGTGATTTTATTCTGAATGAAACTCAAAGTCATTTTGATGAAATTAAGTTTATCTCAAAATATTGTGGAGAAAATCATATCCCATTTGTTATGAGCTTTTTCTTAAAAGATAAGCCAAAATTATTGTCCGGGGAAAATTTTACCGATGCTCTTGAATATGTTATGAAGTTTAATCCTCTTGCAATAGGATTTAATTGTATGACATTTGAAGTTATGGAACAAGCTGTTAAAAGAATAAAACCAGAAATGAACTGGGGATTTTATCTTAACTGCGGCGGCGGAAGCTTAACCGATACAAAAATTGAGTGTGCAGTCTCACCGGCAGAATATGCCAGCAAAGTAAAAGAGTACTTAAAACTTAAACCTTCATTTATTGGTGCTTGCTGCGGTTCAAATCCTGATCACATCAAAAAACTTAAATTTATGATTGATGGATAATATAACGATAAAATCTCCTGCAAAAATTAATATCGGATTAAACATCATTAATAAAAGAGAAGATGGTTTCCATAATTTAGAAACTATTTTTTATCCTTTGGAGCTTTTTGATGAAATTACTATTACAAAAAACAGCAGCTTTTCTTTTAACAGCAATGATAAGCAGTTGAATCTTGAAAAGACCAACCTGATTATAAGAGCTAAAGAGACTTTAGAAAACTTTTGCCAGACTACTTTTAATGTAAATATTTATCTGAAAAAGAAGATTCCAATTGGGGCTGGTTTAGGCGGCGGTAGTTCAAACGCTGCATCAACTTTAATCGGGCTTACCAAACTATTCAATATTAAAATATCTGATTCTGACTTATCAGGAATGGGACTCTCATTAGGTTCAGATGTACCATTCTTTCTTAATCCTGTGCCTTCTTTTGCTGAATCACGTGGAGAAATACTATATCCTCTCAGTATTATTGCTAAAAAGTTCTTACTAATTGTAAATCCCGGAATTCATATTTCTACAAGATGGGCTTTCGGATTGATTAAACCATCGCTACCAAAATCTAGTCTTAAATTATTCGCTTTAAAACAGAATATTTCTATCGAAGAAATTATAACGGCAGCCTCGAATGATTTTGAGAATATCGTCTTTGCTCATTTCCCAATGGTTGCCGGAATAAAAAAGAAGATGTTTGAGTTTGGAGCAAGACAAAGTATGATGACAGGAACCGGTTCTACTGTTTGGGGAATGTTTGATGATAAAGAAACAGCTTATCAGGCAGAAGTATATTTCAAGAATAAAAATTATTTTGTTTTCACGCAGAAAACTATTTAACTGCAGATTCAGTGAATTCAACAATACCTTTTGCTGCGTTAAGATTTACCCTAATACCAAACGGAATTGTAACAAAATCTTTTATATGTCCGTGTGGGAAAGTATAAATTGAAGGTTTCTTAAGCGAACTGATATAGTGTTCAATTACTTCTCCCAATGTTAGAGTTTTTTTGTTAGGATCATATTCGTGACAGTCAACAAATCGACCAATAATTACTCCTTTAACCTTATTAAATGCTCCCGAAAGTCTAAGTTGATTTAACATCCTATCTATTCGATAAGGTAACTCACCAATATCTTCAATCATTAATATTTTTCCTGTCAGGTTTGGAAAATATGGTGTTCCAAGCAAAGCTGTAAAAACTGCCAGATTACCTCCGATTATTCTTCCTGAGGCAATTCCTTTAACCAGGCAAGATGGTTTTTGATCTTCCGGATAAGTAAGCTTTCCTATTTTTTTATTTGATGTAATCGATGCCCAAAACATTTCATTTGTAAATGAGCTTATCTCTTGATAAAAATCAACAGCTACCATAGGACCAGCAAATGTTATCAAACCAGCCTTTTCTAAAAATGCCATTTGTAAAGCGGTTATTTCACTATAACCAACAAATATTTTCGGATTATTTTTAATCAAGTTATAATTTATTTTATCGAGCATCCTAAAAGCACCATATCCGCCGCGCAGAGTAAAAATTGCTTTAACAGTTTTATCTTTAAACATTGAGTGTAAATCATCTAATCTCTCCTGATCAGTTCCTGCCAGATAACCATAACCTTTACCTACATTATTCCCAACCTTAACCCGGTAACCTAAACTTTCAAGATATTTTACACCTCTCTCAACTCTCAAATATTCATCTGGTGAAGAAGCAGGTGAAATCAAACCAATAACATCTTTTGGGTTCAATCGTTTGGGTTTGTGTGGTACCATATTAATTCCTTTATTTAATTTTCTTGGTTATTGCAATTTAATGAAACGTAAAAATCTGAACAAACTTTGGCAGGGAGACTTATAAAAAATTGTTTTTATTCGTCTGAAATTAGTCTCAGATTCAAAATATGAGGATTATAAGATAATTGTTAAATAACTAACAATTTAATATTCCTAATTTCTTATTTGTCAGAGTAATTTTTAGAAGTCGGTTAAAATAACTGAAGTGAGTCAGCTCAGATGAGATTCAATAAATTTGCTAAAAATTATTATATTTTGATTAGTTTTTTAAAGATTATAACAAATTGATTTTGATTTCTAATCTTTTAATACAGAGCAGATTTAAGAAATTTAATTAAAAAGTAGGAATGATTAGACCTAAAGTTTTGTTTATCGGCGGTTCGCTTAATCAGACAACAATGATGCATAAAATCGCCCGGGAACTTCCTGAGTGTGATGTGTATTTTACTCCCTACTATGCCAGCGGTCCATTATGGTTAATGACAAAATTAAAAATGCTTGAGTTTACAATAATGGGCGGTGAATTTAAAAGAAAAACTTTACATTATATAAAATCAAATAACCTAAAGCTTGATTATGAAGGTAAAAACGATAATTATGATTTGGTTTTTACCTGTCAGGACTTGATCATCCCACGAAAAATAAAAAAATTTAAAACTATTCTCGTTCAGGAAGGAATGGTTGATCCGCCTGATTGGCGTTATCATGTTACCCGATTCTTTGGATTGGGAAGATGGTGCGCAAGTACATCAATGACGGGCTTATCTCATCAGTATGATTATTTCTGTGTTGCCTCAGAAGGTTTTAAAGAATTGTTTATTCATCGCGGGGTTAATCCCGGTAAAATACGGGTAACTGGAATTCCTAACTTCGATAACTTTGAAAAAATAAAAAATCTTGAATTTGAGCATAAGAATTTTGTTCTTGTTGCAACTTCAGATATTAGAGAAACAACTAAGCTGGAAAATCGCAAAAAGTTTTTATTAAACGCTAAAAAAATTGCTGGTGACAAAAAAATAATTGTTAAACTTCATCCAAATGAAATTGCAGAAAAAAGAACAGCAGAAGTAAAAAAATATCTGCCTGATACATTAGTTTATCAAGACGTTAATATCGAACCGATGATTGCTAATTGCGATGCACTGGTCACAAGATTTTCAAGCACAATTTTTCCAGCTATCTCATTAGGTAAGGAAGTTTATAGCAATATCGACACTGAGGAAATAAAAAAATTAAATCCAATTCAAAATAATGGAACTTCGGCAAAAGAAATTGCAAAAGTTGCAAGGGAACTATTAGCTTCAACTGAACCTATAAACAGAGCGAAGGAAAAAAATAAGTATTTTGAGGATCTGAAAGCCAACATAAAACAATTGTTAAAAAGAAAACTCGCACTTAAATAGTTTCCAAATTGAATAAAACAATTAAAATAGTAACTGTGATTCAAGCCCGAAGCGGATCGAGCAGATTAGCAAATAAAATATTTTTAACACTTACCGGTAAACCTTTACTTTACAGGATGTTTGAACGTGTTGCTGCATCCGAATTAAAGGGAACAATTGTTATAGCTACAACAACAGAGAGTAGTGATGATAATGTTGAATCATTTTGTAAAGATCATAAAATAAATTTTTATAGGGGGCATCAGACTGATCTATTGGATAGGCATTATCAAGCTGCTAAAATTTTTTCTGCTGATGCAGTTATAAAAATTCCCTCCGACTGCCCTTTAATTGATTCAAAGGTTATTGACAAGGTAATTCAGTTTTATTTGAATAACATTAATAATTATGATTATGTAAGTAATCTTCATCCGGCAACGTATCCTGATGGAAATGATGTTGAGATAATGAGTTTTAATACTTTGGAAAAGGCATGGAATAATGCAGAACGTGAATTTGAAAGAGAACATACTACACCGTTTATTTGGGAAAATCCGGATAAATTCAGAATAGGAAATGTGCTGTGGGAAACAGGACTTGATTATTCAATGACTTATAGATTTACAATTGATTATCCGGAAGATTATGAATTCATTAAAAAAGTTTATGATGAACTGTATCCTAAAAAACCTGATTTTTCTCTTGAGGATATATTAAATTTGCTGAACGAAAATAAGGAGATCAAAAAGATAAACTCAAAATATAATGGTGTTAATTGGTACCGGAATCATTTAAATGAATTGAAAACAATTACATCAAATCAAACAAAGATTTTATAGGAAATAGTAAGATGCCAAACAAAGTTGAATTTAATAATGACTACCCTGAAATTACCAAGTCTGATGAATATTATAAAATAGCTCTTGATTTAATTCCGGCTCAAACACAAACACTTGCAAAAGGAACAGGACAAAACATAAAGGGAGTAGCACCAAAGTTTTTGCAAAAAGGTAAAGGCGCTCATGTTTGGGATGTAGATGGAAATGAATATATTGATTACACAATGGGTGTTGGTCCGTTATCCCTTGGTTATGCTTACGATAAAGTTGATGAAGCTATTAAAGAGCAGTTAAAAGAAGGAATTACTTTCTCGATGCCTCACCCACTTGAAGTTGAAGTTGCAGAGTTGATTCATAGAATTGTCCCGAATGCTGAATCAATTCGTTATAGCCGCGGAGGCGCAGATGTTGTTTCCGGTGCTGTCAGAGTTTCAAGGGCTTATACAGGAAAAAATAAAGTTCTTTGCTGCGGATATCATGGATGGCACGATTGGTATATTTCGATAACTGATAGAAACAAGGGTATTCCGCAATCTATTCAGGATATGACATTTACTTTCAACTACAACGATATACAATCTGTAATTGATTCAATTGATGATGATACTGCATGTATAGTATTAGAACCATTTGTATTTGAAGAACCAAAAGATAATTTTCTTCAAAAGCTGCGCGATGTTTGCACTAAAAATGGAATCGTGTTAGTCTTTGATGAGATGTGGACAGGATTCAGAATCTCTTTAGGCGGTGCTCAGGAATATTTTGGAATTAAAGCAGACTTAGCTTGTTTTTCAAAAGCTATTGCTAACGGAATGCCGCTATCTGTTTTAACAGGTAAAAAAGAAATTATGTCCTTGCTTGATAAAGATGTTTTCTTCTTCAATACATTCGGCGGTGAAACATTATCTTTGGCTGCAGCAAAAGCAACTATAAATGAAATGATTGAAAAAAAATGTTCAGACTTATTTAGCTAAGCAAGGCAATAAATTAAAAGCTGGTTATAATAGCATCGCAGAAAAGCTTGGATTGAATTACACAAAATGTTCCGGTTATGATTGCAGAACAATTATCACTTTTGACGCTGAAAAGTCCGGCAGTAATCCTCTTGAGATGAAATCACTCGTTCAACAGGAAATGATTAAACGAGGAATTCTCTGGAGCGGATTCCACAATATTTCTTTCTCACATTCGGATGATGATATTAACTATACTTTAAAAGCTTATGAAGATGTTCTTCCAATCCTAAAAACGGCGGTTGAAGAAAAGCGCGTTAAACAATTTCTGAAAGGTGAACCGGTCGAACCGGTTTTTCGTAAAGTTGGAAACTTTAATATAAAACCAAAAAAGAAATAAATTGAATCGTACTAACACAAACAAGAAAAATGATCAACAGGATTATATGTAATTATTAAATATCGGTTATGCTTATGAGTTCATTAGAATTATTTTCATTAAAGAATAAAGTTGCAATAGTAACCGGTGCTTTAGGTCTTCTGGGAAAAAATCATTGCTTTGCACTTGCTGAAGCAGGAGCCAATGTTATAGCGTGTGATATTGATGAAAAGAAATGCGAAGAATTCGTCAATTCATTACAAACAAAATCTTTGGGAATTGGTGTTGATATCACAGATAAATCGGCAATAATAAAATTAAGAGACAAAACCATAAAACAGTTTGGAAGAATTGATGTTTTAGTTAACAATGCTGCTATTAATGATATGTTTGAAAATCCGCAGACTGCTGCTGAGCAATCAATGTTTGAAAATTATCCTATTGAGCTTTGGCAAAAATCCTTGGATGTAAATTTAACTGGAACTTTTCTTTGCTCACAGATAATTGGAAGTGTAATGGCAAATGCCGGTAAAGGCAGCATAATTAATATTGCATCAACTTATGGAATGGTTGGACCGGATCAATCAATTTATAAAAAATCTGATAGTTCACAATCATTTTATAAATCCCCTTCTTACCCTGCTACAAAAGGCGCGATAATAAACTTCACAAGATATCTTGCAGCCTATTGGGGCAATAAAGGAGTTCGCGTTAATACTTTAACTCCCGGCGGTGTTGAAAATAATCAGGAAGAATATTTTATAGAAAATTATTCAAATAAAACTCCTTTAGGCAGAATGGCTTATCCAACCGATTATAAAGGAGCAATTGTGTTTTTAGCAAGTGATGCTTCATTATATATGACAGGAGCAAATTTAATTGTAGATGGAGGCTGGACAGCATGGTAATTGATAAAATTTTAAGAGATAAAAACATCAGGTTCAAAGAAAAGGCGGAAAAGATAAAAGTTATTCTTACGGATGTAGATGGCGTTTTAACTGATACCGGAATTTATTACGGTCCGCAAGGTGAGGCATTAAAAAGATATTCTGTGCGCGATGGAATGGGCATTGAAAGACTGAGAAGATATACCGGAATTGAAACAATTATCATAACTGGTGAAAATTCTGCTGCAGTAAAATCAAGAGCGGAAAAATTAAAAATGGCGGAATATTATTTAGGTGTTAAAGATAAAACTGAAGTCTTGGAAATTATCAAGAAGAAAAATGGCTTTGTGAAAGAAGAAATAGCTTATATCGGGGATGATTCAAATGATTATGATGTTATTCAGAAATGCGGTTTTACTGCTTCACCTGCTGACGGTATGAGTTTTATAAAAGAAATAGTTGATTATGTTTGTGAAACAAAAGCCGGATATGGAGCTTTCAGAGAATTTGCTGAATTAATAATGGCATTTAAAAATGTTACTTAGTATAATTTTGATTTTAAATGAGTAAAAGAGAAATAAAAGTAAAAGACCGTTTAATTGGTGATGATCATCCGGTTTTCGTAATCGGTGAAATAGGAATAAACCATAACGGTGATGTTAATATCGCAAAAAAAATAATTGCCGGAGCTAAACACTCTGGAGCTGATGCTGTTAAATTTCAAAAAAGAACTCCCGAAGTATGTGTTCATAAAGATCAATGGAATATCGAAAGAGATACTCCTTGGGGCAGAATGACTTACATCGATTACCGGCATAAGATTGAGTTTGGTGAAAAAGAATATTCAGAGATAGATAAGTATTGCAAAGAAATTGGAATAACCTGGTTTGCATCTTGCTGGGATGAACCATCGGTTGATTTTATTGAAAAGTATGATCCGCCCTTATATAAAACTGCATCCGCTTCTTTAACTGATTTATCATTGTTAAGAAAAATTAATAAATTAAACAGACCTGTTATTATGTCCACAGGAATGTCAACAATGGAAGAAATTGATAAAGCAATTTCAATTATGAATCAGAAGAATTTGTTGATTTCTCACACTACTTCTTCTTATCCCTGTAAGAGCGAAGAACTTAATCTTAAGATGATAAATACTCTTAAAAACAAATACAAAAATATTCCAGTCGGATATAGTGGTCATGAAGTAGGTTTAGCACCTACCTGGGCAGCCGTCGCTCTTGGCGCTTGTTTTATTGAAAGACATATTACACTCGATAGAGCAATGTGGGGCACTGATCAGGCTGCATCCGTAGAAATCGGAGGAATGGAAAGATTGATTTCTAATATTCGTGATATTGAACTTGCTTTAGGTGATGGTGTTAAAAAAGTATATGACAGTGAATTGTTTCAAATCGAAAAATTAAGAAAGATAAAATAGTTAAAAAAAAGTCATTACAACGGACTTAGAAGTCTGAACTAAAAAAGGATCAGGAAATGCAGGCAAATATTATATCAGAATTAATTGATACAATCAGTGGTTATTTTCTGAATATGTCAAACGCTGAAAAATATTCAATGCTGATAATTTTTGCTGCTGCCATTCTCTTTGTGATTCTTGAAAGAATTTTTCCATACACAAAAGGACAAAAAGTTCTGCGTGAAGGATTCTTCGACGATTTAGCGCTTTACACTATTGCCCAGAGCTATATTCTAAGTATTATAATCTTCAGTTTTATTATAAGTTATATTGATGAAACCACAGGTTTATCAAGGTTAAAACTGTTTGCAGATGTTCCTGTTTGGATTCAACTGATTTTTTTTACAATAACACACGACATATACATTTATTTTATGCACCGCTGGCAGCACAGTAATAAATGGTTATGGCGAATACACGAAGCTCATCACTCACCAAAAAAAGTTGACTGGCTCTCAGGTTCAAGATCTCACGCTTTAGAAATATTAATAAATCAAACAATAGAATTCGCGCCAATCATTTTACTTGGTTCACCACCTGAAGTAATTGCCTACAAAGGTCTTATCAGTGCTGTTTGGGGAATGTATATTCACTCGAATTTAAATGTAAAAACAGGCTGGCTGCAAAAAATAATCAACGGACCTGAAATGCACAGATGGCATCACTCAACCGGTAAAGGAAGAAACAGAAACTTTGCAACAAAATTTGCTATCTGGGACTGGGTGTTTGGAACTGCCTATCTACCGGAAACCAAACCAGACGAATACGGTTTAAAAACCTACTTCCCTGCGCATTATTTCAATCAGACTTTATATGCCTTCAGAAGATTTAAAAAGAAACAATAGAAAATCTCAGTTAAATATTTAATTCATAGCTAATGTTTGTTTGATAATTAACTCAAATTATTTTATCAGACTCATTTTATTATTCACTGCTCTGTCACCAACACGGATTGAGTAAATATAAATTCCGCTGCTTACTTTAGTTCCACTGATGTTATCTCCTTCCCATTTTGTTAAATAATTTCCTGCGGGAAGATTTTCATTTACCAGAGTTTTAACAAGACTTCCATTTATATCATATATCTTCAATTCGACAAATGAGTTTGTTAAATCATAAGGAATTGAAAAAGAAATTATGGTATAAGGATTAAATGGATTTGGATAGTTATTAAGTAAAATTTGCGATTGTGGAATTATGGGATTAATATCTTGCTCAACAGAAGTTATTAAAGTTGTTCCGCTTCCTCTCGATTGACCAAGACTATCGGCAAGATAAATGTTAACCCATTCTGGTCGTAATGCAGATTGCAAATATGTATTTTCCCATTCGTCATCAGTAAGTCTTAAAAAATTAGTTGTTCTGTATTCGTAATAACTCATAACTGGTCCGACAAATGCAGTTAGTTCACCAAGATGATTTTCAGTAATAAAGACTCCAAGATTAATATTACCTGTTCCTACGTGCGAGATTGCACCGATAGAACCACCACTGCAATTAGTCGGTGTTGTGTGAATATCAGCAACAATATGATCGCTTTCCATTAAACCTTCATAACCCCATTCTCCACGAAATACATCATCATAAAATAGATTTGGATACCAGCCATCTAATGAGACTCCGCTTTGTCCGGTTTGATAAATCATTCCTGCTAAAAACGCTTGTTCACCACTATTAAAAGGAATTCCTGCAAGTTCTTTTTCACAAATTATTTTTAGCGTGTCAGTTATTCCTTTACATCTTCCGAAGTAGTAAATAATTTTATTTTTTATTGCCGGATCAGGGAAATTAAGACTTGTGAAATAATTTAATGCTTCATTTGAATAATCATTTAAAGTTGAATAAAATTCTGGAAAAGGTTCAACAAAACTATAAGGATATGAACAAACCGTACCTCCAGTGTAAGATTGTTTTGCATAGAGAAGATTATCGTGCCTCAGTTCCGTCCACGAAGCAAGCTGAGTATTCATTTTCTGCTGCCAGAAAGCTGCTGTCTTCATAAACTCAGGAAACGTGCTTCTGTCTTCCGGCGGATTTAATTTTCTGATTGAGTTCAGCCAGTAATTATAAATCGAACTTTCCCAGAAATTCTGATCATAATGATCGATTAAATATCTGAGTGCTGCAAGATTTGTTGAATAATGAAATACATTCAACTCATCAATAAGTAATTGTGCAGAAGCACTATTGCCAATTGAAAACAGAACATCAAGAGTTGATGGAAACAGTCTGCAGATTTTTACACCAAAATATTTTATTCTATCGTAAACAACCGAACCTGTAACATAAGAATCAATTACAAACCTTTGTCCGAACATCATAAAAGCAGAAGCCGGTAGGATTGTATCAGGAATCATCGGATTGCTAAAAAGTATTTGGGAAAGAATTAACTGATACGCAAATGCCTGATTTTTTAGTGTATCCTGAAACTCAACCATTTTCAGACTGTCAAGTAATTCAGTTGGACTGTTTAATGAGATTGCCTGTTTTAGGTAATCAAGATTATCAAGTGTTACATTATCAGATTCACCCACAAAAAACTTAAGAATGTTTTCCATCTCCTCATAAATTGGCTTTGCATTTGCAATATCAAATAGTTCATCAATCAGGAATGCATCAATAGCCTGTCTCTGAATATCCTGAAATTTTTGATTCGAACATTGAACAGGATGTGAAGACGGTGCAATCAGATATAGTTCAATTCTTCCAAGCCACATCATTGCTCTGAAGTAACCTTCAAGATTAATCTGTGTTGAAGGATTGTAGACGTAATGCCCTCTCGGTTTAAACTGACTCCAATCCATCACTCTGCAAGTTGATGAAAAAATTGTTGATGAGATACCTCCCTGTTCATTATCAATCCAATTCAGGATTGAGTCTATCATTACATTATTTTCCGGATAGTATGGCTGAACATTTTCCTCCAATAAAAGTAGAGGAACTGTGACGTAAACATCAACATCTTTCAGCATTGTAATCATCTCAGGATTGCTGCCGTAGTTATTATGCAACTGATTCATAGAGTTTCTCAAATTCCAGAGAAGTTCAGTAAGTCTGTCTTCAAGCAAACCAACTTCCATATCGGTTAATATTCTGTCATAAGAAATATGAAATGCATGCAATATCGCATCTGTCGAAACAAATACAGGAAAATCCTGATTAAATATTTCAAGTAAAGATTCTCCGAATGAAATTCTCTTTAGTCTCTCACTTACCATAAAACCATGATCTTGAATCAAAGATTTCTCGAACTCAGAAAAATTGTAATAACCATCGAGGGAATCGAAATAAAGCGCATCACTATAATTGGTGTTGATTTGATCTGTAAAGGTTCCTGCATCATGCATTTGCAGAAGTTGTTCAGTGCTCATATTCTGATGCTGTTGAAGAAACTGTTTATAATCTTCGATATTAAAAACTTGTGAGTAAATTGAATAAGAAGAGATAAAAAGAAAAGTAATTAACCAGCAAAAACAACTGGGAGGTTTCATGTTACACCTCACTTTTTATTGTAATATACTATATTATTCAGGTTAAATCAATTTCCAAATATCAATTAAAAAGCCTCAGTAAAAATACTGAGGCTTAAGTGACCCCAAGGAGATTTGAACTCCTGTTACCGCCGTGAAAGGGCGATGTCCTAACCACTAGACGATGGGGCCAAACAAAATATTTTTTAGTGACTCATAATAAACTACATTTGGGTGAGCGATGGGATTTGAACCCACGACCCCCAGGGCCACAACCTGGTGCTCTAACCAACTGAGCTACGCTCACCATTTTAAGATAACAGGCAAAAGAAAAAAGATATAAATTCTATTCCTTTATCTTAGGTTCTGTTTCGTACGCCCGAGTGGACTCGAACCACTAACCCTCAGCTTAGAAGGCTGATGCTCTATCCAATTGAGCTACGGGCGCAACTCAGAATATAGTTCTTGATCATCTCAAGTCGGGGCGGCAGTCCGCCTATGGCGGAGAACCTGCGACCTTCCCGATCAAATCGGGACGCGATAGCCGATACAACCAATATATTCGAAAATCATTTCCAAGAACAACTTAATTAAGATACTTCGTCGGGGCGGCAGTCCGCCTATGGCGGAGAACCTGCGACCTTCCCGATCAAATCGGGACGCGATAGCCGATACAACCAATATATTCGAAAATCATTTCCAAGAACAACTTAATTAAAAGATACTTCGTCGGGGCGGCAGTCCGCCTGTGGCGGAGAACCTGCGACCTTCCCGATCAAATCGGGACGCGATAGCCGATACAACCAATATATTCGAAAATCATTTCCAAGAACAACTTAATTAAGATACTTCGTCGGGGCGGCAGGATTCGAACCTGCGACCTCTTGCTCCCAAAGCAAGCGCGATAGCCGGACTACGCTACGCCCCGATATTAAATTTTAATTTGTTTTCCAGAACCCCAAATAATTTTAAACTTTTTAAAAACTCTGCTACCTTTCCGATCAAATCAGGACGCGAAGCCGGACTACAACTCTAAAATATCAAATATCCAATCCAAAAACATAATTTTCAAAAAATAGATTGAAAATATATACGATTGATACTTTAAAAACAATTTTTTAGGACTTGGATATTACTTAAATTACAAACAGAAACTTCTAAAAAATTATAATAAGGCTATGTAACATTTTATTTTTATTCCTAAACAAGATTCTTAAACAATAAGCTTTAAATAACCAAAATGAGCTTCAACATTTTTTAGCTTTTTGAATAAATTTTCAGAAGTATGAAATAATTATAATCTACTTTTTTTAATGAAATTCCCGTTATTTATATCAACAAGATATATTTTTTCTAATAAAGATTCACGATTACTAAATCTTATATCTGTAATTGCAGTTGCTGGAATCAGTCTGGGAGTTGCAACTCTTATTATTGCTTTAAGTGTACTAAATGGATTTGAAAATACACTAACAAAAAAAATTACAGATTTTGATTCTCATATTAGAATTTCTTCATTTAACGATGACTTACCAAATTACAAATATAATATTGACAAAATTTCGCAAAGGATTGGAGACCAAGTAGATTTTATATCACCCTTTGTGTCTAAGTTGGCAATAATTTCTTCAAAGCACCGCAAAGAAGGAATTAACCTGCAAGGACTAATTGAAAATCAACATATCAAAAGAATTAAATCTAACATAATACTTGGGCAATATCCGGAAAACAGTGATACTT
This sequence comes from Ignavibacteriota bacterium, assembly GCA_013285425.1. Lineage (GTDB taxonomy): Bacteria > Bacteroidota > Ignavibacteria > Ignavibacteriales > Ignavibacteriaceae > IGN3. The sequence goes on from CP053447.1 coordinate 1,389,048, forward strand.
CTATTTTACTTGGGAAAACTCTGGCAACAAAACTCCTGGTTAAGCCAGGAGATAAAGTAAAACTTTTTGCATTAAAAAATGATAAACTCCCTTCTCCGACCGATTTACCTAATATAAGGGTTTTTATGATATCCGGAATTTATGAAAGCGGTATGGCTGAGTTTGATAATATGATCGGGTTTACAAGTTTAAAAGCAGCTCAATCTCTTTTTTCTATGCAAGATAAAATAAATGGACTGGATATAAAACTTAAATCAGTTACAAAGATTGACAGTCTATCAACATTAATCAGAAAGGAATTAAAATATCCTTATTATGCCAGAACAATTTTTGAAATCCATAGAAATATTTTTACCTGGATTGATCTGCAAAAGAAACCTATCCCTATTGTTTTGGGATTAATAATAATCGTTGCGGTTTTTAATATTATCAGCACGTTATTGATGTTGGTATTGGAAAAAACAAAATCCATTGGAATATTAAAATCATTAGGGGCAAAGAGTCGTGAAATTATCAGAATTTTTCTTTATCAAGGGATTTATTTAAGCTTAATTGGAATTATTGCTGGTAACATTTTAGCCTGGATTTTAATGAGTATCCAATTAAAGTTTGATATAATTAAAATCCCCTCCAGTGTGTATTTTGTTACAAGAGTGCCGATTGAAATGGATATAAAATTTTTTGTTCTGATTTCAGTAATAACCTTTATATTATCTTTAATCTCAGCTATTCTTCCAAGTTACTTTACTTCCAAAACAAATCCTGTTACTGCATTAAGGTTTGAATGATGAATTACGAAAGATTTATTGCCAAAAGATATTTGTTTTCAAAGCATAAACTAAATTTCATCACAATCATTTCATTGATATCAATTTCCGGTATTACAATCGGAGTAGCGGCACTAATAGTTGTTCTTTCAGTATTTAATGGATTTGGAAGTCTTGTTACAAAATATTTAAGAAACTTTGACCCGGATTTAAGAATAGAATATCAAACTGAAAAAGCATTAAACACTGATGAAGAAATAATTTCAGCTATGAAGCAAATTGATGATATCAATTCTTATGCACCATTTGTTAGTGGAAAAGTCCTAGCATATTCAAGTGGAATAACGCAAGTAATTTCGCTTAAAGGTATTGATACATCAGCAATAAACAAATTATATAATATTAAAAATAGTATTATTTATGGTGATGATAGTTTTTCTGAATCTGACAATTTATCCGGAGCTATAGTTGGGCTAAGATTGGCTGATAAACTTCGAACACTGATTGGCGATACAATTACTTTAGTTTCTGCTGAAGGTATAGAAAGAACCATTGCTCAATTTGGCATGCCAAATATGCAGAAATTTGTGGTTAGCGGAATTTTCAGTTCACAGAATAATGAATATGATGGTAACCTGATGTTTGTTCCATTGGATGACGCTCAATATCTTTTAGGTTATGATAATACTTATCAAGGATATGATATCAAACTCAACAATTTTGATAATTCATTTAAAGTTAAAAAGCAGCTTGAAACTTTGCTTGGCACTGAAAATTATTCAATTAACACATGGTATGATTTTCATAAAGAGCTTTATTCGATGATGCAAATTGAAAGATGGGTAGCATATATATTACTTTCGCTTATTATTGCTGTTGCATCTTTTAACATACTTGGTTCACTTTCAATGTCAGTAATTGAAAAGAAAAGAGATATTGGCATTCTGAGGTCAATGGGCTCCAAAGAAAAATCAATTCTAAATATTTTTATGTATGAAGGATTGATGATTGGATTAACCGGAACGTTTTTGGGTGTGATTTTAGGCTACTTTATTTGTCATCTTCAACTGCAATACAATATCTATCCATTAGATCCAACACAATACAAAATTAATTCTCTGCCATTAGAACTTAGAATGACAGATTTTTTCTATATAACCGGAATATCAATTTTTCTAGCGTTGATTGCTGCTTATATTCCTGCAAAGCGTGCTGCAAAAGTAGATGCATTACAATCTATTAAATGGGAGTAAATCAATGAGTATAATTTTAAGTGCACATAATCTTAATAAATCATATCACGTAAATAAAGAAAACAAACTAAATGTGCTGAAAGATATTTCCGTTGATATCGAAGAACAAAAAATATCTGTTATAGTTGGTGCTTCAGGCGCTGGTAAATCTACGTTATTACATTTGCTTGGTGGACTTGATAGACCCGACAGCGGAGATGTTCTTTTTGAAAACAGTAACATTTTTAAATTTAACAATGACAAACTCGCAAAGTTCAGAAATGAAAATATGGGATTTGTTTTTCAGTTCCATCATTTATTACCTGAATTCACTGCACTTGAGAATGTTGCCATTCCGATGATGATTAACGGTAAAAGAATAAAATCAGCCCTAAAAGAATCACAGAAACTGCTGGATATAGTTGGTCTTAGTCAAAGAGAAAATCATAAACCTGCTGAACTTTCTGGCGGAGAGCAGCAAAGAGTAGCTGTTGCAAGAGCAATTGCAAATAATCCTAAGATTATTCTTGCTGATGAGCCAACCGGGAATCTTGATTCAGTTAATAGCGTTTCAATTCATAAACTATTATTTGAGCTCAGGGACAAATATCAAAAGACTTTTGTCATCGTAACTCATAATCCTGACTTAATGAAACTTGCTGATGCAATTTTTGAAATAAAAGATGGGATGATAAAGCAAACTAATAATCAATCGATCAAATAATGCCTTATCACTATTAGTTTTAATTGCTTTATCAATTAAATTAACTTAAAGATTATTCAATCCTAATTCAAATCTTATTTGATAGATAATCAAATAATAATCTGACCCCAAAGCCAGTCATATATTTTTTTGTATAACTTTTAGATGAATTATTTATTGCTGGACCAGCTATATCGAGATGAGTCCAGGGAATATCTTTATTAACAAAATGCTCAAGAAATTTAGCAGCTGTAATTGCTCCAGCCCATCTGGTTGTGCCAAGATTAGCCACATCAGCAACATCACTTTTAATTAATTCATTAAAATCGTCCCACATTGGCAAACGCCAAACCCGATCATAAGTTTTCATTCCGCTTTTATAAAACTGTTCAGCCATTTGTTCATCTTTTGTAAACATACCAGCTACAAACTCTCCAAGTGCTACTACACAAGCTCCTGTTAATGTAGCAAGATCAATAATCTGATCAGGTTTAAGCTGTGAAGCATAATGTAAAGCATCAGCAAGTACTACTCTACCTTCGGCATCTGTATCATCAATTTCAACACTTTTTCCGTTTGAAATTTTAACAATATCTCCGGGTCTTATTGACTCTCCAGAGCACATATTTTCTGCTGCAGGAATAATACCGTATAAATGAACTTGCAGATTTGATTTTGCAGCAGCACTTAATGTTCCTACAACAACAGCAGCGCCTGACATATCTGCTTTCATTGCGCCCATACCTTTTGAAGGTTTCAAAGAAATTCCACCGGTATCAAAAGTAATTCCTTTTCCAACCAAAGCGATAGTTTTTACATTTCTTTTTTTATTCTTTTCAGATTTTAGCGAAGGCTTATATTCCAGAACAATAAATCTCGGTTTGTTGATACTTCCCTGCCCGATTGCAATCAAACCGCCCATCTTTCTTTTTTGAATTTCTTTTTGTCCGAATACAGTCACTTTAATTCCAAGTTGACTCAGTTCATTTGATATTCTTTTTGCAAACAGATCCGGTGTAAGATTATTTGCTGGTTCATTTTGCAGATCTCGTGTAAGATTAACTGAAGAAATTAAATTTTGGGCAGTTTGTAATGCAGATTTAAGCTTAGTTTTATCTTCTGCATAAAAATAAACACTAAGAGATTTATTTTTTTGTTTTTCTTTTCTATACTTATCGAATGAATAATTACCAAGTAAAATACCTTCTGCCATTGATTGATAATAATATTCTTCATTATCAAAATACTTTTTTACAGCAGAAAATGATGGAATAAATATGTATAAATTTTCAACTACTTCAGACTGCAGATTGACAATAAACTCTGCTAATTGATTTCTAAAATAATCAGAATTTAAAATATCCGGTTTAACTTTATAAAATATTATTGTATCTGGTTTCCCTGAAGGCTTAGTAATTCTTATTTCATTAACATCAGAAGAAAGAAAACTTTTCTTTTGAAGTTCAGAAAATTTTATGTTAAAAATCTTTTCAAGATTCGGGAGATTCTTTGCAAGTTTATTATCATCAATTAGATATTTAAGAGTAATTGATAATGGTTTATATGAAATTTTTTTATCCCCGCCGAAAAGACTTATTTTGTACATATTTACTACCTTTACTAATTAAGATAACCTTTTGCTTTAGAAAGAATTACAGGTATCATCTCCTGCATATTGTCTGTAAAAAACCTAGCACCCGATGCATTAATATGTCCGCCTCCTCCAAACTCCTTTGCCAGAAGATTAACAGGGATATTTCCTTTTGAACGGATACTAACTTTGAATCCATTTTTAAGTTCAATGAATAAAATTCCAATTACAACATTTTCAACAGAAAGATTATAATTAACAAAATTCTCAGTATCACTTTCTAAAGCACCAAGCTCATCAAAATCTTTTTGAGTTATTACCATATATCCTATTCTGCCTTCTGCATCTAACTTGACGGAATTTAGTGCTCTGCCTAATAATTTTATTTTACTGAATTTACTTTGATCATAAAGCTGATCATAAATTTCCCAAGGACTAACACCAAGATCGAGTAATTCTGCTATTATTCTGTGCACTTCAGAAGTTGTTCTCTCAAATCTGAACGAACCAGTATCAGTCATAATTGCAGCATATATCGGATTTGCAATTTGTAAATCAAGTTCTATAATATTTGTTTGTTTTATGAAATCATAAATAATCTGCCCTGTTGCACAATAATCACTATCAATAAAAAGATGATCAACAAAATCTTCCGGCAGCTGATGATGATCGATACAGATTTTTAATTTATCAGACTTAGTAAAAGGTTCTTTCATACTTACAACCCGGTCAGAACGGTTAAAATCCAGAGCCACAAGCACATCAACATTATTAAACAAATCCTTATGAAGATTTTCATCGTACTTATGAATGATTTTATCTTTATTGAAAAACTCCATATTGTAAGGTGTTGCGCTGTGATTGATTATAAAAACTTCTTTCCCAAGTTTCTTCAGCAGATAATAAAATGCTGTTTCAGAGCCAATCGCATCGGCATCCGGATTAACATGTGTTGTTAGTAAAAATGAATTATTACTAAGAACAATTTCTTTAAGTTTAAAAAAATCTATCATATATCATTTAAAAATAAAAGGGCTTGATAAAAATTCAAGCCCAAATAATAATTTTAAGTTTAACAATAATTCAAATTTGAAAAGCTCAATTAACTTCCCAGGTATTTCCGCCAAACAAAACTTTTTCCAGGTCACCTTCGCCTTTTCTCTTCTTATTTCTTCAATCTGTTCTGTAAGTCCCTGTCCATAAGTTGGTTTAAATATTTGTCTGAATACACCAACCGGAGTCGGAAAACCAGGCAAAGTAGTAAAACTTGATAATATAGTGGCACGCAGAGGAGACTCATCAAACTCGTCGTGAACCAATACATCATTGATTGAATATTTACCGTTTGTTATATCAACGACAATTGGTTTTAGTCCATCAAGTTTAATTCCTTTATCTTTATTTTTTCCAAAGACCATAGGCTGATTATGTTCCAACATTAAAACGTTATCGTCCTTTGTATCTTTTTCAGTAAGCAGAGAGAACGCTCCGTCGTTAAAGATATTACAGTTCTGATATATTTCCAGAAAAGCTAATCCTTTATGTTTTGCGACTCTTTTAATCATTTCCTGTAAGTGTTTTGTATTCCTGTCAATTGAACGAGCAATAAAAGTAGCATCAGCACCTGTTGCGAGCAATGTAGGATTAAACGGATAATCTACGCTTCCATATGGAGTAGTTTTAGTAATCTTACCTCTCTCGGAAGTAGGTGAATATTGTCCTTTTGTTAATCCATAAATCTGATTATTGAACAGAAGCACTTTCAGATCAATATTTTTTCTGCAGGCATGAATAAAATGATTACCACCGATACTAAGTAAATCACCATCTCCTGTAGCAACCCAAACATCCAATTTAGGATTTGCAAGTTTGACTCCTGCTGCTAAAACTGGTGCTCTTCCATGAATTCCGTGGAATCCATAAGTTCCCATATAATATGGAAAGCGGCTGGAACACCCAATACCGGAAATCCAAACTATATTTTCTTTTGGTACTTCAATTATTTCAGGAAAAGTTCTCTGTACTTGTGCAAGAATAGAGTAATTACCACATCCGGGACACCATCTTACTTCCTGATCCGATGCAAAATCTTTAGCTGTTAACTTTTCTGTATTCATCTCAACTTTACTTTCCATTACTTCCTCCGTGGATTTCTTTAATCTTATTTAATATATAGGATACTCTTAACGGCAATCCTCTCATCATATTAAATTGTTCAACTTCAATTAGATATTCACTTCTTAATAACCTTGCAAGCTGTCCAAGATTAATTTCTGGTACAAGTACTTTCTTAAAGCTCTTGAGAACATCTCCGGTATTCTTTGGAAATGGATTAAGGTACTGCAAATGAGCTTGAGACACCTTGTAGCCTAAGATCCTTGCTTTTATAACTGCTTCTTTAATCGAACCGTATGTTCCGCCCCAGCCAAGAACTAAAAGATCACCTGACTGGTCACCATCAACTTCAAGCAGTGGAATATCATTTTCAATATTTTTTATTTTCTCAGCTCTTAACCGACTCATTTTATTATGGTTTTCAGGATCATAACTTACATTTCCTGTTATATCGGCTTTTTCCAGTCCACCGATTCTGTGTTCAAGATCCGGAGTACCGGGAATTGCCCAAGGTCTTGCAAGAAATTCATTTCTTAAATACGGATAGAATCCTTCTTTCTCAGTTCTTAATTTCACTTCTATTTTAGGCAGGCTTTCTACTTTGGGTATTCTCCATGGTTCACTTCCATTTGCCAGATAACCATCAGTCAAAAGAATAACCGGTGTCATATATTTTAACGCAATTCTTGAAGCTTCAATCGCCATATAGAAACAATCTCTCGGTGTTTTGGCAGCAACAACTGCAACAGGAGATTCACCATTTCTTCCTAAAACAGCTTGCAAAAGATCTGCTTGCTCTGTTTTAGTAGGCAAACCAGTACTAGGTCCGCCTCTTTGGACATTTATAATAACCAAAGGCAATTCAGTCATAACCGCAAGACCAATCGCTTCAGTTTTTAATGCTAATCCAGGACCGCTTGTTGAAGTAATTGCAAGATTACCTGCAAACGAAGCTCCTATTGCGGTTGCAATACCAGCAATCTCATCTTCAGCCTGAAATGTCTTAACTCCAAAATTTTTATATGTGCTTAAGAACTGTAATATTTCTGTAGCAGGAGTAATTGGGTAAGAACCCAAGAACAATGGTAATCCGCTTTTAACTGATGCTGTAAGGAATCCTAATGCAGTAGCTTCGTTACCAGAAATATTTCTGTAAGTACCTTTTGGCAGTTTTGCAGGTTCAACAGCATAACGAGTTGTAAATACTTCTGTCATTTCGCCGTAATTATATCCGGCATGCAAGGCTTTAGTATTTGCTTCAATAAATTCGGGACTTTTAGCAAACTTTTCTTCAATCCATTTTTCAGTATTTTCAAGTGGTCTGTTATAAAGCCAGTACATCAATCCAAGTGCAAAAAAGTTTTTACACCTTGAAATTTCCTTTACTGATAATTTAGTATCCTTAAGTGCATTTTCAGTTAATGAAGTTATTGGTACAGTAAATACTGTTATACCTTCAAGTGTATTATCCTCTAACGGATTTGAATCATAGTGAGCAAGCTTTAAATTCTTTGAATCAAAAGCATCGCTATTAACTATTATCATTCCGTTTTTCTTTAACTCCGAAAGATTTTTCTTTAATGCAGCAGGATTCATTGCAACTAAAACGTCAGGTTGATCACCAGGTGTATGAATATTTTCACTGCTGAAATGTAATTGAAATCCGCTAACACCATAAATTGTTCCGGCGGGTGCGCGTATTTCAGCGGGATAATCAGGCAGGGTTTTCAGATCATTACCTACCCAAGCTGTTGTATCACTAAATTGAGAACCGGTAAGCTGCATTCCATCACCTGAATCTCCAGCAAATCTTACGGTAACCTCTTCAATTATTTGTAATTCTTTTTCGTTTGTCATGTCGTTTACTCTAAAAATTAATAATTTGCTAACACTAAACTAATAAGACTGTTTAGATTTTACAATCTATTTTGCAGTCAACTATATCAAAGTAAAAAGCCATATTACATCCGCCAGCCTTGAACAATAGGATATCTTCTGCCATATCCAAAAGCTTTTGAAGATACCCGAAGAACAGGTGCAGACTGATTACGCTTAAACTCACTTGAATCAACCATTCTTAAAACTTTTTTTACTATTTCTTCATCATTAATAACTTTATTGATTTCTTCAAATTCTTTATTCTCCTCCAAATACATTTTTAAAATTTTATCCAGCATTTCATAAGGAGGCAAAGTATCCTGATCAGTTTGATTTGGTTTTAATTCTGCTGATGGTGCTTTATCAATAATATTCTTCGGAATTATCTCTCCATTTCTATTAATATTATTTGCAATTCTATATACATCTGTCTTATACACATCAGCAATAACAGCAATTCCACCGCACATATCTCCGTATAAAGTACAATAACCAACCGCACATTCTGATTTGTTACCGGTTGTAAGTAAAAGATGACCAAAATTATTTGAGTACGCCATCAGATAAATTCCTCTTACTCTTGCCTGTAAGTTTTCTTCTGTTATTGATTTTGAGTTTGAATTCAGAATAGTATCTAACTGCTTTAATGTTTCATCAACTACCGGTTGGATGCTGACATTATCTGATTTAATATTCAGATTTTTTATTAATTCCTCTGCATCTTTTAAACTTTCTTTACTTGAATATTTTGACGGCATAACTAAAACATTAACATTTTCTGCACCGATAGCTTTAACAGCAATATAAGTTACAAGTGCCGAATCTATTCCCCCGCTTAATCCAATTACAACTTTTTTAAAATTAAGTTTAGAACAGTATTCTCTTAATCCAAAGATCAGTGAGTTCAAAACTTCTTCTTCAAATGTATCTTCACAATTAGAAATTGGATTCAGTTTTTCCTTAGTATCGTACACTAAAAAATCTTCTTCATAAGCCTTACCAAGTTTTACCAGATTTCCATTATTATCAAAGCACATACTTGTGCCGTCAAATATCAAATCAGTTTGTGCACCAACACAGCAGACATATACAAGAGGAGTTTTATCTTTTTTTGATAAAGCAGATAGCATTTCTTTTCGGGTTGAGCGTTTGCCGTAATAATAAGGACTTGCGGAGATGTTAATCAATAATGATGCATTCTGATTCATTAAATCTTTAATTGGATCTTTTCGATATCTTCTTCTGTACCAGTAGTTTTCATCATTCCAGATATCTTCACAAATCGAAATACCAAGTTTTTCTCCTTTATATTCAAATACGCTAACACTTTCTGCTGAATTAAAATACCGCATCTCATCAAACACATCATAATTTGGGATCAGTGTTTTATGCTGAGTAAATTGTATTTCTCCATTAAAACAGAGTACAGCCGAATTATAAATATCTCTTCCTACCTTATTTAATTCTTCAGTGATAGTTCCAAAAATCAATCCAACAGAATCTGTCTGTGATGCGATTTCTTTAGCAGCATTATTAACAGCTTCCCTAAATTCAGATTTTTCAATCAGGTCTAATGGAGGATAACCCACAAGTGCCAGTTCAGGAAAAACAGCCAAATCAACTTTAGCTTCAACTGCTTTATTATATCCTTCGATAATTTTTTTCTTATTGTATTCGAGTTTTCCTACAATGGGGTTTATCTGGCAAAGAGCTATTTTCATAAAGTAATTTTATCTCAATTTAAAATTTAATCTGTAACTAAAATAAGATAAGTTTTAATGAATACAATAATTTTGGCAGCTTTATCCACCATTCACCGATACTATTCGCCCGAAAATAAATTGATTTTTCCTGTTCTAATCACACATTACCATTCATACCATAAAATCAACCTTCCATCTATTTATGTATTAGTTTTGCATCAGGAATTTGATTTAGAAAGGAATTCTGAAATGAACAAAAAACTATATCGGTCAGTTACAGATAAAATGTTAGGTGGGGTTTGCGGCGGTATTGCTGAATATTTTGGCATTGACCCTGTTATTATCAGACTTACTTTTGTTTTAGCTGTTATCTTTGGCGGAAGTGGAATATTAGCTTATATAATTTTATGGATTATTATTCCTCAGAAACCATACATTGTTACTCCTTTTAATCAGGAGAATAAAAATGATGATAACTTACATAACGCAGAAACTGAAAATAAAACTTCAGATGATTTGCAATCAAACAAGTTTCGTAAAAATTTAAATAATAATAAAACCGCTTTCGCCGGGATATTTCTTATTGTTTTAGGTGTGATTATTTTATTAAGTAATTTTGTTCCGGGATTTTATTTTAAAGATTACTGGCCGGTTGTTTTGATTTTTCTTGGATCAGCGATAATCTATAAAGCAAAAAACAATAAAACTAATGAGGTGATTTAATGAAACCATCAAGCATTTTTTGGGGAGTATTTTTTTTAGCAATAGGTGTTTTATTGCTGCTTGGTAATTATGCCAACTTAACTTTTACTTGGGATTCTGCCTGGAAATTCTGGCCAACTGTGCTGGTTCTTTTAGGTGTTTCAATTCTTGTAAAAAATCAAATCGGTAAGGCAATAGTAGCTGGGCTGGCTGCATTAGTTTTGGCTTTAACCATATATGCGTCGGTTAGTGCAACTACAAATTTATTTAATGATGATTTTGAGATAAATTTTGATGACGGAACCCCAATGTATGATACTACTTATTTTTCAAAAGAGTTTACTGACTCAATAAAAAGTGCAGCATTAAATTTTAGTGCCGGAGCAGGCAGTTTTAAAATATTGGTTCCAACGGAAAAATTGTTTGATTTCAAAACCGAAGGATCACAAAATAAATATAAACTTAATCTTCAGCGGGAGGATTTTGATTCTCATGCTGAAATTAATTTTCAAATGAAAAGCACTAAATTCAACATTGGTGATAAAAATTATAAGAATCTTGTTGAGATGTCATTAAATACAAAACCTGAGTGGGAATTAAATTTTTCTGTTGGTGCGGCATCAGTTGATCTTGATCTTACACATTATAAAATCAGAAAACTTGATGTTGATATGGGAGCGGCAAAATTAAATGTTAAACTTGGTAACCTTTCGGATATAACCAAAATAGATATTGATGCCGGTGCTTCTGATATAAATATTCTTATTCCGGATTCCGTTAGCTGTGAAATAAAATCTGATGCAGCACTTTCAAGCAGAAACTATGAAGGGTTTGTTAAGACAAGTAATGATTTATATCGGACAGAAGACTATGAAAAGTATCCTAAAAAAATATATATCGATATTGACTGCGGAGTTTCTTCAATAGATGTAAAGAGATACTAAAAAGCAAAGTAACTACATCTAAAAAAAAGCGGTTCATTTGGACCGCTTTTTTGGTTTCCAAAAATGCTTATCCAGTCTTACACAACCTTTATCATCAAACTCAATTCCTTCGCTGCGTAAAAGCTCTTCCATCAGATTCGGATCCCCAAAATGAAACTTTCCTGTCAATGCACCATAACGATTAACAACACGATGAGCCGGAATATCAGGAGCACTGCCGTTTAATGCCCAGCCAACAGTTCTTGCAGCAGATCGAATCCCACAGGCTTCAGCTATATCACCATAAGTTGTTACTTTACCATAAGGAATTTTTTTTGTGATCTTATAAACTTTATTAAAAAAATCCTTGTCTGCCTTTTCCTTTTTCTGAGTCAACTTCTTTTTCTTTTTCACAGTGCAAATGATTTATTTTTAAATGATACTTTAATACAATAATTTTGAATGCAAAATCACAATAAAACAGAATCATGGCAAGTTTAAAACGAAGACTGTTAAAATATCTGATTTGGTTTAAAGAACTTTTTAGATTTTGTCCTGTAAGTAATTCCAATGTTGATAGAGATAATTTATTTTTAATCTGCGGACACCGCGGTTCTCCGGTAAATGAACCTGAAAATACTATCCCGTCTTTGGAGCGTGCTGTCAGAGAGGGTGCTAATTCACTTGAAATTGATATCTGTATAACAAAAGATAACGAGGTTATACTTTGGCATGATTGGAATCCGGATGACTTAACTGCGTTACTAAGGGAAAAAGGATTTGAACCAGAGGTTGCTTACAAACCTGATTTTCCCGCACCTTTTAGCGGATACAGAAATAAAATATCTGAGTTGACTTTACAAGAGATGCGGACACATTTTAATTATATAAAAAAAGGGAAATCAATTCCGGTTAATGCACATATCCCGACTCTTAGAGAATTTTTCATCTGGCTTAATGATAAACCACAGGTACAATTTGTATTTCTTGATATAAAAGTAACAAAAAGTGAAAAGGAATTAGTTTTAACAATTCTTGATCAGCTTGATAAATTAATAAAAGAATTTTCCCCGGCTTCCAGTTTTATAATTGAAACTTTTATTCCTGATGTTTTAAATATTGCTAAAAGTAAATATCCAAATTTCAACTACAGTTTAGATGTAGAGATACCGCCCGGATTTGTATTCTCGCCTAAAAAACACAGTACTGTTAAGGTAGCTGCAAATAACAATAATAATATCGCTTTGATTTTGAAACCAAGACAAATAACTATTGGGAATTGGGTTACATTCAGAAGATTAATAAAATATGATGTGAGAAAAAGAAAATCTTTTAATAAAAATAATCCTGCAGCGAAAATAGATTTTATTATTGGCTGTACAATAAATGATAAACGGGAAATGGAGTGCTTAATTAAAAGCGGAATAAACGGAATGCAAACCGATTATCCAAGAAGACTAAAAAATCTTGCAAACCAATATAACTTAAAGACGCAGCCAAAATGATTTCACTTTTTTATCATTACTAAAGTTTTATTGTCTTTAATTTGATTATCAGATATTTGCCAATTCCGCTTCAGATCAGATGAAGGCAGATTATCAAACCATTCTTTCCATTCAATCAATATTGAAATATTCTCGCGGGCTATATAGTTATATAAATAATTAACCTTAATTGCATTCAGGGCATTGTTGTTAACCTTACCATCAAGATTTATAACATTATCGAAAAAATATCCGGATATTCCGCTTTGAGCCATTCCGACCTTTTTATTAAAAAAATTATTTTCTTCTAAAAAGGCGGTTCGCAATGCTAAACTGGTTACCTGTTTTGGATAATGAAAATAATATCCTGTATTTATAAAGAAGACAAACAGAACTATTGATATAAAAGTGTATTTGAATTTTTTTGATCTGTTTAAAAGAAGATTTAAAATTAATAACGCTAAAAATGGTATAGCAATCAACATATTAACTGATAAATATCTGAAAAAGAAATAAGGCTGGGATGCAAATGCTAAGTACACCGCTGAAATAATAATAATTCCGGTTGACCAGTATTTTATAACCGGTATTTGAAAGAACTTTTTTACAAATACTTTTTGAAATCTGAATAAATACCCGATGAAGATTAGTGCAGCTAAATAAATTATTATTGATTGAGTTTGACCAGAATGCAGCCAAGGCAGATAATTACTAAACATAGAATAAAAGAACTGATCAATACGATATGAAAACTCAACACTTGTAAATCCTGTTTGAACAGAGGCAGAAGAAGGAATAATACTTCCCTGAGTAATTAAGATGAAATACAACCAGGGAAGGACTGTAAAAAATATTATTATTAAAATCAGAACAAATTCTTTTTTACTTAAAGCTCCAGTAAACAATAAAGTAAACAGTACTGTTACAGCTATCAGCATAAAGTCAATTCTTGCTAAAACTGTCAATCCTAAAACAAATCCAAATAAAAATATCCGACTTAAATTTTTCTTTTGTTCAGTAATCTTTTTTGTCAGAATCATTGAAAGAGCAAGAAAAGTCAAATAGATTCCTGTTTCCAATCCATTGAACAGATTAAGCAGTAACTTGAAATTAAAAAGTACCAGCAGAAATATCAGTATCAACAAAGTCTTATGATGTTCTTTTTTCGAACTGCTTAGTAAACTGATAAAAGGAAAATGATAACAACAATGCAGTAAGACCTGAAAACAGAATTACTAAACGCAAAAAAGTTATCTTATCACCACCCAAACCAGAGATAATAAAGGCAAACATTGAAAGCAGAAAAACATATAACGGCTGAAATCCGGTAGTTGATTGATTATAGTTATAGGTTATTCCCTTCCCTGTTCCAATATTCCAGGCGATCTTTAACGAATAAAAACCATCTTCAGTCAAAGGTCTTTCTGATAAATACGGGAAATATGAATTGTTAAATTCAGAATCCGGGAATTCGCCTCTTGAGAAAAATGATAATACAATCACATAAAAGATAAATATTAGGGGAAGAATATATTTCATAAAACTTGGTTCAGAAGGTTACTGGTTATTATTTTTTAACAAGTAAGCTTTAATAAACCTGTCAAGTTCACCATCCATCACTCCCTGAACATCGGAAGTTTCTTCATCAGTTCTGTGATCTTTAACCAAATTGTATGGATGAAAAACATAACTTCTTATCTGGCTGCCCCACTCAATTTTCATTTTATTTTTTTCAATTTCATCTTGTTCAGCAGTTTGCTTATCCAACTCTAATTGATACAATCTTGATCTTAACAGTTTCATTGCGTTTGTTCTGTTCTGAAGCTGAGAGCGCTCAGTTTGGCAAGCAGCAACTATTCCGGTTGGAATATGGGTTATCCTTACTGCTGTTTCAACTTTGTTAACATTTTGTCCGCCTTTACCGCCGGAACGATAAGTATCAATTCTAAGATCAGCAGGATTTATATCTATTTCTATTGTGTCATCTATTTCCGGAATTACAAATACAGAAGCAAAAGAAGTATGTCTTCTTTTATTTGAATCGAATGGAGAAATTCTTACTAAACGATGAACTCCGTTTTCAGCTTTAAGGTAACCATAAGCATATTCACCTTCAACTTCAACGGTTGCTGATTTAATCCCGGCACCATCGCCGTCAAGCATATCAAGAATTGTCATTTTGAATCCGCTATGTTCACCATATCTAAGATACATTCTTAGTAGCATATCAGCCCAATCCTGCGCTTCTGTTCCGCCGGCACCGGAATGAATAGTTAATATGCAGTTTTTATCATCATCTTTACCACTGAGCATATTTTTAAACTCAGCATCTTCAATAGCTTTATCTAATTTATCCAACTCCGAATTTATCTCATCATAAAGAGTTTCATCATCGTCCATTTGTGCAAGTTGAATAAGTTCATCAGCCTCTTCAGCTTTTTTGTTAACTGATTTCCAGAGGTCAATCCAGGTTTGAAGTGTTTTAATCTCCTGAAGAATTTTTTGAGCATTAAGCTGATCGTTCCAGAAATTTGGCTCTTCAGTTTTTCTATGCAGTTCTTCTGTTTTAGCTATTTTGCGGTCAACGTCAAAGATAACTCCGTAAATTATCTATTCTTACTTTATAGTTATTCAATGATTTAATCTCATCGTCGTACATTATATCTCCGGATTATTATTTTCAAATTCTAATTCCATTCTAAGCAGTGCTGCTGCTAAAGTTTTTCCCTGTGCATCGTGTTTTAGTGAAACTGTTCCGCCTCCTCCAAGAGTATTATGCAATAAAAAGTTCAAGGCTCTCAGATTCGGTAATTCAAACCTCTCAACTTTACCAAAGCATATTCCTTCAAAATGTTTTTTTACTTTTTCTGCAGTAAGATATTTCTCAATAATTTTATATCCGTTATCATCATAGGCAATTATACCAACATTAGCGGCATCACCTTTGTCTCCGCTTCTTCCATGAGCAATTTCTATCAATTTGATTTTTCTCATTTATAACTCCATAATTGTGATGATAGGTTTAACAAATTTTTTATCAATTAGTGCAGGCCAATAAGCTACTACTTCGCTTGGTTTTGGTCTTCCTCCGGCAAAACCGGTAACACTCGGCGGACCTGTTAAAATAAGCGGAGCGATTTCCTTTCCAAACCTTTCCACAGAGCTGTAATCGTGCGATCTTACACCAATTCTTAAAACGATTTCATTTATTTCATCTTCATCAAGTTCTTTTGCTAATGGTCCGTGAGTAGAATTATAACCAACAAACTCTGTTCTTATCTCATCAAACTGTAAATTAAGATTAGCTAATCGTTTGCGCAAAATTTCATCAGCAGCTTTTGCTTTTGTAAGAGCTTGCGGCCAAGAGTAAGTTAATGAAGATACAGCACTGAAACCATCAGCATAGGAACAGGAAACTTTATAAAATTGAGTTTCAGGAAATCCTTTTACATCATATACTTTTACTTTATCATTTCCCATATCCTGAAGTTTAATAGATGTAAAATCTGCAATACAATCCGGAGTGATATAAGATTTCGGATCACCAATTTCATAAAGCAATTGTTCTGCAACAGTTTCAAATGATATTCTGCCACCTGTATTCGGATGTTTTGTAATGATTACATCACCATTCGGATAAGCCTCTGCAACAGGGAATCCAATCTCAGCCATATTTGGTATTGATTGCCAATCACCTAAAAAATTTCCTCCGCTTGATTGGGCACCACATTCAAGAATATGTCCTGCAACAGTACCGGCGGAAAGTAAATTGTAGTCAGTATTTTTCCAGCCGAATTCATAAATCATAGGCGCAAGAGTTAAACCTGTATCTGTAGTTCTTCCTGTAATAATAATATCAGCACCTTTTTCAAGTGCTTCTACGATCGGGAAAGCTCCGAAATAAACATTTGCACTTAATATTTTATCTTTTACTAATTCAATTGGTTCATTTGATTCCATATTTTTTAATTCAGCGCCTTCTAAAATCAGTTCATCAAGATTATCTTTTATATTATCACCAAGTACAACACCGATCTTTAAGTTTTTTATTCCAAGATTTTTTGCTGCCTGCAGAACAGCATTTGCACATGCAACAGGATTAACTCCCCCTCCGTTTGTTATAACTTTGATATTTTTATCTTTTATAATTGGAAGAATCCTTTTCATCAGTTCAGGAATGTCTTTTGCATATCCAAGTTCAGGATTTTTATTTTTCTGTTTTTGCAGAATTGACATTGTTACTTCAGCAAGATAGTCCATTACAAGATAATCAATATCTCCTTTTGTAACCTGATGATATGGTGCATCGATAAGATCACCCCAAAATCCTTGTCCGGATGCTATTTTAATTTTTTCTTTCATTTACTTCCTTTGCAATTTCTTCAGCAAGATTATTTAAATCACTTTCATTATTAATATTATACCACTTAATTCTTTTATCTGCATTAAACCAGGTCATTTGTCTTTTAGCATAATGCCTTGTATTTCTCTTAATAAGCTCGATAGCTCTATCAAACGTAATCTGATTGTCAAGGTATTTTATTATTTCTTTATATCCTACAGTGTTTAATGCATTAAGCGTTCTAGGATATCCCATATCCAATATATTTTTAACTTCATCAACCAATCCTGCGTTAATCATCTTATCAACACGTGTCTCGATATTATTATAAAGAATTTCTCTTTCCCAATTTAACCCGATTTGATTAAAAGAAAACTCTCTTTCAGCTTGTTGATTCTGATAATGCTGCCAGATTGGTCTGCCGGTCAATTTAAATACTTCAATAGCACGAATTACTCTTTTCCAGTTTTGCGGAAGCATTTTTTCTGCGCTTACCATATCAACTTTTTTAAGTTCATTATACATATACTCATTCCCCTTGTTTTTTCTAAGTGTCAGCAATTCCTCTCTCAATTCAAAGTCTGTGTCAGCGGAATCAGCTATTCCATCAATCAAAGCTTTTATGTATAATCCTGATCCGCCAACTACTATTGGAGTTTTATTTTTCTCCAGCAGTCTTTTAATTATTTCATTGGCATCAGCAGCAAATTTACTTGCATTATAATCCTGTTCAGGATTTATTTTATTAATTAAATGATGCTTGATTCTTTTTAATTCTACCTTTGCAGGTTTTGCTGTTCCGATATCAAGAATTTTGAAAATCTGTCTGCTGTCAGCAGAGATTATTTCTGAATTGAGAAGCTCAGCCAGTTTTAAGCTTAATTTTGTTTTCCCGGAACAAGTTGGTCCAACTATAACAATTACAATTTCCAACCTTCTCGTCCAATTAAAGGAACAAAAGTAAATTCAGGTATTATTTCAGAATCAAATTCATTTTCAGATTTTTTTATCAGCAGATAAAGCTTTTGTGAAATACGATCTCCAACAGGAATAACCATCCTGCCGCCAATACTCAACTGATCTTTTAATTTTTGCGGGACAGTGGGAGAACCAGCCGTTACAATTATTCCTTCAAAGGGTGCATACTCTGCCCAGCCAATTGTACCATCGCCATATTTTGCATGAACTCTTATTCCAAGTTTATCAAAAAGTTTAGCAGCCCGATGATGTAAATCCATATTCCTTTCAATACTATAAACATCACAGCCCATTTCATCCAAGATTGCTGCTTGATAACCAGAACCAGTTCCTATTTCCAGAACCTTCACCCCGGGTTTTTTAATATTTAATAATTGCGTCATATATGCTACGGTATAAGGCTGCGAAATAGTTTGTTCATATCCAATAGGTAAAGCCGCATCTTTATATGCAAAATGACGCATCGTTTTTGGAATGAACTTTTCTCTTTCAACATTTCCGATCGCTTTAATTACAGCCAAATCAGAAATTCCTTTTTTTGTCAGTTCATTAATCAATTCTTCACGTTGAACTTTAAACATTTTAACCAAGTTTTTATAGATTTATAAAGCAAAGATAAAATTTTTTGTAAAAGTAACTTAATACAATAATAATAATACAAATATAATGTTAGAATCAATTTCTGGCGCGCTGCTGATAATGCTGATGCGTATCTGTGATGTTTCAATCGGTACAATGCGTACTATCCTTGTTGTTCAGGGCAGAAAATATCTTGCAGGGCTTGCGGGAACAATAGAGGTATTAATCTGGGTTTTTGCAATAAGATATATATTTCAAAATCTCGATCAGTTATTAAATCTCTTTGGTTATTCCATTGGATTTGGACTTGGAAATATTCTTGGGATTACCCTTGAACAAAAAATAGGATTAGGATTTGCTCAACTTAATATTATTTCCAGAATTGCGTCTGATAAGATTGCAGAGATTTTAAGAAAAGAAAAATATGGTGTTACTCAACTTCCGGCAACTGGCGTATCAGGTGATGTGTCGTTATTAGTGGTAATTGTTCAGAGAAAAAATCAGAAAAAAGTAATCTCTTTAATAGAATCAATAGATTCAAAAGCATTTATCACTGTTCAACATTCCTTACCTTACCGGGGATTTATCCATGGTGTAAGAAAATAATATTTAAAAATTCTTGATGTTTGTTTTTAAAATATTTAATATCAAATAGTAATTAAAATAATTTACATCTTATAAAAAAAAAACTATTTCAATCATTTAACTAACTTATATCTACTAACATAACCATGGAGTACTTATGAAAAAGTTCAATACTATTTTTCTGGTATTATGCTTTACTGCTTTTTCTTTTGCACAAAATTTTTCAGTTCTTCAGAACACAAAACCGGGCGGATCTCCAAATGTATCTGAAACGCTTGTAACAATTAATTATGATGGCGCTAATAATAATTCAATTGGCGATGGAGGAACGACTTTCATCGGTGGGGCAAGATTCACTCCTGCAATCCTAGGTCCGTTAACAGGCGGTGAACTGCAATTTGTTCAATTTTATTATGCTCAAGCTGCAACAGGCTTAACAATTAAGATTTATGATGCTGGTACATCAACAGCTCCTGGTGCACTCTTATTGGATCAACCCTTGAATTTATCATCTTTAACAATGCCAGGATGGAATGAAATTGAATTAAGTACTTATATTCCAATTTCAGGCAATGATTTATGGATATGTTTAGAAGTTGCTGATGCAACTGGGGCAAGCTTTCCATTTGGATGCGATGCAGGACCGGCAAACCCGGATGGTGATTGGGTAAATGATACTGGAGTATGGGAACATTTATCAGGCTTTGGATTAAATTATAATTGGAATATTCGTGGTGTTGTTGAGGATTCTCCGGCACCTTCTACGATACTATTTGCTGATAATTTCGATTCGTACACTGCTGGAACAGGATTAGCTGCTCAAAATCCTTCCTTCTGGACAACCTGGAGTGGCGGTGCTGGCGAAGATCCATTAGTTTCAAATGCTTTTTCTAACAGTTCTCCAAATTCTGTAGTTATTGTTCAGGATAATGATTTAGTAAAGACTTTTGGAGCTACCCCTTATTCTACAGGCAAATACAAAATTAGCTTTTATGCATATATCCCAGCAGGTAAGGCAGGATATTTCAATACACTTGCTCTTTTTGGTGCTACTTCTCAATGGGCTATGGAATGCTATTTTGACCTTGGTGGAAATGGTAGAATGTTCGGCGGATCGACCACAGCAGTTACTTTTACCTGGCCGATTGCAACCTGGTTTCCTGTAGAAGTTGATGTTGACCTGGATTCTGATCTTGGTATCATTACGATCAATGGCGTTTCAGTTCTTAGCTGGCAATGGTCACTTGGCGCAAGTGGAACTCCTATACAAAAAACTTTACATGCAAGCGATTTCTACGGAGACAATGCTAATTGCCAAATGTTTGTTGATGATTATTCAGTCGAAGATATGAATGTAGTTCCGGTTGAACTTTCAGCATTTACTGCTAATGTTAATAAAAACACAGTTACACTCAACTGGACAACTGAATCCGAATTAAATAATAATGGATTTGAAATTCAGAGAAAATTTGCCGATGATCAATTTATAACAATTGGAATAGTTCAGGGTGCTGGAACAACTACCAAAAGAAATAATTATTCATATACAGATGTGGATTTAGTTGATGGAAATTATGTATATAGATTAAAACAAGTTGATTTTAGCGGAGCTTTTGAATACAGCGATGAAATCCTTGTTGAAATTAATGCACCAACTGTGTTTGGAATAGAGCAGAATTATCCAAATCCATTCAACCCAACAACAAATATTAAATACTCTGTTACAGAGCCATCATTTGTTAAGTTAGCTGTTTATAACATGTTGGGCGAAGAAGTTTCAGTGTTAAAGAATGAGTATATGACTTCCGGAACATTTAACGCAACTTTTGATGCTGCATCATTACCAAGCGGAATTTATATCTGCAAACTGGAAACTTCTTATGCTGTTAGTGCTATCAAAATGATGTTAATGAAGTAATTGTTAATTACAATACTGCAAAGAGCCGCATTTAGCGGCTCTTTTATTTTAAAATATTGCAAAATAAACTGCCGGATATTATATTTCGCCCACGTTTTTTGATTTGTTGTTTAATTTAATTGCGGGAATAGCTCAGTTGGTAGAGCGCAACCTTGCCAAGGTTGATGTCGCGGGTTCGAGTCCCGTTTCCCGCTCAAAATCCACTTAGGTGGATTTTTATTTTTATGATTATGGCGCTGTACCCAAGTGGCTTAAGGGGAAGGTCTGCAAAACCTTTATTCGTCGGTTCGAATCCGACCGGCGCCTCAATATTCAATTCTCTTTCTCCCCATTTGAAACATCTATCTGTTCGTTCTTTTTTTGAGACTCAATTTTCTATCTCAATTTATTTTAAAACAAATTTTCTGTAGGTTTTAATCTGGCATACAAGTGGCGAGATATTATATCAAAACTATTTCAATATGCTTAAAACACTTTTATTCATTATCATCATTTTTGCAGCCGGATTCTTTTGCGAGGTTCATTCCCAGTCAGTTGCTGATACTTCAAAAGTTCTACTTAGATTCAATGAGCCGATGTCGAGAGATGGTATTTTTGATAATTCCAATTATATTATTTTTAAAGATGATGACACTCCTGTAAGAATTTTCAAAATTGGTGTAGTTCCCGGTGATTCAGCAGTTGTCCTATTTACAGAAAAACAAATTCCAAACGGTAAATACAAAGTCATTATCAAAAATCTAAAAGATAAATCCGGTAATATTATTAGTGAAGATCATAATGTAGCTTTCTATTGATTTTCCCCTCTCTTTATTTCTCTTCAAAAAAAATAATTATCTTTAAACAACACAATTATAGGTTTATTGTTGGAATACTTTATCAGCAGCCTTTTAGGTTATTTATTCGGGTCAATCCCCACTGCATATATTGTTTTAAAAAAAGCAAAAGGCATCGATGTAACACAAAGCGGCACAGGCAATGTTGGAGCTATGAATTCCTATGAGGTATCCGGATCAAAAAAATTGGGTATTTTGGTTTTTGTTGTTGATTTTCTGAAAGGAGTTATTCCTGTTTTAATTATTTTACAATTATTTGGTCAAAAGTATTCTTTTGCAGGTCTGACACTTATATTCTCAATATTTGCACATTGTTTTAATCCATGGTTAAATTTTAAAGGCGGACGCGGATTGGCAACATCTGCCGGCGGCAGCGTTGTAATAGCACCTTTACTTTTAGTAATATGGATAATTATCTGGTTAGTTTTTTATTTAATTAAAAAAGATATTTTGATTGCAAATATTTTTGCAACTATTTTAACATTGATAACAGTACTGCTCGGTAGTAATTTTTATTTGGAGTACTCAGCAATTGCTGATAAAAGTATAAATGAATTAGTTATGTTGTCATCAATTGTACTAATTCTGATTTTCATTAAACATATAGATCCGTTAAACGAAATAATTAATAAAAATAAAAATAATAAGAATAAAAATGATTAGTAAAAAAGTCTTCATTGCATCAGTCATTGCACTGATAGTTGGTGTTTCAGGAGCATTTATCTATTTAAATTCAAAAATAAATTATGATTTTGTCAGCTCTAATGAAAAAGGAAATCTTACCCTAACAAATTTGCAGTTAGCAAAAAAATTTAATGATGATATTGCTAATTCAAGAAGAAATATCATTACAGAAACTGTTCAGAAGGTTAGCCCCGCAATCGTTGGAATTAATGTTATTGAAATAAGAAAAGTAAGGGATCCCTTCAGCTCTTTTTTTGATGATCCGTTTTTCAGACAATTTTTTGGAAACAGAGGAAATTATAATCAAAAAGTGCAGGGACTTGGCTCCGGTTATATTATCTCGCCTGATGGTTACATTGTTACAAATGATCACGTAGCCGGAAATGCTGCCGAAATTACAATTACAATGACAGATGGTTCACATCATAAAGCAGAGATTATAGGCAGCGATCCTACATCTGATATTTGCCTGCTTAAAATTGATGGAAAGGATTTACCTTATGTCGAGTTAGGTACATCAAATGATTTGATAATCGGTGAATGGGTAATTGCATTAGGAAATCCTTTTGGATTGTTTGAACTTAATGATAAACCAACTGTTACTCTTGGTGTTATCTCAGCAATTGGAATGAACCTCGAGCCGATAAATGACAGGTATTATTTAAATATGATTCAGACAGATGCAGCAATTAATGGAGGTAACAGCGGAGGTGCATTAGTAAATTCAATTGGGCAGGTAATTGGAATGAATACGTTAATTTATACTGCCGGCGGAAATCAGGGAAATATCGGACTTGGATTCGCAATTCCAATTGATAAAGTTAAACGAATCGTTACAGAACTTAAAACCAGCGGTAAGATAGACAGAGATTTTCAGATTGGAATGAGCATCCAATCAATTGATTCAGGCATAGCTAATTATTATGATCTTAAAAGCACAAAAGGTGTAATAATTACAAAAGTTATCCCTAACACTCCCGCAGATAAAGCAGGATTAAAAGCAGGCGATATTATTGTTGAAATTGAAGGTTATAGAATCAACAATGAGCAGACAATTTTTGGAGTGTTTCAGGAATTCAGAGCCGGACAGGAAATTTCTGTTAAGATAATCAGAGATAATTCGGAGTTAATAAAAAAAATGAAGCTGGATAAAAGATAATGATTGAAAGATATACTCTTTCCGAAATGGGAAAAATTTGGGAAGATAAATTTAAATTTGAAACCTGGTTAAACATTGAGATATATGCTTGTGAAGCTCGAGCTCAAATGGGTGAAATTCCTGCTAAAGACGTCGAGGTAATTAAATCTAAAGCTAACTTTGATGTTAAACGTGTTCTGGAAATCGAAGAGACTACAAAGCATGATGTTATTGCTTTTCTAACAAATGTAGCTGAATATGTGGGACCTGAATCAAGACATATTCATTATGGTATGACTTCTTCAGATATTCTTGATACCACACTTTCTTATCAAATGAAAGAAGCAGGTAATTTGCTTTTAAGCAGATTAACAGATTTAAAATCTTCATTAAAGAAAAGAGCATTAGAACACAAAAATACTATCTGTGTCGGCAGATCCCACGGAATACATGCAGAAGCAACTACTATGGGATTAAAGTTTGCTTTATGGTATGAAGAAACTAAAAGAAATATTAAAAGACTTAAAAGTGCTATTGAAACAATAAGTGTCGGACAGATTTCCGGTGCAGTTGGAACCTTTGAACATCTTTCACCAAAAGTTGAAGAATACGTTTGCATTAAAATGGGTTTAAAACCTGCTCCGATATCAACACAAGTAATTCAAAGAGACAGACATGCTGAGTTTGTTTCTGCTGTTGCAATTATAGGGGCATCCTTAGAAAAAATTGCTGTTGAAATCAGACATTTACAACGTACCGAAGTGCTTGAAGCAGAAGAATATTTTTCAAAAGGTCAAAAAGGTTCTTCAGCTATGCCGCATAAGCGTAATCCAATCATCAGTGAAAGAATAACCGGACTTGCCAGAATTCTGAGAAGTAACTCAATAGCAGCTTTAGAAAATATTCCGCTGTGGCATGAACGCGATATATCACATTCCTCAGTTGAAAGAATAATTATTCCGGATAGTTGTATTGCACTGGATTATATGCTGGATCTGATGATTAAATTAATTTCTAATTTGATTATATATCCAGAAAATATGATCAAAAATTTAAACCTGACCCGAGGCTTAATTTTTTCTCAGACAGTATTGTTAAAACTTGTTTCAAAAGGTATTTCACGAGAAGATGCATATAAATTAGTTCAGGATTGTGCTATGAAAGTCTGGCAGGATCAATCATTGAATCTTAAAGATGAGCTGCTCAAATCAGAGGGCATAAAACAAGTTATATCAGAATCTGAAATAGCAGGAATTTTTGAGAGTAAAAATATGCTTAAAAATGTTGATTATATTTTCAGCAGGACAATCAATAAAGATGAATTGTAACTAATCCGGTAAAATATTGATGCAGTATTAAAGCAGATATTTTAAAATTGAATAAAGATACAACCGATTATTCTTCATCTTTCTTTGAAAACATTTTATATAAACCATAACCAGCCATTGTCAGTCCCAGTAAACCGCCGGTAGTTTTTAATACTTTAGAATTAGCTAACTTTTCAAAACTCATTCCGCTTCCAGTCTGTTTCATCTCTTCATTTGCATAAATAGAGTTCATAAACTCTACCCTGTCTTTTAATGACTTGAAAGCAATAATAACTTTTGCAGAATCATTGAGTGGTGTAAATTGAATAGCACATTTATCGGGATCAGTTTCGTCGATATCCTCAAGTGGTTCAAACTCCCATTTACCTCTAAAGATTGAATAATTTATAATACTTCTCGGTTCACGTGAAAAAAGCGGATCATTAAAGACAATAATTTTTTTTCCGTCCTTCTCAATTACCTCAACCTCATCTTTATTTTCTATACTGTTTTGAATATCAGAAAATATATCCTCAACAGATGCACTTAACGGGTCTGTGTATTGCGCTTTTCTTTTAAGTATCTCTCTTACTTTTGCCATTTTCAAACCATTATTAAAATTTCTAATCAAAGTTAAAAAAGTTTTTAATCATTTTTCTTTCACTGAACGTTAATTGTTAGGGAACACATTACGCGTCACAGAAGTCTTAATATCTTGAAATTTCTTAACTAATTGTATATTTATCATTGAAGTTAGATGAGTTTTTACAACTATTATTAATCAGAGCACTTAATGAAAAAAATAAGCATAATATTATTTGGTTTAATTGCACTCTTAACATTAAATTTTTCGATTTCAGGTTCACGGAGTACTTTTTCATATTCAGATTCAGAAGAAAAAGATACACTTACAATACTTCAGCCGCTTAATCATTACAAAACTGAAAGCCAATTACTAGTTTCACTCTTGTCGCGTTATCATTACAAACAAGTTGAAATAGATGATTCGTTATCTGAAAAGATTTTCAATCGTTACCTGAAAGTTTTAGACAATGGAAAAAATTATTTTCTAAAATCAGATATTGATAAACTTATTTCTTACAAAGATAAACTTGATGATAATCTGATTGACGGTAATTTAGATTTTTACTTTGAAACATTTAATCTGTATCGTCAAAGATTTAATGAAAGGTTACAATTTATTGATTCGCTATTAAACACTGAATTTGATTATTCTGCCGATGAGAATTATCAGTACAATCGTGATAAAGCAAACTGGGCTAAAGATAAATCCGAATTGGATGAACTTTGGAGAAAGCGACTGAAAAATGATGCACTAACATATAAACTAAATGGTAAGGATTGGGAATTTATACAGAAGACTCTTAGAAAGCGCTATAAAAATCTGGCAAATTTTATAAATCAATACAAACCAGAAGATGTATTTCAATTTGCAATGAATTCCTTTACAGAGAATATTGACCCGCATACAAATTACTTATCTCCTGTTTCTTCTGAGAATTTTAAAATTGATATGAGCCTTTCACTTGAGGGTATCGGAGCACGGCTGCAAACTGAAGATGATTATACTAAGATTGTTGAAATTATTCCCGGCGGTCCGGCATATAAAAGCGGATTGTTAAAAGCAGATGACAAAATTATCGGAGTTGCACAGGGAAATGATGGTGAATTTGAAGATATAATTGGCTGGCGAATTACAGATGCAGTAAAGCTTATTCGGGGTAAAGCCGGAACAACAGTAAGATTACAAATTATCAAAGCCGGCAGTGATTTAAATTCTAAGCCTATAGAGATAACTTTAGTCAGAGATAAAATAAAACTGGAAGATCAGGCAGCTACAGGTAAAGTATTAGAAATTCTTAATGATGATAAACCTTTCAGAATCGGTGTTATTGATATTCCAAAATTTTACAGTGATTTCGAAGCTCAAAGAAACGGAGATGGAGATTTCAGAAGTACTACCCGCGATGTTAGAAAACTAATTGACTCTTTATCCAAAGAAAATATTTCGGGGATTATTATTGACCTTAGAGAAGACGGCGGCGGTTCTCTTCAGGAAGCAATTGAGCTAACCGGTTTGTTTATAAAAGACGGACCAGTAGTCCAGGTTAAAAACTCTGACGGAAAAATTGATGTTGCAAAAGACCCTGATTCTCAAATAGTATATGATGGACCGCTTGCAGTTCTAGTAAATCGTTTCAGTGCTTCAGCTTCTGAAATTTTTGCCGGAGCAATTCAGGATTATCAAAGAGGGATCATTATCGGTGAACAAACATTTGGTAAAGGTACAGTTCAAAACCTTATAGATCTAAACAGAGTTTCTTCAAATAAAAAAAATACTCTTGGTCAGCTCAAGATTACTATTGCAAAATATTACAGAGTAAGCGGAGCTAGTACTCAAAACCGCGGGGTTATTCCTGACATAACATTTCCATCAGCAATTGATCCAAAAGATTTTGGTGAAAGTGCTGAACCAAGTGCTTTACCATACGATGAAATTAAGCCGGCGTCATTTAATAAATTTGAAGATATCAAGAAGTTTATCCCAGAATTATTAACTAAGCACCAAGCTAGAATTTCTAATGATAAAGATTTTGAATTTTTAAAAGAAGATATTAGGATTTATCAGGAGAATAAACTCAAAGAGTCGATTTCCTTAAATGAAGATAAAAGGAAAATTGAAAAAGAAGATGAAGAGCAAAGAAAATCTGATAGAAATGCTGAAATAATCTCTAATTCAGATATTGAACTTTTAGATGGAGAGATTCCCGTTACCAATAATCAAAAGAAAGATTTTATTCTTGATGAGACCGGAAAAATTTTATCTGATCTGATTTTGCTGACATCCGGTTAAAGATAAGGTTCTATTCCATTAACTGAAGATAATAGTTTTTCTTTTATTACCGGAAACATTGTTTCCTTAAATGGAAAATCAAGTTCAGTTTTACAGATATAGATCATTGGATCAAACAATGTACTTGAATTTATTACAAACTCATTCATCAATTCTTCAAGAGATTGATTAACCATCTCTACCGGAATAGATCTGAGCAAAGTCATTTCCAAATATTCTACCGGATCATTTATTGACCAGTTTATAGAAAGATCATAAAGATAGATTTTATAAACACTTAATTTGTTATCCGGAATTAAAATATATCCTTTCCCTCTGTATTTATCTTTATTACAGCAAGCTTTTATTTCAATATTTTCCTGAACAAATTGTTTGACAATTTTTGCTTCATTTACAATTTCCTGATTCTCTTTTAATGCCCATTTTACAAAGTCAATTAACTTATCCAATTGAGAGCTTATCTGATGAGCTTTTTCGAGGATAACGAGTTTATTATCTACAAAAGTTCCCTTTACTTCATTTTCCAGCCAGGACTTTGATTCAATGTTTTCAGTTAGTATATCATTAAATCTTAATTGCAGATGATCTGCATATTCAACAGCAGGATAAAGTTTATTTCGATGGATTTCACTTCTCCAGCTTTTTAATGTTTGTAGAAAAGTGTACCGATTAGTTTCCCAATCTGATCCGCAAGAAGTTATTTTAGTTATATCTAAATTCATTTCAGTATTTTTTTATCCCCTGATAAACAAATGTCAGGCCACTTAGCCGAACGTTTGTGAAAATTTAGCATGACAGAATTGACCAAAGCAACTTGTAAGTTGTTTGAGAATTTAATTGAAAAACGAATTAATAAAAGCGGAAAATAATGCAGGTAATTTTTTCTTATCTGAGTTTGAAGTCAAAATGTAAAGGGAAGTAAAATTTTACAACCTTACTTCCCTTTTTTACAATTGAAGTTTTTAAATATCGAACTTAATTCCTTGAGCCAAAGGAAGTTTTGTTCCGAAGTTTATTGTATTAGTTTGTCTTCGCATATATGTTTTCCATGCATCAGAACCAGATTCTCTGCCGCCTCCGGTTTCTTTTTCACCGCCAAAAGCACCACCGATTTCAGCACCTGAAGTACCAATATTTACGTTTGCAATTCCACAATCAGAACCTTCTGCAGAAAGGAACAATTCAGCCTCACGCATATTGTTAGTAAATATTGAAGAAGATAACCCCTGAACAACACTATTTTGTAATTCAATAGCATTTTTAACTTCGCCGAAATATTTTATCAGATATAATATTGGTGCAAAAGTTTCTTCCTGAACAATTTTATAGTGATTTTCTGCTTCAACAATTGCAGGTACCACATAGGAACCAGATTTGTATTGTTCGCCTTCCAGAACTGTTCCGCCATAAACTATCTTTCCGCCTTCTTCCTGAACTAATTTAAGCGCATTAGTAAAATCTTTTACAGCAGTTTTGTCTATAAGCGGACCAACATGATTTTTTTCATCCAGCGGATTTCCAATTTTCAATCCACTATAAGCTTTAATCAAAGCATCTTTTACTTTATCATAGATAGATTCGTGCACGATTAATCTTCTTGTTGTTGTGCATCTCTGTCCTGCTGTACCAACTGCTCCAAACACAACTGCAGGCATTGCCATCTTTAAATCTGCATCCGGAGTCATAATAATTGCATTATTTCCGCCAAGTTCTAGAATTGCTCTGCCAAATCTTTTTGCTATTACTTCTGCTGCATGTCTTCCGACGTTTGTAGAACCTGTTACAGAAATTAAAGGAATGCGTTTTTCATTAAGTATTTTTTCTCCGATAGTTGATCCTTTACCAATTATCAAAGTAAAAATTCCTTCAGGCAAATTGTTTTCAATTAATACGTCTTTTAAAATATTCTGACAAGCAATAGCTGAAAGCGGAACCTTAGATGAAGGTTTCCAGATATTTACATCACCACACACTGCAGCTATCATTGCATTCCACGACCAAACTGCAACTGGAAAATTAAATGCTGAAATTGTGCAAACGGTACCCAACGGATGGTATTGATCATACATTCTGTGCATCGGTCTTTCCGACTGCATTGTAAAACCATAAAGCTGTCTTGATTGTCCTACGGCAAAATCGCAAATATCAATCATCTCCTGAACTTCACCCATTCCCTCTTGCAATGATTTTCCCATTTCAAACGATACAAGAGTACCCAGATCTTTTTTGAACTCTCTTAACTTATTAGCTATTTGTCTTACTATCTCTCCTCTTTTGGGTGCCGGAATTGTTCTCCAGTATGCAAATGCTTTATCAGTTACATCAAGCAGGTTATTAAGATCGTTTTCTGAAGCCTGATAAACTGAAGCAATAAACTCACCGGTAGCAGGTGAATAAATTTTCAGTTCACCCTGATCAGTAGTATTATTCCATACTGTTCCAGTGCAGCAGCCGAAATTTTTATCTTCTATTCCGAGTCTTTTTAAGAATTCCATAATCACTCCTTATTTAATATGATTTAATATATTTTTTAATGTAATATTTTCCATTTTATTTTCTATTTCTATCTGAATATCAGAAAACAGTTTAATGAAGAAATTATTAATTTTCTTTGAGTTTGCAGATTGATTCAACTTCTCTTTATTTACATTAAGATAAAAAGCTTTTCGGTCCTCAATTGCACAATAAATTTCCTGTAAATGAATCTTATCCGGAGTTTTATTTAAGGAAAAACCGCCAAGCATTCCAGTATCACTTTTAACAATCCCAGCTTTTCCCAAGCATAGCCATAAGTCTTCTTATTTTTGAAGCATTAATTCCTATTGCATCAGCAATCTCATTACTGTTTTTTGGTAAGGGATTTACTGCAAGAAAGCATAAAGCTTTTACTGATGTAGATAATTTTGTTGATGCAGACATAATTCTTTTAATTGTTACACTAAGTGTAACTATTGTTTAAATAAAAATCAATAAAAAAAAAGCCGCTCAAAAACTGAGCGGCTTGCATTTATGAGCAATTAACAAAGAATTACTTCATCAGCATCATCTTCTTTACAGAAGTATAGTTCTTTGTTCCATCTAAAGAATTTGCTTCTATAGTATATAAATAGATACCAGAAGCCAATCTGCCGGCATTCCAGGTTATATCGTGATAGCCTACTTCTTTGATGCCTTCAAACAGCATATCAACCTTTTCACCTAACAAATTATAAATTATAATTCTTACACTACTTTCGAAAGGTAATGCAAATTTAATTGTTGTTGCCGGATTGAAAGGATTCGGATAGTTCTGATACAAAGCATATTCTTTCGGTGTAAAATCCAACTCAACTGAGATTACATTTGAATAAGAAATTGTTCCGTCAAAATCGATTTGTTTCAGTCTATACTGTGCTGTTCCCTGATAAGAAGTATAAGAAAACTTATCAATGTATGAATAGTTTGTTTCCTCTAATTTAGTTCCTTTTCCTGCGATAAAGGTTAACTTCTCCCATTCACCGTTAAGTTTTCTTTCAAGATCAAATCCTCTGTTATTCAACTCAGTTGCAGTTGTCCAGGATATCACCACTTCGTTATCACTAATATTAGCTGCAAATGATGTTAATTCAACAGGAATAATGGTAGTAGCGGTAATCACGTTACTATATAGAGAATAACCAACCTGATTAAATGCTCTTACTCTGTAAGTATAAGTAGTATTTGGTGTCCTGCCTAAATCATTGTATGAAGTTACATTTGCACCAACTGAATCAATTTCAACAAATGGATCAACACTTAAAGAATCACCATTTTTTCTCTCAATCTTAAATCCGAGTTCAGTTGCAGAGTTATCATCCCAATTTAACAATATTGCAAATGTATCTGCTACTGCCGTTAAGTTGGATGGTGCTGTTGGAACCTGTGCAACATCAAAACTGAAATCGTCAAAACTTAAGTACCATGGAACTCCAGTGGCGTTAACTCTGATAGCAAAATAATATGTTCCATTTGCTGATGGCGCAAATGTATATAAAAATTGCTGGTATGTTTTTGTAGTTGTCGTTCCACTTTCAACAAATGAAGTTCCAATCTGAGCAGCACCTGTAGATACTTGTGATGTATTAATAAATACATCTCCTGTCCAACCTGCGAAATTATCTCCTGCCCACCAGAATGAGAAATCATATAATGTTCCTGCTGTAAGTTGGAAACCAGGAGTCCACATATATTCATCTGTTGCTGTATAAGATTCACGCAAGAATTGCGTACCAGTGCGGGCATCGGCATCATAAGTAGAACTGGCATTATTTGTTGTTGTCCAATCACCATTTTCCTTAAACCAGCAATCTGGAAATGCAGGTATCGTAACAGTTTCGAAACTTTCAGTCCAAGGGAAAGTAGATATTGGTAAACAAGGTGTTGTAGCATTTGTTGTAATACCTGGGGAGTAATCAGTTCCATCATAAGAGAATAATTTGTAATAATATGTTGTTAACTGAGTAAGCCCTGTATGTGAATATGGAGAAGTTGTTGTTATTGCAATAACTTCACCACCTGCTAATGGCTGACCAACTGTTGGAGTACCGGTCGGTGCAGTGAATGTGCCAGTAAGATTATATACAATTACAACATTATTATTATTTGCATTTGGTGTAAATGAAATATCTATCTGATCTCCGCTAATTGCAGCAGCAGAGACAGCAGAAGGATCAACGACTGACGGTATAACATGAACATATTCATCAGCGCCTATATCAGGTGTAGTTGCGTTTCTTGAATCATTATCAATGTCTGTAAGAACTGCAGCAATTGGCTGAGCTTTACCATCTACAATATTATACTGTGTTTGAATATGTAAATCATTTGTGCTTTCAAATTTAGGATCTGCTGAGATACTGTTTACATCTTTACCGGTAGCAGTCTGCCAGGCTGTAAGGTCTAATTGGTTACCGCCAAGATAACCAACTCTCGGTCCAACACCATCTACAAAATAATCGTTATAGTTTATATCTGTAAAAGCAGTGTTGGCACTTGCAGAATAAACACCGAATGTAGTATTAGTCCTTGTTGAGCCAGGATATGAATCCATTGAATTCTGGAATATGTTATTCCTGAAGTCTAATAAAGTAATACCTGATGCAATTGAAACGCATGCACTACTGCCGTTGTAGCTGGTACCTCTTCCAAGTGTACTTCCAGACATATAAATTGAATTATAATACAAGTTTATGTTTCCGCCGGAAGTAATATATATACCAGCCGGGAAGTAATTTTGACTTGAACCATCGCCATCAGCTTTAATATTACCAATAAAGTTATTAGATATCTCGGTAACGGTTGTTGCATCAGAAGCATACCGGATTCCAAAGCATCCGTATCCTGTTGTACCGGTATAGTAGAAATCGTGGATTTTGTTTTTAGTAATCTTACTAGATGTTGAGCCAGCCAATAATGAAATTCCATATTGAGAGTTATTGGTATTGCCATCAACCTCACCAAAAATATCATTTTCAGTAATTGTTAAATTATCAACATAACCAGCAAGGATACCACCTTGTTTTATTGGCTTAGTAACTTCTCCAATTATGTTCCCGGAAATTAAACCGTTATTAGTCTTACTTCCGTCAACACCAACAAATTGAATTCCAACTTTAACATTTTGAATTTTATTGTTAATAAAAGAAGTATTATGATAAGCACCACCGTTTGCATTTAGAAACAAACCGTAACTGCTTGCAGGTGTTGGAGAACCTTCAATAATACAATTTTTAACAGTAGTGTTGGTTGCAACTTTACCACTACCGTTCCATAAGACAACTCCAAGATTGAAACTTCCGCCTGTATAACTGTTGATAATAGTTAAATCTCTGCTTGTACCACCAACAGTATTTGAGCCGTCAATGGTTACATAACTATCATATATACCAAACACATTTTGTGCAGTTGAGCCAGTAATTGTAGCTGTTACACCTGTATTTGGTTTTAAAGTAACAGTATTTACAGCAGTAGGAAGAGCAGCGCTTGTAATAAAAACTGAGATTGGGAATGATTCACCACTTGAATAAGAAGCATCAGTTAATAAAAATCTGACTGGAGCGGAAACACCTCTCAGATTCAAATCATTAACGGCTGCAGTTATGGTAGAATAAACACCATCCACTCCATCCGGGAAATTTAATTCAGGATGCTCTGATTTTTTCACATAAAGATCACCTGTATAAGGGATTCCATTATCCATTGCTATCCAGGTAGTTTCTTCAACTTCCATTAATTGTTTTTCAGTAATTGGAGCAGAAGAAGTTTTCTCAATAATCTGCCCTTTTTCATCTTTTATTTCAGGGGCAGCAACTAAAATATCAACCTCTTTCACTACTTTATTTACAACTTTTTCAAATGATAAATTCAAACCTGTAATTTTGTTAAACAGTGCTGTACCAACTGTATAATCGCCAGCAAGCGGAATATCAATTATAAAATAACTGCTGGGATTAGTTGGTGGAGTAGATGCAGCAGGCGGATTAGCGGTAAAACCACCGGCTCCGGCAGAAGGTGATGCTCCTACGTTAGGTACAGATGCATTATCTTGAGCAACTATGTAATAAAATACTGTATCATTTAATGCTACACCGCCGCCAAATGAAAATGTAAAATCATCTCCACTTGCATAAGCTCCGGTAGCTGAAGTATAACTTCCGCTTACTCCTATTTTCCAATATAAGACAGGTAAACCTATACCAGAAGTTGGTACTCCGCTGGCATCAGTGATTGTAACTGTCAAAGTTCTGTTATTAATTGAGCTTGTATTCAATAGAGGTGTATATGAAATAACCGGAGGGGATAAGTCTAATCCCATACCAGAAAACTCATCAGCACCAACATCGGGTGTAGAAGCATTTCTTATATCTCCATCAAAATCATCAGCAACCACTATCGGTGTATTAACCGGAATACCGCCGCTTTCAATTTGAGTAGGTACAGTAGTCTTTAGATGAAGGTCAAAAGGTGCTGTAGTTATATCTTCAAAAGGTGGATTCTCACTGAAAGAAGCAGCATCTATTGGACTAACTCTTGTTTTATAATCTGTTATTGTTGAGTCAAAGTTAGTACCATCTGAAAATATCAGATTTGAGGCAGAAGGAGTTCCGGCAAAAAAATCATTGTTGTTTGATGCACTATTATAATTTGTTAATGTAGTGCTGCTTCTTCGATAGGCAACTGTTAAACCTGTACCGGATGGTGTAGAAGTATTAACAATGATATTATTTCTCATATCAAGTGATGCTGTTGTAGCTGTAGCATTTGAAGTATGAAAAATACCTGAGCTTCCAAAATTTGCACCTGTAGATGAAGCATTTAAGTATATTGAATTATGATATAATCCAACAACAGATGAAGCAGTGGCACTTGTAATATTTATTCCTCTGATAGCATCTGTGCCCGCAGAAAGAGGGGCTTTTAAATCAGATATAAAATTGTTGTAAACATATACCGGATTTCCAGAAGTAATTGTAATTCCGTTTACAGAGGCAGCAGTAGTTGCAGCAGTATTATTTGTAAGATTATAGATATTGTTATTATAAATACTGGCATTACCAAGATTAGTACGAATTCCATTTACTATACCTGATGCTGCTGTAAGCCCATAAATATTATTATTATTTATACTTTTTACATCGCCAGCAATTGTATATGAGTAAATACCATCATTATAAGAAGTGGTAGCAGTATTTGTACCACTAACAGAATTATTATAAATATTATTGTGATGTATATTTTCAACTGTTGGAGAGCCTAAATTATAGTACCCATATATTGTTGCAGCAGTTGTTCCACTGCTATTTGGAATACTATTATTGAAAAGATTATTGTGATGATAATTAACAATAGATGTATTGGCATATGAAAGATACATACTACCTGAAGCACCTGTTTTCTGGTTGTTACTGACAGTATTCTGCTGAACAAACAAGTTAACACAAGCTCCACTGTAAACGCCATAAAATGCCCCTGTTCCAGCTAGAATATTATTATTAACAATATTACCAATTAAATTTACAGTATTGGCAGAAGCTGTATTATAAATTGCATAGAAAGTTCCAGTGGTGGCAGTAAGATACGCGCAGTCTTCAATAGTATTACCCGTAATGTTCACAGTATTACCAGCAGCAGTTGAACCCATCGCATTACTGATACCATACATACTGTTTGTAGTAGCACTACTAGAAATTGTTATGGAGTTGTTTATAACATCCACATTTGAACTTGTACCTGTGGAGTTAAAAATTCCATAAAGTATTCCTGCTCCAGAACCAATTATTGAATTATTTTCAACATTAAGATTGTTCTGATAAATAGTATAAATTCCATACGCTGTAGTGCTGCCTCCTCCATAATTTGAAATTGTATTTCCTGCAATAGAACCAATATCATTGTTTTGGTCGTAAAGTGTAAATGGTGATGTATGACTATAACCGCCCAATCTGATCCCTACATAAGCACTGTCTATAGTATTACTAAAAAATCCGGAATTATTCATTGCATCAGAAGGATCTGTTATAGTTAATGCAGTAGTAGCTGTTGCAATATGATTGCCGGCATAAATACCAACAGAACTGGTATTTACATTACTTAAAGTAATCGAACAATTCTTTATTGTAACAAATTGGCAGCCATCAAATGGAGAGGTGCTATTCAATTTTACTAAAGCATAACCCCATTCCATTTGTTCGAGAGGTGAAATATTACTTGGATTCTCCCGCAGGTCTATTCCATCAATTGTAACGTAATCCGTTCCCTGTATTATCCAGATTCCGTCAACAGAGGTAGATGTTCCGGGAGTAAATGCAGTAATTAATGGATTATTACCCGTACTGCTTTTTTGAAATACAATAGGACTGCTTGCAGCAACGGAAGCATTTAATATTGTACTTCCGAGTACAAAGCCTCCTGCTGGTGCTGTTTCCGTATATCCGGCAGCAATGTTAAAAGTAACACCGCCGGTATCAACACCTACAAGATTTAAGGAATCTATTGCCTGGTTAATCGTAGTGAATTGAGCACCAGGAATTAGAAATGTGCCTGATAACTGTGCAAATGTATTTACCGGATACACAAGCATCAGAACAATAAGAACCAAAAGTAACCTGCGTAAAGTGTGTCTCATTTGACTCTCCTGATTTTATTTATTGATTATTTATTAATTAAGCTTGGTAAGCAAGTCTTCATTATCATTTGAAAGATTTTTACAGTAGTTATTCATCAAAAAATAAATTATAGCAAAAATATATCGCTCCGGTTACTGCACAGTAAAAAATTAGTCCCTTTTATTAAAACAAATATTAATACTGTTTAGTATTTACTCATTTTTAAACCAAAAGTCAAAGAAACAGTATATTTTATTCCAGATTCTGATGAGTGGAATCTTCAGAAAAAATACAATGAATTTTAATCCTAAAATTCTTACATAATCTAAAATCCATCGGAAGGAAGAGTTTAACTTAAGCTTTCTTCAAAGTCTTAATTCTGAGCTTACAGCAGCAACCTCAACTAACATTTTTCAGAAAATCCAAATTGAAATTATCCGCAGTTTTTGTGTATATTTGGACTAAGAATAAAAAAATTATGATTACTTGGAATAAAAATCTAAAATTCTCTCAAAGAAGCTACTTTGTATCCAGCTTCGAAAATCTATTCTAATTATCCCCTGCTCTTCAATTATAATTTCCAATAAGTTTTAACCCTAAAGAGGAGTCAAAAAATGAATTCTTTAATTTCTGATAAAATAACTTCAAATATTTATAAACCTGAAATAGATGCAAAAGATGTACATTCTGTTTTAAGCAAACACATATTAGCTGATGGTTTTGATATCGTATTAGACCTTGAGAGAAGCAATGGTATAACTTTAGTCGATCAGGTAACAGGAAATGAATATTATGATTTTTTTACATTCTTTGCTTCTTCGGCCATTGGATTAAATCATCCATATCTTAATTCTGATTTAATTAAATGTACTCTCGGAACAGTTGCGGTAAACAAACCTTCAAATTCTGATATTTATACAACTTAT
This sequence comes from Ignavibacteriota bacterium, assembly GCA_013285425.1. Lineage (GTDB taxonomy): Bacteria > Bacteroidota > Ignavibacteria > Ignavibacteriales > Ignavibacteriaceae > IGN3. The sequence goes on from CP053447.1 coordinate 1,427,436, forward strand.
ATGGCTGACTTTGTTGAAACATTTGCTAAAGTTGCAAAACCAGATTATATGAAATATTTATTTTTTATTTCAGGCGGAGCACTTGCTGTTGAGAATGGTTTGAAGGTAGCTTTTGACTGGAAAGTTAGAAAAAATTTTCTCAAAGGTTATAAAGAAGAAAAAGGTCATCAGGTTATTCATTTTAAAGAGGCTTTCCACGGACGAAGCGGTTATACAATGTCTTTAACAAATACAGATCAGACAAAGGTCAAATTATTCCCAAAATTTAACTGGCCAAGAATCGATAATCCTAAAATCAAATTTCCACTGGAAAGTAATTTAAGCGAAATAATCAAGAGCGAAGAGACTGCAATTCAACAAATTAAACAAGCAATTAAAAACAACCCTGATGATATTGCTGTAATTATTATAGAACCAATACAAGGAGAAGGCGGAGATAATTTCTTCAGACCGGAATTCTTTAAGCAGTTACGACAAATAGCTGATGAAAATGAAATCCTCTTAATGTTTGATGAAGTGCAGACTGGTTTTGGTTTGACAGGGAAATTCTGGGCATACGAGTATTTTGTTAAACCGGATATTATTGCTTTCGGTAAAAAAGCGCAGGTATGCGGAATAATGGTCTCAGATAGAATTGATGATATTAATGATCACGTTTTTAAAGTTTCAAGCAGAATTAACTCAACCTGGGGTGCAAACCTTACGGATATGGTAAGGGCAAAGTTCATTCTTGATGTTATTAAAAAAGATAATCTTGTTGAAAATGCCAGAATAGTAGGTGAGCATTTAAAAAATGAATTGATGAAAATTCAAACCGAATTTCCTCAGATAATTTCAAATGTAAGAGGTTTGGGTTTAATGTGTTCATTTGATTTTCCATCAGGTGAACAAAGGGATAAGTTTAGAAATATATGCTACAAAGAAAAATTAATAATACTGGGCTGCGGCGAGAAATCTGTCCGATTCAGACCTCCGCTTACTATTACCAAAGATGAAATAGATAAAGGCTTGAATATTGTTAAAAAAGTTCTCAAATTAGTTATGTCAAATTAACAAATATATACATACTACTTGCACGGTGCGGCTCCTAAGTTGGAGCCGTTGCTGTTTTAAAGTAATTTACCGTATGAAATTATACATAGTTAGTACTCCTATAGGCAATCTAAAAGATATTACTTTAAGAGCACTGGAAACTCTTAAAGAAGTAGATTTCATTTTATGTGAGGATTCAAGAGTTTCAGTAAATCTTCTTAATCATTATGGAATCAGCAAAGACCTGATATCATTAAATGCAGTAAATGAGAGTCACAAAATTCAATCAATAATAACGAAACTGAAATCAAATAAAACTGGTGCTTTAATATCTGATGCTGGCACTCCGTTAATTTCAGATCCTGGGGCAAGATTAGTATCAGCCTGTCTTGAAAATGAAATTGAGATAATCCCTATTCCTGGTGCTTCTGCAATTTTATCAGCTTTATGTATGAGCGGGTTACCTACTGATTCTTTTGTGTTTGATGGTTTTCTTCCGCAAAAGAAAGGTCGCCAGACAAAGCTTAAACAGTTAGCTTTAGAAGAACGCACAATTATATTGTATGAATCAATGTACAGAATTGAAAAACTATTAAATGAACTTAATGAATTTATGCCTGAAAGATATATTGTTGTTTGCAGGGAGATCACAAAAAAGTTTGAGGAAACCTGGCGTGGATTTCCAAAAGATATTTTACACAATTTTTCGGATAAAGTTGTTAAGGGAGAATTTGTAGTTGTAATTGCACCGCTAAACTGGAAAAGCAAAAATCCTATTTAGAATTTAAATGAGTATAATCCCTGATAACTGTATTTAGGAATCTTATTCCGTTTGTATCAGGTTCTACCCCCATCTTCATTGCAATTCGTTCTTTTGTTTTATCAATCAAATTCTGATATACAATTTCACTTGCGCTAATTTTGTGATTGAGTACATCTTTAATTATTTGAATATCGCTGTCTGATAAAACACTTACCTGAGTATATACTGCATCATATGTTTCTTTTGTTTCAGGTACAAGAATATCTTCAAGTTTAACCTGCTCTTTAATTTTGATAACAGTTGTATTAGCAGCAAGATCACCAAGACGCTGACCTTTCCCGTTAATCAGAATAGTTATCAATCCAACTGCGCCGTAAGTAAAAAAAACATCAATTGGTTTAAGTATCCATCTTAAGAAATAACTGCCAATACCCGGTTGTGTTCCATCAATCTTTACAACTTTTATCTTAATTATTTTTTTCCCGGGTGATTGACCATTAAGAAAAACTTCAAAAATAAAATCATAAAAAAACGCAGGAAGATAAAGTATTATAATCAGAGCTACGGGATAGTAGTAACGGCTGTTAGAATAATAGTCAATTACATATATCCACAAAAGGATCGTTGCAAAAAAGTATCCTCCGAGTATTAAAGAATCAATTATCTGAGCTAATACACGCTCACCTAAGCTTGCAATTCTATAATTAATATTAACGTTTTGAGTAGTTTCAATTCCGATGTTTTCCATTAAATCATAGCCCTGGCTTTTAATTCTAAATATTTGTTTATTGTATTGATTGATAGGTTTTCGGGAGTAGTCAAAATAGATTGTATCCCAAATGAAGCTAATTCCTTTTGTATAACTCTCTTTTCATAAGCAAATTTTTCTGCAATTGTTTTGTGATAAACTTCATCAAGAGATTTTGCTTTGTTGTAGAGAAGTTCGTCCAATCCGACATTAAAAAAGAATATAACTATAAGCAGATGAGACCGTGAAAGACTTTTAAAATATGGCAACTGTCGTTTTAAAGAATTAGCAGTTTCGAAGTTTGTAAAAAAGAGCAGTAAACTTCTCTGTTTTATTTTTGTTCTCACAACTCCGGCAAGTCTTTCATAATCTGACTCCATAAAATCAGTTTCCTGCTTATATAACATATCAAGAATTTTTTTCATTTGAACAGAATTTCTTTCAGCCGGTAAAACAGAATTTACTTTGCTGTTAAATGTTATTATTCCCGCTTTATCGTGTTTTAATAAAGCAATATTAGAGATAACCAGTGAAGTATTAATTGCATAATCCAGCAATGACATTTTATCAAACGGCATCTTCATTGTTCTGCCCATATCAATAACCGAATATATCTGCTGTGCTCTTTCATCAATGTAATGATTAACCATCAGTTGTCTTTTTCTTGCAGTGGCTTTCCAATTAATTGTACGATAGTCATCTCCTCTTACATAATCTTTAATCTGTTCAAATTCCATCGAGTGACCTATTTTCCTGACTTTCTTTATACCAACTTCCATCAGTCTGTCTGATATTGCCATGATTTGATATTTTCTCATCTGAACATACGAAGGATAAACTTTTACGTTTTTATTTTGATCAAATCTCAGTCTTCTGCTTACTATATTTAAAATTGTTGATATAAACACATTCAGATAGCCGAACTGATATTCACCTCTTTTAACCGGATGAATTATGTAAGAAAATATCTTTGTGTTTCCTTGTTTTACTTTTGAAGATATTTCAAAATCCCTTATTTGAAAAATGAATGGCAGCTCATCAATAATCCTGATATTGATATCGAATGTATAATTATTGGTAAGAATAATTTTTACTTCATTATCATCACCGTTAGAAAGCCGGTCTGATAAAACTCTTTCGGCAAAAATATTTTTTTTCCTTGTAAAAAGAATGAGCGTTTCAACAAATATTACTGTTATAAATGATATCAATAATAATTTTGCAACAAAAAATAACGGATCGAAAAAATAACCAAAGAAAAACAGCAGTACTATTATTGCAGTCAGCAATAGAAATCGTGATGTGAGATAAAATTCTTTTAAGAATTTCATTATCTCGGCACCTCAACTCGATTTAATATTAGTTGTAAAATATCATCAGGATTTTTCCCTTCCATTTCTTTTTCGGCTGTAAGTATAATTCTATGCCTTAAAGCAGGATAAGCAATTTCTTTAATATCATCCGGAATTACAAAATCTCTGCCTCTTATTGCTGCCAGAGATTTTGCCCCCATCATAATTGCAATCGAAGCTCTCGGAGATGCACCGAGATACAAATCACCTGATTTTCTGGTTTGATTTACAATACCTGCAATATATGATGCAATTTTTTCTTCAATATGGATTGACTTTATTATTGACCTGAAACTATTTAAATCAGATTGTGTAAATACCTTATTGATTTGATCTAAATCGTTTACTGATTTCCTGTTATTGAATTCAAGTAATATTTTAATCTCCTCTGAAAGTTCCGGATAACTCATTTCAATCTTAAACAAAAATCTATCAAGCTGTGCTTCAGGAAGTTTGTAGGTGCCTTCATGTTCAATTGGATTCTGAGTAGCGAAAACAATGAAAGGTTCATTCATTTTATAAGTTTTACCGTCGATTGTAATTTGTTTTTCTTCCATTACTTCAAATAACGCAGCTTGGGTTTTTGCGGGTGATCTGTTAATTTCATCTATCAAAATGATGTTTGAAAATATCGGACCTTTTTTGAATTCAAATTCCGATGATTTCATATTAAATATTGAAGTGCCAAGAATATCGGAAGGCATCAAATCAGGTGTGAATTGTATCCGCGAAAAATCAGCAGATATTGTCCTTGTCAATATTTTTGCGATCAGAGTTTTCGCAATTCCCGGAACACCTTCAATCAAAACATGTCCATCAGCAAAAATAGCAGCAAGCAGCAGTTCGATTACTTTATCCTGCCCGACAATTATTTTTTTTATTTCCGCTTTAACTTTTTCAATTGAGGTTTGTAATTCTGTTAAGTCAATTCTGTTTGATAAATTATTTTCCATAGACACCTGTTTTTAAATAAAAATTTTCTAATAAATTATTAAGCTCAAGCAAGATTTCTTTTTTTATTGAAGTAGAATTTTCGATATTAAAAATAATCGTTTTAATTTTATTCAATTCCCTTTCGTCATAATTACTCTTTTCTGAAAGCTGTTTGATTACATCGTTATTTAATTCATTCTGTACGTATCCCATACTTATTTCTGATATGATCCAAAAAATAAATGATTTTCTTCTTTGCAATATTTTTATGATTTGACTGTTTCAAATATACATTACCAACTGTTTGAATAAACTCTAATGTTGTATTTGTTAATGGTTTGATTACAGGAATTATTCGCTGCTCTCTCTTACCTTTAAAAATCACAAACAGAATCATTGCAAAAAGAAATGTAAAATATCCCCATTTTAACGAAGGCTGACTTAAAATATATCGTATCGGTGTACTTTGATATTTATTTACTTCCTTATAATATTCATCCCAGATAACATCCCTGACTTTCAGATAAGACAGACTTTTATAAATGTAATCTCTTTCGCTTTTCAGGAGATTATAATTTGTAAAAACATTCGGGATTGTGTGTAAGAATAATGTTCCACTGCCTATTTTCATCTTAATAAAGTTCGGATGTCCCTGTCCATTTATTCCCAACACTAAAGCATTAGTAGTATCAAACATATAGAAATAATGCTCATAGTTCCCTTGCGAAAATCTGTAATTTACTTCTCTTTTCAATTCAGGATTTACAAAATTAAATTCATTTGTATCGAGATCGTTAAAGTAAGAATAGTATGTTTGTATTTTTAACGAGTCAGAAAGTTTATTGCCAAAAGAAGCAGAAGCAATTAAAACATCATTACCATTGTCTAATAGTTCAAGCAATACTCTTGTATCAAGTTCATCAGGGTTGAAGTAATTACAGATAATAATGATGTTTTTTTCTTTAATCTCTCTTTGAATAGAAATATTATAAAACGGCAGATTTGTTGATTCGATGTTTTTACCGGGGAACAGTTGATTTAATTGTTCATAGAGTATATAAGAACCATAGGGGATTTTATCATTTTTTGAATAGCTTTGCTTCCAATCGGTTGGTTCAGGTGTAAAGATTTTAACTATCAGGAATATTATTGCAACAATAATTACAGGTAAAATAAATTTATAAGTTTTCACTATTGATATCTCTCCAATAATGAATGAATATCCCTGTATCTGCCAACTAAAAGAGAATAATTATTCTGATCAATTATAAATCCGCCGTACCAGATATTTTCAAAATCATTTGTAATAACCGAAAACGAGGAAAACAGAGTATTTGATTTTATCTCTTTTAGATATTCGTGATTTGTTTTTTCTGGACTCCAATTAATTATTTGTTTGTCGGATAACAGCTTAAGTATTCTTAAATAATTAAGTCTTATTGCATATCTGTAATTTTTATTTTGAACTGCTTCTTCAATCATTTTGTTAAAATCGATAGTATGAATGTCTTCAATTACCTCATTAACAATTATTTGTTTAATACTTTTATTTCCAAAGAACAAACCTTTTATTTCATTCCTGTAAAATCCATACATTAAAGCAAGAACAGCAAATGCAATTAATAAATATTGAATAATATCCTGTCTTATACCTTGTGGATCCAAAGAATAGAGCATATCAATTTGTTCTTGAATCCAATCCTTAAATCTTTCCCATAAAGTTTTAGTATCTTCGGGATTTTCAAAGTATCTGAAATCTTTATCTTTCAAATATGATTTTATTATTTGAGAATCAAGTTGTCTGACTTCGACAAATGATGTATCCAGATTAAATTTACTGCTAACCCCGGAGGCTTGCACAGCATTAGGGAAATAACCTTTGTATTGAGCTGAAAGAACATAATTACCAATCAGCACAAAAAGACAGATAAAAAATATTTGATTATTGAATTGATTCAATTCTTTCAATTAAGCCTTTTCCCTCTTTTTGTTCAACCAAACTAAAATATAAAAATGCCAACGCTATTATTATTAAAGAAAATAAAAGATATTGAAACGCTGCAATAATAGAAGTTAACATAATTAAAATTTCTGTTACTCCCGAAACTCCGCTGCCATCTAGTGAATTAAACATTGTTGTAACCATTATTATGTATTGTGGTATCTGGAAAATAAAGCCCATTAAAGATTGAATCAGTGACAATACAAAAATCAACCCGAAAGAAAACCACCACTTGTTTTTTGTTAAATAAAAGGATCGCTGTATTGAAGCCCAAATTCCAATTCTTTCATACAGCATTATCATATATGCTAAGCACATCTTAACCATAATGAAAACAAGAAGAATAAATAAAATAAAAAACAAAAATATTCCTAAGCCACTACCGGAAGTGCCGCCTGATACAGCCACAATGATCAATAAAAAGACTGTTAGATAAATTAAGAATAAGAAAAAAATTACTGCATTTAGACCAAGAACCTTATAAAAGTTTTGTTTAACACTATCCCAAATCTCTTCAATTGAAATAGGTGTAAATTCAGTTTTGGACAGATAAATCAGAATAAATGAATAAACTGTTGTCAACATCATTTGCGTTACAAGAAATATTAAAATAATCAGTAACAAAGCGATTATTCCAGTTTGAGAAAATGAAGTTATATTAAAAATTGTCAATACACTCTTCTGATAAAATCCTAATAATATTCCGGTTATCAACAGGAAAGGTCCTACAATGAAAATCAAAGACTTTAACAATGGTAAAAAATTCTGTCTAATAAATTCAAAAGTGGAATTAAGTATCTGTCCGAAATCACGATAACGCATAAACTCAATTTTATTTTTGTGTCATAGCTGCCTTCTTTCTTTAGCTTAATTGGATAAATTATTACATACCATATAATAAAGGAAAGTGAACCAGCAATTATCAAAATATTAATTATTACCGGCATATCTGTAAATCTGGTAACAAAAGATTCAAGGAATCCGGCAATAATAAAGAGCGGAATCAGTCCGATAATAATTTTTATCCCGTCTTTTGATGAGATTAAAAAATACTGACGTCTTGAATAGGTTTTTGGAAAAAGAATTGAATTGCCCAGAATTAAACCAGCAGCACCTGCAATTATAATTGATGATATTTCTAATGTGCCGTGTATCCAAACAACAGAAAGTGATTTTAACAACAGATGCTGTGAATAAAACAGATGATGAAAAGTACCGAGCATAATTCCATTATAAAGCAGCAACAAAATTGTTCCTATCGATAAAAGCAACCCCGCCATAAATGCATAAAACGAAACCCTGATATTATTAAAAGTAATTCCCATAAACATATCAATGCCATTTACCTTTTTATAAACTGCAAGCGGATCACCCTGTTTAATATTTTCCAAAGTCATATTTACATAAGAATCACCTAGTATAAGTCTTACAAAACCAGTATCACCGGTTGATGATATTACTCCAATTAAAATTGAGATTAGAAAAACAAAAAATGAAATGAGCAATTCTTTTCTTCGATTAAAAAAAGTCAAAGGTAATTCATATTGCCAAAAAGTAATTAGTCTGCTTCTTTTTTCTTTTTTATTTTTATATACAGATTGATGCAGCCTTGCAGTAATTGAGTTTAGGTATTCAGTTGTTTTACTAGAAGGATAAAATGTTCTTGAGTAAGAAAGATCATCTGTAAGCTGAATAAATAACTCTGCTAATTTATCCGGATCCTGGAAAGAAGTTTTTTTAGAAAGGAATAATTCGACTTCCCTCCATCGCTCTGAATTGTTCTTTATGAATTGTACTTCTTTCAATTTTACCCAGATGATTAATTTTCATCAATATAATTGACAATGGAACGAATATCATACTTATTTAACTTTTCTCTTCCTTGTAAGAAAGACAACTCAATAACAAAAGATAACTGAACAATTTCACCGCCAAGTTTTTCAATTAAATTACAAACTGCATTCATTGTTCCGCCGGTTGCAAGCAGATCATCGTGTACTAATACTTTATCTGCCGGTTTGATTGCATCTTTATGTATTTCGAGTTTATCTTCTCCATATTCAAGCGAATAAGAGACTGCAGCTTTTTCGGCGGGAAGTTTACCAGGCTTTCGCACCGGAATAAATCCTGCATTAAGTTTATAGGCTAATACTGAGCCAAAAATAAATCCGCGTGATTCTACACCAACTACCTTATCAATATTTTTATCTGCAATAAATGATAACAATATATCTGAAGTATATTTAAACACTTCAGGATTTTTGAGTAGGGTTGTAATATCGCGAAACATAATTCCCGGTTTCGGAAAGTCTTTAATATTCCGAATGTGAGATTTTAAATCCATCTACTTATCCTTATTTAGAAAAGAATTAATCCCATTCTTAAAATCTGCAGTTGAACGGCTAATCACATTTAGATTTATACAATGATTAACAGCTTCCCGGACAGAAAGATTAGAAATCTGATTAATCATTTGTTTGGTCTGTTTAATACTCGCTAAAGAATTTTTATTTAATCTTTCTGAAAGCGACAAAGATTTTTCATATACATCTTCACTTAAATAATTTACTAATCCGATTTCATAAGCTCTCTTCCCCGGAATTATATCTCCTTCCAAAAGCAATTGCTTTGCCATTCCCTCACCAATTTTTTTTAATAAAAATATTGAAACTATAGCAGGTATAAATCCAATTTTTACTTCACTGTAACCAAATTTACTTTCTTCGGGATGAGCTAAAATAAAATCACAAACAGAAGCCAAACCACAGCCGCCTGCAATAGCTGCTCCATTTACTGCTGCAATTGTTGGCTTTGGAAATTCGTAAATCATTAAGAACATCTCTGCTAATAGTCTGGAATCATCATAGTTTTCAATTGCAGTATTATCAGATAAGTTATTAAGATATTCTAAGTCAGCACCAGCACAAAAAGTATTACCTTCACCGGTAATAATTAAAGAATGAACAACATCTTTCTCAGCAAGTTCTTTAAGATTTAGTTTCATCTGCTCAACCATAAAAGGATGTAAAGCATTTCTCTTTTCAGGGCGGTTTAGTGTTATAACTGCTGTGTTATTTATAATTTCTGATTTAATCATTTAATTGATATAGTATTTAGTTATATAATACATCTGAATATAAACTGATACAAATGCTACAATTATTCCTGTCAAAACTTGTGCAATACTATGACATTTTAATTTTACCCTTGACCAGCCAACAAGAAAAACAACCGGAAGCAGTATTAAGCCAATCCAGCCAAACACAAAAATTAAAACTGCAAAAGGACCGGAAACTCCCATAGAATGAGCACTGATTTTCCAATATTTATTAATAAATATGGTAATTACAGTGATAGAAATATAACAAAACCAAAATGCGATTGAAATAATGTTAAGATTGAATTTTATCATTAACAATAATCCCATTAAATAAAAAACAATTGCGACTAAAAACGGAAAAGTCCTTTCCTCTTTAATTGAAGCATCCTGATCAATCAATTTCCCTCTTCTTCTCAGATATAAAAACAGTGCAATAGGTAATACAAAACCAAAAATAAATGGTATTAAAAATGTTATTATTTTTTTAAATGATTCGGCCTCGAGTGTAAAAGCAAATATGGCAAAAATGATAATAGTAAAAGATGGAGGAACAAAAATAGTTGATATAATCCGTGCAAATCTATTTGAAATATAGTCTTCCAATAATCATCATCATATAAATTATAGTTAGAATATTGGTTCAGATTTTTTTAATTCTTCTAAGAATCTGAACAAAGTTTCTTTAAGCGGATTTGATTCTGTGTATTGCATCAACTCGTTTCTTATTCTTGACGCATGATGCATTCCCTTTAAATATCCCGAATAAAATTTTCTATGCTCAATTACTGCCCGTCTTTCCCCTTTTATTTCAACAGCTAGATCTAAATGCCTTAAACAAGTTTTGATTTTCATTTCATCATCAATTTTTGTCCGGATATATCCTTTTGATAAAATTTCTTTTGCTTCTAAAAATATCCATGGATTACCAATTGCTCCCCGTGCAATCATAACACCATCGGCATTTGTTTCTCTAAAAGCTCGCTTAACATCCCCCGGATAAAGAACATTTCCGTTAAGAACAACCGGAATTGAAACTGACTCTTTAACTCTTGGAATCCAGCTCCAGTCTGCATCACCTTTATGCCCCATTGATCTAGTTCTGCAATGAACAGTTAAAGCTTTTACTCCGATATCTTCAAGTCGTTTTGCTACATCAACGATTTGAATTGAGTCGTTGTCCCATCCAATTCTGGTTTTAACAGTAACAGGCAGTTCAACTGATTCAACAACTGCTTTAACAAGTTTTGTCAGATAAGGAATATCTTTCAGTAAAGCTGAGCCAGCACCATGTCCAACTACATTTTTAACCCAGCAGCCGGCATTGATATCAATCATATCAGGATTTTCAGCCTCAGCAATTCGGGCAGCACCAACCATTGATTCAATATTATTGCCATAGATTTGAATTCCTACCGGTCTTTCTGCTTCAATAATTTTAAGTTTGTTGTGTGTCCTTTCATTTGAGCGGACTAATCCTTCAGAGTTTACAAATTCAGTGTAAACAACATCAGCTCCAAGCTCTCTGCAAACCAACCGGAATGAAACATCAGTAACATCTTCCATTGGGGCAAGTAGAATTGCTTTCTCTATTTCAACCTTTCCAACTTTAAACATTTGATATAATATTTGATACTTTCTTATCAGTTAATATAAATAATTGGATTAATAAATATGTCGTGAATAAAAAAGTAATTTATTCTTTAATCAATTTCTTTTATCTCTTTTAACTTAGGATTTGCTGAATACTTCCTTATTATTTCTCTTGTATCCTGAAATGCCTGATTCATTTTTTTTAAATCTGTTAACGACAGATCAATTGTGGTATCACTTTGCAATGTTGCAGGCAGTATCACATATTCCTTGCCATTCAAAGTATTCCCTTTAAATACCCAGGTCGGAAGAAAATTTACTTCATTGATAGAAATTTTATCCTTATTAAGATCTTTTAAGATATTTATCGTAATTATAATACCAGCATCTTTAAATCTTTCTCTTTGATTTGAAATAAAATTACCCATTGAATAAGCAACAAATCCGGTATCAAGTTTTCCACTAACTGTCTTAAAAAAATCAGCAGGCTGCAGAACGTGCGGATGTCCTCCAATAATAATATCAGCACCAAATTCAATCGCTTTATTAACAGCATCCTTCTGAGATTTAACCGGCTCCCGGATGTATTCATCTCCAAAATGATAATGAACCAATACTAATTCAGCACCTTTGCTTCTTGCGGTTTTTATATCATGTTCAATCAGGTTAAAATCAATAAGATTAATTAAATAATCTTTCCCTTTTGGGATAACATTACCATTTGTTCCATAACTATAAGCAAGAACAGCAATCTTAATTCCTTTGATATCATACAATCGGATAGAGTCACGGTCAGTTTTAGAATTATATGTGCCAACATAATTAATATCACGTTTAACCAGTTCATCAATTGTTAAAAGAACACCCTTTTCACTTCTATCAATAGAATGATTATTAGCAGTTACAAGCAGATCAAATCCAACGGATTTTAATGCATCAAGATATTCAGATGGTGTATTGAAGAAAGGGTATCCGGTAAAACCTCCATTTTTTCTTCCTGCAGTAACTGTTTCCAGATTTCCGAAAGTGAAATCTGATGATTCAAGATATTTTTTTACATTTCTGTAAGTAGGAGTAAAATCAAAACTATCTTTACCAACTTTAGCATATTCAAACTGAGGACTGTGACACATTAGATCACCGACAACTGAAATGGTAATTGTAATAGTGCTATCCGGTCTAATAACACTTTTACTATCATCAAGAATCTGATTTGACGGGATATTAAATACAAATGCAGATAGAACCGACAGTGTGATAATTATATTCTTCATATAATATAAAACAAGGCTGAGCTATCTCTAACTCAGCCTTTTACTATGGATATATTCCAAGCTCTTATGGTTTAGGAGCTTTTCTGGCAGCTTTTACTGCCTGAACATCATTTCTGATTTCCTGACATAATTTTCTGAGATCGCTCAAGCCTTTGCATGCACTTATGCCCTGCAGCAGCTTGTTCTTTCACATAGAATTTTTGGAAATCACCTTCCAAACTCTGAACAAATTGTACTAATTGATTAAATTTTTCCATACGAACCTCCGATATAAGTTAATGAATTAATTATTTTATGTTTTCCAGAATTATTTCTGCAATATCTTTAACTGCAACTTCATCAGTCTTTTCAAAATGCTTTACCCCATCAGTCATCATCGTCATACAAAACGGACAGGCGGAAGCAATTGTATCTGCTTTTGTTTCCAAAGCTTCTCTGGTTCTTTCTTCATTTATCCTTCCACCTTCGTCATCTTCAAGAAACATTCTTCCACCACCGGCTCCACAGCAAAACTCCTTTACTCTTATTTCTTTTCATCTCAACAATATCTAAACCAGCTACTTTACTTAATGAATTTCTTGGAGCATCATAAATATTATTATATCTGCCTAAGTAACAAGAATCGTGATATGTAACTTTATGATTCTCAGTTTCTTCTTTAATCTGGATTTTACCTTTTGCAATTAACTCTTCAATAAAAACGGTATGATGGGTAACTTCATAATTACCGCCAAATTGAGGAAACTCATTTTTTAAAGAATGGAAACAATGAGGACATGCTGTTACCACCTTTTTTACTCCGTAATTATTCATCGTTTCAATATTCTCACGCATCATCATCTGAGAAAGATACTCGTTACCCAATCGTCTTGCGGTATCACCATTACATTTTTCTTCAGTTCCAAGTATTCTGAAATCAACACCTGCCTTTTGCATTATAGCTGCAAATGCTTTTGTAACTTTTTTATATCTTTCATCAAATGAACCGGCGCAGCCTACCCAGAATAAAATTTCTCCATCCTTGTCCTCCGCCATCGTTTTTATATTCATTCCCTCAGCCCAGGCTGCTCTATCAGCAGCATTAAATACCCAGGGAGTGTAATTGGTTTCCAGGCTTTTAAACACAGAATTTAATTGCGGCGGAAATTCTGATTCAGTTAAAACCAAATTTCTTCTCATATCAACAATTGAATCAACATGTTCAATCATTACCGGACACTCCTGAACACAAGCCAAACATGTGGTACACTGCCAGAGCACTTTATCCGAGATATAATTATGAATAAGAGTTTTTTCATAAAGCTCGCCTTCAGTTTTTCCTTCAACAATAAGCGGAGCTTTATCAAAAGTTCTTTTTCTAATATCTACAATCAATTCTCTTGGAGATAAGGATTTACCAACAATGTTTGCGGGACAATTCCAGGTACATCTGCCGCACTCGGTACAGGAATAACCATCTAAAATTTGCTTCCAACTAAATTGTTCAATATCTGCAACTCCAAATGTTTCAGCACTTTCGTCTTCAAGATCAATTTTTTTAAGTGTATTTCTAACCGGATCCAGGTTAGCAAAAAACACATTAGGTATTGAGGTTAAAATATGTAAATGTTTAGAGTAAGGCAGATAATTTAAGAATCCAAATATCATTAAAACGTGCATCCACCAAAAGACCTCATAAAGTAAAAGTGTACTTCCGGTTGGATTGTTAAAAAATATTCCGGCTAAAAATGAAGAAATTGGTCTCAGTTCATACGGATGATACATCATTCCATTATTAGAAAATCCGGAAGCATTTTGACCATACATTGAAATAACAATAAACATAATCAGGATAAGAATAAAAGCTGCATCTTTCATCCCATGCTTATCAACCTGCAATCTTGGTACTTTCTGGATATATCTTCTGTAAAGTGACAGCAGGACTGAACCAATAACCAATAATCCAAAAACATCCTGAACCAAAGTAATAACAGAATAAAACGCTCCAAGAAAAGAGAGTGAAAATGATGAATAGAATCCTTGAATAATACTTTCCAGTACAGCAAAAATAAATAAAACGAACCCCCAGAAAATTAGAAGATGGAGCAGACCTGCAAGCGGTTCACGTAAAAGTTTTGTTTGAGCAAAAGCAATATTCCATACTCTTTTCAAACGTGTCGGTATATCATCAAATCTATCGTCCTTCTTCTTTGCAACCTTAAGATATTTGATCAAATTATTGACACTATAACCAAAAAAAGCAAAGGTGATAATAAAAACAAGTATGAATATTATGTTTTTTAATTCCATTAAAGTCTATCTAAAAAAATCAAGATTTTATAAAAATTTCATTCAAGAAGTCTTCTGTTTTCTTAATGACCTGATCAAATTTCTTATTACTGCCCGAAAAGGGATGAACTATATCAAAAGTATGTCCGCAAGCTGGAATTCTTTTCAACTCTGTAATTGATTTGTTACTCCAATCATAAATCTGTTCACCTTCAGCAATAGGAACTGTAAGATCTTCAGTACCATGAATAATCAACAGAGGTTTGTTTAGTTTATTTACCGCTTTTTTAACGCATAACGAATTATTCTTGTTATTTTCAATATCTTCCAACATTTCAACATTCATCTGCAATACTTGTTTTGTACGCGAATTCACTATCTCAATTTTTCCTTGTTTTCTCCATTCGGTTTTTTGTCTTTCAGTATATCTATCAAACTTTGCAATTGATGCCCAAACAACATACGCATCTGCATCTTCTATCAAACTACTTAAAATTGCTATTCCACCGCCTCGGCTGTGCCCGATTATTCCGATCTTTCCGGTAATAGTATTTCCAAAAAATCCGGATTTATAAGCTCTGATAATTTGAACAAGCTCAGATATCTCCAGAGAAATCGTATTTTTTGCAAAACTTTCAACATTAAAGAAATCCGAACCATTTTTACTAACGCCGTTATGCGAAAAATCAAAAGAAACTACAAAGTACCCGCATTTAGATAATATCTCAGATGTATATGGAAAAAATCCCCAATCCTTAAATCCTTTAAAACCGTGCACTAATATCAAACAAGGAGCTTTATTTATATTTTCTAATCCAACTGCTGAAATATCAAGAACATTACCCTCATTTGATTTTAGTCTAAATTCTCTGTTCATTACTTTGAAATATGAGTAATAAACACTGAAAAGTCAATATTTTTTAAAATTTTGAACAAAAATAATTTATATTTTATTTTCATACAAAGTTACCCTTTAGCAATTATTATTTTTAGCTTTCAAAAAAGATGCGATTTTAATGATTAAAAGAGACTTTTGTATTTGGAATGTAAAAATTCAAGGAAAATAGTTTTAATTAAAGCAAAAATTATTTCTAAAAAAATATCAGACACATTGTTAAAGTCTCCTGAAAATGAAGCTCATTCTTTATTTCAAATCAGAAACAATGAAAAATCAATAATTCAATAAGGTAGAGCAGCAGCTAAGTTTTAATGTATTTGGTTTATTTTGAAATTTAAGTTCTTGATGGCGAATGATTTTATCACCAACTTAAATTTTTATCTTAAACGGATTAGGATTGTTAAAAACAAACTAGTCTTGTTCAAAACAAATGCTAATAAAAGATTAAGACCTGGCAAGCCTGGTTTTTAAATATTCAGAGTAGTATTACCAGCAAAACACCGTATAATTTTTTTCTGAAACTACTTCAGCAATAAAAGCTTCTTAGTATCAGTAAATGAATCCGATTTTATTCTATAAAAATAAACACCGCTTGCAAGATCACTTGCATTAAATTCAACTTTATATTGACCAGCGTTTACAACATCGTTATACAACTCTTTAACTTTTCTTCCAAGCAAATCGTAAACAGCGAGTTCAATCTTTTGAGTAAACGGCACATCAAATTTAATGTTTGTAACAGGGTTAAAAGGATTCGGATAGTTCTGGTATAAATTAAACTGAACCGGAATTGTTTCAGTAATTTCTTCAACACTTGTAACCAAAGAATCTTGTCCGCCCGCTTCATAATATCTGGCAGCAAATTCCTGCAAATAAAAGTTTGCAGTTTGTACATCTTTAATGATCAATGTATTTTCATCATTAACATTTTCTGCAGAAGACGACCAGTTATGAGATCCGGTAATTACCACAGCATCATATCCGAATGGCTCGGCATCAATAACAGCATATTTATGATGCAATAGTCCTGTAGTAAATCCTTTTAATCTTATATCAACTCCGGCAGATAACATATAAAAGAATTGACTTCCGGTATCGGTATTATTACTCAATATCACTCTTGTTTTAGAACCTTTATTTTTAATTGCAATTATAGTATCAGCAAGATCACGTCTGGTAAAAGAAAGTAATGCAGCATTTATGGATTTTTCAGCTTTGCCAAGCGTTCTTCCAATCTTTGCATTGGTTCCGTCACTTGGGCTAAAATACAATTGAACTTTATTGCCAGCGATTACAAAATTATGCGGTGTGTTATTCAATTTTCTTGGTCCAAATCTTGAGTTTGCAGCATTTGGAATATCGGTATTACTTCCCCACTCCTCATTGAATTCCAATGTATAAGCACCGGCAAGAGCAACATCCTGAATAAGTATAAGATTTTGTCTGTCATCATTTGTTCCCGGATCAGTTGGATTCCAACTTCCGGTGATAACCCAAACACTATCAGGCATACCGCCGCGATAATCGATTATAAAAAACTTATTATGATGAATTCCGCTTCCGTCGTTATTGCCAAATCTATCGTTAATATATGGTATTCCGTTATTGATTAAAGTATTCCAAGGCGCTGTAGTTCTATTATCGTATTCACCAATTACCCGGATTTTAACCCCTCTATTTTTTGCATTTAACAGAGCTGCTGCAATATTTGCACCCACTGTTCCGCTTAGACTATAAAGAGCAGCATCAATAGATCTTTTTGCTTTATTTATTCTATCAATAAGGATGTTTTGAAAATTGGCATTACCATTTGCAGTAATTCCTGAAGAAACCGATGTATTAATTGTTTTGTTAAAATAAACCTGAATTTCACCAGTAGTTGGAAAAGCTGAAGTTGTACTTGAAACTATATCGCTGGAAAAACTTGTATCTCCATTTGCTACAGAAAAGACCTGAAGATGATAAATTGTTGCAACTTCTAGTTCATCAACGGTAAGATAATGATTTGTTCTTAACACATTATCAAGTTCAACTACACCAAGCTCATAATTAGTTGTAGTTCCATACCTGATTCTTGAAGTGCCCGGGTTTATAGTTGTCCATTCCAGAGAAATAGAATTGCTTGTAAGATCTACTTCCTCAGGATATTTTTCGATTATTGGACCGTTAGAAAGAATATCTGCCGGTACACGAGGCATTATCTGATATCCGCCAATAAATGGTAAAGAAGGTTTATACTGACTAAGCACTCCAACTACATCAAACTTTCCTGCAGGAGCAACAAGTCCGATAATCTGTGTATTATTATCAATTCTAATTTGAACAGTATCAGAAGGATTAGAACCTGTAAGTTTATAATTTTTATATGCCCAGTTACTTACTGAATTTCCATTTAATTCCGATACAACAACTCCATTAACTCTTACCAATCTTCCTTCATAATTCTCAACTCCATTTATTCCGTCACCGCTTAAAGCTGTTGGAGTAGTAATAACGGGTTCAACGGTATTACCTGAACTGATTATAGAATGCAGTGTCGGATTTTCTATCTGATTTAATCCGTTAAACTGAGCAACAGTCCCGGTAACGAGAACTTCATCACCTATTTGTACAGCGCTTGAAAAGCTTGAACCAAAAACCGAAATCCCTCCTGTATTATCCTGAATATAACTTGGACCTCCAAACTGATCACTGACAGTTACAATTCCCCTTAAAGTAACAAGATCACCTAATCTTAAACCAATTCCATTGCTATCATTTATTTTAGCATCTGCAATTGGAATCGCAGCACCATAAACCAATATTGATGGTAACGGACTTACATCAGCAAGAACTAAATTAACGCCTGATTGAAATTTAATTTTATATCTGCCTGTATAATGCGGAGAAGTAACTTCATTTACTGTTATAGTTACAGTATCACTAATAAAATTAATATTGCTGAAAAATATAGTATCACCGCTGATGCTAAGGTTCGAAGTAAAGTTAGAATAATCAATATCTGATGCTGATTGAGACCACAAAAAATCTTCAGGTATAATTATTCTTAAAGAATTAATATTATACAGCGGATTTTTCTTATAGGTAAAGTTCAAATCTATTATCGAATCGCCTACCACAATTTGAGGCAAAAGTGTTGCAGTTCCTGAGCCTTCTAATTTAGCTCTTAGCGAATTTATCCATGCAATATTTGCAGCAGAATTACCCAGCCCCATTGATGAGCTTCCATTAATTGTCCAGTTAGCTGTATTAGTTAACTTGGATACATCATCCTGAATAAATATTAATGATGTGCCGCTTGAGGATGTGCCGGTAAAATGAACTTTGGGATTTGGAATACTGTTAGCATTATTTGAGCCCCAAGATACACCAAACTGATGTACCTGCGAAGCATTTCTTATCTGCACAGCATCAGATGTTCCGGCAATTGAAAATGGATTACCTGATAAATATATAGCATTACTGGATTTAACAATCAATAAATAATCACTGGGGTCAAGGTCTTCTGAAAAAGTATTTTCGGAACGGGCAACAATAATAATTGTACCTTTTCTTAAGTTACTCCATAAAGAATTTGATGTAAAACCAAGCGGTGCCTGTGGACTGCCGGTACTGCTGAAATCTCTGATATCCCAATTTCGCAAATCAAGACTATCCTGAACGACTAATAATTCAATCCATTCATCACTGGAACTTGAATTATAAATTTCATTAATTATGATCGGTTGTGAAAAAGCACTATTGACTAAAAGGAAGGCAATTAAAAAAAAAATTGTATGTTTCATTGTGTATCTGTTGATAATTTAAATCTAAGTATCTGATTTTTTCCGGCATCAAGTACGAATAAAACTTTATCAAAAAAAGCTACACCGGTTGGTTCAGTAAAAAATTTCGTTCCTCCAAAAGAATGCATTTCAACACCGTTTGAATTAAACTTTAAGACACTGTCTTTGCCGGCATCAGCGATAAAAATATTTCCCGATGGGTCTATACACGAACCGGTCGGTGCCTGAAACCTGTTTGGTTTTACAAATGCAACTCCATCAATAACAGGATCAAATTTACTGTAATATCTTTCTTCAATTCCAGAAGAATAAAAATAAAACCATTGCGCTTTAAAACTTGATTCGCCTGCTAATGTAGCAATAAAATCAATATTCCTTTTGTTAAACGAGGTCATTGAATTAATACCATTAGCAGAGATCAAACCGCGGTTTAACGGATCAATAAATGGAACTCTTCCAATGGTAAGAGTATCTTTATCCTGTGGAATTAATATATCTCCGCCAGCATTGAGTTTTTTAGGTGCAATCTTGAAAATTGAATTATCAGGATTTGAAATACTTGAATTATTAGGACCGGTTCTGGCAACATATATTGAATTGTCATAAAATGCTGTAACTGCAGTATATTTTCTTTGAAGGTTAAAATCAGTATCGCGTAAAGGAAGTATTCTGACTACCGGTGCATTTTCTATCTGATGCCCGGCAGCAAATAAATTAATTTTTGTAAAGTGCACTGTAAGTAACATTTGCAGTATCAAAATCAGCACAGACATAAAGATTAAAATGATAATCCTGAGCAATAGCTACCGGTCTTTTAATGGACAAAGAACCATGCCACTGTCCGGCAATATCAAGCATTACAATTCTGTTATTATCTGTATCGCAAACATAAATGAAAGGCTCTTTACCCATTAACATTGCACGGGGATTATTAAATCCGCTCCATGGTTCTCCATTCTGAATATATAAAGTATCGCCGCCGATATTAATATTACCGGTATATTGATCAAATTGTGTAATATCAAATTTATCGGAACAGCTTATAAGAATAAGTATTCCCAAAAGTGCAATTATGTATTTTTTCATTTCGTAAATTTTATTTTTCAAATTACTGACCAAAAAGTAATTATTATAATTATTCTACAAACCAAGCAGAATTGAAAATCTATGCGCTGAGCCTAATTTAACAAAATTAGAATATGCATAGTCCAGACTAACATTTGCTATACTAACAGGAACATTTACACCGGCGCCAAGCGATAAATTTTGTTCATCAACATTAAACTTATATCCGGCTCTCAGATAAAAAGTCTTCTTCCAGTTATACTCTACACCAGTAACAACATTTTCACTATTATCGTTAGGATGATTAAGTTGAATTGAAGTTGTAACCGAATGTTCTTCATCTTCATAAGGTTCGATGGCAAATCCGATTCTGAATATTGTTGGCGGTGCAAAATCCTGCCATTCAGATTTTTTTCTTTTTCCAACTAAAACGATTTCACCATCGGGGGCTAAATTGCTGCCAAAATTTGAAACAGCAACAGCAAATCTCGAAGATCCAAGTCCTGTCCAGTAATAAGTACCAAGGTCTATCATAAAACCGCGCATCTTCAACTTATCAAGGGTTTCTTCAATATACTTTACTGTTCCACCAAAACTAAATTTATCAGTCATTTTTCTAGAATAGGTTACTGCAAAAGAGATATCGCTAAAGCCAAAATATTCTCCGGTTCCAAAAGGAGCAAATTCTGTTGTTACCGGCATATCCTGCATTGTAAGCGCAACGAAAGAAACGCCAAAAGCATTTGTTTCATCAAGATGATAAACTGCACCTAAAAAGTCATGATTGATATCAACCACCCAATTGTTATGAGAAAACATTATCTGATTCTCAGAAAATTGGGTTAACCCTGCAGGATTCCAATAGAGCGAAGAAGCATCATTAGCAACAGCAACAAATGCATCACCCATTGCGGTTGCTCTGCCGCCTACTCCGATTTTAAGAAACTGTGCTGCTGATATACCAGCACGCTGACCGCCAAGTACAGGAAAAAGCTGACTAAAACCTGTTGCTGTTAATAGAAAACTGATAATAATTATTTCAAATATTTTTTTCATCACTTAGTAATAATTCTACTTTTAAAATTTTAAGCTTACACCAAACTTGATATTACGTCTTGTTAAATATCTTGCAGGATTAAAAGGGTATGCAGATATTGGTGCTTGTAAATCAGGGTATAAAGGATCATTCCACGAAATCGGTGTTGGATCACCATATTCATAAGCTTTACCGGTTACCGGATTAATTATAGCTGAGTTCTTGGTGTCCAGAAGATTATTTATTTCCAGAATTACCGAAAATTTCAATTGACCGATTGAGAAATATTTTTCAAAATTAAGGTCTATCCAGAACCAATCATTTCCTATTTTACTATATCTGTCATATCTGCTGGTTTCATATTCAGGTCTGCCGGTCTGTGCATCATAACCGGTAAGGACTACCGGTGTATATCTTTTCCCGGACCTAAATTGCGAGCGCACACTTATATTATAATCATCAAGTATTCCATTACCAAAACCGAATAATGCATTATCCTTCTCAACATAAAAATTAGCAAAGACTGAAAAATTAATCGGTCGGTCCCAAGACATATATAACTCTTTTACGGATTCGTTAATATCACCTTTCAAAACCAACACACCTTCATCAGGAGTTGTACTTTTACCTGTTACAATCGAATATGAGAAATCTGCTGAACCAGTAAACCATCTTCCTATTCGCTTTTTATATTCAATCTCAATCCCTCTTGAACGGGCATAATCCGAATTAACATAAGTAGTAAAACTTTGTGATGATAATCTGATAGAACTGATTTTTGCAGAGCGTGTGCTTACATAATCAAATATATCTTTGTAGTAAGCGGTAATTGTCAGTACATCATCATTGGTAAATTGGGTTTTCAGTCCAAGCTCATAAGCAACAGTTGTTTCAGGATTCAGATTGGGATTACCGAACTTTTGATAAGATGATTGTGCACTTACCGGATTTAATTTTGCATACACAAACTGCGGTTTCGGCCATTTACTAAAATGACCATAAGAGAAGAACAGTGTTTGATTATCTGAAACAGGATGGGATATTCCTAAACGGGGACTTAATCTTGCTTTAAATCTTCTGTTCCCAAACCAACTGAATGAGTTTTCTTTATAAGAATCCCTTACCTGATCAGGTATAGTGATTACATCAGGATTATCTATGGCATCATCAACATATTTACCGGGGAACCAATAGTCCAATCTCAAACCAAAATTAAGTATCATCCCGCTGAAATTAATATTATCCTGTGCATAGAATGAACCCATAGCCGGATGAACTTTATAAATATCATTGTTAAATCCAAGTTCACCGACCCAAGGCTGATAAATATCAATAGACTGCATCTCCTGAAAATGAAAATCAAAACCGGCTTTAAATTTATTCTTCTCATCAAAAAAGCTTGTGAGATCTCCTCTGATAGAAAACTCTTCAACAAAATGGTCGTGCCAGGTAGATGGATTTCCTAAATCCCAAAATCCATCTCCTGGAATTATACCAAGTGTATCTCTGTTTGTATTGTAATACTCAACAGGAAAATTAGGAATATCTTTCGGCTCGTTGTACTGATACCATTGTTTGCCGTTAGCATCAGCTCTTAAATGCGTGAAGAAGTAATTTATCTTTAACTCATAAAAAGTTTTATTATTAAGTGTATGTGTTAAACTGAAAGTCTGGTAAATATTATTATGGGTATAAGTATTAGCGCTATCTAAAATATTTTGATAAGTGAACTGATAGCCCGGACTCGGCTCAACATATTCAAGATTTGACTGTAATGACTGAGAGTTCTGATTAATATTTACAGATTGATTTATTGAATAATTAAACTTTAATGTTGGTGAATATTTATAAGTTAATTTACCCATCCAGAACCAGTTATTTTCTGCTCGTGGAGCAAAATCAGAGCCTTTGAATATAGAGGAGTAAACTTTATTCGCTTTCTTTTTAATATACCCCTGTGCAATTCCATCTGTTAAACCACCGTAAAAATTTCCAAAGAATGTTAAATCACCAGGTATTTTTAATCCCAGTGCAGGTAATAAAAACGAAGTGATTGGTTCAGGTCCGTTAAGGTTTGCTTCAAGAATATCAGTATTAAAAATAAAATTTGATTCAGTACTTCCAAGATGATCAGTTTTATAAGAAATTGCACCGTGATATTTTTCACCGCCTTCTCTGGTTCGTACGTTTACCACTCCCGAAGTCGCTTGTCCAAACTCGGCATTATATCCTCCGGTAATTATCTCAACTTCTTCAATAGAATTAGCACTTAACTGCAGACCAAAACCAGTGCCTGCAAGCGGATCCTGAACAGAGACTCCATCTAAAAGAAATGCATTTTCATACGACCGACCGCCTCTGATATGAATTTCATTATCAGATTTTATTACACCTGCCTGCATACTTACAAGGTCTGTAATATTTTCAACCGCAGCAAGTTCGATTTCATCTTTGGAGATAGTTTTTTTGCTTTGTGTTTCTTCAACATCCATAAGAGGTTTTTCACCAACAACCACTACATCCTGTCCAAGTGTAAGAACTGTTTCTTCAAGTTCAATATCTAACTTTTTAGTTTGACCGGCATTAAACTGATAACCGGTAAATTGAACAGATTTATATCCGATAAGAGATACTTCTACATTATAAGAACCGGGATTAATTGCTGTGATTGTGAATTTACCATTAACATCAGAAGCAGCACCATAGTAGGTACCTTTTAAAATAATATTTACACCTGGCAAAGCTTCTCCGGTTTCTTTATCGGATATTTTTCCGGTAAGTACAGCAGTTTGTGCCTTTATCTCCAATTGGCTTACAGAAAACAAAATTAAAATCAGGAATAATATTTTAATATTTATTGCTGATAAAGCACAAAACTTAAATGACAGTCTTTTTTTCAGTAAATAAGATTTCATAATGTTAAATTAAAATCCTGAAATAGTACTTGGAATAATAATTTTTTAATACTGCCCGGGTTTCCATCAAGACGTTGTAAAGGTCCGCCAATAAAAAATAAATTCTTGCTGCTGCTTTCAAAACCGATATGTCCGTTTAATACTCCGCTCGGGAAGTAATACAATGGTTTAACACCAACATCTTTTAATTTAAATGATCTGACTCTTGAAAATGAACGGTTTGTAAGCAGGTTTGGATAATTAAGTGAATCACGTGAAGCAATACTTGTATTTATTCCGATGGAAGATTTGTAGTAACTTGTATCAGATTCAATTGGTAAAAATCCTTCGATCAGTTGAAGATCGATATCATTAGGAAACTGCATTGAGAAAAATATTTTACCGCCGGCATCTAAATAATTCTGAACCGCAGCATTTGCAAGATTTAATGAAGGATCATTATCGGTGTACCAGATTATATTATCATATAATTTAATAGTCTCCAAAAATGTTGTATTCAGATATGGCAGCTTATTTATATTCAAGTCAAGAATATCAAACTTATTTGTTAAGCTAAGACTATCCATCATACTTGAATAAAACTGTGCAGCATCATCAAGCAATATATAATCATCAACTATTAAAACTTTACCTTTGGGTTTCTTCACAAACCAATTTCTTGAAGTATCCGGAAGCGATATCCATGAAGATTTTGCACCTGAAATATCTTCTGCCTGAACATAAAACCTGTTATTTGAATCGAAGATAAGACCGGGAAGCTTAACAGGCGCCATACCGTTTGGATTACCATCAATATAAATATCCATTAACGGATTTGGATTAGTAAAATCATTTGTTCTTATGGTTATTATTCTTACTCCCCCATTTAATAATACAGCATTGTTTGTATCATTAAGAGCAATTTTAATATTTGTTATAGTTTCATTTCCATCAAGATCAAAAATATCCCATCCAAAAGTCATAGCAGGATAAGATACAGCCGGAATCGTGCTTAATACATTCCAGGAAATTATAGGTGCAGAATTCCTAATCGGTAAAATAATCTTTGCAGGATTAGGATCAATGATTCCAATATCTGTATAATCTTCGCCTATATCCCAGATTCCATTTCCATTTTTATCAACAAAAGGTTCAGCTCCGAAATTTATATTATTCTGAAAAACCTGTGAATCATATTTTTCATTACCAGAGTTATCAACTGCAGAAACCAGAAAATTAAAAATAGTATCAACTGCACCGATTTTTAATTCAAATGAGCTGTCATTCTTTGTGGTAAAAGTCCAGTTTACTCCATCAAAAGAAAAATAATAACCAATTACCAATCCATCCGGATCATCGCCGGACCAATGGAGATTAATTTTACTCGGCTGATTAGATATGCCCGAATCAGGTTTTAAAAAAATCTTAGTAACAGGCGCTTTATTTGGGATTGGATTATTCGGCATTTCATCATAACAGGAATTTAACAATACTAATAAGGCAAGACTTAAACCTAAAACTGCTTTTAGATTATTAGCCTGCCTTAAAAATGAAACTCTTGAATAATTAAATTTGAATCCGGGTTTTATTTTCAAAATAATTTCACCTAAACTGATTTATCAATAATATATCAAGCTTTATTTACGATCTTTATTTCATCAGAATCATTTTTTTAACATCTGAATGATTATCAGCCTTTACACTGTAGAAATAAATTCCTGAAGAAAGTTTTGAAGCGTTGAAATTTATTCTATAAACTCCGGCGGACTGAACATCATTTAACAGTGTTGCTACTTCCTGACCTAACACATTATATACTTTAACTGTAACAAATGCTTCATTCGGAATAGAGTACGAAATCACAGTAGATGGATTGAATGGATTAGGATAATTCTGATTAACAATAAAGTTTCCTGGTATTAAATTGTTCTGATCATCAACATCAACAACAGTATAATTTTCAAAGTCATCGGTTATTCTTGGCACTAATTTGTAATAGCTGTGTGAAAAATATAAATATCCTGTAAGGCTTGTTAATGTTGCTCCGCTGTCAACCGAAACAAAATTAGGATTACTGCCTAAGTTAGCGTTCCAATCGTTATGATATTTATGATTTCCATCCTGCAATTCACATCTTACATTACCGGTACCATCATTAATAACAATCTCACCAAAATTTCTGCTGCTTCCGCTTCCGGGATCGGGTCCCGGATTTCCATCTGCATTAACATCTGTAATACTAACATTTTCAAACTTAATTAATACAGATTCCCATTGTTCTGCTGCAACACTATTTGACGGCAATGTACCAATGCTTCCGGTTGTTACAACAGTAGGAGCTGGTAATTGGTTATTAGTTGAGTTAGTAATCAGTTCAGAGATATTATCAAGCCGTGTAAAATCATAGTCTTCTTTAACCACACCAGTTACAGTAACATGATCACCCATTTTTAATCCAAAAACATCTTTGGTTGTATTAGCTGCATTCAACCAGATTCCGCTCCAGGATCCGGTTCCATCCTGTATTATTATTCTATTAGCACTGCTCGGTGCATTAAAACCTGCACTTGAAGATCTTCCGGCAGTATCAGCAGTTACAATTCCGGATACAGTAACAGAATAATTATAATACCCGCTTAATCCATTACCAAACGGAGAGTATTGAACTTCTCTTATCGTTATAGGTCTGTTTAATACGAAATAAAAATATCTTGAATTATTTGGATTAAATGGATTAGTCATTGAAGTGCCATTAAGGTCAGTTGCCTTTACATAAAAATCAACAAAAGCAGAATCTGCCGAAACACCCGGTATTGTACCGGTAAACAAGGTATCACCTGATGTGGCTGACATATCTACTGAATCAAGAACACCGTTATTAACTCTGAAAAATATTTTAACACTCTGAAGATTTGCCTGAACTCCTTTAGCTATACAGCTTACTTCTACAGATTGATTAGGTGCAACTGTTACCAAATCTCTTGTAACATTTGTTACTGACGGCGGTAAAATCAATGGGTCACCTAAATCTTCAGGATATAAAGGAACAATCCAATAATCAACTCCTATTGATGGGTTAGACCTCATTGTGAGTATTCCGCGTATATAAGACAAGTATGTTCCGTTCACAGGTGATTGATATCCTGGTCTGATACCGTTCGAATTCATTTTAAAATAAGTTGATTGGGCATAAGCCATAAAATATCTGCCTTCTCCATCATTTACTTTAAAATTACCGGAAGTAGAACCGTTACCAGTAACTCTGTCAGAAGTAATAAGATTATTATTTGTATCAGCAATTACTTCAACATAGGTGTTCATATATTTCCTCATAGAGTAATTACCTGATGTCCCTGTAAATAAATCTTCCATTGTAATTTGAGTTGGGGCAGGTCTCTCAGGCAGAACTTCAATTTCTTCAATTGGAATCGGAACCGGGCTAGTTATCAAGAACAGTTCCGTTGATTGAAAATACGGAGTTACTACACCTGTAAATTCATATACAGTTGCTGTATCAGCCAGATCAAATAAAGTCTGCTGTGCATTAGTACTTGAAGTATCTTGTTGATAAACCTGTATTCCTCCCCATTCAGGATTATTTTTATCCTGAATGTAACCGGACCATGCGGTGCCAGCCCAAATCACCGGTCTTCTATCTCCAACACCCGGTTCATCAGAACCAACTACAGTTCTGACCATAACTACTCCTCTTACTCTAACAGTATCACCGGCTAAAGGTGAAGGAGGGAAACCCGGATAAGTAGTTGAATCTGCTATATAATTAATATCATGTAATGTTACTAACGGATAGTTTTGACTGAATCCGTCAGTATAAAAAACCAACAACAATAAAGTCATCAGTCCAAAAATTGAAACCAAGCTGCTAATTCTTTTTTTCATAGCATTCTCCAAATTATTGATTATTTAATTATTAAAAATTTTCCTGTTTTAACATTTCCATTGTTTCTGTTCTTAACAGTAAACAAATACAGACCCGATGCAATAGCCTGATCATCATCAGTAATTAGGTCCCAGCTATGTTCCCCACCTGCAAACTGCTGCTTATTATCGCTTGCATACTGCTCAAACCATCTAATATTACTTCCGTTTTGTGTGGAAGAGTGTTCCATTCTTTTAACAATATCTCCTGATAAAGTATAAATAGTAATATCGCATTCGGAAGGTAAATTATAGAAATAAATTTTTCTCAGTCGCTCAGAGCTTCCATCCCAGATAGCATTACCGTAATATGGATTTGGATAAACACCAACTTCAACATTATCATCTTCAACTGCAGGTGTACCGGGTAATACCCTTTTAAGATTTACTAATAAACTTGATTCAAGCGGTTCAAGATTATTAACCAGATCTCCTTTATCAAACGCTGTTACTGAAAAAAGGTATTGCCATCCATTTAATAAATTAGTCACTTCCATCTTATAAAAATATCTGGTTGTATCATTTGGAAAAGTAACCGGCTCATCCAGTTCAACCTCAGAAAAGCCGGTATTAAATCCTGTTGAACCAGCACTATCCGCTTGCAATAATAAAATTAATGATTTTAAGATATCCTGTTTTTCAGTAAGATCAAATCCTGCCTGTGTTCTGTAAATTCTATATCCGGCAAAATCTTTTAATCCTGATATCGGATCAACAGAATGTTCAGCTCTCTTATCCCAATAAATTGTAGTTTTATTATTTTCAGGTATAACTTTTACAACCGGAGAATTTGGAGGTGCTGGTAAAATATATCTGTGAATCTTACCGTCGCCATATATGTCTTCTTCGGGTTCAATAATTCCATTTCTGTTCCGATCATTGCCAAAATAAGCTCTTAAAGCCCAGTCTGCATTGTTGATTAAAATACTTCTTTGTTCGGGTAAATCAAGTGATGCAGGATCGTTTCCATATTTTTTTGCACAAACAATCGCAAAGACAACATTAACAGAATCGCCTGGTGCTAAGCTGTTAAAATATCCTCTGGTTATCATAATTGACCGGTTAGATGCTAACTTTAATACACCGGGAGTAATTCCTTGATTATATCTTTTATTACCTCCAAAGTATCCCTGCATTTTTCTATACCGCTCAACATCATCTTGTGGAGCAAAAAAATCAGGATCAGAAGTATTACTGTGAGTCCATGAATTAAAACTTGTTCTTGATAAAGTATCGCCTTCGGGAAGCACAAAACTATTTTCTAATGTTGGTGTAGAACCTAAAAATATTAAACCGATATAACTGTCTGTAAAACCGGGGTCACCATCAACATCAAACTCGTACGCCATGTTTAGTGAATCAATAAAACCTTCACCGCCATGGGAATAAAATGCCGTTCCACTAGGACGTCCGGTTAATTTTGTATTTCGAACCACGGCATCAGTCCATAAACCAACATAAAAACTATCAAGATACTTATTAGTTACATTCTTAATTGAATAATTTAGAATTACAAAAAAATCAGCGAATGGAAAATTCCAGGTATATGTTTCCTGATGCACTGAAATGCCGTAAGGGATATGCTCAGGGATAATCTGTCCATTTAAATATCTTTTATTTGTATCGGCAAAATCCATCAGAAAATCCTGATGTGAAATTGCATCCGGATTATAGAATCTCGAATCAAGTAAACTCGATCGTTCTACGATTTTATCTGTCTGTGAATTTGTATATTCAAATCCACCGCCTCTGTTTGAACTTATTGTTGAAACATCAATAACTGCTGTGGAAACAAAAGGACCGGTTTTGATAATACTGTTTACACTGTCTTTTTTAAAACCGCCAACCCATAGTCCGCCTGCAAAAAGATGTTCTATCCCGCTGCCGAGAGGATATTCGCATGATGGTGTGTTTGGCCATCCAACCCAGCCGCTTCCATACATTCCGAAATTTGTAACAGATAATCCAATGTTTCCTGAATTTGTGAATTTTGAATCATCATATAATGTTTTTGAAAGTGTTTGAAGGGTTTGTTGAGCTGTTACTAAAGCGGTGCAAAACAAAATTAAATAAATTACTTTATAAATAAACTTCATCAGCACGATTACTTCAATTTAAATTTACTAATTAATTTTAAGGACTTAAAAATAACATGTTAAGAAGTAATAAAAAATTAAAAAGTAAGGAGAATTTATATGAAGTGTCAGGATTCTGATATCATATTCTAAAAATCATAAATTGCAGAAAGTCATTCTGTCTGCCAAGAACCGTTACTTAAACAAGAATTTATATATTACTATTGATCAGATATTTCATTTTTATAATAGCAAACTTATCTGCGGAAATACAAATCTTAGGATTATTAAGTTTCAGATAATTACAAACTACCGTCAAAATTTTCTAATATTTCCTTAACATTCTTCAGGAATAATCCACCTAACATACCATCAATTAAGCGATGATCGTGGGATAGAGTTAAAGCCATAATATGTCTTACCGCAATAGTATCCGAATCATCTACTTCTACAACAACAGGTTTTTTCTGAACAGCACCTACACCAAGTATTGCAACTTCGGGCTGATTAATAATCGGTGTTCCGAATAAAGTGCCGAATACTCCGTAGTTAGTTATTGTAAATGTTCCGTTTGAAATGTCGTCGGGAGTGAGTTTTTTTGTACGTGATCTGTTTGCTAAATCTGCAATTGCTCTTGCGAGTCCAATAATATTTCTATCACCAGCACCTTTAATATTTGGTACAATTAATCCGGTTGGTTCAATTGCTACTGCAATTCCAAGATTAATAAATTTCTTCTGAAGAATTACACTACCGTCAATTGTAGAATTTACGAGAGGATATTTTTTTAAAGATTTAACGACAGCATCCGCAATAAAAGCCATATATGTCAGTTTAGTATTTTCATTTTTTAATAATTCATCTTTTTTTGAATTGATGAAATTATGAATCCTTGTCATATCAACTTCGATTAACCCTGTTACGTGAACAGAAGTATCTCTGCTAAGAACCATATGATCCATTATCCGCTGACGAATATTATCCATTGGAATTCTTACAACATCCGCATCACTGTAAACAACTGGTGCTATTGAAGGTATAAATTCAGGTGCCGGTGAAGCAGTTTTGATTTCTTTTTTAAGCTGAACCTGACTTTGACTTTTTACATCAGCCTGAATATGAGTTTTAGCAGTTTTTCTATTCTCAACATAATTCAGAATATCTTTTTTAGTTACTCTTCCTTCCAAACCGGTTCCATCAATCGAGTTAAGTTCATCCAAACTTATTTTTTCTTTTTGAGCAATACTTAGTACCAATGGTGAATAAAAACCTGAACTGCTTCCCTTTTCTTGAGAAGATTTTTTAACAGTCTCAGCAACATTGTCCTTTACTGAAACTGCTTTATCAATAACTACTTCCTCTCTAATAACTTCCTGCTGAACGGCTGGAGTAGTTTTAACATCAGAACCAACAACTAACTTTGCTACTATAGTTCCAACTCCGACAGTTTCCTGTTCACCTACTAAAATTTCTTTTAATATACCATTTTCAGGTGAAGGAATTTCAGTATCAACTTTATCAGTGCTTATTTCAAAAATTGTCTCATCTTTCTTTACAGTATCTCCGGCTTTTTTATGCCATTTAATTATTGTTCCCTCAACAATTGATTCACCCATTTTGGGCATTGCTATATCAATCACATTTCCCGTTGGAGATGTTGGCATTTCCTTTACAACAGCAGTGTTTTCGTCAGATTCGGGAATTGGCTGTATTATCTTTTGCGGTTTAACTTCCTGAGTTGGAATTTCTTTTGCCGGTTCTTCAGAAGTCTGAATTCTCGCAACAACACTTCCTACTTCAACAGTTTCTCCTTCTTTGACTAAAATCTCAGACAACACACCTGATTCCGCAGCGGGAATTTCGGTATCAACTTTATCAGTACTTATTTCAAAAATAATTTCATCTCGTTTTACAGTATCCCCTGTTTTTTTATGCCATTTGATTATTGTACCTTCGTTAACGCTCTCACCCATTTTGGGCATTATTACGTCCATATAATTCCTCTTTTAAAATTTTATTTATTAAGTAATAAAGTATTAATAATTTAAAATTTACCTTAATACTTTAATAAGCTCTTTATGCCATTAAAAATCTCTTCACGATTCGGAAGAATTTCATTTTCAAGTACGGGTGCATAAGGAATATGAGAATCTTTTGCACCAATACGTTTAACAGGCGCATCTAAATACTGGAAACAGTTATCAGCAATCTTTGCAGCAATTTCAGCTCCAAATCCAGCAAATAAAGTATCCTCGTGAATAATAATAACTTTATTAGTTTTCTTTACCGAGTTAAAAATTGTCTCTTCATCCAATGGAACAATTGTTCTCAAATCTATTACTTCAACAGAATAATTTTCATCTTCAAGTTTTTTTGCAGCCAGCATAGAATCCCAAAGAGAAACTCCCCAGGATACAACAGTAACATCAGTTCCTTCTTTTACTACCTTAGCTTTACCGAATGGCAATAAATAATTTTCATCGGGTTCAGGAGTAATAGCATAACTCTGTCTGTATAAACCTTTATGTTCACAAAACAACACCGGATCTTTAATTCTGCAGGCAGTTTTCAACAATCCCTTTGCATCAGCAGCATTGCTTGGAAATGCAATTAAAATTCCGGGAATGTGTGCAAAAAAACTTTCGATACTTTGTGAATGACACAATCCGCCGTGAATATATCCGCCGACTGCAACCCGTGTAACAACAGGTGCAGACCATGCATTATTTGATCTGTATCTTATTGGTGCCAACTCATTTCGCATCTGCATAAAAGCAGGCCAGATATAATCTCCAAACTGAATTTCAACAACAGGTTTCATTCCTGTTAAAGCCATTCCAATTGCCACACCCATTATGCTTGCTTCTGCAAGCGGAGAATTAAATACTCTTTTTCTGGTAAATCGTTCTGACAGCCCTTTTGTTGCAGTAAACACACCGCCTTTTGCATCTTCAATATCTTCACCAAAGATGTACATATCGGGGTTTCTTTCCATCTCTTCATGAAGTGCATGATTTATTGCATCAACCATTACAATTTTATCTCCAGACGGAGTTGAAGATTCATAATTAAGTGTTTCCTTAAATCCGCTTTCATCGAAAACAAAAGTTGCTGCATCTGTTGGTTTTGGGTCAGCAGCTTTTATTGCTTTCTCGGCTTCTTCATTGATTTCATCAATAGAATTCTGTTTTAATATATCAAATTCATTTTGTGTAATAATATTCTTGGAAATCAACAGCCGTGCAAATTTCTCAATCGGACATTGTTTTAAATCTTCCTCAAGCTCCTTCTTGTCTCTGTATTTTCTATGATCGTCAGATGAAGAATGAGAATCCAATCTTACAACATCAGCTTCAATCAAAGCAGGACCTTTACCGGACTTAATATATTCAACTGCTTCCTGAACTTTTTCATAAGAAGTAATAAATTCTGTTCCATCAATTCTGGCTCTGAAAAGATTATGATATCCAGCCATCATCTGTGCAATAGAATTATCTTTTCCACCGCTTTGGTCCGAAACCTTTACTGAAATTGCATACCTGTTATTCTGAATAACAAAAAGTACCGGTAGTTTTTCTCTGCTTGCCCAATTAACAGCTTCGTGAAACTCACCTTGTGAAGTAGTTCCTTCTCCGCTGCTAACATAAGCAACATTTTTTTCTCCCCGCTTTGCAATAGACATAGCAGCACCAACTGCCTGTAAAAACTGTGTACCTGTGGGTGAAGATTGAGAAGGCATATTAAAATTTCTTGCCCCCCAATGTGTCGGCATTTGTCTGCCTCCGCTTGAAGGGTCATCTATTTTTGCAAAGCTGCCAAGAAAAACTTCTTTAACAGATATTCCTGCAGTTATTATTGCAGCCATATCCCTGTAATACGGAAACAGCCAATCTTTCTTTGGATCAAGAGATAAACCAATTGCTAACTGGATTGCTTCGTGACCGGAACTGGAAATATGGAAAAAAGTTTTTCCCTGTCTTAATAAATTCATTGCTTTGTTATTAATATTGCGGGCATTTAACATAGTTCTTAAAACATAAAGCAATTTATCCTTATCAAAACTCTCTTTGCCGATTTTAATCAAATCCTTTTTACCGTTAGTTGGCTTCACTGAAGTTTTATCTTTCGATTTAGCCTGTGTTGAAGTGATATTTTTTGACATTATATCCTTTTATTTTAAGATATTAAAATTGATATTTAATTAGTTAAATATGAATTGCCTCACCATAAGCATTAGCAGCAGCTTCCATTATTGATTCCGATAGTGTTGGATGAGCGTGAATAGTATTGATTATAGAATGTCCGGTAACTTCAATTGCACGCGCCAGAGCGACCTCAGCAATAAGCTCAGTTGCTTCACTTCCAATAATATGACCGCCAAGCAGTTCACCATATTTTGCATCAAAAATTAATTTTACAAAACCTTCACGCTCACCTACCGCAAAAGCTTTTCCGCTTGCCATAAATGGAAATTTACCAATCTTTAATTCATATCCAAGTTCTTTTGCCTTTACTTCAGTTAAGCCGACACTTGCAACCTGCGGCTGACAGTAAGTACAACCGGGAATATTATCATAATCTATTTCCGGCTTATTTATTCCTTTTAACATTTCTACACAATGTATTCCTTCAGCAGAAGCAACATGAGCTAACCAAGGCGGACCAATCACATCTCCGATTGCATAAATATTCGGAATATTTGTCCGGTAGTTTTTCTTATCAACCTTTATATGATTTTTAAATAACTCAATTCCTAATTCTTCTAATCCAAAACCTTCAACATTACCAGTCACTCCAATTGCACTTAAAACTTTATCAGCAGACAATTCTTTTCTTTGTCCATTTTGATTGATAGTTACATTAACTTTTTGACCTTTGACTTCAGCTTTCTCTACTGTTGTTCTGGTATAGATTTCAATTCCTCTTTTCTTGAAACTTTTCTCAAGTGTCTGAGATACTTCTTTATCTTCAACAGGCAGAATATTTTCGAGCATTTCAATTATCGTTACTTTAGTTCCAAGGACAGAATAGAAATAAGCAAACTCAATTCCGATTGCACCGGCTCCAATAATAATAAGCTCTTTTGGCTGTTCAGCAAGATTCATTGCTTCAGTACTTGTAATAATATTCTTTCTATCAATTGGAATATTTGGAAGAGTTTTTGGGCGGGCACCGGTTGCAATTATTATATTGTCAGCCGTAACAGAAAAAGAATTTTTTCCATCTTTATCCAAAATCTGTATCTGATTTTGACTGATCAGTTTGCCAAAACCACGAATTCGTTCAATTTTATTTTTCTTAATTAACAGCTCAACGTTTTTTGTGATTCTATCAGAGATGTCGCGGCTTCTCTTAATTATTTCGTTAAAATTAAATGAAAGCTCCTTTGCGTATAAACCAAAATCTTTTCCATGATTTTTAATGCTATCGTAAATCTCAGCATTTTTTAAAAGTGATTTTGTTGGGATACAACCCCAGTTTAAACAAATTCCGCCCAAATTATCTTTATCAATTACCACTGCCCTAAAGCCTAATTGCGCTGCTCTGATAGCTGCAACATATCCACCCGGACCTCCACCAAGAATGGCTATCTGATAATTATCTGACATATTTTTTTTAACCTTGATTAGTTGATATCTGTAATCCAAATATAGGCAGTACTATTAGAAAATAAAAAGTAATAGGTCACTTTTTCTACTGACTATCATGAAATTAAATCTCAGCTCAATTTGATTTCTTTCATCTAAAATAAAAAATATTTTTATCTGGGTTCTTAATTATCTTCAACAGTCTTGGCAAGTTATAAAGATTAAGATTTGTTTATTGAGTGAAATCTGAACTCCTCATCAAAATTAAAATTCAATTTTATCCAAATACTACAGTTGGATTATCAAAAAAATTTATACTTAAAAATTATTGATATGAGTTTCTTTAATCTCATTTTTAAGAGCTTCATTTTGCTAAAACTCAAATGAAAACTTACTTGAAATCTCGTCCTACATATTTCTCGCTGAAATACGCCAAAATTATCATTCTTAATACTAACAATTATTGATTCCCATAAATGGAGAGGATTATTCATAGTTCTTAATTTTGATAAAGACAAATTTAGCAATCCTTTATAATTGTCAAAAAAAATGCTTGTTATTTCAAATTATCAATGGCATAAAGCTTGAATAATTTGTACATCTAATTTCTAGTAACCACTAAGGTAATAAAATGAAAAAATTACTATTAATCCTTATAATCCCAACATTCTCATTGTTTATGGGATGCTCAGAAGATAAAGAAGAACAACCGATTGACATTTCATTAAAGTCAGTTGCATCATGCGAAGGCTGTCATACAAACTATGCACACCTGAAAGAAGTCTATACTCCTGACCCTCCATCTTCAGGTGGAGGCGGATGCGGAGGCGAAGCTCCACATTATGAACCTTATGATAGAGTTTTTATGGGAGGTTCAGGTTATGCAGATTTTAAAAGTGATCCGCACGGAAAAATCCCTTGTACTGCCTGCCACAATGGAGTGGATAATACGGCTGATAAAAATCTTGCACACTCAGGAGATTTTTTAGTTAAACCATCATTAGACGCAGTTAAGAAATGCGGAAGTTGTCATGCTGATATAGCAAGCAAATCAGTAAATAATATTCATCAGGGATGGGGGCAAAAAAATATGGTTTGCCAGAGAGCTGGTTTGGGAAATGTGCCTGGCGGATTTGATTTATTAAGTCAAACCATGAAAGATGGATATACTGAAAATTGCGGAAAGTGTCATGCAACTTGTGGTGATTGCCATATAAACAGACCAAAAGCCGGAGGCGGCGGTCTTTATGCTTCACATAGTTTTTTCAAAACACCCAATATGGTTGATCATTGTACAACTTGCCATGTAAGCCGCGGTGGTCATGCTTATTTTGGTGTCGCTGCTGGAACAGTACCTGATGCTCACCTAACAAAAGCAGGATTTAATTGTATGAGTTGTCATACAAAACACGAAATTCATGGTGATGGTGTAATGTATGATATGAGATATAAATATCCTGAGTTACCAAAATGTACCAATTGCCATTCAGGTTTAAAAAATTCAAATGCGTACCACACTGCTCATTTAAACACTTTTAGCTGTTATACCTGTCATTCACAGGATTATAATAATTGCGGCAGCTGCCATGTTGGAAGTCTTGAAGGTGCAAGAATCCATTCTTATCAGGGTTATAAGATCGGAATAAATCCAATTCCACAAACAAAACCACAATATAAATTTTCTTTATTAAGAAGATCGTTAATGGCTCCGGACAGCTGGCAGAATTATGGAATAGCACTTTTATCTAACTTTAGTGCTGCACCTACTTATAAATACACAACTCCTCATAATATTATTAAGATAACTAGCCGGACTGGTTACAAAGATACAAATGGACAGTGGCAAACAAACACAACCTGTTATGAGGGCTGTCATATAATTAAACAAAGTGACGGCACATTCAAGAATAAGGAATTATACTTATTCGATTCGGATAATATTGAAACCTGGGAAAAAAATTCTAATGGACATATAATTGTAGATGGAAAACTACCAGCGAGCTGGCAAGTTAATTAGAAAATAAAAATAATTATCAAACAATAATCTGGAGATCAAAAAATGAAAGAAAGAAAACTCAATTTAATGTTTTACTTTTTTATCGCACTAACATTTGCATTCATTAACATCAGTTGCAGTGATGATAAAGAAGATCCGGTAACCCCGCCTACAATCAGCGAAAGCGAAGAACTTGTAAAATATCTTGAAGGATCTGATGGAGGTTACATAAATAACGCAATACCTGCTATTATTTCTGCTTCTACTGTTAACACAGATATTTTAGCTGGTACGGATATTACTATAATTGATGTCAGAGGCGCTAATGATTTTGCTGCCGGTCATATACCAGGTGCGGTAAATGTTGAAATTAAAGATATTGTTACTTATTATAAAAACAACAACTTGTCATCAAAAGCCAAAGTTATAATCACCTGCTATACTGGTCAATCTGCGGGTTTAGCCGTTGCTGCTTTAAGATTATCAAAATTTTCAAATGTGTATAGCTTAAAATGGGGAATGTGCAGCTGGGCATATCCAACAAGCTGGAACAATGCAAAAACCTATGGTCAAACAAATCCAATTACAAAACAAACAACTGCAAATGCTAAAAATCCTGCAGGAAATCTTCCAACTTTATCAACAGGTAAAAATACAGGTGCAGAAATATTCGAAAGCAGATTAACAACTGTTTTGAATGAAGGATATTCAGTAATCGGTATTACCCGCGAAACTATTTTTGCCAATTTGAGCAATTATTATATAATAAATTATTGGCCTGTTGCTGAGTACGATCAGGGTCATATCGAAGGAGCTATTCAATACACTCCAAAGAATGATTTAAAATTAGCTAATTACTTAAAAACTCTTCCTATTAACAAAACTATTGTTGTTTATTGTTATACCGGTCAAACTTCAGCTCAGATTGCTTCGTTCTTAAGAATACTTGGTTATGATGCAAAGTCACTTCAATTTGGTGCAAACAGATTGTTTTATGACACTATGCCAGGTTCAAAGTGGGATGAAGCCACAGAATGTATGAATTATCCAGTTGTTCAATAATTTTAGTTACCAGAAAAAAAGCCTGAAGAAATTTCTTCAGGCTTTTTCATTTTAATGCAATAGTTTTATTTACCAACGTTTCAAACTAATCAACAGCTTTACCTTGTGAAATATTTTTACTTCTTTCAATAGACTGCAGTGCAAGATATCTGTCACCAAACTTTTTAAGATTATCTGTCTCAACATCATATTGATCATAATGTCTTTCTTCATCTGCAACCAGACTTTCAAATAGCTGTTTGGTCATTGAATCTGCATTTGCTGAGGCTTCATTTGCCCATAGATTATATTCATGAGCACTTTCCTGCTCCATTTGTGCTGCCTTCGCAAGCATCTTTTCCGGATCTTTAATCTGTTCTACCTTGCCGCCAACTTTCATCTCAACTTCGCCTTTAAGAAATAAAATTCTTTCTGCAAGTTTTTCAACATGTATCATCTCTTCAATCGCGGTTTTTTTAAATAAACCTGCAAGTAAATCATATCCCTGATCATCCAATAAAAAGTGGAAATACATATATTGGTGAACAGCGTAAAGCTCATCTGCAACTGCTTTGTTTAACAGTTCAATACTTTTTTCGAACATAATATTTTCTCCTTAATATTTTTTAATTAGTTAACTGAAATTTACAAAATAAATTCTGGATTTCTAATCTGATAATTATGTGGTATCACAAAAGTTATGAATTGTTTGATCAGCTAAGGTTATCAAGCAGCATAAAGCTGCTGGCTCTGTTTGATTTTGTTGTTTCAAAATTCTTATGCTCATATTTACATATTTCAACTAAAAGACAAATTGAACATATTGGTTTCTGAGCTTTGCAAATTTCTCTGCCTAGCCTGATTAAATTTGTGTGAAATGAATGTGCTGTTCCTACAGGCAGCTTATTTAACAAAGAAAAAAAAGTTTTTTCCGGACTTTTGGTTTTTACAAGTCCTATCCGATTCAATGTTCTGTGTACATGAGTATCAACCGGGCAGACATTTCTATCAAGAGAAAAAAGCAAAACACAACTAGCTGTTTTTACACCAACACCTTTATAAGATGTAAGCTCATTAAGAATATCTTCGTTTGATACTTTTTTAATATATCTTAAAGAAACTTTACTTTGTGTTTTCTTTAAGTTCTTAAGTAATTCGTATATAGCATTTGATTTTTGTTTCCCAAGTCCGGCAATTTTAATATACTTTTCAATTTGAAATGGCTTGAGCAATGCAAGTTCATCCCAGGTCTTAAAATTATCTTTAAGATTTCTGTATGCTTTATATGAATTATTATCATTTGTGTTTTGTGAAAGTATGGTTCCGATAATTGTATCAAGCGGATCAGGAAGTTTTTTTGCTTTTGGCGGTACCCCGAAATGCTCTATTAAAAGCTTGTTTATTATTTCTATTTTGTTCGTCATTATAAATCTAACTGCAAAGATATTCATATTAATTGTTATTTTAGCAAAAATATTTTGGAGTTTTAATGTCAACACTTATGGTAAGCATTTCCGGTATCAGAGGAATTGTTGGTGATGGACTTGATCCTGAAGTGATAGTTGATTACGTAAATGCATATTCAAAATTTATCGGCAGTGGTAAGGTTGTTGTTGGACGTGATGCACGAATAACAGGTGAAATGGTTAATCAGATAGTAACTGGTACACTGTTATCAAACGGCATCGATGTAGTTGATATTGGAATTTGTCCGACACCAACTGTTCAATTCACAGTTAAATCTTTAAAAGCCGATGGTGGAATTGCAATTTCTGCAAGCCACAATCCAAATGAATGGAATGCATTAAAATTACTTAATAGCACCGGACAATTTATGTCTCCGGATGAGCATGAAGAGATGAAGAAATTTCTTAATGTTAATCCATTATACAAAAGTTGGGACAAAATTGGGAAGAGGACTGTTTTAACAGATGCAATTAAAAATCATGTTAATGCTATCCTAAAACTCCCGGTCATTGATGTCGATAAAATCAAAAAGAAAAACTATAAAGTAGTTGC
Organism: Ignavibacteriota bacterium; assembly: GCA_013285425.1. Classification (GTDB taxonomy): domain Bacteria; phylum Bacteroidota; class Ignavibacteria; order Ignavibacteriales; family Ignavibacteriaceae; genus IGN3. Next base: position 1,468,834 of record CP053447.1, read on the forward strand.
TGATTGTGTTAACGGTGCGGGAGCATTTTGTATCCCTGATTTATTAAAGTCATTTGGATGTGAAGTAATTGAACTTAATTGCGAAAAGACCGGTATATTTCCGCGGTTACCTGAACCATTACCTGAAAATTTAACTGAAACAATAAAGGCAGTTAAAACACATAATGCAGATTTTGCGGTTGTTGTTGATCCTGATGTTGACAGGCTTGTATTAATCACAGACAAAGGAGAACCATTTGTTGAGGAAAACACAGTTACAATTGCAATTGATTTTGTACTGAGTAAGATAAGTGGTAATGCAGTGGTTAATTTTTCCACCAGCAGATCGGTTGATGATATTGCTAAAAAATATAATTCTAATGTTTTCCGCTCCCCTGTCGGTGAAGCAAATGTTGTAAAAAAGATGAAAGAAGTTAATGCAGTTATTGGCGGCGAAGGAAGCGGCGGTGTAATTTATCCCCCTTTACATTATGGAAGAGATGCTTTAATTGGAATTGCTATTGCACTTCAATATCTGACTGATTCAAACAAAAAGCTCTCTGAGATTAAGGACATTCTGCCCCAGTATTATATTTCGAAAAAGAAAATTGAGCTGAATAAGGTTTCACCTGATTCGGTAATAAGCAAGCTAACTGAGAAATATTCAATCGAAAAAATAAATACTGAAGATGGACTGCGGATAGATTTCGATGATCACTGGGTTCATTTCAGAAAATCAAATACTGAACCAATAATAAGAATAATAACAGAAGCAAAAACTCAATCGTATTCAGAAGAGTTGTCGAATAATTATTTTAACGAGATTAAAAATTTAATGAAGCTTTGATCTCTTTTGGATGTAGCTGAATAATGCCTTATCAAATGGAGTTGATGTATCAATCAGATTATAATCAAAATTTGAATTCAGACATTCCCGTTTTATTTTCTTAATAAATTCATTCATAGCTTGCTGATATGCTTTCTGAATATGAAATGGCTGAGTAATCATTTCCTCATTGGTTTCCAGATCTTTAAATACTGCATCCTTACCAAATCCAAAAGTTCTTTCCATCGGGTCTAATATCTGAAAAATAATCACTTCGTTTTTTTGATGAGAAAAATGTTTAAGTGCTTTTATAACGCTGTCAATATCATCAAAAAAATCTGAAATTATAATAATTAATCCGCGCCGTTTTATCTTTTCTGCAACCTGAGTTAATGCCGATGCAGTATTTGTACTTGCTGATGGACTAATAACTGCAAGTTCTTTCAGGATCAAATGCAGATAATTGTATGAGGACTTTGCCGGCAGAAAGGTGTTTAGTTTTTCTGAATAAACTGCCAGACTTACTGCATCCTGCTGGGTTATCATAAGATATGCTAAAGCAGCAGCAAGTGTTGCAGCATAATTAAGTTTTGATATTTGTTTATCCGAAGCATAGCTCATTGACTTGCTGTTATCCAGTATCAAATGACATCTTAGATTCGTTTCTTCTTCGTATTGCTTGATAAAATATCTGTCGGTTTTCCCAAATACACGCCAATCAACATTTCTTAAATTATCACCCTGCATATACGGGCGGTGCTGAGAAAACTCTACACTAAAACCATGATATGGGCTTTTGTGCAATCCAACCATAAATCCTTCAACAACTAATCTTGCTCTCAGGTCAAGATTTTTAATTTTAGAAATTATCTGCGGATTTAAGAACTCGAGATATTCAGCAGATGATTTAATCAATTATTTGCCGGCTGATTTTTATTTATTATATCGTTTGGGTCTATACCCATTATATCAAGTGATTGCTGAACCACCTGTGCGTATTTATGCTCAGGATATTTCTCTAAAAAAAGATTGTAGGTTCTTGTAGCCTTATCATAATCTTTAAGTTCGTTATCGTATAGAAATCCGCTTTGAAACAATGATAGTGGCGCTTCTTCACTTTCAGGATATTTTTCAAATACAGTATAATAAGTTTCCGCAGCTTTACTAAATGATGCCTTAAAACTAATTCCCTTAATAAGATGCTGCTCATACAAAGCTGCTATTTGCATTATTGATTTGGGTGCTATCTTGCTGTCAGGATATTCGTTAATTAAATTTTCAAACTCTTTTATCGCTTCCGTATATTTCTTTTCTTTTACTAAAGAATCTGCTTTGTCAAAATATTCTTGTTCACTTGTTTTCGAACAGGCAATTACAGTAATAATAATCAGAATAAAAAGCTGGGATATTTTCATTTTGTTCCTTATTTATAAATTAAATCGGTTAAAGTTATTAAATGCTGATTGAACAAACAATGCAAGTATATGTAAACAAAAAAGCCGACCCATATTTCAGAGCCGGCTTTCTTTAAGTTCTATTAAACCAATGCTTACTTGGTTAATATCATCTTCTTTATGGAACTGAATTTCTGTCCATCTATTCCATCTGCTTCTAATCTGTAGAAATATACACCGCTGTTCAATGAACTTGCGTCAAAGGAAACCTCCTGACTGCCTGCTGACATCTGTCCATTTAACAAGGATGCTACTTCCTGACCTAATACGTTGAATATCTTCAGGCTTACTTTGCTATCTACTGCAAGACTGAAGTTTATTGTTGTACTTGGGTTAAATGGATTTGGATAGTTCTGTTCCAATGCAAATACTGATGGAGCAATTACTTCGGCTTCTACAACATTTGAATATTCAAAATTGCCATTATAGTCAACTTGTTTTAATCTGTAACTGTAGTGACCAGCTTTTAGGTCTTTATCAATATATGAATAATTGCGTATTTCTGTTGCTGTACCTTGCCCTTGAACAAATGTAATTGTATGGAATTCTTCGCCAGAACTTCTTTGAACTTCGAATCCATGATTGTTTGTTTCAGTTGCGGTTGACCAGTTTAAGGTTACTGAATTGTTATCAGATTTGGCTATAAAGGATATTAACTCTACAGGTATTAGTTGTCTTACACATAAATTATCCCAATAGATATAATCTATATTGAATGAATAGCCGTTGTATGATATCTGAATCTGAGCATTATCTGAACCAGTTGCAGGTGTGGTAAATGAACCTTCAATCAATGTTGGACCAACATTCGCTGTTGGATCAACTACCTGATATAATACTTCTTGGGTTGTACCGCCATCATAAGTGATACCTACGGTTACTGTTCCGCTTGGTGCAGCATAATAATCAAGGAAGAAATTGAATGAAAAAGTTGATGCCATATTATTTACTAAAGGTATTTCATTTGATCTAATCAAAGACACACCTGTAAATGATGGGGTCCACCTCATTCTAAGTTCAGGAGCAGTGCCGCCTGCATTTGCTGTGCCACTTGCTGTCCAGTTGGTCACTCCCAATGGTCCTACAATTGTCCAGTTGTTTAGATCTGCAAAAGGCTCACAAAAATCAACTAAACTTGGATCCTGGATTGTCCTGAATGACCAGGTTGAAGAAGTAATATTACAAGTATCAATCTTATTAACTACTTTCCATTGATAGTTTCTATAATAATTTAAAGAACCTGGAACAGCAAACTGAGTTATTGGTGCACCGGAATAAAATGATACCATATTACCAGTAGGACCGAAAAATACTTCAACTTGATTTGGTGGCACTGTTCCGGGTCCGCCATTTGACCAGCTTAAAACTACACCTGAAAGTGGAAGATCAACTGCGTTATTAGCAGGAGTCGGATTTTCAGGAGTTTGAACAGGACAAGGAGGACCGGTTAAAGCCAACTCATAACCGAATAATTTATCTGGTGTGCCCTGTAAAAGACCTCCAAGGATGGCTTTACCTGGTACTAGATCATCAGTAACAAATAATCCGCCTGCAATACCCTGTGCATTACCAAGACCAACATCAGATATAACATCGTGCTGTACGCCGGTGTATGTACCTGCTGTATAATCCATTTGCATTATGTATTGAGGAGTGCCTGCTCCTGAACCCTGCGACCATACCCATAAAAATGGACCGCCGACAGACCAGTTATCATAAGCGATTCCATATACTCCCGTTACAGTACTAGCGATAGTTCTCAATAATGTACCAGACATACTAAATTCATAAAAGCTAAGATTTGGTGATGTCCAGTTACCTACTATAAGACTTCCTAAGCCGCCGTCACCATCAGGATTGTAAGTAATAAATCTTGCACCATTTGGTGCAGCACTAACTGGAACAGTTCCAATTAGTGACCTTGAAACAGGATCAACTATCTGAACAGTTGAAGTATTTATCGAACAGTAAATAAACTGTCCATCAAAAGCCATTCCTCTTGTTCCGGAAAATGGAAGGTTAAATTGAACATCAAGTGTCCCATCAGAATTCCATTGATGAGCAACAGCAGATGCCCAACGACTTGTCCAAAACTTACCTAAAGTTGGAATATAAACTGCTCCAGCATTACCTGCTGCACCTGTAATTACAGTTGCATCATAATCGAATTCAACATCCCAAGTAGCTTCAGTAACAGGTATAGTTGGTTCGATTTTTACCCCTGTAATACTTGGATCAATATCTCTGTTTTGAAGAGCTTGCTGGGGAAACACTATACTTACGGTAAATAAAACAAAAAGCACAGAAAATGTAAATAGTTTTTTACACATATATGCCTCTATATATTATAAACGATAAAGTAAAGTTTATTAGAAGAACGGTTAAATATTAACTACTTTTTCATATAAATCAAGCAAATCTCAATAAATATTTCAGTCCGAATTATTTTTCAAACATACATAAATTATAACAGGTTAAAGTATCATTTACTTTTAATATGGATAATCCTCATTTAAGGGGATTTCTTAATAATATTAAAGTTATAAAAAAAGCCGACCCATATTTCAGAGCCGGCTTTCTTTAAGTTCTACTAAACCAATGCTTACTTGGTTAATATCATCTTCTTTATGGAACTGAATTTCTGTCCATCTATTCCATCTGCTTCTAATCTGTAGAAATATACACCGCTGTTCAATGAACTTGCGTCAAAGGAAACCTCCTGACTGCCTGCTGACATCTGTCCATTTAACAAGGATGCTACTTCCTGACCTAATACGTTGAATATCTTCAGGCTTACTTTGCTATCTACTGCAAGACTGAAGTTTATTGTTGTACTTGGGTTAAATGGATTTGGATAGTTCTGTTCCAATGCAAATACTGATGGAGCAATTACTTCGGCTTCTACAACATTTGAATATTCAAAGTTGCCATTATAGTCAACTTGTTTTAATCTGTAACTGTAGTGACCAGCTTTTAGGTCTTTATCAATATATGAATAATTGTGTATTTCTGTTGCTGTACCTTGCCCTTGAACAAATGTAATTGTATGGAATTCTTCGCCAGAACTTCTTTGAACTTCGAATCCATGATTGTTTGTTTCAGTTGCAGTTGTCCAGTTTAAGGTTACTGAATTGTTATCAGATCTGGCTGTAAAGGATGTTAACTCTACAGGTATTACTTGTTTGACACATAAATTATCCCAATAGATATAATCTATATTGAATGTATAGCCATTATAAGTTATCTGAAGCTGAGCATTCTCTGAACCTGTTGCTGGTGTGGTAAATGAGCCTTCAATCAATGTCGGACCAACATTCGCTGTTGGATCAACTACCTGATATAATACTTCTTCGGTTGTGCCGCCATCATAAGTGATACCTACGGTTACTGTTCCGCTTGGTGCAGCATAATAATCAAGGAAGAAATTGAATGAAAAAGTTGATGCCGTATTATTTACTAAAGGTATTGCATTTGATCTAATCAAAGACACACCTGTAAATGATGGAGACCAACCCATTCTAAGTTCAGGAGCAGTGCCGCCTGCATTTGCTGAAGCACTTGCTGTCCAGTTGGTTAATCCCAATGGTCCTACAATTGTCCAGTTGCTTAGATCTGCAAAAGGCTCACAATGCTCAACTAAATTTGGATCCTGGATTGTCCTGAATGACCAGGTTGAAGAAGTAATATTACAAGTATCAATCTTATTAACTACTTTCCATTGATAGTTAGTAAAATAATTTAATGTGCCAAGTGACCACTGAGTTACCGGTGCACCGGAATAAACCGATACCATATTACCAGTAGGACCGAAAAATACTTCAACTTGATTTGGTGGCACTGTTCCGGGTCCGCCATTTGACCAGCTTAAAACTACACCTGAAAGTGGAAGATCAACTGCGTTATTAGCAGGAGTCGGATTTTCAGGAGTTTGAACAGGACAAGGAGGACCGGTTAAAGCCAACTCATAACCGAATAATTTATCTGGTGTGCCCTGTAAAAGACCTCCTAGGATGGCTTTACCTGGTACTAGATCATCAGTAACAAATAATCCGCCTGCAATACCCTGTGCATTACCAAGACCAACATCAGATATAACATCGTGCTGTACGCCGGTATATGTACCTGCTGTATAATCCATTTGCATTATGTATTGAGGAGTGCCTGCTCCTGAACCCTGCGACCATACCCATAAAAATGGACCGCCGACAGACCAGTTATCATAAGCGATTCCATATACTCCCGTTACAGTACTAGCGATAGTTCTCAATAATGTACCAGACATACTAAATTCATAAAAGCTAAGATTTGGTGATGTCCAGTTACCTACTATAAGACTTCCTAAGCCGCCGTCACCATCAGGATTGTAAGTAATAAATCTTGCACCATTTGGTGCAGCACTAACTGGAACAGTTCCAATTAGTGACCTTGAAACAGGATCAACTATCTGAACAGCTGAAGTATTTATCGAACAGTAAATAAACTGTCCATCAAAAGCCATTCCTCTTGTTCCGGAAAATGGAAGGTCAAATTGAACATCAAGTGTCCCATCAGAATTCCATTGATGAGCAACAGCAGTTGCCCAACGACTTGTCCAAAACTTACCTAAAGTTGGAATATAAACTGCTCCAGCATTACCTGCTGCACCTGTAATTACAGTTGCATCATAATCGAATTCAACATCCCAAGTAGCTTCAGTAACAGGTATAGTTGGTTCGATTTTTACCCCTGTAATACTTGGATCAATATCTCTGTTTTGAAGAGCTTGCTGGGGAAACACGATACTTACGGTAAATAAAACAAAAAACACAGAAAATGTAAATAGTTTTTTACACATATATGCCTCCATATATTAGAAATGATAAAGTAAAGTTGATTAGAAGAACGGTTAGATTTTAACTATTTTTTTCATATAAATCAAGCAAATCTCAATAAATATTTCAGTCCGAATTATTTTTCAAACATACATACTTAATTATAACAGGTTAAAGTATCATTTACTTTTAATATAGATAATCCTCATTTAAGGGGATGTCTTAATAATATTAAAGTTATAAAAAAAGCCGACCCATATTTCAGAGCCGGCTTTCTTTAAGTTCTATTAAACCAATGCTTACTTGGTTAATATCATCTTCTTTGTGGAACTGAATTTCTGTCCATCTATTCCATCTGCTTCTAATCTGTAGAAATATACACCGCTGTTCAATGAACTTGCGTCAAAGGAAACCTTCTGGCTGCCTGCTGACATCTGTCCATTTAACAAGGATGCTACTTCCTGACCTAATACGTTGAATACCTTCAGGCTTACTTTGCTATCTACTGCAAGACTGAAGTTTATTGTTGTACTTGGGTTAAATGGATTTGGATAGTTCTGTCCTAATGTATATTCCCTTAATCCTAATACTTCTACTTCAACTGCATTTGAGTATTCAAATGAACCATCAAGGTCTATTTGTTTTAGTCTGTATGTATATGTACCAGCTTCTACATTCTGATCTAAATATACATAGTTATTTGTACTTGTAGAGGTTCCGTGACCTGCTACAAAACCAACTGACTGATATTCACCGCCATTGCTTCTTTCAATCTGGAAACCGCTGTTATTTAATTCGGTTGCAGTTGTCCAGTTTAAGGTTACTGTGTTGTTATCAGATTTAGCTATAAAGGATGTTAACTCTACAGGTATTACTTGTTTGACACATAAATTATCCCAATAGATATAATCTATATTGAATGTATAGCCGTTATAAGTTATCTGAAGCTGAGCATTCTCTGAACCTGTTGCTGGTGTGGTAAATGAACCTTCAATCAATGCCGGACCAACATTTGCTGGTGGATCAACTACCTGATATAATACTTCTTCGGTTGTGCCGCCATCATAAGTGATACCTACGGTTACTGTTCCGCTTGGTGCAGCAAAATAATCAAGGAAGAAATTGAATGAAAAAGTTGATGCCGTATTATTTACTAAAGGTATTGCATTTGATCTAATCAAAGACACACCTGTAAATGATGGAGACCAACCCATTCTAAGTTCAGGAGCAGTGCCGCCTGCATTTGCTGTAGCACTTGCTGTCCAGTTGGTTAATCCCAATGGTCCTACAATTGTCCAGTTGCTTAGATCTGCAAAAGGCTCACAATGCTCAACTAAATTTGGATCCTGGATTGTCCTGAATGCCCAGGTTGAAGAAGAAATATTACAAGTATCAATCTTATTAACTACTTTCCATTGATAGTTTGTAAAATAATTTAATGTGCCAGGTGACCACTGAGTTACCGGTGCACCGGAATAAACTGATACCATATTACCGGCAGGGCCGAAAAATACTTCAACTTGATTTGGTGGCACTGTTCCGGGTCCGCCATTTGACCAGCTTAAATTTACACCTGTAATCGGAACATCAACTGCGTTATTTGCAGGGGTTGGATTTTCAGGAGTTTGAACAGGACAAGGAGGACCGCTATTTCCTAAAACTATAAATGGAATACCTTGCGGATAAGTACCATCAACAGCAGCTGCCCAGCCTGTGCTGGTTAATTGTAAAGCATCACCTGTTGTTGTTTGACCAACTATCGAAACAGCAGGAGCCCAAGGTCCTGAAGCTAAAGTACCGCCAAGGCTTACTTCAACCCAATATGTACCTGGTCCTAATGTTAAAGCAGGAGAAAACTGAACAACAACTCTCATAATTGGTCTGTCACTTGCTGAAGGAGATGTATCCAAAGCTCTATAAATATTTGTCCAACTTGTTGAACTTAAACGGTTAGTTGTAAGATCTCCAAAAACTATTGTACCGCCAGCATTTGGAGCACCATTCCAAATCCGAATGCGGGCATCATTGATGGTAGAAGTTGTACTGGAACCTGTTTGATATGTAAAGAATTGTAATTCTTCAATATTCCATGAAGCACCATTGATTGTAAAATCGTCAGCTACAGAATTTCCTGCACTTATTTGTGCTCCAAAGCCGTAAGTACCTAATCCAATTGCTGATTGAAGTGCACTCAAATCAGCTCCGCCTGAGCCGCCTGCCGGATTTGTTACAAGCGGACCGTTGTCAAAAAGCAAAGCCAATGTACCATCATAAGGGATTGGAATGTTTTGACCTGCCGGTGTTTGAACTTTTGTGTGTGTACCAGTATATACTTCTTTAACATTGCTAATTGATGAAGATTGCGCGATAATAGAACCCGCAAATATCAAAGCAACAAGAACTGTTAAGGAAAGTGTATAGATTTGTTTAAGCATGAGACCTCCGAAAATAATGTTTAAAGAAAGTTAATTAATTAAGAACCAAATCATACTTTTAAAACTACTTTTAATCATTATACGCAAAAATAATTAGTTATTTTTTTACCTTGCGCACAATACAATTTTTTATTCTTTAAATCAAATAGATTTTTAAAATTTTTATAAAAATTTTTAAACTCTTTATAGATGTAAGAGTATTTTTAGAGTATTATATAATTGGATGAATATTTCCACAATAATTTACAGAGATTCAAGAAATTTTTTGCTTGTTATTTTATAGATTTACTTTCACTTGAGATTAATTTGAAATCTCTTATCATCATTAAAATTCCCGATTTAGTATGAATAAAGTTAAAATAATTTATCCTCCAGGAGTTTCATAAAAAAAGCCGACCCATATTTCAGAGCCGGCTTTCTTTAAGTTCTACTAAACCAATGCTTACTTGGTTAATATCATCTTCTTTGTGGAACTGAATTTCTGTCCATCTATTCCATCTGCTTCTAATCTGTAGAAATATACACCGCTGTTCAATGAACTTGCGTCAAAGGAAACCTTCTGGCTGCCTGCTGACATCTGTCCATTTAACAAGGATGCTACTTCCTGACCTAATACGTTGAATACCTTCAGGCTTACTTTGCTATCTACTGCAAGACTGAAGTTTATTGTTGTACTTGGGTTAAATGGATTTGGATAGTTCTGTCCTAATGTATATTCCCTTAATCCTAATACTTCTACTTCAACTGCATTTGAGTATTCAAATGAACCATCAAGGTCTATTTGTTTTAGTCTGTATGTATATGTACCAGCTTCTACATTCTGATCTAAATATACATAGTTATTTGTACTTGTAGAGGTTCCGTGACCTGCTATAAAACCAACTGACTGATATTCACCGCCATTGCTTCTTTCAATCTGGAAACCGCTGTTATTTAATTCGGTTGCAGTTGTCCAGTTTAAGGTTACTGTGTTGTTATCAGATTTGGCTGTAAAAAATGTTAACTCTACAGGTATTACTTGTCCGATACATAAATTATCCCAATAGATATAATCTATATTGAATGTATAGCCGTTATAAGTTATCTGAAGCTGAGCATTCTCTGAACCTGTTGCAGGTGTGGTAAATGAACCTTCAATCAATGTCGGACCAACATTTGCTGTTGGATCAACTGCCAGAAATAATACATCTTCGGTTGTGCCGCCATCATAAGTGATACCTACGGTTACTGTTCCGCTTGGTGCAGCATAATAATCAAGGAAGAAATTGAATGAAAAAGTTGATACCGTATTATTTACTAAAGGTATTGCATTTGATCTAATCAAAGACACACCTGTAAATGATGGAGACCAACCCATTCTAAGTTCAGGAGCAGTGCCGCCTGCATTTGCTGTAGCACTTGCTGTCCAGTTGGTTAATCCCAATGGTCCTACAATTGTCCAGTTGCTTAGATCTGCAAAAGGCTCACAATGCTCAACGTAATTTGGATCCTGGATTGTTTTGAATGCCCAGGTTGAAGAAGAAATATCACAAGTATCAATCTTATTAACTACTTTCCATTGATAGTTTGTAAAATAATTTAATGTGCCAGGTGACCACTGAGTTACCGGTGCACCGGAATAAACTGATACCATATTACCGGCAGGGCCGAAAAATACTTCAACTTGATTTGGTGGCACTGTTCCGGGCCCGCCATTTGACCAGCTTAAATTTACACCTGTAATCGGAACATCAACTGTGTTATTTGCAGGAGTGGGATTTGCTGGAGTTTGAACAGGACAAGGAGGACCAAGCTGCTCTACAACTGCGGCTATATTCCAATTAACATTAAGCTGTCCACTAGATGCATCAATAAGTCTTTGCCAAGTTCCACTAAATTTAATCCAGTCACCATTTAAAACAGCTGGACCAGCATCACAACCGGCTGGGTAGGTACCACCTGTATGAGTAACTTCATAACCAACCCAAATATCATTCCCTGTAATAGTAACAGGAGTAGCCAAAGTAATTGTATTCCAACTTGTAGCAGTAACATTTAAAGTTTCAGAGTACAACAAAGTACCTGGAGCAGTTGGGGTTCCCTGGTCATAAATTTTTAAAACACAGGGACTAGGTATATCATTTATATATATGATCACTTGTGTTAATGACTGCCCTGCATAAGCTCCCATCATACTTGCCGGAAAACTTGCAGATACTTCAAATGTGCCACCATTAGTTAGACCAATCGCATCATCATTTACACCGCTATCCCACCTTAGTGTAGTTGCTTCTGTATTAATTGGACTTTGTAAATTATTACTTTTATTAGCGGCTGTAAATGTTTTGCCATCTAATATTGTTTTCTCTTGTGCAAATATGGTAACTGATAAGAAAAGAACCATACTCCACAAAAGAGCAGAACGAAAAGATTTAATCATAGCGAACCTTTCAAATAAATGAGTAAGAGAAATAATTAATTAGTGATTATCTTAAATAAGAAACCTTTTCATAAATAAAGAGAGAGACAGATTTTTTTTAATATATGAGCAAAGCTAACGCTTAATAATATGAATATTTAGTTTCCTAGTCAAGTATTATAAATTATTTAACTTAAATCACAAAAATCATTTTACTAATCCTATAAAAATATTTGCATGTAGAATCCATTTCAAAAAGTTATTGTTCTCGATTAACAATAAAACAAGAATGAACAGAAGTCATCCTAATTTCATTTCAGAGTCTGAGTTGTACAGAATCAGAATAATTATATTATAAAATATTATTCTTTTGATCAGCAATTTAGGTATAAATACTTTTTACTATTTAAATAATTCATTAACAATCTGTGAAACATAATGTAATCTATCCTTGATGACTTAAATAAAAGTCAGACTTTTATTTTTTCATTCTTTGCAAGTGATTCACTTTCAATTTTTTTCTTGAAATCTTTTAATTGAGAAAGAACAGTATTATCGGAAAGTGCAATTATCTCAACTGCAAGTATCGCTGCATTCTTTGCACCGTTGATTGAAACTGTAGCAACCGGAACTCCCGGAGGCATCTGAACAATCGATAATAGTGAATCAATTCCTTCTAAAGATTTACCTTTAATGGGTACTCCGATTACAGGCAGAGTTGTATGGGCTGCTGTTACTCCCGGTAAATGTGCAGCACCTCCGGCTGCAGCAATAATTACTTTTAATCCCCTGTCAACAGCAGATTTTGAATATTCAGAGTGCTGATCAGGAGTCCGGTGTGCAGATAATATTTTAACCTCATAGCCAATACCGAAGTCTTTAAATATTTTAAATGCATCCTCCATTATTGGTAAATCAGAATCGCTGCCCATTATTATTCCAACTATAACATTATTTTTCATTTTATTATTTCCTTAATTGTTTCTCCAATTAATTATTTTAATTTCCCTTCCATCAGATTGCAGTAAGACTGCTCCAGAGCGATCGGTCCTTAATATTTTAGAATTAATTTTACTTAAGTTATCAATAACTTTTTCCGAAGGATGACCAAATTTATTTTTTATCCCTGCACTTATCAATGCAATCCTTGGTAAAACAAGGCTTAAGAAAGCCTCTGATGAACCTGTCTCACTGCCGTGATGACCAACTTTCAAAACATCTGAATTAAGAACCTTGGAAAAATTAGCTGCAAGATAATATTCTCCCTGATATTCACAATCTCCTACAAACAAAAAAGAATTATTTCCATAAACAACTTTCAGTATTCCGCTTTTATCATTACTTGAAAGATATTTGTATTGAATTGAATATGGATTATTGAGGACGTAAATTTTTGTGTTACCTATTTCCAAAATATTTTTATCATAATGATGTGTTTTCACTTTCATATCTTTCAGGAATTTTTCCAGCCGTAAAGATTTTTTGGAAGAATCAGGCAAAGGTCTATAAACTTCTTTAATTCTGCCGGAGTAAATTAAAGAAATAAAACCGCCATAATGATCTAAATCCAAATGTGAAATAAATCCATAATCAATTTTATCTATGTCAAGATAATCTAATAAAGGCATTATAACACGTTCGCCATTATCTATAAAAGGATTTGCTTCACCGGCATCAATCAAAGCTGTTTTACCATTTGGGAATTTTATTAAAAAAGAATCTCCCTGCCCGACATCAATCATTAAAACACTTAATTTATTTTTATCAAAAAAATCAGAATCATCAAAAGAAGAGTAAATTATGATTGAAACTAAAGCAATTAATGTTACACTTAGTTTAAAGAAAAACTTCTTTGAGTGGTGATAAGTCAGCAGAACAATACTCAGTAATCCATAATAAATCAGTGAGTCATACAAAGAATAATTTCTTATCCATAAGAATGAAAAATCAAGCTTACCCGCAAAGCTTATTACCTTTGTTAGAAGAAATGTTATTAGATCGTTTGCCGCAGCAAAATAAACTGCAGCAATATGAAAAAAATATCCGGTTATAATTGTTATAATACCTATCGCAAGAATAAAACCGATTGCAGGAATGACTAACAGGTTAGCTAATAAAGCAATAACAGACAGCTTGCTGAAATACGCAAGTGTAAAAGGCAGGGTTCCAATCTGTGCACTTAATGAAACAGCAGCAAATAAAAAAAGATTCTTGATCAATTTTGATTTTATTCTTAAGCTATTAACTGACTTTTGAAAAACCGGATAAATAATTCCAATTGAAAGTACTGCTGTAAATGATAATTGAAATCCCGGATTATAAATTTCATCCGGATTAATAAATAAAATTACAATCGCAGCTAACGAGATAGAATTCAAAAGATTGGTGCTTCTGTTGGTAATGAAAGCAATTATAATAACAATTGACATGATAGTTGCACGGGTTACAGAAGGAGATGCGCCGGTAAGCATCATAAAAAACAATAATGCAAGTACTGTTAGTACTGCTCTTGTATAAATCCCAAACCTGCCAAAAGCGAAAACTACTATCATCAAAATATAGCCGACATGCAGACCTGAAACAGCCAAAACATGAATTACACCTGTATTGATAAACTCAGTTTTTGTTTCAAAACTTATTTCATTCCTGTCAGCAAGTATCAATCCCTTTAGAAGAGCAGCAGTTTCCTGATTATGCAGCTCTTTAATTTTCATATCGATACTTTTTCTTATAGAAAACAAAAGTGATTTAATAAATATTTTTGAATCATTTATAATCTTTACACTATCATTATCATATATTGTAAATATCCCTGATATACTTTTTGTTTTTAAATATTTATGATAATTAAACTCACCCGGATTTCTGTCTTCCCTTCCCCTTTGATAGGTGCCGGTTAGAAATACTTTATTGCCCGGATTTATTCTTTCGTAAAAATTTTTTCTGTCTAACGAATCGTTTCTCAATTTACAAATCAGCAGCTCTTTACTTTTAAAAAGTGAATCAGCAATAAACAAAGAATCAATTCTCACTTTAAACTCAATCTCATATTCTTTTGCTAATTCAACCGAAATTACTTCACCGTACAACTCTGAGTTTTTTTCTTTGTAATATTTTTCAAATACTGATGTGTACTCATTGGATTGTAATTCCGCAATTAATAATCCTGCAGTTAGATAAGATAAATACAGAAAGATCAAAGGGATATAATTAGAAGATAAGCCTGAAAGATTTTTAATAAAAAAATAAATCAGGGTAAATGATATAATTACTATTATTAAAAACCAGAATTCGACATTGATAAAGGGATGTAAAATAATTCCAACAATAAAACCAACAGTAAACTTTATTACCGGATAATCTTTCACAAGCAATGCTTAAGAATTGTTGATTTAATATCTGTCAGATCAATTATCTCTAAAGCAAATTTATCAGCATGCTTACCTGCTGATATTCCTAATGCAGGATTATTGGTATGAGTTTTAACTGATAAATCCTCAAAGTTTCCGTGATCGGAACAAATTATTAAAGATAAATCTGAATTATTAATTTTAGTTAAAAGTGTAAAGAGAAAATTATCAAGGTTATGATATATCTGATCAAACTCATCAGCAATTCTTCCATGACCTAAATGGTCGGTAAGAAAAAATTCATATAATGTGAAATCGTTTTTTAAAGCTATGTTAATCAATCTCCCGGCAGCACTTTCAGGAGAGATGACATTAAGTTTATAATTTAAATTTTTATTCCATCTTTCGTTGGTTATCTCAGCGGTTAATGCATTCCCATCAATTACATCATTCACATCGTTTAATCTTAATCCCGCCGACTTTGCAGAAAGTGCAGTTACATTAAGTCTTGTTTTACCTGAATTCATATAGTCAAAAAAGACTTGCGGATATGCATTAGCAAAACAGACTCTCTTATCAGCTTCAATATAGCTTTTAAAAATGTTTAAACTTTCTATTACCGGTATTGTTGTTGAATACGGAAACGGACCAAAATGTTTTCCAATAAACTTAGGTGCATTCATTCCGCAAAATATTGAAACCTGTCCGGTTCCGCTTTGCGGCAGACCATCAACACTAAGATTTGCATCAATTGGAAATACGTAACAGCCATTTTTACTTAATCTTTGTTTATCGATGGCGGGAATATCATCAAATAGTTGTTCAAATGTTTTAAATCCATATTTAAAGAAAGGATTGTATTGATAATCTTTCTTGCCAATACCTACACCATCAATAAAAATCATTAAGACGGGATTCATTTTGTTTTATTATTTTTTGATTCAACAATAATTGTTACAGGACCATCGTTTAATATTTTTACCTTCATCATAGCACCGAACACACCAGCCTTAACTTTTTCTTCACCGGTATTTTTTTTCATTCTTTCAATAAATTCTTCATAAAGAGGAATAGCGGTTTCAGGCCGGGCTGCATCAATAAAACTAGGTCTGTTTCCCTTTTGAGCATCACCATAAAGAGTAAATTGTGAGATAATCAAAACTTCACCATCAACATCTTTAAGTGATAAATTCATCTTTTCATTTTCATCTTCGAATATTCTTAGCGATGAACATTTATCTGCAACAAATTCTGCATCAGCTGAATTATCATCCGATTTAATTCCAAGTAGTATAACCATACCTTTTGATATTTCGGCACTATAATTTTCTTTTTCAATATAAACACCGCCTTCAGATACTCTCTGAACAACAGCTCTCATAAAAGTTCTCCTTTAATTATTCTTTCAATACCTGAATAGTCTTTTATTATTTTCAGATTTGAAAATCCGTTTTCGATCATCATCCCGGTAATAAACTTATACTGACCTTTTCCGATTTCAAAATAGAGCTGTCCTTTTGGATTCAATATTTTTTTTGAAACAGAAATTATCTTTTTATAAAATGTCAAACCATCTGAATTATCGGTTAAAGATATTTTCGGTTCATAATTTTTTAATTCCGGTTCAAGTCCATCATAATCTTCAAGTGTAATATATGGCGGATTTGAAACGACTAAATCAAATTTGCCAAGAACTTCAATGTCATCATTCAGAATATCAAACTTCAAAAAGTTAAGATTGTTTTTTTTAAGCAATGCATCTCTGTTTTTTTCAGAAATAAGGATTGCCTTTTCGCTGATATCAATTCCGGTAACATCTGAATTAAACACTTTATCAGCGATAACAATTGAAATATTTCCGCATCCGCTTCCAATATCAAGAATTCTTAATTCACCCGCCGCAGAATTATCTTTAATAACTTGTTCAACCAATAACTCAGTTTCAGGTCTTGGAATTAAAACATTTTGATCAACAATAAATTTATATCCGTAAAAATCAACATAACCTAAAATATACTGAAGAGGGATTCTCATTCCTCTCTTTTTTAAATATTCGCGGTAAGCAATTACTTCCTCTTCACTCAAAGGTTTATCGAAAGCCAAATATAGTTCAAGTCTCTTGCAGTTAAGAATTTCCGCTAATAATAGTTCAGAGTTAGTTCTGGCAGATTCAACTCCTTTTTTCTCTAAATAATCGGTTGAAAGCTTAATTGCTTCTAAAACGGTTAACATATTTTTATTTGATAAAAAAGAATCGGCACGGTAAATCAATTATTCTGATAAAAATCTGTAAAGAATATATCCAAAATTAATCTGCAGAGCAGTAAATGTAATTCCGCTTACAACATCATATTTGTTTGTTTCATTAAGTAAAACCGGATCACCATTAGATTGATACTTATCATAGGTATTATCGGCTTTTAATTTATAATAAGCGCTGACGGCTCCGAGAGCAACTGCCGTAGCAGCAAGAATATGAAATGTAGATGAGTAAAAGAATGACTCCTCTTTAGGGAGCTGCAATGATTTAAGTGTAATTATGTTTTGCCTTGCAAGATCATCCGGTATTATACTTTCAACTGAATAACCGGGTTTGGTGATAGTTAATATTTTATCGTCACTGGAAATAAATAAAGGAGTACTACCAAGAAGAGAATCACCAAATAAAACGTATGCATCCTGCGGTGAAGTATTAAGATAAACTTTTTGTTCAGTTTTGAAATTAATATTTTTAGTTACACAACCTGATAGAAATACTGAATCCTTAAAAAATGCTTTGTCCCAGTTATTACTGTTTTTTACAACTAAGATATTATACCAGCCGTCATCAAATTCAGAATCAAATTTGTTTGATACAGACACAAGAGAATCATTAATAAAAATATTAACCGGTTCTATATCTGTTTCGATTATCAATCTTGATTTACAATCCTGAGGAAATAATTCAGGAATAATAATCGCAGAGACGATAATAATTTTAATAAACAAATTCATAAGCTGATAATTTCCCGTCATCATAACCAATTATTAAAATATTGTCATACAACACAGGTGAAAGTTTACCTCTTCCATTTAACTCAAATGTTTTTCTGATTTTTCCATCCAGCTTATTTAAAATACTGAATGATCTGTTCAGGTTTACTGTAATGATTTTATTTTTTGTAATCAACGGCGTACTCCGGATTATCCCATCAAGTTTTGTCATCCAGTTTAATGAACCGTTATTTTGATTAATTGAATATAAGTTCCCTTTTAAATTTCCTATAAAAAGGTTGTAATCATCCAATGCTGGATTTGACCTTATCTTATCACCGGTATCATAATTCCAAATTAACTTTCCTGATAATATATCAACACAATACACAATCCCGTTATTATCAGCAAAAAATGCTTTGCCTTCTTTAACTGTAATTCCTGAAAAAACAGGACCAGCAATTTTATTTTTATAAATTATTTTTCCCGTCTGATAATCGAGGGCGATAAAGTAACCATTTATATCTGCAAGAAGAATTCTATTATCAGCCAATGCAGGATTGGAATAATTTTTTGAGTTTATTTTAGTACTCCAGATTTCCTTAGCTCCGATAGAAAGTTTTTGAACTTCACCGTTTTCAGTGCAGAGAATAATATTATCTGATTCTAAAATCATTTCTGAAAGAACTCTGCCTCTGATTTCCACATTAAATAACTCCACACCTCTGAATAAATCATAAAATATCAGCTCGGTTTTATTTTCATTATCAATTACAAGTGCGTAAACAAGATTATAATTTTTTATGAGCGGAGCAGAAAAAACCGATCCTTTAGATCTGAGAATTCCAACCTGCTTACCGGAATAAACATCGAAGCAAAAAATTCTTCCGCCAAGATCGCTTGTAAAAATTAATGAGTCTTTAACTACAGCCGATGAATTATCAAAACTGCCATAGACATCCTGATTCCATATCTCAACCAATGAATCGGATACTTCGACCGGATAATAGAAATTTCTGCCGGAATTTCCGCCAAACATTAAATGCTGGTTTTCATCTTTATCAAAAGAAATTTTTATCAATGATTTGGCACATCCGTAAATGAAGATTACTGAAATCAGTATAATTAAAGATAAAAGCTGTTTCATCAGAAATCCCATCCGAAGAAAAACTGATAGAATAAACCCGGCTGTAAGCGGGTAAAATCTTTCTCAATCTTTTTTCCAATATCATATCTCAAAACTACAACATTAAACAGGTTAAATCTTATACCTCCGCCTATACTTCCATAAGTAGTTTTATATTCCTTATCCCAGGCACTTCCTATATCAAAAAATGCTGCGCCGCGTATTCCGAAAAATCCTATATCAAGAATCGGAAACTTAATAACTATCTGATCGATAAGTGGAAATCTGAACTCAAGTGAAGACAACCACATTTTTTCACCTCTGATAGACCAGCGCGGCCATCCTCTTAAATCCCAGCTTCCGCCCATAAAATATCTGCGCGCTTCTTTACCTTCATTATAAAATAATCCTAATCGTAATGCCAATGCTGTCTGATAACTTAATCTCTGATAAATCCGGTAATCAGCTATTATACTGAAATAATTAATATTACTGTATTTTATATCGCTTGTATATCCGAGAAGCAGCAAAAATCTTGATCCATCAAGCGGACCGCTTGGTCCCCATAATGAATTATCGTGCACATAAGCGGCAGAATTACTTAACATCAGTGATTTTCGCGATGTTATACCTTCGATAACTTCACGGTCAGAATTTATCAGAGTAACAGTGTATTCAAGTCTATTAAATTTAGAAATTGGATAACTGAGAAACGTTGAACCGCCAAAACTTCTTTCAAAAAAGAACTCATCCGATTCTCTTATATCATATCTGTTACCGCTGAAATTAAAAACTCCAAATCCGTAATTAACTCTTTTGGAGAGATTAATTTTCTGCAATGCAACATTAAAACTTCTTAGTATATCGCTTTGAACAGTGGCAGTATTATAAAGCAGAAATAAATATTTATCATCTCCCAGCATATCGCTTAGTCCTAATATTGCACCGCCGCTTGTTCCAAAAACAGGATTGGTCGAGACTACTCCTGTTGCAAGATCAAGCGAGTATTCTTTTTCGTACTCAACTTTTTTTATATCAAAAGTATTTCCACTAATACCTGCTGTCCATCTGCCATACGCTTTACTAAGATCCATCGTCAAAGTTTCAGTTGAGTCATTATTTTTATTATTTAAATTCATCTGATAAAGATGGAATGAAAAATTCTGAAAGCCGGCAAAAATTAAGATAGAATCAATCATTAAACGCGGATCAAAAGCGCTTGTTAAAAAGTAAGTTACTTTATTTAGCTCTTTTATATCTGTATTCTGCTGAAGATTCATACTCCACACATTTCTTATACCATCAGCATCTGAAGTAATAAATAATTCCTTTTTGTCAACAGATAAAACCGGATTGTAATTATTAAATTGATTATAGGTAAGATATTTAATTTCTTTGGTTGAAAGATTGCAGGAGAATATATTATATTTTTTTTGAAAAGCACCCGAAGTTCTGTCGGATGAAAAATAAATTTCATCATTCAAACCAAAGCTTGGGTCTCTGTCGTCATAATAATCATTTGTTAATCTTGATAAAGAATCCTGAACAATATCATATATATAAATATCGCCATATCCTTTTTGGTCAACAGCCTGAAAAACAATTCTGTTTCCGTTAGCTGAAAACTTTGGTGATGTTATATAAATAAGATAATCTTTCTGCAGGGATTTAATAATCTTGTTTTCTTTAACCGAGAAAAAATGAATTGCATCAGTTGCATCGCTTTTGGCTACAAATGCCAGCAGTCCATCTTTGGAAATATCAATTGCAGATTGCAGTAAATGAAATGCTTCAAGTTCAGATGTTTGTTCGGCTGAAATTACTAATTCCGGATCTTCAGCAGGAATCATATCTTCATCTAACTCAACCCTGTAAATTGAAGAGTATCCCGTTCTGTTTGCAACGAAGTAGATAAAATCTTTTTTGTCCAGTTTATAATGCACAGGTGAAAAGTTGAAACCAAAATCAGTCAGTTGTTTTGCACCGACATTAATTGGCATTTCTGATTGATAAAGCGGAAAATATTTTTTTCTTAGATAATACAGCCATTCAATATCTATTTGTTCTATCTTCATTCCCAGTACATCTTCTATTACATCATTAAAAGATGAATACATCCAGAAATTTTCCAGCATCATTTCAATTTTTTCAGCTCCGTATTGCTCACCAACAAACTCAAGAAAACTCTGTCCTTCCTTATACATCAGAAAAGTTCCCGAAATTTTCCAGATATTTTGAATTCCGAAGTGATAGTTATTTAATACTGCATCGCGCATAACCATTTCGGCTTGTGCATCAGGTTTTGTAGAATAATATTCAGCAAGACCTTCTACAAACCATAAAGGCGGCATCCTGTCAGTTGATAATCTATGATCGCGCAGCACTCTGAAAATTTTATTGGTCATAAAAACATGCACAAGTTCATGTCTGATAACATGCCGGAAATCCGTCAATGAACCGGTTGATGGAATAACAACCCTTCCTTTAAGAAACTCAAAAAATCCTCCAACACCTTCGGGTATAAAACCCGGAGTAACATTAGTTTGCTGAAAATGATTTGAAGTATTATAAAAGATAAGCGGAATTTTTCTGGTAATTATATTATTCGTTTTAACTTTCAGTTCATCAAAAACTTCTTCTGCAATCCCCGCACCTATCTCTGCAATTATTTCCGTTTCTCCATAGTAATAAACATTAAAATGCTCAGTCCGCAGAATCTTCCAGTCAAAATCTTCATATTGAACTTTATTTCTGCCGAAGTAATAGAACTGTGCATAAGAAATCTGAAAAGATATCAGACACAGCAGCAGTGAATATTTCAGTGCGCTTTTCAAATAATTAATTGGTTATTGTCAGCTAAGTTTTTCTTTAAGCGTGTGGATATTATCAATTTCGCTTGGATCATATCCTCTTAATATACCTGTGTAATAACTTATCCAATCCGAAAGATAAATCAAATCCAATAGTCTGACCTTAAAATTATCTTCAGTGCTTTTTAGTACAAGGATTTCTACACCGGCTTTTTCAAATAATTCTTTAAGGATGGAAAATCTTTTTTGGGTCTGAGGATGATAATTATCATCTATTATGCTGATTATCTTTGAATGAAATGTCTTCTCCTGATAAGATTCCCACCCTATAATTTCATTGTGATTCATTTCAGGTACTTCGTGATGAAATGCATGCAATTTGGAATTTTCGTTAAGCTGACATTTTAATCTGTAGCCGACTGAGTTTGTAGAATCTGATACAGAATAAATAACCGGAATAAATCCAATCAGTGATTTGGCAAGTGTGATGGCATGATTATCTTCAGCCGAATACAATAATCCTTTTTGCTGCCAGATTAGTCTGATCCTTTCAACCAAATCTGTCTGATTGCTAATCAGTCTTAAGTGCTGAAATAATCTGAGGAGTGAAAAGAAACTTAATCCAAGTGCATATCGCGGCTGAAATCCCTTTTGCAGTTTTATATTACAGATATTATTAGCTTCAGCAAGCTCAGCAATTTTTCCGCCTGTTGAAATACAAATAATTTTACAATTTGATTTAATTGCTTCATTCAATGCAGAAATAGTTTCTTCAGTATTTCCTGAATAAGAAGAGGCAATAAACAGTGTTTTTTCATTTGCATATTTTGGTAAATTATAATTCCTGTTAACCGAATAAGGTACCGTCAATTCATCCGCAATAAAATTTCTTAAAAGATCTGCACTGATTGCAGATCCGCCTAAACCGCTAACGATAATATTGTTTATATCCTTTTTATCAATCTCAGGAATATTTAATTCATTCTTCCATGCATATTCAATTTGCTGATATGAATTAATCAAAACATCAAATTGATTTTGTGGATCATACTTTTGAACATATTCTTTTATTTTCATAATTATATAATATTCCTTGTTCTTGAAATGTTATTGTCCTCAAAAAATTTCTGCACTTTCTTTTGAATGTCTATTTCAGTTTTACAGAGTAAACATTCATTGGCAAGAATTTTTGCTTTCTTAAAATCAAAACTTCTGATAATTCTCTTTGCATTAAGAATTGTAGCGGGGCTCATACTTAAAGAATCCAAACCTAAACCAACTAATAGAGGGATTGCAAGTGTATCGGCTGCCATTTCACCGCAGATGCTTACCGGTACTTTGCCTTTTTTTGCTTCTCTTACAATATGTGCAATGGTTCTTATTACAACAGGACTGAATTCCTGATACAAATTTGAAACCTGATCATTACCCCTGTCAACTGCCATTAAATATTGAATCAAATCATTTGTTCCGATGCTTACAAAATCAATTTCATCAGAAAATTCTTTAGCCATAACAGCAGCAGATGGTACTTCTACCATTATACCAATTTTCATCTGATTATCGAATTTAATTTTTTCTTTTCTAAGTTCGCTTTTACATTCCTGAATCAGTTTTATTGACCGCCATATTTCTTCAAGAGTTGTAATCATAGGTATCATAAATTTTACATTTTTATTTTCACTTGCTTTTAATACTGCACGGATCTGAGCTTTAAATAAATTTTCGTTTTCCAGCAGAAATCTTATTCCACGCAAACCAAGAAAAGGATTCGGTTCCCTGTATTCATTAATCCTGAATTTATCTCCGCCGATATCATAAGCCCGGATAGTTAAGATTTTCGGATACATCCTTGAAGCAAGTTTAGAATATATCTCAGTCTGCTCTTTTTCATCCGGAAATGAGCCAAGCTCATTCAGGATTTGTTCTGTCCTGTAAAGTCCTATACCATTTGCACCAGTTGTAAGAACCAGATCAATTTCACCTGAAACATCAACATTAGCTTCAATATTAATTTCCTTGCCATCTAAGGTTTTAGCCGGTAGGTTTTTTAATTCTTCTAATCCTTTTTGAAGAATCAGAAGTCGTTCTTGCTTTTCCCGGAAAAACTCTAACTGAACTTCGGTTGGATTGGTAATTACATAACCGTGGAATCCATCAACTACAATCTGTTCACCATCCTTGATAAGCTGAGTAGCTTTCTGAGTTCCAACAACCGCGGGAAGATTAAGCGATCGGGAAATAATTGCAGCATGCGAAGTTAATCCGCCGTGATCAGTAACAAACGCTAATGCTTCTCTACGGGAGAATAATAAAGTATCAGCCGGTGTTAATGATTCGCTTACCACAATAAGGTTTTTTTCTATTTTCGACTGCCACCGTTTCTTCTGCAGATTACGGATTATTCTTTGCTTTATATCTTCAATATCATGTGCACGTTCTTTCATATATGATTCGTGTGAAATTATCATCAACTCCTGATATTTGGAAATTTCATCAGCAACAACAAACTCAGGCTGAACCATTTCATTGCGGATCCTTTCTCTTATATGCTCCAAAAGAATAGGATCATCAAGAATCATCAATTGAGCTTCGAAAATTGCAGCACGGACTCCATCCATTTTTTCTCGTGCAAAACCAAATATTTTATTCAGTTCTTTTTTTGATTGTTTTAATGCCTCTTGAAAATTATTTATAGCTTCATCAGCATTTACAATTGGAGTTTTGTTTATCTCAAGCTTTTCTTTGGAAAACAAAAAAGCTTTTCCAATTACGATACCGGGCGCTGCGGCAATACCGGTTACTTTATTATCAGCGTTTTTATAAATTTCTCTAAAAGATTTCATAATTCATCAAATCCCCTTTCAAAGTATGCTGAAATTTCTTCACAAGCTTGTTGTTCATCAGGACCATCAAAAGTAAGTTTTAGCTCAGAGCCAATATCGGCTGCTAAAGTCATTACGCCAATAATACTTTTACCATTAATGCTCATTCCATCACGGTAAATGAAAAAATCACTTTTGTATTTAGCAGCAAGTTTAACGATAGTTGCTGCTGGTCTTGTATGCAGCCCTGCTTTGTTAACAATCTTTACTGTTTTTTCAATCATTATTTATTTCTTTTGATTAATAAATCTGCAAGCCAATAGAAAATTTCTATTCTGGATTTATCTGATAAATTATCAATTGACCTTAAAGCATTTTCAGTCCGTATAATTATTGCTTTCTTAGCTTCATCCAATACACCTAATTTTTCATAAAGTCTTTTATATTTTTCAATCTGATTAGATCGAATTCCTTTGTTCTTAATAACTTTTAATAAGTCTTCTTTATCTTTACCAGTTGCTCTATCTAAAGCAACAATAAATAAAAAAGTTTTTTTCCCTTCAAGCAAATCCCCGCCGATTCTTTTTCCAAACTCAGCTTTATCTGCGGTAATATCAAGAAGATCATCCTGTATCTGGAATGCAATTCCTAAATGTTTTCCATAATCAGATAATGATTTTATGTCATTATTTTTTCCATTTCCAAGATAAGCACCAATTTCACAGCAGGTTTGAAGCAAAGCAGCGGTCTTCTTTGATATCATATCAATATATTCTTCAAGAGATACATTTGCCTTTCTTTCAAAATCGGTATCAAGACTTTGTCCCTCGCATACTTTTACCAATCCATTTGTAAAAGAACTAATTACCTGTTGAGCATTTATATTACAATCTTTTAACAAATACTCGTAAGCAACTGCTAAAAGAGAATCACCGGCAAGAATTGCAGTATTTAAATTATATTTTTTATGCAATGTCAGATTACCTCTTCTCAGATCAGCATTATCCATTATATCATCGTGGACTAATGTAAAATTGTGCAGCATCTCAACAGATAAAGAAGCATTTAAAACCTTTTGCGGCTCTGCACCAACAGCCATTGCTGATAAGATAACCAGTAGAGGTCTTAATCTTTTACCGCAGCTTTCTAAAATATAAGATGAAGGACCATATAAAGATTCAGGTTTTCTTTTCTTTAAAGCATTCGCAAGTTTTTTATCAATTATAGCTCTCTGCTGTTCGTAAAACTTATTGAATTTACTATAATCAGAATCTTTCAAAATAGAAATTCCTTTCTTATGATTTTACCTTTTTTTAATTCATTAAGATTTTTTGAGCCAGTTAAAAACATTACTTTCTTAAGATAATCAAACCAGTCTTTAATAAGAGCGATAACACTTTCTTCACCGTTATTAATAAGTGTCTGTAGAATAATTCTTGCTGAAGCGGTTAAATCAGAACCAAGCGCAAATGCAGCAGCAAGATCATGTGCAGAATTAATTCCGCCTGAACCAATAAGAAGAAAATTAAATTTCTTTTTAAGCGGATAAATTTCTTTCAGACAATAAGCGGTAGGTAATCCCCAGTCCCAAAAAGGATTTTGAGTTTCTTTGTTTCTCAAAATTTCAACACCAGCCCAGCTTGTTCCGCCTGCACCGGCTACATCAATTCCTTTTACTCCGGCTTCAAGTAATTTAATTGCAGCACTTTTGCTTATACCGGAACCAACTTCTTTAATAAAGATTGGAACTTTTGATTTGCTTACTAACTTTTCAAGTTTTTTCAACAAACCTGTAAAATGCGGTTCACCTTCCTTCTGAAGCAATTCCTGCAAAGGATTTAAATGTATATAAAAAGCATCCGCCTCAAGCATATCAATAAGTTTAAGAATTGCTTTTAATTCTTTTGATTGAACCAACTGCGCTGCACCGATATTACCAAAAACAGGTACAGCAGAAGAATTCTTCCTGATTATTTTATAACTATTATGATACTTTTCATCTTCCAAAGCTTGCCTTTGACTTCCTACACCAATAGGAATTTTTAAATATTGCGCTACATTAGAGAGTCTTTCATTTATCAGCTCTGCTTCACTGGTACCGCCAGTCATACAAGAAATTAAAAACGGGTATTCGATGTTGTATGAAAATAATTTTGTTTTAAAAGAAATTTTGGAAAGATCAACTTCAGTTATAGCATTGTGGATAAACTCATATTTTTCAAATCCGCTTGTTTTGGTTTTAAATGAAACATCATCGGTCATACAAAGATCAATGTGTTCTTTTTTTCGCTTAGATATATCTGCTATGGATTCAGTCATTTATGAATTGCTATAAAATTTAGGTGCAAAATATATAAAATAAAATAAAGTTGCAGTTACTCTTAAAAGATAAGATTACATTTGAATTTTAGTTTTCACTGAAACTTGTTATCTAAATTAAAATTGATTCTTTATTTTTCAGTGCAGATAAATAAATTATCCTTAGGAACAATTATGAATAAACCGCGTCTATCTTTCTGGCAAATCTGGAATATGTCTTTTGGTTTCCTTGGTATTCAGTTTGGATTTGCCCTGCAGAATGCAAATGTCAGCAGAATTTTTGAAACTCTTGGAGCTAATATTGATGCAATCCCTATTTTATGGATTGCCGCACCTGTAACCGGATTAATTGTTCAGCCAATTATCGGTCATATCAGTGATAAGACATGGAATAAACTTGGAAGACGAAGACCTTTCTTTTTAGCTGGAGCATTACTCGCATCTGCTGCTATTATTATTATGCCTAACTCACCTGTATTATGGGTTGCTGCCGGAATGCTCTGGATTATGGATGCATCAATAAATATTTCTATGGAACCTTTCAGAGCATTTGTCGGTGATATGCTGCCTTCTGAACAAAGAACTGTTGGCTTTTCGATGCAGAGTTTTTTTATCGGTGTCGGTGCAATTGTTGCTTCCGCATTACCCTATATGATGACAAATTGGTTCGGTATCTCCAACACCGCAGCTGCTGGTGAAATTCCTGACTCTGTAAAATTTTCATTCTATATCGGCGGAGCAGTTTTTTTACTTGCTGTTCTTTACACAGTTTTCACAACTAAAGAATATTCGCCCGAAGAATTAAAAAAATTCAGTGAGCATGAAAATAAATCAGAAATAAAAAGATCACTTGATAATACTCCGGTCTCAGCATCTGCTTTTAATAGATACGGAATGATCTGGATTGCAGCCGGACTAATTGGTTCAGCACTTTTATATTTTTTCCTTCAGGAAAATGATTACGGACTTTATGTGCTTTTTATTGGTTCTGTAATTTTTGGATTACTGCAATTAATAGCTGGAGTTTTTACCAATAAAAGTAAAACTTCGTCAGGATTAGTTTCTATTTTAAATGATCTTTACAAAATGCCTAAAACAATGAAACAGCTTGCAGTAGTTCAATTCTTTACATGGTTCGCTTTATTTGCAATGTGGATTTATACAACACCGGCAGTTACTCATCATATTTACGGTGCTACTGATCCGGCTTCAGAATTATATAATCAAGGTGCAGATTGGGTTGGAGTTTTGATGGCTGTATATAATGGTTTTGCAGCTATTATGGCTTTTGTAATTATGTGGATTGCTAAACTTACAAATCGTAAAACTGTACATATAATATCCTTAATTATCGGAGGAATTTCATTTGCATCTTTTTATGTAATTAAGGACCCAAACTTACTTTTAATATCAGAACTTGGAATCGGATTAGCCTGGGCATCAATTCTTGCAATGCCTTATGCAATTCTTGCAGGTTCACTTCCTGCAGAAAAGATGGGAGTTTATATGGGTATCTTTAATTTTTTTATTGTAATCCCGCAGATAACAGCAGCAGCAATATTAGGATTTTTTGTAAGATCAATTTTTAATGGTGAAGCAATTTACGCTCTTTTACTCGGCGGTGCTTCAATGATATTATCCGGAATATTTACAATGTTTGTTGATGATGTAGATTGACCGGCATAAAATTATTAAAAATTACTTTTGGTTTTAATCTTTATCTAAAGTTTTAAAAAAACTATCGCTGCAATACCAACTGCAATAGCAATTTTGCCAAACAGATTAATTTTTTCCTTCCAGAAAATATACGCACCTATTGCTGTAAGCAGAATAACCCCGATGTTCTGAACAGGAAAAACAATAATAGCAGGCAATGTTAATAGTGCAGCTAAAAGAAAGTGAATTGTTAAGACATTCGGAAGACCGAGTACTAAACCAATCATATATGTTTGCTTATCGTATTTTATTTTAGCTGATAAGATTCTTGTTAATGTATAAAGAAATGCAAAGAAAAAGATCATGAAAACAAATGTTTCTTTCTCAGCAATATCAAAAGTCCGTTCAAATATTTTCATAGAAAAATCAACAACACCAATTCCAATTAACAACAGGAAAAGGTAAAAATATTTTTTTACTGAATCTGCAATACTGTCGTGATTTTTGAGTGATAAATAAAACAGATAAAGCGTCAACAGAACAAGAACGAATCCTATAATTATATTCTGACTTGGTTTTTCATCAAACAATATGATAGAAAAAATAACCGGAATAATAATAGATAATCTGGCACTGACAGTAGCAAGAGCTGTTCCTGCAAAACTGATAGCTTTTGAATAAATCACAAAAGTTTCTGCAAAAATTATCCCAAGAAATACTGCAAACAATACAGCACTCCATGAAAAATGAAAACCGCCTTTATATATTATTAGCCCCAATGCGAAAACAGAAGCAGTCAGATAATTACCATTTATCAATAATATAATATTTGTTTTTCTTACGCTTCCATATTTTAAGAGAAGAGCTAAACTTGATGAGCAGATGATTGCTAAAACTAAAAAAACCATTAATTACCTATTTAATGAATGCTGAATTGTTTCTTATACTTTTTTATCTGAGTTATCAAAAGATCAATCGCTGTACAGTATTCTATATTTTTTTTACTTATGTGATACAAGATCTGCAGTTGATCTTGGCTCTTTAATAAACAACCAGAAGACAACTGAAAAACAGACAAATACTCCGCAAAGAATATAAAGCAACTGATAATTTTGTGTTTCGGAAATTATATTTGCTACTCCCTGACTCATCATTTGCGGTAAAACAACAGCAAGATTAAATATTCCCATAAACAATCCCATTTTATTCTGATTTATTCTTTCCGTAACAATTGAAAATACAATAGAGATTACTGCCGACCATCCAATACCGGTTAAAAACATACCCGAATAAAAATTAAGTTCATGTTTTCCAAAAAAAGCGATATAAAAATAACCAACTGCACTAAAGATTAAAGCTGCGGTATATGTTCTTACTCTTCCAATCTTTTTTGCTATTGCGGATAATGCCATTGGAAACACGGCACCAACGGCATTAAGGATTAAAAACCCAAAAGAAATTATATTACCGGTTGTTGTATCTTTTGTTTGTTCAACACCGGTTAAGAACTCAGCAAATTTATTAGCAAACACATTTGTAAGATCAAGATTCGGAATGATCTGCTTGTCTATAAAAAAACCTGTCATAACAAACATACTTTGAAATGCAATCCATGTAAAAGTATGGGCTAACATTATCTTTTGAAACTCTATGTTATCAGATTTATCTGTTTTACTTTTATATATAATATATACACCGATTATAACTGTATAAATCAAAGCGGAAATCAAAAGCGGGTTGTGAATTGCTCTTAATTCAATTTGATAGAAATGAAAGATCAGACTGAATACACCAAAAACTAAAAATCCATACAAAGGAAAAATAGATTTGAAAATATCCATCACAGTATGGGCATCTTCTTTTGATTCTTTAAGTCCTTCTAATTCTCTTGGCTCTTCTATTATTAAAATTGGAAAGACAGAACAAACTAATACAAATACTGAGGCAATCAGTAAAAGAGTTTCATTACCAAAAACCATAGAAAGGAAATATGCTAATACACCAAAGGTACCAGATATAACCTGCATCCATACATAACCCGCTGTTCTTTTCTTCCCTTCCGGGGTAAGATCTGCAATAATAGATCTGGCAGGATTGAATGTAACGTTAATAGATAAATCCAGCATCAATGCTATAACAGATGCTATTAAAATTATATTAGTAATTCCGGTTGCTTCAGAGATAACACCAATCTGGGGTAAGGCTAAGAACATCAAAGCACCTATAATTCCTCCAATAATTATAAAAGGTCTTCGTCTGCCTTTCATAAACCATACATTATCGCTTATCATTCCAACAATAACTTGTCCAAAAATTCCTGCAAGCGGTCCTGCCAGCCAAACAAATGCAACTTCATGAATGTTTAAACCGAATTTTTTGTTAAGTATCCAGCTTAAAGCTGCAATCTGAGTTGAAAGTGCAAATCCAACAGCAGTTGCCGGCAGTGCAAGTATTGCATAAAAAGTGTTGGTAAGTTTTTTCTGAATCTCTAACATAAATTTTAACCTTAATTATTTTCTACATTTCGAGCAAAAATATTTCTGCTGTTTTTCTTTTAATGTTTATTTTACTTTTTTCGGTAATCTCAAGTTCTTTTTCTGATTTAATGTTTTTAATCTTTTTTGTTAAGCCAAGGGTTTCTTTATAATTCTGCAGATCAACTTCTGCATCTGCATCATTTCCGTTTATAACAATCATTGTCTTTTCATTTTCGGTTACTCTGAAATAAACATAAATATTATTGAATGGGAAAAAGTGAATCAGTCTGCCTTCAGAAAGTGAATAATAATTTTTTCTTATTTCAATTAGATTTTTTGTAAAGTCAAAAATATCGTTCTGATAATTATTCCTACCGCTTTCAGTGAAAGCATTTTGTGAATCATCTTCAAATCCACCGGGAAAAACTGATCGTATTGTCCCATGTCTTTCATCTCCAACAATTCCGATTTCAGATCCATATAATATTTTTGGTATTCCCCGTGTTGTTAGCAATATTGTCAACGCTATTTTGTATTTATCAACATCATTATTTGCAGTAAATAAACCTCTTGCAATATCATGATTATCAATAAATGTTAACAGGTTATTTGAATCGTGATATAAATAATCTTTTGCAAGTGTATTAAAAACTCCATCAAGATTTTTTTTACCGCTAAGATAATCTCTTAAAGCATCGGACAGACCAAAATCGGTAACACATGGTAAATGTGAATCCGGTTTAATACCAAATTTATTTTCCCGTTGATAAGCAGCAAGAAAAGCGGGTTCACCTGTCCAGATTTCTCCAACAATATTCAGTGTCGGATATTCGATTAAAATTTCTTTAACCCAATCACTCATAGCATATTGATTGCAATATGGATAAGTATCCTCCCGGATCCCATCAATGCCTGCGTACTCAATCCACCAAATGGTATTTTGCAGAAGATATTTTTTTAAGAAAGGATTTGTCTGGTTCAAATCGGGCATATAATTTTCAAACCAGCCATTCCAGGTATGCTTTACTGCTTCATCCGGACTATAAAGATCAGGAAAAGTCATTTTGTTATGATTTGCCGGAAGATGATTTTCTACTGTTCCGTTAATCCAATCTTTAAACGGAAGATCTTTCATCCACCAATGATTTATTCCGATATGATTTGAAACATGATCCATTATGATTTTCAAGCCATTATCGTGAGCATTTTTAACCAGTGCCTTGTATAATTCATTAGTTCCAAACCTCGGATCAATTCTGTAAAGATCGGTTGCTGCGTAACCATGATAACTCATCCACATATTGTTTTCAAGCATCGGTGTTATCCAGATTGCAGTTACACCGAGATTTTTCAAATAATCCAATCTGGAAATTATCCCTTCAATATCTCCGCCCCTTCTTCCGTCCAAATCATTTGAAGTAAATTGATCCAAGCTGTCATCTATCTTATTATTTGCAGGATTACCATCACAAAATCTGTCTGCCATTATCAGATATACAACATCATTTTGATTAAAACCATTGAATCTGTATTCATTATTTTCTCTGTACACAATTGGATATTTAATTACAGTATCTTGTTCATCTCTGCTGAATCCTATTTCAAAACTATAATTAGATTTTACGTTATCAGGAATATATAAATCAAGAAAAATGTAATTTGGACTTTCCGCTTTACTAACCTTTACAATTTCAATAGGACCGTGCTGAGGATAAATTTCTACTTCTGATATATTCTTGCCATAAACCATTATCTGAACGGTATCATGCTTCATCCCCGTCCACCAGTTTGGCGGTTCAATTCTTTCTATTTCAAAATGCTGTGCAATAATTGAAATTGAAAAAATTAAATTCCAGATAAATAATTTCTTGTTCACTTAATTCCAATTTTTTACAAAGCAAAATTAGTTAATATTTGATATGATTACAGTATGTGTAATCATGATTTTTAACAGTTTTATGAGAATTATGTGATTTGTTCAGTCCATATATAAAGGTTAATTTTACAATGTTCTTTTTAATAATTATTAAAACAGAGTAAAATCTTATTATTGAACAAAATCAAGGGAGAATAATCATGAAGAACAAATTTTTTGCATCTTTAATACTCACCATATCTATTCTTTTTTTTGCCTGCGATAAAGAAGAAGATTCAAAAGATCCAAACATTATAAATGGAGAAACCAATATTGGTATAAATACAGTTGGAAATTCGTTTGGGGCTTCAGTAAAAGTGGGTAATACAAATACCAATATTTGGGATTCAGTTTACATAGTAAGTAATAATAATGGTATAATAACTTTAAAAGTTAAAGCGGATTTAACAAAATCGCCGGCACTTTCATCAATCAATGCTGCAATACCTGATGCTTATAAGGATCAAAGTGGAAAAATAGACGCAAGTGTTACTTTTAAAAGTACCTCAGAAGGAATACAAGATTATGGACTTTTCAATAAAACCGGGAAATACCATACAATAGCAAAGTATGATGCAGTTGTTGGTGATACTTATCCTATGAAGAAAGATGATGGAACAGAAATAGTAAGAACTGTAACGGAAAGAACAAATCAGGATGATTTCCCGTATGGCTTTTATTCTATCAAAACTATAAAAGTTGAAGAAGACCCTAAGATTCCGGGTATTAAAAAGAAAGTTTACAGAGTTAATCACAAATTTGGTTTAGTATGGTTTGAAATCGAGATGGAAGATGGTTCAAAAGCCAGTTCTTATATCTATGCTAATTATACAAACTAAATTCTGATCACTATGAATATTCTTCTGCCAAGGAAGTTTAGATTAGCAGGATTTATTCTTGCTTTTATTGGAATTGTTCTTGGTGTTATTCGTTTTTATTTTGATATAAAACTAAAGATTTTTGATGTCAAAGTATTTGCAGTTTACTCCAAGTATTTTGAAACTAATTATTTAAGTATAATATCAAATCATGTATCAGAGGAATTGACAGCCCTGTTTTTAATAACCGGGCTGTTTTTTATTTGCTTTTCTAAAGAAAAAGATGAAACCGAATCAATACAGACAATTAGATTAAAATCTTTTCTCTTAACTTTTTATTTAAACACTGCGTTCATACTTTTTTCATTTCTGTTTATTTACGGTTTTGTATTTATACACATACTTATAATTAATCTTTTTAGTCCACTCATTATTTTTATTATTGTTTTCAATTGGCTCAAATTCAAAGCGAAACAAAAAAGTAAAAATAATCTAAGCATCAGTTAAAAAACTTTAATCAGAATTCCTTGCATTTTAATACATTTAGTTTGATTTTTGCTTTTCGTTTTGAAGAAAATGAAACAACAAGCAGAAGAGAAAAATATTGCAGTTAACAGGAAAGCCAGACACGAATATGCAATTTTGCAGACATTTGAAGCTGGGATTGTACTTGTGGGTACAGAGGTAAAATCTCTTCGAGAAGGTAAAGCAAATCTTGTTGATAGTTATGCATTGATAAAAAATAACGAAATCTGGCTCTTAAGTTTACACATTAGCGAGTATAAACAAGGCAACATCAATAATCATATACCAACCCGTGATAGAAAATTATTGATGAACAGATCTGAAATAAGAAAGCTAATAGGTAAAACAAAAGAAAAAGGACTAACTTTAATCCCGTTAAGATTATATTTCAAAAGCGGCAGAGTTAAAGTTGAATTAGCTTTGGCTAAAGGCAAAAAAATATATGATAAACGACAAGATATTGCCAAAAAAGATTTTCAGAGAAATCAGGAAAGAAAAATTAAATACTAATTGAAGTAGAATTAAAATTAAAAAATGAGCATAATTAAATTTCCGTCATTAAATGAACAAATGGATATTATCAAGCGAGGAACTGTTGAGATAATTCCTGAAGAAGAACTTGTAAAAAAACTTGAGAAATCATTAAAGACAAATAAACCATTAAATGTAAAACTTGGCTGCGACCCAAGCAGACCTGATCTTCATATTGGTCATTCGGTAGTGATTAGAAAACTTGCTCAATTTCAGGAGCTGGGACATCAGGCAATATTAATTGTAGGTGATTTTACAGGAATGATCGGCGATCCTTCAGGTAGAAATGCAACCCGCCCTGCTCTTTCACTCGAACAAACCAGAATAAACGGAGAAAGTTATTTTGAACAAGCTTCAAAAATTCTGAACAGAGAGAAAACTAAAATCGTTTACAACTCTGAATGGCTTAGTAAAATGTCATTTGAAGATGTAATTAAACTTTCTTCAAAATATACAGTTGCAAGGATGATTGAACGGGATGATTTTACAAAAAGATTCAAATCAGGTGAGCCGATCAGTATTCACGAGTTTTTATATCCACTTGCTCAAGCAATGGATTCGGTTGCAATCGAAAGTGATGTTGAACTTGGAGGAACAGATCAGAAGTTTAATCTTCTGGTCGGGCGTGATATCCAAAGAGAATTCGGATTAGAACCACAGGTTATTCTTACAATGCCTTTACTTGTTGGAACTGATGGTGTGGAAAAAATGAGTAAATCTCTGGATAATTATATCGGTATTACTGATGAGCCATCACAGATTTTCGGAAGAACTTTGTCAATTCCTGACAATCTGATTTATACTTATTTTGAATTAGCAACAAATATATCCAACAACAGACTTGAAGAATTAAAAGCCCAGCTTAATGATAAAAATATTAATCCAAGAGATTTAAAGCGTGAATTAGCAAGAACTTTAGTTACAATGTATCACAATCAGGAAGCTGCTGAATCCGCTCAAAAAGAGTTTGATAATATTTTTATTAACAAAGGTTTACCGGATGAAATAGAAGAATTCAGTATTGGTAATAACAAAGAAATTAATATTTTAGATCTGATTGTTTTAGTTAATTTTGCACCCTCAAAAGGTGAAGCACGAAGATTAGTTCAACAAGGCGGTGTTTCGATAGATGGCGAAAAAATCAACGATTCCCATCAGATTATTTTTCTAAAATCAGGTATGATTTTAAAAGTTGGAAAACGAAAATTCATTAAATTCAATTAACTTAGAATAGAAAGGGACGAAAATTGTATCTACCAACAAAAGTTTTTTTTACCAAAGGTGTTGGAAGACACAAAGAGTACTTAAGCTCTTTTGAACTTGCATTAAGAAATGCAAAAATTGAAATCTGTAACCTTGTAACCGTAAGCAGTATCTTTCCTGTTGGATGCAAACGCATCTCTGTAGATGAAGGAGTAAAACTTATTACACCCGGTCAGATCACTCATTGTGTTATGGCAAGAAATTCTACAAATGAGCCAAACAGATTAATTGCAGCTTCATTAGGTGTAGCAATACCGGCAGATAATAATGCCTATGGATATCTCTCAGAACATCATCCATTCGGTCAGACAGAAAAAGTATGCGGTGAATATGCAGAAGACCTTGCTGCTACAATGCTTGCTACTACTTTGGGCGTTGAATTTGATTCAGAAAAAGATTGGAGTGAAAGAGAAAATATTTACAAAATGTCCGGGAAGATTGTCCGCTCTTTTAATGTTACTCAATCTGCTGAAGGTGATAAAAACGGTTTGTGGACAACCGTACTAGCAATTGCAGTATTTCTTCCCTAGGAAGTTTGTCCAGTTTGATAGCTGAATCTTCATATTGGTATTTTTTTTCTGCAATAGTTGCATTACTTCTTTTTATTGATTTATATGTAACTGATCATAGACGCGGAAAAATAACTTTAAAAGCAAGCCTTATTTGGAGCGGTGTTTGGATATTAACCGCTCTTCTTTTCAATCTGTTTATCTTTATTTACATGGAAGACGGTCATCAAAAAGCGATTGAATTTTTAACCGGATACATAATCGAAAAATCGCTCTCAGTTGACAATCTTTTTGTATTCCTGATGATCTTCAGCATTATGGATGTTAAACCTGAAAATCAACCGCACGTGTTAAAATGGGGTATTATCAGTGCTGTAGTTTTCCGAGTTATTTTCATTTTAGCCGGTGTAACTTTAATAAATCTTTTTGAACCGGTTATTTATGTGTTTGCTGTAATCTTATTGCTTGCAGCTTATAAGATGGCTTTTGGCGGCGATCAAAAAATCGATGTGGAAAATAACTGGCTGTTAAAAATTGCCCGAAAATATTTTAAGCTGAATACAACTTATGAGGGGAAAAGGTTATTTATTAAAGAGAACCACAAGATTTACGTTACAACAACTTTTCTTGCTCTGCTTTTAATAGAGTCATCAGATATTGTGTTTGCAGTTGATTCTATTCCAGCAATCATTGCAATTACAAAGGATACCTTTATAATTATATCGTCAAATATTTTTGCTATACTTGGTTTAAGAGCATTGTATTTTGCTCTTGCTGGTCTTATTGACCTTTTCGTTTATCTTAAATATGGTGTATCCATTGTGTTGTTTTATGTCGGTATCAAAATGTTAGTTTCTGATTTTTATAAAATTCCAACTGAGTTATCACTTTTAATAATAATAGTTGTACTCGGCGGATCAATTCTGCTTTCACTTATTAAACGAAAAAGATTTACAAATTAATCCTGTAAAGTGAATTAATAACGCAACCGTAACCCCAATCAGCATTGGTTCAATCTCATAAATTAATCCATGAAAATTATTCCGGATTGCTAACCAAATTGTTCCTGATAAAACTGCCAGTACTATCTCAACCATAATAATTTTATTTGAAATAATAATTCTGGGATAATATGCACTTATCACAGGTAAAATAATTCCGGGAATAAAAAGTGATCCGATTGTATACCAAATCTGAACAACTGAAGGAATAGTGTAAGCGATGATTACCGACAGCACTGAAGTAATAATTATCCCAATTATGGTATAGAATTTAATTTTATCAGCTCTTTCCTCTTTACTTAAACGATAAATAAAATCTTTACCAATAGTTGTAGCACTTAAAAACATAAAACTGTTTAATGTAGAAATTATAGTAGCAAACATTGCTGCATAAAAAATTCCTTTTAAACCGGGTGCAAGAATTTTTTCTGCTAATACTGGATACGCCATAATCGGATTTTCCAGATCTGGAATTATAGCCTTTGCATATAATCCGGTTGAAGTGGTCAGAAAATCAAATAAAGCCCAGAATATTATAGAAATCAAAATTCCATATTTAGCAACATTACCTGTTTTGGCTGAATAAGACCTTTGGTGAAAGCCGGGATCCGCAAATGTCCATAAAGCAATAAGAAACCAGACAATTAAAAATGTAACCGAAGCATCACCGGTTAAAGAAATGTGAGAGTGAGGTAAATTTGATTTGAGAAAATTGATTCCGCCAAAATTTAAAGCTGCAACTAATAGAATTACAATAAATCCTGCAAACATTATAAAAAACTGAAATGCATCTGTAAAAATGTTTGATCTGAATCCGCCTTTAACAAGATATGATGCTGATAGTATTATCCCGATTAGAAGAGAGATTAAATCACCCGTATCAAATACAAGCGAAATTAGGTTAGCACTCATAAGTAAATAGGGTGCCGGTGAAACAAGTATGAAAACAACAACCGCAGAAAGCAGTGCAGTATTTTTGCCATATACTTGTTCAAGTTTTTCGGGAATTGTAAACAATGATGCTTCACGAATTTTTTTTGCAAAAAACATTGCAAATAAGAAAGCGAAAAAATAATAAGGTAAACCTTGCGTAAACCAGCTTACCAATCCGTAACGATATGTAAACTCCCCAACCCCGATTATTCCGCCATACCAAGTAGAGACATTAACAAGAACAAATAAAATCAATCCCATATTTCTGCCGGAAAGCAAAAAACTCTCCGCATCCGATTTTACCTTGCGTGAAGATAAAAACCCTATTATCAATAATGCTGAGAAAAACAGAACGATAATTATTATATCAAACAAACTGAAAGAGATCATACTTTATGAGGCTTTGTAATTCTCTTATAACAAAAGCAATACCATTTTTAACTTCGATAGTTACATTATTGCTTACACTAACATTCGAGGTGCTTTCACTAACTCCAAAAGGAAGTGTATTGTTCTTTAATTTATATCTCAATCCATTTGATGTAATTTTTGTTTTTTTATCAAACGCATAAACAGAGATAATCTCGCCGGGGACTGAAGGAAACTTAATTGTATTCTTAACAGGAATAAGAAAAGATTTTTCAGCAGCAATATAGATTTTTATTCTTGGATAATATTTAATCACCATACCTAAATTACAAATCGTATGATCCAACCTGTCGCCTGTAACACCTAATAAAACAGCCTGAGTATATTTATTTTTAATTGCAAACTTTATGCTCTTATCAACATCGGTATCGTCTTGTCTGTTATATTTTATTATCGAAACTTTTTTAGAATAGT
Organism: Ignavibacteriota bacterium; assembly: GCA_013285425.1. GTDB lineage: Bacteria > Bacteroidota > Ignavibacteria > Ignavibacteriales > Ignavibacteriaceae > IGN3. The sequence goes on from CP053447.1 coordinate 1,508,611, forward strand.
ATTTTAAATTAGAATCGGTTATTGAGTCCAAATCACCAATAATAAAATCCGGTAATAAATTTAATTTTCTTGCAGAATTTGCTCCTCCGTCTGCACAAATGATTGTAGTGAAACCTGTCTTATAAAAATATTTTATAACTGTATTGGTTGGTGATTTGCCATTTGCTAAAATTAAACAACTCTTCATAATTTTTATTTAAATAGTTTATAGATTATAATTAGATAAATTCTCATATATCAAACTAAAATTATTTTATAACCCTAATTGGATGCCAGCAATAAAGTTTCTGTCTGCCGCAGGAAAAAACTCTTTACCAATAGCATAGGCAGAGTATAAATTGTTAAAAATGTTGTTTACCTGTAAAAATATTTTTGAACCGCTTATACTGCCGAAAAAATTAAAATCATAACTGCAATAAAAGTCTGCTGTAAAATATGATTCATTAACATTATCGTTATAATCAATAAATCCCGGATATTGTGTCAGATACTTAATTATGTTGGAATCAAAATTATCCGAATAAAAACTGCTTACATATTTGGCATTAAGTTTAATATAAAAACTCTTCGAGTGAAAATGTATTCCTGCATTTGCCAGCATTTCCGGAAAGCCGCCTATTTTATTGCCGTTAAGATCAATCCAATCAGAGTTACTGATAAAATATTTTCCATTATTAATTTTATTCGAACTTAAAGTAGCGTTACCAAAAAACTCTAATGTTCTGTCTGGTTTATAAATAATGCTTAATTCAGTGCCTGCGTGTGTTGTTTGATCAACATTGCCTGTAACCGGCTGCCCGAATCTATCAAGCTTTCCGCTTTTAACAATTTCATTTTCAAAAATCATATAATAGAAATTAAGATTAAGTAATAGGTTTTCAGATTGATATGATAATCCAACCTCGATATCATTCATTGTTTCCGGTTGAACATTCGGCTCTGCAAAATTATAAGAACCATCGGTATTAAGTGCAAATTGAGGTTGCTCTCCTCCGCTAGACTCTGCTGCGTCGTAATAATTTTTTAACCTTGGCTCTCTTGTTACTCTTGCAAATGACACAAATGAGCTGATAGCTTTGGAAAATTTATAATTAAATCCTACTCTTGGATTAACAAATAAATTATCAATTGTAAACTCATTTCCGAGATATCTTTCATTATAAAAATGATATTTATGATAAGTTAATTGAATCTCACCAAGTAAATTTACTTCATCATTAAGATTATATAGTTCGTGGATAAAGCCTGAGAAAATATTCTTTGCACCGTTATAAAAATAATATTTATAGTCTTGATTGACTCCTGCGGGGATATTTTCAGCATAATTAATATTTCCCCAATGTTCGGATCGATGAAATCGGAATTCTCCGCCTAAAATCAACTGACCATTAAGATGATTAATACTGATTTTAGGTATCCATCCGAACTGCTTGTTTTCAACCTGAGCACGAATAATAGCGTTAACAGGTATTTGAGTAGAATCAAAACCATTAGATTTTAATCTAAAATAATCATCATAAAAAACTGACCACGAACCATCATAATCAAAAAAGCCTGAGCCATATACATAAAACAAAGCTGAATTAAATTTAAGATTATCTTTAAGATAAAATTCATTTAGTAATTCAAAATGCGGCTGTGAAAAGTTTTCAATTTCTTCAGGTCGTCTGTTTAACACATAGTTGTAACTGTTTCCATCCGCTTCCCAATAAGAATAATTAGCTTTTCTTTCTACAGGATCTTTAATTGCAAACTTAGCAATTCCGGTGTAAGCTAATCCATCAGATATCGGACCGCCGTAAAGATTCACTTGAGTTGTAAACTTATCATCGTATCTTACAAATGACAGATGATATGAATTAAGTTTTGTCCAGGATAAATTTCTATAACCTGAACTAAGTATCTGTGAGAGTTTTGCATAAACTGAATAACGATCATCAATTAATCCGCTTGCAAATGATGCACTATATTTTTTTGTATTATATGAGCCGGCAGCAATAAGTAAATCGAACTTTGCTTTATCAGAAAAAGGCGATGTAATTATATTGATTGAACCGCCTACCGATGGAAAGCCGATAACTCCTGAACCTGAACCTCTTTGAACCTGAAGCAATTCGGTGCTTGCTAACAAATCAGGAAAGTCTAACCAATATACATTGTGATCTTCAGGATCATTTTGAGGAATACCATTAATTGAAACTGAAATTCTTCTCTGATCAAATCCCCGGATACTTAAGTAATTATAACCTATTCCATTTCCGTTTTCTGAATAGAATGTTGTTGAAGGCAGTTGAGACAAATAACCCGGAACATCCTGAACAACATAATCTCTGTTAATTTCTTCTCTTAAGATTTTATCAAAAGAAATCGGAGTTATACCTTTTTTTCCAACGCTTGCTTCGATAAGTATGGTTTGTGAGGATAATATTTTACTTTCAAGCGGAATGTTTATTTCATCTGCTTTATTTTTTGCTATCAAAACTTCCTTAGTCTTATAGCCGATAAAACTTATCACAATAATACTCGAATCACTAAAATTATATTCAAGAGAAAACAATCCATTTTCATCAGTAGATGTTCCAATGTTTGTTCCTTTAATAATTATATTAGCGGATTGAAGAGGCATTCTGGAATCAGAATCAAAGACGATTCCTTTAATATTTTTAATCTGCGGAAATATCTCAAAGCACAAGAATAAAGAAAGAATGATTATTTTTTTCATAATTGCTCCAAAAAAAATAGCCGTTCTGGAAAAACGGCTACTTAAAAAATAATTCTTTCACCCGTTTTCCTACGCTGGCATTACCCAGTTCAGGTTTTAGGGTATTATCTCAGATATCCCACGGGTAGGCGGGATAACACCCCTAACGGCTCAGTCAATAAATAATGATGTTTAATTAACTAAAAGTTTTTGTCCTGCTTGAATATTATTTGATTTTAGATTGTTAAGTGATTTTAATTTAGCAACTGAAGTATTATAACGCTGCGCAATTGAAAATAATGATTCACCTTTTTTAACAGTGTAAACTTGATTATTGTTTTTGGAACTCTTTATTGTCGTTTTAGTTTCAGTTGGAATATCATTTATGTTTGCATCAGAATAAATTTTAAGGGTATTGCCAGCTAAAATTTTATTGCCTGATAAATTATTCCAGTTTTGAATATCTGAAATCTTTACACCGTATCTTTCAGCAATCTCTCCGATTGAATCACCTGGTTTAACTTTATAATAATTTACGTTTGATGTATTCTTAGTTGTATTATCACCATAAGTTGAACTAGAGGTTCCGCTGTAAATTTTTATAGTTCTGCCGGCGATTAATTTATTATCAGAAAGTCCATTCCATTTTTTAATCTGACTGATTGAAACTCCAAATTCTTCTGCAATTTTGCCAAGGTTATCGCCTCTTTTAACTTTGTATTTATAAATGTTATTCTTGGTAATAGTATTTGTTTTTTCAATATTGGAGGAATAATTAGAGCTTCCTTCAGAATAAACTCTCAGATTTTTTCCAGCAACAATTTTATTTCCGGAAATATTATTCCAATCTCTTAATTGGTTAACACTTACACCATATTTAGCAGCGATTAAACCTAAAGTTTCACCTCTTTTTATTTTATGATATAGAATTCCAGAATTTTTATTTGACTTATTTGAATTGTTTGAGACAATATTTTTATTCTTTTCAATTTCTGTAGATTTATCAAGAGAAGCATAGTAATCTTTCATCGTTTCAGGAACGTAAATATTAAGAGTTTGACCAATTTTAATTGTGGTTGTGTAAGGAATATTATTCCAGTTTCTGATATCACTTACTCTTGAATTAAATAAATCAGCAATACCTAATAAACTATCATCATTTTTTACCTTATAAGTAACAGCTACAAAACCTTCCGGAATTATTGATGCAGTGGATTCCTCAATCAAAGTTTCTATATTATCAATGTTTTCCTTTGATGTTGTCTGAACGTTAGTTAATGCTTCAGTATCGTCAAAGGATTCCCTGAGTTTCATTAGACGATACGAACTTATTATTTCCATTAAGATTTGCATAAGGGGAGATATAATCTTCATTTGGGTTTTGTGAATTCAAATCCTGTGCAATTTGTGTATCGGTGTTATCGGAAAAATCATTTACATTAAGACTGGTTAAAACAGGGATCTTTAACTTGACTCCGGAATATAATTTGGACTTAACAGTAATATTATTTGCATCTGCAAGATCTAACTTAGAAATACCATATCTGTTTGCAATTTTAGTTACAGTTTCACCTTTTTTAACAGTATGAACTAAATAAGTTCTTCTTGCTGATTCTGGAATATTCTGCATCTTTGATACAAAACTGCTTAATGATCCTTTTGGGATTTTCAGCGGATATCCGCCCTGAAAATTTGATGGAGTCGAAAGCTGTGTTAATTCAGGATTCATCTCCTGCAATACTTGTAGTTCGGTATTGGCACAAGTTGAAAGAAATTGTAAATCAATTGCACCATCAACTGTATAAACATCATACTCGTAAGGCTTTTGATAGCTTATATCAGTAAAACCATATTTTTCAGGTTCCATTGCAATCATACTAACAGCAATGTAAATCGGAACATAGTTTCTTGTTTCTTTTGGCAAATGAGGTCTGACTGACCAAAAAGTATTATCTTTTGATTTTCTCAATGCACGTGTAACTCTTCCTTCACCACAATTATAAGCCGCAAGAGCAAGGTACCAATCACCAAGATTTGTATAAAGATCTTTTAAATGTCTGGCGGCAGCATAAGTAGATTTAACAGGGTCTCTTCTTTCATCAAAATAAAAACCGGTTTCAAGTCCATATAGTTTACCGGTTGATTTAATAAACTGCCACAGACCAACAGCACTTGCCCAAGACCTTGCAGTCGGATTTAAGCCGCTTTCCATCATACTCAAATAAACTAATTGTTTCGGTGCGCCAACTTCTTCGAATACTTTAGTCATCATCGGAAAGTATTTACCTGAGCGTTCGAGCCATCTTCGCATTGCAGTACTGCCCTTACCGGTAAAATAACTCAGCCACTGTTCAACATAAGAATTTAATTCAAGTGGGATATCAGCAGGAATAACCACGCGCTCAGTTTTTTCAAAATCATTATTTGTAAGCATAAGTTCAGGTACTGATGCTTTCATCCATTCTTCATAAGCAGCAAATGAAATTGATTCAGGCAGTTCACTTAATCCATCAATAAAATTTTTATAATCATCAATAATTGAGTTTTCTAATTCAACGTAAGCAGCGTTATCATCAATACCCGGATAATAGCTAAGATTATTGATTATTCTTAAGGCAGCTTCGTAATTCTCAACTGTTTCCTTAGTGCTGTTTAATTCCTGTTTCTTTAAAGCCAAAACATAATACTGTCTTGCTTCTTCTAACATCTCGGAAACAATACCTACTCTTTTAGTATTTTCAATTGTATCTGATTGATAATGGTTTGTAATTTCTGATGTGGATGAACAGGATGCAAATAAAAGCATCGCTAACATCGCTATTGGAATAAGTAAATATTTATTCATCAGCACTCCGAAATAAAATTATGGGTGTTAATATAAGTTTTCATTATTTTTTTTACAAGTAATATTTTAACCAAAATAAGATAACATCAATAATAACAATGAGTTATAAAATCAAAGCGGAATATTACTATGTTTTTTCTTTGGATTATTATCTACCTTATTCTTTAATAGATCAAAAGCATTTATTAGAACTTTCCTGGTTTCTTTTGGATCAATGATATCATCCAAGAAACCTCTTTCAGCAGCAATATATGGATTAGCAAACTTTTCAATGTATTCATTCAATTTAAGTTCAAGTTCCTGTTCAGGATTTTCTGATGAATCAATTTCTTTCTTAAAAATAATTTCAACAGCTCCTTTTGGTCCCATAACTGCAATTTCAGCAGTAGGCCATGCAAAATTATAATCACCTCTGATGTGTTTAGAATTCATCACATCATAAGCCCCGCCATAAGCTTTACGTATAATTAAGGTAACTTTAGGTACTGTAGCTTCACTAAATGCAAATAACAATTTGGCTCCATGCCTGATTATTCCATTCCATTCCTGTTCTGTGCCAGGTAAAAATCCGGGGACATCAACTAAAACAAGCAAAGGAATGTTAAATGCATCACAAAAGCGTACAAACCTTGCACTTTTTACCGATGCGTTAATATCCAAAACACCCGCCAAAACTTGCGGCTGATTTGCGACAATTCCGACACTCATTCCTCCCAATCTGGCAAAACCACAAATTATATTTTCAGCATAGTTTTTATGAACTTCAAAAAAATCTCCATCATCAACAAGATTAAGAATCACTTCTTTCATATCATAGGGTTTGTTCGGATTATCAGGTAGAATTTCCCTTAATTTGGTATTCTCAGCAGATAAATCCAAATCAAATTCAAACTGAATTGATTTCTCTTTAAAATTAGAAGGAATAAAACTTAAAAGCTTTCTAACATTTGATAATGTTTCAATTTCATTATCATAAACAAAATGAGCAACACCGCTTTTTTGTCCATGTGTATCAGCTCCTCCGAGTTCTTCAAAAGTAACATCCTCGTGTGTAACAGTTTTAACTACATTTGGACCAGTTACAAACATATGGCTTGTTTTTCTTGTCATGAAAATAAAATCAGTAATTGCCGGTGAATACACAGCTCCGCCGGCACATGGACCAAGAATAACTGAAATTTGCGGTACTACTCCGGATGCTAAAGTATTAAGAAGAAAAATATCAGCATATCCTCCTAAACTATTTACACCTTCTTGTATTCTTGCACCTCCGGAGTCATTCAACCCGATAATAGGAATACCAGCTTTCATAGCAAGTTTCATAATTTTTACAATTTTTTCGGCGTGCGTTTCAGATAATGAACCGCCGAATACTGTAAAGTCCTGCGAAAACAGAGCAATCGCTCTACCATCAATCTTAGCAAATCCTGTAACAACTCCATCACCTGGATAATTCTGTTTATCCAATCCAAAATCCATTGCTCTGTGTTTTACAAACATCCCGATTTCTTCAAAACTGCCCTCATCAACTAACAGTTCAATTCTTTCGCGGGCAGTAAGTTTACCTTTGTCATACTGACTTTTAATTTTTTGTTCACCACCGCCAAGTTTAGCATCTTCTTTTTTCTGAGATAGCTCGTATAGTTTGTTTTTCATAACAACCCTGTAGAAATAATTAAACAGTGTGATTTAGAAATGGATTAAATATTTTTTCTTTTCCAATTGTACTGGTTTGACCGTGACCGGGAAATATAATTGTCTCATCAGGCAGTGAAAGAAGTTTATCCTGAATACTTTGTATCAAAGTATCATAATTACCACCCCAAAGATCTGTTCTTCCGATACTTTCATTAAAAAGGACATCGCCGGTTATGCAATATTTTACATCAGGAATATAAATACAAAACTCGCCGGCAGTATGACCGGGAGTAAATAAAAACTCAAGTTCAAATTTACCAAGACTAAGTTTTTTATCTTCAGATAGAAAATTGTCCGGTCTTATACTGATAGAAAATTCTATTCCAAGCATACCAGCCTGCATAGAAGCATTTTCAATTAAAGGCAGATCCAATTCGGGTGCTAAGTACAGAGGATTATATTTTTTCTTTATGAATTCACATCCAAAGATATGATCTATATGACAATGTGTATTGATAAGGTATTTGACTTTAAGATTTTTTTCATCAATAAAATCTGAAAGTTGATCTTCTTCATATTGATTACTGCAGCCAGGATCTACAACTGCACTTTCTAATGATTCATCATCCCAAATGACAATTGTATTTTCAGAAAACAAATTGAATGTGAATATCTTTATCTGAATCATATTCATCTTTTAAAATTATTTTTTATTCTCGAAAACAGTTTTCTGTTATATGAATTATAATTATCCCTCATTTCTTCCAGAGAATCTCCGCCAAACTTCTGAATAAAATATTTAGCAAGAGACCATGCCATCATTGATTCGGCAATTACAGCACAAGCTGGCACTGCAACAAAATCACTTCGCTCTCTTCGCGCATCTACTTTCTTCATATCAGCAAGGTTTACACTTTCAATAGGAGACATTAAAGTAGCAATCGGCTTCATAGCAGCTCTAACAACTATCGGAAGTCCTGTAGAAATTCCGCCTTCAATTCCACCGGCACGATTTGTTTTTCTAGAAAAGAATTTTTTCTCTAAAAAGTAATTTCGTCGTGTGATCTTGAGCCATATTTATCAGCTAATAAAAATCCCTCACCCACTTCGACAGCTTTAACAGCATTTACAGACATTATTGAATATGCGATCTCAGCATCAAGTTTTGTATCATAATTCATAAAACTTCCAAGCCCAACCGGAACTCCTGTTGCAACAATTATAAAGGTACCGCCTAAAGTATCTCCCCTTTTTTTAGCTGTTTTTATCTTATCTATTATTTTTTCTTCCTGCAAACTCTCTAAAACACGCACCGTACTTTTATCAGCTTTATCTGATACAATCTTCGCAGTAAAGTTTTTTTGTAATTTGTTTTTAAATAACTTTTCAATGAATGGTTTTTCAGGATAGACTCCGCCGATACTTTCAACATAACTTCCAACTGTTATTCCAAATTCCTGAAGAAATTTTCTTGCAAAGCTGCCGGCAGCAACACGAGCAGCAGTTTCTCTTGCAGAAGATCTTTCAATTGAGTTTCGTATATCATCAAAATTAAATTTCGAAATACCAACAAGATCAGCGTGACCCGGACGAGGAATTGATACTTTCTGAATTTTATCATTAACCGGATCTACCGGCATAATGTTTTGCCAGTTTTCCCAATCATTATTTCTGATTAGCATCGAAACCGGTGAACCAAGAGTTTTCCCAAATCTGAGACCAGAAATAATTTCAACACTATCAGATTCAATTTTCATTCTTAATCCACGCCCATAGCCCAATTGTCTTCGCTTAAGCTGCTGATTAATATAATCTTTTGATATCTGTAAGTTTGAAGGAAAGCCGTCAACTATTGTTGTTAAAGCTTTACCGTGCGATTCTCCTGCTGTAAGAAATCTTATCATTTACTTTCCAATATTTGCAGCAAATATAAAAAAAACGTCCCGAATAATCGGGACGTTTAAAGAAAATATTTATTTCTTTTTACTCAGGAATTTCCAAGCCAATAAATTTAGAGTTACCATCTTTATCCTGAACTTTTAATAACACTGCTTTACCTTTTTTACTGTCAAGGATTTTTTCAAAAGTAGAAACATCATTAATCTTTTTCTTATCAGCTTCAACAATTACCAAACCACTGCCAAGTCTTTGTTCTGCAGCTTTACTGAAATTTTCAACTTTAGTAATAACTATACCTGAGCTAACGTTCAACTCTTCCTTATCTTTTTCACTCAGATTCTTAACTGTCATTCCAATGCTTTCAAAACTGACTGTATTGGATTTAGATTCGCTTTTAGAATTATTTTCATTTTTCATAACCACCGGTTTATTTTTAGTATCTTCATCGCGGGCTTTTAGTGTTACTTTTCTATCAATTTCTTTCCCATCTCTGAAAATTTTAAGATTTACAGAAGTGCCTGCAGTTTTAGAAGCAATATATCCTTGTAATTCATTTGGCTTATTTAACTCACGTCCATCGACTGACAGGATTATATCTCCGGACTTAAGATCAGTTTCAGAAGCAGCACCGCCTTCAACTATACCCTGAATAATTATACCTTTCGGTTTATCAAGTCCAACTGACTTTGCCAATGCATCATTTACCTCGCCGATATTTATTCCAATATATCCCCGGTTAACTTTTCCATAGGCAATAATTTCTTTAGCAACTGTCTTAGCTAAATTGATAGGAATTGCGAATCCATATCCAATATAAGTGCCGGTTCCGCGTGTAGCAATGGCTGAGTTAATGCCCACAACAGCGCCTGAAAGATCAACTAAAGCACCGCCGCTATTGCCTGGGTTTATCACTGCATCTGTTTGTATGAAATCTTCAATACCGTAGCTATCATTAATCAATCCTAACTGCCCTCTTCCAATTGCACTAACTATACCAGCCGTTACAGTTGAAGAAAGTGAAAGAGGATTACCAATTGCCATTACCCATTGCCCTACTTTTAGATTATCAGAATCACCAAGATACGCTGAGGTTAAATTTTCAGCATCAATTTTTATAACAGCTAAATCAGTTAAAGGATCTGTTCCAACAACCTTTGCACTAAATGTTCTTTTATCTGCTAACCCAACACTTACTTTTGTTGCATTATCAACCACATGATTATTTGTTAATATGTAACCATCATCAGAAATTATTATTCCGCTTCCGGATCCCTGCTGCTCTTTGGGTATCTGATTATCAAACGGGAAAAAGAAGAAATCTTTATGAGGATTTTCTCTTTCAGCCACCACGTTAATCTGCACAATTGCAGGAGTAACTTTATCAGCAACCTCAATGAATGCTTTTGAAAATGAAGTAGCATCTGCATCAAGATTAACCGGAGGATGATTTGCTCCTAAATTAATATCTGCCCAGCCCGGTCTTACCAAACCAAAACCCGAAACCAGTAAAGCTCCGAACAGAATCCCTACTACTACAAGCGCAGCAGCACCAATTATACCTTTAGTTTTCATTTTTATTCTCCTATTGTTTTTTTTGTATTTATTAGATTCACATTTTATTCATTGGTATCGCTGTTCCCGATAATTACCTCTGCTTCTATTTATAAATTCTGAATGATTGAATTCCTTTAAAACCGGTGATATGAAATTTTAAATATTGTTCCATTAAAAAAACAAATTTATCCATCAATTCAACTTTAAATTCTTCTACTAATCTATTAGTTTTTAGACAAAAGATTAAATCAAAAAGTTCCGCAGATATTACTTCGACACCTGAATGTGATTCAAAACAATCAGAACATAATATACCTGTGTTAAAATCAAAACCAAGAGTTTTTCTTGCAGTCAATTTGTTTCCGCAAACAGAACATTTATCTGTTGATAATTCATAACCTAATTCTGACAGGAAGAAAAGAAAAAATCTTCCGAATAAAACAGCAGGATTTTCTTTTTTGTCATTGATAAGATTTAAAATTTTTATCAATCCTTTGAATAATTTCTGATTAACCTCATGCTCAACTGTCAGATTTTTTACCAGTTCAATTATTGCAAAACTATATTTTGCTGAATTAAGATCTTCTTTAAGATTTACAAAATGTGAAATTAGGTTAGCATCAGTAAGTATTTGTACATCGCGGGTATTTTTTTTGTAAATAATTATCTGAAGATAATTAATCGGATCAATAATTCTTCCGGTTTTTGATTTTGAGCTTCTACCGCCTTTAACTATAGCAGATATTTTCCCATCAGACTCAGTATAAAGTGTAACTATGCTGCTCGTATCTCCGTAATTCAGTTTGGAAAGCACTACAGCTTCTGTTTTAATTATCTCACTCATTTTATAAAATTATACGGGAAAGAATAAAAATCTTCTTCAGTGATTATTCCTTTAATTAGATGTGCCGGGGTTACATCAAATGCAGGTGAAAAAGTCTGCAGATCCGGATCTGTAATTTGTTTTCCATCAAAAGACAGTATTTCAGATCCGTTTCTGTATTCAATTTCTATTTCATTTCCTGCTGCAATTTTTCTATCGATTGTTGTTGAAGGTGCAGCGATATAAAACGGAATATTATGAAAATTACAAATGACAGCCAGATTATAGGTTCCAACTTTGTTGGCACTATCTCCATTAAGTGCAATTCTGTCAGCTCCGGTTATTACCAAATCAACTTCACCTTGCTGCATTAGTATCGCAGCCATTGAATCAGTTAGAACTGTAAATGGTATTTTATTTTTCTTTAACTCATAAGCTGTTAATCGTAAGCCCTGCAGTAATGGTCTTGTCTCATCAACATAAACATGCTTTACAAATCCATCATCAAATCCTTTTTTAATAACTGCGAATGCTGTTCCAAATCCTGCTGCTGCAAGCGCACCTGTATTACAATGAGTTAAGACATTAGATTTTTTAGTAAAAATATTTGATCCGATCTCAGAAATTCTTTTTGAACACAGTTCCTCGTAATCAAGAATTGCTTGTGCTTCCTTAATAAGTATTTGATATGTATCTGCATAATCAGAAATATTTTCAAAAGTATTTTTCATTCTATCCAGTGCATAAAAAAGATTAACTGCGGTTGGTCTTGTTGAAGCTAATCTTTTATAAACTTTTTCAAAATGGTTTTTATGATCAGAAGAAATACTTTTAAATGAAATTGCTATTGCGAAAGCAGCAGAAATCCCGATTAAAGGTGCGCCCCGAAGTTCCAATCTTTCTATCGCTGATGCAATTCTCTCATAATCATCAGTTTTAATATAAACTTCCTGCATTGGAAGCTTTGTTTGATCCAGATATAAAAGGCTCTGTTCAGAAAATTTTATTGCAAAATAATTATTCATTACTCTTACATAGTTCTGATTTTATAATTGAATTAAATAATCTATAGAATAAGTGAAGCAAACAACGAGTCCAAAACTAAAGAACCCCTTATTTTATAAAAAAGGGGTTTCTCAAAAAAAATAATTCTAAAACCAAATTGCTGCTCTTACTCATCAAATCTGGAAAGTGTCATAAATTCTCTAAAACGATCTTGTATCTGCAAGTTAGATAATTCTTCAAGACCTTTTTACTAAACTTCTCAACACAAAAAGATGCCATAGTACTTCCGTAAATAACAGCACGTTTCAAACTATCGGGTGAAAGACTGCGGGTTTTATAAAGATAACCAATGAATCCTCCCGCAAATGAATCCCCTGCACCAGTAGGATCAAAAATGGTTTCCATTGGATAAGCAGGAGCAGAAAAAACAATATCCTCAACAAATAGAAGTGCGCCGTGCTCACCTTTTTTGATTATTAAAATCTTGGGACCGAGTTCTCTTATCATTCTTGCTGCACGAATTAAATTTGGTTCGTGAGCGAGCAATCTCGCCTCGCTGTCATTAATTATTAATACATCAACTCTCTTTAAAAGTTTTAACAAATCATCTTTTTTTCCCTCAATCCAAAAATTCATTGTATCACAAACAACAAATTGCGGATCTTCCATCTGATCTAAAACCCGCGATTGCAATACAGGATCAATATTACCAAGACATATAAATTTAGATTTTTTAAAATTATCAGGAATAACAGGATCAAATTTTTCAAAAACATTTAACTCAGTTGAAAGAGTATCACGCATATTTAAATCGTAATGATATTTTCCGGTCCACCGAAAAGTTTTACCTCCTTCGACAATTTGTAATCCTTCAGTATCAACATTGTGATCTTCAATGATTTTTATATATTCTTTAGGAAAATCACTGCCGACAACACCAACGAACTCAATCGGTCCGCCAAAATAACTTGCTGCAAGTGATATATAAGAAGCTGATCCGCCTAAAGCTTCTTCTATTTTATCAAAAGGTGTTATAACAGTATCTAAACCGAGTGATCCGACAACTAATAAGCCCAAAACAATCTCCTATTTATTTTTACTTTTATTGATTCAGTTATTCGAAGGAAACAGTATTAATAATTTTTTAATTAATGACATAGTTAAAATAGAAAAATACCTGATGAATGCACAATCTAAAGAGTAATCTCAATAAAATTCAGAAAAGAATTTCTGTTAAGCAGATAGTCAACAATTACATCAACTGATTTTCTTTGTCCTTCCCATGCATACAATTCTTTTGCTTGTTCAGGGCTAACCCATTTATACTCAGTATGTTCATTACTTATTTTAACTATGCTTTCATATTTGACTTTAGCAGCAAAAACAGGCAGCAAACAGATATAATCTTTATCAGGTGAGTAAAACGAATTTACAGTTGGAGCAACCCAAAGTTTCTCCGGTTTCAGTCCGGTCTCTTCTTTTATTTCTCTAAGTGCAGATTGATATGCAGTTTCATTTTCCTTTATCTTTCCGGAAACCATTTGCCACAGATCAGGATAGTATTGTTCCGGTGATCTTTTAAGCGAGAGAAATTCAAGTTTATCTTTTTCTGTTCTGAAAATATGTGCTTCAATTAAATTTGATATTATGTTCATAATTACCTTTAATGATTTTTTCTTCAGCTATGCTAAGTATTACAAATTGCGGTTAAAAATATGCTCTTGCTTCCGCCCGTGCTGTATGTATAACTCTGTTTCCACTTCCCTGCACCCTTCCGTCATAACTGATCGTTGTTTGCAGAAATGATGAGAGACGATAATCAAAATTTAATCTCCAGAAATAGTTTTTCCCAATCTGGTTCCCGTTTGTTAATTCATAAGGAATAAAATTTTCTGTAGTATTTGACAGAAGTTCGCTTCTTTCAATTTCAATTCTTAATCTGCCGGTACCTAAAAACGAAAGATTAAATCTTAACAACTGTGAGTTAAGATCAATTACCGTTGGTGTCAGTGGATGAGTATCCTCACTTCTGCCGGCTTTTATTCTAAAACCAACTTCAATATTTTTATCAGGGCGATATGAAAATTCTGAAATTAAATTATTACTATTTATCTCTCTTATCCTGTTTGAATTAACCGGTGCGCTTACGTTATCTATCAGATTAACAAAATCTGTTTGATTTGAAACTTCTTTAATCATTTTGAATTTTACTCTGATACTTTGCTCGCGGTTGTAATATCTTTCAAAACCAGAACTGAATTCATTCAACGCTTTTCTCTGTGTAAATCTTAATCTGAAAGATAATTCCTGATCATTTTCAAAAATAAAAATATCCTGCTGAATATAATTTGATCCGCGAATTGTAGTATTTTCGTTTTGGAACGTTGAGAGTTTTAATAAATAAATATTGGCATAGTTTAAATCTCGGCTGTTCTCTTCTATTCTCCACAATGTTTCTGAAGATAACGGACTAATTATCTTACCGATAACAGTATTCTTATCGACCAGTTCAGAAAAATTAATTTTCCATCTTGTGCTTGTTTTAAGATCAATTACTGGAAACAGCTCATCTGTTGGTAAAGTAACCTGAATAAAATCCCCATCAAGTAGTGCAGGTTCAAATTCATTCTCATCTGCAATTCCGTTGTTGTTAATATCACCAAGATAAGTAAAGTTACCTGTTCCCTGCTCTACTCTTACAAATACTTTTTGTAAACGTGCGGATTTTTGAGTTGATACTTCATAATACAAATCACCATTAGAAGCCGCTGCCAAAAGTTAAATTTTGTTCTGGATCGTATGAGTATTGTTTCGTTATCCAGAAAACCTTTTTGTTTAAGCTGTTCCTCATATTTTTTATTTCTGAATGTAAGTACAAGATTTGTATTTACTTCCCGTATTCCGTTATAATTTATTTCAAGAGAATAAGTTTTTGATCCGGATTCTTTTGTCATTATTCCATTAAAGGGTAAATGATCATCGCGAAGTGAGAACTTTGTTAAAGCTTTAATACCTGAAACTTCAACTAACTCAATGAACGGTGAATATTCAAAATATTTCAGACTTCCATTTAGCAAAGAATCTTTTGCAGTCTGTTTATCTTGTTTATCTTCAGCTATAAACTCAAATCCGGGCTTCAAAAACCAGAATGAATAATAAGCATTTCCTTTATGCCTGAACCAATTACTTTTAAGTATTGAAGTCTTTGAATTGACAATATCCAGATTGTATTCAACATTAAAAGATTTCATATCAGAAAATCTGACTGAGTTATTAAAACGGTCAGAAGAAAAATCATTGCCCTTCCTCAAAAAACCGGCAGATGAATTTAATGTTAGCTCATTTACCGGTTGAAGCAGTAATCCTATTTCTCTTAAAGATTCATCTTGCTGCTTTGCTTGTGCAGATGAATTATAATTTCTGTTAAACTCAACTTCATCAAATCTATCTAAGGATGTAAACTTACCTTGTATAAATCTGTCTTTGTAAGAGAATCCTGCTCTGCCAAGATTAAGTTCGCCAAGTGTAATTTGTGAAGGTAAAATTTTTAATAAAATATTTCTTGCATAACCATAGTTATTGCCATCATCAAGAGAAGAAAACCGGTTTTTGTCCCAAAGACTTCCGGAATACTCAAGACTTAATGAAATATTTTCAAATGGCATAATATCAACCGCTACATTGCCAAGCTGCTTTAGCTGCGGAAGCGGCAGGTAAATTATCGGCAGATAGCTTCCTTTACCTATTCCGGTAAAATTATAATATCCCAAACTTTGTCTTGAATAATCTCCATTTCCATCGCCGACAAAACTAAAGCTGACATTATATAGTGATGCTGAATCACCCGGATTATAAACATAATATGAAAACTGATTCCCATTAATTATTGTATCAACCTTTGTATAAATACCTTTAATTTGCCCGAGAGAATCCGGTTCAGCAAGTCTTACACCGGATTTAACTGCTTTATTACGATCATCACCAGCGAGTGATAAAATATTTTTATCATCTTCACTTAGTGATATATCGATAGGTGAATCCTGATCATCGCCTTCACGTAAATATTGAAATCTGAGATTAACTTTTTCATTAAATAGTTTGACCGAAGTTCCAGCACCAAAAAAACTTCTTGCAAACTGCCTGTCAGTATATTCAAAATCCACACTTATTCTGCTTGCAGAAGTAATTAATTTATTCGGAGTAAAAGTAATTGTTGCGTTTGAGTATTCGATTGTATAATCATTATTATCACCTCGTTTAACTTCAACTCCATCAAGAAAGACTTTTTCTGTACCGGCAATGATTATAATATCTCTTTCGTTATTAAGTCCACTTAATCTGTATGGGCCTTGTACACCATCCGAGCCATTAAAACTGTTAGTATTAAACTTACCTCTTGAATTAGCAATTGAAACATAGCCTGAAACATCACCATAATTAAAGTCTCCCATTAAACCCTGAAGTTTTCTATCAATAACTCCAAACTCACCTGACCTTTGCTTAAGCTGATAATCACCGAATGTTCCTGTAACATTTTTATGCTTCATCTGAATAAAAACTTTA
Organism: Ignavibacteriota bacterium; assembly: GCA_013285425.1. Classification (GTDB taxonomy): domain Bacteria; phylum Bacteroidota; class Ignavibacteria; order Ignavibacteriales; family Ignavibacteriaceae; genus IGN3. The sequence goes on from CP053447.1 coordinate 1,525,639, forward strand.
TCCAGCTCTTCTAATCTCTCGGTGTTCCCTTCAGGTTGAATTGGAGTGTTTTCATCAGTAAGGGCAGCTACAATTTCAATGTCATCGGATATTTTACCTGATAGCTGCAGCCGCAATCCACTGGTAAGTGAAAAATCTTTTGTTGTACCTACAGTAAACCCACGCACAATTGTTCCGCTTTTGTGCATATCAGAACCAAATATTGCATCAGGCGAGAATCCACCAGAGACTGATGAGAGCACTTTTATAGTATCACCTGTCTTTTCATCATATTTAAAAACAAGACTCTTTTTATAATATTCTTTTTTCATTGAAAGTTTAAAGGATCTGTATTTTACTATAAGAGTATCAAAAATAGAATATGGCAATGATGGCGATAGAATGAAATATCCATCTGAATAAAAAAACTGGTAATCTTCTGTGGTTAACTGTTTTCCTTTCAGGTAAATCTGCTCTGAATTAGGAATAATATTAACCTGTGAAATCGGATAATGATTATTAAAGTTTATTGTTATCGTATCTGAGACAATAATTGTTGAGTAATCAGTCTGGGCATTAGAAAAATTTAACCACAAGCTGAAAAACAATATTATAAGATTTAATAGCTTTATAGATTTCAAAAAGAAGTAGATTTTTTTTTGAAAACTAATTTAAGGTATTGGTTAAATCAATGCTAAATAATTAACTACTTTTGATCCGTCAGAAATTTTTAGCAAATTTTTGTTAGTGCAAAGGCTTCAGAAAAACAATGATTAAAATTTAATTTTTCTTTTTAGTGTCTTAAAATTATATTGGCATTTACATGCAATGTAAGGGATTACTGAATCTATTTTTATGAAGTTTTTTTTCACTATCCTTTGCGAATTGTGAAATAACAACAATTAATTGATTGTGATATTCAGGAAATCAAAAAGAATTGTTTAGAAAAAATGACAGGTATTGTTTAATTTTGCAATAAAGTAAAATCTATTTAGTTTAGAATAGTTTTTTCTATAGTGCTATTCATAAAATCATAAGACAAATATGCAAAGTTCAAAAATTGATTTTTTAAGCAAATACAACGAATTAATACAGGCTGCTATACGCTCTGCAGCAGATTTCCCTGGCAAACTTTGTGATTTCTTAGTTAAAGAATTTGAACTGGAAGCAACCGCATTGTTCAAATTAAAAAGTAATAACAGTCTGGAAGTAATCGGTAAATCATTGACAGCAAAGAAGACATTAACTAATGAAGTTCAAATCAATTGTCCTAATTGCACAAGTTTAACATCCAAACAACAGTTTCAGCATTTTACTATACAATCCAACTGTGCATTTAATATAACAGATCACTTAATGAATGAAGGCTGTGTACTTTTTAATCTTGGCGACGGTCAAATCGCATTGTTAAAAATTGCAAAGAAAACCTCTTTCACACAAAGTGATTCTGATAATATTGAATTGATAAGTGAAGGAATTAAAAACCTTGTTAAACTCTGGATAGGCAGTAAGGGTAATCTTAATAATTCTTTAAGCTCAATTATAGCCGGTATAGCACAGGAGTTAAGAACTCCGACTAATAGTATAATGGGTTTTGCATCCTTGCTTAATGAAGAAAATCTTTCACCTTCACAGACAGAATATGTTGGAACATTAAAGGATAATGCTTTTGAACTTCTTTCTGTAATTAACGATCTGATTGACCTGAGTAAACTTGAAAGCGGAATAACCAAAATAAATTTTACAAATACAAACTTTAAAGATTACTTAAATGAGATTATATCATTGTTCAGTTCAAAGATTGATAAATCCAGAATTGAATTCTTGTACGAAATTGATAAAAACATTCCTGAAAACATAAAGATAGACACTCAGAAACTAAGATATGTTCTCCTTAACATTATAACTAACTCGGTTAGATTAACAGAACACGGAAAAATTTCGATCATTGTTTCAGCTCCAACAAATAAAAAACTGGTTTTCAGAATAACTGATACAAGTCAGGGATTAAATGCTAAAAAAACAACTGAATTCTTTCAGCCTTTTGCAATGAATGAATTACAGATATCCAAGTTTGGTAATTTAACAGGTCTTGGTCTTACTCTTACAAAAAAATATATTGAATTCTTAAACGGTGATATCAGCATTTCTACTGGTATTGGAAAAGGAATTACTTATACAATTTCAGTTTCTGCAGAAATCGGCAGCACGATAGAAAGCCAACTTTCAGGTTTACCAAAGCCAATAGGAACAAAAAATAAAGTGCTGGTTGTTGAAGATGACTATGCTACTTCTAAACTATTGAGTAACTACCTTACCAAATGGGGCTACGAGCCAACAATTGTTAATTCAGCACAACAGGCAATGAAGATTGTTGAGACACAGCAATTCTTAGCCGTAATAATGGATATAATTCTTCCTGATGCAAGCGGATTTGAGCTTTTAAAACAGTTTAGAGAAAGCCCGATTACTAAACATATACCCATAATAGTCTGCTCTGTAGAAGCAGAACAGCAAAAAGCTTTTATGATGGGTGCTGTTGAATATTTTGTTAAACCAATTAATTATAAATATCTTGTTGAAGTCTTAACAAGCTATCGGTTGAAGAAAGATTCAAATATTCTCGTTGTTGATGATGACATTCCAACTCTAAATCTGATTAAAGAAGTTATTGAACAAGCAGGATTTAATGCAATTGCAGAACATCAGTCATCAAAAGTAATCGGTATGATTGAAAATCTTAATCTTGATCTTGCAATTATTGATCTTGATATGCCTGTTGTTAATGGTTTTGATCTGATCAAAATGATAAAATCAAACAAGAACTTTTCAAAACTGCCTATCATTATTTATACGGGTAAAGAAAATTATCAGGATGATCTGAAGAAAATAGACGGATTATTTTCTGACCTGCTCCATAAAAGCAGTTCAAACATTGAAGATCTAGCAGAAACAGTTAATTCATTTATAAACAGATTCGACGAACCTGCAAATCCCGAAGAAGTAAAAAAATCCAAAGATACTGTTAAGATACTTTTGGTAGAAGATTACAAACACTCACAAATTATTGTTACCAGATTACTGAAGAAAAATAACTTTGAATCAATTGTCGTTGTTGAAAACGGATTACAGGCTTTTGAACAAGTGCAGGAACAGAAATACGATCTTATTTTAATGGATATGCAAATGCCGGTAATGAATGGATTTGAAGCAACACAAAAAATCAGAGAACTGGATGATTATAAAGATACTCCGATTATTGCATTAACTGCATTTGCAATGAAAGGTGATCGTGAAAAATGTCTTGAAGCCGGCGCAACTGATTATATACCAAAACCAATTGACAGCCAGGAATTTATTGAAAAGGTAAAATACTATACTGAAAATAAAATTTCCAAAGATTAGTATTCTGTCTGATTATTAATTATGTGATGCATCAGAAATTATTTTTCTCTTCTGCTTATTTACACAGGAATATTTAAATGATAAATGAAACTATACGGGTTAGATTTGCTCCTAGTCCAACCGGATATTTACACGTTGGCGGATTGCGGACTGCTTTATATAATTATTTATTCGCTAAAAAAAACAACGGCACTTTTGTTTTAAGAATTGAAGACACTGATAGAAACCGTTATGTTGAAGGTGCAGTAGAGAATCTTATTAAAGCACTTAATTGGGCAGGACTGCAATTTGATGAAGGACCCGGAATCGGAGGAAATTTTAATCCTTACTTTCAATCTGAAAGATTAGATTTCTATAAAAAGTATTCTGATGAACTTTTGCTGAAAGGAAAGGCATATTATTGTTTCTGCACACCTGAAAGACTACAGACACTAAGAGAAGAACAGGAAAAACAGAAACTCCCGCAGTCAAAATATGATAAACATTGTCTTCATCTGTCAAAAGAAGAAATTGAAAAAAATCTTTCTTCAGGTATTCCAAAAGTTGTTAGATTAAACGTCGAACCGGATCAAGTAATTAAATTTGATGATGTAATCCGTGGTCATGTTGAGTTTGAAAGTAATAATATTGATGATCAGGTTCTAATTAAAAGCGATGGCTACCCTACTTATCATCTTGCAAATGTTGTTGATGATCATTTGATGAAAATAACTCATGTAATCCGCGGTGAAGAATGGTTATCTTCAACACCAAAACATGTTTTATTGTATGATGCTTTTGATTGGGAAAGACCGGTTTTTGCCCATCTTCCATTGCTGTTAAATCCTGACCGTTCAAAACTCTCAAAAAGACAAGGTGATGTTGCAGTTGAAGATTATCGTGATAAAGGATTTTTAAAAGAGGCTCTTATTAACTTTGTTGCTTTACTCGGCTGGAATGCTGGTGATGATAAGGAGTTTTATTATTTAAATGAACTGATTGATAGTTTTTCATTAGAAAGAGTTAATAAAGCCGGTGCAGTTTTCGATCTTCAGAAATTAAATTGGCTTAATGCCGAGCATCTGCGTAAAAAAACAAACAGTGATTTAATTGTGATGTTAAAGGATGAGCTTTATAAATCTAAATATAAAGATCAAAATTTTTCTGATGACTATCTGTCACTTATTATTGAAGCAATGAAAGAACGGGTATCTTTTGTAAAGGAATTTATAGATAACTGCACCTATTTTTATGAAACCCCAAAAGAGTATGAACAAAAATCAATTGATAAAAACTGGAAACCTGATACTCCTGATCATCTTAAAAAACTTAAAAGTGAATTTGCAAATCTGATTAATCCGGCAAAAGAAGATTTTGAAAAATCCCTGACAAAAGTTTCTGAAGAACTGAATATTGGGAAAGGTAAACTTATACATCCATTACGATTAGCAGTTTCGGGACAAAGCACCGGTCCAGGAATGTTTGATCTGCTGTTTATACTTGGTAAAGATGAGGTGATTAAAAGAATTGATAAAGCGATAGAAAATATTTCTATAAGTCTTTAGGAGATCAAGTTTAGTGTTTCAATAGTAAGCAGAGCAATGGTAATCCCGATTGCAAAACTTAAAAGTGTTCCTATTAAAACATACTCTACCATAACTTTATCATTATTATTTTTTATCTCGCCATATCTTAATATTGATTTGGCAGTAATTAAAAAACCAACTATGGTTGGAAGATTTGCAAGGAATAAAATCAAAATAGCAAACCGTTCTAAATATCCTATAACTCTTCCGGTTTTAATCTCATCTTTATTATTATTTTCATCCTTAAACATTTTTATTTGGAAAGGTCTTATTATATAACTGATTATTATGCTGCTGAACTTTGTAACCAATATCATCGAAATTGCAATTGTTAACAATCTCAGATAATTATTCCCAAATAAATCACTCCAGTACGGATTAAATTGCTCTACTTCAATTTTATTACTCAAATAAATTGATAGTAAAATTATTACCAGATAGTGGGCTGATTGATCAAGTACAAACAATAATAATGAATCATTTTTAAAAGATTTTTTAAGAAGATCAATAATAAGATGTGAGAGAAATATTATAATTGGTATTAAAAAACAGTTCCATATACCAACCAGAAAATAACTCAGTATCGTTACAATGATAATATGCTTGCCAAATATCAGTAAGCTTTTTTTATTCCTGACATCCTTATCAGTTTGAAATACAAAATCGCCGAGGAAGTGTGCTGCCAATAAAGGTAATAATATTTGAATAAACTCTGTTTTCATTAAGATATAATTTACTGGTTATTCAAATTAATCATATAAACTTTAACACTTATTTAATTCTACCATAAGTTTAACGCTCTGATCGGCAACTCCAATTATCTGCAGTAATCGAGAAATACAACCTTCTAAAGTTGTAAATGACTCATACAACCTTTTAAGGTTGTAAACAACCAATACAACCTTTTAAGGTTGTATTAACAAAAACAACAATATTCATTTGCTGATAATATTCCTGTTGTTTCTGAGCAAAGCATTAGTAAAGAACTCAATATTATTGGAAATAATATTCCAGCCCGTTGAATCCAATTGTTTGGAAACTGCCTGCTGTGATATTTTTAGTTTAAGAGCAATTTTATTCTGGTCATATTTCTGCAGGGCAAGCAGAATAATTTTACTTTGATTCCGTGTCCATCTTGATGAAATGAAATCGGAGTTATAAACAATCAAATCAATAACTTCAGGATTTTTAATAACCTCCGATACAAATTTAATTTTAGGTTTACCTTTTTTATCCAAAGCCTTACCGGAAATCTTATAAGCATCTCCCACACCGGCAGAAGATTCAATATAGTCAACCGTTCCAACCGATATTGCCATTCTTGCATCAATTTTATTTACCATCAAATTGGCTTTTAAATATGCACGATAAAACAAAGCAATACTTAAAGCTTTCTCCGGTTTTTGGATTAATAGCTGCCAGCTATCTCCACGAAATAATTCAGGTTCGTATTTAAGTGCACCGGTAAATACCTTTGATACTTCTTTAGAACAATTCCGTAAAACTTTTACAAGTTTTTTGTGCATCTCTATACTCAGCTTTGAAGACTTGATAATATCTCCTGTAATTACCGAATATAATTTTGGGTTTCTATTCTGCGGCATAATTTAACTAACTATTTAAATTCTATTTTTATTTACAGTTTTAGCCCAGGTATCTTTTAATGTTACTGTTCTGTTAAAGACTAATTTTTCATTTGTTGTGTACTTTGTATCAATACAAAAGTACCCCAATCTTTCAAACTGGAACTTTTCTCCGGGTTTAAATTTTTTAACAAAAGGTTCAAGCTTAGCATCTGAAATTATCTTAAGTGAATCTTTATTTATCAGGTCCTTAAAATCTTTCTCTTTTTCGCCGGAAGGATCTTCTGCAGTAAACAAGCGGTCATACAATCTCACTTCGCAGTTGATTGCATCTTTTACATTAACCCAATGAATTGTTCCCTTAACTTTTTTTGTACTTGTTCCCGTACCGCTTCTTGTATCAGAATCATAACTGCAGTTAAGCTGCACTATTTCTCCTTTATCATTTTTTATTACCTCATCACATTTAATGATATAGGCATAGCGTAATCTTACTTCACCACCCGGAACTAAACGATGGAAACCTTTAACAGGATTTTCCATAAAATCATTTTTTTCAATATAAATTTCCCGTGAAAAATTAATTTCACGATGCCCCATAGAAGAATCTTCGGGATTATTAACTGCTTCTAAAACTTCCTCTCCGTTATAATTTGTAATTACAACCTTTAACGGATCAAGGACAGCCATTACTCTTTGAGCCTTTTTATTTAACTCTTCACGAATAGAAAACTCAAGTAAAGCAACATCAGTCATTGCATCACGCTTTGCAACTCCAATTATCTCAGCAAAATTTTGAATTGCTTCCGGTGTATATCCTCTTCTTCTGTAACCAGAAATAGTAGGCATTCTCGGATCGTCCCATCCATCAACAAATTTTTGTTCGACAAGCTCCAGTAATTTTCTTTTACTCATAACCGTATAAGTCAGGTTTAATCTGGCAAATTCAATTTGCTGCGGATGGTAAATTTCCAATTCTTTTAAGAACCAATCATACAATGGTCTGTGCACTTCAAATTCGAGTGTACAGATAGAATGAGTTATCCCTTCAATCGAATCTTCTAATCCATGCGCCCAATCATAGGTCGGATAAATACACCATTTATTTCCTGTTCGATGATGCTCGGAATGAATAATTCTATACATAACGGGATCGCGCAAAAGCATATTGGGTGAAGCCATATCAATCTTTGCACGAAGAACTTTTTCACCATTCTTAAACTCGCCGTTTTTCATTCTATTAAACAAATCAAGATTTTCTTCAACTGAACGATTACGATGCGGACTTTCTTTTCCAGCTTCGTTTATTGTTCCTCTTAGACCGCGCATAGTTTCCGGGTCAGAATCATCAACATAGGCTTTACCTTTTTTAATTAACTTTTCAGCCCATTGAAACATCTGCTCAAAATAATCTGAAGCATAGAAAACTCTGTCTTCAAAATCTCCACCAAGCCACTTTACATCTTCTATAATTGAATTTACATATTCCTGATCCTCTTTGGTTGGATTTGTATCATCAAATCTTAAATTAAACTTACCGTTATAATCGCGTGCAATTCCATAATTAAGACAAATTGATTTTGCATGACCAATATGAAGATACCCATTTGGTTCAGGGGGAAATCTTGTATAAACTCTTCCGTTCCATTTTTTTGTTTTCATATCTTCATCAATTATTTCATAGATGAAGTTCTTGGATTTTGATTTTAATAAATCGCTTTTATTTGACCAGTTGTTTTCCATATTTTAATATCATTGTTTGATACAAAAATACAGAAAGATGATTTAAAGAGTAATAGCTGCCGGGAAGTAATTTGTGAGTGAAAGATCAGGGGACAAGCAGAAAAGCAAGAGTTTATACCCGTCCCGAGACCTTATAAATATTCAGCAATTGAAGAAAGTATTCAATCTTATTCCGATCCAATAAATTTGGTATCTTTTTGAAATTTGAATACACTTTTGTAATGCCGGTGAATCTTCCAAACTCATTTACCATTTTTTGGATTACTCTGCCGTCGTCTTCAATTTCATAATGACCGTCAAGTCCGATATATGTTTTACTCATACTGATAACCTTTTTCTTTAATCGAAAATAATATACTCTGGTTTCTCAATTTCTTCTATATATGATATTTCAGGAATATTATTTTCTTCCAGAAGATCTTCAATTTCTTCTTCTGAATAATCTTCTACATTTTCCCACTTGCTAACAAGAATATACAAATCCTGCTTCTTGTTAAATTTTTTTGTTTTGTTGTTGTAAGTTTTTTTCATGATAACTCCTGTTGTTTTTAACTAAGCTAATCAATCACTGTGCCACTTGCTGGCTTTAACCTATTATCGAAGGAAGTTTGAAAAACTTGAGACCATTTAGGTAGAATTCTATTATTGAAGCACAATTTTGTTAGTTAGTTAAATTAAGTTTTTTTATCTTTTGCACACAATTTTTGAAAATTTGTATTGAAGCAAAGCTTCAAATTGATTTGATTTAGTGAATTTATACTAGCCGAAGTGGCGGAATTGGTAGACGCGCTGGACTCAAAATCCAGTCTGGCTTACACCAGGTGCCGGTTCGAGTCCGGCCTTCGGTACTCAATTCTCGAAAGGTCTTGTAATACAAGGCCTTTCTAATTTTAAACTTTCCTCGCGTGTCAAATACGTGTCAATTTTTTAACTTAGAGTTAGGAATATTTAGGAAAAATAATGAAAGTACCTGTTGTAAAACTAGTTCCAGTAAGGCGCAAAAATAAAATATCATATCAGCTTGATTATAACCTAAATGGAAAAAGAATAAGAGAAATTGTTGCTCACAATAAAAGAGATGCTGAATTAATAAGAGCGGATAGGCAACAAAAACTTACATTAGGAATTCATGGCATTTATCCTGCTCAATCAAAGATCATTTCCTTAAAAGAACTGATAGCTCAGTATTTAAATACTAAATCAGGTATTGTTCGAAAAACAACTTATAGTAGATACAAAAATTATTTTGATGGATTTGAAAAGTTTATGTATAAATATTTTTCTCCAGCATGTGAAAATATTATACTAATATCTTCAAAATATTTGCAGGCGTGTTTTAATAGATTAACCAATGAACCAGTTAATAAGAAGAAGCCATGGCATAAAAATACTGTTAATATACTCCGAGATTTATTGATTGAAATGTTTAATAATGCTATTAAGGAGAAATATATTGATACCAATCCAGCATCTGAAACTGTTCCCTTTAAAGTGCCAAAGACAAACACTGTTAAATATTATACTGATGATCAGCTAAAAGTAATCTGGGAAAATCTTGATCCATACTGGGTTCCAATCTTTAAATTTTATGTCTATACAGGTTTGCGCAAAAAGGAACTAATAAATTTAACATGGGATAATGTTTCCATGGATGAAAATAATCCTACGATGACTATTATCTCTACAGATGAATTTCAAACTAAATCGGGAAAAATACACACAATTCGAATGACTAAAACTGCCTTTGAAATATTGAAACAACAAGTTGGTAAACACTCTCGCTATGTATTTGTGAATGAAAAGGGCAAGAAAATCCGCCAAGCCACTCCTAATGAAAAGCTAAATAAAGTATTGTCTAAAACTGATTTTAAAGGGACCATTCATATGCTCAGACATACGTTTGGAGCTAATTTTGTTATGAAGATTGGTAGTTACCATGAGCTGATGAATTTCTTATCTCATTCCGACTTAGAATCAACAAAAATTTATGCTCACTTTTCACCTGATTACATGAGAGAAACGGCAGAGAAACTAGATAAAATTCAGAATGGCAACTAAAACTTAAAAATCTTTCTCAACATTTCTAAAAGTCAGGCTGATTCTTGTTCCCCTTTCAATTCCTTTATCTTTCAAACGAGCAGGTATGCTATGCTTCCAAATTGATCTTGCATCACCATACATTATCACCAAAGATCTTCGATCTAGTAGTATTTCCTTCTTTGGTTTTCCTTCAAGAGTAAATTCCATTATCGCAGTGCTTCCTAATGACAAGCTGAATATTCTTGGTCCAAAACAACTTTCACAATCGATGTGTGCAGATATCCCTTGCCCTGGCTGATACTCATTCACAATAACCTGGTCTGGAGCTTCTTCACACAAGCCATCATTATGTAATTGAACAGCCAGATCATTTAACCACTTAGGTAAAGCTCCAATGTACATCTCAGGAGTCACTGTTCTGGCTTTATAGTCGTATCGATAACCATAATGCTGCACTCGTCTGCTTAGTGTATTATCCCACTGCTGTTTATTTATTGTTTTTAATAGAGTTGATTCTTCATCGGACGTGATATAATCTGGAATGTACAATAGTCCTGATATTCCGAACATAAAATTATTCCTTTTTATAATATGGAATATAAAAAATTAACCCCCACAATCAGCAGGGGTTATTTGATTAAAGCTCAATAAATATATGACATATACTTTTCAATAAAGTTAGCGCTGACAGCCATTAATCTTTCATCCAACCTTTTATAAATCTCTACCTTAATCTCTTGCGGAACTCCGCCATAAAAAGCTTCTGCTATTGATCCGTTAATTGCAGCAAGTGTATCAGAATCACCGCCGATATAAATTGCTTTCCTAATTGAGTCTTCGAAAGAATCTGAGATTAAAAAAGTGAAGATTGCTTGAGGTACAGTATCCTGGCAACTTTCATTGAAGCGATAATTTTCTCTTAATTCTTCAAGATCCAAATCTAGATTATACTCAAAATTCTTTTCTACGAATTCTTTTATTTCTTTTTTGGAATTTTTTGTGCGTGCAAGAAATATTGAAGCAGCAGTTGATTGAGCACCCTTAATTCCTTGAGGATGATTATGCGTTACTTCTGCACTCTCTTTTGCTTTTTGTAAGACTGTTTCAAGATCATTATAAGCCCAGCCAACAGGACTAACCCGCATAGCTGATCCGTTTCCCCAGCTATTATAAGGCTGTGGGTTTTTACTGTTTACCCATTCGTGAAATCTTAATCCATAGCTACAATCCGGATACTGATGGTAATACTCGAGAAGTTTTATTCTATAAACAGTGCCAGATAATATACTGTCAGCCAAAGCAACAGTTAAAACCGAATCATCTGTAAAGAAGGATTCATTAGTAAACAGAGTGAAATCCATTTCTGGTTTCGTGTCTATGAATTCATAGATCGAACCAATTATGTCGCCTGTTATTGCGCCGAGCATATTTATTTAATTTTTCAAATTATAGAATTATTTAATCTTATCCCACCGACTCTTGAATTTATCATTGTTAATTAAATACATATTCAATATCCCTCTGGTTGAATACTCTTTTATATTTCTCTTTGCCTCAGCAGCAGTACAAATAAAATATACCGGCTCTTCCATCTTATCAGCATTAAGATTTACGAAAACATAAAAATGATTTCTTTTAACTTTACTTTTAAGTATTGGCCAACCTACATTTTTCTTTTTGTAAATAGATTTCACTTGTATTGGAAAGGTCTTCCCTTTTTTCTCAGCAATTAAATCTATTGCCTTTGCGTTGCCCATAGTTATTGCAACATTAAATCCCCTACGAAGCAATTCAGCTGCAACAAAATATTCGCCTGATAAACCTGTGCTATTTCTTGCTATTTCTGCCATTATTTTTCAACTAAATTTAATAATTTTCTAAATCTCTAAGTTAAACGCTAATTCTTCAGTAAGTTTGCTGGGCAAGGGAATTCTTTCCGAGATTTTATCCGTTGATTTGACATCTGCTTTATAATTATCGCCCATTACAATCTTGAACCATTTCTCTCTATCCATAACTACTCTATACATTTTTTCATCCTGGGTTTCAGATACATATGGAATAAAAACATTGATTGATTTTCCAGATCTTTCAGTTTTTGAGCCAATTCTATCAATGCGACCAGTTCTTTGTTCCAGTGTACTAGGATTCCAAGATAAATCGTGGTGAATTATAAATCGACAGTTTAAATGTAAATCAACTCCTTCTGCTAGAACACTGCTTGTAATTAATATATCTGGATAAAATGGAGTATTGAAGGTCAACATCAGATTTTGCCGGGTTTCTGACTTTGTATCTCCATTTACCAATCTTACATTGGGTATTAGTAGTTCAGTCCTTTCGTTTTGAATTTCATCATCCATCAAAAATTTGCGTGCATCAGCACTTAGTATATTTCCTGTTTGTATATCCAATAAAGCTCCGATATACTTTTCTCTTTCATTCACTCCACACTTATTTTCCAGAAAATTAAAAAAGTCAAGAATCGTTTCTCTTAATGTAATTCCGGAAAGATCCTTATTTCCCATTGCCTCCAAAAGTGTTTCTTTGCTGAATCTCTCCTGCATATCAAGTGGGAAAAATCTAATCAGAAATGAAGGCGTCCTTATATATCTTTTTATAATTTCAATCACATCATCTTTATGCTTTTTAATTGAATGATAGTTCTTTATCATCGTGTTCATTTCATTCTCAAAGGCCAACATGAATTGCGAATCCTTAGTTGAGAATCGTTTGCCGATATTATCAAGTCTCTTCTCTGTCTCTGATAAGTCACATCCTAGTTTTTTAGCTGCTTCTTCCTGAATATATTTATTGAGTGAATAAGAGATATATTGTCTTAAAGACTTTCCAGTAGCTATATAGTGACAAAATATTAATACTTTTTCACCTTTCATCCATAGCTCTACTGCTTTTTTGACTGTGGCTGATACTTTAGGATGAGTAATTTCAGATGAATTTTGTAATTCAGTAGAAATATACTTTTCTATATTTGAATGATACCACTCATTATAATTATCTATTGAAATTTCTTCATCATCACTATCGGTTGTAACCTTTGACTTTCTAGTATTTAAGAAAGCCTCATAACTAGATGCCAATCCCTCGGCAAACACAGGCCTTGCTGCAGCATTAAGCACAGCTGCTCTCGATGCCAGCAGGAATGGTAATATGCAATTATCTTTAATGCTCAATCCATCAATCTCATCTGAAGACGTTATGTCATCAAGTATTGCTTTACCAATAAGATTCTCTCGTCGTTTAACATTAGCAAAATCTCCAGGCAAATATTTGCTCTTATTGTGTCTTATAACATATTTCTTCAACAATATTTCCGCATTTTTCACACTACTTTTTACATCTTCAATCTTTTGAATTAGATCATCTATATCAGGGTCCTTATTTCCTTTATCAAGAATCCTATCCCACCAAGTATCAACATCTATTGAATTATTGGATTTAATTTGCATTCTGCTCCAGGCAGATTCCAATCTCAATGAGCTTACTTGCGTTTTATCTAATCTGCTTCTTAATTCATCAATTTCAGTTTTATACTCAGTAAGTGTAATTGATGGTGATCTTTGTCCCGACCAAGAGATACCGGAAAATCGATCAAGAACTGAACAAAGTTCATGATGGCCCAATTGAAAAGGAGTGGCTGTTAGAAAAAGCATTCTTTCGAATATTCCTGATAATGAACCCTTAGAAAACTCATCTGCATCTTCAATTGAATCTTCCGTATTAAATAGTGAGGCCAGTCGAGTTCGTGCATTTTTTAAATGATGAGCCTCGTCCAGTATAAGCAACGGTAATTTAACACTTAGTGATCTGACTGTTTTTTCCCAAATGTCTCTTATGTTTTCATTTAATATTGCACGTGTAGTTTTTATTCTTTCATTCAGATATGGAGATGATTTCTTAGGAATATTGCAAATGGCTTGATATAATTCTTCAAAATAAATTGTTGGTAATTCTTCAAGAACTTTTGTTATTGCTTCTGGTACGGGGTCATCATCCGATGAGCTGTCATTGTCTCCTTCGGGATCAACTCCATAATCACGAATTATATTTAACCACTTCTCTGTATGGCTTTCTAATAAATCAATCCACATATTTTCATCTTTGGTTGCCCATTTTAGAAATAGCAAATCTCCTAGAATACGTGATAATGCTTTTTTCAATAAACGAGTATCTTTCCTGTTAAACAGAGCACGTTTTATAATAGCCAGTTTAACCCACCCATCAGTAAGACCTCGACTCATAGCCCCGTGAGTAAGAAAAACAATTGACTTCATTCTCTCTTTAGGATCATCCAGGAATTTCAAAAAATCAACTGCTTTATCCGAAAAACCATATGTAAGTTTGTTAGATAAATTTAGCGGCAAACACTTTTCTTTAAATAAATTAAAGTCTTTAGGCCATTTATCTCTGAGCGAGGTTGGCACCATAACAACGACTGGTCTTTTTTGAGAATCCTGCAATGCTATTGAAACAGCCACTGCTAACGCGATAAATGTTTTACCCATTCCAACTTCATCTGCAAGTATGAGTCCTGGTTGGTTTTCTAACCTCATCAGAATTTCCCGAGTGGTCGCCATTTGCCTCTTAGCATCCTCAAAAGAAATTCTGTCCTTTACAAAAAGATCTATATTATTTTCAAAACTGTAGCTATAACTCATTTCTCAATTTCCTGGAAAACACTCGTAATGTAGTCGTTCAACTGTTGGTCCTTAGTTAAATCCAGATTGTCAATTTCCTTTTTTAACTCACTAGTTATTTCATCTATAGTTTTCTTGTACTCTGACTTGCTTATAGTCTCTTTGGAAATATGCGGTTTTACATTTTTTAACTCAAAAACAATTTCAGTGAGTAGAAAAGCTTTTTCTTCCTCTGATTTTGCGGTCTCGGTAATTGCTTTACAAAGTGCTTTTACACCAACTGGTCCGAATATTCGCCAATTCAAACTTTCAATGGTATATATCGGTTTTTGAAGTTTTTCTTTTAATGCAGTTAGCGCATAAGAAATTTTTCTTGTTCTTTGCAGAAGAAATGTTGAAGTGTTAACTCGTTTATGCGGATCTATAAGTGGACTGGCGTCAGATTCACCATTTGTTTTCTTTTGTTTCTTTAACCATTCGCTAATCACTCTATGCGGAGGTTTCGAGGAGGATAGCACATTGAGCAGCACTTCTAATGGTAAATCTTTGAGCTCCTCAGGTGGTGGAAGAACTGAAGAATTTAATATGTTTATCGGCCACCAAACTGTTACACTTAACTTATCCCATTTTACAAATAGTCCAGAAGGTGGTCTTTGCTCTTCATATTCAATAATTACATTTGAAGGTTTTCCAACATTTTTCCATTCATCTGAATTATATAATTCTTTTTTCATCAGCTCATCATAAATGTAAAATGATTTAGGCATTATCTCCTGATCAAGGTCTAACTCAATAATAAACTTATCCCTTTTGAAATTTAACGAAGCCGATTTGAAAGCTTTATGAAGAGTAGGTAGTTGGTCTTCTGTAGACTTATCCTCATCTTCTCTGGGAATCCATTCAAGTATTAACCCATCATCAATTAATTCACCATCCATATAGGCATTAATTAATGATTTTTCTCCATCTTTGTTTTTTATTGAATTTGTTACATATAAAATGTTTGCTTCATAATTCTTTTGTTTTCCCAAGGCTAATCCGGCTGATGTGAAGTTACTTGAACCAATTATATAGAAATACCAATTTTCGTTTTCAAGAAAAATGGATTTCATATGTATTGGTCTGTACCGTTTATTTTCCCACTCACTAAGTGTTGCAAAATTCACATATGCTTCACTTCGGTTTTCAGGTGCGTAGTCTAAACTTTCGGGAGCATAAAAGTACCAGCTTATTTTCAACTGCTTTATCATCTTCGGCAATTATATTGTATTGAACTTCAGCATTTCCCCTTTGATTAAGAATCTCCCATATTTTTTTCGCAGGTTTATTCTCAGCATTGGGAGGATCGAAAAAGGGACTATTTATATATGCCCACTTAGGAGGTCTTGTCGCATATTCATACCATACTTTTTTAACCTGATTTAACAAATCGTTTGAATTTTGATGAGTAAAGATCGGATGAATTGCAACATCTTTTTTCTTATTAAATTTCTTTTCTTTATTCCAACTACGCGAATTTTTAGTAACCAGAGTTATAAATTCTCTATATCGATCTACTGCCGTACTTTGAATATCGTATTGGCTTTGTTCAATTAATAAACTTAAATACTCAAGAGTCTGAGTTAAAAAATCGTAAGGCGCTTCTGAATCCTGATAGAAATCAACAACACCAAAAACCTCCTGATTTTTTCTATAACCATCCTCAGTAAGATTAGCAGAACCTATTATAATTCTTACATAATTTACCCAATACAATAGCGAAATCTTTGCGTGAAGTACTCCATGGTTAGATTTAAAAGGTAAAAGATCCCATCGCAGACTTCTTTTCCCTCTACAATGGTTTGCATCAACCAAAACCGAAGCACATTTTAATGCTGAGAATTTTTCTTCACGTTCTATTAAATAAGCGGGACCATCCGAAAAAGCATCTGATTCCATTTTAACGAATCTTGTAAGACATTGTTCCTCAAAGAAACTAGAATCAAATGTAAAAGTTGTAGCAATACAACCAATTGGTTCTTTAATGTTATCAGGAGGTTCCCAGTAGTCTAATAATTTTTGAATACCCTGATTATTATTCTTAGCCATCTCTATATTTTACCTAAATCTTTCAGAAATGATACTAAAGGAGTCGTGCGATAATAATGAACATATAAGTCCTCACCTGTGGGACTTTCATCTCGTCGATTTCCCGGATAAATTAAAAATCTGCTATCATTAGTTCTTTCAAACCATGGTCTTTTTCCATTAGGTGGCTTATTCTTTTGTGTAGTTTCATGATGCTCGAATAGTAAATTAATCCAGTCAGGAACCGATACCGCTTTTTCAAATGTGGAAAATCGCTCTTCAAATTGAAATGACAATCCATATTCACTTATTGCATCAATTGCTTTTTTATAACTATCACTAACTTTTTTACCTGCCTTAGTAATTTCAGTATTATTTTTTAAGTCATTAATTCTCGTTGACGAGCGACCACTCATTACGTATAAGCAAGAATCAAATGCATCCTGTAGCAGGCGTGCAAATTCTTCGTACTGAAAAATTGCTTTAAGTAAATGTTTTAAATCATTGGTTGCTGAAGAAAACAAAATTTTATGAATTTCTTTTTCAGAACCGGTATCATTCCAGATTTTTTGAACTTCACTTAACTCAATTGTTTTAATTACCTGATATCGATATGAGTCTATTTCTCCAATTATTTTGTTATAAAGCAGTTTCCGTTCAATGGGATTAATTTTGTATGGTGCTATGTGTTCAGCCAATTCATAAAAAGCATTCCAATTTCTATTTCTTGCGATTGAAGTAGTTTTTAGCGAATCATTAATGGCATTGTAAAATTGCTTTCTTAAATCCCTTCCCGAACCGAATGGCGAAGAATAAAATCCCTCCAGATTTTCCTCTTTCTCCCATGTTCTTATAAGCTCATCTCCGAATTCCCCCAGAATGTTTGTATCAATTAGTTTTAAATCCTTAGCAAGAGTCCTGTAAACACCGTGAAAACCGAATACGGTTGCCATTTTGAGATAAGAAGATGGATTCAAAGATATATTTGCATTGTATGCTTTCTTTGCTTTATCTATTCCGGGTAAACCGATTAGCTGAGTCTCATCATCTGTTCTATACTTTGCATATAAAGCGTGAACTGCATACCACTCATAAATTTGCCAGGGTTCTGTTCTATCATCTGAGGCAGCAATGTCTTCATCAAATTCACTGCAAATAACCATTCCAGCAGCGATAGTTGTAAGATATCTTGGATGACGCATTCTTTCTCTAAAACCCGGGACTAATTTTGTAGCTAATTGATCTGAAATTGGGTAAAGCCCTAATGGGTCCAGACTTCCTTCACTGGATGTACTTTCATCGTATTCTGATAGATATGGACTTAACATAATGTGTAAACATTAATTTTATTGATTATTATCCTTAAAACGTTCCAAATAATCATAAATATTATTAATGATGCTCTCCTCTGCACCACTGAGACTGCCGGTTGGTTTATATTGTCCCAACTTGCGTTTAAATTCATTTCTATCGTGATTTAATAGCTCAATTGGATTGCTATAAATTTGAGGGAAATGATTCCTGAGCTGCTCTTCAAGATTTTCAATTGCTCTTAATCGGATTTTGGGATCTTTGAGGTTGCGTGATGAAATATCTTGTCGCAACGCCGATTTGATATGGATCCATAAAATTTTCTTCGATTGTGAGTCCATAATTTCTCTTCCTTTTGTTTAGCATTCAATTGAATTAAAATCCGTTATCGTAACCCTATGGCCTACTAACAGATCTAAATATTTTTTTTCTGAATCAATTATTAAATTTCTTGGTTGACCGCAGGTTGGACAAATAGTATAAATCAAATAAGGAAACAAGGAGATGAAGTCCGTTTTATCAGAGTTAAAGATTAACATTTCATTCTTACTATTTAATATTTCTTGTCTTGGAATAGACTTCTTTATTCGATATTCTTTTTTTACAAAAACCGGGTTATCACCATTTACCTCTGATGCTATTAACTTAAATGAATCTATTCCTCTATCAAAAGTGCAACGATCAACCATTAATAATTTCTGACTTAAAAACTTTCGCAAGACTTTTATTAATTCAGTTACAGTAGGGTAATATTCCTGGAAATACTTTTGTAACTGAAAAGGGGGTAAAGTGTATGCGTGACCCTTGGTATCGTTTCTCAACTTTACCAATTCGGTTCTGCAGATGAGAGAATGTGCCTCTTTTAACGAGGAATAATAATTAGAAAAAAAAGAATCTTGGGTACTCTCCAGTTGAACTTTAGCCTCATTTAACCCACTAACCCAATCACCTAAGGAGGGATTCCCTCTTTCGGTTACATTCAAATAATCTGGGATTATCTCTTTTAATCTTGATGATAAAATTATCGTTGATACTCTTACAGAAACATCAAAAAGGTCTAGCAGCAAGCTAAATTTTTCTCTTATATCGGGTTCGTGCTTTAATTTTCTAATGTAAATAGAAACAGGAAAGATTATCTCCTGTTCGTTGAGTTCATCGGCAACTGATATTTTATTAAAAGCATAATTTCTTGCTAACTCGAGTAACTTGAAGGTTGCATCTAATTTTTCGCCACTTATATGGCTTTTTAACATTTCAACACATCGAGGGCAAATGTATGCAGTTAATATCTTTAGATTTATGTCCGTCTTCCAACTACACATATCGTGGATACAACCAATAGGGGGATCGTGGGCAAACCTGTAATCTTTGTGAAAAACCATTTGCTCTAATAGGTTCTCGGTAATCTCTGTAACAAGAAAGGACTCTAAGTTAAGGTGTGATATAATTTCCCAATCATAAGTGGTAATCAAACTGGATTTTTTTTCATGGTTAGTAGCACTGAACCAATTGTTTTCTAATGGTAGATTAAATATTCCTATTGCATTATCATTATCTAAATCTGATTTGTATTGCTTTAATAATTTGAAACCTTGATTCCATTCCATTAACTCTTTAAGATTCTGTCTATCTTCACTACGACCTTTTTGATACTCAAACTTAAATTCTGATTGAGCATCGTTCATTTTCTCCATTACACCATTTAGTGTCTTTTTAGAGTTCGAAGTAAAATCAATTATAATAATTTTCATTTTATCCCTTCACCGTCCATTCCCCGCTTGTATTAAAGTTTGGTGATTGCGGATGACCAGCTGCATTCCAAATTGGGTCGAAAAGTGGTTTTAATGCTAATGGTAAATTAGTAAGAGCAGCATCGTCGATATATACTTCAGGTAATAATAAATCATTTAGCGTAAAGGGACGATTATACATCTCACGCATATTTTCATATTCATACAATCCTATTTTGTAACCCTTAATATCTAAGACTGTTAAAAAGATTACTAATGGCATAGTTAATTCAAAATATTTAATTACAGATATGTAGTTTGGGATTTGTTCAATTAATTCCTTTTCAAAACTATTCCGAGGGACAAGTTGTTTATCACGATTATGTAAATAAGATGCATAAACTTCAATCGCACCGCTTCTAAATATTTGGACATAAAGATCAGCATTATATCCTTCTTGATGATTATGGATTAATATACCTTCATAGTTGTAAATTTTGGGCAAATTATAAAACAACTCATATTTGAAATTAGCCCGTTCAAATTTTGCTAAATCAACAACAGTATTTGATGTAGATGAAACTAATGGGACAATGTGATAAATGAATTTTGGTTCATCAGAAATTGGAATTTGCAGATCCCTATTTTTGATTCGACTGATTCTTTCTAGTCGAAAATCTCTAATTCTTTCTTGTACGTTGGAAGATAGGGAGATAATCGATTTGAGTTCTGAAACATCAAGTTGATACTTACCTTTAGAATTCCTGGAATAGAATTTCCAGTGGTTTCCAATTTTAACTACGTGTGGTGGATTAAAACTTTTAGGGATATAAATAACAAGAACAAATTGACCATTGTCCAGAGTAATATAATTTATTAATGTACCCTGCACTCTTGGATCTGTGCAATCTCTAATTAAGTTTTCTAATTTCAATATTTCAGCATCGATGCTATCAACTTTAAAACCACAAATATCTGTAGGAATTCCGTCTACTTCTTTTACCCCATAAATAAGATTTCCTCCTTCTGCATTAGCAAAGGAAGAGACGTCAGCTAAAAATTCCTTTTTCTCATCACTAGTAAAAACAGATAGACTCTCTTTGTAATCAATTAATTTTCCTTCTGGAATTTTACTATCAACAAGTCTTTTTACTGTATCAAGTGTCAAGGTTTTAATTTCATTCAATGATATATACATAATTATCTATTCTTGTATTTTTTTAATAAGTGTAAGAATTTTTTTGTAATCGTTCTTCGTTATTTCTGGAGGTGTGCGTTACAGGAACCTTCTTAAATATTTTTGTTAGATCCTTGGTCAAAAGAATTGGTGGGTTATTTAATTCAATAAAAATCTTTTTACAGGTAATAAAAACTGGATACCTTTTTGTTTTGTCCCAATATTCAGCATCCCATTCTTTTAACATTTTAGATAATTGTTTATTTCTAGTTGATTCATCGTGATTCATTATCCTTTTCATTTGAGTTGATTTCAACCCTGCTGTCTTTTCTATCGACAAAGGCGGATTCCCATCAATTAAACAATTGCTTGGAATTAGAATTTTGTTTTTAATATACCAATTTGCAGCATCTTGATGATTTTCAAATCTTTTATGAATTTTTAATATTGCCGTAAGCCTATAATGTGCTTCCCCTATATTATCATAATCACTTTTTACAGTTAGATAAATTATACGATCACCTTCAAATAATCGTGGAGCACAAGCACGACCTCTGCATAATGCCGTGATAGATGGAAATTCTGATTCAAAATCAGGCTCTCTTCGACAAGAACCGTCAACATAAGGAGGAATGTTGAATTTTATACTGGCCTGTGAACCGAATTTAGTAAAGATTAATGGTCTATATGTATTTAGAAGAATTTTACCCATATAATATTTTTATTCTATTTTCCAGGAATTTTTTGAAATGGAGCTGTTTCCCAAACTATTGGTACTGATTTATTAAATACTAGTCTGTTCTGGTTTCCTTTTACAATCATTTTGTCTTTTTTCATTATTCCAATATATCTACAACTATAATCTTCGTTTAGGTGAACAAAAACAAGTAAGTCAAATTTATTTTTCTTCACCCCAAGCAGATATGGATCATTTACCTGTGCGTGCCTAGTTTTTACTTCTATTCGAATTATATTTTTATTAGGAAAATTCTGATATGAGATTTTGGGATTTATTTTAGCTTTAAAATCAAAATCAGCAGTAGCTTTCTCTTCCTGTTCAAGTCCTCTAAAAATAGATTTGCAGTTTAAATAGAAATAATACTCACCAAGATCTGCGACTATTTTTTTTCTACTGAAACGTTTTTGATCTTTTGCAAGTATATATTCACGAATTTCCTCACCCTTATCGTTATACTTGTTAAGAAGTTCTTGCAATTTTTTATCGGTTTTCATTATCACTCTCCAAACAACCCTCCCTGCCCATATTTTTCTTGTTGTTCTCTGACTTCTGTGGTTTTTGTTTTTTTCTTTGAGGTTTTCTTATCCCACAACCCTTTTGCAACTTCTTCTTCGTGGATTTTGTGGTTGAGTTCTAATAATCTTTTAAGTATTTCTTTACGAGCTTCTGGGGAAATGGTGTAACGCACTCTATCGTTCTCTGGTAAGTAATCTACTTCGTAGAAAGCATGGGCAAGGTCTATGTCTGTCCAGCCATAGGCTTTTATGACAGCCTCATCCATTTCTTTGTGGAGTGCTCTTAGTTTTTCTATTCTTTGTATTGCTTCTTCTATTGATATTTGCAAGTTGGCTTGCTTGAACTCCCTTATTACTTTTGCTTTTGCTGTGTCGTCCGAGCTGCACTCCAGGTTGTGAAACAGATTGTATGTTTTTGTTAACCCAAGCTGCATATCCAGCATTAGCTGGCGGCGGAACTCGTGGTATTCTTCTCCTATTTTTTCAAGCTCTGCTTCGGTTTCTTTTGTGAGGTTTTGGGGGAAAGGAAAAGTCTCGAATCCTCTATTAATATTATATCGTCCTGTTTGTCCAAGTTCAGATGAGTATTTATTGACCCATTCGTCGTGAAAAGTATTTTGCACATTGGTGTAAAATGAAAATGAATCTTCAGTAAAAACAACAAGGGCTTGATCAAAAACGATTTCAGGTGACTTAAAACAAATCGAGTTATATTTACTAGTCATTGAACGAGTGAATACGATTTGTTTACTTCTCTTAGCTAAATTCAATTCAGGTCTGGGTCTGGAAAACTGCCACCATTTTTCAGTAGTTCGTTTATCTGTTGAGATCGTTTTTCTATATTCTTGTACTCTTTCTTCTATAATTCGTAATGCTAAAGGAAATTTAGTCTCTGCTTCTTCCAGTGAGTATTCAGATAAATTGATCACAATTCTTGATGGAATCTGAGAAAAGCTTTCATTAAGGTCTTCACCATTCAGAAAATCAAAAATTATTTCATTATAGATTATATCTTCAGCTTCTAACTTCGATCTTAATGTTTCATCAATAACAAATCCCATTCCCATCAGCACAACTCCTTTAAAACACTTATTTGAATTTTGAAATAACTCAAATGGTAAACCAACTTCAACATTATCCTCTAAAAAAGAATCTATGAACTCAACTGGCTTCTCATTTAATATTACTTTCAGTTTGGCATTCGTTTTATTAAATGTCACCAAACTAACTTTAACAGCAGCTTTCCCTGGCCATTTAATTGATGTTTTTGCATAATTAATCTTGAAATCAGAATCTAATAAGGGTTTTATTCCTAATTCTCTCGAATCACCTTGTGCAATAGAATCTGTGGAGATTAATGAAATGAAACTTTTTTTATCAACAATTAATGAATCTCTCTTTAAAAAATAAATTATTAAGTCGGATTGCTTACCAGCAGGTTCATAATAATCACAAAGAAAATTAAAATAATCTGATCCAAAATTCTTACTTATATTTCTGCCTGCTAGATACGGTGGATTTCCAAGGATACAATCAAATCCACCTTCCTGCATCACCTCCGGGAATTCTAAAAACCAATGGAAGATTCTTTTCTCAGCAGCGACAGCCATTGCGTGTGAGACTTTGCGTGTGTTTACTTCTTTCTTTTGACCAGCAAAAATTCGAAAGTATTCTGCATCAGTGGCTAAAAACTCTTTGTTAGCAATTGTCTTTTCAATAAAGAACTGTGCAGCCTGTATATCTGCAAGCTCTTTTAACTTCATCCAGTCACTTCCTTTAAGCAGGTTGTATTCCTGCTGTTTCTTTTTAACTTCATCAACGGTTGTATCGGGGAGTAAATTAAAATTCTTAAACTTTACAGAGATCATATTAAGGTTGTTAATAATTTCTTCAGTATCGGTAAGCTTTAACTGTGCCCTGTTATCTCTTTCTGTTTTGTTCTGCTTTCTGAAAGATGCGGCAATATCCTTATTATCACCGGGCAGAGTTTTAAATGCTTCGGTGGCAATTCCGTTCTGCAGCTCTTCAATACGTGCAAGTCCGACAATAGAATCACCGCATTTAATTTTATGGTCTAAAAAGTTAAGCGGCATTCCGGGATTGTGAGCTTCAAGCCATAAAGCAACTTTACATAGTTCAACAGCAAGAGGATTTTTATCAACTCCATAAATACAATGGTTAATAACATCGCGTATCGCCTGTCTGTATGGTTCGGGAGAGGGCTGGTCTTCACCCGTTCTTACCTTTGTTAATTCCTGTGCAATTCTTCTTGCTGCAGATAAAAGTATGTGCCCACTTCCGCAGGCAACATCGCAGACTTTGATGGAGAGGAGTGCTTGTTCTTTTTGCTGTTTCAGTTGATCAGGAGATTGCTTCGCTCCGCTCGCAATGACAGCTTTTATTTTATCTTCGATGACATAATCAAGGGAGTGTTTAATTAATGGCTGGACTAATTCTTCAGGTGTGTAGTGAGAACCGGAAGATGAGCGTTCTGTTCCTTCAATAAATGAAAATGAATAATGCTGTCCATCAAAATTTATTGAAGGAGCTTTTTCTAAAAGTCCTTCATACACAGAGCCAAATTCTTCAACATTAAGCGCCGAGTAATTAACTCTTATTATGCTTTTGGTATCTTTATCATCAAACTGGCTTAAGTTTTTAATGCATTGTAATAAAGTCCGGTTATCAATATCGGAATCACTCAATACTCCCAAAGAACCATAATCAAATAAATCTCCATCCAGCGGATAAAGTTTAATCTTTGCAGCAAGATTTTCACTTCCGAATATTTTGAATGTATTCCTTAGTGATATCCACAGATCAAAAAGTTTTTCATCAAAGAAGAAAATCTTTTCGGAAAGTCTTCTTAACCTTTGCAGACTGTAAAATTCGTAGTAAAGATCTTTGAAATATTTCGTGTTGCCATTGCCGTCATCGTTCGGATAAACGATATCTCTCTCTTCAAGCACCATAAGGAAGAGTATGCGGTAAACAAGTCTTAGCAGATGCTGATAAAAACCATTTGCGGACAGTTGTCCGGATTTTATCAAGTCAATCAGTTCCTGATTCTTTGGATTGCTGAGAAAACCATTGCCCAGAACTTTAATTGATTCTTCAACTGCACCGCTGAGTTTTTCCCTTATTCGTGCGCCGGCTTCAAGTGAATCCTGGTGATACTGCTCTATTAAAGATATATCACCTTCACTCATCTTCTGGGGCATTCGGGTAATATGAAGAAGTCTGTAGAGAATTGAAAACTCAGCATAAAGATCTTCTTCCATCATCTTCTGAAGATCAAACTCAACAAAAGTAAGCCGGACTAATTTACCTGAGTCGCGCAGCAGTCGGAGTTTATAACCATTTGTTACAAATCCATAAATATGTTCTGTGAGATTCAGATATTCCTGCACCAGTGCGTGAGGAGATAAACGTGGACCGGAAGATTCTCTTTTTCTATCAAGACTATCATTGAAACTTACTATGTGGATCGGGAAGCCATCAATATTCATATCACGATGGCTTATTGCGTAGGAGTTTTCGTTAACAATTTCTGCTCTTGAAACAGTAACATTATAACCAAGAAAACTAAGCAGTGGAATTATCCAGTATCTTCTTGTTTCGGAAGTTCCGGATTCTTCTTCAGTTAACGGTTCAATGTAACGCTTAAAAATTTTCCACTGATCTTTTGCATTTGCCCAGGCTCTTTGAATTTCTTCTTTAACTTTTACCTTAGCATCAAATCCGTAATCTTTAGGTGATTGACCTTTAATTTCTCCCGAATCGAGATTATCAAAAATCTCCGGTGAAATTATTTGTCCTTCAACTTTTATTGCGGTTGTTTTCATTGAGCGTTAATTCTTTACTACCGGTAATAAAATATAAACTCCAAGAATATCAGGCGGTAGAACAGGTTCAACCACATCATACTTTCTGCCTGTAACTAATTTTCTGAATCGTTCGTGTGCTTCAATAAGTTTTTGGGAACGCTCACGAACAATCTGATTAAAATTGGTATTCAATCTTTTAACAATTTCCATTTCACTGTCGAGTTGTGATTCCTGTCGTGGTTTTGGTAATTCAACATCAGCAGTGGAATTGATTAATAACTCTTTTGCTTCATCGTGATTTAAGAAATCATTTTCAGAAGGACTATTCCTATAACCCCAAAGCATCATTTCTTCAGCAATTAGGTCATTCTTTCTTACTTTATCTGAGATCAGCATTCTTACTCGTAATTGTAAGATTGTAGTTTTAGTTTTTACTTTATTTGTACTGATCACCGAAGCTCTGGAAATAATTTTTTCTTTTTCAACAGAAAGTGCATCGTTAAGAAGATACTGGCATAAGTATTCAACGAAGGGATGATTTCTACCTATGTAAATAAATCCTTCAGGTGTTGGTGATTCAAAAGATATTTTAACTTCATCCTGGTAATCAAAGAATGATCTGAATAAGGGGGATAAGTTTGTAGTATATAGCAGATATCCTTTTTTAACGGTCTGGATTTGTGCACCAAGTTCATTTAATGAACGGATGAAAAATTCCCTTACTGTATTTGTATCACCTATTGCTTCATCCGATTGTTTTAAGTCTTCTTCAATTTCGTTTACTTTAATTGAGTGCTGAGCAAAAATACTGTGAGTGAGCTTATCTCTTTCCGCTGCTTTTTCATAAGCATTTGTAACCTGCAAAGATTTATCTTCAATATCAGGTGCATCTAAATCAAGCTTAAGCTGATACTCATCAAATACCGCATTTGGATTCAGTATAACTGCATTAATTAAAGCATCAAGGATTCCCTGGCTGTCTTCAGGAAATGGGACGGAGATCCCGGTTTGTTTTCTTATCTCCCTGGCTTTTCTCAAAAGAACTTTCAACACAACAGAATCTATCGGATTGTCTTTTCCATAAAGCATATATGCTTTTACTACTTCTGCTGATTGACCAAACCTGTCAACTCTTCCTTCCCGCTGCTCTAAACGATTTGGATTCCAGGGCAAGTCATAATGAAGAACTGCAGTAAAAAATTCCTGGAGATTTATTCCTTCGCTTAAGCAGTCAGTTGTTATAAGCACTCTTTTATTTTTTGATTTACCTATCTCCTGGATTTTTTCTTTTCTTAATTCATCTACCATCTCACCGGTTATGACAAGCATATCAGTATTCTTTGGTAGTTTCTCCTTAAAGTAATCGCCTAAATATTTTGCCGTGGAAATGAAACGACAAAACACTATCGGATTAAATCCTTCTTTAATCCATTTGCTTACCTGTGTAAGTGCCACTTCTGCTTTGTTATCTTTTACATTCTCAAGTTTGACAGCTATGTCGGTAAGTGTTTTATATTCTGAAGTTGTTAAATCCGCTTTATCAAGAATGTTTGTTGGAGTTGAATCAGAATCGCTTTCATCAGAATCAGCAACCGGGTTTTCAATTACTTCCTCTGTCTGAATTTCTTCTTCATTCAGTTGTTTAGCTTTTTTCGATAACATTTCAATTCCAGCTTGCGGACTAGACATAACCCCGCGAAGCAAAGCAAGAATAGCAAAGTATCTGAATTTTTTCTTAGCATTCGAAGAAGCATTTTTTGTGTCAATGTTTCTTACAAATCTGAGTAATTCAGAGAAAATGTTTTTGTAATCAGGGGATAATTCGTATGAAATTTCTTTTGGATCTCTTTGCGGAAATATTGTTGTCTCGTGCCATTGCTCAACATCAGCTCTTCGTCTTATAACCAAGTGCTTAGACACCTCGCTTCTTTTATCTTTGTCTTTTCCGGTTATATCATAAAACTCAAATTCTGGTTTTAACAAACCAAGAAGTGATTGGAATTCTGATGATTTACCACTGTGCGGAGTAGCTGTTAACATTATCAGATTCTGTTCTGGATTTTGTGCAAGACTATGAATAAGATGATAACGTTGCTGTTGTTTAATAGTTGCACCTTCCGGTTTAGCACAAGAGTGAACTTCATCAACTATTACAAGTTCAGGGCAATCAGATAAAAATACAGGTTTCTTTCTTTCAGATTTTATAAAATCAATTGAAATCACCTGGTAAGGATAAGCTTTAAAGATACTTTCATCTTTAAGCTTTCTATCAAGCTGTGCTGCAGTGCTTGATCTGACGATTACCGCGTCAATGGAAAATTTATCTTTTAATTCCTGCTGCCATTGATCGCATAGGTGTGGCAAGCAAACAACGGCAAACCTTTTTAACTCTCCTCTGTCTATCAGTTCTCTAACAATAGTGAGTGCTTCAATTGTTTTACCAACACCCACATCATCAGCAATCAATAGCCTGATAACATTCTGTCTGAGTGCCATTACTAGAGGGACTATCTGGTAGGCTCTTAACCTGAATGAAAGCCTCCCAAAAGATCTGAAAGGACCGGAAACATTTCTGAAAGACAGTCGTGCAGCATTATAAAGTAAAGATGAAATAGAAAAACTTCCCAGATCCTGTGTCGTGGGCTCTGGAAAGTTAGATACTTCCGGTTTTTCTTCTGTAAATCCAAAAGGTAAATAGATTCCTGTTGCTTCGTCTTCAGTGCCTCCTAATGGTTTGATTAGGAGAACATTTTCATCGCCCGAAGGCATTACTACCCAATCTCTGTTTCGTAGCTTAACTAATGTCCCGGGTTGATATTTCATACTACCTTACTTTTTTGAATATATCAGGTCGTTTACTAATAATTTCATCTAATCTATCTTTATAATAATATACAAACACATCATAACCTTTATTGGTCAATGCTTCTCTTTTTTGTCTGTCCTGTTCTTTCACTACGTGATCATCGTGAGGTGTACCGTCACAAAATACACAGGTGTTTGTTTCCCTGTAATAAAAATCAGGGAGAACATAAAGTTCAGAAACTGTGTACTGTGCTTCATCAGGTAACCTGTAACCATTATCATAAAGATATTTAATGAATTTTAATTCAGTTGAAGAATTTGGGTCAATACTTTTAACGAGATAATTGTAATGCTCATCATAAGAACCAAAAGTTGATCTTCCCAAAATCTCAAGAGAACAGTTCATTAATTTCTCAAGCTGATCTTTTATTAAGAATCTATCAATGTCCTGATGATATCTTTGATTGTAGTAGCTTAGTAGATCATTATATGTGGCAGGCTTGTGTTCCGGATCGTCATCTTCACCGTCTTTGAAATGACAAATATTATAAGCTTCTTTTATTACATCTTTAAATTTTTGAATATCTTCAGTAAGCTGAGATAATATTCCCAGGCTGCCTTCCGAAGCTTCATAAATTAGAATATTGGGCCAGGCAGGATCTCCCATAACTTCAACGCCGATTTCACTTGATTCAACCTGGAATACAATTTCAATTCCTCTTTTAATGGCATACATCAAAGTAATTATTCCATCATCTGTTCTGGTATCATCAAATGCTAAAGCTTTTAGTGGATGGATGTATAATGCATCCGCTGTATCCTCTGTAAATAATCGAACTCTTTTGATTTCGGTTTGATTCTCAGTTAGATCTTTTTCTTTCTTCCAGAATCCGGTTTTAAGATTTATCAGAAATCCCGGATCAGTTCGGGTTTTCCATTTTTCATTCAGCTTGATTAAAGTTGCAGCAGGAACAAATCTAAGTTTAAGTAATGAATCGTCTCCATCCTTTATGATTGCAGTTTTTACTCTTTGCAATCCACCTTTAACCGTGAAGTAAGTAGATATATCAAAACCCATTGATAATCTTTCCTCTTCTTCGCAGGAGATTCTATCAATTTCATAGGTTCTCATATCACTCATTGGTAGCAGATCAGTGTATATCGTTACATCGTCAGATGTTTTAAGTGGTTTATCAGTAAACGGGCAACTCTCACGTGAGTAGTCCTCACCGGTTAAAGCATAGCCAGATCCTTTGCTTACCTTGATTTTTTGAATTTTAGATTCTGCTTCATTCAATATCAATTGGTTAATTCTATACTTTGAACTGTTATGATAAATTATGTTTGTTGGTCCAAACTCTCTCAGAGCTAAAAATCTTGATCTTGAGATATACTCACCATCTTCATCACTTTCCGCAACATAAGCTCTGACTGGTAACCGTGTAAAGTTATAACCCGGGAAGAATCCTTCTGATGCAAGATATCTGTAGGGATAGAACTCTGAGAAACTCTTCCCACCATCAGCTTTTCTATTTAATAGGAGATCTATTTGCTTGTTGGCTTGTTTCTGCTCAGCATAAGCAGCTCTTTTTTCTTTAGAATCATTCGTGAAGTTTGGATTCGTAATAATTTCCTGAGCTTTAATTATCTGTCTGCTTGCTGATTTATATAATTCACGCCATCTATCCAATGCACGATCAAATTTCTCAGGTGTGTTTCTGACTTCTCTTCTAATCCAGTCATCATTATACCAGGTATGTTGAGCAAGTAGAACTGGTTCAAAATCTTTTATAGCATTTTTGAAATTATTAAATACTATTTCTCTTCTTTCTTCATTAATAGTAATGTGATCCCTGATTGAGTTCCTTACAGGTAATTTAGCCAGATCATCTATATCAACTATCAGTTCCATTGATTTATCAATTGCATCTAATCCTACCTCTGCCATATATAAACTATGAAGATGTGTTTTAAGAAGTTCTTCATTCAGCAAATCAAGTCTCGGTGCTTGTACAACTCCGGATACCATATCTGTTGGATTGGCAAAATAATGTTGATCGTGCGGCGAGAAATTAGAACAAAACGTGAATATCAATGCAGCTTGCCCGCTTCTGCCTGCTCTACCTCCTCTTTGCGCGTAGTTTGCGGGATTTGGAGGAACGTTTCTCATATGAACTATATTCAGGGTTGCTATATCGATACCCAACTCCATCGTTGGCGAACAGCATAGTAAGCTTATATCGCCTTTTCTGAAACCGTTTTCTCTAACAATCCTGTCCTCATTTTTTATCTGAGCAGTATGTTCATAGGATACCATATTCTTAAATTCATTAAATGGCATCTCATAAAATTTCTTAAAAAACTGATTAACGTTTGGTCTGTATTGTTTATAAGAGAACAGTCTTACTTTATCAGCCCTTACATTTTCGCCATCACCTTTACTCCAAAGAATTTGACTTACATTTAACTGATACAGTGGGATCTTCTTACCTGCTGAGTTGATCTCAACTTTTGATAGATATCCTGCTTTCGCTAGTTCATCCAATAACTCATAAACTAAATCAGCATAGTTTTTTGAATCTACCAACAAATTATTCTGCTTGGCAGTGAGTCTGATATACTTACCAAAATAACTCTGCAATCCAAGACTAATAGTAAAAATATCAGCATAAGAATTTATTGCTTCTAATCTGGCATATGCTGGTAAAGGAATATCTTCTCTTTTATTCAATCCCCAGGAGGATTTTACTTTTTCTCTTATGACATTTTTTAATCTGCTGATCTCATTTTTTTCAAGTATGTTATGTTTCAAAACATAATTCTTCCTGAAGTAATCTAAAACCTGTATTATAAATTCCAGTCTATCATCAAAACTCAGATTCTGTGTTAATCTAATTTCGTCTTTGAACCTCCCTCTTTCAATTGTTTCATCAAGGTATTTATAATCAATAGTTAATAATCCACATTGCTCAAGATTAGGAAGTGTGACTCGCCAACCTCTTTTAAGATCATAAAGTATCCGATAGGTAAGCATATTTATGAATGCTTCTTCATTCTCCCTGGTTTGAGCCGGATAATCACCTGATGAAGGTTGTGTTGCAAATTCTGATTGGGGTAAGTTTAATTCAGCAAAAACTTTTCTAGCGATATTAGAATAGTCAAGCTTATTTTCGGGTTCGTTTACAAGTGCTTGATAAATGGCCGATCTGATTCTTCCTATTTTATAATAATCGTTAAAATGCCCAGCCTGGAGTGCTGCATCCTGCCTGTTATCAGTAAAACTTAAAAGTTTTTGTTCTGTATAACCAACTCCATCATTATGCAAAGCTTTAATCATAGATATTGAGAGTACCGAGGTTGAAGTACTTCGACCTTCAACACCTAATTTTGAAAGCTTAGTAGATTCATTAGTTTTCTTATCATAGAAAACACCACAGGTAGGATCAAATAATAATGGAAATGAAATATACCAACCGGACAGAGGTAGTGATGAATCGGTTTCTGAAAAACTACCATATTCATCGAAATATATTTTCTGAGGGATGCTGTTTTTGTAATTCTTCTTAATAGAAATATCACCATTGCGTCTTATATTTAACCAGGTATCCGGGAGCTTTGCAATATCTTCCGGCTGCCAGAGTTCATTGGATTCATCAAATATCAAATATCCAATATCTAGATCGTCATCAAGATCATCGATATCCCGATCTGTGAATTCTCTTGGTATTAACTTACTTGATGAATAATCCTTCCTGGCACAAACAAATTCATAGCCGGAAATTCTGCTAAAAACAAGATTGAAAAATGGTTTTTGTTTTCTTTGATCATCCAGTTTATAGGGAGTATAATCAAGTGATATATCACGCTCATCCGGATTATCTAAAGTAACATACACACTTCCAGTCTGCGAAATGAACTGATGAATCTTAAATGGAAGTATTGCAGGATCATCTTTAGATTTATTTGAATTATATACATTAACCGCTTTTAAAAGCTCGACAATCCTTTTCTCACAAAGATTAACTTCAACATTAGTAAACTCTGACAATTTGGATGCAATATCCTGCTGAGTAAGTGGTTTTCTTCTAAGAACTTCCTCTTTGGTGTCGTCTATTGCACAATTTTTCTCAATCCATAAAGTAAGTGGATTATTAAATAAATCCTCACTGATCGGCTTGAATTCATCTTTACCTGAAACAACTTCAGCCAGTTCCGTTTTCGTAGGTAAATTCTTTTGCGGGAATCCGGATATTAAAGTTTCATTAATGATTTGTTCGGTCGTAAATGGTTCACCAAATATCTTACTTGCTACTTCAGCAACCTTTGATTTTTGTTCATCATACGATTCCCCTGAAACCATAGTTGCAGAAGTACCCATAAAAACAAGATTATTTCTTGTCAATGATTTAATTCTTCTAATCAACAAAGAAACATCAGCTCCCTGCCGACCTCTGTAAGTGTGCAATTCATCAAACACCACAAATTTCACTTTATCAATCAGGGATTCCCTTAATTGTCTCTCGCCAAATCTGGTCATTATTAATTCCAACATCATATAATTGGTCAGAATTATATCTGGAGGATCTTTAACAATTTTTTCTTTTTCGTCTTTACTTTCCTGGCCGGTGTATTGTTTATAAGTTATTGGAAATTGTTGTTTGGTTTTTGCCTCGTAAATCTCTTTATACTTATTAAACTCTTCAGTCTGAGAATTAATCAGTGCATTCATAGGATAAACTATCAATGCTTTGATACCATCCTGTGAAGGGTCGTTAAATAAATAATTAAAAATTGTGGCTATGTAAGTGAGCGATTTACCCGAGCCTGTACCTGAAGTAACTATGAAGGATTTGTCCCGAACTCCTAATTTTATTGCATCTGCCTGATGTCTGTATAAACTATAACCACTAAAAATATTTTCAAGCTGCTGATTTATTATTTTTTTATTACAAAGCTCGCTAACAGAATCACCCAATGCATATGATGGGTTAAAATGAATAAGGGGTTGCGGCCATAATTTATGGGAATTAAAATACTGTTCCACCTCACCCTTAATTCTCTCATCAGCAATATCGATGAAACTAGAAATGTATTCTGAGTATTCGTTGATTATATCTGAGTGAATTTTGAAAACGTTCATTTTAATCCTTACTTCGGCAGTAGATCTTTAACCAGCAATATTTGCAAATGGTTTTTTGTAATAATGATTTTCAAATTGTTGAATTAGATTTTTCTCTACTTCTCTTGGATCCTCGGTGATCAATGTCTTCCAACAGATTTTTAATTTTCGATTGTTCTTTAGTTGCCAGATTAAACGCCCTCCCCAATGGCCTACCGGCTGTCCTTGTCCAAATTTCATAAATTGTCTCAATCGTTTTTTGAGAGTTGCGTCAGAAGCGCCTCCACCAGCTTGTCCAATGTAGACCACCAAAGTTTTTTCTACCCACTTACTTTGGAGATCTGGGACTGATACAGTAGGATTTTTACCTTTGAAATGTCCGCCAACGCTCTGCGAAAGAAATTCAGGGTTTAGCTCATCTGTTAATACGAAATAAATTCCTTTTCTCTCTGGGACATTTGTACAGTTATTATTCATAAGGGATTGGATTTCTTCGAAGCCAAAGAAACCAGCTGATTTTATTTCGGTAAGATTATCGAAAAGCATATGAACCTTTCCAGATAAAAATAAGTTTGTTAAAATTATTTGCCTTACCCACCAACTCGGCGCTTAGGAAGGATTCTTTGCAGGACTTGCTCATAGTGTCAGCAACTTTCCAATCATTACTGTTTAAAATAACAATTAGTCTAATCTAAGTGAAGTATTTTATTTGAGAATTTTCAAAGCAGGCCTAAAAACCTGAAGGCCGGAATTTCTTAAATCAAATTAAAAAATTTCAATAAATTTTCGGTATAAGAATCCTGTAATGACTTACCAAATAATTACAGTAGGAGTTCTTATTGTCCTGGGAAGAGCTATACCCGATAGTAGCTGATCAAGCATATTGGGCGGTGATGCGATATGATCCAAGACGAAAAGATAAAATTCAAGAACTAGTTTGCCAGAGCTATGAAAAGTTCATCCGTGATAAAGCATCCGAGAAGGAAATTAAGAAACAGGATTACAAGTGCTTTATTACTCAGAGAGCAAAGGAAGTTGACCAGAGAAGCTTCTGCAAAAAAGGTTACGGAGGTACATCTACTATTGATCCACTTTCTTTCTATAGAAGAAGACCTGATGTTGAAACTGAAATTGTTGAGTTTGATGAATGGATGACAAATAAGCCTTGGAGAAAAGAAGCAGTTGAAGAACAGATGTCATTCAACGTGGACTTTAAGAACTGGCAAGCAACATTAACCACACGGGAGCATACCATACTAACCCACCTGATTCAAGGATACAAAGCAAAAGACATTGCTGAAATCCTTCACACCACATATCAAGCCGTAAGAACCATCATCAGCAAATTAAAACAAATGTTCCTGGAATATTTTCGTCTGGAAGAATTCGCTTATCCTTAATCGCTTTTTGCGGTTGAGGATTTTTAAGTTAAAAATTTTTTAGAAAGAAACGATGAGAAAGGTAGCAAATAAAATGCGAGTGGATAGAAAAAAAGTAATAGGATACGCAAAGCTGGCAGGTAGAATAGTTTTTGAACTGGTGACGGTTGTAATTCTTAAACGATGGAAAGGAAAATGGCTTTGGAAATAAATTTTCTCGATGAACTTATTCAGCAGGCAGAACAGAAAGAAGAACAGCAGACAGAGGCATACTTTGATCTGCTGCTTCTTGCTGTAAAGAAGCTCAGTTCACAGATTGAGTACAACTTCCACGAAGCTGAGAAGGAATGTTCTATGATCAACAACTTCGTTCTTCATAAGAACACACAGCTTCAGGAACGCATTAAATGGCTTGAGCTTAAGCTTGAGGCATTTATCAGGGAAAGAGGAGAAAAGACAATCGCTCTTCCGAACGGAACACTTAAGATGCATAAGAAACCTGATAAAGTTGAGATCGAGGATCTTGAGCTGTTCCTAAAGAAAGCAAAACCCGAGATGTTAACAGTTGTTCCTGAGCAGGTTAAGCCTGATCTGAATAAGATCAAAGCTTACATTAAAACAAA
Organism: Ignavibacteriota bacterium; assembly: GCA_013285425.1. GTDB lineage: Bacteria > Bacteroidota > Ignavibacteria > Ignavibacteriales > Ignavibacteriaceae > IGN3. The sequence continues at coordinate 1,561,904 of CP053447.1, forward strand.
ACCTGTTCCTGCTGGAATAAAACTGATCGAAGGCAAAGAAGAATTTAGCTATAAACTAAACGGAGAAGAAAGTAATGGCAGAAAGAAAGAAACTGGAGCTCGAACTGAACAAGAGCCAGACCTTAGAGCTGTTGTTTGATGAACCGATTTCAGGACAAAGCAGATATGGTCCTTACTGGATGTACACACTGAAAGAACAGAGCGGTGAGGAAGTCCTGTTCTTTGCACCTGAAGAAGTAAACGAACAGATCAAGACCTTGAAGAAGGGTGACAGATTTGAGATAACCAAACTTGCCGAGCAGAAAGGAACAAAGATCGTAACGAAGTATGACGTTAAGATTAAACAGCAGATACCAACCAATAACAACCATCAGGTACAGAAAGACAATTACTTCGATGCGATGTTGTCGTCCTATCAGGATGCACTGAAGATTCAAGAGCAGCTTAATGGTATGGTTGATGTGAACAGGATAGCAATAACTCTGTTTATTGCAAGAAGTAAAATCACTCCCAACGGATACAATTAGGGAGTAAAATATGCCAGAAGAAATCTATGTGTTCATTGAAAACGGCAGAATTACAGAGATTAAAACTGAAACAAAGAATATCAAAATAATAATCATCAATCTAGATATACGAAAGAAAGGTGAAGAACCAATAATCGAGTTCTATGAAACAGAGCTAAAAAAAAGAGAGTTCTCACTAAACTGAAGGACTTGTTCAGACTGTTCAAACTTTAATGCCAGGCAACTTGTCTGGCATTTTTATTTATTTACAAAGGAGTTGCAATGAAATATTTATTTGCATTAGTGTTTTTACTCTTCATCAGCTGCAGTTCATCAAATGAAATAAGCTGGACTGAAGATAATGAATATGTTATCATTCTGCTGAATGAAATTAACCTGCAAGTTGAAACCTATTATGCAGAGATAACTCTTGAATCAGGTAGAAGAATAGCTATTGAACTTGGACTGCCAGATGAAGTTAGAAAGTTCAGAATAAAAAATAACTTTGGAAATTTTAATGATATCAAGCTGTACACCAATCTTGATCTGGAATAAGGAGGGTAAGCCTCCTTATAGCTCAAAAATTTCAGAAAGTTATTCGTGCAATTGGATTGAATGATAAAATTCATTTTCTTTGCGTCATTCTTTTGCTTCGTTGTTGGTTCAAAGAGGAGTTTCCTTATATGTGGTCAAAGAATTGTTAGGGCATGAAAATTTGATTACTACACAAATTTAATCACACTTGCTGAAACAGAATTTAAGGGAAGCGGTGAATTTACTTTAGGGATTGTAATTAATTCATACTTTTTAGGTTTACCAAGGAAAATGACCCTTTCTAAACTTAATAAGCTAACTAAATTACTCTGTAATTTTCCTAATGTTTTGTGACCGATATTCTTTTCTTTCTTAAGTTCGTCATAATTAATGTTTAATAGATCATAAATGATCTTGAGTTTTTTCTTTTCATTGATGTACTCATTGATTTTCTTTGGTATTTCGATACAAGATAAATCTTTATAGACAAAATTGAAGTTTAATCTTGTGGTTCTAAAAAATCCCTTAATGAAGGGAAAATATGTAACCACAATGTTACCTTCAAATTCTAAATTTCTAAAAAAGTCTCTCATATTGTCTAAATGATCTATAATTATTTTTCGTGATTCTACAATTGTTCTTATTCCAATATTTCTGCAGCGTATGATTTTACTTAATTTAGTATTTAATAATTTTTCCAAAGATACAATACCTTGTTTATGAGCAAAACACTTTAATCTGAATGGCAAATCAATGCTATTTATTTTTATTTCTGTCAATAAGGTATTTTTTAGGGTAATGGCATCCTTCTCACAAAAAAAATTTGATCTTCTTACAAGTTTAACAATATCTTCAAAGCTATTAATTCCGGTAGTATCCATTTTAACTTCTCACTTTTTAGAGTATTCTGAACCTTCCATCTAAAAAATCATTTGGATTATTCGGATCAAAGTATCCTTCTTCTTTATCTGCATATGCAGCAGGATTATTATCAAAAACTTTTTTGCAGGTTACACAACAGAAATAATATTTCTCGTTTTTATAAATACTCATACCTTTTGCATCGTCTATATTAATTCTTTCGCCACACACAGGGTCTCTTTCCCAATCAACTTTATTAGGATTTTTCTCACCCTTTTTGTTTTCAGGAATGCTATCAATATACTTATCCATATTTTTATCGAACTCCTCTTTACAAGTCTCACAACAGAAATAGTATTTCTCACCATTTACTTCACTTACCTTACATCCTTCAGTAGTTATTAGGTACATCCCGCAAACAACATCACGTATAAAATTTTTTTGATTCATTTTATCATCTCCTTTTTATAGAGAAGGACTGCAAAAGAATTTCATTGCACAATCAATTTGCCCTTTACCATCCCCATTCCACACTGAAAACCATATTCACCTGGTTTATCAATTTTCAATTCAACCGGAATAGTTTTGTATGGTGTAAGTGTTGCTCTTTTATTGAAATCCGAAAAAACGACTTCTTCTGTGCAGGCAGCAGTTTCTTCTCTTATGAAATTTAATTTAATTGGTTTGCCTGTTTCAAAAATTAGAACATCAGGTGTGTATCCACCTTTCACTTTTATCACTGCTTCCTGAATTCCGCCTTCTACAGATTGGACTTTTACAGCTTTCTTTTCTGAGAACCAGAAATACCAGGCAACCCAGATTGATAATCCAAGTCCACCAATTATTACTAATATTTGATCAAGCGCCATTTTTATTCTCCTTACTTCAATTTTGGTTTAAATCTTCTTAAACGATTTGCATTTGTTACAACAGTTACAGAACTAAATGCCATAGCAGCACCTGCAATAAGTGGTGAGAGTAACAATCCCAAAAACGGATAAAGCAACCCGGCTGCGATAGGTATTCCCAGTCCGTTGTAAAAGAATGCACCGAAAAGATTTTCTTTTATATTTTTCATCGTAGCTTTTGAAAGCTGAATTGCAAGCACAACACCTTTAAGACTTCCTTTAATTAAAGTAATATCAGATGCTTCGATTGCAACGTCAGTTCCGGTTCCGATAGCCAAACCAATATCTGCCTGAGCTAATGCTGGTGCATCATTTATTCCGTCACCAACCATAGCAACTATCTTTCCTTCATTTTGCAGTTTCTGAACATTGAACGCTTTATCTTCCGGCAAAACTTCCGCGAGAACTCTATCAATACCAACCTGCCTGCCGATTGCATTTGCAGTCCTTGTATTATCGCCGGTTATCATTACTACTTCCAATCCCATTTTTTTAAGTAATGCAATCGCTTCTTTTGAATCCGGTTTAATGGTATCTGCAACAGCAATAATTCCAGCAGCTTTATCATCTATTGCAATAAACATTGGTGTTTTACCATCATCAGCAAGTTTTATACTTTTTTCTTCCAGTTCACCAAGATCTACAGAAAATTTTTTCATCATCTTTAAGTTGCCAAGAAATATTTTCCTTCCATTAACATTTGCTTCAACTCCGTGGCCGGGAACTGCATTAAATTCCTTCGGATCATTGAGCGTTAGATTTTTATCATCCGCTCCTTTCACAATTGCCTCTGCCAAAGGATGTTCCGAAAATCTTTCAACACTTGCACTAAGTGCTAACACTTCATCTTCTTTAAAACCATTAGAAGTAATTACATCAGTAAGCGATGGTTTTCCTTCTGTTATAGTTCCTGTTTTATCTAAAACTATTGAATCTAATTTTTGTGCAGTTTCTAATGCCTCACCACTTCTGATTAGAATTCCGTTCTCTGCTCCTTTACCAACTCCAACCATTAATGAAATTGGTGTTGCTAGTCCAAGTGCACACGGGCAGGCAATTACAAGAACTGTAACAAAAACGATTAAAGCATAAATTAATTGCGGAACAGGACCAAATACATACCAGATAACAAATGAAAGAATCGCAAGAATCATTACTGTTGGAACAAAATACCCGGAAACATTATCCACCACTCTCTGGATTGGGGCCTTTGAACTTTGGGCTTGTTCAACCATCTGAATAATCTGAGCAAGAGCAGTATCCTTTCCAACTTTTGTTGCCTTAAATTTGAATGAACCGGTTTTGTTTATAGATGCACCAATTACTTCATCGCCAATATGTTTCTCAACCGGTATTGATTCTCCCGTAATCATTGACTCATCAACTGTTGAAGAACCAGCTGTAATCTCTCCGTCAACCGGTATTTTTTCGCCAGGTCTTACAATTATTATATCATCAAGAACAACTTCTTCAATAGGAATATCTAGTTCTTTTCCATCACGCAGAACTCTTGCAGTTTTTGCCTGAAGCCCGATTAACTTTTTAATAGCTTCTGAACTTTTTCCTTTTGCTCTTATTTCCAATGCCATCCCAAGAACAACTAGAGCAACAACTACAAACACAACATCAAAAAAGACATCGGCTAATTCTTCAGAAGGAAATATTCCGGGAAATAAAACAGCGACTGCAGAATAGAGCCAAGCGGCAGAAATTCCGGTTGCAATTAATGTGTGCATATTTGCCGATCTGTTTTTGAAAGCAGCCCACGCCCCTGTATAAAATTGCGAACCCGACCAAAACATAACCGGCAAGCTTAATAAGCCAAGCCCTATCCAAATGTAAGTAAGCAGCTCAGTTCCTTTTTGAAATTGTTCCGGTAATCCCCATAAATCTGGATAGCTGAAAAGAATTGCAGGTAAGGAAAGAATAGCAGCAAAAATAAATTTACTCATCAAAGTTTTATATTCTTTTTCACGTGCAAGCTGGTTTTCATCAACGGGTTCGGCGGTAGTCTTTTCCTTTTCTTCTGCTTTTTCCATTTTAACACTTGCGGTATCAAAAGTTTTATAACCAAGTTTTTCTATTACATTTTTTATTTCATTAATACATACCAGACCGGGAATGTAATTTATAATTGCAGATTCAGTTGCTATATCAACACTTGCAGAAATAACACCGCTTTTCTGTTTCAGCTCTTTTTCAATTTTTGAGACACACGATCCGCAATACATTCCTCTTATTCCTATTTTCAGAGTTGATTGTCCTGTCTGATAGCCGGCTTTTTTAATTGCCCCGATTATCTCTTCAGTATTTGTCTCACCGTTCATATATTCAACGTGTGCCATCTCTGTTGCATAATTAACACGAGCTACTCTAATACCAGGCAACTTCTTTACTTCTTTTTCAATTGTATTTACACACGAAGTGCAGTGCAAACCATTTATTGGTAAAGTAAGTTTCTCTATTCCATCACTAGTTGTTCTATATGACGGCTCAACTTTATTCATCTTTTCAATGTAACTGTTCGGATCGAGGGCAAATTTATTCTGACAGTTTTCAGAACAGAATTCATATCGTTTACCGTCCAGATCAATATAATATTCCGAGGGTGTCTTCACCTCCATTCCGCATACAGGGTCGTGTGTCATAATGTTTTTCCTTTCTATTTTTAATTGATCTATTTGTGATTTCAATCCATTACAAAACAAAATCAACTTTATTACCTTCAGCAGTTTTCATCAGCCAATCTTTAGAAGCATCTGTCATTGAATTTGTATGCGATAATATTTTAGCAACATCATTGATAAAAAATTCTGCAATGGGTTTAGTAGAAAAAATTGCTGGTTCTTCGAGGATGTATTTATTTACCATAAGATGTCCTAAAGAATATTCAAGGAACTCCATTTCAAAGCCAAAATATTTTCCGATTGTTAAAAACATTGTTTGTTCATCTTCATTCCCGCAATTATTTTTTCTGATTATTGCTGCAAATCCTCTTAAGAATTCACTGCGGTCTTTATAAGCTATTTTATCTATATTCATTTTACTCTTCCAGTATTTAATTCGGTGTTACATTTGAACGCTCAAAAAGCTGCTGCCATTTTCCTTTTACCGGAATAAACATCGGCACATTTTGCTTGTATTCGGGATATGCTTCTCCAAACTTTTCAATTGTCTTCTGTTCTTCCTTTCGGGCGAGCCGGTAATACGCATATATAATAATAGGAAACAATCCTACGGAGAATAATGTTGGCCAATGAACAACACCTTCCCCGAAAAGCGCGATAAATAATCCAGTATATTGAGGATGTCTAACTATACTGTATAATCCACTGGTTGCAAGCCGGTTTTCCTGATGAGCTTTGTAAAGTTCCCGCCATCCTTGCAGAAAAATACCAAAGCCCAAAAAGAGTAAAATATAACCGGCTATCATAGAGATCATCATACCAGTTTCACCAACACCCAACAAAGTGGACCACAGATTTGCATTTAAGTAAGTACGATCTAATCCAAAGAATCTGACAAGTAGGTATATTGTAAGTGGAAAGCCGTACATCTCTGCATATAATGCAATTATAAACGCTTGAATCAGTCCTGCTCCTGTCCACTCCCGCCACGTTTTCGGAGCGAGATATTTATATAACAGCCAGGATGCTATAACAATGAAAATCAGTGCAAGCGCCCAAGCACCTGAATGTTCTATTCCTCTTTCCATATCGTAATTCCTTTAAATTATTTTCGCTTAATAAATGATCTCATATTTATTACAATACATAGATTATTTACAGCAGCCGTGTCCATTTTTATGACTATGACCTTGATTCTGATTATGCACTACGGGTTGTGGTTTAGGTTTTCTTAAGTTAAAGTAAAAATAAACACCTAAGAAAATCACTATAGTTGTTATTATTAACCAAAGCATTTTAAGTCTCCTTTCTTGATTAGATTTAATAGTTCCAAAAGCTAAGCCAAAAGAAATGTTAGATTTTTTAGAATAATGGAAGGTTACTCTTGTATGATTTTTAAAGAATTTAAATTCTATTAAATATCTTAAGTATGACCTACTGCAAACCTGAAATTTTGCTATTGGATTCTTCCTGTGATATAACAGAGATTTCTGTTAATGAGTTTCAAGTTTAGGTGAAACCATTTTGAATGCTAATGTCGTTACAATCAGAATTATGTATAAAAATAATGCTGTATAAACAACAAAATTATACCCTGCAAGTATTGCAATTGCAATTGTGAAAATTGAGCCGATAAATCCTGCGATTCCCGATACACTTAATAAAACCGCTATACCATTTTTTATTTTATGTTCATTCATTTCTGCTAAAAGCAAAGGGAATGGTACTCCAATTATTATTGCCGGGATAAAGACAAGCAGAAACAAATAAAATTCAGGAACTCTTGGTTCTAAATTTGGTAATATTAAAAATGCCTCAACAGCAAGAATTAAAATTATTCCAATAACAGCCAATCCTATTATTCTGAGATGACTTTGTTTTATTAAGTTGGAAAGATAGCTGCCAGCTCCATTCCCAATTAAAAATGCAAACAACAGCAACGAAAATGATTTTAAAGGATTATTTAACTGTAGATTCATTGCCTGGAAGAGATACGATTCACTAAGTATGTAAGTAAAACCGAGCAGAAAAGATATAATGGTTAAGGTTCTTAAATTTTTCCTGCTAAGTTCAGTTTCTTTATGAGTGTTGATGCTCAATCCCCAATCCTTTTTAAACATATAAAGAGATAGAACCAACAAAATAATTCCAGCAAAAACCAACACATTTAAATTGTCTGGCAGCCCTAATTCATAATTAAAAAAGAAGGGAGAATTATCTGTAACCGGGTGAAGATTTATTGATGCTTTCTCAGTTAGATCGTGAAAGCTGTATTTATTATTTGAAACATCATAAAGAACATTATCAAACATACTCCATTCAACTTTTTGCCCATAAACTATAGTGTCAATTTTAACTTGTTTCGAAAATGGAAAGAATGAAACACCTCTGTCAAATCCGGCTTGATGCGAAATAAAATGCCGCTGCTCAATTTTATCTTTATTGAAAGGTGTTTTCTTAATAACAAGCAAAGGCATCATTCCCTGGTCTGCGACATAAAAGTAATTGGAAGCTTCGGGATTAGTTATACCGGATTTATTTTGCAAATCCAGATAATTTGAGATAATCTTGTAAGTTTCTTCCCTGTTGTGCGTAGTAAAAACTATTCTTCCTTCTTCGGTTAGTATATGCAAATAATCTTTTAAGGCTTCCTGTGTAAATAAATAGTTCTCTGTAAGGTTGACAAAATCGGTTGAGCGTCCACCTTTAGTAATAGGGATAGTAAGAAATATTAAATCATATTTGTTTTTTGTATTTCTTACAAAATTTCTTCCTTCACCAACAATTACATTGATGTTAGGTTTTCCAGCAAAGGTAGTTTTGTTGTATTTCTTCATAAAATCAACAAAGGTGGGATTCACTTCTACCGCATCTATCTGCTTTGTTTTACCGAAATAAGCAGCGGCAATATCAATACCTCCGCCAGGACCAATAATTAAGGCAGAATCTTTTTCATTATCTTTTAGAAAATTAAACTCAAAAAACATATTTGAATGCATCAAGGTATGAAACAATTTTTCTTTATCTTTTTCTAATTCAGAAATGTTTACTACTTGTGTTCCCGCAGCACCATCAATAAACATTGACATTGAAGTTGTGGAATCGGGATAGATAAATTTTACAAGGTCGGTTCTTCCAAATGAATTCCATTTACTTTCAATAGTAGTTGTTTTAACTGAAGGATTGCTCTTTAATCGCAGTAAATCTTTTTCAGATGATGTGGCAATATTTATTTCAATATCGGGAGTTAATAAAATCAGGTAAAGAGACGCGAGTACTATGGAAGCTGTTGTTAGAATAAATCCTTTTCTTTTAACAAGCGGAATGGAAAGAATGGAAGCAATTGAAAAGATAATCAGAATTATTGCGAGAGATTGAACAATGCTAAATGTGTTTAGTAAAAATAAACCAAGCAAAGAACCTCCGGCAGCACCTATCATATCAAACGCATAAAGTGTTCTGCTTTTTTCTCCGTTGGCTTGAAATATTAAAGCAGTAATAATTCCTACTAAAAAGAAAGTAACGCCTGCAAGAAGAATATAAATGATTAAACCAACCGAGCCGCTTCCGACGCTTTCAATAGAAGGTAAAATAAAAATTGCAGAAATGCTTACCGGAAATAATAATTGGAGAACAATAAAATATTTATTATAAGATAAAGAGTTTTTTGCTGCCAGGCGTGAAGCATAAAGCTGTCCTAAAGCAAGGGCGAGTATTGCAAAAGCAATAATTATAAGAACAAAATGATATGCAAGCACGTAAGAAAATATTCTTGCAAGTATTATTTCAAAGCTTAAAGCAGAAAGGGAGAGAAGAAATATTATCCAGTATGGTTTTACCTCTTTTGTCATTTTAGTTATCCTTAATCATTTATTTGCTTAGGACTGACTCTTTTATCAAACCAGTGGTAAAAAACCATAAAGAAATAACCCATCACCCAGCCCCATAAAAACGAAACTGCAATTCCTCCAATAGTATTGATTAGGCTAACAGAATTAAAAAATGGAATGAACGGTTTGATTAGTACAGAATAATCTTCTCCACCAAAAATCATCTTTATTGCTGCAAGAATAAAAATAGCCGCTGCAAATACTCCGGTTGCAACTCCAAAATATTTTTCGTCATACTTCTTTCCTCTCGACACTTCAACTGAAGAATTATCTTGGGAAGCAAGTTCTTTCTCAGATTTTTTTAATTCGGATTTTTCAAAAAAGTTTAGTGTTTTAGAAAAGATGAATGCAGTGTATGCACTGTAAATCAGTATAGCTCCAATGCCAACCAGATAGCTGATAAAATTTAATCCTGTAAAGCCGGGAATAAGCAGCTTCCATAAACCAAGCATTTGATATTCAGCGGGAACAATTAAATCATATATTAAGCAAAGGGTAAAAAGAATAGAAACATAAACAACAAATGTTAAGAATAGAGTTTTAAATCTTACAATAACTGGTTTTACTTCTATCTTATGCTCACTTACTTTTTTTCTTGCTAAAAGATTATAGGCGGGAACAACAATATAGCCAATTAAATATGAGCCGAGAGAAACTTCAAGCAAACCAATTATAATGCTTAATGAATCTAATCCACCGAACCAGGGAAGAATTATCTCCCATATTTTGTGCATATGCCAGAAGCCATCAATACCAAGACTTCCAAGAATAAGCTTAACACCAATGCACACCACGTAAAAAACCGTAAAGATGTAAAACAATGCACTTGCTATCGGATATGGTTCTAACTTTTTCATAGCTAATTAATCTCCATTGTCATTTAATTATATTGTTAATAAACTTTTTGGGATCTTTCTCGAATTCAGACTGGCAAAGCGGGCAGCAAAGGTAATATGTTTCTTTCCCGTATTTTATCTTAGCATAAGCTTTGTTTGGATTTATCTTTCTACCGCAAACAGGATCCCTCAAAGAATTGCTTTTGTTATTCACTTTTGCACCGTAATGTTTTATTTTTAAAATGTTCTAATTAGAAAAAGACAAGATGTGTGCCCTAAATCATTTTTGTTAAATTAACGTTAAAGCAACGATTGAAGAAAAAAAGATTTAAGAAGTTTAAAAATATTTAAAGATTTTAATAATGACTTTTATATTTACTTACATAGCATTACTGTTAACCCACTCAATCTTCGACCTTGATTTAACTCAGACTATTTTTCTTGCATCCACATTGCTTGCCGCCATAGGATTAATAGTAATTATATATTCGAGAAATCGTGAGTCTGTTAAAAGCCGGTTGTTCATTTTGATTCTGCTTTTAGTGATTGGCTACTTAATATCTCACGCATTTCATTTTTTGATAATGCATTCATCGAATGTTACAATACTTGATAACTCCTGCCATTCGTTTCTGCTGATGATTATTGTGGCAGTTACTTTTTTTACGTGGAACTTTCCCGAACCCCGCAGAATTGGTGTTATTAAGAGTATGCTCATAATAATTCCCTCTGTTATTCTTTTGGGTTTATTATGGACCGGATATTTCATTGAAGAATCACACGCTCACGAGCATTCATTCACTGTTAAATATTCTTCACTTTATCCGGTATTTTTATTATGGTATGCTTTGCTTGTTGCAATAAACTTTTACTGGTTGATTAAAAGGTATAACACGGAAGAAAATTCGATTCAGAAGAAACAAATTCTTTTGCTGTTCTTAGGTTTAATCATAACAAATCTTGCATCTTTTATATTTGGTTTATTCCTTCCCTGGTATCTCGGTTTTTATTACTTAGTGGAAATCAGTCCGCTTTCTTTTTTAGCCGGAGTTATTCTCTTTACAACAGTAGCCGTAAACAGATATGATATGTTCCGGGCTTCAATGCAAAGGATACATAACTTCAGCATATCAAAAAAAATTATACTTAGCGCTTCTGTTCTTGTACCTATTATTATTTTGTTGGTGCAAGTCCCTTTAATGAGATTTATTTTCCAGCCGGAGAGTAACCGTGAGCTGTACAGGTTATTTATTATTAGTGTATTTGGTGGAGTTGTTGTAAGCATAATCATTGCCTTTGTTATTGTTAAAATCATTTCAAATCCTTTAAAGATGTTGAAGAATAAAGCCCACGAAATAGAAAAAGGCAGCTATGGCATAAAGATTGAGTTTTCTTCTAATGATGAGTTCGGTGAATTAACAGAAGCTTTTAATAATATGTCTGAAACATTAAAAAATAATTCCTCTGAATTGAGGAGCAAAGAAGAGAGGATTTCTTTATTGCTGAATGCTTTTGAGGAATCTTCTGCCGCAATTGCTATTGTTAATGAAGATTTCAGAATAATAGAAGCCAATCACCAGTTTTGTCAAATAGTTAAAACCGACAGGGAGAAAATAATAGATGAATATTTAGTTGACGTTCAATTTAAAGGTGAATTAAATGAATATTTCACTATGATAAAAAATGAACTTCAGCTTTATTCAAAATTCAGAGGAGAGTTGAATTATGACAATAAGATTCTTTTAATATACGTTACGCCATCTTCAACGGGCAGCAAGTTTAATGGATATTTATTTATCGAGGTTGATATAACAGAACAAAAGAAGCTGGAAGAACAGTTGGTCAAATCAGAAAAGCTTGCAGCACTTGGTAAAATGGCTGCAGTACTTGCCCACGAAATAAAAACTCCTTTAACTTCTATTAAAATGAATACAGATATCATTGCTGCAGAATTAAAGTTAAACAAAGATGAAAAAGAAAATATTGCGATTATTCAAACCGAAATTAACCAGCTTAACAATTTAGTTAAAGATGTTTTGCAGTTTTCCAGGCAAATGGAATTAGATATTTCTGAATTTAATTTATTTGATTTGGTCGAAAAGATTAAGCACCAGCTTAATAGTAAATTAAAAAGTAAAAACATTTCTTTACTTAATAACTTAGGTAAAATTGATTTGATGGCTGACAGGCAAAGATTAACGCAGGTATTTTTAAACTTAATTGATAATTCGATTGAAGCCATTAGCAGCAATGGTAAAATAGAATTGAAATCATTTATTGATGAAGATAAAAATAATGTTCAGATTCTAGTTATAGACAGCGGCACCGGTATAAGTGATGATATAAAAGTGTTTGAACCATTTTACACTACAAAAACTTCAGGCACCGGTCTTGGATTATCAATAACACAGAAAATTGTTGAACAGCATAAAGGAAAAATAAATTTGGTCTCCTCAAAACCAGGTGAAACTATATTTGAAATTGTGTTTCCATTAAATGAATTAAATAAAACAGAAAAAAATAATTTTGTACAATAGAACAGCTATGAGTGAATTAAATAAAGAAAATAGCAGCTTCAAAATACTTGTTATTGATGATGATGAATCAATAAGAAAAACATTAACAAATTATTTAAAGAAACTGAACTTTAATGTCTATTCAGCTTCTAATGGTTCTGAAGGAATTGAAATTGCACAAAAGGAAATTCCGGATTTAGTGATAACCGATATTAAAATGCCAAAGGCAGATGGATTTGAAGTTTTAAAGAAAGTAAAAGAAATTGATTCGCACATTCACGTTATTATGATTACCGCTTTTGATGATATGAGCAGTACGGTTAAAGCAATGCAGCAAGGTGCTTATGATTACATTGAGAAACCGCTTGAGATAGATAAGCTGAAAATTACTATTAGCCGTGCTCTTGAAAATAAAAAAATGAGCGAGCAGCTCACTTCATTTATTACTGTTGAAACTGAAGAATATCAGTCAGAGAATACCCTTATTGGTAAATCTTCAGTTATGAAAGATGTTTATAAAAAGATAGGGCAGACTACAACAAGCCGAGTAACAGTTCTTCTCGAAGGTGAAAGCGGTACAGGAAAAGAGCTTGTTGCAAGGGCAATTCATTACAGCGGCATTACTAAGGATAAACCCTTTGTTCCCGTTAACTGTACAGCTTTAACTGAATCCCTTCTCGAAAGTGAATTATTCGGTCACGTAAAAGGAGCTTTCACCGGTTCCATACGCGATAAAAAAGGTAAATTTGAACTTGCCGGTGAAGGTACAATTTTCCTTGATGAAATTTCTGAAATATCTCCTAATCTGCAAGTTCAGTTATTAAGAGTTTTACAGCAAAAAGAATTTGAACGTGTTGGAGGAGAAACTTTAATCCCGATAAAAGCAAGAATAATTGCAGCTACTAATAAAGATTTAAACGCACTTGTAAGCGATGGAGAATTTAGAGAGGATTTATATTTTAGATTAAAAGTAGTATCAATTAACCTTCCACCTCTCCGTGAACGTCTGGATGATGTACCTTTTTTGGTTAGCCATTTTCTTGCAAAGATTAATAATGAACTTCATAAAAATGTTACTAAAGTACCTGAAGATGTAATGGAGATGTTAAAAAATCATTACTGGGTAGGGAATGTAAGAGAATTGGAAAACACCTTAATGCAGGCAGTTGTTCTCTCAAGTGATGATATTCTTAACAAGGAAAATATACTTTTAAGAAAGCCCGAACCGGGTGAAATTAAGGATGAAGTTCAATTTATCACACTTGCTGAAAATGAAAAAAATCATATTAAAAAAGTACTCGATGCCGTTCAGTGGGATAAAAACAAAGCATACAAAATTTTGGGCATTTCGCTACCGACTCTTTACAGCAAAATTGAAAACTATAAGCTGTCACCGTTTGATGATAAGTCCCCACAATAATTTCTAATGTTGACATTTATGCACTTCGAAAGTAGTATGAACAATCCCAACTTCAGGCAATATTTCTTTCTAATAATACGATAGTTTTGGACTTGATGTTACGACTGAAATGGCATCAGAATAAATCTCTGGTCCGAAAGACCACATATATGTCCGGCATCTGCAAGTAATGCCATCGAGTTGATCATCAAACCATAGAAAACTTCGACTAAGATGTAAATTACATTCAGTGTAATTCCAATTATGAAAGCTTTGTTGTAATTTATCGACTGATGGCTATGTGAATGATTGTGTTCCATTTTTTATCTATTTAAATATATTCAATTTATTCCAATAGATAATTAACCTCAACTTTTCTATTTTCGAACCAGCTATAAATTGATGAAATGAGCAAAGGTGTAAGCAGGATTGATGTCATCAATCCACCGATAGCCACAGTTGCAAGGGGTCTTTGTAACTCTGCACCAGCGGAAGTGGGAATTGCCATTGGAATGCAGATATAAGATGCTTATTAAAGAATAATTTCAATCAAATTTTATTTCATCACTCTCATAGCATTCAATATTGCAATAATCGCAACACCCATATCGCCGAACACCGCTTCCCACATTGTTGCAATTCCAAATGCGCCGAGAAGAATGAAGAATAATTTCACTCCCATTGCAAAACCAATGTTTTGCCAGACGATAGTTCTCGTCCGCTTTGCAACTTCAATTGACTTTACAACCTGCATTGGTGAATCGGTCATCAAAACTACGTCTGCGGTTTCAACTGCTGCATCGGAGCCGAGAGCACCCATTGCAATTCCAACATCGGCACGGGCAATTACCGGCGCATCATTTATTCCATCACCAACGAATGCGACTTTTCCATCTTTTGCTGAGTCAATTAGCTTTTCAATATGTTCAACTTTGTTTTCCGGCAGCAGCTCTGAATAATATTCTTTGATACCAAGCTTTATTGCAAAGACTTCAGCAGCGCTTTTGTTATCTCCGGTTAGCATAACGGTATCTACTTTTAATTTGTTCAGCGCAGTAATTGCTTCTGCAGCTTCATCTTTTAATGAATCTGATATTACGATATAGCCGGCATATTTTTTATTTACCGTTACGTGAACAACAGTTCCTTCAACATCACATTTGTCGTGTTCGATATTTTCAAGATGAAGCAGCTTATCATTTCCAATCAAAATTTCGTCTCCGTTTACTTTTGCCTGAATGCCGTGACCGGATATTTCTTTTACATCGCTTATTTCATTTTGCTGAATTTCATTCTGATAAGCTTCCAATATTGATTTAGCAATCGGATGACTCGAGTTCGCTTCTGCATAAGCAGCATATTTCAGAATGGCTTCTTCCTTGAATCCGTTGGCAGAAACTATTTCCGCAACTTTGAATTCACCTTTCGTTAACGTTCCGGTTTTATCAAATACGACGGTCTTAATTTTTGTGAGCGCATCCAAAAAATTGGAACCTTTAACAAGGATCCCTCTTCGTGAAGCGCCACCAATCCCGCCAAAATATCCGAGCGGAATGCTTATCACTAAAGCACAAGGGCAAGAAATTACAAGCACTACCAACGCTCTGTAAATCCAGTCAGTAAATGTTTGTCCGGCAAAAAACAACGGTGGAATAACAGCAAGAAGCAAGGCTCCAAATACAACTACTGGAGTGTAATAGCGGGCAAATGTAGTGATGAATTTTTCTGTCTCTGCTTTTTTACTGCTTGCATTTTCAACCAGCTCTAAAATTTTTGTAATTGAAGACTCGCCAAATTCTTTTGTTACTTTAATTGTAAGCAGTCCGCTTTTATTAATCATTCCCGCTAAAACTGTTTCGCTTTCTTTTACAGAACGGGGAACAGATTCCCCAGTGAGTGCCGAAGTATCAACAAAAGAATTTCCTTCGATAATATTTCCGTCCAAAGGAATTTTCTCTCCGGGCTTCACAAGAATTATTTGTCCGGGATGAACTTCCGTTGGCGAAACTCTTTTAACATCTCCATTTATTTTTATGTTCGCATAATCCGGTCTTATCTCCAATAATGCTTTCACTGACTTTCGTGAGCGGTTAACGGCAATATTCTGGAACAATTCCCCGACTACAAAAAACAACATAACGGCAACTGCTTCAGCCATTTCATCAATTGCAATTGCGCCAAGCGTTGCAATTGACATAAGAAAAAGCTCGTTGAAAACTTTTCCTTTTGCAATACTTCTTGCAGCACCCTTTAAAACACCCCAGCCGCTTATCAGATAAGCAGAAATAAAAACCAGATATTCTGCAAAATGATAAGGAGTGTTATGAATTTCTTCTTCGAAGATTAGCCCGACGGAAAGCAGAAGAAGTGCAAAAAAGATTTTTATCAATTCGTTTTTGTTCTCGGCAAGTTCATCTTTTATTGCAAACCTTTTAGCCGGCGGTGTAAGGTCATCAGTCGGTTCAACTACTTCCACTTCCGGTTCGATCTCTTTAATCTTTTGTTTTACTTCTTCTAAATCCGGTGCATCAATCTGTAAAGTCGAGTTTGCAAAATTCACAGAAACAAATTTAACTTCGGGCATCTTTGAAAGCCCTTCTTCAATCTTTGCCGCACACGATGCGCAGTCAATATTTTTAAGTTGATATTTTTTCATAATAAGTTACCTTTTAATTCTCGTTTTCTATCTAATAAAATATCCAGTTATTCCAAGAACGATTAACAAAACTCCAGTTATTGTTTTTTCGTGGTGTTCGAGAAAATGCGATTTAATTTTTCTTACGCCTTTCATTCCAAGCCACACAAGCAGAAGCATTCCGGCAATAGTAATTACAGTATAGATTATCGATACTGAAATTATTCCTTCCCAGCCGAGCTTGCCTGCAACAAAATAATACGCTTCTATTTCCAGACAAGGAGAAAAAAACATCGAGATTACCAAAGTAAGAATTATTGCAGCGGTAGTTTTCTTTCTTGTCCCTTCGGGATTAACATCATCAATATGAATTTCGTGAGAGTGATGATGGTAATGTTTATTTTCTCTAAAGCTCAATATAAGATAAATTATTCCAAGTAGTATCAGCAAGCTTGGAGCGATTACTCCAACAATGAAAGAGTAAGAATCCGATAGTTTGTACCCCAAAAATCCAATTATGATTCCGATAATTATTGTGCTAAGCGTGTGTGATAATCCAGCAATTGCAGTAATGCCCATCGTTGATTTTTCATTCCACTTTTCCGATTTGGAGAGAGCAACCAAAGGAATCCAATGATTCGGAATAGAAGCGTGAACTATGCTGAGTAAAAAAGCGCCTAATATTATTTGTGATAAACCAGTCATATCATAGCCCTTCATTTTACAATTGCAATCTTTGCAGCGGTAAGAGTATTTTCGTGCATATGCCCAAGCAATTCTACAACTTCTGCATCTGCAATTTCCGGCGGAATTGGTTCGTGAGAAGTAACTTTTATCTCAACATTGTTTTTATCCGCGGCATAAAAAGAAATGATATTTCCGTTAGCGTCTCTTTCAAACCCTTTGGCTTTAACAACAAATACATTTATCCCCTGGTTTATCTCACTTCCCGGGCTGAATTTATCGAATGAACCTATTTCACCGGTTTTGGCAAAATATGTAAAATACATTATTGTGATAACCACTATAAAAATTGCGGGCAAAATTAATATTGATAATTTTTTCATTGATTCACCTAAAATTTTTTATTCTAAATAATCATATTTCAATTTACCGGCATATTTAAATAGATTGACCTGATGCCGCTTTCACCGGTTTCAAATTTTACATTTCCGCTATGAGCGTGTATAATTGAAGATGCAAGTGCAAAAGTGTATCCCTTCTCCGGATTAGCTATTAAATCAAATACTTCCGTCCCATTATTTTTTTGAGTCGTTTTCTTTCCATTCAGAGTTAAAGATATTTCAACCATTTCATTGTTTATTGCTGCTGATATTATAAGTTCCTTTTTCGCCGGGCTTTGTTCTATGAAGCTTTGTAATATTTGCTTCAAGGCAAATTCAATTTGCCTAACATCCATATAAACCGGCGGCAGTTTTGGTTCACTCTTAAAAGAAAAATTATAACCGGGATTATTCTGTATAATTTCATTCATACATTTTTTAGTCAGATGAAAAAGATTATATCTAACTTTTTTCATCGGTTTAGGCGCAACAAGGTTAGATAGGTGCGATATGTGTGAACCCAAACGCTCTAATTTTTCCGATAACAATTTTACCGTAAAAGAATTTCCATCACCATTATTATAAATACTTTTCAAAGATTTCGTTAACCCTTCACAAGCAGAATAATCATTCATTATACCGTTATTAACAACGTTTATTACGGTTGATATTTTTTCTAACGCAGCCAGCCGGGCTTTTTCAGCTTGAACTTTTTTTAATCTATCTATCAACACTCCGGCTATTATTCCTACTGTCCAGATTAATATTAACTCAGAAAGATTTTCTGCAATATATAACTTTGAAAAAAGTCCTGTATTTAAAGAGTGCGGCAGATATAATAATGAAACGACCAGTGCCAGCTTTATTGCTCCTTTTATACCTAAAAATAATGCAGCTAAAAGAACCGGTAAAAAATATAACTTCGATAAAAGCTGATGCAGAAAATCAAGATAAATTTCTTCCTGGGAGAAAGTTAAGAAGTGAACAAGACTAATCGCTATTGCTAATAAAACGGTTCCGCTTAATATTTTTTCCCCTTTACTTCCTGCTATTCTGTTCATCATAGGAGAAATCATTTTTAATACCTTACTCATCATCTTCACTCTCATCTGTTCATTTTACTTCAGCATTGAAAAAAATATTGATACTTAACTCCAAACTTGCTTGAGGATTTTGCTGCGTAATTGCAGATGCCTCTTCAAATTCAAATTCTGCTTTGTCTTTCTCTCCGCTAATTTCATAAAGAACACCAAGCAAGTAATGACCTTCTGCCTGAGATGAGTTCTCAACCTCATCAATCTTTGCATATTTCATTGCCTTCTCATAATCATTTTTCTTAAAATAAACATCAGCAAGCAGCAGTTCCATTCGATTGAAACGTAAATCAAATGATTGCATTTCATTTACCACAGCAAGTACCTTATCATAATCTTTAAGCAGCCAGTAAGCAAGAGATTTTCCCAAATAACTTTCAGTATCTTTATTATCTCTCTTCAAAGCACGGTTAAAAGATTCAAGCGCTTCGTTGAACATTTTGTTCTGCAAATAAATAATTCCCAATTGACGGATTGAGTTTGGACTGGTCGAATCAAGCTCCGCTGCTTTGTTAAGATTAATAACTGCTTCATCAAGCCGTCCCATTATACTGTTCAGAATGCCAAGGTTATGGTATGCTCTTGCTTTTTGAGGATTGAACTTTACAGCTTTCTTAAAATACCCGAGCGATTTTTCCAAATCCGCAGCTCGTTGATAAATTACTCCAAGGTTAGTTAGTGCATCATAATTTGTGCTGTCAATTTCAATAACTTCTTCATAATACTTGTGGATATTCTCCATTTCAGATTCGTCAAAAATCTGATCTAAAAGATTTTCCTTTCCTATTGTTTTTTTTGCGGATCCATTCATACTTTGTGCGATTAAGCAAGAGTTTAAGACCGTAAAGAACCAACAAACAAAAACAATATTTTTTGAGAAATATTCTTTCACAACTTCATCTCATTCTAATATTCCATTTTAACTGTAAATCCAATCCCACAATCCATTTCCCATCAAACATCTTCCATCAAATCGCTACTGCGCCTCTCTCATTTGTTCTTATCTTAACAACGTTACTAACTTCAATTACAAATATTTTTCCATCTCCCGGATTTCCCGTATGAGCCGTTCTTTGAATTACATCTATCACTTGATCAACAATATCATTATGAACAACCAATTCTATTTTAACTCTTGGCACAAACTCGTGTAACCCTTCACTGATTTTATCCTGTGCATTTCTGGCTTTTGATTTACCAAATCCTTTTATTTCCGAAATTGTAATACCGGGCAATCCTTCTATTTTTTTAAGCTCAGTTATTACCGCATCGAGTTTAAAATCTCTTATAATTGCTTTTATTTCTTTCATAATTATTCTCCATATTTTTTAGTTAAGCGAGATGACATCTTTTAGAAAGATGTCATCTCTACAAGTTTTACATTTCACGTTCGCTGAATTTTATTGAAAACCATTTGTATAAAGCGGGCAAAACTAATAGAGTAAGTATAGTTGAAGTAAACAATCCACCAACTACCACGGTTGCAAGAGGTCTTTGAACTTCACTCCCTGTACCTGCCGCAAACAATAATGGAATTAAACCAAGAGCGGTTGTAAGCGCGGTCATTAAAACCGGTCTTACTCTTAACAAAGCTCCTTTAACCGACGCTTCATCTATTTTTAAACCTTCTCTCATCAGTTGATTAAAATAAGTAACGAGTATCATTCCGTTTTCTAATGCGACGCCAAATAACGCAATAAAGCCAACCGAGGAAGGAACAGAAAGATTTTGTCCTGTTATCCAGAGCCCTACTACACCGCCGATTAACGCAAGCGGAATATTCAAAAGAATAAGCAGTGAGTTTTTAACGGATCCAAAATTGAAAAAGAGTAATAAAAATATCAGAAGTAACGTGATCGGAATAACTACTGCAAATCTTTTATTTGCTTCCTGCTGAAGTCTGAACTGTCCGCCCCACGTTACAAGATAGCCGGCTGGCAGCTTCACGTTTGATTCGATTACTTGCTGTCCTTCTTCAACAAATGAACCTATATCTCTACCAACAACATTTGCCTGTATAGTTATAAACCGCTGGTTATTTTCTCTGGTTATTTGTCTCGGTCCTATTACTTCTTCTATTTCAGCAAGCTGACTTAGCGGCACATTTGTCCCATTTGGTGCTTTAATAAGTATTTTACCAATGTCGCTTGCCGTTAATCTTGCTTCGGGTGTGAATCGGACTAGTATATCGAATCTTCTTATTTCTTCAAATATTTGTCCTGCAGTTTCTCCGCCTACCGCTGTTCTAATTACCTGCTGCACATCTTCAACATTAATTCCGTAACGGGCTATGCTATGTCTGTTTATCACAATTTTTAACTGCGGTGCACCCGTTACCTGGTCAACCTGAACATCTTCGGCTCCTTTTACAGTTCTGATAACCGAAGCAATTTTTTCTGCTTCATTCTTTAAAACTTCAAGGTCACCGCCAAATAATTTGATAGCCAATTCTGCTCTTACACCTTCGAGAAGTTCATCAACAGTCATCTGAATCGGCTGAGTGAAGTTAACAAGCGCGCCCGGTATTTCTCCAAATTCTTCACGAATAATTTCTTCTAATTCACCCTGACTCATATCGCGCCGCCATTGTTCTTTGGGCTTAAGAAGTACATACATTTCCGCACTATTTATTGGGTCCGTATGAGCACCCACTTCACCTCTGCCAATTCTTGTAACTGCTCCTGCTACTTCCTGTATTTTCATTAATCTTCTTTCGGCAATCAATGTTAATCTTGTGCTTTCAGTTAACGATATTGACGGAGCCATTGACATCCTCATTACAATAGTTCCTTCCTGCAAGGTTGGCGTAAACTCGGAGCCAAGCTGAGGAAAAATTATTATTCCGAATAATAATATTAATGAAGCCAGCATTACTGCAATTATTCTTCTTCGCACAAAAAATCTTACAACCGGTTCATATACTTTTTGCAGTTGTAATACAATCCATAATTCTTTTTGTTCTTTATTGCTGTTGATTTCTTTTTTTGTTCTTCTCATTAAATAAGAAGAAAGAACCGGAGCAATTAGTACGGCAAATATTAATGACCCCAGCATCGCAAGTGCAATGGTATATGCAAGGGGACTGAATGTTTTTCCTTCAACACCCTGAAGTGTAAACAGCGGAATAAAGACAACAATAATAATGATTATTGCGAAAGTAATTGGACGGATTACTTCTTTACCTGCTACAGATATAATATGAATGAAGTTTTCTTCTTTACCAGATTCTCGTTTCAGCCGGTCAATATTTTCCACCAAAACAATTGTCGCATCCACCATCATTCCAATGGCAATAGCCAGCCCGCCGAAGGACATAAGGTTTATTGAAATATTAAAGTAGCTCATCCCAATAAACGCAAAAAGAATAGCAAAGGGTATTGACAGTGCAACCACTATGCTTGGGCGCAGAGATCCCATAAAAATCATCAGAATAATTACTACTAAAATTATTCCCTGCCATAATGCATTTGTTACCGTTGTAACTGCAGATTCTACAAGTGATTTTTGTTCGTAGTAAGGAACTATTTTTATTCCTTCCGGAAGTATTTTATTTATTTCAGCAAGCTTTTGTTCAACCGCGCTAATTACAGTAGAAGAGTTTGTTCCGTACAATTTCACTACCATACCCGAAACTACTTCACCAATTCCATTCCTTGTTTGAACACCCCGCCTGATTGCACCACCTATTTCAACATCCGCCAACTGGGAAAGATAAATGGGTATTCCATCTTCAGCTTTTATTATAATGTTTTCAATGTCTTCAATTTTTTGTGTTAGCCCGACAGACCGGACAACAAATTCTTCAGCATCCTTTTCAATAAATTGTGCACCAACATTTAAATTATTTGCTTTTATCTTCTCAACAATTTCATTTATAGTCACATCATAGCGCAGTAGTGCATTCGGATCTATAGCAACCTGAAACTGTTTTTCATATCCGCCAATACCAAGCACTTCTGTAACACCGGGAACTGTTTGAAGCTGGTATTTTATCAGCCAGTCTTGTATTGTTCTTAATTCTTCAAGTGTATATGTGCCGGTAGTATCATCAAGATAATAAAACAAAACCAAGCCCATTCCGGTTGATATTGGTCCCATCTGCGGATCACCAAAACCTTCCGGTATCTGTTCTCTTGCTTCAGTAAGTCTCTCGTTTACTAATTGCCTTGCAAAATAAATATCGGTTCCATCCTTGAAATATATATTCACAACCGATAAGCCGAAATTTGAAACAGATCTTATGGTTTCAAGATTTGGCAGACCGTTCATTGTTACTTCAATAGGATAAGTAACATATTTTTCAACTTCTTCCGGCGCTAATCCTTCTGTAACTGTAAAAACCTGAACAAGTGAAGGTGAAACATCCGGGAAAGCATCTATTGGAAGCTGCTTATAACTTAAATAACCAGCAGCCATTATTATTATTCCTAAAACAAGAATCAGAAGTCTGTTCTTTAATACAAAATCTATTATTTTATTCATTTCATCTCCTTTTAATGTCCGTGTCCGCCGCCGAAAGATTCTTTCAATATCTCGGCTTTGAGTATGAATGAATTTTTAGATACATATTGATCGCCAGCTTTTAATCCACTAATAATTTCAATATTATCATCATTTTCATTACCTGTTTTTACAACTTGAGGCTTGAATCCGCCATCTTCATCTTTTACAAAAACAACTATCTGTTCTTCTAAAGTTTGCAATGCTGTTTTTTCAACTACTATCGGAAATTTTTTTTCGCTTGCATATACTTTTGCAGTCACGAACATCCCTGGCAGCCATTTACCGGATTGATTATTCAATATTACTCTTGCGGTGGCTGTTCTTGTTTTTTCATCAACAATAGGACTCACATAGGAAATGGTTCCCGTCTCTTCAATATCCATTGAACCAACCGAAACAAGCGCTCTCTGCCCGCCTCTGATTTTTCCAAGATCTTTTTGATAAATATTAAAATTAGCCCAGACTCTATCAAGATCTGCAATTGTAAAAGCGTGTGCTTCATTTCCAATCAGTTCACCCTGTGTCATATGCATTTCTATTATTGTTCCGCTTATCAATGATTGAACCTCATAGGTGGTTAAACTTTCATTGCTTTCTATTAAGGCAAGAGTTTCTCCTTTTTTTACTTTATCGCCCACAGTTTTATAAACTTCTTTAACTATACCATTAAACCGCGGAATTATATGTGAAATTCTCGAAGGTTCAGCAATTATTTCACCGGTTAAATCAATGTGTGTTTTTATTATTCCGGGTCCAGCTTCTTTAACTTCAATTCCGAATTCTTTCATTGTTTCTTCTGTAAGAACAATTTCTTCCGAATGCTCTTCATTTTCATTTTGCGTTTCAGCTTTGCTATGTTCTTCTGTTTCAACACCTTCAATCTCTGTTTTTTCATCGGAACATCCGGCTGCAAAAACTACTAATAATGTTATGAACAATATTCCTATTAGTTTCATTTGTTTTTCTCCAAAATACTTTTTCATTTTATTAAATTTTTCCCTGTTATGTTTTCTATTTCTATCAATGCGTTGTAATAATCTGCCAACTCAAGCAAGAATTGCGTTTGGGTTTCAAATAATGTTCTCTGTGCATCCAATAAATCAATAAAAGCAAATCTTCCTTGTATATATCCTTGTCTTGTTATCTCGTATGCATTCTCCGCTTCGGGGATGATGTTGTTCTTCAACTGCAGCGAATTATTGTAAGAACTCAAAAGATTATTATTAGCTGTATTTAATTTTGCTATTACATTTAACCTTCGTGCATTTTTAATTGCATCTATTTGCTCTAATCTTACTTCTGCTGCCTGGATGTTTCCCTGGTTCCTGCTAAAAAAAGGAAGCGGGATTGAAACTCCGGCAACAAATGAATTGGTTTTCAGTTCATTCAAATATCTGACGCCCAAGCTTGCCGTTAAATCCGGAATTGCCTGTGATTCTTCCAACTCAAGCTGTGCTTTTCTGATATTAGTTTCATTATTTAGGTTTTTTATTGAAGGAATATTTTCTAAATCTTGTAGCACGTTTTCTTTGTTTGGCGGCGTAAGAAGATTTTCAAACAAATCCGTAGATGGTACCAGATTTTTTCCAGTTGTACCCAATAAAGAATTTAATCTTGTTTGAACCGATAAATAACTTCTTTGCAGACGCTGCAATTCTATCTGGCTGTTAATCAAAGCAACTTTTACTTTTGATTCTTCAGCCGGAGAAGTTCGTCCTGCTTTTACACGTTCTGAAATAGTTTTCAGAATATCTTCATTGAGTTCAACAAATTTTCTTTGCTGCTCAATCTGCATTTGAATTTGAAACAACAAAAAGAAAGTTGATTTGACGCTGGCAATAACATCAAGCTTTAGCAGTTCATACTCTCCCTTTGAGGAGACAATTTCAGTTTCAGCAAGATTTAAACGGCTGCCTCTCTTTCCTCCAAGCTCAAAAAGCTGGCTGCCTGAAAGAGTATATTGACTTCCTTTGAAGCCGCTTAATTCCTTTCCGCCGAGAAAATCTTCTGCTTCAAAATTCGCTTCGGGATTGGGAATTAGCCCGGCTTGAATTTTTTGTTTCTCGAGAAAAGTTAACTCATATTCAAATGCCTTCAGATTCGGATTGTTTTTTAAGGCAATTTCAACTGCTTCAGTAATTGTTATTTCTTCTGTTTGATTTTTAATTGAATCATTCCCTTGTTGTGCACCTGTCTGAACAATCAAGCTTAATAACAAGAGAACTAATACACTTATAATGCGCATACATTCTCCAAATGGTCTTAAAATTTATTAATGGATTTTGTGGAGTAAGAACAAGAGTAGGATTAAATCAGAAGAAGAACAGTTTTATATGAATCGAGTTGTGTCGATTTGTAGTTTATTTCTTGTGTTATTAAAGTAGATTTTTTTTCTTCACTTGAAACATTAAGATTGTTAAAATCAATTAATATTGTAGAATTTAATGGCTGGTATTTCTTTACGGTAACTGAATATTCTTCATCACAATTTTCGGTTATAGCAACATCCTCACAAAGATTACATTCCTCATTAATATTTGCTTCTAAATAGTTAGTATTGTTTGATGACGAAATAATAGTAGCACAGCAGTATTGTTTGTTAGCCATACTTTCCAGCACTACACGTCCATCACTTTCGAAACAAATTACATAACTTTGTAATACAACATGTGCAAGCAAAAGATGAATAACAAATATCTGCAGAAATACTTTTCGAACAGCGACACGCTCAACAATACTTTTAAAAATATTTAGATTCTTTCTCTTCATTGGCTGAAAATATAATGATTTCTTATTATTTATGAAAGGTTAATTAATAATGACAATCAATTATTGTTGTTAAAAAACCTATTCCTGCTATTAAGAATTTCATTTTTAATAGCTGTTTAATCTTACGGCTTTATGTTGTTAAATAAGCGTCTTTTACTTTTAAAATGCCGGCTGCACACATAGCCGGGCATTTTTTAAATCAACTAAAATATTTTAGCACTCGAACTTTTAAGAACTTTAAAAATATTTAAACTCCTTAAAAAACCGCTTTAAAAATCAAAACTAAAAATTCACTTTTCAAATCAATTCCATAGTTTTTTCTTTGGCATCAGAGTTTCATAAGAAATTTCAAATGTTGAAAAGTAGTGATAAATAAATGTTTGAAAATGGTTTGATATGGTATTTGGGTTACCTGGTTTTTACGACCGGATTAATTGTTACTTTTTTAAAAGTTTTTAAGGATAAAAAAAGATAAATCAGGAAATTTTTATGACTAAAGCTCTTGTATTGTTTCTTCTGTTTGCAGGAATTATTTCTTCCTATTCACAAACAAATGATAGCTCTCTCGATTCTTTAATAAACCAGGCACTTCTGGTTAGTCCCAAATTAAAAATGTTAAAAGCAAAGTATAATGCATCTGAGAGCAGGATTGAAGTAAACTCAAATTTGCCCGACCCGATGCTTACTCTCGGGTTAATGAACTTACCCACTAATTCATTTTCTTTTACACAGGAACCAATGACAGGAAAAATAGTCGGTTTAAGCCAGGCTTTTCCATTTCCGGGCAAGCTGGGCTCTGTTGCGGATGTAGCTGAAAAAGATGCTGAAATTGTTACCAAAGAAATATCAGATTCAGAGAATGAAATCAAAAAGATTATCTCCCAGAATTATTGGGAACTGGTGTTCGTCAGAAAAGCAATTGACGTTGCAAATGAGAGCAAAATATTATTGAAAGATATAGCGGAAGTTGTCAGAGCTAATTACTCCGTTTCGAAGGCAAGCCAGCAGAACCTTTTAAAAGTTGAACTTGAAATAACAAATATTACAGATAGAATTGAAGAGATGAAGAGCAAAGAAAATTCTCTCGTTTCAATGATAAATGCACAGCTTTTAAGAGATGCTCAATCATTTATCTATACAAATGACCTTCCTTCAATTGAATATTTAAAAATTACTCAGAATAAGCTTGATTCTCTCGCTAAATCTTACAGACCTTTTCTCGAAGGTATTCAATTAGCAAAACAAAAAGCTGAGTTGATGAAAGATCTTGCAGAATATGATTACTATCCCAACTTCAATTTGTCATTGCAGTACTCATTCAGAGATAAAATTGAAAAAACAAATATGCCTCTGGATGATTTCTTTTCTGTTATGGTTGGTCTTTCCATACCGCTTAATTATGGAGGCAAAGTAACCGCAAAAGTTGAAGAAGCAGAAGCAATGCAGAATATGTATGAGGAACAATATCAGGCATCTTTACAAATGCTAAACGGAACTTTTGGATCATCAATTGCAAAGCTTAACACTCTGCAGGAAAGAATAAAGCTGATTGAAGAAGCTTTGCTTCCCCAGGCACAGCAGACTTATTCTGCATCTCTTTCAAGCTATCAGGTTGCACAGATTGATTTTATCAACGTAGTTGATGCACAAAATAAATTATACCAGGTAGAGACAAACCTTTACAGGTTAAAATCAGAATACCTAAAAGAAATTAACGAACTTGAATTTTTAACAGGAATAGAATTTTAACAGGAGCAATAAAAGTGAAAAAGAAAATCATAATAATAATTGGACTTGCGTTTATAATAATAGCAGTTGGATTGTACTTTATAATTGAATCTAACGGTGGGGATAGTTCAACAAACACATCTGAGAAACAGCTTTACACCTGCGGAATGCATCCTGACGTAATATCCGAAGAACCAGGGGATTGCCCTATATGCGGTATGAAATTGCTTCCGAAAAAAGGAACAGGGTCATCTACGATTAGTGGAGAAAGAAAAATTCTTTACTGGCGCGCCCCGATGGACCCAAATGAAATTTATGATGCACCCGGAAAATCAAAAATGGGGATGGATCTGGTTCCCGTTTATGAAGATGCAGCAGGCGCTGAAGGCATTGTTTCAATAGATCCAACAGTTGTTCAAAATATGAATGTTAAAACTGCGCTTGTAGAAAAGAAAAGTCTTTCCTCAGAAGTTGTTACAAATGGAATCTTAACCACCAATGAAAAAACAGAGTATATAGTTACAACAAGAGTTAACGGGTGGGTTGAAAATCTTTACATAAACTATACAGGTCAGCCTGTTACAAAAGGTCAAAAGCTGATGGACATATACTCCCCTGAACTCGTTGCTGCCCAACAGGAGTTGATTACAGCACTTAATTATCAGAAAGCGGTGAACAAGACAAGTTTCGATGAGGTTCGCGAAAGCGGCGATGAGCTTTTAAAGAATGCTGTCAGAAAACTTCAGCTTTTGGAAATACCTGAAAGCGACATTGAAAAAATTAAAGAGACACGTGAAGTAAAAACTTATGTTACACTTTATGCACAAAGCAGCGGAACCGTTTTAGAAAAAAATATTCTGGATGGACAGAAAATAATGGCTGGTATGCCGCTCCTAAAAATTGCTAATCTTTCTAATCTATGGTTAACAGCGGACGTTTATGAGTATGAACTTTCTAAAATAAAAGAAGGCTCTAAAGCTGAGATTAGATTTAATTACTTCCCCGGAAAAGTCTATGAAGGGAAAGTATCATTCATTTATCCCACACTTGAAACGAAAACCAGAACAGTAAAGATAAGAATAGATATTCCCAATACTAAAGGCGAACTGAAACCTTCAATGTTTGCCAACGTAGTTATTAAAGGAAAAGATTTAGGAGTTAAACCGGTTATACCTGAAAATGCTGTAATAAGAAGCGGAAGAAAAGATATAATAATTCTTGCATTGGGTGAAGGAAAATTCAAACCGCAGGAAATTACTCTAGGTGATTATTCAGATGGATATTATCAAGTTATAAGAGGATTATCTGAAGGAAGTAAGATAGTAACATCAGCTCAATTCTTAATTGATTCGGAGAGTAATCTGAGAGCTGCAGTTAGTCAGTTTAAAGGTGCTGATAAATTAAAAACACCGGAGAAAGAAGAAACACCCGAACATAAACTTGATACAATGTCTGATGCTGATAAAGAAGAAATGGATATGCCGGAACAAAGTGATAAGGAAATGAATAAAGATATGGAATCTCATTCCGGTCATGAACATTCTTCCCCATTAATAAGAACCGGAGTAATTGATTTGAAAGCAATTGATAAAAATAAAGATGGAAAAGTTTTTCAGGATGTTATGGATTGGAACGTAATTTCTGATGAACCCGGTAGATGCCCTATTTGCAATATGGAGTTGCAGGAAGTTACTCTTGATGAAGCAAAGAAAAACTTAATTGAAAACGAATTTAAAGTAAAATAAAAACACTGGAGATTTTGGATGGTACCTGGCACCGGAAATAAAGAAAGTATTATTGCCAAACTTATTGAATGGTCAATAAATAATAAAGTAATGGTTATAATATTAACTACAGCTTTAATATTCGCAGGAATATGGGCTGTGGCTAATACGCCTATAGATGCACTTCCCGATTTAAGCGATGTTCAAGTAATAATTTTAACCGAATACCCTGGACAGGGACCACGGATTGTTGAAGATCAGGTTACTTATCCCCTTACCACTAAAATGCTTTCTGTTCCCTATGCAAAGGATGTTAGAGGTTACTCAATGTTCGGTTATTCGATGGTGTATATAATTTTTGAGGATGGAACGGATATATACTGGGCCCGAAGCCGTGTACTTGAGTACCTGAGCGGCTTGAAAGGTGCGCTTCCAGATGGCGTTAGTCCGCAGATTGGTCCCGATGCTACCGGATTGGGATGGGTTTATCAATATGTGCTTCAATCCGATAAAAAAGATTTACAGGAGCTGCGTTCAATTCAAGATTTCTTTTTGAAATATGAACTTACTTCTATACCGGGAGTTGCAGAAGTAGCAAGTATTGGCGGTTATGTTAAGCAATACCAGGTTAATGTAGATCCTACAAAATTAGCTTCTTACAATATTCCGCTGCAAAAAGTAAAAATGGCAATTCAGCGAAGCAACAATGATGTTGGCGGTCGTTTGATGGAAATGGGCGAAATGGAATATATGGTGAGAGGATTAGGATATATAAAGAATGAAGAAGATCTAAAAAATATTTCGATAGGTGTTTCCCCGAATACCGGCTCTCCAAATATATCTAAGAGATGTAGCAAGTATAGGCATAGGTCCAGAGTTAAGGAGAGGACTTGCTGAATGGAATGGAGAGGGAGAAACGGTTGGAGGCATTATAATTATAAGATTCGGTGAAAATGCTCTTGCAGTTATTGATAAAGTAAAAGAGCGACTTGAAGAATTAAAAAAATCTTTGCCGCCTGATGTTAAAATTCTTCCGGCTTACGACCGGTCAACATTAATTAATAGCGCAATAGATAATTTAAAAATGACGCTTACCGAAGAAACGATAATTGTTGCACTTATTATCATTGCTTTTTTACTTCATTTTAGAAGCTCCTTTGTTGCAATATTTACGCTTCCTACAGCAGTTTTAGTTTCATTCTTAATCATGAAGCTGCAGGGAATAAACGCGAATATTATGTCACTTGGCGGAATTGCCATTGCGATCGGGGCAATGGTAGATGCCTCAATTATTCTTGTTGAAAATGCTGCGTCGCATATGTCTGAAGACCAGGACAAGCCGAAAGAAAAGCAAAGGCCTCATTGGAATATAATTATGGAGTCGGCAAAGGAAGTAGGTCCATCAATATTTTATTCACTGCTTGTTATAACCGTTTCTTTTCTTCCCGTGTTTACACTTGAGCAGCAGGAAGGAAGACTATTTAAACCGTTAGCCTTTACAAAAACTTATGCAATGGGTGCCGCTGCAATATTAGCCGTTACAATTGTGCCGGTTTTACTCGGATATTTTGTACGTGGTAAAATGAGAAAAGAAGAAGACAATCCTATTACAAGGTTTTTGGTAAAACTGTATCATCCTGTTGTTGACTTTGTAATGAAAAGAAGATATTGGGTTATGGGGACTGCACTTGCTGTTATTCTTGTCACAATAATTCCTTTTACAAAGATCGGATCAGAGTTTATGCCGCCGTTGTATGAAGGCGATCTTCTCTATATGCCTACAACTTTACCCGGAGTATCAATTACAAAAGCCAGAGAAATATTACAGCAGACTGATAAGATCATTGCATCTTTTCCCGAAGTAGAAACGGTATTCGGAAAAATTGGACGTGCTGAAACAGCTACTGATCCGGCTCCACTTACAATGATTGAAACCACTATTCAACTAAAACCGAAGGACCAATGGCGTGAAGGAATGACGCCCGAAAAATTAATTGAAGAATTAAATAATGCTGTTCAAATTTCCGGTTTAACAAATGCCTGGACAATGCCGATTAAAACCAGAATTGATATGCTCTCTACAGGAATTAAAACTCCTGTAGGAATTAAAATAGCAGGACCGGATTTAAATATTCTGCAAGATCTTGGTAAACAAGTTGAAGAAGTTATTAAAACAGTTCCCGGCACGCGCTCTGCTTATGCAGAAAGATCCGTAGGTGGTAATTATGTTGACTTTAACATTGATAGAGAAGCAATTGCAAGATACGGATTGAATATTCAGGATGTTCAGGATGTGTTTATGTCCGCTGTCGGCGGCATGAATATAACAAAAACGGTTGAAGGGATTGAAAGGTACCCGGTAAACCTCCGGTATCAGAGAGACTATAGAGAAAATATAGAATCTTTAAAAAGAGTATTGGTCCCGATTCCCGGCGGCGGGAATATTCCATTAGAAGAACTCGGCAACATTGAAGTAGTTAAAGGTCCTCCTATGATCAAATCTGAAAATGCAAGACCTAACACCTGGGTGTTCGTGGATCTTACTGTGTCTGATATTGGTTCATTTATAGAAGATGCAAAAAGTGCAATAGACAAACATATTACACTTCCCCCCGGCTATTCAATTAAATGGAGCGGCCAGTATGAATATATGGAAAGAGCTTCTGCTCATCTTTCGTTAGTTATTCCTCTAACTCTCTTAATAGTAATTGTGCTTCTTTATATGAACACAAAATCGATGTTGAAAACAGGTATTGTTCTGCTTGCACTTCCTTTTTCTCTGGTGGGCGCTATTTGGTTCCTTTACCTTGCAGGATTCAACCTTAGTGTTGCTGTTTGGGTTGGTATAATAGCTTTGCTAGGCGTTGATGCAGAAACCGGTGTAGTAATGCTTTTATATCTCGATATATCTTACGAAAAATTTAAGAAGAATGGATTGTTAAAAACTATGGCAGACCTGAAAGAATCAATTTTCGAAGGCGCTGTTAAGAGAGTCCGCCCTAAAATGATGACTGTATTAACTACTATGCTGGGTCTGCTTCCGATCCTAATAGGTGTTGGTGTTGGTTCTGATACAATGAAAAGAATTGCTGCACCAATGGTAGGTGGAATTCTTACAAGTTTTATAATGGAGCTTACTGTTTACCCGGCAATATTCTATGCATTAAAAAGACGTGAAGTCAGAAAAATGTGGAAAGAACAAGAACAATTAAATCCTGCAGTTAATTAAAGAGGTAAAAAAATGAAACAAATTTTGGCTTTAATATCAATTTTAATAGTAGCAGCCGGTTTAACTTTTTCTCAGCAAAATAACACTGAAGTTTTTTCTGATGAAAAGGTAATAGAAGTAAATCCTTTGGATAGAAAAATTACTGAACCGAAAAATGAGCTTTGTCCTGTTGAGGGTGAGGAAATTAATTCAACGATAACTCAACTTATTTATAATAATAAAATAATCGGTTTTTGCTGTGAAGTATGCGATGAGGCATTCCTAAAAAATCCAAAAGCTTATGAAGATAAATTAAATGGAAAGGATGCTTAGATGGAATATATTGTTTTAACTGGTGTGATAAGTCTGTTTATTTTCTTTGGTGTTAGAAAATTCAAAAAAGCCTCTCAAGGCAAAGATTGCTGCAAATAATAAAAAGGGAAAGTAATGAAAGAAATAAAAGCATACATAAGACCGGATATGGCAGACAGGGTAATTTCTAGTCTTGAATTAGCGGGTATTAAGGGAATGACGATCATAGATGTTTCTACAATCGGAGGTTGGGTAGATCCCGAACGCTCACAAATGTCTATTGATTACTGCGAGAAATATTGCAGCAGTGTTAAGATAGAACTCGTTTGCTCAGATGAAGAGCTCGAAAAATTTGTAACTGTAATTTTAGAGAATGCTCATACAGGTAGAAAAGGAGACGGAAAAATTTTCGTTTCCGATATTACAGACGCTATAAGCATTAGAACCAAACAGCACGGTGCTGAAGCGCTTTGATTTTTAGAATTAAAAAATTTGTCAGCTAAAAAGGAATAGGTTATGAAACTCAGTTCACTAAAAATATTTTTGCTCATTATTATAATATCTGCCTCTTCAAGTTTTGTATGGGCGCAGTTCGAACCGAAGGCAGTGATTCATCCAATGAGTTATGATTATGGCAATATTGTTCAGGACTCGGTTGTAACAACAATATTTGTAATTACTAATGAAGGTAATGATATCCTTAAAATAAAGGATGTTAAAGCTTCTTGCGGATGCACCGCAGTAGTCGTTGGTGAGCACGAACTAAAACCCGGTGAGTCAACAGAAATTGAAGTATCATTTGATTCAAAAGGAAGAACAGGCAAGCAGAATAAAACTATTACCGTTAGTACAAATGATCCTGATAACAGCATAATAAAACTTGCTATTACAGGAAATGTGATTAAAAAGGAGAAATCCAGTACATTAAAATAATTAATTCAAAAAATAACATATACATTAATAATGAAGAAAGTACAATGAAACAACTAACAAAAATCTTTGCTGTGGCGTTATTCGTTTCAGCATCTTTATGACAGAAGAAGATTCCGAAACAAGTTCGGGATGACAAGAAAGTAATAAATTAAATAATTCACAATCAACAAAAGGAGTAACACAATGTCAAAACAACTCTTAATCACAATCGCACTTGTTTCTTTCTTTAGTGCATTCATGCTTGCACAGGAACAAACTGATAAACAAGAAAAGAAAGAGTGTGCAAAGGGATGCTGTTCAGGTCATGAATCAGAAACGATGACAATAGCACATATGGAAATGGACAGCACTAAATCAGGTCATAAACATATGGATATGAAAGATCATAAAAATATGAAGATGGATTCCAGCAAAACAAATAAAGAATCCTGGGTAAGAGAAGGTGAAATAGACCTTAAAGCAATTGATAAAAATAAAGATGGCAAAGTTTTTCAGGATATGATGGACTGGAATGTCATATCAGATGAAGCTGGTGAATGCCCGCTTTGCGGAATGAAACTAAAAGAGGTTACTATCGAAAAAGCAAAAGAAAATCTTGTTAAACATAATTTCAAAGTAAAAGAATAAACCTTTCCATCACTCCCCCCTCCTCTCCTTGATACGGAGAGAAGATGGGGGTGAGATTAAAGTGAGATGATAAAATGATTTGTAATAGCTGCGGCGTAAATAATAAAGAAGAAAATAAATTCTGTATAAATTGCGGTGATGAATTGATAGTGGCAGAAAATACTTCCGGGAATGACTGCCCCAATTGCGGAGCAGAAAACGATGAAGAAAATAAGTTTTGCATTTCCTGCGGTCATCAATTAAATAAAAATGCTGGACAAAGAAAAAACTTTGCTGAACAAAGCAAAGCTGTTACCAGCACGGGTAAAAAAGGGAAAAGCAAAAAGCAGTTGCACCGGGAATCGAAAGGCAGTTTTAAAAGAAAACAGGCAAGAAAATTTTCCGGCCTAAAAAATCTAAAATTATTGTGGATAACTGTGGGAGTTGTTTTAGGTTCAGTTATACTTGCAACCTCATTTGATTTGATATTTCGTCCTCAGACAAAAGATATTCCCGTTGAAATAAAAAGCAGTAATCCTGTTGTTGAAGCAAAAGTATTTGAGATAGCTTCAAAGTTCGTTTGTTCCTGTGGAACCTGTAATGAGGAATCGCTTGAAGTATGTACTTGTGGTCGTGCTGTGGAAGAAAGACAATTTATCCGTGATTACTTAGAACAAAATCAGAAATCAGAGGATATAGTTGTGGCAGTTGCAAATAAATATGGCTGGCTTAAGGCAGAGTTTGCATCTGCTTTTAATGTAGATGCTTCAAAGGTTTGGAATCCCAACCAATTGCAAATTTCCAATAATATAATTCCTCCTATTTCGCCAGCACCTGCAACGTCAAATAACAAAGCTACGATTTCAGACAGGTATACGATTTACTCTGCATTTAACTGTCCATGTGGTCAATGCAGAATTGACGAACTGAAGGATTGCAACTGCCCTCATCCGAATGGAGCTAAAGAAGTAAAGAAATTTATTGATGAAAAGATTAATGAAAATAAATATTCAGTGAATGATATAATTGACTTTGTAGATAAAAAATACGGCGGTAAAAAAATATAGAAAGAATGATTGAAGAAAGGAGAAAAAAATGTTTCACGATATGAGCTTTATGGGAATGTGGTGGTTATGGCTGATAATAATAATTGCTGTAGTAATCATTCTTGTTTATTCAAATAATTCGCGTGGCAGTATGCCAAATATATCCAGCGAAACACCGCTGGATCTGTTAAAGAAGCGTTATGCTAAAGGAGAAATTGATAAACAAGAGTTTGAAGAAAAGAAAAAAGATTTGTTAAACTAATTTGAATATAGGTGATAATATGCATGAAATTAATTACTGTCCACAATGCGGTGAAAAAATAAACGGAAAGGTAATATTCTGCCCTTCCTGCGGTCATAAAATTTACAATAAACCGTCTGTAGCTTATAATAGAGATAATTCAAAGAGAGAAAAAGTTCTTAATCAAAGAAGCGGTAGTAATAAGAAAGGTTTTATAACGGCAGGAGTAATAGTTTTATTTGTTAGTGCAATAATTTTTTATATCAATGCAAAGCCCTCAAAGGAAGAAGCGGTAATCAACCAGCAGCCCAAAATTACAAATGCTGTAAACTATCCGTTTACCCGGTTCGATCATTTCTATTCAATTGCATTTGAACAGAATGGGAAAATTATCTTGCCTCTTGATGTTGTAAAAGAAAAGAAGTTTGTAAAGTTTGATTACCAGGGCACAAACTCCTCCATTCCGCTTCTGGCTTATCTTACAGAGGACGGTAAAGTAGTAACTGCAATAAGCTTATGCGAGCCTTGCGACTCAAAAGAT
The DNA here is from genome assembly GCA_013285425.1 of Ignavibacteriota bacterium. GTDB lineage: Bacteria > Bacteroidota > Ignavibacteria > Ignavibacteriales > Ignavibacteriaceae > IGN3. The sequence continues at coordinate 1,598,385 of CP053447.1, forward strand.
TTTCACATTCAGGGAAGTAATTTAATTTGCAACTCCTGCGGTACTACCTGGGATTTAAATAATCTTGATGCAATAAGCGGTTCGTGTGGTAAATATCCACCAGACCCTGTTCCAAGTAAAGTTGTTGGAAATGAAATTCAGATAGATGAATACGCTGTAACAAGCTGGACCAGAAGGAATTAAAATGAGAAATGTTAAGCGAAGCGAAATCCGCTTTTGGAGGAAAAATGGGAAGTCAGGAGAAATACTTTTTACCTTGTACCCTTCAATGGAGTTTAAATAGATGAAACTATATAACATTTCTCTGCAGAGTTTAAGAAGAAGGAAATCAAGAACGGCTTTCCTTGTAATTGGGTTGCTGCTGGCTGTTGCATCATTTGTAACACTGTATGTTGTTTCAGAAAATGTAAATAAAAGTGTTGCAGAAAATCTTGATGAATTCGGCGCTAATATGCTTATTACACCTCAAAGTGATGGTTTGAATCTTAACTATGGTGGTATATCCATAACAGGACTAACATTTGAAAACAACAATCTTAATCAGGAAGACATAGAAAAAATTAAAACAATAAAAAATAAAGATAACCTAAGCGTAATTGCACCGAAGCTTTTCAACTCTGTAAAGATTATAACTTTAAATGGAACCAATGAAAAAAATATGGTTGCTGCAGGTATCAATTTTAAAGATGAAATAAGATTGAAGAAATGGTGGAGAATAAAAGGCAAGTATCCTTCGCAGGAGAATGAAATTTTAGTTGGCAATGAAGTTTCAAAACTTTTAGGAACAAAATTAAATCAGAAAATAAATCTTAATGGAGAAGAATTTTTAATCTCTGGAATTTTAGAGGAAACGGGCTCGCAGGATGATGCTCTTATATTTCTTGACCTAAAAAAATCTCAAGATCTTTTTAATAAAAAGAATGAGTTAAGCTTAATTGAAATAGCTGCTCGCTGCTACGATTGCCCAATCGAAGAAATTGTAAGACAAACTTCCGGCAAATTACCTAGAGCCAAAGTAACCGCCATTAAGCAATCAATCGAATCCAAAATGACAGCGATACATCGCTTTGAACATTTTTCACTTGGTATCTCTGGGGTAATTCTTATTATCTCCCTTTTAATAGTTTTCACAAATGTTAATGCCTCAGTTAATGAAAGAACAAAAGAGATTGGAATTTTTATGTCGGTAGGGTTCAGAAGGTGGCACATTATTAAAATCATTTTACTTGAAGTTTTAATAGCAAGTTTTATTGCTGGTGTTTTTGGTTTCTTCATCGGTATTGCCGGGGCAAAAATTATTACTCCGATTTTAAGTATGGATAACAGCATAAAAATTAATTTCAGCTATACTTTATTATTCATATCAGCCGGACTGGCTGTAACTGCCGGGCTGCTTGCAAGTGTTCTCCCCGCACTTAAAGCAGCCAGGCTCGATCCTACTGTTGCATTCAGAAGTTTGTGAGGAAATGATATGAGCTTAATACAAATAAATAATCTTACAAAAGAATACAAAAGCGGTAACGAAAAAGTTACGGCTGTAAACAATATTTCATTAGAAATAAAACAAGGTGAATTCATTTCTTTAATGGGTGAATCCGGTTCCGGCAAAAGCACTTTGCTTACAATGATTGGCGGACTAAATAAACCTACTAACGGCAATATTATTATTGATGAAATTGATATTTACAATCTTTCTCCAAATAGTCTTGCCGATTTTAGAAGAGAGTATATCGGGATTGTGTTCCAATCTTTTCAGCTAATACCATATTTAACAGTTATAGAAAATGTTCAGCTTCCTCTTGCAACAAACGGTCACTCCAAAAAACTGCAAGCTGAACTTGCATCATCAATTTTAAACAAAGTTCACCTTGAGAGTAAAAGAAAGAGGTTGATTAATGAATTAAGCGGTGGTGAACAGCAAAGAGTAGCAATCGCACGTGCACTTATCAATGATCCGCTTATACTTTTAACAGATGAACCAACCGGCAATCTTGACAGCAAAACCAGTGAAGATATTATGAACATTTTTTTACACCTAAATCAAGCTGGTAAGAGCATAATTATGGTTACTCATAATGCAGATTTTAAAAAATACTCATCCAGAAATATTAATCTATCTGATGGAAAATTGGTATGCTAAAAATAAGTAAGAAAGATTTCCTTGTTCGTGACCCGGTTTGCGGAATTCATATAGACCCGGAATACGCTGCTGATTTAGATTTCTACAAGGGCAAAATATTATACTTTTGCTCATATCCTTGCAAAGAAAAATTTGAAGCTGATCCCGAAAAATATTTTGCAGCAATACACGCTAAGGTTAATAAGAATGAACAATCAAACGAATAATATTACATTGAAGAAATTCCACCAATGCTGAGGTATGATATGAAAAGAATTTTAATACTCGTTGAAGTGCTTTTATCTTTTATTTTTATAAAAAGCACAAGACAGTTCAGAGTCAGCAGCCGAAAAAGAATTCAACCAATCTTATGATAAAGGAGTTAAATATTTTTTTGAAGGAAATATTCCTAAAGCAGAAGATTACTTTCAATTAGCACTAAATAATAAGCCGGATGATATAAATACATTAAAGTATCTTGCTGAAATTTCTATAGCAAAACAAAATATACAAATGATTCAATACTACTATGAAAGAGTATTGGAATTGGATTCAAATGATGAAGACGCACTAATAAGTCTTGGCGTTATAAATCTTAATGACGGGAATTTTGATAAAGCAGAAAGTCTTCTTGCGAAAGCGGTAAATATACAACCTGATAATGAGCAAGCACTTTACAATTTGAGTGTTTTATACGGAACAATTGGTGAGTTTCCAAAAGCTGTAAACACTCTGAAAAAATTAATCGCTATCAATCCTTACAACAGTGAAAATTACCAAACTCTCGGATTATTTTATTTATCTCAAAATCTATACACCGATGCTGAAAAATATTTTTTTGAAGCGTTGAGATTAGATAATAATCTAATCGAAGCAAGAAAAGGATTAGTTATTATTTATCAGAATCAGAACAGACTTAAAAAATCGTTAGAATATTTGAATGGATTAGAAGCAATCTCACCAGACTTACAGCATTTAAATATTTTGAAGGCAAGCCAGCAATATCTGGAAGGTAAAATAAAAACGGCTATTAAATATGCACTTCTTGAAATTAAAAACTATCCACAGGAAGCGGATGCATATTATATGTTAAGCGATTTATATAAAATTATTGGTGATGAATCAGAGTCACGACTATATCTTGTAAAAGCGAAACAACTAAATGAGAATAATTCTAAAATAATGGTTTATTCTCTTCTTAATATAAAATAAAACATAATCTTAAAACTTTAAGGAGAATTAAAATGAAGTTAATAATCTTAACAACTGTAATGTTAATGGCGGTTCTTAACCTTAACGTAATCGCTCAGCACGATCACGGGATGCACGGCGGACAGCAGCAGGGAATGAATATGCAAATGCAGAATATGCAAAATATGATGAACAGGATGAATGACATATCCTCACGAATGAACGTAATGATGAAGAATATGAATGAAATGCATCAGCAGCATCAGAATATGCAGATGAATATGCAGCAACAGCATATGCAAAGTATGATGAACGAAAATATGATGCCTATGATGGAATCTATGAATCAAATGTCTGTGAATATGAAAGGAGTGACTCAGCATATGCAAAATATGATGGGAAACAAAGAAATGATGAACAATAAAAAATTCCAAAACAAGATGGATGAAATGATGGATAATATGGATGAGATGATGGGCAACTTTGAAGATATGATGAGTAATATGGAAGAAACTCAAAAACTTATGGAAGAAAAATAAATTAAAGATGAGAACTCTTATTAATTCTTTTTTAGTAACCTCTCTCGTCCTGGCGAAGCGCCAAGCCGTAGCCAGATTGTTTATAGTAATATTTTCTGTCATAATTCTACCTGTTGAAGTGAATGGTCAATCATACCTCTCTGAAAGAAGTTCCGGGTGGATTTTATCAACATCATTCCAGGTTACAGGCGGAAATTATTTTTATAATGAATACAACACTCTTTATTTTCTTTATGGAGGAATTAGTTATCAAAATGAAAACTTCTCCTTATACAGCTATATTCCAGTGATAGCACAAAATCGTCCCGGGTTTACACAATCCGGGATGATGATTATTCCAACAGGCAGAGAAGGTGAAAGCAACGGAGGAATGATAAATGAAGGTGGTAATATGCACGGTGGGAATAATTCTGTTAATCAAAGTTCTATGATGAATTCGCAAATATCTTTAGGTGATTTTTATATATACGGATCATACCAGTTTCTTAATGAAATTAATAATCCTATAGACCTTTATATTACTCCGGGTATAAAATTTCCAACTGCTTCCGCAAGCACAACAATTGGTACAGGAAAATTTGATTATAGTCTTTCGGCAAATGTGAGACGATCAATTGAATCTTTTGTGCTTTTAGCTGAAGTCGGATTTATAAAATTCGGAGATCCTGATGGAATAGATTATAAAAATCCATTTACTTATGGAATTGGATTGGGAAAATTTATTTCTGAAAACGGAAATTCTGTTTTGCTTTATTTTCTTTCCTATACATCTATACTCGATAATTATGAACCGCCGAGACGATTATCTCTTGGATTTAATTTTAAATTAAACTATACAATGGTTTTATCTTTAATTGGTTCTAAAGGTTTAAGTAATTACAGTCCGGACTTTAGTTTGAGCGCAGGTATAAATTTCAGTTTATAATTTCGCAATTATTTTTCAGTCATAAAATTAATAAGGAGGTTGTTATGAAATTACTACCTGATTGGGCACCGAATATTCATCCGATGATTATTCATTTTCCGATTGTGCTTTTAATCCTTGCAGTATTGCTAGATCTTACCGGATTGCTATTGTCAAAATCCGATTGGATTAGAAAGTCAGCATTTCTGCTTTATATTTTAGGAACAATAGCGGCAGTAATTGCGTTTATTACAGGCAATGCCGCTTCCGATAGTATTGAAATTCCCGCTAATGCATTCTCAGCAATAAATGAACACGCCGATTGGGCTGAAACTACATTATGGTTTTTTAGCATTTACACAATTATAAGATTGTCAATCGGAATCTTTTTTAAATCTTTGAAAAAGATTTTCATTATACCAATTGTTCTTATCGGTATTTTAGGTATTTATTTCTTATATCAAACAGGCGATCACGGCGCACAGATGGTATTCGGATATGGTGTAGGGACTGGAAACCTTATCAAACAAGAAAAACAAAAAAATGATACCACAGAAAAAGAACATATATCTGATTCAACCTTTACTATAAATGGAAATGGTTCCTGGAAACTAATTGCGGATAATGGAATAATTAAAGTACTATCAGAAAAATTCAAATGGATAGAAGGTTCATTGGATGGACTCAGTCCAATGTTTGATCCTGCTGAATCTGTTTTAATGTTTCATAAGGTACCTGAATCAATTTTCATTTATGATAATAAATTAAAAGGTGTTCAGGTTACAGCGAAAATTAATATTGATGATTTTACTGGTGAGTTAGAATTGATTCATCACTTTGTGGATAAAAACAATTATGATTTTCTCGGTCTAAAAGATGGAGAAATTTCTCTATCGAGGAAAAGCAATGGCGAAATTAAAATCTTTGAAAAAGAGAAATTCACTAATAAAGACTGGCTTGAAATAAAAGTTGTAAGCGAAGGAACTCATTTCAGAGGTTATATTAACAATAAAATGGTAGTTCACGGGCATGGAACCGAACCTGAATCAGGGGGTGTTGGAATCCGGATTAATGGAAATGGTATTTTTTATCTAAGCTTAGTAGAAGTTCAATCTTTACAATAATAAAATTTAGGTGAATGATATTTCCATTTTAGAAATTACTAGTTGATAAAATAATTTGTGCAAATGGGAATTAAGGATCTAATTCATCAAATAAATCTTATTCTCATATTCCATTAGCATATTCAACTCAAGTGTTAGTTCATCAAACTTTTTACTAATCTCATTCTTTTCACGAACTGAATATGCATCTGTTTTATTTTCCAGTTCAATATATCTTTTAGTCAGCTTCATTGATGTAAATTTTATATCAAAGAATTCAGGATAAAGTTCATCAGGGATTACTGGTATATGTGAAAGCTCATCCGCAAACTCACCAAGAGTTAAATCTGTTTTATCGTATAGATCCTCTGGGATTTCAAATCCATAAATCAATTCAAGTTCTGATAGAGACTTAATAAAATCTATTTCATCCAGATCTTCATCAAATAAATCAGAAATTACAGTTTCTGGGCTGTAATGTTTTCTGATCTTTGATTTAGAATCAAGCAGTGTAGCTAATGTATAAATATATTTAAGCATAATCAGGCCCTGGTTTAATTTCACCTGATGGATTCCAGGTCTCAGACCTTACCTTGTCAAAAGGATTAGCTGGTTTCTTCTGTTTAGCAAGAAGCTTAAGAAAGACTTCCTGTGCTTTTGAGTTATGCTGTGTATCCCTCAGGATATCGTCCATTGATTTGTCTTTAATTTTTTGGTTCATTTGCTCACCTCCAGGATTTGGTTAATTGATTTGTAAAAACTCATCTATGCTTTAAAGAACTTTTCTCTGTATTTTTTTCTCTGCTGTTTATCAAACGATAGATAAATACTGTTATCATCCGGCAATTCGTGATACTCATATCCTAGAATTTTTACAGCCGAAATAAAAGAACCATTAGAAATATATTTGCCAAAGAACTTCTCAACATAGAATTTCAATTGCAGAGTGCTGCTTGGTTTTTTCATTGTTTTACTTGGCTTGTAGAACTCAACCAACCAATAAATACATTTTTCAATTTCATCAGTTGCATTGAATAATAGTTCTCTATCTCTTTCATAATTTGGGTTACTAAAATCTCTATTTATTCCATCGTAGACTATTTCAGGATAATTATTCAGATAGTTCTGAATTGTTTCTTTTTCCATCTCTTAATTCCTCCGTTGGGAATATTAAATGTTTATAGTAGGCTGCTGGCATTGTCTTTTTAATAACCACAGCCTTATATATTGCAGATCTTGGATTGCACATCCGTTTCCACGAATACTTATTGCTCATATACCTGAGAACATACGGACTGACATACTCATTCATTCTTTCGCTTAGTTCTCTCCAGGCATTCATTCCTTTGCCAATCCAGGCTTTTTCTACTTCAGCAATTCCTAAAGTTTTTATTAGTTTTTGTGTCATACTATAACTAGTGTCCCTCATTTTCTTAAGTCCTCCATTTTTCGGTAGTATTTTGGTGGTTTAATTAAACGTCCCTACCACGCTTTAATCATTCTTTTTATATCTCTTTGTACTAGACCTCGCTAAAAGTTACAAAGGTAACAGAAAGGTAACACGATCTTATGTTTTTAGTTTAAATTTGCAATTTGTTACCTTGTAACCTCTGTAACCTCATTTTTCAAGTCGCTCAAAGAAATTAATTAAATTATTTTTTTTCTTGTCTCTCCTTAAAAAAAATTTATTATTTATTTATTTTCTGGACTTCTAAAAACAGGTTACAAAGTTACAAACCCCTGTTTTCTTCAATTTCAGCTCAAATTCCCACAATCCAGAGGTAACAAAAAGGTAACACAGAGGTAACAAAGGTAACAAAACCAGCACAGCCATCTCTGACTGTGCGTGGTAGATTATGTAATTACTTACATTCATATACTTTCGTAGGTCCTGTTAGTATTCTCTTAGTTGTCTCTTCTATACCCTTCAATTTCAACCTCTCAAGTATTGACTTGTAGTGATGGTGGCTAAAATGATATTTGCATATCCTGCTCATATACCTTGCAGGAATTACTCCATCAGAAGTTATCGTATCAATTACCATCTGAGCTATTTCTGATCTTGACTGATCAAGTAATTTCTCCTTTTCTGTAACTGGAAATATCTCATCCAGAAGAAAGTAATCCGCATCCATTGCTTTTAATCTCTCAGCAAATTCCTCATACTCATCCTTGGATAATGATTTTAACCTATCCTTCGCATCTGATTCAATCGGAATGTTAGCCAGCTCTGTATCAAAGTCAAGAGTGAAAATGATATTGGCAAATTCAGGAAGCTCTTTTTCAATGTCAGGTTCCAGATATTCCAGGCCTCTGTAAATGTCCAGTTGACTAACTTTTTTTGCCTCTTCATTTCTGATTACGTTGAATCTTCTGTCTTCATCATCAATGATTATTGGATGCTGCGAATTAGAAAATAAAATGAAGTTCATAAAGTTGAATGTCTGAAATGTATCAACTCCTTTTATTTCTATGCTCTGATAAGGAGCCGTAATCAGATCCTTTAACATCTCCTTGCGATGAAGGTTTTCTTTTACATTACCTGCGCTGAATACCTCATTATATCCACGAAGAAAACAATTCATATCTATTTTATTAAAGTTCTTTGCAATACGACTTCCATTCATCAATTGAGACTGTTTTTCTCCGAACAACGGCATCAGGATCCGAATGAACATCAAGTCCTTCCCGGTTCCCTGTATCTTAGAAGTAATTAACCAGGCTGTATATGCTTTTTCTCTTTCCTGAAGAATGTAAGCGACCCAGTTTAAGAACCTCTCAAGAAATTTCTTCTCACCGAATATGTTTATAAGTATTTCGTAAATAACCTTGCATCGTAACTGAAGTTCCTCGATGACCTGATTAAGGGGTAAGGGTAGTAAGGTAGAATAATCTTTTTTCAAATACTCACTATCCTCAAACAGATTATAGAACTCATCATTCAAGCCCTCTGGTCTTTGAGGATTGAATATTATTTCCCTGCGAGGCAGATAATCCCGAATATTCGGGTTAATATGATTCTGAATACAATAATTATCAAAATCAGCCGCATTCTTGAACAGATATAACGAGCCATCACCGTTAGCGGATTTAAATCCAATCATAGAGGGAGCTCCAATAGATGTATTCCAGAACAACTTACTTCGAGCCGCATCTATTTCCGTGTTTTTCTGCCAGTATGTTGTATCCTCAGTTGAACAGAAAATGTAATATTGTCCTGCATTATTGATATCGATGAATGCGTTTTGAGTATGAGGATGTGTTCTAGTTGAATGGTCACAGAACGGACAAAAAATCCTTGTCTTCTGAGTTATATCACGAACTTTAATTTTTGTAGTCTCATCCTCGAGTAATATTTCATCGTCCAGGGATATTGTTATCTCTTCTTTTTTGGATTTGCCGGACTTTTTCTTCTTTACCTGTAATTGTTCATCATCGGGATTCAGAAAAACAACATTACCATCAATATCATAAAAATTATGCAGCTCTGTAATCGCATTCGGACTCATCTTGAAATAACGATTACCATCAAAACAAGTTGTATCAATTAATGGAAATTTCTCTTCCCAGAACTCTTCCATTTTATCCAGCTCTTTAAGTGAAATAGGTCTTGATAGCGGAACGATAACTCTGAATTTATCAATTGCCCGAATGCTTTCGCCTTCGTCGCTAATTGTTTTCTGGTGATTTACGGTTGTATGCAGGAACCAGGAGAACTGTGTCTTCTCCCAATTTTTCTTAAACTCTTCTATAGTAGGATCATTCTTGTCAAAGTCCAATGTCAGAAAATATACTTCTTCGACATTCTTCTTTATTTTATGACCGTGTTTAAGTTTTGACGGCAGGTAAGAAACAGTTTTAACCATTTCCTTGAGAGATTCTTCTTTCCAGTTAGTCTCGGTGAGTAACCAGCCTTTATTTTTCTTTCCCCCTTCCTCTTTTGTTAGTTCGAATGTTATTTCGGGATGATAGGAATATTTTAATTTTTTATATGCTTCTTCATTTATTTTATCATCTTTCATTTTGGGTGCCTCCTAAAGATTTGGAGGTTAATTGTAAATCAGTGCTTTCACAGTCTTGACTGAACTTTGAAACTGATGAGGAGATACTTTAAGCTTATCGTAAAAGTAGTCCTGCACTAATTCACGGAGTCCTTCATCTTCTTCAAAATAGAAGACGGACTTATTCTGTTCATTTACGTGATACTTGATTTTGTAACCATACAAAACCAGCACGGCTGCCAAATAAAAATCTTTCGTTTTATACATTTTCATTACCTCTGATAGTTGTCTTTGAATTGGTGGAATGCCCTCTCATTGAAAGAGCATTCCTATAAATAATTTGTTTTTAATTTTTCAGGTGGTAAGTTTTAGAAGTGGTATTTTGGTAAATTTCTCTGTTTTCAGAAAGAACAAAATCAATAGACCTGTCCTGTCTATAATATATTAATTATCGACCATGCTGTCAAGTGCTGATGAAAAAATATTTAATGAGCAAAATTATTTAATACAATCGTTATGTATTAGTATTGTATTTTTGTAATAGATACCCAAAATATTTTGAGTATAGTTTATTCAATAGACTATTTTATATGATTAAGAAATTTGAATTTAATTTTGACTTAGATATTTACCGAGTAACAAATGCAAACATCGATTTAAGATGGTATCATAGAGATGCAAAAAGAATTTATCAGAAAAAGAGCTGGAATTCAAAAAAATATGGGTTTGTAGATAAAGTTGAGGTTTTTCTTATTGAAGATAGAAAGCATAGGGATAAGGTTATTGCTTGGTTGGTGAAGCATGTCTATAATAAAATTACTGGAGAGGAAAGAATAACTACAATCCGACGTGCTAAAATTGTTGAGTTCTATCAGAATCCGTTAAGAGTTAGGATTAGACGAAAGACTAAAATAATGTAGGGAGGTTCGTATCTGTCAGAAATGGCGATGAATGGTTGTAATTTATTACAATCCAGATGAGTGTCGGTGGAATTATGCACCTTTAATCTGTTGAAGATTGAGCATGCACCATCTTTGGAATACTCAGGTGCGACCTCCTCTTTAAATTAAAAAATATTTAATGCCCCCATTACATAAAACATCAATAAGATCAGGTGCAGTTAATGCTTTAAACGCCCAAACCCCTTCTAGTATCTATCCCTATGGCTTTCCATTTACCCTTAATCCCACAATGGGCTGTAGCTTTGGTTGCAAGTTTTGTTATTCGCCATTGACCTATCGAAAAAATTTTGCTAAAAGTGGAAGAGACCATTTTTTCAATGAATCAACGATAAAAATAGATTTAGCTGAATCATTAAATAAAGATCTAGAGAGACTGAAATCACTGCCTCAGCATCTAAAGCGTGTCCAGATAAATGAAACAAGTGATTATTATTTGAGTGAAGTTCTTACAGAGCTTGATAATCAGAATCGGGACCTGATGATGAAAATTCTAGAAGTCTTTCAGAACCATTGGATAAATGGGAACAAATGGATGCTTCACATCTTGACCAAAAGCCATTTAATAGAGCGACATATTAATAAACTTAAAGTGATGAGGGATATGATTCAGGTAGAGATGAGTTTTTCAACTCCCTATGAAAGTCAACTTCGTGATTTGGAACTTTTTACACCAACAATTAAAAAAAGATTAGAGACTATTGAGAAACTATCCAAGGAAGATATATTTGTTCGAGTTATGGCTATGCCATTTTATGGTGGTGTCACTGAACTGGACGAATTAAAAGAATTACTTTTAATGCCGGTGCACAAGCACTGAAGAATAAAGCATTGAATTATTTTCAGTGGAATGATGTTAAAAATATTTCATTCGACGATCTCGTTCAGTATAAACTGCCACAGACTGGTAGTAGAACTGACACGATTATCAGTCAGGCTCATATGATAAAGAGTGGAGAGGAATATCTGGTAAACGGTCAAGCGGAAACAATCGATATTGTAATGCCCTCTGATAAAGCCTGGGCTTCTATGAGCAAATTTCAGGAACGGTCATCAGTCCAACCCTTGGCAAAAGTCGAGATGGGTTACGATGAATTAAATGATGTTAACTGGGGGTATATAAAAAGTAAAATGAATAATTTACAGAGTTCAATTAGGACTAATATTATGAGCAATTCAAATCTATCAACTGCGCAAAAATTTTATTCATCCTACTATCCTGAAATGTTAAAGGAGTCACCCGATAAGGAAATCTATGACTTTAACAGTCCCTTTATCTTAAATGACACTGGGAAAAATTTAACAATTGAAAAGGGTGGTTTGTTTACTTGCAAAAGAACTCAAAATACTGGATTTCCTGCTCAGTTCTATCAATTGGTTGAAGGAATACCTGAACCGTTTGTAATGGATTATTTCAAATTAATAAGCGCTGGAGGTATTCTTCCAGATTTGCAGACTATTCAGAATCATTCACAAAACCTATTTGATCCAACAAATAGTCCCGTGTTAGATTACCTTAAAAACAATCGTGGGCTAACAGATTCAACAATTAAGGATTACCAGATTGGTTATGACGGTCAGAAGCAAATGTTAATCTTTCCAATTCTGAATGCTACTCAAGCTGGTATTGTTGCTATGAAGTATGTTGAGTTTCCAATTAATAAAACCTCTAAAAAGGATGTGGTGATTGGTTGTTCAATACTTCTGGACTACAGCAGGATTTCGAAAAATATTAAAAACATAACAAGATTTTTATTTGTAAATGATATTCTCGATGCAATTTATCTGCGGCAGGTTGGGTATGATGTTCTTTATAATATAGAAGAAGAAACAAAGTGGCATCCTGAATGGAATAAACTTATTAAGGGTAAAGAAATTTTAATTATTACTGATGACGTTGAAGAATCAATTCGTTGGGCAATTCAATTCAAGGGCAAGGCAAGTAAACTTACCCAAGTTGCACTAAATAACAGTGTTTCAAGTTTCTTCGTCAGAAGTAAAAAATCAACTCAGGATTTTGAGGAAATAGTTAAGACATCAAAAACCATTGATGCAAATTTTGTAAATAATTATGAACTTATTAAAACTGCGAAGTCTTCGGTCAGTAAAAAAAATGAGTTGAATCTTGCTCAGGACTATATAAATGACAAAATGTATTTCGGCATCTATATCAACGAAGAACTAAGCGTGATTACTTCAAACTATGGGAGAATTGAACTTGAAGATCTGGAAAAAGAAAATCTTGAAACAAAGTATGAAGACATAGATGAGAGCCTTTTTAGTCTTGAAGGAGTTGAAAATTATCTCATAAAAAACTATAAGGTAAACCCGTTTGATCTTTTTAACAAAATTAGAGATTACTTAAAGAAATATGTTTTTATAGATAATCAGAATGTTTATGATCTTTTATCAATTTGGATTATAGGAACTTATGTATTCAGGATATTCCGTCACTACCCTTATGTGCATATTCAAGCTGAAAAGGGATCAGGAAAATCTCATCTTTTCGAAATAATAAAACCATTATGCTTCAACGGCGCAATGTATGTAACGCTTACAACTGCAACCCTGTTCCGAGATGTTGACAGAAATTCCAGAACATTACTACTTGATGAAATTGAAGATTTTAAGAAATATAATAAACCAGGGTTTAATGATTTGATGAGCATACTAAATAGTGGTTATGCTAAAAGTGGAGATGTTGCAAGATCCAGAAGCGGTAAAAAAGGTGGAATAGAAAAATACAAAACGTATTCTCCCAAAATGTTTGCGGGGATAAATGATATAAATGCAACTCTTGACAGTCGTACCATTAAAATTCAAATGAAAAGGAAACTTGAGGAGGAAAAACTAGAGCGTTATATAGACAACCAATCTCTGCAGACCTTTCATCAAACGTTGCGGAATGATTTATATAATTTTGCCCTCCATTATGCACCGGAGATAAATTCGCGATATCCTGTTACCGATTCCGCCAATACTTACCTCAAGAATTTTGATAGCAGAAGGTATGACATCTGGGCTCCTATGTTTATCATTGCCGATGTTATTGAGTCCACTGCTAATATGCAATCAAAATCAATATCAGATTCACTTTTAGCTTATTCAAAAACTGAATATAAATATCACCAAGTGCTTGATGCTGAGTCGAGTGAACTGATAAAATTAATTGAAGCACTAAATACAACATTAAAATCTGTCAGATATAAAAAGCTCAAGGAACTTGATGGGGAAAATATTTTATATTATTTAACTAATGATGTTTATAATTATACAACGAGTCTTCCTGATTACAGAAAGCGAAGTATTTCTATAAGTAAGTTTTCAAGAGAACTTAATAAACTCGGCATTGAAGTTAAAAACACTACTGGCAATGAAAAATGTTATGAGGTAAAACTGAATGAACTTGCTGATTTCGCAAAGAGATATAATGTTGAGTTTTCTACAGAAGGTATTGTTAGAACCAAGAGTAGTGCATCAACTAAGTTTATACCCAACAGATTATTAATTACAGAGAATGCGAAGGATCAACCACTCACAAATCAAATCATCAATACAGTTAAACAGCTTAACCCAAAAGTTGAAATTGAAAAAGTTAGCAGTGAAAGACCAACTTATCCTGATAGCTTAGGTATTAGTGAAAGATACAAATACTTAAGCGAAACTCTTTTACTAGGAACAAGAAGCGAAAGTTCACCATTTACTGCCTGTTTTGAGTCACCCGGAAATATTGTTGAGGGTATGACAGTAACTACAAACCTGCAGTTCCATTGCAGTAGTAACTGTGAATTTTGTTATCTGCACGGGACACAGACAGGTGAACCTCGTTGGAGAAAAATATATACAAATCTTGATCGATGGGAAGAAGAAATAAAAAAAGAAAGATTAGTATTTGATTTTGCAAATAGTCTATGGAGTGCAATCTCATTCTACAAAAAAGAAACTTTACCAAAGATTCCAGAGGGATTCAAGGATGTTGTTGATGATTTCAGAAAAGAAATACTAAGACCTAGGTCTTCTATTAATGAATTAGAAGATGTGAAAAGAGAGCTTGAGAAAAGATTGGCCGATATTATTGGTCGTATGGGACTGCAATTTGATTACCCAAGAGTTAATGAAATCAAAAAAGATTTACGATCTTATTTCAGCGAGAATGCAAAGCTGAAATTAAAATTAAATGTTGGAGAATATACTGATATTGTCAGGACAAATCACCTGACTGGTCATCTTGATTTTTTAATGCAACGAATCCAAAGAGAACAAGATTTTAATATCACAATGTATATAAAATCAGCAGATATAGATGATTTAGTAAAATATAATGGTCATAATAGAGTTCAGGTTACATTAGGATTCAATACTGATCACGCCATTACTACATGGGAAAAAGATACTTCCTCGCTTGATGAAAGAATGGATGCTTTTAATAAAATTCAGAAAGCAAAAGGATTCATCATCCGTCCCAGCATTGAACCAGTTATAGCTTACAATGGATTTATTAAAGAATACCAGGAATTAGCAAAGAGAATGAAGAAAGAATTAAATCTTGAGGCTAAGAATGTCTCCAAGATAAGATTTGGTTGTCTAAGAATAGGGCCGTTACTTAAACAAGACTTATTGAATTATTTTCCAGAAACCACCTTGTTCTCTGAAACAGAGGAAATGTTTCAGCCAGTAAAGCCAGATAATAAGATGAGGTATAGAGAGGATCTCAGAATAGAGGTATACAAGGTTCTGCTTGAAGAGTTTGCTGCATACCGAAGCAAATTAGCTTTAGCCTGCGAATATCCATCGATTTGGGATAAACTGGGAATGAGCTATAAAGAGCATTTAAAGGATTATGTTTATCAATATCAAGGTTAAGAATTACGGAATTACACTTTTTTATTATAATATTCAGATATTAGGCATTAAATCATATTAATGGATAGAAAAGTTCTTTTTTTGTTGAAAATTGGACTATTTATGTCCAAATTTTTACAATTTTCATAATTTATAAATTATCAACAAAATAAGTGTAATAGTGTAATATTGATTTTTAAGCAATTTTCAAAGGCTTTACAAAATGTCCTATAAACTCAATAAAATTATCTTTGAACGTGACTGGGATTGGGGCTATGAGACTTATACGTATGACCTCAAAACTGAGATAGAATTCCCTTTCGCTGCTGGAATGCTGCAGCAGCTGGTTCCAAAGGACAAATCTCAGATAAGTAGGTACAAACCTGACATTTCCTATACTCCTCTGTTTAATGCAAGCGGTCTCACAAGTTTAGCACCTGATGTTGGTCCTAGAGGAATATATTATCTGGAACTAAGACCTGGATACAATCTCAAGCAATTAGTTGTTGATCCAGAAGAGGTGGCCACTGATATTTATATTGGAGAGGAAGATACATTAATCTATAGCTTTTATAATCCTACCGGAAGAAATAATATTACAATAAAAGCCTCTATTGAAAAGGATACTGAAGATGTTTATTCACAAATAAAAGCTGAACCTAATGATTTAATTTGGAGACAGTATTTTGTTAAAAGAGCTATGTTAGGTAGTCAAGGATCCACATTAGCCCCTAAAAAATCTGGAATAATAGAGAAGGACATATTAACGTCTGATGAAGCTGCTGTTTACACAAGAAGCTCAAAAAAAACATTGCAGAATTATGCATCGCAGGGTAAACTGAAATCATTAAAAGGTGGCAAGTTCAGGAGAAAAGACCTTGATGAATTTCTGGAGCATAAGAAGAAAAAATGATCTTGTTTAAATGGCTCCACTTCGGTACTTTTGTAAATAGAAAAAGTGGCAAATACGTGTCAACTTTTTGCTGAAGTGTCGAGAAAAGTAGGGAATTTTTAGGAAAGTATTTTATTAGAAAAGCTCGGTAACTTATTTATTTTATTGAAATTACAAGCGTAATGCGAGGATTGGAAATTTTCCAAAATTGAATCCGGCCTTCGGTACTATGCCTCCCTTGCGGAGGCTTTTTTTTGAATTTTATTCTTTTGACTAATATTATTCTGCAATAAGTAAAAATTATTTACAAAATGAGAGTAAGTTTAATTAGAATTTTCTGGATCATTCTCGTTTCGATCCTCATTTCTTTTGTATATAATCATTTTAATCCAAATGGTCTGAATCTAATTCGTGAGGAAAGAGTATTAATATGGGAAGATAGCTCCGCATTAGACAATTCAGAAAAAGATAGTTTACTTATTGAGAAAAATTTCTCATCTAATACCGGGGAACTGACTCATAATGAAATGAACCAGAGTTTTGATCAGCCTAAAGCTATCAAAATAGATTTTGCTTATAAGTTATTTAAACAAAATGTTAAGTTTATTGATGCAAGATCAGTTGAAGAATTTGCAGAAGGACATATTAAAGGTGCTGTAAGTATTCCCTTTTATGGATCGGAAGAATACCAATCTGTTCTTAATCAAATTTCAAAAGATGAATATCTTGTAACATATTGTGACGGTGATGATTGTGATTTGAGCATTTTACTGGGTGATGAATTATTTCAGAAAGGTTATAAAAGGGTTTATGTTTTTTACGGAGGCTGGCAAGACTGGTTAAAAAATAATTATCCTGTGGAAAAGTAGCTCTATGAAATTATTATCAAATAAATACTTGTTGTTTCTAATAAGAATTATACTCGGATTTATTTTTATCTACGCTGGCGCAGAAAAAATCTCAAACCCGGAAAGCTTTGCACTATCAATTTCAAATTACAAACTAATACCTGCTGCTGCTTTAAATATTTGTGCAATAACACTGCCGTGGATTGAATTAGTTGCAGGACTGCTATTATTATTGGGCATTTTGGTCAAGGAAAATTCTTCAATAATATTATTTTTCCTTAGTCTATTTACAATAGCTATAATTATCAGTTTA
Organism: Ignavibacteriota bacterium; assembly: GCA_013285425.1. Taxonomy (GTDB): domain Bacteria; phylum Bacteroidota; class Ignavibacteria; order Ignavibacteriales; family Ignavibacteriaceae; genus IGN3. The sequence goes on from CP053447.1 coordinate 1,616,096, forward strand.
TTCAGAGGATTAAATATTGAGTGCGGATGTTTTGGTAAAGGAAATCAAATCGGGCTACTCAAGCTCGGAGAGAATTCATTGATGATTATCGGCTCTTTGTTATTAGTCTTTTTCGGTTCAGATTTTTTCAAACTTACAGATAAAAATTAAATTTCTTTACTTCTGTTTTCTAAGACATTCATCGTATCTCTTAAAACCCCCAAAGATCTTTGACTTAACAAATCAATCTTAATCAAACCAAGGTCTTCAATTGAATACATATCCGGCTGAGTAATAATTAAACCTAACCCCTTATTCTTTGCATATTCAAGAGCGCAGTATTCTGTTATTTTTTCCGGAGTTATAACCAATCCGCTTGGATGAATACTTAAATGACGCGGAAAATCTGCAAGTCTTGAAGCTAGTCTTACAATTGTTTTCCAGGGTTCTTTATCAAATCCTATTTTTTTTGATTCAGGAAATTTATGTGATATCTGATCGAGGTTTGCTGCACTTGTCCATGGAATTTTCTTACTATAAGCTGATATTTCTCTTTCAGAAAATCCAAATGCTTTTGCAGTTTCCCGAAATGCTGATCTTGCTTTAAAAGTTACAATTGTCGATATCATCGCAACTCTTTCGTAACCCCATTTTTCAAAAATATACTTTATAATTTCGTCTCTTTCTTTCCAGGAAAAATCAAGATCAATATCCGGTGGATTACTTCTTGCTTTGTTAAGAAATCTTTCAAAGTACAGATTATATTTTACAGGATCTATCTGTGTAAAATCCAGACAATAAGATACGATACTGTTTGCTGCAGAACCTCTTCCGATCAGCATCATTCCCCTTCTCTTTGCTTCTTTTACGATATCCCAAACAATTAAAAAGTAATCAGCAAAATTAAGTTCTGAGATAACACTCAGCTCATATTCAAGTCTTTTTAAAGCTGTTAAATTATCTGAACTGTATTTTTTTTTAAATCCTTCTAAAGTGATTTCTTTTAACAGATTTATAGAGTCAGTTTTCTTGTCAGCAGTGTAAATAGGATATTTATATTTGCCAAGGTTTAAATCAACATTGCACGCTGATGCAATTTTGTATGTGTTTTCAATTGCCTCTGGAATTTTTTTAAATATTTTCTGAATTTCATTTTTATCTTTGAAATAAAATTCCTCATCAACTAAGTCATTTTCTGAAATTGAATCTAATGTTTTATTCTCTCTTATTGATGAAACAAGCTTATGAATTTCGTAATCTTCTTTAACTAAAAAATAAACCGGATTTGATGCAACAAAAGATATCCCATTTTCTTTAGCATAACTAAATAAAGTTCTGCTGTTTTTTTTATTCTTATCGGTAACAATTAATTCTGCATAAACACTGTTATTTTTATCCGCAGCTTTAAGTAATTCAATTGAGGGAGTGATTATGATTAAATTTTCCAAGTGGTTTTGAATTATCGACTTGAGTTCAAAATCATCATTTAATTTCCTTTGAGTTATAATTCTGCAAATGTCTGAATACCCCTGATTATTCTTTGCAATTAACAAAACATAAAGCTCATTGTTTATCCTGTCATTTATATAACTGCCGAATAACGGTTTTATATTTTCTTCTCTTGCTCTTTTTGCAAATTGTATAAGTCCTGCCATCGAATTTGTATCAGTAACGGTAAGTGCGGTAATATTTTCAGCTTTGCATTTGTTTATCAGTTCATCAATTTTAACAGTGCTTTGAAGCAATGAATGATTTGTATGTATGTGAACAGGTATCATTATTAAAGAATAATTTTGATACGAAATTAAGAAAAGGGTCTCTCAGTGGAAAGTTCAGAAAATTTAATTTAATAGCTAAAAAGAAAAATCCGAATAATGCTTTTCCAGATATTTTTTTACATTTAAAATATCAGATTTACTTGTAAGATCAGGCACGTGCTCGGCTAAAGGATGGACAAAAACAGAATTAGTGATTTTATTAGCTAATTTTTTAACTGCCTCAGGAAGTTCCTTTTCATCGCGTTCAGGATTCGGTTCAATTGTTTCCAGAATCGGTAAAATCAAATCGTACTCTAATGAAAAGATATTCATACTTACACCAATGTATCCATCTTGTTTAAACACACGATCAATAGTTTCCGGGGTTGGTTTTTCAATTATGTCGGTTAAAAAACCTTGTTTATTTTTTATTGTTATAGCAAATCTTTCGATTCTTGAATATTCAAATTCAAGAGCTTCACGATTGTAATCTATCAATATGCCGGGATATTCAGAATTTAATACAATTCTTAATGCTTTTTGAGAATAAAGATTATCACTGTTGCAGACAGTAATTTTTTTTCCTGCCCAATTTGTTTTTGATTTTAAACCCCACATCAATGCATCTGCAGTACCAAATGGTTTTTTTCTTCCGGCAGGAATTGGCTGCACTGCATAGGAAATTTTTAATCCATAAAAATTGTTATCATAATCTTTCGTACCATAGTATTCCTTAATTGAATTATCATTTTCACCAATCACAATAACAATATCGTAATAGCCTGATTCTCTTGCATTGAATAAAAGGTAATCCAGAAATGGTCTGTAATCTTTACCAACGCCGATCATTGATTTAGCTTTTTCATCAGCATCTTTTATTAATTTATTTTCAACTTTTAGATTTTTAGCGGGAGGTTTTTTCATTCGTGATGAAATACCGCCAGCTAATATTACCATCCTGCCGTCTTTCATTTTGCTTTCTCCTGAAATTCCACTCGTGAACCAGAATCAGGTAAAATTATAAATGCTTCGCCGTCAGCATTTTGAATTGCTGATTTTATTCTTTCAGGTTCTTCGGGAGAATATGCAAACATACAACCGCCGCCGCCTGAGCCGTTTATTTTTGCACCAAAAGCACCAGCTTTAATTGCCGCATTGATCATCCCTTCAATTTTGGGAGTAGAAATTTCTAAAATATCTCTCAATACAATATGATGTTCGGTTAACAATTGTCCGATTATTTTGTGGTCAGGATTTACTTTTGCTAATTCTTTTCTGGCTGTTACTGTTAAATCTCTGTTCTTTATTGTTCCATCAAGAATCTGATTTTGAGACTTGTTCAGATAATTATTGTAGTTATTTATATCATCTGCTTTAACACTATGCAAATTAAAATCGGGATCAATACTTTTAAGAATTCTATCAACATCCAATATCTGATTTTTAACATGACTTAAAATGTACTTTGTATCTTTTGGCTGGTTAGAATTTCCGAGTACAAATGATTTAAGCTCGGTATTTAATCTTGAAATATTAAGTTCAGGTAAAAAATCAATTGCTATAATTCCGCCAATCGAAGTCGAATACTGATCCATCATCCCGCCGGGTTCAGAGAATTCAAGAACTTCAGCTTCGTATGCTAAATGAGCCAGATTTTCATCGGATAAAATTTCGGATTGATCGCTCATCCTTGTAAGAAAATTAATCCAGGTTACTATTAAGGCAGAAGAGCTTGATGTTCCAGCATTAATCGGTATTTGTCCATCAATAACACAATTAAATCCGGTTGAAAAAGTAAATCCTTTTTTTAACAATACCTTAAATGAACTTTTAAGATAATCTCTTTCTTTTGAATAGACGATTGGTCTATCTATAAAAAAAGATTCCTCATCAGAAATATTTGGCAACCGGATATTAATAATCATATCGTTTCTGCGGATACCTTCAACAGATATCCTAAGAGATATTGCACAAGCAACGATTGGAAGATGCAAATAATCCTGATGCTCACCAAACAAACAAACTCTGCCGGGGGTTGATATTTTTAATTTATTTAATTTGTGACTTGTCAAAATCAATCCTTAGTTAGTATAAGTCCTGAACAATCCGCCGATAAAATAAATAACCATACCTGTTACCGCAACTATTGAAGCAGCACTTGAACCGCTGCTGCCCATAAACACACCAACTAAAAATACTATCAAACCAGAAAAGAAAACTAAAAGACTTAGCTTACCTTTAAATGTTTTCGGCAGAATGTTATATACATTGTTACTTTCTATCTCCTCATCGCTGATTGTTCTTGCTCTCCATATTGCTTCAATTTTTTCGTTTGAAACTTCTTTTGTAAACAAACTTACAAGCGGGGTAAAGATTAAAGTAGTTCCAGCAGTTATAAAAGTTGTAAGATTAAAATCAAGATCGAAAAAGAACTGACCTATTATTCCTGAAATTGCGCCCAATATATATCCAGTAACAGCACCCTGCCAATTTACCCTCTTCCACAGCAAACCATAGACAACTGCAATTACAAATAACGGCATATCCATAATCGCTATTATTGTAAGATAAGCATTAACCGCTCCGCCAAGTATAGGAACGAGATATGCAAAAAGAATCATTCCAAATCCTGTTATCAAAGTAATAATTCTTGCAATACGCAGTACGTCTTTATCGGTTGCTTTTCTATTGATAACATTTTCATAAATATCGCTTGCAAAGATCGTTGCTACTCCATTGAGATTTCCTGAGATAGTTGAAAGTTGTGAAGACAATAACCCAATAACCACAAATCCTAAAACTATATTCGGAATTAAATTTGCGATTAAAATTGGAACAGCAGAATCTGCATTAGCCAGATTTGGATAAATAATTCTTGCCGCTAATCCGGGCAGATTCCACAAAAGTGCAAAAGGAGTAGTTATAATACCAGCCAAAACCAAACCCTTTGCAACACTCCTTGTGCTTTCAGCACCAAAGGCTCTTTGCAGTAAACCCTGATCTACACAAGCCCATTCGATACCTAAAAGAAAAATTGCAATTACAAATCTCCAATTATATGTACCGGTTTCTTTGACTAATGTTAAAGCCCCTTCGGGTAACTTGGCTGACATTCCGGGAAACCATCCAACCGCACTCATAGCTAAAGGTAATAACAATAAAGCTCCGGCAAGCATCAACACAAACTGAATTACATCTGTAAAAGCAACTGACCACATACCACCGAGTATGGTATAAATAACCACTACAACAGAAAAAATTAATACCCAGGCAGTAAATGAAGTTAATCCGGAAATTGTTTGTGCAGCAATTACAGCTGTATATAAAACTACCCCTAACCAAAAAGTAAGACGTAATATCCAGATAAATGCAACGAAAGTTCTTACTCCTTTACTGTATCTTTTTTCCAGAAATTCCGGAATAGTTCTAATTCTTAATCTCCTGAAAATGGGAATAACAAATAACCCTGAAATAACCATAGCCATATTTCCGGTCCAGGTTTGCCAGATAATCGGTATTCCCTCTTTATATGCAATTCCAGCCTGTCCCACAAAACTATAAAGATTAACATTAGTTGCTGCAAGAACTGCGGCAAGAATAAAAGGAGTGAGTTGTCTTCCTGCAAGATAAAAATCATCAGAACTTCCTACCCATTTATAAAAGATTGAACCTATGTAGAACATTGCAGCAAGGAAAACAAATACGATTATATAATCAGCAGTAATCAATTTTTTTCTCCGTTAAGAGTGATTAGTTGAGCTTGTTTTGTTTTTTTAACTCAGTTCTTTTTTGCTGAAGAAGCTTTTTAAATTCGCGTATAGGAACAACAATCCAGATGATCATGATAATGACTCCAATCAGCCAAATAGACCATGTTATCCAATCAAAATACATTATGCGTTCCTCTCAGAAGATTATTAAACTTGATTTTTTATTTCAGATATTTTTCAGAATTCCTAATTCCCTGAACTCATTCCATTTGCCTCTTGTGTAATCAGGAAACTTAACGGGGATACTCCCAAGTTCAATTGATATTGTAGAAAGCGGAGCGACAACTGACCAGGCAGCTCCATCATAAACATCCTGATCAAGAAACCATCCATTATTAAGACAATCAATTATTCTGTAAATCATTACGAAATCCATTCCACCATGTCCGCCATATTTTTCAATTCCCTCTTTCAGTTTTGTCCATAGCGGATGCTGATATTTATCCCAATATACTTTATAATCTTTTTCATTAAGCCATCGATGTCCTTTATCAATGTTTACAAGTGATAGTCGGCTTGGATATCCTTCGTGATAACCTTTTGTTCCTGCTAATGCATTAATTCTATTATATGGTCTTGGAGTAACAACATCGTGCTGAACAAGAATATTTCTTCCCTTCGCTGTTTTGATCAATGTATTAACCATGTCGCCATGTTTATAACCGGTTCTGTTATAAAATTCATTTGTACTTTCAATTTGTTTTGAATATTCATCAAGTGATGCTTGCAGAGAACTCATTGAAACCATATTTACAAATGAATCGCCTCGATTTATATCCATATATTGTGCTACTGGTCCTAAACCATGAGTAGGATAAAAGTTACCATCTCTTTCTTCATGATGACGAATGCGCCACATATTATAATAATAATCTTTACTAAACATAAGTTCACGCAGATTATGTATATATGCACATTCCGCATAAGTAAGTGTTCCTAAAACTCCTTGCTGAGCCATATTAAGCAGCCAAAGTTCTTCATCACCATAACAAACATTTTCCATCATCATACAATTTACCTGCATTTCTTCGGCAGTATCCACAAGCGCCCATAGATCATCAAGTATATATGCTGCAGGCACTTCTACTGCAACATGAATTTTATTTCTCATAGCCTCAATACTCATAGTAGTATGATACTCCCAATGAGTAGATATTATAACTAAATCTATATCATCACGCTTTATCATTTCTTTCCATATATCAAGTGTTCCGGAATAGACAGCTGGTTTTTGTCCGTGTCCGGATTTTTTTAGTTCTTCTAAAGCAGCATCAGTCTTTACTTTTTGAACATCACAAATTGCAGTAATAATAGCTTTATCTGGTGCAAGTGCATTTACCAGTTTTTAAATGTTCTATCCCTCGATTACCTAATCCAATAAATGCTACCTTAACTTGTTTAATTGGAGGAACTGTTAAACCGATTACTGATTTTCCTTTTGCTATCGGAGATTTGGATAAATCCTTAATCTTTTCCAGAACAGTTTCACGACTTACAGGAGCTGTAAACCCTGATAAGCCAAGAAAAGCACTGCTAAGAGCGGAAAGCTTAATAAAATTTCTGCGGGTAAAATTATTTTTCATTTTATCTCCTGATATTTTGATGACTAATTATTCTTATATCTAAGTAAAAAATAATAATTTTTAGATTTACTGCAACTTACTTTTACAGAAATTCTACTGAATTTCATTTGAAATTATTTATTCTGTTTTATTAACATGCAATGCTTGGTTAAACAGGTATTCTGTTTTTATGTGTTTGTGTTAATAAAATTTAATGTTATTTAACAAAGTATTAATGAGCAATGAATTGACTAAGTCTTTTGTATTAGTATTTTGATACCCGATAATGATCTAAAAAAAATTTAAGAGTATCGAGGAATAATTAGTTGGGTTGGAAGAATTTTTTAATTATTTAAATAAACTTTAACGCCTTGTCAGATATATCTTTACGATAATACATTCCATCAAAGCTTATTTTCTCAATAGCCTGGTAAGCAATCATCTTAGCGGTTAATAAATCATTTGAATTAATTACTGAAGTAACTCCCAAAACTCTGCCGCCATTGGTTAAAATATTACCATCCTTTTCAATAGTTCCAGCGTGATAAATAATAATATTCTCATTAGTTAAATCAAGTCCGTTAATTAAAAGACCTTTTTCATACTTATCCGGATAACCACCGGAAGCAGCGACGATACAAACTGAGCATCCGCCTGAATATTTAATCGAGTTCTTTTCAATTTTACCATTCGCAGCGGAATAAAGAAGTTCAAGAAAGTCTCCTTCAATTAATGGCAGAACAACCTGCGCTTCCGGATCCCCAAATCTGCAATTAAATTCAATCACTTTTGGTCCAGATTCTGTAATTATTAAACCTGCATAAAGGCATCCAATAAATTTATTACCTGATCTTTTTAATTCATTTAATGTTGGAGCAATAATTTCTTTCTCAATTTTCTGCTGTAGTTTTTCGGTTATTAATGGAGTTGGGGCATATGCACCCATACCACCTGTATTTTTGCCGGTGTCATTATCACCTATTCTTTTATGATCTTGAGCAGCAGATAAACACACAAAATCTTCACCGTCAGTGATAGCAAAAACAGATGCCTCTTCACCTGTTAAAAATTCTTCAATAATAATTTTATCACCTGAACTGCCAAATATTTTATTTACAAAAAAATCTTTAACTGCCTCTTTCGCTTCAGAAAAATCTCCACAGATGATAACTCCCTTTCCTGCAGCCAATCCATCAGCTTTTAAAACTATTGGATATTTAATTCCTTTTAGATAATCAAGTGTTTCTTCAAATTGGTTAACATAAAATTCTTTATAAGCAGCGGTTGCAACTTGAGCATTATTCATTATTCTTTTTGCAAATGATTTGCTTGATTCAATTCGTGCTGCATTTGATGAAGGTCCAAAGACTAAAATTGAATTTTCTCTCAAACTATCAGCTAAACCATCAACTAAAGGCTGCTCAGGTCCAACTACAACAAGATTGATCTCATTCGATTTACAAAACTCAATTACATTGTTGTGATCAGATATATTCAGAGCAATGTTTTCAGCAATAGTTTTTGTTCCTGGATTTCCGGGTGAACAGAACAGTCTTTTTAATTTTTTGCTTTTTCTCAAAGCAAGTGCTATTGCATGTTCTCTTCCACCTGTTCCAATTACCAAAACATTCATTACAGTTCTGCCCTTAATTTCATTTGAAACTGTTTTGTCAATAGTTCTGTTAAATTATCCCGTCTGTATTTTTCAACCAGTTCATCCGGTGGAGTTGGTAAAGTTCCTTCTTTGTAGGCGTTATAAATATTGAGGATTGTTTCTTTTATTTCATTTATGTTATCAGGACTACAGATAAATCCTGCTCCTGATTCTTCAACAGCCATTTTAGCAGCACCATCAGGAACGCAAGCTAAGATTGGTTTCCGGGTACCTATATATTCATAAACCTTACCAGGTAATATTGCATCAATATTTTTCCTTCTTCCGACCATAAACCACAATATATCCGCTGATTTAATTTTAGCAATAGCCTCAGTGTGATTTACATATCCATGATCTTTTACAAAAGGCTGTAGTTTAAGTTTTCTTATCAACTTCTGATTTTCTTTTCTTAAGAATCCAACAAAATGGAGTTCAATGTTTGAAGCAATATCGGGACGCTCAATTGTTATCTGCTTAAATGCTTTAAGAAAATATTTTGGTGTATTGTAAACCATAAATATTCCTGAATACATTAAAACCATTTTATTTAATGGTTTAGGTTGGGCAGGAATTTTTTCAAAATCTTCCGGATCAAATCCGTGAGAAATTATCACTACATCTTCAAAAGTTAAAAAAGGATATGTGTTTAACAGCTTTTCCTTAATCTTTCTGTTTGTAACTGTAATTCGATCGGCTGCTTTAAGTGCTTTATATTCTTTTTTCTTATGCAGAAGTCTGTGAAATGGAGTAGCATAAAACGAAAAATAGCTCTTATACCATAGATCACGATAATCTGCGAATAGAGGTATATCGTGTAACCTTTTAATCTTTGATATTATATCAAAAGCCGAAAATGGTGGACAAGTTATAAACAACGCATCATATTTTTCTTTTGATAATATTTCATCAATCTTTTTATATGCAAGTTTGGACCAGGATTTTTTATTATCAGGAATAAAAACAGTTTGACTAATTTTATCAAAAATATTTCTAACAAACTCGCTTGGGGGTTTTATAGTACCTAACTTCGATAAAATAGAATTTGGTTCTTTACTTCCAGAAACTCTGATAACTTTTATTTCAGATTCTTCCAATTCCTTCATTAAAGATACATCATGTGCATAATAAGCAACCTTTCCACTAGTAATGACTGTCGGCTCCCAGTTAAAGTTTTTCATATACTTAACAAACTTGAGAGTTCTTTGAACACCGCTTAAGCCCATCGGTGGAAAATAATATGCTACAACAAGTACTTTGAACATAAAAACCTTATTTACTGCTTCTATAATTTGGTGCTTCTTGAGTTAGTATAACATCGTGAGGATGACTTTCTTTTAATCCGGCAAGAGTAATTCTGATAAACTTTCCTTTTGATTTTAATTCCTTTATGTTCTTATTTCCGGTATAACCCATTGATGCTCTTAACCCGCCAACAAGTTGATAAACTGTATCTTCCAATGGTCCTTTGTACGGAACTCGACCTTCGATTCCCTCTGGAACAAGTTTTTTAATATCATCCTCAGCATCCTGAAAATATCTGTCCTTACTGCCCTTTTTCATTGCACTAAGTGAACCCATTCCGCGATATAACTTAAAACTTCTTCCTTCATATAAAATTTTTTCACCGGGACTTTCATCAACACCGGCGAAAAGTCCACCAATCATAACGGTATCTGCTCCGGCAGCAATTGCTTTGGGAACATCACCGGTTTGTTTAATTCCGCCATCAGCAATTATCGGAATTCCATATTTTTTTGCAGCTGAATAAACATATCCTATAGCGGATATTTGCGGAACTCCTACACCTGCAATAACTCTGGTTGTGCAGATAGAACCCGGACCTATACCAACTTTAATAGCATCAATCTTACAATTAATGAGATCAATTGCCGCTTCATAAGTACCAATATTTCCAGCAATTAGCTGAATATACCTAAATTTTTTCCTAATTTCTTTTATTGTTTTAATAACCCCTGCCGAATGACCATGAGCAGTATCAACAACTATAACATCTGCTCCAGCATCAGAAAGAGATTTTACTCTTTCCAAAGTATCATAAGTTACACCAACCGCAGCTCCAACCCTTAATCGTCCGTGTTCATCTTTACAAGCATTTGGGTGCTTTTTCTTTTTCATAATATCTTTAAATGTAATCAATCCTTTTAAAGTCCCTGACTTATCAACTACAGGAAGTTTTTCAATTTTATATTTCTGAAGAAGAGTTTCTGCTTTCTCTAATGTAGTTCCGACTGGTGCAGTGATTAAATTCTCTTTAGTCATTAAATCCGATACTTTCAATTTTCGATTAGGTTCAAAACGAAGATCGCGGTTTGTCAGTATCCCAACTAATTTATAATTCTGATCCACAACCGGAATACCTGATACTCTATATTTTTTCATAATTTCTAAAGCATCACCGATTGTTTCATTTGGTGTAAGAGTAATAGGATTTATTATCATCCCACTTTCTGATCTCTTTACCTTATCTACTTCATTTACTTGTTCTTCAATTGAAAAATTTTTATGTAATATTCCAATTCCACCTTCCCTCGCTATCGCTATTGCCATATCAGACTCAGTGACTGTATCCATAGCAGCAGAAAGAATTGGAATATTGAGTTTAATTTCAGGAGTAAGAAATGTTGTTATATTTACTTCGCGAGGTAGAACAGAAGATTTTGCCGGAATAAGAAGAACATCATCAAATGTTAATCCCATTTCTAATTGTTTTTTATCTAACATAATCCCTTCATTAAAAAAAATTATTCAAATGCTGAAAAACCAGTAATATCTTCACCAATAATTAATGTATGCATTTCATGTGTTCCTTCATATGTTATCACTGATTCTAAATTAGCAGCGTGTCTCATTACAGGGTATTCATCTAATATACCATTTGCTCCCAGAATTTGTCGAGATTCACGAGCAATATCAAGAGCAACTCTGCAATTATTTCTTTTTGCCATTGAAACCTGGGTATGTTTTAATTGTCCTTTGTCCTTTAATCTGCCTAGTTGTAAATTCAATAATTGAGCTTTAGTAATCTCTGTAACCATCTGTACTAACTTAGCTTGCGTAATCTGATATGAAGCGATAGGTTTACTGAATTGAATCCGTGATTTTGCATAGTTCAGTGCTGAATCGTAACATGTCATCATTGAACCAACCACTCCCCAAGCAATACCATACCTTGCCTGATTTAAACACATTAATGCGTTTTTCAAACCCTCAGTTTTTGGGAGCAAATTAGATTCAGGTACAAAAACATTATCAAAAACAAGTTCTGATGTGATTGAAGCTCTCAATGAATGCTTACCTTTCATTTCTGGTGCTGAATAACCTTCCATTCCCTTTTCAACTAAAAATCCTTTAACGACACCACCTAATTTAGCCCATACTACAGCAACATCGGCAATTGTACCGTTAGTGATCCACATCTTTGCACCATTAAGAATATACCCCCCATCTGTCTTTTCTGCTTTAGTAATCATTCCTCCTGGATTTGAACCATAATCTGGCTCGGTTAGACCAAAACAGCCTATTTTTGCTGCACTGGCTAACAATGGCAGCCATTTATTTCTTTGCTCCTCACTTCCAAATGAAAAGATGGGGTACATTACAAGTGCACTTTGTACAGAAGCAAAACTCCTTATTCCGCTATCTCCCCTTTCAAGTTCCTGCATGATTAATCCATAAGCGACATTATTTAATTCAGCACAACCATATTTTGAGGGTAATGTAGGTCCAAACAATCCCATTTCAGCCATCTTAGGAATCAATTGTTCAGGAAATTTTGAATCTCTATTGTATTCTTCAATAATTGGAACCACCTGCTCTGTCACAAGATCCCTAACAGTATCTCTTATCAATAACTCCTCTTCTGATAAGAGAGAATCAATATTAAAATAGTCAACTCCTTTAAACGTATTCATCTTTACTTTCTGAATTTTTGTTTAGTAAAATTATTAAAAGGCTGGTAGAGAAACAATTATTTTACACCATTTGTGATTAACTCAAATCGAGGAATTCTTTCAGACAAATTGTTTTTAACTTAAAATTAAACCTGAAGAAATAAAATATTTATACATTTTTAATTTGTTATTATCTCATCTCAACCTTACCAGTTCAATCAGAGAGGATTATCAATTCATTTAAATAAATCAATAAAATGTTTCTTTCAAAAGATCATAAATCTTTTTATTGTTAACTAGTTTCACTCCTTTCGAGGAGGAGATTAGAGAGATTTTTTTTGATATCTAAATGATTCTAAATACGGTGTTTAAGGCATTTTGCTGCTATTTCGATTTTTTATTGATTTCAGGAAATTTTCTGAAATAACATTTCTTTTATCTTAAACCTGATTTCAGAAGCCCTTTTATTATTATGATTAGAATAATTACAGCAAAGATTGACAAATTAAGTGTCATTGATTTTATTGTTAATGATTTTTACTTCTCATTGTTTTTTGCTGCCATTCATTTAAGCATTTCTAAAAATTAAAACAACCAGTCCAGTCATTTCAATTTTTTAATGATCAAACTTAACCTTTTAGATTATTCTACGATTATTAGATAGACAAAAAAGGATTATTATGAAAAAAATATTAGTAATGCTGGTATTTGCTTTTTCAACAAATACTATAGCTCAAACTACAGATAAAAAGGACATAAATTTAGAATTTAAAGGATTTGTAAGAACTGATGCGTTTTTTGATTCCAGAAATACGATTAGTTTAAGAGAAGGTGCAATCTTATTGATGCCTGCTAATAAAAGTTTGGATATTTCGGGTGGAGATATTTACGATAGAAGTTCACTAACTGCTTTTGCATTTCACACAAGATTAGCTGGAAGTTTATCGGGACCTGAAGTATTTGGGGCAAAATCAAGTGCATACTTCGAAGGTGAATTTTTTGGAAACTCTGATTCAGATATTCATGGATTTCGACTTAGACATGGATTTACAACCTTAGACTGGGGAACAACTTCAATTTTATTTGGTCAATTTTGGCATCCGCTTTTTAGTACCAATGTAATACCTTCATTTAATTTTGCTGTCCCCTTTATTCCTTTTTCAAGAAACCCACAAATTAAATTTACACAAAAGTTTTCTGATGTTAGTTTAATTATTGCATTAATTACACAAAGAGATTTTTTAAGTATGGGACCTGACCCAATTACTGGTAAGTCATATAGAAGCGCATCTTTTATCCGTAATGCCGGTATCCCAACTATTGATGCTGTTCTTCAGTTTAAGCTATCTAATCTGTTTATTGGATTTGGTGGAGAGTATAAGATTCTACTTCCTCGATTAAAAGATTTAACCGGAAAAAAGACAGATGAAAAGATAAATAGCTTTACTTTAACTGCATTCGGAAAGCTTAACCTCGATGATTTCTTTTTTCAATCTCAGTTTGTCTATGGACAGAATCTTGCAGATATTACAATGTTAGGTGGATATGCAGCAAAAGCACTTGATTCAACTTCTTATACAAATTCAAATACAATGTCTGTATGGGGAGAAATTGGATACGGAAAACCACTTTCATTTAACTTATTTGTCGGATATACAAAATATTTAGGAACAGATGATAATGTAACCGGTGACTATTTTTATATGGGTAATTTAACAAATGTTGATTATGTATATAGAATCGCACCAAATGTCCAATATACTTCGGGCAGTTATAAAATTGTAGCTGAAGTAGATTATACAACAGCAGGATTTGGCTTACTAAATAAGAATAATAAATCCGAAATATCTGATGTTAAAGCAATTTCAAATGTCAGAGTCGCTCTCGCAACAATTTTTTATTTCTAACAACAGGTAATTAAAATGTTTATTTAAAAAATAAATGAGCCTGGAGTCCGTAAAATAATTTGTGTAAATGAGTTTAAGTGCTAAAGAATATTGTTTAATCTCTAAACAAAAATAATAGACAAGCAAGATGAAGCAATAATCTAATTTAATAGGGGCATCCTTATCCATTTTTTAAGAGGAGTAACTGAAATTTAGAAATGCATTTTTTTCACAACATCACCAATGAAAAAATTATTGTCGTCAGGAATTTTTCTATCGGATTTTCAAATTGTGTGAGGTCTTTTATTTTAACTGTAATTCAATTTCTCTAATACTTTTTTCAATCTTCTCACGATTGATATTCTTTTGAACACCATATTCATTCTGAGCAGAAACTGTAAAGAAGTGGTGCTTTGTTATAAAGTCAAGTGAAATTTTCAACCACTCAAGCTCATTTGTTTTTTTTATTCCTTTAATATCTAATTCCTTACGCAGCAACTTACTTTTGATCTCCATATCAGGCATGCCCAGATGATGTAGATCAGCATCGCAGATAATTTCTTCTAATTTATTTTTAGGATTTTGAGGGCATTCTGTTGCTTTGATGCAATTAAGGACGATTTCAGTCTTTTCAACTGGATAAAACTCTTTATCTAAAAAGTCTTTTGCATATTCTGAGCTTTGCTCTTCGTGTCCATTACAACAATGGAAATAACCAGTATCATGGAACCACGCTGCAATAATGAGAATTACTTCATCACTTTCAGTTATGCCTTCCATCTTAGAAAGTTTCTTAACTGTCTCAACGACTTCAAGAGTGTGTACAATATTATGATAGAGGTCTTCTTGTGCTGACCTATTGCTATAAAGTTCCTTTACATAGATTTCAACTTTATTTAATATGTTATTATCAGTAACCATTTATCTTATTAACAAGACAATTAGATATAAATCATGATTTATTTTAATTCGATTTATTTGCGTCCAAAATTAGAACTTTAGAATACGTTAAATGGTGATAATTATCACAAAAAAAAGGTCAAGTGCTATGAGATGCCCAAGTGATATTTAGTAGAGTAAAAAAAAATTATTTTTGATTGGACTTTAGATTATATCACGGGTGAATTTTTAGTTCACCCGTGCAAATTAAATAAGTCTTTACTTCTTCAAAGAGTTTTGATAAGCTTCAACAACAGCAATTGCGGTCATATTGTATATATCGTCAACGGATGCTCCGCGTTGTAAAACATGAACCGGTTTTTTCATTCCCATTAAGATAGGACCAATTACTGTTGCCTGCCCAATTCTTGCCATAAGTTTATAAGCAATATTAGCTGAACTTAAATCAGGAAAGATCAACACATTCGCTCCGCCTTTAATATTGGTAAACGGAAAAGTTTTTTCCAGTATCTCGGGCACAACAGCAGTGTCTGCCTGCATTTCTCCATCAATAATCAATTCAGGCATTTTTGTTTTTACAATCTTGACTGCTTCTTTAACTTTATTTGATTCCGGATATGGTGCACTGCCAAAATTGCTGAAGGACAGCATGGCAATTTTGGGAACAACATCAAAAGCTTTAACGGTTTCAGCAGCTGAGATAGCGATTTCTGCAAGCTGTTCAGAATCTGGATTTATATTTACAGTACAATCAGCAAAGAAGTATGTTTCTTTTTTAGCAATAACAATATAGAGTCCTGATACTATCTTTAACCCTTCTTTAACTCCAATACATTGTAATGCAGGTCTAATAGTATTTGGATAACTAGTTGTATAACCGCTTATCATAGCATCTGCTTCATCCAGTTCAACCATCATAGCACCATAATAATTTGTTTTTTTTATCAAGTTTTTGGCATCCCACAATGTTGCACCTCTTCTCTGACGCTTCCTAAAAAATGCTTCTGCATACACATCACATTTTTTGCAATCTTCCGGATCAATGATCTGAAATTCGTTTACATCATAGCCAATTCTTTCAATCTCTTTTTTAATAAACTTTTCATTACCAAGTAAAACTGGCTTTGCTATTCCATCCTGAGCAACTGTATGAGCAGCTCTGATAATATTTTCTTCTTCTCCTTCTGGATATACTACTTTTTTAGGATACTTCTGTGATTTATGAATCATCACTCTTATTATCTCTTTTGATAATCCGAGTCTCTCTTTTAATTCTTCTTCATACTTAACCCAATCTACTTCTGTAATTTTTGCGACTCCTGTTTCGATTGCAGCTTTAGCTACAGCTGGAGCAACATACCATAAAACTCTCGGATCAAAAGGTTTTGGAATAATGTAATCTCTGCCAAACTCAAACTCTTCTCCTCCATAAGCTCTGATAACCATCTCCGGCACTTTTTCCTTTGCTAATTTAGAAAGAGCTAATGTAGCAGCTAATTTCATCTCATCATTAATCTGAGTAGCCCTTACATCTAATGCACCGCGGAAAATAAATGGAAATCCTAAAACATTATTTACCTGATTTGGGAAATCGCTTCGTCCTGTAGCCATAATAAGATCCTGTCTTACAGACATTGCATCATCATAAGTAATTTCAGGATCAGGATTAGCCATAGCAAAAATTATTGGATTTGGAGCCATTGTTTTAACCCAATCTTTTTGTACGACATTTCCTACCGAAAGTCCAATGAAAACATCCGCACCTTTAAATGCCTCTTCTAAAGAATCGTATCCTTTTTCCTGAGCAAATTCTTCTTTGTATTTATTTAGATCTTTCCTTCCTTTTGTAATACAGCCTTTTGAATCGAACATAAAAATGTTTTCTCTTTTAGCACCTGCCCTTACGTAGTGTTTACAACACGAAATAGCTGATGCCCCTGCGCCATTAACAACAATCCTAATCTTGTCCAATTTTTTCCCTGCAACTTCTACAGCATTTATCAATGCAGCACATGAAATAATAGCAGTTCCATGCTGATCATCATGAAAAACAGGAATATTCATCGTTGCTTTTAATGTTTCTTCAATTTCAAAACATTCCGGAGCTTTTATATCTTCCAGATTAATCCCGCCAAAGGTTGGTTCTAATATCTGTGTTACACGTATTATTTCTTTTGGATCGTGAGAGTTAACTTCAATATCAAACACATCGATATCAGCAAATCTTTTAAAGAGAACTCCCTTCCCTTCCATAACAGGTTTACCTGCTTCCGGGCCAATATCACCTAATCCCAATACAGCAGTACCGTTTGAAAGTACAGCAACAAGATTACCTTTTGCTGTATATTTATATACTTCTTCAACGTTTTTATGAATCTCTCTGCAAGGCTCAGCTACACCTGGAGTATAAGCCATTGATAAATCTCTTGCTGTTAAGCAGGGCTTTGTTGGAACAACCTCAATCTTGCCCTTCCTATCAGAACTGTGGTATTGAAGGGACTCTTCTTTTGTAAGTTTCATTTATCTCTCCTGTCATATTTTGATAATTGATAATTAAAAATTTTAGATACAAAGGTCTGTAAAAATCCATTGTGAGTTAAGGTTGCATTCTCAGATGATACTGCATTAGTGTTAAAGAAATGATGAATAATTGATCTCAAAATTTCACCTGCAAACTTATGTTATAAGGATATTTGTAAAACTTATGCTTACAAATATTTGTTAATTCAAAATTAGTGAAAAATTAAATTTTGTGCTCATCAATTTTTAAAAAAGATTAATTATTTATTAGTTTAAGTATAGAATGTAATTATTAAGGACTTTGAGAATCTGTTTATTTAATAAAAAAGCGGCTCCGGTTGTTCCGGAACCGCTCATTTTATGGAGAGCGAGCTATTTCTGAATTTATCTGCTTCTTGTTTTATTATTATTTACACTTTCTCTTGTATTATTTTTAGTCTCATTACGATTGCCTGATTCATTCTTTCTTACGTCAGTATCTCTGTTTGTATTCGAATTAACACGATTTCGATTTTCATTAACTCTGGTTTCAATCTTTTGTTCAACTTTTCTATCAGTGTTTTGTTTTATGACTTCAGTATTAGATCGTTTATTTTCTTTTCTTACTTCATTTTGATTGTTATTAACGGTTCTTTCTTCACGATTATTATCCTGATTTCTTTTTATTTGTTCATTACGGATAATCACATCGTTTCTTTTAGTCACTTCATTATTCCTATTTTCAATCTCAGAGAATCTTTTTTCAATTTTTTGTTTTTCCTGAAGTCTTTTTTCATCTTCAACACGATTCTTGTTTATATCATTTCTGGTTCTGTCAGTATTATTTCTGTTTACCTCTACCGTACGCTCTTTCTCTATCTTTCGGTTCTCTTCTACTTTTCTTTCATTGATTCTGTCAGTTGTTCTTTCCTTTCCTAATTCAATTCTTGACATCTCAAGAGAAGATTTTCTATCACTCTTTTCAATCTTTACATCCCTTAATCCATCTCTCGAAAGATCTCTTTCATCGGCAAAATAAGTTCTTATTTCTCTTTCTTTTGTATTTCCATTTCTTTGTCTGTTAAGTTCATTAGGATCTTTAACAGCAACCAGATTTCTCTTTTCAATTTTTCTTCCAACTTTTTCTCTTATTCTATCAAACTCAACTCCATTGTTTCTAACTCTTCCATCATAATAAGAGTAATTTGTTCTAACTTTTGTGCGGTTGTAAACCCTGTACTTATATTTTGGAGCAACATAATAATTGTAAACATTATTTTCACAGAATCTATTGTATTTTACATAATTCCAATGATTGTAAGGAACATAGTAATCGTAGGTATAATGAATACCAATATTTACATAAAATACTGCATAAGGTGATAAAGGAGCCCATCCTACATAATCATCATCATATCTCCAATCAACCCAGGCAGGAGCCCATTCGTAATCAGGGATCCAAATCCATCCATAATAATCGTCATAGTACCATCTTCCATAATGATAAACTATAAATCCAAATGGTTCGTAAGAATCCCAATACCATCCGTAATTTGTATAAACCCATTGACCATAATAATAAGGCGACCAGTTTTTTCTGATTATTGTAGGACGCCAGACCGGGGTTCCAAATCCAACATCGATCCAGGTTCCGTGTGTTCTAAGTGATGTGTAAAAATACCCATCAACTCTTCTTGCATAATCAGTAGCAGCATTAGAATAGTTACTAATACCAAAGATTATGATTGCTGTAATTATGATTAACTTTTTCATGACAATCTCCTTTCTGTCGATATTTATCAGCCAATCTTTATGCCATTTAAATAGTTTTAATTTGAAGCAGAAAAAAAGAAATGATTAAATGATTGTATAATTGAATGTACAGTTATGTATATGCCGCTTTTTTTTATCGTTTGATCTTGCGGTTTTTCCAGTTCAGGTTACCAAACATTCCCATAAATCCTGCTACAATAATATAAGGGACCTGCAATAATTCAGTAATTAAAAAAGGTTTAAGTAAGGTTGAAACAAACAGTTTTTTCGAACCCTTTGTTATGATAAGATACTCAAATAACATTTTGAGCAAAATGGATAATCCTAAAGAAATAAAAAATACTTTTGAAAATAAAATTCCTAGAACAGGCTGCACAATCAATGATAGGTAAAAGAGAAAAATCAACACTAGTTTTATAATCAGAGCTTTATTATTATAAAAAAGTCCTTTACTTGCCCATCTTTTTCTTTGTGCATAAAAGTCGCTTACGGTCGGATTTGCATCAGTAGAGACCAAAGCCTTTTTATCATAAGCAAATTTAATTTTATACTTTGTATCATTAAAAATCTTCTGCATTAACAATTCATCATCACCTGAGGACAAACTCATCTGATAAACGAACCCGCCAACTTTATAAAAAACATTTCTCCTAAATGCAATATTTGCTGCATTACATATAGTTGGATTACCGGAACCGATTAATCCAGCCCCCGCAATTACAAGTCCGGCAAATTCTAATCTTTGCATATTGTTAAAAAGTGAACCATCTGATTGAAACTCAACCGGTCCTGAAATGAATGCTGTATTGTCATCAAAATATTTTAACAAATTCCCTAACCATTCTTCTGAATGAAAGCAGTCAGCGTCAGTTGTAACGATAATCTCTCCTTTTGACTGTTCAATTCCAAATCTTATTGCCCGCTTTTTATGAGCAGAAGCAGAATAATCATTTGGTACTGTAAATACTCTGACATTCTTTTGAAGTGTCAATGATTCCAAAATTTTTAGAGAATTATCTTCTGACAAATCATTTACAAAAAGTACTTCGTATTTATCGGCAGGATAATTCTGTTTGGTTAAATTCTTATAGGTTTGTGCAATATTTTTTTCTTCATTTCTAAAAGGAACAATAATTGAAATAAACTCATTTAATACTTTAACCGAAAGATTGCTCTCTAATTTGTTTAGACCAAATAATATTTTTAGAAGAAAATATATGTAGTGAAAAAGTAAAATAAGGATAAAAGAAACTACTAATAATTCAGTCATTGTTTCTCTTTAATAGTAAAATCAAACCAAACAATGAAGGCAGCAACAAGTTGATTAAAAAAAGAAAAATAGATGCATTGAAACCGGTTGAAGCTGTGCCGCCAACTTGTTTAATAAAATAAACTGAAGCACCTTCACGAATTCCTAATTCTCCAAATGAAACCGGTGGAATAATTGTTTTGGCAAACATAACAAGATTACCAGCCCAGATGTAATTAAGAAAATCATAATGACTTGAGAAAGCTGCTGCAAGAAATGCAAACTGAATTATAAAACAAGTATAAAGTAAGAAAGATACAAATATCATTTTAACTGCATATTTTTTATCGAGCAAATGGAAAAGTTTGATCTTTTCAAACAGCCATTTGAATTTTTTTGACTTACTTATTTTTCTGAACAGGAAATTATCCCAGAATTCTGCGCTAAAGATCATCAGCATTGCCAAATAAAACAGGATAAACACTGTTAAAAACAATGCGATAGTTATGTAGTAAGTTATATTATAATAATAGTGCAAATAAAGTATGCTTGATAATGAGCCGATAAATGCTACCATCATCAGAAGGAACAATTTATCCAGCAAGGTTGCTAAAGTTACAGCTAACAAAGATTTATCTTTATATGCTAATGCCCTTCCGATATACTCTCCTGTTCTAGCTGGTGTAAAAACTCCGGCTGAAAAACCATAAAACAATGATAACCAGATTCTGGAGTTTTTGTTTTCTTGCAGAATTACATTTGATGTTAGTTTCCATTTATAAAACTGAAACCAAATATTTAATATGCTTAATGCAAATGCGATTGATAATAGAACTATATCTGCGTTTTTAATTGCAGAGATAATTTCGTTTAAGTTTACCGAGTTTATTAAATAATATAATAACCCTAAAGCAATTGCTGCTTTGGCAATAAGAATAATAACAGTTTTATATCGTTGTATAAAAATGTTTTTGTTGACAATATCTTTTACAACTTCAACCAATTTTTATTGTTCAATTTCAAAAATATTTACTTTTAATCCTTCAGTGCAGGTTCTGCAGATATCATTTCCGTTTCTGTTCAGAAGCACGGATTGTCTGAATTTTTGATATTCATTTGAAGTCCAAATATCAGAAAAACTTTTACCATTTAGAATTCCTATTGTATGTTTAGCATCTTTATCAAAGCAGCAAGGAACAACTCTGCCGTCCCAAGTTATCACTGAAGTTCTCCATAAAGCGAAACAATGATTTTTCAATCCATTTTTCATTTCAAATGATTCATCGCCAATTTTATATCTTCTGTATTTTGGATTTGATGGTAGAAACTTTATAGCGTTCTGGTAAGATGAGATTTGCATAGTTTTGAACACTAATTTGTCCACGCCAACATCCTTACAATATCTTTTTACATCTTCAAGTTGATGTTCATTTTGTTTCATCACAATAAATTGAAATTCTACAAATGGTCTTTTTTGTTTAAGTTCATCCCGTTTTTTAATCAATAATCTTAAACCTTCATCTGCCTGCTTAAATGTTCCGCCGACTCTGTAATTCTGATAACTTTCCTCATCAAGACCATCAACTGAATAAATAAGTTTATCAGGAGCATTAGCAAGAATGCGGTCAATATTTTTTTCATTTATAAAGTGACCGTTAGTACTTATGGAAATATAAACATTACAATCTTGTGAATATTTAATCATCTCTGGCAGATTTTTGTTAATGTAAGGTTCGCCTTGAAAAAAAAGCTGAACATAAAAACCTTTATTTTTTATTTGATCAATCCAGTTTTTAAAATCATCTGGTTTTAACAGACCAAGCGGTCGGGTTAAAGAACCAAGTCCAGACGGACATTCAGGACATTTTAAATTACAATGATTTGTCGGTTCGATTGAATATGAAAGAGGCATTCCCCAAACTATTGGTTTACGGAATAACCTGGATAGATTGAAAGATAATATAATGCTCACTGCATTTATCAATCTTTTAAAAGTAAAATATTTAAGAAAATTTATTTCCAGATAATACCTTATTTTTTCTGCTGAGAAAATAATCAAAGCCTGCAACTGATAAAAGTTTTTAACCGGAGTAATGAGTGTTTTATGATATTGTTAGGCTTATAGCTTTTGATTACTTTTGCCTTTGAAAATTCATTCATTGAGGCGAAAATGTTCATTAATTTCAGCGAGATACCTAAACATCAGAATTTATTCCTGGATTATCTTTACAGATTTGATAACGTTAAAGAGTTCTATAAGCATAATTTCCGGAATAAGGAAAATTTTTCCAGCCTTTTTAAAAGTATCACTGATTCAAAAAAAGACAAACAATTTCAAATCTCGCCAATTATCAAAAATCAATATTCTGATTTCAACTCAGTCTCTGAAAAGACTCTAAAAAATATTGACTCGCTTGATATTCCCAAGACTATAGCTATTGTAACCGGACAACAAGTTGGAATACTTGGGGGTCCTCTTTATACGGTTTATAAAATACTTACTGCAGTAAGACTTGTAAATCAGCTTAATGAAAGATTTGAAGAGTATAAGTTTGTACCTGTATTCTGGCTCGAAGGTGATGATCATGATTTTAATGAAGTCAGGTCAATGAATATTTTTGACACTGAAAATCAAGTTCTTAATATAGGATACAAAACAGAAATTGAAGATGATGAAGCTAAGTTAAGTGTTGGTAATATAAGTTTTGATGAATCTATAAACGATTTTTTAAACTCACTGGAAAATTCTTTAAGACAGACTGATTTTAAGGAAGGGTTACTGAGTAAACTAAAAATATTTTATGCTCAGGGTAAAACTTTTAAACAAAGTTTTAAGGAGCTTATCTTCTGGCTGTTTGATGAATACGGGCTTGTAATTTTTGACCCGCAGGATGCAGCAGTTAAACAATTATTAAAACCAGTCTTCAAAAAAGAAGTAAATAATTTTCAGCAGCATACAGAAAAATTAATTCAGGTAAGTGCTGATCTTGAAGAATTATATCATGCTCAGGTAAAAGTTAAACCGGTTAATTTGTTTTATCATACTGATGACGGCAGATTTTCGGTTGAACCCGTTGACGAAATATTCAAACTCAGACGGAAAAGAAAACAATTCACTAAAGAAGAAATATTAAACGAAATTGAAGAACACCCCGAAAGATTTAGTCCTAATGTTTTATTAAGACCAATTTGTCAGGACTATCTGCTTCCGACAGGATTCTATATTGCCGGACCAAGTGAAATATCGTACTTTGCACAAATAACTCCATTATATGATTTCTATAAAATTACAACACCGGTAATTTATCCAAGAACTTCTGTTACTCTTATTGAAAAGAATGTTAATGATGCACTTAATAAATATGATTTAACATTGAAAGATGTTTTTTCAAGTTTAACCGATCTTAAACATAAAGTTATTGCTGGTCTTTCAGAAAACAGTATTGATACCTCATTTATAAATGCTGAAAATGACATTGAGTTGATTTTCGATCGCATAAAAGAAAACCTCTTTGCAATTGATAAAACTCTCGTTGATTCGAGTGTAAAGTATAAAGACAGAGTTATCTCTGTATTTAATGAGTTAAGAAATAAAGCTGTTAAAGCTCAGGAAAGCAAACACGAAACAACTGTAAGACAACTTACGAGGATATCTCATCTTTTATATCCTAACGAGAATCTTCAGGAACGGGAAATTAACTTTACTTATTTTTACAATAAATATGGAATAGAGTTGATAAAAAAGTTATTCGAAGAAATATCCATAAACGATTTTGAACATCAGATAATTATTATATAGGGACCTCTGAAAAAATTATTGAACTATTGAGTTGATCTGTTCTTCAAATTTTGGATTTGAAATATTTACACATTCAAAATCATTTACTTCTCCCCCGTTTTCAGAAAGCATACTTAAAATTGCAAATGCCATTGCAATTCTATGATCCTTAAAACTTTCAAAAGTTAAAAATGATTTCCTGATTCTGCCAGATACTATAAATCCATCATCAAATTCTTCAACCTCTAATCCCAGTAAATTAAGATTATAACAAAGAGATTTAATTCTATCAGACTCTTTTACCCTTAGTTCTTTTGCATTCCTGATTTCAAAATCTCCTTCTGCAAATATTCCGGCGATAGTAAGTATTGGAATTTCATCAATAATATTTGGAATTATCTCTGAAGAGATAATAATATTTTTCAGAACTGATGATTTAACAATAACATTCCCATACGGTTCATTACTAGAATACTTAATATCCTCATACTTAATATCAGCACCCATCAGCCTTAATACTTCAATGAACCCTGTTCTTGTCGGATTAAGTGAAACACTATTAATTTTAAGTTCAGAATCAGGTGTAAGCAAAGTTAAAACAATATGAAATGCAGAAGTAGAAATATCACCAGGCACAAAATATTCGTTAGCAGTTGGATAATATTTTAATGAGGATGAAGAAACAATTTTTTCATTTTCAGTTTTTACCTGTAATCCAAGCATCAGCTCAGTATGATTTCTCGTTCTTTCATTTTCAATAACTTCAGTTTCATCTTCCAAATGTAAACCAGCGATTAAGATTGCACTTTTTACCTGAGCACTTGCAACCGGCATTTCATAAGTTATATTCATTATTTTTTTTGCAGGTGTAATATTAAAAGGCAGTGTATAACTTTCGTTAGTTATAAATTTAGCTCCCATTTTCTTTAGCGGTTCTATAACACGTTTCATCGGTCTTTTGGAAAGAGATTCATCACCAACTAATTCAGAAGAAAATTTTTGTACCGCCAAAAGACCTGAAACTAATCTTGCGGTAGTTCCTGAATTTCCGCAGAATAATTCTGAAGAAGGAGCTTCAAATCCCTTATAACCAACACCGTTAATAACAACACTCCTGTTTTTTGTTAATACTCCTGCTCCAAGATTATGCATTAAAACCAGTGTTGAAATTACATCGTGACCCTGTGATAGATTTGCAATTGATGATTTTCCTGATGCCATTGCAGAAAATATAATTGCCCTGTGTGATATCGATTTATCACCTGTCAGGTTTAATTCCCCTTTTACTGATTTAACTTTTGAGAAATTTTTAATCAATTATTTTGCGCACCATTCATCAATTATTTTTTCCAAAGCAGCATTATCCAATTCACTTTTTTTATACATTCCTTTATTTAATCTCTGCCTCATTGCTTCATAAAGAATTACTGCAGCTGCAACAGAAACATTCAGACTTTGCACCATCCCAAACTGCGGAATTAAAAAAACATCGTCAGCATATTTTGCAGCTTCTTCGGAAACACCGCGATGTTCGTTACCAACAACAATTGCAGCTTTTTTTGTTAAATCAAGTTCATAAAGTTTTTTAGAATGCTCTGTTAATGATGAAGCATATATTTTAAATCCATTATTACGCAATTCAGAATAGCATTTATCAACAGTTTTGAATTTTTCTTTTTCTACCCATTTAAAAGCTGATGCGGAAGATTTTTTGCCAATTTTCGGAAAGGTTTCAAAATTATAAATCAAATTAACTTTGGGAATTCCAACTGCATCGCAAGTTCTGAAAATCGCTGAAACATTGTGAGGATCGTGAATATTTTCAAGCACAACGGTTAACGAATGCTGCCGGGATTTAATAACCCGTGTAATTTTTTCAATTCGCTTTTCAGTCTTGTTATTTCTCACAAAATTTATTTATCAAAAATAAGTTTATAAATAATCCTGTTATCTTCTTTCCTTGCACGATCAATCTTTAGTTGTTTAACTGGAACCTGCAAATAAAATGAACTTAACTCAATTATTTTCTCAATAACTGTATCTTCATCGTGAGCCCAGCTTTCACAACCTTTAATAGAAGGAATTTCTGCAGTATAACCATCATTCGTCTTTGTTACAACTAAATCTATAACCATTAAGTATAATCTATATTATTATAAAGCCATTGCGAGTAAAACAAAGCAATCTAAAATAAAACAGAGTTCTTCTCCTGATAAATCGGGATGGCAAAGTCAACTGATTCTAATAATTACTTTCGGACTTTTGACCTGAAATAATTTTAATTCCAGCACTAGCTCCTAACCTGTTCGCACCGGCATTTATCATAGCCACAGCATCTTCATACGAACGAATTCCGCCGGCAGCTTTAACTTTGTGCTTATCTCCAACAACAAATTTCATCAAAGCAACATCACGGATTGTTGCTCCTGCTTTGGAAAATCCAGTTGATGTTTTAACAAAATCTAGTCCTGCTTCCTTTGCCATCAAACAAGCAGCAACTTTTTCCTGATCTGTAAGCAGACAAGTTTCAAGTATAACTTTAGAAGTGCATAAATGTTTTTTAGAAAGATCTGCAATTGATTTTAAATCATTAAACACATAATCGTAATCTTTATCTTTCAATCTTCCGATATTGATTACCATATCAAGTTCCTCAGCACCATTTTTTATTGCTTCCTCTGCTTCAAAAAACTTAGACTGAGTTGTTGTTGCACCAAGCGGAAATCCAATAACTGTACATACTTTAACATTTGAAGATTTAAGAAGATCAAAACAAGTCGAAACGTAGGATGGATTTACACAAACCGAAGCAAAATTATGCTGAATCGCTTCTTTACAGAGCTGATTAATTTCAGATAAAACTGCTTCAGGTTTAAGCAAAGTATGATCGATCATTCCAGCCAATTCTTTTTTATCAACCTCTGTTTTTTCTTTCATAAATGATTTTTCAAAATCAGTAAAATCATTTAATATCTTTTTAATACTATTTTCTGACAGCAGATCTTTTAAACTCATTTTTCACCGTAAAGATTATAAGCTTTAAAAGTATTACTTAATAACATAGCAATTGTCATTGGTCCAACTCCTCCTGGAACAGGAGTAATGTATGAAGATTTTTTTGAAACATTTTCAAAATCAACATCACCAACAATTCTATAACCTTTTGATTTAGACGGATCATCAATCCTGTTTATTCCAACATCAACCACAACAACTCCTTCTTTTACCATATCTGCTTTTATCATTTCAGCTTTTCCAATCGCCGCAATTAAAATATCAGCTTGCTTTGTATAATAAGAAATATCTTTTGCAGCAGAATGAACAATAGTAACAATGGAATTCGCTCCTTCAGCTTTTTGCAGCATAATGTTTGCGATTGGTTTCCCGACAATGTTACTTCTTCCAACAACAACAACGTGTTTGCCTTTTGTTTCAATGTTATAACGGATTAGTAATTCCTGAATACCAGCCGGAGTGCAGGATGCAGAAGTATCTTTTCCGATTACAAGATTCCCAACTGAGATCGGATGAAATCCATCAACATCTTTTTTAGATGAAATAGTCTCAATTATTTTATCTTCATTTATATGTTTTGGTAAAGGAAGCTGAACTAAGATTCCATGAAAATCATTATTCCCGTTATATGATTTAATCAATTCAAGCAGTTTTTCTTCTGAAATATCTGCAGGTAGTTTTTCTGTTTTTGTCCGCATTCCGATTTCTTCGCAGGCTTTCCCCTTACTTGATACGTAAATATGAGAAGCAGGATCATCGCCAACAATTATGGCAACTAAACCGGGAATATTTTTACCTTCAGCTTTTAATTTAGATACTTTTTCTTTTAGTTCATTGCGGATATCAGCCGCAACTTTCTTTCCGTCAATTAAATTCATTTTCTCTCCCTTTAATATTTGATATTATAATCTTTCATTAGCTGGCTCAATATTTTATCATCATTTATTTCATTATAAAATTGATTTGAAATCTGCCAGCTGTTTTTGTTCTTACTTTAATTTTATAACCTTCTAAAAAGTTATTTTATATTAAACAAGATTATTACCAAAATCAAAACATACACTTCAATATTATAAAACCTGCTGAAAATCTATTCTGACATTTCCTGCACAAATAAATTTTGATTCACTTATTGCATTGCTCTCTCTGTACAATTTCCGTCAACTTCTTTATCATCCTCTTAGCATTCAAGCATCATCAATTCAGTGCAGTAGATGATTCAGCATCTTTATTAAGGGTTAATTTATCAAACTCCGGGAAAAAAATCCTTTCAAGTTCTGAAGTCTTCCCTGTTTCTGTATCTACTTTAAAAAACAACCCTGCAAGATGAATATTATCTTTTGCTGTTTCATATTTTTGAGGTGTTGCAAATAAAAATCTGTTAACTGCTGCAGTTGATTTCATACCAATAACTGAATCATAAGGGCCGGTCATTCCGACATCGGTAATATATCCTGTTCCGTTTGGTAAAATTCTTTCATCAGAAGTTTGAATATGTGTATGGGTACCTATCAGCATACTTACTTTACCATCGAGATAATGAGCCATAGCCATTTTTTCGGCAGTAGCTTCTGCGTGAAAATCTACAATTACAATTTTTGTTTCCTGCTTTAATTTTGTCAATATCCAGTCCATCGATCTGAACGGACAATCAATCGGAGTCATAAAAGTTCTGCCTTGCAGATTTACAACAGCTATTTTTTTTCCATTTACTTCACCGATATAATATCCGTTTCCGTGGGTACCCTTTGGATAATTTAACGGACGGAGTGAACGCGGTTCGGCTTTAAGATAATCCTGCGATTGATGTTTATCCCAGGTATGATTACCGCCAGTAATCACATTAACACCGATATTAAAAAGTCTTTGACCTTCTTTATCAGTGCAGCCCTTTCCGTCAGATGCATTTTCTCCGTTTACAATTACAAAATCAGTTTTATATTTTTGGATTAAACTTGGGAGCCAGGTTTGCACAATATCCATTCCCGGCTGACCGATGATATCACCAACAAAAAGAATATTGATTGAAGACATGTTTTCCTAAATTGTTTTAAGAAATATATCCAAAATGAGAGTAATTGAGAAATGAAGTTTGCTTTGATTGATTGAGCAGTTTAATATAGATTTAAGTATGCAATACGATAATATTTTATCAACACCGTTAGAAAAAGCTTCCTTTAGCGTACTGGACGTTGAGACCACCGGTTTATCTGCAAATAAAAACCGCGTTATTGAAATAGCTATCGTAAAAATTGAAAAGCTGAAGATTACAGATAAGCTGCATTACTTAATTAATCCGCAAACCTACATACCAGCGTTTATTACATCTCTGACAGGAATTGATAATGATGATGTTATTGGTGCACCGGTATTTTCCGAAGTTGTTGACGAAATTTTAAATTTTATTGATAACACTGTTTTAACTGCTCATAATTTTTCATTCGATTCATCATTCCTTAATACTGAGTTCATGTTAAGCGGAAGAGAATTTATCAGTGATGAATCCTGCTGCACATTAAAACTTGCAAGAAACATTTATCCGGATTTAAAAAGTAAATCTCTCTCTTCAGTGGCTGATTTTCTGAATCTCAGAAATAAAAATGCTCATAGAGCGCTTGGTGATGCAGAAATAACTGCAAAAGTACTCTTAAAAATGATTAGAGAACTTCAGGATAAAGATAAAATTAAAACTGTTGCCGAATTATTGAGTTATCAAAAAGGATATCAGCATAATTATTTAACTAATGTGAAAGAGGAATTACAGGGAGATTATTTATCACTGCCAAATGCACCGGGAATTTATTATTTCACAAATAAAAAAGATGAGATAATATATGTGGGAAAAGCTAAGTCAATCAGAGACCGTGTTAAAAGTTATTTCTCGCCTTCTGCTTTAAAAAAAGCTCAGAAAATTGTTAAACAGGCAGCGAGATTAAAGCATATAATAACCAATACTGAGTTAACTGCATTATTAACCGAAGCCGAAACAATAAAAATACTTGAACCAAAGCATAATGCTCAGTTAAAATTATTCGGTAACAAATATTTTTTAAGAATAAACAAAACACATAAATATCCTAATCTGGAATTGACAAATCATTTTGATTTTGATGGCAATGATTATTTTGGACTGTTCATATCCCGCAAAAAAGCAGCAGAAACACTTGAGTTCATAAACAAGTCTTTTGCATTAAGAGAATGTTCCGATAAGGATTTTAAGAAAAATAAAACCTGCTTCCTTTACGATATTCACAGATGTACCGGTGCTTGTGAAAATGATAATTATGCTGATTATAAAAATGAACTGGAAAAAGTATATGATTTTCTTTATGGGAAAAATCAATTTGTACTTGACAGACTATTAAACAAAATGAAGGAATACTCAGTCAAACAAAAATATGAACATGCAGCCGGGATTAAAGAATTAGTTGATTTCATTCTTAATCAAACTCATAAATCATCAATACTTGCTGAACCTGTAAATAAAGCAAAAGTATTGTTCGAAGTAATTTCAAGAATTGAAAATGATTTTGTGTTAATGATTGAAGGTAAAATTTATATAAGAAATTATCTGCACGATAAAGATAATAAATTCGATCAGGCATTGGATGAATTTTATAATAATACTATAAACCTAAAATCTAATCCAACCGATGAAGACTTTGAGAAAATGAAAATAACCCTCAACTGGTTAATAAAAAACCGTAATCAGGTAAGGATTTATTATCTAAAAGATTATAACTCAAAAGAAGAATTATTTAGAAACGTAAGCCAGAATTCTGATAAAATTTCTTCTGAAGATGAAAAGTCAATTCAGATTAAAAAAGACCCAACATACGATTACGATTTTTAACAATATGAAAAAAAAGATTTCGCTAAATAATATACTTAATGATAAAGTCCATGGCTCAAGTGATATTTTAAAAAGGTTTATTATTTATCTTAATGAAAACAGCAAGGATATATCTAAGTTAAAATCCGCTCTGCCATTGGTTAGAAAAAAGTTTTCACACTTCCCGGGTATATCTGGAATAGTTGATCAGTTAAAAATTGCATTAAAGAATAATAACACTTTGGAATTGACAGAACTTATTAATAGTTACAAAAAAAATAATACAAATACATTTATCAGAATTTTTGACAATGCTGAAAAAGAATTAAGGAATTACAATACACTTTTAACAATCTCTCATAGCAGAACATTAATTGAAATATTCAGATTCTTGAAGAAAATAAATCCAAGATTAAAAGTGCTGGTTTGTGAATCACGCCCATTAAATGAAGGTAAATTACTTGCTGAAGAACTGAGAATACATAAAATTAAAAATCAGATTATTACAGAAGCAGCAACTGGTAAGATCATAAAACAAGTTGATGCAGTTGTTATCGGTGCTGATCAGATATTTAAAAATGGTTCAATCGTAAATAAAACCGGAAGCAGAATGTTAGCAATTATAGCCAAGTATGAGCGTATTCCTGTTTATGTACTGGCAAGTAAAAGTAAACTCATAACCAAACAAACAGCTAAATTACCGGAGGAGTTTGAAGAAGTTGAATCAAAGTTAATTTCAAAAATCTTTACTGATTAAAGTTGAATTATCTGTTTACTTTTATAATTAAACCTTATAGTCAGAAGAACTGCAGCAACTGATAAACCGATCAGTAATCCGACCCACACACCGTAAACACCCTGATTAAAAATAAACGCAAGCAAATACGCAACCGGCAGACTGATTAACCAATATGCAGTAAACGTAATAATTGTTGGACCTTAATATCAGTTAAGCCCCTAAGCACTCCAATCCCTACAGCCTGAATTCCATCAGAAAGCTGAAACAGTGCAGCAATTATTAATAAACCGGAAGCTATATCAATCACATTCTGATCATTAATATAAAGTGAAGGTAAAAAGTGATTTAATACGATGAACGTAATTCCTGAAAAAACCATAATACCAGCACCAAGTGCAATTGCTGTAAATCCGGCTCTCCTGATTTTCTTAACATCTCTTTCACCCATTGCATAGCCAACTCTTATACTTGATGCTTGCGAAATTCCAAGAACTATCATAAAAGTTATTGAAGCTAAATTTAAAGCTATTTGATGTGCTGCAAGTTCATTTGCACCGATCCAGCCGATCATAATTACTGCGATTGAAAAGGCACCAACTTCAAAGAAATTCTGAAAACCGCTTGGTATCCCTAATTGAATTATTTTTTTAATCACTGCAAGGTTTAATCCGCGGAAATGAAAGTTAACATCATAGTCTTTAAACTTTTCATTTTTCATAACATAAATAATCATTGCTGATGCCATAAAGACCCGTGATATAAATGTTGACCAGGCAGCACCAGCTAATCCAAGTGCAGGAAATCCCAACTTACCGAAAATCAAAATCCAATTGCCAAATATATTAATTACATTTGCCAGCAAAGCAATTATCATCGCCGGCTTCATAATAGAAAAGCCTTCAATAAATTGTTTATAGGTTTGATAAATCATTAAAGGCAGAGCAGAAAGACCAACTATCCCCATATAAATAACTGCATATTTTGTTATCTCTTGCGGCTGATTAAGATAACCAAGGAAATTTATCCCGATAAATATTACTACTATCATCAAAAGAGATAAAACAACATTAACCAATAATGATTGTCTGAAGTAAATCCCGCATTCGGAATATCTTTTACTGCCAATTAATATTGCTATCAATGGAGTAACTACTGCTGAAGAGCCTATTCCAAGTATTAAAATCAAAAAAACCAGACTGTTTCCAAGAGATGCTGCGGCGAGCTGAACAGAGCCAAGCCTGCCGACCATCATACTATCAACAACTCCCATCATAATAATACCAAGTTGTCCGATCATTACAGGATAGGCAAGTTTGAATGTCTTTAATATATCGTCTTTATATTTCTTTAGTATTCTGAATTGCATTAAATAATTAAATTCTATTTCTAAAATAAAGCCTGATTTTATTTTATTAAAATAAGTTGAGAAAAATTTGTCTCGGATTGCTCACTTTACA
This sequence comes from Ignavibacteriota bacterium, assembly GCA_013285425.1. Taxonomy (GTDB): domain Bacteria; phylum Bacteroidota; class Ignavibacteria; order Ignavibacteriales; family Ignavibacteriaceae; genus IGN3. Next base: position 1,649,860 of record CP053447.1, read on the forward strand.
AACAGTTATCATGCTCATGAAACGAAGCAAAAAACTGATTGCTCCCTTTGAGGAAAATAATAGTTAAGTAAAGCAAAATTTTTATTCAGAATACTAATAATCAATTGCCGGGAATGATGTTTAATATAAATTCTATTCTTAAAGAACAGGAATTTTATTTAAGTAAGTTTACAGAAGTAAAGTAGTAGTTATTTGCAGCAGTAATTTCTTCGATCTCTTTAATGGATAACTTATTATCATCTTTTACATACATATCTGCTGTTATTGTAATATCGGAAGGCGGTTTAGGTTTAAAAAGCAGATCAGCAGTGCCGATTATTCCGGCAAACAGAAATACTATTAGAATGAAAGAAATTATTATCCTAAACATTTTGCTCAAAGAGATTATTTTTCTGTGGTGAAATTGATTATTATTAAGCATAAAAGCAATAGATGTTATAAGAATTATTAGATAAATTTGAATAAATATTTTTTGATAAAAATGAAAAATAACCCCAAGCCAGATATTGAATCATTCTTAAAAGTAATTAGAAACCAAACCTGTAATTATATCCCGATAGTTGAATTAGGCGTTCATCCACTAATTAAAGAAAGATTTATCGGAAAAAAGTTAAACGGATTAGAAGATGAAGTTGAATTCTGGTTTAATGCCGGATATGACTATGTTAAACTTCAGCCAAAAGCGGATTTTAATCCCGCAAAGATTGGATTAAGCAATAACTTATCTTACAATGATGACGGAACCGTTTTCAGAAAATGGGCTTCTGAGGGCAGCGGTGTAATTACAGATTCAGAATCGTTTAACAATTATTTATTCCCATCCAAAGAAGATTTTTCATACGATAATTTTGAAAGAGTCAAATCCTTTTTACCTGAAGGAATGGGCGTTATTGGACAATACGGCGATATCTTTACAATGACATGGGAGATGATGGGATTTGAATCTTTCTCTTATGCACTGTTTGAAAATGAAAGCCTGATTGAGGAATTAAATAATAAATTAGGCAGCTTGGTTTTGAGTATGTTTGAATATTTTGCACAAAGTGAAAATGTTGATGCACTTTGGTATAGTGATGATATTGCTTATACAAATTCATTGATTGTATCACCTCATGTATTGGATAAATATTTTTTCTGTTGGTTAAAAAAAATCGGAGATCTTGCCAAGAAGTACAAAAAGCCTTTAATCTATCATAGCGATGGTGTTTTATTCAGTGTAATGAATAAGATAATTGATTGCGGAGTTACGGCTCTTCATCCAATTGAACCAAAAGCAATGAATATTTTTGAAGTCAAAGAAAAATTTGGTAAAGATCTTTGTCTTATCGGTAATATTGATGTTGATTTATTGAGCAGAGGAACTGAAGAAGATGTTACAAAACAGGTTTTGGCTATCATAGAAAAGCTTGGCAGAAACGGAGGCTATTGTATAGGATCGGGTAATTCAGTTCCTGAATATGTAAAGTTTGAAAATTATCTTGCAATGATTAACACAGTTAAATCGGTCAATTCTGATTATCTGTAAATTTATCCCGATAATTTTTTACAACATCTGCGATAACTTTAATATGTTCCGGTGTTGTTCCGCAGCAGCCTCCGATAATGTTTGCACCGGCTTTAATCAACTCTGGGATAATACTTCTTATAAATTCCGGAGTCTCTTTGTAAACAAGTTCACCATTAATAATTTCGGGTAATCCCGCATTAGGTTGGACAAAAACAGGAATCTTTTGAGAAACGTTTCTTATTTCTTTTACTATTTCAATCATATCAGCAAATCCTCTTCCACAGTTTGCTCCAATAATATCAGCACCGCAGATGATAAGTTTTTCAGCCATTTGTTTCGGACTGATTCCCATTAGTGTTCTATAACCATAATCAGTTTTATCGAAAGTAAAGGCAGCAATTACTTCAAGATCAGTATTTTCCTTAACAGCTTTTATTGCTTGTTCAGCTTCATCAAGGTCATAAAAAGTTTCGATACACGCAGCATCTGCCCCGCCTTTCTCTAAAGCTGCAGCCTGAAGTTTAAATGTATCGTATAAATCTGCCGGGGTTAATTCACCCATTGCTAAAAATTTTCCTGTTGGTCCGATTGAACCTATTACTATTTGGTTTTTATCAATTACTCTTTTAGAAATTTTTGCACCATTATAACATATCTCTTCAAGTTTATCCTTTAATCCATATTGATCAAGTTTAAATTTGTTAGCACCAAAAGTATTAGTTGAAATTAATTCAGCTCCGGCATTTAAATAGCTTTCAGCAATCTCAGCTACTTTTTCAGGATGATCTAAGTTCCAGCTTTCGGGTGCAATACCGGTTCTTAATCCTTTTGAAAACAATTGTGTTCCCCAGGCGCCATCAGATATTAAAATCTTTTTATGCAGAAGTAATTCAACTATTTTATTCATATTTTTTTCTTTTATAACAGAATTCATCATCACAAATTGAACACTCGTAATCTTTACGTTCAACGTTTTTTCCAATTCCTAAAACTGCACTTACAGATTTAATTGGAATCATCATTGCACTTTCGGAAAGTGTAACTCCGCAAAAGCGGGCTGGCAGCAGACTAAAAAATTTCTTCTGCTCTGATACATCCCATCCGCAATAACCGGGACTGTAGCGATTGGTCATTTTTAAAGATTGTATTTTCAGGTCTTCTTCAATTATCATTTCCATTTTATCTGCAGCAGCCTCCACAATCTCAGAAGCAAACTTATCTGATAAAAACATTTCCAAATAATCATTATTACTCTCAAGTGAATTCAGTAACCTTTCAAATACATCTCCCAATGAAGCAACAAGAAAAATTAATGATTCAGAACCTCTCAAATACTTACCAATAATCTTTTTACAATTAAAATTCTGATTCTCTGCTGAAAAACCTGAACTATAAATTTTCACTGCTGAGTTAGCAAATTTCTTATAACCGCATTTAATGTTCATTTCTTTATCAAAATATCCGATGATATTATGAACACTTTCAGCAACCTGTCCAGGAATATTTGACTCGGAGTAGCCTAATGACCTGATAAAATAGGTTTGAGAGATATTCAGATCATTCAGATTAAATTCGTACTCCTTAACATCATTTGGTCTTTGTAACAAATCATCGTTCATGATTATAAAATTATATCATTATCTAAATAATCCAGAAAGCTCTGCGGATCAGGGAAATATTGATCTGCATTTACAGACTCTGCAAATACCTTTGTCAATGGTGCACCTCCTAAAACAATAATCATTTCAGGAAATTCAGTTTTAACTTTTTTTACTATGTTTGACATATTTAACATAGTTGTTGATAGCAGCGCACTCATTCCGACCACTTTAACTTTATGTTGATTTATTGCCTCAATAAACTTATCGGCTGAAACATTAATTCCAAGATCAACAACTTCCCATCCAGCTCCTTCCAAAACCATCTTAACAATATTTTTTCCTATATCATGCAGGTCACCTTCTACGGTTCCAAGGATTAATTTTCCTTTAAATCTTATCTCACCACTGATAAAATATGGTCTGAGAATCTCCATTGCTGAATTCATTGCTTTAGCAGAAATCAACACCTCAGGCAGAAAGATTATTCCATCTCTGAATTTTTCGCCAACTACTTTCATCCCAGATAAAAGACCATCATTTAAAATTATTTCAGGGGGAATTCTTAAATTCAATGCTTCGCTGGTTAATTCAGTAACACCGGGTTTACCGGTTAATTCGGAAGGATGATTTGAGGAAATATTTATCTTCCCTTTTTGGATACAATAACTAAGCTGATTGATAATATTTTCTATATTGTCTTGCATTATTAAAAAGCTTAATAAAAAACCTGAAAAAATCACTTAGCTCGCCATCTTGAACTTTTCGTCTTGAGCTTATCATACTTTGCTTGCCGAAGGATAAGAAAGTAAAATAATTTAAGATGTCAACAAACTAAGTCAGACAGTTTAATCTGATCGTTCAAAATTTTTTTTGAAGTAACCTGATGCTAAATTAAACATATATCAGATTATAATGAACAGATTTTTTTGTTGTCATTACTGATAAAAAACGATTGAAGAACAATTTGTTTTGCTCTTTTGGGTTTATTCCATTTAATTTTGATTATTAAAAAGAAACATTATTTGTAATTTTAGATATCAGAATTTAGGAAAGGTGCCGGAGTGGTTGAACGGGGCGGTCTCGAAAACCGTTATACCGGGTAACTGGTATCGAGGGTTCGAATCCCTCCCTTTCCGCATTTTGATTAAACCAAAATTCTACAGTAATCAGTTTAAACTTTCAATTCTTATTATATCATCAAAGAAACTTTGTTAACAAAAGCATATTGAATATATTTGAGCCCTGAAATTTGATTTACCCGTAACGGAGAGATGCAGGAGTGGTTGAACTGGCACGCCTGGAGAGCGTGTGTATCTTAACGGGTACCGTGGGTTCGAATCCCACTCTCTCCGCAACAAAACTTACCTTATAAACAATTACAAATATTTCCTGTGTTTTCTTATTCATACCACTTTGAAGTATTAACTATAATTCTAAAAGTATCTTTGCAAACTAACCGTTGAAGCTAAATAAATTATTTTGAGTTTTACTTACAATAATTTCTGATTCATTATTCTTACAGTAAAATTTTCTAAATGTACTTTTTAAGTTACAATATTTTAATAGTTAAGACTTCTATGAACACAATGTAACACTTACTTGTTATCTTCAATCTGCTTGTTGTTATGCCAATCATTCTTCATCTGTCAGTCTGTGCGGAGTCGAAGACTGACCTTTATTTTTGTCACTTTTCGGCTTCGTTCAAAGTGACAGTGGATTAACAGTTTCCAATTAGTCAGTCTGAGCGGAGTCGAAGACTGACATTTATTTCCGTCACATTTCAATGTAACACCCATCTGTCAGTCTGAGCGGAGTTGAAGACTGAATTTGTTCTGGTCACTTTTCGACTTCCCTCAAAGTGACATTGGATTAACAATTATCAACTAGTCAGTCTGAGCGGAGACGAAGACTGATTTTGTTCTGGTCACTTTTCGACTTCCCTCAAAGTGACATTGGATTAACAATTACCGACTAGTCAGTCTGAGCGGAGTCGAAGACTGAATTTTGTTCTGGTCACTTTTCGACTTCCCTCAAAGTGACATTGGATTAACAATTACCGACTAGTCAGTCTGAGCGGAGACGAAGACTGACTTTTATTTCTGTCACATTTCGACTGCGCTCCATTAGACTTAGTGAGTTATTAATTATAATTTTATAAAAAACATTAAATAACAAAATAAGGTTAAAACAAAATACCCAAAGAACCGATTAAGTCTATGACTCGCTCAAGGAAAATCTATACATTGATTAAGACCCGGCTCTTTGGTGGTTAAAGCTAAATAATATTTTCATATTCAATATTATTAAAATGGAGTAAGCTCATACCACACTGGGTGTTTTATTTAAAAGAACAATGCAAACAATAAAATACTTCATTGGCTTTGATATTTCGGCAGATGATTTTTCTGCCAGTTGTATTACCAGTCCTGATAATCTTGTTTTCTCTACACAAAAGTTCTCAAACAGCATTGACGGTGCTAATGAGTTACTTTCATTGCTCTCTAAGCACAACATAAAACAATCTGAATCGATCGTCTGTATGGAAGCAACCGGTGTTTATTCTGAAAGCATCTCTTACTTCTTAGCTTCTAAAGGATTTGCTATCTCCATTGAAGCCCCACACAAAATAAAGAACAAGACCAAAGACTCACCAAGAAAGAACGACTTTATTGATGCCTTAGCCATCGCAGAATATGCTTACAGATATTCTGATAAACTTCCAATTTGGAAACCCGGCAACGAGATTCTTCAGCAAATACAGGTGCTTTTAACAACTCGTGAGCATCTTAGTGTTCAAATGATTGCCAATATAAGTGCTCTTAAAACTCTAAAGCACAAACATTACCAGACTCCACTGGCTAACCGGATATACGAGCAAACTATCAATAAACTCAAAGAACATATCAAACTTATTGATCTTGAAATAAAAACCTTAATCGATAAAGACGATTCATTTAAGAACAAAATTTCATTGGCCAAATCTGTCCCGGAGTTGGATTACTTTTGGCTGCAAATCTTCTTGTTTTAACAAATGGCTTTACAGAGCACCTTAATTACAAACATATCGCTGCTTATTCTGGAATATGCCCTTATGAACAAGTTAGCGGAACATCACTACACAAACCACCAAGATCAAAAATGTGTGGACCGGCTAAGATTAGAAAACTTCTTTACCTTGCTGCATTATCTGTAAGAACACATAACCAAAACTTTAAGAAATACTTCCTTCGCAAGCTTGCCGAAGGAAAAAACAAAAGACTAATACTAAACAATATTGAAAACAAACTATTAAAAATAATTTGTGCTGTTGTTAATTCTGGAACTGCTTACACTGAAAACTATAAAACTATTAACCCAGAATTAATAAAAACAGCTTGACTATGTCATAATATTCAATGTGACAACCATTTGTCAGTCTGAGCGGAGTCGAAGACTGACTTTTATTAGTCATTAGTCATCACAAATTTATTAGAAGCCGATATTAAAATTCAGGATTGATTTTTTCTTAAAAAATATTATTTTTCAAGAAAAGTTATTTATATTGTGTTTAAGAAAATATATTGTTTCAACTAACATATAAGAAAGGATAAGTAATGAAAAAATTTGTCTTACTTTTTTCTGCGGTTCTTTTAATTACTTCCGCATTGCAGGCTCAAACTACCCCTATTGAGGTGCAAAGTTATGCAACTTTTAACGCTTATGCAGGCACTGCACCTGATTCCTCCACTCCATATTTCAATGACTTGGGTGTTAGAAGAGTTATTGTAGCGGATGTTGATAATGATGGGGAACAAGAAGTTATTTCTACAGATTATTCAAACGGTGGTAGGGTTCATGTTCTTAAATATGATGGTGCTGGAAATCTTGAAATTATCTGGTCATCTCCTGTTTCAACAACTTCCAGCGGCTCAACCCCAAGATTCCCGCAAGTTGGTGATTGTGACGGTGATGGAATGCCCGAAATAATTTTTGAACAAAATGGTGAAAGAAGAATTGCATTTTATGAATGGGATGGCTCTTCGTGGGGAAGTGAACCAGCATTTGAAATAACAGATGCTATGTTCTCAACTGCAACCGGTACCAGCGAGACATTAAGATTAAACCGGGAAACTTTATTAGTTAAAGATTTAGATGGTGATGGCAAAAGTGAAATTATTTGTCATACTAATTTACAAAGAAATGTTTTTATATTATCAATTGATGGCCTTTTCCCTGGTTTCGCAAGCTTAATTTGTGAGGGCGGCAGACTTGATGAAACTCAAAACGGAAGTGATTACGGAATTACCGGTTCATACTTCAGTTCAACTCCTGCATATATTAAGAACGATGGATTACCAACTATAATTAATAACCATTGGGATAGATGCGGTATGTGGGCAATACAGGTTAATGGAAATGATACCTATGCTTATCCTGATACAAGTTTCCCAGGTTTTTATAATAGATATTCACCTCCGGGTAAAGACGGAGTCAGTTATTTTGGTATGGCTGCTGCAGATGTTAACGGTGACGGAATAGATGAAGTTGTTGGTACTTTATATCAGGATAACTTTGATATGGTTCTGTTTCAGTTTTCACCAAGTAATGTAGGTGCAAATCTCTTTCACAGCGATCCTGATTCTGTTGCAAACAGATTTGGAAGAATAGCTTTGAATGCAGATTTGGGAGCTTTAGGTGGTAAGACCGGTCAAGTTGAACTCTGGCCTTGTGTAGCAGGTGATTTGAATAAAGATGGTAAAGATGAAATTTACACCGGCGGCGGCAGAGGTATAAACGTTATAGCTGTTCAGTATAATGGCTCTGGCAGTTTATTGGATAAAGATAATTATACAGCTAATCTTGTCTATACAGGTGAAGGCGGTGATGTATTTGCAACTCTTAGAATATATCATGGCAGAATTGATACAGTTATAAACGGTACGGATACTACTTATGTATTAAATCCTGCGATTATTGATACACTACGGGAGGAGACTCCATTTACAGCCTATATTTTTGCTAATAATGTTGATATAGATCAGGATGGTAAAATGGAATTAGTTATATCCGAGCAGAGTGTTTACGACTCAACAACCGTATATGAATATTTCTGGGTAGATTCTACACATTCATGGGAATTAGATCCTAACTTGACTCATAAATTCATTAATGAATACAGAAAGACCATCCGTATTCTGGAATATACTGGAGCAACAGGGTTAGTTGATCAAGGATATAATGTCGTTATGCCTGAAGATTATGTATTGGAAAATAATTTTCCTAATCCTTTCAATCCTTCAACAACCATTAAATTTATCCTTCCATTACAGAAAAAAATATCATTAAAGATATATGATATGCTTGGAAAGGAGGTAGCTACTCTGATCAACAACGAAGTTTATGAGAAAGGTAGCCACGAAATGGTTTGGGATGCTACAAACAATAGCGGCGTTAAAGTAGCAAGCGGTAATTATGTTGCTACATTAACTTATGGTAATTTCAGCAAATCAATTAAAATGACCTTATTGAAGTAAAGAGCAGCATTTTATTGTATAGGAGGCTGATTTAAAGTATTTATTAATACTTTAACAGCCTCTTTTATTATAGCAACCCTGAAAATTATTTATTGTTCAAGTTATTTTATTAACTAATCAAAGTTTTTATCAAACGATGTTAATTTTTCATTTGACTTAGAAGGTCTCTGATGTATAAAAAATTTTTACTGCTGTTATTTCTAATTGCTTCATTTGTTATTAATTCACTTTATGCACAATCAACCGGAAAAATTATGGGGAAAGTTATTGATGCATCTACAGATGAAGGAATCCCTTTCGCAAACGTTCTTATAGATGGAACTTCTTTAGGAGCGGCTTCAGATGTGGAAGGAAATTTTGTCATATTAAATATTCCACCGGGCTTATACAATGTAACTGCTTCTTATATTGGATATCAGAAAGTTACTATCAAAGATATAACCGTTAATGTTGGTTTTACTACTAGTTTAGATTTTAAATTAAATCCAGGGGAAATTACACTTGAAGCTGTTGTAGTTCAGGGCGACAGAAATCCCCTGATAAGGCAGGATTTAACCAATCCTACTGTGGCTATTACATCCGAATCACTGGAAAATTTGCCCGTTGATAATATTGCTGATGTAATAAAATTACAGGCTGGAGTTGTAACAGGTGATGACGGCAGTATCCACGTAAGAGGAGGATACGGTAATGAAGTAGCATATACTCTTAATGGTCTTTCATTAAATGATCCTTACGGAAATTTAAGATCAGTAGGATTAGCAGCAAATGCAGTTCAGGAGGCTTCAGTTTCAACCGGAACATTTAGTGCAGAATTCGGGAATGCACTGAGCGGAGTTGTTAATTATGTTACTAAAGAAGGATCGGATAAATATACATTTAGTATCAGAGGATATGGCGGCGACTATGTTACTTCCAAAACTGACTTTTTTACTAATTTAGATAAAATTGACGTTCTTAACAGAGCTCGTATGGAAGCAACTTTTGGAGGACCGCTGCCTATCAGTTCATCTACACAATTTTTTGCTTCTGGAATTTATGAAAATTTTAAAGGCGGATATTATGGTTACAGATTGTATAACCCTGGTGATTCATATTTAACTCCGGCTAATTTTAAAAATACTGATCCGAGATATGGTGATGCAACAGGTGCTTATTTCTTTAATCCTTTTACACCAGGCAGCGATGGTACACCAACAGGCGATAAAAAATATGTCCCGATGAATCCAAATCAAACTCTTAATTTGCAATTTAATATCAGCCAGAAATTCGGTTCCTTGATTAAACTAAAATATGAATTTGTTTATGATAGAGCTAAGTCAAAAGATTTCAACAGGAATTATTTGTTTAATCCTGATGGCTTAGGATGGGATTACAGCAGAGGAGTAATCAACACACTTGATTTAACACATACAATTGATGATAAAACTTTCTATACATTAAAAGGATCTTATTCATTTAACCGAGCAGAACATTATCTATATGAAAATCCTGAAGATGCGAGATATCTGCCGAATTTTTATAGAAAAACAGTTGGCAATACAACATACTATTCTGGCGGAACTGATAATGATATCTGGCACAGATCAACCGAAACTTATAGTATCAAAGGAGATTTGGTTTCTCAGATGTTCGGTGTTCATGAGGTTAAAGCAGGATTTGAGTTTAGAAAGCATAATATTAAAAGAGATGGCTTTACAATAGATTTTTATAAGCTTAAAGATATCGGAGGCATAACTTCAATTACTCCGCTTAATATTAATGATGTTTTATATGATTCTTCACTTACAATTATTCGAGGCGGTATTTTCAGTGTTTCAACTTATGATAAAAATCCTTTACAGGGTGCAGTTTATCTGCTGGATAAAATGGAGTTAGCAAAAACTTTAATCCTTAATATCGGTTTGAGATACGAATTTTTTGACGCAGCCTCTGAATACAATTATGATTTTTCCAAAAATCTTACTGATTCATTATCAGGATATATGAATGCTCACCTGAAACCAGCAGAAATCAAGCATATGTTATCACCAAGATTCAGTGTTTCTTATCCGATTACTGATAGGGGTGTAATAAGATTTTCTTACGGACATTTCTATCAGATAGGTTCATTATCAAGTTTATATTCAAATGATTTAAGATGGGTGCCTAATGTTGCCTTTATTCCTACATTTGGCAATCCAAATGTTAATCCTCAACGCTCTGTTCAATATGAAATCGGATTGCAGCAGCAGCTAACAGATGATTTCAAATTTGATTTAACCGGTTATTATAAAGATGTAAGAGATTATATCTTTACTCAGACTATTTATACAGAACAAGCCCGTCAATACAAAGTATTAACAAATCTTGCTTATTCTAATGTAAGAGGAATTACACTTTCCTTCCTAAAAAGAAGAGGACCGGGAGAATTATTTTCTGCAACACTTGATTATACATTTCAGGTTGCTGAAGGAAACAGAACTGAGCCGCAGGAAGATTTATTCTTTAGTGAAGCTTCAGGCAAACAAACAGAGACTTACTTAGTGCCTTTGGATTTCGACCGCCCGCATTTAATAAACGGAACTTTTACTTTGACGGATCCAAATTCCTGGTCTTTAGGTGTAATATATAATATTCAGGCTGGAACCCCTTATACACCGGCATTACCTCCGAGTTTATCAACAATTACTTATCAGCAGAACTCAGGTTCCAAATCAATGCAATGGGAAGTTGATCTTAAATTTGAAAAATACTTTTCTTTTGGTCCATTGAACTATTCTGTTTTTATTCATATTAACAATCTGTTTGATACACAAAATGACAGATATGTATATGCCAGCTCCGGAAAATCATTGTCTAATATAGAAGAGGTTTTAAATGCAAATCAGTTTAATGACTTGCGAAACAGAATCAACAGAGGTGATCCGGGATTGATTGATAAGAGCTTTATTGATAATTATTATACAAGACGTCCGGAAAATGTAAGCCGCCCGCGTGAAGTAAGGCTTGGTTTTTCTATAATATTTAATTGAACATTCTATTAGGGTTTTTATAATGAGAAAGAAAAATTTATTAATACTGCCACTCCTGATTTTTTTAACCGGCTTTGCTGTTGCACAGGTTCCTGATAGTGTCGATCCTTATTTTTATAAGAATCTAACACCAGAGCAGTCAGAAGCTCTTTTTGGACCAATAACAGGTGTAAAGCTAAACAAGGTTACCGGTGAAAAAAGAGAAATAAAAGATATAACTATCAAAGGCAATAAAATAACTACGATTTTATATAATTATGGCTCTGTATGCGCTCCTAGTGTATTATCAAATGTACTTGATCTGGTTTGGAATGGATTAGGTTATGGATTTGAATTTGGCTTATTAGCCGGTGCAGAGGTAATTGATGTTAATGGAGATACATTACACATTGTCAGTGATTCACATGTCAGAACTACTGAAGGTGATTATAATCCTTCTGGAAGTTTAAAATGGGGCTGGCTGCCTAAGACAGGTTACTCGGATCCAAATCAGAATAAAATCGCATCTCTTTTAGCAGAAGATAAAAATGGAGACGGTAAACCTGATTCCTGGCCAGACCAATGGTATTCTCCTGTTGCGGGAAAATATCTTTGGCCGGCATTCTTAGGTGATATGGCTACTGCGCCGGATGAAGAGGTATTTTATGCCATTGATGATTATACCAATTATGAATTTATAGATCGTTATCAGCCATTCCCAAGCGACCCAACCAAAGGCGGATTAGGTTTAGAAGTTACTGTAAGAATATTACAGTTTAATAATCCTATGGCTGAAGATATTATTTTTATGGTTTATCAGGTTACAAATGCTTCGGAGAAAGATCTGGATAAGGTTTACTTTGGTATGTATGGTGATCCGCACGTAGGCGGCTCAACAGATTACCCTGATGACAGAGCATTTTTTGTTCCTCCTATTCTACCGCCTAACTTCCCTTCTTTCGATCAGAGGGCAAGAAGTATGGTTTATGCATGGGATGAAGATTTTATGGGAATGGGTGGAAAAATTCCAGGTTATTTTGGGTGGAAATTCCTTGAATCGCCTTCATTTGATAATGATGGAATTGATAATGATGATGATGGAATTATTGATGAAAGTCCATTTAATGATAAAGGATTTTATATTGACGGTGTAGCAACTCCGCTGACTTATGGTATTTATGATGTTGCAAAATATACTAAGGTTTATGGCGCTCCTAAACCAAGATGGTCTGGTGATGAAGATGGAGATTGGGACCCTGAAAAAGATGATGTCGGAATTGATGGAATAGGACCAGAATCACCGAATTATCCGGGACCTGATTATGGTGAAGGCGATGGAGCACCTTCACAAGCATGGTATTTTGATTCAAACAATAATGGTATTATGGATCCGGAAGAAGAAGCTTCTTTAAGTGATATCAGATTATCCGGATATAAATGGGCTGGGTCAGAACCAAACTTCGGGTATAGAGATATTTCAGAATCTGATATGATGGGCTTAACCGGTTTTACCGCAGGACGATATGCTGATTCAAACTTTCCTAAAGAAGATGAACTTATGTGGCAATGGTTTACTAAGCCTTACATTGATCCGGAACAGCCGTTATTAAAAACTGCCGGAGATAATATATTTTGTTTCTCCACCGGTCCTATGTCACTAAAGAGAGGTGAAACACAAAGATTTTCGATGGCAATTATAATGGGTGAAAATCTTAATGACCTGCTTCTTAATTCAATTACATCTGTAAGAATCCTTGAAGCTGATTACAGATTTGCACAACCGCCCGCAAAGCCTATTGTTACAGCGGTTGCTGAAGATGGCAAGGTAAGATTATACTGGGATGCTAAATCTGAGGATTCAGTCGATCCCCTAACCCGGACAAAGGATTTTGAAGGGTATAAAATTTATAGAAGCAGAGATTTTAACTTCTCAGATGTTTATACAATTACAGATGCAAATGGAGTCCCGTTTTTAGGACAGGCACTTGTGGATCCTAATACAGGCAAAAGAGCTCAGTTCGATTTGATAAATGAATATTCAGGATTAGCAGAACGTGAATATGACGGACGCGGAGTTAAATATTATCTTGGCGATAATACTGGTTTACAGCACGAGTATGTCGATTCTACGGTACAAAATGGTATTACTTACTATTATGCTGTAGTAGCTTATGATCATGGCTCCCCTGATTTACCACCGACAGAAACACAATCTGTTATTCAACAGGATCCATTAACCGGTAAGTTAATTTTTGATGTGAATACAGTTCAGGTTACACCTGGTCCTGTTTCAACAGGAATAACTGACCCTGAAGTTGGATTAGATGGTGAACCAACATCTGTAAACTCAGATGCAACCGGTAAAATAAAAATTAAAGTATTAGATAAACTTGCTGTTAAGGATAATTTTTATAAAATAGATTTTGATGATGCAAAGACATATAATGTACTCGATTCAACAGGTATTCAGACTACATTTATTTCTAAAGACACTGTTCTGGTTACTCTTCCTCATAAAAACATCTTACCCGGTAGTCTGCAAGTATTAGATGAGTCTAACAATGTTGTTGATACATCAAAAATAATTATTAATTATATCTCCGGTCAGATTGCTGGAAGACGATCCGGATATCTGCCTGCCGGTGAACAATTTAAAGTTTATTACAGATATTATCCTGTTTATCAAAGTAAACTTTTAAATAATGAAGATGGTAATCCTGCATTTGACGGATTAAGAGTTTTCATTAAAGCAGATTCACTTCATTTTGATGCTGAAAATACTAAGTTTATTCACAACAGTAATGTAACTGTATTAGATACTATTTTCTATCCTGCATTAATTGGAACTGCAAGCTTAAGAACAAAAATCAGTGCTGATTGGGAAATAAGATGGAACGATACTGATACTTTAGCTGACGGAAGCTGGAAGTTTGCTGATACTGTTAATACCGTAATCGGCAAGTTTGCGATGCCTTTCAAAATCTTTAATGTAACTGCAAATGCACCCGCAACTTTTGTAATTGATGAAATTATACCTTCAAGAAGAAATAACAAAAGATGGGACTGGGGTGAAGGTATTGTCCTTCAGCCTCAGGGAGCAACAAATGCAGCTACAAGTTATGAAGTTATATTAAAACTGGATAATTCCAAGCCTAATCAGATTCTTCCAAAAAATGGAGATGTCTTTCAGATAAAGACTAAGAAGCCTTTTGAATACGGAGATACTTATGTCTTTGAAACAAAGAAAGTAAAAGAGAACAAAGAACTGCAGAAGCAGTCGCTGGATAATATTTATGTTGTGCCCAATCCTTATGTAGCATACGGGTTGTCTGAAAATCCGGGAAGAACTTTAACAAAGCGTGGAGAAAGAGAAATTCAGTTCAGAAATCTTCCGCCAAGATGTACAATCAGAATATATACAATTACCGGTGAACTTGTTGATACAATTGAGAAAGATGATTTAACAAGTATGGCTAGTTGGGATCTTTTAAGCTCCGAAGGTATGAGAATAGCTTATGGTGTTTACATATTTCATGTAGATATTCCCGGAGTTGGTGAAAAAATCGGCAGATTTGCTGTAATTAAATAGATTATAAAAATATTAGAGATAGCTAAAATTCTATCGCAAAAATATTTGAAATGAATTTAACGGAGTAATTTAAAAATGAGAAAATTTTCTATACTAATAATTCTGATATTGAGTTTTGTTATTAGTCAAATAAATATCTATCCGCAGATTTTCAGGGAAATTTCTAAAGTTGGTACTACAGCAGGACAATTTCTTAAAATTGCACCAGGTGCCAGAGCACTGGGAATGGGTGGTACTTATGTTGGAGTAAGCGATGATATTTATGCTGCGTATTATAATCCCGCAGGTATAGCGATTAATAAAGGAAACGGACAAGTTGCATTTAGTCATACTCAATGGTTAGCTGACGTAAATTTTGATTATGCTGCTGTATCGTTAAACCTTGAATCTTTCGGAGCTATTTCTTTTTCTGTTACTTCTTTTAGAATCCCTGAGGATAAGGTAAGAACTTTCGAGTTTCCCGAAGGTAACGGACAGTATTGGGATGCAGGCTCAGTCTCGTTTGCAGTTGGATATGCAAAAAGCTTAACTGATAGATTTTCAATCGGCTTTAATGCTAAGTTTATCAGGGAATCAATCTGGAGTACCTCATCAACTGGTTTTGCATTGGATGTTGGAACGTACTATATTACCCCTTTTAATGATTTAGTAATTGGTGCCAGCATTTCCAACTTTGGTACTAAAATGAAACTGGATGGAAGAGATATACAGATAAATTATGATCCTGATAATAACACTAGTACAGGACCAAATAATATCCCGGCAAAATTTGAAATGGATCAGTACGATCTCCCGCTTATCTTCAGAATCGGATTTTCAATGGATGTGATTAAATCAAGATATATAAGAGTTAAAGCAGCTTTTGATGCAACACATCCTAATGATAATAGCGAGTATCTTAATGCTGGATTAGAATTAGCCTATGATGAATTAGTATTTATCAGAGGTGGATATAAATCATTATTTCTGGCTAACAGTGAGCAAAGTTTTACTTTGGGTGCTGGGATCAATTATGAAATGTCCAGCGGTTTAAGCATAAAATTTAATTATGCTTATGGAGATTACGGTAGATTGAAAAACATTCAATACATAGATATCGGATTGGTATTTTAACTAAGTAGTAAAACCTTAAGCTGTCTCTCATAGGTGAAGTTTAGTGTCACACTGTGCTTATCAAGGTGTGATTCTATTTCAATTTATAAGTATTGCTAAACTAAGCTTAATAAATTCTGACTTTTGAGACAGCTTCTTTTTTATGCTCATTCAAAAATGAAACTTCTGCCTTTAAGTTTAAAGATAGACTGGTGAAATCAAGTAACTGATATAATTCTCTTCAATGAAACAAATCAAAAACTAAACTGTTATTTTAAAACAATACACCAGTACAAAAAAAAAGCCGCATCTTTGTGCGGCTTAAATTTTAATTTTCTGTATTACTTGATATTGTTAAAACTCAAATTCATTATCAAAAACATTCAATTTGCCATTGATATGCTTTTCTTTATTAACTATGGTATAATTACCATTGTTGTTTTCAACTACATCACCATGACATTGCTGACAATTAAGACTTGGCGGATGAGAGCCGCCTTGTGAAGGAGTTTTTGGTAAAGGATTACCTGTGGCTGCATTACCGTGGCAGGTTCCGCAAGCCGCACCTTGTGATTGAGCAGTAAACAAAACTATGTTATCCAAATTACCATTCTTAAAATATCCGTGGCAGTAAGTATTTGAGCAGCTTCCGTCTGAAACATCAAAGCCAGGGTTTGGAACAAAATTGCCAAGACTGGACTGATAATTAAAACCACCGGAAACATTTGTTTGTAATTTAGAAAGAGATCCAAATACAATTTCAGCACCTGGTGTATTATCAATATGTGATGGATCAGAAAATCCGGAAGCAGGTTCTATATGGCATTGATTACAGCTAACAACTTTACCAATTTTATTATCATAAAGATGTTTAGTATGTGCTCCAACTCCCCTATCAGAAGAAAGAATATTACCATTCAATGCTCTTGGTGGTGCAATTCTTAAAGTATTTGCAAAATCACCATGACAGGTATTACAGGCTTCAGGTCCTCCGGGAGTTTTATGACAATTATAACAGCTTGACTCTGCTGTACCTCCGTTATAGTTAGCAGCATGACATTGCTGACATTGTTTCATATCCCAATTAGCATTTGAAACAAGCTTACCGTGGAAATTCGGAGAAGCTGGATTCTTTATTCCATCTTTATGAAGTGTAATTTTAGGTGCAGAAATTGGAATGTCTTCTCTTATATCACTGCAGCTAATAAAAAATAAGAATGAAATAATAGATGCAAAAAATATTCTTAAGTACTTCATTGATTTTCCGTTGTTAAATTTCATTTAAATTCCATGACAATAATTACAGAATCCTGCCGTACGCGGAGAATTAGGTGTTGCGCTTGTATGACAGTTATAACAAACAGAACCAAAGTCATTATGCCAATCGCCTTTTTCTCCTTTCATAAACCCAATCGGATGAGTTTTAGGATTGGTACCTTTTATTCCATCAGCATCAAAGTGACAGGTAATACAAGTTGGGTCAGCGCCATTAACATCATGACAAGACATACATCTTTCTATATCTCTTTTTGCCAAAGTTGCATGATCTCCGCCGCCGGTTCCTACACCAAAAGTTTTAAATGTAGGTTTAAGATGAGTGGCAGGTACAATTCCGCCGAAAGCAAAGTCCTGATTATCTGATTGATGGCACTCAGCACAAAATGTTTCTACCTGATGGCATGTCTGACAATCTGAAGTCTTCCCTTTTGCATCAATGCCATGAGTAAATCTGTAATTTAATTCGTGTACACGACTGATAGCCTGAACTTTTGCACCATCAACAAAATTGCTTGGATAATAAGGCTGATAAAAATCATTTTTCAAATTAACTTCGGTAACTCCGATTGTTGCGACATGGCATTCATCACAGCTTTGATTATCATGGCACATTATACAATTAGCCTTAAACTCAGATGCTGCAAACTTATGTGTTTTGGCAAAGCTTACAACTTTATGGTTTTGTGGAATCAGATTAACAGTAGAAATATGACAGGATTCACAAGCGTTAGAAGCTGATGATTTATCATTATGACAACTGTAACACTGTTCCATCGGCGGATTTGGCTGAACAGCCTGCCAACTATAATCAACTTCCGAAATACCTTTATGACAGGATTCACAATCAATTTTCTGATCAGTAAGATGGAATTTATGATTGAATATCAACTCAGTTTTATTAGCTGATAATGCTTCAAAATTATCATCATAATGACAGGTAGAACATTCTTCGTCATTATCTACTTCATGACAATCTGAACAATTATCGTGAGTCGGGAATAAACGGCTTTTAAGACTTATACTTTCCATTACTGCTGAGTGACAAGTCTGACAATCAACAAGATCTTTATGAAGCGAATGAGAAAATTTAATCTTACCTTCATTTGAAGATAGAATATTTTCTTTTTCACTGCTGATTGCACCAATTAATAATAAAGCAGTTATCCCAATAAAGATAAACAGATATAGAACTTTAATTTTTTGCATAATATGAGATTTAAATATTTAAGTTAAACCAGTAATTAAGTTTGAAGAATAACCTAAGATCATTTTTATAGATTTTATTATCCATATACTGTCCCTGAAGATCAAAGGATAACACTCTAAATGGTCGAATATTTGTACCAACTAATAATGAAGTAACACTATTTGATTCTGCTTCGGGACTGAGCTTGTAATTTGTATATGATAATCCAACCGATGGGGTTAATAAACCATCAAATAAAGTATAACCTGAGTATAGTGAAATTGCATCAAGTTCACCTGCATAGCCAAATGTCTTTCTATAATTTACTGATCCATAAGAAGTTGATAAACCAATTGCAACTCTCTGGGAGTTTTCATCCTTATACTGAACATTACCAAACTTCCCAATTAGAGTAATCATTTGATTTATTTTATAATCAGCGCCTACTTCAATCTCGTGGGTATTTCCATAATCAAATACGGAAAAAATTGAATTATATCTGATTTTTGGTTCTCTGAAATTATAATAAACATTCAAGCCAAGGTTTTTAACAGCTTCGGTACGGGCATCGAACTCAAATCTTGATGTCTGTTTGAAATTTACATCATAATCATAACGGAAAAATGTCTGAACAATTTCAGGCATTGTATAATTTAATTCACCGGTAACAAACTGATACTGATTCGATTTATTCTCAATTTCAACTTCAATCAGGTTCAGATTCGGGTCTAATCTGTTGGCAAAATAGTTTTCCGGTTTAAAGTTCTTATTAACGTAACCGATCGATAATTGAGAATTTGGAATAACAGTAGTGGTAAACTTTCCGCCCAATATAAAATTGTTCTTAAAGTCATTTGTTATTTCCAGTTTCTGATAAGCAGGCACGTTACCGCCGTAAAATGCACTCAACTTATAATCAGTATGTTTTAATATGATAGAACCGCCGTCAAACAAGCCTCCGACAACATTGTTGATTATCGGCTGCCTTCCGATTTTAACAGTAGCTATATTAAGTAAATCTCTTGCTTCAAGATATAAGTTGTAAAATCTTAACCGTGGGTCTGAAATCTGTTCCTTAGTTAAATCAGTTTCGAAATTCAAAAATGATCTGATGGAAAACTTATCGTAGTTAAGATTAAGGTTAAGCATTTCATATGCTCGCACATAGTTTTCTGAAGAATTAAGTGAATCGTATCTTTCAAAAGTGTAAACAGAGCTTGAAAAACGACCATTTATATTCTGAGCAAAAACTATCGTGTTTATTGCAAGCAGAAAAACAAGTATAAGTTTCTTCATTTATGTATCTGCTAAATTATTCTTTAATAGATTTTTTATTTTATGGTTTCGGGTGCTTTATTTTATTCCAAGCTTCCTCAATATTCAGATCTACAAATGTAGGACTTTCAACATTATGACAGCCAATACAGAAATTCTCCAGTTTATCATGAACTACTAAACCATTTTTAATGGCAAGTTCTTTATCTTTCATTATTTTCATGTCCTTATAAGCAGAACCTGCTCCGTGGCAAGTTTCACATTGCACGCCGTCTTCAACTTTAAACTTTTTTCCTAATAATGACGGATCAACATTGTATCCGCTGGCGTGGCATTTAAGACACTCAGGTGTTTCAACTGCCGGAGTTGAAAAGCCTTTTTCTTTAGCAATATTATTGGCTTGTTCTGTTTTGAGGGTTTCGTATGCTTTGGCATGTTTGCTATTCTGCCAAATAGATAACTGACTTCCTTGTTTTTCAGTTTTATGACACATTGCACATGCTTCAACACCAATGAATGAATTCCCGTTCTGAGGGAAAACATCAATTAATGTAATAAGCATAATTACAATTAGAGAGCTACTAAAGAGTTTCATATAACCTCCTAAAATAAAGTTAATACTTATTGCAATATGGAAAGAAATAGCAATAAAGACAAAAACAAAAAATGATAAATAATTCTTATTTACTGAAAACTAATTTTAACAGTACTCTCCCTGAATATTGATGTAGATGACTGCATAAAACAAATTAAATACCAAAAAATATTTCTTTTTTCAATCATTTTTGATTAGCAACTAATATGCTTTTCTTTGTTTTGAAAAATGGACAAATAATTCTCCCAATAATGAAAATAAAATACATTTCAATAGAAATTAACTAATTAAGAAAACAATAAATTATTTTTTCATAGAACAAAAATTCATATTTTGGCAGCCTAATTTTTTAACTATTTCATTAATCCAAATATGAATAAAAATTATTTAAAGGTTGATAAATCATTAGTCCATGGTAAAGGGTTATTTGCAAATACTTCATTCAAAGAAGGAGATGTAATTGTTCAGATAACCGGCGAAGTTATTGATTCTGACGAATGTGAGCGCAGAGAAAATGAAGAAAATAATGTTTATATCTTTTATAAAAACGATAATGAATTTATTGATGTATCTGATAACTCTCTTTTAAAGTATATAAATCATTCGTGTAATTACAACTGTGATGTTGATGAAGACGAGAAAGGAAATTTACTGCTCCTTGCTGTTTCAACTATTGAATCGGGTGATGAGCTGACAATCCATTATGGATATGAAGAGATTTATAGATATTGTGCATGTGTAAGCTGCCAAAACAAAAAGAATTGAGTTAAGTAATTATTTGAGTGTGCAGTGCAATCTCTTCTAATACAGAAGATACTATCAGACAATCTTTCATACTGCCGTTAAATACAATTGCTTTACCTTTAACGTGAACTTCAAATGCCAGACTTCTTGCTTTTTCAAAAGTGCATTTTGTTGCAGATATTAATTGCGCAATTACTTCATCAAATGTGTGCCAGTCATCATTAAACAGCAGTACACGAGAACTCAAACCTATATTGGTAGTCTCATCAGTTATAACTTCATTTTGCTGAGATTCATTTGGCTGCATTTCCATAAGCAATATTAAT
The DNA here is from genome assembly GCA_013285425.1 of Ignavibacteriota bacterium. GTDB lineage: Bacteria > Bacteroidota > Ignavibacteria > Ignavibacteriales > Ignavibacteriaceae > IGN3. The sequence continues at coordinate 1,671,559 of CP053447.1, forward strand.
TCTTTTCTGACTTTGCTAAAGATAATATAAGATATTGTAATTTTTAAATGCAAAAAAATAATAAAATTGTTTTTAGGTACTTACATGTTTATATTTTTGAACAAAAATCTAAGAAATTTACGGAGGTTAAATGAAAATAGCTGTGTGTATTAGTCATGTACCTGACACTGCAACAAGAATAAAGATCGGCTCTGATAGAAAATCCATTGATTCAACCGGTGTTACATATATACTTAATCCTTACGATGAGTTTGCAATTGAGGAAGCTCTAAAGACAAAAGATAAATTAGGTTCTGATACGGTTGTTTATGCAATCAGCGTTGGCGGAGAAGCTAATAAAGAGACAATCCGTAAAGCCCTTGCTATGGGTGTTGATGAGGGTGTTTTATTAAAAGATGATTCTAAACGGGATTCTTTTGGAATTGCTCATGCACTCAGTGAAGAAATAAAATCATTAGGTTGTGAAATAGTCTTTTTCGGAAAGCAATCAGTTGATTTTGATAATTCAATAACAGGACAATTAACTGCTGAGTACTTAGGTTTTAACTGTATCCCTGTTGTTGTTGATTTTAAATTAGATGGAAATAAAGTTATTGCTGAAAGAGAAATTGAAGGTGGACGTGAAGTTGTTGAAACTGAAATACCGGTTGTAATTACTGCTCAAAAAGGTTTGAATGAACCAAGATATGCTTCATTAAAAGGAATAATGGCTGCAAAGAAAAAAAGTATAACTGAAAAACCAGCAGCAGCTTATTCTCAGCTTACCGAAACTCTTGAGATGAATCTTCCGCCATCAAAGCAGCCAGGAAGAATATTGGGGACAGACAGCAGTGCGGTACCTGAATTAGTTAAACTGTTAAGAGAAGAAGCAAAGGTAATATAGGTGTAAATATGACAAATAAAGTTTTATCAATAATTGAACAAAGAGAAGGCAGTATTAAGAAAGTTTCTTATGAAGCTGTTAGTGTTGGCGTTTCGCTGGCTAAAGAATTAAACCTTGAATTTGAGGCTGTTGTAATTGGTTCTGAGATTGAAGGACTGTCGAATTTTGGAAATTACGGTGCAGCAAAGATCACTCATTTAAAAAATACTGAACTGCATAATTTTAGCTCAAGTGCATATTCGGATTTAATCGGCAATTATGCTAAAGAATCCAATGCAAGTGTAATTATCTTAGGCAATACATCCTTCGGAAATGAATTAGCCCCCCGAATAGCAGTTAAACTGAATTCCGCCTGTATTGTTGATTGTGTAAGTTTAACTGTTGAATCCGGTGAAATTATTGCAACCAGACCTGTTTATGCCGGAAAAGCACTTATAAAATCAAAGCTGAACTCAGATATAAAAATCTTTACAATCAGACCTAATGTTTTTAAAGCAGAAAAAATATCTGATCAAAATTCTGAAATAAAAGTTGAAGAGATTACAAATCCAAACCTGAAAGCCAAAGTGGTTGCTTACAAAAAAGCTGAAGGAAAGCTTGATGTTGCAGAAGCAAACATTATTGTAGCCGGAGGAAGAGGAATGAAAGGACCGGAACATTTTAATCTTATTGAATCTCTGGCAAATGTTCTCGGTGCAGCAATCGGAGCATCAAGAGCAGTTGTTGATGCCGGATGGCGACCACATAGTGAACAGGTTGGACAGACAGGTAAAACAGTTTCTCCTTCACTTTACATTGCTTGCGGAATTTCAGGTGCAATTCAGCATCTGGCAGGAATGTCTTCATCAAAATATATTGTAGCAATTAATAAAGATAAAGATGCACCTATTTTCAGTATTGCAGATTATGGTATTGCAGGAGATGTATTTGATATTCTACCTGCATTAACAGAAGAAATAAAAAAGATTAAATCATAATTCAACAGGCATAAAGTTGGAAAAAGTTCAATGCGAAATACTTGGACTATCTTCAAGCGCTTCTACCGGCGGAGCCTATGCAATTCTTCTAAAAGAAGTTAACGGTGCAAGAAGATTGCCGATAATTATAGGCGGATTTGAAGCACAGGCTATAGCTCTGGAAATGGAAAGAATAAAACCACCAAGACCATTAACACATGATCTGTTAAAAATTCTGATTGATAATCTTGGTGCTAATGTAGTTGAAATAGTAATTAACGAATTGAAGGATAATACTTTTTTTGCAAGGATAGTTTTGGAATCTTCAGGGTTAACTAATGAGATTGATGCTCGGCCAAGTGATGCAATTGCTTTAGCAGTGCGTTCCGATGCACCGATTTTTGTCAGCGAAAGTGTAATGGCTGCCGCTGCATTTTTACCATCTGATGAAACAGAAATACCTGGTTTTGAAAACACCGAACTGGAACAGGATAAAAAACCTTTATCAAAAGATGCTAAAATTGCTGCCTTACAAGATAAGCTTAGAGAGGCTTTGGAAAGTGAAGAGTTTGAGAGAGCTGCAAAGTTAAGAGATGAAATTAAAAGGCTTACTCAGAGTAATTAGTAAAAACCTTTTTACCAATTTCACACTGAAGACATTTGTCCTTGATACAATAATTTCTGAATAATTCAATCATACCCTGGTAATAAACACTGCGATATTTTTCATTTTTAAAACCCAGATTTTCATTTATCTGATCTACTAAATGATTACTTTCCTTCTGATAATAATTTAAAAACACATTGAGAACTTTTTTTGATATTTCCTTTTGATTTATCATTTCAAAGTAAACAGAGAATAAAGGCAGAACAATGTTTATCACAATTTCATCAGCACGCCCAATACCGATAAAATAGTTTAATTTATTTTTTGAGGGCTTATTAAAAGTATAATAGTTAGCCCAATATCCATCACTTTTAATAATTATTGTATTCCGGAGTTTATTTATAATTTTGTTTGTATCGGAGTATTGCTCAAATATCTTAACAAGATTATTAAACAGATCAGCGGTAGTAAGTTTTTTAAGTATTCTGGCTCCGGCAGCAATTCTAAGTGTGGGGAAATTCTGTGGTCTAAGCTTAAAAAAATTCCATTCACTTTTATTCATTATCCCTGAATCAAAATTCATTTTAACTGTATTCCATATATCCATACAACTTCGGATATACTCTGAAGTTCTTTCATCAGCTATTTCGGTAACTTCAGGAAATAAACCGCTTATATGAAATAAGATACTTTCAATTATTTCTGAATTAAGATTTTCAATTTTATTAATATTATCTATCTCAGCGTACCTGCTTAGCTTAAGCATACTATCTTTATTCTTTGAATATCCAAGCGCTTCAAATATTTGCTCGTATAGCAATGTTTCCCATATCTGCTTCTGTTCAAATTCGGATTGATTGAAAGTCCTGCTTGACACTTCTTTATGGAAGTCGTGATAAACTTTTGGCTCTTTAATCTTTAGCTGTTTCAGCAAAATTAGCTCTTTCAATCTCTCAATATCATTTTCACATTTCTTTTTAAATCGAACTAACCCAAGGTTTTTGACAAATTGTAATTTATCTTTTCGCGAAAGCTGATCGTTTAATCCTTTACAGGGCATCTTTAATTCTGAGCTATGACTTATTTCAACCAGATCCTTGCTGATGTTTTCCTTTATCGGAGTGCTGAGATAATTCTCTATCGAAATAGTCGGAACTTTTCTTCCATTCTGAGTAATAACAAAATGATTGGAGGAATCGTTAGATAAAACTACATGAAGTATAACTTTATTATACCTTTCATTAATATTATGTCCATGTGATTTCCAATCGGAGGGAACAGTATCAATTTCTACATCGCCGGTAAAAGTAATATTGCCAATTTTTATTCTTGCATGTTGATAATCAGGACCGGCAACTTCATTATTTCTAACTCCGGTATCCATAATATCTACTGGAAGTCCTTCAGAAGTTTTCAAGGGCAGATTAAAGCGTTTTTCTTCCCAAATTTTATAAATGATATCTTCGGGAAATTTACTTTTTGTTTTCAAGAGAAACTCAAAACTAGTTTAAGTATTATTTTATGAATATCCTAAAGACAGAATAATTTGACTAAAGTAAATTTATTGATTGGCTCTTCATCATTCAATTATTGATTTGATGCAATGAAATAATTTCACTTCTGGCTGCTTCTGCAAAATCTGAATCAGAGCTTTTATAAATTATACTTCTGCTTACATTAACTATAAAATTTTCTCTCTTATTATCTTTAAAAACCTTTTTAACATCCGGCATACTGCCTCCCTGAGCACCAACACCAGGCAGCAATACAGTTAATTCTCCAAAATCTTTTATGTTGGATTTAAGTTCTTCAAGTTTGGTTGCTCCAAACACTATTCCGCAATTATGATTTTCATTCCATTGATTTACACTTTTAAGAATCCTTTGATAGACAAATTTCCCATCATTCAAAATGAGTTTTTCAAAATCATTTGCACCCGGATTTGATGTAAGCACCAAAACAAAATTTAATTTATCAGAATAATCCAGAAAAGGCTGCAGCGAATCCTTACCCATATAAGGATTCAGTGTTACAGCATCAAATCTGAAATGTTCAAAAACAGATCGGGCATACATTTCGGATGTATTACCAATATCACCTCGTTTAGCATCTGCAATTGAGAGAATATTACCGGGAATCAGTTCAACAGTTTTTTCCAGCTCACTTAAACCCTTGGAACCATTTTGTTCATAGAATGCAAAATTAATTTTATACGCTGCTGCATAATCTTTTGTAGCTTCAATAATTTCTGAGTTGAACTTAAATACAGCATCCTTATCATTCTTCAGAATTTCAGGCAGCTTTTTTAAGTCGCTATCCAGTCCAACACAAACAAATTTACCTGATTTATTATTTTCTAAAATTTTTTTGACTGCTTTCATAATTTTTATGTAAAGTTTTTTCTGCTTCTGAATATATTTGCAATCATACCGAGCATAAACATATTGACTAAAAGAGAACTGCCTCCGTAACTTACAAAAGGCAGCGGAATCCCAATTACAGGCAATATCCCCACAACCATTCCTATATTGATTAAGAAGTGAATAAAATAAACCGACAAAACACCAATGATAGTTAAACTTAAGAACTCATCTTTTGTAGTAGATGCAATTTTCAGAATTTTTAAGAATAAGTAAAAAAATAAAATCAGAACTATCATTGAACCAATAAAACCAAACTCTTCACCTATTACGCAATAAATAAAGTCAGTCCATTGTTCAGGTATATATTGAAGCTGGGTCTGATTGCCTTTAAGAAATCCTTTACCAAATAATCCACCGCTTCCGATAGCAACTTTTGCTTGTATAGTATTATAACCAGCACCGAGCGGATCCATATTAGGATCAATAAATGATTGTATTCTTTTCTGTTGATGAGGACTTAAAGCATGATATAAATAATCCGCAAAAAATCCTGCAGCAAGATTTAACGCAAATATTGATCCGCTGAAAAAAATATCTTTACGGAAAATTAATAAAACAATTAATGTTAGAACCAAAGCACCGAGAAAAGAATAAAAACCAAATAATGCTGATATGGCTACAAATCCCGGCGATAATACAATAAATAAACCAAAGACGGATATACCTTTCCAGAAAATAAGCAGGAGTATCATCCCGACAAAAACAATTGCTGTTCCCATATCAGGTTCAAGCAATATCATCATAACCGGTAAAAAGCCAATACATAACGCAAGCACAATATCCTTAAATGATTCTATATCAGTATTTTTTCTGCTTAAAAACAAAGACATAACAAGTATGGTTCCTAATTTTGCTAATTCCGAAGGCTGAAATCCCAATGGTCCAAAATCCAGCCAGCTTCTTGCACCTGAAGTTTTTCTACCAACAACTAAAACAATAACTAAAAGTAAAAGCGAAAAAAGATATGTTGGAATTGCAATCATTCTAAAAGTATTTGAAGGAACAGAATAGGTAATAAAGAAAACAATAAATGCAGCTATGCCAAAAACCAATTGCCTGTTAAAATTTCCACTCATTGTCGGATGATTAAATGTTGAACTGTAAATAGCAGTTAATCCAACAAGAAACAAAATGAGTACAGGAATAAATAATCCGAAATCAAATTTATCGCTTAGCTTATAATCAATTCTCAAGATTAACTCCTGCAATAGTTTGATTACTCATTACTCCACCGGACTTTGGATCATTTAACTTCTTCTTTAAATAAGTTTCAATCAGAGCTTTAGCAATCGGTGCAGCATGCGTTCCGCCAAATCCCACATTTTCTACTACAACTGCAACTGCTATTTTGGGATTTTCTGAAGGTGCAAATCCTACAAATAATGCATGATCTTTACCATGCGGATTTTGTGCAGTACCAGTTTTACCTGATATGTGAATATCAGACATTCTAATATGCGTTGCAGTACCGGAACCATTTACAACTAAAAACATACCTTCTTTTACTATATCAAAAACTTCTTTTTTTATTCCCGTGTTTACTTCCGGGAATTTATAAGGTATAATTTTTTTTGTCTGATCATCCAAATAACCTTTAACAATGTGTGGTTGAAATGACTTACCATTGTTAGCTATAAGTGCAACATACTTTGCTAATTGTAATGGAGTAACACTAACTTCTCCCTGCCCTATTCCAAGACTTGCCATAATACTACGAGGCCACTTTTCTCCATACAATTTAATATAATAATCTTCACCTGGTATAAAACCTGCTGCTTCCTCACCGATATCAATTCCTGTTTTCTGAGAGAACCCAAACTTCAATGCATACTCTTTCCATTTATCAAGCCCAATCTTATAGATGAGTTGGTAAAAGAATGAATTACAAGATTTTTCAATTGCGTGAATAACATTTACTGAACCGTGCGAACCATGACATTTAAAAAATCTGCCAAAAGTAAATCCGCCGCCGCAATAAAACGTTGTCTGAGGAGTGATAACACCTAAATCCAAAGCAGCTATTGCAGCAAGCATTTTAAAAGTAGAGCCGGGCGGTTTAAGAGACATTGTTGCTCTGTTAAAGGACGGTTTATCAGGATCATTATAAAGTTCCTGAAGAAATTCTTTGGAAGTAACATAAGAGAATTGGTTTAAATCATAATCTGGTGCACTTAAAATTGCTAAGATTTCACCTGTAGCTGGTTCAATAGCAACAACAGCACCTCTTTTGCCAAGCATCTGTTCTTCGGCTACTTTTTGAACGTCAGCATCAAATGATAGAACTAAATCTTTGCCTTTGATTGAATTCTTATCTGCTGTTCCATCCTTATACTTACCGATTTCCTTTCTGTTAGAATTCACCAGCACATAATTAAATCCCTTAATACCTCTTAAATCTTTCTCATATTGTTTTTCAATTCCGTTATGTCCCACATAATCACCGGGTGCATAATAATCCTTTTCATTTTTTAACTGCTGCGGTGAGATTTCTTTTGTATAGCCAAATGAATGAGAAGCCATAATTCCAAACGGATAACCTCTCTGCATTTCAACAATATAATCTACTCCGGGTAAATACTCTTTATTTTCTTCGTACCATGAAACTACCTCAAAGCCAATACCTCTTTTAATTCTGATTGGAATAAACTTAGAATAAATCTTGTTCTTTTTTAAAATTAAAGCAACATATCCTGCATTGACTCCAAGTATTTTATCAATCATCTGATTAAGCGATGTATCATAATCTGCAGGAGTAATGCGAAGAGTATAAGCAGGAATATTATCAACCATTACTTTCAAATTTCTGTCATAAAAAACACCACGGAAAGGTATTTGTTCTATAGCTTTAATGCTGTTATCTGCTGACTTTTCTTCATACGACTGCCGGTCTAATATCTGCATCTGAAATAATCTGAATGAAATAATCCCAAAGATGATTATTAAAAAACCACTGATAAAACTTCTTCTGTTTATTGATGCAAAGTTTACTGATCTCAAAACAATCTCCTTTTAGGATAAAAGATCATACCTAATAGCGCAATTGAAGAAGTATATAATGCTGGAAATAATGCATATTGAATAAAGAGGATAAAAATATTGGTATTTAAACTAACTGATGAAAAAAATGCACTGATTGTAGATTCGATGAGTGAAGCCAGTAAAACAATTAAAGCAAAGTTATAAGAAATCAGATACTGATCCCGTTTATTTTCTGATGAAAAGTATCCTGCTGTAAACCCTGCAATTGTTTTTGATATCATAGTACTTCCTAAAAGGCTTCCGGTAATAATATCAAATAAGAAACCATAAATAAATCCTAAAACTGTTCCATATATCTGCCCTTGAGTGATTGAGTAATAAACCAATATTATTATAATTAAATCCGGAATAATGGTATCAATTGCTACTAAAGGAATTATTGTCGTTTGAATAAGCAGCAAAGGGAAAAACAAAACAAATGATAATATGTAAGCTGGTTTGATCATCTTTTATTCAAAAAATTAAATTGAATATCATCAATCTCTTTATCTTTAACCAAGCCAAGTACAAAAACATTTTCAACATTCTGAAAATCAACAAACGGCTTAACAGTAACTTCATTAAAAATTCCCATTTCAACATTGCCAACTTCAGCAACAATTCCTACAGGAATAGGAACCGGAACAATTGAACTTATCTCAGATGTTACAACTCTATCGCCTTTTTTTAATCCGAAAGTTTTGGGCACATTTATCATTACAAGTCTATCGCCGTTCCATTTCATTACTGCATTTTCGCGGGTTCTTTCACATTTAACTGTCAGATTAAGATCAACATTGTTAAGTGTTCTTGCAATTGAATAATTAGCAGAGACCGAATATATAACCCCTGCTATTCCTTTATCGGTAATAACAGGCATACCTGTTTTAACTCCATCTGATTTACCAACATTAAGAGTTACAGTTCCCTGTGATTTAGATAAAGACTTTGAAATTATTGAGGCAATAATAAGCGGATAATCAGTTGAATCCTTTAAAGCAAGTAACCCTTTAAGATCATCGTTAACAATTGCAGATTCTCTTAACTTGCTTAGCTGCAGCATTATTTCTGCATTAGTACGTCTTAATTCTTCATTCTCTTTTTTAAGATTACTAATGTTAAAAATATCTGAAAATACAGATGTAACAGTAGCAAAAGAACCAAAAGCTACCGCACGGACTTTTTGAATTCCCTGTGAATTATTTTGCGAGAGTAATATTAAGCTGATTATTATTAAAACGACAAGTACAATGTATTCTTTAAACTTTTCCCATGCTGAAGAAATAAATCTTATCATTAATATCTTCGATTACGGATTAATACCTTTGAAAACTGACTTAAATTATCGATTACTTTTCCTGCACCTCTGACAACAGCCGTTAAAGGGTCTTCTGCTATATGAACAGGTAAATTAGTTTCCATTCTAATTCTTTCATCCAATCCTTTCAGTAATGCACCTCCACCGGTTATCATAACACCACGATCAAGTATATCCGCAGAAAGCTCTGGCGGAGTTCTTTCAAGAGTCTGTCTTACCGCATCAACAATTTGTACAACTGATTCATTTAATGCTTCTCTAATCTCAACTGAACTAACTTCAGTTGTTTTAGGAATTCCTCCGACCAAATCCCTGCCTTTAACCTGAATTGTTATTTCCTCTTTAAGCGGAACTGCAGATCCGACTTCACACTTAATTGCTTCGGCTGTTCTTTCTCCAATTAAAATATTATGATTTTTTTTGAAGAACTGCATTATTGCATAATTCATTTCATCACCCGCAACGCGGATAGATTCTTCATTAACTATACCTGATAATGCGATTACTGCTATTTCAGTAGTTCCACCGCCTACATCAATAATCATATTTCCGACCGGAGCTTCAACATCGATACCGATTCCAATTGCAGCGGCCATAGGTTCAGCCATCAAGTGAACTTCTTTAGCTCCTGCATGCTCAGCACTATCTCTAACTGCTCTTTTTTCAACTTCAGTTACTCCGCTTGGAACAGCAACAATAACCCTCCGGCTTGCCATTGCACTTCCGCCGCGCACCCGTTTAATAAACGCTCTGATCATACCTTCGGCAATTTCAAAATCAGCAATTACTCCATCACGCATCGGACGAGTTACTTTAATTTCTTTATGTTCCCTTCCCTGCATTTCTTTTGCTTTGTTGCCAAGTGCAATAATACGCTTAGAATTTTTATCAAATGCTACAATCGAAGGTTCATTCAATACTATACCTTTTCCTTTTACATAGATAAGAGTATTTGCTGTACCTAAATCAATTGCAATGTCGTTTGAAAAAAGATCGAATATACCCATTGTTCCTCTTAATGTTTAAAGTGCCTTATACCTGTAAATACCATTGAAATATTACTTTTATTTGCTTCATCAATTACTTCCTGATCTCTTACAGAACCTCCCGGCTGTATAACTGAAACAGCACCATATTTAATAATCTCCGAGAGTCCATCCGCAAATGGAAAGAATGCATCAGAAGCTGCTACTGATCCTGTTAAATCAAGCCCATGTTCTTTTGCTTTCATAACTGCAATTTTAGCAGAATCTATCCTTGACATCTGACCGGCGCCAACACCCAATGTCGAATTGTTTTTAACATAAACTATCGCATTAGATTTTGTGTGTTTTGCAACCTTCCATGCAAATTTTAAATCTTTCAATTCTGTTTCAGATGGCTTTTTATCTGTTACAAATTTTAACTCTGATTCATTAAGCAATATAGTATCAGAATCCTGCGCAAGCACTCCACCAGGAATAGACCTGAAAGATTTTGAACTATTTAAAATATTTTTTTTCTTAATAACTAGTCTTCTGTCTTTCTTCTTTTTCAATAGTTCCAACGCTTTACTGCTAAATGACGGAGCGCATACTATTTCTAAAAATATTTTATTTAACTCTTCTGCAGTTTCTGCATCAACCTCGCGATTAAAAGCAACTATGCCGCCAAAAGAAGAAACAGGATCACACTTTAATGCAAGATTATAAGCCTCAAGATTAGTATTTGCTGTTGCTGCACCTGCAGGATTGTTATGTTTTATTATTGTGCAGGATACTTCTCCAAGATCTTCACATAATTCAACTGCTGAAACAAGGTCTAAAATATTGTTATAAGAAATTTCCTTGCCATGAAAAACTTCAAAATAATCATCAAAATTTCCAAACACTGATGCTGATTGATGAGGATTTTCTCCATATCTCAAAGTGAAATTTAATTTTTCATTAATCCTGATATATGATTGCGGTTCTTCAAATTCTGCTTCAAGGAAGTTTGCAATATGTGTATCATAATTTGCTGTATGTGAGAAAGCCTCGACAGCTAATTTTTTACGAGTGTTTTCAGATATCTCGCCTTTATCTAATTCATCAATAAACGAATCATATTGTTCAGGATTGGTTAGTATAGAAACATATTTATAATTCTTTGCTGAAGCTCTGACAAGGCTAGGACCTCCGATATCTATATTCTCAATAATATCTTCTAAAGTTGAATTGAGATTTGAAATAGTTTTTACAAATGGATAAAGATTAACACAAACTATGTCAATTGGAAGAATCTGATTTTCATTCGCCTGAGTAATATCGTGAGCATTATCCCTTCTGAATAAAATTCCGCCAAATACTTTTGGATGCAGAGTTTTTACTCTTCCGTCAAATATTTCCGGAAAACCGGTTAAAGAACTTATTTCTGTAACTGTCAGATTATTATCTTTAAGAAGTTTTGCTGTATTACCAGTAGCAACAATTTCATATCCGTTCTTAATTAAGGCAGCAGTAAAATCAATGATTTTTGTCTTATCTGATACGCTGATTAAGGCAAGTTTCTTCAATTCAATTTCCTTATGAACAGAAAATATTTTTCTATTCTTTTATTATTTCAATTCTATTTGACCCGATTTTTATTTTTTTAAGCGCAAATGCTTTTATAACTTCAGGCAAAATTTTATGTTCAATTTTTAATACTCTCTCAGCTATTTCTTCAGGCGAGCTGGCATCAGAAATATCAACACATTGCTGAGCAATTATTTTTCCGGTATCATAGGTGCTATCTACCAGATGCACAGTAGCACCGCTTACTTTTGCAGAGGAATCAAAAACAGCTTTATGAACATTAATTCCATACATTCCTTTTCCACCAAAAGAAGGTAATAGTGCAGGATGAATATTTATCATCTTGTTTGGAAAAGATTTAATTAGAACATCAGGAATCAACTTTAAGTATCCGGCTAAAACGATTAGTGATACATCTAAATCTAAAAACTTTTTTGTTAACTGCTCTGCATTAATTTTTGTATCTCCATCACCGATAGTATAAGTTTCAATTCCAGATTTCCGTGCGATTTCAAAAGCTTTACAGTCTATCTTATCACTTACAACAGCAATTATACTTATAATTTGCTTTAACTCAGAATCATTTAAAATAGCCTGAAGATTTGAACCTCTACCAGATACAAAAATTGCAATATTCAATTAAAAATACCTGAAATGTTGGCGAAAATTAGCTAATCACTAAAAAAGAAGCAATTAAAGAAGAGCTAAAAATCAATTATTTCTTAAATCCTGGGGCAGCAGCCGATCTAAAGTATAAATCTTGTTCTCAAGTGAACTTCTGAAATCATATTCACTTATTCCTTTGATCTGCAGCAGGAATAACTTTGAATCTGTATAATTCTTTAATTGATAACTATCCCAGGCAGCAACATAATGAGCGAAAGCATGAATCCAGAATTCTTTTTTTATTTCAATGTTCAAACAATCTACTGCAGCATTAAGCGACTCTCTATATTTTTTCTGCTGATAAAATACCTGAGCCAAAAGTAGTTTTGCTTCTGCTTTCAACTCATCTTTAATTTCAGCAGAACTTAAATAAATAATCAATGAATCTTTTGCAGCATTTAATCTGTTTTGTTTATATAAACTACTGATTAAAATCAATCTCTTTGCTGATTCAGTCAGAGCTGAATCTAATAATTCATTTCCTTTTCTTTCTGCATAAAGATCTTCTTCAATATCAGAGTTTCCTGTATCCGAAAGTTTGTAATATTTTACTGCATCTTTTCTTTTGTCTGATAATTCTAATGAAAGCCCGATTTTGAAATTTGCAAATCCTTTAAAGTCATTATTCACTGCGTTTTTCAAAAAGTTTTGATAATACACTCTTGCTGAATCAAACTGGTTTTTGTCGAAAAAGATATTTGCCAATAAAAGATTTGAATTGGATGAAATGAAAGGGAAAAGCTCATCTTTTGTATTAAGAACTTTACGCAAACGTTTTTCAGCATTATTCAAATCACACAATTCATACTCAACCCATGCAAGTGAAAAACCAAACAATAAGTTTTTAGGATATCTTCTTACCAGACCAGAAAGGATTTTCTTAGCTTCGGGATGATCAACAATTACACGGGAATATAACTGTGATAAATAATACTGAGCATCAACTTTGGACAACTTACCTTTTTGCACTGATTTAATAACAAGTTTTAATCCCTTTTCTTTATCGGCAATAATACCTACAAGATTAGCAGCCCATTCCAGACTTGAAGGTATTTGCGACAATGCAAAATTATATAATCCCAATCCAAGAAAAGCATCATAAAAATCCGGTTTAACTTTAATCGCATCTTCAAGATTTGCTTTCATCTGACTGCTTGTCCATAATGCCTGAAGAAAATTTCCGTTCCTAGCTTCTGCAATTGATTTATTATAATATATTGAACCTAACAGATAACTTAGTTCAGCAGCAGGTTTCTCCTGCATTTTTTTCTCTGTTAATTCAATAGCTTTATCAGAATATAAATAAAAAGAATCCAGATTGTCTTCACGAAGATTTCCAAGGTAGTACCACAAATAAATTATTGATTTATAATGATAACCGCGAGGATCATCAGGATTTTTGGTTATTACTGAATTAAAGGCTTCAAACCCTGCTTCCCAATTAAAGTTATATATTTTATCTAACCCAATCTGTATTTGTCTGTCTATTGAAGTCTGAGAAAAAATTTGAGATTGTAAGAACAGTGTAATAAACAGAATTAAAAACTTAAAGGAAGTTTTATTTGTTATCATAAATTCTTTCCCCGTAATTCACTCAATGATGCTTTGACGAACTCTCTGAAAAGCGGATGAGCCTTTGTTGCCCTCGATTTTAATTCCGGATGAAACTGACAAGCAACAAACCATTTTTTATCTGGCAGTTCAATCATCTCAACAAGCGCTCCATCAGGTGAAAGCCCGCTTAGAACCATTCCATTTTCTACCAGTTTAGTTCTGAATTTATTATTCACTTCATAACGATGTCGATGTCTTTCAGAGATATAATTATTTTTATATGCTCTGAAAGCCAGAGTTTTGTCCTTTATATTGCATTGATAAGCACCTAATCTCATAGTTGCACCCATTGATTTGATATTTTTTTGATCAGGCATAAGATCAATAACACTATATTTATTTTTCTTGAATTCAGAGCTATGAGCTTTTTTAATATTACATACATTTCTTGCGAACTCAATTACAGCACACTGCATACCCAAACATATCCCAAAGAAAGGAATATCATTTTCTCTTGCATATTTAACTGCTTTTATTTTTCCTTCTATACCTCTTTCTCCAAAACCGCCGGGCACAAGTATTCCGCTGATACCGTCGAATAATTTTTCAATGTCATCTGTTTCAAGTTTTTCAGAACTAATCGGTCTTACAATAACCTTACAATTATTTTCAGCACCAGCATGAACAAATGATTCCATTATACTTTTATATGCATCTATATGCTCAGTATATTTTCCGCAAAGAGCAATTTCAACACTTTGTGCCGGGTTTTTAATTTTTTGAACAAATTGGTCCCAGTTATCAAGATTAATTTTTCTATCAGGTAAGTGAAGTCTTTCGATAACAATCTGATCGAGCTTTTCTTTATATAAAACCAAAGGTACTTCATAAATCGAAGAGCTGTCATAATTTGAAATTACCGCTCTTGAATTGACATTAGTAAAGAGTGCAATTTTTTCTCTTAATTCCCTTTCAAGTTTTTTTTCTGACCTGCAAATTAAAACATCCGGTTGGATTCCAAGCTCCAATAAGTTTTTTACGCTATGCTGTGTAGGTTTTGTTTTCACTTCGCCCGCAGATGCAATATACGGAACAAGTGTAACATGAATATTCATTGTGTTTGCTCTTCCAAACTGCATCATCAGTTGTCTCATTGCTTCAATAAAAGGTAAGCTTTCAATATCACCAACAGTTCCGCCAATTTCACTTATAATAATATCATATTCACCAAGTTCACTCAACTTTAACATTCTGTTTTTAATTTCATCTGTGATATGCGGAATTACCTGAACGGTTGCACCGAGAAAATCTCCCCTACGTTCTTTAGTAATAACCTCATAATAAACTTGCCCGGTAGTAGTATTATTAGCACGGCTCATATTAACATCAAGAAATCTCTCATAATGACCAAGATCTAGATCAGCTTCTGCACCATCATCAGTTACGTAAACTTCTCCATGCTGAAACGGACTCATAGTTCCGGGATCAACATTAATATATGGATCAAATTTTTGAATTGTGACTCTGAAACCGCGCTGCTTTAATAGAAGTCCAAGTGAGGAGGCAGTAATTCCTTTTCCTAAACTGGAAACAACACCGCCTGTTACAAAGATAAACTTAACTTTTTTCCGTGACGACATTTTGTTTTTTTTTGTTATCAAATATAGAGTGCAGTTTTAAGATTTCAAATTTAGAATTTTAATCAGTTTACTTTTATGAGATTTTTTTCAGTAGTTCAGATCCAGAACATTTTGAATAAAGCAAATAAACTTCTGATATGAATTATTTAATATTCACTGCCAATGATAAATTACTTCAAAAAATAAAAGTTATCTATGTTATTAGCATTCCAAAGGAAAAATAATCAAACTTTTTATCAGGATTTAAAGCCAGCTTAAAATGACTGTACACCACTCTTTCAGAAACCTCAACAAATATTCTTTTGAGTGTTTGATTAATCCACCACTTATTTATTAAAGAATCCATAAATTACAATTACATTATTATAAACTTTGGTATTTTGCAGCAGAGAAACCTGTGCGTGATAAAACAATTATTAAATCGATACTTTTACTTTTATTTCTAATCTCAATTAATACAATATCCTTTAGTCAGGATTCTACCAAAAGTCTGGCATTTAAAAAAAACAGACCATATAAAAACAATCCATATTTTTATCAACCTGATTTATCCTATCAACTATTACAGCAATTTAAATTAGTACAACTTGCAAATAGCGGTGATCCGCTTGCTCAACATGAACTTGGACTTAGATTGTTAACCGGAGACGGCATTGTAGCTGATACTGTAACTGCTGTGTATTGGATAAAAAAAGCTGCTTCACAAAAATTAACTGCTGCAATGCATAACTACGGAATTATGCTGATGAATGGCTGGGGAACAGAGTGGAATCCATTCACTGCTTATGAATATTTTTTATCAGCAGCCGAAGCTGGTATGAGCCAGGCACAATATGTTATTGGTATTCTATATACAGATAACCTTATTGTAAAAAGAGATTGGAATAAATCTTATTATTGGATAAAAAAATCCGCTGATGATGGTTTTGAACCTGCAAAAGAAGTATTAGCAGAGCTTAATTCTAAAGTTTCAGACGAGTTTAAAGATTCAGTAGCTCAAAATAAGTTTTCATATCTGAGTTCTAACAATTACAAAGATGAAGAAATTACCGGTAACATACAGCCTTCTGTTGGACTGGTCTTTATTGATTTTAATTCAGTAATGGATACAGTAAGAGAATTTCGTGATGAGGTCTTATTAAATGATTTAATCCGGATTAACAATAAGTTAATTAGTGATTCATTAAAAGCTGTAAAGGATTCATTATTCTTTAATAATCTGTCAACCTATGATCTGAATATTATTTCAAAAATTGCTGAAGCAGGAAGTCCTGAAGCTCTATCTGTTTTAGGCAGATTATATCAAACAGGTAATTCAACAGGAATAAATCCATTGCTTGCTGCCGAATATTATATAAGGGCTACCATACTTGATTCACCAAGATCTGCCTATTTACTTTGGCAGCTAATCAGGGAAAAAAATTTTTACACAACTCTTAATGATGGTATTAGTTTTAATAATCCCACAGCTCAATTTGTATGGTATGGATTACATAAACTCGGTTACGATAATAGATTGACTGAAAAAGATGCACTAAATCTATTAGAAAAATCCGCAGCACAAAATCATCTGCCGGCAATTATTGAATTAGGTTATAATTATTATTCTGGTAAATATATTGCTCAGGATAAAAATACAGGTATTCAGCTTTGGAACAATGCGAGTAAGCTAAGTAGTATAGAAGCAAATGTAAGATTAGCAGTATCTAAAGTTTTCGATCAGAAAATCTCTGATAATTTTTCAGAGGAGATAAAGATTTTGCAGGATGATGAATCTAAAGGCTCTCTTCTTGCACAATTTGCATTAGGATATTGTTATGAAAATGGAATAGGTTTAAACAAATCAATACAAGAAGCAGTAAAATATTATCGTGAATCTGCACAAAGAGGTAATCAATTTGCTTACCAGCAGTTAAAAAGACTTTACGATAATCTCAGACCTGCTGTTGAAAGATTTAAAGTTGAGTAAAAAATATGAATGAAATAAAAGAATTAAATTCTAAACTGCCGGATACCGGATCAAGCATTTTTGCAGTTATGTCAAAACTTGCAGATGAGCACAATGCAATAAATTTGTCTCAGGGTTTCCCGGATTTTAACTGTTCAGATAAGTTAATCGAACTTGTTAACAGCTTTATGAAAAAAGGATTTAATCAATACGCTCCGATGCCGGGTACTATTGAGTTAAGAAGAGAAATTTCAAGAATAATAAATAAGTTATACGGCAAGCATTATAACCCTGATACTGAAATAACAATAACTGCCGGAGCTACTCAGGCTTTATTTACAGCATTTTCAACTCTTATCGAGAAGGGAGATGAAGTAATTATTTTTGAACCTGCCTACGACTCCTACCTCCCTGCAATTAAATTAAATGGCGGTGTTCCGATAACAATTAAATTGAATGAAGAAGATTATAGTATCCCCTGGGAAATTGTTGCAGATTCAATTACAGAAAAAACAAAATGTATTGTATTCAATTCACCACACAATCCCACTGGTGCAGTCTTAAATAATAATGATATATCTACTCTTATCGAATTAGTCAAAAATAAAAATATCTATTTGATAAGCGACGAAGTATATGAACATATTATATTTGATGGGAGAGAACATCTAAGTTTCGCAAGATATGATGAACTTTCAAAAAGAAGTTTTGTAATTTCATCATTTGGAAAAACTTTTCATACAACCGGATGGAAGGCTGGTTATTGCTGTGCATCTGAAGAGTTAATGAGAGAATTCAGAAAAATACATCAGTTCATTGTGTTTGCTGTAAACACACCTATTCAACTGGCTATTGCCGAGTTTTTAAAAGATGATTCAAACTTTTTAAATTTAAAGAGCTTTTATAAAGCTAAAAGAGACTTATTCAGAGATTTAATCAAAGAATCCGGTTTTAAACTTCGTGAATGCAGTGGAACATACTTTCAACTTTTGGACTATTCAAATATTTCCGGAATGAATGATATGGATTTTTCAAAACAACTTATAGAAAAAACCGGTGTAGCAGTAATACCAATATCACCGTTTTATTCGACAAAAGTTAGTTCACACATAGTCCGGGTTTGTTTTGCAAAGAAAGACGAAGTGTTAATAAGTGCATCAAAAAGATTATGTAGTTTATAAATGGACGATCAAAACTCAAGGTTGATAAAACTCAGGAAGAAAGCCGCGATAATTTCTCTTATTGTCGGCGTAAGTATGTTAGTTTTTAAAATATTAGCATACCTTATCACCGGATCAGCGGCAATCTTTTCTGATGCGGCAGAATCTATTGTTCATATTTTAGCTACAAGCATGGCACTGTTCAGTATTTTTCTTAGCTCTCTGCCGGCAGATACTTCTCATCCCTATGGACATGGAAATGTTGAATACTTCTCTGCAGGTATTGAAGGGTTATTAATTATAATTGCTGCTGTTGTTATTATTATTGAAAGTGTTAACTCAATTATTGCAGGTCCGGAACTAAAACAACTCGGCATCGGTGCTGTTGTTATTTCGTTTGCATCTGTAATAAATCTTATCCTCGGCAATTATTTAATTCGAACAGGTAAGAAAACAAATTCTCTTACTTTAGTTGCAGACGGAAAGCATGTTCTTACCGATTCTATTACAAGTTTTGGAGTTATTGTAGCAGTTCTACTTGTAATTATAACAGGAATTGAATTATTGGATCCTATTATTGCAATTCTTGTTGCACTTAATATTTTAGTTACAGGCTATAAACTTATCAGAGAGTCAATTGCCGGGCTGATGAACGAAGTCAATCAGAAGATGCTTGATAAATTAACTGATAAAATTATATCAATAAAAAAAGATTACTGGATCGATATACACGAATTGCGTTTCTGGCAATCAGGCGATAAAATCTTTATTGATTTCCATTTAATACTCCCGTATTTTTTTAATATCAGACAAACACACGACGAAGAATCTTATATAAGAAATGAATTACAAAAGGAATTTCCTCAAGCAGAATTGAAAATACATTTTGATTATTGTATTGATGATTTATGTAAATTCTGTAATTTCAATAATTGTGAATACAGAAAGGAAGAAAAGAACAAATCTTTTGTTTGGGATCAAAAAAAATTAATTGGCTCTCCGATTTATAAAAATTATAAAGATCACTGATCCGCTTTTGGATCATTTACCCATAACAATATAATCAGTCCGATCAGAAAAAATATTCCAATTGAAAATATAGCAAGTCTCTGATCGCCTGAAATAAAACTTACGAATCCGAAAACCAATGGACCAATAATAGCAGAGCTTTTCCCAAAAAAGGAATAAAATCCGAAGAACTCCGTCTTTTTTTCCGGCGGGGTAAGTTTGCTCATTAAACTTCTGCTTGTAGATTGACTTGAGCCCATTGCTGCACCGGCAATTAATCCAACAATATAAAAACTACTTTTATCCTGAGCTAAATATGCAAACAATACTGTAACCAACCACATTATCAATGTGATAATTATTGTTTTCTTTTGCCCGATTGAATCAGCAATAATACCAAGTATCACTGAGCCTGCAATAGCAGTTGTCTGAACTGTTAAAAAAAAGATTAAAAGCTCTGATTCAGTAAATCCTAAAGTTGTGCTTGCATAGTTGCCGGAAAAAAATATAATGGTATTAACACCCTCTATGTAAAAGAAATACGCTAATAAAAATATTGCAAGATTTTTATAATTCTTTAAATTCGAAATTGTATTCCAAACCCTTGAGACCCCAATATTAAAATAAGAAACCTTTTCTGATTTTATCTTTCGGTTATCTTTCAGATAAACAAATAAAGGAATTGCAAATATCAAAAAGAATAGTGCAGCAACCGGGAATGACTCTTTTATCATTTCAGCTTGAATAAACGGATAGATAATTGCGAGTGTTGCAAGTGAACCTAAATAACCCATTGCAAAACCATAACCGCTCACTCTGCCAAAATTTTTTGGCTCAGTGATTTCGGGAAGAAAAGAATCATAAAAAACTAATCCCGCTTCAAATCCGATATTTGCTAACACAAATAAAACAACTCCCCAAAACACTTCTCCCCTACCAATAAAAAACAGCAAAGATGTTGCAGCTATACATAACAGTGTAAAGAATAACAAAAATCTTTTTTTTCCTGCTGAGTAATCAGCAATTGCACCTAACACTGGTGAAATAATTGCTGTTATTATCATAGCGAGACTTGTACCAATTGACCAGAAAAGATCACCGATAGGTTTACCTTCTGCTACTACTTTCTTAAAGTAAACCGCATAAACAAAAGTTACAACCACTATCGAAAATGAAGTGTTGGCAAAATCGAAAAGTGTCCAGATAAATACTTTTTTCTTACTGGTCATCAGTATTTTTTTTATGGGATTTTATTATTGTTTCATCGACCAGTCCCCTGCCCGTTTTTGTTAACCTACCCGTTGATTTTTCATCCATAAGAATTGCATCGAGGATTCCGTTGATAAATTTTCCGCTTCCGGCAGTACTAAAAGTTTTAGCAATTTCAATAGCTTCATTAATAGAAACCTTAGGAGGAATATCAGGGAAATAAATTATTTCACAAAGTGCCATTCTAAGGAGGATCCGGTCTATTAATGCTATACGATTCATTTCCCAGTTACTAACTCTCTGTTTAATCCGCTGATCAAATTCACTTTTATTGATAAGTACTTTGTTGATTAATTCTTTACCAAAACTAATCAGTTTTTCATCCTGTACCTCAGCTAATAAACTATCAGAGAGTGCTTGTAAATTCTCATTATTTACTTCATAGGCATACAATACCTGCAAGACTTTTTCTCTAACTACTCTTCTTTTAAATTTTAACGACATTTATTCTCCTAAAATACTTAGTACGCAAAAAACCAAAACATCACCAGAGCTAACGCTTCTCTGAATTTGAAATACAATGCGTTTTCAAAAGTTAAATTAAGCTTTGAAGGGACAGCCTGAACTTTAATGTTATGGAATTTACTAATCTCAATTATTCTAACTAAATGATAACCATCGGATATGATGATAATATTTTTTGTTTTATCTCTTTTCAAAAGGTAGTTCTTTATAAAACTTATTTGTTCAATAGTTGAAGTTGTATTTTTTTCAATAAATATATTTTCAGTTGACTTTCTTTTGCTCTCAATATATCGATAAGCAACCTCTGATTCAGCAAGTTCACCCGGTGCATTGCTGCCGGTAAGAAAAATTGAATTCACTTCACCGGAATCTAATAAACTTAGTGCCCGATCAACTCTTGCTGCTAACGAAGGACTTGGTCTATTATCCGACCACACAGCGGCACCTAAAACAACTGCAATATTCTCTTTTTTATTTTTAGTTAATTTTTCATCAAACTGATTTTCTTTTATAACAATAAAAACAAATGAAAGAATTATAATTGCAAACATTAGAAGTACGGAATTAAATACTGAGCGAATAAAAATCAGGTTCTTAGTTTTATAGATAGTAAGCCATACCAGAAACAAAAACATAAAAAGCAAAAACTGATAGAACGTATAAACGAACCCAATAAAAAGTCTGTTGCCAGACTGCCCCAGCACATAATACTTTCCAAACGGAAGTTTATAATAAAAAAGAAAAAATGAAATAATTAGAGAAACCTGAAGCAGTGCAATCAAGAACCAGAAATATCTGATGTTGTTTATGTTTTTTACTTTTAGTGCTATAGTCAGTAATCCGATTACAATTATGACCAAAGTAAACAGGTTTAGTAAGTTTCCAAAGTTTAGAATATTAAATTCACTGAAACTAATGTTTTGATTTCGGTACTTTAGATAATAAAGAAATGCCAGATCAATTATCAGAATAAAGATAAAAGCCCAAATGCTGCTTTGCTTATTACTGCTTTTACTTTTATTCATGATTTCAATGAAGATTTTTAAATTAAAACTAAGCTAAAATACAAATTCTGATTATTTGATGAAACTTAATTTTAACCGATAAAATATGTAAAAAAGGCGTCATTATGACGCCTTAAAATTTACTGCAATTTGAAATTTACATGAACCCATACCTGCACTTTAACAGGTTTTCCTCTTTGTTTCCCTGGTTTAAATTTTGTTTTCTTCACAGCATCCAAAGCTGCTTCATCACAGCCGGCTCCTATGCCTTTCATTATCTTAGCATCTGTTACTTTCCCTTGTTCATTAACAAAAGCGAGAACATAAACCTTTCCTTCAACACCTGCTCTTTTAGCAATTTCAGGATATACAATTTTCTTTTGAATCTCTGCAATACCCCCAATTGGCTCAGGCATTTCCTCGGCAGCAATAAAATATATATTCTCTTCTTCAACAATTTTTCTGTCTTCAACCGGTGGAGGAGGTGGCGCCAATATCTTTTCAGTAACATCAATTTGTGTATCACCGATTTCTATATCTTCAAGTACTTCTGAAGAAGGTGCTTCAATCGGAATTGGTGGTTTTGGAGGCGGCGGAGGCTTTCTATTTTGCTGAGTGGGTAAAATATCTTCAATATTTATAATTGTCGGCGGCTTTTTTTCCTCTAACTCCTTAGTCTTTATATCAGGAAAAAATTTAAATGCTGCGATAAGAAGCACTAAAGAAAAGATTAAACCGATCTCAAAAATTCTTTTATATTTTGCCATAAGGTCAGCTTTTTTTGTTTTATGAATTGACATTTGCTCCTCTCCTTACTCTATTAAAGAATTACTGGTTTAATAATTTTTATTACGCCTGATTTTACTTCTAACAAAGTCTTTTGTTCCAGTTAAAAGTCTTTAGTCCGGTATTTACAATTGTCGTTATATTTCTTTATTTCCTGGAGATGATTGAAGCAGAAAAATTTTCAGTATGATTGATGAGATTAGAATAGAAAAACTTTAGTTTGCTCTCCTCAGCCTTAATTGATAATAGGGAGTTTTCAGCTTAAAAAAAAAGGCGTCACAAGGACGCCTTAAAATTTATTGCAGTTTGAAAACCACAGGAATCGATACCTGCACTTTAACAGGTTTTCCTCTTTGTTTCCCTGGCTTAAATTTTGTTTTCTTCACAGCATCCAAAGCAGCTTCATCACAGCCGGCTCCAATGCCTTTAATTATTTTAGCATCGGTTACTGTTCCCTGTTCATTAACAAAAGCGAGAACATAAACCTTTCCTTCAACACCTGCTCTTTTAGCAATTTCAGGATATACAATTTTCTTTTGAATCTCTGCGATACCGCCAACTGGTTCAGGCATTTCCTCAACAGCAACAAAATAAACCGGTTCTTCCTCAACAATCTTCTTATCTTCTTTTGGTGGCGGAGGCGGTGCTTCTATTTGTTCAGTAATATCAATTTCAGTATCACCGATTTCTATATCTTCAAGTACATCCGAAGAAGGTGCTTCAATCGGAATCGGGGGTTTTGGAGGCGGCGGAGGTCTGTTTTCCTGTTTAGTCTGTTGAATATCCTCTACCTTAAATAATTCCTGCGGTCCCTCTATTATTACTTCCTGTCCCTTGAAATCCGGAAAGAATTTAAAGGCAACAATCAGAAGTGCTAAAGAAACAATTAAACTGATTTCAAATACTCTTTTGTACTTAGACATCAGATCTGCTTTTTTAGTTTTGTTGATTGCCATTACTTTTACTCCTAACTAGCAATTAAGTGGTGCTAACTTAATAATGAGTTTTTCTATTGTCAAATAATTTTTCAAGTCTTTTACAAAATTATTTTTTAAAAGTTCCAGCATTTGATTTGCTTTTTTCAAATTCTGTTCTTTTAATATATTCTAATAAATATTTGGTAATTAACACAGCAATAACTGAACCTGTAAAATCTGCCAGCCAATCCAGCACTTCTGCAAATCTACCCGGTACATAAATCTGATGGATTTCATCCAGCATCCCGTAAAATGATGCGATTATTATTGTAAATATCCCGGGATATTTCTTAAGTAATAAGAATTTATCCTGAAAATACATTGTCAAATATAAAAATACACTTAGCAGACCATAAGCACCAAAATGACTTATTTTATCTCCAAATTCTGTAATGATAGCTACACTTGCCGGTAATGAAGTTAATACAAAAAGTATTAGCCAGTAAATTATAAGCGGCAGGTGAATGAGATATTTTTTATTTTTTTCTAAAAAACTATACAACACTTCCCTCTATAAATTTTATTGAATTGGGAAAATTTTTTATTATATCAGTTGGAAGATAATTGGATAGTGGTTTTTTCTGTAATAAAAGATCAGCGGAAAGGCTGTGCAGATAAACCGCAGTATAAGCAGCTGTTTCTGTATTTTTTATTTGTGCAAGTAATCCGCCTAAAATACCGGTTAAAACATCACCCGTACCAAACTTTGCCATACCACTGTTGCCTGTTGTGTTAATAAAAGCTTCACCGGATTTGTTGAAAATAATTGTTGGAGCACCTTTTAATATTAAAACAGTTTTATGTCTTACTGCAAAATCTCTTCCGTATTTTAAAATATCTTTTCGGATTCTGCTGATATCTGTATTGATTAAATTAGCAAACTCTCCGAGATGCGGTGTAAAAAGACAATCATTTAAATCAATCTGAGCTAAAAATTTCTCATCAAGTGCATTCAAAGCATCAGCATCAAGAACAGTATATTTAGTTCCTTTATTAAGTAACAGCTTTCTAACTGCATCTTTTGTTTCTGATGATCTGCCTAATCCGGGACCAATAACTAAAACATCTGCCCACCTGATTCTTTCCTTAATATGTTTTAATGCATCTGAATTAAGCCAATATGTTTTAGAAGTTCCATAAGATTCAACCACTACCTCTGTTAAACTTTTATGTACCAGCTTCTTTGCACTTTCAGGTATATATAATACTGATGCGCCAGCACCGGCAACCAAAGCTGAATGAGATGCAAGAACCGCTGCTCCGGGATATTGATATGATCCTGCAATTGATAATACTTTGCCGGCTGAATATTTATTTGCCAGCTTACTTCTTTTTGGCAAAGACCGAAAAACATCTTCTGGTTCTATTAAATATGTATCAATTTTAATGTTATTAAAAAAATCATTCCCAATACCAATTTCTTTTAACTTCACATCACCGCAATTTTGATATCCCTTTTCAATAAAAAGACCTTTTTTAAATTCTCCAAGTGTAATAGTTAAATCGGAATTGAAAACACAATCACCAGAACCAGTATCGGAATTCAGTCCTGTCGGAATATCTACGGCACATTTAACCGAACGGAATTTATTTACCGTATTTACAATACTGTAATATGGTTCTTTTAACTCACCTTTAAATCCGCTTCCAAGCATAGCATCAACAATCAAATCACATTTTATTAACCAATTGATATCATTAACAAATTTGAACGCCCTAATTTTGAGATTGTTTCTTCTTAATGATAATCTTTTTAAAATCTCATAATTTGTTCTGCAGTCGCCGCTCATACTATTTGCAGCCCCGACATAAATAACTTTAACCTCAATACCTGCATTTGAAAAATGTCTTGCAACAGCAAAACCATCACCGCCATTATTACCTTTTCCACAAATAATTCCAATTGATTTGATCCCGGAATACTTTTGATTAATAATCTGATATATACCGATAGATGCATTTTCCATAAGTACGATACCAGGTACTTTTAAGCTATTAATAGCAAAAGAATCCAAACGCCGGATATCGGATGTATTATAAAGTGGAATCATATAAAAACCAAAGGAAAGAAAGAAGAAATTAAATTTCTTCCACAATTAAATAAACTTTGTAACCAGATCAATAAAACTCCCAGGAAATACTCCCATTAGTACAACAATTAAGACTGAAAGAATAATTGCTAACATATAGTTATTACTTTCTTCAAATCCTATTTCGGTATCAGAAGTTTTAAAATACATCAGTACAACAATCCTTATATAAAAATAAACACTAATCGCACTTGAAATTACACCAAGAATTGCGAGCCAGGTTAAATTGGCTTTTATAGCTGCAATAAATATATAGTATTTTCCGAAGAATCCTGCAAATGGCGGAATACCGGCAAGACTAAACATAAGTAAAGCAAGAAGTGCAGCCAGTAAAGGCTTTTTGCTTCCTAAACCTGAATAAGAATTTATTGAAAGATTGGTTTCATCTTTTCCTTCAATCAATGCTACCATTCCAAAAGCTCCTAAATTCATAAAGGTGTATGCAGCCAGATAAAAAATTACTCCGGCAACTGCGTCATAATTTCCTGCAGCTAAACCAATTATCAGATAACCAGCGTGTGAAATAGATGAGTAAGCAAGCATTCTTTTAATGTTATCCTGTGCAATTGCAACAATACTGCCGTAGAACATTGAGAGAACAGAAATAACAGCAAGAAATGGAGTAAAGAAATTTCCTTGTCCACCGTTATTAAAAAGAGCGAATAATGTAGCTATGATTGCACTAAATGCAGCAGCTTTGCCGCCAGTTGAAAATAATGCTGCAACTGATGTCGGTGCTCCTTCATAAACATCAGGCACCCACATGTGGAATGGAAATGCAGCTATCTTAAATGAAAAACCAATTAAGAATAACAAAACGCCAGCGACAAATAATAAATTACCCGATAGTAAATTAAAATCAGATGTTATAAAATCTATTGAAGTTGTATGAGCTGCACCATAAATCAGTGCAATACCATATACGATAAATCCTGTGGCAAATGCGCCTAATAAAAAATATTTAAGAGATGCTTCATTAGCATTTAATCTTTTTCTGTTCATACCGGCAAGGATATAAAATGATATTGACATAAGTTCCAGTCCAAGAAATATAACCAGAATATCCTTTGCAGCAGCCATCAGCATCATACCCAATACAGAGGTTTGAAGTATTATATAATATTCTCTGAAATAAATTCCATATTTTTTCAGATAGTCAATGGAAAGAAGAGTAACAACCGCAGCACCCAGTGTAAAAATCGCATGAAAAATATTTACATTACCACCGGTAGCTAACATATTCTGCAATACAATTGAAATATCGCCGATATAAAAAAGTGCGTGTAAACCGGCAGCTAAAAACAATAGTATAGAAAACCAGGGAAGTATTACTTCACTTTTCTTTGAATACATCTCAATAATCAGTGAGATAATAATACCAGCACCGATGATTATCATCGGCAGCAAATTCCAAAATTCTTGATAGTTATTAAACATTATAATTAATCTTTAAACTTCTTTACTTTGTTGATTGAATTAAGCCCATTTGAACTGGATTGATTTTTTCAGGATTATACATCTGCTTTACAACCTTGGCAGTAGATTTATCAGAAACCTTTAGAAAAGTACTTGGATAAATTCCTATCCAAACGATAAAAATAAAAATCGGAAAAAGAACAAATATTTCCCTGTTGTTCATATCTTTTAATCCGTTAAGCTTTGGATTTGTTACTTCGCCATAGACAACTCTTTGGTACATCCACAATAAATAAACAGCGGCAAAGATAACACCAGAAGCTGCAAATACCGTAAACCACCAGCTTCCTAAAACCGGTGATTTAAATGAACCAAGCAAAATCAGAAATTCCCCAATAAATCCATTCAACCCAGGCAGTCCAACTGACGAAAGTGAAGCAAACATAAGTGCAAATGCAAAAACCGGAACCAGTTTAGCGATACCACCGTAATCAGAAATTTCTCTTGTATGAGTTCTCTCATAAATTATACCTACCAAAAGAAATAATGCTCCAGTTGATAAACCATGATTAACCATCTGTATAATAGCACCTTGTATTGATTCCTGAGTCATTGCAAATATTCCGAGGACAACAAATCCTAAGTGTGATACAGAAGAATAAGCAACTAATTTTTTTATATCTGTCTGAACCATTGATACTAAAGCACCGTAAATAATTCCTATTATTGCAAGTATTGAAATATAAGGTGCAGCAGCAACAGAAACTTCAGGGAAAAGCGGAAGATTAAATCTCAGCAATCCATAAGTGCCCATTTTAAGCAAAACGCCTGCAAGTATAACAGAACCAGCTGTTGGAGCCTGAACGTGAGCATCGGGCAGCCAGGTATGTAATGGAAAAACAGGAACTTTAATTGCAAAGCTGAAAGCAAATGCAATAAACATCCAGGTCTGAATATCTATTGGAATTTGAGGTGATACAGCATATAACTCAATCAGGTTTGTTGTAAAATAACCTAATGGACCAATTGCATAAACAGCTAACCAAATAAGTGCAACCAGCATTAATAAACTGCCAAACATTGTGTAAATAAAAAACTTAACCGCAGCGTAAATTCTTTCTTTTCCACCCCAGATACCAATAATAAAATACATCGGAATTAACATTGCTTCCCAGAATACATAGAACAAAAACAGATCAAGCGAAATAAACACGCCAAGCATTCCGACTTCAAGCATAAGAAAGAAAAATGTAAACTCTTTTACTTTACTTTCTATACTTGACCAGCTTGATACAAGTGTTAAGGGAGTTAAAAATGTAGTTAGTAATACTAATAACAATGACATCCCATCTATACCAACATGGTAATGGATATTGAGTCCTTTAATCCAATGAAATTTATCTATAAATTGAAACCCGGCGTTAGCAGAATCAAACTGAAAATAAATTATAACTGAAATAATAAAAGCAATAGTCGAAATTGCTAAAGCAGTGTAACGAATCAGATGTTCCTGTCCCTTCTTAAAAAACAAGATAAGGAACGAACCAATAAATGGTGTCAGAATTAAATATGTAAGTAGTAAACTGTTTTCCATTTTATAAACTTAAAATAATCCAGAAAAAAGCTGCTACAATTCCGAGCACCATTACCAGGGCATAAAATTGAGCAACACCATTTTGTAATTTTCTGATATTAACAGAAAATATATCAATTAATTTTGCTGTGCCATTTACAACTCCATCAATTATCTTATTATCAGCTATCTGCCATAAAAAAGATTTTGATGTTTTAACAATCGGATTAATAATAACAGCATCATAAACTTCATCAACAAAATATTTATTCCACAAAAGATTGTATAACCCTTTGAATCTTTTTGCAGTATCTGATGCAATCGATGGCTTTTTAAGATATACATATCGTGCAAACCAAATAGCGCTTACAGCAAATACAACCGATAGAACCATCAACAAAATTTCTGTTGAATGTGAATACAAATTGAAATGAGCAAGTTTACGGTCTGCGTCTTTGAATATTGGAGCCAGCCAATTATGGAATTGATTACCATGTTCACCTGAAAATACTTCCGGGATACCTACAAAACCACCGATAACCGATAATACTGCTAAAACTATCAATGGGATAGTAATTACTGCTGGAGATTCATGAGGATGTTTATCTTTACCAAATCTTTCTTTACCATCGAAAGTTAATATGTAGAGCCTGAACATATAAAAAGCAGTCATCATTGCTGTTCCTGCACCAATTATCCATAAGAATAATCCGCTGTTTGCAAAAGAGAACCACAGTATCTCATCTTTACTAAAGAAACCGGACAGAGGCGGAATACCGGAAATAGCCAAAGCAGCAATTAAAAAAGTAATATGAGTGCGCGGCATATATTTTTTCAGTCCGCCGAATTTTTGAATATCCTGTTCTTCATGCATTGCATGAATTACTGATCCTGCAGCAAGAAATAAGAGTGCTTTGAAGAAGGCATGTGTCATTACATGAAAGATTCCGGCAGAAAATGCGCCAACACCCATTGCTAAAAACATATAACCGAGCTGTGAAACAGTTGAGTAAGCAAGAACTTTCTTTATATCATTCTGAACTATACCTATTGTAGCGGCAAAAAATGCTGTTAATGCTCCGATAATTGCAATAACCATCATTATTTGAGGTGCACTTGCATAAATAATTGATGTTCTTGCAACCATATACACACCTGCAGTAACCATTGTTGCGGCATGTATTAAAGCTGAGACCGGAGTGGGACCAGCCATTGCATCGGGCAGCCAGACAAACAAAGGTATCTGCGCTGATTTACCGGTTGCGCCAATAAACAGAAAGATTGCTATAAACCCATATACATAAGCCGGGACATTGAACGAAACCGCACGCGAAAATACTTCATTAAAATTAAGACTGCCGAAAGTCATAAAAATTAAAAACATACCAAGCAAAAATCCAAAGTCGCCGACTCTGTTTACTATAAATGCTTTTTTAGAAGCCTCAGCTACGGTACTTTTTTCAAACTTTCTATCATACCAAAATCCAATTAACAAATAAGAACAAAGTCCTACCCCTTCCCATCCAAGGAACAACAGAACAAAATTATCCGCAAGTATAAGATTCATCATAGCGAAGATGAAGAGATTCATATAAGAGAAAAATCTCCAGTAGCCTTTGTCTCCGTGCATATATCCAATTGAATAAACGTGGATAATAAATCCAACACCGGTTACAACCAATGCCATAACTAATGAAAGCTGATCGACCTGAAAAGCAAAACTGACATTCAGTTTACCAACCACCATCCAGCTAAAAAGACTTACTATCTTTTGTCTTTGTTCTAATGGTAATGCAAGTGTTTCAAAGAAAGCACCTAGCGCTATTAAGAATGAAATACCAACCACACCGCTTCCAATAATTCCGATCAGTTTTTCATTCTTGATTTTACTTCCAAAAATGCCATTGATCAGGAATCCAAGTAAAGGAAGTATAACAGTTAAGTAAATTAAATCACGCATAAGAATATATTTTGGTTTTTACCACTTAAGAATATTTATTTCGTCAATATTTACAGTGAGCTTATTACGGAAAATCGCAATAATAATTGCTAAACCTACGGCGGCTTCTGCAGCGGCAACAGTCATAACAAAAAACACAAATAACTGTCCGATTGAATTTCCGAGGAAAGAAGAAAAAGTAACTAATGTAAGGTTAGCAGAATTGAGCATTAATTCTATACTCATAAAAACAACAATTGCATTTCTGTTTATAAGCACTCCGGTTACACCCACAAGAAACATAAATGCACTTAAGATCAGGTAATATTCAATTGTAATAATCATAATAAACTCTTTAATCAAATTTCTTTTTTGCTAATACTAATGCACCAATTGTTGCAGCAAGTAATAAAAATCCTGCTGCTTCAAAAGGGACAATGTAATTTGTAAATAATTCCCTGCCAATAGATTCTATCGTACCGGCTTCAACACTTTTTGAAACATCTTGTGTAATATTTGCTGAGGGACCTGCAAAGAATATCATATAAACAAGTTGAACAAATACAACAAATGCAATTATCATAGCAAAGATTTTGGTTTTTGGATTCAACTCAAAAAGTTTCTTCTGGTTATCCGGTCTTAAGAGCATCAAAACAAACAAGAACAATATCATTATTGCCCCGGCATAAACTATAATCTGGGTTACAGCAATAAACTGAGCATTTAGAGTTATGTATAAACCAGCAAGTGCGGCAAAATTGAGAATAAGGAATAAAGCAGAGATTACCGGATTACGTCTGGTAATCATTAAAACTGCAGTAACAGCAGCAATAATACCAAAAACAAAAAATAAAAATACTTCTAAATTCATTTAAACTTTTCTGTTGTTTATTTAAACATTTTTAATTGTCAGGGTGTATTCCTGTAAATCATTCTTGGAAAAGGAATCGCCTCTCTTAAATGATCCAAACCGCAAATCCAGCTTACTGTTCTTTCAAGACCTAAACCAAAACCAGAATGAGGAACAGAGCCAAATCTTCTTAAATCAAGATACCACTCAAATGCACTTTGCGGAAGATTGTGCTCTTTGATTCTTTCCAAAAGAAAATCAAGATTATCTTCTCTTTGGCTTCCGCCTATAATTTCTCCATATCCTTCGGGTGCAAGCACATCAACTGCAAGTGCATATTTTGGATCAGCAGGGTCCCTTTTCATATAAAATGCTTTTACCTCAGCCGGATAATGATGAACCATAACAGGTCTGTCATATTGTTCTGAAATTATTGTTTCATCAGCACCGCCTAAATCATTACCCCATTTAAAATCTATTCCATTCTTTTTAAGAATCTCAACAGCCTCATCATAATGAACACGTGGGAAGGGACGTTTAACATTCTGTAATCTTGTTGTATCTCTTTCCAATACTTTTAATTCGTTTGCATTTTCTTTCAGCACAGTCTGAACAATATATTCCAGAAATTCCTCTGCAAGATCCATATTATCATTTAAATCATTAAAAGCTACTTCAGGTTCAACCATCCAGAATTCTGTTAAATGTCTTCTGGTTTTAGATTTTTCAGCACGAAATGTGGGACCAAAAGTATAAACTTTTCCAAGAGCCATTGCACCGGCTTCAGCATATAGCTGTCCTGATTGAGTTAAATATGCATTACCAAGATCAAAATAAGGTGTTTCGAAAAGGGTTGATGTTCCTTCAACAGCATTAGGAGTTAAGATTGGCGGATCCATCAAAGTAAAACCTCTGTTATCAAAAAAATCCCTGATTGCTTTTACAATCCTATGCCTTATTTTCATGATAGCAACTTGCTTACTGGATCTTAACCAAAGATGTCTGTTGTCCAATAAAAATTCGATTCCATGGTCTTTAGGGGTAATGGGATAATCGTGGGCTTCAGATATAATTTTCAAACCGGTTGCATCAAGCTCGTATCCGCCCGGAGCTCTTGGTTCTTCCTTTACTTTCCCGTTAACTTCTATTGATGATTCCTGACCGATTTTATCAGCCATATCAAAAACTTCTGGTGAAAGATTGCCCTTAAAGTAAACACACTGTAAATAGCCTGAGCCGTCACGAAGGATAATAAACTTTATTTTACCGCTTGAACGTTTATTGAATAACCAACCTTTAAGCGTTACTTCCTGCCCTACAAAATTTCCTAAATCGCTTATTCTGATTTTCTGCATTAACTCTGCTTAATTCCTTTGAAAATTGTTTCAAATATAAAGAGTGCTGCAAAAAAAACCAATCTAAGCTATGGGATAAAGAATCAAATTAAATTTGTAAAACACGATATTAATTATTACAGTTAACCAATTGCTTATTCACTTCAAAACTCAAGTGTTCATCCACGAAATTATTTTATGAATTTCTAAATATTTGGGATTTTTAGATATATTGTAAAATATATTTTTAATCTTTATGGAAATCGATAATTCAGATATAGTTTTAGTTACACAAAAAAATAAAGAACCCGGGTTTAACGGAAGTTTTGATTTAAAAAAGCCAAAGCGAAGTTACTTCCTAAAAAATACAGCAATTAGTCTATTAATTTATACTATTACATTTTTTGTTTGGTATTACTTTAAGAGAAACACAATTCTACTGGATCCTGAATATCAGTCTCTTTTTGCTTACTATCTGATATCTTTATTTTTTTCTTCTATAATTGCTAATAAAGCATTTCTAACGAGAGAACATGAGTATTCCCAATCATTACGAAAAATCTATATATCAATTATTTTAAGTCTTGGAGCACTTTCATTCTTTCTTTTACAGATAAATGCTGAAAATCTTTCAAGATATGTAATACTTGGCTCAATGCTAACTGGTGCAGCAGCAGAGAGTGTGTATTTTTATTTTGTTTCTTACAACAAGGGAATTAAAAAGATAATAGATAGAAATCCTGTTGCCTGGAAATATACGATACCTGATTTTATTCTCTTAACTCTCTCGATTTACTTTTTTATAGTTAATAAAATCGGGATTCAAAAAATTAATGAAAGGCATCTGATAGTTTTAATTCTAATATATCTTAGCTGGTTTTTTGCAGCACTTTTTACACATAAATTTAATCCCTTAAAACAATCTTCAAACAACTGGTCAGCAGCCGGTCTGCAAATAAAATTTTATCTTCTGATATTATCTATCATTACACTGGCAGTATTTACTGTTAATATTAAAAGTGAATACTGGGCTTATTTCATTCAAGCAGTTTCTATTTATTCAGGTGTGTCATTTGTGATGTTTCTGTTTTTATATGTTAGAAAATTACCTTATCCAACAGATGAAGTTGCCAATATTTTTCTAAAAACATTTGAAATAGGAAATCCGGCTATCTCTTCTTATAAGAAATCTTATTTGGGCAAGTACAGACTAATAAACAGCCAGCCATACGAATCCGTTCTAAAACAAAAATTCCAATTTCAATATTTTAAGGATTTCCCGGAAGTATTTGACTTCTTGGAAAGAGAAATTGAACTTAAAGCATTTGATGCAAATAAAACTTTGGTGATAAGGTCTGCAGATAAATACAATATCGATGTTCTGGATAATTCATCAATGGAACTGATTGTCAATCTGCACGAACTTAATGATCTTCGGAGGATTAATGATTACTTTAGATTAGTTAACCAAAAATTAGTTAAAAATGGTGTTTATTTAGGCTGCGTAATACCAATCAAAAATCATTATAAAAGTTTTCAAAAAAAGTATCCTTTCTTAGTTGCCAATATTTTTTATCTGATTGATTTTATCTGGAAAAGAGTATTTCCGAAACTGCCTGTTCTAAGGAAAGTTTATTTTTATCTTTCAAAAGGCAGGAACAGAGTAATTTCGCTTGCTGAAACTTTGGGCAGATTGGTTTATTGCGGTTTCGGAATTCTCGATATGACTGAGATAAATAATTTGATTTACTTTGCAGTAAGAAAAGTTAAAGAGCCATCAACCGATAAAAATCCTTCTTACAGTATGGTTTTTAAGATGAGAAGAATTGGTAAAGAAGGTAAACAAATATTTGTTTATAAAATCAGAACAATGCACCCTTATTCTGAATATCTGCAAGAGTTCGTTTATAACCAAAATAATCTTTCCGAAGGAGGCAAGTTTAAAAATGATTTTAGAATCTCAAGCTGGGGTAAGTTTTTAAGAAAGTTTTGGATTGATGAACTTCCGATGTTTGTTAATTTGTTTAAGCGTGAAATGAAACTTGTTGGCGTTCGACCTGTTAGTCCACATTATTTGTCGTTGTATTCTCCGGAGTTTCAGCAAAGAAGGAAAAAATATAAGCCTGGTTTAGTCCCGCCATTTTATGCTGATTTACCGACTACAATAGAAGAAATAGAAGCTTCTGAAAAAAAGTATTTAGATCTATTTGATAAAAACCCGATTAAAACTGATATAATATATTTTATTAAAATTGCCGTAAATATTGTATTCAAGCGGAAAAGAAGTTCATAAGAATTACTAATCATTTAACAGTTTGTTTAATTCAAATATTTATTAGCGTATGATATTATATCGGTTTAGAATCAGTAATTTTAATCCACAATATAATTATTAAGTGAAACCATTGCATTCTCAGAAAAATTCTTTCAGATACTTACAACTCTTAACCGGACTTTTATTTTTTTCAGTCTCTGTTTTTCAAAATTCTTCTGATATCTATTCGCAGGTTGTTAATGTATCCGTTGATAATGGAATTTATGATTTTCTGGAAAAAATGAATTTAAAAGGTTTAATAAGACTTGATGATGAAGTAAAACCATTTTCCAGAAATTATATTGCCGGTAAAATTATTGAAGCTGTAAATCTGATCGCTGAAAAAGAATCTGTACTAAATAGTCTGGAAATTGAAGAGTTAAAATTTTATAGCCGCGAATACAAATTTGAAATTGATTTCCTATTAAGTTCATCATTATCAATACAGAGCAGCTATGTAATGAATTTCTTTTCTGATCTAAATGAAAGATGGTATTTACTTGGTTATAGTGATTCTCTCTTTAATATTAAATTTTCACCGATTGCTTCTTATGGAATATCGGCTGCAAATAAGTTATCAGGTCATTCACGTTCTATTGGGATCTCTACTTATGGAAGTTACTCTGATTGGTTCGGTTTTAGTTTTGATCTTAGGGATAAAGGAGAGTTTGGTGATAATGTGGATAAGAAAAAATACTTCTCCCCGCTGCGGGGTGCCTGGACAAAAGGTGCACCAAATGGTATCGAATATTCCGATGTTAAAGGCAGTATAAATTTTAACTGGAAGTGGGGCAGCATTTCGTTGATTAAAGATTATATGCAATGGGGGCACGGTAAATTCGGACAACTAATATTATCAGATAAATCTCCATCTTATCCTCACATTCGGTTACAATTAAAACCTGTTGAATGGCTGAGATTTTCATATATACATGGCTGGTTAAGCTCTCAGATATATGATTCAGCTTATTTTTACAATTCTTATCCTGGTTCTATCAGCCAAACACTTATTAAAAGTTATATCCCTAAATACATTGCTGCAAACATCGTAACATTATCTCCATTGCAATGGCTTGATGTATCTGCCGGAAATGCAGTTATTTACGGAGGAGAATTAAGACCTGAGTTTTTCTTACCATTTATGTTCTACAAATTTCTTGATCATAACTCCGGAAGAGGTGATGTTAACGACGCAAACGGAGTAATGTATTTTGATATCGCCGTAAAATATCCTGTTAATTTCAAATGGTATTCTACTTTATTAATTGATGTAACTGAAATTAGAAATATTCTTGATAATGATTTCAGAAATACTTGGATTGGGTTTACTCTCGGAGGAAAATCCATAGACCTTATAATTGATAATCTTGATTTATCAATTGAATATACGCGAATAAATCCCTGGGTATATGAACATAAAAATGAAGTAACAAATTATAAGCATTTAAAATACCCGCTTGGTCATTGGTTAGGGCAAAACGCTGATCAATTCCGGATTCAATTTGATTTCCAACTATTGCGCGGATTGAAATTTAAACTTTATAATGAGTATATTAGAAAAGGCGGATTGGAAGAAATATACTATGCTTATTCAGGAATGAAAATAATCGATTTACCATTCCTTTATCCGCCATTAAGAACTGAAAACAGATTGGGCTTTGAATTTATATACGAATATTTACACGATCTTATTCTAAAAGGATCTTATGTCTATTCTGATATCAATGATCAGGAAGCTGCCCGAGAACCTGTTTTTATGATTGGGTCAAAAAATTCATATTCAATTACATTATTTTACGGACTATAATTTTCACTATTGCCTTAATTACAGAGGAGAATAAAATGAGAAGTGTTTTACTGATTATATTCTTTGTGATTTTAACTTTAAATATCACGCCTCAACAACGTTATGAACCTAAAATCTTTCATCCCTTTTCAAACAAGTTTGTACTCTCAGCGGATGGAGGAATTACTTACAGCAGAACTGATTTCAAAAAAAATGGAATAGATTTTCTTACAAGGGCTTCACTCGGTTACTATTTTTCAACTCTCTCTCCAGCAACTTTTGGTTTTGAAATAACTGGTACTGCTGGTTACATAACAGGAGAAGGCGGTGCAAGTTCAAGCTTGCCAACTGCTAATTACAGAACCCTGATTTATTCATTTGGAGCAGGTTCATCCTTTAACTATGCATTAGGCAAATCATTTATACCATACCTCTTTGGCGGTATATCATACTTTTATTTTGAGCCAAAGGATAAAAACGGTAGCGCACTGATTCCTTCTATACAATCTTTCAGTCCTCATAAAATGATGTTAACTGGAGAGTTCGGTACAAAAATTCTTTTTAGTGATTATCTGGGAATGAAACTAGCCGCAGGTGTTAATTACATTAATTCAGATTTGCTTGATGGATATCAATTAGGCACAGATAAGGATATTTATTTTCATGCTCTAGCCGGTTTAACATTTTATTTTGGCGGAATAAAAGATACAGATGGCGATGGAGTCAGAGATGAATATGATTTATGTCCTGATACTCCTCCGTTTGTAATTGTTGACGAATTCGGATGTCCCGTGGATTCAGATAAAGATGGAGTACCTGACTATTTAGATGAATGTCCTAATACTCCAGTAAATATTCCGGTTAATGAAAAGGGCTGTCCTGTTGATTCTGATCAGGATGGTGTACCTGATTATAAAGACCTTTGTCCGGACACTCCGAAAGGAGTAAAAGTAGATGACAGAGGCTGCCCGGAAGATTCTGATGGTGATGGAGTTCCTGATTACAAAGACCTTTGTCCGAATACACCAGTTGGAACAGAAGTAAATAAATGGGGATGTCCGATTGATGAGAAAGTTTATGAACCAATAAAAAAAACTGAATTCATTTTAAGCGGTGCAGTAAATTTTGAGACCGGTAAAGCAAATTTGCTTAACTCAGCATATTCTGAACTGCAAAAAGTTCTTAAAGTTATGATTGATTATCCTGATACAAAATGGAAGATTGAAGGACATACAGATAATACCGGCAGATATGATAAAAATTTAGAACTGTCAAAACAGAGAGCGGAATCTGTTTACAATTATTTTATTGCCAACGGAATTGATAACTCAAGATTATTTACTGCCGGCTACTCATCAGATTATCCAATTGCAGATAATAATACGGAAACAGGCAGGGCACTTAACAGAAGAGTTGCAATTGTACTTATCGATAATAAAGAAGGAAGCTTCGATAATACTGATATCAAACCATCAGATAAACAAAAACAAGCTGACTTTACTTCATCAAGAGTTTACAATCCATCCGTTGAGCGTAATGTTGGCAAAATGGTTTTTACAGATGGATATCTGTATTGTTATCAGGTCTCATCATTCAGAAATAAGATAAAAGCTGAAAGCGAATCTTCTGAATTAAAGACAAAGGGTTTCAATTCTTTTGTAGTTATTGCAAACTCACCTGATCTTGACGGCACCTGGTACAGAGTAAGAGTCGGATATTTTAACACTCTTGAAGAAGCTTTAAAGAACCGCAGCTTGTTGATTAAAAATTAATTGTTTTATCAGGCTGAGATATCGGCTGATAAAATAATTTAACTTGATTACCAAAATATTTTGAGATTTGGTTATTATAAATCTGTATTTACATTTTATCCAGTGATAAATATTTTTTTAAATCATTTAGATCTTCAAATACTTTATCGTGCTTCAATATCAATTTCTCTTTTACCTGATGACCATTAGCAATCAGCACACAATCAACACCCATAGCATTTGCAACTTCTGCATCGTGTAAAGTATCACCAATAAATAATATTTCATCACCCGGCAGATTAATCTTTTCAATCAGCTTTAATCCAATATTTACTTTACTACCGGCATAAATATTATCTAAACCATTTACATAGTCGAAATACTTTGTTAAACCATAATGATCTAAAATCTTAACAAGATTTTCGTGTAAATATGCAGAAAGGACAGATTGAGTAATACCTTTCTTATGAATTAAACTGAGAACTTCAACAGCATGATTAAATAAACTGCAGGTAAGTTTTTTCGATTCATATTCATCAATAAAATTTCTGCCAAGAATTTCAAAAGAAGTTTTTGAAAAATCTAATCCCGCAGCAACATAATAATCCTGCACCGGAAAAGTAAAAATCTCCCTGTATTTTTGTAAAGATAATTTTGGCAAATCATTATCTGAGAGAATATTGTTAATAATATTTTTACTATAATCAACATCATTCAACAAAGTTCCGTTCCAATCCCAGATTATATGTTTATAGTTATTCATTATTAGTGGATTTTAATTTATTAATTAATTCATAAACTAACTCTGCTGTTATACCCCAGATTATCTCCTCGCTGTTTTTATACACAAGTACACGATGTTTACCATTAGTCCAAGGCAAAGCATAACGTTCAGGTAATCCAAGATCTTTAACCGGAAGCAGTTCTAATTTATCCCCATTATCATTAACCGTACTTGGATGTAATTCAACACGAGTGAAAAACTCAAGTGGATTTGCTTGCATAAAGAAATCTATTGGCAGAACAAATATTCTATCTACTTCTTTTTTATCAATATTTAATTGCTTAAGTGAGCTAATATTAAGCTTACCGATAAATGCTTCAACAATAACCCCCATTGGCCCGAAAAAAGTACCAAGTTTACCAAGAATACGAATTTTCTTTTTTTCAATTCCAAGCTCTTCACAAGTTTCTCTTAAAGCTGTTGAAAGGAAGTTATTATCCCTTCTATTTTCATAATGTCCGCCCGGAAAACTAACCTCACCTGGTTGTCTTACTTTTTGAGACCGTTTTTGAAAAAGTAAATATTCTATACCATTCAAATTAACGATTGGTATTAAAACTGCTGAATTCAAATACCTTTCCCGTCCGATAATTACTGGTTCCTTAGATATTTTTTTAGATATGAGTGTAGAATACTTCAATTTGATAATTATGTTTTGATATACTTTTAAAAAATCAGTATAAGTTTTTTAAGTCGGGAATAAATTAGCAATTTCAACAGTTGATTATTTCAGATTATTGTTCCTGAATCAAATTAAGATAATCATTACACAAATTATTCAAAAAATCCTTTTAATAAAAACAAAAGGCTGAAATCATCAGACTTTCAGCCTTTGTAAGTGGGCCCAGATGGACTTGAACCACCGACCCTCTGATTATGAGTCAGATGCTCTAACCAACTGAGCTATGGGCCCAAATTTTAAGCGCACAAAAATAACGTATTATCTTTCTTAAATCAAGCAGATGTTATTGAGATGATTTTACTTTTTAGAAACTAAAATGGAATCAATTAATTTATCTTCTTTATAGGTTCTGATGGTTATTGGAGTTCCTGTTGAGTCGTAACTTTTCCACTTACCGTCTCTTTTACCGTCAATATAAATACCTTCCTCGATAATTTTACCATTGGGATGATACCATTCCCAGTTTCCTGATGGTATATCATCCACATAATGCCCGATTGTTTCTAAAGTTCC
This sequence comes from Ignavibacteriota bacterium, assembly GCA_013285425.1. Classification (GTDB taxonomy): domain Bacteria; phylum Bacteroidota; class Ignavibacteria; order Ignavibacteriales; family Ignavibacteriaceae; genus IGN3. Next base: position 1,712,807 of record CP053447.1, read on the forward strand.
ATCTGGTCTGTAATATTTCCATTTACCAACATTTTTATTGTTTGACATTTTCCCAATCATTTCAATATTCTTGTTTGGGAAATAAACAATAAAATCTCCTTCTTTGATTCCGTCAACCACATCATACTCTACATAATACTCCAATGCTTTTGACTTATTTCTGCCGGTAAAAGGAATCTGCGAAGTTGAATCGGGATACAAAAGTCCATCGCGCAATACAAGCGGAGTTGTTTTACCATCCACAGGTTTAGCTATTTTATTATCACAACTATAAAATGCAATAGCTGCTATTAAAAGAATTATTAGGTTTTTCAAGTTACTTCCGAAATTATTTTTAATTAAGAGATTACCGGATTATTCTATTTTAATAATTCTGTATAAGCCTGGATTAATCTGAACTTAGTTTCCTGAAGGTCCTGAGAGATAACTTTAACCTCGCCAATCACGGGCATAAAGTTGGAATCTCCATTCCATCTTGGAACAATATGAAAATGAATATGATCTTCAATCCCGGCACCGGCAACCTTACCAATATTAGCGCCAATATTAAATCCGTGCGGATGTATAACTTTTAACAATGCCTGCTGTGCAAGTTGTAAATTTTTCATTAATTCGGAACATTCTTCCTTACTCAAACTTATAAAATCATTTGTATGCCGGTAAGGAACTATCATCAGATGTCCATTATTGTAAGGGTACAGATTAAGCAAAGTAAAAGTATATTTATCTTTATAAACAATCAGGTTATCAGGATCATCCGGGTTTAACGAAGCAATTTGACAAAAAATACACTTGGATAAATCCGGATCTGAATTAAATGATTCAATATATTTTGAACGCCAGGGAGACCAAAGTTTTTCCATTTTTAACCTAACAAAAAAAAGCGGAGTATAACTCCGCTGTAAATATTATTTATCCTCTTCTCTTGATTTATTATACTCATCAATTACTTTCTGTTCAACTTCTTTAGGCACTTCTTCGTAATGAGAGAATTTTCGTTTATGCACTCCTCTGCCCTGAGTTAAGCTTCGTAATTGTGAAGAATACTTATGAAGTTCTGATAAAGGAACAAGTGCTTTAATTATCTGAAATTGTCCATCCGAATCCATACCTAATATCTTACCGCGTTTACTTGAAATATCACCCATTACATCACCCATATATTCATCAGGCACAACGACTTCAATTTCATAGATTGGTTCCAGTAAACAAGGTTTACATTCTAAGAATCCTTTTTTAAAACATTGTATAGCAGCCAGCTTGAAAGACATTTCATCAGAATCAACATCATGATAAGAACCAAAGTGCAGCGTAACTTTAACATCAACAACTTTATTACCAGAAAGCACTCCTTTGTTCATAATCTCGGCTATTCCCTTTTCAACAGCAGGAATAAATCTACCGGGAACTACACCGCCTACAATTGCATCAACAAATTCAAATCCTGTTCCCCTTGGCAAAGGCTCCATTTTAAAGTGAACGTGACCATACTGCCCTCTTCCGCCGGATTGTTTTTTATGTTTGTATTCTACATCATCCACTCTGCCTTTGATAGTTTCGCGGTATGGAATTCTTGGTTCGATAAGATCAACATCCACTTTATACCGCTCCTTTAATCTTTTAGCAGCAAGAGCAAGCTGAAGCTCTCCCTGTCCTGAAATAACAGTCTGAGATATTTCGGGATCATATTTTACAAAAAACGAAGGGTCTTCTTCGTGGAGTGTATGTAATCCGGATGCAATCTTATCTTCATCTCCCTTTGCTTTTGGTAAAATTGCACTTCTTATAACAGCTTCAGGAAATTCTATCTCATCAATAATTACAGAAAGATTTTTTGATGCCAGAGTATTATTAGTATGAGTATCTTTTAATTTTACAACTGCGCCAAGATCTCCTGCTGATATCTGTGTTACATCTTTCCGGTTTCTTCCGTTTAAGATAGAAAGCTGACTCAATCTTTCAGTTTTGCCGTTTGATTCATTTATCAAATCCAAACCAGCTTTAACTGTACCGGAGTAAACCTTAAATAAAGATAGTTCACCAACATGCTGTTCAGCTACTGTTTTAAATACAAATAAAACCGGTTCACCTGCTGAATCTGGTTTTACTAAAACTTTTTCATTCTTACCTGATAATTGAGCATTTTCGCCGCCGCGGTCAACCGGCGAAGGGAAGTACTGTGTTACAAAATCCAGAAAGTTATTTAATCCGACTGCTTTACTGGCAGAGACTGCAAATACAGGAGATAAACTTCTGCTTACTATTGAGGCTTTGATTCCGGTTTCAATATCAGCGTCTGATAACGATCCCTCTTCAAAATATTTATTCATCAGCTCTTCACTGCTTTCAGCAATTTTTTCAATCAGTTGAGTTCTGTAATCATCAGCTTTTGCTTTAAGATTTTCAGGTATTTCACCTTCGGTTACTTTTTTTGAACCTGCATCACCGTAGGTAAAAACCTTCATTTTGATAACGTCAACAACTGCGTTAAAGTTTACACCTTCTGTAACAGGAAATGTAACTACTATTGCACCTGAAGTTAATCTGTCTTTTATTTTTTCCAGTGTCTCTTCAAATGTAGAATGTTCGTTATCAACCTTATTAATAATTATTGCAGAAGGTAATTTATATTCATTAACAAATTTTCCTGTAACCTCAGAACCAACTTCAATTCCTTCAGCAGATTTAACTATCATAACAGCAGTATCACAAACCTTAAGAGCGGATTTGACATCCCCCATAAAATCAGAATAACCGGGGGTATCAAGGATATTTATTTTCTTACCGTTCCATTCTATGTGCATTAAGGATGTTGAGATAGATATTTGTTTTTCAATTTCATTTGAAGTGTAGTCTGATACAGTGTTACCTTCCAGTACGTTTCCTATACGATTAATCTCTCCGGCAGTGTATAATAAAACTTCGGATAAAGAAGTTTTACCGCTTCCACCATGTCCAATAAATGCTATATTACGTATTGATTCAGGTCCATATTCTTTCAAGGGAATTCCTCCTAATAAATTAAAGGTGAGAATAAAAAACGATTACTTACTTTTAAAACTTCTCCAAAATGTGTCAATTCCTTTTCCGATTGCATTTAGGTTATTAACTAAGGGCATAATAGCATCCTCTATACCAGTTCGGACTTTGCTTTCAAAATTCAGAATTCTATCAGCTCGCTCTCTAACATCATTTATAACCGATCTGGAAATTTTTAATTGTTCCTTAGCATCAGAGGTTATTTTACTTAAATTTTCGGAAAGTTCAAGAGATGACTGAATAAGCGGCTTAAGGCTGGCTGCTAATTCTTTAATATTATTATCAACAGACTGCACTGATTTTACTACTTTATTCAGATAGAAAATCAGTGCAATACAAAGTGCAGAAGCAGATGCAATTAATATTACAGTAAAGATTTGTACTACATCCATAAATAAACTTTAAGAGTTTTTTGCTTCCTTATAAGCATCAATCCCTGCTTTAACAGAAGATTTTATCCTTTCGGCTTCAGATTCAATCTTTTCTTTTCCTGAATGAAAAGCATCAGTTGTTTTAACTTTTGCATCTTTAAAAATCTTTTCTGCATCCTTTAAAATATCTTCTGATTTTGCTTTAGCATCAAGTATTATTCTTTCAGATTTTTTTTTGCCCTCATTTATCAACTCTCTTGCTTTATCTTTTGCCTCAGCAAGATATTTTTCAGCTTCATCTAAATATTCTTCGGATTTCGATTTTATATCTGCTCTTAGTTCTTTGCCGCTTTTGGGAGCTGTTAACAGCGCAATAATTGCACCTACAGTACCCCCTGCAAGAAATCCAATTAGAAATCCTTTGGCGAGATTATTATCACGTGACATATCAAACTCCTTTCATTATAAAATTACCTGTCAAAATATATCAATAGAGCTTTCTAAAATCAAGGAAAAGTAATCTCTATGTGCCAAAATCAGTTTTTAATTAGTAAAATTATTTCCTTGTTGCCTGAATCATTTACCGATGTTATAAAACAATAAATAATCAATCATTTTCAAACGATATATCTTTACCAAACTTTTTTTGATAAAATATAAGTCCGATTGCTCCAATTAAAACAGCAAACCATAAAGTAACAACTCTTATAATAAATGTTGAAGCAGTAGCATCAATTCTGGGAAAGTCCTTGCTGAACTGACATCAAAGTTAAAGAACCCTCGGTTACTCCTAATCCTCCGGGCAGCATTGATACCGCACCTACAATTGTAGCAAAACTGTAACTAAACAACGACCATATCAGATTAAAACCTGAATTAAAATTTGAAATAACTATATAGTAACCAATCCCTTCCAGTCCCCAGGAAAACGCACTTAAAGCAGTCATAGTCATAAGCGGAAAAAAAGATAACAAGGTAGAAGAAGAATCATAAATGTTTTGCATTTTAAGTACATGCTTTTCCATAAAATTTATTTTTAATGCAAAACGAATAATTATCTCAAAAATTTTCCGATTAGTCAGGATAATAATTCCAATTAAAATCACTCCTAAAATTACAATAGCAATGATTTTCCCGTAATTAAAATAATGAGCACCTAAAACTGATAATAATGTTAAAGCTAAAAAATCTGTAATCCTTTCGGCAAAAATGATAGGTGCGGTTTTACTAACCGGTGTGCTGTTAACTTGCTTAACAAGATAAGATTTTAACAACTCACCCATTTTCCCGGGTGTAACACTCATTACTAATCCGGATAAAAAGATTGCAAGTGAGTCCAGCATTTTAAGACTAACTTTAATTAATTTAAGATAATACTGCCATTTCAAAAATCTGGTAAAATAATTACCAAGCGACAGGAATAATAAAACAGGCATCAGCCACCAATTAAATCTGCTGAAAGACAAAATTATTTTCTGATAATCAGCATATATTATAAATGCAAGATAGATAATTGCAGCAAGAGCAATTGACAATAGTATTTTCTTATGCAGCAGTTTCAGCATTGATAATCCTTAATAACGCCTGATACAATTTTGCCAAAGGCAACCCGACTACGTTATAATAACATCCGTTTATTTTTTTGATAAACACAGCACCATAATCATCCTGTATTCCATACGCGCCTGCTTTATCCATTGGACTTCCAGATGCTATATATTTTATTATCTCCTGATCAGAAAGATTATGAAAAGTAACTTTAGTCTTTTCGTATTCGGAAATTGTTTTTTTATTAATCGAATTATAGACAGAGAATCCAGTATAAACTATATGAGTACGACCGCTGAGTAATCTTAAAGTCTTGAAAGCATCTTTACTATCCTTTGGTTTACCTAAAATTTTTCCATCTAAAACAACAATTGTATCGGCGGTTATAATAATTCCATTTGTTATTTGCTTTTTTGCAAGTTCTAACTTTTCTCTTGAAAGCCTTACAACTGCATCAGAAGGTTTTTCATTTTTCTTTACAGTTTCATTTATATCAATCCCGAATGACTTGAATTTAAGCCCTAATTGTTTCAATAATTTTCTTCTTCTGGGAGATTTAGAAGCAAGATAAATTTGAATTTTAGAATTTATCATCAATTAAAATAATTTTTGTTCCTGGATAATAATGGTTTAAAATATCTTTAAAACTGATCCCTTGTTTTGATTGACCAATAGCTCCCCATTGACACATACCGACACCATGTCCGAAGCCCTTTCCATTAATAAGAACATTTTTATTTGAATCCAAAGATATATTAAACATTGTGCTTCTTAATATTGAACTGCCATCGGATGTTCTTATTATATTTCTAATATTATTGCTGAATAAAGAAATATTCTTCAACTGACTGCCATTACAAATCAAATTGATTCTCAACTCATTTACTCTTCCGGATTCAAATCTCGATTCAACTGAAATATCCTGGGTTGAGCAATCTGAACTATTCAAGAATCCTGCATTAAAAAGTCTGTTAACAAAAAGGCTTTCAGAATATTTTTCAGTCCATTCATATCTTGGAGATATTATACAAAATGGTTCTGTACCATCTTTAATACTTATAAGATATGGCACTTTCACAGAATTAAAAACATTCTGTACATCCTCTGTAAATCCGCCGCAAGTAGAATGATAAAAAACCTGTGCAGGTTTTCCATCAAAAGATAATATTTGTCCGGCTGTTTCATCAACAATCTGATTTGTAAAATCAGTTTCAGAAACTACTCCGCCGTAAACCTGATCTCTGGTATCGGGATAAAGATCAAATGAATCCCTTTTTTGTGCTATTCTGTTAAATGCATAAGTTCTGATACAAATAGAAAATGCCTTAAGAGCATTGTAATTATCATTTCCCTTTCCAACAGGCATTTCGCGGGTTATAACACCTTTAACATAGTCTTCAAGTTTCAGTTCATTAACAATTTTAATTTCATTATTTAAATTAAACACCCTCAGTTTACCGCGATATTTTTTCTCATCAATAACAATAATTTTATTATCAGTACCCGATTCAATCCAAAAAACATTTGAAGTAAGAGTTTTACCGGCAATTTTCAGTTTTATGTTTTCATCATCTAAAGAAAAGTTTAAGATATTTCCATTTTTTACCTCTGCTATAATTTCTGACTCATTGGATAAATAGATTTTATCCTTTACAAGAAGAGATAGATTATCCGGTTTTTCATTTACTAATACCCGTACAAGAAATGAATCATAACTATCAGATGTCCTATCATCATAAACCCTTTTTACAGATGAACAAGAGATAAGGAAAATAAGAGTGAAACAAAAAATAAGTTTGAAATGGAAATTTTTATTAAAAGTAAGATACAGCAGAGAAGAAAACGAAGGATAGAACTTCACAAATTATCTGAACATAGCCTTAATACTGCCCCAGGTTCTTTTAACACCTGAAATGCTATGAGAGACTATGGTTTCGTTGGAATAAGTAACCTGACCGTTATTGTCAACAATCTTTAAACGATAAATGAAGATCAGCCCATTTGTTTTATAAGTGTTCTGATCAATAAATGAGTAATAAGAATTGCTTCCTTTGGGGGTAATTGTTCCAATTTCAGCAAAACTACTTTGCGGTGTTTTACGTTCAATAACAAACTTCTGAAGATTATTTTCTTCACCAGTCTGCCATTCAAGTTTTATATTATCTGATTCGCTTTTACCCTGAAAATATTGAATAAATGCACCGCCATAAACAGTAGCAATCAGAAGTAAAACTGTTAAAATTGTTGAAATTTTTGTTTTCACAACCAAAATATATTCCCATTAGTTAAGATTGTCAAGTTTTTTATACAAAAATTATCTTCAATTTAATTTTAGTCGGATCAGACAATTTTTTAAACCAAACCGTACTTATAGATAATGACTAATTTTCCAGATTTATCGGAATGTTTGTATTCCAGTTCTTTGAGTTGAATCTGATAAATATAGCGATTGAATAAATGATAATATAACCGGGCAATGCCATCCAGGCACCTGTTAGTCCAAGGTCTAATACAACACCTAAAAAATATGCTAATGGTACAAATATCAAAAGATTTGTAACCATTTCAGCTATCATAACAAAGACAGTTCTGCCTGCAGCTTGTAGTGCATTTGCCAATACTACACCGGTAGCATAGAAAATTTGAGTTATACCAGCAATTCTTAAAGCAGGTTTTGCCATCTCAATTATTCCCCAATCATTTGTAATAATAAGAAGAACATATTGCGGGATTGAAATAAAAACAACTCCAATGATAATTGTAAAAATTGTTGCAACTTTAACAGTTTCAAATCCATAAAGTTTTGCAAGATGAAATTTCTTTGCTCCAAGATTATTTCCTACAAGCGTTTGGACTGCAGCTCCAAATCCAAACAGAGGCAAAAAAGAGATAAATAAAGTTGATATAATTGCCTGAGTAGCTGCCTGCTGTTTTGTACCCAATTATTCCTGTAATTGATACAAAACTTAAAAAACCAATTAATACAAAAACATTCTGGAACGATACAGGCAAAGAAATTTTAAAGATACCTTTTATTATTTCTGTATCAACTTTAAAGAATTTGAAGTTCTGATATCTTTTTCTATATGCAGGCAGAAGAATTATTATCAGATAAAACAAAACATCAATAAAAGTTGCAAGCGTAGAACCTAATCCGGCTCCAGCAAGTCCCATTCTTGGCATTCCAAACTCGCCATAAATAAATATGTAGTTAAAAATAATATTGAAAAAATTTGTAAAAATTCCAGAGATCATAAAAATCTTGGTTTTACTTATACCAAAGAAAAAACCCCGGAAGGAAACAGAGATAAGAAAGAATGGAATTCCTAAAAATCTGAATAAAAGATATTCAGAGGCATACTTTGCAACCTGATCATCGCTGGCAAAAAAATTAGCAATTGAAGATGCAAAAAATACTCCAATTAATGCTACAACAATACCGATGGTAAAAGAGATTATAAGTGAATTATTTAACGTATTCCCACATTCTAAATAATTAGTCTGACCAAATCTGCGGGCAACTATTACATGTGTACCTGTAGCTAAACTGGAAAAGAAACTAACCAAAGCCCAGGTTGCGAGAACTCCAATTCCCATTGCTGCAAGTGCATAAGTTGTTTCTTCTAACCTTCCAACCATGGCAGAATCAACTAACGAAACAACCATCTGTGTTGAAAGTCCGGCTATTGCAGGTAATGAAACCTGAAGAATTTTTTTATAATAATTATTAACAGGTAATAAATTCATTCAACACAAATATAAAATAGTTAAAACATAATAATGCAGCCCCCTAAAAAAATACCCACAATAAAGCGGGTAATCAAAGTGGAGCTAAGCGGGATCGAACCGCTGACCTCTTGAATGCCATTCAAGCGCTCTCCCAGCTGAGCTATAGCCCCGAATTTTTTATTTTATCTAAGTGAATATTCTGTCTTAATTACTTCAAAGAACCGATTGATTTTTTTTTCCAATTTAATATTTGTAAACCGATGACCTTCCCGATTACATCGGGATGCTCTCCCAGCTGAGCTATAGCCCCGAATTTTTTATTTTATCTAAGTGAATATTCTATCTTAATTACTTCAAAGAACCGATTGATTTTTTTTTCCAATTTAATATTTGTAAACCGATGACCTTCCCGATTACATCGGGATGCTCTCCCAGCTGAGCTATAGCACCAAATTTTTTATTTTATCTAAGAGAATATTCTGTCTTAATTACTTCAAAGAACCGATTGATTTTTTTTCCAATTTAATATTTGTAAACCGATGACCTTCCCGATTACATCGGGATGCTCTCCCAGCTGAGCTATAGCCCCGAATTTTTTATTTTATCTAAGTGAATATTCTGTCTTAATTACTTCAAAGAACCGATTGATTTTTTTCTAATTTAATATTTGTAAACCGATGACCTTCCCGATTACATCGGGATGCTCTCCCAGCTGAGCTATAGCCCCGAATTTTTTATTTTATCTAAGTGAATATTCTGTCTTTAATTACTTCAAAGAACCGATTGATTTTTTTTTCCAATTTAATATTTGTAAACCGATGACCTTCCCGATTACATCGGGATGCTCTCCCAGCTGAGCTATAGCCCCGAATTTTTTATTTTATCTAAGTGAATATTCTGTCTTAATTACTTCAAAGAACCGATTGATTTTTTTTTCCAATTTAATATTTGTAAACCGATGACCTTCCCGATTACATCGGGATGCTCTCCCAGCTATAGCCCCGAATTTTTTATTCTACTAAGTAAATATTCTGTCTTAATTACTTCAAAGAACCGTTTTAATGTTTTGTTATCAAAAAGGAATTCTATCTCAACTAAAAGTTTAAATAGATAATTTTTCAAACATCTGTTATAAAAATAGAGAGGTTAAATAAGAATACCAATTTCAAAAAAAATATTGGATTATTTTTTTCATTTTTATATTTGTTCAAATTTATTAAATAGTTTTCAGTAAGCAAAAACATTATGAATATTTTAGTAAACAAAAACATATTAAGATTTTTAGTTTTAATAACACTTTCAATCGTTTTGATCTCCTGCGATGATACTCTTACTGTTGAAGATGTAGATTCCAAACCAATGCCTCAGTCAAATATCAGTTTTGCTGAGAATATTTATCCTATTTTGCAGGTTAAATGTGCTTTCTCCGGCTGTCACGCTCAACCCAATCCATCAAAAGGTTTGGACCTTTCTACTTATACTGGCGTTACAGCAGATCCGAGAATTGTATTTCCACGTGAACCTGACCATAGTATATTAGTCTTTACCATTGAAGCAATACCGTCATACCCGCCAATGCCGCCAGTTGGTTATGCAAAGCCTGTAACAAACGAACAAATCCGCGGAATTAGAAAATGGATTGAAGAAGGTGCCCTGAATAATTAAAACCACTTCATTTCTTTATACCATTTTACAGTTCTCTCAATACCTTCTTCAACAGAAATTTTTTGTTTATAACCCAAATCTCTAACTGCTTTGGATGTATCACAAGTCCAGTATTGTTGTGTCAGGTCCTTTGCTTTTTCGATGTTCAGTGTTGCTGGATTTTTACCAAACATTGCAAAGAACTGTGCAATAGCAGCTATAGTATAAACCAAGAAATGCGGAACTTTTATCACTAAAGGTTTTTTGTTCAGAACTTTTGATGTTATCGAATTTATTTCCTGCCAGGTATAAAATCTTTCAGAGCTGATAAAATAAATTTCTCCTTTAGCTTTTTCATTTATTGCTGCAAGATAGAATCCTTCCACCAAATCAACAGCGTGAATAAGACTCAGTTCCTTCTTATTAAATCCAATAGTAGTTGTTATTCCTTTACTAAATGTTTGAAAGTAAATAAAGATTTCAGTATCACGCTCACCATAAACAGCCGGTGCTCTGCAAATTGTTATCGGAAGTTTATCTTTATAAGATAAAACAAGTTTCTCTTCTTCATATTTACTTTTTCCATAGGTTGTAATGGGCATCGGAATCGTATTTTCATTAACAGGTTTATCTTTTGCCGATGGACCTGTTACAGTTTGACTGCTAACGACTAAAAATCTTTTTATTGATGATTTAAATTCTAACGCAACCTCCAAAAGTGTTCTGGTTGTATCAACATTACCTTTAATGTAGCCTTCTTTAGTTTTTGATTTAACAACACCTGCAACATGGAAGATATAATCAGCATCTTTAAATGCTTTTCTCAATCCATCTTTATCTGATAATCCGGTTTTAAATAGTTCAACATTTTTACCTTCAAGCCATCTAAGATTGCTTGATTCCCGGACAATACATCTTACGGTAAAACCTTTACTTAAAAGATTATCTACCAGATGGCTCCCAACAAAGCCATTCGCTCCTGTTACTATAGCTATATATTTGTTCTGCATTTTGTGTTTATTTGTTTTTAAGTCTATTTAATGATAATTTTTACACACAATTTAATAAAAAGTGGAATCACTTTTAGTTAATCCTTTTAAACTCAGGAGGAATTTTTGGATCTTTTTAAGAAATGTTACGAATTTACCCGCGCTGATGAAGTTAAAGCTATGGGCTTTTATCCTTACTTCAGACCAATCGAAGAAAATGAAGGACCGGTAGTTCAGATTGAAGGTAAAAGAATAATTATGGCTGGGTCAAATAATTATTTAGGTTTAACCGGTCATCCGTATGTTAAAGAAGCAGCTATTAAAGCTGTAGAGAAATATGGAACAGGTTGTTCCGGTTCACGTTATCTTACCGGCACTCTTGATCTGCACATTGAACTGGAATCAAGACTGGCTAAGTTTTTTAATGTAGAAGCTGTATTACTTTTTAGTACCGGTTATCAGTCTGCTCAGGGTGTAATTCCAACATTGGTTCAGAGAAATGACTTTGTTATTTCAGACAAAGACAACCACGCTTGTATTGTTGCAGGAACTTTAATGGCAAAAGGCGCTCTTGGAGGTATTGCCCGATATAAGCATAATGATATGGATGATCTTGAAAGAACTATTTCTAAGCTGCCATCAGATGCGGGAAAATTAATTGTATCCGACGGAGTTTTTAGCACAGGCGGTGAAATTGTTCATCTGCCGCGTTTAATAGAAATTGCTAAAAAATATGAAGCAAGAGTAATGATTGATGATGCACATTCGGTTGGTGTGATTGGCAAAGGCGGAAGAGGTACAGCAAGTGAATTCAATCTTGAAAAAGAAGTCGATCTGACAATGGGTACGTTCAGTAAAACATTTGCATCATTAGGCGGATTTGTTGCAGGAGCTGAACGGGTAATAAACTTTTTAAAACATTTTTCACCAGCTTTGATATTCAGTGCTTCTCCAACTCCGGCTTCAGTTGCTTCTGCATTGGCAGCATTGGATATTCTGGAAGCAGAACCACACCGCGTCAATATGCTAATTGATAATGCAAATTATATGAGAAAGAATCTAAAAGAAAAAGGCTTCAATGTCATTGATGGAAGAACTGCGATAGTACCGGTAATTGTAGGAGATGATGCACTTGCATTTCAGATGTGGCGAAAACTTTATGATAGAGGAGTTTTCGTGAATGTATTTATTTCACCGGGAGTTCCTCAAGGCAGACAGATGATGAGAACAAGCTATATGGCTACTCATCAGAAAGAACATCTTGATGAGATCATTAATATTTTTGAAATAACCGGTAAGGAGCTTGGACTTATTTAAGTTCAATCAAACTAAATAAAAGCATACTCATTATAACGGGTATGCTTTTTTTTATTAAGGAGAGTTTATGCAGGATATAATAATTAAAAAAGTTGAATCGAAATCCGATCTAAATACATTTATAAAATGTCAATGGAATTTTTATAAAAATGATCCTTATTGGGTGCCGCCATTAATTATGGAAAGAAAAACCCTGCTGAATAAAGAAAAAAATCCATTCTTTCAGGATGCTTCTGCAGATTATTTTATTGCTTATAAAAATAACCAAATCGCAGGCAGAATCGCAGCAATCAAAAATGATACTCATCTGAAACTTCATAAAGATAATTCGGGGTTTTGGGGATTCTTTGAATCGATAGATGATCAGCAGACTGCCAATGCTCTTTTTGATACTGCTAAGAAATGGCTGAAGGAAAAAGGATTGACAAGAATGTTAGGACCAGCTAATCCATCAAGCAACGATGAATGGGGAATGCTTCTGGAAGGATTTGATGACTCACCAAGATTATTAATGACTTATAATCCAAAATATTATCTTACATTATGTGAAAACTATGGAATGACTAAAGCTAAAGATCTTTATGCTTATAAATTAGAAAATCATAAGGTGATGTCTTCAGAAAAAATGAAAAGAGTGCAGCAGATTGCAAGAGATCGCTACAAATTAAAGATCACACAATTGGATATGAAAAACTTTCAAAAGGAACTGGAGAAAGTTAAGATAGTATATAACAAAGCCTGGGCACCAAACTGGGGATTTGTTCCTATGACAGGGGCACAAATTGATGCTATGGCAAAAGATCTTAAGTCATTGGCAGAGCCTTCTTTAATTTTATTCGGAGAAATAGATAATCAGTTAGTTGGTTTTTCTCTGGTAATGCTTGACTATAATCAGGTATTTAAAAATATGAACGGAAGACTTTTACCATTTAATTTCCTGAAACTATTTACTCAAAAGAAAAACATTACCTGGGCAAGAATTATTACTCTCGGGATAGTACCGGAACATCAGAAAAAGGGACTTGATGCAGTTTTTTACTGGGAAATTGTCAATCGTGCACACGCACTTGGAATTGACCTGGGCGAAGCAAGCTGGATTTTAGAAGATAATGAAATGATGAATCGGGGTGCAGAAATTTTAAACGGCGAAATTTATAAGAAGTACAGAATCTGGCAATTTAATTTTTAGTAAAATTGATTCTGTTGTATTAAAGTCATTTTATTATAAAATCTTTATAGCCGTTAAATCCATTATTGTATTTTATCTGTCAAGAAGAATTCTAAATAAAGCACTAAGTAAATTGTGGTAATTAATTGCTTAGATGTTTTTGCATTAAATATTGCCTGTCTTAATAAGCTGATCAGAAGCATAGATTAAGTTTCTAATTAACTGAACAAATAGAATGCTATCCTCTGAACTTAACTAATTATTTCATTGCCTCGTCATATTTTGAAGCGTGTGACGGATCTATTTTTTTCAGTCTTGTAAACATTGATAAGTCAGGATAATCACGTAGCAGCTCGATAACCTCACCATATTTTGTATCGAAAAACTGTTTAATCAATACACTGTTAGAAATTCCAACTTTCTTTTGCATATCCTCAAGAGTATTTATCATATTAACTATTTTATCCTGTGCATCTTTTTTGCGGATCTGATATTCATCAACACCATAATGATATTCATAAAAAGCTTCTCTGAAAGGACGATATCTATCATTTAAAAGATCATTACATAATCCCCATTTTGAATAAGAAGCACTGCTTTGTTCCCAGCCTTTTTTAAACGGACTGCTGATGCTTAAATTGATAATATCAAGAGCTTTAATAAAGTACGGAGTGCCGCCAAGTTCTGCCCATGTTTCCCAATCAAAGCCAATAATTATATTGGCATAAAAATCCAAAAAACTTGTAAGAGGATCGAAAGTTGCCTGATTTGCAATCAAAGGCTGATTAGGTAAATATCTGAATGACCAATTAGCATCGTTGATAGTAAGCATTGGAGTTTGTCTTGTGGATTTAAACACCGGTCTTGTTGAAACAATTACCATCTGAGCAGAATAATCAGTTTCATTTGAAACGCCAGTAAAAAAAATATTTAATGAACACTCTATCTTTTCACCTTCCCAGCTATCGGAAGTAAACTGAGTGTTATTCATATAATCCTCTACTATACTTGCAAAATCAACTAAACGTTCTCGGCTGATTACTGCCAGCCCTTCATAGTTTACAGTTACTTTACAATGTAATTCCTGTGAAAAAGAAAATGTAAAAGGCAACAAGAGAACAAAAATCAAATATCTCATTACAATCCTTAAATTCTTTTATTTGACTTAAAATATGAATTTAGATATACTCGAACCATAAAGTCAGGAGTTTATGAAACTATCCGTTACAATTATAATAATTTACTTATTAACTTTTAGTGCATATTCTCAGTACAACCCTGGTGCAAAACAGATATCCTTATCTAATTCAGATGTTGCATTAAGTAATGATGTGTTCAGCGTTTTCAATAATCCCGCAGGATTATCTCAGATGCACTGGAGGGAAGCTGGGATTTTTTACTCGCCTGCCCCTTTTGGTATGAGTGAACTTTCAAATGGTTTTATTGCATATCACGAACCAACAAGTATTGGATCTTTTTCATTAGGCGGAATGACTTATGGGTTTGATCTTTTCCGTGAGACAAGAATTTCAATTGCCTATTCAAATAACTTTACCAGCAGGTTCTTTATTGGTGCAGCAGTTAATTATCAGACCGTATCAATTAAAAATTATGGTAATGACGGAATATTTTATTTAAATCTTGGCGGATTAGCATACATTGCAGACGATCTTAGATTAGGTTTCTATCTGCATAATATTAATCGCGCATCTTATGGTAATACAGAAAATCAGATACCTGTAGTTATTAATGCCGGTCTTTCTTATGATGTGATTAAGGAATTGAGTCTTAACTTTTCTGTTGATAAAGATATAAAGTATAAAGCATCATTTCAGTTTGGAATTAATTACGATATAATTGAATATGTTTCTTTGAGAACAGGTTTTTCAAATGAACCTTCAAGATTCAGTGCAGGTATAGGGATCAACTATTTGAACTATAGTCTTGATTATGCATTGTTCAGTCATAATGCTCTCGGCTTTACTCATCAGGCAGGAATCATTGTAAGCTTTGGACGAGAAGATAATAGAAATAAATCCATCCGAAAATATCTTGGGATAGAATAATTGAAATATTTATTTACAATTATTTTTTTAATTGCAATTATTATTCCCGCTTATGCACAAATTGACAGCACTGTTTTAAAGACAGAAGAAATTCTTGATGATGTTTTAATCGAAACAGAAAGTGAATCAGAGGATGAAGATCTTTACGATTATCTTGAAGAAATAATTGCTAATCCGATAGACCTGAACAAGGCAGATATCTTTGAGCTAACTAAAATCCCGGGAATGGATAATGTCTCTGCTGAGAAAATAATTAAACACAGAGAGAAATTCGAAATTTTTATTCTGCAAATGAATTATTTGCAATCAGAGAGTTAAACAAAAATCTGATTGAAAAGATCATTCCGTTTCTAAGAGCAGAAAATAAATTTGACCAGCCGCAGTTTTCTGAGTCTGATGAATCTACAACTCCATTTTATTCAAAATTAAGAACAACTCTCAGAAGCAGAATATCAAATGATTTACAAACAAGACGAGGATTTTCTAATCAAAGATTTGCAGGATCAAAAATTAAAACTTATAACAGGCTTCAAATAAAATATGATAAAAATTATCAGGCTGGTGTTCTGATTGAAAAGGATCCGGGAGAAGTATTACATACCGATTTCTCTTCTTTCCATTTTCAAATGAAGGATCAAGGCTTTATTAATAATTTAATAATCGGCGATTATACAATTGAACTTGGGCAGGGATTAGCACTATGGGGTCCATTCGGTTTTTCAAAAGGTGCTGATGCTGTTTTCCCAGTTAAAAAAAGTTCAAGATTCATAAGACCTTACACAAGTGCGGCTGAATATAACTTTTTTAGAGGTGCTGCTTCTACTTTTCAGTTTGGCGGCTTCCGGCTTTCCGGATTTTATTCAAATCATTTTATTGATGCAAGTATTAATGAAGCAACGAACGAAATAATTTCTATCAGTCAAACAGGATTTCATCGGACAACTACTGAGATAGCAAAGAAGAACTCTGCACAGCAAATATTTTATGGAGGATCATTGGATTACAGAACTGCAAATGTTTTTAATATAGGTGCAGTTTATTATAAAGTAAAGTTTGACAAACCTTTGGAATATGGTTCGCTGTACGATGTTACGGGAGACAACTTTAATTATTTATCTGTTTACTACAATTTAAATTATTACAAATTTTCTTTATTTGGAGAAGCATCCTATGATCTGACTTCTGTTGCATCACTAAATGGATTACAATTTGCAGCATCAGATAATCTTATCTTTACAACTGCGATAAGATCATACCCAAGAAATTATAAGAATCTGTTCGGTTTTGGTTTTGGAGAACGCTCCGGCAAAACTAATAATGAAGTCGGTTTTTATTCCGGAGTAAAATTACGAACCAAAATTGGCATACTGAATTTATACTACGACATATTCAAATTTCCGTTTAAAACAAATGAAAATTCGCTTTCAAGCGAAGGTGATGAATTACTAATTGATTTTTTAACAAACCTCAATCATAATTTTGAAATTAAATTAAGGTATAAGTATGAGAATAAAGAGATTACAGAAATAATTGATAATGAAAGCATGATTGTAAGAAGATTAAAACAAACCGCACGAACTGAATTGATTTATGAGACTGAAAATTTTATCAGACTAAAAACCCGGATTGAATACAATAATTTTTTAGTTCGCTTAGCTGATAAAAACGAAAATGGATTATTGATTTTTCAGGAGGCAAGGCTTTTACTATTAAAAAAACTTGCCGTATATGGTAGAATTATTTTCTTTCACACAGATTCATTCAATTCTGCTGTTTACGAATTTGAAAACGATCTGATTGGAGTAATGCCAAATTTAGCAATGTACGGAAAAGGAATCCGCTGGTATTTTTTGATAAGGTATAAGCCTATTAATCTGATAACAATATCTGCAAAATATTCTGAAACTTATAAACCTGATGAAACTTCTCTCAGCTCCGGTGATAATGAAATAATTGGTAATCTTGATAACCGGTTTAGTTTACAAATTGATATAACATTTTGAATTGAGTGATGAATCCATCACTCAGTTTTATTCATATCGTAATGCTTCAATCGGATCCAGGTTAGAAGCCTTATAAGCAGGGTAAGTACCGAAAATAACTCCAACTGCAACGCACATTGTTAAACCAATCAATACCCAATCCCAGGGCACAGCAGTTTGTGCATTAAGAAAACTGCCGGCAAAATTTCCTATACCAACGCCTATAATTATTCCTAAAATTCCTCCGAGAAGACAAAGAATAATTGCTTCAAACAGAAATTGAGTTAATATCCACAACTTACGTGCACCAAGAGCTTTTCTAATTCCGATCTCACGAGTACGCTCAGTAACAGAAACTAACATAATATTCATAATACCAACACCGGCGGCTATCAATGCAATTAAAGAAATTGCCAGTGCAATAAGTTTTATTGGTCCGGTAATTTGATCAGTTTGTTCAATCATTGACTCGTTATTGAAAATATAAAAGTCATTTGGTTCACCCGGAGCAACTTTTCTGATAGTACGCATATAACCTGTAGCAGCTTCAATAACCTGATTATAATCTTCTTTGCTTTGAGACATTACAGTAATATTAACCGAACGCCCATATTTTCCGTACATAGCCTGCCAGGTTGTTATTGGAACAATAACATAATTATCCCTGCTTTGTCCGAACAAAGCAGTCTGCGGTTCAATCACACCAATCACCCGCATTGTTCTTCCATCAACTCTTATTTCTTTTCCGATAGGATTACCATTCGGGAAAAATTTATCAACAATAGGTTGAAAAATCAGACAAACATTTGAAGCAAAATTTATATCACTCTCCCGGAAATCCCTTCCCTCCTGCACATTCCAGTCATTTGTTTTCATTGCATCTGTGTTTACACCAGCAACGGAAATATTAGGATTAGTTTCTTTATTGCCATACTTAACTATAATACCAAACTGCCATTGTTCTACTCCAACATACTTAGCCTGAGTAAGCATCTTTCTTAATCTTTCCCCATCCTCAATAGTTAAATCTTTCCGGTTTCTGTCTCTCATTCTTGGTCCGCCGCCAAAAACATTTTCGTGTTTCTGTATCTGAAAAGTGTTTTTACCTAAGCTCGATAGTCCCTCATCAATACTATTCTGGAGCATTGTTAGTATTGTCATAATTACAATTATCGAAAATATTCCAACCACAACACCTAATATTGTTAAAAGAGTTCTTAGTCTGTTGCTTTTAAGAGATTGAAGAGAAATTATTATTATCTGATTAAGTTTCATTATAAATACCTTTATAAATCCTTACATCACTCAAATGGAATGATGGAGTATTGGAGTTATTGAGTTTTTCCATATTCAATTTCTTTTTCGCGAACTAGATTATCCCAGGAGCCCTTTTGTTGTTTTGTTTGAAGTGATTTCACCAAACCTAATAGTTTGTTTTTAACTTCATAATGCTTCGTATCAAACTCTTCAAAATCATTTTCTTGAATCAGGTTGATTTCTCTTAATCCGAATATTCTAGTTAATAATTCTGCTGATGAACCTAAACTAATATTTAAAAAATATAAATACTCATTAATCGATTTTCTTCCATAACCTTCAGCGATGTTAGATGAAATAGACTGAGCTGCATCCACAATTTGAGTTTTTAATTTGTAATCAAGATTTGAAATTTTATCAACAAGATTATAAGTTGATTTAAATAAATTGATTGCATCATTCCAAACTTCTAACTTCATATAACCACGATTTAAATTTCGTCTTTTAGTATGTTCTTTCATTTTTCCTCATTCCAAATTTCCAAAACTCCATTACTCCACTTTTATTCATACCTCAATGCATCTACTGGATCTAATTTCGCAGCAGTATAAGCAGGCGCCAAACCGGATACAACTCCTGTTAATAATGAAATAACGATAGCTAATATTACAACATCATACTGAACTGAAGTTGGAAAGAACTGATTAAGCATAAAACTTAAAAGTATAGCAGCTATTAATCCAATTATGCCTCCAATCAGGCAGATGACGGATGACTCTAATAAAAACTGTGTTAGTATTGTTCTGCGTTTAGCCCCGATTGCTTTTCTTAAACCAATTTCCCTTGTTCTCTCTTTAACTGAAACAAACATAATATTCATAATACCAACCGCACCGACAAAAAGAGATAATCCGGTAATGAATAATCCGGCTATCTTAATAATAATTGTGATCGAATCCAGAAAACTTGTCAATCCCTCCTGCTGATTAATAGAAAAATCATTTGGTTCATTATGCGCCAAACCTCTGATCTTTCTCATAATTCCCTCAGCTTCATCTTTAGTTGCTTCTAACATTTCAGGATTTGCTGCACGCACATTGATAGTAATTGATCTCATATTTCTGGAAGCAAAATATTTAAATATTGTCCCGAGAGGAACAAAGACCTGATTATCCGGATTGAAAGCACCTAACAAAGTGCTACCTTGTTCTGCCAATACACCTACTACTTTATAATTTACAGGACCAATTTTAATGGTTTTGTCAATAGCATCTCCTCTTGGAAATAATTTACTGCTTATCTCGCTTCCAATTACAGCAACATTTCTTGCACCGTCCGATTCAATGTCACTGTAGAATCTGCCCGCGCTAAAATCAAAATTAGTTGTTTTCACATAATCTGAAGTGGAACCGTTCAGGAATACCATTTCAACTTTTCTGTCGCCGTATTTAATAGTTTGAACTGTGTTAGAAACAGGTGCAATAGCTAAAGGCAATTTTACTAAATCTTTAAATCTGTAATAATCATTCATTTCAATGTTCCTTCGGTTACGCATCCGCCACCATTCCTCATTTGAAAACCAAGCCCACTTATCAATATATAATACATCAGAACCAAGTGAACTAACACCCTGCTGAAGTGAATTGTCAATCCCTTTTATTGCTGTTGACATAAGAACTACTGCTGTTACGCCGATAAAAATTCCGAGCATAGTAAGTATTGCACGAATTTTATTCGCTCTTATTGCCCACCAGGCAATTGTTAATCCTTCACGTAATTCTAAAAACATTGATGTCATTTACTCTTTTTCCTCTGCATATAAAATTCAATTTAAAGATTTTTTCATAAAACAATGAGTAGATTAAAATCCTTTTTTACAAAATAGTTTCTCTTGCTTTTGGAATGAATCTTCTCTCAACCAATTCATCTTTCTCAATTAAACCATCTCTTAATCTTAATATACGCATAGCATGTTCAGCAATGTATTCTTCGTGAGTAACCAGAATAATTGTATTTCCTTTTTCATGAATTTCCAGAAAAAGTGCCATAATTTCTTCACCCGTTTTTGAATCCAGATTACCTGTAGGTTCATCGGCAAGAATGATTGCCGGTTTAGTAACCAAAGCCCTTGCAATAGCAACTCTTTGTCTTTGTCCGCCGGAAAGTTCATTAGGTTTATGATGCATGCGGTCACCCAGTCCAACATCTATTAAAGCCTGTCTGGCTCTTTCTTTTCTTTCAGCAGAAGGAACACCTGCATAAATCAAAGGCAGTTCTACATTATGCACAGCATCAGATCTGGCAAGCAGATTAAATGTCTGAAAAACAAATCCAATTTCTTTATTTCTGATTCTTGCCAGTTCATTATCAGTCATTTCGCTTACACTAACACCCTTAAAATCATAAACACCGGATGTAGGTGTATCAAGGCATCCAAGCATATTCATTAAAGTTGATTTACCAGAACCAGATGGACCCATTATCGCGACATATTCATTTTTATCAATCTTAAGAGATACATCTCTAAGTGCATGAACCTGCTCCATTCCGACCTGATAAATCTTTGCAATATGTTCTATATTAATTATGTTCATTATCATCTACCAGGTTTATTTCTTGTTGAAATTTTTATTTTTTTCTTCTACTCTAACCTGTAAACCATCATTCAATTCTCTTGAGATTGCTTTATAGCTACCTGAAATTACATCTTCACCTCCTTTTAATCCGCTTAAAATTGCAATGTAATTATCATCACTTAAGCCTGTTTCAACATTGACTTTCTTTGCTTTTCCGTTTTCAACAAGAAACACTATTTCATTTGCCTTGTGTATTTTTTTTCTTTTTTAATTTCCTTCACCTGTTGAAATTCTTCAGGCTGCCCTTCTGTTAAATTATCTACTGACTGAGTTCCTTCTCTTGTTGTAACACTTTGTATCGGAACACTTAAAACATTTTGAATCGTTTCAGTTTCAATATCAGCAGTACAACTCATACCAGGTCTTAAAGAATTTTTGGGATCGATTAGTTTTATCTTAACTTCAAAATTAACGACTTCATTCTGTGTACCTAAACCGGAAGTCTTTGCACTATTTCCAATTTCAGATACCAACCCAATAAATTCCTGATCTTTAAAAGCATCAACCTGAATTCTTGCCGTATCACCGATTGAAACCAGAACTACATCATTTTCATCAACATCAACTACTGCCTCAATATTACTTAAATCGGAAACTGTCATAATATCTGTACCCATCGAAAAACCTGCACCAAATACTCTTTCACCAACCTCAACATTTAATTTTGTAACAACTCCATCCATAGGTGAAAGGATTGTAGTTTTATAAAGCATCTCAAGAGTTTCGCGAAGTGAAGCTTTACTCTGCAGTACATTAGCTTCAGCGGCTTCGAGCGATGCTTTTGTTGTTAAGTAATTAGATTTTGCTGCTTCAAGCTCAGAATCACTTGCAAGACCTTTACTATGCAATTCCTTAACACGATTGTAATCAAGTTCTACTTTTGTTAATTCAGCCTCTCTCATTTTCAAAGTCGCCTGAGCAGCTAAAAGATTAGCCTCTAATCTTTGCTTCTGTGCCTGATATTGATCTCCTTTTATTCTTATTAAAAGCTGACCTTTTTTTACAATGTCACCTTCTTTAACAGGAAGTTCAACAATCTCTCCGGTTACTTCCGGATTAATTACAACCTTAAATTCAGGATTTATCTTTCCGGTTGCAGCAACGGTTTGTGTTATAGTCCTCTTAACAACCTTTTCAACCTGAACGGAAATGATTTCTTCTTTATTTCCACCTATAAAGGCAACAATTAATAAAATAAGAATCAGTAAACCTATTCCGCCAAATATGAATAATTTTTTCTTTGATTTTTTCTTTCCATTTGCCATTTGAGATTTTCTCCTGTTATAAAATTTTATTCGTAAGACTTATAATCCAAAGTGCCCAGATTATATTTAAGCTCTTCACTCAGTTTGATATAATTAAACTGTGAGTTAATGTAATTTGTTTTAGCATTTTGATAAGAAGTATTTGCAATTAAAACATCAAGAAGTTTACCTGCACCAAGATTATATTTTTCCTGTTCAATCTTAAGATTTTCTTCTGCAGCACTTACATTTTTTTGAGTTACAAGTAAACCTTTTTTAGCGGCTTCAAGATCAAGAAATGATTTCTGGATTTCCTGTTTTATCATTCTTTCGCTGTCTTTAACCTGAAGTTCATAATTCATAGCATCAACTTCAGCACCTTGTATTAAGTTATGAGTAGAGAAGCCTGAAAAAAGCGGAATACTTAAAGTAAGTCCCGCTGAAAATGAATGATCTTTAAAAAGATTATTTGGAGTTGCAGCATCAGTTCCATAACCTACTCTTCCGGTTAATGATGGAAGATGTCCTGATCGTGCAATTGTCAGATTATCATAATAAGAATCCAGTGTTAGCTTTTGAGCAAGATAATCCCTGCGATTGTTTAATGCCTGCTTAACCAGTTCCGACAGCCTGTCATAATCGGTATTAATATCAGTATCCAATATTTTAATTTCTCTTTCGGAAAAACTATCTGAGTACTGATAGTTCTGGAGAACATCCAATCCAAGATAAAATAATAAATTACTTTTTGCAGTTTCCAAAAGATTTTTCTGTTGAATCAGTTGTAACTCTGCATTGCCCAATTGTACCTGCTGCTGATAAACATCAGCTTTAGTAACAGAGCCTAATCTGTTCCGTTCTTCAATTGTTTCAAGATTTTTTTGCTGCTGCTTAACATCTTCTTCTCTGACTTTTAACACCTGTTCAGCTTCCACAATAGCATAATACAGATTAATTGTCTGAAATATTACTTCCTGTTTTTTCTGTTCAATAGATAATTTAACAGCTTCATAATTATTTTGACTTCGTGAAAGGTTAGCAAAATTTGAAAGACCATCAAATAAAACTATACTTGAATTTATGCCGACAGACCAGCTTCGGGAATCAATCTCATATCCATCTCCTTTATTCTTATTCCAATTCCAACTGCCCGAAGCTCCAAGATCAGGTAAAAAGTTTCCATAAGCAGCAGTAAGAGCAGATTCACTTTTAAGCATATTGTTCTGATTAGTAAGCAGTCCGCTGTTTTTTTGAAGTGCAATCTTTATAGCTTCATTTAAAGATAGCTGATCCTGAGAATAAACGCTGATATTTAATAGAAGTAATATTGAGAAAAAGAAAAATTTCATTTGTTTCTCCACTTGATTTTTTTAAGACCTAATTTCGGATCAAAAATACTATAAAATTTTCAATCATACACTGATAATAACCACCCAAAAATAGTCTAATAGCTTAAAACTTAGTTTACTTAATTATAAATGGTTAAATAATTACACATACGGTAATTAATTACTTTTGTAAATAATTAATTATGTATTCCTATTTAGATTTTTAGATAATTGTTTGCAAAGTTAATACAAATTAATTCTGGAATTAGATTGAGGAGACAATGAAATACTCGATTCTTAGCGGTTACCAAAACATTTTCTGAATTTTGTTATCAGATTTTTTTCAGAAGTTAGTAAAAGTCAGTCAGACTTTTCAGTTGAAACTATTCCGTTTATTGAGTATTATTTTTCAGAAATAAAAAAATTTATGTAAATGAAATGAAATCAAAATCTATTTTAATGATGCTGTTAGTTGTAATTATCTGCTTAACCAATACCTCAGAAGCTCAACAAGTTAACAGAATATTTGAGCAAATCGGAGGTGGTTCTGGTCAACCAGCCAATGTAAACGAATCAAATGATAACACTGTTTTCTATATTGCCGGAGCAGCAATAGTTGCAGGAATTGTTATCTATGCAATACTAAGTGATAAAAAATCCGGCAAGGCAAAGGAAGATACCACTGCTGTATTAAACGATGAAGAACTAATAAATAAACACCTTTCATTTAACAAAATGATTCAGAATTACCAGACAGCAATTCCAATTAGTATTTCAACAGGAATTCAAAATGATATCGTACGGATTGAAGAGAAAAGATATTTTCTTGGTTTAAGTTATAATTTTTAGTTTGTTATTCGTTAAGAAACCCGTCTTTTATTTTCATCAGATAACTTAGCGCCTCTTCATAATTATTTCCGATCTTACCATCAAGAATTGCCTCTTCGATTGCAGTTTTTATTTCCCCAACTTTTTTTGATGGCTTAAGATTGCAAATCTGCATAATCTCATCTCCCCTAACCGGTGATTGAAAGGCACGCAGTTGGTCCTGCTCTTTAACATCACGTACCTTTTGCATAACACGCTCATAGTTGCCAAGATATTCTTCAACTTTATAAGGATTCTTACTAGTGATATCAGCCCTGCATAATGTAATCAGATCCTCAAGGTCATCGCCTGCCTGAACTACCAATCTTCTTATAGCTGAATCGGTTACTTCTTCTTTGGCTAATGCAATCGGACGCAGATGCAGTGTAATAAGCTTTTGAACATATTCTAATTTATTAAGAGGTAATTTCATCCGGTGAAATATTTTTTTCATCATTTTTGCACCAAGATTTTCATGTCCATGAAATGTCCAGCCAATTCCTTCAACAAATTTCTTTGTCGGTGGTTTAGCTATATCATGAACTAACGCTGCAAATCTTAACCAAACATCATCAGTCTCTTCGCAAATATTATCAACAACCTGTAATGTGTGCAGAAATACATCTTTATGATGAAAATCTTTTCGCTGATCAACACCAGACATTATTGCAATTTCAGGAAAGACAATTTCAAGAACGCGTGATTCAAATAAAAGTTTTAATCCAATAGACGGTTTAGGAGTTGAGAGGATCTTTAAAAATTCATCTGTTATTCTTTCCTGTGAAACTATTGAAAGTCGATTACGCATATCATAAGCGGCTTTCATTATGTTCTTATCAACTTTAAAATTTAATTGAGCAGCAAACCTGAACGCTCTCATTATTCTTAAAGGATCATCGTCAAAAGTTCTGAACGGATCTAACGGCGTTTTGATAATTTGATTTTTTATATCAGTCAAGCCATCGTAGGTATCAATTATTTTTCCAAAGTCAATTGCGTTAAGTGAAACAGCTAAAGTATTAATTGTAAAATCTCTTCGGCTTATGTCGTCTTCAAAAGTGCCGTCTTCAACAAAGGGTTTACGGGTATTTCGATCGTATGATTCTCTTCGTGCACCAACAAATTCAACATTCATATTATCAAAGCTGAATTGTGCTGTACCAAAATTTTTATAATAGTTAACATTACTGATATTAAGTTTTTCAGCAACTGTTTTTGCAAAATCAATTCCGCTTCCAATAACAAGAATATCAATATCGCTTCTTTCACGTTTTAATATCAGATCCCTAACATATCCGCCAACAACAAAAACATTTTTGTTTTCACTCTGTGCAATCTGAGCTATTTTATTTAAGACAATATTCTCGCTCAGTTTTTTTGTAATTGATTTATTACTAATTGATAACATCCGTTGTATCTGTAATATTTTTATTTATTAAACTATCTGCGTTATTAAAAAACCATGTCGTTTTGTTAAAATTTTGCTTTATAGCAAAGTAAAATGGATTCCCGTTTTTATATCTTAACGCTAACGCAGAATATTTTCTTGCATTTGCATAATCTCTGTTTGCCATCATAAATTCTGACAGCTTATAAACTGCATAACTGCTTTCTAAATTATCAATAATAAAAGTCTTATTAAAATTCTTTAGAACCTGCTTATAATTAATGCTCATACTCTTACTTAAATTTAAGATAGATGGAATCAGATTATAGTCAAGACTATCGTTATTTAAGTTAACCAGTATCTTATATTTTAATGAATCATTCCCCTCAAGATAAGTTTTGAGCAAATCTTTATCTAACAGCTTTAAACGCTGCTTGGATAAAGATACAAGATTAAAAGATGGATTACTTTCAATAATCTTTTGATAAATTATTCCTGATATCGGATACAGATCATTAAGGGCATTAAGATCACCTAATCTTAACATAAGCAGATACTCATAAGGGGAATCAGAGAATTTTTTCAGATTGCCGTCCGACAAAAGCTTCATTGCCTTATATGTTTCCTTTTTTTTATGATAAACTTCTGACAGTCCAATCAAAGCTGAGTAATTTATTGATTTACTGTTAACTTCAGTAAATAATTTTTCTGCTTTATTCAAATCACCTTTGGCAAGATAGTTATAAGCTTCTGTTATTCTATCTGAAATGTATCTCGGACATACTTTCTGAATAATTGACAAACGCCCGAAATAATAATCAACCATCTCCTTACCTGCAATACCTGGTAACACTGATAAATACTGCTCAAATAATTTCTTTTCATCTTCTAACTTTTTATTAAAGACAGACTCGAAATCATTTGTTGCATAAAATTCTTTTACTTTGTTTATATCATATTTATCGATAAGGTATTTAATAAAAGCTCCACTGTATGTATAACCCAAAGCTGCATTTGACCGGAAGAAATTGAAGCCGCTAAACAAAGGGATAATGTTTAATCTGTAATTATGATTGTATGCCAACGCAGTGAAGTCTATTAGTTCATAATCGTATGATACTCCTTCAACCGCTTTTGCAACACCTTCAATAAGTGCAGGATTAAATCCGGCAGCTAACTTAAAAATACCTGTTCCAAACTCAGCAGAAAATATGTGAACAAGTTCATGTTTTAAAGTATTATCCCAGGATTCTGCACTCAGATAAACAGCATATTGCCACGGTTTAGTAACATCGGCATTCCCTGCTCCAAACAGGTGTTTTTTCTGTTCGCTGTTATTAAAAACATAAACATTTATTTTTCTTGCCGGATTAACCTTCAAATAATCTGTAAGTATGTAGTGATAGTACTCCTGACTTACCGAAATGTATTCAGCTTCCTGCTCTGTTAACTTATCGTAATGCAGAATAAAGTTATCTGTTTCAATTGTTTTATCAAGCGTATTATCCAATTTATAAAATGAGGTAGAAAAACCTAAAAATGGAGAGAGAAATTGGAATAAGATAAATAAAAAAATTACTCCGCTTAAAATGCTGTTTCTTTTCGCTAACAGAATTTTTGGTCTTCTATAAATAAGAAGAATAACTGCAATGCAGAAAAATAAAACTACTATTTGATGCCAGAATAATTTTAAATCGGGACTTAATCCTTCATCATAAATATTACCAGGGAAGAAACCAATTAAAGGGGAATAAAAATAAATCTGCGGATAAAAATATATTTCTATTACCGGAATCAGTGCGAGCAATAATATTATAAAAATAAAGACTGATCGTTTTAACTTTTTGAAATAAAAATCTATTAGCAGCGCTAAAGAAAATCCCAGCAATAAAGAAGGCAGCGATATTAAAAGATAAAAAAGCATTCCATCCCAAAAAGAACAAAACATTGTTAATAGAGAATTAATCAATGTGATAATCAAAGGCAGAAAATAAAATACAAGCAGATATTTTAAGATTTTTATTAAATCAAACTCAGCTTTTTGAATTTTGTTAAGAGTAAACAATCCGGCAATTATAACAAACAATAATCCATTAACCGCTGCAAACTCATAACCAAAAGTATTAAGGAGGGCAATACCGGTAAACAAATAGTTTATAAGAATCAGAATTAATGCAGATACTATAAAGGATAAATTAGTTTTAAGCTGAAAGAATAATTTCATAAAAAATAAAGCTGAATAAAATCAGTGAAGAGATAATTTAATCATTTCTTTTGAAGAGTACTTTTGAATAAGCTTCCGTTATTGCCAGCGATCATATAATTACCGGAGTTCAATCTTTTAATATCATTTAAAACGACAGGTTTCCCAATTGATTTCATCTTCCAGCTTTTACCCGCATCTGATGAAAGCAATACTTCACCTCTGTTAGTTATTATGATACCATTATCATTGTTATCAAAAAATATTTTATATAAACCCGAGGTAGAATTCAAGTTAACAGCTTTCCAGCTATTACCTCCATTTTCTGATCTTAATATCAATCCATTACCACCAACAATAAAACCTAAAAACTCATTAACAAAAATCACATCTTTAAAATAACTTTTATAATCAGAGCTAATTCTGCTCCAGGATTCTCCGCCATTAATAGTTTTGAGAATAACTCCATCCCAGCCGACGATTGTTCCGTTAAGGTTATCAGAAAAATCAATTGAGAAAAGATTTTCCGGAACATTACTTAATCTCCTGTTCCAGGTAAGCCCCCCATCTTCTGTTTTTAAAATCAAACCATTAGAGCCGACTGCAAATCCGTTATATTCAGAAATAAAGATGATCTGAAAAATTGATTCCGACACTCCAGTATTTATTTTTTTTAATTGCTTATTCTTGTCATTGTAAATACCAATAAAACCTTTTGAACCTGCAACAAATATCTTATTATTTGAAAATGAAAGAGAATGAAAATCGTTGGTGTAAGAAGTTTTGATCGGCTCCCAATTAACCCCTGCATTGACAGTTCTGAAAAAAATGCCTGAGTCTCCCGCAATAAAACCATTATAATCATTTGTAAAATATAAAGTATTCAAATTGGCATCAGTATTAATTTTTATATTTATCCAATCAGTTGATAAAACAAAGTGCGGATTTTTGGAATAATCTTGTGAATAATTCAGTGAGTTAATATCATCTTTCTCATACTCATCTATTGTTTTCTTAACTACATTATATACGATTACCGCAAGAACAATAAAAACAAGAATAAGCAAGATATTTGTAATTCTGCCAAATGCTTTGGATTCTGTTTTTTCTGATTTATCATCATCTTCACCGAGCAAAGGCGTAAAATCATCTTCAGGTACAAACTGATTTAAGCCTGATGAAGTAAAATAATCAATCTTAGAAACAAGCTTCAGAGCCTCGTTAAATTCCCGTGCATTCTGAAAAGAACTATCACCTGCTTTACCAATTGCTCTTAGAATTATTTCGTCAATAAAATCCGGTATCCCGGGTAAGATGTTTGTTAATTTTTCAGGTACCTGATTTACATGTGCATCAATAATTTCATAAATATTATTTGCCTGATACGGATGATTACCGGTCAGCATTTCATAATATGTAATTCCAAGTGCATAAATATCACTTTTAATCGTAACAACATTACCGCTTAATTGTTCAGGACTCATATATAAAAGCGTCCCTGGTCTTGAGTTATGCTGTGTAACAGTTTTCACATCTTCAATAGATTTTGATATTCCAAAATCCATGATTTTCGGATTGCCTTCGTGATCAAGTATAATATTTGAAGGTTTTAAATCTCTGTGAATAAACCCTGAATTATGAGCTGCCTCTATGCCATTTAAAATCTGTTCCAATAATTCAGTAGCATAATATAAATCAAACCGTCCATTCTTTCCGATAATATTTTCAATCGTCTGACCGTGAATATATTCCATTACAATACCAAGAATATCTTTCTCCTGAACAAATCCATAAACTGAAACAATATTTGGATGTGAAAGATTTGCCTGATTTCTCGCCTCTCTTTTAAATCTTTCAATAAATCTTGGATTAGGAATTGAATTTACATTTATAATTTTTAGCGCAGCATATCTTTCAAGAAAAGTATCATAAACTTTGTAAACGGAACCCATACCGCCAATACCAAGCAATGAAACAACTTTATAGTTTTGTATTCTTCTTCCGATCATCTGAATTTTTCTAAAATTATAAAAGAATAATCATCAGGTGCGCCGCGTTGTTTAATTAGTTTGACTATCTGGATTTTCATCTGTTCCAGATCAGCATAGTTTAATATTTCTTCTAATTCTTTATTGCTAACTATGTTTGATACTCCATCCGAGCAAATAAAAAATTTATTAGTTTCAAAATCATTAACTTTTATTTTACTTATATCCGGTTGTGTATGCTGATACTCACCTAACGCATTTATAATAACATTACGCTGTGGATGATTTTTAGCC
Source organism: Ignavibacteriota bacterium (assembly GCA_013285425.1). Classification (GTDB taxonomy): domain Bacteria; phylum Bacteroidota; class Ignavibacteria; order Ignavibacteriales; family Ignavibacteriaceae; genus IGN3. The sequence goes on from CP053447.1 coordinate 1,743,864, forward strand.
TGACTTCCGGAAATAAATCCCTCATCTAAAAGTTTTTGTACCATAGAATGATCTTTAGTCAGCAGATGTAATCTTTGAGATCTTAAATGATATATTCTTGAATCACCTATATGAGCCCAGTAGATGAAGCTTTCTGTAAAGAACATAAGCTCAATTGTTGTAGCCATGTTTTTTTCAGACACATTATTAAGAGAATGATTAAATAAAAAAGCATTCGCCTCTTCAATTGCGTATTTGATTCTCTCAATATAATCTTTAGAATCAAATGATGAAAAAAAATACATTGCAGATTTTAATGCAATTCTTGCCGCAAGATCTCCGCCATATTCACCGCCCACACCATCACAAAGCAAACACAATAAGCCATCCTGCATCTCAATAACTTCTAAAGAATCCTCATTAAATTTTTTATCAGCTCCGGCAGAGGTAAATTTCACATAACGATACCCCATTGAGATACCTCACATATAGATAGTAATTAAATATGATTTTAATTATAAAAATAAGAAATAATAAACTTATCTGCCGAATGTATTGAAAATTTGATTAAGACTGCAAAAGCAGCTTTAAGTCAATTTGTTTGGCAAAACTTGTAAGAGTATATTTGCAAGCGTTTTTTCAATAAAAACGAATGATAATTGAGATTTGTGGTCTATTTGTTCAAGATTTGTCCCACAATCAAAAATCGCGAGAATGGCGGAATTTGGCAGACGCGCTAGACTTAGGATCTAGTACCGAGAGGTGTCGGGGTTCGAGTCCCCGTTCTCGCACTTTCTTATCAATTCATTTATTATTTTTTTAAGGTTATTGTTATTATGGAATTTAATGTTGTTGATTTAAACTCTTCAGAAAAAGAAGTTGAAATAAAACTTCAGTACGATGAAATTAAAAAAGAAATCGAAGAAGAAGTTAAAAAGCAGACTAAGAAAATTCAGATACCTGGATTCAGAAAAGGAAAAGCACCGCTTTCTATGCTGAAAAAAATGTACGGTGATGCTTTTGAATACGAAGCTTCTGAAAAAATTGCTAATTCTTTTTTTTGGAAAATTGCTGATGAAAATCAATTGAAACCTATTGGTCAGCCAACTATGACAGATCTTAAATTTGAACCAGAAAAAGATCTTTCATTCAAAGTTAAATTTGAAACTGTTCCGGTATTAAATGTTAAAGATTATACAAATTTAACTCTCGAGATTCCTGAATGGATTGTAAATGAAACTGAAATTCAAAAGGAGATTGACTATTTCTTAAAGACAAATAACAAGTTAGAGGATGCAGAACAAATAACTGATAATCAATTTGTAATTGATGCTGAAGTTTTGCTGATTGAAAAAAATGGAGAGAAAATTCCGGATGTTAAACCGGAAAAAATGCAGATAGATTTAACTGCTGATGGTATTTCTAAAGAAATAATTACTAACTCTAAAAATAAAAAAGTTGGTGAATCATTTAATTTTGTTTTTAAAGATGAGCACACACACAAGCATGATGACGGAACCGAAGAGGTACATAAAGAAGAATATCACTATGATGTAAAGATTCTCGGATTAAAGAAAATTATTTATCCTGAGCTGAATGAAGAAATGATAAAAAAAATGAGCCGAAATAAATTTACTGCTGAAGCTGATTTACGCGAAGATATCAGAAAAGATTTACAATCATATTATGATAATCAGACAGAGGAAATGATCAGATTTAAACTGATCAATGAAATACTGAAGAACAACGAATTTATTCCGCCTCGCACTTTAGTTAATAATATCCTTGATGAATATCTTAAAAAAGAAGAAGAGCATGCAAAAAAATCTAAATATCCTTTTAATAAAGAAGAAGCAAGAAAGAGAATGGAAAAATCAGCGGAGACTGAAGTAAAATGGTATTTGGTTAAAAACGAAATTCAAAAAGCAGAAAATATATCATTAACAGATCAGGACTTAAACGATTTGGCGGAGTCAGAATCAGTTAAAACCGGTCTGTCTGTTGAAAAGCTGATTAGCTATTATAAATCATCAAATCAGGGTGAGCGTATATTGGATAAGAAGTTGTTTGATTTTCTTAAGTCAAGCAATACTATTGTAAAAGTTGATGCTGAAAAATTTAAATCAAAACAAGAGGTAACAAATGAAAAATAATATTGAAATATTTAACCAGTTAGTACCTTATGTAATTGAGCAGACCGGACGCGGTGAACGCGGAATGGATATCTATTCGCGTTTGCTCAGAGAGAGAATTGTATTTTTAGGAACTGCAATAGATGATCATATCGCCAGTTTAACCATTGCACAATTAATTTTTCTTGAAGCTGAAGACAGTGAAAAAGATATTCAGATGTATATTAATTCACCCGGTGGAAGTGTTTCGGCTGGATTAGCAATTTATGATACGATGAAATATATAAAACCAGATGTTGCAACTATTTGTGTAGGAATGGCTGCAAGTATGGGGGCAATACTTTTAGCCGGCGGAGCATCCGGGAAAAGATCCTCGCTTCCACATTCAAAAATTATGATTCACCAACCCTGGACTCAAGGGATTGGCGGGCAGGTTACCGATGTTGAAATTCATGCTAAAGAAATGATTAAAACCCGTGATACTTTGTATAAAATATTAGCTGAACATACTTCTAAATCAATTGAACAGATTACAAAGGACTGCGACAGAGATTATTTCTTGTCTTCTGAGGAAGCCAAAGAATATAAGCTGATTGATAACATAATTGAAAAAAGGGTAACCATAAAATAAAATTTATAAGCTGTCTTTTGACAGCTTTTTTTTATTGAACACTTTCGAATAATGCCGATTGTTAAAAAAATAAAAATATTTTTATCCATACTTTTTGTTTTTGCTCCTTTTCAGATAAACGCACAGCAAACAATAAACAAAGTTTTAGATGAATATTTATCTAACTATATAAAAATAAAACAAATCCCTTCTGTTTCTGCCGGTCTGTTGGTTAATAATGAAATAAAATGGACTAATAGCATCGGTTATTCTGACATCGAAAATAATGTGTCTGTTTCAGATAAATCATTGTTCAGAATTGCTTCAATCTCAAAACCAATTACAGCTATTGCTATTATGCAGTTATGGGAAAAAGGTATTCTTAACCTTGATATAGATATTAGAAAATACCTCCCCTACTTTCCTGAAAAGAAATATAAGTTTACAATCAGACAATTATTAAATCATACTGCTGGTATAAGAAATTATAAAGAGGGTGAATTTGACAGTAAAAAACTTTATCTGACAACAAAAGATGCGTTAAAAGTTTTTGAGTACGATTCGTTGATGTTTGAGCCGGGAACAAAATATTTATATACATCATTAGGATATAATATTCTTGCTGCAATAATTGAAGAAGTAACTAAAAAACCATTCGATAATTACGTTGCTGAGAGTGTTCTTAAAACTGCCGGAATGTTAGCAACAAGAACAGATAAACAACGGGAAATAATTCCGTTTAGAATGCGGGGATATGAAAAAAATGTTGAGTATAATTTTATAAATGCCCCGCTTGCGGATTTGAGTATCAAGATTGCCGGAGGTGGATTTTTATCCAACTCTAAAGATCTATTGCTTTTTGCAAAAGCTTTACTTGATAATAAATTAGTTGATGAAACTACATTAAGGATAATGACTAAAAGAACACGTCTTAAAAACGGAAATTATATAAACTATGGACTTGGATTTTCACTTGAAGTTGAGAATGATACTTTGAAATATTTTGGTCATGCAGGTGCCGGAACTGGTTTCAGCGGTTCAATGATTATTTCTCCGGATAAAAAAATAGCGGCAGTTTATTTAACAAATATCAGAGATATAAATCTTGGAGAGCCGGCAAAAGACATTTTAAATATTTATTCCACAGGCATTCAGCCAGTAATCACCCAGACAATATCACAGGAGTTAATGAGAACATACAAATCAAGCGGTATGGATTCGACTATTTCAAAACTAGCTTTTATTTATAAATACCAGAAAGAACTCTTTAATTTTGGCGAAGATGGTATAGTTATATTAGCTAAAAATTTATTAGAATTAAACAAAGTAGCAGATGCAATTATTTATCTTAAAGAACTTGTAAAACTGTTTCCCAAATCATTTAAAGTTATGAGTATCTTAGGAGATGCATATCTGATTGACAAAAATGAAGGTATGGCACTCCGATATTATAGAAACGCTGCACAAATAAATAACTCTGATCAAAGAATTAATGAGCTTATAAAAAAATTAAGCAAGAAATAATTCCCTTTCCTATTTTATAAAATATTATTATTTAGAACTTAATTATTAAGATTACTCAATTATTAAATTATTTCGATCAGGTTCGATTATGCTTGGTTACAGATTTACAAAGTTTGACCCTTCAAAAGCTAAAGTTCAATCAACTTTTGATAACCTTTTAAATATTTTTCTTCAATTGCTTACCATTTCATCAGGTGATGTGGATGAAGCACTTAATTGGATGAATGATATAGACAGAAAATACAAGATTACAGACAATAATTATGGAATGGCTGACTTTATTGAAGATCTAAAAGATCAAAACTATATTAAACAGGATGATGAAACACTAAAATTTATTCCCACAAACAAATCTGAAAGAACAATCAGAAAGCGATCTCTTGAAGAGATATTCGGAAAGTTAAAAAAGAATTTAACAGGTAATCATAAAACTTTTTCAGCGGGTCAGGGTGATGAACAAACTTCTGAGAAAAGACAGTATATGTTTGGTGATTTGCCTGAGCAAATTGATATAACTGATTCCATAAGAAGAGCACAAATAAATCACGGTATTGAAGAGTTCAGTTTAACAGAAGATGATCTGGAAGTTGAAGAAAGAGATTATAAAACCTTAACTTCAACCATTCTGATGATAGATATTTCACATTCAATGATATTATATGGTGAAGATCGGATTACACCTGCTAAAAAAGTAGCGATGGCTCTATCTGAGTTAATTACTACAAAATATCCTAAAGATACTCTTGATATCATTGTATTCGGAAATGATGCATGGGAAATTTCAATAAGAGATCTGCCATATCTTGAAGTTGGACCTTATCACACAAATACAGTTGCAGGGCTTGAGTTAGCTGGAGATATTTTAAGACGGAGAAAAACCAACAACAAACAAATATTTATGATAACAGATGGTAAACCAACTTGCTTAAAAGAAGGAATAAGATATTATAAAAATAGTTTTGGTCTTGATAGAAAAATTTTGAACCGAACCTTGGATCAGGCTGCAAAGTTCAGAAGAGCCGGAATAACTATTACTACTTTTATGATTGCACGTGATCCTTATTTACAGCAGTTCGTAAGAGAATTTACCAAAATAAACAATGGGAGAGCTTTTTACAGCAGTCTATCAGGATTAGGAGATTTTATTTTTGAAGATTATATAAGAAACAGAAAAAAGAGAGTAAGGTGATTGTATGAATGTAGGCAATATTAAAAATTTAGCCGAACTGAAAAAGAGCGGTTATAAACCGGTTTCAATCAAGGATGAGATGCGTAAAAATATGATAGCATCGCTTAGGAATAACTCAAATCCATTTGAAGGTATCTTCGGCTACGATGAAACTGTACTGCCTGAATTGCAGACAGCAATTCTGTCCAGACACAATATTCTTTTACTTGGATTAAGAGGACAAGCTAAAACAAGAATCGCCAGATTGTTGGTTAATCTTCTTGATGAATATATCCCGGTAATTGAAGGAAGCGATTTAAATGAAGATCCATTAAATCCAATAACATATCAATCAAGATTAAAAGTAAAAGAAATGGGTGATAATCTACCGATTACCTGGCTGCACAGGTCTTTCAGATACACAGAAAAACTTGCTACTCCCGATGTTACTGTATCTGATTTAATTGGAGATGTTGATCCGATTAAAGCTGCAAATTTAAAATTGCCTTATTCAGATGAAAGGGTTATTCATTTCGGATTAATTCCAAGATCACATCGTTCAATATTTGTTATAAATGAATTACCTGATTTACAGGCAAGGATTCAGGTTTCTTTATTCAATATTCTTCAGGAAAACGATATTCAGATACGAGGATTTAAATTACGATTGCCGCTTGATATTGAATTTATTTTCACTGCAAATCCTGAAGACTATACTAACCGCGGCGCTATCGTTACTCCGCTTAAAGATAGAATTGACAGTCAGATAATTACTCATTATCCAAAATCAATTTCGATATCACAAAACATCACCGAGCAAGAAGCAAATTTAGCAGAAGAGCAAAGTGATCATGTTATTGTTTATCCGCTATTAAAAGAATTAATTGAACAGATAGCAGTTGAAGCAAGAAAAAGTGATTACGTCGATGAAAAAAGCGGCGTATCGGCAAGATTAACAATTTCTGCTTATGAAAATTTAATCAGTTATGCTGAAAGAAGAAGAATCCTTAACTCAGAAAAAATAGTTTATGCCAGAATATCTGATCTTGTTGGAGTGATTCCAACTATAACCGGTAAAGTAGAACTTGTTTATGAAGGTGAACAGGAAGGTCCGGTTAAAGTAGCGAATATTCTGATCAATAAAGCGATTAAAACAATTTTTGAAAAATATTTTCCGAATCCGGAAATTCTGAAGAAGAAACAAGGTAAAGACCCCTACTCCGAGATTGTAAACTGGTTTTCCAAAAATAATCAGGTGGATATACTTCTTAATGCAACTAATGAAGAATACAAATCCATTCTGATGAAAATACCCGGACTTAAATCAGTATTAAATAAATATCAGGCTGATGCTGATGAAAAACTTTCGTTACTTTTTATGGAATTTATTCTTCACGGTTTAGCTGAATACTCTATGCTCAGTAAGTTTGGTATTCATTCCGGTTTTCAGTTTAAAGATATGTTAAGTAGTATGCTAACAATCAATAAGACTGATAAGTATGAGGATCAAATAAACGACGAAGATTCAGACTTATATTAAAATGCTGAAAAAGAGTTTATCATTCAGTTTGTTTTAATAATTCCGGCGGCTATTTTTGCCTGTGATATTCATCCAATAAATATTTTACAACTGCATCAACTTCCTGCGGAGTTAAGCCGGGATTGGGCATCGGAGGATAAGCAGGATCTACTTTTACAGGATTTCTGATAAAAGCAATTAACTGAGCTTTTTTACCTTCATATTTAGGGAGCACATCAAAATGAGCCGGTCCAACAAACTTCTGATCAAACTTATGACAGCTTGCACATCTAACATCATAAATTTCTTTACCGTTCAATTCAGCAATTTTCCCCTCCCCTTTTAATTCAGCAAGCTTCCGATCATAATCTGTACTAAGAATTAATGAGTGGCTTACAGTTGCATTAGTCATTGCCTTTTGATCTTTGATAATTAAAGCTACCCAGCCAAAAATTAAAACAAAAAATATAATCGATCCAAATCTGTATTCATTCTTATTTGCTATCATATAGAATAAGTGATAGGCAAGAAAAATTAAAATAATACTGACAACAGAATAAATAAATACTGAACCGGATAATGATTTTCCTGAAAATGAAAATAAATTAATTGCAATTAAAACCGGTAACGGAATTGAAGCTCTTAATCCTGCTTTTGAACAGATATCTTTTATGAATTTAGTGTAGTCAGAGTCAATAATCTCTTTATCGCGCTTCCAATACAGATGAACGAATAAAAATGCGGCATTACTTAAAGCTAATGCAAATACAATAAAGATCAATAAATTTAATAAAACTTCAGGAGCAGCAATCGATGTAATAACTCCGGGAAAACTCCAGGTTAAAAAGTTTGTTGCAGATGTTATGGCTGCAGTATAAAACCAGATACCAATAAATAAAAATATTAAACCAATTTTTCCGTAATTTGATTTTAAATAAAAAGAATTTGATTCAGATTTTCTGTTATCTTCTTTAGTATCATCAAAATTATTAGACTTGATTGAAACCATCGAATATCTGTAAGCATAAATAAGAATCAAGGCAGCTAAAACAAAAATAAACGAAAGAACGAGAAAACTTACCGTCTGTATCCTTGCAGTATGAAGTAACTGAGCAACTATTATAATTGCGGTTAACAATGGAATTAATCCAAGTATAATTCCAACAAGAGGTTTAACAGTCAGAAATTCAACTAACTCAATAGAAAATTTTCTGTAATAAGGAAGTTTTGTTTTTCTGTATCTATTTAGAAAATAGACAGAAGTAAATGTTCCTCCAAACACAACACTTATAAAAGGTACAAAAAGAACAAGAACAAGTGTAAGTATATAATGAAGAAGTCCGATATGTTCAGCAGACTGCGGTAAAACTAAATTATCTAAAAATTCCATACGTATTTATTTTTTATGATTAAGACAAAAGTTTATCAATTGAGACCATCAGCACAACAAATAATGCAAAATAGTTAATGCCCTTAAATGCAAATTTATATGATGTTCTCTCGACAGTGTTTCTGATAAGGCTGAAAGATTTATAACTAAGCCAGATTGCAGCAAGCAATAAACTTAAATTGATGTAGCCATTTTGAGATATCCGGAACAATGGTAAAAGCAAACCCGTTACTGCAGTTGCAATAATCCAGATAAAAGTAATTCTTCCTAACTGCTGCTGATTAAAAATCTGCGTTAATGTAGGAAAGCCGGCTTTCTGATAATCCTTATCAAGCAGTAAAAGAAGCAGCCAGAAATGTGGGATTTGCCATATAAAGAAAAATATAGCAATCAATAAAATTTGCGGATTAAAAACATATCCGCCGGCTGATACCCATCCAACCATCGGAGGTAATGCACCCACAATTGATCCCGGAATTATAGCAAACGGTGTTTTTTTCTTAAGCGGTGTATAAATTATGTTGTACCAAATCAGATTAAGAATACCAAGTAACATAGCTAATAAACCACCGCCGAAAAATAACATAACAGAACCACTGACAGCAAGAAATACAGCCATAAAAAGTACTGTTGATGCTTTTATTTTACCTGAAGGAATAGGTCTTTTCTTTGTCCTTTCCATCAAGCTATCTGTATTCCGTTCCTGATAATGATTTATTGCGGCAGACCCGCATGCTAAAAACAGGATACCAATTGTAGGAAGAATCATCTTTGAATTAAGAACACCCGAATAAGCAATATAACCGAAAGCAGTAGTAACGGTAACAAAAATAGTGATGCTTAGCTTGGTAAGCTCTGTAATTATTTTAACTTGATTTAACAATTTAGTTCAGTATCGGCTTATTTTTTTGTCTCAGTATCAAAACTTCCGTATAACCAATCGCTAAAATCTTCTTCAGATACAACTTTAATTTTGTTGTACATATATGAATGATTTAATCCGCAATATTCTGCACAGGCAATATCATAATCACCAATTTCAGTAGCCTCAAACCAAACAACTCTGTTTTGTTTAGGAAAGACATCTTTCTTAATTCTAAACGCAGGAATATAAAAGGCATGAACAACGTCCATGGATTGCAAATTCAGTACAATTGGTTTATCAACAGGTACATACAAAGAATCAGCAACTTTTCCATTAGCATATTTAAAACTCCAGCTCCACATTTGTGCGGTTACATCAATGGTCATAGCGTTTTCCGGAATATCAGACATAGTTGAATACCCTTTCCAGCCCCACCAGAACATAATAAGAACGAGTATAGTGGGAATCAGTGTCCAGGTAATTTCAAGTTTAGTACTTCCATGATAGTTAGTTGCTTTAGGGTTTCTCTTTCGATTGTATTTTATAACAAAGTAAATCATCAATACTGTTATAAGAACCAGAAAGAACACGGAAACAATCAGTGTAAAGAGAAAAAGTGAATCTACATCGTGAGCAAAATTGGATGCACCATTAAACATATTTAATTCCTTACAATAAAAGAATAATCAGAAAATAATAAAATGAATGAAACTAAAAGAAAAATCAGAGCTACAGCAACAAACACTCTGAATATTTTGCTTTCGCTTTTTAAATGCATAAAAATTGTTAAAACCAGATAAGCTTTAACAGATGCAATAATCAAAGCAGTTGCTACTGTTAATCCGCCAAGATTAATTCCTGCAACAGCTACAGTAACAGCAGTAAGAGCCATCAAAGCAAGCCACACAAGAATATAGTTTCCATAACTATGTGAATTATCTAAATATTTTTCTTGTTTTTTTTCCATATCAATCCTTTTTTCAATCTTAGGTAATCAGATAAAACAGCGGGAATAAGAAAATCCAGATTATATCAACAAGATGCCAGTATAAACCAATAGTTTCTAACTTAACATAGCTGTCAGATTTAATTATTCCTTTAGAAGTAAATCTCATCATAATTGCAATTAAAACTATTCCTATAATAACATGTATTCCATGCAAACCTGTCATTACATAGTACAATCCAAAGAATATAATTTCACCGGCAGGCTTTGATAACAAAACATCCGATCCGGGATAAATACCATGACTAAACTTTGCACCCCATTCAAAATACTTATTTACCATAAATCCCAGAGCAAGAACAATAGTAATAAACTGTAAAAAAATCGAAAGTGATTTCTGATTTCTCTGAATAGCAGCAATTGATAATGCCATAGTAAGAGAACTAGTAAGCAGGATTGCCGTATTAAAAGCACCTATTATCGTATTAAGTTCTTTTGCAGCAAGATGAAATGCATCCGGATATGTAAATCTGTAAATAGAATAAAGAATAAACATCCCTCCGAAGAGCAGCAGCTCAGTAAAGAGGAACAGCCACATTCCCATTCGTGCACCAATATCATCACGATGGATGTAAGTTACTGTATGTTCTTGAGTACTCACTTAACCTCCTGAAATTGTCTGATATCAGTTTCGTTTTGTTTGTATTCATAAGGTGCATCGTGCACTGTAGGAATTTCTAAAAAGTTTTCATGAATTGGCGGGGTTTCAATAGTCCACTCTAATGTTTCTCCACCCCAGATATTTTTTTCATTTACTTTTTTACCGCGTATCAATGCAGCAATAAAATTTGAAAACATAATTAGTATTCCTAAAATCAATATCCATGAGCCAATTGTTGAAAGTAAATGATAAATATGAAATTCCGGTAAATAGTCATAATATCTTCTTGGCATACCTAACCATCCCATAATAAACATCGGGAAGTAAAGCAGATTAAATCCGATAAATACCAGCCAGAAAGTATTCTTAGCAACTTTTATATTATACATTCTACCGAACATTTTCGGCAGCCAATAGTGTAATGCCGCAAAAATTCCGAAACCTGCTCCGCCAAACATAACATAATGAAAATGAGCAACCACAAACGAAGTATCGTGAACCATAATATCAAGAGATAGGACACCGAGCATTACTCCAGTTAATCCGCCGATAGAAAATTGAAATATAAATGCAAGAACATAAAGCAGCGGCGGAGCTAAATCAATTGAGCCTTTATAAAGAGTTGCAGTCCAGTTAAAAACTTTAATTGCACTTGGTATAGAAACAATCATTGTTAAAAGCGAAAAGATAAACTGTCCTGTATCGCTCATTCCGGCTGTAAACATATGATGTGCCCATACTAAAGAACCAAAAAATGCAATAGCCACACTTGATAAGGCAATAAACTTATAACCAAAAATTGTTCTTCTTGCAAACACAGGAATAATTTCCGATACAATACCCATAGCAGGCAAGATCATTATATAGACAGCGGGATGAGAGTAAATCCAAAAAAGATGTTGAAATAAAACAGGATCACCGCCAAGAGCCGGATCAAATAATCCGACATTAAATGTTCTTTCGATTATAACCAAAAGTAAAGTAATTCCAATAATTGGAGTAACCAGTACCTGAACCCACGCAGTTGAATAAATAGACCAGACAGATAACGGAGTTTTAAACCAGGTCATACCCGGTGCTCTTAAGCGATGAACAGTAGTAACAAAATTAATTCCGGTTAATATAGAAGAGAACCCAAGAACAAAGGCTGCAAACAAAGCATATATAACATTTGTTCCGGTTCTTACACTGTAAGGAATATAAAAAGTCCAGCCGGTATCTGCAGCACCGCCAGGTGCAACTATTGAAAGTATAGCAAGCAATCCGCCGATAATATAAAGATACCATGAAAGCAAATTAAGTCTTGGGAAAGAAACATCTCTGGCACCGATAAGAATCGGAAGAAAGAAGTTTCCGAAAATTGCGGGTACGGCAGGAATTAAAAACAAAAATACCATAATTACTCCGTGAAGAGTAAAAAACGCATTGTAAGTCTGTGGATCCACTATCGTTCTGCCGGGTGCAATCAATTCCAATCTTATTAAAAATCCAAATGTTACCCCGACAAGAAAAAAAGAAAGTATAGAAATTAAATATAGTATTCCAATTCTTTTATGGTCAGTAGAAAGTATCCAGCCGAGAAAACCTTTATGCTTTCCCTGATAATCCAAATAGCTTGGATGCTTTCCGTTTGTCGGAACTGTTATTGTTTCATTCATCTAAATAACTACCTCGTTTTAGTATCATCTTTTTTTGGTTTAAATTTTAAAAATATTATAAATACTCCAACTAATAATAAAATCCCCGCACCAAATATTCTTGTAAAATTCAGCACATAAGTCTGTCCTTCAGGACTATAACTAAAACAGAACTGTAAAACTTTGGCAATAGTCGGGGTAACATTACCTTCGGCTGTTTCTGTTATTGCCATTTTAAAATCAAAAGGTAAGATTCCAAAACCACTTCTTTCAGAAAAACTTGGATATAAATAGCGGCATATTTTACCATTACTGTCAACAAATATAAAAGCGCCTGTGTGGAGAAAATCTTCTCCCTGTCTTTTAAAATAAAATCCGGCAGCATCAGTAACTTCTTTAATAGTTAAACTATCTCCTGTCAGGAATTTCCAGCTTTCCGGCGGAATATTTTTATTAATTGCTTTGTAGAAAGTTGCTTTTCTTTCAGAGGCGTCTTTCGGAGTTTCATACTGATCCATACTTATTGATACAACATTATAATCAACTCCGGCAACAAGATCAGATTTGCCAATAATATCCGAAAGCTCCATTAACAATGGACTGCAAATTCCAGGGCAATTATAATAAACAAATGAAAGGATTGTCGGTTTAGTAAAAAGATCTTTAAGCACAACCTCTCTTCCGTTTTCATCTGTAAATGTTTTATCAAGCGGAATATATTTACCTAACTTCTCATCTATTCCGATTTCGTTATTTTTTTTATTTGAAAAAACCGTTATAGATGCTATTAGTACGATTAAGAATATTTTAAAAAACAGTTTCATTTTTAATAAGATCAAATCAGCTTGTTCATAAAATTAAACAATACATTCCATTCATTAGAACTAAGATTATATATACTTCCGTTAAAACCATTCTGGTTAACATTGTTGACTAACAGATTTATAAACGAGTCTTCACTCTTTTTCCATTCATTATTTATAGTTAGAAATGTTAATGCAGTATTTTCATTTTTAACTACTTCATTAAAAGCACTATATCCAGCTTCACTGCTTAATGAACTAATTTTTTCTTTCAGCTTAATAATATTTTCAACCTTAGTTTTACTTTCATTTTCTATAATAGCGCTTGCACTGCTGACAGGAATTTGTGCAGCTAATTGAACTCCAGCAGATAAGTTATATGTTGCATCAAGAGCTATTAAATCATCCTCTGTGTCAGCTTCAGCATCTGGTATAAAAGTTTGTCTTATATAATGAGCTACTGCAAACTTTTGTTCGGGTAAAAGAAAATCATAAGCAATCATAGCACTTGGCAATAAACCTTCCTCAAGAGTTTTATATATCCCAGAAAGTTTTGTACCGTTAACCCAATTTTCTTTAGAAAGGAAATCTCTGGGCGGAGGATTTAAACCTGTAGCTGCGGGTCCATCTCCAGCACCTTTATCACCATGACAAGATGCACAATTTGTTTTATAAATCTTTTCACCCTCAGATACAAGATTCGGTGATGGTTTTGATATTTCACTTAGAATAACGGGTGGAACACTAACAGCTTTTTTTACTGTCAGTTCAGTTACCGTAACAGTAGTATCAGGTAAAACCGGTGGTACTGATTGTCTTGATATATTTTCAAGATTGCTTACATAATATAATCCTATTATTACTCCGACAATCAGAACATAAATGTAAAGTAAACCAAAACGGGCACCGGGATTAACAAATGCCTGCTCGGTTCTTTTTGTCATTTCTTTTACAACTTCTTTCATATAAAACCTTTTATCTCAATTATTATTAGAGATGAAAATCCATTCCTCTTTTTAATTTTGGATCACCAATTGGTAATAGATTATCTTTTTTATAACTCATTATAAATATCAAAATAATAAAACCAACACCAGCTATAGGAAATACCAGATCAATCCAGCTAAAAGTATATCCATCTTTCATCGAATTCATATTCGGCATTATTAACCAGAACAAATCAACAAAGTGCGCCAACAAAAGCCATACTGAAATAAACTTCAATCTCTTTGGATTCTTCTTTGACGGCTGCGTTAACAAAGCAAAATATGGAACTAAGAATTGCACAATAATTAAAAGAATTGAAATGTAAGCCCAACTGCCATTCCATCTTGTTAAATACCAAAAAGATTCTTCAGGAAGATCAGCATACCAGATAAGCAAATACTGCGAAAAAGCTATGTAAGCCCAGAAATTTACAAAAGCAAATATCAGCGCACCAAGACTAAATAAATGATCATCATTCATCCAAGGACTAAAATAGCCTCTTTCTTTCAGCATTATAACAGCAAGAGTTATTGCAGCTAACGCAGCTACTACTAATCCGGAAAAGAAATAAACTCCATAAATTGTTGAGAACCAATGCGGCTCAAGACTCATCATAAAATCAATCGCGGTAAAAGTAATGCTTATTGCAAATACGGGAATAAATATTGCTGATAATCTGATATTCTTTGTTGTAAGATTCTGATCTTTTGTTGTATCCTGTTTACGTGAATTTTTTATCATCATCCAATAGAATAGTGTCCAAAGACCAAGAAATACAAATGTCCTTATCACAAAGAAAGTTATGTTAAGATAAGGTGCTTTACCCTGTAGTATTTTATCCTCTGCAACTGCTTCTTCATGCGCCCAATGAAACAGATCATGATTAAATATAAGAAGCGGAATTACCAGAATAAATAAAAAGGGCAAAAGCTTTGAAAAGAATTCCGGTATTCTTCTTATCGGCGTACTCCAATCTGCCCCGGCAATATATTCAAGAGCGACCATAAATAATGATCCTATTGCTATGCTGACTATCATCATATAAGTAACTAAATAGCCAAACAATGCTCTTTCTCTATCAACAAAAAACGCAATTAAAGAAAGAACAACTCCGATAGATAGCAGAATAAGTGCAAATTTTGTAAGACTTGCAGGCAGTTCTTTTTTCTGGTAATGAAAATCAGTTTGCGACATTGTTACCAGCCTCCTTATTCATTTCTGTTAAATCAGCATCACTTGCATTTTTTGCACGCTGTAATACTCTGATATAATTTACTATAGCCCATCTTTCATCTCTTGATATCTGAGATTCG
Organism: Ignavibacteriota bacterium; assembly: GCA_013285425.1. GTDB lineage: Bacteria > Bacteroidota > Ignavibacteria > Ignavibacteriales > Ignavibacteriaceae > IGN3. The sequence goes on from CP053447.1 coordinate 1,759,398, forward strand.
TAGGACGGCATTACATTTTGTCCGTTTGTCATTATATGATAAAGCATACCATCACTAAAATCTCTTGCCCTTTGCGAATGCAATGTTGGCGGATTCGGAAATTGACCATTTAAACGGCTATCTCCATCAGCAAAATAACCATGACAAGGCGAACAATAGATATCGTATTTTTCTTTTCCCAACGAAATATTTTCTTTAGTTGGTAAAAAAGGATTTGATAATACCTCTGTTGGATTGACCTGCCCTTTATAAGGATAAGGAATAAATCCTCTTGCTACAGTTCCGGCAACAGGCTTTCTCATTCCAAAACCATCAGCAAATAACTCACTGCCTTTTTGCGGAATAAGCTTATCCTGATCCATCATAAAGGTAAATGGAGTCATAAACATCAACTTATTTAATGAAAAATATGTTCCACCTGAAACAACCAAAGCAATGCCGGCTAATAATAAAAGAAACTTAGGCTGAAATATCGGATATGTTTCCACCGGCGGAAAATAAATATATTCAATATTCAGCGGGTTAAGTTTTTTAAGAAAGTTCTCAACTTCTGTTTCGTTAAATTTATCATCAATTGCTTCAATAGTAATTCCATATTTATCGTTTGATACACTTTTCATATACTGAGTATCATGCAAAGGATGTTTATTATCAGGTAATTGAAAGAAAAGCATAATCATTGCAGCTACCGTTGATACAGTAGCCAGCAAAACTGTCAGTTCAAATGTAATCGGAATAAAAGCAGGCAGGGCAAAATATGGTTTACCGCCAATTACCAACGGATAATCAACAGAGATATTCCAATACATAAAAAGTAAAGCAATTGACGCGCCAGCTAATCCCATAACCAAGGTAACAAAACCAAGTTTAGATGGTTTTAGCTTCATAGCATCATCCATTCCGTGTACAGGATACGGAGTGTTTACATCAAAATGAGTATAGCCTGCTCCTGAAACTTTTTTTGCCGCATTGATAATTTCATCCGGAGTATTAAATGTTGCAGCAATGCAATATAAATTCTTATCATTATTCATGATGAGCACCTCCGTGGTGAGCGGGCTGTGCACCATCTGCTACAGCTTTAACTTCTGAGATTGAAACTACCGGTAATGATTTAGTAAATAAAATTACAAGAGTAAAGAACAAACCAAAACTGCCGATCAGCAGCCCGAAATCATATAATGTAGGAATAAAATAAGCCCAGCTCGAAGGCAGAAAATCACGGTTTAATGAAGTAACAGTAATTACAAATCTTTCGAACCACATACCAACATTTACAAAAATTACAATAATCAGCATTAGCGGAACTGAGCGTCTGATTTTTCTGAACCAGAAGAGCTGCGGAATTAAAACATTGCAGCTAATCATTATCCAATATGCCCACGCATACGGTCCAAATGCTCTGGTAAGAAAAAGGAATGATTCTGCCTGAACTCCGCTGTACCAAGCAATAAAAAATTCCATCGAATACGCATAACCAACCATCATACCGGTAAGTAAAATTACTTTATTCATTTTTTCAAGATGATCAATTGTTATGATGTTCTGCAGATCAAAAATTTTTCTTACAAAAATTAATACCGTAACCACCATTGCAAACCCGGAGAAAATAGCACCAGCTACAAAGTAAGGCGGGAAAATTGTAGTATGCCAACCTGGGATTATTGAAACCGCAAAGTCAAAACTAACGATGGTGTGAACAGATAGAACAAGCGGTGTAGCAAATCCGGCTAAAAGCATATAAGCTTTTTCGTAATGCGACCAGTGTCTGTTTGAATGTCTCCAGCCAAGTGAGAAGATAGAATAAATAGTTTTTTTAATTTTTGAAGTTGTTCTATCTCTCAAACTGCCAAAATCCGGAATAAGACCTACATACCAAAAAACCAGAGATACAGTAAAATATGTAGTAACAGCAAAAACATCCCAGAGCAATGGTGAGGTAAAATTAACCCAAAGACCATGTTGATTCGGATAAGGCAGCAAATAGCCATCCAGCCAGGGTCTGCCGGTATGTATTGCAGGAAAAATACCCGCACACATAACAGCAAAAATTGTCATCGCTTCAGCAAATCTTGCAATACCGGTACGCCATTTCTGTCTTAACAGAAATAATATCGCAGAGATTAGTGTACCGGCATGTCCGATACCAACCCAAAAAACGAAATTAACAATTTCAAAAGCCCAACCAACAGGCTGATTATTTCCCCACAGTCCAATTCCATAATAGAAAGTAAGACCGAGAGAAACAGCTCCGATAAGCAGGGCAGTTACAGATATTGAAAGCGCAATATAATATTTGCGGTCAGGTCTTGTATCCATAGGTTTAGCAATCAGTTCTTCGATCTGAGCTAATTTTAACCTACCGGCTATTAAAGGCGCTTCCTGAGAGTAATCGATATTCACTAAACTTCCTCCGAATGGATATTTCTAAGTTTTGCAATATAAGTTACATTCGGCTTGACGTTAAGCTCTTCAAGAACATAATATCCAAGCTCGTGATTTCTATATTTATAAAATTCTGATTCCTTATCGTTTATGTCACCAAAATAAATTGCGTTAGAACCGCAGGAATCCTGACAGGCAGTTGTTACATCTGAGCCTTTAAGATTTCTTTTCTGATGAGTGGCATCAGCTTTTGCTTCCGAAATTCTCTGAACACAGAAAGTACACTTCTCCATTACACCGCGTGATCTGACTGTAACTTCAGGATTATGCATCAATGCTAAAATCGGGTTTTCCTGATAACTATCTCTGAAGTGATCTCTGAAATTATAGAAGTTAAATCTTCTTACTTTGTACGGGCAGTTATTTGAACAATACCTTGTACCAACACATCTGTTATAGGTCATTTGATTTAGTCCATCAGGACTATGAGTTGTTGCTACAACCGGGCATACATTTTCACAAGGAGCCTGATCACAATGCTGACATAACATCGGCTGCACGCTTACTTTCGGATTATCAGGGCTGCCGGAATAATATCTATCAATCCTTAACCATTGCATTTCCCTGCTTTTCAAGACCTGATCTTTACCAACAACCGGAATATTGTTTTCAACATCGCAGGCAACAATACAATCTCCGCAGCCAGTACATTTATTTAAGTCGATTGCCATTCCCCATTTTACACCGTTATATGGATATGGATTTGAAACGCTTGGTAATTGTTCTGTGTTGTTTTCTTTTATGAATGAAGGATTCTTCAAATACTGAGTTACAGTACCTTCCTGAATTATTTTTCTAATTATGTGTAAATCCTGAACTAAAGGATCATCAAATGCGTGATGTTCCTGAGTTGTGGCTACTAAATATTTATCACCTGTTTTAGTAATGCTTGCATTATTATAAATCCAGGGAGATAGATCAGATTTAGCAGAAAGAAGTGAATTTACATTGAACCCAACTCCGGTAGCAACAATACCAGAATTTGTTCTGCCATATCCGCTTTCTACAACAATCACATTGTCCGCTGTTCCAGCCTGCATAAAAACTGGTAATATCAGTTTTCTATTTTCAACTTTCACCTCAATCAGATCATTATCTTTTAATCCAAAATCTTTACAAGTTTTTTCAGATAGTGCTGCGTAATTATCCCAGGTTGCCTTTGAAACCGGATGAGGCAGTTCCTGTAGCCAGCCATTATGAGCAAATCTGCCATCACCAAGTGAATAATTTTCTTTAATAATGAGTGTAAGACCTTCAGACTTTCTCTGTTCATCCTTTGCTAAATCAAAAGTACCTGAATTGATTTCACCAGAAACTATTGCGGAAGAATTTGTTTCTACAATTCCATCGTGCAAAGCACCAAGCCAGAATTTTTCAAAATTTATTTTAGAGTTAAGAGTTGGATAAATATTTTTTTCCCAGTTATTCTTCAGATAACTAAGATATAAATACTCTGTAAAACTATCTGACTTGCCTGATATCCAGGTTAAAAATATTGACTCTTTTTGTCTTGTTTTATGAATTGGCGAAATAACCGGCTGTTGTAATGAAATAACATTGGTTCTTACTTGTGCATCTCCCCAGCTTTCAAAATTATGACTAAGCGGAAGTGTATAATTTGTAACTGCTGTTGTTTCATTAAATCTTTCTGTAAGGGTTACACTTAAAGGTACTTTTGAAAGAGCTTTCTCAAAACCAAGATCCTTTGCAAAATGGTAAACCGGATTGCAGTCTATATTTACAATAACAGCTACAGAACCGTTATTCATTTTTTGAACTAATTCTTCAAATTCTCCAACAGCGGAATGCTCTACAAGTGTAACTGATGATGCATCTGTTCGGAACAAGTTTTTATTCCCCAAAGCATCATTTAACAGATTAACAGCTATATGGACATTTTCTGAAAGTGCATTACCGGCAGTAATAATAGATTTACCTTTGTTAGAAATAAGATCTGAAACAAGATGATTTAAAATCTTTGAGTCAAGATTGTATTTTTTTGCAAAGCTGTTAAGATCATAATTAGAAGCATTGATTGCGGAGGTGATATTTCCCTTTTGAACAATCTCATTAGTTAAACTTAATACAAATTCTAACTGTGCAGCCGGATCAATGCGAAGTCTGTAATCAGAATTAATTCCGGTTATCGTTAAACTGCTATCAGCACAATAAAGTCTGGTAAATTTTTTATTATCAACATCTCTGTTTTGTGAATACATCCGGGAATTTTCAACTTTATTTTCTTCTGTACCCAGAAAATCTGATTCAAGTGAAAGAATTATTTTAGCCTCATCCCATTTCAATAAAGGATAGTTTCCAGAACCGTGGGTTTTTCTCCAGGCTGAATTCTTGACTGAGTCATTAAATAATTCATAACTATAAAGTTTAGTTGTAGGATATTTAGTTTTAAAATCTTCTATAACTTTAAGCATCGTAGGTGAAACAATAGTATGAGAAATCAGTGCTATCTCACCTTTGTCAGCTAATCCGAGAGCTGTTATTATCTCATTGTCTGCATCCTTCCAGCTTACTTCAGTGAAAGATGAGTCAATATTTTTTTGGGGTGTCTTTACTCTTTCAGGATCATATAGATTTAAAATATTAGCCTGTCCTTTTGCACAAATTTTCCCTTTATTAACAGGATGATCCGGATTGCCATCAATCTTAATAGGGCGCCCTTCCCGCGTCTTAATTAATATTCCGCAGGCATTGGGGCAAGCTGTACAAGTAGAGGCATAATAATTAGGCTTTCCGACCGTAATCTCTTCTGGTTTTACGTTATAAGGAACTATTTCACCTTTATCACGATAATCTGTACAAGATGTACCTGCTAAAGCAGCAGAAGCACCTAATAATGCAATAAACTTTCTTCTGGAAATACTTGATAAACCAGAAGGGGAAAAATCATCAGTTACACCTGCTTTAAATTCGTGAGCTTTAGCTTCAATTACTGTTGGGTCATTATATAATGATTCAAAACTCCTCCAATAGTTTGGATGAGGAGTATTATCTTCGTTAGCTGCATTTAAACCATTATTCTGTTCAGACATTCTTACCACCTTTATTTTTTCTACTAACAGCCATTGGATTGATCTTCAACTTTATATTTGTATTGATTGCTTTTGATTTATCTTTAAATAATTTAAATGGATATGTATTGAAAAGAGCAAAGCCCAATGTGCCGATTGTTAATGATGTAAAAAATTTTTTTCTGTTCATATTAACTTCTGATTTTTAGTTATCCATTACCTGTGACAAGCTGAACAATATTCAGGACCAGGTTTAATTTTGTCTCTTAATTCAGGGAGCTTTTCGTGTGCATTCCTGTGGCAATTTAAACAACTCCTCATAGTAAACGAATTCATCTGACCGACTTTTTCCATTGTAGTTATTTCACCATGACAAGCAGTACAGTCTATACCTTTATTAACATGAACTGAATGATTAAAATAAGCATAGTCGGGAACTTTATGTATTCGTTTCCATTTAAGCGGAATTTCATTTATATAATACTCAGTGAGTTTTATTATTTCAGGTTTGTCTTTTCTTGCAACAGTATGACAGTTCATACAAGTTGCAACAGCGGGAACCATAGCGTGCCGGGATTTTTCTACACCAACGTGGCAATATTGACAATCTATTTTCATATCCCCTGCGTGTAGTTTATGTGAATAGGCAATTGGTTGATCAGGAGTATATCCAACACCATCACGTTCAGCGCTTGATACAAAATATGTTAATGTAAATGAAGCAATAACAACAAAAATCACAACAGGTAATCTGTTTCTAAAAATGTAATCCAGAAAAGATTTTTTCATCAGTATTCCTTTACCTTAAAGGCAAAATTGTAAAAATTTTTTCACAGGGTTAGCCTGGAACTATATTAATTAACTATTTAGATTAAAGTACGGATTGCACAGGAAAAAAATGGAAGGTTTTCCCTGTTTGTCAAATACCAATTATTTATATTTCAAATGTTCTAAGTTATAAATTTATGTTTTTAAAACAAACGAAAACCTTGTTTAATAAATTCAAAATTATTTTTAAAAATATTATCTCAAATAATAATTGCTTATAACAGTCTTTTTAAAATCTGTTGAGTAATAAATCCTATTCCAAATATAAGCAGCAGATAAAATAATATGATTGTAATTGAAGCCTGAGTAAACCTGATTATTCTTATAGCACCCCGCCATCCGCACTGTTTACATCTGTAGTATTTATGAAATGAGAGTTTACTTACAAACTTTTCCCTCAGATTACGGCTGTGAGATCTTTGCAATGAACCTGATGCTTTACATGACGGGCAAACATCATAGGTTGGATTTACCCTGTAAAATGCTTTAACTCCTTTAATTAAAGAATTAGTCATAATTATTACAGTTTATTACTACTGTTGAGCAATCTTGGATATATATTTTTATCAGAAAATATTTTAAGAGCCGCATTAAACTGTCTATCATTCATTAAACGTTCTTTGATAGCACCGTTTGTACCAAAATATCGTGAAGCAATTTCAATTTTAAGTTCAGAAATAATCTCTTTTGAAAAATCATTAAACTCATTCTCAAAGATCTTATCCAGATCAGTTTTTACTTTTTGTAATGAACTTTCAATGTTATTTGTCTTATTCTTCTCATTAATTGTTTTAACAAATTCATTGAATTTCTTTTCTGTTTCTGATTCGTATTTATAATCTGAATCATTAAGATATTGTTTAAACTCTGCAATCAATTTCTTTTCATCAATTTTTTTAAAATCTGTTTTTTCATTTTTGTAAAAATATTTATCCGCAAAATCAAAAATCTTTCCTTTAGCTAACAGATCTTTCAACAGATCACTTTTTATCGAGTATTCCACAACAGTATCAGGGGTAATTCCACCAGCACTGTACACTACCCTTTTATTATCAGTCGAAAATATATCCTTTTTAAGCGAGTCATGTTCTGGAATTACTTTATTATCCTTTGAGTAATCAACTTTTTGGATACAGCGCCCGCTTGGAGTATAATATTTAGCAGTTGTAATCTTTAAAGATGTATTAAAGCTAAGCGGAGTTATAGTTTGAACTAAACCTTTACCGAATGATTGAGTACCTAAAATTACTCCTCTATCGTGGTCCTGAATTGCACCAGCTACAATTTCAGACGCTGATGCACTATTTCCATTAATTAAGACAACAAGTTTTTCAGTACCAGCCAAAGGCTCTTCATTTGCAAAATATTTTTTTTCACTGCTGATATCTTTTCCTCTTGTAGAAACAATCAAAACATCTTTATTAAGAAATTTATCACAAACATCTACAGCAACATCCAACAATCCGCCAGGATTACCGCGTAAATCAAGAACAATTGAGCTGATTTCTTTTTTACTTTTTAATTCGCGCAGAGCATTTCTTAACTCATCTCCTGCTGAACGGCTGAAATTAGTAAGTTTTATATAAACGTTCCCGGAATTTTCCGGAAAGAAATCTGCAAAGGCAACATTCTTAATAATTACTTCTTCTCTAATTAAATTAAATATTAAAGTATCGCTTTCATTCGATCTTAAAACTTTAATTTGAACAGAAGTACCAGGTTCACCTTTAACAAGCGAAGAAATCTCATCGATCTTTTCAACAGAAACGGATTTATCACCAACCGAAGTAATAACATCGCCGACTCTTAGTCCTTGTTTCTGAGCAGAATATCCATCAAGGATTTCAAGAATAGTAACTTTATCATTTCTAACTCCGATTGAAAGACCTACCCCACCGTATTTTCCATTTGTAAGCAGGTCAATATCATCCTGATTTTTTTCATCAATAAACACGGTATAAGGGTCTAATTTACTTAGCATACCTTTTATACCGGCTCTCATAAATTCCTGCGGATCAATTTCATCAACATAATTAAAAGAAATTTCTTTATAAACTTTTCCAAACAATTCAAGATTCTTTGTTATTTCAAAATAGATATCTCTGTTTGAATAGATAAATCCAAATGTGCTTATTGCTGCTGCAATTAACATTAAAAACAAAACATATTTACGAATCTTCATTTATTAACACCTTCAAGAATATTTATTTCACTTATAATCTTTTCATTAATTTCTTTAACACTCTTTGTACCGTCAATAACTCTGAATCTTTTTTCTGATTCAGCAATTTCAAGATAACCATTTCTTACTCTTTCAAAAAAATTCTCGTCAGATATCTCAATTCTATCAAGGTCAGCCATTGACGTTTTAGCTTTTCTTTCAGCCGCTTCTTCGTTAGAAATATCAATAAAAAAAGTTATATCAGGTACAGTATTACCTATTGCAAGATTATTAATTTTAACAATTGAATCAACTGATAAACCTCTTCCGTATCCCTGATAAGCAGTTGACGAATCATGAAATCTATCTGATATAACATAATATCCATCCTCAAGACAAGGTCTGATAACTTCTCTGACTAATTGTGCCCTGCTTGCAGAAAATAGAAAGATTTCTGTTTCTATAACCATTGAGTTATTTTCTTTATCAAGTAAAATATTTCTGATTTTCTCGGATATTACTGTACCGCCTGGTTCCCGGATCAGCTTAACTTTTTTGTTCTGTTTTTTAAGGTAACTTTCTAACAGTTTTACCTGTGTTGATTTACCGCTAAAATCTATCCCTTCAAAGCTAATAAACATAAATAGTTGCCTTTGATTAAATTAAATTCAGTTAGTGCTATTCAAACTTTTTAATTATGTAATTAAGTCTTGCAGGTTTTGTAAACACAAGTTGTGTGTTATCAGGAATTATTATTCTTGGCTGGATAGTTCCTGTTGTATCATAAACAATCTGGCTGTAAAATACAGATGCAATTATCTGATCACTATTAATTTTTCCCAAGATGCTTATACCGCCTCTTAAGCTGCATTCAATTGTATTTGGAATAAGAAGAATTTGACGGTCTTTGGGAATATCATTTATTATTACTTTTATATCACTGAAAACTTTTTCAACAATTCTCTGCACATCCAGATTCAGTTCAACATTTTTCCTTTCAAACTGAAAACCTCTTATCTCTTTGATATCTGCAATTACTTTAGCAGGATTATCAAGTGAAGTTAATTCTACCAGATCAGTTTCAATAGCTGAAAGAGTATCTACAATACTTCCCGGACCAGCAACAAAAACAGAATCAGGACTAACCTTAATCGGAGTAGCTAATCCATATCCTTCACTAAAATCAATATTGACATTAGGTCGGATCTTTACCTTCTTAACTTTAATTTTTTCTACATCATAGGTTATGTTTCTCGGAGATATCTCGATAATATTAATTCCTGAACTAACCCATGAGTTTTCATTAATCTGGCTAAATGGATCTTTTTTCCTTAATCCGCTGTCATTATCAGCAGAAATTAAAAAATAATTTTCTCTGCTAAGATTTAATGAGAGTAACTGCCAGCCCTTCGCTTTAATCTTTAGTGAAACTGTTTCAGGATTAACATATCCGCAGGCGTAACCATTAGGTTGATTTACAACTTTGATGTTCATATCAATAGAAGAAAAGAACTGCTCTGATAATGTAATTGATATCCAGATCGAAATCGAAAACAGTACGGATGCAATTATTATAATAATTTTATTTTTCACTTATCGCAGATTATCTATTTTATTAAAATGTTCTATCAGCTCATCTCTGTTAGCTCTGGATATTTCCCTGCCTTTAATTGGAAATTCAGAAAACTTCCGCGCATAATTTCTTAGTTTATGCACATTCATTGTATCAATTAATTCAAAATCTACTTTTAGATTTTCTGATTCAGATGAATCACTTTTTGGGTTTATCTTTTTAACTGAAGCTAACGGGACAGCATTTTCATTATAAACTTTTTTTACAGAAACTCCTAAAGCTTCCTTTCTCAAGCGCTCAATAGTAGTTAGTTTTAACCCACTATCCTGAGTATAGTTTTCAGAATCATTCTGAAGAAGAATATTTTGCGGGGATGGTAAATCATCTTTCGCTTTAGATTTTTCCTGAACAACTTTGCCTGAAGATATTTTTTTAGTTTCCTTTTCAGAATGAATTGCTTTAACCGATTCTTTTGATATCACCCTTCCTTTAACAGCTTGAACTCCCTTATTTTTGATTTTTGGTCTTTCGATTTCAAAAGCTGAAACTCTATTGACCTTAAGGTTTGTTTCATCATTACTATCAGAAATCAGTTCATTAGTTTCCAAAGAAGCTAAAAACAAATCACCAAATATTTTTAATACTTGTTTAGGCGGTTGATCAATTACTGTAAAAGCATTTATTTCACCGACTCTTTTACCTGCATCAACTGCTGATTCAACAGCAGCGTTAACATAATCCTGATCACCGCTTACTGCCAAAGCAGTTAATCCGTTATTTAATTTATGAACTCCCAGAATTTCAACAGGTGAGTTTTTAAGAATTACATCAGCTGCTTCAACTAATGCAACCAATCCTTTTGATTCAATTAATCCGAAAGAAGTTGACATAATTTTAACCTCTTATTCCAAATAGAGAAAGTAAATTTTTATGCGGCATCGGAATAATATGAAAAGCTCTGAATTCATTTGAAGCACTTAAATGCTCCGCTCCTTTATTAAAAGCTTTCTTCATTGCTCCTAAATTTCCTGTAAATACTAAAGCAACTATTCCCTCTCCCAAAACCTGCTTATTGATAATATTTACAGAATTCTCTTTTATAATAAGCGACAGTGCTTTAATTGAAGCAGATATGCTATTAGTTTCAAATATTCCGAGAGATTTATCAATCAAGTGTTTGCTCCAGATATAATTTTCGATAAGAAAAAATAAACCGTAAAGAATGCAAAGTCAAACGGTTTTAATGGAATCTAGATATTCCTGCAGTATTACCGCTGCAGCATACATATCAAGCAATCCTTTATCTTGTCTTTTTTTCTTTTTAGCAACTGATTCCATTATTTTCTGCTGAGCAATAGATGAAGTAAAAGACTCATCCCATAAAATAACTTTTACTTTAGTTTTGCTCTTAAGTTCTTCCTTAAATTTCTCAATACTTTTAACAACAGAAGTTTTTGATTCCTTGCTTTCCGATGGAATACCAAGTATAATTTCTTCAACCTGTTTTACTTCGATAATTTTTTTTAACTCATCAAAAAAATTTGAATCATTTGTTAAAGTAACATATGGATAAGCAAAAAGTTTTAATGAATCGGACAATGCAATGCCGATTCTTTTAATACCGAAATCAATAGCCATAATTCTTGATTCAGTAACTACAGAACTCATGCAGATTCAAATCTTTCAACAGAATAAACACCTGTAACTTTTTTTAATCTCTCCATTATTCTGTTTAAATGATCGAGATTGCTTACATAAAGAGTAACACTTCCTTCAAACAGCGAATCATTTGTATTAATATTCAGCGATTTAATATTTGTATTTTGAAATGTAACTATGGAATGTGAAATATCATTTAAGATACCTGGTCTATCCTTACCCTTAAGCGTAATACCGGCAACAAATAATGATCCTTCCACTTCAGGCCACTGAACATTAACCAATTTATCTGCATCGGTTGATGAAAGGTTAATAAGGTTTACACAATTTTTACGATGGATTTTTATCCCTTCTCCAACAGTGATATAGCCTATTACGGGATCACCAGGAATCGGATTACAGCACTTGGCATAAGTGTACATAATTCCTGATTTTTTACCATCAACTAAAATTCCGCCAATATCACTTCTTGAAGAATTAGCAAATTTTTTAAACTCAATTTCTTTTTCAAATTCTTTTTCATCTTTCTGAGAGCTTGCTGTCAGAACTTCATCAATATTTATCGTTCCCTGCGAAATTGCTTTAAAGAACTGCCGGGTATTATCAAACTTATTTGAATGAGCTAATTTAAGTACATCATCGGGTGTAAAAGTAAGCTTCAGCTTTTTTAATTTCTTTTCCCAAATCTCATTTCCTTTATCTACAATTAACTGTTCCTCTTTATTTAACCATTTTCTTATTTCATTTTTAGCTTTATGAGTCTTTACAAATTTTATCCAGTTTTTATTCGGATGCTGATTCTTTGAACTGATAATCTCAACCTGATCGCCACTCTGAAGTTGTGTATCAAGAGGAACTATTTTACCATCAATCTTAGCACCAATACAATGAAATCCAACTTTACTGTGAATATCAAATGCAAAATCCACCGGAGTTGAACCCACGGGTAATCTTCTTAAATCACCTTTTGGAGTAAACACATATATTTCATCCTGATAAAGATTCAACTTGAAGCTTTCCATCAATTCTTTTCTCTGGTCATCTCTGGATGTATTTTCAAAAATGTCACGTATCCAGTTTACCCAGGTTTCAAGCTCATTGTCGGTAGCAGTTTTATTTTCTTTGTATCTCCAATGAGCCGCAACTCCTTTTTCTGCAACTTCATGCATTTCCTGTGTTCTTATCTGAACCTCCACTAATCTGCCGACAGGTCCCACAACTGTAGTATGAATTGACTGATAGTTGTTTGTTTTTGGAATTGATATATAATCTTTAAACCGGTCAGGAACCGGAAGATAAACAAGATTTACAATACCAAGCGTTGTGTAACAATCATTCTTATTTTTTGTATCGAGTATTATTCTAATTGCAAACAGGTCATAAATTTCTTCAAATGGCTTATTTCTTCTGACCATTTTCCGGTAAATGCTGTAAAGATGTTTAGGTCTTCCGCTTAATTCATATTTAAGATTTGCCTCATTAAGTTTCTGCTTAATTGGTTCAGCAAATTTTTTAATATAAGATTCACGATCTTTTCTTTTGGATTTTAATTTACGTGCAAGCTCTTCATAAGCTTCTTTGTTAAGATATTTAAACGCAAGGTCTTCAAGTTCCCACTTAACTTTTCCAAGGCCAAACCTATGAGCAAACGGTGCATATATCTCCAATGTTTCCTGAGCAATTCTTCTTTGCTTATCAGGATTAACAAACTCAAGAGTCCTCATATTGTGAAGTCTGTCAGCAAACTTTACAAGAATTACCCTTACATCTTTAACCATTGAAAGCAAAAGTTTACGGTAATTTTCTGCTTTGGTAATTTCGTGTCCTCTGAAAATTCCGCTTATCTTTGTAACTCCATCTACAATTTCAAACACTTCCTGTCCAAATTCTCTTCTTAAAAAATCAGAAGTGTATTCAGTATCTTCAACTACATCATGCAGCAAAGCACTTACAATAGTAACATCATCAAGCGGAAATTCTTCGGCAACAACCATTGCAACTTCGTAAGGATGTGTAAAATAAGGCTCACCTGAAGCACGCAAATCATGTTTGTGAGCTTCAAGACTCAGCTCAAATGCTTTTGCCAGCAACGGTTCATTAACCGATGACAAATTTTTTTTGCTAACCTTAATAAGGTTATCAAGCATCTTCTGATATTTTGGATTATCTATAGCCATTATTCTTATTTAATGAACACATTAAAGATTTGCAGCTAATTTAATTTTTTTTACTGACTTGTTAAAGTGACTGGAAATACTCTGATACATTAATCATCTATTGATAAGCGATTTTTTAAGTTCTCTAACTCTTTCTATTCTTTCTTCAAGTTTATCATATTCAAACTCAGTATATCCGTTCAGATTCAAAATTTCATTGCAAATTTCCAGTGCTTCTTTATAGCGTTTTAGCTTTACCAATTGCTGTGCAATAATATGCTTTAATGTTATAAAATTTATCTTATTTGTTTTTAACGCAACAGGATAAGAATTTAAAATATCATAATAAACAGATATTGACTTTTCGGGATTGATATCTTCCAATGCTCTTGCTAAACCCCATTTGAACATTCTTGATTCGGGATAATTTTTCAAAGCATCCTCAGCAAGTAAAATTGCTTTATCAAACTGATCCTGCTCAATATATATCCAGACAAGCGAGTAAACTGCAAGATGAGAATTGTAACCGGAATGTTTAACTGCACTTTGCAAATACGAAATTCCAAGCTCTTTTTCATCATCAATAAAAGGCAGCCAGCTAAGGAACTCTGTTTTTTTACTTTTCCAGAATTTGTAACTGCCTAAGGCTATCATTGCTTCATAAAAATCCGGATCAGAAACAAAGCAATCTTCAAATGCAGAAACCGAATTTACTCCTGTTGAAAAGGCACTTAGCCATTTCTCGCGTAGTGCATCGTAATAAGCGGAATATCCTTCACTCAAAGCATAAAAATATTTATTCCAGATATTACCCGGATCTTTTTTCAATAATCTTTCAGAGATTTTTTTTGCTTCTTCAAGATATGCAGTAATCTTTTCGTGATCATATTCTGTTTGATAGTCATACGATCGGGCTATTAGAACTGCTGCCAGATATATTTTTCCAAATGGAATATCTTTACGGGTTTTTTCTAATTGTAAAAATACTTTCTCTGCTTGATCATATTCCTGTTTAATGATAAGATCAATTCCGTTTTTTAAAAAAATATTTACAGACTTATCAGGATAAGTTTGAGGAAAAATTATCTGCGGTAAAACACTAAGCAGAAAAAACAAAAACCAAATAAATCTAAAGCGTGCCAAATGTTCTGTCACCTGCATCGCCAAGACCGGGCAAAATATAACCTTTAGAATTAAGTTCTCTATCAAGAGCCGCAGCATAAATTTTTATATCAGGATGTTTTAAAAGAAGCTTCTTTACTCCTTCGGGTGCAGCAACAATGCAGACAAATACAGGATTTTTGGCACCATGTTTTTTCAGATATGATATAGCTTCTGATGCACTGCCGCCGGTAGCAAGCATCGGATCGAGCATTACTACTTCTGCTGAGGCAAGATTTTTAGGAATTTTATAATAGTATTCGATGGGCTGCAAAGTTTCTTCATCCCGCTGTAAACCAATATGCCCTACCTTTGCTTCAGGAATTATTTGCAAAAAACCGTTAACCATTCCAAGTCCGGCACGTAAAACAGGAACAAGTATCACTTCATTTGTAAGTTTACTCCCTTCTGTTTTTTCAAGCGGGGTTTCAATCATAATACTTGTCAAGGAAAATTTTTTTGAAACCTCTGCTGCCAGTAAGTTAGAAACCCTCTGCAGTACAGCACGAAAAGTTTCTGACTCAGTATTTTTATCTCTTAGTATTGTAACATCTCTTTTGATAACAGGATGCTCAACGATGAATAAATTATCTTTCATATTAAATAAATTATTTTTGTCTGAAACTTACCGTTATCGGCACTCCTTCAAAACCATAAATTTTTCTTAATGTTCTTTCAAGAAATCTTCTGTAATGATCAGGAATATGTTTTGGATAATTGGTAAAAAATAAAAATATCGGATAGTAGTCACCAACCTGATTAACAAATTTAATTTTTATTTCTTTACCGCTTGGAGATGCCGGAGGTGGATTTTTTCAATCTCAGGTAAAACTGTATCGTTTAATTCCGATGTTGGAATTTTTTTACTTCTTTCGTCCTGCACCTTTTTACAAAGTTCTATAAGCTTAAATATCCTTTGTTTAGTAAGTGCAGAAATAAAAATCAAAGGAGCAAAATCAACAGTTCCGAGTTTTTCTTTTATAGCTTCTTCAAATTTCCGGGCAGTATTAGTTTCTTTTTCAATAAGGTCCCATTTATTAACAGCTATTATCAGTCCTTTTCTCCAGCGTACAACCTCATCAATAATTTTCTGATCTTGTTTTTCAAATCCGGTCTGTGCATCAAGCATAAGCACTGTTACATCACATTCACTTATTGCTTTTAAAGATCTGATATTAGAAAAGAATTCAATACTTTCTTCAACTTTCTTTTTCTTTCTTAATCCGGCAGTATCGATCAGGACAATTTCTTCTCCATAATATTTTAATACTGAATCGAGGCTGTCACGTGTTGTTCCGGGAATATCGGTAACAATACTTCTTTCGATACCAAGCAGTGCATTAGTAAGAGAAGATTTACCAACATTTGGTCTTCCTACAACTGCAATCTTTAATCTTTTGTCCTCTTTTATCAAATCAGATGCAGGAAAATTTTTTGTAATATCATCTAAAAGATCACCGGTTTTCCGTCCGCTCAATGCAGATATATCATAAATTTTTTCAACACCTAATGAATAAAACTCTGCTGCTGCTATAGTGTGTACTTCAGCATCAACCTTATTAACAACAAGAAAGAAAATCTTACCCGATTGCCGAAGAATATCTATAATAATTTTATCAACCGGATTAACACCATCTTTTACATCAACTAAAAAAATAATCGAATCGGCTTCTTGAATTGCAACTTCCACCTGTTCGCGAATTGCAGTTTCAAAAAGATCGGATGATTCAGGTACATATCCGCCTGTATCAATAATGTGGAATATTTTTCCATTCCATTCACAATCGCCATAATTCCTATCGCGTGTTACGCCGCTTTGATCATCCACGATTGCTTCACGTTTACCGATAAGGCGGTTAAACAATGTTGATTTGCCTACATTGGGGCGACCTACTATTGCAACAATTGGTAATTTCATATTAGAAAAATAAGCAAATAAGACTTCGTAATGAAAGGAGTAAAAAACCTGAATTAAAAACACCTTTACTTACTTTTATCGTCTTTTGAAAAACTATTTTAAATATTAAAAGTAGAAAATGTTTTCTGCCTGTTAACAACTGATATTTACAGACAATTTTTTATTTGATTCAGCAGTTAGTCAGGAATTTCTTAAAAACTATTTTTATGTGGTTCGGTTTACTTTATTAAATTCAAAAATTTTTAAAAGTTAAAACTTAAATTAATCTTGGGATAAAATATTGCTCTATCAGTTAATTGAACATTATCAATTCTTAATTGAACTGCCAGATCTTTATTAAAACTTACCGCAGACCAAACGGCATCCAAAGCACTTAAAAAGTGATTTATATAAATTCCGATTACAGCAGTTGAAGCAACAGAGTATAAATCGTTTGCATCACCCCGCATAGCAGCATAAAATAAAAAGTTAGGTGAAATTTGATCTTTATTTGGACCTCCGGTAAAATCATTCCAGCCAGATGAGTATTGATGATACTTTCCTATCAATTCATAGTACTGCTGTTCGCCGTATCTTGGTAATTTATGCGAGCCTTTTTCTGCAGCATTTAATTCAGCCCAGTTAACTCTTTGCCAGGGCGGTAAAGATTCATCGCTGCTTATTATGATCTTACTCAGTAAATCAGGATCGTTATTATGCTCATACTGCACTAACCATTGCGCATATCTTACAACGCTCCAGTTATGATCAGGATTATTATATGCATCAGCATAATTCTGAAATTCGGTTGTTTTATCATCTCCCTTTTTATCATACACAACGGCAGTAGTAATAACAGCCGCTTCAATTGCAAGAAATATCCCTGCCTTTAAGTACTCCTCTGAGTAAATTTCACCAGCTCCTGGTACTACCAGAGATAAAATGCCTGCAAGAAACGGTGATTTCTTATTTCCGCTCTGTAAAACTATCTGCGGTAATTCAGATTCATTAAATGATTGCAGTATTTGTTTTGCATCCGAATTAAGATTTCCGGTTTGAATAAAAGAAATTTTTTCTTGTCCAATTAAATCAGAATTGATTGAAAGGATTAAAAACAAATAAAATAAAATCTTCATACACTCACCGTTTTTTATCTTCTTCGTTGGGATTGATTAAAATTTAATATTTCAAATCCGAATAAAACTCCGCCATAAAAATTCCACTCTTTACCATATTTAATCGTTTCATTATTTACAACTCTGGAAAATTCATCAAAGCCATACGACGCATTAAAGAATATACTTGTTGGAAACAGATAATAAGAATTAAGCTGTATTCTTAATTCGGCACCAATACCTTTTTTAAATTTATCAAATCCGGGAATATCACCATTCCATGCATTACCAATATCAGCGCCAACAGAAAAGTAAATCTTATCGAGATAAAGATGCCCGATCTTAGTATCAATATTTCTGAACAGCGGAAAGCGGTAAGTAAGATTTAACCATGCGATTTCATTACCACTGATTGCATAGAAAGGATAGGTTTTCATACCCATCAATCCACCAAGATAGAAATCAAAGAAGTCTGGTTGTTCAGGTCCTAATATTGAGCCTAATCTTAATGTTGTGTTTAACGTATGAGAATCAAAGACCGGCAGGAATAAACCTGTTTTTAATTCAACGCGATGAAAATTAAAATCTGAATATAAAGGCTTTAATATTCCATCCTCAACAGTATATTCACCTTTGTCATTAAAGTCATTAAACTCATAGTTATAGGTAAAATTGATATCCATTCCAATTGGATTTATTTCATCATCTTTAGTCGGGAGGATTTCGCGCCAGGTGAATTTTGCTTCCAGGTTATGACCATTAAAATAATTATCCTTTGTTGTGGGATATAAAGTGTTATCAGCATCAGGTAAAAAGAAACTGCCCAAGGTTGCTGTATAACTACTGTAAACATACTTAAGCTGCAGGTTTTGATTTCTTGTAAATAATCTGTGGTTAATTATAAAATCAAATTCAAACAAATTATATGTTACATCGGTAGGAATAATAAAATCATAGTTAATTACAGTCCCGATTGTATCAGCGCCAAACATAACATCAACATTAGTTTTTCTGCTGATGCTGTAAAGTTCAAGCGAAAGCTCTGGTCTTAATCCTAACAAACTGACCAATGGTAATTTATTTTTATAATCAAAGACAAGAAAAAGATCTCTTTCCATTCTTGAATTAATTGAACCGCCAGCAAAAAGAGAATACCGGTTTAACATATCATCAGTGGTTACAAATACACCGGGTTTAATTTTTTCCATAAATGTATTTCCGGTATTATAATTATCAAACCGCAGGAACGGGAAAAAAGTCAGTCTGGAAAAAGCACCGCGGTATGTTTCTCGTTCTTGCCGGTTAATATTTTTATCATCATAATTAATCAGAGAAGTTATATTATAATTATTAATATCACCTAATGATTTGTAAGTATTTAACGGAGGATTTGATATCCGGATGTAATTGTTATTTTCAATTAATTTTTTTTGTTCATCTTGGGTTATATAAAAAATCTTATAACCGGATGAAGTGTAGCCTGCATAAACAATATCATTTGAATTATTGATTGCAGGCATAAATGCACCGCCAACTACGTTTGTTAACTGCTTTGATGATCCATCAGAGAAGCTGTATCTGTACAGATTAAATATTCCCGTTTTATCAGATGCATAAATCATGTTTCCTTCTTTATCAAAGACAGGATTTCTTTCATCATCAGCAGTAGCGATTATAAATTCAACATTTCCGCCTGACGCAGATACTTTAGCAATATCTCTTGTATTTCCATAAGAGTAATCAAATATGATAAATGAATCATCAGGTGAAAATTTCGGATTATAAACCTGCTCTCCATTTTCATAAAAAGTTAGCCGCTTAAAGTTTGTGCCATCAATATTAACTGAACCAAGATTTGTTGTTCCATCTTTCTGATAGATAAACACAATTGATTTCCCATCATTAGATACAGCAGGGTTATTAGCTCTTAAGTTGCGGGTAATCCTCTTTTCTTCTTTTGTGTCAAGATCGTAAGTAAAAAGATCGTGGACATTATACCAGTTTTTATTGTCATCAGTTATTCTGGCATAAAGAATTTTATTTTGATTTGGTATAAAAGAAAAAGTGGATCTTACATTTTCTGTAATACTTTTCTCTTCTTTTGTCTGCAAATCATATTCAAAAATACCGGCTGGACTAAAGTAATCGGAAGATTTATTTGAGATATAATAAACTTTTTTACCATCAGCAGAAAAAGCCGGATAAAAATTTCCAAATCCGCTTTTACCAATTTCCTCACCAGCGATTAAATTTGATAAAACTTTCTCACTTCGCCTGCGATAATCTTCTTTCAGGAAGTTACTCCACTCATTATAAACTTCATCACCATCAACACCTATAACACTCCTCATTGCTGCATCTATTGTAAAATTACCAAAGCTGCCAAGTGACTTGGTAATATCACGTAATTTATCTTCTCCATATTTCTGAGCTATGTATCTGGTTAATGCAAAACCGGAATTATAAACCGATTCATTGCCAAGACTTGTCTTTCCAAATACTCCCATTTCATTCCATGTCAGCATTTTATCTTCAAGAGCGTAAGATCTTAGAATCATATCACGATGCGAATCCCAGTTATCATAATTAAATTCAGTCCGCATATACTGTGCGGTTCCTTCTGCAAACCATGCAGGAACGTTTACAGTAGCCAATGGATATGATAAAACAAAATTAGGGAAAACCATAAAGAATATCCGGACGTCTTTTGTCTTCATAAGAGAGCACCTGCAGAAAAACAGCAGGGATACTTCTCGTAGTCTTCATCGCTGATTGGATCTGAACCATGTGAGTAAATTCATGTGAGATAACATTTCTTAACCAGTTATGAGTGCCGCGCAAATCAAAATCAAGAGCGCTTGTCCAAATCTCAATCTTATTATCAAAGAAATAAGTAGCACCGTTTGAATAATCATCAATATCTTTAATAATATAATGCACTTTATCCGGCTGATATCCGTACAATGAACAAATTGGTTCCCATACTTCATCAGCAATTTTCAGTACTACCTGTGCAGTTCTTTCTGCTCCATCATGGAAGTGAACTTCGACATATTTGCCTTTAATTGTGTACCAATCAAGCTCGGGATGAAACTCAGTGAATTGTGCAAAAAGATTTAAGTTTAAAACAAAAATTAAAAACGGGAATAAGAATTTCATAAAGATATTAATAGTTGAAAAAAGAAATCACTTAACTACAGCTATTTTAATTACAACTGATTCTGTTTTACCGCTTAATCCAGCGGCTTCGATTCTCGCAAGGTAAACTCCGCTTTGAATATCATTAACATTCCAAACAGTTTCATTATTCATTCCACCCTGAGCATTATCATTAAGCTCAGCTACATAATCCCCGGCAAGATCAAATATTTTAATATTTATTTTTGAATCCTCGTTAACATAATATCTAATCACAGTCTGATTTCCGTAAACAGGATTCGGATAATTATATGCTTTACGTTCCGGGAAAAACTCATTTACAGTATTATTTGTAAATGCACTGGTTATAAATGACTGATTCATTTTATCGGCAAATTGGTCAGCCCAGTCTAATCTTCCTTCAGTAGCAGAAATTGACCATCCTTTAAAAGAATTTGTGTTATCAATTCCTGCAATATTTATTTTATTGTCAGCTAAAAATAAAATTGGATAAGTACTTAATTCATAACCGAATGAAATCGGAAAGCCATTGACAATTTTCCCGGTTCCTCCATCTATTGAATACAGCTTGCCGGAATCTGTATAAAAGATAATTTCTGATTTGCTATCTCCTTCAATATCTGCTGCAAGAGGCAGCCCTTCAAAAGTTTCGGATGATTTTGTTGTAAATGGAAAGTTATCTGCTAAAGAACCATTTAATGAATAAGCATATAATTTTGAATCTGAAGCAGTAACAAGATAAATATTGCCGTCATTTTTTATATCGGCAAGTGAATAGTTTACTGCTGATTGTAAGGAAGGCAAATCAAATTTATTTATGATCTGTTCAGACAATAAAACATTTGCAAAATAACTGTTACTTTTTTCTGAAGTTACAATCGCCAAATCATTTCCTTTATTATCTTTTGCAATAGCAAGTCTAAAAAGTTTTTCATCATTAAACTTTATTAACTTCCCATCGGAATAAATAAAATCGTAATTCGGATCAGCACTGCGACTGCTTCCGATAGCAAATATTTTAAAATCAACAGATGCTAATTGGGTTATTACAGCATCGTCTTCAACAAGTTGTTCGGTTGCAGCAGCATTCCCGTTAAGCAGATCATTAAAATTTAAAATTAGAATTTTCCCTTCGTTCGTCCCGGTTAAAACCTGAAAAGATTCAGTAATTGTTTTTCTTACAACCGGAGGCGTAGTTAAATAATAACCAACATCAACTGAGTTTGAATTGAATTGGCTTCCATCAAAGCTGATAATATTTATCTTTGATGGATATTGCTGCAAAGAGTCAATTTGTTTTATGCCTGTCAGATAACTTGTATTTCCAATATTAAACGATGCGGGTTTAAAATCAGAAAAGTCTGATGCAGTGTATAAGAGTGAATCAGCGCTCCGGATTACTAAACTGTTATCGGAATTAAATGCAAAATATTTATTATCAATACCAAAACCAGTTAAGCTATTAATATCTGATAAGCCGGTTATACCCAATGAAAACAAAGGTTTAATTATTGAATCACCATATTCAACCTTAAACGACATTTTATTAGAAACAGCAGAAAAATTTTTTATAGTAATTAAACTGTTTGCCCCTGTGTTAGTGCGGCTGTCAGGGCGGGTAACATTTGAAAAAATATTTTTATAAAGTAATGACTTATTACCTGCAAACCAAAAATCCTCATAAGTCCCTTCGCCAATCACCTGATCACCAAAGATTGTAAAAAACTTTTCACCAATATCCTGCACTCCATCTGCTTCTTCAACGTCAACACCGCGTCTGAATTTATCTGTATTGATTTTATTTTCAGATAATTTTTCATTTATTACATTATCATCAATATGCCAGATTACGATTCCGTTACCCGGTAAAGCCCAATCAAATTCATCTGCATCCAGCACAACCCCTGCTAAAGAATCAGTGTCATAGCTGTAAAATCCAGTTGTGTCTTTGGTAAATTTTCTGTTTATAATATTACCATTTGATTTATAAACAATATTTGCTCCATCATTATTAACATCTCTTTGCCTGTTTTCAATTAAAAAGTACTCAGTTGAGTTAAGCGGCACTTTAAGAATTACAGTATCAGAAACAGAAGCCGCAAGTTTAGCTGCTAAGGTTATGAAGTGATCACCCGGATTTATTACTTCTGCCTCTGCCCATCCCATATAAATTTTTTCCCAGGCAGATGGTTCAGGAGGGAAACATCCGTTATAAGCAAAAATTGACTGACCATCCATCAAACCAAATCTTCCTATTGCACTATAACCTGTTTCAGTATCAAAAAGGTCTGGTAATCCAAGATGACTTGCAACACTTGCAGCAAGCAGTCCGTTAATGCTTATTTCAAATAAAAATTTTCCAGTTATTGTTTCAAGCTCCCTGCTTTCAGTTTCAGGAATAATCATACTATTTTTGATGGCGAATGTGCCGTTTAAAACCGGAAAACCGGTGAAGCTATCGCCAAAAATATTTTTCAATGTGGTTTCACTTAAATAAACTGAAGGCAAATCTCTTTCGTTACCAAGGCTGCCGGGTAATGAAATATCTTTTCCAACTCCTGCATGGAATATTAAAAACAAATCAAAATCTGAAAAATTGAAAGTTGGATTTAACTGATCGGCTTTGTTCCATACTTCCTGTGCAAAAATTCCAACTGGTGATAAGTCATTGGAGCCAGGCGCCGGTGAATAATTACGCATGGTCTTTGAGACTGAAAAAGTATCGGGCAGTATTGTAAACTGAATCTGAACTTTTCCGTTTGAAACTTTTTGAAAGTAGTTTTTAACAAAAGTCAGATGTGATTCAAAATAATCTTTATCGTGTGGTAATGGATCAAGGATATTTGTACCGTAATTCTGAGAATAGATAGACCCAAATTTTCCGTTACCGAAAGTTGCTCCATCTTTATCCTCCTGAAAATTTACCATCACTGCCAATATGTTAACCGTATCGACCGCAATAATATCTTTCTTCTGAACAGGATTTGGATTAAGACTTCCAATAAAACTTTGGGCAGATAAACTGCCCAAAGTAAGTACTGAAATTAACAGAGTTAGAATTTTTTTTAACATAGGATTTTAGATTCCCCTTGGTAAACCTCTTGTTGATTCAGGAACAGCACCCCAGCCAATTAATACTGTAAATCTTAAAGTATCAGACAAAGGATGATTTTCACCATTTTTGAAAACAGATGTTGTTATGTAACTAAAATCGAAACCGTAAATATCATATCTGATTCCGGCACCAAAGGTTAAAAACTTTCTGTTGCCGTATGATGGATCTTCATAGAAAAAACCTGAACGAAGAGCGAACTGAAAATCATTTGGCGGACCGTACCAGTATTCAAGACCCATTGATGTAACAATATCTCTTAGCTCTTCACTGAATGGCTTATCAGCCCATGAAGTAAATATTGCTTTGTACCATTCATCAGAAGTTGAAACAGTAGTAGTAGAATCAGTTCCCTCAATTTGAACTTGTCTGGTAATTCTTCTCACTAACAGTTTGCTAAAATCCAAAGTATAAATCAGACTATTGAACTCATCTGAAATAATCTGATAAGCAAATCCTAATCTGAAATTGGTTGGTATCGGGTCAGCCTGTGCTTTATCAATGTAATAAATTTTTGGACCAAGATTGCTAAGATTAACACCGATACTCAATTTACCTCCGATATTTTCATCAGTAAAAGGAATAAAAAGCTCTTCAGGGCGCCACATTGCAGCAATATCAAAACTAACAGAAGTTGCAACGCCGCTGCCTTTTTCTTCTGCAGTAGGTTTATCAGAAAGTCTGCTATGGATTAATCTTGCATTAATACCGATTCCCCAATCAGGCGAAAGCTTTGTTGCATATCCAAGAGTTAATGCAGCATCAAAAGATCTGAATGTGCCAAGCGGAGTTGGATCAACTTCACCGGTTCTGACAAATTCACCAAAATTCATATATGTAATGCTTGCAGTAACACTTCCATCAAGTTCTTCAAAATACTGTCTGTAAGTTAAATAATCGTAGAAAAGATCAAGTTTAAACTGAGGCAGCCAGTTACTATGTGTAATACTAACTTCTGTTCCGGTAAGAAATGCAATTCCTGCAGGATTCCAGAAAATAGCGGATGAGTTATCTGCCAGACCTCCGCCGGATTCTCCGATACCGCCGGCACGGGAATCAGGAGCAAGTAATAAAAACGGAACAGCAGCTTCACCTTGTGCATACGAAACCTTGACAAAGTTTAACATCAACAAGCTGATCATCGTAAGTCTGAGAATTATTTTCATTAGTTATCCTCCGAGATAATTGAGTATATATTATTTACAATTTATTTTAGTTTATAAATATAGTTATTTATTGTCTAACGAAACACAAAAAATTATGTTCTGCTATTTAACAACCGCTAGTTTACCGAGCACACTTTTAGTAAATGAACCATCAGTTGATTTAATTATTATTTTGTAAAAATAAGTACCATTGCCAAGTTTATCACCATCGGCATCCCTGCCATCCCAATCAACAACAACAAACCTATCAGTTATACTGTTTTTTTCAATTTCATTTATAAGTCTTCCGGCTATTGAATATACTTTTATCTTGACATCAATTGGCTGTGAAAGATTCTGCTGAAAAGTAAATTGTGTTTTTTCGCTGAACGGATTCGGATAGTTATAAACATCTCTTACAATCAGATCGTTTCCGTCAACAACCGAAAAGTAGGTCTCTTCCTCTGATTGATTGTTAAATACATCCCATGCTTTAACAAGCAGTTGGTAATCACCTAACTGAATTGAAGAAAATCTGTAATTAATAGTACCCGATTTTCCCCCGGCATCTAAATCGCCGGTAAAATAATTAGTGAAATCAATTGGATTTGTTTCATCACTATTCAGGATTCCTTCTAACTTATGCCCAACTCCGGTACCTGTTGTGTTTAATCCTGTTTCATCACTTAGATTAACAATAAGTTTCGGGTTTTGGTTTACCAAATATCCATTATTAGCAGAGACATTATCGAAATAAATTTCAATATCCGGTCCTTTACCATCATTAACAACTGATGAATCAGTACCGCCAATAATTACTTTGTTTGTATAACCCAATCCGTCAGATTCATTGTTTAAAAAATAAAAAATTACTTTTCCATTTTTGTTTTCATAAGAAATATCTTTCGGAACAACAAACTCTTCAGAAAACTTTCCATTATTTACAGATACTCTGCCGTTAAATATAACTCCGCCTGGAATTTTAACAGCATAATTACCAATCTGCTCCAGCAAAACAGTTCTTTCGGAATCATAAACAGTTAAAATCCCTTCACCGTTAAAATCTGTCCAGGCAGTATTATCCGGTTTTAATATCGTTCCTTTTATTACTGCTTTACTTAAAGCTTTTATCTGCACATCCGCTGAAAGATTTTGCCCATTTATTGAATCAATCGATGAAAAATATTGAGGCATATGCAATCTTAAAGTCGGATCGCCGAAAATGTTATACTTCTGATCATTTATAGCAAAATACAGGTCTTTATATTTTAATGATGCTTTACCTATAGGAATAGATAGATTTAATGTATCCCTTTGAGCGTTGAACAGATAATTAACAATCCTGAAGTTCAATTGATGATTAGGAGTAGAGTAAACAACCCTGTTTGCAGTATATGTAGCAATTGCACCTGAGTTAGGTAATAATAATAATGCTTCTGCTGAACTTTTATAGTTTGGAATATCAAAATATCCAAAATCACAAGTGGCAGCGCTTAAAAAGAAATATTTATCATTGTAAAGCTGAGGTAATACGACACTCTTTTCAAAAATAACTTCGTGTGCCCAAAGCTCAGGACTTCCATGACCGATGTAATTAAGAAATAATGTTCCATTATTGATTGCATCTACTATAGCTTTATTAACTTCAGGTTTTCTTCTACCCTGTCCTGTAATAACATCAGGATAAGCGGCACTATATATTTTGTTAAAGTTAAATGAACCCGGGAAATAAATATTTGCCAGATCTTCACACGGTTTGGTGTGTTCTGACCCCTCATAAGTTCCATCAGATTTTAATCCATCATCTGCTACTAAAGTAATCAGATTTCGCCAAAGACCCTTTTCACTATTTTGTTCATAGTTAATTATTTTATTTACAAAATTATTAGCCTCATTTAGATTAGAACAAGTGATTCTGCCGAGAGCTAAATCTACTTTATCATCATCATTTACAACACGAACAAAATAATCATCAGTAGTAAATGAATTACCTCCATTTATATAAATATTCGATTCAACAGTCTGCCAGGTTGGAATGAAGTTATCAGAATAACCTTCAAGATTTTTGTAATCATAAGTACCTTTTCCAAAAAGCAGAACAAATTCGGGTTCTATTTGCCAATTTTCATAAGCAAACTTTATATAATCCCTAAGGGCAGTCGGATCAAGTAATCCACCGGAAAACTCGTTATATATTTGCTCTATATCAGCAACATAAGTTGATATTGGTACCTGAGACTGAGTTTCACGATAGTTTTTAAGTTTATCAGCCGCTTCTCTGAAATCTTTGTGTGTTATAATTATAAATTTTGCACCAATTTCTTCGCCCCGAAGATTAGAGTTTTGAATTTCAATAGGATTAACCGGTGTATAAAAGATATCATTACCCAGAGCAAAATACTTGGTTCTTTGTGAAGCAGATTCATCAACCTGAAACCAGCACTCGCCGCCGCTTAACATTGAATAGTTATTTACAAGCTTAACATTTGCATAATCAGTTATATCAAATACTTTAATGTTGGTAGATGAAAATCCATTTAGTCTATATTCGGTTAATCCGGTATTTAAATTGGAAAAGAACAACAGCTTGTCGGTGAATGCCTTTAATTCTTTTTGGTATTCAATGGTAAAGTAATCCAGATATAAGATTGTAGATACAGTTGACGGATTAGCATTTATGGTTAAAACACTTCTGTTCTGAGGCAGCGGATTACTGAATGTTGCGTTAATTAAATGCTGGTTACCAACTCTGTATTCACCAACATAGCCGCTAAGATTCTGTTGAAATACAGAAGTACCATTTTCAGTAATATTAACATTCATAGCTGATGGGGCTGCGACAACAAATCTGAAATTGTATTTTATTGGTGTAGTATCAATTCTCCCATCAAGATTGTTTATATATGTACGAGATACAATTGATGCAGAAAAATTATCTCCTAAAGACTGACGCCCTGTTT
Source organism: Ignavibacteriota bacterium (assembly GCA_013285425.1). Taxonomy (GTDB): domain Bacteria; phylum Bacteroidota; class Ignavibacteria; order Ignavibacteriales; family Ignavibacteriaceae; genus IGN3. Next base: position 1,787,798 of record CP053447.1, read on the forward strand.
TACCTATATTTATCCTATCAATTTCCCAATCAGCAAAAGCAAGAGTGTTTGTCTGGGTAAAGTCAGCAGTTCCTGTCAAACCTGTTTTGTTCTGCATACGCTTTCCATTTTGTCCGCCTGATGTTATCCAGTAATAATTTTTTGCGGAATATGGATTGAAAAATCTTTTAATTGAAATATTATCAGAATCAATATCCCAAAAACTACTACCCCTTCCATAGAATATAATGTAATCATTGTCATCAAATCTTCCATCTTCTTGACCAATAACAAGAATTGCATTTTCATTTAAGTCATCCGGTCTCGGAGCTGAATTCAACTCAGGTAATGCTTTCCCCGAGTTGTTATAAATTTTTATAGTACGCGGATCAACAGTATTAGCATCAATTCCGTATAAATATAATTCAGACTTTCCTATTTTATAAATTCCTTCGGTTTCTGTTTCAAATCTTACCCACTTACCAGTAGATAAAACCGAATTTGTGGTTGTTTTTTTATTAAGGTGCTTATCTGTTTCTTTATGGTTCCAGTATTTGGCAGTATTAAAATTAAGAATCACATCTTCCAGAAAATCGCCTGCAGGTACTGAAGAAATAACTGCATTCTTTGAAAAATTTATTCTGAACAGAATTCTTGTATAAAGTCTTATCTTTCTATCTAACGGATCGAAACTAACCGGATTAATATTAATTGTCTGCGAAGCAATTTCTCTAACCATTCCAAAGCCACCAAATTCAACAATCTCTTCCGGGGATTTAAAAGACAAATAATCCGAGCTTTGTTTGTATTGATATGAAATCGAAAGAGTATCAAAAACCGGAGTAGGAACCGGAACAAGACTGCCGGTTAATTCTTTGTACGCATAAGAAATAATTTCAATTGTATTCCCGAATTCCGATGGAACACCAATACTTATTCTGCGTTCTAAAATCATCGGTGAACCCCAGTCATCAATATTTTTAACTGAAGCAAAAAGAAATTCTGTTTTTCGGTATTGCTGTCCATCAAATGAGACTAGCGAAGTATCAATATACAATGGAGAATATTCAATAATTACAGAATTAAAGTCTGAACTAAGAACTCTAACATCATTCTGGGGATAAATAAATGATATGGTGATGAGAAACAGAATTATTGAGAGCTTGCTTTTCATTAATATCGAATTTTTATAATAAGAATAAATCTAATATGGTTTTTTCAGTATTGTAGCAAGAATCTCTAAGTTTCTCCGAATTTTTGAGCAAAAATGGTATCTATTTATCAAATAGTCAAGTCTTTATATTGGTTGCGATTTCTAAATTCTGGTTAATAATTGTTTAATCTGAATAAATTAATTTTAAGCCCGAATCAGGCTAATCTGATTTTTTATGTTTTACTTTTTACTCTATCTATAAACCTAAAACCTGTTTGTTTTTCCTCATCGCTTCAATGCAGAACATAATGTGTTCTTCCAAAGAAGTATTCAGAAGTTCAGCACCTTTAATAATATCTTCGCGATTTACTGCCTTGGCAAAGGCTTTATCTTTCATTTTCTTTTTAACCGAAGATACTTCAACCTCATCAATAGATTTTGAAGGACGCACATAAGCGACAGCCGTAATAAATCCGGCTAATTCATCACAAGCATAAAGAACTTTTTTTAATAAAGTATCCCGTAGTTCACCGCTGTAATCCGCATGCGAAAGAATTGATTTTATAAAATTATCTTCAAAACCTTTTTCTTTTAATATTTCAGCACCTTTAAATGGATGTTCAGTTAGTGAAGGATATTTTTCATAATCAAAATCATGCAATAAAGCCACGTTACCCCAATAATTTATATCTTCGCCAAATTTTTCAGCATAAGCTCTTACACAGATTTCAACAGCAAAAGCATGCTTAAGCAAGCTTTCACTTTTTGTATATTCTTCAAGAAGACTAAGGCAATAATCTCTGTTAGTATGGATATCCATTACTTTTTCTTAATTAATTTTTCGGGTTTGTAGCTTGGGCACAAATCTGAAATTACGCAATGATCACATTTTGGTCTATTGGCAATACAAATTTTTCTACCGTGTACTGCAAGTAAATGAGATGAATTAATCCAATATGATTTGGGCAATAACTCTTTTAACTCAATTTCTATTTTATCGGGATTCTGTGTGCTTACAAATCCAAGCAGATTAGACAATCTTTTAACATGCGTATCAACAGCAATAGCCGGAATACCAAAAGCATTTCCTGCAATAACTGAAGCTGTTTTTCTTCCGACTCCAGGTAATTTTACCAGTTCGTCAAAATCAGCCGGAACCTTACCTTTATGATTTTCGATTAAAGTATTACAGCAAGCCAGTATGCTTTTAGCCTTTTGCTTGTAAAATCCGGTTGAATAAATTTCTTTTTCTAACTGATCATTGGTCAACTTAACAAAATCACCAGGTGTTTTATATTTTTTAAATAAAGGTTTAGTAACAATATTAACTCTTTCATCAGTACATTGTGCAGAAAGAATAGTCGCAATTAACAACTCAAAAGGATTAGAAAACTCTAAAGCAGGTTTAATCTTAGGATATTCTTTTTTCAGAATATCAAAAATTTTTACAGCAATATTTTTATTCGTCTGCTTCACTATCTTTGTTATAAAGAGGATGATTGATAAATAGTTTTTTTACGGGAGTATTTTTAATTATGTGCGATTGAATAATCTCTTCAACATCTTCCTTCTTTACCCCGCCATACCAAATTTGTTCAGGATAAACAACAATCGAAGGTCCAAATTCACAGGCATCAAGACAGCCGCAGCTATTAGCTCTGACTGTTGAATTCAAACCTAATTCTTTCAATCTTGATTTAAACAATTCCCTTATTTCAAGACTTCCTTTTTGAGCACAACAACCGCGGGGATGTCCGGCAGGTCTTGAATTTTCACACACAAAAATATGTTTTTCAAATCGTTTCATGAAAAAGAAAGCGGAAGGCTCCGCTTAAATAATAATTGCTTAATATAAATTGTAGCGCGTACGGGATTCGAACCCGTGATCCCCGCCTTGAGAGGGCGATGTCCTAAGCCACTAGACGAACGCGCCGTAATTAAAAAAAAATAACGAGCAATTTTTTTACCCGTTAATTTTTAGAGTTTCTGAATAATTAGTTATGATGTAGTTGTAATTCTTACGAATACGGAAATCTTGTAAAGAGCTAAAAGAATCAAGTTTATACAGGATAACAAAACGAATTTTTCAGAAGCCGCTTTTAATTATTCATCATCAATGTTGATGTTGTCCCGTCAGGGGTCGAACCTGAACTCTTCTGATCCAGAGTCAGACGTGTTGCCAATTACACCACGGGACAATGAGATTTTTCTCTGTTTTTTGTTGGACAAATATATCTATTGATGCCTATAAATGCAATTTAACTATAATCAATTATACCTTGAGAATAAGAAGAATGTTGTTTTAATTTGCAGATGTTAATCAAGAAAATTGTTGATATGTACAGAATATTTTTATTACTGATTGCTTTAAGTGTTTGCTCTCCTGCTCAAAAGTTTGAGATTATTGATTCTTATGGTGATTTCAATAATGCAGTTTCGTTTTATATCACTGCCAATGGTTTTGTTTATGTATGTGATAAAGGTGATGATGAAATTATACTGCTTGATACTCTCGGAAATGTATTAAAAACATTTGGCGGATATGGCTGGACAAACGATTCATTTGATGACCCTTCAGATGTCTTCGCTGATCCTTTATCAGTTTATGTTTCTGATAAGAATAATAATTCAATTAAAAGATTAGATAAGAATTTGAATTTCCTTTCTTCGTTTAATAAAAAAGAAAGCAGTAATTCTGAAGAGCAATTTGGCTTTCCATCAAGTGTAGCGGTTTCAAACCAAGGTGATCTTTACCTGATTGATACTGATAACAGAAGAGTGATTAAATTTGATATCTATGGAAATTTTTTTCTTAACTTTGGCGGCATTGATGCGGGAAAATTTCAGCTTAATAATCCTTCACAACTTGCAATTTCATCTGTTAACAATATTTATGTAATAGATAACAAAGATATTTTTCTGTTTGATAATTTTGGCAATGGTATTACTAAACTTCAATTTGAAAACACACTTCAATCTGTAAGAATATTGTTTAATAATCTTATCATCACAGATGTGAACAGGAATATTTTCTTTTCTGATCTTAAATCCGGTGATGGAAATGTAATCCGGCTGCATTTTGATTATTCTTTTGAGAATATAAAGATTAGTTCAGCTATTGTCCTGAACAGTAAACTTTATGTGCTTACTGATAAAAATATTTTAGTATTCTCAAAAATTGATTGATGCATATTGAGATCATCAATTCAGATAAAGTTACTGCTATTAAGATTTTTTTTATTTACCGCTTCTGTTATCTGGTTAACAGGCATTATTTCCCCCTGCCTCGATATCGGATTATTTAGAGCTTTATATCCTTTTCAAAAGCAAGTCTATTCCATAGTTTGTCATCAGGATATTAATAAATCATTTAATTGCAGCAATATTTACTTTTTGGTTTGTGCAAGATGCAGCGGAATATATTTGGGTTCAGCTATAATTTCATTAGCCGTTATTTTAGTAAACAGACCTATTAAGATTAAAACAAAACTTCTTGTTCTCCTTTCTTTACCTTTATTAGCTGATGTATTGTTTACAACAATTAAGCTGTATAATTACAACAAATTGCTTTCAGCAATTACCGGTTTACTTTTCGGTTCAATCGTATTTCTATATATTTTAAGTGCAATTGAAAATTTACTTTTACAGAAAAAAATCCATGAATTTTAAAAAATATCTGCCAGCAATTGTTTCCGGATTCGGGGCAGCAGTTCTTTCAACTGTACCGGGAATAAAAAATTTTAGTTGTTGTTTACTTGTACCGGGAGCAGCAGCAATCAGCATTTTAATTGATAAAAAAATTAATAACTCAAACGAAAGGGTTTTACTTAACAAATCACTTGGTTTTGGTTTTCTCACCGGACTTACTGCAACAATTTTCATAACTATTTTTGATATGCTGATAACTTATATAACCAAAACTAACGACTTTATTCAAACCTTACCTCAGTCAGAGATTATAATGCAGCAATGGAATTTAGGTCCTTTGTTTGATGACTCATTAAAAATGATGAAGAATGCTGCACACAAAATTGAAAAGACCGGATTTTCATCTATCTATTTGCTGATGATCTTTTCAAGTCATTTTATTATTAATACAATTTTTGGATTAATAGGCGGTGTCTTTGGTATGAGTCTGGCTAACAGAAAATTAAGAGAGGAAGAATAACTTAAATGATAACAGCACTTATTTTTTTCTGCCATCTGATTTTTGCACTTGTAATATTTACTAAAAAATGGCAGGATGATAATCTCGCTTCTGGCTTTCAAAATTTAGCTTTTATAGGAATTTTCTTTGCTGTTGGCTGGTCAATAACAGGAATGATAGCAAAATTAATTATGGATCAGGAAGGATTGGGTATCCACTTCGACAGAGATACATTTTCACTTGCCTTGCTTACATTGATTGAGTTTTTCTTTTATAAATTTTATTACAAAGAAGAACCTACTGCAGGCGGTAAGGAAAAACAATAATCGCTGTCTGATCAGTTTGAGCCTGATTAATTGTTAATGGTTCAAATCTCCATTGCCATAACGAATTAATAGCTGCATTCTCAAGTCTGGTATCAGCTTTTGTCAATAAAAATATTGAACCAACTGTCCCGTCAGGTTTAATTGTAAACTTCAGTCTGATATCAATTTCTTTATTAACACCTTCGGGATATGTCGGAATAACATAACTATAAATCTTCCGTGTCCCCAATCCGCCGCCTTCAAAATGGAAACCAAAATCACCACTACCCTGATTTAAATTTCCTTTTTTATCACCGGGCGGATTATTACTAACTCGCTCATCAGTTTGACTGGTAGTTTCCTTCTTTATTTCTTTATCTTTTTTTGCAGGATTAACATCAGTAACATCAGTATTCTTTGCTTTAGGCAGTTCAACTTCCTTTACTTCAAGATTTTTATCTTTGGTAGTTTCCTGTTCTTGTAACTCGGCTTTCTCAAGTCTTTCATCAAATGCAACACCTTCAGTTCCCGATGATCCGGTTCCTCCGGTAGTACCGAATGATAATTCAACATAATCTTTAGGCTGATATTCAAACGAGATGTTAACCAGTAATAAAATAAGAAATAGAATAAGATGAAATCCTATTGAAGCAGAATAAGAAAACCTGTTAATATTTCGAATTGATATTTCCATTTTTATAGATTCTCTTTTTCAGTTTCTATTGTAAACTTTTCTATATTAGAAATTTTTGCAGCATCAATAACTTTAATAACTAAATCAATTGATACAGTTTTATCTGCACGGATTATCAGATTATCTTCATTTGTTTTTGTCTTTAACTCATTCAGTTTTGCTGATAACAGATCAATATTTATTTCTTCTTCTCCCGCAAAAACTGCTCCTGCGGCAGTTAATGTAACAATCATCTGCGACGGCTGAGATCTTTCGTTCATCTTTGAACCGGGCAGCTTAACTTTTACTCCCGTCTGTATTACAAAATGTGATGTTAATAAAAAGAATATCAGCAGCAGCATCACTATATCAGTTAAAGATGAATAAGCAAAAATGCTTAACGGTTCTTTAGATAATTTAAATTTCATTTGATTACCTATAATTCCATTTCTACTTCATCATCTGAATCAGAATCACCTTTACTTTCGTCCTGTATAACATCAATCACATCGTTAGCAACTGTTTCCATCTCTCCAACGAGTTTTTTTACAGCTCCTAAAAAATAGTTGTAAAGTGCAAGAGCAGGTATTCCTATTATTAATCCAAAAGCGGTAGTGATTAATGCTTCCCATATTCCGCCTGCTAAATCACTTGGATTTGCCGCCCCGGCCAGTTCTTCTATTGTCATAAAAGCCTGAATCATACCTGTAACTGTTCCTAAAAAACCTAACAATGGAGCAATACCAGCAACCGACGCAAGTACAGAAAGTCCTTTTTCCAATTTACTGACTTCCTGACTGCCAGCATTTTCAATTGCATCTTTTACTCTGTCATGTCCGTACTTGTATTTATTTAATCCTTTCCTTACAATATTTGCAACAGGCGATTTCTCTTCAATACAATAACTAATTGCACCTGATATATCTTTCTTCTTAATAAATCCCCTAATCCTAACCATAAAAGCCGGTACATTTATTTTAGCTTTTCTTAACATCAAAAAACGATCGATTGAAACTGCCAGACCGATGATTGAGCTAAGAAGAATCGGCCACATTATTAATCCGCCTTTTAGAAAAATATCAAATAGGTTCATATTATTCCTTCAATAAATTTATGGTCTTATATTTTTGTTAATAAAATTCTGAGCTTCTTCTTTTGTAGAAAAATTCCCAACTCTTACTCTGTACCAGGTACCACGCCCCTGAATTTCGGCTGTTTCTACAAACGCATTGTAACCTTTGTTCCTGTATTTTCCTGCTTCATTTTCAGAAATTGAACTAGCCCTGAAAGATGCAACCTGAACAACGAAGTAATCTCCATATTTAAATATGTTGTTTCCAACATTTAATGCTTTAGGTTTTGTTAACGTAGTTGTTGTTGATGATAGTGGTTTTAAATCAGGAATCTTAGCCGGAGGTTCCGGTTTGATTTCTTTCTTTTCAATTTTAACTTCGGGTTGTTTATCAACCTGTTCATTTATCACCACATCTTCTTTTTTAACATCTTCCTTTACAACTTCTTCTGATGTAGCTGCGTTTTGATTTAATGTAGTTCCCTCAGTTTGAAGCGGATAAGGAGTTGAAACGGGAATATCATAATCTCTTTTAATAACAGTTGTATTAGCTGTGTTAAGACTTATGTTAACATTCTTAACCGGAATTTCTTTCTTCTGGAAAAATTCCAAATACCAATAAAGAGCAAGAGAAAGTACAATTACAATCAATGGGAAAATAATAAATGGAAGATAATTTTTCTTTTCTACCGGTTCATAGTATTCAGCTTTTTGTTCAGTTTGTTCTTTAACAGCTTCTTCATCCTCTTCTATTGACTCTACATCAGATATATCATTTCTATTAGTTTCTTCCTGCAGATTGCTAGCACTCTCATTTTCTGCTTCAGAAAGTTCGGGATAAGTATCTTCCTTTATTTCTTCTGAATGATTATGGTCTTCATTAATTATCTCATTATCGGATGATGCTGTTGCCTCAACTTCCTTTGATTCTCCCTGAGATTTATTGGGTATATATGTTTCAAAATACTTTGATGTATTCTCCCAGAATTGCTTATCCTCATCACTATCAGGAGTTTCGGTTATTTCTATTGTCTGTTCTGAAGTATCATCATTTTGTATTCCATCGATTTGTATTTCATCAATTTGTATTTCATCAATCAGTAATTCATCACTATTACCCGAAATATCAGATTGAATTAACAATGGTTCAGATGATTCTGATGAAATAACATCTGCATCTTCATTTTTTACTTCGATAGTATTCTCATTAAAGTTAAGTAATTCATCCAACTTTTCAGATGATTCAGTATCAGCATTTTCTGATAAAGAAATTTCAACAGGCTTCGTTAAATCTTTTTCACCAATTTCAATAAAAGATTCCTCAATTAAAGTTTCAGTATTCTCTTCATTAAATTTTTCTTGCTTTATTTCATCCTGAGTGGTCTCATCCTTTTTTTGATTTAAGTCGAAACTAATCTTCTCATCAGCAATATCAAGTATAGATTCCGCTTCAATCTGTTGTGATAGATCTTCACCAAAATCCCATGCAATGTTTTTGAGTTCCTGAGTTTGTTTTTCATATTCACTTAATTCAGTTTTCTGAACAGGCTGTTCATCAGGTATTACCTTCTCAGATGTTTCAGCATCGGCAGTATCAGTCCATTTTAACTGAACCTGATTAGAGTTATAAGACCTGGCATCAATAACAAGGATGGGAAAACTTTCTGCTAATTCTGCAATAACAGCATTTGAAATAACTTTATCTACTTTTGATTCAATCAATCTTCTGTATTCATATCCTGAAGTCGGAATATAAATATTGTCAAAAGGAACGCCTCTTAATGGTATTAGAGGTTTACCAATACTAAGGCTGAAGGCGGCATCAATTGGATGGAAATCATCGTCATCAGAAAACGGAATACTAAATACCAATCCTTTGGTATCAGAATTTTTAAGATCACTTTCTTCAGAAAACAAGATAAGATCAATTTCTTCTTCCGATACTTGGTTATCATTATAACTATATACTGGTTTCTTAATACTTCCTTTAATCAAATAGAAATATCCAAAACCATTCAGAAATAATGACTGTCCGATTTTTGTATCTGAAGAAATTCTTTTTAACAGAAGCTCAAAAAATATCTTGGCATCCTGATCCGGGATACCCGAATTTTTTGCAAGTTTTCTTATTAATTCTGCTTTGGTCATAATCAGTTTTTTATAAACGATAATTTATACCGAAAATAACATTTAATGGTATTTCCCGATAACCATTCCAAAAATAGTTTTTCTGATTTAAAAGATTATTAATATCTAATGTTAAATCAAGATTTTGCTGAAAAGAATATATAAAGGATAATCCTAAATCAAAATAATCGCCAAGGGATATTTCATTTTTTATATCAGAATATCTTTTTGATTGATAATCCAATTTTATGCTTGAGCTTAATCCGTTAGAAAAATTGTAACTGTAAATTGCATTTAATTTTAATGCGGACTGATAAGGTATCTGATTACCATCAATATCTCTGATATCCGATAACTCAAATGAACTGTAGAATTCACCATAAGGTCCGAGATAAAATAAAAAGTCAGCAAACGGACTAATGTTTTTCATATCAGCGTATTTCAAATCGAATTTACCAGAATCAGCTGATGGAGTAAAATAAGGAAAATTTTCTGATGTAAAATATTTTAATCCGCCATCTATCTGAAAATACTTGTCATATTCATATTTAACAGAAGCTGTTAAAGCACTACTTTTTTTCCAGTAAATACTTCCAATACTATCAACTCTGAAGTAATGATTTTTTCTTAAATAATTACCCGGACTTTCAAACTGAGCTGAAGGAGCATATTCAGCAAACAATGTAATATCTTTATTTAATTTCATCGCTATGGAAGCATAAATTGCATTATATACATTACCATCCGTTGTTGAAAAAGTCCAGCCTATACTTCCTTTGATTAGTTTAGTAAAATTTAAACCTGCCGCCGGTCTGATCTGGAACAAACTGTTTCCTGAATTATTGCTTAAGTTATTCTTAATAATATGGTTTTGATAGTCAATTACTGTTTCAAGATTAAATGCTGAAAATTTGGCTAATGCTTCGGCTTTTAATCTGAGATTTTGTTCACTAAAAACTTCCTGAGAAATATTGGTAACATTATCATTAAACTTAACACCAAATAAAAAATACTTACCAAAATCATTTTTGATTGAAGCTTCAATTTTACCGTAATTCAGAGTTCTTCTTTCGCCTGGATTATCTGAAGCGAAAAACTTAAAGCTGGTTGTTCCGTAGTTTCCGTTAAGTGATAATTGAGTGCCGGGAAAAATCTCACTATTAATATCAGACCAATAAGTTAAATTAAAACCAAATCTTGTTTTATATCTGTCACTGTTATCTTCGTATGCTCTTATATAGTTACCGTTAAACATCCCTTCTAAAATTCCGTTTTCAAAAGGATAAGCATAATTACCGGAAACTGTTGGGATTGTATAAATTCCGATGCCTGCCGAAAGATTTCCTTTGTAGAAAGTAACATCATCTAAAAAACTCATATCACTTTTAAGCGGATTTGAAAAACTGCCGATCTCCAATTCTTCCGGTGAATATGATGGTTTTATAAATTCTTCATTAACAGATGAAATAAAATCCGGTTTAATCTTATCAACCTTTTTTATGTTAAGCTGACTTCTTCCGGTAATTACAAAATCAGGAAGTTCTACTTCAGGATTTTTTGTTTTATCATCCTGTGCAAATGAAACAAAGGCTGCAAAAAATATTATCAGAGAAATATATAGTTTCATTGTACTTTCCTTAATTTTTGTGCTGCTTCATCACCTATTGGGGTGCCCCTGTATTTTGCCAGAACTGCCCGGTACATTTCAGCAGCGTTTCGTTTATCATTAAGTTTTACATAACAATCACCGCTTAACAAATAAGAACGCATCAGCCACTCCTCATATCTGGAAAAAACAGTTCTAACTCTTACCAGCGCCGTAATAGCATCATTATACTTTTTCTGATCATAAAGTGACTGACCAAGGTAGTATTGAGATTTAGCACCCAACTCATCTGTCCGGTTTTCTGCAAGTGCAATAAGATACCCATCTGCACTTGAGAATCTGCCTCCGGCAATATCAATAAGTGCTAGTTCAAATTTTGATTTGTCTCCGAAGACAGTTTCAGGATAATACATTACAACTTCCTCAAAGACTGAATAAGCTTCCTGATATTTTGACATCTCTAAATACGTCATACCCTTATTATACTGAAATTCCGGAACCTTGTTTGATTTTTTCAGTTGGTTTATTCCTTTGTCGTAAATATTTATAGCTGATTGATAATTTTTAGTGGAACGATAAATATTTCCAATCTCAAGAATAGAAGCAGATGCTAATTCAGAGGATTGATAATTATTTACAACTTTATCAAAATTAAAAATTGCTTCTTCACCCAAGCCTAAATTCTGCGAGCTTTTTCCAATCCAATAATATGCATCCGGGATAAGACTGCTGTTTGGATATGCAGAAGTAAAATGTGTGTATTCTGATTTGGCTTTATCATATTGCCGTAAGCTGTAATAAATCTCACCTTTCTTAAACAACAACTGATCTGAGTATGCCAAGCCGGGATTTTTAGAAACAAATTCACCAAGAAATGATACGGCTTTCTCCGGATTTCCTTTTGCAACATAACTATACTGAATACCATTTACGGCATCAAAAACATATTGAGATGATGGGAATTGTGATAATACTTTTTCGTAATTAACAATTGCAGAATCATACTTACCCTGATTAAACTGAGCATCTCCTATTGAGTAATAAATTACTGGTTTAAGTTTAGTACCGGGATATTTTATAATAACATTATTATACTGAGCAATCGATTGAGGATAATTTCTTTGTTGAAAATAAATCCAGCCGATAGTAAATAATGAAACCTCAGCATATTCAGAAGCAGGAAATTTTTCCTGAATATTGATAAACTCATTTATTGCTTCTGTGGTTTTACCGGATTTATATAAAGCCTGAGCGTATTGATATCTGGCATAAGGATTTATACTTAGTCTTGTATCTGCTGTAAATAATTCTTCATAAATTTTACTTGCAGCGGAGTAATTCTTGCTTCCAAAATAGCTGTCAGCAAGTCTAAGTTTTGCATCAGAGAATCTTTTATCATCTTTATATTTTTTTACAAAGTCTAAAAACTGAATTGCTGCATTTTCATAATCACCGCTATTAAAATAACAATAAGCTTTACCGTACACTGATTGTAAATTAATTTCTGGATCGTTACCTGCTGCAAAATTATAACGATTTAATGCTGCACTATAATTATTCAAAGCAAAATGATTTTCAGCAATGAAGAAGTTTAGTTTTTGTGCCTCAAATGACGGATCAGAATTATCTAACTGATTTAAATGTTTTAATGAGTTTCTATAATCATTCAGATGATATTCTGCTATACCAATCCCAAGCAACGCTCTGTTAAAAACCGGTTTTTCAGTGTTCTGATTATCCAGAACCAACTGAAAATAATTTTTTGCAGACTTATAATCTCTTTTACTTAATTCAATTTCACCAAGCATTGCAAACGATTTTGCTTTGATTAAATCATTGTCGGAAGTATTGGCAGAAATCAGATAGCGCGTAGCCATATCTGTATTGCTGGTATTAAAGTAAACAACACCAAGCTGATATTTAACTTCCTCAGCAAGCTTGTCATCAGGAAAATTTTCCAGAAACGCTTTATAAATATTATTCGCTTCTGTGTATTTGCCCAGATACCGTTTACACTCGCCTTTCCAGAAGAAAGATTTAATTCCAATAGAATCGTGTTCTGTTGATAATTCATCAAACTGATTGAAAGCATCATCATATCTTTTTTGCTGAAAGTAACACCAGGCAAGTCCGTACTTTGAAGGACGGTAATATTCAGATTCCGGAAATTTCTCCATCACTTCCTGATAACTTACTTCAGCATCCGGAAATTCATTAACTCTATAGTGAGCAGTGGCTAACAAATAAATGCTTTCAGAATACATTTCATCAGATAGATTTGTAAGTCTGGGACTTTTTAGTTCAACAATCGAGCTTTGATAATCTTTTAATTTAAAATAACATATCCCGATTCTAATCTGTGCAGATGCAGCCAAAGAGGAATTCTTATGATATGTTAACAACTGATCATAATACTTAACAGCATTATCGTAATCACCTGTTTGTTCATAAGCATTAGCTAAAGCATATAAAGAATAATCAGCAAATTTTTTGTTCCGTTTATCGGCAACAGCTTCTTCAAGAAATTGAATCGCTTCTTTTGTTTTATTTTCAATTGAATAAGATTCCCCAATCCAATATAATCCGTTGCCATAAAAATCACTTTCAGGATATTCGTTAAGAAGTTTCTTCAGTCTTAATCTGCACAATTCATATTTGGCAGTACTAAAATAAATCAATCCCAAATTGTATAAAGCTTTGTCGCGGTAATTCGACCAGTAAAATGTGTTTACGACATATTCAAAAGAAATTGCAGCCTCATTTTTTCTTCCAAGTTTAAGTAAAGATTCAGCAGAATAATACTTTGCTGTGGCATATAATTCATCAACAATTTTATAATCGTTAAAAAAATCTTCAAAAAGTCTGTTAGCTTGTGCGTATTGCTGATTGTGAAAAGCATTCATAGCCAAATCAAACTTTTCTGATATTTGTGGATATATCTGAAAAAAAGCGGAAATGAGTGTAATTAACAGGAATTTCTGCATACTTAATCCTTGCCTTGAAATTTTGTGTAACTGAGTTTTAGACTAATCTAAAAGATTTAAGTTTTCAGGTAAATTTTATTAAAACTCAGCTCAAATATAAACCTCAATATTTCATAAAAACAAGCCACTAAATGAAATATGGCAATCTTCTAAAGAAAAGTCTTAAAAAGTTTGGATGAGTTAAGGAATTATATATCAGGACGATGATTTTTTATTTTGTCTTCTGTTATAAAGATTAAAAACTGTTTCACCAAATTTTGCTGATGATTCCGCGTTTATCAATGACAGATTTCTAATTGACTTTAGTATTACTTTTTTTTCAACTTCAATGTTTACAGCACCAATTATATGTGAATAAAGCTGTTCTTCAAATTTCATTGCAGATAAAATTGAAATAATACAAACTTCTCTTTCTTTAAGAGAAAGTCCTTTTCGACCTAAAACTTTTCCGTATCCCTCAATAATCAGCCACTCAGCCATTTCTGGTGAAAATGATCTAATATTTTTTAGAAGATTCTCATATTTATCTGCATAAATAAGTTTACAATTATTTTGACCACGATTTAAGTATTTCTTCAGGTCAAATCCAATATAACTTTTTTGTTTACTAACTGCCTTATGAAATATTTTAAGTGAAACGAGTGCTGAGGGAAAACCGGCAAATAAATATGTTTGCAGCAAAGCTTCATAAATCTTTTTTGAAGGAGTGTTATTCTTTAATAATTGTTCAAGAATAATTCCGAAATAATTTTTCTTTCTCAAAACTGAAGCAGCTGAAATTAATGCTAATAACTCAACCTCACTCAGGCTTTTTAGCTCAGTTGTTTTTTTCATGAATATTTAAAATAAAAAAACCCTCACAAGGAGGGTTTAAAACACTTATAAAATTATTTTAGACTGCTTAGTTCGTAATCAGCCGTCTTTTTATATGTTGGATCTGCTGAAGCAAGTTTAAAATTTTCTTTTGCTTTTGTCATATCACCTTTGCCTTTATATGAAACGCCCAAATAATAATAAGGACCGCCCTTTGTAATTTTAGACCGATACTTAAGAGCATTTAAAGCAGCTTCAATTGATTCATCATACTTTCCTAATTCTGAATAAACCTTTGCAAGTGAAAGGTATGCTGCATCATAATTATCATTCTCAACAGCCTTTTTCAGAAATTCGATTCCCTTATTAACATCTCCGCTTGATAAATAATCATTACCCAATTTTGCATACGCAAGTGATATATTTTTCTTAACTTTTTGTTTAACCGAATTACTTGCATTAGAATTTAGAATCTTTTCAAAATTATCAATTGCAGCAGAATAATTTCCCATAGAAAAATAAACACCACCAAGTGCATTTAATCCGCCTTCAAAATTACTATTTAGTTTAATTGCTTCTTCAAAAGCCGTTTTCGATTCCTCTAATCTATTAGCTTTTTTAAGTGCAACACCTTTCTGATAATAAATTCTATAATCTTTTTCAATCTGTAATGCCGCATTATATTTCTCAATAGCCCCATTAATATTTTCACTTTTCAATAATGCATTACCTTCATTATAAAGTTTACCAGCTTCAGGTTTCATTTCCTGTGCTATACTATTTATTGAAAAGCTAAAGATTATTAAAGCTATGAATAATAAGCTGTTTCTATTCATACTATCCTTCCTTTTATTTTATAAATATTAGAGCTATGTGCGGAAGGCGGGACTTGAACCCGCACGCCAAACGAGGCACTACCCCCTCAAGATAGCGTGTCTACCAATTTCACCACTTCCGCTTAAATTTTGGTGGGCAAATTATATGTATCAGCTGTGAAAATCAACCCTAAACAGTTGTGCATTGAATTATTTTTATTTTTTATTTGGCGATCTTCTGTCAAATAATACATTACGAATCTCTTCCCTGAAGCGCTTTTCAAAAACCAATAACCTTGCGATTTGTTCAGTTGATAAGATATCAGAAAGCGAATTTATAAATTTTTGTTTTTCTGATTCAATTTGTAGTCTGGTCTTCAACAAATCCGCAATAAGCCGCTTTTGATTCTCGTCTTTAGGTGAATCCTTTTCCTTCATAGTATTTTCAAGCTGAACAATTATTTCATCAGATTTTTTTTCTAGATCATCAATATCTTTCTTTGATTGATTTCTCCGCGCAAAAAACCGTATTGAGGTTTCTTCATCAAGTTCAAGAGCCTCAATCAGTTTCGCTTTTTCTAATTGTGCCAGTTTATTTCTGTGTTTATTTGGTTTATCATGCATTCTTTGTGGGATACCAACAAAAGAGATAATCCCAATTAAAAAAAGTGATAATAATATTTTTTTCATTTTAACCTCACATTAAAATTTTTTTTCCATCAATTGAGCATAAATCTGATCAATTTCTTCTTCACTGATAAATTGTTCGAGATCAGCATTCTCAATATCAAAAGCAAATGCATCAAAATCATCAGTCTCAGATTCAACGTTTATATTCTGACTTAATAAATCATTATAAACGGAATCAATTATCTGAAAGCTTTCAGAGTCTGCTTTGGAAATAAGTTTATCAGATATGTCAAAAGAATTTATTATTGAATCTCTATCATTTTCAATAATAGTAATCAGGTCAGAAGGCTTATCCGGATCGGTTTTAATAAACAGATTAACAGTCAAAACAAATCCAATTATTACTGATGCAAAAGCAGCTGTAATTGCACCAAGATTATAATATATTTTATTTTTTTTATTTTCCTGAAGCTCATTTCTGAATCTGGGAAGGATACCAGATGAATACTCTTCGCTTAATTTAATTGACCGGGTATTAGTTATTAATTCTTTAAGCTTTTTATAATTATCAAAATTGTTCTGCAGTTCGGATGAAGCAATTAACGAGTTTTCAAATTCATTTTTTTCACTTTCAGACATCTTACCAATTAAGTAATTTTCAAAATCTTCATCATTATATTTCATTGCCAACCAGCTCCTTAATTTTATTTATTGCATGAAAATAATTTGCCTTTAATGTACCAATCGCACGTCCGGTAATTTCAGAAATCTCTTCATAACTCATCTCATCATAATTTCTCATAATAAAAACTTCTCTTTGCTTGATTGGAAGTTTCTGTAAAGCTCTTTCTATTATTTGTAACTGCTGTTTTTGTTCAAGGTTTAAAATAATGTTATCACTATCTTCCTGACCGGCAGCCGTTTCAAGACTAAAATATTTTTTTTACAGACCTCTTTTTAAGATAATTAATACTTCTTGTATTAGTAATTGTATAAATCCACGTGTAAAATGACGACTTAAATTTAAAAGTTTTAATTTTATTATAAATAACAAGCAAAACTTCCTGAACTATTTCATCCGCGTCAAGATGATTACCGGTCATTCTTCTGGCGTGCCAGTAAATCTTATCCTGATATTTATAGATTAGCCGATTAAAAGCAGATTCATTGCCATCAATAAAATTTTCAATCAGCTTAAAATCATCATCAGTATTATGCATAAATATTTATATTATGATTTTAGACAAGCATTAAGAACTTTAGGTTTAATCTTTAATATTTAAACCAAATCTAAACCTGATTTGTCAAAAGGTCAAAATCAAAAATTAAAACAGAAAGGAATAGTTATGAAAAAGTTCTTAATCCCAATCATTGCTTTATTGGTAATCTTTGGATTAAATCAGAATATTTTTGCTCAGAGAGATCAGTATAAAGGCAGACAGTATCAAAGAGAAAATAATTTTGAGAAACTAAATTTAACAACTGAGCAAAAATCCAAAATTGAAGCGCTTCGTTTAACAAATCAGGAAGAAATGATCAAGTTAAAATCAGAATTAGAACTTAAGGAACTGGAACTGAGGAAATTAAAATCTTCAGACAATTTTTCCAGAAAAGATGTGTTGAACTTGACCAAGGAAATAAACGAAGCAAGAGGAAAAATTGAACTTGCCAGAGCAAATCACAGAATGGATGTTTATGAAATTCTTGATGAGAATCAGAAAAAGATCTGGAACGAAATGGATAGAAATCCCGGATTTATGAAAAACAAAGTGAATAGAAAACTTATGCATCGAAGAATGCAAACAGATTAAAGTAAAAAGCCGGTTAATCCGGCTTTTGCAAATCACCACTGATAGGTTTTAATAAAATTTCTTCAGTAACAAGATTATCCTTTTGTAAAAAAGCCCAAACTAATATACGTGCAATATTTTCTGTGTTCATCATTCTGTCTGAATATTTACTTCTTACCTCTTTAGACCACATTGCTGTTTCTGTAGCACCGGGGATAATATTTATCACTCTTATATTGTATTGTCTTAATTCTTCTCTAAGTGAATTTGTATAAGCGAGTAATCCGGTTTTCGAAGCTGCATAAGCGGAGCTTTTTGTAAAGGTTTTCTTTGTAACAACAGATAGAATATTAATTATTGTTCCGCCGTTATTTGAAATCATATGAGGTAAAACAGCTTTTATTGTGTAGATAGAACCTAAAAGATTTGTTGTAACGATTTCATTTATTTCATTTACTGAATTATCTTCTGCTAGTTTAAAGGAGGTTATCCCTGCATTATTTATCAGACAATCAATTTTATAATTCTGCAGTATTTTTTTTGCTGTCTGATCTACATTAGTATGAGAAGCAACATTACATGGATATATTTCAACTGACAGATTATCTGCTTCTAACTCATTGTTTAATCTTTCTAATTCAGAAACTCTTCGTGCAGAAGCAAATACTTTTGCACCCGTCTTTGCAAACTCAATTGCCGTTGATCTGCCGATACCAGAGCTTGCACCAGTAATCCAGATACCCGGCTTTTCATCTCTCATAAATTTTTTGTTGCAATTAAATTAAGAAATTCAGTCCTTGTACGAGCGTCTTCTTTAAAAATGCCATGCATTGCACTCATTGATGCTGACGAATTTTGTTTTTCTACTCCTCTCATCATCATACACATATGAAAAGCCTCTGATACTACTGCAACACCGATTGGCTGTATAAATTCTTTTAAGGTATCAGCAATTTGCTGAGTCATTCTTTCCTGAACTTGTAGTCTTCGAGCAAAGACATCAACTATTCTCGGAATTTTACTAAGACCGATAATCTTACCATCAGGGATATAAGCTACGTGTACTTTACCATAAAAAGGAAGCATATGATGCTCACACAGGCTGTAAAAATCTATATTTTTAACAATCACCATGTTACTATACTTTTCATGAAAGATTGCACCATTCAAAACTTCTTTAATATCCTGATGATAACCTTTTGTTAAAAATTCGTATGCTTCAGCTACACGTTTAGGTGTACTTAACAAGCCTTCCCGCTTCGGATTTTCACCAATTTCCAAAAGCAAATCGTTTATAAGTTTTTTTGTTTTCGTTTTATCCATATCATTCACCGCGATATTCAAAATAATTATTTTCAGTTTCGTAAAGTTTAATTGAGTAAAGTTTACCAGCAGGAATTTTATCTTCAAGTTGTTTCCAGATTGCAATAACTATGTTTTCAGAAGTCGGATTTAAACCAATCATAAAATCAGTATCAATATTCAGGTTTTTATGATCGACTTTAGAAATTACATGTTTATGAATAATCTCCTTAAGTTCTTTTAAATCAAGAACAAATCCTGTGGCAGGATTAACTTCTCCCGCCACAACAACCTCCAAAATATAATTATGTCCATGCCAGTTAGGATTACTGCATTTTCCAAATAGTTTAAGATTTTCTTCATTACTTAAACCGTCCTTAAATAATCTATGAGCAGCGGCAAATGTTTCTCTACGCGTAATATAAACCATCTCAATCCTTCAATGCTTCAATTACTTCTTTAGCATGTCCGATAACTTTAACTTTTTTAAAAATGTCTTTGATTCTGCCTTTTTCATCTATTATAAATGTTGTTCTTTCTACTCCCATATATTTTCTGCCAAACATACTTTTCTCTTTCCATACTCCGTAAAGCTGAACAACTTTTTTATCTTCATCGGCAAGAAGATCAAAACTTAACCGATATTTTTCAGCAAATTTTTTGTGAGAGCTTACTGAATCGGGACTAATGCCAATAATAATAGCATCAGATTTATTAAATTTTGGGAAAGCGTCTCTAAAACTACAGGCTTCTTTTGTGCATCCGGGTGTGTTATCTTTTGGATAAAAGTACAGTACGATTTTTTTGCCTAAATAATCCTTTAATGATACTTCCTTTCCATCCTGATTTAACAAAGAAAACTGAGGAGCTTTAGTATCAACTTCTAACATTTTAATATTACTCTGTATTAAGAAAGTACTTTTTTTATTGCTTCATAATTCGGCTCATCACCTGGGCTGGAAAGTACTTCAGTATATTTTAGAATTCCATCTTTATCTACTACAAACGCAGCTCTTTTTGCAACTTTCTGGTAATCAAATTTACCCGGTGCAAAAACATCTAAAACAACATCATAATCGTTTATTACTTTTCTATTAAAATCACTTAATAAAGGAAAATTGTAATTATTTTTTTCCTGA
Organism: Ignavibacteriota bacterium; assembly: GCA_013285425.1. Classification (GTDB taxonomy): domain Bacteria; phylum Bacteroidota; class Ignavibacteria; order Ignavibacteriales; family Ignavibacteriaceae; genus IGN3. The sequence goes on from CP053447.1 coordinate 1,808,333, forward strand.
AACATTTTTAAGGAATAGTGCATATCAACACTAATTCCTAAAACCTGCGCATTCAGCTTTTCAAATATCTTCAGATCATCTCTGAACGTACACATTTCTTTGGTACATACTCCTGTATTAGCAGCAGGGAAAAATAATACAACAACATTTGAACCCTTATAATTGCTTAATGAAACAGTTTCACCATCTTGATTAATTAATTGAAAATCCGGTGCTTTGTCTCCAACTTTTAAAGCCATTTTACACTCCTCTGAAATATAATTTGATATAATTAGTTAGGTTAATTAGAATTCACTTTGAAAAATTAGCCAAATCGGATTCTTTATCCAAGTAATCACTATGTTAACTGTGATTGTTAACAATCTAAAAAAATGAAATCATTTAGATATTAGAGCTGATAATTATTTCAATAATCAGTTTAATAAATGATAGAGAAAAAAGATTTACAATTTGATTATATACAATCTTGTGTGGTTCCATACAGATGCATTAACAATGCAATTGAATTTTTAATGATTACTTCCATAAAAAAGAAGAAGTGGATTTTTCCGAAAGGATTTATTGAATTTAATCTGACAGCATTCGAATCGGCAAAGAAAGAAGCATTTGAAGAAGCAGGTGTTATCGGAGAAAATGATACTTCTGAACTCGGGTCATTTATTTTAATTAAAAAAAGCGGAAAGTGCTTGGTCAAAGTTTTTTCAATGCAAGTAACTAAAGAATTAAACGATTATCCGGAAAAGAATTTAAGAAGAAAAAAATGGATGCAACTAAATGAGGTGATTGAATTAAGTGATAGCCGGGAAATTAAACAAGTAGTAAATAAACTTGCTGAACAAATACTTAGGAGTCGATGAAATCAGTTTTGATAATTTTTCTGACTGCATTAGATGCTAATTCATAGTTGTAGCCTCTACCTACCAGAAAAGAAATAAGTTTCCGGATTATTTTTTTTTCATCAGTCTCTCTTTTTTTTAAGATAGAATACTTTTTAATAACTAACTCATTTATGCGGTTTAATTCCAGTTCTTCCAAGCCGGCGGCAGATAATACTTCATCAATAATTTTATGGTTAATGCCTTTACTTATTAATGCAGATTTGATTTTTAATTTGCCCCATTTATTTCTTTGAGATTTTTCACTTACAAACTGAACAGCAAATTCTCTATCATTTATAAACGATAGATTACGAAGTTCCTTAATAACTGATTTAATTAAATTTTCGTTATAAGATTTAGTTTTTAGTTTTATCAATAATTCTTTTTCTGTGTGGGCTCTTCTGGCTAAATATGATAGAGCTTTCTTTTTTATATGATAGGATATGTTGCTCTCGATTAAAAGAGTGTAGCGGTCTTCAGAAATTTCATCATCTTTCTTAAGACCGCTTTTAAATAAAGTATCAACTGATATAATCAGTTGTTGAGAATCGTCTAGTTTAATAATTACGTTTTCATCGTCTTTTTTTCTTATACTGACAATCCTCATACACAAAAATCATTACTTCTTTTTTGCTTTAGATTTATCTTCAACTTTTTCTTCAGTTTGAGCAGATACTGGTTCTTTGAGAATGCCAAGTTTTTGTTTTATATCGCGTTCAATATTTTTATACATTTCGGGAAATTCAATTAATTTCTGCCTGAACTGCTCTCTGCCCTGAATTCTTTCTTCACCATAAGTAAACCATGCACCGCCTTTTTTTATAATACCTAATTCAGTTGCAAGATCAAGCACATCACCGGTTTTACTGATTCCCTCATTATACAAGATATCTATTTCAGTTTGCTTAAATGGCGGAGCCACTTTACTTTTTACAATTTTTACTTTTGTCCGGTTACCAATTACTTCATCACCTTCTTTAATTGCCGCAATCTTTCTGATATCAATTCTTACAGAAGCATAAAATTTTAATGCGTTACCGCCGGTTGTTGTTTCAGGATTTCCGAACATCACACCAATTTTACTTCTAAGCTGATTGATAAAAACAACCGAAGTTTTTGACTTTGAAATTGCACCGGTTAGTTTTCTTAATGCCTGCGACATCAATCTTGCCTGAACAGCCATAGTAGCATCACCCATTTCACCCTCAATTTCAGAACGCGGCACAAGTGCTGCAACTGAATCAATAACAATAATATCAAGTGCGTTACTTCTAACTAAAGTATCGGCTATCTCTAAAGCTTGTTCGCCATAATCTGGTTGTGATATTAAGAGATTAGCAGTATCAACTCCTAATTTTTTTGCATAGTTAACATCGAGAGCATGTTCAGCATCAATAAAAGCAGCAAGTCCTCCCATTTTTTGAGCTTCAGAAATGATATGCAGACAAAGGGTTGTCTTTCCGCTTGATTCAGGTCCATATATTTCAATAATTCTTCCTCTTGGAATTCCGCCAATTCCTAATGCAATATCTAAAGAAAGTGCGCCAGTAGGGATAGCTTCAATATCGCTGATAACCCCATCACCAAGCTTCATAATTGCACCTTTGCCGTATGTTTTTTCAATACCGGCAATTGCATCATCGATAATCTTTAATTTTTGTTCTCTGTCAGAAGCCATGTTATCTCCAATTAATTTAAAAAATATTTTTTCATTTCATAATATGCAGAGCCTTTAGGCTCTAAGACACTATTAAAAAGGGTAATTGAATTCGCCTGAAATATGATTGGTTCAAAACTAAAGTTTTTGAATGTGTTTACAAAACTAATTCCAGGATCCTTTCTAAATCTTATTAATGTAATATGCGGTTTAAATTTCTTTTTATCAGAATTGATGGAAAGACTTTCAAGTATCTCATCAATATGCTTTATCACTTTTGTTATGGATTCATCAATTTTTAATCCAGCCCATAATATTGATGGGATATCATCTCTGTAAAAAAAATCAAATTTTTCCAAAGAGCATTTGATAACTGAGTAATCAGTAATAATCTTTAACCGATCTATCAATTCATCGGTCTTTCCCTGATCAGTATTTCCGATAAACTTCAAAGTTATATGAAGTTTCTCTCTTGATTCCCATTTTAATTTTTCTTCATTTGAACATAAGTTTCTTAGTTCTAAAAGTCGATCAATTACATAATCCGGAATATTTAAAGAAATAAAAAGTCTATTCATCAAATGGAATTCCGAGTAAACTTCTGCGAATCATCTCAAGTGCAGCTTGTGTAGCACGGTTTTTATTTAAGATTCTGTCTTCTCCAAACTGAAATCTTTTTGCAGTACAAAGTTTATCATCGCAAAAGCCAATATATACAGTTCCAACTGGTTTATCTGTTACTCCTCCCGAAGGTCCCATAATTCCGGTCAAAGAAATTCCAATATCACAACCGCTGATGGATTTTACACCTTCAGCCATTTGCATTGCAACTTCAGCCGAGACAGCACCTTTTTCAGCCATAATATCTTCATTGACTTTTAGTAATTCAACTTTAGCTGCGTTGCTGTATGTTATTACTCCTCTTTCATAATATCTGCTGCTTCCGCTGATATTAGTTATTCTATCTCCAAGTCCGCCGCCGGTGCAGGATTCAGCAGTTGCAATTCTGAGTTCACGTTCTTTTAACATTCTTCCAACAACTTCTTCAAGTGTTTCATCACCTCTGCCATACACATAGCGTCCAATTTTACTACGAAGCTTCTGTTCAATTTCTGAAAGAAAATTATTTGCTTGTTCTTCCTCAGTTGATTGAACTGTAACTCTCAGTCTCACACCGTATTGATTCGGTAAAAAAGCCAGCTTAGCTTCTCCGAGCAGTTCATCCAGATTTCCTATCCTTTCTGCTAACAGAGATTCTGGTAAACCGGTAGTCTGAAGGGTAATTTTTTTTATATATTCTTTTGGTTTACCGATATAATCAACCAATTTTGGAATGACAAAATTTGTAACCATTGCTTTCATTTCATAAGGAACGCCGGGCATAACAATTATAATTTTGTTATTATCTTCAATCCAGTATCCGGGTGCTGTTCCATTTTCATTTCTTATAATAATTGCATTCTTAGGAACCATTGCCTGATCTTTATGAGCATCCTTTAATTCCCTGCCCCTTCTTTTAAACATAGACTTTATATCTTCAAGGGCTTGTTCATTAAAGACTAATTCTGTGTTAAAATACTGAACAACTGCCGAACGGGTTAAATCATCAGCTGTAGGACCAAGACCGCCGGTGCATATTACCAAATCTGCAAGTGATACTGCAAGATTAATTTCATTAATTATTGTTTTAATATCATCGCTGATAACCGATGATTTAATAATTGAAATATTATTATCAGACAACTGAGCACCAATAAATGCAGCATTTGAATTAACAGTTTGCCCAATTAATAATTCGTCCCCAATCGAGATTAAATAAGCTTTCATTTTTGAAGTACTCCAAAGTAAACAGTTAAATGAATAATTATCAGAGTATAAATTCCTGAAATAACATCATCTAGCATAATTCCTAAACCTCCTGATAACTTTTCAGAATTTCTTGCCGGAAAAGGTTTAACAATATCTAATAATCGCCATACTAAAAACGCAATTATAATAATGATTATTTTTTTGGGAAGTAAAATAAATGAAATCCAGGTACCAACGACTTCATCCACAGTACATTGAGAAGGATCTTTGCCATATTGTTTTTCGAACTTACCTGAAACATAAATGCCATAGATAAATAAAACTATTATTGAAGGAATAATTACATAAGAATTTTCAAATCCGGGAATAAAATAAATTAGGGTACCAACTAAGCTTCCAAAAGTTCCTGAAGCAAACGGGATATAGCCAGTATATAAACCAGAACCAACAATTTTTTCAAACGAGTTTATTGGTTTCATTAAATAACTTTGCAATTAAGTGTTTATTTTTCACTATGTAAGATACACCTGAATGGACAGTAATAACAGTTATTATCAGCATTGTTGAATAAATAAATTTCTGATTTGAGAGTATTTTTAAAATATCCTGGTAATCATTCATAATTTGTGCAGTATGCAATCCAACATAAAGGAGAAGCAGATAATAAAGGAATACCATTTGAAATACGGTTTTCCATTTTGCATAGTAGCTGGTAACAAAATTATAGCCGCGGTTTTCTGCATATATTCTTAGTAATGTTATCAATAAATCTCTAATAATTACCAGGACCACCATCCATAATTGCAGAAAGCCAACTAAAACAAATCCAATAAATGCTGCGGATGTTAAAATCTTATCTGCAAGCGGATCCCAGAACTTTCCCCATTCGGTTATGTAATTAAATTTTCTCGCAAGCCATCCATCGTACCAATCAGTCAGTGCGGCTACTAAAAATATTCCTAAAGAAATCTGAATATAAGTGCTATCATCAGATAGAAAGAAAAATAGGAAAACCGGAGTTAGTATGATTCTTAATATTGTAAGTTGATTAGGTAAAGTCATATTACTAACCGACAGGTTGGAAATTTTTTAAAAATTTGTATTCATAAATCCCTGTATCATGTCCATCCTGCCATCTTATTTGAATTGCATAATTTCCTACCTGACTAATAGACCTTACACTTATCTGGTTTTCAGTATATAAAGGTATATATTTTTTCCCTTGCTTATCTCTTTCAGCAGAACAAGTAGCACAAGGACAGTGTTTCCTCAAATTTTTTAAACTTATATATTCCTCAGACCCATCATTCCAAAGGATCATCAAATTTATTCCATCTACCAGCTTTATTTTTTTAGGCTGCATTATTACAGACTTTCACCAGTAAGCATTTTTAGTGCTTCCAAATACTTTTCACTTGTTTTATGTATAATATCCTCCGGCAGCATCGGCGGAGGTGGTTGTTTATTAAATTTCACAGATATCAGATGATCGCGGACAAATTGCTTATCAAAACTTTCCTGGGATTTTCCCTTTTCATATTTATCCAAAGGCCAGAATCTTGAAGAATCAGGAGTTAATAATTCATCTACCAGAATTATCTCATTTCCAATTCTTCCAAATTCCATTTTAGTATCTGCTATTATGATTCCTTTACTAAGTGCATAATCAACAGCGCTTTTATAAATCTCAATTGTCATTTCCTTAATAAATTTTATTGTATCAGCACCTGCAATTTCTTTAGCTTTTTGTTCTGAAATATTTTCATCGTGTAAACCAATCTCTGCTTTGGTTGAGGGTGTGAACAATGGTTCTGAAAATTTTTCTGACTCTTCCATTCCTTCGGGTAATTTAATTCCGCATACTTCGCCTGTTCTTTTGTAATCAGCCCAACCAGAACCTGTAATATAACCTCTTACAACACTCTCAATTGGAATTACATCTGTTTTCTTAACAAGCATACTTCGACCTTCAAGAACATCAGCATACTTTAGACATTCATTAGGAAATTTATTTATATCAGTAGTTATAAGATGGTTTTTAACAATATGGCTGGTATGATTAAACCAGAATTCAGATATCCTGTTAAGTACTTTACCTTTAAAAGGAATTCCTTGTGCCATTATCACATCAAATGCAGATAAACGATCGGTTGAAACAATTAAATAATAATCACCCAGATCATACAGGTCTCTTACCTTGCCCTTTTTTACAAATTTGAGTGTCGGAAAGTTAGTTTCGAGAATTACATTATTTTTCATACTAAATCTATATTTATATGTGATTAAATATATAGAGATGGGCTTCAGAATTCAATAAAACTCTGGTAGAATTAATTTTCTGAAAATTTTAAAATAAAAATAGAGACCGTTGTTATGTCTCTATGTTAGATTGTGGGCAGGGACGGAATTGAACCGCCGACACAAGGATTTTCAGTCCTTTGCTCTACCGACTGAGCTACCTGCCCTTAAAAATTTAGTGGCGTAAAAATATGGAAAATCTGCAAAATCACAAAAAATATCTATAAATATTCTATTCTACAGTTACACTTTTTGCAAGATTTCTTGGTTGATCTACATTTAATCCTTTTTTAACTGCAATATGATAAGCTAATAATTGAAGAGGAATTACAGTGAGAATCGGCATTAACATTCTAATAGTGCTGGGAATTCTAATTGCGTAATCAACTAATTTGTTCAATTGCTCATCTTCCTCAGTAATAATTGCAATAATTCTACCGCCTCTTGCTTTTACTTCCTGAATATTACTTACAATTTTATCATAAGTTGAGTCTTTTGGAGCAATGAATACGACCGGCATATTTTCATCAATCAGCGCAATTGGACCATGCTTCATCTCCGCTGCCGGATAACCTTCAGCATGGATATAAGATATTTCTTTTAATTTTAATGCACCTTCCAATGCAACCGGAAAATTATATCCTCTACCAAGATAAAGAAAGTTTGATGCATCCTTAAATTCTTCAGCAATTTTTTCAATCTGAAGGTTAAGTTTTAAAATTTCTTCCACCTTTTCGGGTATAAGTTTTAGTTCACTTGCGATTTGCTGCCCATCTACTTTACTGAGATTTTTCTTTCTTGCAATTAAAAGTGAAATTAAAGCTAATACTGTCAATTGTGTAGTAAATGCTTTAGTAGATGCTACGCCAATTTCAGGCCCAGCATGTGTATAAACACCTGCTTGAGTTTCTCTTGCTATTGAACTACCAACCACATTGCAAATTCCTAAAACTAATGCTCCTTTAATTTTTGCTTCTTTCAATGCCGCTAAAGTATCAGCAGTTTCACCGCTTTGTGAGATAAAAAACACAGTGTCTTCTTTTTCAATAACCGGATTACGATATCTGAACTCGGAGGCATATTCAACTTCAGTAGGGATTCTGCAAAACTGTTCAAACATATATTCACCAACTAATCCTGCATGCCAGGATGTACCGCAGGCTGCAAGAATAATCCTTTTGGAATCTGCAAGCTTATCAACTACATCTCTCAATCCACCCAAGATTGCTCTTCCATCTTCATCAATAATTCTACCTCTTATTGAGTTGCGCAAAGATTCAGGTTGTTCCATTATTTCCTTTAACATAAAATGAGCGTAGCCGCCGCGGTCAATCTCATCAAGCGTCATAGAGATTTCATGAATCTCTTTTTCAATTTCATTATCAAAAGCAGTTTTAGCTGTAAACTCATTTTTTTTTATAACAGCAATTTCACCATCTTCCAGATATACAATTTGCTTAGTATAAGAAATTATAGCAGAAACATCGGATGCTATAAAATTTTCATTATCTCCGATGCCAACAACTAAAGGTGAGCCTTTACGGGCAGCAATTATTTTATCAGGTTCTTTTGATGAAATTACAGCTAACCCATAAGTTCCTTCAACTTCGTGAAGTGAAAGTTGAACAGATTTTGTTATATCGTGTCCGCGTTTAGTAAAACTATCTATCAGATGTACTAATACTTCAGAATCAGTTTCACTTTTAAACTCATAACCAAAGGACTGCAACCCTTTTTTAAGCACCTGATAATTTTCAATTATACCGTTATGGATTAAAAAAATTGTTTGATCTTCATTCGCATGCGGATGTGCATTCAATTCATTTGGAATACCATGCGTAGCCCATCGTGTATGCCCAAGTCCGATTTCTGATTCCAGATCTAACTTATCAACTTTTTCTTCAAGAAAGCTTACCTTCCCTTTATTTTTAACTATGGTTATCGAATTATGGTTGACAATACCAATACCAGCTGAATCATAACCGCGGTACTCAAGTCTTTTTAAACCATTAATTAAGATTGGGACACAATTCTTATTGCCCACATAACCAACAATTCCACACATCTAATAAGTTACTCCTGAAATTAAAATCATTTTAACAAAAACTATTTAACTTTAGCCAGCTTTTGTGTTGTAATTTTTGTTTCATCACCATGCTTGGAAATAATTTTATAGAAATATAAACCATTTGCTATATCATCACCATCTTGATCTTTACCATCCCAAAAGATCTTATTAAATCCAATTTGCAAAGCTGATGAATTTAACTCAAATTCTTTTATCAATCTTCCTGCCACAGTAAAAATCTTAATTTTTAATTCTTCAGGTGGAATAGTACCTCTTATTTCAAAAGTAAAATAAGTATTGTCTGAAAATGGATTTGGATAGTTGTAAACTTGTAACAAATCGGGATTATTATAAACATAAAAGACTGATCTCGAAGAAGTAGAATCAAAGAAGTTACCCGAAGCATCTTTAGCTAATACTTCAAGGACATGTCTCCCATCTTCCAATTTTGGAGTCCAGGTTATCACAGCTTTGGAATTAGGATAAGGAGTATATTCATATTTAATATCTTGTCCCGGAATTTTAATTACTTTAGGAACATTTTTGAAAGTATGAACAATAGTAAAAAAGGTACTATCAAGTTGCAACGGACTGTTATCTTCAAGTGTAATCACAACCTCTGGTTCAGAAGAAATAATATCTCCATTTATAATTTCTCTTCCATCAAACGTGATATTGAATATCGGTTTAGCAGAATCTCTAATTACATAAAAATAATTATTAGTCATATTATTAAATGTGTAGTATTCTTCGTTTTTTGGTGTAGCGATTACCTTGACGTCTATAGTAGAAACAGGTGCAGTATATAATAAATTATTTGTTGATATAGTGTGGGTTATACTTGCAGAAGAATCAGGATCAACATTTAAATAAGTTGAATAAAAAATTGTATCAGCAAGATTATGATAGAAATCCAATCTTACACTATCAGCTTTTATATAACCAACATTATTAACTTTAAAGTCCATTTGAACTGGTAAACCGTGTAACATAGAATCCGGTATAAATGTAAAATTATTTGGAATTACCGAAATCTCCGGCAGATATTCATAGTTCACTTTAAGTGAATTGAACTTCATCGGTTCACCAGCGCCAAAAGAAGAGTCAACTAAATCAAATCTGAGTTTAATATAATTAAAATCTTTTACGTTAACTGATGATAAATCATAATTTGGTTGAATTAATGAATCAAGCAATACCCATTCGGAGCCGATTCTTCTTTTTCCCAATAAAAATGATTTGTAAAGACCATTAGAATTAGTCTGATCAAAATTAAACTCCAGATTATCCCATCTGGAAGCTGGGCCAATCTCCTGAGAAGTAATCCTGCCGTTGGCTTCTATATAATTACCAACAAATTTAAAAAATCCAAAATCGTAGTTTAATGTAGCTGGGGTAAATAATCCGCCATACAATAGATCATTAACCCAATCATATGTCCAACTATAAACTTTTTTGTTATCCAAAAAAGGAAGGTACTCTTCCTCAAAGAAACCATCTGAAAGTCGATACCTTCTAGTATATCCATTTAATATATGACTCATATGTTTGAATATAACCAGCAGTTACAAAAAATCCAGAAAATCCAATAAATGCGCTACCATCAAGAATTAGGTCTTCCCTAACTTTGTTCCAACCTGCTGAAGGGTCAAATGTTCTTAGGACAAACTTATTTCTATAATTACCATATCCAGCTGAAATATTATAAACATAATTACCATCAGATGTTAAATAAAACCCGCCATTTTTTAATAAGCCGTCTTCTGTAGGAAGAAGTCCTCCTGGAATCATAACACGGAAAGTATCGCCATTTTGAATATTTATTCTCAAAAGAGTTGTATCATCTCCAGTGGCAGCATATAAATAGCCATCACTATGATAAAATATCTGATTTTTTATGTCAATTTCTAAATCTCCTATCGAACCATAAAGCTCAGCTTTAATAGTTCCGTTGTAACCAGTACCAACTTTATAAATTTTAGATTTCCTTCCATTGCGATAATACGACAAATGCCCAAAATAAAGGTAACTCCCATCTGTTGTGCATGAGGTAATTTCAGTTGTATCTGGAGGCCATTCCACCATTAATGAATCCAACAACTTTTCTCTTGAAGGGTGAGGTGGTAAAATAGAAGTATTTAAAACTAAACTTGATAGTGAATCTGAATAATTTATATTGTTAGTATTAAAATTTAAGAGTTGTTTTGATTTTGCTAAGTATCCTCTTCCTCCAATAGATGTAATTGAAAAAGTTTCAAGATCACTTTTATTAGTGTCAGATTCAGAGATTATATATACTTTATAAAAATATACTCCAGGAACTAACTGCGGTGTGGTCCATTTTACTAAACCATTTTTTGAATTTAATATTGGAGAGGAAATTTTATATACTGAATTCAAATCAAGTGACGTATCTATAATAATCTGGTAAGAAAAATTTTGAGAAATGTACTGTCCAACATCTACTAATACGAAATTGATTGTGTTATCATTACTAAAATAATTACTAACAGGTTTCAGTATTTTTGGCTTATCAATACTAAAAATAATTACGTTTAATGTAGCTATATTATCACTTAGATCACTTTCTTCAACTGCTTGATCGTTATTAATTCTTGCAATCAAACTATTAATTCCCTCTTTCAATGGGATCCAGCTAAAATAAGTCGAATCTTCCTCTCCAAAACTACCCAGTTTTACCGAACCAATTAATGTGGAATCAGAAATACTATTTTCAAACAATTCTACTAAAACTGAATCCCCTGAGAAGGTTGTTCCCAAATTTCTAATAACAATTTTTACTTGAGTAGTATCATTGATTAATGGATTTCCAGGATCAATTGAAATGTAACTTGGTTTAATAACAAAATCGGGATTTTTAGGTAATGCAAGTTCCAATGCAGGATCACCTAATAAAGTAAGTAAGGCAAGCATCGTACCAAATTGAGGATTAGTTTTTGCTTTTAAGATGGCATCACCAACAACATATTCTCTTTTATTAAATATTTCTTCAAACATCTTTTGATTAAAACTAGCAGTAGTCGGCCAAAATGTAACACCTGAACTTCCGAAAAATGCGATACTTCCTTTTTCTGGAATGGAATTGAAGATTTCTCCAAATACTTCTTGATTATTATAATGTGCAGTATAACATGTTACGCTAATAACAAAGGGAAGTCGATTTGTATTATTAAGCATTAATATATCATCATCAGTAAATACCAAATCCCACTGATATCCTCCTCCATGCCCATAATAATTAGCTATTACAGCTCCTTTATCAATTTCTCTCCGAATATCTGGACCTTCGCCTTGGTATTGTATGTATTCTGGTTTATTAGGATATCTGAATACTTTCGAAGAATTTATTCCATTTGGCTTCAAATAAGTGTTATCAAGTAAAATGTTTCTATCATTGAATTTAAATAGGTTTTCATCGGCTGCGGTTAAACCTGAGGACATTAACAAAACATTTTGTTTCCATTCTTTAGAAACATCTGCAGGATAATTAATAACTTTATCAACTAGTATATTTGCTTCATCATTTGTTTCACAAGATATCCTCCCAATTGCTAAATCTGGTATTAAGTCATTACCTACTATTGTTACAATTTGGTTATCACTAGCCGAGTAACCGAAAAGTTGTGAATGATAAGGTATTGAGGGAATAAAATTTTCTCTGCTTGTGCTTATTATTTTCCTATAATCTGAGCTTAGATCTCCAAACAAAGTAATATATGCAGGTGCTGGTTGCTGCCAGTTCTGAAAAGTAAATTTTACAAAGTCATTAAGTGCAAATGGATTGAGTAATCCAAAAGAAAACTCATCATATATATCCAAAATATTTACGATTTTAACTTTAGGAGCAGAGTAATCTTTAAGATTATTAGTTCTATATTCAGCTAATCGTTCTGCTGCTTCTATAAATAATGGGTGTGTGATAATAATATAGTCAGCACTATTATTTATGTTTCTTAAATCTGAGTTTGAAATATTATAAGATATAGAATCTGGTATAAAGAAATAATCATCAGCAACACAATAATAGTCGGTTTGTTGAAAGAGAGTATCAACGAATCTAACACTTTTTGATGAATCATTTGTTATCCAAGGATTGTATATCAGCTCATTACGGCTTGGAATATATACCTTCATATTATTTCTTTGCCAATTATACATCCAATAAATATTTTCACCATAGTCACCAGGCGGGCTAGTAAAAAAATAGTGGTTATCGTAAGTTTTATTCCATCGCCAATACTGAAGCTCAACATAGTTTATTAAAAAAACATCCTCACCTGAGGTGTTACAAACCTCCCCTGTAGATTCAACTATTATTTCTTGTGGACTTTGCCAATTTAAATAAACTGTATCACCACCAACATTACTAAAAGAAAAATAAACATTCTTTTCAAAGGTTGCAGCCTCTTGTCCGTTCCATTGAAGAGTTCCAACAGGATGACCATTAAAAATCACTCTCGCTGTATGTGTAAAACCGGTCCTGCAGTTAATACTAGTTAATCCATGTAACCCAATTTTTATTTTTCCCTGAGGCTTTAACAGATAAATATTATCCCAAATAGTATCTTCAACCATCTTTCGAAAAAAACTCATTGAAACACCATATCTCTTCTCTGCTTTATCCCAATACCAATAGTCCCTATTTCCATTATCTGCTTGACCTAAGTGACTAAAAATAGAATCTTTTTCATATTTTAAAATCTCTAGAGTATTAGATATTAAAGATGTACCTGTTCTTTTATCACCATCGCGAAGTTTATAAAAATTTACTGAATCAGCTTGATATGAAAACCAATAAACATTTGAAGTATTATATATATTCATTCTTGTATATTGATCCACTGGTGTAGCTGGTTTACCTACAAATTGAAAATAATCTCCTGAATTGAACAAACTGTCATTGTTAATATCTACCACATCAAGAGGAATAGAATTTCCCTCATTAAATAATTCAAATCTCATATTTTCAAGAGCATTTGCAGGAATGCCTGCATTAATAAGATAATCCCAAGTTACACGATAAACACCTTTTTTATTTAAAAATATCTTATAGTAATTTTTATTTGGATCATACCAATATTTTTCTGAAGATTCCTGTATAACCCTTTTTACTTTCCCTTGGAAATTAATAGCTTCTTTTGGGTTTATAATATTATTATAGATTAAACCTTCAGTCATTCTATCTGAAATGGGTGTAATCAAGTCAGTAAAGGTTTTGTCTTGTTGAAAATCAATTTTCACTTTTATCTTTTTATTATAGATTAATGTTCTTTCAACAGGATTAAATTGAAAGGGAGAAATGAATAACGAAGCTGTCTTTAAATATCTAAAAATTGCTGTTGAATTAATGCTCACTGAATTAGCTGGGAAATAGCTGTTGACTCCGTAAACTTCCTGATTGTATCTCAGGTCTTTGTACGGCTGATCAGCCGAATCAGGTACAGCAATTATAAATTTATCCTTAATAAAATCTTTCTTTTCATCCAATACAGTAACCTTTGCTTCAGAATTTAACGGAATACCAATATTATAATATCTTGTTGGTAAATAGGGATTACCAGGCTCTTGAATCGGAAATATTGGGTCAACAATTTTTGTGAATTTTATTCCATCAATGAAAAAATCTTCAATAGAAAACTCATTCTCAAAATTAAATTCAAGAATTACATAATTTTCATTGGATTCAATTACTTTATAATCTTTAGACAAAGACTGGCTGAATATTACATTTTGAAAAAATAAAATATTCAAAAGTATTATAAGATAATTCTTCATTATTGCTCGCCTGAATAATTAAAGTTAATAAGGTTTGTAAAAAATTAGGTTTAATACTAAACCTAAACAAGGTCAAAAAAAACTGATATATTAATTATTGACCCAATGATCATCAGTAATTAAATATTTCCTTTATTTGTTACAATTACCCAAAAAGTTACAAAGAATATTCTGAGATCTTTCCAGAAAGTTTCATTACTGTAATATTCAATCTCCATTTTATTCCTTTGCTCAGGTGTTAAAGTCTGTCTGCCATTGATCTGTGATATACCTGTTATGCCGGGTAAAAATTCAAACACTTTCTGATGCTCCTTTGAATATGAAGCGGTTATGCTTGTAATTTCAGGTCTTGGTCCGATTATACTCATTTCACCTTTTAATACATTAAAAAGCTGAGGTAATTCATCAATACTTGTTCTTCTTAAAATTTTACCAACCCTGGTAATTCTTGGATCATTTACCTGTGTAATACCTGGTCCGTGTAACAAAGCATTGTCTATCATGCCACGGAATTTTATCATCTTAAAGGGTTTGCCTTTAAGACCGGTTCTTTCATGAAAAAAGAACACCGGACCTTTGGAATCAATTTTTATCACTAATGCGGAAATTAATAGGATAGGTGATGTTATAATAATAGTTATTATACTAATAACTATATCAGTAAATCTTTTTAAGCAACTTCCCTGTTTTCCCATACAAGAAAATTTATCTTCGATATTTATTTAACACTTCTCTTACTACTGTAATAACTTTTTCAACACTTTGTTCAGTCATACCGGGGTATATTGGTAAAGATACTAATCTTGGAAAAGCAGCGGATGCTACAGGAAAATTTTTATCATCCAATTTAAAAGTTTCACTATAATAAAGGTGTTGATGAACAGGCATAAAATGAACACCGACACCCACATTATTAGCTTTTAATTCTTCAATAATCTGAGCACGATTTTTTGTTAGCATATTCAGATTTAACCTGACTGGGAAAAGATGCCATGATGATTCTCTATCACTTTTTATAACTGGTAAAGTCAATAGATCCAAATCTTTGAATGCTTCATAATATTTTGCTGCAATACCTTTTCTGGATTCCCACATCATATCAACTTTTTTTAGCTGAGGTAAACCTAATGAAGCTTGTAAGTCAGTAAAATTATATTTATATCCGGGGGCAACAACCTCATAATACCAGGAACCAGATTCGCTATATCTTTTCCAGGCATCTCTGTTTATTCCATGTAACCGCATAATTGCACAACGTTCTGCAATCTCCAGATCATTTGTACAAATCATTCCACCTTCGCCGGTAGAAAGGGTTTTAGTGGCATAAAAACTAAAACAGGTTACATCAGAGATGGTACCAATCTTTTTTCCTTTATAAGTTGCTGGTAAAGAATGAGCAGCATCTTCGAGCAATTTAAGATTATGAGCTTTTGCAATTTGTTGTATTTCATCAAGGTCACAGGGCTGCCCGCCATAATGAACCGGTATAATCGCTTTTGTTTTTGGTGTTATAGCTTTTTCAATTTCTTTAAGGGAAATATTCAACGTCTCCTCTTCAACATCAACTATTACAGGTTTTGCACCAAAGTAACAAACAATTTCTGCTGTTGCTGGAAAAGTCATTGTTGGCACAATAACCTCATCTCCTTTTTCAATTCCAAAAGCTTCTAAAGTTAAATGCCCCGCAGCAGTCCAGGAGTTGACAGCAACAGATTTTTTCGCACCAATATACTTATTAAATTCTTCTTCAAACTTGATAGTTTTAGGTCCCATGCTAAGCCAGCCAGAACGTAAAGTATCAACCATTTCATTAATTTCTTCTTCAGATATAAATGGTTTGTGGAATAATAAGTAATCTTTATTCATAAAAATTTTGTTGTAATTGCAATTATAAGATAATAATAAGAATCTGTAAGTAAAAATTACTTCTCAATATTAAAATAATCCTCAAAAATGAAGTCAAAGATAATAATATATTTAATTTTTCAAAATATAACATCTACATCATAATATTTTTATTCATTTCTCTTAAAATCGTTAACTGAAAACCTAAATAGACCAAAGAAAAACCCAAGGGCATAGGAGAAGTGCAATATAAAGACTGCTATTGGAAAATTAATTGCGACTCTAATTTCTTTTTTAAATAGAATTGGAATCGAAGACAAAACCAATATACTTACATAGACCAAAGGTAGGAGTAATCCGAGCCAAAATTTTTTTAGAATAATGGAAATGAATAAGAGAATTATAATAACAGAGAAAAAAAGAAAGGGGATTAGTTGTCTAATTGAAATAGGAATTTTGTGTTTTTTTAAAAATGCTATCTGCCAATAGCCATAACTAAAATACTGTCTGAACAAACCCTTTATTGAATTTCGGACATAATAATAACTCTTTGCAATAGGTGATAAAAATACTTTTCCCCCAGCTTTCCGCAATCTAAAGCAATATTCATCATCATGATTTATATCAAAAAATTCATCATAATATCCTACCCAATCCAAAACTTCTCTTCTAAATAATGGGAAACAAGCCATTTCTGCATATCCTTCATATTCTGAAAAACGATGTTTTGCATTGCCAACGCCGATTGGTGAAGACATTGCTAAAGCATTTGCTCTACCAAAATTAGATTCTCCAATGCTTATAATTGGTCCACCAACACACCAAGCTTCAGGATGACTTTCTATTATAGAGATAGAATTCGAAAAATAGTTCTTATCATAAAGAGTATGTGCATCACATATTGCAATATATTTCCCTTTAGAAGCTCTGAAACCAAGATTGACGGCTGGTGGTTTAACTTTAGCAGGATTGTCAAGCATCTTTATCCTACTATCTAATTGTAAAAAATTTTTCACAATAGATCTAGTTCTATCATTACTCATTCCATCTATAACTAATATTTCAAACTCCCCTAAAATATTTTCTTGATTTAATAAAGAGATCAAACACTTTTCAATATACTTCTCTTCGTTATAACAACACACTATTAGAGATACCAGTGGTTCATTCATAATTATCTTAAAGATTTAGAGTAACAATAAGATGTCCTACTTGTAAACAAGCGATGGAAACCATTTCTTTCATAAAACTTAATTGCTTTATCGTTATCTTTCCGAACAGCAAGTCTATATTCAAAAAAATTTTCAGTTCTGATTTTCATTTCAAAACTGTTAATAAGCTTTATACCTATTCCTATCCTAACAAAGGGATCAGCTGCAATTATATAAACTGTTGGAATCTCTTTAGAATTTTTAACTTTGAAATCCTTATCAAACAATATTTCAATAATTTTTTCCTTAATAAATCTTGGATACTTAAAAAAAACGCTAATGACTTCCCACAAATTTTTTCTTATAAAATCTTTGACTCCTACTGAAGGATTGAGACCACCAAAAATATATCCAGCTACTTTATTATCTGAAAGTAATGTAAAGCTAAAGGGGCAGCTTTTCAGCAAACATTCCAAATATGATTTAAGTAGTTTAGGTGGGAAATTTGCTGAAAAATGAGACTTATCAAATGATAGCAAATGAATTCTAATAATATCATCTAAGTCATTTCCAATTGTTGTTCTAATTGAAATCATTCTTTTTAAAAATTAAAATTTGTTCAAGTGAAGGGTTTGCTAATCCAACATACTTAAACCAAAATCGATTAAAATTCAAAATGACTTTTTTCAATTTACTATTGCTAACCCTTGTAAAACTTTGAGTGAACTGACCTGGAAAACGATCAATTAAACTAAAGCCTCTGTTTGAAAGATATTCAATTATCTTAGCAATGTTAGTTTTTCTAACCAACATTCTTCCTGCATCGGTATCAGTCCAAGTTTCTATACCCAAGCTATTCTTGATTTCAGTGTAGTTGTTACTATTAAATATTTTTTTAACAATTCGTCCAAATATAGTATCAATAGCATTCTTACTTACCTCACAAAGTATAAGATATCCACCAGGGACTATCACTCTGTTCAATTCACAAAGTGCTTTTTCTAGTTCCTGAATATGCATCAATACACCCCAACAAAGTACTGAATTAAAAGTATTATCAAGAAATCTAAGATGAAGTAAATCATCTTTTTCAATAGTTACATTAGCTTTTATATTGTTTTTTAAAAGATTGTTTTTACAAAGTTTTAATGCTGCATCTGAAAAATCTATTGAAGTAACTTTAAAATTTCTTTCTACCAGTCTTATTGTATTAACCCCATTACCACAACCTGCATCAAGGATACTGTTTTTTTCAGAATTCCAGACAATTTCTTTTATTCTATCAAAAGCCATATCATACAGTATTTTACTGTTTTCAATATAAGTTTCAATCCATTTTTGATGCCAGTAATCTTTTGACATCGTTTCTTTTAAAATCTCTGTATTATTTTTAAATGTCATTCTCGTGTATCTTAAAACAAAATTTAACTTACAACTATTTAAAAATTAAAAATTAATTATTTCTTTTTGATTGCATTAATATAAATAGATATTATGTAATTCAATATTTTATCATAATTATATTGCTCTTCTACAAATCGTCTTCCATTTTCTCCAAACTTTAATCTAGTTTCTTTATTCAATAATAAAATCTCTATCTTTTCAGCCAATACTTGCGGATTATTCGGAGGAATCATAAAACCTGTATAGTTATCTATTACAACCTCAGGTAAACCACCTATATTTGATACTATCACTGGTTTACCACAAGCTGATGCTTCTAGGATTCCAACTCCAAAAGATTCACTATCATCAGTTGATGGTGCAATATAAATATCCAACATATTATGATATATAGGGACCTGATCAAATGGTACCATACCTGTAAAGATCACTAAATCAGAAATATTGTACCTTTTAGCTTTTTCAGTTAGATATTCTATTAGTGAACCACGTCCTACCATTAAAAGTCTTAATGGAAGTGTTGGATTTCTTTTTGTTAATATATTAAAAGCATCAAGAATATCTTCGGAACCATATTTTTTTTCCATCATTTTAATTGTCCCGATTACAATATCGCTTTCCTTATAAAAAGAATTATCTCTTTTCATAGGTTTAAATCTATCAAGCATTATTCCACCAGGAGTAACAAGTATATTTTTATTGACAAATCGTTTTGAATATTCAGCCATCGTTTTACTAGATGAGGTAATAATATCACCAGTACTAAGATTATATCTCAGAATCTTTTCAAAAAATTTGTTTTTATTTGGAAAGATATAAACATCATTGCCCCAAACGGACATAATATGTGGATGAAAACCTGACAAAGCTCCTAACAATCCATAGCTTGAAGCTGATTGGGAATGAAGGATATCACACTTATATTGTCGTATTATTTTTTTCAATCGAGGTAAACTTAATAGATAAATGGATTTTAGAATATTACCATCTTTTTGCCATTTAATAAATTCAGGAATCTTAAATTCCTCAATCTCAATCCCACTATTATATTGAGAAGGATCACAAGCTGTTAATCCATAAACTAGAACATCTACCCCCTTGGAATGAATTCCATTAGCCCATTTTATTGTATGGGCTGAAGCTGGGTCACTTAATAAAATTACTTTCATATTATTTTTTAGCTACCAAACAATACCCTAACGGATACTCTGAAAAAGTTAGTGAATAATTTATTTTATCCAAGAATGGTTTAGAAAAAATTTTTCCAAAATAAAAATTAAGATTAGAAAACAAAGATGAAAATGAAATATTTTTTATTGTTAAAAGCTTATCAAGATTAGAAATTAAATCAAAATATAAATTATGATGAAATGTATTAGACCAATCAGCCCATAAGTTTCGGTGCATCTGATAAACAAGGACGTTTCTACAGTATTGAACCAACAATAAACCATTGGCATATGCAACTATTATTTTGTGATAATTCTTAGCTTGGACTTCACCAATAAACCTGTTCACATTTTTAACAAATTTCTTGTTATTTATTACTTTAAATGTTTTTCCCTTTTCTATATACTTAGTTGGGGTCCAATTTACCTTAATATGCATATATAACCTTTATTTGCTCTTTCTATTTGAATTTGTTTTTAAAAACAATTTTATTCTATCTTCCACTTCATCATACTTTAGATTTACCATACACTCATATGAAGGACAGTATACTCCTCCAAATGTAAAGCATATTTTTTCATTCTCTTTTGCTGAGCAAGGTAATTCCTTTATTATATATTCATTTACTCCATTTAGTGGTTTATGGTATTCCGGATTTGTTGGACCATAAATCGTAAATGTAGGTTTACCTAAAAGATTAGCTATATGCACTGCACCTGAATCATTACCAATTAGCATCAAGCTACCTTTAATTAGCTCAATCAATTCATCTATTGTTTTCGTTTCTATTAAAGGAATTTGTTTTATATGCAATACTTCTTTCACATCAGTAGAAATAGAAAGCGGTGGTGTTACCATAATACATTCAAATTCCTTATTTAAACTTTCTGCTAATTTAATAAATTTTTTAAGCCCCCATTCTTTTGATCTTTTACTTGCAAATGGATGTATCAGAATTCTATTTTGGTTAAAATTTGTAATAATCTTAGCATCATTTGATTTATAAATTGGCATTAAATCTCGAATACCATCTAGATAATTATCAATTAAATGAGGTTCTCTCCTCAAAGGATTAAATTTTGTATAAATACTTTTATAGTATTTCTCATTAATTCCAATTATTTCACTTGCTGAAGAATTAAAAAGTAAAGAAGCTGATGTAACATTACCTGTCATATCATAAATTATTGTTGGGTCCAAACCTCTTAATATTTTTCTTGCTATGGGTTTTGCGATTTGATTATTTATAAAAAAAAATTCGTGTTTTAATTCTACATATTCTTGTTTGGGAAAAATCAACTTGAAGATTGGAGTGGTCTCAGGATAGCATATTATATGGACTGAATTTTGGTGGAAATCTATTATACTTTTGACAGCTGGGATTGTAAATACTGTGTCACCTAACCGTTGAAGGGCAACGATAACTATTCTAATTTCTGATCTCTTTCTTTTGAATATAAAAAGTCTACAAAAAATAATTAGAGAATTAAAAATAAGTATTGCAGCTTTGTTATTGAATCTATTATTTCTGATCTTTTCGTAAAAAAACATTTAAAATTCTGTTTTAAGAGTACAATAACTATATAATATATTATTGAAGTTGCTCTTTCTTCCTATTAAAATTCTGATATATATGAACTAAAATCCCAAACACTATCCAAAAAGGTAGATCTGTTGTGATATAACCATAATACAATATACCCGTTACTTCAAAGAATGCTCTAAAAAGAATGCCTATTCCTATCCCAGTTATTGCAACAGATAAACAATAATATTCATAACTAGATTGTTTTGTAAAACTAATCGTTCTATATGCAAAGTAGAAAAATATTATAAACAAAAGTATAGGGAAAATTAAACCAAATATACCATTTTCAGCCCAATAAAATAAAAAAATATTATGTGGAGATGGTTTACCGTATCTCCAAATATCTGATTCAAAAAAACTAAAAAGGAAGGAAGGTGAATATGAATAAAAGTATTTATAAAATGCACCTGGTCCGACACCTAACACCGGATAATCCCTTATTACATCAATTCCAGAGTTCCAAAAAACATCTCTTTGACTAATACTATCAATACGAATAAAGGTATTGATTGCTTCTTCAGCTCCCGGAACAGAAAAAAAGATAATAGCAAAGCCAATTACGAAAAAAGATGATATCTTTACTAATAATGATTTATTAAGATTGAAAAATAAAAACCCAACACTTAAGAATGCAGAAACAATTGCAGCTCTCGAATTGGCAAATATTAAAGTAACTATGTTTAAAATCAGAAATGATATTAATATTGATTTGCTAATTACTCTCTTTTTTTGATCCAAGAATAAAACAGCAGTAACAAAAGCGATAGTTATAAAAAAGATAGTAAAACCGGTATAACCTGTGCTTCCCGCCAACTCATCATTACTTTCTAATATCGCTTTAATAAAAAATTTTTCAACTCCAAGATTAAATAAGTCAATAAAGATTCTTATTGCTAAGAATAAAACACTAATACAAAGTGAATAAATATATAAATATATATCTCGTTCATCGCTGATTAAGCTATAAAAGATATAACAAATACAAAAAAACAAAATCATTGTCAGTAAGGAGATAAACCCAATCAAAGGATATGCAGAACACATCGAGGTAATGAATAATAAAAGAAATAAGGAAATTAAAAAATAAATTATCTCTTTTGGTAGGATAGGATAATTCTTGACGTCTAATCCATATCTTTTTAGAAATAGATAAATCAAATAAATCACCGCTATCGCATTAAGATATTGTCTTAGGACACCGATATATTCAGTCAGACTTGTTGTGAAATTAATAATTGTAAGACTGAGTAATAGTTTCTCTCCAAAATACAATACAGCAATTAAAATAATAATCACTATAATTGAAGCAGATTTAAATGGTAAGAGAAACATTGTAATAACAGCTAAAATTATAGAAAGAATTATCTTTTTATTATTTTGCTTCAGCCATTGAACAATCAATTTCATATACCTACAAAAATCTAATACAATGTAATATTCCTCTGGACATTATAACAATTCCATTATTTAAACTGACTTTTGTAATTCTAAAATAAGATAATGAAAAATTATTGAATGAATACTTTCTGCAGTACACATATCATTAATAGGAACATTCACGGAATGCTGAGCAAGTTTTTTCAGTTTTCCACCTTCAAATCCTGTAATTCCAATAGTAGTTAAATCATTTTTATTTGCCCAGTTTATCGATTGAATTATATTTGAACTATTTCCTGACCCACTAATAGCAATTACTACATCCCCTTCTTTGGCATAAGTTCTTAATTGCTGTTCAAAAATAGTTTCATAGCCATCATCATTACTAAGTGCTGTTATGAATGCTAAATTATCTGTTAAGCTTAAAGCTCTAATTCGCTTTTCAGTTTCTAAGGTTTTACGTGTGCCTTTAGCAAGGTCTTGAGCAAAGTGTGAAGCATTGGCAGCTGAACCCCCATTGCCAATAACAAAAATCATTTTTCCCTCATTATAAGCTTTAAGTATTATATTGATAATATTATCCAATTCACTCTGTTTAACTTTAACAAGAGTATCAAATAAATAAGCTATATATTCATTAAAGTTCATTATTTCCCTTTAAAATTTTTTCCCATTCAATTTTAGCTTTTTCCAGATCCTTGTATGTACCTATATCGATTAGATAATCACTTGTTTTCCAACCAGTCATTCTACCTACTAATTTAGGAAGAAGATCAAACCCTATGTCTGTAGTCTGATCATTTGGAATGAAATCCAGTATTCTTGGTGATGAAATGTAAATTCCAGCATTAGCCATTTCAGACTTTGGTTTTTTTGGCTTTTCCTCAAAATCAATTATTACATTATCACTATTGAGTAACGCGATTCCCTTTGCAGTAGGTTGATCAGTCTTGAATAAGGACATGCTAAAATCAGACATTTTTGATTTGTGAAAATTGAAAAATTCCGTCAGATTGTAATTTGTTAAATTATCTGCATAACATATAAAAAAGCTCGATTCCTCTTTTACAAAATCCTTGTTTGCTCGCAAAGTACCTCCACTACCTAATAATCGTTCCTCATAAAAATATTCAATACTTAAATTATGATTATATGATTCTATAAAGTAAATAACCTGCTCACTAAAATGATGTAAATTGATGAGGACTTTGTTAATTGCATGTTTTTGAAAAAGATCAATCCACCAACCTAATAGTGGTTTACCACAAATATCTACTAAACATTTTGGTATTGAATTAGTTATTGGTTTTAACCGTGTACCAAGTCCAGCAGCTAGTAGAAATGCTTTCATACTTACACTGTTTTTACCTTTCTAACTACATTTAACTGCTTCATTGTTTTCTCAGCATATTCTAAAATATCGTCAATATCTGTTTGTTCTTTTAAATATTCTAAATATTCAGCAACAGAATCTTCAATTGTTCTTTTCGGTTCCCAACCAAGACCTCTTAATTTAGAGATATCAGAACAAGTATTTCTGGTATCCCCAATTCTAAACTCACCTGGAATTTTAGGTTGTATGTGTTCTTTATTATGAGCTCTAGCTACTATATTAGCAAATTCCTTTATAGTATAAGATTTTCCCCCACCGACACAAAACACTTCATAATCTGCCTTAGGATCTTGGAGAACTAAAATATTAGCATCAACGACATCATGAATATTAACAAAATCTCTTTCCTGAGAGCCATCTTCGTAAAGAGTGGGAGCTTTGTCAAAAAAATAGTGTAGATTGAAAATTCTACAAGCACCTGAATATGCATTATAAAAGGATTGTCTCGGACCTTGCACAATAGAATATCTTAAAGCTACAGATGGGACTAAATACCTTTTACCAAAATTAATTGTTATTAACTCTTGAGAATATTTAGAAATTGCGTATGCATTTTGAGGGCTTGAATGTTTCTCAGAAGTCCATTGCCATTCCATTAAATTTCCCTTCTCATCTTTCCAATCCCAATCTCCTCTTTCCAATTGGTCAATTGGTCTAAAAGTAGGAGAAATAATTTCGCCATTCCTTTTCTTATACAAACCCTCACCTTGAACAAACTGCGATGAAGCAGTAATTATCTTTTTTAAGGGTAGCTTTTTTTCAATCATAATTTCAAAAATCAATGCTGTACTGACTGAGTTAACATGAAAAAATGTTGAGAAATCAAGTAAATAATCCTGATAGGCAGCTAGATGATAGACATAAGAAACATCTTTCAGTGCAGATTCCAAAGTAGTCTTGTTTCTAACATCTCCAAGGACAAATTCTGCTTTTGGATTTAAATAAGATGGTTTACCTTTAAAGTGAACAGGTTTTTGAAGATTATCTAAAATTCTTACATCATAACCGAGTTCAATTAATCCATCAACGGTATGAGATCCAATAAATCCTGCTCCTCCAGTAACTAAGACTAAACTCATATTAAAATTACTATTTTAGTTGATATCTGCTATAATTAAAAATAATTTTACTTCCATGCGGTTCTAGCATAAATGGAACTTCACGATAACTTTTCATTGCTTCTCTTAATTTATCATGATTTTCTCTTTTACAATAGAGTAATAAAAATCCACCTCCTCCAGCGCCAGCTATCTTACCTCCATCCGCGCCCCCTTCAATAGCAGTTTGATACATTTTATCAATTTCTGAATTAGTGATGTTTGAAGCCAGATTCTTCTTAAGTTCCCAATTTTTTGTTAATATTTTTCCAATTATATCAATTTTACCACTCTTTAGAGTGTCTTCCACTTCAATGGCTAAATCTTTTATTTTGTGGTGATAATTTATTTTTCTTACAATAGTTTCTTTTTGTTCTTGCAATATTCCAGATGATGCTCTAGTTATATTAGTATAAAATAGTAAAAGATTAGCACCTAACTTTCTTTTTAGATTATTTGGGAAATTAATAGACTGTATTGAAACCGAACCATCAATATTAAAAGTGAAAGATCGTAATCCACCATAAGCTGCAATGTATTGGTCTTGTTTACCAATAGGTTTATTCAACAAATCAATTTCTATCTCGCAAGCCTCTTGGGCTAGTTGCTCAGCCACGACTTGTTTACCTTGATAAGCATACATCGCATTAAGTAATCCAACTGTTAAACTACTTGATGACCCAAGCCCAGACCCTTCTGAAGGAACATCTGCGAGCATTGTAACTTCAACACCCTTATCAAGTCCAGTTTTCTTAAAAACTTCTCGAACTAATTCATGCTTTATCTCTTCAACATTATTTACAATTTCCTTTTTTGTATAATTAACATAAATCAAATCATCAAATCGCTCTTTTATAATAACAAAAACATATTTATCAATAGTTGTTGAAACCACATAACCAGTATGTTTTTTATAATAATCTTTAAAATCTGTTCCTCCACCGGAAAGACTGATTCTTAATGGAGTTTGTGAAATTATCATAATTTAATCCCGACCTTTATTTCTTTGTAACATAAGTAAAATCCTTAGAAAGCTCATTCGCAATACTACTGGTTTCAATAATTAAAGCCATATTATTTTTCTTAGATTTTAGTTATATGCAGAATTTCAAAACAAGCAATATTATTAAAATTTGTTAAGTGCAATATCTGTACTAAAGATACGTCATTAAAAATAGTAATATTAGTTAGTCCTCTATAAATTATACGTAGGGAGAATATCCTATCACATTTGAATTTTTCTTAATAATAGATAGTTATTCAGTTAACAAACAAAATAATCCTTCAAAAAGCTCGGACAATTAACTTTTATTAAAACAATAATTATCACAAAGAATAATTCTGGCTTTCTTTTGGTTTCGATATACTCAAAGATATTATTAATTCATATCTAACCAAAATATCATGCAATAAGATATCTTTATAAAACAGAAACATATAGTAAACTACAATTGTAAAATCGACTTAGTCAGTCAATTTATTGAAAGCAGAAAGTGATAAATATTCACATAAGTATCAAGAATTTTGTTTTAAAAGTATTGATAACATCATTCCATTATTAAAATATTAAAATGCTTCTGAAGCCAATTTAATTGCTTTTATAAAAATAACCCCGTCTGAAGAAACATTTTGAGTCAAATAATTAGGAAATTAAGTTAAGCTACCATTGTATTAATTTTAAGATAATAGAGTCTATTAGAAGAGTAATATATTGGAACTATTTAATGAATCAGCCAGAACAACAATAATTTAACTCTTTTTATTCGCTTATTTTTGTTAAGCAATACTTATTCATTTAGTCTAAAATCTTTTTGTGGTACTATATTTAATCTGTTTCTCTAAAATATTCGTACTGAAAACGAGCTGATATATAATAACTTTTATTGGTAACAATTCATATTCATTATAATATTCTACATTTAATATTTGAGTACTTGATAAAATATGATAAACTAAATGTAAATATTTTTCGTGAAATAGTAAAAATTAAGGTACTGTGGTTTAATTCTTTATAAATACTTTATAAATACTTTTAATAGATTCGTTTTTTAATAAACTTAAATTTACAAGGTAGAAGAGTATAAATATAAACATTTCAATAATTTGACTATTTGTTGAAATAAGATCCGTTACTAATAATAATTCTGCTATTAAAAGTGCAAATGCACCATTTATAGAATGAAAAAAAAATTCTTTTGGGAATATATATTTGTCTACAAAATTAAATTTATTTAAAATCAGGAAATAGGAAGTTGTAAAAAAGAAAAAATAGCTTAGGGATGTACTTAAAGCAAGTCCAACTTGTTGAAAGTAATTAACAAGAATAAAGTTCAAAGCAATTTTAATCATTGTACCAATGAGTGTAATTATGAAGAGTTTAGAAATTAAACCGGCACTATATATTAATTTATTAAATATTCCATAAACTGCATAGAAGACAATACTAATAGAGTAGAATACAAGAACATCATTAGTGATAAGAGTATCTGTACTTGAAAACATACCTCTTTCAAAAATGATTTTAATAATAAATTTCCCGAAATAAATAAACAAAAACATAATAGGTACAAATAAAAATACAATTGAACTTATTCCCTGATTTAAAAGTTTTTCTAAATCTACAATTAATTTTCTATTTATGAGTTCAGAAAATTTAGGGAAAATCGCCGTAGATAGTGCTATCGTCAGTATAGAGATTGGTAATAAAAATAAAGTTTGTGAATAATTAAGCGCTGATATCCCACCTATTGAGACCTTATTGAAAAAATACCTATCTGAAATCACATATAATTGACTGATACTTTCAATTAGAATTATAGTTAAAATGGAGTATGAGAAGCTAAAGTCCACATTTTTAATATTTGAAAAGAATTTGAGACCCACAAATAAAATTTTAGATTTCGTTACAAGATATATTAATTGTAAAACTATTCCTATGATGTACCCAATGGGTATTGAATATATATTAATACTACTTAGCAAAATCACTGATAACAAAACCATTGTATTCAATAATATATTCGAAATAACGAAATATCTAAATTCAAATGTACTTTGCTGGTAAGCAATTATAACTGAAATGATACTTGTTAAAGGTATTGTAAATAAGAAAAGTCTGAAGATTTCTTTTACAATCTCATGAAAATTAGAATTATTCAGTTGAAAAAAGGATGTTATAAATAAATCAGAGAAACTATAAAGCAGAATTGTTACGAAGGTGCTACATAAAAAAAAAACAATAAGCATTGATTGAACAAAACCGATTGCTAATTCTTCATTTTTAGTTCTTAATTTATTATATCGTGGTATTATATAGTTTTGGCCTATACATAATAGTATTGTATTAATAGTTAAAGGCAAAACGGCACCAACCAAATAAATATCATAATCAACACTTAACCCAAAAAAGTTAGCAATAACAATTTCTCTAAAAAAACCAATACCTTTGGATAAAAAACCTGACACAGCAATAAAAATCGATGCCCCAGCAATTGTTGTGGTAAACTTTTTTGTTTCAAAATTAAATCTAAAGCCCATAAAATATTTGAAAACGATCAAATAGAAATATTATAAAGTTTATTTTTATAGATTTTAAGAAATGCCTTATTAATAAATCTTAACAGATCCATATAACTAATGCACAATCATTAAATAGTAATCTTAATAGTTATAAGTTTTCTTTCTATAAATCACGAAGATTGTCATTAAGAGAAAAATAATTAGTGCGCCCGTTATTGTTGATACAATAATTTTAGGTGCTGATTTTTTATTTGGAGGTACAGCTTCATCTAAAACTTCAATAGTTGGTAGATCCCGATTTTCTTGTATTTTTTCTTTATAATATTGCTGTTGTAAAAGCATATATACTTCATTTTGTATTTTTACTTCTCTATAAAGCACAGCAAGTTCCCTACCTATTTCAGGAACATCTTGAAATGCAAGCAAATAATCATGGTTGCCAACTTCCATTTTCTCAAATTGTTCTTTCAACTGATACAATTTTTTACTTAATGACTGAACTATCCTATTATCTTCTTGAACATTGTATTTTGCTAATTTCAATTCCATCTCAATTTTTACAATCTCCGATTTAATCTTTGCTGCTGATTCAACAGCTGATTTTAACTGATCTGGTAAAGAAATTGTCTTATTATTTTTTTGAAATAACATCAGTGCGGTTTCTACTGAATCAAGCTTTGCTTTAGTTTCCCCTAATTGTGATTCAATAAATAGTCTTATGCGTTTCGATTTTGAAGCAAGTTTATTTCTATTGATTTTATCAAGAGCTTCGACGTAAGCATTTGAAATATCTGCGGCAAGTTGTTCATCCTTTCTCTCATCACTTAATAATAACGGGATATATTTTGTTCTAACATCTACACTTAGTTTCAAAATATTTTCTTTAGTAATTTCAATGTTTAAATCCTCGGTAAGTTCTTTAGCTGCTTCGTATTTGTTATCTTTATCGTAACGCTGTTGAATTTTTAATTTTTCTAAAACATATAGTGCAGCAGTTCTACTTCTTAATATTTCAGCAAACAATTGAGAGTTTGCATTAGACATGTTCCCAGTTAATAAGCTTGAAAAATCCTGATTAGCAATTAGTGAACTTATTCCACCCATTGTTGAGTTTTTTTCCGGTGGAAGTATTACAACAGTTGAATTATAAGTTTTTGGATAAATAAAAAACAAAATGATAAAAATCAAAATTGTCGATAAAATAGTTACCCTTAATATAGTCTTTATATTAAACAAAATAACATTTAGTATTTCATGCCAGCTCATTTTTTACCTCGTTGCTACAATTACCGCTACAGTAGCTGCAATTACTGCTGCTACTTGTCCGAGTACGGAAAGAGTTGTTGTAAATATTTCCCAGAATTTTGGGCCAGGCGGATCTTCTAAAACCCAAATTGTATCACCAGGCTCTAAAGTGTCAATGTCATCATCCTCTACCCATTCCCCCGTATTTGATTTAATTACTCTAACATCATTTTCTAAAGCACGCCAACTAAAGCCACCAGCTAATTGTATATAATCTTGAACTGAAAAATTCTTATTAAATATAAGACTGCCTGGGTTTACAACTTGACCAATAATTGTTATATAATTTTTCCTTTTAGGAATCACAATTTTGTCAAATCTCTTGAGTATAACATCCTCGCTTAATTGCTTCTCCAAAAATAATGATTGAAAATCAACCACCACTTTACCAACTCTTTGTCTGGACTTAGCCTTTAAATAATCATATTCATCATCGGTCATATCTGAACGTGGTATTAGCTTTATTCTTTCAAATTCGGGATCATAAGATGTATCGGCAATGCTTCTGTATAGTGTTGCATCAATTAAAGAAGCATCATCCAAAACTCCCCCCGCTTCATTAATAATTTCAGTTAATGTAGTTTTATTCTTTGTTATTCGATATACCCCCGGATATTTAATTTCACCCTCTATAGTCACCCATTGTTCATCATAATAAGTGGATAATTCTCTAACAACAATAAGATCACTGTACTTTAATTCTATTGAATTATTTTGAATATAATCATACGAATAATAATTACTGTACTGATTTACACCATCATTTTCAAATCTGATTAGTTCTATCGTATCTTTTCTAGCTTTGTACATTAATCCGCCAGCTAGGTCAATTAATTCTTTTACTGTCTCTCCTTCCTTAAATTCATAAGTCGCAGGGTATCTTACTTGTCCTAATATTGAAATAATCTTATCAGCCTTTTCTATTAAAACGATGTCACCATCTTTTAAATATGGATTTTGCTTCAAATCCCCCATTCTAAAGAATGAAACCAAATCATAAGTACCAGTTGTTCCATCTTTAGAAATAATTTTAATATTTCTTATATCTGAGGTTGAAGTAATTAGTGATCTGCCTTTAAGAACATCCTGTAATCTTGAATTTGAAGATAGGATTAAAGAAGATTGGGTTGAAACATCACCGATTAAGGATACTTTAATTTTCCTGACATCAGCTAGTGCAATATAGATATCAACATTTCTGAAATTCTTTTCAAGTATTTCAAAAATACTTTTTTTTGCTTCTGCAAGTGATTTATTTCTTAAATCAACTGCACCTACTCTTGGTATGTATAAGTAACCTTCATGATTGATCAGTAAGTTAAAGATTCTTTCTTCTACTCCACTGATTGAAATAAATATTTTGTCACCCGGTCCAACTTTATATTCATCAGGATTGATAACTCCTTCCGAGGCTTCCATTTTTTGAAATATATTAGCGGAAGTGTCCTTTATTGAACTGAAAGATCTTTCTGGATAAGTAGGAAGTATCTGCGAGTATAAGTTAGTTAATAGTAACAGGGAAAAAACAACAGATAATATTTTTTTGCTTATCAATTTGTAACCAAGATTATTTAAGTGCTGCAAAGTTAATAAATAGATAATAATTATTGAAAGATATTTTCTTTGATACTAAATTTTTAATGATATCTTTCTTAAAGAAACTACTGTAACAAATACTCCGATAAGCGGTCCAATACATAATAGTATCGCTGCAAACAAATATTTGTTCCTGATTATTTGATCAAGCGAAAATAAATACTCACTTGCATAATGATACAACAGTATTGAAATTGCCAATGCAGTTATGCCTGCAATAAGTCCTGCTAAAGCACTATTTAATATTATAGGCATCTTTATTGTTGAAAGCTTTGCACCAACAAATTTCATTGTTTCTAACTCAGAGTATTTGGAATTTAATATCAGCCTTACCGTACTATAAACCAGATACATTGATACGAGAAAGATTAATCCGGTTAGTGTAAAAACATACACTTTCCCTTTATCAATATATGATAAAATCCTCTGGTAAAAATCCTGCCTGAAAACAACATCATCGCTCCAGCTTAATTTTGATAAATCTTTTATGATTAATTTTATCGAATCGTTAACAGCATATTCACTTTTCAGTTTCAGATTAAAAGATGCCGGTAAAGGATTATAATCAAGAATTTTTCTGAAATCTTCACCGGTCTCTTTAACAAAAATTTCTGCGGCTTCTTCTTTACTTACATAATCAACTGATTTGAGAAAGTTAAGATTTTTCATTTCATTTTTAATTGAATCAATCTCTGTCTTTGCAATTTTATCCTTTATAAAAACACTTATAACAATATTGCCTTTTAATTCCTGTTCAAAATGATTAGAAAATTGTATAATGAACACAGATAAAGTTATTAGTATTACAGAAAGTGTAATCGAAACAAGTGAAAGAAAAAAAGAGAATTTTGATCTTTCAATCAGTTTAAATGCTTCTTTAATCCAGAATTTTATCATAAGATTACTTAAAAATTTGATTCATCTATCCAGCGCTCTATTTTCCAAACCTGAGTTGATGGGTTCTTATTTAATGATAAATTCACTCTTCCATCAACGTGAACAACATCAGTCGGATTAAATGTAATTGTCAGATTGAAACTTCTAACTATATTAGCTGAAACTGAATCTTGTGTACTTAATACAATATTATTCCATATCAGATCGAGACTTTGAGCATTTTGAAAAAGTCCGTTGGTTGTACGCATTTCATCATCTCTTCCCCAGGTAACATCAAATCCCTGATCATAATCTCTGTATGTAAATGTAAAACTGCCTGAAAGAAGATTGCCATAAATAGTTGTGTCCTTGAAAGAGTAGGCATATTGAAAATTTTGAAAGACCCCGGAAATATCTTTCTGATCAGAAATAGGAAGCACAGTCTGATCAGGATCTAAATCAAGTTTTGGTGCAAATGGATTTGTACAACCAGCAATCAGAATTAATGTAAACGATATAGAAATAAATTTACTAATAGAAAATTCCTTTTAATTCACTCCAGCTCGGAAATAATTCACCTCTGGTATCTTTCCAAAAATAAATTACCCATTCAGCCCTTGCATCTCTTAACATATTAAACTGCAATATACCTGCATAGTTAGCTGGTGTCGGATCAGTGCTTGAAATAGGAAGATTTATATTATAAGCAGCAGTATAAATCAGTGAGTCACCACTTAAATTACTATAGTTCTCATCAGAAAATGTTAATGATATAGGAAAATCAACGGGTACTTTATTAATTACACTGCTGAAATATCTTTTCTCTTCATTCAATCCCCAGTCTTGCAAAAAGACCTGATAAAGAGCAATTGCTTCGCTTGAGGCAGAGAAACTGAATTTTTTATCTCCAAAAAGTGTATCAACAAAACAGGCAATGTAGTTCTGAACATTTTTATCAGCAAAGGAATTTATAAGGTTATTAATAACATCTTCTGCTCTTACAGCAGGTATAAAGTTTGATTTTCCTTTGTCAGGTGCTTCAGCATCTCTTGTATCAAATAAATTACAGGAACCCAGTGTAAAAGTTATAATCGCAATAAAAAATATTTTTTTCATCCTTTGCATATCAAAATCAATCTTTACAAAGTAAAATGCTCAAATTTATTATCAAAAAAAACATTAAAAATTTTAAAAAATGAATTGCGGAATTTCACAGAACTATTTCCAATCTTACTTATAAAAGATGTGAACCTTAAAAACAGAATTCCTTCGATGCTGTTTATTTTATAGTTCACTAAAAGATTTAAGATAAATATCCAAGTAGCTGTCTAACCTTATCAGATTTAATTTTATAAATCAATTCGATTTACCATTGCCCTGCCGATTGTTGCTTCATCAGCAAACTCAAGATCACCTCCGATTGGTATTCCACGGGCAATTCTTGTTACCTTAACATTTAATGGCTTAATCAATCGGGCTAGATAAAGAGAAGTTGTTTCACCTTCAGTATCGGGATTTAATGCAAGGATCACTTCTGAGATATTTTCTTTCTCAAATCTTAAAAGTAATTCTTTAATCTTTAAATCATTTGCAGTTATACCGGAAAGCGGGGAAAGAACTCCGCCTAAAACATGATATAAACCAAAATATTCATTTGATTTCTCTATAGCTATCACATCGCTTGCTTCTTCAACAACACATATTTTACTTGTATCACGTTTAACACTTTTGCAGATTTCACAAAGGTCTTCTTCGGTAAGATTAAAGCATCTTGAACAAAAATGTAATTTTAGTTTTAGATCAGAAATTGATTTAACTAATCTGTCAACGGAATCCTGTTCAGATTTTAATATATACAAAGCTAGTCTTTGCGCAGTTTTTTTCCCAATCCCGGGTAACTTACTCAACTCTTCTATTGCAATTAAAAGAGGTTCAGCTATCTGCACTTAAAACCCCGGAATATTTAACCCAGGGGGTATCATCCCTTTGGTAACTTTTGCCATTTCTTCTTCAGCCATTTTATTTGCTGATTGTAAAGCTTTATTAACTGCTGCAACTACTAAATCTTCAAGAATTTCCTTTTCTTCTGCATTTATCACTTGCGGGTCAATTTCAATGGAAATAAGCTCTTTCATCCCATTAGCTTTAGCTTTAATCATCCCGCCGCCAGCTTCTTCCGTAACGCTCATATTTCCTAGCTCATTTTGTACTCTTTGCATCTCAGCCTGCATTTTTTGCACCTGTTTCAACATTCCCTGCATACCGCCTTTCATATTCATCTCCTGATTTTTGTAATTTTTAAGTTTTTTTGAAGCCAAATATAATACAATCGTTTGACTTTATATATTTAATTTGCCTAATTTCAAATTGAAATTTTATCAAGTAAAAATAAAAGATTAGAGGTAAAATGGTAGAAACTTTACTACATAAAGATATTCCTTTGGATGAAGGCAATTATCTACTGCTTGAGTATCTGGATAGTTACCAGGTTAATGGCAAAAAAGTAAAAGTTAAAGATATTGGCAGAAAAATAGCTCTGACCAGCGCATTTTTCTTTGATTATTTAAAAGAATATCATATCCCAACAACATTCTTAAGAAAAGATGGTGAAAATTCATTAAAATTTTCTGTAAGTAATGAGCTGTCTTTCAGGGTAAAAATTCTTAATAATGCTGATAAAAGAAATTCTAAAATTTTTGGGATGAAAGAAGGTGCAGAATTAAATCTGCCTGTGTTCGAGTTTCATTATGGATGCGGTAAAGAGAGCATTATTAGTGAGAGTCATTTAATTGCCTTTGATCTTTGTAATACCGAAGATATGAAGTTAATTACAAGAATGTGCTCAAAAATAAATGCAGTTCTTAAATCATTTTTTGAAAGAAGAAATGAAAATCTTGCTGAAGTATGCTGTCATTTTGGAAAAACTGATGATAAGCTTTTTTTAATCGGGGATTTTTCACCAGCAAGTATAAAAATCTTTTCTAAAAATGATTCTGTTAAAGGAATAAACCCATATAAACTTACAACTGCTGCCGAAATAAGAAAATATACAGACCAGCTTTTTAATATTGCGAGTGTAAAATAATGTTTACAAAATACGGTTACAACACAATGGGTGTTGTATTTTTTGTTGTTTTCATTCTTATCGTTCTGAGTATTTTTTCAAGTGCCAATTATATCAGATTCCCTTTGATTCTTATTGCTGTTTTACTTGCTGCCTTTACACTAAACTTCTTTCGCGATCCTGAAAGAAAGCTACCTGAAAAATCAAATATAGTTGTATCGCCTGCAGATGGAAGAGTTTTATTTGTAAAAGACATAATTGATGAGAGATTTCTTAACAGCAAAGCAAAAATGGTATCTATCTTTATGTCTCCTCTTAATGTTCACGTAAACCGAATACCAATTACAGGAAGAGTTGATTATCTGAAATATGTTGGAGGAAACTATATTGCTGCTTTTGAAGATAAAGCATCGGAAGAAAATGAAAGAAATGAAATTGGTATCAGTTCGCCGGCTGGAAAAGTTTTATTTATCCAGATTGCCGGTTTTATAGCAAGAAGAATTGTCAGCGAAGTAAAAATCGGAGAAACTGTATCCATTGGAAATCGGTTTGGTATGATTAAATTTGGAAGTCGTGTTGATATAATTGTTCCGGAACAGTGGCAGGTAAAAGTAAAAAAAGATGACAATGTTACTGCCGGTGAAACAATTCTTTTTGAATATTAATTAATGAATCGATTTAGACTTACACCTTCTGTAATACCAAATCTGTTTACCGCTATGAATATGTTCAGCGGTTTTTTTTCGATAATTACAGCAAGTCAGGGAAATTATACATATTCAGCATGGTTGATTGTTGTAGCTGCAGTATTTGATGCGCTTGATGGATTTATGGCTCGTCTGACAAAATCAAGCAGCGAGCTTGGAGTTGAACTTGATTCGCTTTCGGATGTAATTAGCTTTGGTGCAGCCCCCTCGTTTTTGCTTTACAAAACTTATTTCTATCAGTTTGAAACTCTCGGTATCATTCTCAGCTCTCTGATAATGATTGCAGGCGGTTTTCGTCTTGCAAGATTTAATGTTCAATTAGTTGGATTTGATAAAGCGTATTTTACAGGGCTACCAATCCCCTCTTCAGCATTAACAATTGTAAGTTTTATCCTCGGATTTTATGATAATGGATTTAACGGAGTCGAAAAACATTTTATTATTCCGCTTGTTCTTGGTTTATCCCTACTTATGGTCAGCAATGTTAAATATGATACTTTATCAAAATATGCGTTTAAAAATTTCAAAAAAAATCCTTATTTAATTTTAGTTTATCTTTTAGTATTTGTATTACTTGTGTTCTATACTGTTAAAGGTTTGTTCTTCATTTTTGTTTTCATGATTGTATTTGGTATTTTTAGACAAATTTTTAACTATTTCTCAAATAAAAAATCTGAGTGAAAAGTGTTTAAAGCAACAGTATTAATAAAAAGACGATCTTCAATACTTGACCCACAAGGTGTTGCCGTTGAAAAAGGTGCTAAACATCTTGGAATCACAAATATTAAAGGAACAAGGATAGGAAAACTAATTGAGTTTGATGTTGATGTAAATGATCGAACTGCAGCCGAAAAAGAAGTAACTGAGTATTGTTCAAAACTTCTGGCAAATCCTATTATGGAAGATTTTGAGTTCAATCTGGAAGAAGTAAAATGAGTTTAAAGTTTGGAGTTGTGGTTTTTCCCGGTTCA
This sequence comes from Ignavibacteriota bacterium, assembly GCA_013285425.1. Classification (GTDB taxonomy): domain Bacteria; phylum Bacteroidota; class Ignavibacteria; order Ignavibacteriales; family Ignavibacteriaceae; genus IGN3. Next base: position 1,845,902 of record CP053447.1, read on the forward strand.
AATTGCGATCACGATGCTTATTACTCGTTAAAAAAAGTTCTGGATTACAGTGTTGAATTTCTATGGCATAAAGATACAGACCTGAAACAAAGCAGTGTTGTTCTTTTGCCAGGCGGATTTTCTTATGGTGATTATCTTCGTACTGGTGCAATTGCAAGATTTTCTCCTATTATGAATTCTGTTATAAGTTTTGCAAATAAAGGCGGAATCGTTATCGGTATTTGTAATGGATTTCAGATTTTATTAGAAGCAGGTTTATTGCCCGGCGTTATGATACGGAATAATTCACTTAAATTTTCGTGTAAAGATGTATATCTTTCAGTTGATAATCGTGACACAATCTTTACAAGTGAGATTTCGAAAGATTTATTATCTATAAAGATCCCTATTGCACACGGTGAAGGTAATTATTTTGCTGATGAAAAACTGCTGGAAGAACTTATATTAAATAAACAGATTTTGTTCAGATATTCTGATGCAGATGGCAATGTCAATGATGAGGTAAATCCAAATGGCTCTCAATTAAACATTGCAGGAATAGTAAACAAAAACGGTAATGTTATGGGAATGATGCCTCATCCTGAAAGAGCTTGTAACCCAACTCTTGGCAGAACTGATGGGCAATTAATTTTTAAATCAATTGCAAATTATATATTAAACTAAAGGTGATATTATGTTTGGAAACTTAGGCACTGGTGAAATAATAATAATTGTGCTTGTTATTCTTCTATTATTTGGTGCGAAAAAAATTCCTGAACTTGCTCAAGGTTTAGGTAAGGGTATGAGAGAATTCAAAAAATCCCTAAAGGATGTTGAAGATGAAATTAAAAAGACTGATGACGATGTGAAGAAAACTGATAAGTCTTGACCAGCGTTTTGTAATTCTTTATACAAAAAAGTGCTGATGCGAAATCTTTTGCATTATATTAGCTTTAATTTCTTTTATTCCCGCTACCAACGCAGCGGGAATTTTATTTTACAATAGATATTCCGATAGGAAAAATAAAGACTAATATTTCTAATAATCTTTTGATTAAACATTGTCTGCTCTTCTTCCAAATAAATAGATAATACCAATTAGTACTGCAGCGATCAGTAACAAAGCAATATATGGTGATAAGCCAAACGCTGTTAAAATATCACCGATCAACATTGTAACAACAGCAACCGAAACAGCATAAGTAAGTTGAGTGCGTACATGATCAATATGATCGCAGCTTGATGCCATTGAACTTAAAATTGTTGTATCAGAAATCGGCGAACAATGATCACCCCAAACACAGCCAGCAAGAACAGAACTGACAACTCCAATTAAAATTAAATGAGTATCAGCGGGCGAATAATTATTCAACTGAGTAACTGCTGCAGAAAGCGGAATTACAATCGGAAACATAATTGCCATTGTACCCCAGCTTGTGCCGGTTGCAAAACTAATCAGTCCGCAAACAGCAAAAACAATAACAGGAAGAAATCTTGGATCAATGGATTGACTGATTAAACTAATCAGATAATCAGCAGTCCGCATTTCATTTGTAACAGCGCCAATACTCCAGGCAAGTGTTAATATAAGAATAGCCAGAAGCATTGAACGGATACCGTTAAACCAGGCATCAATTGTTTCTTTAACAGATAGAATTTTCTGAGCAATTATCATAACTGCAGCAACTACACACGCTGAAGAGCTTCCCCAGAGCAGAGCAAGATATGAATTTGAATTGCTGATTATATCTCTTACACTATAACCGGTTAATCCTTGTTCTTTTAATGAAATCAATCCGGTATAGATCAAACCGGTAATTGTAATGAGCACTAATGAGGATATCGGAACAATCCCATTATACCATTTTGCTTTATCTTCATTCCCAAATAACTCGCTGGATTCCAGCAATTTATTGCTTGATGATGTCGGAGATGAAACTAAACCTTCTCTTACCGCCCTTTGCTCCGCTTTTAACATTGGACCAAAATCTCTGTTGGTAATAGCAGCAACAAGTATAAAAAACAGCATCGCAATCGGATAAAATCTGAAGATGATTGAATCAAGAAAAACTGAATATGCATTTAATGTGGAACCAATCGAAGTTAAACCATCCTGGATCAATCCAACTTCATAACCTATCCACGAACTGACAATAAAAATACTTGCGACCGGTGCCGAAGTTGCATCAACTATAAAGGAAAGTTTTTCACGCGAAATTTTTAACTTATCAGTTATTGGACGCATAAGATTGCCAACCACAAGTGCATTTGCATAATCATCGAAGAAAATTAATAATCCCGAAAGCCAGGTCGCAATCATTCCGGACTTTCTTGTGCGTGCTAATTTTGAAAGTGAATTTGCAATTCCAGTTGTACCGCCGCTTTTAGAAATTAAACCAATCACACCGCCAAACAACAAGGTAAAAACGATAACCTGCGTATGAGACACATCGCTTACAGCTTCAATAATATATTTATCAATTAATCTTAAAAATGCAGTAAGCGGGTTATAACCATTTATAAATAGCGAACCTGAATAGATCCCGAGTATCAACGAAATAACCACTTGCTTAAAAAGCAACGCAAGAACAATAGCAAGAAGCGGAGGCACGATACTTAAAATTCCTGGTATGACATTTATCGAAATATCATCGCTGCTGCCGGAGATATTCAGTTTGTAATTACCTGAATTTGGGATTGTTAAAGTTGTATCAAATGAACCTTTGGTTAAAACAACTTTTAATTCTTTCGTATATGATTCACCAAGTAATTTTATTTCAATTGTTTTTAATGTATCAGAATATCCCGTTCCACTTATCTTAAAACTTATATCACTTAACACTAAAGAAGGTGAAGTGATTTTTTGAGCAAATGCACCCGAATAAAAAAATAAAAGGAAAAGTCCTGCTAAAATGTATTTGTTCAAATTATTAAATGTTAAGTGGAATAATACTTGTTTAAATGACATCAAAAATATATGCTATAAATTCAAATAATTCAAAAAATATTTTGATACTTGCATTTAAACTGATCTTCAGATACACAGTAGTATTTTCTTTTAAAGCTTACAGACAAACAATTCTGTAATTAGCTCAAAAGTATTATTTTAAACATCAAAATCTTTATTAAAAAAATAAGATGACTTTCTACAAAAACCACAAAGAAAAATTAGAACTTATTAAAACAGGTAAGCTAAGTCTTGCAGATAATGTAAAACATTTTCTAAAGAATATAGATGACCAAAAAGATCTTAATGCATTTAATTTTGTTTTTCGTGATGAGGCAATTGAAAAAGCAAAAGAAGTTGAGCAGAAAATAAAAAATAATTCTGCCGGCAAGCTCGCAGGAATGGTAATTGCAATTAAAGATGTTCTTGCTTATAAAGGTCATCCTCTCACCTGCTCTTCAAACATCTTAAAAAATTTCACTTCGCTTTATACAGCTACAGCAGTGCAAAAGCTGATTGATGAAGATGCAATTATAATCGGTAAAACAAACTGTGATGAGTTTGCAATGGGTTCATCAAATGAAAACTCTGCTTTTGGAAATGTTCTTAATCCTGTAGATAAAACAAGAGTTCCCGGCGGCTCAAGCGGCGGCTCTGCAGTTGCGGTAGCGGCAAATCTTTGTGATGTTTCTCTTGGAACAGATACAGGCGGATCAATTAGGCAGCCTGCGGCATTTTGCGGTGTGTATGGATTTAAACCAACCTATGGAAGGGTCTCCCGATTCGGGTTAACTGCATTCGCATCATCATTTGATACGATTGGTCCATTTACAAAAAATGTTGAGGATGCGGCATTGGTAATGGAAGTAATTTCAGCAAAAGATGATAATGATTCCACATCAGTTGATAAAATTGTTCCGGATTTTCTTGCATCGCTGAAAGATGAACGAAAGTTTAAGATCGGGATACCAAAAGAATATTTTGCCGATGGACTTGATGAGGAAATCAAAACAGCAGTGTTAAATGTAGCAGATAAATTAAAACTTGAAAATTACTTTGTAAAAGAAGTCTCTCTCCCCAAAACTGAATATACCATTGCGGCTTATTATATCTTAACCACTGCTGAGGCTTCATCAAACTTAGCAAGATTTGATGGGGCAAGATATGGAATCAGATCAAAGGATTTTAATGACCTGAACGAAATGTATGTAAACACACGAGTTGAAGGACTTGGTAAAGAAGTAAAACGCAGGATAATGCTTGGTACTTATGTTTTGTCCACCGGATATTATGACGCATATTATCGCAAAGCACAAAAAGTTAGAAGACTAATCAAGGAAGATTTTGATAATGTGTTTAAGCAAGTTGATTTATTGATTACTCCAACAACTCCGACAACTGCGTTCAAATTAGGTGAGAAATCCGATGATCCGTTAAAGATGTATTTGAGTGATATCTACACAACATCGGCTAACCTTGCCGGGCTGCCGGGAATTAGTATTCCAATAGGCAGAAACTCAGAAGATATGCCAATAGGTTTACAGATTTTATCACAACAATTTGACGAAGAAAAAATATTACAGTTAGCAAAACATATTCAGGATGAAGTTACAAACTGAAATAAACATCCGCGAATGGACTAAATCTGATTTTTCTATCGTAAAAAATATTTTACTTACGACATGGAAAGACACTTATTCCTTCATACCAATAAAAGATATTGAAAAATATTTTTACGAATTTTATTCTGATGACAGGTTAAAGGAAATACTTATCGATCCTTTTTCAAGTGGAATTTTAGCAGAAGTAAATTCAAAATCTGTTGGCTGGATGAAATTATTTGATAATTATGTGGAGAAAAAATTATTTGTTTCTTCTCTATATGTGCTTCCAAAATTTCAAGGCTTCGGAATCGGAAAGAAATTATTAAATCATGCCTACTCAATAGCTGAACAAAAAAAATATAATAAAGTTTGGCTTGGAGTGATGAAACAAAATACAAAATCTTTGGAGTGGTATATTAAACTTGGATTTGAATTTGTTAAAGAAGAGCCTTTTCAGATGGGCTCAACTTCAGTAACGCATCTGATAGGTTATAAAAATATATCATAAACTAAATCAGACATCAGATTTATCTTCAAATCATTTTACAATTTAATCGAATATTTAACCTGCAACATTTATCATCACAAAATTAGATTTATCTATATTCAGGAATTTCATTATTTTTGCTCATAAAATTTAATTAAGAAAAGGATCATTATGCCAATTATCATAAATAAAAATACCCGTCTGCTTGTGCAAGGTATTACAGGTAGTGAAGGTTCTTTCCATACATCACAGATGGTTGAATATGGAACAAAAGTAGTCGCAGGAGTTACACCCGGTAAAGGCGGTACAGAATTTCAAGGAGTTCCGGTATTTAATACAGTTGAAGAGGCTGTAAAAATTCAAAAGGCAAACACATCAGTAATTTTTGTTCCACCAGCTTTTGCTGCGGATGCAATTTTAGAAGCTGCTAACGCCGGAATAAAATATATCATCTGCATCACAGAAGGAATTCCGACAAATGATATGTTAAAGGTTTATGATTCTATCAGAAATAAAGAAGTGATACTTGTTGGACCAAATTGTCCCGGAGTAATCTCGCCCGGAATTGCTAAAGTTGGAATTATGCCCGGCTTCATTCATAAAAAAGGAAATATCGGTGTTGTATCACGCTCCGGCACTTTAACTTACGAAGCAGTAAAACAATTAACCGATGTAAATCTTGGACAATCAACTTGTGTTGGTATTGGCGGCGACCCTGTTATTGGATCAAGATTTATTGATGTTATCAAAATGTTTAACGAAGATCCTGATACAGAAGGAATTGTAATGATTGGCGAAATCGGCGGAAGTGCCGAAGAAGAAGCTGCTGAGTTTATTAAGAAGAATGTTAAAAAACCAGTTGTTGGATTTATTGCCGGAAGAACTGCACCTCCGGGAAGAAGAATGGGGCACGCTGGTGCTATCATTTCGGGCGGTAAAGGAACTGCATCAGAAAAAATGGCTGCAATGAAAAAAGCAGGTATTCTGGTAATTGAAAGTCCTGCCGATATCGGTACAACGATGTTAAAAGCAATCGAAAAACTTAAAAGTAAAAAACCAGCTGCAAAGAAAGCTGAAAAAATTAAGAAGTCAAATAAAAAAAATAAATCTGTTAAATCTTCTAAATCAAAGACATTGAAAAAAGTTGAGAAGAAGAAGGCTATTAAACCAAAGAAACAAACTAAAAAATCAAATAAGGTAAAAAGTAAAAAGAAATAGGAGCCTTGATTGAACAATAAAACATTGGCAATAATAAAACCTGACGCTGTAGGTGATAATCATATCGGAGAAATTATTTCTATGATTAACAAAGCAGGTTTTAAGATTAAAGCACTTAAAATGATTAAACTCTCTAAGGATGCTGCAAAAGCATTTTATGAAATTCATAAAGACAGACCCTTCTATGATGAGTTGGTTGAATACATGACCTCTGGTCCTTGTGTACCAATTGTTTTGGAAAAACAAAATGCAGTTGAAGATTATAGAAAACTTATCGGTGCAACTGACCCTGCTAAAGCTGCAGAAGGAACAGTAAGAAAATTATATGCTAAAAGTGTTCAGTTTAATGCTGTTCACGGTTCTGATTCTGACGAAAATGCTGCAAGGGAGATTGCATTCTTTTTTAGCAGTAAAGAATTAATCGAAAATTTTCCGATGTAAAATTAAATTTCAATATGTCACACTGAGCTTCGTTCTGGTGTGACATTTTAAATTTCAGTCTCCTTAAAGATAAACCTGAAATTTATGATTTAACGAAGTAGTAGAAGGAGTATAAAATGGTCTCGAAATACAAACTCGGATTTTTATTCTTTATTATACTTACAGTTTTCCCTGTTTCAAATATTGCACAAATACTTACTGGTACTGACTTACTTTTTTCAGAAAATCAGAATCTTATTGCTGGTAAAAACATTGGAGTGATTTGTAATCATACAGCATTACTTTCAAATGGAACTCATTTAGCTGACACTTTAATCAATCTGCCTGATGTTACTTTAAAGGCAATCTTTACTCCAGAACATGGATTTAAAGGAAGTGCTGAAGCTGGTGAACTTATCAATAAAAAAAGTTTGTATAAGCAAGTTCCTGTCATTTCTATTTATGGCAGTAACAGAAAACCAGCCAAGGAAGATTTAAAAGAAATTGATCTGTTGATTTTTGATATACAGGATGTTGGAGCAAGATTTTATACTTATATCTCAACACTTTATTATGTATTGGAATCTGCAATTGAAAATAATATTCCTATAATTATTTTAGATAGACCAAATCCTATCGGCGGCAATTATGTTGATGGACCAGTGCTTGATGAAGAGTTTAAGTCTTTCGTTGGGATAGCTCCTATTCCGATTACGCATGGAATGACAGTTGGTGAACTTGCAAATTATTTTATTGGTGAAAAACTGATATCAAATTCTAATAAAATAGTTCTTAATATTATTAAGTGCAGAAACTGGAAAAGAGAAATTCCTGATCAGTTTTATTCAAAGTGGATTTCACCTTCTCCGAATATTAACTCACTGAAAACTGCGATTGTATATCCGGGGATCTGTTTATTGGAAGGCACAAATATATCCGAAGGAAGAGGGACAAAATTTCCGTTTTTACAATTTGGCGCTCCATTTATTAATTCTGAAGATGTAATTACAAAACTTAATTTGTTAAAAGTTGAAGGTGCTGAATTGCAATCGGTTGCTTTTGTACCTGAAGATATTGACGGTATGGCAACAAACCCGAAATTTAAAGGGAAAACCTGTTACGGAATTAAACTAAAAATAACTGATCCGCTAAAATTTGAATCTGTGAAGTTTGGTGTAAAATTATTATTCGTGCTGAATAAATTATATGGCGATAAATTAAATTTTACTAATTCTTTTGATAAGCTTGCTGGCAGCAGTGAATTAAAAGAGCTTATCAAGAAAAAAACTGCACCTGATAAAATTTTTGGCAGTTGGCAAAAAGATCTCTCAAAATTTGAAAAGAAAAGAAATACTTATTTACTTTATTAGAGGAAAAAATGTTAAAAAAATTATTTGTCCTGATTTCATTCGTATTTTTATTAATTAGCTGCGGTGAAAAAAATGATAAACCAGCTAATGATTTATCCGGTGAAAATAAATTTAGTTTTGATTCAACAAACCTTAAAACAGAAGGTATAGATAATTCAGGGAAACCTTTCCTGATGGAGTACAAGTTCAAGAAAGGCGATAAACATCTTTACAGGGTTACCAGCATTTCAAAAAATATTCAAAAACTTGTAATGGATACAACCATCACTTCCGGAGCAGAACAAAACATAGTTTATCTGATTGATTTTGAAGTTAAAGATGTTGATAAAGACGGAATTACTGAAGCGGAATTAAATATTAATTCCATTAAACTTAATGCAGAGGTTAATAAGGAAAAATTTGAATTTGAATCAGGAAAAGATACAGATACTTCAAAGTTAATTCAGTTTGCAGAGTATCATTCGCTTCACAATAATCCTTTTAGTGTTACCTTCAACAAAAAAGGTGAGGTGATTGAAGTTTTTAAGGCTGATAAAATATCCAATAAATTTCTTGAGTTGAAAGGTGCTGCTGATACAATTTCTGTAAATGACCGTAATACAATCAGACAAGAATTAATTGCAGGAATTCTTGCACCATTAATCACTCAGATTATCCGCAAACTTTCTGATAAAGAAGTTTATAAAGATTCAACCTGGGAACTTAAACAAGCACCTGTTCCTATGATGGTCTATCAGATTAATTATGTAAATCAATACAAAGTTGAAAATGTCGAAAAGCTTGATGATCATAGAATTGCAGTAATTAATGCCAGTATAAGCTTTAACTACCAGGGGCAGCCGAAATTAAGTCAGGGAAATGTAACTTATAATTTTGATAAACCTAAATCTACTGCCGAGGGGAAAATTTATTTTGATGTCGATCAGGGACTACAGATTAAATCCAGAACAAAGACAAGCATGCAATTAAACTACTCAATGGAAGCAAACACACCACAAGGGAAACAAAAAGGCAGCAGATCGGATGTTGTAACCAACACCAATATTGTTGAGTTAATAAAATAAATCTTAAACTTAAGCCGGCTAACTACCGGCTTATACTTTTTATTTCAATGCCCCTAATTTTTTTTCAATCCGGGCTGTTTCAACTAATAGATTATGCGTAAATAAAATTTTACTTATAAGTTATTAGCAATTAGAAGCAACAGGAATTCTAAAAATTTCATCAGTCCTTAACAGCAGTTACAACTACCTTAATACCTTCAACACGAATTACTTTGATCTTTTTGTCTTTTTCAATGTATTCCGAATCAGCAACAACATCTACTTTCCTATCATCAATTAATGCAGTACCGCCTGGTCTTAAAGTTGTATAAGCAATTCCAGTTTTGCCAATTAAATTAGTATCAGAAGGAAAAGAAACAAATCCTTTGTCAGCAGTCTGAGTTTCGGCTAATACAAGTCTGCTGAATGCAGTAGATTTTGGAAGAAACTTTGCCAATAAAAATATTCCTGTTAAAGCTGCAACCAGTGAAACTGAAAGTTGTATTATTGCCATTGAAACTGTTTTCATATCCAGAAAAGGATCGCTGCCTAACAATGCCAAAAAGATTGAAACCAATATCAATGCAATACCTGATACTCCTGTTACCCCAAAACCTGGGATAATGAAAATTTCTGCAAGCAGCAGAACTAATCCTAAAACAAAAAGCAATATCTCAAGCATAGAAGCCAATTGCAGAATGTATGAAGAGCCGAAAAACAAAATTAGTGCAATTAATCCTGCTGTCCCCGGCAATCCCCAGCCCGGTGTTTTAATTTCAGCCATCAAACCAAAAAATCCGATCATAATTAATATTGAAGAGATAATCGGATTATTAAGAAATCTTACAACCTCTTCTGCCCAATTAGATGAAACATGTACTATTTCAGCATTTTTCAAATTGAATGCAGTAAGAACGTTTCTATAATCCGTTATAAGTGAATCTGCAATTTTATATTTATAAGCTTCTTCTGATGTAAGAGTAATTAGATGAGTTGAATCGGTTAACCCCTCGATTACAACTCTTTCATCAACCATTCCTTCTGCAATATCGGTTCTTCTTCCATTCCTTTCGGCAGTCGAGCGCATTTCAGACCTCATATAGGATTGATATTTTTCTCCTACCTTTTCTCCCGACTGATCAACAACAGTTGCTGCACCGATTGAACTGCCAGGAACCATAACAATTTTATTACAAGAAAGTGCTATTAAAGCACCGGCAGATATTGCACGGTTATTTATAAAACCAATTGTTAATATTTTGCTGGAAAGGATTGCATCTTTAATTTGAGTAGCTGCATCTACCCTGCCGCCAAATGTATTAATCTTAAAAATTATTGCTGAAGCATTATTCTTTTCAGCTTCACGAACTACACGGGTTATATAAGGAGCTAATCCAAGATCAATCTCTCCGTCAATATCAGCTAAATAAACTAACTTTTGCTGAGAGTAAACTGAAACTGTTATCAGAAGAGCCAATAAATATTTCATAATAATCTCACTCTTATTTTTATGAGTAAAAAAAATATTTTACCATTGACTATCACCTTCACGGTTTTCATGAATTATTCTACCGCCGCTTCCGCTGTGAATTTCGCAATATCCGGGTGCTTTACTAATATCAATAAGATCAGTATAAGTCTTCGGACAGGCATCGGTAGCAAGTTTTGCATCCCCAAGGTCCATTGTTTCCTTACAGAATGTTGCCATCTCAACTCCATCAGCAAGTGTAAAGTACTTAAGAGGAAGTTTAAGTTCTTTATATGCACCTTCCATAAACATTGCCCAAATTGGTAACGCAGCTCTGCCTCCTTGTCCATACCAGTTAGTAAACTTAACTCGATGATCATCAAAACCAACCCAAGCTCCGGCAACAAGGTCCGGTGTAACACCAACAAACCATGCATCAGAAAATTTTTGTGTTGTTCCGGTCTTTCCTGCTGCAGGATATTGAAAGTATCTTCTGACTCCTGCTCCGGTTCCATAGTTAATAACATCTGCCATCATATCAACAATTATTGAAGAAGTTTGAGGAGAAATTGCCTGCACAGATTCAGGTACAAACTCGTCTATCAATACACCGTTTCGGTCTTCAATTTTTAGTATTGAAATCGGATCAACATGCACACCCTGATTAACAAAAGTGCCCATTGCAGAAACCATTTCTAAAGGCGTTACTTCCACTGTTCCAAGTGCAATTGAGGGATAAGCATCCATTTTAGATTTGATTCCCATTCTTTGAGCAAACTTAACTACCTGATACGGCGGAGCCATATCTGAAATTGTTAATCTTCCGGCAATCACATTTATAGAATTTGCAAGTCCCCATCTCAAAGTTTCATAACTGCTGTATTCATTACCTGCATTAGATGGCGACCAGCCGTTATAATCAAATTTCTGATTGAGGACAGTTGTTGCCGGAGTATATCCATTTTCGATAGCAGTTGCATAAACAAAAGGCTTAAATGATGAACCAGGTTGTCTTCTTATTCCGGTTACATGGTTTAATCCTCTTCCGAAATCCTGATTTTCACCTCCAACAAGTGCTCTAATCATTCCTGTTTTCGGTTCAATAACAACAAATCCAACTTCTACTTTTGCAGCAACTTTTTTAACAGAGTCAATAAAATCAGGATCATATTTCAGCTTATTATAAACTTGAGCTTTATCATTTTTTGATTCGGCAGTTTTATATCTGATATCGTTCTTAATTGATTTATCAAGAATATCAGTAAGCAGACTTTTATTACGATCCCAACTCCAGTTTTTATCAAACAATACCTGATAATCAGCAATATGCTTTTTTGCCGAGCGGTTAGCGATTCGCTGCATTCTCATATCAAGCGAAGTATAAATATTTAAACCGTCACGATACAGGTCATAACCATATTTATCTGCTAAAGCTGTCATTTGCTGACGGATATATTCAAGGAAATGCGGCGCATCAGATTTTACATGGCTTAATCTTTCTGATGCAAGCTGAATAGGCTGCTGTTTAAGTCTATCATACTCATCTTTGCTAAGCATATCAGTTTCGACCATATTATACATTACAACATTTCTTCTCTGCAATGCACTTTCGTAACGGGTGACAGGATCATAAATAACCGAAGACTTTAGTAATGCTACAAACAATGCGGCTTCAGGCAGGGTTAAATCTTTTGCTCTTTTATTAAAATATACTTTAGAAGCTGATTCAATTCCGTAAGCACTTCTACCGAAGTAAGAAACGTTAAGATAAAGCTCTGCAATTTCTTTTTTAGTAAATGTTTTTTCAATCTGAACTGCAGAAATCCATTCTCTGATTTTTCTTACACCTTTATCAAGAAAATTTTCTCTTCCTTCTTTAAGCGAGTAAAGATTTTTTGCAAGTTGCTGTGTAATTGTACTTGCACCTTCGCGCAAAGAAAGCGAAAAAACATTTTTTATCATCGCTTTAACAAATCTTGTAAGATCAACACCCCAATGATCATAGAAATTTCTGTCTTCGGTTGCAATTAAAGCTTTCAAGACATAAGGCGGTAAACTATCAATCTGAGTTTCAATTCTGTTTTCTATAAAAAACTGACCAATCAATTCACCGTCGGAAGAGAAAACTCTGCTTGCAAGTACCGGTTTGGGGTTCTCCAGCTCTGCCAGAGACGGAAGACCGCTAATTGTGTAAACTGCAAACAACAAGAAAATGAAAGTAACACTTCCCCAGATAATCCATTTCTTTTTATTGTTTTTATTTTTTTTCTTAAAAGATTTAGTCATACAAAACTCTTTATTTCCAGTCTGTTATTTCAAATTTATCTGTAAACTTTCCATAGCAAGGATTGTCTATCCAGGAGCCAAGGTTAATATAAGTTCCCTGTTTGTAATTATAAAAACATCTTTTATGCAGATGTCCAAACAGAACATAATCATTACCCTGATCTATAAAATTTTTTGCAGCTTCAAACAAGCCATCTTCTTCACCGTAATCTTTTTTTGCAGTATAATCTCTGCTTGATTTACTTGTTCTGCTGGCAATTGCAATTCCAAGATCCGGATGAATCAGTCCATACATCCATTGAATAAACCGATTGCGCAGTATTTTTTTCAGGATATTATAACCAAGATCATTTTTAACAAGTCCGTCGCCGTGACCAATAAAAAATTTTTTATCATTCAAAACAAATTCTTTTGCTTCAGGATATAACTGAACACCGATTTCATTTTCAAAAAAATCTTTATGGAAAAAGTCATGATTACCGATAAAGTAATGTACTTTAATTCCACTTTCGGTTAGATTCTGTAATGCGGTTAAAGTTCTGAAGTAACCTTTCTGATATACTCTTTTATATTCAAACCAGTAATCAAAAAGATCACCAACAATAAACAATTCATTACAATTATCTTCAGCAAACTCAAGAAACTTAACAAGTAGTCTTTCTTTTTTAGTCTCGGTCTCTTTTGATTGGAGACCAAGATGTATATCGGAGATGAACAGATAAGTTTTATTCACACAGAATCGTTTTTGTTTACAGGAAATTTACAGAATACGAGAAATAAATAAAACTCATCTTTTGTTCTTGTTTAATATTCACTATCAAACTCTGCCAGAAGTTTAGACTCAGGATCAGGTAAAATTGCTTCAACTTTCCTGCCGGTTGTAAAATTAAATTTGTTCTTTATTTTATCTATGAAAAAACTTTTAGTTTCAGATGTGCCATCTTTATAAAATATTTCTACATCAAGATTAAAATGAAATTCCGGATAATTTCTTGTCTTTTGATCTATGTATAAAGTTACCTCTTCCATACCTTCATTGCTTTCTGCTTCAAAACTGTAAATAAAATAAATATTCTCTTTACCGTTGTAAATCCACTGATCAAAAAATTTAGTAAGGTCTTTACGCGAAATATTTTCACAAATTGTTTTAAAATCATCTATTGAAGCATTGGAATATTTATAAATGTTATGATAGCTCTTCAATGCTTCAAAAAAATCTGTATCACCAATTTCATTACGCAGCATATGCAAAACCCATGCTCCTTTATCATAAATTGTTTCGCTGAACAGATCTTTTGGAGCATACAACGTACCATTAAAATTACTGTTAAACTTACTAAGCATTTTGGATTTCAATGCTTCTTTACCGTTCTTTGCTTCAGCATACAACGCTTCAGAATAGGCTGCAAAACCTTCGCTTAACCAGATATCATTCCATGTTTTTGGTCCGACAGAATTGCCCCACCAGTGATGAGCAAGTTCATGCACATAAGTGTCTTCAAAAAAATTATTACCACTAACGAAGTTATAACCAAACCCTGTAATTGTTTGATTTTCCATTGCGCCGTAATTCCATAAAAATTCTGCAATACCATACTTTTCTTTAATAAATGGATACTCTCCGAAAAGTTCTGATAAGGTTTTCATGTAATCTAAATGTCCTGCAAAATCAATTTTAGCATTATCAAAATGTTCAGGTAAAACATAATAATATATCTGCATAGTATCTTTTTCATCAAGACTGACATAGCTGTCAGTGAAATTTTTATATGGAGCTGAATAAACAGCAATCAGATACGGAGATATTGGATAGACAGTTTTGTAATGATAAGTTTTTTTATTCCCGCTATTTTTAGTTTCAATCAAATTTCCGTTTGAAACCGAAACAAACTGTGAGTCATTTGTAATTTTTATATCAAGCAAAGCCTTATCAGACGGATCTTCATCACACGGAAAAAAAAAGTAGAAGCTAAATCCGGTTCACTTATATTATAAACAAGTGAATTACCTTTTACCCAACCAAAAACAAATCCATCAAATCCACCTCTTTGCGGTGTTCCGGAATACTCTATCTCAATTTTCAAAGTATCCAGAGAGACTTCTGTTTCTTTAATAAATATTCTGTTTTTCCTTCGGCTATATTCTGCAGGTTTGCTATTAATCTTAACAGAATAGATCTTCATATTATCATAAAAGTTAAGTTCAATCTCTGAATCAGAATTGAAATAATTGGATTGATCTTTAACTGCGGTTAAGATTGCAATTCCATTTACTACTTTTTTATCAACATTCAGATCAATTGAAAGATCATAATGCAGTATGTCGAGGACTTTTTGCTGCTGGCTTACAAAATACTTTTTATCGTTATATTCCTTATTTTTTTGAAAAGATTGAGGATAAACAGCTACAGTAAAAATTACAGTAACAATAATAAAAAAGGAAAATTTTCTGTAAAAAGTCATTAAAGGATCAACTCAAATTATTAAAATTACTTATGTTAATTTAACCATTAGTCCAATTGTCAAACAATCGATATTTCAATATATTTCATTAAAGATTTAAGGATTTAATATGCCATCTCAAGGTTCATCAATTTTAAGAGATACAATTACAGTTATTCTTGCCGGCGGACAAGGTGAGAGATTACATCCTTTAACTGCTGTAAGAAGTAAACCAGCCGTTCCATTTGGCGGCAAATACCGAATAATCGATTTTGCATTATCTAACTGTTTAAACTCAGGCTTTAGAAGAGTTTATGTATTAACTCAATATAAATCTGACTCTCTTAATATGCACCTTTATGAAGCCTGGAGTATTTTTAATCCTGAGCTTGGAGAGTTTATTTATTCTGTTCCACCGCAGCGCAAGCTTAACAACGAATGGTATCTTGGAACAGCAAATGCAATTCATCAAAACTTAAATTTATTTTCAGATAAAAAAGCAAAATGGGTTTTAATTCTCGGCGGTGATCATATTTACAAAATGGACTATCTGAAATTTTTGGATAATCATATCGAGAAGGGTGCTGATATGTCGATTGCTTCTTTAGAAATTCCTAAATATGAAGCAAGCCGATTTGGTATTGTCGGAGTTGATGAAAATTATAATGTAACTTCCTTTATCGAAAAACCGGCTAATCCTCCTGTCATTCCCGATAAACCTGATTATTCCTTTGTAAACATGGGAATCTATGTTTTCAATGCAAATATTCTTAGAGAAGTTTTACTTGAAATGGAATCAAAGAAGATGAAAAACCATGATTTTGGTCAACAAGTAATTCCATATATGATACAGGCAGGACTAAAAGTAGTTGCATATAAGTTTTTAGATGAAAATAAAAAAAGTCAGCCCTATTGGAAAGACATTGGAACACTTGACAGTTACTACGCTGCAAACATGGATTTGATCAGCGTAATACCAGAATTTAATCTTTATGATCCTGATTGGCCTTTAAGAACTTATCAGGTTCAGTTTCCGCCGGCTAAAACTGTATCTCACGAAGGTGAGCGTGTCGGAAGAACATTAAATTCACTTGTTTGTGATGGAACTATTGTTTCAGGTGGTTTGGTTGAAAGATCGCTGCTTGGTCCTAATGTTAAGGTTAACAGTTACTCTTACATAACTGATTCGATAATTATGAATAATGTTGTAATCGGAAGACATGCAAGAATCAGAAGAGCAATAATTGATAAGAATGTTGTTATACCGGAAGGATGCGAGATTGGTTTTGATCCTGAAAAAGATAAAAAGAGATTTACAGTTACTGAAACCGGTATTGTTGTAATTGCTAAAAATCTGGTTGTATCTGACGGAAAATAATTATTAAAAAACTAATTCATATTATTTTTTCATTGTTACTTTTCTGACTGAGAAATATGAATCAGAATATGCCTTTTAACTTTCATCTTTGTATTGATAAATCTGTATTTAATCACATGCTCTCACAAAGTCATTTTTATTAAAATCAATTTGTTTTAATTTTGTCCGGAATTATCCGTGATAAACATTTTTAATAATTACTTTATTCATTGTGAATCAGAAATTACAAACCAACTTAAAAAATCTGCCATCCTCTCCCGGCGTTTATCAATTCTTAAATAAGAATGGCAAAGTTATTTATGTTGGCAAAGCAAAAAATCTGAAGAACAGAGTTCGCAGTTACTTTCAGGAAAATCCCGGCTCTGCAAAAACCATTCACTTGTCAGTAAGATTGATGATCTTCAATTAGTTGTTACCGATTCTGAACTTGAAGCATTGATACTTGAAAATAACCTGATCAAACAATTTAAACCCAGATACAATGTTAATCTTAAAGATGATAAGTCATTTCCATTTATAAAAATTACCAACGAACTATTCCCGAGAATTTACGCTACAAGAAATGTTGTAAATGACGGCTCAAAATATTTTGGACCTTATACAGATGTAAAGAGTATGCGAACTTCGCTGAAAATAATAAACCAGATATTTAAAGTAAGAAGCTGCAAACTGGATCTTACCGAAGAAAACATTGCTACAAAAAAATTCAAAGTCTGTTTAGATTACCATATTAATAAATGCGATGGTCCTTGTGAAGGTTTAATTTCAGCAAAAGATTATAACGATATGGTTAATGAAGTTGTTAAACTTTTAAAAGGTAAAACAAATGAGTTAATAAAAGAATTAAAACTGAAAATGGAGGAAAATGTTACTAAACTTGAATTTGAAAAAGCTGCAGAAGTAAGGGATAAGATAAATCAGCTTGAAAGCCTTTCTGCAAAGCAAAAAGTTGTCAGCGATGATTATGAAGACAGGGATGTATTTGCAATAGCTTTTGAAGGGAAGGATTCGTCCTGTGCAGTTTTTAACATTCGTGATGGAAAACTAATTGGTAAAAAACAACTTAAACTTTTAATTGAGGCAGGTGAAGAGATTGAAGAGATTTATTCTTCTGCAATTAAATATTATTACGGTGAGTCAGCAGAAATTCCAAAAGAAATAGTGCTTGAAGTAAAACCAACTGATGAAGAAATACTTATTGAATGGTTAAAATCAAAATCGGATAAAAAAGTAAAAATTACTGTGCCGCAACGCGGTGATCTTAAATCGTTAATTAAGATGTGTAAAGAAAATGCAATACTTCAGTTAAAAGAAATTCAGCTTCAAAAGATGAAAAATCTTGGTAATGTTTCTTATTCCGTTTCTGCTTTACAAAGAGATTTAAGATTAAAGATCCTGCCAAAAAAAATTGAATGTTTTGATATTTCTAATCTGCAGGGTACGGATACAGTTGCAAGTATGGTTGTTTTTGAAGATGGTAAACCAAAGAAAAGTCAGTATAGAAAATTCATTATCAAAACAGTTGCAGGTCCCGATGACTTTTCAAGTATGCGCGAAGTTATTGAAAGAAGATATTCAAGACTGCTTAAAGAAAATCAGCCGCTGCCTGATTTGATTATGGTTGATGGAGGTAAAGGACAACTATCAAGTGCGGTTGAGGTTTTGGATAATCTTGGAATTAAGAATTACAGTATAATTGGTCTGGCTAAAAGACTTGAAGAGGTTTATTTACCGGGCAAATCAGATCCTGAATTGATTCCAAAAACTTCATCAGGATTAAAGCTGCTGCAGCAAATCCGAGACGAAGCTCACCGTTTTGCAATTACATTCCATCGTGAGCGAAGAAGCAAGAGAATAATCAAAACCGAACTAACCGATATAAAAGGAATAGGTAACGAAACTGCTAAACAGCTTCTTGAAAAATTCGGAAGTCTTGATGCCATAAGAAACAGCAGTATAGAAGAACTGGAAAGTGTTATAGGCAAAAAGAAAACCCAATTGCTCAAAGAATACTTTAAAACAAATATTATAGCCATACATTAGATTATTAATTATCTTAGCATAACATTATTTGCAAATTATGACTATTAAAATTTCTTCTTCAATCTTATTGTTATTTATTCTTGTTTTTACTGCCTGCAAAAAAGAAATTAAAGAAGAGCCATTTGTTTTTAACGGAACTTCTTTTCTTGAACAGGTTACAGAAGCAATAAACGGAAATGAAGCAAGTAAAAAAATTTTTCAGGGCTTGCACAATTTTAACGTTCCGTTAAACAGTTACAATAAAATTCTTGTCGATAGTATTTTGATAAACAATATCAGATATTTTGCTTTACTTATGGAAAATCAAAATCCTATCCATAATCTTTTTGCAATTGTTGATGACGAGCTAAATGTTTTATTAAAAGATGAATCTCTTAACGGTTATCTTAATTTGGATTTTAAAAAATCTGGTTCCAGAATTTTTGCTGTAATTACTGAGGATTTTATTTCAAAGGCAAGTGTAAAACTTAGAAGGATTTCATATTATTCTTTAGAACAGCATAACTCTGAACTTACTTTCAGGCAATTCACTAACATAAACACTGATGAAAAAGAAGCCGAACAGATTATTACCGGTATATCTGATACCGCAATCGTTACAAATATATTTTTTACAAAACCAAAAGATGAACGCAGCCTTAAAGATGTTTTTAATTATAATGCGGGACTTCAGAGATACTTAAGCAATAAAAACTTATTTGATTCACTAATTATCAGAGAAATAAGAGCTATAAAAACTTTTTCAAATAAAAATTTAATTACCGATACAACTAAAAAGTATTAACATCTGAAATTTATAATCAATGTACAAACAACTATTTTTTCTTCATAAAACTGAAGAAGACAAAGCACTTTCGCATTTTAATGATGTAATTATTCCATTGCTCATAGAAATTTCCGGTAAGAAAATCGAACTTGCTGAAGTTGAAAGTAATCTGCTTCTTGACCAGAAGTATTCTTTTTATTGTGAAGCAGAATTCAATTCAAAAGATGATATGGATAAGTTAATGAATTCTAAAGCCGGCAAACAATTAGCGAAAACACTTATGGATTTTCATCAGATGATTACGGTTATTTCTATAAATTATGATCTGAAAAAATGAATCTTTACTTAATACGACATAGTATTGCAGAAAATATTGCAATGGATAAGAAAGACTTTGATCGTGAATTAACCACAGAAGGTAAAACTGTAATTTTAAATTCTGTTAAAAACTGGAAAAACTTCATAAAAAAAATTGATGTTATATTAACTTCACCTTTAATTAGAGCAGTCCAGACATCCGAGATAATATTATCTGAGTTTAAACCTGCTCCGGTTATCATTAAAGATAATAATCTTGGAACCGGCAGCCGTTCTTCAGACCTGATAGAATTATTAAATACATTGGAATATGAAAATGTTGCTGTAGTTGGTCATCAGCCTGACTTGTCAATCCATATCAATAATTTTTGTAATTCGGGCAGCCTGAGCATTGCTTTTCCTCCGGCAGCACTTGCAGGAATTGAGTTTGACAATGCAATTAAATACAACAGAGGAAGATTGTTGTTTTTAATTCCTCCCATTCATCAATAATATAAGCTGCATACTGTTTTTAAAATTTTCACAAAAACAGAGTCAAAAAAAAAAGAGGCACACAGTTACACAAATTATATACTGACCGCTGCTTCCTTCCGGACCTGACGGGGTTGGGTATTAACCTGTTAACCGGTGCCTTAAAATTGTTGTATCGGGTTGCAAAAATGTAGAAAATAATTCAACAATACAAGAAACAAAACTTTTGAAGAGTTTTTATTATAATATCAAAAGCTTTAATTAACTATTACAGCACAATTTTAATCTGATTGTTCTTTCTTTTGTTCAATCAATGTATTTCTTTCCCAAAACACTCCATCACTGTAACCCTGAATAGATTTGTCCTTTTCAGCTATTTCTAATCGTTTAAGTGTTAAGGCTGCATATACTTCATCAATTTCGATTCCGCTGAATTTGCGATTGAGTTTTTTTGCGGCTGCTGCAGTAGTACCTGAACCAAGGAACGGATCAAAAATAAAATCATTTTTGTTTGAACTTGCAAGAATAATTTTTGCAAGTAGTTTTTCCGGTTTTTGTGTCGGATGATCTGTATTCTCAGGCATAGACCAGAATGGAATTGTTATATCATTCCACAAATTTGAAGGATGAGTAATTCTGAAATTCTTTCCATTTTCATTCTTCCAGTCTTTGGGATTTCCATCATCAGATTTATATGGAGCGCGGACTAATCTTTTTAATTTTACTGCATCAGTATTAAAAGTAAATTTATCCGAAACAGTGCAGTACCAGATATCTTCATAAGAATTTTTCCAATTATCTCTGGCACCTCTTCCCTTTTCACGTTCCCAGGTAATCCTGTTTCTGATAATAAAATATTTTCTTAAAATATTGTAAGCAGGAATTGAAGTTTTCCAATCACAACAAAAATAAACTGACGCTGAAGGTTTTAAGATTTTAACAATTTCTCTGAGCCAGGAATCTATCCACTTTTCATATTCATTATTTTTCATCTCTCTGAATTTAAGAGTTGAAAAATTTTTATTCAGATTATACGGAGGATCAATAAACAATAGATCAACAAATTTAGCCGGCAAATAATCGGCTGTTTTAAATATATCCTGATTGATTATTCTATTGGTTATTTCTTCAACAGTTGTTTTATTATTTAATTTTAAAAGCGACTTTCGGAAATGAGCAACTTCCCTAGCGGTAATATTTAAAGTTCGGTTTAACGGTGCCCGTTTTTTATTAGCGTGATTCATTTAGTTAATATCAGGGAAGCTGACATTTGCATATTTGTTCTTTAACAAAACAATATCCTCTATGATCTTTTCGAACTGAGCTGAGACTTTTTTAAACAGAACGATTGATTCTTCAGTGATATTATTATCCAATGCCATATTCTCGAGTAACTTGAAATATTCCAGGACACTTTCTATTCCAAGTGTTAAAGATGAGCCTTTTAATTTATGAACATAAAAACGCAAATGTTCAGCATTATTCTGAAAAATTGCATTTCTAATCAGCTCAATATTTTTCGGGATTTCATTTATATATATATCAAGCATTTCTTTAAAGAATTCAAGATCAGCTTGCGACTTTAAGTCCTGCAAGAATAATATTTTTTTCTCCTCAATAAATTTAAGCTCAATCTCTGATCTATGATCGATAGATATATCTGTTTGTTTTTCCTGAACTATTGATTCAGTCCATTTTTCAATAATCATTTTCAGATCATCAATATTTACCGGTTTGCTGATATAATCATTCATTCCGACTTTCAAATAATTTTCTCGATCACCATGCATAGCATTTGCGGTCATTGCGATAATCACCGGCTGTCTTTTTAATTCTTTGTTTGAACGAATAAGTGAGCAAGCCGTAAGCCCATCCATCTCCGGCATTGAAATATCCATAAATATTAAATCGTAACCGATACTTTCCAATGCTTCAATTGCTTCCCTTCCGTTAGAAGCAATATCTGCAATATAACCGATTCTTTGCAGCATTCTTGTGGCGACCATCTGATTAACATTATTATCTTCAACAAGAAGTATTTTAAGTTTATTTGCAGGGATGTACTGAGTGAACTCTTTTTTTACAGGTTTTAATTGTTCGTCTTTAATTTCCGATTCAAAAAAGCCTAAGATTGATTGATATAATTGTTTTCGTCTTATTGGTTTGGAAATGATTTTAATGTAAGGTGTGCGGTCATTTTCCAGGACACCAATTTCTTTACCATAAGTTTTTAAAATGATGAATCCAATTTCTTTGGACTTAAATGTATTTTTAATTTTTTCAATAATGATTTGAATTTTATTTTCAAATCCCTGTGAATTAATTATGAATAATTCAGCGTTGTTATTTGATTCAAGCTTCGGAATTAAATCGGTTAGACTGTTAATTAATTCCGAATTCATTTTCCATCTAATCATTAAATCTCTAAGCATCATTCCATTTGAAAAATTCTGATCGAGAACCAAAACAGTTTTGCCAATCAGTTTGGGTGAGGATTCAAAAGAGTAAACTTTTTTATCCGAAGTAACAGATTCAGTTTTTATAGTAAAGAAGAAATTGCTTCCCTTATCCACTTCACTGATAACACCAATTTCACCGCCCATTAATTCAACAAGTTTTTTGCTGATCACAAGTCCTAAACCGGTACCTCCGAAACTTCTGGTAATAGATGAATCAACCTGACTAAAAGGCTGAAACAGTTTATCAAGTTTATCAGCAGGAATTCCAACACCAGTATCTCTTACATTAAATTTTAATAAATATTCCTTATAATCAATTTGTTCAGATGTTACTATTATCTCAACTTCACCTTTCTTTGTAAACTTAACAGCGTTGCTCAAAAGGTTGGTTAGAATTTGTCTTAATCTTGTAACATCACCGTTAATTGCATAAGGAGTATTTTCATCTATGTTATAAAATAGTTCAATTTCCTGCTCTGCTACTTTTGTAGAAACAAGATCCATAGAATCTTCAATACATTCTCTAAGATCAAAGGGCTGTGTTTCAAGCTCAAGCTTTTCAGATTCAATTTTTGAAAAATCAAGTATATCGTTTATGATAACCAGAAGCTGCTCACCACTTAATCTTATAGTGCTAACATAATCTTTCTGAGATTCATTCAGCATTGTTTCAAGCAATAATCCAGTCATTCCGATAACTCCGTTCATTGGAGTTCTGATTTCGTGGCTCATCAAAGCTAAAAATTCACTTCTGGCTTTTGCTGCGTTTTGTGCTTCAATTACTGCCTTATCCAGCTCTGCGTTTTTTCTTAACAGTTCATCACGAAACTTATTCTTCTTTAATATTTCACCAAATGTAGCAGCAAGTGCACTTAACATTGATTCTTCATCACTGCTCCATAATCTATCAGAGTGGCATTCATCAAATCCGATAAAACCCCAGTAAGCGCCGTCAATCATAATTGGAACTAATATAATTGAGCGGATATTCCTATCAATAAAAACTTCACGAAATTCCTTTGGCAGTTCTTTAATTATAAATTTTAATGATTCACCATTAATAAACGATTCATAAAACTTTAATGGAGCAAATCTGGAATAAGATAGTTTGCCTAATATAGAATCTTTGTATTGGGATTTAATCCCGGGTGCTGTCCACTCGTACTGAGGACTGAAATATAATTCGCCGGTTTCGTCATCTTCGAAATGTTTATAGATATAAACCCTGTCGGCACCGGCAGCTTCACCAAGGATTTCCAGAGCAATATTAAATCCATCTATATATTCAGAATCAGTTATCAGTGCGTTTGAGGCTTTGGCAATTCCCTGAAGCAGCCTTCCCTTTTTATCAATCAGATTTTCATTAACTTTTCTTTCACCGATATCTCTGAAAATACTTAATAAAAATCTCTTTCCGGCAATATCATCAATTATTGAATTTGAGACTTCAAAATACAACTGACTTCCATTCCATAATGTTGCAGATGCTTCCAGATAGTCTCTAACTGTACCTTGAATAAAATTTCGTTTGTAGTTTTTAATAATCTGTTCACTTCTATCTGTACTGTAAAGATCGCTGAACGGGTGATTGATAATATCTTCGACTGGTTTACCAAATAGATTAGCAAAAGCAGTATTACAAAGTACAACCATTCCATCCTGATCTGTTAATCTCATTCCATCCTTTGTATTACTCCAGATAGAATTAAAAATGTTTTCAGAACTGAATAATTTCTGCTTTGTATCATTAGGAGTTCTTATATCTCTTATTGTTCCCTGTGCATATTGGTTTCCCTCAATCTCTATTCGTTTGAGAGAAAACTCTACTGCAACTTTTTCATTCTTATTGTTAATTAATTCAGATCTGAAACTATGAGTTTTATCAGATTGGAAAACTTCTGAAAGTTTAAATTTAAACTCTTCCACTTGGTCCTCACTGACAAAAGCAATCAGTGATTTGCCATATAAATCCGAATTCAAATACCCGATTAAATAAATAGAAGAGGCATTCAGATAACAGATTGTTGCACTATTAGAAATTCGTATTATAACATCAATTGAAGAATCCAATAATGATTCAAGATTAACTTGCTCTAAAGATTTTTCAGATAGATTTTCAGGCATTTTTCTAATTTTGGCAGATTATATCATATTATCGTCAAATTCCTTACTAATTTAATATTTTTGTCAATTAAAACTAAATTTTCTTAACCTTTCAAAAGCTAACGCAGGCGTTAATCCTTGCTTTGATCATCTCCAAATGGCTAAGTTTGAGATGTCAATTTTTTCTAATTATACAGGAATTTTTTTTATGAAGAGAACCATCGTTTCAATGCCCGGAGACGGCATTGGTAAAACAGTATTACCCGAAGCAATAAGAGTTTTAAATGCAGCCGGTTTTGAAGCCGATTATGTCCATGGAGATATTGGCTGGGATTTCTGGTGCAGTGAAGGAAATGCACTTCCACAACGCACTATTGATTTATTAAAACAGCATAAACTCGGTCTTTTTGGTGCTATCACTTCCAAACCAAAAGATGCAGCCGATAAAGAACTAGACCCTTCATTGAAAGGAAAAGGATATGTTTATTTTTCACCAATAGTTTCTATGAGACAAATATTTAATCTTGATATTTGTATTCGTCCTTGTATCGCGTTCAAAGGAAATCCGCTTAACTTTATCCGTCAGGATGGTAAAGGTGGATTTGAACAACCATCAGTTAATACTGTAATCTTCAGACAAAATACAGAAGGACTGTATGCAGGAATTGAATGGACTAATCCACCAGCAAATGTTCGCAGTGCTTTTGAATCTCATCCCAAATGGAAAGCATTTAAAGATGTTCCGAATGAAGAGCTTGCAATATCAACGAGAATAGTTACCAAACATGCTGCAACAAGAATTATCCGCGCTGCTTTTGAGTATGCAAAGAAATTCGGTTATAAAAATGTAACTGTTTGCGAAAAGCCAAATGTTCTTCGCGAAACTTCAGGAATGATGTTAAAGATTGGAAAAGAATTAGCAAAAGAATATCCCGGAATTGCTCTGTGGGATACAAATATTGATGCACAGATGATGTGGCTTACAAAAAATCCTGAAGATTACGGAGTTGTGGTTGCTGAAAATATGTTCGGTGATATTATTTCGGATGGTTTTGCAGGATTAATTGGCGGACTTGGATTTGCCTGCAGTGCAAATATCGGTGAAGAGGTAGCAGTTTTTGAACCAACTCACGGAAGCGCACCAAAGTATCAGGAATTAAATCCATCAATTGTAAATCCGATTGCAATGATAATGAGTGCCTGTATGATGCTTGATCATATTGGTGAAACTGCAAAGTCAGAAAAAATAAAAAAAGCAATTGCAAAAGTTGTTGAAGAAGGAAAAGTTAAAACTTACGATATGATGAAACTTCGCGGTGGTCCTGATGTATTTAGTAAAGGTGCCTGCACAACTCAGCAAATGACTGACGAGATAATTGCTAAATTGTGAGACGAAAGAAGTAAGACGAAAGACGGCTATAAGTTAAATGTCAGAACTTAGCTATAAAAATTTTGACGTTTGGAAAAGGAAAATTGAACTTGTTTCCGAAGTTTACAAGTTGACTTCAAAGTTCCCAATTCAAGAACAATTTGGTCTTACTTCTCATCCTTGGCGAGCTGCAATTTCGATCCCTTCAAATATTTCCGAAGGAGCGGCAAGATCAACAAAATCAGAAACAGTCCGATTTCTTGATATTGCTCGAGTTTCATTAGTTGAATTAGATACTCAGATTGAAGTTGCAGTTAAGTTAAATCATTTAAGCATTACGGGTTTTAATCGACTCATAGAAAAGATTAATCATTCGTTTGCAATGTTATCAAAATTCATTAAGAGTATAAAAAATAATAAAAGAAGTGATTGACTTTTTTTGTCTTACTTCTAGCATCTAACGGAGAAAAAAATGAAAGAAAAAGTATTAAAAATTTGGCCGGAAATAAACTGGATTGAAAATAAAGAGCTAAGAGAAAAAGTTTTAAACTGCTGGGTCTATGCAATTGAAAACTCAGTTCTTACCCCTGAAGATCTTGAAGTCATTCCATTTTCACTTTTAATTAAAGACTGCAAGATCACATTTATGAATCACAAACGTACTGCTGTTCAGCTTTCAGTAGATATAGCAAAAAGAATGAAAGAGAATTTCGGTAATGAAATAAAAATAGATATGGATTTGCTAATCGCCGGTGCGATCTTAATAGATATCGGAAAGCTTATTGAATATGATAAAGTCGATGGAAAACTTGTAACAAGCAAAGCAGGACATTTACTTCGTCATCCGTTCAGCGGAGTTTCAATTGCTGATAGATTTGGTTTGCCGTATGAAGTTCAGCATATAATTGCTTATCATGCAAAAGAAGGTGATTTAGCAAAACGCAATGTTGAAGCAATAATAGTTCATCATGCAGATTTTGTTTCGTTCGATCCGTTTAAAGCTTGACACAGTGGAAGTCATTGCGAACGAGTCTTCGAGTGAAGCAATCTCTATGATAAATGAAGAATTATTACATTTACATATTATCTAATAAAAATAATTCTGTACTTTATACTGGAATGACTAATAGTTTGATGAGAAGAGTGTGGGAGCATAAAGCTAAGTTAATCGAAGGTTTTACAAAAAAATATAATGTAGATAAGCTTGTTTACTTTGAATCATTTGATAATCCCAGAGCTGCTATCAAAAGAGAAAAGCAAATAAAAGCTGGTTCTAGAAAAAAGAAGATAGAACTTATTAATAAATAAAATCCTGATTGGAAAGACTTATATAATTTTGAAGAAGTTTATAAATGATAATATTACTGTCATTGGTAAAGAGTCTTTTTGTGAAACAATCTTCAATATAGTATTTCAAAAAAAATAAATGTAGAAAACAATTTTACAGATTGCTTCGTCACGATTGGTTCCTTAATGGCAACTCAGATCGTGACTCGCAATGACAATCATTAGGAGAAAAATATGTCACAGACACTAATAGAAAAAATAGCACAAAAATACGCTGTTGGATTAGATCCAAAACACGAGGTTAGAGCAGGCGACTATTTATCAATTAAACCTGCTTATGTAATGACGCACGATAACACCGGTGCGGTAATTCCAAAATTTAAATCAATTGGTGCAAAAAAACTTTTTAATCCCCGGCAGGTCGTAAATACACTTGATCATAATGTTCAGGATACTTCTGAAAAAAATCTTGAGAAGTATAGAAAGATTGAAGAGTTTGCTAAGTCAATGGGAGCAGATTTCTATCCCGCTGGCAGAGGAATCGGACATCAGATTATGTGTGAAGAAGGATATGCCTGGCCCGGAACAATGGTTGTTGCCTCAGATTCACATTCAAATATGTATGGCGGACTTGGCTGTCTCGGAACTCCAATTGTACGTACTGATGCTGCCGCAATCTGGGCTACCGGAAGAACCTGGTGGCAGGTTCCACCAATTGCAAGAGTAGAATTAAAAGGCAGTTTAAGACAAGGTGTAACCGGCAAAGATGTTATCATCGCACTTTGCGGATATTTCAATCAGGATGAGGTGTTGAACCATGCAATTGAATTTGTCGGAGATGGTGTCAGATATTTAACTATCGATGAAAGACTGGCAATTGCAAATATGACAACTGAATGGGGCGCGCTGGCTGGAGTTTTTCCAATTGATCTTGCAGCTATTCTTTGGCTGAAGAAACGTGAAAGATTTATTGAACACCGGGGACTTCAAGGAGTTTTTTCAGATGCAGATGGAAACGGACAGCATCCAAGAATTAATAATAAAAGAATTGAGGAATTAGAGCATAATATTACAAAGGCTGATGTCGATGCTTTTTATGCAAAAGAATTAACAATAGACCTGACAACTATCGAACCTTATGTTTCAGGACCAAATACTGTTAAAACATACGCCTCTGTTTCTGAACTTAAAGGAAAGGAAATTAAGATCAATAAAGCTTATCTAGTTTCTTGTGTCAATAGCAGACTTGATGATATTGCTGAAGCTGCAGCAGTTGTTAAAGGTAAGAAAGTTAATCCCAATGTTAAATTTTATATCGCTGCAGCATCAAGCGAAGTACAGAAAGAAGCAGAAAGATACGGCTACTGGCAGTCACTTCTTGAAGCTGGTGCGATACCACTTCCTTCCGGATGCGGACCGTGTATCGGTCTTGGAACAGGTTTGCTTGAAGATGGTGAAGTCGGAATTTCCGCGACAAACAGAAACTTCAAAGGAAGAATGGGCTCGCCAAATGCACAGGCATATCTTGCTTCACCTGCAGTTGTTGCTTCATCTGCTGTTTCCGGTAAGATTGATTTTGACTGGAACAACAAAGAGCTTCGTGAAATTAAAGGCTCGGTAAAGATTAATCCGAAAAAGTCAGATGTAAAAGTATCAGTTAAAATTATTAAGGGATTCAAACCAGTAATTGAAGGTGAATTACTTTTCTGTCATCAGGATAATATGAATACAGACGGAATTTATCCCGGCAAATACACTTACATTGATGATTTTACTCCGCAGCAGCAAGCTGAAGTTGTTATGGAAAATTACGATCCTGAGTTTGTTAAGATTGCAAATTCAGGAGATATTTTGGTCGGTGGTTTTAACTTTGGAACAGGTTCTTCACGCGAACAGGCAGCAACTGCACTAAAGTATAAAGGGATTCAGTTGGTGGTTGCAGGAACATTTAATGAAACTTATAAACGTAACGCACTGAACAATGGATACCTGTTGATTGAATGTCCTCAGCTTGTTAATGATTTGAAGGCAAAGTATGGTAAAGATAAATTGACCGTTAAATCCGGAATGAATCTTAGAATTGATTTTGAAAATTCATCGTTAGCATTTAATAATAAAACCTACTCAATTGACCCCGTTGGAGAAGCTGCACAAGAGCTAATCGTTAACGGCGGATTGGAAGAATGGGTGAAAAAGAATTTGTAAACACAAATAGCACGCACAGACCTGCCTTTGCCTGCAGGCAGGCTGAACTTAATAAAAACAGATTTTTGTGTCTTACCTGTCATTTCTGTTTAATTAAAAAGGGAAGCTGTTTACACTTCCCTTTTACTATTTTTTCTAAAAGAAGTTTTATTTTAGTAGAATCATTTTTTTTGTTATGATGTGTGAAGAAGTTCGCAAAGTATAAAAGTAAACACCGCTACTAAGAAGAAAGTTTTCAAACGAAAGTATTACTTCATGCTCTCCCTTTTCTTTATATCCTTTATCAACTTCACCAACTAATTCTCCAAGAGATGTATAAATCTCAAATGAAACATAATCATTTATGGGCAAGGCAAACTTAATTGTAGTTACAGGATTGAAAGGATTAGGAAAATTCTGATACAAAACAACATTCTCAGGAACAGAAATACTATTTGCAGTATCGGAATTAATTTCTTCAATATAGTTCTGAAATATTTCCACTAATTCAGGTAAATTAAATTCATTAAATCCATAACCATCAGTGTTCATAACATTAGGATGAAGATATTGCCAGACAATTGCTGATTTCGTGGATGATTTTTTTATATCTTCAAGCCATTGTTTATAAACAGATAATTTATTTTCCTTTATTCCGAATTCACCCAACAAGCAAGGTTTGTTAAAACCTTCTACAATTCTGTAATGATCTTTTATCCAAGTTTTACCAGCTTTTGCAGATAATCCCCATCCGTTTGGATAGCTATGAAAAGAAATATAATCAATGTTTTCCAGTTGAGAGTTTTCATAAAAACTTGTTCCTTTATATCCATTAACAAGAAAGTAAGAGCTGTTGTACATCAAATCAACATCTGAATAAAAATTGGGATAAACATCGTAGCCATTTTCACCTGTTGTAACTAAATGATTTTGATCAATTGATTTTATGAATAAGGATATGTCCTCGTACCAATTTTTAATTATACCAAAATCTTTGTGAGGGTTCTCAGCTTCATTCATTATTTCCCAAGAGAAAATAGCTGGATCGTCTTTATACTTAATTCCGGTAAAGGTATTTGTTCTGTCTAGTAATAATTCTATATAGAATTTAAACCATTGTTTAAGCGAATCGTTTACAAAGAAATCATTGTGAGAGTAATTATCAGAGCCATTCAGTTTAATATTATTTGCCCACTTGATGTATTGTGGTATTCCACCAAAAGCTGAGTAATTATTTGAGAGAGTAAGTATTATGTAGATTCCGTTTTCTTTTGCTTTTTGCAGAACGTAATCGAGTGCAATCAAACCCGATTCCTGCACTTCATAAGGATACTTTCTTATTACAGAAGGATTAGAAAAAGAAGGCCCTTCATTAAAAGCCCAAGTGCGAATTACATTCACACCAATATTTTTTGCCGATTGATATATATCATCAACTATATATCTTCTTTCTATTTTGCCAGCTTCGCTTTGAAGATAATATGCATTAAAACCAAAGAATTTGAACTCATCATTATTTAGAATGAAATTATCGCCTGACGCTTTAATGAAATTATTTTGCGAATAAATACTTGATGATAAGATTAGTATTAAAAAAGTTAATTTCAATTTTCAATCCAGTGTTTAAGAGTGATAAGGCAGAGGGATTACGCTCTGCCTTATCAATTGAGTCTGTAAAATAATTTGTGTAAATGAGTTTTATTGTTAAAGAACATTTATTAATCTCTGTTAAAAAATATTGTTTAGAGTTACTCAAATTATTTTGGGTAATTAAAAAGTTGTTTTTTAGTCCCATTCAATACATCCAAAATCCAAATAGTACCAATGTTCAATATAGAATCTATATCATAATATACTATCTCTTTCCCATCTGGTGACCATGAAGGGTGACTTGCACCTTTCAATAGTAGTTTAGGGTTACTTCCGTCTGAATTCATAATCCAAATTCCCCAGTTATTATTACCAATAGAATACCAAGCAATTTTTTTCCCATCTCTAGACCAGTCAGTATGCCAATCTTCATTATTATTATAAGTTAAACGAAATTGATTGTGACCCGAAGTATCCATTAGAAATAATTCTGGTGTACCAATACCTATAAAACGAGAATATAAAATTTTATCTCCGCCTGGCGACCAATTAGGTTCTCTCCATTCGCCTGTGCTATGTTCGCTAATATCTATTTTGTTTGAGCCATCTGAATTCATTACCCAAATTACATTGGCACCATTTGGGTCATATTCATTAGTATCAAATACTATCTTTTCTCCATCAGGCGACCACGAAGGGAAAAAACAATTTCCCCAATCTGTTAATTGATAAATATCTTTTGTTTCGACATTGATTTTATAAATATTACCATTCATTTCATAAACAATAAACTTATCATCGGGTGACCATCTTGGCGTATATCCATTCGTTAAGAAGATTGATTGTAAACTATCAACATTTAAGATTCTTATTTGAACTACCCCATATTCTTTTTCAATACTATCTTGAGCAAAATGAACATAAGCAATATATTTTCCTTCGTGCGACCAATCAGGTTCAGTATCAATAGTCTTAGCATTCTCAACGGGGATAAAGTTATTAGTATCTACGCTATTTTCGCAACTTGTAATGATAACTATTAACAGAAATTGAATGTATGTTTTTTTCATATCTTTTTATAGTAAATAACTCGAATAAAAGTAATTTCAATTAAAAACAAACTTATTTCGTACCGTCCATTGAGGGGAAAAAACACAATCATTAAGTCGAAATACGGGCTGTATATCCTTATTATCAACTACATCACAGGAAGCAAAGGATAGAAATAATACTATGAGTGGAATAACTTCTGAGAAGAGTTTTTTACCTGAGAAAGACTGACCAAACAAGCACCGTTTTTGCTTCTTCATTTTTCTCGCCCTGAAAATATATATATTTTATTTAATTTTAACACCAATTAAAACCATTGTCAAGTAATGGCGGTAAAATAAAAGAAGAACCGTTTAGAATTTATAATTTTAATCTTAAAATTAGTTTAACAATTGATTAACTTTAAAATCAAAAATATTATTATTTAGCGGCGCAATAAAATATTATGAACAAATCTATTTCAAGAACAATATCAGCCCGACAAGTCGGGATTGCAGTTAATAACATTAAAGGAGTTCTAAAATGAATAAATCTATTTCAAGAATAATTTCTGAATACTCTGTAGGCTTACAATACAAAGACTTACCGAAAGAAGTAATCCACGAAGTGAAAAGGTATCTTTACGATTCTTTCGGTTGTGCATTCGGAGGATATCATACAAAAGATGTAAGAATAATACGTAATATCTACCACGATATGGGTGGAACTGAAGAAGCAACGGTAATAGGATATGGCGATAAAATTCCTGCTGTTAATGCAACACTTGTAAACTCGTTAATGATTCGTGCACTCGATTTTAACGACATTTACTGGAAAGAAGATCCATCGCATCCATCGGACATAATTCCTGCTGCGCTTGCAACTGCTGAATTAGTCGGTGCTTCAATGGAGGATGTAATTACAGCTATAGTTCTTGCTTACGAATTTGAACAGCGGTTATGTTTATTTGCTTCACCCGGAGTACGTGAACGTAAATGGCATCATGCTACCTTAACACAATTTGTTTCTCCTATTGTTGCAGGAAAAATTCTTGGTCTTAGTGTTGATCAGATGGTAAACGCAATTGGAATTAGCGGATGCCATAATCACACAATCGGCTGTCCGACTGCTGGTAAATTAACAATGATGAAAAACACCGTTGATCCTATGGCTACACAATCGGGAGTATTTGCTGCATTGATGGCTCAGCGAGGTTATTCTGGAACCGAAGCAGTCTTTGAGGGGAAAGAAGGATTTATGGATACATTCCTCGGCTGGAATGCTAAAGAACAAAAAGTTGAACCGGTTAGTATGAGAGGACGTGACGGTGTTTCTGAATGGAAATGGAATATTGATAAATTAATTGGTGGACTCGGTGAATCATATAAAATTCTCGAATGCAGTATGAAAGCTTTTCCGACTGAAGCTTTAACCCATACTCATCTTTCTGCAACTTTAAAAGTTGTTACAAAGAATAATATCAGTTACGATCAGATTGACACTGTAACCCTTACTACTCTTGCACAAGCTTATGATATTCTTTTCGACCCGCATAAGTATAGACCTGAATCAAGAGAAACAGCAGATCATTCTCTTCCCTATTGTATAGCTGCTGCTTTGGTTGATCACAAGATAACAACACAGTCATTCTCTGATGAAAAACTAAAAGACCCGAGAATCTGGGAAGTAATTGACCGGGTTAAAGGTGAGCCATCAATTGAATTTGAAAAGATGTTTCCCGCAAAACAGCCAAGTAAAGTTGTAGTAAAAACAAAAGACGGCAGAGAATTTTCGGAATATCTCGAATACCCGAAAGGTGATCCAAGAGAACCGATGACAATGGAAGACCTTGAGAATAAGTTCGATGGATTATCTTCACAACTATTTGTTGCCGGAAGAAGAAAAGAAATTAAAGACGCAATCTTTAACGCTGAGCTGATGACAGCAAGAGAATTTATGAAGAAGATGATAATCTGATCTTTCATTGTTCAATTGTTAATTGTTACATTGTTATAAAATGGAAAAGAAATATTTAAAATTAAATGATATTGATGCTTACAAGATTGCTTTTAACTTGAGTAATTATGTTTGGGATTTAATTGTAAAGTTGGATCGGTTTAGTAAAGATACTTTAGGAATACAATTCGTCCGTGCGGTTGATTCAATCTCAGCAAATATAGCAGAAGGTTTTGGAAGATATTCAAAGAAGGATAAAGTTAAATTTTTTCGTATCGGTTTTGGATCTATGTATGAATCATTAGATTGGAATGAAAAAGCTTTAAAGAGAAAGTTGATCTCAAAAACTGATTATGATTACATTTATAGCGAACTTCAAAAGCTCCCTAAATTAATTCATCAGCTGATCAAATTTACTAATTCAAAATTGTCTGAATAACAATGAAACAATCTATCAATGAAACTATGTTGTTAACCATATTCATATTAAATAATTAATGAGTTTTTTATGGCAAAAAAAATAAATAAGGTAATTAGTGGTAAACGCGGCGATTCAGTCCGCTCGGATTGTTACTTTGAAATTGAGTTAAAAAGTTCCGGAGGAATTAAACTCGACATTAAAAGTAAAGTTCAGTCAATGTACGGAGAATCAATTAAAGAGATGATTCTCGATATGAGCAAATTCTTCGGATTAAAGGATGCAAAAATTCTTTGCGAAGATAGTGGTGCACTTCCATTTGTAATGGCAGCAAGATTTGAATTGGCAATAAAAAGATTATTCCCGGATAATAAAAAAGAGTATCTGCTTCCATTCAATAAAAAGAATTTATATTCTACAAAAAAAGATCAATTACGAAGAAGCAGACTTTATCTTCCCGGTAATGAACCTAAGTTTTTTGTTAACGCTGGACTTCATTCCCCTGACGGAATAATATTGGATCTTGAAGACAGTGTTGCACCAACTGAAAAAGATGCAGCACAACTTCTTGTTCGCAATGCGCTACGTTCAGTTGATTTTTATAATGCAGAAAGAATGGTTCGTATAAATCAACTGCCAAAAGGTCTGGATGATCTGAAATACATTATTCCGCATAATGTAAATTTAATTCTTGTTCCCAAGTGTGAATCTGCAGAACAAATTCAGCAACTTGAAAAAGAAGTGGAGAAGCTTAAGAAACAGCATAAAGTTCAAAACCCAATTTATTTTATGCCGATTATTGAAAGCGCCCTTGGTGTAATCAAAGCATTTGAGATTGCTTCTGCATCAACAAATAATTGCGCTCTTGCAATCGGACTTGAAGATTACACTGCTGATATCGGCACACAAAGAACAAACGAAGGACGCGAAAGTATTTTTGCAAGACAGATGCTGATCAACGCTGCAAAAGCTGCTGGCATTCAGGCAATAGATACTGTTTTTTCAGATGTATCCGATATGGAAGCACTTCGTCAAAGTGTGCTTGAAGCAAAATCACTTGGCTTTGAAGGTAAAGGCTGTATTCATCCAAGACAAATTCAGGTTGTTCACGAAGCATTTGCACCAACTTCAGAGGAAATTGAAAAAGCAAAAAAGATAGTAGATGCTTTTAATGAAGCAGAGAAAAAGGGACTTGGTGTCGTATCACTCGGAAGTAAAATGATTGATCCGCCGGTGGTTAAGCGTGCACAGAGGATTTTGTCATTGATAAAAGGTAATTGAATCATTTGTAGTCATCTAATTAGAACAGAATAACAATAAAACAATTTAACAATAAAGCAATGAAACTAATAAAAAACGCAGCGGGACGATTAGTCCCAACAGAAGTAAACGGATTACAACAGATTCCTTTTAAAGGAGTTAACAAATACAAACCAACTGGTTTAAAAGCGAAACCAAAAATAAAAACTTGCATAGATTATCCAACAGATGGAAATAAAGTCGTTAAAGATTTAAAGACTGCGCTTAAGAAAGCAGGATTGAAAGACGGAATGACAATTTCAACTCATCATCATCTTCGTAATGGTGATGCGGTTACAAATATGCTGTTTGATGTAGTTAAAGAGATGGGAATAAAAAATATCCGCTGGTTCCCTTCTGCAAGTTTTCCTGTTCATTCACATCTGATAAAATATCTTGAAGATGGTACAATACATCACATCGAAGGAAGTATGAACGGACCACTCGGTAAATTTACAACCGAAGGAAAGATGAAAGGCATCGGAGTCCTTCGTTCACACGGCGGAAGATATCAATCAATTCAGGACGGCGAAGTACATATTGACATTGCAGTAATTGCTGCCCCAACTGCCGATCCTTTTGGAAATTCAACTGGTGACCGCGGAAAATCCGCTTGCGGTTTGATTGGATTTGCACTTGGTGATTCCGAATATGCTGATAAAGTTATTGTTGTTACAGATAATCTTGTCCCCTTCCCTTGTGTGCCATGGCAAATTCAAGGCAACAATGTTGATTATGTAGTTGAAGTTGAAACACTTGGTGATCCCGCAAAAATTGTTTCGGGAACAACTGAAGTAACTAAATCACCTGATCGTTTGTTAATTGCAGAGTATGTCGCTCAGTTTCTTGACGAAGCTGGAATAATGAAAAACGGATTTTCTTTTCAGGCTGGTGCTGGCGGAACAACGCTTGCATTTGCAGTCTATTTAAAAGAAAAGATGAAAAAGAAAAATGTAAAAGCAAGATTTATAAGAGGCGGCTCAACAAAATATCTTGTGCAAATGCTTGAAGAAGGATTAACTGATTATATTCTTGACGGACAAACTTTTGATCTTGAAGGCGTAAGAAGTATGAGAGAAAATGCCGGACACGTAAACACTTCTCCATTTACAAGCTACAATTTTCATGGAAAAGGAAATTTTGCATCAATAGTTGATGCTGCGGTTCTTGGTGCAACTGAAGTTGATGTAAACTTCAACGCAAATGTTGTAACACATTCGGATGGATATTTACTTCACGGAATTGGCGGCTGGCAGAATTGTCTTTATTCAAAATGCACAATACTTGCGATACCAACTTTCAGGGACAGAATTCCGGTTATTGTTGATGAAGTAACAACACTTTGCGGACCAGGAGAACTAATTGATGTCATCGCAACCGAAAGAGGTTTGTGCATTAATCCAAAGCGAAAAGATTTATTGAAAGTGATGAAGAATTCTTCAATTCCTATTATTGATATAAAAGAATTAAAGAAAGGAATTGACATAATCTGCGGCGGTGCTCCGGCAAAACCAAAAGTTAATAAGGAGAAAGTTGTTGCAATAATAAAATGGGTTGATGGAACTGTGCTTGATTCAGTTTTTCAGGTTGAAAAATAAATGGAACACGGATATTACTGATTAAACGGATTTAAACTGATCAGGAAAATTGAATGAGTGAAAAGAATGCGGACACCACTTCCATAGGAATTGCTTTCGGTGCCGGTGGTGCCCGCGGTATTGCACATCTGCTGATGATTGAAGCTTTAGATGAGCTGGGATTAAAACCTTCGATTATTTCAGGTTCAAGTATTGGTGCTGTTGTCGGAGCATTTTGTGCAGCGGGATTTTCTTCAAAAGAGATGAAGGAAATTCTTAATCAGCTTATCAATCCTAAAAGTGATTCAGTTTTTGATTTTCTGCTTAAATCAGATATTGTAAAAATGTTTACAATGTTTGACCCGCAATTTATTAAATCAGGTTTCATTAAAGGTGAAAAGTTTCAGAGTTATATGAAATCTAATTTAAAAGTTTCCAGATTTGAAGAATTAAAAATTCCGTTAATCGTAGTTGCAACGGATTATTGGAAAAAAGAAGCAGTTATATTTGACAAAGGTGATTTATTAAATCCAATAAAGGCAAGCTACTCCCTGCCCGGTTTATTTACGCCGGTAAAAATAAAAAACAAAGTTCTAATTGACGGCGGTGCTGTTAATCCTTTGCCTTATGATTTATTAAAAGATAAATGTAATATAACAATTGCTATTGATGTAACTGCTTTTAAATCTCAAACAGAAAGTGAAATTCCTCCAACTTTCGATTCCGTATTTACAACATATCAAACTATGCAGAACTCGATTATAAAAGAGAGACTGAAATTCTATAAACCTGATATTTATATCAGACCGGAAATTTATGATGTAAGAGTTTTTGATTTTTTGAAAGCAGATTCAATATTTAGTCAGGCACAGCCAGCAAAAGAACAATTAAAACGAGAACTCGATAAATTGCTTACAAAATAATTTACTTGATGAAACTGTGATTATTTTAAACAATTCTTATCCTGCTCTTAAAGCTTTTACAATATTTAATCTTGCTGCGCGCACAGAAGGAAAAAATCCGCCAAGGATGCCCATCGCAATAGCAAAAATCATTGAAGCGAATATAATCACCGGTGAAAGCGAAAAACTAAAAGCCAATTCTGAAAATGAATTCCAGTTTAAAGTTGATATTGAAAAGAACTGTAAAAACGAAGCAAGAAACAATCCGATTACACCGCCAATACTCGAAATTAAAATTGCTTCAAACAAAAATGCGCTTAGAATACTTCTTCTGCTAAATCCGAGTGAACGCATCGTTCCTATTTCCACTGTTCTGTTAGCAACTGCTGAATACATAGTTATAGTTGCGCCAATTGTTGCACCAAAACTAAAAATTACAGTAATGAAAATTCCTAATACTCTAATAAAAGTAGCGAGAATCTCTGATTGCTCTTCAAAATATTTCTGTTCGATTTGAGGTTCAAATTCTTTTAATCTTTTATCAGTTTCAAAAGCTCTTTTAAACTCTTCAAAATTAGCTATATCATCAAGTTTAAGTGTAACAGTTGATACAGCAGAACCACGATTAAAGGCATTTAATAATTGCTGGCTATCGCCCCACATTTCAGATTCAAATCCACTGCCATCAGCTTCAAATATTCCTACAACTTTCCACTCATCACCAGCAAATCTAACCTTACTGCCGATTTGAGCGCCTTCAAACTTATCATCAATTGATTTCCCAACAATTAATTCACGCAATGAAGGATTAAATAATCTTCCGCTGATTAATTTAATCTGCGGTCTTAACTGATAAACGGATTGTGAAACTCCGCGAACAGTAACATTACTCATTCCACCGCCTTTTATCTCGAGATTAATTATTACAACTGGCTCAGCTGAGATAAGTAAATTTCCATCGCTTCCTTTTGCAATATGCGGTAATGCTCTTATAATACCCTGTGTTTCGCCGTCAATAATACTTGTAATTTCTCCTTGTGAAGATTGGCGAAGTATTTTAATATTATCTGGTGAACCGGTTGATACCAGAGTTTTTTCAACACCATAAGCCATCATTAATGCAGCAGCAAATACAAACACAACCAGTGCAATTCCGGTAACTGTAATGATTGCAGTTAATTTTCTGGATTTAAAACTTCTAAAAGTATATTTAAATGGAATCTTCATATTAATCAGCCTCTCTCTAATCCTCTGTTAACAGATGAATAGAAAAGAATAAAAGTTATTAAATATTTTATCTATGGTTCAGTTGTCATTTGTTCTAAATTAATTTTTTTAACCAACAAATCTAAACCCATCAACAATATTGGTTTTTAATGCACGTTGAATCGGGAAAATTGAAGCCAGTATTCCAATAATAATAGCTGCACTTAAAGCCAAAATAGTTGTAATTGGTTCGATATAAAAGAACGGGAAAAATCCCTTTGGCATTGCCTGTTCAAATCCAGCTACTATTGGATAAGTTAAAGCAATTCCTATCCCGCCTCCAATCAAAGCAATTACTAATGATTCACCTAAGATTAATCCAATAATATGAAAAGCTGAGAAGCCAAGTGTTTTTAAAACTGCGTATTCGCGGGTACGCTCTCTAGCTGCCATTATCATTGTATTGGCTAAAACAAGCATAATAATTCCGATAATTACAAATGACATAAAATTCATAGCTGTAATTATTGCGCTTGAAGCAGCTACAAATCCCTGGGTAAATGCTTTTTCAGTTTCAGTTTTTGTTTCAGCAGATGAATTTTTAAACAGTGCATCAATCTTCTCAGATACTTCTGCTGCATCGTTAGGATTTTCAATCTGAACAATATACCAGCCAACACTACCAGCACGTAAAGGAGCTTCAGCCTTCATTCTTTCATTAATATAATCCCAGTGAAAGAGCATTTGTGTATCATCAGTATTTTTATTTTTTGGTTTATAAATTCCCCGTACAACAAACTCCCATTGTCCTGGAAAAATATCGCCCTCTAAAACCATTTGATCTCCAAGCTTTAAATTATATTGAACAGCGATTTCCTGCCCTATAACACAAGCGTTTCTTTCTTTCTTGAAATTTTCAAGTTCTTCAGGAGAAATTATAAACTCAGGCAGCACATCAAAATAAGTATCAGCATCAACACATATTCTTGTAAAAAAATTATTTTTATCTTTATATACACCGCCAAACCAATTAGCAAAACTAACTTCTTTAACTCCCTCAACATTTTTTATTTTTTCTTTATATGCATAAGGCAAAGGAAAGATAAACGAGACTGCCTGTCTTGTAATCAGTCTGTTTGCAGCCGCGGCATCAACACTGGAATCCCAAACAGTAACCACAGTTCTTAAAACGCCAAAAGCAATAACTGCAATAGCAATTCCCAGAATTGTAAGTGTAGTTCTTAACTTGTGCCTTAGTGCATTTGCAAAAATTATTTTCAGGATTTTCATTTTATGCTCCTACCAAATCACCTTTATCAATATGCTTAATTATGTTAGCACTTTCAGCAGCGTGCGGATCGTGTGTTACCATAATAATTGTTTTTTGAAACTCCTTGTTAAGCCTTCCAAGCAGTATCAATATTTCCTCAGCCGAACTCCTGTCAAGATCGCCGGTAGGCTCGTCTGCAACAATTATAACAGGGTCTGTAACAATTGCTCTTGCGATTGCAACCCGTTGTTCCTGACCGCCAGAAAGCTGCTTTGGTGCGTGATGCATCCTGTCACCCAAACCAACAAGTGTTAAAGCTGTTTCTACCTGTTTCTTTCTTTCAGCTTTGCTTAGTTTTGTTAAAAGCAAAGGCAGTTCAACATTTTCAAAAGCAGTTAGAACCGGAATCAAATTATAAAACTGAAAAACGAATCCAACATTATTCGCTCTCCATTTTGCAAGGGCTGATTCTCCAAGTGATGAAATTACAGTTCCATTGATAATAATTTCTCCGGCACTTGGCTTATCAATTCCTGCAATAAGATTTAATAAAGTAGTTTTGCCTGAACCTGAAGGTCCCATCAAAGCTAAGAATTCACCTTGTTCAACATTTATACTAATATTATTTAAAACGGGAATTTCAATTTTATTCCGCCAATAAGATTTAGAAACATTTTGAACAGTTATTATAGATGACATTTTAACTCCATGATTTTTTATTTATTAAGTCATAATGAAAGAACCTTTGCATAAGACAATCTTAAACAATTATATCAGATTGTCTCATCTAAAAAGAGACTATCAATGAACACTTTTTACTTATCTAACTTTACTTCTACACCATCTTTTATTTTCTCATTAAGATCAGATATTACTTTTTGTCCTGCTTGCAATCCGGAAATCACTTCTACATAAGACCCTAACTTCTGTCCTGTAATAATTTCGTTCTTAACAGCTTTATCATCAGAGATTGTGAATACATAACTTTTACCATCTTCACTTCTAACAGATGAAGAAGGAATAACTAAAATTGGTTTCTGATTTACTACTGAAGTATCAATTGGATTTGTAAAGAAGGAAACTTTAGCGCTCATTTCCGGTAAAACTCTTGAATCATAGTTTTTGAATCCGACTTTCACCAGTACAGTTGCTTTTGATCTGTCAGCAGTGGGAACGATTTTAAATACATAAGCTGCGTAACTTTTTTCAGGATATGCATCAAGAGTTATTTCACAATCCTGATTTAACCTGATCATTTCAATATTTGACTCAGAAACATCAGCTTCAACAAGCAGCGAACTCATATCAGCAATTGTAACTACAGCAGTTTTAGAAGTTGTACTGCCGCCAAATGGTGCAACAATTTCACCAACTTCTGCATTTTTGGTTAAAACTGTTCCATCAAACGGCGCCCGGATTAATGTATTCTCAAGTGCTACTTCATATTGTTTTATTCTGGCTTTAGCTGCTTCAATTGATGCAAGCAGTCTATTATAATCCGCCTCAGCCTGATCAAACTGTTGTTGAGAGCTTAATCCCTTATTAAATAATTCACGTTCGCGATCAAATGTATTTTCTGCATTTATCAGATCCGCCTGTACTAATTTAAGATTAGCTTTTGCTTCATCAAGCTGAGCAAGTATATCAGTATTTTCAAGACGAGCAATGATTTGATTCTTCTTAACTTTATCACCTTCAACAACGCTAAGGTAAATCAATCTGCCGGTTCCTTTTGATGCAATAGCAGCTTTTCTTTGTGCAACAACATAACCGCTTGCATTTAGTGAAGCAGCAGTTTGTCCCGGTTTTTGTAAAACAGCAGTTGATAACCTGACTTCAACAGCTCCGCTTAATATTTTCGGCAGGATAAAATATCCTAATACAATGAATATGATTACTATTGCAGCAATAATAAATCCAGTTTTACCTTTGCTATTATTTTCTTTATCAGACCTATTAATCTTTAAAGATGATAAGTCAGCGTTTTTAGTATCCATCAGATTAGTTTGATTTTTGATTCAAGCGAAACTATTTAACAGGTGATTCTTTACCAAGAATACAATGATGAAAGGTAAATTTAAATGGTGAGTGCAAAAAAAGAGTATTAGAAATACCATTTTTTAATTTACACAGACTTCTGAAAAATTTTTCTATCAATTATGAAACGAATAATATCATTCCAATAATCAGAGGCAGATAATTTCAAAATCCATTGCTTTGATTGTAGAAAGAACCCGAATTCCTAAAAATTTCAGGATTACCTTTAGTCAGTTCTGAATGATCAAAGCAGTAATTTTTCAGAAGTCTCTTACAGATAAATCTGATCAATTATCTTTCAATTTGAATACCCAGCCAATTTTCCAAACGCGAATAAATTAATTCCTGATCTTTTTTGGAAAAGCTTTTTATCTTTGAACCGTGAGAACCATTTGGACAGACCATTTTAATTGAATTTGTTTTTCCTGTTAAGCATACACCCGTGGATGTCC
The DNA here is from genome assembly GCA_013285425.1 of Ignavibacteriota bacterium. Classification (GTDB taxonomy): domain Bacteria; phylum Bacteroidota; class Ignavibacteria; order Ignavibacteriales; family Ignavibacteriaceae; genus IGN3. The sequence goes on from CP053447.1 coordinate 1,889,279, forward strand.
AGGGATCATTTCCGCCATAGATATAAATAAAATTTTTACTTTTGTTCGATGCCCAATCATTTATCTTCTTTAGCAGTCTTGGATCGTAAGTTGGGTTTGAATCTTTAGGAATAAAGAACGGAGTCTGTCCATCAGCATATTTTAAATATTCTTTAAACGGAGTTACATCATAAGCATAATATCCGAATTCAGTATAACACTGATAGAAAAAAGGATATATACCTGTAATACTTGCGTCATCAAAATAAGTAACACCGCCATAGTTTGATAGTTCATCCCATATCTCATCAAGTGAAGAGTTTTTATCCGGTATTTTAGAACAATCACCATCACTCCATTGCCAGTATGCAAAAGAGAATTCCAGCACCGAATACTCAAAAGCTTTTTCGTTACCAACAATATCATAAGTTAGTCTTTTGTTTTCAGCATTCTTCATAAACAGCGGAAAAAGCTCATCTCTTTTCTCAAAACATAACTTCTGGAAATTGAAAACTTTTTCCCTGCATTCGGGAGTTGAAACAGATTTTATCCATTCATAAACACGATTATCATCAATAGAATAATTTAACGGACCAACATAAGGTACAGATACATCTACATCATCAGGAAAAAAATAGCCGTGAAATATTGCACAGGAACCACCTTTGCTTATTCCGGTAGTAATCCATTTACCTGAATAATATTTTTTAAACAATTCAATAATTCTGTGATGATCATTTGCTGCCTGTTCAATGGTAAGAAATTTCCAATCAAACGGAGCAGGAACAGATTCACCAAAATATCTATGCTCAACCATTATCTGATTGCAGTCTAATATTCTTGCAAGTTCAGTAGTTCTGTTATCAACTGAATAACCATCAAGTTCAATCACCATGGGTTTATCTTTATCAGTATGGGATAAAAATATTTGTTCCTTAAATTTTAATCCGCCGGGATTATTATGATCAACAGGTTGAGTAATATATAACTCATAAACTTCTGAAAAGTTTTTTGAATCAATTTTATTTACCACTTCTATATCAGGCTGGCTTTTAAGCCAATTTAAAAGGTCAGAATCCTGTGCAAATACTGCTGAATGAAGAAGGATAATAATTAAAATGAATTTAATCGTTTTCATATTACCTCGATAAATTAATTTGAAAATTAATTTGAATTAAACTTAAACTTATTTAAACCGTTAGAAGAATTAGTAACCCAAAGTATGCCGTTTTTATCAATTGCTGATGAAGAAATTACGTTTGAACTAATCAGTGAATTAGCTCTATTATAAATAAGTATGTTATTGTTTGAACTCAGTCTTACCAAGCCTTCATTAGTTGAAACCCATTTATTATTAAACATATCAACGCTTATATGATTTACTGAATTTAAACTCGAACCCGGGAAAAAATTAACAAATTGAGTACCGTCAAAATATGAGATCCCATTTCTTGACTTACTGGAATTTTTATGGCAGAACCAAATATTACCAATCATATCTTTGGCAGTTGATGAAACTATAAATGATGGATAGTTATAATCGGGTTGTTTATAATACTGAAATGCACCATTAGTAAACTTAACAACTCCTTCATTTGTTGCTATCCAGATATTTTCATTATCTAACTCGATATCATTTGCCCAGATTGATAATAATGAATCATTATATCTGTTCCATGTATTACCATCAAATTTATAAAGACCGGAAGAAGTTCCTGCCCAAAGTGAATTCTGCGGATCAATTTTTACAGATAGTATTTCATCAGTACGAAGTCCAGAATTATTTTTATTGTAAACCGTCCAGTTTGTGCCATCAAATCTTCCAATTCCACTTTGAGTGCCGACCCAGACAATATTAAACTGATCAACTTCAACAGTCAAAACTCTGTTGCTTGGAATACCCGAATTAGATGTATTGTAATTAACAAAATCAACATCATTAAACTTTATTAAACCTTTGTCAATCGATCCAATCCATTTGTTTCCGAAATCATCAATTGCAATGCTGCTGAGTATATTACTTGTAAGTCCGGAGTTCGATACCAGATAATCAACCCACACAGAAGTGTCTTGCAATGATTTTGAATAAGAACTTGTCTGACTGCTCGTTACTAAAGCATCGAATGATAATGATCGGAATTGAGGATAAGTTAATTTAATACTATACTCGCCTGGCAGTAAATGAGTAAAAGTATAAGGGGTAACCTGTTGAGTTAAAGAATCGTTTATATAAATTGCAGCACCGGCAGGAAGGCTGAATATATGTAACTTTCCATACATAGCCTGATTATTCAACAGATCAACATCTAATGATATTTCCTGATTTTCAGTTAAGTGAATAACAACAGATGTATCTCTGAAATATTTCTTTTTTAATGTAATCTGATAATCGCCCGGATTCATAAACAGTAAACTATCCGGAGTTATAGAGCCTGTATTTTTGTTATTCAGATAAATTGAAAATCCTGCAGGCTCAGATTGAATAATCATTTTACCGGTAAACGGCGGCAGTTCTTCAGGACTGACTGATACTTCTTTATCACAACTTAATAGCAATAACAAAACTAAAACAGATGCTAAACAAATACTTAATCTCTTTGACAGCATATTATCTTTACTTTGGATCATAAATAAAGTTAAACTTAAAACCTCTTATATAACTATCAATAAACTTCAGCTTGGTATAATTTGTTTTAATCTGCGAACCAAAGATTCCTAATCCGCCATTAATATTTGTGTAGTCACCTTCATCAAATCTAACGGAAAAATTATCAATACTGCTTGCAGATATCGAAATATAACGGGATAGTTCCAGATCAAATGTCAGCAATTCCAGAATTAAGTTTTGATGGACACTGAATTTAACTGGCTCCGATAATGAATCGGCTATTGATTGTAAATACCAACTGATTGCATCAAGATTATAGACAACATAATTATTTCTGGAAGCTTTTGGAAAAACTGCATATTGTTTCCCTTCACTAACTGAAACCGAATTTGGCAGTTCTTTATAAAATATTTTATTTATCCCGTTTTCAACAAATTCACATTTAAATTTCAGACGCGCCTGATAAAAATTCTGACTTCCGGCAGGGTTCCAGTAAACCTGAACAACATTTTTTCCGATTGGCGGGATAATTACTTCACTTGTATTTTTAAACTCTATTTTAGATGGAGTTTCAGAAATCGCTTTCAGTCTTTTTCCATTTGAAAGCAAAGCCTCAATTTCAATTAACTTTTCGGTTCCAACAGAAAATTTTTGAGTATAGTAACATTGTATTGAATCCTCGCCTGCATCAGAAGTCAAGACTGTATCTCTTAATCTATAAACAGAATCACCGTACCAAATTCTTACATCTGCATTTTTTTCAAATAATAATTTATGTGCTGAGTTATTATTTTCATCAAGATAATTTTTAGTAATCGTTGCAATCTGCAAAGTAGTATCAGATCTTAATATGCTGACCAGAGAATACTTCTCTTTGAAGGTTGTATAAGGATTAAAAGAATCATCACAACCTGAAAATGATAAAACAATATTTACCACGATTATTATTCGCAAGTACTTCATATCTCTATCTTCACAGTTCCGGTTAACAGGAATGGCAGCATATTTACTCTTCTTCCTGTATCACGTTCATAATAAAATATATTTTTTCTGTTATACACATTAATTGCATCAATACTTAAGGTAATAATAGTTGATGCAATTGCGATCTTTTTTGATAAACCAATATCTAATCTGTGGTAAGATGGCAGCCTGCCAAGATTCTTATCAGCAAGAATAAGGTAGGGAACATAATCAGACGCACCTGGTGTTATTTCAAATGGATTTACAAGATTATATTTATCATAGTAAGAAATTATTTCGGTAAATGGTAATCCGGAATAAACCGACCAGATGGAAGTAAGATTCCAGCCTGCTCCGGGATTGCAGCTAAACATTAAATTACCTGAATGTCTTGAATCGTATTTTGGATAATATATATAGCTGTCAATTTTCTTATAAGCCCAGCTTAAAGAGTAAGAAGCAGATAAACTAAAACTTGTTTCAGTTAAATCGTAAGTAAATTCCCAGCCGTAGGATTCCTGACTGCCTTCTACTAAATCAGGATCAAAATTAAAGTACTTTTCATCATTTAAGACCGGAGTATTATTTGAATTCCTGTGATAGGCTTCAATCTGGATATTTGAATTTGAAGATAAGTTATATTGAATACCGCCTGAAAGACTATATCCCGTTGCTGGATTCAGATAATCAGGAATTATAATCCACGGATCAAAAACAGAAATGATTTCATCTTCATCAGATATTGTTGTCATCTCTTGCAGATAAATTCCGGCTGAGCCTTTAATTATTAAATCTCCGATTGGGTTATAAGTTAAGCTGACTCTTGGTTCCAATTTGCCGGAGGAATTTGTATTTAATCCTGATACATTAATTCTCGATCCAATATCAAGACCAAAATTTTCAAATCTTAAAAGTTTATATTTTGCATAAGCACTGATATTGCCTGTAAATCTGGAAATATCGGATTCGATTCCGCTTTTGTTTTCTAAACGCAATTCAGAATCCATCAGCTTAATCAACAAACCAATATCAATCTGATCTTTACTATCAAACACAGCATTTAAATCGAAAGAAATTGAAATATCCTGCAGATTATTCACTAAAGGTTTCAAATTACTTCCGTTAGGAATTATTTTACCTTCAAATTTACTTAGAGATATCCCGAGTCTGGAAAAAACCGGGGCATCATAAACCTGAAGCCATTCAAATCCTAATAAATTATTTTTCCATAAATAAGATTCTCTTAACGGATCAGAATATTTTATTTTGTCATCAGTTATAAATGCAAACAAACTGAACTTTGCATTGTTAAAAATATCAGGACTTGAATAATTAATTTTGGCTGCTATATCATAAAAATTTACAGGAACAGTTTTTTGATCTAAAAAACTTTTCAGGATTTTGTCCGAATAACTGAATCTACCTGAGAGCATAAAAGAACCATTCGGAATCGGACCTTGAATCATTCCTTTACCTGTTAAAAAACTTGCGCTGGCAGATGCGTTAAATGCGTTTTTATTTCCATCTTTTGTAATCACATTCAGAATTGAAGACAATCTGCCTGAATATTCTGATGTAAATCCTCCTTTAAAAAACTCAATTGAATTTATCATATCAGGTTCTATTGAACTGAACAAACCGAGTGAATGGAATGGTGCATATAAAGTAATCCCATTAAGTAAAACAAGATTCTGATCACTGCTTCCGCCCCGTACATAATATCTTGCAGAGATATCCCCGGTAGAACTTACACCAGATAAATATTGAAGAGATCTCATAACATCTGTTTCAACACCTTTGGGTATAACTTCGAGCTGCCTCATAGAAATAATTTCAAGCCCAAGATCAGTTACATTTTTATCAACATATCTTTCCCCGATTTTTTCTACAGCATTTAATTCAATATTTAATGGAGTCATCTGTATTTTGAGATCTAATAATTCATCAGGCTTTAACAGAAAAGAAATTTTTTTTGTTTTGTATCCGATGTAAGATACCATAACGGTCATCTCGGTATTAGCCGGAAGTTTATTCAGAACAAACATTCCCCGCTTATCAGTAGCAGCTCCGATTTTTAAATCTTCAATAACTATATTACAAAAAGCAAGCACTTCACCATTTGTTGAATCAGTAACTACTCCACGCAGTCTGCCAGGTGCCTGTGCCTGCGAGTTAAAGCTCAAAAGTGAAATGGATATTATAAATATCTGAAAAGTGAATAAGAAAATATTCCGCAATGTTGTCCAGTGTATAAATAAAAAATTAATGCGGAACTAATATAAAGTAATAAGTTTTTATTTTTTATATCTTTTTTAATGGATTATTTAAAGTATAATTATACGGACTCCATCCAAAATATTTTTCAGATAATGGATCTATTTGCAGCCATCTTCCAATCCTGCTGTCGTAATACCTGGCACCGAAGTAGTCATAACCTGTTTCCACATCTCTTTCTTTGCTGGTAAACTTATATTTCGTGTTTAGGTAAATAGTGTTTACACCTCTTGAGTCCGGTAAACTCACCAGAGTTTGACGACATATCGTTTCATTACTCCCAAAGGGACGGGCTGCATTTATGTTAAAGAATTTTATTGAGCCACCTGCATTAAACACAGTTTCAGTTTCGCCGTTTATTCCTAAAACGTACACCTCATTAAGCGTACCTTCTTGTTTTCTAAAACGATTACCGTTGATATCGTACCAGTAGCTAACAGTATTTCCATCTGCTGTTAATTGTTCCGGCAGATTGCTTAGGTTATATGTTATGCCGCTAATGTCACGAAATTGTTCGCGGATAATATTACTCATTTAATTTGACTAATAATTATTTTTATTAAAAAATCTGCAATTATTTTCATAAATAAAATGTACACCATATAATTTTTTTTCTTGTATAAATATATCATCCTTTAATGCACAAAAGATTATTTTTATGGTATCTACAGAGACTTTTTCTAAATATAGATCAACGCTATGTGTTGCTGAAAATACATCCGCCTTAATATCACCTAAGTCCATCCCAGGATTAACAAAAGTTACATTAATACTATAAGGAGTTGTTGAACCACAATTTCTTACAAAGCCAACAACACTTTGATAGTTTTTCAATCCATTTATAACTTGTGTTCTTTCGTAACCACATTTGGAACATCCATTTATTAACAATACTACCCAAGAGAAAAGAAAAATTATATATTTCTTCATAATATCACCTGCTAATCCATATTGTTGATCTACTATAACCATATTCAATGGCTTCAGTATCACGGGGGTCATCGAAAAACCCTTTGAGATTAAAATAGATAGGAGAAACACCACTTAATGCATCATAAATCTGCCTAGCACCAGCTCCAGCGAAAGAAATATTTTGATGATAACCAGCATTTGACATAATCCCACCCCAAATTGCATTTCCTATATAATCTGCCAAATAACCTTTGTTTTCTAATAAGTAAATGCCTCTAGGGTCTAGAGTTCTTTTAGTATCCCATGCCTTATTCTGTCCAGATTTTTCTAACACCTCAGGAATGTTTAATGGAAATTGTCCTTTGGATAGTTTTGATTTTACGTAAGAATTAATGTCAATGTTATTTTCATAAAGATTGAATTGTTTACCTTCACTGAGAAGTTCTCCTATTTTTCGTTCCACTTCATAATAATTTTTCCCTTCAAAACTATTAGGTGCTTTTTCAGAACCTTGATAATAATATCTATCAGAATTCCATAGATTATGCCACCAAGAATATTCAACTACTCTCCGTGAACCATCTTGATTATAATAATAATCATCTGTTCCATTCGGATCAATTAATACAAGTGGATTATCTCTAACATTTACGTACAGACTCCAGCCAAAATATTTTTCTGCTAACGGATCCACCTGCAGCCATCTTCCAATTCTACTATCATAATACCTCGCACCGAAGTAGTCATAACCTGTTTCAACATCTCTTTCTTTAGCGGTAAACTTATATCTATCCACTGAGTTATGTTCTCTCAATAGTTCAACATAAGCAAAATAGACTTGTGCGATTATAAAAACTCCGGTTTCGTTTTTTGTTGCACTTATGTCACTTCAATTGAATTTAATCATATCGGACTGAGTTAATCAGAAAACTTCTGAAATAATATTTCCAATTCATTTTTTCCATAAATTTTTCCATCACTCAAAAATTTTTCTATTTCAACATCTCCATTTTCCATAAACTCTATTTCCCATTTTTGCCCAGGGACAGTAACTTCTATCAAGATACTTTCATTTCTTATTTTTGAAAGATAGTAAAACATTTTTTTGCCTTCTAACTTATTTAAGAATGATATTAATTCTTTCATACTAATGATCTCCTCATTTTTTGTCAAATCGTTTATCGCCTAATAATTTTTTAATAGTTTTATATCCGGAAGATTCTTGTTAGCCCCGTCTTTTATTTCTCCCATTGTTTTGTTTTCAATTTCTTCCCAACTAGGAGAATCAGGGGGAAGAGGGGCATTCTTTATTGATCCCTTTTTTCCTTTTAAAACTTCTTTAACAAGTTTCTTATCTTGTGATTGATTCCTTCCTTCTTCACCAGATTCATCTACTGTGTTGACATTTTCATTCATCAACAATTGTCTTTGATGCGGATCCGTATCACCACTTAGTCCGATGGTTATCAGACCTAACAATCCTCCTAATACCGTTGTTGTACCAATTGCTATTGTACTAACTCCGGTAACAAGGAGTGTTGTTGCTAAAGAATTATCACCGTTATGCTCTACACTATATTTATTGAGTTTTTCCCTGCCAGTTATAGCTAGAATTTCATCAATAGACCTTAATCTCCACCTTCCAAGTTCATCATCCCAAATATAATTTGGTTCGTCCCAAGGCCACTTTCCATCTGGGTCTGTATAATTCAACGGATTATTAAAACAATAAGCATAAGGACTAATTGACGAAGATAAATCTGTCAGCGGATCTGAACTTAGCCATCTTCCAATCCTGCTGTCGTAATACCTGGATCCGAAGTAGTCATAACCTGTTTCCGTATCGAGTTCTTTACCGGTAAACTTATACTTTGCATTTGTGTAAGCAGCATTCGTAAACTTCTTCCATTTAGTATCATTCCAAACGGATAATAATCGTCGCTGCTTACTATTTCTCCTGCTTCGTTTACTACTACTCTTATGCTTCCTAAATGGTCTTTAACATAATAAAAGTTTTATATTTCATTAAGAACCAATTGTGATAAAATTAAGGACATACTATTAATCATATGTCAGGATATTTCTTTTTGATCCATTCTTGTTTGAGTTCCTTAAGTTTAAATTCAGTTTTCGCGATTCTATCAGGCAAAAATAGCTCACTTATTTTTTCATAATTGTTAATAAAAAATTCTATCAGTTGAACAAAACTTATATCTTCATTTACCGCTTGATTCTCAATCAATTCTTTAATAAAATCCAATTCATAAAATTTATCAGGTTTTTGTATAGAAGCTAATTCAACTGAAATTATTCCTCTATCCCTAACGAAAATTAAATAGAAATCATTTGACTTAATTTTTACTTCCGCATTATCAAAAGCATCCCACTTTTTGGATTCTATCAATTCAAATCCATAAACTTCAAATAAAATTTTGAATTTATTAAATATTATTGATTGCAAATCTATACTCATGTTTTTACCCAATTTTTATTGTGCAATTAAAGCAGATTTATCTTCATTCCATTTATAGCCATACTTTTCAATAAGATATTGAATCTCTTGATGAGTAAAGCTCTTCTTGCTAATATTTTCAAGACTAGTAGACAATCTAAATTCCATTCCCTGTTTGGCTCCCCAATCTAAAAATTCGAAATTAGCTTTTAGAACAGCCTTCTCGCCTAATTTTGCTGCTTCCTTTTCTCCTATTCGAAAATATGAAGCTCCGACCCTTTCTGCCATTTTAAACCAACTTTCTCCCCCACCGATTGGTCTTCCTGGTCCTATAACAGCAAAATCAGCTTTACCAATATGAATGCCTGTACCCACACCAGTAGGTGCATTTGATATGTTTTCCATTAACCCAGTTGCTAGCTCGTTTGCTCGTACTGGATTTCTCATCCACCAACCTGCAACTCCTGCAACAACTTCAGGTGTATAATATACAGCAGCACTTACTGCCATCATTCCAAAGAAGGCAATGGTCCTTATTTTCAATTCTTCCAATGATCTGGGAAGTGTCATTGGCATTCCTAAGCTCCATGGAGATACTTGTTTCCCATCTGGATCTATCAACTTAAGCGGGTTGTTCAATACGTAGTTGTAAGGACTAAAGTCGGGATGCTTTTCAAATAACTGATCAACCTGCAGCCATCTTCCAATCCTGCTGTCGTAATACCTGGCTCCGAAGTAGTCATAACCTGTTTCAACATCTCTTTCTTTGCTGGTAAATTTATATTTTGCGTTTGTGTAAGCACTGTTAGTACTTCTTCCATTTAGTATCATTCCAAACGGATAATAATCGTTGCTGCTTACTATTTCTCCTGTTTCGTTTACTACTACTCTTATGCTGCCTAAATGGTCTTTTAAATAATAAAAGCGTTTAGGTGTATTTGTAACTGTCCCAATCTTTGCAGTAAAATCAATTCCGCCTGGTGCGGTAAAGCCGGGTTTAAGGTTTATTGTATTTCCTGCTTTCAATATTGTTGGTCCTATAACGGTTACATTGTTTTCAACTGTTATTGAGTTAGCTGCTTCGTAAGTGCCGGACAATGTTGTGTCGCTAAAATATAAATCTGTCGGTGCGCCGGGAATAAACCTGCCGATAATTTCACTGCCTGAGTTAATATTAAAGAACTTTACAACTCCGCTTGCATTAAACACTGCTTCGGTTTCGCCGTTTACTCCTAAAACATAAACTTCATCCAAAGCACCTTCCTGTTTTCGGAAACGGTTTTCGTTGTTATCATACCAATAATTAACAATCAAATAACAAATCTTTCAACATAAATTATTTACTTTGCTTTAACTGCCTTTTATAAAACAACGAGAGTAATATGATATTAATAAAACTGTATATCATAAATAAAATAAAAGTTGTATAAATTCCTTTTACTAAATCTGGTATTACACCTGGGGAGCCTTCACCAGTATTTACTAATCCTATAGCTCCCTGATAATCAATAAAAGCAATAATTATAATATAGGCACTTAGAATTAGGAAAAGAATTAATGAAATTCTAAAAAAAGATTTTTTGATTCGAAAGAAACTCAACAACAGTACTAAAGAAAAAATTATTATAGAAATATCTGTTTGTTCCATAATTTATTACCTATTTTATTTCCTTAACTGGTAATGAATGTTGTGCGTTACCTATTGGTATTATTAAGTTATTTTTTACATGATCAAAAATAAGATTCACATGATACTTCCATTCATGTTCAGCTGCATTTTGAGGTAGCAAATGTCTCTCGGGGTTAAACCAAATATTAAATACCAAATTACCTACTGACATATTCAAAGGACCGACAGGATTTTCGCCGCGGAAAAAAGTGCCCGGATCACTACCATGAAATCCAAATGATGTTAAAGCATCATAGCGATTCCAAAGTGATTTACTACGTCTAAATAGACCAAACAAATTTGAAAGCGTACGTTCCGGATAAGGCATTGTTCCTAAATTGAAGTTAATAGTTGTGCTTTCATATTTACCACCTTCACCAAATAATCCTTCTACGGTTTCTTTATTTTCACTCCACCAGCTTTGGAAATCTGTTCTGTGTATTTCCGCTGGCGTCATATCTTCTCTGCTTTTTGGTTTTCCTTCTGTATTTACAACTGGCTTGAGCAGTTGCGGATCAACATTTACAGTGTCACCAAACGGATCAGTATATCTTAATGGATTGTTAAACACATAAGAGTAAGGAGAGACATTAGGATATTTTTCAGATCTTCGATCCACCTGCATCCATCTTCCGGTACGTCCATCATAAGGTCTCCAGCCAAAATGAAAGTAACCTGTTTCTGTGTCAAGCTCTTTGCCCGTAAACTTGTACTTTGCGTTAAGGTAACTTCCATCAGTGCTTCTGCCAGTAAGTATCATTCCCCAAGCGTCATAGTCATCACTGCTTACAATTTCTCCTGCTTCGTTTACTACTACTCGTATGCTGCCTAAATGGTCTTTTAAATAATAAAAGCGTTTAGGTGTATTTGTAACTGTCCCAATCTTTGCAGTAAAATCAATTCCGCCTGGTGCGGTAAAGCCGGGTTTAAGGTTTATTGTATTTCCTGCTTTCAATATTGTTGGTCCTATAACGGTTACATTGTTTTCAACTGTTATTGAGTTAGCTGCTTCGTAAGTGCCGGACAATGTTGTGTTGCTAAAATATAAATCAACAGGTGTTGGTGCAAATCTTCCAATGGTTTCATTACCCGCAAGAACGTTAAAAAATTGCAAAGTGTTGTTTGCATTAAACACGGCTTCTGTCTCACCGTTTATTCCTAAAACATAAACTTCATCCAAATTGCTTTCCTGTTTTCTAAAAAGGTTACCGTTGTTATTATACCAGTAGCTAACGGTATTTCCACTTGCGCTTAACTGTTCGGGAAGATTGCTGATGTTGTAATAGTTATTGATATTATAAGCCCTTATTTTTTATCCAGCCTTTCTGAATAAGTGAATCAGCAATAATGTAAATATCATTCTCTGGTAAATAGTTTATTTGTAAAATTAAATGGACAAAGTTATTTTTAGAGAAAATGCTTTTGATGTTTTCATATAAACTCTCATCTATTATATAATAACGTTCACTATTCTCTTGGTCATCTAACAACATTAATACTTTCTTATTAGAAATGAATTTTTCATTTCTAATAGAAAATTCTGTTACGTAAGCTCTTATTTCTTTTATAAAGCTTATTTTATTTCGTATCAATCTTTCAAGAGTTGTATCTCGCTTAACAAAACTTGCATCTAAATCAATTTTATATTTGCCATTGTTGTTGAAGACGAAAAACTCTTTTGTTTTATCCACTATTTTCCCACCTACTGAAATTTTATCTATCACTACTTCAACTATTATTTCTTTGTCATCAACTATTTCTTTCGAATGTTTTATTTCAATATAATTTTGAGGCAGCTCTTTTAATAAATCTGATATGTTATTGTTTCTCAGATAATCACTACTGTCCCTGACATATTGCATTTTGTTTTGTGGATTTGTTTCTGCTAAAAAATTTTCTACAACTTCTACGGCTTTGTCTTGCTGACAACTGGCAAATATGATAAAGCTTATTAGAAAGATAAATTTAGTTGAATGCATTATAATATATATTCCTATTTTAATTCATTGATAAAACGTTTATAATCTTCCCAACCTTGCGTGCCACCTGTAATTCCTCTCATAGTTTTTTCATTTTGCATTTGCTCATCTAACCACTGTTGAGCTTTCTCTAGATCACCACCAAATTTCTTCTCAACAAATTCTGGTCTTAATCGTAGTGTTGTTCCTTCCTGTTTTCTAAATCGACTGTGGTTGTTATCGTACAGATAGTTAACGAACAAAGAGCAAATTTTTACGGCTTAACTATCGCATTTTGCTTTAACTGCTTTTTATAAAATAGTGAAATCAATATGATATTTATAAAACTATATACCATAAATAATCCGAACGTAATGTAGGTACCTTTTAGTATTTCCGGAACGTCACCACTGAAAATGCCTCCTTGTCTATTAAATAAAAAAAATGCTTCTTGATAATTATTATATTCTTGTATACTTATAAAAAGGCAAAGAATTATATATAGTATTATGGAGACTATAATAAATTTTCTTTTTAGTAAAATGTAACAAAGCAATAGTAGCAGCGAAAAAATTATTATTACAAAATCTATGTTTTCCATAATTTCACCTATTTAATTGCCGGAACTTTCTGTTTTTAATACTCTTTCATTATCAGCCGAGTAATTAAATGACATTGTCTTGTTAAGCGAACCGGAAACTGTTATACTCTTTTTCATCTGTGTAAATGGATCATAAGAAATAGTTGGAATATTCTTTGGGGTTGCTGTTGTAATATTTCCATTTGCATCATTAACATAATCGTTTCCACTTCTGGCAGTGATTTGCAGCTTGTTCGTTCCATAATCCAAATTATTCATCTAATACATTAACTTATGCTTGTGCACAGGAGATTTTAAATATATACATAAGATTTATTACCTCTTTAGAACAAGTTCCTTTATTACTTTTATTTTATTGCCATTGATAACTGGGCTTAGATTTAGAAGATATATTTCTCTTTCTTTATCGAGTTCGGTTTGATTATTAATTGGTTTAGTATCAAAGAAATAATCTATACTACCTTTATCATCTTTTTTTATTGAAATTCTATTTGGTTCAATGAACACTAAATCTGTTGTTCGATGATTAAATTGTATTATCACTGAACTCGAATCAAAAATAATTTCTTTTTCTCCTTTGTTTTCAATATCCAACATTATGTGGGTTTCAATTCTATTTGTTGATTCCGGTATATAGTAAGCTTTTATATTTAGGTTAAAAAGATTTAAACTGTCCAGGTATTCAGGTAAAAAGTCAAACTTAGTTGAAAATAGAGACTCCATCATTTATTAAGCTGCTTTCTTTTGTTTAATCTTTAATTCTGTTTTTAATGCTGTTCTTAGTAACTGTAATTTTTCATAATTATTTACCTTTCTCATTCTTTTTTCTATCTGTAAAAGTGCTGCTGCCATCCATCTGCTTCGCATTTCTGAGTTCATCCATCTCTTTACTCTGCCCAGGTATTTCTTTAACTGAGAATTTAAGTTTTCTATTAAATTTGTGGTCGTAAATGATCTGCCTAACTGTTCTACTAACCCTAAACGGTGTATGGTTAATGTTTCCTCTAATCCTTCTTCAAGCGATCTTGCAGCACTCCGGTTAATTTTCATTAGTTCAGTTATTATTTCCTTTAGCTTTCTGCTTGCTGTTTGATAATCAGGTTCACTATAGGCTCTTTGCAGCTTGCCTCTGTAATTGTTTTGCTGCTCTTGACTTAAGTAACTGAGAACATTTTCTCTCTTATGCCACTGGCAGCGCTGTACTAAGGCATAGTTCCCGAATGTCTCATCAACTGCTTTCCTTAATCCCTTTGAACCATCCAGCAGTGTTAGTATCCCTTCTGTATACTTGAAATTCCTCTTTAGTAAATCTTTTAACAACCCTTTTACTGCTTTACTGTTTTCTGTTGTTGTCTGGATAAAGCCCAATGGTATCTTTTCTCCGCTCATTGTTATTCCAAGTGCTATTACCGTGTTTTCTTTTGACAAATATTTTCCGTCTATTACTATGGCTATAAAATCATATAATCCCAAATCCCGCTTTTCAAATTCTTCTAATGCCTTTGTGCTTTCTTCTATAAAGGCTTTGCTTACTGTTGATTGACTCAATCCAAAGCTCTCTACGCCCATCTTTACTACTTCCTGATAATCGTGCTGACTTAAGCCTAAGATTATTTTTTTCATCAAACTTTCTGATGGTAATTCTATTGACCTTAGTTTTTGATATCTCTCCGGACTTTCGGTAATCAAACTCTGATTATCGTGTATCCTTGGAACCTTTATTTTTACTTTTTCTTCTCCTACTCTTATGCTGCCCGGATTACTGCCCCAGCGGCTATATCTGCCTGATGATGGCTTCTCTCTGTCATATCTTATTCCTGCTTTTTCTTTTACTTCTTCTTCCATCAGTTGATTTGCCAATATTTTGGCTATCTCCAGAAAATTACCGAACAAACTTAGTTGTGTTTCTAAAGATTGATTCTTATACCAATCAAGATTTTGTTTTAGATTTTCCTTAATTTTCACCTTGAGACTCCTTTTAATTGTTTTTGTTTTTTTTTGTTATTACAAAATTATTAATTATTTGGAGTCTCTTTCTTTTTTTAATTAAACTTTTTCAACTAAGAAGTAATTTATACCGGTATTCAAATTCTCCATCGTAATAATTACCTTTATAAATAATTGTATAAGGAAATTTCTTCGTAGGTGGTAAATCTAACCGAAGACATGATGAAAAAGATAAAAATAGAATAATTAAAGCAATAAATAATTTATAACAGTTCATTTTCTATCTCCAATAATATCCATAACCAAGGGCTATCAATTGTGCCCCATATTCGACATTCCCGGGCATATTATAATTTCCAGAGAATAGTGAGCTGCTGAGAACGGAAGCCCATCCAATATTTATCATTTGATAATAATGTCCAGTTTCATGCAACGTAGTATATTCTCGGTGAAACATATTTAAACCTAAAACATCTGCTCCGCCTCGAGTATTGGGAACAAATAAATTCCAAGGCTGTCACGCTCGTACCGTGACACCGTTTGAAAATCATAAACGTCACGGAGCGTCCGGGACGACCAAAGAAAAAACTTTAAGCCCGTCGGTCCGTATATGTATATTTTGTCAGCGAGTGCATTGTTAGTATTTATCTTTTCAGTTATCGGGTAATCATTATTTCCACGTACGTAAACGTAATTGTTATTAACTGTTCCTTGCTTCTCGTTTTTTAGAATGCGTTCATTGTCCGCTGTGTACTGAAAGTTCACCGTGTGAGTTGTTGTTCCTGTAATAGCAATTGCCTTTACCATCTGTGTGAATGGATTATAACTTAGTCTATAATATTACCATCATAATCCACAGAGTATCTTTCGATTGAGTCAATTGTACTATTTACATATTTAATGTTATAATAATAATTCTCATTTAAAAGAACACTCGCTTTATTCTGCTCATTATCTCTTATAACTAAATTAAATTTTAAAACTATAAGAAAGTTTTTCAGTTCCTCATAAAATAATATGGTATCTCCAGAATATGTTATAATATCTTCATTTAATTTTTCATCGTATTTCTTCTCGAAGATCAATTCTTTCTCATTTGCCTGAAGTAACACCTCTATATTCCTGATTGTTATATCGATATTATTAGATACTTTATTTAGGTATTCAAAGTACAATGCTTTTTCAAAATGTTTTATATTTTTAACTCCTAAGCTATCTAATAATAAAAGATAATCTTGATTACCTTCCTCAAAAAATTTTTTCTTACTATTCGCGAAAGAAATCCATCTTATAACTTCCTTATACACATCAGATGACTTTATTTCAGCGTTACGATTTTCAATCTGATTTGTTAAATCTATTGTAGCACAATTGGTCAAAAATAGAATCAAATGCAAAAGAACGATAAATAATTTCATTGCTCTATCTCCAATAGTTTTGATAATATAACCAATAGTTATTGAGTGTACTTCGATGAAATAAAGAGTTAAATCCAGTCGAGCTACCAGCTAATCTGAAACCTAAATCAATGTTTACATACGAAGTAGCTATCAACTGATCGGATGCTGTACCAACACCTAACCCAGCAGGTCCAAAAATTTCAAACAGATGGATCCCTTCCCAATCTATACCCAAGTTAAATTTACCCCAAAGGTCTTGTGCTATACCATATCCTATTTTTTCACCAAATACATCTGTTACTCCCCCAATTACCCCGTTTTCATCTGCTCGTCTAGCATATTCCAGCTTAATAAACAAGTTAGCTCCGATCTCACCTACATCAAGCCAGAATGGTAGTGCTGCTGAACCCCAACCTGCATCGAAATTTTCAAATGGATGATTCCCTAAAATTAAGTTACTCCCTATCTGATAGCCGCTACTCCTTATGAAATGTGACATTGTATGCTCAAATGGAAATTTGTCAATCAATGAACTAGAGTAAAATTCTGACGCCCCTCCAATTAATCCTCCTCCAAGACCTGCGATACCTGATCTCAGTGATTGATTCCAATCAACTGAGCCTTCATATCTTAATTGATTTATAGTGCTTCCTGTAAATCCACCCACTGCACTACCTACAGCTGAACTCACAATTGAATACCCTGCAGATGATGTAGTTGCATCAAAAAATAAACCCGCAACCGCACCGCCAGTATTATAAGCAAGCCAGCTTACACCCGCTGAAATTGCACCTGATGTAAGAGCTTGACCTCCCCATTCGCCTGTTGAAATGGCATGACTAAAATATCCATAAACAAAAGACGTAACTGCAACAAATAAATCATCAATTATGAACCAACGCCCATCCTTATCAACAAAGATTATGGGATTATTTCCTGCATAAGAGAATGGCGCAAAATTTTGTCCACTCGGATCAACTGCATAAAAAATCCCCAGTTCGTCATCATACAATCTCGCTCTAAAGTTATACAGAGCAGTTTCGCTGTCAAATTCCTGTCCAGTAAACCTATAATCAACATCGCCGTTTATAGTTGCTCTCATTAAAGAACCAAATGGACTGTAGTCGTAAGTAGTGTAGTAACTTCCTGTATTTCTAAAAAGTACTCTCGTACTTCCAAGATGATCTTTTATTACATAATATGTAGCTGTTGCATCTTTAAATGCAATTAATCCCGTCGGGCCATAAATATAAATCTTGTCATTCAATACTGAGGTTAAATTAATCTTCTCCGTAATTGGATAATTGTTATTACCTCTGATATAAAGATTGGAATTTTTTGTTGTGCCGGAACTTTCTGTTTTTAATACTCGTTCATTATCCACAGAGTAGTTAAATGACATTGTCTTGTTAAGCGAACCGGAAACTGTTATACTCTTTTTCATCTGTGTAAATGGGTCGTAAACTATAGGGTTTAATTCTTTATGAAATGAGGAAGTAATATTTCTGTTTGGACCTGCAATCAGGGACAAGTAGGGATACTCCATAGTACTTCCCAGGTATTAGTTTCATAAAGATAAAGAATGCCTTCTACCTCAAGAGCGAAATACTTACCATCGCTGCTAAAACTCCATTCGCTAAGTCTTCCAACTTTATCACCAACCTTTCCAAAATCCTTTATTAGTGTAAACGTCAAAGAATTTAAAATGCGTAGATGATCTCCACCAATTCCAAGCAGGTTATTTCTGTTTGAAACATCTATGTAAGATGGATCCCCTTCAAAATCTTTTATGATTTTATTTGCAAGTAGAGACCATACTCTAATTTTTTCATCCTCACAACCAAGGAACACTTTTTTTCCATCGGGAGAAAAAGCAACCGAAACAATCTTTGATAATGGCTTCTGAATCTCTGATATAAGTTTATTTTCTAAAATATCCCATACAGCAATGTTTGGATTAGGGGAAGCACTAAATAAAAATAGAAAAGAAATATCCCACTCATAATTTATCTTGTCATTCCATATTATCATATATTTACCATCAGGACTGAGTTTTTGTCTCAGAGCTCTTTTTTTACTTTCAATATAATCCGAGAGTTTATCCTCAAGAGGAGTTTTCAATATATTTTTATCTCCTGACTGCACTTCAAATTCTTCAATAGCATTTTCATTTATCGCAATTAAATATTCATCATCCTCAGAGAATGCGATAGAATTATAATGTGATCCTGTGTATTGCCATAACCATTTTTTGCCTTCTATGAAAAAAGTCTGTAGCATTATACTATCTTTGAATGATCTTATTGCTAGGTAGTTTCCGTTATTGCTTATGCATATTTCTTGTATCCGAGCTCGAAAAAGCGAATCTGCTTCCCCATCTGATAATGACCATGTCTTTACGACTGTTCCTATTCCTCCGCAGTCACAAACCCCAACCACAAATTCAGGTGTGAAGCCAAGAGACCTTATGTTATTCATATTATTGTTTTTAGTATTCCAAACATCTTGTGACGAACCTACTATTTGGAATAAGAAAAAAAATAGAATCAATTTTATAGAGTTAGACATTACAGTCCTTTACTATTATGCATTTTTTATCTTCCCCTGATTATTGCGGGTACAGAATAAGGATGCTTATAATCATCCCACAGATGAAGAATTGGATTTCTAACAATACTAATAAGATCACGATGAAAACTTATTGTTCCACTTTGATATCGCACATGTAAATCACCTCCAAAACGCAATGTTTCAACTCCGAGTTGAAAATTGCCCAAAGATTGAGATGTTGTTCGTGGACCTATCATTTCATTTTGCTGTAATTGTTGTAGTTTTGCCCATAATTCCTCAGTGCCAATTTCTCTAGTTAACTCTGGATAAGTACCTTCTGGATATTCACCATTAGCATATTCAAGGGCAGCCCATTCCTCATCTGTAATACCCAGAATTTTCTTGGCTTCTTCAATAGTCATTTTACCCGAGTAGACTTCATCAATAATTTCAGATGCAACGCCAGACATTGCAGCACCCATAGCCCCACCTGCAAAACCCTGCATAAATGTACCACCAAAAACAGACGATGTTAACCCACCGGAAATACCACCGCCCACGACCCTCAATCCAAATTGAATGTCCGATGAAATTGACAATGAAGATGCCCCCAACTGAGCAGCTCCTCCTAAAGTACCACCTACAAATCCAGATAGGAAATTAGTCCCAAAGTTTCCACCTACCCAAGGAGTGAAGAGTGAACTTGTTATTCCGCCGGATAAACCACCGGCGAGAGTTGTCGAGAGTCCTTGCGATAGTCCCAATGTTGAACTAAAGTATGGTGAAAGTGCTGAAGTAACGCCCCAACCAACAAACGACATTGACCCTGAAATAAGTCCTTGACCAATTGCTCCCCAACCCCAGTCATCATAAGTTAAAGCATGTGACAAATACCCTGTTGAGAAACCAATTAAAAGTGGTATCCACCAAATTCGGCCATCTCTATCTACCCTGATAACAGGGTTATTGCTTGCATAAGAGAATGGAGAATAATTCTGTCCAGCCGGATCCATTGCATAAAAAATTCCAAGCTCATCATCATACAATCTTGCTCTAAAGTTATACAGAGCAGTTTCGCTGTCATACTCCTGGCCGGTAAATTTATAAACTACATCGCCGTTTATCGTTGCTCTCATTAAACTTCCAAACGAAGAGTAATCGTAAGTTGTGTATTGTGTTCCGGTACTTCTAAATAAAACTCTTGTACTGCCAAGATGGTCTTTTATTACAAAGTATGTTGCGGTTGCATCTTTAAAGGCAATCAAGCCGGTTGGTCCGTAGATGTAAATCTTATCATTCAATACTGAGTTTAAATTTATCTTTTCCGTAATTGGATAATTGTTATTACCTCTGATATAAAGATTGGAATTTTTTGTTGTGCCGGAACTTTCTGTTTTTAATACTCGTTCATTATCCGCAGAGTAGTTAAATGACATTGTTTTTGACGGCGTACCGGTAACAGTTATGCTCTTCGTCATCTGTGTAAAAGGGTCATAAACTAAAGGGTCTAAGCCTTTCGGTAATGACTTTTTTATATTACCATTTAAATCATACTCGTAATCGTTATTACTTCCCCCGGTATTCTTGAGTTTGTTTGTACCAGTATAATAATTGTAAGTGTAATTCGTGCCGCCTCTGTTTATGCTTATAATATTTCCATTGAGATCGTAACTGATGTTGGAAATATCATAAGGGTTTAGTGCAGTAATATTGTTATCTGCTATCTTCAGTCGTCCAAGGTTATCGTACTGGTACAGAGTTTGGTAAGCAGCAGGTCCGCCGGAGTAATAAGAAAAACTTGCAGACGCAATATTGCCGTGATAATATCCAACTCCGCCGTAACCGCCTGTTTCATAAGTAAGCGTTTCGGTAAACAGAGGAGATGAAATTTCAACTGAAAACAAATTCAATGTGTTCAACTTATGATTCGTTCAACTCTTTTTTCTTGGGCTTAAAATTACTACCGGCAAATCTAAATTATTTCCCTCTACGAATAATTTTAATTTTAATCTTAAAGTATCATTCATAGGGACCTCAGTGACGTTATCATTATTCGATGATCTAAAAAGAAATTTAGACTCCTTGTTTTCATTGGGCTTTAATTCAAATTCTTGAAGTGTATCAATAAGACTGTATCTATAATAGTTGGAATGTAATTCAAGATTTGTATATGAAACTTGCAAATTATTTACACCATAATTATTAATACTCACAACTACATTAGAAAAAAGTACGCCCCACTCGCCTTTTGTAAAAACAAAGCCATATCCTTTAGTATTGATCATAATATTTAAGTTCTTATCGAAATAATTAAAAGATGAATCATTTGAATTGTTATTCAAAATATAATAGGAGATTAATTTAGGTTCTGGTAATTCGTGACAACCAATTAAGATTATTATTAATGAGAACCAAACTAAATACTTCATAGACATTTAACCTCTACTTTTTTAAGCTAAAGAATTCCAAGGCTGCCACGGCCGTACCGAGACACCATTTGAAAATCATAAACGTAACGGAGCGTCCGTGACAACCAAGGAAATTACTCTGTCTTCAGAAATTAAATTCTCTTCTTCCAAAATTCTGGTTCACGGTGTAAATGCATAATAGCTGCGATAATTAGTTCATCATCAACTAACGAATATAAAACCGCATAAGGAAATCTTCTGACAAGCGATCTTCTAATATTATTTTCGAGTATCGGCCAGGCTTTGGGGTATGACAGGATTCTTTCAATTGAGGAGTAAATTTCAAAAGCGAATTCTCTACCCAAGCCTTTTTCTTTTTCTTCATAAAACTCTATTGCCTGAATGAATTCCTGTTCTGCTTCAGGATGAAATGAAAAAATCACGATGAAAATCTTTGCCAGATTTTGTAAAATACTTCAGCACCGGGTATTGTTTTAATTTTACCTGACTTTAACTCATTCAGGCGTTCCTTCGCTTCATTAATCCATTTTGAATCAATATCAGATTCTACTGCATTTAAACTTCTTAATATTGAATCTGCAATCAGTGCTCTTTCTTCTACCGGAAGAGAATTCACTTCATCAATTATTTTTTTTGTTTCCATTTTTATTTTCACCTTCTGCAGTTAATTAAAGAACTTTATCGTTCTGTTATAATTTAATAATTGAGATGTAAATTTTAAACTTATTTTATTCTTCCAGCGTAGATAAATTTCCCGGATCAATTCCAAGTGCTTTTGCTTTAAGTACTCTTCGCATAATTTTTCCGCTTCTTGTTTTGGGAAGCGAATCAACAATTTCGATGCTTTCAGGTTTTGCAATTGGACCAACTTCGTGACCAACGTGCTGTCTTAGTTCTTCAATAAGCTTATCAGATTTTTCAAACCCTGCTTTTAACAGAACATAGCAATGTATAGCATGCCCTTTAACACTATGGGGCAATCCAATTGCAGCAGCTTCGGCAACTGCCTGATGACTAACAAGTGCACTTTCAATTTCTGCAGTTCCTAAACGATATCCTGAAACTTTAATTACATCGTCAACTCTTCCGATAATCCAATAATATCCATCTACATCCCGCCTTGCAGAATCGCCTGTAAGATACATACCCGGGAAGCGGCTCCAGTATTGCTGTATGTACCTTTCAGGATCGTTCCAGATAGTTCTTAACATTGAGGGCCATGGATTTTTAATAACCAAATAACCTTCTTCATCATCATCGGTACGCATACCTTTTTCATCAAGAATATCTACCTGAATTCCCGGAAAAGGTTTTGTTCCTGATCCGGGTTTTAAAGGTGTGCAGGGTAATGGAGAAATCATAACAACTCCTGTTTCAGTTTGCCACCAGGTATCCATAATCGGACATCTTTCTCCGCCAACTACTTTGTGATACCATCTCCAGGCTTCAGGGTTAATCGGTTCGCCAACGCTTCCAAGTAGTCTTAAAGATGAAAGATTGTATCGTTTAACCCATGCATCACCGTATCTCATAAATCCTCTGATAGCAGTAGGAGCGGCATATAGTATATTGATTCCGTATTTTTCAATCATACTCCACCATCTGCCGGGATTAGGAAAGTTCGGTGCTCCTTCATACATAAAACAAGTTGCCCCGTTTAACAAAGGACCGTAAACAATATAACTGTGCCCTGTTACCCAACCGGGATCAGCAGCACACCAGAATCTATCTTCATCACTCAGGTCAAAAACATATTTTGTTGTTGAATATGTTCCAACCATATAACCGCCATGAGTATGCATAATCGCTTTAGGCTTTCCGGTAGTTCCTGAAGTATAAAGTAAGTAAAGAGGATCTTCTGAATCCATTATTTCAATATCACAGGAGTTTCCGGCTATCGGAGAGGACATTAAATCGTGATACCAAAAGTCCCTGCCAAACTCCATATTGATTTCGTGACCTGTTCTTTTAATAACCAGAACACTTTCAACTGTTGCTGCCCGCTGCAAAGCTTCATCGGCAATCTTTTTTAACTCAACAATTTTACCTCTTTGATAAGCTCCATCAGCTACTATCAAAACTTTTGACTGGCTGTCTTCTAATCTTTCGTGCAGTGATTCTACAGAAAAGCCTCCGTAAACAACCGAATGAATAGCACCGATTCGTGCACAGGCAAGCATAGCAGTTACAATTTCAGGAACTCTGCCCATATAAATCGTAACCCTGTCACCTTTTTTAACACCAAGACTTCTAAGTACATTTGCAAAGCGGCAGGTTTCTCTTCTTAAAGCAAAGTAAGACAAGGATCTAAAGTCACCGTTTTCTCCTTCCCACACTAAAGCAACTTTATTACGTCTGTAAGTTTCGCAGTGAACATCCAGGCAATTATAAGCGATGTTTGTCTTTCCGTTAATAAACCATTTGAAGAAAGGTTTTTTTGAATCATCGAGAACTTTATCCCATTTCCTGAACCAATGAAGCTTATTTGCTTCATTTTCCCAAAATGACAATGAATCTTTTTCAGCAGATTGATAAATACTTTCGCATTGTACTTGTGTACGATCAAGAACTTCTTTACTTGGATAAAAGACTTCACCGCTTAATTTCCTATCAGACATATAAACTCCTGAATTTTAGTTTGTGGAAAAAATCTGAAAGGAAATTAAAAGTAGTTTAGATTAGAATCAATAATAATTTGAGTTGTTTTTGCCCGCAGATAAATAAGATTATGTTTTAAAAGTAAATATTTTGTCAGACTTCAACTGTGTTTAGCCTGATAATAACGCTTACTCAATTCTCATCCACTTATTGCAGAGTTAAGAAATACCATTCAATGATTTGTTAGTAAAAAATATATCTCAACTCTGCTTTGTAAAAGTGTAAAGTTAATTCAAACCTTGTCAATATTATTAAGAAATAATTTAAAGATGGCTTTCCACAAGCTCCAGTACTTTATTTAATCTTTCCTTAGCCTGCATTTTCAGTTCATTACAAGTATTTCTCATATCAGCATTAAACTTATCATCCTTAATATCTTTAAGATTTGTAAGTACATTATAAACACCGCCAAACACTCCGGTAAAAGCACTTTGTGCACCAACTCCAACATCAGTAATAGAACTTGGGTTTCCATGCTTTGCCAACTTCTTCTGCAATTTCGATTATCTGATAACTTAACTGTGCAGTTTGTAATGGAACAAGCACTGCATGTTTCAATCCATTCTGCATTGCTTCTTCACGCAATTTTTTTTCTTCAGAAGTTTTATTCGGTAAACGCTTTGCAATAATAAAATCATTGTAAGCATTTGTATCATCATCTACAGCTTTGACTAAAGCATTTTTAATTTCCTGACACTTATCCGCCGCTCCGTTAAGAATCTTATCTGTTTCGACACTGCTGCCGCGTTTGTTTGCTGTAAGATTAGCCACCATTGAAGATAATGCAGCGCCAAGTGCACCTGCTAATGCAGCAACAGAACCACCTCCGGGGGCAGGGGTTTCTCTCGAAACCTCATCAACAAAATCAGTCAGTTTCATTTCAACTAAAGCTGTATCAGGATTTTCAGGCAGCCCCAATACTCTTTCTTCAATATTAAACTCCGATACATCATTTAATCCAAGCGATTGAACTGCGGTATTAAGAATATCTTTTACCGGAACACCGATTGAGCGATGTTGTTTTCTTAAATAATATTTACCGGTTTCAAGTAAAGCCGGATAAGGAACCATCCCAACTATCTCACTTCCTGTTACACGTAAACCTCTATCGGCAGCAAGTTTTTCTGTTGCATCAAAAACATCATGCATAGAAGTAATTTTATAATTTGTTAGATTTATTGATATCTGTGCGCGATCAAATTTATTAACCATCCAGCCAATTGCTTTACAATGTTTAAACAAGCCTGGAATTTTAACGGATTGTCCTTCGGGTTTGGATGGATCAATTCCATTTAATTCCAGCAGTTCAGTCAGATCATAATTATGTGAATCTTTACAATGTTTAACAGTTTCAGAAATTGTTTTTCCTGTAAAATCGCAACTGCCGCAAGGATATTTATCTTTTTCATATTTTAATATTTTCTCACTTTTAAAATAAAACGGACCTTTGCTTCCCTCTCTTGCACTTCTTCCCTTCTCTCTGAGTTCAAAAGCAATATCAGAAGCATATTTTTCTTCACGTGTGTTCAGATTAATATTATATGCAATTAAAAACTCACGCACGCCCATTACTGTTGCGCCGGCTTTTGCATTAAATTCAGAGGGTCCATAATCAGGTTTCCATTCCGGTTTTTTTAATTTCTCTTCGAGTGCTTCATACTCTCCTTGTCTTATCTTAGCAAGATTTTCTCTTTCAGGCTTAACGGCTGATTTTTCATAAAGATAAACAGGTATATTTAACTCCTGTCCAACTCTTTTTGCAACTTCGTTGGAAAGTTCGATACACTCTTCTGTCGTTATTCCGCTTACCGGAACAAACGGGCAGACATCTGTAGCACCCATTCTTGGATGTGAACCCTTATGTTTGCTCATATCAATAAGTTCAGAAGCTTTTTTAATTGCATTAAATGCGGCTTCTTTTACACCCTTTGCATTGCCGATAAATGTTACAACAGTCCGGTTCATATCGTAGCCGGGATCAACATCAAGCAGTTTTACCCCTTCAACCTTCTCAATTTCATCAGTAATTTGTTTGATGATCTCAGGACGCTGTCCTTCAGAAAAGTTTGGAACACATTCAATTATTTGATCATTCATATTTATCCTTTAACTATTTTGCTTTGTTAAATACCGTAAATGTAATTTAATTAAACAGAAATTAAATCAGTGCCGTAAAGATAATTAAAGTATTTAATATCTGATTTTATCTATCCGGAATGAATATTTTGTTGTGAGCTACGGAATAAGACACAAGCTGTAAATATGCTAATAGTTTTTTATTAAGCTCAGAAACTATTTCCGGTTTATCCTCAGAAAGATCAATATTAGAGGAATCATTATTAAAGTATAAAGTTGGAGCTTTTTCCAAAGTATTCCCTAATCTGTATTGATCTGTAAGAATAGTATATTCGCTATGAAACTTAAAAACAACAAACCGCTTTTCCGTATCAAAAATTGATTTGCCCATTGACGAATGTTTTGTTGTAATATTAAGCATATCAATCAACGATGGAACTATATCTATCTGCGAAGCAGGTTTATCATATTTTGTTCCTGTTGAATTTTTTGGATTAAAGATGAGTAACGGAATATGAAAAGTAGATTCAAAATCTTTTCGGGTATTATATAAAGTATGATCAGCGGTTATTAAAAAGACAGTATTATCGAACCAGCTTTTTGTTTTTACATATTCAAAAAATTTCTGCAGGCTGAAATCCGAATATCTTATTGACCTTTCAAGCTCTGTTTCACCGCTGTACTTTTCAAACAAAGATTTTCTCTTATCAGGGATTCTGAACGGATCGTGTGATGAAAGTGAAAAGATAACAGAACAAAAAGGCTGATTAAACTTATCTATATTTTTAGCAGATTCAATAAAGAACGGCTCATCACAAATGCCCCACATTCCATCAGTATCATCATCATCATATTCACTCATATCTTCTTTCCCAAAATAATTATCAAATCCGGCAAGTTTTGTAAATCCATCAAAACCCATCGAACCGCTTTTTGCTCCATGATGAAATGATGTGGTATATCCTTCTCTCTTTAGTATTGATCCTAATCCTTTAATATTATTTAACTCGGCTCTTGATCCGATTATTGAAATATCAAACAATGAAGGAATTGAAGCTGTAATTGAAGGAACACTTTCTATTGATCTTTGACCGTTTGCAAAAAAGCTGGTAAACAAAATTGAGTGTTCAGCAAGGCTGTCAAAAAAAGGTGTAAAAGAATTTTTACCAGTTATACTTCCGCAAAAATTAGCAGACCAACTTTCCATTATGAATATTACAACATTCATTTTGTTTATTCCTGAATCAGCTTCGGTAATCCTTAAAAACGGAAATCCGTCATCAATAAATTTATCTTTGTCAGTTGATATCATTTTTCGTACTGTTGTTAATGCATCATCGTAATCAAGATTCTCTATAACTTTAATATTATTCTGAAAATAACTTCTGATAACAGTATATGATGTATTAAGTGCAAGATATCCAAGTTCCAGATTTTCATTTGGAAACGCATTTGCCTGCCTTAAAGGCTTTAATTGTAATCCGCCTCTTATTGCAATAATTGAACAGATTATCAGGACTATCAGGAATAATAATTCTTTAACAAATGTAGATTTCCGCGGATGCTTTATATGAAATGATTTAATAAACTTACTGCTAAAGTAAATGATTGCCGCAGCAGTTAACAAAATTATAATTGAAATAATGTAATGGGAAATAATAAGTCCGGGCAAAATGCTTATTATATCCGAAATCATAAAATACAATTCATAACTTAAACGGCGCTCCGTTATATTATAATAACCATAGTCTGAAAACGATATAATAATCATTAAAAGATTAGCTGCGACGAGTATAGTAAAAATTGTTCCTTCATAATATTTATTTCTAAAAATTTTACCCGGCAGATTTAACAGAACTAAGGGGAAGATATTAATAAAAAAGATTGAGCTGATATCGAATCTTAATCCAATCAGGAAAGCTGAGAATATTTCACTTGCCGAAAACTGACTAAACCTGTTATAATTATAAATCAAAAAACCGGTTCTTATTAAAACATATAATAACAACAGAGAGAAAACTATTATAAGTGTTAATTTTACTTGTCTGTTAAGCTTTAATTTAAATGTCATTACCAAACCAATCTTAAATGCAGAAAATGGAAATGCTTTCTAACATTAAGCATACTTTTTATATTTGTATTGAATATTTAATTATTAACTGATGTTATTCTTCTGAAAAACCTGACTTCCCAATGATTTAATCGGTTAAATAATTTTAAAATTTTACTCGCAATTAAAATAAGAAATTCTATGGAAAGATCAGTTTACCGGATTGATAGTTCTGGTTCACTCAAAAATCTGAAATTATTAACTGAAACCCTTTCACAACCTGCACCGGACGAAGTTACTGTTGAAGTTAAAGCTATTGGTTTAAATTTTGCCGACGTATTTGCTATTCAGGGTCTGTATTCTGCAACTCCAAAAGGAAGTTTTATTCCGGGTTTAGAGTATTCGGGTATAATAATTAATAAAGGTAAAGATGTTACTGAATTTGAACCTGGTGATAAGATAATGGGTGTAATCAGATTTGGTGCATACGCAACACATCTTAATATTAATAAGAACTATGTAACTCCGTTACCTTCAAACTGGAGCTTTGAAGAAGGAGCTTCATTTATAGTTCATTCTTTAACAGCTTATTACTCTCTTGTTATTTTAGGAAATATCCAGACTGATTCGACAGTGTTGATTAATTCGGCTGCCGGCGGAGTAGGAATTTATGCTAACAGAATTGCAAAGAAGTTTAATGCTTTTACAATCGGCACTGTAGGTAATTCGAACAAAACTGACTTACTGATAAAAGAAGGCTACGACAAAGTTATAGTCCGCAATAGTAATTTCAGTCAACAACTGAAAGAAAGTATTAATAACAGAAATCTTGATCTTGTTCTTGAGAGCATTGGCGGTAAGATTTTTTCACAAAGTTTTAAGCAAGTAAGTGCAGGCGGAAGAGTAATTGTTTATGGTGCAGCACATTTTTCAACCGGAAGTTTTTCACCCAATTACCTGAAAGTTATTGGCAAATATTTTATGCGTCCTAAAATTGATCCGCTAAAGCTTACTGACAGTAATAAAAGTGTGATGGGTTTTAATCTTATCTATTTATGGAGTAAAGCTGAAATTCTGAAAAAATATTTATCTGAAATTCAAAATTTATCCTTAGCTAAACCAGTAATTGGAGAGCGGTTTAATTTTAGCAATCTGATTGATGCCATAAGAAAATTTCAATCAAGGCAGACAGTTGGCAAAGTTGTGATAAACATTAATGATGAAAAATAAAGTATAAAAATATTTTCTGCTTTCAGTCCCGCTTAATTAAATTAGCACCTTAATTTTTAATCACTATTTTAAAACGATGAAAAAAATCAGAAACATAGCAATCATTGCTCACGTTGATCATGGAAAGACCACACTTGTAGATCAGATATTAAAACAATGTTCAATCTTCAGATCAAATCAGATAGTAAGGGAAAGATTCCTCGATTCAAATGACCTCGAACGCGAAAGAGGAATTACCATACTTGCAAAAAATATAAGCATTACTTATAAAGATTATAAAATTAATGTAATTGATACACCGGGACATGCCGATTTCGGCGGAGAAGTTGAACGGGTTCTTAAAATGGCTGACGGTGTTTTACTTTTAGTTGATTCATTTGAAGGACCAATGCCGCAGACAAGATTTGTGCTTGAAAAAGCACTTTCTCTAAACCTTAAACCTATTGTGGTAATAAATAAAATAGACCGGACAGATAACCGCCCTGTAGAAGTGCTTAATGAGATTTACGATTTGTTTATTGATCTTGACGCAAATGATGAGCAATTGGATTTTCCTGTTATTTATGCAAGCGGAAGAAACGGCTGGGCGATAAGAAATTTAAATGATAAACGTGAAAATTTAATTCCATTGCTCGATTCAATTATTAAAGATGTCCCCGCTCCGATAATTAAAAAAGGCAGCGTTCAAATGCAGATTACAACTTTGGACTATAATGATTATGTCGGAAGAATTGGAATAGGCAGAGTATTCAGAGGTAAGCTTAAAGATTCTGATAAACTTTCTATCATTAAACGCAGCGGAATTGTTCATCCTGTTTCGATAAAGCAGTTATTGGTTTTTGAAGGACTGCAGAGAGCAGAAACCGAGGAAGTTTTTTGCGGTGATATTTGCGCAATTGTCGGAATTGATGATGTGGATATCGGTGATACTATCACTGATTCCGAAAATCCTGAACCACTGCCCAATATTTCTATTGATGAACCAACAATAAGTATGACATTTACCGTAAACAATTCACCGTTTTATGGACGCGAAGGAAAATCCGTAACATCACGTCAGATCAGAGAAAGATTATTTAAGGAGCTTGAACATAATGTTGCCCTCAAAGTTCAGGAAACAAGTTCACCTGATTCTTTTAAAGTATCAGGCAGAGGAATTCTTCACCTTTCGGTACTTGTTGAAAATATGCGGCGCGAAGGTTTTGAACTCCAGATCCGCGAACCAAAAGTGATATACAAAGAAATTGACGGGAAAAAAGCAGAACCAATTGAAGTATTGGTAGTAGATGTGCCGGAGGAACTTTCGGGTAAAGTAATTGAACTTGTCGGTCAGCGGCGCGGCGAACTTATGAAGATGGAAAAGAAAGGTAATATGTCTAAGATTCATTTTCATATTCCTTCCCGCGGAATTATGGGATTGAGGACAAAAGTTTTAAATGCTACACAGGGTGAAGCAGTAATGCATCATCGTTTTTATCAGTATGAATTTTTCAAAGGTTCTATTAACGGTTCAAAAAATGGTGTAATTATTTCTATGGATGAAGGTCCTTCTACCGCTTATGCTATTGACAGTTTACAGGATCGTGGAAAATTTTTTATAGACCCGGGAGATGTTGTTTACAAAGGTCAAATCATAGGCGAGCATACCAAAGAAAACGATATCGAAGTAAATATTCAGCGAGGTAAAAAGCTTACAAATATGCGAGCTTCGGGCGCTGATAAAGCAATCAAGATAACCCCCGCAGTTAAGTTCTCGCTTGAAGAAGCTCTTGAATATGTAGATGATGATGAAATGGTGGAGGTTACTCCCAAATCAATCCGTTTAAGAAAACTCTATCTTGATACGAATGAAAGAAAGAGATATAATCTTGGTAAGCTTAATAAGTGATTGTATAATATTTTCAGTTAAAAATTCTTCTCAGCAGTTGTATTGAGAAAAGCTATTAACTAATCAACTAAAAAATTAATAAGACAATCTTATCAGATTATACCGCGATATTTTTATTTAGCTGCTGTGTTTTATTAAATCAGATATTTTATCCGAATTGTAAATAATTATCTTTTCTGATGAAGCTGAATTTGCAGTTTCAATCATTGCTGCTGCTACGACTGATGCTTTTATTGGTTTATATTTTTTTAATACCGGGATAACAGTGGTAACTATTTCTGCTGCTTTAATTCCGATTGTCTCTCCAAATCTTTTTTCACTTCTTAATCCGACTAATACAGATGGTCTGAAAATCCTAACTCTTTCAAAATCAAATTGCTGAACTTTTTCATCAAGGCTGCCTTTTAATCGCAGATAAAAATTACCTGATTTATAATTTGCACCAAGTGATGAAACCAGAAAAAATGATTTAACTCCGTTTTCAAGTGCGGCTTTGGCAGTTTCAAATTGATATGTAAAGTCTATTTTATATTGTGCTTCTTTACTTCCAGCTTTTTTTATAGTTGTTCCAAGTGCGGAGAATAGTTCATCACCGGATATTTTTACTTTCCAGTCTTTCAATAAATCAAAGTTCACAATATTCTCTTCAAGTTTTGTATGCTTTATTCCCAGGCGATTGCGAACAAATACTTTAACTTTTTCATATCGCTCATCATCAAGAAGCTGCAGTGTAATAAAACTTCCGACCAAACCTGTTGCACCGGTTACAATTGCGGTTTTCATTTCCCATAATCTTTTATAAAATTTTCAATTACCGGTAACAGCTAAGAAACCAGCAGTAATTAAAGTTCAATTATTTTTTTATTAAAGCAGCAAGTAAGCTACTCAACTATTATCTCATCAATCATTAACCAGGGTTTTCCATGTGCAACCGGATGCCATTTTGGTAATTGTTCATAATTCTTTGCAAAGATTTTAATATATCTTGCATAAGTATCATTTAACTGAACACTAAAATCTTTTTGAATCCAATCCGGATTTTTTAATGTAGAAGGGATTTCTACCTTCCCGGCATTCTTATATTCATATCCATCAACTGAAGTATAGAACTCAACATACAAAGGAAATACTACCAATGAAGAAGAGGCTTGAAATATTCCAAGCGATATTTGATTAAAAGTGAACGGCTTTTCTAAATCAACTATTGCTTCAAAATCAGTTCCATAATAACCCTGCCAGGTATTATCGCCGCCTCTAAAACTATCTGAACCTCTGATACCATCTGTTAAAGCTTCGATTCCGCCTGCAGAATATTTTTCGCTGTAAGGATAAGAAAGTTTAACAGGTTTTCTGTTGGCTTTATTAAAAGAAATCCCAAAAGCATAAGTTTTACCAACCTTCTTTTCACCTTTTTGTAAAAAGATATTTACCAGATTTGATCTATCTATTTCAAATTGATATTCGTTATCCGAAATTTTATTTATCATTAGTTCGCTGACGAATGAACCGATTTTAAGGTCAATATCTTTTTGTAATTGAGTTACTTTAATATCATAAACTTTTTTTGAAGGATTAAAAGTTTTAGTAATATCAAAGGGCTTTGCTTCCAAACCGTAGTTAACACCAAGTAAGTCTAATCTTTTATAATGATTCTGGACTCTTTGTCTGAAGGATTCAAAATCTCTTTCCTGCGGATAGTTCCATATTATCTCGCTAAGAGCTAACATTCTCGGAAATAACCGGTCATCAACTAATTCCTGTGGTGCATATTCTGTCCACATCAATCCTTCGCTGCCAAGAACATGTTTCCGCTCATCAAAACTCAATTCAGGCGGAACCGGATCAAAAGAATACGCCTTTTGTAAATCAGTAGTTTCAACCGGATAATCAAAATAACAGTGTGTTGTTGGCGAAACAATTACATCGTGTCCCATCTTAGCGGCTTCAATTGCGCCTTTAAGACCGCGCCAGGATTGAACAGTTGCTGCCGGTGCAAGCCCTCCTTCCAATATTTCATCCCATCCAACAATCTTTTTCCCTTTTGAGTTGATAAACTTTTCCATACGCTTTACAAAATAACTTTGTAATTCATTTTCATCTTTTAAGTTTTCATCCTTAATTCTTTGCTGACATTTCGGACAGTTTTGCCATCTTGTTTTCGGTGCTTCATCACCGCCAACATGAATATATTTACCGGGAAATAATTCAACTACTTCACTTATCACATCTTCCAAAAACTGAAATGTTTTTTCATTACCGGCACAATAAATATCAGGATAAATTCCCCAAAGAGTTCCGACATCAAATGGTCCGCCTGTGCAGGAAATTTCCGGATAGCAGGACAGTGCGGCAAGTGAATGTCCGGGCATTTCGATTTCAGGAACAACATTTATAAATCTGCTGGCAGCATATTCAACAATTTCTTTTATATCTGCCTGTGTATAGTAACCGCCGTAAACAGTACCATCTTCATAACTTCGGTAAGCACCTTTCTTTGTTAACTCAGGATATTTTTTAATTTCAATCCTCCATGCCTGATCTTCTGTAAGATGCCAGTGTAAAGTGTTAAACTTATGATAAGCCAGAAGGTCTATATATCTTTTTATAAAATCTTTCTCCATAAAATGTCTGCAGCAATCAAGATTTAATCCGCGCCATTCAAATTCCGGTTTATCAAAAACTACCACTGCTGGTAAATTCCACTCAATACCTTCTACTCTTACTGGTGAGTTTATATAAGGATCAAAAAGCTGTCGTAATGTTTGAACGCCATAAAACAATCCGTTCAGCTCGTTTGCTTCAATCAGAACATTAAATGGATTTATTACAAGTGTATATCCTTCTTTACCATATTCATTCGTTTTACTTTTTAATGAAAGTATGATTGAATTTGCTTCCATCATACCATTCCAGATTTCAGGTTTTATATTAAATCCGGTAACCGGATTGATAACCTCTGCCAAATAATCAGCAACTCTTTTTGAATATTGATCAAAACAAATTTTTGTTTTACTACTCAGAGTAAATGAGCCTTCATTAATTACAATACTTTTGGGATTTGGAATCAGATTTATATTGTTGTCTGTCATCTGTGAAAATGTCCAATGATTTACTCCCGATACAAATACTGCCAATACAGTTATAAATAAAATTTTCATATTCACACCTATAATTTGTTTTGTAAATAGTCTGCAAATAATTGTTTAATAAATTCAAACTCTTCTAAAGTTAACGGATTATCCATACCGCTTAAATTTGATTTAACCTGATCAAGATTTCTGAAACCCGGAATTACAGCACCTGCTTGTTTATAAAATAATATGTACTGCAAAGCAGCTCTTGATAACTCCTGATTTGATGGTCCAAATTTTATTTTCAGCTGTTCAATTTTAGGTTCCAGTCTTGCAAGATTTTCTGAATAAAAGATTTTCTTTTTCGCTCTATGATCACCTTCTTCAAATTGAGGCGGATTTCGATGATGATATTTACCGAGCAGCAACCCTTGTGCAATCGGTCCAAAAGCAATAAAGGAAATATTGTGTTTATCAAGCAGTTTTCTTGTGGGTGATTCATCTGCTAAGAATCTATCATCAAGTGCACTGGCAAAACTTTGAATAACATCCGGTTTTACCTTCGGGATCAGTTTTACAAATTCTTCATGTTTGTATGCAGATTGTCCAATCAGTCTTATTTTCCCCTCTTCACGCAGCCTGTACATAACTTCTACAGCATCATTAAGATACATATCGTTTTCACCAAAATTACCGTGATGAAAATAATAAATATCAATGTACTCTCTTTTAAGATTTATTAAAGACTGTTCACATTGATGGCGAATGTGTCCGGGTTCATAGGAGTGTTCTGCTGTTCCGGGAAACCATCCGACTTTAGTTGCAATAATAAAATTGTTTGATCGTTTTCCAAGTATCCGGGCAAGCATACGTTCTGCTCTGCCGTTACCATAGACATCTGCATTATCGAAATGATTTACACCGTTATCAATCGCATAATTTATCGCTTCAGATATTTCTTTTTCTTCAACATTAGCCCAGCCATTCGGAACTCCATCTACCCAGTTTAATCCGCCCATTGTCCAGCAGCCAAGACTGATTTCAGAAATACTTACATCTGAATTGCCAAGTTTTCTGTATTTAATACTTTTCTCCTTTCTTATTTAAATCAAAGATAAAAAAGAATAACTGCAATGTAAACGATATTACCAAACAGATTTTTGCAGTTTGGAAATTATCCATCTGTGTAATGAAAAATCTATCTGAGCAATAACATTTTTTTTGATTCGGCAAATGTACCTGCACGCAATTGGTAAATATAAATTCCCGTTGAAAGATTATTAGCTCTTGATTCTGAATTAAATTCAATTGTGTATTTACCGGCAGGTTTTTCTTCATTAACCAGAACAGCTATTTCGTTTCCTAAAACATCGAAAACTTTCAGTGAAACAAATTGCCTGCTGTTAATTGTATATCGTATTTGTGTTGCAGGGTTAAATGGATTAGGATAGTTTTGAGATAAAATAAAACTGTTGAGAAGTTCTGTTTCACTTTCAATGGAAACCGGATTTGATTTATTCAGGAAAACATAATTCCCGATATTCTGATCCCAGTTTGTTACTCCTATATCTATATCTTTTGAATAAACATACTCAATTATAATTTCTGCTGCTGAATCCGGCTTAGCTGCCAAACTGATCCAGCCATTTTCAAGATTATAACAGTACTCATTTAACTGTAAAGTGTCTCCTGCAACAATTATTCTGTTGATCTTTTGTATATGATTCTGGGGCAGATAAAATAATTTATTCGGACCCACATCATACATAACTTCTGAAATCAACGCATCATTATCAACATCACCACATACTATTACTTCAACAACACTCGAGCTTGTACTAACATAATCAGGAGTTGAACTGAAATTTCCATCATCATTTAAATAAATTCTGACCGGCTCCCACCAGCCGCCAGTAATTAGATCCAGATCATCATCATTATCAATATCAACAAGATTTATCCCTGAACCCATTCCTGAAAAAGATGAAGACCAAAAAGGAGTCGTTTCCAAAGTACCGTTATTATTAAGATATATTTTAAATCTGCCTGTCCCGCCAAGCTGATTGTTATCTGAAATTGCCAGATCAAGAAAACCATCATTATTAACATCACCTGCAAATAAAGAATTTGCGTATTTACTTGCATCGGCAGATTGCCAGGTTGGAGTAACGCTTATTGAATCACCATAATTTTCAAAAATATAATTCGGATTACTTTCTCCTGCACATACTAAATCAAGGTCTCCATCATTATCAAAATCAGCCCAGCATACATCATAGCTGTAAAAAGAAATCTGACTCTTCCATGAAGGAATTGATTCCAGATTTCCATTTTCATTATAAAAAATCCTTAACTGAGCAGGATTGACATAATAAGCTTCACCAGCAGCAACAGCAAGGTCGAGATCACCGTCACCATCAGCATCACCAAATGCACAACTGAAAGTATAAAATAATTCAGCTGATACCCAATCCGGATTTGAAGAAAGCGTTCCGTTATTATTCAAAAATAATTTAACTTTTCCGGGAGTTGAAAAGCCGCCTTTTCCTATATAAACCGAGACAGCTACATCAGCCCATCCATCTCCGTTTACATCACCAACCGCTAAGTGACCATGATAATCTGAATCAACTGACTGCCAATATGGTACTGAAGGAAATTTTCCTGTTCCATCATTATAATAAACAACAAGTGTTTGGATAGAAATATCGTTACCGTTTGCAACAACAAAATCCAGCCAGCCATCATTATTAATATCTGCAAATGCTCCTCCTGTAGCTACATTTGAGATATCAGCAGATATCCAATCCGGACTTTGATTAAAAGGTACCTGGGAATTAATATTAACAAATGAAAAAGAAAGAAAAAGGAGGAGAAAAAAAATTTTCATTTCTAAAACTCATTTTAGTTTATTATGAAAAATTTATTTAACTGATGTTAAATTAAGCATTTCTCTTAATTAATCTCATTTATAATAAAAAAACCCCTCAATCAGAGGGGTTAATCGGTTACTAAAAGATCACTTGATTACTATCATCTTTTTCACATCAGTAAATTTATTTGTTTCCATTCTGTAAAAATATATTCCTGATGGTATAGAGCTTGCATCAAATACCACTTCGTGATATCCTTCTTTCATTGTGCCGTTTACAATTTCAGCTACCCGCTCTCCAAGAGTATTAAAAACACTTAATACTACTTTCGTTTCTGAAGGAAGAGAGAATTTTATATTTGTACTTGGATTAAAGGGATTTGGATAATTCTGTTCAAGTGAATACTGCAACGGAACTGTTACCTCTGCGTTTACTTCCTGTGAATATTTAACTGCTCCATCAAAGTCTATCTGCTTTAATCTATAAATATATTTCCCGGAATTAAGTTTTGAATCCGTATAAGAATAAGATTTCATTTCTATTGTTGTTCCAAATCCCGGAACAAACCCAATTTTAATCCACTCTGAGCTTTGAGTTCCGTTTTCAAAACTCTTTCTTTCAATCTCAAAACCCTGATTGTTTATTTCGGTTGCTGTAATCCAGTTTAGCTGAACTTCATTAGCGAGTTTTGTTGCTGTAAAAGATGTCAACTCTACGGGAATGATCTGACCAATACATAAATCATCCCAATATATATAATCGATATTAAATGAATTACCCTCGAACCAAATCTGTAATTTAGCACTATCGGAACCCGAAGCAGGAGTTGTAAAAGTTCCTGTAATCTGAGTAGGACCTACATTAGCTGTCGGATTAACAACCTGATGTAATATCTGCTCTGTAACACCGCCATCATAAGTAACGCTTACTGTTGCTGTACCGCTTGGGTCAGCATACCAGTCAAGGAAAAATCTAAATGAAAAGGATGTTTCATAGTTATTTATCAAAGGCAAAACACCTGATCTAATTACTGACTTACCGTTAAATGAAGGCGACCAGCCCATTCTTAATTCAGGAGCTGTTCCTCCAGCACTCGCAGAGTTACTTACAGTCCAATTTGTCATACCTAATGGTCCTACTGCAGTCCAGTTGCTTATATTATTAAACGGCTCACAATTCTCAACTAAATTGGGGTCTTGAACAGATGTAAAACTCCATAAAGATCCGTTTGTATTACAGGTATCACCAATCTCTACTACTCTCCAATAATAGGTTG
This sequence comes from Ignavibacteriota bacterium, assembly GCA_013285425.1. Lineage (GTDB taxonomy): Bacteria > Bacteroidota > Ignavibacteria > Ignavibacteriales > Ignavibacteriaceae > IGN3. The sequence goes on from CP053447.1 coordinate 1,928,143, forward strand.
TTCCATAAACAAACGTAACACCAGTTATAGTCCAGCTATTTGCTAATGTTCCGCTTTGGACAAGTGTAAGAGCATTTGGATCAGTTCCGAAATAAAGTTCATTTGAAACCGCACCGGTACCGTTTGTCCAGCTTAATTCATTTAGAGTAAGCGCAACATTAGTTTGACCATTTGAAGGATTTGGATTTGAAGGAGGTTCTACCGGGCATCCGCCGGCGCCTTCATCAGCAGCCGCCCAGAACGCAGTATGAAATGTACTTGTTCCATTATTATTACCGCCCGAAGTAGTACAACCTCCGTGTGTGTGAATACCTACAGCAACATTATTTAATGCATCAATTACAGGGCTTCCGGAATTTCCTCCTTCTGTATCTGTTACATATCTCATTGTTGTGCCGCTTGAACCTGCATTCGGTCCTACATGTGTCTGCTGAACCTGATTATAGTTTTGATTATCATAATCCACTCCATAGCCCGTAATTCTAATAGAATCAGGACTATAACTCTGAACCAATGGCCAATAAGCACCTTGAGCTTGCTTTGGCATTAAACCGGTATTTGAATTAGGATAAACTTCAAATACTCCCCAATCGTTGCCTATCCCGCCATCCTGATAAACTTTTGTAGAAACATTAACCGAATACTGATCTTCAGGACCGGGATGCTGAAGTGTTCCGTTTGGTAAAGATAATGGAACATTGAACTCAACTACATTTGCACTACTTCCATCAAGGCAATGCCCGGCAGTTGCAAACTTACCGTTAGGGATAATCCAGGCAGTGCAGCCAACATTTAATAGCCTTGCTGTTGCTGGCTGATTTGATAATACTCTGTCATCAGTTGGTCCGCATTGAGATTCTGTTACAACACCATTTGCCCATTTACCAACAATTACTTCATCAACATTTATTAAAATTTCTTTATCAAAGGGAGCGACAAAAAGTTCAAGTTTAACAGAATTGCCGTTAAAGAATGCACTGTAATTATTCCATTGCTCTAGCGATGCTACATTCAGCTTTTGCCATTGATGGTCGAATAAAGAAGTAATAATCACATAACTTTCTTTACCGAGATTGGTTTTGTCAAAATGTAATTGTATCCATGGAGCATCAGGTATTTCAATTACAGCAGAAAATGAAAGCTCAGGATTGGAACCGTAATTTTCATTACCATCTTTACTGCCGGAATTAAGTTTATATCCCTGAATATAATACTCAAGTGGAGCAGTTTGTCCTAAAGCATCCAACGGCAGAAATAAATAAATTACCGTAAACAATATGAAGAGAGACTGTAAAAATGTTTTCATATAATTTAATCCTTCAATTAGTTAGTAAATGAGATGTTGACTGAAAACAGCTGTTAATTATTTGTTCAAGTTAAAAAAAAATTTAATACTACCAAATTAGTTTTGCTAGGAACTGAAAAGATTTTTGATACCTGTATTTTTCAAAATTAAAAACGCAGTTAAGTTTTATCAGGATTTTAATTTTTTAGGATTTTGATTTCCTTAAAGTTCTAATTCCCTGCCTGATTTCACTAATTTTTGCAATAGGCTGTTTAATTCTTTTTAATCCGGGTTAACATAAATTATTAAACAAAGTAACCGCAAAAACCATACTTTCTATTGGAACCGATATAAGTTGTGTTTTGAAAGGATTAGCTAAATTAAATCAGCATATCTCCCATTAGTAATCATTATAAGATCATCAGGTAAGATCAGCAATTGAGTACCCCTGACACCAGCACTAATATAAATCTGCTCAAACAACTGAGCTGTTTCATCAATAAAAGTCGGAAAATGTTTTTTCATCCCGATTGGAGAACATCCTCCCCTTACATATCCGGTCAAAGGAAAAAGATCTTTTAATCTTATCATTTCAACTTTTTTATTTTTACTGGCAAATGCAGCTTTCTTTAAATCGAGTTCCAGTGTAACCGGAATGCAAAAGACAATGTGCCCGGTTTTATCTCCTTTACAAACAAGAGTTTTGAAAACGCTTTCAGGGTCAACTCCTATTTTTAATGCAACAGTTTCACCGGTTAAATCACTCTCATCTACTTCATAAGAAACAACTTTGTGCCTGATATTAAGTGATTCAACTATTCTTATTGCGTTTGTTTTGTTCATCGTTAAAGTGAGAAATAATCTCTTCTTTTGATAAAGTTAAAGACTGTGCTCTAAGCAAGAATTTTGTATGCTTGATTTGAGGATTATCAAATATCTGATTTGTGGTTCCGCTCTCAATTATCTTTCCGTCAGAAAATATTATAATCTCGTCAGAAAATACTCTAAGCGTAAAAATATCGTGAGATATACAAATAATTGTTGTATCCATTTGCTTATTTGTATTTAATATCAATTTTATAAGTGATGATTTTGCTTCGATATCCTGTGAAGAAAAAGGTTCATCAAGTATTAATAACTCGGGTTCAATTATTAATATCCTTGCAAGTGCAATTCTTTGTTGTTCTCCGCCGCTTAGTTGAGAACCTTTATTGCTCAGCAGTTTATGATCTAATCCAAGAGCAGAAAATAAGTTTTCGATTTCATTAGAATAATTTTTTTTGGATTTGTTTCTTATCCTGTATGTTTCATTAAATATATCTTTAATTTTTCTTTCGGGATTGATCAGATATCCATCATTCTGAAAAAGCATCTGTACAGGGCTAGATAAAACATTATTCCAGTTGTTTTTATAATTAAATGTTACTTTACCTGAGTAATCTTTAATTACTCCGGTAATTAATTTTGCCAAAGTAGTTTTACCGCTGCCAGATTCACCAGTTAATCCATATATCTTTCCTCTTTCAAAGCTAAATGAAATATCTTTAAGGATACTTTTTATTTTTGGCTGCAGCAGATTATTATCTTTGGCGGCAAAAGAAATATTATCCAATTGTAAAATTATATTTTTCATAAAGCAGCTGCGGTTTTATAAAAAACATCTTTATTAACAAAATCAGAGATAGTACCGTTTTTTAAAACTGCAATTTCATCAGATACAGCTTCTGCAAATACCATATCGTGTGTTACAATAATAACTGAATTTGCTTTGCTGCAGTGATTTGTAAATAAAAATTTTAAAAGATTTGTATTGATATAATCCAAAGCTGAAGTTGGTTCATCAAGTATAATCAGCTTCGGCGCTGGTATAACAGCCAGTATTAAACTTAATCTCTGAGCCATTCCCCCGCTTAATTCGTAAGGATATAATCCGGATATAATTTTAAATTCAGGTAATAAAAAATCTGATAGAAGCTTATCAACAGCAGTTAATTCCAATTCAGTTTTTGAAAAATAATAACTAAGTTTTTTTAATGGGTCAAAATTGTTTGTTAAATCCTGAAAAACATATCTAATCTGATTCTTTCTTAAACCCTGTAATTCTCCATCATTCATTTTATAAATATTTTTACCATACCAGAACACATCAGCATTTACATTAAATGTTTTCGCATCAAGTAATTTTGTTAATGATTTGATAAGAGTAGTTTTTCCGCTTCCATTTTTACCCAGTATCGTATAAACTTTACCTTCTGATAACTCGAATTTGATATTTGAGAGCAAAGAAAAATTCTTAGCCGATTCAGTCCGGATTATTTCCTTAATATCAGTTTTAAGCATAAACATTTTTTTGGTTTTGTTATCCAAATTAATAAATTAACGTAAGAATAATTAGTGTTTACTGCAAGAAAACCTAATTGAATAAAAGGCTTTTATTTTAAGACAAGTTCGTTAGCAAATGAAATCAGAACTATTGAAACTTTTTATCAACAGAATTTTAACTTCAATACTGGTTTTGTTCTTATTAATTACACTTGTTTTCATTCTGATCAGATTAGCTCCCGGCGACCCGGTTCAGAAATTTATTTCACCAAAATTAAGTCCCGAACTTGTAACGCAGGTAGAAAAATCATTTAATTTAGACAAGCCAATACTCGTTCAGTATTTTTCATTTCTTACAAAAGTATTTACCGGAGATTTTGGAATCTCTTATTCTTACAGAGCATCGGTATTAACTGTTATAAAAAATTATTTTCTGTTTACCCTTATATTTTCATCTATAAGTTTCCTTTTACAGTTTTTGATAGCATTTTTTATTGCAGGATTTACATTCAGGTATAAAGATAGACTTATTGACAGAATAACAAACCGTATTGCGGTAATTATCTACACTATCCCTTCTTTTGTGCTTGGATTGTTTTTAATAATTATTTTTTCTGTAAGTCTTAATTTATTTCCCACATCAGGAATTGAATCTATACACCGGGATTCAGCTTCGATACTGCAAAAAATATCAGATCATCTGTACCACTTGATTTTGCCTTTAATAACTTTAACAGCTGCAGGCTCCGCGATGTTTTACAGATATCTGCGTGACGGTTTTTCGGAAATTTCTGATATGAATTTTATAACCAATCTGAGAGCAAGCGGATTTTCTGAAAAAGAAATTTTTAAAAGACATATTCTGCCAAATGCAATTCAGCCGGTGATATCTGTAGCAGGAATTGAGTTTGGAATTTTATTGGGCGGAGCTTTAATAACCGAAGTAATCTTTTCATTGCCCGGAATGGGAAGACTTACAGTTTCTGCAATAATCAACCATGATTATCCATTGGTAATCGGCTGCACTTTTATTGCTGGGCTTACAATGATATTTACTAACCTGATTGCTGATATAGTAAAAGTTAAGTTTGATAAAAGACTCACAAAAGAATTGATCGAATAGAGATGAAAAAATTTACTTTATTGACATTGATTTTAATTCTTTTTCTATCGTTGATTTTTTTGAGGACTAATTACATAATAAATATGCTGTATTTACTGTATGTTTTTATAACAAGTTTGTTTACACAGGATAGCAGCATCCTGAAGATTATTGACCTTTCATTTATAGATAATGTTATCTCACTCTTTTTATTATTCATACTGTTTTTTGTGATAGTCTTATCAAAATCAATTAATAAAAAACTTCAGCAGAAAATTAATTTTATAAATATTGTAATTACATTATTGCTGATGTGTTTTCTATTCGCGCCAATTATTACTTCACAACATCCTGAATTTCAAAAAGACATTTCTGTTACAAAACTCTTGCCGCCGTTTTCAACTATTAAATATGTAAAACTTAAAAATGAAAGTATTGCTGAAACCGAAAAAGAAAAGTTGATGTTTTTGTATAATTCTATTATTTATAAACCATACGATAATAAAATAATTTTCTTTGATAGCTCAAAAACAGATTCTGAATTTAAATATTATCAGGCTGGTAAAGAGATAGTAATTGATAAATCATTATTGGAGACAAACGGTAAGGAAATACAGATATATAATAAGAATTTTCTGTTTGGGACAGATGAATTTGGAAGAGATGTTTTTACAAGAGTTATCTTTGGTTCACGAATTTCGCTTTTGGTAGGATTTTTTGCCGTACTGATTTCATTTTTATTAGGAATTTTTCTTGCTTATATAGCAACACAAAGCAGAAGATTAACTAATGTAATAATCTCAAGAATAACAGATTTGTTTTTAACTGTACCGGCAATTTTCTTTGTATTGCTTTTTCTTGCATTTTTCGGAAACAGCTTAATTACAGTTGTTTTAGTGTTAGGTTTTACGGGTTGGATGAGTTTATTCAAAGTTACAAAAAGTGAAATGATCACTGTAAAACAAAGAGAGTTTTTTCTTACAGCAAAACTAATTGGTTTAAGCAGAAGAGAATTGTTAATAAAAGAAATATTACCCGTTATTATTGTTCCGGTTATGGTAAACCTGATTTTCCAGTTTAGTAATGTTATATTAGCTGAGTCAGCATTAAGTTTTTTAGGTTTAAGTGCCGGCAGTGATTATTCTTCATGGGGAAAAATGATACAATCAGGACAAAGATACTTAAGTGAAGCCTGGTGGCTTGTAATGGTGCCGGGTTCAGTTTTAATAATTACATTGCTGGCAATAAATGAAGCCGGCAGAAAATTGTGAAATAAAAAAATAAAATCTGAACAATGATTAATGGCAGATACATAATTCAAAAGAAGATCGGACAAGGCAGAAGCAAAGTATTCAGAATTATTGATACTGAATTTCCTGAACGTGAAGTTGCAGCTAAGTTTTTACCGCTTAATACTTCCAATGAAGAAAAGCAATTTTTTAGAGATGAATATTTTACTTTGCAGGCTCTTGATCATCCTAATATTATCAAACCGTTTGAATTAGGTTCAGTTCTTATTAAAGATGAAGATGATGATGAGATTGAAATTGGTTCAACTTTTATTATTGTAGAGTTTTTCAACTCAGTAGAGCTAAATAATTATAACAGGCTCAGTGAACGACAGCTTTGTTCACTGATTAAACAAATTTGCTCTGTATTGTTTTACCTTCATCAATCCAATTACATTTATTACGACCTTAAAGCTGAAAACATACTGATATCCGAAAAAGATAATAAGCTGTCTATAAAGTTGATTGATTTCGGATTTGCAGGAAAAGTATTTGAAAATGAAAATTTTGCAATCAGAGGAACTCCGAATTATTTATCTCCTGAAATTTTAAAAAATGAAGCTCACGATCATCGTGTTGACTTATATGCACTTGGTATATTACTATATAAAATTGTTTATGGTAGATTCCCTCATCAATCTTCAAATGAACTTGAAATCTATAAAGCTCATCTGGAAAATGAAATTGAGTTTGAAGAGAGCATCTATTCTAAAAGGATAATAAAAGTAATTGAAAGACTGCTTAAGAAAAGTCCCTTAGAAAGATATTCAAATGCATTAGACATTCTTTCTGATTTGGATATTAAAATTGATTTTGAGATAACCAAGGATTTTATACCTGCTAAAGTTCTTTGTGGAAGAAAAGATGTTATCAATATTATCCATCACTACCTGAATGAAGAGAACAGTAATGAGGTATTTACACTTACAGGATTTGATGGCGCAGGAAAAAGTTCACTATTGAATTATATTCATAAAGAATATCAAAATTCTATATTTATAGAAAATCCGGGGACAAAAACGGGTTTGGAGTGTGTCAAATTTATTTTAAAGAAAATTTTGCTTAATGAAATTCTTTATCGGGATAGAGTTGATACTGTACAAGATGTTTTGGATGCGATGAATAAAGATTCTTCGGAGATTATTCAATCAGCTAAAATGGTTTTTAACACATTAACTGCTGGATTCAAATTAATAATATTGTTCGATAATTATAATTTATACGACAGTTTTACATCTGAAGTTTTAACAAACCTTATCAGAATTTTTCAAATTAAGGGTATAAAAGTCATACTTACTGAATCATTAGACTACGATCAGAGCTCTCATAAAATAAATAATACTTACGAAATCCAGCTCAATCCATTTACGGAACATCATCTGAAGGAGTTTTTAAATCTAAGTTATATTTCCTCTTTCCCAAAAGATGAATTGCAGAAGTTCATTGCATTATATTCAGACCTTTTACCGGGGAACATAAGGCAGTTTATTAAAGATTTAATACAACTGAATGTTTTACAGTATAACAACGGAAAAAGTTCATTTGATTATTCAGAAGAAACAATTTTAGCTCTTCAAAGTTCACATGAAGAAATCTACAGAATAAGATTAAGTAATTTAGACAGCCTCGAGTTAAAGCTTGCTCAAATTATTTCATCGTTTAATATATCCGTAGAACAAACGGTTTTATCCGCCTTGGTTGATGTTGGAAGTGAGAAATTAAAAATCCTACTTAATGAGCTTGAGAAAAAAAATATCATTGGATTATTAAATCAGAGTTCTACACCTGATATAAATTCTTTTAGTTTTAAGAAATATGTTTATTCTACAATTAATAATAAAACAAGATTTCATCTGGTAATTGCAAACTCAATTAAGAAACTATTCCCAGAGTTTAATAACATTGAACTGGCAAGACAATATGAATTAGCCGGCGAATATGAAAAAGCAGTTGAAATAATAAACAGGGAAATTATAAAAGCTGAAAAGGAGAATGCTTTCAGCTATAAACGTACACTTCTTGAGAATTCTCTCAAACTTATAATTTTAGACAGAACACGCGAGAATTTATATCTTGAATTGGTAAAAACTTTATACAAGTTAAGTGATTACAGCTCAGCACTGCAAATTATTTACAGCCTTAAAACTGATAATCTATCTGAATCGGATTTGAACGAAATATTGTTTATCAAAGGCAGCAGCATGATAGAACTTGGTGAAACATCTGAAGGGAAAAAAATTCTGCTGAACCTTATGTCAAAAATATCTGAGGATAATTTTCTCCAAAACATTTACGTTAAACTTGCTTATGCTGAACTTGATCTAAATAATATTTCTGAATCAGAGCAATACTGTAACTTGGTTATAGATAATAAAAACTCTAATGATGAAGCATGCGGTAAAGTGCTCAATTTGTTATCAATAATCGAGTTTCAAATAAAGAATAATCCTGAAAAAAGTCTGCACCTTGCTCAACAAGCTTTACAGAAATACGAATCATCTCAACTTAAGAGCCGTATGGCTGGTATGCTTGTAAATATTGGTAATTACTACGATATCCTTGGGAATCAGGCTAAAGCACAGGAAAACTGGGATGAAGCCTTAAAAATTAATTCCAGTATCGGAAATCTTGAACAAGAAAGCGCAATATATTTTAATTACGGAGTATTCTTCAACAATAAAGGAAATTATGAGTCAGCTTTAAATAATTGGTTCAATGCAATAAATATATTGAACTCCATAGGCTTGAAAATTCAAATAGCAAATGCTTCATATAATATCGGTAATTTATATATTCAAATGTGTGATTATCAAAAAAGCTGTGAATATTTATTAAAGGCTAATGATCTGTATAATAAATTCGGCACTAATGAAGAAAAGATTCTCTCACTTATTTCACTTGGCAGATTATGGTTTGTTTTAGGTGATTTTGAACAATTATATAAGACACAGAATAAAATTGAGCAGTTAGGTAAGACTGCTTTGATTAACCCTGAACAACATTATTTCTTTTTTAATATTCTAAATTTTTTACTTGAGTTAAATCCTGCATTCACAATTAAATCTAATAACAAATTGGAAGATTTCTTTGAGCAGGTAATTAACGATATACAAATAGAGGATAAACTTGAAATAATTATCATCTATTGTGAATATCTCTTAAAAACTGAACAGTTGGATAAACTCTTAAATTTATTTAACCTGCAAATAGCTAATGAACTTATTGAAGAAAATATTATCTTACTGGCATATAAAAACTATTTCTTAGGAAAAATCTGTTTATTAAAACCTGATAATCTCGAAAAATCATCAATTGAATATTTTGAGGATGCCTATAATATTCTGGAAAATCATAGTATATCTGAATTAACCTGGAAAGTTTTGTTTGAGATAACACTTATACACTATGAAAGAGGAAACTTCTTTAAGTTAAAAAAACCTCGTCTCTATTCTTATGAATTACTAAATATGATAGGTGAAAATATTTTAAGTAATAATTTAAGATCAGCATATTTTAATCATCCGGAAAGAAAAGCAGCTATAGAAAAACTTTTATTAATCGGAAGTAAAACCCAAGTTAATGAATACCAGCAAAGTCAACATTAAAATATTTTCTGATAACGAGGATATAAGCACTATCAATTCTGCTTTACGACAGGTTGAACTGGAAAGTGTTCCTATTGCGTTTACTAATCCAAAAGCATTTGCTGCTGAAGATGATACAATAATTATTCTTCAGATAGATTCGCTTGCCTCCGGTTTGCTCAACGAAGTTTTTCCGATAAAAAAAGAAATTAAAAATAAGATAATTGTTGTTGTCAGAAACAATAATGCTCTTTTAGTAAGTACTATTGCTAAAATGGGTCTTAAAGATATTTTTGTTTTTCCTTATGAGATATTAAAGTTTACTAATTACATAAAAGAAATTGTATCTGATGGGCTGTTTAAAACATCTGATGATGAAAATGGAAATTCAAAACTGGATAAATTTAATCTTACGAACATCATAGGAAGCTCTGAAAGATTTTCGAGAACAATTGAACTATCAAAAAAAGTTTCTGAACAAACTACTTCTAATATTTTAATCCTGGGGGAAACCGGTACAGGTAAAGGTCTGTTCGCAAGAGCTATTCATAATCATGGAAAAAACAGAAAACAGCCTTTTGTTGATATAGTTTGTACTGCTATTCCGGAAAGCTTACTTGAATCTGAATTATTTGGATATGAAGCAGGTGCTTTTACAAATGCCCGGACCCGTAAACTTGGACTCTTTGAGATTGCCGACGAAGGGACTCTATTCCTTGATGAGATAGGAGATATGAGTTTAAATCTTCAGTCAAAGCTTCTAAGAGCAATTGAAAAAAAAGTTATTAAAAGATTAGGCGGAGTTACTGATATACCTATAAATGCCAGAATAATTTCTGCAACAAATAAAAACATTGAGCAAATGGTTGCTGAAGGTTCATTCAGAAGGGCTTTGTATCATAGGTTAAATGTAGTTACAATTGAGCTGCCACCTTTGCGAGACAGAGGCGAAGATATTATAACATTGGCAGATTTCTTTATTTCAGAATTCAATAAAAACTTTAATAAATCTGTAAAAAAGATTGGCAGAGAACTGAAATTCTTTTTCCTTGGATATCCCTGGCCTGGCAATGTAAGAGAATTAAAAAACGTTATTGAAAGAGCTGTTCTTTTATCAGACAATGGTGATTTAAGACTAAATGACTTTTCAAATTTAAGACATTCGGTTCCTGCTGTTACATTTAACGTAGAACCGGATAAACAACTGCCCGATAACATAATCAGATTGGATTTAAACTTTGGAACAACAGATTTAAAGAAACTAACAAAATTCTACGCTAAGCAAGTTTTAGATAGAGTAGGTGGAAATAAATCCCAGGCTTCTAAATTGTTGGGTATTTCAAGACCAAAACTCGATTCTTTAATCTCCAAAAAAGAAATAAAATCACCGGATTTTAAACATTTTTATGTAAAATTTGTTTACAAAAAAAACTAATTTTCTTTTAGTTAATTGTAAATTTTACCGCCATTTCTTGATTTTTGTCTTATCTTCTCAATTTCCAAACCTGTTTATTGGCACTTCGATTGCGTAATATAAATACTTAAAAGAGGGCAAACTTTAGTTAAAGTTTCTTTTAAGAAAAAAATATTTTTTTCTAATTTTTAATCAATAATAAGGTGGGTGCTATGCAAAAATCCCTTATAGTATTGATTTTGTTTGTTCTATCAATTGCATCTTTTGCTCAAGTGGAAGAGGCAGTAAGATATAGAGTGCAGGGCGAAGCAACTCTAATTGAACAACAAGTCACCATATCTAACTCAAGTGAATCTGCTGATAAGATGGTCTTTCAAAACAGATCAAATTCTCAGTTGGATGAGCTTGGCGCAAGATATATGTTTGTCAGATCAGGTTCTCAGTTGGATGAACTTGGCGCAAGATATATGTTTGTCAGATCAGGTTCTCAATTAGATGAACTTGGTGCAAGATATATGTTTGTCAGATCAGGTTCTCAATTAGATGAACTTGGCGCAAGATATATGTTTGTCAGATCAGGTTCTCAGTTGGATGAGCTTGGCGCAAGATATATGTTTGTCAGATCAGGTTCTCAGTTGGATGAGCTTGGCGCAAGATATATGTTTGTCAGATCAGGTTCTCAGTTGGATGAACTTGGCGCAAGATATATGTTTGTCAGATCAGGTTCTCAGTTGGATGAGCTTGGCGCAAGATATATGTTTGTCAGATCAGGTTCTCAGTTGGATGAACTTGGCGCAAGATATATGTTTGTCAGATCAGGTTCTCAATTAGATGAACTTGGTGCAAGATATATGTTTGTCAGATCAGGTTCTCAATTAGATGAACTTGGTGCAAGATATATGTTTGTCAGATCAGGTTCTCAATTAGATGAGCTTGGCGCAAGATATATGTTTGTCAGATCAGGTTCTCAATTAGATGAACTTGGCGCAAGATATATGTTTGTCAGATAAAAAATTTATCTGCAGATAATTTTTTAAGCCTTCAATTATTTGAAGGCTTTTTTTTTATTTTTAGTCTATAAAAATATTATTAATTTTTACTCAACTGTTTCATGAAAATTTACCGACTTCTTCTTGCTCTTATTCTAACTTTTATAGCCTATCCTCAAGTTGATACTAAAATTGCAATAATAATTAAAGATAGATACGAACTGATTGATGCGGAAAACCACTCAGGAATTATTTACTTATCATTAAATGATTTGTTAAAAATAATTGACATCTCATCTGACTTTTCTGAAGATAAAAAAAATCTGAATGTTAAATTTTCTGACCAGTCTTTTAGAATTACTATTCAGAATCCATTTGTAAATATTCTGGATAGCCAGCTAAAAACCAAAAAGATATATCAATTGCCAAATGCTCCTTACTTAAAAAATAATTTTGTGTTTGTTTCTTCACTTTCTGCAATCGAACTGATTAATTTAATTTGGGATAAGCAGCTTGTTCAGTTAGCTCCAAACCGCATAAAAGTAATTGAAAAAATTCAGGAACAAATACCTGATACATTACCAAAGCTTAAAATCTCTAAATTTGAAATTGAGTCTGAAGACGAGGCTGTAAAAGTAAAACTATTCTTTTCAGGTGAAATAACTAATTATTATAATTTTTATAGGTCACAAAACCTGCATTTGATTCTTTGGGATGTTATTGGTGTTAATGATTCAGTTTTTGAATCCCCTTCTGAGGATATCCTGGACAAAATTGAGATAAAATCTTTTGAGCAATTTTCTGAAATGATTTTTTATCTTAATAAAGAAGAAACTATTACTGAAATTTTTAAAGGTGATAACAAAAATGAATTAGTTATCAGAATTTCTGAAAGGGACTTTGGAGATTGGTACGTAAAAGAAAGCGAGAACTTCAAAATTATTTATAGAGATTCTCATTCGCATCTGGTAAACCATCTGCTTAATTCAGCCGAAAACTCTCTGAACAGGTTAATGAAAATTTTCAATTATAAACCTGACAAGAAAATTATTATTAACACATACGATGTAAGTGACTATGGATTCGGAGGTACAACAACAATACCGGAAAACTACGTTCGTATTGAAATTGAACCATTAGAAACTGGTTATGAGGTAATTCCTTATTCAGAAAGATTTCAATGGTTATTAAGCCATGAATTAGTACATATCATTGTTAATGATATGGCTGGCGGTTTTGAATCATCTTTAAGAAGTGTTTTTGGCAAAGTATTACCTGAGAAAAATCAGCCATTAAGTATTTTCTACAGTTTGCTTACAAACCACAACCGATATACACCCAGATGGTTTCAGGAGGCAATTGCTGTTTTTGTTGAAACTTGGTTTAGCGGCGGTTACGGCAGATTACTTGGTAGTTTTGATGAAATGTATTTCAGAACACTTGTAAATGAAGGAATAAACTTTTCATCAGATGTTGAAATAGAAAACTATACTTCGCACACTTCAATGTTTCTTGAAAATGTACTTTATCTGTATGGAACCAGATTTATTGGACATCTTGCTGATAAATATGGTGTTGAAAAACTGATTGAATGGTTCTCACTTGAGTCAGATGATTTTTATCCTTCACTACAATCTAAATTTGAAAAAATATACGGATCAGAATTTGAAGACGAATGGAATCAGTTTATTAAAGATGAGACTGAATTCCAGAATCAAAATATCTTAACTTTAAAAACTGCACCTCAAACTCAAATAAAGAGGCTTACTAAAGAAAGTTTTGGATGGATTACAAAACCATCCTTCGACTCCAGAAACAATTTATTATTTTTCGGATATCTCAAACCAAGTAATTTGGCTCAGATTACAAAATTTGACCTTAAAACAAATTTATATGAACAGCTAATCACTCTTCCTACTCCGAGCATAATACAAGTTGCATCCGTAGCTTATGATGAAGCATATCAGCAGATGTTTTATACAACCAATAATAATCAGCTTTTCAGAGATTTGTTAATGTATGATTTCAATTCAAAAAAAGAAAAATTACTTTTTGAGAATATCCGTATGGGTAGTTTAACAATCTCACCTGAAAAACATGAACTATGGGGTGTGCAGCATCAAAGCGGAAAAGCTGTTCTGATAAGATCAAAATATCCTTACACTGAAGCTCAATCTCTTTCAGCTTTTTTAGTTGGTGATGAATTGCAAGACTTGTCAATAAACAAAAAAGGAGATTTATTAGCAGCAACCATGCATTTTAGTAATGGTCAGCAAAGTATAGCTATTGCTGATATAAAAGAGATTGACAAAGGAAATCCCATAATCTTTAAACCAATAAGTTCTAACGGCACACCTGAAAATCCTTCGTGGTCTTTGGATGGAAATTATTTGTACTGGAACGCCTATGTTAATGGTGTTGCAAATATTTACCGGTATGATATAACTACTGAAGAAATAATTCCACTGACAAATACAATTCAGGGTTTATTCCGACCAATTGAAATCAGTTCCGATAGTCTTTTAGCATTTGAATTCACAACAAATGGTTTTATTCCGGTTGTTTTCAAAATCCAAAAGACTGAGCGTTTACCTGCTATTCAGTATTTTGGACAAAGAATACTTAATAAATCTTCTGAACTATTAAAATGGAATTTAACACCAGCAAAGGAAATTGCTGATTCGATAAAAATTAGTAAAGAAGATTCTTATAGTTCTTTTAACAGTATATCTTTAAAAACATTTATACCGACTGTTTCAGGTTTTCAATCAAGAATTGTTCTTGGGTTTTACTCGCAGTTTAATGATCCGTTATTGATACATGATTTAACCATTGATGCTGGTATATCTCCATTTAAGGAAACTACCAATGATATAAAATATCATCTAAGATTAAAATATTCTTTTCATCAAAAACTTATTATAGCTGCAGAACATAATGCAACCGATTTTTATGATCTGTTTAATAAAAGAAAGCGCGGGATGTTAGGAAGCAGATTTGCTTTAGGGTATAATTATTTCTGGATCTATGACAATCCATTAAAAATAAAACACTCTACTGAATTATCACTCTATAAGGATATAAAATTTATAAACGATAATCAGACTGAAGTAAGCATACCAGATTACTTAATCTTAAAATCTGAACTTGACATCAAAGACCTTCGAAAAACTATCGGAAGTATTGAATGGGAATCTGGTGATTGGATAAGATTATCAGTACTAGGTTATACTTCTGACCCTGATAACCCAAAATACTCTGGACAAATAATGGGTGAATGGGATAAATTTTTTATGATATTCTTTGATCATAATGTTTTACAATTTAAAATTGCAAGCGGTTATCATTTTGAAAAAGAAGAAATTCCGGAAACAAAATTTTATTTCGGTGGATTTGGAAATCGTGCGATTGAAAATGAACCGGTAAAACAATATACCAAGATGTTTAGATTCCCTGGAGTTCCAATTTATAATATTGTAGCGGATAAATTTGTTAAAGTAATGATTTCAAATTCTTTGCCTCCTATAAGAATTCCCGGTGCATCTATATTTGGCATAGATTTAAAAAATATTAATCTATCAGTGTTCTCTCAGGGGTTATATTCAGACTCACGTTTTGTAGAAAAAGCAATTGATGCAGGAGCTCAAATAAATTTTGTTCTGCAGCATTGGTATAATCTTGAGACAACTTTCTCTGCTGGAATTGCAAAAGCCTGGTGGAATGGTGGTACAGACCATGAGTGGTTTATTTCATTTAAATTGTTAAAAGATTAGTAGTTTTAACTGTACTTTTTACTTACTAACTTTGATTATGTCACTTTAATTATTTAATTAAGCGGTATAATATTTGTTGCTTTTATCTGTTTATAATGTAAAATATACCAAAAAATGAAGTTCTCAGAATTTAAAAAGAATATTGATAGTGGTCTGAAATCAACTCTGGATGCCGAATCGAGTTCTGAAAAAACCAAAAATTTAGAAGTAATTTTAAATATACTTAACAGTATTAATAGAACTTTAATTTTAGATGATGTCCTTGAACTAGTACTTAAAAACTCAATCAGATTAACTAATTCTGAAAGAGGGTTCATTGTATTAAAAGGTAATTTAGGAAAGCTTGATTTTAAGTTAGGTCTTGATTCAAATGGCAAAGAACTTCCGGAAAATCTTTTCCATGTTAGCAACTCGGTAGTTGAAGATGTTTTTTACAACGGTCAATCACGTTTTATCGAAGGCGCACAAAGTGATCTTACTCTTGAATCAAGTAAAAGTATTTTGAGATTAGACCTGCAAACGATTTTATGTTCACCTCTGATTTCTGATGGAAATAAAATAGGAGTAATTTATGTTGATAGTAAAAGACTCCACAAAATTAAAGAAAAGGATATAACAAATACTTTTGAAATTTTAGCCGGGCAGGCTGCTGCTGCAATCCGCAACGCACAACTTTACCAGAATCAATTAACTGCAAATGCTGCTCTTCAGGAGGCAAATAATCAACTGATTCAGGCAGAAAGAAAGGCTCTGAAGGCTGGTATTGATTCAGAAATCGGTCAATCATTACAGGGATTGGTACATTTAGCTCTTCTTGAAAATGAAAGTTTACTTCGTCTGATCGAAAAGCTTAAGACTGATATCGGAGATAAGCGAAGCGACAGAGAATCACTGTTTTTTGACAGGATGAAATTAAAATCTAAAGTTGCTATTGATAGTATAAGAAGGATACAGAAATACGCTCAGGTGCTGATGGAAACTGCTGCAATGAATCTTAACAAGGACAGCGGAGATTTAAATAAAACCATACAATCCGTCATCAGATATATTTCTCCGATGAAGAAATTTCAGTTTGTAACCTTTAAAACTCAGCTTAACAATATTCCTGTCTGCAGTTATGATTCAGAACAGATACAACATCTTTTAGTTCATTTATTTACTAATGCTGTTAATGCGAAAAAAGATGCAACGATAAATGTTCAATCCAATGCCGATGATGAATTTATATATATTCAGGTTGAAGATAATGGACCTGGAATTCCTGAGGAAATAAGAAAAAATCTTTTTCAATCTTTTGCACCAAAAGACAATAGTTATGGTTTGTTTTTATGTAAAAATATTGTAGATAGACATAAAGGTAAGATTAAACTTGTTGATTCAATGATTGGTACCAAGTTAGAAATTTCATTACCAGTAACATTATAATGGTAACAACTGATTTTTTAAAATATATAAGCTTGTTATATGATAAAGTCCGTTTTCCTGTTCAGGTATTTGAACAAAGCGGTAAGATTATCTATGTAAATGAAGCTTTTACAATTTTATGGGGCTATCATTTGGACGAGTTAATTGAATACTCAATTTTTAATGATAATGTTTTAAAAGGTAACAAAATATTAGACAGGGTATTTGAAGTCATTAATGGAAAATCATATACAACCATTGACTATTTTGAAGACTCACTTCTTCGTGCACGGGATTATGCTGTACCAATATTAAGAACAAACGTATTTACCATAAAATATGAAGATGATCTCTATATTGTACTGTATCATGAAGATCAAACAGAAATGCTGTTGACTGAAGAGGAAGTAAAAAAAGCACGGGATGCAAACTATGAGGCAGAAAGATTAAAAAATACTTTCTTAAATGTTTTGTCGCATGAGTTGAGAACACCATTAAATATTATACTTGGTTACTCATCACTAATTAAGGAAAACCTAAGCGATAAAATAAATGCTGAGGATAAAATATATCTTGATAATCTTCATAGCGGAAGTGAAAGATTATTTAAAGGTATAACACAAATGCTGGAATTTGCACAGATAGAAGCAGGCAATTTTTCACTAAATATTGAAACAGTAGATCTTGTCAGTATAATACAGAATTGTATTCCTAATCATAAGAAACTTGCTGTAGAAAAAAATCTGGATCTTAGAACTAACTTTTCACATAAAAAAATATTTGTTGATGCGGATATTCAATGTGTTGAAAATTCATTAAACAACCTTATTAGTAACGCAGTTAAGTTTACTCATCAGGGATATGTAGAAGTTGAAGTAAATCTTCTTGAAGAAAAAAATCTGGCTGTCTGCAAAGTAAAAGATACGGGTATTGGTATATCAACAAAATATCTGGACCATCTTTATCAGCCATTTAGTCAGGAAGATCTTAACGTTGGCAGAAACTATGAAGGCAATGGATTGGGGCTTGCTCTTACGAAAAGATATATTGAAAAGCTTGGCGGTTCATTACTTGTAGATAGTATAAAAGGCGTTGGTTCAACCTTTACATTTACACTGCCGTTAAATCAATCGAAATATCTTACAACAATTGTTGAGAAAGACGAATCAGAAAAATCGAATAAGATATTAATGATTGATAACAGCGGTGAGACTTATCAGCTTATAAAGGCATTTTTAAAAAATACATATACATTGTCGCATCATACAATCAGAGAATTCAAACTTGAATATGTGCAGGATAGTTCATTCAGTCATTTTATTTTTGATGTTGATAAAAATTACTGGCAGCAGGGAATTTTAATCTGTAAAGATATTAAAAGACACGATCCGTTTAAGCGACCAATAATAATAATTTCAAGCGAGTATTTTGAAGAGAAGATTAAAGAGTTCTATCAGGCCGGTGCTTCCAAGTTTCTGGTAAAACCCTTCGGTAAGAATGAACTGACAAAAATTATTAACGAGACTAAAAAACAATAACCGAGATTTTTTATCTCCGTAGATTTAAAGATCATCATTCAATAATTATCATCCACTTATTATAAAATAGCAATTCCCCCTCTTCTTAAAATTATTAAAGTATTCTTGAACAGGTTCTCAGTTGACTTAATATTTAAGCAGTGATCATTCTGTTCTTACTATTAGCAGGCAAATATATATCCGGATAAGTTGTAATAACTACTTCTGATTTATTTACTTCCTTTCAAAGGAAAACAAACATATTTTTACACACATAATTTTTAAGTTATTGTAATTTTGTTTTATGCTTGGTGCAGGGATAATACTTCTTAACAAGAAAAATCAGGTCTTATTATTATTACGTGATAACAAAGCTGATATTCCTTTCCCAAATATGTGGGATATCCCGGGCGGAAGAGTTGAACATAATGAGAGTCCAGAATTTACTGTTAGAAGAGAAATGTTTGAGGAACTTGGAATTGTTGATCTTGGAGATATAGATTTGTTTAAAATTTATTCATCTGAAGACCTTGTTGATTATATTTTCTGGAAACGGATTGACTTAAATCCAGCAGCGATTGAGTTAAAAGAAGGACAAAGAATTGAATATTTTGATCTGTCAAGAATTCGAAGTACTAAACTCGCATTTGAATATAATATTGTATTAGAGGAATTCTATTTAATGCTTGCAGAAAATGAATAATGTCCAAAAAATAATTATAATAATTGGAGTAGTAATCATTCTTATCGGATTAACCTTGCCTTGGATTTCAAAATTACCCTTTGGAAAATTACCCGGTGATATTGTTGTTGACAAGCCAGGCTTTAAACTATTCTTCCCAATTACATCAATGATTATTTTAAGCTTAGTAGTTTCTTTAATAATATGGATAATCAAAAAAATATTTTAATTAAAAACGTTAAAGCATTATGAAATATTTACTAAAAACATTCTTATTTATTTTGTTATCAATACAGACATTTGCACAACACGATCTAAGTGGTATTTGGAGCGGCAAACTTGAACTGCCAAACTCTGCATCACTTACAATTGTATTTAACCTTTCAGTTGATACAAACGGTAACTATTCATCCACACTTGACAGTCCTGATCAGGGTGCAATGGGAATACAAACTGAAAGTACTGAAATAAAAGAAGATTCTATCTTTATTAATGTTCCGGTTATAAAGGCTGTTTATAAAGGTAAAATATTATTTGATGAAAAAAAGATAGATGGAATATGGAGTCAGGCAGGAATGAATTTGAATCTTCTGGTAAGTAAAACGGATAAAATCGAACTACCCAAAAGACCACAGGAACCAAAAGAACCTTACCCGTATAATTCTGAAGATGTGTTATTTGAAAATGAAGTTGATAATATCGTTCTTGCCGGAACATTAACTTATCCAAAAGAAGGAAAATTATTTCCGGCTGTTATCTTAATTTCAGGTTCAGGTGGTCAGAATCGAGATGAAGAGATATTTAATCATAAACCATTTTTAGTTATTGCTGATTATCTGACAAGAAACGGAATTGCAGTTTTAAGATTTGATGATCGCGGTATTGGACAATCGACTGGAAAACAAGAAGGTGCAACAAGCGAAGATTTTGCAAAAGATGTTTTGGCAGGTGTAAAATTTCTTAAAGAAAGAAATGAAATTGATAAAACTAAAATTGGATTGATAGGACATAGTGAAGGCGGAATTATTGCGCCATTAGCTGCAGTTCAAAGTACTGATATTGCATTTATTATTTTGATGGCCGGACCGGGAGTTCCGGGTTATACTATTCTCTCAGCTCAAAATGAGCTGATTATGCGGAGCGAAGGAGCTAGTGAAGATGAAATCCAGAAATCATTAAAATCTCAGCAGGAAGTTTTTTCTATTCTTAAAAACAGCTCAGCAGATAATTTAGAAAAAGAACTCAGAGATAAATTAAGTTCAGAATATCAATCACTTACTGATGAGGAAAAGGCTAAACTGGGTGATTCCATAACATATATTGATATGCAGACTAAAATCTTATCAAGCCCCTGGTTCAAATATTTTTTAAACCATGATCCTGCATCTGTTCTGGTAAAAGTAAAATGTCCGGTTCTTGCAATAAACGGAGAGAATGATTTACAAGTTCCTCCTAAAGAAAATTTATCAGCAATTAAAACAGCACTCGAAAAAGGAGGCAACAAGAATTTTGAAGTATTAGAATTGAAAGGGTTAAATCATTTGTTTCAAACTTCTGATACAGGAAAAATATCAGAGTATGGACAAATTGAAGAAACAATCTCTCCATTAGCACTACAAACAATATTAGATTGGATAAAAAAAATATTAAAGTAAATTTATTCTCAAATTCTATAAAAGAACTAAAACAGTAAATGAATTTATTAGAAATAAGACAAGTAATAATAAAACAGACAAATCCCAAACAGGCAATTATACTTCAAAGGTTTTTTAAAACTGGAAAAGGTGAGTACGGTGAAGGTGATGTTTTCTATGGAATAAAAGTACCGGTGCTGCGAAGTATTGCAAAGCAGTTTAGAGATTTATCATTATCTGATCTGAAATTACTTATTAGTTCTAAAGTCCACGAAGAAAGACTGATTGCAGCTTTTATTCTTGTTGATCAATTTAAAAAAGGCGATGAGAAAAAGAGAAAATTGATTTTTAATTTCTATATTAAAAACAGACAGGGAATAAACAACTGGGACCTTGTCGATCTTTCTGCTCCGCAAATTATTGGCGAATACTTGCTGGATAAAGAGAAGGACTTATTATATAAATTTGCACACTCGAATAAGCTCTGGGAAAAAAGAATTGCTGTTTTATCCACATTTACATTTATCAGAAATCATTTCTTTGAGGATACTTTAAATATTTGCGAAATACTTCTTAATGATAAACACGATTTGATTCATAAAGCCGCAGGCTGGATGTTAAGAGAAGTTGGGAAGCGGGATCTGGCAGCTGAAGAGGAGTTTTTACAAAAAAATTATAAAATAATGCCCAGAACTATGCTTCGATATGCAATAGAAAAATTTCCGGGAAAGAAACGTAAGGCTTACCTTGCAGGTAAAATCTGAATTGAATAGAAATACCTTTTATAATAAATGAATGAAGTATATGATTAAAAGATTATTATTGATTACTGTTATTGTAAGTGCAAACATTTATGCTCAAGTTTATGTGAACCCGGGAACAATTGAGTTTTCACAAGTCACTATCCCAACTACTGACAGCACTTCTTTTTATGTTATAAATTACAACGAATATCCTGTAACAGTTAATTTGAATAATCTTAAAGCTGTTTATACTCTGTCGGATACTTTAATGTTAATACCACCGGAAGACAGTATTATTATCTGGATCAAATATCATCCAAACCAAAATGTTATTGATGCTGATGTGGTTTTGATAACAAGTACTGATAGTACAATCGGTGCTGCTGTTGGTGTGATCGGATCTGCAAAATACAATGATATTTACGATGCTGCTACATTTAACAAATTTGATATTGAATTGAAAAGCGCATTAAATAATCTGGTTATAAATCATACATCATTAGGATATTATTTAGCCCGAGATAAAATGTTTATGGAAATTGATAATCAGAAAGTTAATGGACAAGGAGCTTCTCAGAATACTCTGGAATGTGTTTATACCGGTAGAAAAGCGATTGGCTATACTAGCAGAACAAATGCACAGAGCAATTATAATTTTAATACAGAACACACCTGGCCTCAATCAAACTTTGGTGAAAATGAACCAATGAAATCTGATCTTTTTCATTTGTTCCCAACTGATAATCCCGCAAATGCAATTCGTGCAAATTTTCCTTTTGGAAAAGTTGTTTCAAATATTACATGGGATTCTGCAGGAAGTAAACTTGGAAAAAACTATTTAAATCAGACTGTATTCGAGCCAAGAGATGTTCATAAAGGAGATGTAAGCAGGTCGATGTTTTACTTCATAACCCGTTATCCGGTTAATTATGGTGGTTTTTTTACACAGACACAAGAAAGTGTATTCAGAGATTGGAATAAATTTGATCCGGTTAGTATTGTTGAATCAAATCGAAATAATGCAATTGCAAGCTATCAGCTAAAAAGAAATCCGTTTATTGATCACCCGGAATTTGCAGATAGAATTTATAGTTTCGTTACAAATACTATCAGACCAACTGCTGCAGAACTTGAGGTATTACCAACTTCCCTGCCCTTTGATTCGACAATTATTAGTTATACTGCAACAAAAAGCATATATCTGATTAATACCGGAAGTGCAGAACTGATTATTGATTCGATAATTATTTCAGATCAAAGATTTTATATCTCAGACCCAATTACAGATATTGAACCGTACTCTTTAAATAAGCTTGAAGTAAACTTCTCACCAGACAGTATTAAAACATTTTTCGCATCACTTAATGTGTTTACAAATGCAGGTAATAAACAAATTAATTTAACCGGAAGCGGAAAAGAAAATACAGTAAATGTAACTGATAAATTCCGGAAGCCAGCAACATTTGCATTATCACAGAACTATCCCAATCCATTTAACCCCGCAACCAGAATACAATATTCAATCAGCAGCAGACAATTTGTTTCACTTAATGTTTACGATGTTCTTGGAAATTTGGTTGCAAGGTTGGTTAATGAAGACCAGCCTGCAGGAAGTTATGAAGTTGATTTCTATGCCTTAGGATTATCAAGTGGAATTTATTTATACAAATTACAGGCAGGCTCTTCAATTCAGACAAAAAAAATGATCTTGACGAAATAGTACCAAATATTTTCAATCATTAACTTTTTATTGATGGGAGTTTAACTCCATTAATAATTTGAATTTTGACTTCAATCCAGATAGATATTAAATAGTTGTGTAAAAATTTCTATTACTAATAATAAAACAGTTATGATACAAACCTTACTTGAAGTTGAGTATTTAAGAGAAAATTATTTTAAATATCATTTATAGTTATAACTTTTCGACATATAAATAAAATCATTTTAAAATTGTCATTTTTTTGGAAGACATAAAGTCACCAATTCTTAACTGATAGAAATAAACACCGCTAGGCAGCCCAAATGCATTATATGTAACCTTATAGCTTCCTGCGCTTTTTTCTTCGTCAACCAGCACAGCAATTTCATTTCCTAACACATCAAATACAGCCAGTTTAACTTTAAGCGGCATATCTTGATTCAGATTCATTAATGGAATATAATATCTTATTTCAGTAGTCGGGTTAAACGGATTTGGAAAATTTTGTTCTAATAAATAATCCGATATTGAATTAACATTGACATCAATAATATCTGAATACACATAACTTCCATCAAAATCTATTTGTTTTAATCTGTATTTAAATTTCCCAGATAGAACTCCTTCATCGACAAAAAAATAAGATTTTGGCTCAGTAGTTGTACCAAAACCTTCAACAAAACCAACAATTTCCCATTCAAGTGATTTATCATTTTTGTGTTCTTGTGATCTTTGTATTTCAAATCCGGCATTATTTTTTTCTGATGCTGTAATCCAATTCAGTCTGATACAATTTTTATCGACTGCTGCATAAAAAGAAACCAATTCGACCGGAATTATATTTTCCATTTTAATTAACCAAACATCATGAACTCCCGCTCCGAATGATAAAGTATGACCGACTAAAATTAATCCACCATCGTTTGTTTGTCTTACAAAATATCCGACATCAGATTGAGACCCTCCAAGTGTTTTAAACCATTCAGTATTGCCGTTCTCATCAGTTTTTACAAGATAGAAATCATCTCCACCGGCACCAATGGATAAAGTATATCCAAGAATAATAAAACCTCCATCATCTGTCTGCTGAATTGAATTGCCATAATCCCTACCGGTTCCGCCGAAAGTCTTCATCCATTGCTGATTCCCTGCACTATCAGTTTTAACCAAAAGCATATCATAAAGACCGGCACCAAAAGAGCCTGTATAACCAGTTAGAATATATCCGCCATCAGTAGTTTGTTGAACACTATAACCACGATCTGCATCATTTCCTCCGAAGTAATTATACCATTGTTGATTTCCAATTGAGTCAGTTTTAACAAGAAACGCATTTCCAACAGCACCAGGACCAAACGATAAAGTCCATCCTGTCAGAATAAATCCATTATCAGAAGTGTGTGCTGCATTCATTGCTCCATCTGAACTTAAACCTCCGTGTGTTTTTTGCCAGATCAAATTACCATTTGAATCAGTTTTAATCATTAATATATCACTGCTGTTACCATAAGAAAATGAAGAGCCAGTAAGAAGAAATCCTCCATCACCTGTTTGAAGAACAGAATAAGCATAGTCATCCTGTGTGCCGCCAAATATTTTATCCCACAATTGATTTCCTGAAATGTCAGTTTTAACAAGATATACATCATTTGCACCAGAGCCGTACGATTTGGTATATCCGGCAATAATATATCCGCCATCAGTAGTTTGTATTACAGAATATCCTTCATCATCATTGTTACCTCCAAACGCATTAATCCATTCTTGATTTCCGTTTTTATCTGTTTTAATCAACAACACATTTCTTCCGCTCATACTTCCAAAAGAACGGGTATATCCGGTAATTATGTATCCACTGTCTGATGTCTGCTGAACACAATATCCCACATCAATGTTACTGCCGCCAAAAGTTTTAGTCCAGACGGTATCAGGTATCTGCGGGTAAATAGAAATGGAAATTAAAAACTGGGATGAAAAAAGGACTGCAAAAAAGAATGTATTTGATAACTTCATCTTTTACTCCTTGCTTAAAATTATATCTAGATTAAAATTATAAACATTTGAGAAGATAAATGAAATAAAACAATATATTATTTAAAACAAATATTTAAGAATCAGAATCTTTCCGATAAGAAATTAAAAATAATCCCTCTGATTAATTACAAATCAGAGGGATTACAATAACATACAAAGATTATGTTTACTTGAGAAGCATCATTTTTTTCGATGAAGTAAAATTACCAGCCTGTAATCTTAAGAAATAAACACCGCTTGCATATTTAGAACCTTCCCACTGATGTTTATAATATCCAGGCTCAAGGACTTTATCGTAGATAGTTTCAACTTCGCATCCTAAAGCATCGTAAACTTTAAGTGTTACTTTAACTTCCTTCGGAATTCCGAACTGGATGGTTGTTGTCGGATTGAACGGATTCGGATAATTCTGAGATAAACTAAATGATGAGGGGATCGCCGAGTAATCTACTTCAATTACACTTGAATAATTTTCCTTCCCATCAAAATCTAATTGTTTAAGTCTGTAGTAATACTTCCCTTTACCAGTTAATCCTCCATCAATATAAGAATACTGATGTTTATCAGTTGTCGTACCTATTCCTTTTATAAATCCGATTTTCCCAAATACTTTTCCATCGTTGCTTCTTTCAACTTCAAAACCTGAATTGTTAAGCTCAGTTGCTGTTTCCCAGGTTAATCTTACCGATTGTTCTTCAACGGCTGCTTCAAAAGAAACTAATTCCACCGGTATTATTCCAAGTCCGAAGAAATCGATGTACTTTTCCATAAGTGCTTTCTTTGTTGCTTCATTCGGGGTATCATTCAATCCGCCAAATTCAAAAGAAGCACCGATAGTTTTATAGGTGTTATTTTCATAAGCAACTGCACATGCATAACTTGGACTTTGATTTCTTAATATTACCTGAGCAGGAGCAATATTATTTAATCGATCAATCCATTTATTATCACCACTGTAAGTAAATGTCATTCCTTCAGTAAAAGTACCTGCTTGTCCTAAAATTGTTCCGAGATCACCGCTTCCATCACCAATTCCCACAATATTAAACATACCATGTACTGCTGTCTGTGGATCGTAATACCAGGTATCGCCGCCTTCCATATAAAGCATTCCACCGCTGTTTAAGAAATCTGCTAATAATTGCCCTTCGGTGGTTGTAAGCTGATGGTTGTTTGAGTACACACCTAAACAGACAAATACAGATTGATATAAACTCAAATCCGTTGGAAAATCTGTTTGATAAACATAAGCAATATCAAGTGCTTCAAATGCAGTTCTCATTGCCGGACTTGAATTATGATTTTCATCTTTACAAACTATCAAAACAGGAATCTTACCAACAATTATTGAGATACTGCTATTTGATGCAATTCCCATTGAAGCGGTCATATTAAAATCAAAGACAGCCTGATGACCTGTTGTTATTGTTGAACTTGCAGTAACATTAAATGATTTTGTTACTTTTCCAGCAGGAAGCAAATTACCATAATTCTGCTGTCCACTGTTTATAGTAATCAGAGCATCAGTTGTTGTCAGGATGCCCTGAACATTTACTGCCTCTGAATGCCCAATATTGGTTATTTCAACAAAAATATCTGCGGTTTCACCCGGATCAAGAATACCATTATTGTTTCCACCTGGATCTGAAATATTGTAACTTGACTGAACAAGTACAGGCGCTTGAACCTTGAGTGTAAAGTAACTTATCCAGTTATTATTACCATCTGTTGCAGCTACTTCAAACGAAATAATTTCCTGATCCGGAGTTAAAGGATCAACAGCAATTTTAAATCCATTTGATTTAAATAATCTGCCTCCGGCTGGTATTGTTCCGTAAAATTCAGTTGAATCAATAACTGTAACATAGCCGCTGTTGCTTCTCAAAATAAGTGTTACGTTTTCTGCCTGTGATACTCCAACATTATAAGCTCTTAAAGAGATAAATGGTGATTCACCATAATCTAATAGAGCATTATTATTGCCTAAAGTATCATTAACAACAGTTGAATCTGAAATTACATATGCACCTTCACTAGGTACAACAGGAATATCAGCAGAATATCTATAATAGTTTTGTTTAGTTACTGTTAGTTTAACTGTATTGCCCGGTACAATAAATGGGATATTTATTGCAACAGGACTTCCAGTTCCTTCAGCAACAGCTATTATTTCTCCATTACAAGTTAAAGCAATCAGCGAATTATTATCAGCAGTAACATTAAACTGAGGATTGCCTGCAAGAATTACAGGATTATGCACAACATTAAGAGTCTGAGGTATTTCTGAATATACTGTTGTAAAAGCATCTCCGTGATGATGGAATAAATAATATGTAACCATTTTATTATTGGTATTGTAGGGCCAATTAGAATACTGTAGGAAATATTTACCAACAACATTTCCAAATGCAGGTAATAGTCTATCGGGTCCAGCGATACCATAATCAGGCATAAAATCAGGCCACATACCATCGAACATTCCCCAAACATAAGCATCATTAACAAATGAATATGAAACCTCTGATGCTGCAATTAATCCAAGCGCACCTTTTTGATGTCTGTGAAAAGCTTCAGCAAAACATTCACCTGACCAGTTATATTTTCCAGTTAAACAATTTATTGAAAAAACAAAAACCAAATCATCATTATTTAATCCCGAAAGATTTGAATTACTATAAGCTGGTTCACCCCATCCGGTTTCAAGTCCATGATCGCGATGCTGTAACATAAACGCACCGCTGTTTATATCATTATTAATTCTTGTAGCATTACCGCCCCAATCTGTTAAATGCTGTGCAGTTGCCGGAATATATCCTCTGCCATTTGGACCAAAATAGTTAACTACCAAACTTGTATTCTGGTTAGATGACCAGTTGGTAAACGGCGGCGTTCCGGAATAAATTGCATTTTCTCTTTTTGGAGATTTACCAAGTTTATATTGCCAGAATCCATTAATGGTTTCTGAACATATCTGAAACCATCTTTCCGTTTGCCATCCCATTGCGGTTATCGCATTATTATAAAAGTTGGGATTTGTTGGAGGGTTTCTTTCATATTTTAGAAACTTAGTTATCATTGTTTGTAAATGTGCGGCATTCTGTGCAGTTATTCTTGCTAAAACAATATCAGCCATATTATTATTATTTACATCAGCATAAATATGATCTGATACACAGTAATTATTCCACATAGGGCTATGTATAGTATTGCCGGTAGTACCATAATCACCCAGCAATAAAACAGCTGCCGGAGGAATTGTCCAGGTATTATATGCGTTGTTAATAAAATTTTCTATTGCAGTTGAATTATTACCGCCTGTCTGAACAGTAGTAAATATACCTGTTTTAATACCCTGCTGTGTTCTGAACTGTTTAATCGAATCTGCCCAGGCAAGAAATACCGGATCATTTGGGCATATTATTACATATTCAAAATCCTGATCTTCTTTATTGGATTTATAATTGTATTGAACCTTTGGCAATGAATTATAATTCACAATAACATTATTTAATATCGGATCAAACCATCTGCTGCGAAGTCTATCTTCACCAAAGTGTCCGTTACCGCCATTAAATCTTACAGCAACTTTTAAATCCCTGTAAACTATAAGCTGTTTGGTTACAGGATTATATTGAAATGGTGTAATACCAAGCTGAACAACATCAACTCCTCTGATCTCAGTTGGTTTTGATAATATTACAGGTTCAGCAGGATAAAAATCATTCTGACTATAAATACTGTTGTTCTTTTCATAAACCAATGGACCTTTATCAGTGTCTTTTGGAATTCTAAATGCCGGAGCTACTTCAACATTCTCAATGGTTTCTGTTCTGTAACTTGTAATCTCGAATGTTGCATTGGCACCTTCTGGTATTGCAATAAATCTTGATGTTCCCGGTAAATCAGGTGCTCCTTCATCATTTGGAAGGAAAATACCGGGTAAATGAATGGATTTCATATTTAATTCTTCAATGTAAACATCCAGCATCTCAAATTCAGAAATAGAAAAATTTATTTGGATGCCAGAAGCACTTTCTGTTTCCAGAGTAAATCCCGATTTACCCCAGGAATCAGAGTAGCTAATTACCTGTGCATTAACCTTAATTGACAGGAATAAACAAAAGAAAGCAATTACATACATTCCTTTGCTTAAAGAAAGAGTAAATTTTGTTTTCACTATAATCTCCCTTGAATTTCAATTTATCATTAATACATATTAAGATAAAATGTGGTTTATAGAATAGTTGGTTAAGTTTTATAAAGATTTGTTTTAAATAAGGATTATATCGCCGTTGCTTATATCTATAACATCTAAAGGTGCTAAATGTTATAAGGATTAAACAAAATAGTGTTATGAGTAGTTTGTAAAACAAGTGCCGCTAACAATTATTGTATTTGCCTTGTAAAGTTAGATACAATAATACTTAAAGTAAACAGTTTGGGATATAAAATCTTTAGATTGGTTAGTATTTAAACGCGTAATTAAAACAATACACTAACAATCACCATTGTTAGTAATATTCAATAAAGTTCGAAGGTTTAAATGCATAGGATTTCTTTTATTATTTTGGTATTGAATAGTGTAAATCATTCTTTATGATTAACTCATTTCCACCATTGGGAATAATGTATTTACTAAAACCTAAATCCCTGTAGTTAACTAAGAATTTTTTAAAAGTAGAATCAGAATTAAATTTTTTGTTTCCGAGTAATTTCCCACTTAAGATAATCAAATTGATTTCATATTTTTCTAAAAATTTATTGAAATCCATTATCTTTTCGCTGCTTTTAATCCAAGAATAATTTGGAGTTAGATATGTGTAATATCCGCCATTATCCTCCAACATATTAACTTTGGTTTTAATATTTAAAGACCTTAAGAATTTAACAGTTTCAATATTATTCTGAGAATAATTCGAATAGAACTTTTTTGGATCAGGAGTTACAAATAATAATAGAATAGCAAATAAGACAAGGGCTATTGATGTTAAATTCCTTTCCAGTATTGATCTAGTAAGATCAACTTTAATTAAAGGGAGAAAAATTATTATTACAAAGAAAAGTAAAAACAACAAATAATGCTGACGGGGATATATAATTATTATTGAGCTAAAAATTGGAATCAGATAAAAAATTGAAGTTATAATAATACACTTGGAATCATTAAAATTGCTTTTTAATAGTTGCAAAATCGGCGTTTTACTCCGATAAAGATCTACTAAAGTTAAAATACTAATTATAAATAATAATAAATAAAGCCCAATATATTCGAGCCTGTAATTATCTACCGTAAATACGGTATAACTGGTTAATTTAGAAAATTCTGAAAAGATTATAGAAACATTTGTGTATAAGTGTTTAATGAATAACTCAGTATTTGAAAACAATGCTTCAGGGACATTACTGATATTTCCAAAATTATCCTGAATAATTATATCGCAATCTCTCCAGGGGTTCAATGCACTATGATTCCATGCAACCCAATTCAATGAGAAATGCTGCTTAAAAGCACCAAATGCTCTTCCACCTACTCCTATAGGATTGCCGATAATTATTATTAATACTAAAGCAATAAGACTAATCTTTAAGATATTCCATCTATTTATCAGGAAAGATTTTGTTTTAATAACTCTATAAAGAAAAAAGACAGTAATAAAAATAAAAGAGATGAAAAGCTCCGGTCTAACATACGCAGATAGTAAAGATCCAATTATAATAAAACTCCACCCAAGTATATTTTTTTTTGTTAATGAGAATAAAAGGAAAGAGCAAATTATAAGTAATAAAGCAAAATGTGTTACTTTGGGGTGAACTGATATATTTCCTGAGCTAATCAGGAAGAAAAACCCAATAAGAAAAGCTATAATTTGAGATACACGCTTTGTTCTTAAAAAAACGTACAGTAAAAGAGGTAATATCAATGTAAGAATTTGAAAATTAAAAAAGTATAAAGTTATACTATCTGTATTAAATGCAGATAATAAAAAATACCATATTGAATAAACTGGAGCCCATTGAGGACTAGGTAGGCCTTTTCTGAGAAGAAAGATACCATTTCGTAAGTAAAGAGTTTCATCCTGTAGTTCAATATCTAAATATGAACCAATATCATATACGTAGTTAATTCCAATACATAAAAGAAGCAGGAATAAAATAATATCTTCTTTATTCTTAAGTATTTTTTCAGTCAACTTTTTTACTGATACAATTCTCATTGTTTATTAAAATAAATTTGTGGTATAAAGATAAGAAAAACCAAACAAAAGAGGTTTAATTGAGTATTCAAATATTGATGTGGATTTAAAATGAGCAGATAATTTCACTCAGTAAAGATTAACTTGTTGTGTAGTTTAATCTTATACTTAATCAGCATTACATCATCTTAACAATCACCATTGTCATATCATCATTTGGAGGTGTTGAACCGCGGAAACTTTTAACAGCATCCCAAATATTCTGCATTAATTTTACCGAAGAATATTCTGAGCTTCCTTTAATCAACTCAGTTAATTTTTCATCACCAAACAGTTCATTTTTTTCATTCATTGCTTCGGTAATACCGTCTGAAAAAAACGCAAAAATCTGATTTGGTTCTATTTTAATCTCTTCTTCTTTAAGTGTTCGCTCAAATACCTCTCCTTTTTCTAATCCAAGACCAATTCCTTCACTTTTAATTGCTTCTATTTTTCCGTTATTAGCAGTAATAAGAGGTAAATGACCTGCTCTGCAAAATTTTACAGTGCGTTTTTTTATATCAAATAAAGCAAGAGTTAAAGTAACAAACCAGTTCCTTTCCATTGATTCATACATTTTTTTGTTTACTTCAACAAGAATTTCTTTTGGCGATAAGCTGTTAACTGTTGCAAGCTGAATCATTGTTTGTACCTTGGTCATATAAAAAGATGCAGGCAGTCCTTTGCCGGATACATCACCAACTGCAACAAATAATTCATTTTCTGATTTCTGAATAAGATCAAAATAATCTCCGCCAACCTGCATAGCAGGAATCATCTCCCCACAAATGTCAATACCTTGCATATCAGGAATACATCTTGGCAGAAGGCTTTGTTGAATCTGTCTTGCAAGGTGAAGGTCGCGTTCAATTTTTATATTTTCGGTTTCCAATTGATACAATCTTGCATTTTCAAGTGAGACTGCTATTTGATTTGCTGCAGCATTAAGAAGTTCGATATCTTTACCGCCAAACTTAGATCCAGAATACTTTAAACCAAACAACAAAGCCCCAACAACCTTGGATTTTATTATCATTGGAATTACAGAGTACACACCTTCACTAATTAATTTTTCAGACTTATCAAAAAATACGCTCGGGAAGTCCTGCTGCTCAATTACAGGGTGTTCAGTATAGATTGATTTCTCATTGACCACAGAAATAAAATTTGATTTTTCAATAACACATTCCGGATTTGAAAAGCCTACTCCGCGTGCAAGAAATAAAATATCTTTCTGATAATCCTTAATCAGAATACCAAACTTTTTTATTTTCAGTGCCTCAACAAAGGTTGCGGCAGTAATATCAAGTATTTTTTCGCTGCCAACCACAGTTGCTACATCATTACTGAATTGAATTAACACTTTTTGATAAGCAAATTGTTCGGGATAAAATTTTCTTGTTAAAAAATCCTGAAACCGGTCTTTGGTAGATTGAAATACAAATGCAAAAATCAGGAACAGAATACCTGCAACAAATCCCTGAGTTTCTTTGCCAAAAAGATTACCTATTCCCTGTCCAAGTAGATAAATCACAACAAAATAAATACCTGCTATTGTTGCCATAGCCGCACCGTAGATAATTGTATTTCTTAAAACTATACTAACATCAAGCAGCTGATATTTAAATATTGCATAAGCAAATGCTATCGGTACAAGAACATACAATATTACGGGCATATAATATTCGGGTGAATTAAAAACAATATCAGAGATTGCAGGAGCTATTGCCTTAAAATAAATATTTATGAAAAAGCCAAAGGTAAAAGCCAGAATAAAAATAAATATCGGCTTTCTGTTATTTTTATTCTTCTCTCTCCTGTAGTGAACAACCAATGAAACCCAAGAGGCACAATAAATTACTATCAACAACACCTGTGCTATCATTTGCCAAAGTTTAAACCACACAAGTGATGTAAAATCTGTAACGTATAACAGAACAGTCAGCGCTACACCGATTAGACTGAATATCAGGGTAAAATAGAACAGCGATAATTTTACCGCTTTTTCTTCGGCAAATTTAAACTGTTTTGGAAACGACCATACAAAATAAAGCAGTAATATTGGACCAAAAATCTGACTCATAAGCACAATTGTTGTAGCTATCAAAGCAGTAATCGGCTGCTCTTTAACAAATTGTACAAAAAACAGTTCGAATGGGAAAAGTACATGCGCTGCTGAAAGGACGCTTGTAATGCCAACTGCAAAAAATAACTTTTGAGCTAATCCATCTGGTTTAGCACTGTAAACTATAAAACCAATCAGTAAAAATATCAACCCACTGATTGATTCTGTCAATGATTCAAATTTAATGAGCTTTTTTACTTGAACCTTTGTAACAAAAACATCACCTGATTTTTTCTTTACCTTATATTCTGCAAGTTCGCCGTTTTTATAATTATTAAGAATATTTTGAGCTTGTGTTGTATTCTTTAGTTGTATATGATTTATTTCAAGAAGCTGATCGCCATCCCTGATACCTGCATTCCAGCTTACACCATTAACTTTAACCTTGTCAAAAATTATTGCTACAGAATCTTTACCTTCTTTCTGCGGAAGCCATAAACATTCATCATTTGATTGAACCCTTATATTTAATGCGTAATAAATTGATAATACTGAAACGAAAGCAAGTATTATTGTAACACCAGAAGCAATGTTTAATCTGTATTTACGAAAAAATATTTTAATGTTGTTCATTTTGATTATTATAAAAATTATTTGGCTTTCAAAACCATTAGTGTAATATCATCTGATTGAGTTGTTCCCTTTGCAAATTTTTGAACTTCATCTTTTATCTCATTCAGTATTCCATTGGCAGAGTAACCCGCTGATTTAATACAAATAGATTCAAGCAAAGAATCAGAAAACTCTTCTCCCTTTTTATTCATAGCTTCAGAAATTCCATCTGTAAACATTATAAGAACATCATCCTTTTGCAATTGAATTAATTCTGAGCTATACGGCATTACCGTTTTCATCACTCCAAGTATCATTCCTCCAACTTCCAGCTTAATAATTGAACCATTTCTGATAAGCAAAGGAGGATTATGACCAGCGTTTACATAGTGTAACGTACGTTTTTCATCATTTAGCATCCCCCAGAAAAAGGTAATAAATCTTCCATCAGCAGTATTTTCAGATATAAGATTATTCAACAAACCGGTAGCATCGGTAAGCGGAACATTTTGTCTGCATATAACTTGTAAAAATGCCTGAAGGTTTGCCATCAATAAAGAAGCAGGAACACCTTTGCCGGAAACATCAGCAATTGCAAGACAATAATTTTCATTATCCAGTTTTATTATATCGTAATAATCACCACCGACCTGTTGAGAAGTAATACTCATAGCTGCAATCTCAAAATTCTTATGAACCGGAATAATTTGCGGGAATAAGTTTTTTTGAATTTCTCTTGCAAGTTCCAGTTCTTCTTCCAGCTTTTGTTTTTCTATTGCTTCTCTAAAAAGTCTTCTGTTTTCAAGTGATATAATTGCAAGACTGCCAATTGAAAAAATAAATTCAATATCCGAATCAGTGTATTCTTCATTGTTAAATCTCTTACCAAGTATTATCAGCCCTTTTGTTTTCCCCTGAAGCTGCATAGGAATAATTACTTCAATACCCAATGAATAAATATCTGGATAAAGTAAAGCTACCTGAGTTTTATTAAGTGAAGACTCAATTTTATAATAATCATATTTACGAAGATGACCTAACAATTCTTCAACCGGAATTTTTGGTTCAATTACTTCAATATCATCACCATCAAATCTTAACAAAGCATATTTCTGAACCATAAACTGACCAATCAAAGAAAACATAAGTAATCTTGTAACTTTAGTTGATTCGGAAAACAACCCAAATTCCTTACTTAATTCAAAAAGCGAGCTTAGTCTTTGAATCCTTGAATCAAGTTCACGGTTTACAATTTTTAACTCTTCAACAATCAAAGAATTTTGTATTGCAGATGAGGCAATATTGAGGATAGTTTTTAAAAAGTCCAGATCATCTTTACTGTAGGGCTGTCTATTTAATTTTTCACCAAGTGATACAATTCCAAGACATTCATTTGATGAACTGATTTTTTCAGCAGCGATCAGATTATTTGAGCTAAAATATTCATTAAGCTCTTCATTGATGATACAATTATCATCCGCAATAATTTCAGGAAATTCTGTTATTCCTTTTTCAGTAATTCCTTTTTGCGCTTTTAATATAAGCTTATCGTTTAGCTTTAATGCAACAATACCTTTGGTTGCCAAAAACTTTCCAAGACAGGTTAATAAGACATTATTTAAAATAAAAACTGAGATCAAGACTGGAGTTTATAACTCTGCTGAACTCAACGAGTGCAGTAAGATTTCTTTTAACCTTTAAACTTTCATTATCTGACATTGCTTTTGTCCGCTTTTATATTTTTGGAAAGCAATACCTCGTTGTATTTACCGGGAACAGAGCGATATTCAACATTATCCATAAGAGTTTTCATCAGATACATACCAAGTCCGCCAACCTTTTTTTGTCTGTAATATTTTTGCAGATCAGGTTCAGGTATTTTATCAGGTGAAAACGAATTGCCATAATCTGTAATAGTAACAACAAACTTTTTACCTGAAAGTTTTAATTTAATAATTATTTCTCCATCAGGTACGGAATGATATGCATGTTTAATGATATTAGTACAGGCTTCATCAACTGCAAGAATAATATTTTCAACTATATCCTGTTCTATGTTTGCTTCAGCGGCATGCGAGCTTACGAAATCTCTTATAACCGATAAGTTTTCTGTTTTACTTTTAACTTTTAATTTACTTGTTTTCACGATATTATTTTTCTGAGAATTTCTTAACTGCTTCTTCTTCTGAATTAAATATTTCATACAGCAAAGGGAACCCCAGCAAGTCGAAAATATTGTAAACCTTATCACTCATACCCGATAATTTAATATCACCTTTATTCTGCCTTATCTCTTCTACATAAGCCATAAAAACTCCAAGTCCGGCACTGCTTATGTATGCAAGCTCCTTAAAATCAACAACAATCTGAAATCTGTTCTTGTTAATCAGGTCAACAAAATTATTTTCGAGCACTGGTGCGGTATGTGCATCAAGATAACCCCTAAGATTTATAATACTAATATCACCTTGTTCTTTAATCGAGGTGTTAAAATCTGCCATTTTTAAACTCCGTTTGAATTATTTTTTTTATTCCACTTTAATATAATTAAAGTTATGTCATCATATTGATGATGACTCCTGGAAAATAATGATACTTCTTTTATCACTTCGTCAGCTATTTCATTAACACTTTTATCGGAATGTTCGATAAGAATATTTGAAAAGTGCTCTTCGCCAAAATCCTCAAGCTTATCATTCTTAGACTCAGTTATCCCATCAGTGTAAAATGCAAGAGTATCATCATCTTTAAGATTAATTGTTATCTCTTCAAGATGATTGTTAAAATCAAAACTATTTGTTAGACCTAATCCAATACCAGATGTTTTGAAAGTCCGGATTTTGCTATTTCTTATCAGTATTGCTGGGCAGTGACCGGCGCGGGCAAATGTTAACTCCTCTTTTTCTGAATCAATAATCCCATACAATGCACTTACAAAATCTTTTTTCGTCAATCTTTGAAGTAATATTTCGTTAACTTTTTCTAAAATCTGCTTTGGTGTATCGATCATCTTGCTCAATGAATTAAAAATTCCTTTTATCTCTGCCATAATAAAAGCTGCAGAAATTCCCTTACCTGAAACATCAGCAATAACAAATCCGAGTTTATTTCTATCTATTTCAAAAAAATCATAGTAATCACCGCCAACTTCAAAAGCTGGAGTAAAAAAAGTGGAGATTAGAAAGATTATTAACTTCGGATTTTTTCAGGTAATATTCTTTTTTTGAATATCACGGGCTACATCAAGTTCTTTTTCAAGTCTTTGCTTTTCAATTGATTGTTCAAGAAGCAATGAATTTTCAATGGCTATTGAAGCATAATCTGCAAAAGTATTTATTGCTGTTTTATCTTCTTCAAAAAATATCAGATCATTTTTGCGGGCTGTAATTAAGTATCTTTTTTGATTGTCTATGCTTTTTAAAGGCGTAATTGCAATACTGCCGAACTTTTCTGATAATCTTGCTCTATCTTCATATTTAGATAATGAACAAATTTTTGTTTCAGCTATTCTTCCACACACACCACTTCTCAATAGAAATTTATTTATAAGATCGGCATCTACATAAGCAATATTTTTATTGGCAATAGTTTTAGATTCATTATTATTTTCTATAATTATCCACGCTGAATCTGCACCACTGACCTTTGTAACAAGGTCGGTTATTGTTTCTGCCAGATCATCAAAATCTAAAACCTCATTTATCAGTTTACTGAAATACTGCAAAGATGAAACTTCTTTTGCTTTTCTGTCATAAGCTTCAGCAGTTGGAATGTGAAACAGTGTGGTAAAGAATAATACTGCAAAATAAATTCCGCCGTACAATAGAATTAAGGTGTAAAATGTATAAAACGACGGGGAAAAATCAGCGAGTAATTTGCCGTTAAAACTATTTACGCTACTGATTGAATAATTTAAGCTAAATAAAATCGAAATAATAATTGATTGAATAAGCAGAGATATTTTTTCTTTTTTTGATATAAAAGCTATCCATGAAATCTTTAACGAATTGAAAACAATAAGTATCAGCGTAATGATTTTAAAGGTATCTTTAACATAACCATACTCTTCGTCTCTTATTACAACACTCGAAACTGAAGTGAGAACAATAAAAACAATCATAAGATAAAAATAAGTGTGCTCAGAACGATATCTTCTATAAAAATACAATTCTTTAATGGTTGCAAACCAATAAGATGTTAAAACCAGAAACATCAATGAATATAAACTGAGAGTAATGTTTTGATAGAAATTCAGGTTTGAACTTAGCGAGTCTGAGTTCAATGATAAGCTGATAAAAACAGGTTTGGAGAAAAGTAAAACAAGAAAGACAAAGGCAACAATTATACCTGAATTTAATACCAGGGCTGAAGGTTGGGCACCAGAACGTTTAATCTTTCTGATTATAACTAAAATTATTACTGCTGATAAAGGGATTACAATCAGATCGTTTATGATTAAAAAAAGCAGCGACTCTCTTGAAAAGAATAAAACTCTGAACAGAATAATTGAAAAAGCTAATAATCCAATTATCCACCAGCTTAAGTTTGCATTTATTTTATATTTATTCACAAGTAAAACTAAACAACCTAGTTGTTAATTGAAGTTCTGAACTCTAAAATAAATGATTTTACTTTCGGTTAAAAGCAAAGAGTTATGAAAGGATTAATGCTTGAAAAGCGGTAACATAAGTTGATTGACGGCTGAATTAACAACTGTCATCAGGTATCTTTGATATCAAAATTATTGATATTCTTTATACTATCTTGGCTTTGTTTTGGTTTATCTTTTTTCGGTTCAGAAAAATCATTTCTGAACTGCTGAAGTTCTTTTTTAAGATTATCCATTTCTTTTTTCAGTTCTTCACTTTGCTGCAGCATAATACTATCAATTAAACCGGAATTAGTTTTTGATTTTACTTGGGATTTTTTCTTAATCTCATTGTTCTTCAATTCATTTTCTGTATTACGTTGAAGCATCAATGAGTCTAAACTTATTCCGCCTTTTTTATTTTGATGCGGCTTAACAATGTTGTAATTATACTTGTAATTATTTTTCCCAACTACAGTTGGGGCAGTTGGCGGAATAACAACATTTAAATTTTTTGTAGCTTCTTGAATCATAAATGCAATGCTGTCAAAATCAGGCAAATTTATTTCAGGAAAATCAGCAGCAATATTAGGCATATTAACTTTAATCTGATCCTTATTTATAAAAATCTCATATCGTTTCACTTTATCGAAATTCTTTTTGTGATTCTTAAAAGTTGAATCAAAATTGATCTTAAACTCTTTTATATCCATTCTATTTTCATTCAGCTCTGCCAGATTTTCTTTCAATTCTTCCATCTGTATTTTAAACTTATTAACATCAAACACAAAATTATCTTCAAAGATGGAATCAGGCGTAAAGAAAATATATTGATTTGCCTTCATTGTTTTAGTATCAGCTACATATTTCTGAATCGAATTATTATCAATCTCTGCAACTGCCGAGGGAAGAATTTTCAGATAATTATTTCCGGCGTGTCTTTTTGCAAATGCAAGAATATCAGCAAGAATAACCTTTCTTGTATTCCAAATATTAGGATTGATAGCAACAGAATTTTTATCGTTAACTAAAACTAATGCAGAAAGCTGATCCGAATATGAATTGATAATTGAATCTATCATTCCCTTTTCCGAATCATTCAGATCCAATGCAGTAACAAAACTTTTTAAATTATTTGAATTAGAAACACCATCTGAATTTTTAATTTCAAAATATTCTATCCCTTCTGAGTCATTATCTAATCTTAAAATTTGTTTATTCTCAGCATCAAGAGGAAGTTCTTTGTAAACGGCAAAATTAAAAATATCTTCGTTGGTAAGATCAGCGGCATATAATAAAGGTTGAA
This sequence comes from Ignavibacteriota bacterium, assembly GCA_013285425.1. GTDB lineage: Bacteria > Bacteroidota > Ignavibacteria > Ignavibacteriales > Ignavibacteriaceae > IGN3. The sequence goes on from CP053447.1 coordinate 1,968,421, forward strand.
GATTTTCTTTATAAAAACCTGCTAAGTTAGATTTTTGCTGTTCAATAATATCATCAATAAGATTTGGATTAAATTTCAGAACAGCCATTAACGAAATAGTCAATAAAGTTAATGTTGTAACTGGAATCCATTTTCTGATATTAAATTTATTTGTGGTTTTTGTATTAAGATTAGCAAACAATCTTGTTTCAAAATACACTGATTCAGGAATCTTACCAAATGAAGAATTTGTTAGTTCTTTAAGTCTTTTAACATCATCAAGCTCTTTCTGAAGCTCTAATGAACTTTTGATCTTTTCCTCTATATACTGTTTTTCAGCAGAAGAAAGCTCTCCATCCAGATAAGCTGAAATCAATTCTTTGTCTTTATCTAATCTTTTCATAGCATTAATTCTTTTTCAATCGGTTTAAGAATATTCTTTAAAGTTTCTCTTCCTCTAAAAATTCTTGATTTTATAGTTCCAATCTCACAATTCATTGTATCAGCAATTTCCTGATAACTGAATCCTTCCAGATCTTTTAACATTATAGGAAGGCGAAGTTTATCCGGGAGTGAAGCAATTGCATTTCTTACAATCTGTTTTACATCAGTATTTTCGTTTATCGAACCAAGAACATTATACTCTTCATCATCTTTTAGTGGTAAAAATATCTTTCGGATTTTAGTTTTCCGTAAATGATCTTTGCATTTATTTATTGTAATCCGGTAAAGCCACGTTGTAAACTGCGATTCAAACCTGAAGGATTTAAGATTTTTAAAAACAGTGATAAATACTTCCTGTGCGATGTCATCAATAGCATCAGTATTTGATAAAGTCAGATAAATAATATTCCTGACCTTTTCTTTGTGCCTTTTTACTAGTTCACCAAAAGCTGACTCGTCTCCTTCGATAAAATTTTTTATCAATGAAAAATCATCATCAAGACTTAAAATCTGAGGTTGCGGCATATTTTCTTTTTCTTCAAAATCCATAGTTTAGACGCCATAATTATATTTTGGTTCCATAAAATAATCAATACTTAAAATCCTTTATTTCATATAATGACAAACGGTAAAATCTCTTTATAATAAGTAAAATGCTGCTTGCATGAGTTAATAAGCTTACTTAAATTCACATTGAAATTTTTGGAGATTCCCAATGAAAACTAAAGTTTTTGAGAAGTATAACGCCGTTATCATAGAATTAAAAGGTGATGTAATGGGCGGCGATGACACAAAAGAATTTAATCAATTACTTCATAAGCTTATTGATGAGGGCAAAAAAAATGTAGTTGTGGACCTTGGCGAAGTTAAGTTTATGAATAGTTCAGGACTTGGAATGCTTATCAGCGGTCTAACAACTGTTAAAAGAGAAAACGGCAGCTTAAAACTTGCTAATGTTACTGAAAAAATTGAGAGTTTACTGATCATTACCAAACTTATTACAATTTTTGAATCTTTTGATTCGGTTGATGATGCTGTAAAAAGTTTTGGTTAATTTTTTTTTGGATAATTTTATTAAAAAACTCCGTATTGTAAAATGCGGAGTTTTTATTTTGCTTAAACTATTAATTTAACAGAGGAGTTCAAATGGGTGCAACTGTATTAGTTGGCTCGCAATGGGGCGACGAAGGTAAAGGAAAAATTGTTGATCTTATCAGTAAAGAATATGATGTCGTTGTCAGATACCAGGGTGGTGCAAATGCTGGGCATACTGTTGAAATTGGAGATAAAAAATATATACTACACTTGATTCCTTCAGGGATACTTAGAGAAAAAGTAGTTTGTGTAATTGGAAACGGAGTAGTAATTGATCCAACTGCTTTGCTTGAAGAAATTGATCTGCTTAGTAAAAATAATATTGATGTAGATGGCAGGTTATTTATCAGTCATAACGCTCATCTTATTATGCCATATCATAAATTATTAGATACAATCAGTGAAAGCGGTGATGTAAAAATTGGTACTACAGGCCGCGGCATTGGACCTTGCTATATTGATAAATATGCCAGAAAAGGAATTAGAATAGTAGATCTTCTTGACAGAGCTGAATTGGAGAAAAAAATCAGAACTAATCTGAAAGAAAAAAATGAAATTCTGCAAAAGATTCACGGGCACGAAGGGCTTGATGTTGAAGCAATTGTGAAGGAATATCTTGAGTTTGATCAGATAATTGATAAATATATTAAAGATGCACCAGCATATTTAAATCGTGCACTTGATGAAGGTAAATCCGTTTTACTCGAAGGTGCACAGGGAACTTTTCTGGATATAGATCATGGAACTTATCCATTTGTTACTTCTTCTAATCCAACATCCGGAGGTGCTTGCACAGGCAGCGGAATAGCCCCAACAAGAATTGATAGCGTTATAGGTATAGTAAAAGCTTATACTACAAGAGTTGGCAATGGACCTTTCCCTACCGAGCTGCTTGATGAAGAAGGAAATAAATTAAGGGAATTTGGTGCTGAGTTTGGTGCTACAACCGGCAGACCAAGACGCTGCGGCTGGTTTGATGCTTATCTTCTTGCTTATTCAAGAATGGTCAATGGAATAACCTCAGTTGCATTAACTAAACTTGATGTATTAAGTAATTTTAATAAAATAAAAGTATGTGTTGGTTATGAGATAAATGGAAAACGATTAAAAAGTTTTCCTACTAATGTTAATCAACTGAATAGCGTAACACCTGTTTACGAAACTCTTGATGGCTGGAACACAGATATATCAAATTGCGAAAGCTATGATGATCTTCCGGCAAAAACTTTAGATTATTTAGATTTTATTTCCAGACATTCCGGAATAAAAATCAATATCATCTCTGTGGGTCCGAAAAGAAAACAAACTTTTTTTGTTGATCAATAGAGAGAGTATTTTTTAATGTGTTTTGTGTTTTTTTAATTGCTAATCTTGTTTTGTAAAAATAAGGTATTAGTGCTATGAAAATGTCCGGCGGTCCTGCATCAATAAATTTAAAATTGTTTCTACTTTTTATTGCATTAGCAATAGCAGCCGGAACACTCTATTATACTCAAACTCTTGTTCAAAAATTACATCAGCGTGAAAGAAGTATTGTTGAATTGTATGCAAAGGGATTTGAATACATAGCTAACAGCGATTCACCAGATGCTGATCTTACTTTTTTATTTGATAATATTATTAAACCTATTGACTTTCCGATAATTCTAACTGATAAGGACAATAACTTTAATCCTGAAAGTAATACAGAAATTAAAAATGTAAATATTGATTCTTCTCTTAGCAAAGAGGAAAGAAAAAAAGCACTGACCGAGTTGATTTTAGAAATGGATGCTATTCATAAACCTATTAATATTACTTATGCCGATACAATAATTCTTCAGCGAATTCATTTTGGTGAATCTAATCTTGTTAAACAGTTAAAGTTTTATCCATACATTCAAATTATAATTGCAGCTTTGTTTATACTTATTGGGTACATAGGATTTAGTCAGATAAAACGGAGTGAGCAAAGCAATATTTGGGTAGGAATGGCAAAAGAAACTGCTCATCAGTTCGGAACACCTATATCAAGTTTGATGGGCTGGATAGAAATGATGAAGCTTAATTATGAAAAACCGGATGCCGTTCTGGATATTACAGAAGAAATTTCAAGTGATGTAGAAAAATTAAATAAGATTACTTATCGCTTTTCCAAAATCGGGTCAAAGCCTGAAATTAAAAATCATGTAGTCTATGAAGAGGCAAAAAAGGTTACTGAATATTTTAACAGAAGATTACCGCAAACCGGTAAAACTGTCGAATTGGTTGTTGATGGAAATAAAAATTGTAGTGCTCTGATAAATCAGGAACTCTTTGAATGGGTGCTTGAAAACCTTATTAAAAATGCCTTAGATGCTATCGAGAACAAAAACGGTTTGATCCGGATACATATCGCTGAAAGCAAAAATCATGTTGAGATAGAAGTATCTGATAACGGTAAAGGTATTGACTTGCATAGAAGAAAAGATGTTTTCAGACCAGGTTACAGCACAAAAAAAAGAGGCTGGGGTTTAGGTCTGAGTTTATCTAAAAGAATTATCGAAGGGATATCATGGAGGGTAAAATATCTGTGGAAGCTCAACATAGTTGTAAGGTAGCGATTTTAAAATAATTCTGAAAAGGCAATATTAACTTATCGCTTACCTTTGCTTTTAGTTATTAATAAGCATCCAGTATTTAATAAACAATAAGCTGACTATCCATTTTCGCTTTATAATTCCCTGAAAAATAAAAAGCAGCTCTTCTGATTAATCAGAAAAAGTATTACATTAGTTCAAAATTCTGGAACATTTTAATAAGTTTATGATTTCTATATCCGGATTTCCCAATCTCCGATGGAGATATTAGAGCATCTGTTCAAAATTACAGCCTGTAAATGTTACTCAACCGAAAATTTTACCGACAAAAAGAAGGTCAATAATGGCATTCCAGCCGATTTTTAATGGCACTAGTCTTGAAAGTGAAATACCGAAATAGTTTAAGCATAGCATCCCTCCAAATATGACACACAAACTGTCAGGTTTCGCCCTCAAAACCTGACAGTTTTCCTCTTTTAAAGCGAATCCTGCATTAAACAAAAATTTTCATTTTTCTGATTGCCTCCAAAACTGACGGTTTTTCAGCAATTACATCTACGACAATATTGCCAATATCCTGAAGCAGAACAAATCTTATTTTCTCATCAAATAATTTCTTATCACTCTGCATTAAAAAAAATAGCTTCTCTTCATCTATTTTTTTGAGAAAAGGATTAATAGTTAAAAACCTTAATCCATCCAGCAACGTGTTTAGTTTCTTCTTAGCGAGATAACCGAGTTCTTCTGACAAGTAAAGAGAACAAATTATTCCAGCAAAAACAGATTCGCCATGTGTAAGTTTATATTTTGAGGCGGCTTCAAAAGCGTGTGCAAAAGTATGACCGAGATTAAGAACTTTTCTTATGCCTGATAATTCTTTTTCATCATTAATTACAATATTCTTTTTTATAACAAGTGATTTATAAACAATATCTACAAAGTTAATTTCTTGTTTGTCCGAAATTCTTTTAATGTAAACACTAAACTTTTTGAAATTTTCTTTACTTGTAAGAAAAGAATATTTAACAAGTTCACCTATCCCGGATAATATTTCTTTATCAGGCAGTGTTTTAAGGAATGCTGTATCTATAAAAACAGAATCAGGTTGATAAAAGCTGCCGATTAAATTTTTTCTATTTAGAAAATTGATTCCAGTTTTTCCGCCAACAGAACTATCTACCATCGAAAGTAATGTTGTCGGCAGATGAATTATCTTTTATGCCACGCATAAAAGTACTTGCTGCAAACCCGGCAATATCACCTGTAATTCCGCCGCCAATTGCTAAAATTAAAGAACCACGGCTAAAATTATTCTCAACTAAATACTTCTGAATTCTTTTTACTTCTTTATAAGATTTGTTTTTTTCGCTTGCTAAAAACAAATAAGTAAACAATTTGCTTTTAACATTTAAGAATGTCTTCCTGATATTTTCACTATGCAAATCATTTACATTCTTATCGATAATAAAAAGACATTTGTCAGGTTTTAATTTATTAATCCTGCTTACAGTTTTGTCAAGAATGTTTGATCCAATAATTATTGAATAACTTTGTTCAGCTAAGCTGATATCAATTTGTTTTGCCATAAAATTCTTTTTCAATTATCTCGGCAAGTTTATCTACTGTTTTACCGACCGGTATATTATCTGTATTTATTTTAATATCGGCTGAATTATAGTATTGAAGCCGATTCTTTAACAATGATTTTATTCTATTTATAAATTCCGCTTCAGTTGGTTCGTCCTCTCCATCAAAAAGCAGTGCAGGTCGATCTCTTTTAAACCTTAATCTTTTATATGCTGCCTCTGGTGAGGATTCAAGATAAACCAAAAGCCCGGATCCCTTAATTAATTTTAAATTTTCCTGATCGACAATGGTTCCACCGCCAAGTGAAATAACAAATTCGTTTAACAGACTCACTTTTTTAAGAACATCAGTCTCTAATTTCCTGAAATATGACTCTCCGTGTACCTTAAATATTTCTTTGATACTAAGAGAAGTTTCAACTTCAATTAATTTATCAAGATCATAAAAACCCCATCCGATAGTATTTGCAAGAATAGGTCCTACGGTGCTTTTTCCTGAAGCCATAAATCCTGTTAAATAAATCAGTTTATTTTTCATTTAATATGCGAGGCTTAATAATCTACCTATTGCAGTTCTGTTCTAAATTAAAAATAATATACTGCACCAATAAAAAATGCGATACCATTTAAATTAATTTTTGAATTAAAAGTATCCTGAAGTAAAGTGATCTCATTACCGTTGTAATTAATTACCTTACTTTTATATTTATTTGTTAATTTTATTTCAGGATCTCTGAACTTCAGATCTAAACGCAGCCCAAATTCCGGTATAATTAAATATTCCATCCCAATCGAAACCAACAAACCAAGTGAAAATTTTCTATTAATCATTTCAATTTCAGTATCACCAAATTTTCTGGTCTGCTCACCAATATAATATCCTATTCCCCCACCCATTGTAAAATTAAAATGCTCAGTTGAAAAAGGCAGATAATAATAAACCGAAAGTTCAATAGGAATAAATTTAACTCCATCATCAACTTTAAGTGTAACAATCTGCGATCCTGCAATTACATTAAGGTTATATGCCTCTTCACTTCTTTTTACATATTCAGTTCCGATTCCGATCATCAAAGACTCATTTAATCTATAACGTATATCTATGTAAGGTGAAAAGAGATCCAATAATTCAAAGGATCTGTTTCTAATTATTATATCAGACGAATTAGGATTCAGGAAAATCTGTGCAGAAGTTGTATAATCCACTCCCATACTGATACTAAAGTCTCTAGAGATAGTCTGAGGATTGACTTTAATAACAGCTAATAATAAAATGATTATTAAATAATGTTTATACATTTCTGATATAAATTAGTAATTCAATTTGATAAAGTTAGTTTAAAAAAGAAAACCCCCAAATACTTTAAGATTAGTAATTGGGGGTAAAAGCACATCAACTAAATTACTGCTGGAAAAACAAATGCCGGTTATCGACAACCTTAGCATTCTCTTTAATTTCACTAACCCATTGATTTAAAAATCTCCCCCGCTTTTCCTGCATTAACGAGTTTCTGATTGCGGTACTTTGAGAGTCAAATGCTTCTTTATTAAATTCACTTCGCTTGGTTACTTTTAAGATATAATAACCGCGAGCAGCTTTTATCGGTTCAGATACAGTATTTAATTTTAATTTTAATGCTGTATTTACAAAAGCATAATCTCTTCCAATAGATGGAATTGTACCCTGAGGAGTAAAATTGCCGGTTTGATGAACTTTATAATTAGAGTCGATTGCAGCAGCTTTTGTTAAATCACTGCCAATCTTCTTGTAAACATCATCGGCAGTTTTTTTAAGAACTTCGAATTTTTTTTCTCTTATTACTGCATGTTTAATCTGTTCTTTTAATTCATCAAAAGGCCTGAATTTCTCGTTTTCAATCTCAGAGATTTTTGCAACAACATAACCATTTGCAACCTTAAAAACATCACTGACTGTGTTAATACTATTTTCGAAGGCAAATTTTACTAATCTCTTATTGTTTCCTAAAGTCGGAATTGATGGAGCTTGTTCTGTAAATAAGGGTGTTTCGCGAACAGTATAATTCATAATCTTAGCTTCAGTTTCAAAATCATTTTTTTTAGCAAGATATGAGAAATCATTTGCTGCATTAAAAATCCGGTCCCTGCTGCTTGCAGATTGTTTTACAGCGTTTACAATTTTTTCAACGATATACTTTCTGTCTGCTCTGTCCGTAACTTTAATGATGTGATAACCATAAGTAGTTTTAACCGGTTTTTGTACAACTCCCACAGCGCCTGAAAAACATGCATCTTCAAATTCCTTAACCATCATTCCTTTACTGAAATAACCAAGATCTCCGCCCTTACTTCCGCTGCCCGGATCTTGTGAAAATTCTTTAGCAAGTTTTTCAAAATTTTCACCGGCAATTAATCTCTGATAAATCTTATTAGCTTCTGCCAGATTATTTTCATCATTGCCGAATTGGTTAATCAATATATGTGAAGCTCTGACAGATATTTCATTAGTCGGAACAGAACCAAAATATTTATATAAAACATATCCCTGCGGAGAAGTAAAAGGTCCGACAACCTCACCAACAGAAGCTTTATGAAATGCTGAGATTGCTTCTGAAGAAAACATATTAACTGCCAAAGTGTCTTTAGAATACGGTGTTTCAGAATAGATACTAACTAATTGAGAGAAATTAGCTGTATCGTCAGCTTCAATAGAGTTTTTAACATTCAGAAGGTTCTTGTAAACCATCTGAGAATCTTCAGCAGAAGCAACATTTTGAAATAATACAAACTTCAATTTTCTTTGAGGCGGGATTTTATAAGTATTTAGATTCTTATCATAATAAGCTTTTAAATCCCCATCAGTAATATTGACATCAGCATCTTTAATTTTATTTACATCAAAAAGAATATATTCTGCTTCAATATTGGTATTCTGATCAATAAATCTTTTCTCAACTTCATCTTCTCCAACATTAACAGATGCAAGAACCATACTTTGCAGTTTCTGGGTAAGTTTTGATTGTCTGATGTAATCTTCAGCTTGAATCAAGGCAGCTTTATTCTGTGGATCAAAAATAGCCTGTTCATATAATTGACGATTAAAGTTTCCAAGAGAATCAACAAAGTTTTGCTTTAAGAAATCCGGAGGATTTTCACCAAGGATAGCATCTTTTATTTCCTGATCAGTTATTGTGATACCATATTTTTTAATCAATTGGGCAAATACTTTCTGAGTAACAATTGCATCCCATACTTGTTCTCTTATTTGGTCTATTTGTGTTTCATCAGGATCCTGACCTGTTTGCTGTTTTTGATTTTCTATCTGCTGATCAACTGCTGTCTGAAATTCCTGATAAGTTATTTCTTCACCATTTACACTACCGATATTATTATTTCTTCCACCGCCAAGTGCTTCAAGAACGTTTGAATCAGAAATAACCATAAAAAGAACGAACAAACCGCCTACAGTAAGAATAAAGGCTGGAGCCAAACTCCTCATTTTGGCCATCATACCCATAATTATAAAATCTCCGTATTATTTAACTTGAAAAATTAAGCGGGGTAAAATAGATACATCGGGCTAAAAAAACAATTAAATTAACGCACTATCTTTTTGTCTCTTAGGAATTGAAGAAACATTGCTGACTTGTTTTGTTGAAACCAATTTTGAAATTAAATAACAGGGATTCAGAAAAAATCATTTTTTGAGAGAAAGAGTAACATCCTGAACTTATAAATTCTGTGAATGATTATCAAGAAATCCAGCAGCAACTACTACTACATATATTTATACATTACATGCATTAAGTCAAGTAATAATTTGACTTTATGAATCGTCAAGGGTATTTTTTGTAATATATATTTTTAGAAAGAGGTAAAAAATTGTTAAGTAATATCGAATTTCTGTCAAATGTTCCAATTTTTTCAGAATTAGAAGAAGAAACCCTTGAAAAGATTGCTAAATCAGGTGTCATTCAATCATTTAAAAAAAATTCTATCATCCTGAATGAAGAAGATACAGGATCGGCTTTCTTTGTAATTGCTGAAGGGAAAGTAAAAATTTCCAGATCAAGTAATGACGATAAAGAAGTAATTCTGGCAATGCTTAATGAATCAGATTTCTTTGGTGAAATGTCTTTACTTGATGGCATGTCAAGGTCTGCAACCGTAACAGCCGTTGAGGATTCAAAATTATTTATTATTCAAAGAGCAGAATTTTTGGATCTGCTTTTTAAATTTCCGGATGTATCAGTTGCACTTTTAACTGAATTAACAAAAAGACTGAGAGCTGCAACCTTAAAGATAAAAGCATTATCTTTAAAAGATGCTGAAGGCAAAGTTGCAACAGTTCTACTCCAGATTGCAGATGAAATAGGTAAAATAAGACAAGGTATTGTAGAAATTGACCACCTGCCTTATCAACAGGAGCTGGCTAATATGGCTGGTACATCAAGAGAAACAATTTCCAGAACTTTACACTCTTTTGCAAAAAAAGGTTTGGTTGAACTGGATGGTTCCAGATTAAGAATTATCGATTATGAAAAATTCAAAGAGATGTTTCACTGATTTATGAGTGTACGGGTCGATCTACATATGCATTCAAAATATTCTGATGGACAGCATACACCGGAAGAATTAATTTTGAAAGTTAAAGAGGCAGGGATTGATGTAATCAGCATAACTGACCATGATACAGTTGATGGTGTTTTTGAAGCAATAGAAATTGGAAAAATGTCCGGTGTCGAGGTGATACCGGGTTTGGAAATCAGCTCAGATATCAGAGACCGTGAAGTTCATATACTTGCATATTTTTTTGATCCGGCAAATAAAGAACTCGGTGAGTATCTTAAATTTTTCAGAGCCGAAAGAATAAAACGTGCTATCAGGATAATAGAAAAGCTTAATACTCTTGGCTTACATCTAACGATTGAAGACGTTATGAGCATTGCAAAGAACTCAGTAGTTGGCAGACCACATATTGCAAAAGCTATGGTATTGAAAGGATTAGTTAGCAACTATTTTGAAGCTTTTAGTAAATATATCGGCAATGGATGCCCAGCGTATGAAAGAAAAGTTCATGTATCACCCAGAAGCGCATTTAAAATTATCAGCGATGCAGGTGGTTTATCTTTTATTGCACATCCCGGTCCTTTACCAGATAATATTATGGTTGAACTTATTGAAGCTGGTTTAGATGGAATTGAAGTTATTCACCCATCTAATCTGCCTCATCAGGTTAAGCATTACAGAGGAATAGTAAATGAGTATTTTTTACTTGAAAGCGGCGGTTCAGATTTTCATGGCGGAGACAGAAACGATTACAATAATTTGGGTAAATACTGCGTACCTTACTCAAGAGTTGAAGCTATGCGTAAACAAATAATAAGAAATTCAGCTTAACATTATTGTTATTTAATATTATTGGAAAACGATGGGATCATTCAAAGAGTTTACTTGCTATGAAAGTAATAGATATAGAAGTTTGAATCCGGTTATATCTTAACTTAATCAGGCTGATTTCCTTGCTTGCAGAGTGAGATTTTTCCACTTTTAATAAATCCAAATAATTATATTTTAACATCAACAATATTTAAACTGATATAGATATAACATCTACTGCATAAACAAGTCTGGAAATAAAAATGAAAATAATTATATCAATTGTTGTTTTGTTGATTCTTTTTCCGATTACTTTTGCACAACAACAGACTAATTGGCAAAACTATGCTAATATGGAAAACATTAATGCTATTACAATTGTAGAAAATGGAGTTTGGGCAGTAACAAGCGGCGGAGCATTTTATTATAATTTTGCAGAGAACAGTTACAAAACTTATAATAAGTCTGAAGGTTTATTAGGCAGAAATATATTTTCTGTTGCAATTGATCATAATAATAAAGTATGGTTCGGAAGTGCCAACGGAACTATTGATATTTATAATCCGCAAAACAGCAGTTTCAGGTCAATCCTTGATATCTTTAACTCAGATAAGACTAACAAATCAATAAATAATATAACTGCACATGGTGATAGTATATTTATTTCAACTGATTTTGGAATTTCAGTCATTGATGCGAACAATTTTTTCTTTTATGATACTTACTTCAAGTTTGGGTCCTTTACATCAAACATAAAAGTTAATCATACTTTAATTACGGACCTGATTTATGCTGCAACACAAGAAGGTGTAGCGATACAGAAACCCGGTGCAGTCAATCTTTCTGCTCCTGAATCATGGAATGTTTACAATCAAAACAATGGATTACCGCCCGGGGCAGTAAACAAGCTGGTCTTTTATAATGGTAATCTTTTAGCTGCTACAAATCTTGGATTATCTGTTTTTAACGGAAGTATATGGCAAACATATCTTGGGATTGCAAGTATCAAAATTATTGATATGATAGTTGAAGGTTCAAATTTATATCTGCTTACTCCGAACAAAGTTTTTTTATATGATGGAAATATTTTAAGTGAGATTAAGAATGTAAATGGAAATCCAACCAGATTAGCTTATTCGTCTGCCAATGGTTTAATTATCTCATCCAATATTGGAATACAAACAGATTCGGGGTTACTTTTCCCTAATGGTCCGGCAGCAAATCAATTTCCTTATATGATAGTTGACAAAACAGGTAATCTGTGGTCTGCAAGCGGAAAGGATATTTCAGGGAAAGGGTTATATAAATTTGATGGATTAACCTGGGAAACATATAACACAACAAATCATCCTGAACTTTTTACAAATGCATACTATTCCGTTTTTTGTTCGAGTGATAATACTATTTATGCAGGTAGTTGGGGAGAAGGTTTTGTTAAAATTAATTCTAATGGAATAATCAGATATCACTCCGATAATACTCCAATGGTTGGTATAAACCAAAATAATAAATATGTTGTTGTCCCGGCATTTGCTGAGGATTCAAAAAGTAATCTGTGGATTTTAAATTTAAGACCAGCTGATAAAAAATCACTTTATCTTTTATCCAAGGATAGTGTTTGGTATAGCTTTCAAAACCCTGTTGAACAATATGGAGAATATAGTGAGTTCAAAAATCTCGTTATCGATAATTTTGGAACCAAATGGTATCTGATGACAAACGGCGGAAGCCTGGGTTTATATTACTTTAATGAAAAAGGAACTTACAACGATAACTCAGATGATAGTTTTGGTTTTCTGAGTACTGTAAAAGGGTTAACAAGCAATAATGTTTTAAGTCTTGCTGTTGATAGGCGCGGTGATCTTTGGGTAGGAACAAATTTGGGAGTCAATATAATTACAAATCCCGGTGTTGTTTTAAATTCAAATAATCCTCAATTCAAAATCAGTACATCTTTTTCTGTCAGACAGCAAACAATTAACGCAATGGTAGTTGATCCATTGAATCAAAAATGGTTAGGAACAAATCAAGGATTAATGCTATTAAATTCAGATGGAACACAGCTTTTAAAAGCATTGGATTCAAAAAATAGTCCGCTTCCTTCTGATGTAATTACCAGTTTAGCTATTGATGAAAAAACCGGTAGAATATATGTAGGTACCGATGAAGGTTTAACTTACTTCGATACACCGTCCATCTTGCCTGTTGAAAGTTTTAGCGGATTAACAATTTTCCCAAATCCACTTAAGTTAAACAATGAACCCAAGCTCGTTACCATTGACGGGTTGATAAGAAATTCTGATATTAAAATTATTTCTGTTTCAGGAGTGCTTATCAGGCAGTTTTCATCACCCGGCGGCAGAACTGCTTTTTGGGATGGAAGAGATGAGAATGGAAATCTTGTAAACAGCGGAGTTTATATTGTTATCGCTTTTGATCAGGAAGGCAACAGTGTAGAAACCGGGAAAATCGCAGTTATAAGGGAATAGTCGAATCTGTAATGATTGATCTTGTAAATATCTCTTTACAATTCAATGGTAAGTATCTCTTCAAGGATGTTAATTATAAAATCGCATCAGGGGATAAAATCTCGCTTGTAGGAGCAAACGGTACCGGCAAATCATCACTTCTTAAAATCATAAATGGTTCTCTTCAACCAGAATCCGGTGAAGTATTAAAACAAAAAAGAATATCGATTGGATATCTTCCACAGGAACATGTTACACATTCCGGTAATTCTTTACTTGATGAGGCTTCTTCAGCGCTAAGTGATATTGTTGAACTTACTAATAAAGAAAAAGAAATAACAAATGCACTTAATGCTCCGGAGCTTTCTGATGAAGAAAAAATGGATCTTGTTCATCAACTTGGCGAAGTGCATCATATTCTTGAAGGAATGGATTCATATTCTGTACAATCAAAAGTTGAAAAGATTTTAATAGGATTAGGTTTTGAAGAATCAGATTTTAGCCGTTTGACTGATGAGTTTTCTGGCGGCTGGCAAATGAGAATTGCTTTAGCAAAAATTCTTATTTCACAAAATGATATACTTCTATTGGATGAACCGACTAATCATCTTGATATTGATTCGCTTGAATGGCTGATCAGTTTCTTAAAAACATATAAGGGCGGTTTACTGATTGTATCACACGATAAAAATTTTGTTAATCAGGTTACTAACAGAACTTTGGAAATTTTTCTTGGCAAGTTCTTTACTTTCAAAGGTGATTACGATGCCTACCTTAGATATAAAACCGAGCGGGATGAATTAGCTGTTCAACAATTTGAACAACAACAAAATAAAATTAAAGAAACTGAAAGATTCATTGAGCGCTTCAGATATAAAGCTACAAAAGCAAGACAAGTTCAAAGCAGAATAAAACAACTTGAAAAAATAGAGTTGGTTGAACTGCCGGAAACAAATTCAAAGATTAATATTAAATTCCCACAACCCACTTTAAGTGGAAGAACTCCAATAAAATTAAACAGAATTTTCAAATCATACGGTGATAAAAAAGTTTTTGAAGCAGTTGATTTTGAAATTGAAAGAGGCGAGAAAATTGCATTTGTAGGACCAAATGGAGCAGGTAAATCTACACTCGCTAAAATCATTGCCGGTGTGATTGATTATAATTCAGGCGAAAGAATTATCGGACATAACACAATAATTTCATACTATGCCCAGGATGTTGCAGATAATCTTGACCCTGAACTTGAAATTATTGAGACTGTTGATGGAATTGCAGAAGAAAAAACTCTTGGTCAGTTACGGTCATTGCTTGGTTCTTTTTTGTTTACAGGTGACGATGTATTTAAAAAAGTCGGAGTCCTTTCCGGTGGTGAAAAAAGCCGTGTTGCCCTTTGCAAAATCCTGCTTACAAAATCAAATTTTATCATACTTGATGAGCCAACAAACCATCTTGATTATAATTCAAAACTCATACTGCAAAAGGCATTAGTTGATTTTAATGGTACTTTGATTCTTGTTTCACACGATATAGATTTCTTAAGACCAATTGTTACAAAAGTTGTTGATATCAGAAAAGGTAATCTTAAAACCTACTTAGGCGGTATTGATTACTTTATGGAAAAAAGAGAGCATGCAGCTTTTGATAGAGATGATACAGTTAAGACAAAAAAAGACAAAAATGAATTATCTGTAACAAATCGAAAGGATCAGAAAAGAATTGAAGCTGAACTTCGACAGCAAAAGCATCAGGCAACCAAAGATATAGTAAAGGAAATTTCTAAAATTGAAAGTCTGATTGAAACTTATGAAAACAAAATAAAAGAGTTAGAAAGAAAATTAGCTGACCCGGTTATCTATTCAAAAGGAGAAACTGCAAAAGAAACGACTAAATATTTTAATCAGACAAAGTCTGATCTTGAGTTCGCAATGAAGAAATGGGAAGAACTGAATGAGAAATTAATTAAGATAGAATCCCAATTCACTTAAAACTTACTGCCAAAATATTCTTCTGCCAAAGCAAGCCCGCCATAAATAGCGGCATCATCACCTAACTTAGAGGTAACAATTTTTACTCCCCTGCCTGAAACACTAAAAACCTGCTTCTTAAATTCTACTTTGATTATTGGAAGCATAAAATCACCCAACGCTTCTATTACCCCGCCGCCTAACACTATCAAATCAAAATTCATTAAACTGCAGACACTTCCCAAAACTTCTCCAATTACTTTGCTGGCATCAGTTATTCGTTTTATAGTAACTCTGTCGCCCTTTAAAACCGCATTCTGTAATTCACTGCTTTTAATTCTTTGTCCTGACTTGATAAGTTCTGAAAGAATGCTTTTCTTTTTTAATTTTTTAACATCGTGCTCTATTTGATTAACAATTGCTGTTCTGCTTGCAATTGCCTCAAAACAACCTTTCTTACCGCAGCCGCACATTGGTCCGCTTTTTTGTACAAGAACGTGTCCTATTTCGCCGGCAACAAAAGTGGAGCCGCGATATAATTTATTATTTATAACAATACCACCGCCTATACCAGTGCCTATAAAAACCGCGAGCATATTATTTGAATTTTTTCCTATCCCAAAATTTTTAATTCCAAGTGCACCAAGATTAACATCGTTTTCCAGCAATACAGGATATGGAATTAATTTCTGCAGTTCTGCTTTCATTCTGAAATTTTTTATTCCGAGATTTGGTGCTAATCCTATTACTCCTGTATTTGGATTTACTGATCCGGGAACACCAAGACAGACAGCAGCTATATTATTTCTTTTTAACTTAGATGATTTAACTACTTTATGAATTAGTTCAGCAACATCTTTAACATATACTTTTGTTCCACTGTTAATATTTGTTGGTCGCTTTTGTCTGGCTACAATCCCCTTTTTTGAATTTATAACCGAAGCAAGGATTTTTGTGCCTCCCATATCTACACTGACTACAAATTTTTCCGGCATTAAATCTCCTGTTAATATTTTAAAAGTCCGTACAAAAACTATTTGATATTCTTTTCTTATACAAACGGTTTACATGATTAAAAAATAAATACTTATTTTTTGTTATAGAGTAATTGAAATTATGAGTAAAATAATACCATTAAAGCGTTTTGGTCAAAACTATCTGCAGGATCAAAATATAATCAGGAAGATCATTTCTGAAATTAAACCTAAAGAAAATGATGTTATAATTGAAATTGGGCCCGGAGAAGGAGCACTTACTCAATATTTAGTTGACTATAATTCAGCTTTTTATGCAGTAGAAATTGATAAAAGAGTAATTGATAATCTGACAAACCGATTTAGTGAAATAAAAATCATTCAACAGGATTTTCTTGAAATTGACTTGCCGGATATTTTTCAGGAGAATAAAAATAAAATCAGGATTGTTGGAAATATCCCGTATAACATCACATCGCCGATTATCTTTAAACTATTTGATAACAATACAATTATCGAAGATGCTGTCTTAATGGTTCAGTATGAAGTTGCAAAAAGAATGACTGCAAAAACCGGTACTAAAGATTACGGAATTCTCTCAGTATTATTAAACTACTTCGGTAAATCGGAGTTAGCATTTAAAGTATCCAGAAATGTATTTTACCCGAAACCAAATGTTGATTCGGCAGTAGTTCATCTTTATTTTGATGAAAAAAGAACAGACACTGAGTTTAACTCAATATTTAAATCTGTAGTAAAATCATCATTCGGAAACAGAAGAAAAATACTAAAAAATTCCCTAAGCAATAGTATATTTGCTGATATAGATTTCAGCGGGTGCAGTATTGATTTATCAAATCGTGCAGAGCAGCTTAATGTTGATGACTTTATTAATCTCGCAAAGTTTGTTCAACAAAATAAATCCGGATGATATTATACTAAGAGATGGATAAAGTAAAATCTTTAATTAAAACCCTTAAAGCTTTTGATATAGTTGTTATCGGCTTTTCTGTTTTTTTGATAACTCTTCATATAATTTTTTATCAGAGAATTGAAAATTCCATTAACTGGATTTTTATAAATCTATTCGTTATCGGATTAGCATTTACAATTTCTTTTCTTGAAGCAAGAACACAAAAAAAAGTATGGCGAATTACGCATTACTGGTACATTGCACCTTTAATTCTCCTTACTTTCAGACAACTATTCTTTATGGTAAAACCAATCAGAGGGCAGGATTATGATGATTTATTTATTGCAATAGACAGATGGATGTTTGGAACCGATCCAACACATTTGATTTATCATATTTCTTTCCCTTTATTAACTGAAATATTACAAATTGTTTACGGATCTTTTTATCTACTTCCTATTATTCTTGGGTTGTCACTTCTTAAAAAGGATAGATTTATTGCTTTAGATTTTGCATTGTTCTCTGTTATCTATGGATTTTTCCTTTCTTACTTAGGATACTTTGCGCTGCCGGGTATCGGTCCCAGATTTACACTTCACGATTTTAATACTATCAACGAAGTATTACCGGGTTTGTATTTTACAAATTTTTTAAGAGAGATGACTAACACCGGCGAAGGAATTCCATTTGGAACACCAAATCCTGCCGAGGTTGTTCAGCGTGATGTATTCCCAAGCGGTCATACAATGATAACTCTTATTGTAATGTACTTGTCAGTTAAATTAAGAAGCAGAAGCAGATACTTTTTTATTCCGGTCGGAACTTTGCTAATCATTGCAACCGTTTATTTATGGTATCACTATGTTATTGATTTAATTGGCGGATTAGTTTTTGCAATTGTATCTATGTGGAGCGGTAAGATTTTTTTCAACTGGTGGCATAAAAAAATCGGGAAAGACAAATTTGAATATGAAAAGCATTAGTTGAGATGAGTGATAAAAAGGCACAAGTAAAAAACATGTTCGATAACATTGCAGGAAGATATGATTTCCTCAATCATTTCTTAAGCTTTGGTCTGGATTTTTACTGGAGAAAAAAGGCACTTAAACTTACAGAACTAAATCCGGATTCAATTTTACTTGATGTTGCCTGCGGAACTGGTGATGTTGCAATTCAGGCAAGAAAAATGGGTGTGCAAAAAATTTATGGCGCTGATTATTCCCATAATATGTTAAAATTGTTTGAGAATAAATCTGATTGGATTGCTGGTCGTTTAGTTCAGATGGTTGCTGAAAGTATTCCATTTAAAGATGAATCAGTAACAAATATATCAGTAGCTTTTGGAGTGCGGAATTTTTATAACATCCAGGAAGGTTTTAATTCATTCTATCGTGTTCTTAAACCAAATGGTAAAGCAACTATAATAGAATTCAGAATGCCGTCAAATAAGATTCTGAAAGCAGTTTATGGATTTTATTTTAAAAACATTCTTCCCTTGCTTGGAGGAATAATTTCAGGAGATAAAGCAGCATACACTTATCTGCCGGATTCTGTCGAAGAGTTTGATAAAAAAGTTAATCTTGAAAAGCTATTATTAAACTCCGGATTTTCCGAAATCAAAAAATATAATTTTACTTTTGGAACAGTACAGGTTGTAATTGCACAAAAGCAGCAGAAAAAATATTAAAATATTTCAGTTATAAAAGTATTCTCAATTGCTTAAATGCATTGTATCTATGGCTTATCTTATTTTTTTCTTCGTGCGGCATTTCAGCAGTAGTAATATTATAACCATCTGGAATAAATAACGGATCATATCCAAAACCGTTTTTTCCGCGTGGTGTTTTAATAATATTGCCTCTTATTTCTCCGATAGCAGTTTTAATTTCCTTACCGTCATAATATGCTGCTGCACAAACAAATCTGCCCGGATGTGGTTCAGGAAGTTTAGAAAGCTTTTTTATCAACAACAGATTATTCTTTTCATCATCCGCATTTTCACCCGCATACCTTGCGGAATAGATCCCGGGTTCACCATTTAATTGAAATGCTTCTAGACCTGAGTCGTCTCCTATACTGGGTATTTTATATTTTTCAAATGCTGCTCGGGCTTTAATTATTGCATTATCTGAAAATGTGTTTCCGTTCTCTTCAACTTCAGGATGATTTTCAAAATCCAGAAATGATAAGATCTCTATATCCAAATCATTAAAGATTTCTTTAACATCATTTAGTTTACCCTTATTAGTTGTAGCTAAAATTATTTGCTTCATACATTTTTCTATTTATGCTGTTAACAGCAATCTGATATTATCGGTAATAATCAGATACCTGATTAATGAAAAATCATAAAAGTTTGAGTAAGCTTTTACTTTTTAACTCTGTTCAATAATTTTTTAAGTTCAGTTTTAGAATTATAGTTTAACTCAGCCTGATCATACAAAAGTGATTTTTTATTCAGCACTTTCCATTCTCCTTCAACCATAACCGAATTAACAGAATCACCCGATGATGCATAAACTATATTAGAATATATCGACTCAACTTCTTCAGAAAGAGAGTGAGTATTAGAAGTTAAATCCAGCAAAGTTAAATCTGCTTTTTTACCAACTTCAATACTTCCAATTTCATTTTGTAAGTGTAATGCTTTGGCACCTTCAATAGTTGCAAGTTTAAAAACAGTTTTTGCATCCATTAACTTTGCACCATGTATAAGCTTCTGCATAAATGCCGCCAATTTCATTTCATTGAATATACTCAGATTATTATTACAAGGTGCTCCGTCTGCACCAAGAGAAACCGATATACCTTTCATTAAATACTTTGTAATATTCGCAATACCTGAACCAAGTTTTAAGTTCGATGAAGGACAATGTGCAACACGAACTTCTTTCTTTTTTAATAAATCTGTTTCCTTTTCATCAACGTGAATACAATGCGCTAAAACTGAATGATCATCAACAACACCTATTGAATCAAAATATTCAATATTAGCTTTTCTATGCCGCTTCTTTACCTCGGCTAATTCATTTTTATTTTCAGATGAGTGTGTATGATATAAACTTCCGCTGAAATCCTTTTTCATTTCAAAAGATCCTTTAAGAAGTTTTTCTGAACAAGATAAAACAAACCTTGGTGCAAAGCCGTACTTTATTCTTCCATTGGAAGTATTGTGAAAAGCTTTTGCAAGCTGATATATTTCATCCAACTCTGATTTAGTATCGGATTTAAACTGAGGGAACAAATCGTTTTTATCAATTAAACATTTACCGGCAATTGCACGCATTCCGGCTTTCTGTAATTCCTCAAAGATAACTTCCTGATGCCGTAAAGTTCCCATATCAAGCAATGTTGTTGTGCCGCTTAACAGTAATTCATTTATTCCTAACCTTACAGAAGCAAGTAAAGAATTTTTATTGTGGGCATTTTCATAAGGAAATATTTTAAACTGCAGCCAATCAAGCAGTTCAAGATCATCAGCTAATCCGCGGAACAATGTCTGGCAAAGATGAATATGTGTTTGTACAAATCCGGGAATTAAAGTGAGCTTATCAAACCTAAGAACTTTCCTTTTATTTTGAGAAAAATATTTTTCATCATTCTTCTTTATAGAAATTATTCTGCCGTTCTCAATTTCAATAAAATGATTTTTCAGAATTCTTTCTTTTGAATCAGCTGTAACAATATTTTTAGGAACAATAATCATTTTTCAGAACTCTCTTTTTCTTCATATATTTTATCCATTATTTCAAAGGCATATCGTAAATGCGGAATAACTATAGAACCTCCGACAATCAGTGCTATGTTAAAAGTTTCCATCAATTCTTCTTTTACTGCACCTTCCTGAATTGAGCGATCAATGTGATAAAAGATGCAATCATTACAGCGCAAAACCATTGATGCGACCAATCCCATTAGTTCTTTTGTTTTTGAATCCAATGCACCATTGATGTAAGCTTTGTTATCAAGTGCAAAGAATTTATTATAATCCCTGAAACCGGAATTCAATATTTTATCGTTCATTTCAGTTCGATAGGATCTTGTTTCGGTAGTTGTTTTTTTCATTTTAGTTCCCAGAACATTTTTAAATAATTTTTCAAATTACAAAATCACTGCGGACCCACGATTTATCGGAGGTAAAGCAATTTGTTGTTTATTTAGAATTTGTAAATGGATTGCTTCTCCCGAAAACTCATCGCAATGACCAACAAAGTTATAACTCATCTAAGAATTTATTTTTTTCAGGGTCATAAGATACTTCAAGATCTTTTACCGGTATATCAGATTCTTCATCTTCCCAATCATATCTTTTAGACGGATCAACTTTTCTAAAAATAAAAGCAAGAAAAATCCCAACGATAGCACCAAATAAATGTGATTCCCATGAAACATTTTGTTTACCGGGTAAAACTCCCCATATCAAACTTCCATAAAGAAATACAACAACTAAAGCTAATGCAATTGAACGGTTATCTTTTCTGAATAAACCACTGAAAAATAAGAATGATATGAATCCATAAATAATTCCACTTGCGCCGATATGATATGCTTCTCTCCCAAAAATCCAAACAAGAATTCCTGTGCCAAAATAAATAATGAATAAAGATTTGTAGGCAACTTTCGGATAAAAATAAAAAATGCTTAATCCTAAAACTATCAAAGGCGCAGTATTTGAAATAAGATGTGAATAATCAGCGTGAATCAAAGGTGAAACAATAATTCCTAATAATCCTTTAAAATGTCTTGGATAAATTCCATAACTGCTAAGATTTATATTTATTAAAACTGAAAGAGTGTGAATAACCCATAATATAATCGGGAAAAGAAGCGGGGTTATAATTTTTGATAATATATGTTTTTCATCTTTTGTTGTAACTGTTTCCATTGATTATCATTTTTTCATTCTTATGCAAATATAATAATTTGTAATTCTAATCTTAGAGATAAACCAATAAAAAGCCTCATCTAAGCTTACATAGATGAGGCATAATTATTTTAATGTGAAATTTTTTCTTTCATATATTATCAATTAACCTATCAACGAAGAAGAATCATTTTCTTTGTTTGGGTAAATGAGCCTGCCATCAGTTTATAGAAATAAATACCGCTTGCAAGTTGGGAGCTGCTGAAATTTACTTCATGTCTGCCTGCTGTTTTTTGTTCGTTTACAAGAACTGCAGCTTCATTCCCTAATGCATCATAAATTTTTAGAGTTACAAAAGAACTTTGAGGAATGCTGTAACTGATTGTTGTGATCGGATTAAACGGATTTGGATAATTCTGTTCAAGTGTAAAATTATCTGATATTATTACTTCATCTTCAACACTAACAATATCATTAGTAAGTCTAATATCAAGTCCAGGGATAGAAAATGGATCAACACCAAGCATTGTAAGATTATCAACATATTGCCCCGGTACGATATCCTGAACAATCCAATTATCAGGGGCAATCCAGACAGTATCATTTAATGTTAGCAGCTCAACTACATTGTATGATAATATCTTCCATTGTAACAAAAACTTTTTGCAATTCATATCACCAAGAACTGTTGATATAGTCTGATCATTTAATCTGCTACCGGAATATTTGAATCTGAACGGAACATTCAGTGAGCCGATAGTTATTACGGTATCTTTTTGTATTAAAGTATATGGTGTATTTACCGGTGAAGCAAACCTGTAATAGTCATACCATGCCTGCAGAGAAGTAAAGAAATTTAAGAAGCTAAAATTCTGAGTTAGTCCAAGTGAATCCAGAGAGATTAAAAATCCCTTAATACCTTCAACGTTGTAATAACTATATCCGGTTGTTCCTTCGGTACTGTAAAATAATGAATCCTGAAAAGGCAGAAGCTTAATATTCTGCAGAGCTCCGGATTTTGTTAAAACAATATCTGCTGATCTTCCCTGATAATCAGCAATGGATTCAAATCTATCCATTCTGTAAAATGCTGCTTCATTTATAGGATTACTGGCTGAATCCAATGGAATCACTTTATACTTCCATTCAAATCCGGTTTGTGCTGGAAAATAACCGCTTGCCTGTTGTGCAATCGTATTTCCGATGAATAATAAAACTATTAACAAAGAAATATGTTTTTTCATTTAGCTGCCTCTTTAAAATATTTTTAAACCAAATGAACTCTAACCATCTTATTGAATTTTATTTTACAATAAATTCCAAATTAAAATTGAAAATTACAAGACCGTTAATTATAGATAAGCTTAAAACGCTAAGTTAAATCCCAGAGAAAAATTTCTAATCGGTCTGATATTGCCCATAAGCTCTACATAGTTGTAATTGAAAATATTCTTAATGTTCAGATAGATATTTAATGGTAAGCCTGCAGATAAAAAATCATATCCAAATTTCAGATCGGTTGTGTAAACCGGAACGCGTAATTCTCCATCAACTATAATTCCCAGATCAATAAGTTCTTCATCTATCTCTTCAACTTTGCTGGAATATCTGAAGTTAATTTCAGCTTCAAAATTCCATTTTCTAAAATCAACACTCGAATAAAAAATATGCCGCGGACGGTAGCGCAGTGCTAGTCCTGTTCTGAGATCTCTTGCCCACAAATATGTATAATTAAATTGCAGTGTAAGTTGGCCAGGAAGAATGCTAATTGAAGCATTTGTTTCAAAACCCTGTATTCTCGCTCTTACAAGATTAGTAAAAACAACTTTACCATCTTTTGGATCAATTCCCGGCTCAATCATATCATAATACTCATTATTGAAAATTGCTAAATCTAAATTGAGCGGATTAAACGGAGAATAATTCAGCCCTGATTCAATTGTCAGATTGTGTTCGGATTTTATATTTGGATTTGGTTTAATAGTAATACCGCTGGTTGAAGTTGAAGTGAAAGCTTCTGAAAGAGCCGGTGCTCTGAATCCTATTCCGAGTGATGATCTTAAAACTAAATTATTAAATATCTTGTAATTAAAACCAAGTTTTGGAGATACAGAACCGGATGCTTTCAGTGAATCAAGTCTGCTGTAATCATATCTTACTCCAATACTGGTAATAAGCGAAGATGAAAAACTAATATCTGCAACAGAATAAATACCCAAGCCAACTGCTTTGGGATTTCCAAAGAGACTTGAATTAACTATTGAGTAGCTGCCTTCTACACCGCCTGTCAGTACAATAAAATCGGTTATGTTGGTATTTAATTGGACTTCCCCTCTGTACAGATTAGATGTTGATTCATTTGGATTAATTTCATTGTCTGTAAAATAATTCCGGTAATAGCTTGCTTTAATGTTAAGAAGATATTTATCATTGATTAAATTTTTATATATCAGACCAAATAAATAACGGTTAACTTCAATTCGATCATTCGTGTTTTTATCAGGTACAACTAAAGCATTTCTTGAATCCTTCCAATAAAGGAATTGACCGGCACGCTTATAAAAAGTGTTAGCAAGAAAAGTAAGCGATGTAACCGGAGAAAAATCATAAACTGTTTTAATAAAACCGATATACTTTTTATAATCATTATCCTTCCTGTAGCTTGATTCTTCAAGTCGTGAAAATGAAACATTGAAACCAAGATTACCAATTCTATTTGAATGAGAAAGAGTTAGTCCGTTAAAAGGTCTTCGTTTACCAGACCAATTCCATTCGGGATAATAGGGTTTATCATAAATTCCATAAAATCCGTTTAAGATTGTTAATGGTTTTTCAGAAATATCTCTTGTTAAGCAATTTACAACTCCGCCAATTGCCGAAGAACCATATAATGAACTTGCAGCGCCTTTAATTATTTCCACTCTCTGAATTTCCAGAACCGGTATCATTTCCCAAACAATTTCACCTGTATCGCCTGTATAAAAAGGTAATCCGTCAATAGCAAGTAAAGCCCTCGATCCTGTTCCTCTGCTGTATCCGCTTGAACCTCTTATACTGATCTGATCTTCAGTCATAGTTACTCCTGGTACAAAACGAACAGCATCAGCAAGATTACTGAAATTTCTTTCCGCAAATTTATTACCAGATATTATCTCTGCACTAACCGGCAGATCGGATTTTTTCTGTTCATACTTTCCTGCTGTTACCAGAACTTCCTCGGATTGAATAACCGATTCTTTCAATTCTATGTTCAGAACAATTGATTGATTCTGAATAGCTATATTTTCTTTGATTAGCTTTTTATACCCGATTGATGAAAACTCCAATGTATAAATACCATTCTTCAGCCCTGATATCCTGTAATTTCCTTTTAGATCTGAAGCAGTACCAATATTTGTGTTAAGGATAACTACATTAACTCCAGGAATTGGTTTTAAATTTAAATCAGTAACAATTCCGCTGATACTATATGTCTGTGCGATTAGGTTATCTGTATTTGTAAACAAGACTATTATTATGAAGACAGAAAGGATTTTTACAAAGTCCTTTTTCAATTTCCACCTGGCGGTTGTGGAGGCGGGTTCTTAAAGTCAACATTGATATTAATATTTTTAACGAATGTGCTGTCAGGAATTATCAATACTCCCGGTACAGTTGTATCATTATCCGTATAGTAAACTCCTGAAACAAACCAATCTTTTCTTGCGAGAGATAAATTTTCAGTTGATTGCTGAACTACTGCCACATAAAAATACGAACCGGAAGAGAAAACACCCGGAGTTGCAGGTATATAAGCAGAATCAAGTGAACTAAATTCATGTTTCTGAACACCAAGTGGTATTTCTTTACTTAGAAATTTAAGATTTAATACCGTAAAATCGCTATCAGATTTTAATGGATTTTTAAAGATGACCAGAAATGATCTCTTAATACTATCTGGCCACTCACTAATAAATCTTATTGTTCCGCTAAAACCGGGCGGTGATTTTAATATTGCCTTCGGTTCAATTCCATGATCACTGCAGGCAGCAGTTAGCAAAACAAATAACAGGATACCATGTCTTATCTTAAAGTATTTTATGAATTTTATAAAACACATAAGACAATTTTAAATTAGTCAATCGTTATGCTGAGCAGGGGGAATCTTTTCAGCACCTTTTAATTTCCCGATAAGCTGTTCGGGATGATGAATTAACATCGGAAGACAATATGAACATATATACATCTGTTTAGTTGAATAGTTTAATGAGATAAGCGGAATCTCATTTTCAGTTCTATTACAACTTAGACAATTTTTTATTACCTGGTTTTCCATATTAGTTTTACCTTATTTGTTGATTTGAGAGATATTCGGTTTTAAATAATTTCCATTTTCCATTTTCTTTTTTCATATGATGAATGCCGGTTATTCTTGTTGGCGGAAATCCATCTCCCTTAATAGCACGGGTGGTTTGCTTATAGTAAACCTTTGCTTCATCACCATTTACTTCCAGAACTTTTGTTTGTTCAAGATCGAACTTCATATCATAGTTGGCAAATATAAAATCCATCCCCTGAATAGTTGAATTTATCTGCGGAGAATCTTTGTGCATTGTTTTTAAAACTCTTTTTTTATCTTCTGCTTCAGTAGCTGCAATATTCTCTTTAATAACTGCGATAATTTCATCGGCATCCTCAGTATCCACAACAGATTTATTTTGATTCTGAGTTTGTTGTTGTTCCTGCTTTGGCGGAAGAAAATAATTTTCCTGTTGAATCCGGACCGGCTTATCTTTCTGTTCTTCAGATTTACAGCCAAAAAACAACACTGATAAAAGTAAACAGGATAATGTGAATTTAATTTTATTACTCATTAACTGACAATATTTTTTTAAGTTCTTCATTAGTTACATTTAACAGACCGCTTGGTACCAATCTCGGAGTAAGAGCTTTCCAGTTTTTATCAGACGAAAAAATCTCATTAAACATCGGTAAAGATTTCTCAATCTCACCATTATTTACAAGAGCGACTGCCGTCCAGAATTTCATCTCAAGATTATCAGGAAACATCTGCATTGCTGAATTATATTCATGCATTGCAAGTTTTATATCATTTTTTTCAACAGCAAGATCTCCGCTATTCATATGCTCATAAGCCCGGTAAACTGTTAACAATCTTTTTATTTCCTTAACAGGTTCAGGATGATCTTCAACCCGAAGGTCTATTAATC
This sequence comes from Ignavibacteriota bacterium, assembly GCA_013285425.1. GTDB lineage: Bacteria > Bacteroidota > Ignavibacteria > Ignavibacteriales > Ignavibacteriaceae > IGN3. Next base: position 1,995,837 of record CP053447.1, read on the forward strand.
TATCTTCCCAAAGATTTCCGGTTGCATTGCCTCTTACAACAAGCAGACAAGCCGATTGTTTACCTCTAATATCACCGCCTTCATTCTGAGCTGCCTCTAATGCTGCAACCAATCTTTCTGCTAATGGGCTATCAGAATTCTCGAAAGCTTTTGCCATCGCATCCCAAACTGTATTACTCAGCATCATATTAGCCTGAACTGAATATCCGCTGCCAATATAATGTCCTGCTTCAGAAATACATTTTGATCCAGTAAAAGCAAATGAATTTCCCTTTGCATCAACTATTGCAAGCTGTCTTAATTCACTGCCTTCATCTGTTGATATTAATAATTCAACTACCTCCTTAGCAGTCATTCCCTTTTTTAACAGTTCCAGTCCCCGCGGACCAAATGAAGGATTAACAAAAGATTGTGTTGCAACAACACCAACTCCAGCTTCACCCCAGGCAACAATAGAACCAACTGAAAACCAATGCGATTGAACTGCAACACCCATTTCACCTGTCTGCGGATCACTGGCAACAATTGAATAAGTGTGAGCTAATGGTTCTGAGCCATAAAATATTTGAGCAAATGATTGAATACTGAAGAAAGAAAAAAACAGATAAACATAAATAATAAGACTTTTCAAAATGCTACCTCATAAATTTAATGATATCACACTTCGACTTTTATCAAAGTGATGAATTGTTATTAATTTACTTTAATTTCTTCCTGAGCAATGGTGAAGAATAACTAATCTTAAAAAAAATTCTTACAAAATTTAATTTAATATCCTAAACACAACATTGCTTGGATAATCTTTACTGTGATAAATTTTAATGTTCGCTTTTATAAATTTATCCTTATCAGCATTGTAAATATCACAAAAAGTATTTGGATTTACATCAAAGAACGGGAAATAAGATGATGAAACCTGAATCATGATTTTGTGTCCGGTTTTAAAAGTATGAAACGCATCATTAAGATTAAATTTTACTTCGGTTACTTTATTAGGAATAAATGGTTCAGGATGTTCGTAGCTATTTCTGAATTTACCGCGCATTATTTCCGTTCTTACTAATCTTTCATAACCGCCCATTTTAACAAAAGCAGGATTTGGATTCGGATCTTTTTCATTATCAGGATATACATCAATTACCTTGACAACAAAATCTGCATCCGTTCCTGTTGTTGAAACGAACAAATCAGCAATTATCTGTCCTGCAATTGTAACATCTTCTTTTAACGGTTCAGTTGTAAATGTTAAAACATCAGGTCTCGTTGAAGCATATCTTTGATCTTCAATTAAGTGCAGGCGATTGTAAAACTCTTTCGAATCCTGAAACTTTGCCGTATAAGGAACAGGATTAAACGGATCACTTAAATATTCAGAATATGAAACTGATTTAGCAGGTGTTTTATCACTCAGCTTTTCTTCATCATAAAAATAATACTTTACTTCGGTACTTCCGTTTGGCGGCCAGATTTCAAAATTGTTCCATTCATTTTTCCCGGTATCAAAAACATAAGCATCATTCAAGTTTAAAGGAGATTCTCCTTTTAGATAATGCTTAAAGAAAGGTAAAAGAATTTCATTACGATAATAGTCAGCGGAATTTCCGCCAAAATAAAAATCACCAAGTGAATCTCCTTTAGCCCAAATCCATGCTCCATGTGTCCAGGGACCCATTACCAATCTAGAATTATTTGATCTATCATTTTCTTCTATTGCTTTATATATGTGAAGTGCACCATACAAATCTTCAGCATCATACCATCCCCCGACTAATAATATTGCAGGCTTTATATTTTTCAAATGCTGCAGATTACTTCTTGATTTCCAGTAGTAATCATAAGTTCCGTGTGTCATCATTGTATCCCAGAAAGGAATTCTATTTTTCAGAATTTCTTCATTCAATTTTTTTATCGGAGTATGATTTTTGAAAAAATTATATGCATCAGGCGAATCATATTCCGGTGCCGGCGGATATTTTGTTAAGGGTTCCGGTCTCGGGCTTCCAAAATATTTAAAAAAGTTAAATGACATTAAAACAGAAAAAGCACCGTTATGGTGCATATCATCACCGATAAACCAATCCGAAATAGGTGCCTGCGGCGATGCGCAAATTAAATTTGGATGTGCATCTATACAGCCCATAATTGTATAAAATCCGGGATAAGAATTTCCCCACATACCAACTTTTTTATTATTGTTATCAATATTGCTGATAAGCCACTCAATTGTATCATAGGTATCACTGCTTTCATCAATCTGCTTATCTTTTTTATTTGGGATATACGCCCGCATATTATCAAATTCACCCTCAGACATATATCTGCCGCGGACATCCTGCACAACAAAAATAAATCCTTCTTGTAAGAATTTAATTGATGGTCCTAAAAATCCGGTAAATTTATCTTCGCCGTAAGGATTAGATGAATACGGAGTTCTCATCATTATTATGGGATATTGTTTTGATTTGTCTTTAGGTGAATAAACAGCGGTAAAAAGTTTCACTCCGTCGCGCATCTCAACCATATATTCTTTTTTATCATAATTATCCTTCACATAATCCTGCTGAGATTGTGTGCAGTTAGAGAATACTACTAATAATAAAATAATTGAAAAAGATGTTAGAATTTTTAGGTTCATAAACAATCCAAATAAATAATTAATTCATAAACATTAAAAGTTAGCTCGTCAGTCTGAGTCTATCTTAGACTGACATTTGTTCAGGTTATATCACACTTCTACATACTCAGTGTTACAAAAGAATTTAAATCCAAAATAAACTTAATACATGAATTAAAATGATTTAACTAAAATTCTTTTCCTGATTAAAATAAATTATTTTTACTTTAGTTAAAAAAGATTTTACAGGAACGGTTTGCCCGATTTACAAGGAATATTGATTCTATTTTTTGTCGGTGCTATCGCAGCATTTATAAATGTTAATGCGGGCGGCGGTTCATCTCTAACATTACCTGTTTTAATTTTTCTTGGGCTTGATCCTTCTGTTGCTAACGGAACAAATCGGGTAGCAATTCTTTTCCAAAACGCCTCAGCAGTTTATGCTTTCAAAAAAGAAAAATTCTATGAACTCAAAAACAGTTTAATCCTCTCTGCACTTACTTTACCCGGTGCAATAATCGGTGCTGTTACTGCGGTTAGTATAAGTGATGAATTATTTGAAAAGATTCTTGGTGTGATAATGATATTTATTATTATCACCATGATTCTGCCTAAAAAGAAAACAGAAAAAACTAAAAGTGATTTTACTATCGATTGGAAAATAGTTGCCGCAATGATTGTTATCGGTTTCTATGGTGCGTTTCTTCAGGTTGGTGTGGGACTTTTGTTGATGGCTTCGCTTCAATATTTAATGAAACTTGATTTGATCAGAGTTAATATGCACAAAGTCTTTGTTGTCTTCGTATTTACACTTCCGGCACTGTTAGTTTTTATTTTAACGGATAATATAAATTGGTTCTATGGAGTAACACTTTCGGCAGGAAATGCGTTCGGCGGATGGTGGGGTGCAAAGCTTTCGGTTAAGAAAGGTGAAAAACTTATTAAGTTTGTTTTGATAATCGCAATTTTAATTATGGCACTTAAACTTTTAAATGTTTATTAGTTTTAACTTATATTATTAATGAATTAATGCTTTTTAGTTGTTTTGAACTCGCACTAATTCGCTTCTCTGGAAAGAGAGGGACTCTATAATAAAATAATTTATTCCCTTTTCTTTTTAAGATAAGAGCTGTGAATAAGTTCAAATTTATTAAAAAAGATTTTTTAACAGAGGAATTATGAAGAAAAATATTAGTTACAGAATTAAAATGAATAATGGAGTTGAAATTCCACAGCTTGGTCTTGGAGTATATCTTACAAAATCCGGAAGCGAATGTATCAACGCTATTCACTGGGCATTTGAAGCTGGTTATAGACATGTTGATACAGCTAAATTTTATAGAAATGAAAAAGATGTTGGAGAAGCTATCAGAAACTCCGGAATAAACCGCAAAGAAGTTTTTGTTACAACCAAACTTTGGAATGAAGATCATGGTTATGATTCAGCACTTAAAGCTTTTGATAAGAGCCTGAAGACATTGAATATTGATTACATTGATTGTTATCTGATTCATTGGCCTGTTCATGAAAAAAGAAAAGACAGTTGGAAAGCATTGGAAAAGATTTATGAATCGGGTTACTGCAAATCAATCGGAGTAAGCAATTATATGATTCCGCATCTTAAAGAGTTATTTACTTATGCTAATATAATCCCTGCTATCAATCAGGTTGAGTTTAATCCTTTTATTTATCAAAAAGATTTGCTTGAGGAATGCAATAAAAATAAAATTATTTTAGAAGCTTATGCACCTCTTACACGATCAAAAAAACTTAACGATAAAAAAGTTTTATCAATTGCTCAGAGACACAAAAAATCAAATGCTCAGGTTTTAATCCGTTGGGCAATACAACACGAACTGGTTGTTATTCCTAAATCTGTTCATAAGGAAAGAATAATTGAAAATGCCAATGTGTTTGATTTTATTTTGGATGAATCCGATATGGAAATTCTGGATAATATGGATGAGGGTTTCAGAAGTTCATGGGATCCGACAAAGATTGATTGATTTTATGTTTGTCACTGCGAGGAGCGAAGCGACGAAGCAATCTGAAAAAAGATTGCTTCATCCCGATGAAACGGGATTCGCAATGACATACTAATGCTTTTTCAACTCTTTTACCAAAAACTTACCAGTTAAACTTTTTTTGCTTTTAATTAATTGCTCTGGTGTTCCTTCGGCAATAATTTCACCGCCAAACTCGCCACCACCCGGACCAAGGTCAATTATCCAATCGGCGGTTTTAATTACATCAAGATTATGTTCAACTACTACAACTGTATTTTCTTTTTCAACAAGTTTATTCAGTACCCCCAACAAAATTTTAACATCCTCAAAATGCAAACCTGTAGTTGGTTCATCAAGAATGTATATTGTTTTACCGGTACTGACTTTACTTAACTCGGTTGCAAGTTTAACCCGCTGTGCTTCACCGCCTGAAAGTGTAGTTGCCTGCTGCCCAAGTTTAATATAGCCAAGTCCGACATCGTGAATTGCTTTTATCTTTCTGTAAATTCTCGGCAGGTCCTTGAAAAATTCCAAAGCTTCATCAATACGCATTTCAAGGACATCAGAAATTGACTTTGTTTTATATAATACCTGCAAAGTTTCTCTGTTATATCTTTTTCCCTGACAAACATCGCAAAGTACATAAACATCAGGCAGAAAATTCATTTCAATTTTCTTTAAGCCATCTCCGCCGCATTCTTCACATCTTCCGCCTGCAACATTAAAACTAAATCTTCCGGTAGCATAACCACGCATTTTGGATTCAGGAAGCTGTGCAAAAAGATCTCTGATATAAGTGAACAAACCAGTATAAGTAGCCGGATTAGATCTTGGTGTTCTGCCAATCGGTGATTGATCAATTTCAATTACTTTATCAATATGTTCTAATCCTTCAACTGACTTATAAGGTAAAGGAACAAGTTTTGAATTGTAAATTTTCTTCATAAGAATTTTTACAAGTGTTTCATTAACTAATGTTGATTTGCCTGAACCGCTTACTCCGGTTATCAATGTAAGTGTGCCAAGTGGAATTTTTAGATTAACATTTTTAAGATTGTTACCGTTTGCACCTTTTAAGATTAAGGATTTCCCGGGCCCCTTTCTTCTTTGTTCCGGAATCTGTATTTGCATTTTATCAGTCAGATAAGAAAGAGTTAATGAATCATATCCATTCTTTCTTTTAATCAGCTCTGAAGTTTTGCCCGCAATACAGACTTCTCCACCCTGCACACCGGCTGCCGGACCAAGATCAATCATATAATCAGAGCTGTCTATAGTCTCTCTGTCGTGCTCAACTACAATTACAGTATTACCAAGGTCCCTGAGATTTTTAAGTGAATTTATCAATTTAACATTATCACTTTGATGCAAACCTATCGATGGTTCATCAAGTACATATAATACTCCGGCAAGCTGAGAACCAATTTGTGTAGCCAATCTTATTCTTTGTGATTCACCGCCCGACAAAGTTCTGGCTGAACGATCAAGAGTTAAATAATCCAATCCGACATTTAATAAAAATCCTAATCTCTCATTTATCTCTTTTAAGATTGGTTTTGCAATAATCGCTTCTTTACCCTTTAACTTAAGGGCATTAAAAAACTCTGCAGCACGATTTATAGAAAGCTTTGTTATCTCACTTATATTTTTACCCTGAAATTTAACCGACAAAGATTCCTTTTTTAATCTCCCACCATTGCAAGTCTGGCAGATAGCAGAAGTCATATATGCTTCAACCCAATCACGAATTTGGTTTGATGTTGTGGTTGAATAATAATTTTTAAGATAACTCATTACTCCGGAAAATCTGTGCAGATAGGTTACCGGTTTTCCTTTACCATAATTGTATGTAAATGAAATTTTTTCTGGACTTCCGTTTAATAATAAATCTTTTTGTTCTGCTGTAAGATTTTTAAGCGGAGTATCGAAATCAAATCCAAACTTTTGTCCAACGGCTTCTAACTGATTAAAAAACCAAATTGACCGAGGTTTACTAAGTGGTGCAATCCCCTCTTCATTAATTGATTTATTCCAGTCAGGAATTATCAGATTAATATCAAGCTGTTTTATTTCTCCAAGTCCTTCGCAATCAGGACAGGAACCATAAGGAGAATTGAATGAGAAGGAATTTGGTGCAAGTTCACGATAAGAAATACCGCAATCTAAACAAGCTAAATGCCGGCTGTAAATTTTATCCTCGCCGTTCTCGTCTATAATTACAATACCTTCTCCGTAACTCAATGCAACATCAACCGATTGAGTTAATCTGCTTCGGGATTTTTCACTAACATTAATCTTATCAACAGCTATTTCTATATTATGAATTTTATAACGGTCAACATGAAAACCTTTTTCAATTTCGTTATACTCTCCATCAACTCTGACTTTAAGAAACCCATCGGAAACTATTTCTTCAAACAACTCGCGGTAATGTCCCTTTCTTCCGCGTACAACAGGTGCAAGTACATTAACTTTTTTACCGGATTGACTCTGAATAATTGTATCTATTATCTGATTTGTAGTTTGCTTTGTTACCGGTTTACCGCAATTATAGCAATGCGGAACCCCGATTCTTGCATAAAGCAATCTTAGATAATCATAAATTTCCGTAACCGTTCCTACTGTTGATCTCGGATTACCGGAAGTTGATTTTTGCTCGATTGAAATTGCAGGGCTTAAACCTTCAATCAAATCCACTTCAGGTTTTTCAAGCATATCTAAAAACTGGCGGGCATAAGCAGATAATGATTCAATATATCTACGCTGACCTTCAGCATAAATAGTATCAAATGCTAAAGATGATTTTCCGGAACCGGATAAACCTGTAATTACTGTGAACGAATCCCGTGGTATCTCAACATCTATATTCTTTAAATTGTGCTCGCGTGCACCCTTAACAATTATACTTTCTTTTTCCAAAATATTACTTGACAAATAATAAGAAATAAATTTTCAAACAGTTATTTTAGGGATAGTGATATTGATAAACAAATATTTTTAATATGGATTATTCAATCGCACATTTATGCTGCCCGAACAAATAAAATCTGTAAAAGAATACAAACAATATTCTCTCAAAGAAAAAGGCTCGGAATTTATAGCAATTGTTTATTCTGTAGATAATGATTCCATCGCACAAAATTATCTGTCGGAAATTCGGAAAAAATATTACGATGCAACACATCATTGTTATGCTTATAAAATTAAAACCGGTGAGCAAAAATATTCTGATGATGGCGAACCAAACGGTACAGCCGGAATCAGAATCTTAAATGCAGTTGAACATTTCGATTTAACCGATGTATTATTGATTGTAGTGAGATATTTTGGCGGAACCAAGCTTGGAGTAGGTCCGCTGGGAAAAGCTTATTATAACGCATCTACTTGCGTTTTAGAGCAGTCGGAAATTATACAGAAAATATTGTACGAAGAAGTTGAGATAGAAGTGGAATTTAATTTTATAAGCCATATACATAGAACAGCCAGCCAACTATCAGTAATTATAAACGAAACACAATTTACTGATAAAGTATTCTTTACCTGTTACATCAAACCAAAAAATATTGATAGATTTATTTCAGAGCTAACAAATCTTACTAACGGTCAAATCTCAATACAAAGAAAAAAATCATATAAATATTTAGTTAAATAAATTCAATATACACTTGATTAAATTGTTATTCTTATCGATATTTGTCATAGACAATAATTCATCTTACATTAATCGGATTTAAAATGGACATAAATAAAAACGCAGAAAGTTTAGCTAACTTAACATTTGTGTTGTTAGCTAATTGCCAGGAGAAAGAGGCACGTCTTGCAGAAATTCACAATCTTACACAAGCTGAATTCAGATGTTTAAGATTATTCGGATCTGACGAAAGTATTAACAATAAAGCAATTGCTGAAAGGATGAATTTAAGCCCAAGCAGGTTAACCAGAATTATTGATGGCTTAGTTCAAAAAGAATATATCATACGGGAAATTGATCCGAATGACAGAAGAAATATGAGAGTATCTTTATCAAAGAAGGGACAGCTTCTCGTTCAGCAGTTGAATAAAGCTTATATAGATATTCATAAAGATATTTTGCAGGATATTGACGAAGAACAGCATCAGCCGCTTATTACTGCGATGACTTACTTTTTATCAGCTTTGGAAAAGTGGATTGCTAAATCGTAGTATGATCAGTTCTTTTTAGAAAGTTTACATATTTTTTAATCAGATCAAGATCTTCAACAAGCTGCTTTATATTAAAAAATGATTCTTTTGTAGTACTCAGATAGTCCTTTTCAATTGACGTTTTATTCTTATCGTTCATAGACAAAGTAATTTCTTTTATAAGAGAAGTTACTTTTTCTATATTGTTGTTCAGGTCTCTTTTGACCTGTTCGAGATTTTGAAAATCTGAAATGCTTCCTGCTGTTTGCAATACATTGAATAATCCGTTTATATATTTGCCGGTAAATATAAAATCTTCAAACTCTTTTACTTTCTGGTTTTTAAAATAATTTTCAAGTAGCAGAGTTATATCATTTTTCTTTATTAGTTTTTTATCCGAAAAGTGTTCAACTTGATCTAATAACTCTTTGCTTAAAATTATTTCTTTCATTTCTTAATCCCGAATCCTAAACCATCACCAACCGGCAGAATCATTGAATCAAGGTTCTGCTGAAGTATAAATATTTTGTTGAAGTCTCTTATATGTCTTGTAGAGGTTTTGTATTTAGCAGGTACATTTGATGAAGCTGTATAGCCATGCCATAAAACATTATCAACAATAATTATTCCCCCTTTTTTTAATAACAGCATAGAAAAATCAAATAATCTTTTATAATCATGTTTATCAGCATCAAGAAAAATAAAATCAAATTTTTTATCCATCTGCGGTAAAACACTTAATGCATCGCCATATATGAGTTTTATTTTTTTACTTTCACCAGATTTATTTATATACTTTGATGCCAGTTCGACGTTATCACTGCTCTTTTCAATAGTAAATATTGAAGCTGATTTAGCAAGACAGCGGGCTATCCTTATTGTTGAATATCCGATTGCTGTACCGATTTCCAAAACTCGTTTAGGTTTACTGATTTGAATTAATTTTTCAATAAACTCAATTGCATGCCATTCAAGAATTGGAATCGAATGCTGTTCTGCAAATTCTTCCATTTCGAGAATAAGTTTATCTTCCTGTTTCCTGTATGATTCCAAATATTTTTTTTGTGCAGGAAAAAGAATATTCTTCATTGCTTATCCTTCAATTATTTTTATTTAAACTTAGCAAAGATAAAATTAATAGATCAGTAAGTTAAATATTACTTTAGCAACACTAATTTTCTGCCATATTCTTTACCACCGAGTTGAATCAGTGCATAATAAACACCGCTAGCGCTCAAATAACCTCTATCAGAATATCCATCCCATTCAAATAAATTCATTCCCGCAACCGTGTTTTCATTTCGCTCAATAACCTTCTGTCCAGCTCCATCAATAATTAAGATTTTAAATAACTCATTGCCGTTAGAATAAAACCTGACTTGCACTTTTTTATGATCAGCAGGTAAAAACGGATTAGGAAAAAATTCACTTATTCCAATATCTGACTGATACTGCTGAGTCTCCAGATTAAGAGAGATTATTTCTGAACCATAAACATATTTGTAAAAACCACTTTCAGGTTTATGATAAAAATTATTCAAACTATCTGTATAAGTAATATTGAACTGAATTATTTCTCCATTATTTTTTTGGGGAAAGGTATAGGTAAAATGGTAATCATCACTTTTAACCATTTGAATTGGTTCAAACATATCATCTGCAACTTTAAGGATAATATTAACAGAGTATTCTCTAACCTTATCTTCAAAGATCATTTTATGCAAAATAAATTCATTAGATTTTTTTTGCACATTCGGAAATTCAATTGTTTTCCTTGCACTTATAATTCCATATCCGATATCATTATTTGGATTTATTGAATTTGATGAGGATTCAAGAATAATATTTCTTATCTGTTCGTTTTTAAGATGCGGAAAAGCTGAAAGAAGTAAAGCTGCTATTCCACTTGCAATCGGCGCAGCTGCAGAAGTTCCGCTGCCGAACATATATGAATTTTCGGTATGAGCCAGTGCTCCATAATCATTAACACCGCATGCAACAACTTCAGGTTTTATTCTTCCATCGTATGTTGGACCACGACTGCTGAAAGATGCAATTTTTCCCAGGTCATCCACTGCTCCAACTGAAATAATTTTCATTCCATCTGCCGGAGCAGTTATATATTTCCAGGAAGTATTTCCTTCATTTCCTGCTGATGTAAAAGTAGAAACACCGCGGAGATAAGCAAGATTAACAGCTTTGGTTACAATTGTGGTCTTCCCATCCATATCAGAATAAGAATATGAAGAATTATTATTATCAAACTCATTATAACCCAAAGAACTTGTTGTAATATCAACACCAAGTGATTCCATCCAAATAAGAGCGGCAGCATAATTATCTTCTTCAATCCGGGTTTCACTTCTAATATCTTCTGTCTTTGCCAAAATAAAAGAGGAATTAAATGCCGGACCAATCACAACACTATCTGTTGAACCAGCCAGTAAAGAAAAAACATAAGTACCGTGGCGGTCCTGAGATTGAATATCACCCGATTGATTTGCAGTTATTGAGTCATTAAAAACAAAATCATACTCAGCTATTACAGTTTTGTTTTTCAAAGCTTCGTGGAATTTCCAATCAAAACCTGAATCAAGTATTCCGATCAGAACATTTTTCCCTGAAATATTTTTTGAATGGATAAACGGAATATCGGATAAATTAACCTGCTTGTATGCTAATCCATAGTTAAAAGTAGTATCACTAATTTTTAATAATGAAGTACTAATCTCATAACTGAAATCATTCCTATAGAAAAGTTTTCTTACCGGCTCTACTGATTTTACAAACGACAGATTTTTTATTTTTTCAATCTGATCGTAATTAAGATAAGCAGAAACCGAATTAAACCATGAAAGCTCTCTAAGAATTTTTACACCAAGCTTTTCAATCTCAGTTTTATATTCGTTAAATATTTTCAAGTCTTCAAAAGTAATGTACTCTTCTCCCATATTCTTAATTCTTCTTTCAATTGCTTTATCAGTTAAAAGATTGAGAGTCTCTTGATAACTGACACTGTTTTTATTTAACTGATTGTAAGAATTTTCAGGTCCTTTATCATTGAAATAAATAAAATATTTTTCCTGTGCTGATAAAAGAGAGGAAAGAAGAATAATAATTATAAAAATCGGTTTGCTCATAAATTCTTGTCAAAAGTAATCTGATGAATTGATCGAATCAAGTTTAAAAACTTTCCAATGTTAGTCTATAGACTGCATTAACCGGCTAAATCTGATAGACGAGAAAAAGTCACTAATTCCGGTAGTTTGTACTGGTATTTGTGACCAGTAAATAAACATTGCTTTGCCAATTAACCAATCTTCGGAAACATATCCGAAATAACGGCTATCAATACTATTTTTTCTGTTATCACCCAGAACAAAATAATAGTCTTTATTAAAAGTGTAGTCTCTTACTGCAACACCATTAACTGTTATAACAGTTCCTTCAATGCTAACCACTTTTTTCCCAAATTCAGAATTAATTACATTCTGCCATTGCAAAATGTTGTTAGGTGTCAGCTCAACCGTCATTCCTTTTTTCGGAACGACAATCGGACCGTAATTAACAATTGTCCATTTACTATCATAAGGAAATATCTTTGAATCAATATTTTCAATTGGCTGGTCTTCCAGATCAATCTTAATATAGGATGGAGTTCGATATTTAACGCTGTTTATAAATAATTCCTGCTCTTTTAATTCTATTGTATCACCAGGAAGACCAATAATTCTTTTGATTAAGATTGAATAGTCTTCCGAAGCAGGATCATAATAATTAGCTGGTATTTCAAATGCAACTACATCATTAAACTCCGGTTTACCGGTTGATGAGATTTCCATTCTCTTAAGCCGTTTGCCCCAAAAGGGAATCTGATACGGAGTGGAAAAGGAATATGCTAACTTGTTGACAATGATAAAATCACCTTCAATTAAAGTATTTCTCATTGAACCTGTTGGTATTTTGAAAGCATCAACAACAAAGAGTTTAAGCAGCAAAGCTATAATTAACAGAAGTAATAATATTTTTAACAGGCGTTTCATTTAGTCACAATCCTGATATTTTAATCCTCTATTTGTAAAACAGCCAAAAATGCTTCTTGTGGAATTTCAACATTGCCAACCTGCTTCATACGTTTCTTACCTTCTTTTTGTTTTTCAAGTAATTTTCTTTTTCGGGATATATCGCCGCCGTAACATTTAGCAATAACATTTTTCCTAAGTGCTTTAACAATTGATTTTGAAATTACTTTTGTTCCGATTGCTGCCTGAATACTTATTTCAAACATCTGTCTCGGTATTAAATCTTTAAGTTTTGAACTAACCTTTCTGCCCCACTCAAAAGATTTACTTCGATGTACAATCATAGACAAAGCATCAACCGGTTCTCCGTTTAATAGAATATCAAGTTTAACAAGATCAGATTCACGATAACCAATATATTCATAATCAAAAGATGCATAACCTCTTGTGGAGGATTTTAATTTATCATAAAAATCAAAAATTATTTCAGAAAGTGGAAACTCAAACTGAATATCTGCCCGAGTAGGATCTATATAATTAGTATTTATATAAGTGCCCCGTTTATCCATTGCAAGTTTCATAATATTCCCGACATATTCACTCGGAGTTACTATTTGCGCTTTCATATACGGCTCTTCAACCCTGTCAATGCTGCCGACCGGAGGCATTTCAGCAGGATTATCAACAGTTATTCTCTCTCCCTTTTTAGTATAAACATAATATTCAACGTTAGGCAGAGTTGTAATAATTGATTGATTATACTCGCGTAATAATCGTTCCTGAACAATTTCCATGTGCAGCAAACCAAGAAAGCCGCATCTAAATCCAAATCCCAATGCAGCAGATGTTTCCGGCTGATATATTAAAGCGGAATCATTTAATCTGAATTTATCCAAAGCATCACGAAGATCTTCAAAGTCGTCAGAGTCAGTTGGATATAACCCGCTGTAAACCATTGGCTTTACATCTTTATAGCCAGGTAGTGGCTCTGCCGCACCATTTTTTGCATGAGTTATTGTATCACCAACCTTTGTTTCGTGAACATCTTTAATCCCTGCAATAAGATATCCAACATCGCCTGCTGAAAGTTCATCTGTTTTTATTTTCTTAAGACCTAAGGTGCCAATTTCTTCTGCATCAGATTCAATATGTACTTTAAAGAATTTGAGTTTATCATTTGTTTTTAAGTGTGCCTTGAAATATTCTAATATAAGCAATAGCTCCCCTGTAAGAATCAAAAACCGAATCAAAAATTAAAGCCTGAAGCGGTGCATTTGGATCGCCTTTCGGCGGCGGAACCCTTTCAATAACTGCTTCTAATAATTCATTTATACCAATTTTAGATTTAGCACTTGTATGGATTATATCTTCTTTATTACAGCCTATCAGTTCGATTATTTGATTAGATACTTTATCAATCTCCGCACTTGGCAGATCTATCTTATTTATGACAGGAATAATCTCTAATCCGGCATCAATAGCAAGATAAAGATTACTGATTGTTTGGGCTTCAACTCCTTGTGCAGCGTCAACAATAAGTATAGCTCCTTCACATGCTGCAAGTGAGCGTGATACTTCATAAGTAAAATCCACATGACCAGGTGTATCAATTAAATTAAGAACATAGTCTTGTCCATTAAATCGATAATGCATCTGAATTGCATGTGATTTAATTGTAATTCCGCGCTCTCGCTCAAGTTCTAAATTATCTAATATCTGATCCTTCGCCTCACGGGCAGAAACGACACCGGTTTTTTCAAGTAAACAATCCGCAATTGTAGATTTACCGTGATCTATATGGGCAATAATGCAAAAATTTCTAATGTTATTCATATTCTCAGATTAAATTATGTGCAAATATACTTAGTCAGTAAGTTTTATAAAAGAATGACTAATTATGCCGAAAGCTATTCTATTCTATTTTATATTTAACGCTTTGAAAACAATGCCTTCACGCAATGCATACTCAGATAATACCATCTTGTTTAAGTTAAATAATTGAAATATCTTTTTTAGTATAATCAAACCAGCCGGAATTATATCAGCGCGTTTTGATTCTAACCCAGGTACAAGCATTCTTTCCTCAGGTGTTCTTAGGTTCATTATAAGATTATAAATGCTGTCAAATTCATCATAAGTAAACTCAAATCCATTTAATTTTTTTCTTACAGCATTATCCGATTGAAAGTTTTTTTATCATACAAATTGTATCAACCGTTCCTGATGAACCAACTGCAAAATCTATGCTGCTGAAAAACTTCAGATTAATTTGTTTTCGGATCTGATTTTCAACATAATCCTCGCAAGCAGTAATTGCTGATTTGGTTATTATATATTCAGGGAAAAAAATATTGGATAATCTTACAGCACCAACTTTTACACTATCAGCATATTTAATTTTACCATTAACAGCATTAATAAACTCAGTACTTCCGCCGCCAATATCAACACCAAGCACAGTTGAATTGTGCAGATCGAGTGCATTTTTCATCCCAAGGAAAATCAGCTTTGCTTCAGATTTACCATCGATAATTTTAATTTTTATTTTAGTTCGATTAAAAACTTTGCGGATAAATTCTTTGTTATTTGAAGCTTCTCTCACTGCGCTTGTTGCAATAGCAAAAATCTTTGCTTTATGAAATTCTGCCATTCGTTTAAAATGCAATAAAACATTTACTGCTGCTTCAGTATCACTTTCAGAAATAATATTTAACCCGTTTTGTTTGATATTCCCGATTCTTAAAAAAACTCTGTCCCGGTCCAGTAATTTAAGTTTATTGCTTTTGTTAATTTCAATGATTATAAGATGAAAGGAATTTGTTCCGATATCTATTGCAGCAATTCTATCTTTATTCTTATCCATCAGATTTGTTTAAAAGAAGTTTACAAATCTCAAAAACATCTTCAGCCTCAATATCATCAATCAAGTCAGACTTTCTTACAAAGATTTTGTCTTTACCATAGGGTGCCCAATTGAATGGGTTTGTCTGACCAAAGAGAGAAATCTGCGGCGTTTGTGTAGTGCCCGCTACGTGCATTATTCCGGTATCATTTGTTATATATAAATCAGAAATAGAAATAAGTGCAGCAACTTCAGGAATTGAATGATCTATGTATTGATGAATAGTTACCTTAGATTTTTCTTTAACATAATTAAGTTCTTCTTTATCAAACTTAGAACCGGTTATGTAAAAACAACATTTATAATTTTTTTCGAGCAGTGCGACAAGCTTAATATATTTATTTAATGACCATTTGTTTTGAGGTTTACCAGCACCAACATGAATACCAATCAAACGATGCTGTTTATCTTTGCCCATCTTGTTAACAAAATCAGATGCAGTATCAAGATCATCATTATCAAATGCTATATTACTGCTGAAATCATTTGTTGTTATTCCGAAAGGTCTAACAATATCAAGAATAAAATCAGCAACATTAGCATCAGGTTCTTTCCTCCAATCAAGTTTAATTCTCTTATCAAAAAAGAAAGAGCTTTCGTTTACCTTGCCATCAAGACTTTCTACTCCAATTCTAACACGGCTTTTTGATATTCTTGATATTAAATTACTTGTAAAGGAAATGGAAACTGTTGAAGGTACAATAACAACATCAAATCCCTGACGTAAATACCTGATGAATTTAATAAATCTTATCGGAAGAAATATTTTAGGTTTATCAAAAACAAAATAGCTATCGATATATTTATTTTTAATAACAGCAGCTTTGTTAACCGGGCTAACAATTAAAGATAATTTTGAATCAGGATACTTTTCTTTTATTGCACGAAACAATGAAACTGATGCCAGCATATCGCCAAGCTGATTATGTTGTCTTACAATCAGAACTTTTTTGACTTCGCCTAAATCACAGTTGTTATTTTCTTTTATTGAATAATATTTTTTGAGAAATGATAAAATTATTTTTGACAGAGCTGAAGTATGAGCCATATTAAATCACTTTTTATCTTTATCACTTGATTTAATTTCAACATACTTAGCTTCTTCGACGTCTTCAAATTTTGATTTTCGCTTTACCGGATTCGATTTAATTTCAGTATTACTTTTCGTACTAAAGAAGTTTTTCAGCATTGTATAAATCAATCTGAATAAAATATAAAACAGTAAAATATATAAAAAGAATTTTAGCATAATCTAACCAGATAATTTCCTTTCAGGATTAAAGTACTCTATTGGTCCGCGCTCATCTCTGAAAATTTCCCTGAACAATTCATCAAAGTCATTGTCATTACTTACAAAATCAATCTCTGATGAGTTGACAATCAATAGCGGGGTTGAATTATATCTGAAAAAAAAGTGATTGTAAGCTTCGCTTAGCTCTTCTATATAATTTCTTGATAAATTTCTCTCAATACTTCTGCTGCGTTTTTTAATATTAAACATCAATCTATCCACACTTGATTGTAAATAGACAACCAGATCAGGTTTTCTGAGATTTCTTGATAGCAGCGGAAACACTGATTCGTAGAGTTTTAACTCTTCAGCCGAAAGATTTAAATAAGCAAATATTTTATCCTTATCAAAAATATAATCGCAAATAATAAAATGATTAAACAGATCTTCCTGATTCAGTTCTTCCTGCTGTTTAAATCTGTTGATTAAAAAAACATTTGAGTTTGGAAAGCATATCTTTTTCTGTCGTTATAAAAGTTTTCAAGAAATGGATTAGCTTCAAACTGTTCAAAGATAAGCTTTGCTTCCAAACGTGTCTTCAGCTTTTTTTGCGAGTGCTGTTTTGCCGGCTCCAATTACACCTTCTACAGCGATATATTTAATTTCTTCAGATGCAGCCAAGGTTTATATTTTCCGTAATAAGTTTATCATATAGTATTTTAAGAATATGTTTGCTTTCAAGTTCATCAATAAAATCTTTATATCTTCTGTTGTAAACCGGGTTGATAATTTCCGGTTCAATTTCAACCAGGGGAAAAAGGACAAAATCACGATTAATAATACCTTTATGCGGTAAAGTAATAATTTCATCAGAAAAAATTAAATCGTTAAAGAGTAAAATATCCAGATCAATTTCCCTTGGACCCCATCTTTCTCTTTTTATTCTGCCGATTTTTTTTTCAATCTTTTTTAATTCTTTTAGCAACTCACCCGGACTGTATTCAGTTTCAATTTTTATTACTGCATTATAAAAATCAGATTGATCTTTATTTCCAAATGGTAAAGTCTCATAGACTGATGATACAGATTTTACAATAGTATTGCTTAAAAGGTTAATGCATGAAATTGACCGTTGTAAATTTTCAAGACGATTACCAACATTACTGCCTAAGCCAATAAATACAGTATTATTTTTCCCGGACATCAATTTTTCAGATCTTCCCTTTCCTTAATAACTTCAACTTCAACACAGTCAACCATACCGCCGAGCGGAGGATTATTTTTCCGTACTCTTACAGCAATTTTATTAATTTCCGCAAATTTATTCAATAATTCATCTGCAATTCTATCCGCAACAGATTCAATTAAATAGTACTTCTGCTCCAAAGCCAGATGATAGAGTACCTTGTAAACTTTCTGATAGTCAATTGTTTCGTGTAATGAATCATGTTTTGCAGCTTTAGAAAAATCAGTATAGATATCAACATCAGCTTCGAATTTACCGCCAACACTTTGTTCTTCACTCATAACACCATGATAACCGTAAAATGCTGCTTTTTTAATACGAATAATATTTTGCATAAGGTTCCTGAAATTATTTAATCAAAATTACATATTATCTTCAATAGTTTCTTTAGTGTTTTACTGATTGCGTTAAATTATTTAATCCTGTCTTAACAAAGTACCTGTTTTACCAGATTATAATTAAAATAGAATTACTCAGGGTAAAATTGTTTCATTACCTTTGTTTAATTCCTCATTGCAATTACACCTATAGATCTGCCGGAAAGATTTCCATCACGTCTGTAAGAATGAAATAATCCGCTATATTCAAATGTACAAAGAGCTGATCTTTGTATTTGAACTTTTGGTATTCCGGACTCCAGTAAAATATCATAATTCACACCGCTTACATCCAGCAAATATTTTTTATCACGCTTTATTAAATATTTTTTTTCAAACTTTTCTGCAACCTCTTCACCCACTTCATAATTGTTTTGTGAAATTGACGGACCGACATAAACATTAAGATTTTCTGGTTTGGAATTAAATTCTTTTAAAAGCTTGTTAAGAGTTTTACCTAAAATATTTTGTGCTGTACCTCTCCAGCCTGCATGAACTGAAGCAATAACCTGATTTTTATAATCATAAATAAATATTGGTGTGCAATCAGCAATAATAACAGCCAATCCAAGTCCTTTTTTATTTGTAATCAATGCATCACTCTGCCCGCAATCTCCGCTGTTATCAACTGTTTTTATTATATCCGAATGAATTTGTCTTTGAAAGCTGATAGAATTATCAGATAATCCAATTTGTTCAAAAAAATCCTTGCGGTTTTTCTCAACAATTATTTTATCATCACCAACTGAAAAAGAAAGATTAAAATAAAACGGTGGTTGGGCATTTTCAGAAATAATGGTACTGAATCCAAAGATCAGTTCCGGGAATCTGTTAAATATGTATGGTTTAAGAATAAACATTTTTTTTCAGGTCAATTTAATCAATCTTTATAAATGATATATCAAGTCAAATAAACTTAGATTGGTGAAAATTAGTGTTAATACTATATTGCCGCATTAAAAAAAATTAAAAAAGGGAAAAATTGAGAATTTTAGTTTCAAACGACGATGGTATTGATTCAGCAGGGATTCACTCTCTGGCTGAAGCATTAAAAGAAATTGCAGAAATAACAGTTGTTGCTCCTCATAAAGAACAAAGCGCAGTAGGACATGCAATAACAATGCAAACACCTTTGCGGGTTTTTGAGTATCAGAAAAATGGAAATTTTTTCGGCTATGCCGTTGATGGAACACCTGCTGATTGCATAAAAATAGGAATAAGAAATATTATGACCGCTCCGCCTGATTTAGTTATATCAGGAATAAACCATGGATCAAATACTGCAATAAATATTATATACTCAGGTACAGTTTCAGCAGCACGGGAAGGAGCGATAATGGAAGTTCCTTCAATCGCAATTTCTGTTGCAAGCTACAGGGTATTGGATTTTTCTTATGCAGCAAAAATTGCAAAACATCTTGCACAGGAAGTTTTCAAAAGAAAACTGCCTAACGGTACAATGCTTAATGTTAATGTTCCAAATCTTCCTGAAAAAGAAATCAAAGGAATTGTTCTTACTAAACAAGGTAAATCCAAATGGGATGATACTTATGAAAAAAGAATTGATCCTTATGGCAGAAATTATTATTGGCTTACAGGCAGTTTAATGGCTGTTGATATTGACCCGGATCTTGATCAGGCAGCAATTAAAAATAACTGCGTTTCAATCACTCCCATTCATTTTGATCTTACCGATTATAATACTTTCGATAAAATGAAGAACTGGAAAATTGAAAATCTGCTGAATGGAAGGTAACTTGATTTATAATGTTCGGTTATGAAAATATAAATCTTACATTCTCATTCAACCTTATTTTTTTTATAATAAGCCTGCTGATAATAATTGCTTATTCAGTTTATGTGTATAAATATACTCTTCCTCCTGTCAGCAGATTTAGAAGATTTTTTCTGGCTTTTATAAGAATCATTGCTTTAACATTACTTGTATTTATTATTTTTGAACCAACTCTTATCTTAACCGAAAAAAAAATCCTGCCTCCTGTCAGTCTGTTTTTTATTGATAATAGTAAATCAATGCAAATTAACGATGGAAGCAAAAGAACAGAAGTTGTTAATCGTTTTATTGATGATATTATAAATACTGATGTAAAGGGAGAGAAAAAATTCTATAGCTTCGGCTCAAGAACAGATGCTGTGGCAGCTGATAGTTTAAATAAACTTAACTTCACAGAACCTTCCACTAACTTTGCCCAGATTATTGATATTATAAGAAACTCAGATGATAATATTTCTACAATTACAATTATATCAGATGGTGTAATCACAGACGGATCAACACCTTTTTACAGTGCACAGCGTTTAGGGATTCCATTTTTTAATTTAGCTGTGGGTGATAGTTCCAGAAAAAAAGATATTGAATTAAAAAACGTATTGTTTAATGAATATATCTATGCTCAAACTCCGACTGCAATAAATGCTGTGATTACTAATAATGGATTTGCAGGTAAAAATGTTTCTGCCGGTCTGTATGAAGGATCAAATCTTATTTCGCAAAAAAATATCATACTTGATAAAAGCGGAGTTAACTCACTCTCATTTGAATATACACCAGTTGAAAGCGGTGAAAAAAAGATTCAAATAAAAGTAAGTGTTCTGGATAATGAAGCTTCTGCTCTTAATAATAATAAAAGCTTTTTTGTTAACATACTTGATAATAAAATCAATATTCTGCTGATAGCAGGATCACCAGGTGCTGATTTAACATTTATTAAGAATTCTCTTACAGAAGATCCAAATTTAAAAGTTAACACACTCACACAGATTTCTCCCAATAGATTTTTAGAACAAAATCAGAACCTTTTATTAGATAGTGCTGACATTATTTATTTAATAGATTATCCGACCCAGAACTCTGATAACGGATTTCTTACAAAGGTGTCTGATAAACTTAGGAATAAAAACATTCCATTGTTCTTATTGCTTTCTTCCGATGTTTCACCATTGAAATTGAAGACGATCGAAGATTTACTTCCAATTTCAGTAACACAGATTGAAAACAATTATTTACAGGTTCAGCCAAATCCGGAGTTTAATGAATCTTCAAATCCGCTCTTAAACCACTCTTCTGAAAGCGACTGGAATAATTTACCCCCAATACCTCAGGCAATCTCAAATATTAAAGTTAAACCTGAAGGAAGAGTAATAGTAAAAACTTTAGTTAGCGGACAGCCGAGAAGTAATCCCTTAATAGTTACCAAAAATCTCGGCTCTAAGCGTTCAATAGTAGTTTTAGGAAATGAAATCTGGAGATGGAAATTACAGACCGCTCAAAAAAATATTAAGTTATTTGATAGTTTTCTGTTAAGCTCAAACAGATGGCTGAATGCTCCTGATGAAGATAAAAAAATAATGATAAGAACTTCAAAAAAATTCTATGCTGCAGGTGAGCCGATAGATTTTTCAGCACAAGTATATGACGACTTATTCAATCCATTAAGTGATGCTGAATTAAAATTAAACATTTCTGGTCCCGAATATCATGATGAAATTATACTAAGCTCAATTGGTAATGGATTATATGAAGGAAGTTTATCATTAACTAAAAATGGTGATTATAAGTTTTCTGGTCAGGTACTGTTTGATAATAAAAATTTGGGATACGATAATGGAACATTTAATGTTGGAGATGTTGATCCTGAATTACTTGAAAGCAGGATGAATTTTGATTTTCTTAATCAGTTAAGTATTGAGACAAAAGGAAAAACCTATGTAAATACTAACACCGATCAGCTAATCGGGGATTTGATACAAGCAAATCAGGATTTATCAAAAGAGAAAATTTTAACTTCAGAAATAAGACTTTGGTCTAGTGAGATATTGTTGATTTTAGTAATAGTTCTGTTTTCATTGGAATGGTTCATCAGAAAACGATCCGGAATGCTTTAATTATGTCTGAGGTACTTAATAGTTATTGGTTTTCGCTTTTTGATTCAATCCTGCCCAGATTCTGCTGTTCTTGTAAAACTAAATTAGCAACAGGTGATAAATCAATCTGCAGCAATTGTCTGAAAAGGATTAAGGAGATTGATGATTCACGATTACAAATTGAGTATGATAGAAAATTCGGAGTAAAACAAATCATCTCTGATTTTTTCTCTCCGTTTTTGTTCGAAAAAGATAAAGAGCTTCAGCATGCAATTCATTCACTTAAATATGAAAATAAATTTCGTACTGGTGTTTTTTTTGGAGAAGTTATTGCAGAAAAAATTATTAATAGAAGATCCAATTGGATTCCGGATATAATTATTCCTATCCCTTTGCACAAGTTGAAGGAAACAGAGCGCGGATATAATCAATCATATTTCATTGCAAAAGGATTTAGTAAAGTAACAGGTATTACTTTGATTAAATCAGCAGTAAAACGAAGTAAGTACACCGAGTCTCAAACCACACTCACTTTTACTGAACGCGAAGAAAATATTGATGGAGCTTTTAAGGTAACTAATAAAAAAGCAGTATATAATAAATCCATTCTTCTAATTGATGATGTTATTACAACCGGTGCAACAGTTTCTGAATGCGGCAGAGTTTTGGTTGAGGCAGGAGCTAAAAAAATATTTGCTGCCTCAATTGCAATAGCAGATTAAATTACATCTCTTCCGGAGCTGATACACCAAGGATACTTAATCCATTTTTAATAACAATCATAGCTGCATAAGACAATGCTAATCGTGCTTCAGCTAATTTAGTTTCAGTTCCAAGTATCCTGCAGGATTTGTTAAAACGATGATATGCAGCTGCAAGCTCATATAAATAAGAACAAATTCTATGAGTTCCTAAACCTTCGAAACTTAACTCAACTTCTTCTTCAAATTGAAAAAGAGTTTTTATTAAATTCTGTTCATCATCGTGAACAAGCAGATCTAGATTATTAGTTGAGATTTCCAAATGAGCTTCTTTTACACGATTTAAAATTGAATTTATTCTTGCATGTGCATATTGAACATAAAAGACCGGATTTTCATCAGATTTCTTTTTGGCAATTGATAGGTCAAATACCATATGCGAATTGATATTATACATATTAAAAAAATATCTTACTGCATCTTTACCAACTTCATTGTTCAACTCGTCAAGAGTGATGTAATTAGCTTTTCTGGTTGACATTTTTACAACTTCGTTTCCATCTGTAATCGTAACAAACTGCTGTATCATCACTTTTACTTTATCAGAATCTAATCCGATAGCTTTAATCCCGGCCATAACATCAGGATATGTAGCACTATGATCTGAACCGAATATATCAATCAACAAATCATACCCGCGATTAATTTTAACAGCGTGATATGCAATATCAGGCAGTCGATAAGTTGGTTCACCGGTACTTTTAACAATTACTTTGTCTTCAGGCTGCCCAAGTTCTTTTAATTTTAACCATACTGCCCCATCCTTCTCATAAGTAAGATTATGCACTTTGAAATAATTTAAAAGTTCATCCATCTTTCCTTCCTGATACAATGAATATTCATTAAAAAATATTTTATGAACTATTCCAAGATTTTCAAGGGACTTTTTTATATCAAAAAATATTTCATTCTCAGCAGTGTCTTTAAAGATTCCTTCCGGACTTTCATTTTTAAGGGAATCCCCGTATTTAATATATAAATGCATCGCAATCTCTTTAATATATTCTCCCTGATAATAATCTTCAGGAAAAGAGATTTGTTCACCGATGATTTCCAAATATCTTAATTTAACAGAATCACCCAAAACCCGCATCTGCCTGCCGGCATTATTAAAATAATACTCACGGTCAACAGTATATCCGACCCATTCTAAGATATTTGCAAAAGTATCACCTACAACTGCATTTCGTCCATGTCCAACTGTTAATGGACCGGTGGGATTTGCAGAAACAAATTCAACATTAGCTTTCTTACCGGCATATCTTTCTGATTTTCCAAATCTTTCTTTCTTATCAAGAATTTTTTTTATGATATACGTAACGTATTCTTTTGTAAAAAAGAAATTGATAAAACCGGGTCCGGCAATTTCAGTTTTGGAAATTACTTTCTGATCAATCTTTAATGAATTTACTATTTGTTGAGCAATTACCCGCGGATTGTTTTTAAGTTTTTTTGAAAGAAGCATGGCTGCATTTGTAGAAATGTCGCCATGTTCAGCAACTTTAGGTTTTTCAAATGCAAGTGATATTTCTTTTAAAGCAGGTATCTCCGATTCTGCTTCTTTGAAAATGGAAAGTAGATAGTTTTTCAATTGAAAATTATTTTATTTTTTTTGATTTAGTAACTGTTGTTTTTTTAACAGTCTTTGTTTTCGGCTTAACTATTTCTTTCTTTGCTTCGATTGGATCCTGAATATCAAATACCGGAGCGTCGCCCCATAATTTTTCAATGTTATAAAATTCTCTCGATTCTTTTTTAAATATATGAACTACAACATCAACATAATCCAACAATACCCAGCTTAAAGCAGCCATTCCCTCTTTATGCCAGTACTTAATCCCTTCTTCTCTGAGTTTTTCATCAATCTCATCAGCAATTGCTTTAACCTGCGTATCGGAATCAGCAGAACAAATCACAAAATAATCTGCAAAAGAAGTAATCTTCTGTAGATCAATTATTTTAACATCATAACCTTTTTTATTAAATATCAGGTTAGCTATTTGTTCAGCAATTTTTTTGGAATTCAATTTCAGCTCCCGCTTATTGAAAAATATTTATTAAAGTCTTTACCAATTACAATTGTCATATCAATAAAAAGACCTTGGTTTATTTCAGTAATAATAAATCGTTTATTTAGATTTAATGAATCAGCAACTCTAAATGCTGTTTCAATATTATTTGTCCGATCAATGATAAAAGTATTATCAACATTAAAAGTTCTGTAGTTACCTGTTTTAACTACATCAATGTTTTTTTTTCTAAGTATATCTGTAAGAGCATTTCCGGCACCGGCTATTCCGCAACCATTTAAAATTTCAACTTGAATCATCTGCTGAACATTTTGTGGTTTAGGCTCTTCTTTTGAATCGGAATTTAAGATTCCTGTTTTTTCAAAGATGTTTATTAAAAGGAATAACGCAATAAGAGATAATACTGATGAGGAAATAATAAAAAACAGCCGGGTGTTTTTTTCTGAATATATATCTGTGCCTGTAGTTATAAACTTTTTTTCTTTATTATCCAATCCGGAACTCATCAACTAATAACTAAACGGTCCAAATCCGGAATCGAAGAAATCATTATAAAACCAATTATTTGAAAACCTGTTATATCTGTAATAAGAGTCATAAAAGTAATTTGGTATCGCACGATACTGTACTGAAATACTAAAATCATCCCAGGGTTTATAATTAAAAGCTGCACGGGTAATATATAAACCCTGAATTGAATTCTGAAAATCTTTTCCTAATGAGCTGTACGGGCTAGTGATTATACTCGCATCCAGTTGGAGATTCATATTGTCTGCAAATTTATAAAACATACTATTAGTATAAGTAGCTAAACTTGTTCCATATCCGCCGATAGTAGAATATGAAAGACCAATTGAATGTTTCATACTAAAGTTATCCGGATTAATAAAACCTAAAATATAGTTGGATGACTTATCAGTTATTCCATCCTTTGGTGTTTCGGTTGGAAATACCGGGTCCTTAAACTGACCAAATGTAATTGATGAAACAACTAAAACAATAAATAATGTGCTCTTTTTCATAATAATCTCAAACTTTCTACCCGATTTTATATAAATCTTAACTTAATGTCAATGAAACTTAACATCCTTTAGACGTATAACTTCTGAAATTTCTCTACAATAAAATCAATACAAAATTTACTTTTGAATAAAATTATTCAAAGCAGCTTTATTACTTTACTAACACTATCATCTCAATTTCAACAGCAGCATCAAGCGGTAAAGATGTAACTCCGACAGCACTTCTAACATGCTTTCCGGCATCGCCAAATATTTTACCAATCAATTCTGAAGCACCATTCGCAACCTTTGGCTGTGCAGTAAACTCTGGTGCACTTGCAACAAATACAGTAAGCTTTTCAACTTCAATAATATTATCAAGGTTTCCTATCACTGATTTAATTGCAGCCAAACAGTTAAGTGCACAAATCTGAGCGGCAAGAACTCCATCCTCCTCAGATAATTCCTTCCCAATTTTACCTTTGTATTTTACTTCACCTTTTACAACTGGTACTTGTCCTGAAGTCATAACAAGACTGCCAACCTTTTTGGCAGGAATGTAAGCTGCTAATGGTTTAGCAACTTCCGGAACTTCAAAGCCAAGTTCTTTGATTTTTTCTTCTATCATAAAATCTCCTAAACGATTATTATTTTTTTCTTAAATTTGATTTGAAACATTTAGTAAAAAAGGATTTCAAATGACTGACAGCAAATTTACAGATTTTATCGGGATTGTTAAACGATTAAGAAAAGAATGTCCCTGGGATCGTGAACAAACTAATGATTCGATTAAGTCCAATACAATTGAAGAAGCATACGAGGTTGTTGAAGCTATTGATAATAAAAATTATGAAGAACTAAAGAAAGAGCTTGGGGATTTATTATTACACGTGGTATTTCATACTCAGATTGCTGAGGAACAAAATTATTTTAAAATCGATGATGTTATTGACTCTATCCAATCAAAACTTATCAGAAGGCATCCTCATGTTTTTGGTGAAACTAAAGTAGCGGATTCAAATGAAGTGAAAAAAAACTGGGAAGAAATCAAGCTTAGTGAAGGAAGAGAATCTGTACTTGATGGAGTACCTCATAATCTTCCGGCATTACAAAGAGCAAACAGATTACAAGAAAAAGCAGCAAAGGTTGGTTTTGATTGGGAAAAGAAAGAAGACGTATGGGAAAAAGTAATTGAAGAAATTAAGGAAATGCAGGAAGTTGAGAAACTAAAAGCTCAATCTGATAAAAATTCAGAGATAAATGAATTGAATAGTAAATTAGAAAATGAAGTTGGTGATGTATTGTTTGCAATGGTAAACTATTCACGTTTCCTTGGCATCAACCCAGAAGATGCGTTAAGAAAAACAAATGAAAAGTTTATTAAACGATTTAACTATGTCCAGAGTAAAGTAAAAGAATCAGGTAAAACGATTAATGAATCAAATCTTAAAGAGATGGATAAATTCTGGAATGAGAGCAAAAAACTGCCGGAATTTAATTAGTTATTATTTACCATTATTAAACTTATCGTATGCGTCAATAATATCTTTAACAAGTTTATGCCGTACTACATCTTCTTTATCAAAATAAACAAACCCAACGCCGGATATTCCGCTTAAAATATCTTTTGCCTGAATTAATCCGCTTTTGGATTTAACCGGTAAATCAATCTGAGTTATATCTCCGGTAATAATTGCTTTGGAATTTGCTCCTAATCTGGTAAGAAACATTTTCATCTGAACATCAGTAGCATTTTGTGCTTCATCAAGAATCACAAAAGCGTTATTAAGGGTCCTGCCGCGCATATATGCAAGAGGAACTATTTCGATAACTCTTTTTTCAATATTGCTTTTCAGTTTTTCAGATGGAATCATATCATCTAAAG
This sequence comes from Ignavibacteriota bacterium, assembly GCA_013285425.1. GTDB lineage: Bacteria > Bacteroidota > Ignavibacteria > Ignavibacteriales > Ignavibacteriaceae > IGN3. The sequence goes on from CP053447.1 coordinate 2,023,958, forward strand.
CATCGTATAATGGTCGTAAGTAGGGATCAATTTTTTCTTGAAAATCACCTGGTAAAAACCCAAGACTTTCCCCTGCTTCAACTGCTGGTCTTGCCAGTACTATTCTTTTTACAACTCCTTTTTTCAGGGCTGAAACCGCAATAGCAACTGCCAGATATGTTTTACCTGTTCCCGCAGGTCCAATAGCAAAACAAATATCATTTTTACCGGCAATCTGCAAATATTTTTTTTGTCCGGGAGTTTTTGCTTTAACAACATCATTTTTTGTATAAAGGACTATTGAATTATATTCTTCTTCCCCAATAATTTCTTTACCTTCAATTGTAAGATTAAGAATTGTTTCAATATCACTTTTATTTAATCTTCCGCTGGTATTAAGTACATAAGCCATTTCCTTAATAACTTTTTCTACTATTTCAACTTCTTCCAGTACCCCTTTAATATTTACTACATCACCGCGGACAGAAATTGCAGAATTGAATCTATCTTCAAGTAAATTAAGAAATTCATCGTTAACGCCAAGGAGTCCAAGCATATCAACGCCATTAAGTGTAATCTTTTTCTCTGCAGTTGTCATAACTCGTTTAAATACAAAAAGCCCTCATCCAAAAAGATAAGGGCTTAAATTTGTTAAAACCAAAAAGCAAATTATTGTACCGGAGCTGGTTTATAATTCTTTCTTAGTTTTTCATATTTTGATTTTTCTTCTTCTGTAAGATTAGGAATCTTGAAAACTTGTTTTGGATAAATTAAATCAGGATTCTTAATCTGATCTCTGTTAGCCTTGTAAATTACAGGCCAAGCAAATCCGTTACCATAGTGTTCTTTTTTCTTTGCAATGTTCCATAGACAATCACCTTTTACAACTGTATAGTTGATTTCTGTTGGAGCCTCAACCCAGTTATCAAGGTCTTTCTGCATTTGATTATGAACTTTTGAAAAGAATTCTGGTAAAGCAGAAATTTTATTTTTCTTTAATGCATTAAGATCAGTTTGTCTGTCAGCCTTTGGACCTTCTTTTCTTTTGATCTTGCCATCTAATTCATTAACAGCTTTTCTGAAGTTATTTACATCGTTTCTTGTAGCGCCAACAATCTGGTATAATTCATCGATGCATTCTTCAGGATCCTGCAAATCCATAGCCTTTAAATTATCTATATCGCTCTTAAGAGCGCTGATTTCACTTTCAAGTGCAGCTTTCTTATTCTTGAAAGTAGTCATTTCTGATTCCCATTGCTCTTCAGTCATTTCCTGTGCGAAATTAACAGCAGTAAACAGAAGAACCAGGGAAACTATGCCTAATAATTTTGATTTGATAGTCATTATATATATCCTCTGAAAATATTTAAAAATCATTAATTAATTATTTGGGTAATTTTTCCAGGTTTGCCCTTGCTTCTTCTTTTTGTTTTTCACATTCAGCAAGTTTTCTGTTTGTGTCCTCGATTTGAGCTTCAAGTTTTGCTCTTTCATCTCTTAATGAGTTTGCTTCTGCCTCAAGTGAAGCAACTTCATTTTTAAGGTCACTCAATTCTTTTAATTGAGCATCACTTAGACCACCGCATCCACTTAAGAAGGCAGTAGTAAGTGCAATACCGCTGATCAACACGGCTGATCTCAACGATTTAGTTATGTTCATTCGATACCTCCGAATATATTGGTTAGTGATTAAATTTACTAAAAAATGAAAATTTCTTATCGTTATTTAAAATACTTATACAATTTATGCAAAAAAAATAATTAAAAGAAATAAGGTTTATCACAATATTTGCTTTTTTAGCGTCATATCAGTCGCTTTTCAACAAAACTTGTATAGGTATTTCCAGCAACAATTATATGATCAAATACAGGAATGTCCATTATCTTACCTGCTTCAACAACTTTTTTTGTAATTGCAATATCTTCATTACTGGGTTCCTGATTTCCACTTGGATGATTATGAATAAGAATAATGCTGGCAGAATTATTATCAATTGCAGTTTTAAATATTTCTCTCTGGGCAACAACACTGGAATTTAAATTACCCTCTGAAATTCGTACATGACGTGTTATTCTGTTTGCCGAGTTTAAACAAACAACAATGAAATGTTCTTTTACTTCGTCTCTGAGTAAAGGAATAAAAATTTCAGCTACATCTGCGGGTGAAGTAATTTTCTTTTTAGAAAACCATTTAGTTTGTGACAGAACTCTCCTGCTTATTTCAAATGCTGCTAGTAATGTTGCTGCTTTATCCTTGCCTATCCCGAAATTTTTAATCAGATCAGCGCTGGTTTTTGATGCAAGCTGGGCAAGATTAGTTTCTTTACTAATTAATTCCTGTGCAATCTGAATAACCGATTTACCTTTTGTGCCGGTTCGTAATAAAATTGCAATCAGTTCCGCATCTGTAAGGCTTTGTGAACCATGCAAAAGTAATTTTTCTCTTGGTCTATCATCCACAGGTAAATCTCTAACTTTAAGCATAAACATTCCTCGCTTCAATCATTAGCTCTGTATTTCTCAATCAGTTCAAAGATTCCATCCTTGTAACGTATAATGTTAGTGTATTTATTATTTCTTTGCGAACTGAATGAGATATTGTTATGAAATCCGTTTACACTAATACCAGATTCCATTTTAAATCTGATGTTTTTCCTTGTAGGATTAATATTTCTGATTACAGTTAGTAAATACTTTGCGGCATCATAGCCGTATAATACATTTCTATTTATCTCTAAACCGGTAACCTTTTTGAAATCGTCTGAAAATTCTTTCAACTCAGGGTTGTTGTAATCTATAAAATAATCAGAGTCGAAAGTCAGTCTGTTGCTTAATGTTGAAGAAGACTCAAATCCTTTTCCTAAAAACCAATCCTGATTACCATAAAGATTAACATTTAATCCGTTCTGAACCATTTGGGATAATATTGTGCCGGCATCAGATGCATCAGATATCGGGACATAAATTCCTTCTATTACACTTGATATAACTGATATTCTTGCAATCTGTTCACTTAGATCAAATGACTTACTCTTATAGGTTTCTTTAGCACTTATAATACCGCCAAGCTTTTCAAATTCCCTGATAAAACTTGCAGCCAATAATGGTGAGTATCCGTCAATTGAGTTGAGCACTGCAAGGTTTCTTTTATTCTCTACAAAGTAAAGGTATTGAGCAATTGTTTTACCTCTTGAGGTTAGCGAAGGATTTGCCTGAAAAAAATTTTCACTCAATTGTATCAAATCGTCATCAGTTGCAGTAGGTGAGATCAAACAAATATCAGAATTATTAATCTCCTTCAGAGCAGTTCTTACATCATCACTAAAGATTGGGCCCAAAATACATTTTAGGTTATTATCTTCAACAAATTCTGAAGCAAACTGAGTTGTTAATTCTTTGCTTCGTTTAATATCTTTAACAATTAATCCAATATTATCTGTATTGGTTGAATTATATTTGTGAAAAGCGAACTTAATTCCTTCCAACACTTCAAGTGCAGATAGAATTTCTCTGTCATTAGAATCGGTTAATGAGATTAAAACACCAACAGCCGGAACTGATTCATCAGACTGTGTTGATCTAATATTTTTTTTAAGATTTAATGCCTCTAAATATTCTTCAGAAGATATGAAATCAGAAGTTATTTCACTGAATTTTTTAACGGCATTTTGCTTATCATTTTCCTGTAATAATAACTTCCCTTCTAACAAAATAAGAAATGGCTCTATTTTTTTGTGTTTATATTGTTCGCAGGTTTTGCTGATATCGGAACTTTTAAGATAATTTAATGCGATTTTTTCTGCCAGATTTTTGTTTTCATTTGAATAAACAACCGATTTAGTATCATTAAGCAGACTTATCACAAGGTTAAATGCGGAAAGATATTTTTGCTGTTGTATATAATTATTAATAAGTAAAGTATTGGCTTCTTCAAGATATTTGCTTGTCGGATAATTTGCTAAGAAACGTTTTATTGCAGTTTCAGATTCAGAATATTTTTTCTGCTCCTGAAGTATTTTACAAATAAACAACGATGAAGCAGAAAGTTTGGAGTTATTTTCTTTTCTGGATTCAATTAATTTGAATAATGAAAGAGCATCAGAATATTTATGAGATTTATAAAACTGAAGTGCTTTTTCAAAGTCCCTGTTATTATCAACTGTGATATTTTGTGAGAGTACAAAGGATGTAAATAAAATAAAAAATAAAAAAGCTTTTCTCATTTTTAACGCATTTAAGTTTAATTCTTTTTAAGAATAAATATTTTACAATCCGGTATAAAGTTTAATATAAAATAAAAAACTTTTTAACCTGAAAGAACTTTAACTAACTTACTATAAATACAAGCAAATATCTAAGAGCTAAGCTCAATTGCTTTTGAAAAATGCATTTCAGATTTTTCAAAATCTTCCAATGCATAAAAAATCCTGCCGGCAAATTCCTGAACACCTGCATCATTAGCATTTGTTTTTAATGCCTTTTCTATCGATGTAAGTGCGTGATTGTACATCTTAAGACTATAATAAATCTTTGCTGATATTAAATTCAACTCCCAAAAATCTGAATAGACAAATTGTGCTTTAGTTATAAAATCCAAAGCTTTGTCATAGTTCTTAAGTTCATATTCAATCTTTGCAAGGTTAAGATGTGCCCTAAGCTTTAATTCGTCATTATCGTTACTTTTAATGTAATCTGTAAAATATTCTTTGCTTAATTCATATTCATTTATCATCAGATAAGAGTACGCAATAAGATATAAAACATAAGAGCTGCTTTGTTTAATGTTATCCAGAACCTGCACAGCTTCAAACCATTTTGAGTTTCTTAATAAAAATTGTCCGTAGTAAAGTGAAATATCAATATCTTCAGGAAACATGGAGTGTAATTGATCTAATAAAGCAATCGCAGAATCAACAAACCCCATATTCTCATAAAGCTCTGCCAATAAATAGTATGTTTCAACTGAGTCTTTCACATTTAATAGTCGTTTATAAATCTGAATGGCATGAAGATTTTTTCCTTCAGAAACGTATGTTGAAGCAAGCTTCAGTTTATATTTTACTTTTTCATCTTTCATTTATTCCCACTCAATGGTTGCGGGTGGTTTTGAACTTATATCATAAACAACTCTGTTAATACCGCGAACTTTATTAATAATTTTATTAGAAACATTAGAAAGGAAATCGTGTTCAAAATAATACCAATCAGCAGTCATTCCATCAACAGAAGTAACAGCACGTAAAGCCAGAACATATTCATAAGTTCTTGCATCGCCCATAACTCCAACTGATTGAACAGGCAGTAAAACAGCAAATGCCTGCCAAATATCATTATAAATTTCTGAATCTATAATTGACTTAATAAAAATATCATCAGCTTCTCTGAGCATTTCAAGTTTTTCTTTATCAACCGGACCAAGAACCCTAACTGCCAGTCCAGGACCGGGGAAAGGATGTCTTTGAATAAATTCTTCCGGAATATTAAGTTCACGTCCGACATTTCTAACTTCATCTTTAAACAATGTTCTGAAAGGTTCGATTAATTTCAAATTCATTTTTTCAGGTAATCCGCCGACATTGTGATGAGACTTAATAGTAACAGAAGATCCTTTAACCGAAACTGATTCAATTACATCCGGATAAAGTGTTCCCTGAACAAGAAATTCAACATCTTTTATCTTTTTTGCTTCCTGTTCAAAGACTTCTATAAAAGTACTGCCGATAATTTTCCTTTTTTGCTCAGGATCAGAAATATTTTTTAACCTGCTGATAAAAAGTTCTGACGCATCTATATGAATATGATTCAAAGCTAATTTTTCATCAAACACTTCACGGATTTTCTGACTCTCATTTTTTCTCATCAATCCTGTATCAATATGCAGGCAGATAAGATTTTCGCCTATCGCTTTTTTAACTAAAACTGCTGCAACAGTAGAATCAACACCACCGCTTAAAGCACAGATTGCTTTGGATTTATTTACCTTTGACTTTATTTCCTGAACAGTGCTATCAACAAAATTGTGCGGGTTCCATTCCCCTTTACAATTGCAAATATCGTATAAAAAGTTATTTATTATTTTTTTACCTTCAATTGTATGAACAACCTCCGGATGAAACTGAACTCCATATATTCTGTTATCTTCATTTGAAATTGCAGCAATCGGAGTATGATCAGATTTTGCAACAGTATCAAACCCTTCCGGTAATTTTGTTATGTAATCGCTTATGGCTCATCCAAACCTGTGAAGTCTGACTGATTCCATTAAACAATGGAGATGATTTAATAACATTTAATAATGCCCGTCCATATTCTCTGTCTTTGGCAGGTTCAACTTTACCTCCAAATTTCTCAGTTAAAATCTGAAGTCCGTAGCATATTCCAAGAATCGGAATTTTGATTTTCAGAATCCCCGCATCAAAATCCGGAGCATCCTGATCATAAACGCTCATTGGTCCACCGGAAAGAATTATTCCTGATGGATTAAATTTTAATACTTCATTTACAGAAATTTTATGTGAGTGGATTTCAGAATAGACATTAGCTTCTCTAACACGCCTGGTAATCAGTTGAGTGAATTGCGAACCAAAATCAATTATCAGAATTTTTTCTTTTAACTGCATAGGCTTATTTAAAAATAAAACAAAATCCGGTTACCCGAATTTTGTTTTTAAAATTTTTTAAAGATTGAGATTACTGACCAATTAGCGCTTTATAAGCAGCAGCATCCAGCAGATCATTCAGTTCTGAAGCATCGCTTATTTCAATCTTGATCATCCAGCCTTTTCCATAAGGATCAGAATTAACATCTTCAGGCGAGTCTTTAAGTGCTTCATTAATCTGAATAACTTTACCTGAATATGGGGCATAGATATCACTGACAGTTTTAACTGCTTCTATTGTTCCGATTGAATCCCCTTTTTTAACTTCAGCTAATGCAGGATCAATATCAACAAAAACGACGTCACCTAATTCGCCCTGAGCATAATCGGTAACACCAATTGTTCCTGTTTTTCCTTCAATAAGGATCCATTCGTGTTCTTTTGTGTATTTAAGATTATCTGGAATATTCATTTTATAGCCTTTAAATTTTTCTGAGTAATGTGTTATTTATCTGTATTAAATTTATCTAAAAATCCGGTATCAAAATTTCCATTGATAAATCTTGGGTCATCAAGAACTTTAAGATGAAAAGGTATAGTAGTTTTAATACCTTCGATTACAAATTCTTCCAAAGCTCTTTTTCCTCTTGCAAGTGCTCTTTCCCTGTTTTTTCCCCAAACAATTAATTTTGCTACTAAAGAATCATAATATGGTGGTATAGTATAGGATTGATAAATATGAGAATCAACTCTAACCCCGAATCCGCCCGGTAAATTAAGTGAAGTTATCTTTCCCGGAGATGGTCTGAAATTATTTTCAGGGTCTTCAGCATTTATTCTGAACTCTATACTATGACCATACGGCGGTATCGGAGCAGTATCAATTTTATTGCCGGCTGCAACCAGTATCTGCTGTCTAACCAGATCAACATTACACACAGATTCAGTAACAGGATGTTCAACCTGAATCCTTGTATTCATTTCCATAAAATAGAAATTCTTATGTTTATCAAGTAGAAACTCAATTGTACCAGCACCAAGATAATTAACTGTTTTTGCTCCTCTGATAGCGGCTTCACCCATTTTTTGTCTAAGCTGTTCTTCAAGAGCAGGTGAAGGAGATTCTTCAATAAGTTTTTGATGTCTTCTTTGTATAGAACAATCTCTTTCGCCGTAATGATAAACGTTGCCAAATTTATCTCCCAGCACCTGGATTTCAACATGTCTGGGATTTTCAATAAACTTTTCAACATAAACATCCGGATTACCAAAAGCTGCCTCAGCTTCGGTTCTGGCGGTTTGAAAAGCCTTTTCAAATTCTTTTTGTTCCCAAACGATTCTCATACCTTTTCCGCCCCCGCCCGCAGAAGCTTTAATGATTACCGGAAAACCAATTTCACGAGCAATATTAAAAGCATCATTAAGCTCACTAACTACTCCATCACTTCCGGGGACAACAGGAACATCATTTTTTTTCATCGTATCTTTAGCAAAAGATTTGTCACCCATTGCTCTGATCATTTCGGGGGTCGGTCCAATAAAAGTAATTTTTGATTCAGCACATATTTCTGAAAAGTCCGCATTTTCTGCAAGAAATCCATAACCGGGATGAATTGCATCGGCACCAGTAATTTGTGCAGCAGAAATTATAGAAGGGATTTTAAGATAGCTGTCTCTACCAAGTGCTGGTCCAATACAAACAGCTTCATCAGCAAAAGTAACATGTAATGAATCGCGATCTGCTTCTGAATAAACTGCAACGGTTTTTATCCCAAGTTCCTTACAAGTACGGATAATTCGTAAAGCAATTTCACCACGATTGGCAATTAGAATTTTATTAAACACAGCTTCTCGTATTTAATGATTAGCTTTTCTCAATTAAGAATAAAGGTTGACTGTATTCAACCGGTTTACCGTTATCTACAAGGATTTTTACTATCCTACCACTGACATCGCTTTCAATTTCATTCATCAATTTCATAGCTTCAACTATACATAGAACTGTGCCTGAAGATACGACATCACCTACCTGTACGTAAGCATCTGCATCAGGGGCAGGCGCTCTGTAAAATGTTCCTACAATAGGAGATTTTATTTCATGAAGATGTGAAGTTTCTTCAGCAGACTTTTTCTCTTCAGACTTTACAACTGGTGCAATATTCTGCTGACTAACCGGAGATACAGAAGAAGCTGCAGGTATTGCAACAGATTGTGTTACACGCACCTTTTTTGCAAGCTTAACACGAATACCATTTTCTTCCACTTCAAGATCTGTAACCTGACTGCCTTCGAGAATCTTGATTAGCTTTTTTATAAGATTTAGATCCATTTTATTTCCTTTATTTAGGATTTAACTCTTTCAACATACTCGCCGGTACGTATATCTATTTTTATTACATCATCCGCATCAATAAACAGCGGAACACTAACGGTTGCTCCGGTTTCCATCTTTGCAGGTTTAAAAGTATTAGTTGCTGTATTACCTCGGAACCCAGGTTCAGTTTCAACAACTTTAAGATAAGCAAATATCGGAGGTTCAACAGTTATTATTTCATCACCGTCAAAAAGAATTTCAATTTCTTCACTGCCTTTTAAATAATCAACAGAATCACCAAATAAACCGACCGGAACATTAATCTGTTCATAAGTTTCATTGTCCATTAGCACAAGAAAATCAACTTCACTGTAAAGATACTGGAATTTTTTCCTTTCGACCCTTATAATCTCTATTGACTCGCCGCTTCTAAATGTGTTTTCCAGAACTTTACCGGTTTTAAGATTTTTTAATGTACTTCTTACAAAAGCACCCCCTTTACCTGGTTTAACATGTTGAAATTCAACTATTATGAATGGATCATTTTTGAATCGAATAATTAGTCCATTCCTGAAATCAGAAGTATCAGCCATAAGCCTTTAATAAATTGTTAAAATTGATTGAAAAAATAGAGATAGATGTTTCTAATGTCAAGAAATACTTTTAGACGATTTTTAACAAAAAACCGTGAAAATCTCCACGGTTTTGATAAAAATTGATTGAAAATCAAGCTAATTCAATTGAGTCAAGTATCTATCAACCTGTGAGACAACCATTGAAGTTTTGTATTCCTCTTTTATTGTCTCAAATAATGTTTTAGCTTGTTCCAAATCGCCAGCTTCGAAATAATTAACTGCTGCCTGATAAATATAATCAGCATTACGCACATCTTTTTTGATTACTCTCGAAGCCTTAAGATACAAATCAGCAGCTTTTTTATACTCATTTTTCAAAGCATAGTAAGAAGCCTGACCGGCGAGTGAAGCTGAAATAAAAATATCAATATCACCACTATAATCTTCATAGTACTTGAATGCATCATCTGCTTTACCAAGATTAGAGTAACAGTTTGCGAGATATATTTTGGCTGTTTCACCATTTTCGGTACTTCCGTATTCGGACACAATATCTTTTAAACCAAGCAGTTTTGTATCTTTTCTGCCTTCTATTGCTCCAAGATAATCGCCCGAATCATACATTTCCATAACTTTTGATAAATGATATCCAGCTTCTTCATTCTGATCACTCCTGTAATTCAAGAATAATATAACAGCTATAACAACAACAGCTGCAACACCAACATACATCATTATCTTGTTTTTGTTTTCCTCAAAGAAAACTTGTGATTTGTAATAAAACTCAACAAGTTTATCTTCTTTGATTTGTTTTCTTGAAAGCTTTTTTTGTTTGGTTAGCATTCCTTTTTCCTGTTCTGATTATAAAAAACTGGCGCAAATTTAACACTAAATTGCCTAATGTTCCAAGGGATTATTATTAGAGATATATTAAAATTAGACTATTAAAATAATTTCATAAGTTTCAAATAAGATTCTTTCATCAACAAACCCATTATCTTAACCATAAATAACAAACAATTTTTTAAGAAATCTTTAGCGTCAAATTGTCATTGAGTACGCCCGGCAGGATTTGAACCTGCAACCTTTGGAACCGGAATCCAACATTCTATCCAGTTGAACTACGGGCGCATTTATTTGATTTTTTCACGTTTCTAATTTAATCAGAAAACACAATTAAAGCTTCGGTTTTTTTTAAAAGGATTAAGGGAAACTAAGGAACAAGAATTTTTTATTCCTGAACTCTTACTTAATAAAATGATATAGTACAAGATTCTTCATTGGAACAATTTGCATCTCTGAAAAGCCAACTTTATCAGAAAGTTGTTTTAGAAATTCTTCTCTTAATCTATGCTCAATCGGCGGACCGGATTCTTCAACAATATATTTAAATTCTAATATTGAAACCTGCTGAGCAGCAACTCTTTTTGCTTCCTGTAAGGCTTTGGTATAATCATCAACCTCATGAAAAATCACTCCCATAAAAATTAAGTCGAAAGTGTTATCGTCAAAGGGAAGATCTTCTGCATGTGCAATTTTAAAATCCACATCTGGTAAATAACCTTTTGCGGCAGCTATCATTTCGGGATTAATATCTAAACCTGTAACTTTTTTGTCATGTTTATAAAATCCTTCTGCAAATACTCCACTTCCGGTTCCTATATCTAAAACAGAATTAATTTTTTTATGATCCAGACAAAGACCAACAACTTTTTCAACTTCTAATCGTTCAATTCTTTCAAGTGATCTCAGACGTTCAATGCCATTATTATAAACTCTATCATTCATTATCTAATTCCTTTATCAAGTTAGAAGTATTGGTTGATTAATTAAATATTGCAGGCTCAATTTATGAAATTAAATTTGATTATGAGTGCTCTAAAACAAGCACCTGACTTGTCGAAGGAGTGTTTTTAAGTTCAAAAACTATGTTTAATTCTGCTTTGCTTGCTAAATTGGTAAGTCCGTTATTTGCAACGAAGTCCTTAAAATTTTTGTAATGTTCTCGACCAGCAAAATATTCTACTAATTCATTAAATACACTCCAGAATCCCTTCCTTACTGGTACAAGATAGTCTCCAATAATAATTTTATCAGCAATTAAAGACATTTCTTTAATCAAATTTATTCTCTCTTCTGGATTAACCTCGTGAATAACATAAGTCATAACAGCATAATCAAAATGCTGATTTGTTTTTACTAATTCCGATAAATTGGAGTGGAGAAAAGAGATTTTTGAGTTTGAATATTTTTCAAATGTACGATTTGCTGTGTTTATATTTTTCTCAGACAAATCTATACCAACAACTTTAGCTGCTTTATCAGCCACATAAAAAGAAAACCTTCCGGTACCGCAGCCAACATCAATCACTGAGGAGTTTGGCTGAATGATTTTCTTAATCTCGCCGAACATTTTATCCTGGTTAGGAGCGATAAACTTATCATAAAACCAGCCATCATACCAGTGATTTTTAGTTTGATTCATTTACAACTTCTGACTGTGCAAGTTCGTATTCTGTAATTTCCTTTTTAATATTATTAATATATTCAGAAGCACTCAGTGCAGCTATTGTCCCATCGGCAACTGCAGTAGTTACTTGTCTGTATTTTTTTTGAATTGAATCACCGGCGGCATACACACCCTGAATATTAGTCTTCATATTATTATCAACAATTATTTCATTCCATTTATTAAGTTCAATCTTCCCTTGTAATGATTCCGTATTTGGAACATATCCGATAAATACAAATACACCATCAATTTTCAATTCATTTATTTCATTAGTTCTCTGATGTTGAATTTTTACACTTTCAAGTTTTTCATTCCCAATAAACTCAATGATTTTTGATTCCATTATAAAACTGATTTTATCATTGTTCTTAGCTTCTTCAACATAATGATCCAATGCCTGAAAGTGATCAAACTGATGGACGATAGTAACTTTAGATGCATATTTGGTCAATGAGACCGCTTCTTCCAAAGCTGAGTTTCCACCCCCGACAACAATTATTTCCTTATCCTGGAAAAAATCACCATCGCAGGTAGCACAATAAGAAATCCCCCTACCTTTAAAATCTTCTTCACCAATTGCACCAATCATTCTTGATTTACCACCTGTTGCGATAATAACCGCATCAGAAGTATAAACATCTTTATTATTAACAACTACTTTTTTTAGTCTATCGTTAAGGTCAAGTGAAGTAATCTTAATATTTGATTTAATCTTACATCCAAATTTTTGTGCTTGTGTTTTCATTGTTCTTGCGAGAGCATATCCGCTTACATTTTCCACACCCGGATAATTTGCTATCTCGTGTGTAAGAACCATCTGTCCGCCGACTGCACCTTCATTTAAAATCAGAGTGCTCATCTTAGCTCTTGAAAGATAAATTCCTGCTGTTAAACCAGCAGCACCGGCACCAACAATTATTGCATCAAAATGATTTTCCATATTTGATCTTTTTCCCTTTTTATTAAGCAATAGAAAAAAATATGTCTGATAAAAATTACTATTTTATCAAAGTAAAGGATTAAGAAATCTGCTGCCAATAATTTATTAACAGCAGATTACCGGTAACAAAGCTATCTATAAGAGTGCTTTGCTACTTTCCAAAGTGTTCATCTAAAATATCAGTAATCTGATCTCTGGACTGAATACTGCTTGTAGCTTTTACAACTTTTCCATTCTTGTAATAAATTGTAAACGGCAGCCCCTGAAAGCCTCTGACTTCAGGCAAATTTCTTATAACCTTTGCATCGGGTGAATCAAATGCCATATCAGCAAATTTTATATTCTTATATTCTTCTTCCAGTTCTTCCATAACTTCATAAACTGGTATGCACATCGGTCCCATTCTGCCGCAGCATATCATTACATTCTCATTGTTACTTAATAATTCTGAATGCTCTGATTCAGATGTAATATGAGTAAGATTTGTATTTAACATTTTATATCCTTTTTTTAATCTTCAATTACTGCAAGAATATCTGATCTTTGTAAAATTCTGTATTCTTTACCGTTCATTTCAATCTCATCACCACCGTATTTAGCAAATAGAACTTTATCGCCTTCTTTGATCTTTTCTTTAAGGTCTTCATCTGTTCCGACGGAGATAACTAAACCAACACGAGGCTTTTCTTTTGCAGTGTCCGGAATTATTAATCCTGATGAAGTTTTTTCTTCTGCTGGCAATGGTTCAAGTAAAATACGGTCATCTAATGGTTTAATTTTCATTTTATTCCCTTTAGTTTTTAATGTTTAACATCTGATTAATTTTATTTCTGTCGAAACCGATTATTGGTCTATTATCAATCAGGATAACCGGCACTCCCATCTGTCCTGTTCTGCGCATCATATCTCTTGCGGCAGATTGATCTCTAGAAACATCAACATCTGTAAACTTTATATTCTTTTCGCGAAAATATCTTTTTACCTGATTACAGAATGTGCAGGTAGGAGTTGAAAATACTATAACTTTGTGTTGTGGTGCTGCCATTTAATAACAATAATTATTTTTTGTGAAGATGTGATTCAGGAAATCAAGAAAAGATTCGTTGGAGAGGTAAAGGTTAAAAAGGTTTGTCTAATATCATAGACTGGAAAAACAGAATTGCAGATTAAATATTAATTCTTATATGATTTGAATAAATCCAGGCTCTGTTATCTTTGAACACTTCCACTCTGTACACGCCTTTTTTACTTACAATAAATTCTGCGCCCATTCCCTTTTCAGTTTCAATAAGCTGTCCGTTCCTTAGTAGTTTTATTTCAGCATCTGCAGCCGGTAGTAATACTTTAAGGATAATATCTTTAGAATCCGGAATTGTATCTCCCATTTGATATTTCTTATTGTTCTTTTCAGCATAAAATCTAAACCCTTTAGATTCGGCTACATAGTCATTAGCGACAAAACACTTACCATCTCTTAAGGCATTATAGATTTTTATTTTTGCAGACTCAACATCTTTGCTGCTCCGACTCTTTTTAATCGGTTCATCAATAAGAATATGTGTCCTGATAGATCTGAATAATACCTTGTATGGAAAAATTTCTACCTCCAGAAACCCAACAAGATTGTATTTATGTGCATGAGCATCAATTCCGCCAATACCAACTACCTTTCTTTTTATATTTAATTCGTCCCAGAGTTTCAAAGTTTCCTTTGGCGGAGCAACAATGGTTCTTAACGGATGAAGAAACGATCTGTATTTATTTTCCTCTGTAAGATTCTCAACCCATTCAGACATATGATTCCAGATTTCAATTCCAGTAAAATCTTCTGTATCCCATTCAGTCCAGGGATAAGCAGGATGTTCTTTGTGTTGTCGTTTTTCATGCGGATGAGCCAAAAAACCAATACCGCCAAGTTCTTTTACCTTAGCTACATATTTTTTTGCAGGGGTACGGGTTGAAAAAGCTTCATTAATTCCAAAAGCAAGGTAGTGGTTTTTATTTTCTTTATCATTGATTTCACAGCCGACAAGAAGCAAAGTATTTCCATACCACCTCTCGTATCCTTCCTTTAATGCTCTTAATGTATTATGGTCGGTAAGTATGATAAAATCCAAACCGATTTCATCAGCAAACTTTGCTATATCAGAAACTTCTCCGGTTCCATCCGAAAAAGTTGAGTGCATATGTAATGCGCCTATATATTCAAACATTTGTACATTCAATTATTCAGGGCAAAAATATAGATAAAATTAAACTAACGAAAGGAAGTAAACGTAATCATCTGAAAACGAAGTCATATTAAAATTATCAGTCATAATTTATCTTATATGCAGTGAACAATTTTATACAACTTCATTTGTTACTTTAAATATTTTGATATAAATAATTTTAAAGTCTCTCTAAGGATCTTTTTGCCAGAACAGATATTGTATCAGTTGGATGATCTTTGATAAGTTTATTCCATATTTCCTTAGCTTTTTCTTTATTTTCCTTTCTTATTTCAGAAGCTCCGAGATTATAACAAACCATTGGATCATCAGGAAATAGACTATACATTTCTCTGGTTAATTGTTCGGCTTTTTGAAAATTTCTCTGGTGATAGTAGATATAAGTTATAGTAAAGTAAATATCTTTCCTTGATTTATCTTTTGCAATTATTTTTTCATAATACTCAAGTGCTTCAGAAGGCTGATTTGCAGTTATAAGCAGATCTGCATATTCTCTTATCATTAATGTATCGTCAGGATTTTTTTCAAGATTTTTTTTCATTGATGCCAATTTTTGTTTAACCTCTTCGGTAACCATTCCACCGCCAGGATTTTGCATCATACCGTGACCAAGTTTTTTATGAATATTATCATCCGGCATTTTTTTATTTACAATATTATCAGAAACCTTCTCTTGATCGGAAAACTGAGTAAGAATTATTACTGTAACTACTGCAATTAAAATCACTATACCATAAAGATATATTGGTTTGAACTTCATTTATAACTCCAAAGAAATATTTTCAGTAAAGTGCAATAAATTATTAAAACAGAAAAATTATTTTCGACGGTAATATACACCGCTTTGTTTAAATTATTACAAGAAGATTATAAAAGCAAAACACAGTTAAGAAAACGATAACGATTGCTTCATCTTTTATTAAAGTTTCAAATAATTATTCTGAAATAGGGAAAGCAGAAATAAAGGGTCTTTTTCAAGACCCGGATATTATTGGTCAAGCAGTTGAACAAGTGTGTTATATTTAGTTGATTTGTCCACGGTCATACCGGTTATTTTATCAATTAAAATATTAATTCGTTCATCATTTAAATCATCAAAAGCTTCATAAGCTTCCATTGATGTGAAAGTATAAAGTTCCTGAAAAGCAACCGGCTTCCCTTTGACTTCATATACAATATATGATTCAAGTCCTTCAGCTTTAAGCAGATTTTTTAATTCTCTTATAACTTTTAAATACTCATCTCGTTTTTCAGGTATGATTTCATATTGAATAGTGAACAGAACTTTTGACATTTTTACTCCGATTATTAAAAAAATAAATCTCTATTTACCGTCCCTTCAAAAACAATTATTGCTGGTCCGGTTATCGTAAGATTTTCAACGTTTTGATTTACAATACTAAAGTTAACAATCAAATTATCTCCGCCAAAAGTTCTTAAGGTTATTGGCGGATTTAAATTTTCAGACAAATGTAAAATTATGGCAGAAGCAACTGAACCTGTTCCACAGGCAAGAGTTTCATCTTCTACTCCCCGCTCATAAGTGCGGATATAAATAACATCTCCTTTGATCTGAATGAAATTAACATTTGTACCGTCAGGATTAAACTGATCGTGATATCTTATCTCTTTTCCTAATTGATACACCGGAATCTCACTAATATTGTTAAATGATATTTTCTTTCCGGTTTGTGTATCAAAAATATCATCCATTTTTACAACAACATGGTGCGAACCAGTATTAACGAACGAAAAATTAATTATTCTATCTGATGTTCTTAATTCTTTATTTAGAAAAATATCCTTAGGCGTATTCAGGTTAAACTGAATTATTTTATCATCTATTATTTTCCCTGAATACCTAATATCATCAACAACAAAGGAAGCATTATTGTTTTTCAAACGCTTTGTATATTGAGCAAATCTTATAGAACATCTTGCTCCATTTGCACACAAACTTCCTGCTAAACCATCAGAGTTAAAGTAACTCATCTTGTAATCATAACCGGAAGTATCATCAATAAGAATTAGACCATCAGCCCCAATACCAAATCTTCTATTACAAAGTTTACGGATATTTTCATCTTTCAAATCAACATCAGGATTCTTTTTTCTATCAATAAAGATAAAATCGTTACCTGCACCGGTCATCTTTGTAAAAAAAATCTTAGACATTTGTCTGCAAATTTAATTTAATGCGGTAAGCTTTTCAATAATAATTTTTATTAAAATCCTTAAACTTTGCGGAGAGTATTATAAAAAGAGTACCTGCGGAAAAATCTTCCGCAGGATAATTATGAAATGTTATTTAACTGTTTGCTTAACCATCAAAGAAACTTGCTGGGCAACGGTAGAATTATATTCAAAACAAAGCTTTCTGTGATTGATAAGATCTACAATTGTACCTATTGCACACAATCCGCCGGTTAAAAAAAACAAAATACCCATACCTACTTGATTAAGCATAAATCTATGTATGCCGGCAACACCAACAAATCCGATTAATGCTAAAATTAAAATTGTAGTTGGATCTTTTCTTCTCGCACTATACGCCATAGCAAACTGCTGAGCCTGAGTATCAGTCATATCATTGATAAGACTTTGAACATACTGCATTTCTTCCCCTTCCAGAGTTGGTAATAACTGAAAAATATTAGGCATAACTACTCCTTGATTTTGATGTTGATTTGATAGATTTATTTTGAAAATGAATCAGTGAAAATACTCTGTATAAAATAATTAAAACTGCCGGTAAACCAAGTATGTGTGCGTGAAATGATTCAATAAAATATCCATGGAAAAACAATGATATTGAGTTACCAAGTCCGCATCCCGGACAATGTTCAAATCCTAAATTTGCAAATGGACAAATAGTAAAGTGCTGATTGAATGGATCATTAAAGAATGCCAGATATAATAATGCAGCTATCCAAAGACCGGCTTCAAAGCCAATTAACTTAACTGAATTAAGTGCTTTGTAAAAAAAATTTATCGGCAAATGCTTTTTAGTTTTAGTCATCATTTAAGTTTGAATTTCTATGCAAAACTTAACTAATACAGAAAATTAAAACAATTGTCCGATGATGATTGGTATATTTTTATCGGTGATTAGCTAAATATTACGACTAAAGAGTAAAAATAAACAATTAAGTGGAGGTGGCGGGGGTCGAACCCGCGTCCGAAATTAAGACCCAAAGAACCTCTACATACATAGTCTGTCTTTTTTTTTCAGTTTAAAGTTACTCGGCAGACTGAGATCACCTTAAACCTGCTTGCTTAAAATTCGCTTCATCTGCACAAGCAACAGAATCGACTATTGTATCTAAACGGCGTTCAGTCTTAACCCGATACAAGAGGATAAGGTGAACGGCTGTTAATTATTAATTAAGCAGCTAAGGCGTAATTATTTTCGCCAGTTATTATTTTTTCCCAATTCATTAACGTGTCTTTTGGGGAACACGGTATGCAATTCTAAGTCTCTTTAATCCCGTCGAAACCAAAATTCACCCCCTTATTGTTCACAGTTATTGTTCAATTACTATCAAACAAAAATCAGGGTATCCATTTTATGTCAGGAATGTTTGAGTACTTATTCTCAAAACGTGAAAGAACGAAAAACAAATCAGATAATCTGTTCATAAATATAATAATATTGCTGCCAATTTCTTCTGAATTATTTAATTCCACAATTTCTCTTTCAGCTCTCCGGGCAATTGTTCTGCAAATATGTAATAAAGCCGCACCTTTTGACCCACCGGGAAGTATAAATTTTTTCAATACTTCAAGCTGCGATTCAAATTTATCAATCAGTTTTTCAGTCTCGGTAGTGAAACTTTCCGGTGTACGGGTAATTTTTAATTTCTTATTTTTTTCAGTTTCCGGTGTTGCAAGGTCAGAACCAACAATAAAAAGTTTTGGCTGTAAATCCTTTAACACTGTTTTTACTTCTTCACTGCTAACATCAGTAATTGCATAACCAATAAAGGAATTTAATTCATCGATCGTACCATAAGCCTGAAGTCTTTGAGAGAATTTGGGAACTCTTTCACCGCCAAACAAACCTGTTTGACCTTTATCGCCTGTTTTAGTATAAATTTTCATTATCTGTTATTTCTGAGGAAGTTCGTGAACAATTACTTCGAATGATTTAGTTCCATTTCTTGCCAAAACTTTTGTTCCCTGAACAGCAAAAGAATTTTTTATAAAACCCAATGCAATATTCTTTTTAAGTTTTGGTGAAAATGCAATTGATGTAATATTTCCTATTTCATTTTTCTCAGCATCAAATAAAACAAATTTCTCATCAGCTTCAATTGTTTCAGAAAAGCACAATCTTATTAGATTTTTTTGATTTATATCATTATTGCTTAACCTCGAAATTACTTCCTGTCCTATATAGCTTCCTTTTTTTAAATCTATCAAATCAAATAATTTTACTTCATAAGGATTCATCATATAATTAATTTCATTCGGTTCAGATGGAATTCCATTTTCTATCTTATAGATATTATAGGAATCTTCTCCGATAAGATTAAAATCGAACGGTCCTTTATTTTCCACAAAATAACTAATTAATTTTTTACTGTTTTCATGTTCAGCAAGTATCCAAAATTTTGAATATCCTCTTGAATCAGTAAATCTGGCTAAAAAGAACAAAACACCTTCTGCATTTACTACTTTAAATGAATTTTCAGAGATTGAGTTAATAGTATCTCCTACAAACATAGAAAGAAAAGATTCTGATTGTGGTCCTATAATTTCAAAAATGTTAAATCTATGGCTTGCATCGCTTACTTTAACATCATCTCCGATAATGTATTTATTTATCCAGCTAAGTACCTTAGGTTTACTGAATTTACTGGTTACAAGCAAAAGGTAGTTATCAAAGTTTAACACTGTTGAAAGCCCGATTATTAAACCTTTATCAGAAGTAAAGATAGTTGAGCGAATCTCTTCTTTATTCAAATTACTCATAAAATTTGTCGAGATCCTATTCAGAAAGTTCAAAGAATCAATCCCTTTAAGTTCAATGATCCCTAAGGTATTCATATACTTTAAACCAACACCATTATTTAAACTAAAGATTTCATTCTCGACAGTACTAAAGCTTTTAATAGTTTCCATTTGATCTACAGTATGAATATCGGAAACAAAAGAAGAAAAAAAGGTAATCATATCTTGATTTAAACTATCCATTTCGAACATTCGAACTCCATAATTCTATTTGATTTACCGGATTAAGAAACTTGAAAAAAATCTTTACAAAGATAAGAAAAATTCTAATAACGGCGAGTTTGTTTTTTGTTACGAGTGTTGATGTAAACAGTATCTTTTACGCTCCAGATAAATCCAACTGAATCTTTTGAATAAACCTTGTCTGAAAGATTATAAAAGATATGTTCATAATAATCAGGATAGTTATCATTATTAATGTCAGCTAAAGTGCGTTTGAAGCTCGTACCTGAATAAGTCATTAATAAATGAGGATAGTTTTTAATATTGTTAATGATAAAATAATTATAATTGATATGACCAATCCCTTGAGCATAATGGAAATTATTTTCAATGTAGTAGATATTTTTATCTTTCCAGGTTTTAAGTTTTATACAATTAAACCCGCCATGTGAAGGAATCGGAGCCTCCCAGATTTTAACAAGATTTTGATTACTGCATTCAAATAAAACAAGATATAAAAAAGGTGTCCCTAAGTCGGTACTATCAAGGTCAATAAAGCTTTGTTCATAGCCGATAATATTGCTTGGTTCAATCAGTCTCTCGCCCGGTCTTGAAGCTGCTATTGCAGCAAAAACATATTTATTACCATCAGTGTTTGTAAAATAAATTAATGCTGGTTTTGGGATGTTATAAGTAAGAGTTCTGTCAAAATTTAATAGGTAGGTACCAGAAGGATAGTTGTTGAGAATAAATTCAACAACAGCTATGGTATCGCATGGTGATCGCTCCCTTGCTTTTTGTTTCATTACATCAAGATTGTAGCGTTGGATATCTGCATCCTTGCTTAAATCATAAGCAGCTTGTTCCTGATAATTAACTTTTTCCTGTTTAACTTGTTTATTTTCACAGCCTAACAAAAGTAAAAGTATCAGAATAATAATCGGATAAATTAACGATGATAGTTTAATATGTTTTAGCATCACTTAAGGCGGTAACAATAACTATGCCCTTTTCAAAAAAAAACAAGCCCTGCAAATCTTATTAAAAACTGATTTCAGGGCTTCTTGAATATTTTATTTTTAGAATTATCTTATAATAAAACAATCATTGTGCATATTCATTAAAGAAATACGCTGAACTTTTTATTCCAAGTTGAAAATGGTTTAAATTAAAATGTTCATTAGGTGAATGCAGATTTTCTGTATTTAATCCTAAACCCATTAGAACAGGTGATGCTTTAAGTGTATTTGCAAATTCCACAACAATAGGAATTGATCCGCCTTCTCTCATAAATACAGTTTTTTTACCAAAAGCAAGCTGCATTGCTTTAGCTCCAGCAATAGTAGCTTTATCTTCCAACGGTGTAATAACTGGATAACCTCCGTGTAATGATGTTACTTTAATCTTAACTTCTTTGGGTGCTATCTTCTTAATATACTTTTCAAAGAGTTTGGCAATTTTCTTTGGGTCCTGATGAGGAACTAACCTCATACTGATTTTCGCTGTAGCTTTTGATGGGATCACAGTTTTAGCCCCCTGCCCTGTAAAACCTCCCCAGATTCCATTACAATCCAATGTTGGCCGAGCCCAAATTCTTTCAAGCGTTGTATATCCCTTTTCACCCGTAAGATTTTTTAATCCGATTGCAGCTCCCCATTTTTTTTCAGAGAATTTTAATGCCTTAAAATTTTCTCTTTCTTGTTTTGATAGTTTCAGTACATCATCATAAAAACCAGAAATTTTTATCTTACCATCTTTATCGATAAGCTGTGAAATCATTTTAGTTAAAACATTAATCGGATTTGGAACTCCGCCTCCAAAAGTTCCTGAATGCAAATCTCTTGAAGGACCAGTAACTTCAACTTCCATATAACATAAACCGCGCAAACCATAAGTAATTGTAGGAACTCCCGGTGCAAAAAGTGCAGTATCAGAAATTAAAACTGCATCGCATTTTAAGAGATCTGAATTTTCTTTAAGAAATTTAGAAAGATTAGTACTTCCGATTTCTTCTTCACCTTCAATTAAAAATTTGATATTAAGCGGCGGATTACCATGAGTTTTGAAAAAAGCTTCAACACTTTTTATGTGCATATACACCTGCCCTTTATCATCAGTTGCACCTCTGGCAAAAATATTATCACCAACAATTGTCGGTTCAAATGGAGGCGAGGTCCACAGTTCAATAGGATCAACTGGCTGCACATCATAATGTCCGTAAATCAGAACGGTTGGTTTTCCTGGAGCGCCAAGCCATTCGCCATAAACCAGGGGATGCCCTTCTGTCTGATATATCTCCACTTTGTTTAAACCTGCTGTCTGTAACTTATCAGCAACAAATTTGGCTGCGGTCTGCATATCGTTGTTATTTTCAGGTAGTGTACTGATACTTGGAATTTTTAGAAAATCTTTAAGTTCATCAACATATCTGTCACGATTATTTTCAATGTAATCCATTACTTCTTTCATTTGAATATCTCCTCTCTTTCCTGAGAATTTATAATAATAATTTATATGTGAACAGTATTAAAATTACTGACAATTCCTAAACCCAATTCAGCTAATATGATATCAGCGTAACAAACACTCTTCACCCCGGCATCTGTACCACCATATTTATTGAAAATTATTTCTAATTAGTTATTTGAATCGAATTAGTTCTTAATAAATATAACAGCACCACAAAAAATTGAAAACTACTCTGAAAAAATAATGATTTGAGAACAATTATTACAGGAAAACTGCTGCCTTGTTAAACTTTTTTTGCTTAAGTATCTTTGATTAATGATTTTATACAGATACATATTAAAAGCTCATTTTTTACCTTTTGTTTTTTCACTGGTAACTCTTATATGCATTTTCCTTCTGCAGTTTCTTATGAGATTTGCTGATCGTCTTGTTGGAAAGGGTTTAGATAGCTGGGTTATTGTAAAACTTATAGTTTATAATTTATCCTGGATGGTAGTGTTAGTTGTTCCGATGGCTTCTCTTGTTGCAACCTTGATGGCTTTTGGAAGTTTGAGTCAGAATAACGAAATAACAATAATGAAATCATCCGGTGTTAGTCTTTATAAAATGATGATTGCACCGCTGCTTGCAAGTTTAGTTGTGGCAGTTCTCCTTTTTCAGTTCAATAATGATGTATTACCAGATGCTAATCATCAGGCAAAAATTTTAATGAGTGATATCTCACGTACAAAGCCAACTCTATCACTTGAACCCGGATTTTTCTCTCAGGAAGTTGATAACTATGCAATACTTGTCAGATCAATTAATCAGACAACAAACTGGCTTTATCATATAACTATATATGATCACTCAAACGGTGCAAAAATAAATGTTGTTACTGCAGACAGCGGAAAAATATTTTTCTCTAAGGATCTCTCAAAACTGATAATGGATCTTTATCATGGAGAAATTCATGAATCAGATGTTCAGAATACTACTTTGTACAGAATACTGGAATTTGAAAAACATATGATCACAATGAACGGAGATCAGTTTTCGTTACAGCAATCAGGACCTGCTTCCAGAGGAGAAAGAGAATTAAGTGTTCAGGATATGCAGTATATAACAGATAGCTTAAAAGTTATTTTAGCAAGCAATTATAACTCTTATTTAATAGATTCCAGAAAACTTTTTTTTATGGATACTTCAAAATCTGTTATAAACAATATTGAGAGTACCATTGGCAGAAACAAAGACCTGACTTTATACAGATCTATTGAGAAAGTAAGAACAAACAAAAATATTCTGCTTTCCAGTTTTAGCCGGATGGAATGGACACAAAGAGAAATAGAAAAATATGAAGTTGAGATTTATAAAAAATATGCATTACCTGCCGCCTGTATTATTTTTGTTTTAATTGGTGCTCCGCTCGGTGTAATGGTTAGAAAAGGTGGTTTTGGTGTTGCTGCCGGAATCAGTCTTTTTTTCTTCCTGATCTATTGGGCATTTTTAATCGGTGGTGAAAAACTTTCGGAGCGGGGTTTCTTTTCACCATTTATCGGAATGTGGGCTGCAAATATATTACTCGGAGTTTCAGGAATTATGCTCATAATTGTTACAAACAAAGAAACTAAAACACTTACTTTTACGTTCCTTAAATTCTTAATTCCAAAACGTTTCAGACAAAAAGATATTTATAACGTGGATGAAAATACTAGATAAATATCTCGTTAAACAATTTATTCAAACAATTGCTTTCGGTTTACTGGGATTTACCTTAATCTTTATTGTCATTGATGTAATGGAAAACCTTGATGACTTTATTGATCAGAAAGTACCTGCTTTGATTGCACTGCATTATTATATTGTTTTTTCACCTGAGATAATTAGACTTATGACACCTGTAGCAGTTTTGTTTGCAGCGCTTTTTACTGCTGGTAAAGCTGCTAATCTTAGTGAACTTACAGCCATCAAAGCCAGCGGTGTAAGTCTGTTCAGATTTATGCTGCCGTTTTTAATTACTACTTTTTTTATCAGTTTGTTTTCAATTTATTTCAGTGGTTTTGTTGTTCCAATGGCAAACAAAACCAAATTGAGTATTGAACAGGAATACTTAAAGAAGAATTTATATTTTGCGGGAAGTAATATTTTCTTTCAGGATTCTAAAAAAAGAATTGTAAGTATCTCTTTTTTCGATGTCAGTTCGAACAAAGCAAACAGAGTCAGCATTCAGGATTACAATCCAAATAATCTTAAACAAATGACTTCAAGAATTGATGCTGTTACTTTGCAATATGATTCTCTTAATAATAACTGGACAGCTTTTAATGGGACCCAAAGAGAATTTTTGGGAAGACAGCAAAAAGCTGAGTATTTCACCAGAAAAGAAATTACTGATCTCAATTTTTCTCCCTCAGACATACTAAAAAAACAAACAAGACCTTCAGAGATGAATTTAATTGAGCTTAATGAATTGAAGAAATCACAACAAGCAGCCGGTAATGATCCTACCTCAACTTTAATTGAATATCATTCACGTATTGCTTTTGCTATGACCAGTGTTATTGTAGTTCTGTTTGGATTACCGATTTCTGCTAATAAGAGAAAAGGCGGCGTTGCTTCACAAGTCGGATTGAACATTTTAGTTACATTTCTGTATTTAGTATTTATGAAGATTAGTCAGGCATTTGGGAAAAATGGTTCATTGAATCCAATTATTACAGCATGGTTTGCAAATTTTATTTTCCTTGCTGCCGCGGCACTCAATCTTTGGAGAGCAAGAAAATAATAAACAATCAATCGTTGATTTTATCTAAAATAAATCTTCATAAAAAAAAAGCCGGCGTTAAAAACCGGCTTTAATTTTTATTGGCTAACTCAATTTACCTTTTCACCGCTTTTAGGCGGAACGAAACCATATATTGGATTTTGCCCGGTATCAATTTTAATTTCACCAAATTTTGCCTCATACTTTTCTATGTTATCCATCAAAGCTTTCATCAGCATTTTTGCATGCTGAGGTGTAGTGATAATTCTGCTGTGTACTTTGGCTTTTGGAATTCCCGGTACAATTCTGGTAAAATCAATAATAAACTCCGCAGGCGAATGCGAGATGATTGCTAAATTGGAATAAATTCCCTCAGCTTCTTTTTCACCAAGCTCAATATTTAATTGCTGACCTTGTGGTTGTTTAGTCTGATCCATAATTATTTATCTCATTTCATCAGCTTTTTTGAAAGCATTGGCAGCATCATCCTGCATTCCAAGTACTGAGTAAACTCTTCCTAAAAGTTCCCAGGTTTGAGCAGTTGCATCTTTCATTTTAACAGCTTTCTCCAAATAAGGCAAGGCTAACTGATATTTAGCTTTATATTCATCTGATACTTTGCCTTCTTCATCAGCTTTTTTGTTAAGATAAGTACCCCATTTAAGATAAGTAACACCAAGATTATAAATAGCATTATCATATTCAGGATCTATTTCGACGGCTTTCTTAAACTGTTCTGCAGCACCAGCAAAATCTTCAATACCTAACAATAACACACCATAATTATAACGATAGTATTTATTCTGAGGATCTGACTCAACCCCCTTCTTAAACGGTTCAATTGCTTCATTTGTTCTATCGGCACCAATATAAGCATTAGATAATGTAAGCAGCAGATCAGAGTTGTTAGGATATTGTTTTAATCCTTCTTCCAAAACAGAAATCGCCTTATTAAATTCATCTTTTGCCTTTGTTTCTTCGCCCTGATTTTTCAAATTAGTACCGTTTACGTAATATATTTCACCAAGATATTTATAACCATCAAGAGCTTTTTCTTTTTCAATCAATTTCTTTAAAGGATCAACCGCAGCATCATTATCACCTTTGCTCAAATGCACAAATGCAAGATTTTTATAAGTATCACCAGAATCTGGTTCAAGTAAGATTGCAGATTGAAACTCAGCAATTGATTTATCAAAAAATATCTGAGCACTGTCGTTGTTTGTGGTCTTTACGCCTCTTTGATATAACCCTACGCCTTTATTAAAAGACTGAGCCCAAAAATATTTTCTGGAATCACTGATATTCTTTTCAAAATTTTTGCTAAGTGCTAAAGATTTATCGTAATTCTGAACCATTTGGTCATAATTGCCTTTTTCACCGTAAACATATCCCATAAGATAAAAGCCTTCATCACTTTTAGGATTTTTAGTGATTTCTTTTTGGAGTACATCTAAAGCTTTATCCCAGTTTTTCTGCTGAATATATAATCTGGCACTTGTAATTTCTGTTGACCCGCATTGATAGCCAACAAATATCATACTGAACATTAAAAATGCAGCTACAATTAATTTTGAGTTTTTCATTTCATCTCCAATTTTGTCTTAAACTTATTTAATTCCTAAAAAGTCGAGTTTTGTGGTTCAAAGATACAAACAATTTTTCAAATACATAGCTAAAAATTAAGTGTTAAATTTTGTTTTAAATTGATTTTAGAGCCTTAATAGGATATTTTTTGATGTAAAAAAAAGGTTTACTTTGACTACTGAAGAAATTATCAAAACAATTCCAAAAGTTCTGTTGCACGATCATCTTGACGGTGGATTAAGACCTCAGACAATTATTGAACTTGCCAGAGATCTGAAATACACAAAACTGCCGACAACTAATCCGGAACAGCTTGCTGAGTGGTTCTATCGCGGGGCAAATAAAGGAAATCTGGTAGAATACTTACAGGGATTCGAACACACAACTGCTGTTATGCAGACAAAAGAAGGATTGCAACGCA
The DNA here is from genome assembly GCA_013285425.1 of Ignavibacteriota bacterium. Taxonomy (GTDB): domain Bacteria; phylum Bacteroidota; class Ignavibacteria; order Ignavibacteriales; family Ignavibacteriaceae; genus IGN3. Next base: position 2,051,506 of record CP053447.1, read on the forward strand.
CTGCGTATGAGATGATCGAAGATATGCACAATGATGGAGTAGTATATGTTGAAACAAGATTCGCTCCCGTATTCCACAGACAAAAAGGACTATACTACGAAGATTCTGTTAATGCTGTTCTTGCTGGTCTGGAAAAAGGGAAAAAAGATTTTGGAGTTGGTTATGGGCTTATCTTATGCGGAATGAGAAATATGAAAGATACTCTTGATATTGCCGAACTCGCTGTTAATTTCAGAAATGATGGTGTGGTTGGTTTTGATCTTGCTGGCGAAGAAGGCGGATATCCACCAAAAAAACACATTGAAGCTTTCCAATATATTCAAAGGGCAAATTTTAATATTACTATTCATGCCGGAGAAGCATTTGGTAAAGATTCTATCTGGCAGGCAATTCAATGGTGCGGTGCGCACAGGATCGGACACGCAACAAGACTTATCGAAGATATTGTTTTCGATTCAAACAAGAATGTAATAAAATTTGGTGAACTTGCTCAATATATTTTGGATAAAAGAATTCCGCTTGAATTATGCTTGCTTTCTAACCTGCATACAGGTGCAATCGATAAATTAGAAAACCATCCATTCGGAATATTGTATAAAGAAAAATTCCGTGTTACTCTTAATACAGATGACAGATTAATGAGCAGCACAACTATGACAAAAGAATTTTTAACTGCAATAGAGTACTTTGGTTTAGGCTTTGATGATTTCGAAAAGATAACAATAAACTCCATGAAATCTGCATTTATCCCATACAAGGAAAGACTGTATTACATTTATAATGTGATAAAACCGGGCTATCAGAAAATAAGAGAAAAAATATTATCATTTAACAAGCTGAAAAGGTAAAATGAAAAAACTGTTCACTAACTATAATTTTGAATTTGATAAGAATGAAAAAAAACTGATAATTAATTTCAGTAAACAGGTACTTAAACAAGTTTCCGGTGATAGTAAATTCTTCGCTGAAGAAAAGGCATTTAATTCAATTGTAGAAAAACTTAGTCAAAATGAAGATGTAATAAAGTTAACTAAAGATGAAAAGACACGATTGACAAATCAGTTAAAACAAAACTCAGACTTTATGAAAAAGGGTATGAAGAAAAGCTGGTTTCTTAAAAAATGGCTCTATAAATCTCTTTATAATCAATATGATAATTTATTAGAAAAGCATTTTAAGGATTAAAAAATGTCAACAATAGAAAAAACCATAATTGCACCCACAGGCACAAAGATAACCTGTAAAGGCTGGATTCAGGAAGCTGCGATGCGAATGTTAATGAATAATCTTCATCCTGATGTTGCAGAAAATCCTGCTGAATTAATTGTATATGGCGGAAAAGGGAAAGCTGCAAGAAATTGGGATGCTTATGAAGCAATAATCAGAAGTCTGAAAAATTTGGAGAATGATGAAACATTACTAATCCAGTCTGGTAAGCCGGTTGGAATTTTTAAGACTTATTCAAATGCCCCTAAAGTAATTATCTCAAACTCTATGCTTGTGCCCGATTGGGCTAACTGGGATGAGTTCAGAAGACTTGAACATCTCGGTTTAACAATGTACGGACAAATGACCGCCGGAAGCTGGATTTATATCGGCACTCAAGGCATTCTTCAAGGTACATACGAAACTTTTGCAGAAGCTGCTAATAAATATTTCAACGGTTCATTAAAAGGTAAATTTGTTTTAACTGCCGGACTCGGCGGAATGGGCGGCGCTCAGCCTCTTGCCGCTACATTTAACGGTGCAGCTTTTCTTGGAGTTGATGTTGACCGTTCACGAATTCAAAAAAGAATTGATACTGGCTATTGCGATGTTATAACAGATAATCTTGATGAAGCATTAAAGATTGTTCTTGATGCTAAAGAAAAAGGAGATGCAGTTTCTGTTGGTTTAATCGGTAATGCAGGCGAAGTTCATCACGAAATAATAAAACGTGGAATAATCCCTGATGTAGTTACCGATCAAACATCTGCACACGATATGTTAAACGGCTATGTGCCTATGGGAATGTCTTTTGAAGAAGCACTTCAGCTCAGAAAATCAAATCCTGAAAAATACATTGCTCTTTCGCGTAAAACTGTTGTAAAGCATGTTGAAGCAATGTTAGAATTTCAAAAACGCGGCTCAATTACTTTCGACTATGGAAACAATATCCGCGGTGAAGCAAAAGAAAACGGAATAACAAATGCCTTTAGTATCCCGGGTTTTGTACCAGAATTTATTCGTCCGCTTTTCTGTGATGGTAAAGGTCCATTCAGATGGGCAGCATTAAGCGGAGACCCGAATGATATTTATGTAACCGATCAGGCTATAAGAGAAACTTTTCCCGATAACAAACTTTTATTAAACTGGATTGATATGGCACAGAAGAAAGTTCACTTTCAGGGATTGCCTGCTCGTATTTGCTGGCTTGGATATGGAGAACGTGCCAAGATGGGAAAAATATTCAATAAACTTGTTGCTGAAGAAAAAATAAAAGCACCAATTGTAATTGGCAGAGACCATCTTGATTGCGGATCAGTTGCATCACCAAACAGAGAAACCGAAGGAATGATTGATGGTAGTGATGCAATAGCAGATTGGCCAATATTGAATGCTTTAATAAATGCTATCGGAGGTGCAAGCTGGGTCTCTGTTCATCATGGCGGCGGAGTCGGAATCGGTAAATCTATTCACGCAGGAATGGTAGTAGTTGCTGATGGTACAAAAGAAGCTGAAGAAAGATTAGAAAGAGTTCTGACTTATGATCCCGGAATGGGAATTATGAGACACGCTGATGCAGGTTATCAGCAAGCAGTTGATAACGCAAAAAAGTGGAATGTTAAAATTCCAATGCTTAAATAATTAAAAGATAACTGTTTATTATTCATTTTATCACGTTATAAGAAATGAGGAAAAGAATAACAATATTGAGTGAATATTTTATTTCAAAAGCAGACGGATATTTTTTCTTTTCGGTTAGATTTTTCTTCTTTGTTTTAATTTTCTTTGCTTCTGCAAATACAGTTTATTCTCAGGAAAAAAATAAAATTGATTTTGAATCCTGTACTTACAATGGATTTCCGCTTTACGGAAAAATTAAATTTGTAGAGTCTTTTCCGGATATAAAAGTACAGTTAGTTGATTCATTTCCTGATCTTAAAGTAAAAATTGTAAGTTCATTCCCCGATGATTGTGGTGAATGGCAAATTGTTGAATCATTCCCGGATGTTAAAATAAAGATTGTTGAGTCATTCCCTGATATAAAAATAAAATTTGTAGAATCGTTTCCTGGTAAACCGTAAAACAATTATTCAATATAAACTTGATGGCTCATTTAATACTTGAAATTTAATTAAACAATAAAAGTGCTGAAAGTAATCTCAGCGTTAACAAAATAGAATAAAAGGAGAAACTATAATGAAACTTAAAGTACTGGTTGCAGACAAATTTCCAGAAAAATACATTCAGCAAATGAAAGACCTTGATCTGGATGTAATCTACAATCCAAAACTTGGTGAAAAAGATCTTCCGGAAGCAGGTAAAGATGTTGATATCATCATCGTTCGTTCAACAGTGGTTAATGAAGAGGCTATCAACAACTCAAATAAATTAAATCTGATAATCCGTGCCGGCTCAGGTGTAAATAACATCAATATTGCTGCAGCAAATAAAAAGGTGTTTATGTTGCTAATTGTCCGGGCATGAATTCAATTGCAGTTGCAGAGCTTGCAGTGGGATTAATAATTGCTGTTGATAGAAGAATTGCTGATAATGTTAGTGATTTCAGAAATGGGAAATGGAATAAAGCAGAATATTCAAAAGCTGATGGTCTATTTGGAAAAACACTTGGTATTGTCGGCACCGGTCAAATTGGTGTTGAAGTAATCAAAAGAGTAAAATCTTTCGGGATTAACATAATTGCCTGGTCTCGTTCGCTTACAAATGAAAAAGCTGAGTTGTTAGGTGTTGAAAAATGTCAAACACTTGAAGAACTTTTCTCTAAAGCTGATATTATTTCAGTTCATCTTGCACAAACTGCGGATACTAAAAAATTGATAAATAAAGAACTGATTAATAAAATGAAAAAAGGTGCATACTTTATAAATACTTCAAGAGCAGGAGTTGTTGATGAAGATGCTTTAATTGAAGCAGCCAAAGAAGAAAAAATCTTTCTTGGGCTGGATGTATTTAATAATGAACCTGAAGGAAAAGGCGGAGACTTTACTACGCCGCTTCAAGGATTGAAAAATGTATATCTCACTCATCATATCGGTGCTTCTACAGAGCAGGCACAAGATGCTGTTGCGGATGAAACTGTTAAAATCATCAATGATTTTATTCATTCAGGAATAATAAGAAACTGGGTAAACAGAATTAAAAAATCTCCGGCTAAATATCAGCTTGTTGTTAAACATTTTGATAAACCAGGTGTTTTGGCAGGTGTGCTTGAACTTCTGAAATCCGGAAATATCAATGTGGAAGAAATTGAAAATGTTATTTTTGATGGTGCAATTGCTGCAAGCTGTACAATGAAACTCAAAGATGCTGCAACTCCGGATATGATCAAAAAAATGAATGAGAATCCTGATCTGATAAGTGTTAGTCAGGTAGAAATTTGATTAGACAAAAAAGGCGGCTTAGGGTCGCCTTTTTTATTTACTAAACATTTGAATTTAATCCCCGCCAATATTGACTAAATAATTATTTCCCAAGCTTAGTAAATAATACTTCACCAATCTTTATACTTGATAATCAGCAATTTCTTAATCTTTATTTTCAATCAAATTCAATTAGGATATCTTAATCTAATTTGATAAAAAAAGCATTACAGCTGGTATATGATTTGCCTTAATTCTGATAAAATTATTAGAGGCAAAAATGAAAAAATATTTTTACACAATAGTACTATCAGTTATTTGTATCAGTTATTCATTTTCACAAAATGCAATAATCGCAGATCACAATTCTGCAAAACTTTCAATCATTCCAACTAACTGGATTGATTCTGCAAAAGCAAAGCTTCATATTGCTTACGGACATACTTCTCATGGAAGTCAGTTAATAACAGGAATGGAAGGATTAAAGAATTGGAAAGGAAATCAATATGCATTTAATGAAGGCGGCACAAACGGGGCATTAGATATTGATGATTATGCCTTCAGCGGTGCTTCGGATCTTGGCAATCCAAACAGAACAGCCTGGGCTTCTGCAACCCGAGATTATTTAAACAATCCTTCCAACAGCGATGTGAATGTTGTTATATGGAGCTGGTGCGGACAAGTGAGTAATGCAACAGAAAATGATATAAACACTTACTTGAATTTAATGACAGGTTTGGAAAATGATTATCCAAATGTAAAATTTGTCTATATGACAGGGCATCTTGATGGAACAGGTTTGAGCGGAAATCTGAACTCCAGAAACGATCAAATCAGAAATTACTGTGATTTAAATAATAAAATACTTTTTGATTTTGCTGATATAGAATCCTACGATCCTGATGGAAATTATTTTTTGGATAAAGCGGCTAATGATAATTGCGACTACGACAGCGATGGAAATGGGAGTCGTGATAAAAACTGGGCTGAAGAATGGCAGAACTCTCATACATTAAATGTACATTGGTATAATTGTTCAGCAGCTCATAGTAAACCGTTAAACGGAAATTTAAAAGCTTATGCAGCTTGGTGGCTTTGGTCAAGACTTGCAGGCTGGAACTCAGCAACAAACATCTCTGATGAAACGGTTTTATACAATTATTCTTTAAGTCAAAACTACCCTAATCCATTTAATCCTAATACAACAATTAGATGGCAGACAGCAGCAGAAGGCTGGCTGACAATAAAACTTTTTAATGTACTGGGAAAGGAAATTGAAACAATAGTTGATGGATATTACCAAGCTGGTAATCATTCTATACTCTACACAACAAAATCTGCATTACCAAGTGGAGTTTATTATTATCAGTTAAAAGCAGGTGGATTTACACAGACGAGGAAAATGATCCTTTTAAAGTAATTCAGATAAATTTTATATCTACCATATCTTTTACTAAACCGTGAAGATATGGTAGCTGTATTAACAATTTGATTCCTTCAATATCCTGTTGTTCAAAATCAAAAACAATGTGCTGAAGGTTTACACTTATAAATTCCTGTACTAAATCATTATACTTATTCAATAAACCGGGATTATAAGAATTATATGCTCTCAACTTATCAGCATACCTATTATTAAACTCCTTAATCATATTCTCATTTGTTGATGCAATCAAAAAATTAACATAAGGAGCATCAAGCAATTCAATCATCTCCTCTGAAAAGCTTAATCCGGTAATAAACAACTCTTTCTCAAAATTTTCATCTCCGGCAATTAATATATTATTATCATCAGATTTAGTCTCTTTCAATATTTCGGGGACTACATCAACATTGTAAAGTTCCTTAAAGAGAATCTTTGAAAGAATAATTTCATTTGAAGTGATATCGCCAGCTAAATAAATATCCTGAATTGTCTGCTGTTCTTTCTTAAAATAAATATAAGCATTCGAAAGCAGAGCATTAAATGAAATACCAATCTGCGATGATATGAACAGTTCTTTATGTGTAATAAGATCAAGAGATGGAATCAATCCTAAAGCTGAATTATCAGTTAGAATATTTCGCGTAATTAATGCAGAAGGATAAAACTCAATATTATAATCGCTATCTGGTTCAAGTGCAGAGATAAGCATACGCGCATAAATATTTGAAGGTAGAAGTAATCTGGTTTTCATAAATAAAAAAGCCGCCTTTTAAAGAGCGGCTGATAAATATTACAATTACACTTTTTTACTTTTAATCCTTGCTGCTTTACCTGAGAGATTTCTTAAGTAGTAAAGTTTTGCTCTTCTAACATCACCTTGTTTAAGCACTTCTATTTTAGCAATTTTAGGTGAGTTGAATGGGAATATTCTTTCAACACCAATACCGCCTGACATTTTTCTGACAGTAAAAGTTTTACTTAATCCCGAGCCGCGAATACTTATAACATCGCCTTCAAAAGATTGAAATCTTTCTTTATCTCCTTCGATAACTCTAACCTGAACGCGAATATGATCGCCCGGATTAAACTCCGGTATATCAGTCTTTAATTGTTCTGGTAATATTTTATTTATATCTATCATATCGTACTCCGTTTATTAAAATTTCTCCACTTTTCTGTTAAGATTCTGGATTGTTCTTGTTTCCATTTTTTAATTTCTTTTTCATTACCTGATAGCAAAACTTCCGGAACCTTTAATCCGCGATATTCAGCCGGTCTGGTATAATAAGGTGCTTCGATTATTTCTCCATCCTGAAATGAATCATCTAATGCTGCTTCACTATCATTAAGAACACCAGGTATCAATCTGATTATTGCATCAGTAATTATAAGTGCCGGCAGCTCTCCGCCGGTAAGCACATAATTTCCGATTGATATTTCATCAGTTGCAAAATATTCGCGCACTCTATCATCAATCTCTTTATAGTGACCGGCAACTATCAGTAAATTTTTTGAAAGTGATAATCTGTTTGCATATTTCTGATCAAATAATTTACCCTTTGGAGTAGTAAAAATTATATGATCATACTTTACTTCTGATTTCAACTTATCAATACATTCAAAAAACGGCTCGGGTTTTAATATCATACCGGCACCGCCGCCAAAAGGTTTATCATCTATCTGCTTATGTTTATTAAAAGCATAATCACGCAGATTATGAATGTAAAGTTTAACCTTCTTTTTATCCTGAGCCCTTTTAATGATACTTGTATTTAACGGACTTTGTAATAGTTCAGGCACTGCTGAAATAATATCAATCCTCATCAATGCCAACTCCATATTCAGGATTCAGGATCAAAATTTTATTTTCTAAATCAATTTTTTCAAATATTGAAAGAACATACGGTAAAAGAATTTCTTTACCGTTATTATCTATAAATACAATTACATCGTTTGCAGGTGCCTGAAAAACATCAACTACACTTCCTGACAAAAGTCCTTTCTGATAAACTTTATAGCCAACAATATCCGGCAGAAGCTCAGCTTCCCTATTAAGTTCTTCCAGTTGTTCGGACAGTAGAAAAATATTTCTGCCAATTAAAAGTGAAATATCTCTTTGATCTTCAAATCTTTTGAACTTAACATAAAGTGATATTTTTCCAGCAGAAACATCTTCAATTTCAAAAAGCTTTTTCTGATTCCAGAAATCTAAATACACCTCTGAAATTTTATTAAACAATTTATCAAATCCGGCTTTTGCCTGAATTTTTACATAGCCGTCTTTACCGGCTGAAGTTATCTCAGCAATTAAAATATACTCATTCAAATCGCAGCTGAATGATTAATCTTCAATCTCTAATATTGCTCTTTTTCCTTCTTTAGCTGCAACCGCTGTTAAAAGGGTTCTCATTGCTTGTGCAGTTTTCCCCTGTTTTCCTATCACCTTACCGATATCATCTGCATGGACTTTAAGAGAAAGAACAATTTTTTTTTCTTCAGCCAGTTTCTCCTCTACGATAACACCATCAGGGCTATCAACAAGTTGTTTTGCAATATATTCAACGAACTCTTTCATAATAGAAGCCTCCTATAATGAACCTAGTGAATAAGTTGTTATACAGCCTCAATAAAAAATATTGATTTTAATTCAGAAGTGACACCCATAACTTCTGCTGTACTTTTATTCAGTCTAAAATAATAATCAGCTTGCAGGCTGCTCTTCAGTTTTAGCTTCCTGATTTTCTGCTTTTTTCTTTTTCTTAACTGTTTTCTTTTGTGCTGATGCTTCTTTAAGCTTCTGCCAGTTCTCAATTTCAGTCTGAGCTTTTTCTTCAGACAATTTTCTTCTGGCAATATCTCTTTTAAGAATTATTCCCTTTTGACTGAGCAGACTTTTAACAGTATCTGTAGGCTGAGCTCCAACATTTAACCAATAGTTTACTCTATCTTCCTTTACATTTACTGTGTGTGGATTTGTAAGCGGATTATAAATCCCAACAGCTTCAAGAAATTTGCCGTCTCTTGGTGAACGTGCATCTGCAGCAACAATTTTATAAATGGGTTGTTTTTTCTTTCCCATTCTTCTTAATCTTAACTTAACAGCCAAATTAGTAACCTCCGAATATTATATATCTGTTATCAATTAAATTTAAAATTACGCATCGAACTGGGGATACCCTTTTTACTTAAAGTACTCATCATTCTTTGCATCTCACTAAATTGCTTTATTAATCGGTTTACATCTTGTATTGATGTCCCGCTTCCTCTGGCAATTCTTTTACGTCTATTGCCATTCAAAACCTTAGGAGTGGTTCTTTCTTCCTTTGTCATCGAGTTAATAATTGCCTCAACTTTAATCAAAGCTTTATCATCTATTTGAGTGTTTTTTATCTTCGATCCAACCCCGGGAATCATACCGATAAGCGAAGACAAAGAACCCATTTTCTTGAGGACTTTAATTTGCTTAAGAAAATCATCAAAATCAAATTTATTTTTACGAAGTTTCTCTTCAAGTTTCTCTGCTTCAAATTCATCAAACGAAGCCTGAGCTTTTTCAACCAGAGAAACCACATCCCCTTTTCCCAATATTCGGGATGCTAATCTATCCGGGAAAAATACTTCAAGATTGTCTAATTTTTCTCCGTTACTTATATACTTAATAGGCTTACCGACTACTGATCTTATAGATAAAGCAGCACCGCCTCGCGAATCTCCATCAAGTTTTGTAAGGACAATTCCATCAAAATTTACAGTTTCATTAAAAGCTTTAGCTGAATTTACAGCATCTTGCCCCGCCATTGAATCCACAACAAATAAAGTTTCAGTCGGATTAACAAGATTTTTTATATCAGATACTTCGAGCATCATTTGCTCATCAACATGTAATCTGCCGGCAGTATCAATAATAACAGTATTTAAGTTTTTTTCCTTTGCATAATTAATCGAATCAACAGCAACTTTTTTTGCGTCTTTTTCTTCAAGTGAAAAAACTTCAACACCTATCTGTTTACCTAAAAGTTTTAATTGTTCTATTGCTGCTGGTCTATAAATATCGGCAGCAACCAAAAGAACTTTTCTCTTATGTTCACTTAATCTTTTAGCAAGCTTTCCACAAAAAGTGGTTTTACCGGAACCTTGAAGACCCACAACCATCAGGGTAGTTATTCCGGTCGGATTTAATTGTAACTCCTTATTTCCACCGCCAAGTAATTCCGTAAGCTCATCATAAATAATTTTAGTAATAAGCTGCCCCGGTGAAATAGAAGCGAGTACTTCCTTTCCGAGGGCTTTTACTTTAACATTATCTATAAATTCTTTCGCTACTTTATAATTAACATCTGCATCAAGAAGAATTCTTCTGATTTCACGCAAGGTATCGGATATATTAGCTTCGGTTAGCTTACCTTGTCCGGTAACTTTTTTTAATGCGGATTCTAATTTTAAAGACAATTCTTCAAACATAACTTCAACGATTCAAGGTAAAAATAAATTAGTTCTCTTTCAGGGCATTGGCACCGGATACAATTTCAAGAATCTCTGTTGTGATTGCAGCCTGACGTTTACTATTATATGTAAGACTTAAAGTTCTGATTAATTCTTTAGCATTGGTAGTTGCATTATCCATTGCTGTCATTCTTGCCGCGAATTCAGAAGCATTTGATTCCAACAACACTCTCCACATCTGAGCTTTAAGATGTTTAGGTACTAAATAATTGAAAATTGATTTTTGGTCAGGTTCTAATATATAATTTGCAGTTTCATAATTACCTGAATTATCTTTTTCAGGCGGAACAATCGGCAGAAACTGTTCAACAACAATTTTCTGCTGAATTATTGATTTAAATTCATTAAAGATCAGTATTACTCTGTCTATTGTGCCATCCAAATACTTTTCAATCAGTTCATTAACTAAATTTTGAGCAACAGCATAATTAAGTTGTGAGAAGATTCCGGGAAATGTTTTACCGATATTATAATTTCTTTTACTGAAATAATCAGAACCTTTTTTACCAAGACAATAAAGCAAATAATTTTCATTTGGGCTTTTAACTTCTTCTTCAATATATCTGGCAGCTTCTTTAATTATGTTGGTATTAAATGCCCCGCAAAGCCCGCGGTCGGCGGTAACAACTACAATAGCAACATTACTAACTTCTCTTTGATAAAATAACGGATTTAATCCTCTGTCTTCTTCAGTAACTAAATGTGAAAGCAGTGTTGATATTTTCTTAGAGTAGGGACGAGCATTTAATATAGATTCAGTTGCACGGCGTAATTTTGCAGCAGCAACCATCTTCATTGCTTTTGTAATCTGCTGAGTGCTTTTAACACCCTTTATTCTAAGTTTTATATCTCTTAAGGTTGCCATTTATCTTTACTAATTCTATTTGAAAACAGAAAGAAATTCCTTTCCGGCTTTCTGCAACAATTCATCGGTCTCTTTACTGATGTCTTTATCTTTTTTTATAGATTCAAAAATTGATTTATACTTTACATCAATAAATTCCAGAACTTCTTTTTCAAATCTTTTAACATCTTTAACAGCGACATCATCCATAAACCCTTTTGTACCGAAATATATTGCGACTACTTGTTTTTCTACCGGCACGGGAGAGTATTGTCCCTGTTTAAGCAATTCAACCAGCCTAGCACCTTTAGCCAATGTTTTCTGTGTTGCTTTATCAAGGTCAGAACCAAATTTTGCAAAAGCTTCTAACTCTCTGTACTGTGCAAGGTCTAATTTCAAACTTCCTGCAACTTTTTTCATTGCCTTTATTTGAGCATTACCTCCAACACGTGAAACGGAAATACCAACATTTATCGCAGGTCTGATACCAGCATTAAATAAATTCGACTCCAAATAAATCTGACCATCAGTAATAGAAATTACATTGGTAGGAATATAAGCTGATACGTCACCTTGCTGAGTTTCAATAATAGGTAATGCAGTTAAGCTTCCGCCGCCTTCTTCATTACTTAACTTAGAAGCTCTCTCAAGTAATCTTGAGTGCAGATAGAAAACATCACCCGGATATGCTTCACGTCCAGGTGGTCTTCTCAATAATAATGAAAGCTCTCTGTATGCTTGTGCCTGTTTTGACAAATCATCATAAATACAAAGTGAGTGTTTGCCATTATCTCTGAAATACTCGCCTAACGTTGCGCCTGAATAAGGTGCAATAAACTGTAAAGGAGCAGGTTCTGAAGCGGCAGCAGAAATAACCGTTGTGTAAGCCATTGCACCGTTTTCTTCTAACTTAGCAACAACTTGTGCAACTGTTGATTCCTTTTGTCCGACTGCAACATATACGCAATAAACAGGCTCAATGCCAAGTGATTTTGCTTCTTCAGTATGAGTATATTTCTGATTAATGATTGCATCAATAGCAACCGCAGTTTTACCTGTTTGTCTATCACCGATGATTAATTCTCTTTGTCCCCTTCCAATAGGAATCATAGAATCAACCGCAGCAATACCGGTTTGTAATGGCTCTTTAACCGGCTGCCTTTGTATAACACCTAATGCTTTTCTTTCAATTGGTAAAAACTTTGAAGTATTGATTGCTCCTTTACCATCTATTGGAATACCAAGCGGAGTAATAACCCGTCCAAGCATTTCATCACCAACAGGCATTGAAGCAACTCTTTTTGTTCTCTTTACGGTATCGCCTTCTTTAACAAGAGTTGTATCACCAAACAACACACAGCCAACGCTGTCTTCTTCAAGATTTAGTACCATCCCGAAAACATCATTTGGAAACTCAACCAATTCACTTGCCATAACTTGCGAAAGTCCATAGACACGGGCAATTCCATCACCAACCTGTAAAACGGTTCCAACATCATAAATATCAACTTCGCTCTCAAATCCGGAAAGTTGTTTTCTTAATATTGCGGATACTTCATCAGGTCTAACTTCTGCCATTTGCAATTTCCTTTATAAAATTCCTTAGTTTAATTTAATGTAGCACTGCCTTGTAAAAACTCTTTTTTAAGCAATCCAAGTTGATGGACTATTGATGCATTATAAACTGTATCACCAACCTTGGCAACAAATCCGCCAATAATATCCTTATCAACCTTAAAAGTTAATCTGGCTTTTACCTTTAAAAAAGATTCAAACTTTTTCTGCAACTGCTGCTTTTGATCATCTGAAAAATCAAACGCAGTAGTAACATCAACTTTTACTACGCCAATATGCTTATCTTTTAATGATTCAAAAACTCTCAGAATATCAACTAATATTTCATCTCTACCTTTAGCAATTACAAAAGAAATAAAATCTAATGAGTCCTTGCTAATCTTGCTGCCAAAAACTTCAGTAAGAATATTCATTTTGGTTTCACTTTTTATAACAGGACTTTTAACTGCTCTTAATAAATCAGCGCTGCTGTCAAAGGTATTGGCAACAAACTCAAAATCCTTAGCAACTTTATCGAGAATATTTTTTTCGATTGAAGTATCAAGAAAGGATTTAGAATATCTTATTGCAACTTTAGATGAAGCCATTTTTAGTTCTTAGATATATCGCTAATGTATTTATCAACTAATTTTTTATTTTTTTCTGCATCAAGATTCTCTTTCAATATCTTTTCCGCAGCTTTAATAGAAATATCTGCAATTTGATTTTTCAATTCATCAAATGCAGTATTTTTCTTTCTTTCAATTTCTTCAGCAGCATCAGCAATAAGTTTTTGAGCCTGTTCTTTACTTTCCTTCAGTATCTGTTCTTTCAAATTTTCAGCAAATTGTCTGCTCTGTTCGATAATCTTTTTTGATTCTTCTTCTGCCTTTGCCAGATTATTCTGATTTTCAGCAAGAATTTTTTTGGCTTCTTCTTTAGCTTTATCTGCCTGCTCTAATGAATCTTTGATAGCATCTTCTCTCTGCTTTAAAACAGAAAGAATAGGCTTCCAGGCAAACTTGGAAAGCAGTAAAACAAGAAGTAGAAAAGTAACCACTGTCCAGAAAGCCAATCCGCCATTAACAGAAAGCAATCCGCCTTCAGCACTTTCACCTTCAGATACAATTAAAGCAACAACAGCAAATAATATATTTGCAATCATATTTATATTTAATATTTGATTAAAATAACTGGAGTGAAAAATCACTCCATTTAATTATTATTTACCAGCTAAGATAAAGCAGATAACTAATGCAAATAAAGAAATACCTTCAATCAAAGCAGCAGCAATGATCATAGATGTTCTGATTGCACCGGCAGCTTCCGGTTGTCTTCCGCTCGCATCCATAGCTGCAGCAGCAAGTTTACCAATACCAAATGCACCGCCAAGTATTGTAATAGCAGCACCAAATCCGGCAGCCAAATATGCAAAGTCCATTTATATTCTCCTTAATTATATTTTTTGATTATAGTTAATGTTTAATGATCCTGATGAACTGCCATCCCTATAAATAAGGAAGATAGCATTGTAAAAATATAAGCCTGTATTAAGGCAACTAAAATTTCAAGCATGTAAATAAATAAAGCCAATGGAATTGCAAGTCCAGCCCAGCCAATACTTTGCATTACAAATATTAAACTTATTAAAGCATAAATAACAATATGTCCTGCAGTCATATTTGCAAAAAGACGAATAGCTAATGCAAATGGCTTTGTAAATAATCCTAACAACTCAACAACTGCCATAATGGGTAAAAGGAAAATCGGAACTCCGTGTGGTATTAATCCCTTAAAATAGCCAAACACACCGTTACTTCTTACTCCGCCAAATACAAATACAAGAAATGTAAAAATTGCCATTGTAGCAGTTACAGAAATATTACTTGTAAATGTAGCAGAAAATGGAATAAGTCCTAAGAAATTTCCAAATAAAATAAAAAAGAAAACTGTTAATAAATAAGGCAGGAATTTTTCAAAACCCTTACCGATTGTTGGTCTTGCAATTTCATCTCTAACAAAAAGAATGAATACCTCCCAAAAGTTGGTAAATCCTTTTGGAATAACAGAAGATTTATAAGCTTTGGCAATTCTTGTCATAACAATAAATAAAAGAATTGCACCTAACCACATAAAAACAACATGCCGGGTAACAGAAATATCTAAACCAAATAATTGCAAATGAGGCAGATATACTTTACCTAATGGTGAAAAATCAAGATAATTTCCATCCATAACGTGATGCAGAATCCAATCACTACCGGATTCTGAGTGAACAGTCTTTACGCTATCAACTGGTATTACTGCAGTTGTTGAGTCTATCATTGCCTGGTTTTGATTATAATATTCTTATTAAGTGTTAATACAAAAATTTCTACCATCAGATAGTAGAAATAGTAAATAAAGGTTGTAAAGATAAAAGAATTGAGGCTAACAAACAAGATTTTGAGAGCTATTATGATAAGCCCTAACATTAAAAATAACCTGAAAACCAAACCGCCAAAAACGACAACTAAAAAAATTTTGTCGCTTTTATCCAATCCAAATTTAATATTTAGCAGCCCCAATAATAAATTTAGAGTAGAAATTGAAAAACCCCACAAAATGCTCCAAAACAGTTGGTGGTTTAAATAATTTAAGAAATAAAGAATTACTATCGATATAAATGAAACAAGCGGTAAGCCTATCAATAAGACCAGAATTCTATTTTTTTTGAGCATCATTACGTCTTTTTTCTAAATCATTTACTGTTTTTATCAGATTGTAGATGCCAAAGGATATTCCAAGTATTCCACCGAGTAATGTAAACAGATATCCTGTATCAAATTTACCATCAAGCCAACTGCCTAAAAAAACCATCGCTACTATTGTTACGGCAAGTTGTAAGCCGAGCCCTAGATAAGGTCCGGCTTCCCGAATGGATTTTGCAAAGCCGGAATTTTCATCCGGTTTTTGCATTTTCTAATCTCCTTTATTAACAGGTTTAAAACTTGAGTTGGAACCCATAGAACTTCTGCCTTCAAAAACAGCCCCAGCCTCAACAACAAGTATCTTAGTAATTAAATCACCTTTGAGAACTGCCTTTGCTTCAAGAACCAATTTTTCTTTAGCATTTACTGTGCCTTCAACTTTTCCACCAATTGATACAGTTTCACCAGTTAATTGTCCAGTAATAGTTCCGTGCTCACCAACAGTCAGGTTACCTTGAGCAGTGATGTCACCTTTAACAGATCCATCTACCCTCACATTTCCATTACTGGTAACTTTACCATCGATAACAACTCCACTGCTAATAATTGTTACTTCTTCCATAGAACTCCCGATTGATTTAGTTTTCAAATATTACTCCTAAAAATTAATTAAAACTTTTTCTGGGTCAATTGCTTTACCATCCTTCCAAATTTCAAAATGCAGGTGCGGTCCTGAAGATTGGATACCTGAGTTTCCGCTTAATGCAATTAATTCCCCCTGTTTAACAATCTCTCCCTCCTTTTTTACCAGCATAGCACAATGCATATATTTAGTAACGTAATTTTCAGGGTGATTGATAATTATTGTATAGCCATACATTGGTGAATAATCAGCAAAAACAATATAACCACCTGATGAAGCATAAACAGGGGTATTCTCTTTTAATGCAAAATCATAACCGTAATGCCCTGCTTCCGGATTAAATTTGTTTGAGACAAATCCTGTAACAGGTTTTATAAAATAAATATCTTTTTCCTGCCTGTAGAATAAATCAGAAATTATCTTAGAAACAACTGCAAACAAATCACCCTGTTTAGGGATTGTCTTTACAGTATCTTTTTGTCTGATATCATCTTTAAATAAAGAAGTATCACCAAGCATTATTGCAAATTTTAATCTGCTGTTAACTGATTTTAGTGCTTCAACTTCTTTTGCCAACAAATTGACTTTATTATTTAAGATATCAACCTTTTTTTTATCTGAATCCGTTAATCTTAAAGAGTAAGGTAAAAGTATTTCGTTTAATGGTGTGTAGCTGATAACATAAAATCCAAGTAAGAATACAACAAAAGTATAAATAACAACTGATGCAATAAGTTTTGATGAACTAATCTTAAATGATTTAGGTGCATTAGAAGTTTCCTCAGGAACTATAAGCAATGAAAACTTTTTTATTTTTTTCAGAGATTTCATAATTCAAAAATCAATTAACTTAATCTTTTAATTAAATCTACAAATTTTATTCTTCCTTCTCTAACCAATTTGGGGTCATCGGCTGTAAGATCAATCAATGTTGAGGCTTCAAAGAATGATTTATTATCAGAATAAAATATCGCATCCACTTCATTTGCAAATTCCTGAATAATCATTGTCGGGTCTGTCATTGGTTCGGCACCAGTTCTGTTTACACTGGTAGATATCAAAGGCATTTTCAATTCTGATAGCAGCTTACTGCAGAATCTGTTATTTGGAATTCTAAAAGCACCGGTTTCAGATTTAAATATTTCCTGATATTTCCGGTTGAATTTAAGTATAACAGAAACCGGATTCGGCCAAATTGATAATAGAAAATCAAGATAACGCTCAGAACTTATTTCAGCATAATTTTTAAGTATCTCTATATCTGAAATTAAAAAAATGTACCTGCGCCAATTCTTTTTACCTTTTACCTTACTTATTCTTGCAATTGTTTCTTCATTAAACGGATTTCCGCCAAAACCATATATCGTATCTGTTGGATAAATAAATATCGATCCACTTAAAAAAAGTTCACTGGCAAATGAAACGGCTGATTCTAAATTTTCGTCAACTTTAATTAGCGACGGTACCTTAATGTTTTCCAACCAACATCTCCTCAATTTTCTTAATAATCAAATCTGGTTTTAATTTATTTCCGCAATCAAAAGTATTAATCGGGCACTCTTTATACCCGTGTATTCCACACGGTTTACATTTTAAATCGTCATAACTAAGATAATCAGAATTTTCAGAATATGGATAAAACCCGAATCCCGGAATTGTTGAACAATAAATTGTTAATGTTTTTACTCCCGCTGCCATACCCATATGAGTTGGGGCGCTGTCATTGCAAATTAGCAGTTCAGCATTTTTTATTAATTCAATACTCCCGACAATTGAAAATTTTCCGGCTGCATTCACTACATTTTTGCTGCATTGTTCAGAAATCGTTTGAAGGTATTCATATTCATCTTTACTACCGATAAGCACGACTTTGTTTTCTTTATCAATTAAATGATCAATTATTTTAATATATGATTCAGCGGGATACATTTTTGTATTCCATATACTTGCCGGTGCAACCGCAATAAAACCTTTGTTAAGCTCATTACTTAAAATAAATTCCTTTACCTTACTCTTCATCTCAATAGTTGTATTAACTATTGGTTTTATTTTCCAGTTCAGGTTATCATATTCAAATCCTATAAGATCAAGATTCCTTTGAACTTCATGTTTATTGAAATGATACGGTACAATGTTTTTGTAAACATGCATCAAAGATGAATTATCGAATCCAAACGACTCCTCAACCTGTAAATTCAACACTATCAAAGCAGTTCTAAAAGATCTGTGTGCTGAGTAAACCTTACTATAATTGTTTTTAGACAATTCACCTGAGAATTTATATGTTTTAAGTATTGATTTATGTATTCCTTTTTTATCTAATACAATTACATTATCAACTGATTCAGATGATTCAAAAATTTCTTTTGTCCCGGGAATGCATAGCACATCTATCAAAGAATCAGGATTAGCCTGCTTAAGCATCTGCAATGCAGGTAATGTCAGAATCGCATCACCGGGGAATGCTGTTTGAATAAATAATATTTTTTCTTTATTAGTCATTTAATGTTTCCAGCGTCTGTGCATCCAAAACCATTGTTCAGGATATTTTCTAATATAGCTTTCAAGATATTCGATCATCCGCTTAGAAAGTTCTATGATTTTCTCTTCATAGTTTTCTGGTAAATTATCTCTGCTGATTTCTTCAAGAACTATTTTATATCTAAAATCGGGTTGTCTAACCGCAATTCCGATAATCAAAGGAGTATTCATTTTTAATGAAAGAACTGCTGGTCCAGTATAAACCGAAGTCTTTCTTCCAAAAAAATCAAGTTTAATACTTTCCTCAGGACCTCTTTGATCAGCTACCATTGCAACAATTTCTTTTTTCATCAGTACTGCAAACACATTTCTTATAGAAACTCCAAGTGTAACAACTTCATTATTCCATTTTGTTCTTACTTTATTCAGCCAATCATTAACAAGCGGATTACGCTGAGGTTTTACAATTACAGAAAATTTTCTTTGTGTTATTAAACCTCCTGCTATTGCGCAATATTCCCAGTTACCAAAATGCGCCGACAGAACAATCAGTCCGTTATTTTCCAAATACCTCTTTTCAAAAATATCCAGATTAAAAAACTTAACTATATCATTTAATTGTTCTTCAGTTGTCCAGGGTAAGTATAAAATCTCAACCAATGTAATTAAAAAACTATGAAAAGTATTAAAAGCTATTGTTCTAATTTCCTTTTCTGATTTGTCAGGAAAAGCCTTAGTAAGATTATCAATTACAACATCTTTTCGGATTGGAATAAAATAAAAAAACAGGTAAGCAAGAATCTTTGCAGTTTTATGCGACATCTTTAATCCAATTAAACGGCATAGATAGCTTAAAGCTAAAAATAATATGTACTCAATTCTATTTTTCAATATTTAATTTTCTTACCAACGTAAAAATAATAAAAGAGAAGATATGCTGATGAGAATATCTAATACAAACCCCATAGAAAAATCAGAGAAAGTTAAAATTATTTTATCTGATTGTAATCCGCCTTAACCAGTTATCATCTCTTAACTCTCCACGCTTAGTAGAGTTAATCAAAGTATAATCAGAAAAACCTGTCAGATCACCGAAGACAAAATAAATACCGCCTTCAATTTCAGTGTATTGCCAGATTTCGTAAGGTCTCGTTTCTAACTGATTAGGATACCTCTCAATTTCAGTCGGTTCACCATAAAGCAAATAAATTCTTCCTCTATCGGTTTTCCATCCGGGCTTGCCCATCGAAGTAAACCTTTCGTTACTAAGAGCAACACGTTGTAAATACTGTCTGAAATATTCATTTTCCGGCAGAGATGAGTTTTCATCTTTTGCTTTCCAAAATTCATACATAAACTCTCTTTTACCGTCAATCGTATTTAACTTAACATATTTTTCCATATCATTTTTGCTTGCAATATATCTGGATTTATCAAACAGATCATCAAGCTCTTCTTCAGACATAGAACCAAACGCTGAGCTCAAAACAGAAGTGGTCGAAATTTCAAATGAGTCTTCAACCGCTATATCAGGATTATATACAAAAAACTTTTTGGCGGTTGATACTCCGATATTTGCTGCACTATCTATCAATGAAATAACCAGAGTATAAGCATCTGTGGGGTATGTTGTTAAAATCTGTGAACCAACTTCAACCCGGCTGTCAGAATTTCTTAAAAAGTATTTATGTTTTTCTTTAACAAGCTTTCCGCGGCTGTTATATAACATCTGGCTCATTTTAATTTGCGAACTTTTTAACAATTCAGACTGGAGGTTGTAAATTTCAATATAAAAGAATAATACAGGCTGTAATTTGCCAAAGACTAAGTTTGGAATTGGGATAACTTCATAGGAATTCTTATAAAATATAGAGTTTTTATTTTCACTCCCCTGAATCATTTTCGATGCAAGCTGAATATCACTGACATTTAAATTGTGGTACAAAAAAGGTATAATCTTTATCTCTTCATTAATAACTCGCGATTTAGAAATATCAGTTAAATCACTTCCGGTTATTTGGCAATGGTAATTACCTTTAGGGATAATAAAACCCAATGTACCAACAAGCATCTGATTAGATTCAAGACTGGTATCAATTTCGTGCTGAACCTTCCATTGATTGAAAACTACTGTATCTTCTGTCTCTGAGTTCTTTATAAAAATCTTTAATAATCCCTGAAGATTTGTGTGTGCGTTTTCAGTGGTTACTTTTAATGATGCCTGATTAAACGAATAATACAACTCTAAAAAATTAGAACTGGAGTCATATCCGAATTGAGCATAGTCAAATTCAAAATCAAAGTTTGATTGAGATAAACCAGTAAATGTAAAGATTATAAAGGTGATAAAAATTTTCTTCATTCGGTTATTTTCCATATTAAACAAAAAAGCGTCTATTGTAACTAATAGACGCTTTAAATTTACATTATGTTTCTGTTATTGGAAAGATAATTTTACAGTGAAAATATGATTAGAAGTTGGAAACTCCTTAACATCCCTGTAAGCATAATCAAATGAAACTCCAATATCAGAAAAATCATAATTTACACCGGCACCGGCTGTAAAGCCGTAGATTGATTCCTTAGTATTTTCTGTAAATAACTGATAACCGCCTCTAAGGAAAAAGGTATTCATATAGCCATATTCTAATCCAAAGTGAAGTTTGTTTTCTAACGAATTATTTGCTGTAAAAGCGCCTGCAAACATCAAATCATTTTCTTCATTGAGATTAAGTCCATATGCCAAACTAAGTTCAAAATAGCTTGGTATTTGGAATGACTCTGCTACAACCTCAAACATACCTGTTGGTGAACCCGGTTGTGAACCTTTGATATCAGACCTTTGGCGTAAATCTTGTCCACTAAAAACCATATTGCTTCCAATATTTTTAACTGTGGCTCCAAGAGATATCTGCTCAGTAAATTTATATTGAACACCAGCATCAATCGCAAATCCAGTAGCAGATGTATTTCCTATTGTTTCAGAAAGCAACTTAACATTAGTTCCTATACTTACTCTGTCTGTAAGAACTTTAGAATAAGTTAGCCCAACAGTAACAAAACCTGGAGAATAGGTACTTCCGGTGCCATCTGGAAGTTCATTAGTAGTAACTGGAATATTTCCTACATCCAAAGATTTAATGCTAAGAGCTATTGAGCCAAAATCACCTAAACTTGTACCAATAGCTAGATAAGAAATATTAATATCTGCTATGTAGTTCATATAACTAAACATTGCCTCAGTTCTTTGAGAAATGTCTAAACCAGCAGGATTATAATATATAGATTCCAATCCCATCACATTAGCAACAAATGCCCCGCTGGTCGCAATACTACGGGCACCTACCGGAATAAGAAGTTCTTCTGCACCATTAGTACCCTTTCTGGCAACATCTCCTGCATAAAGTAATGTTGCAAATCCAGCTGTTATCAGTAATAGAAAAATTTTTTTCATTTTCAAACTCCGCGTAATTAAATTATTGTTAAAGGTAGGATTTTATGAGATCCTACCTGTTAAAACTTCTTAGTACCTCTGCAATTGCTTTTGTGGCATAATTATAGAAAATTTCAAGACTTTCTCCCCGTAATCAGGGGCTGAAATCAGAGCTATATATAGCCCAGAAGCAACACGCAAACCGCTTTCATTTTGCAAATTCCATCTAATAAAAGGAGAAGTAGGGCTTGATTTATCCTGAGTGTTTAAAGTTCTCAGTAAAGTGCCCGACAATGAATAAATTTTAATTGTAACTTGTTCAGGTAAATTAGAGAATGTTACAAAAGGTTCATCAGCTGGTGAATTATTATAACTTGTTGCCGGGTTAAACCCATAAAGAGGATTTGGATAAACATTTACCTTGTTAAAAATATCCCGCTTCTCCTGATCAGTCAACTTACCACTTTCACGTGTCGTAAATGTAAATACATCTGCATCTGTATATGGATATCTTACCATTGGTACTGTGAATTTATCCCCGGGGGTATAAAATAAACCACTATTCTTACGCTGTAAACCTACTACATACATAGCATTAAACCAGGGAGATGCAGCAATTCTTCTTTGCTCATTGGTAATTCCTGATGCATCTGATGGAATCGTAAATCCTCTAATAGGATCAGCCCATTCAGTTACTGTACCTGATTGTGTAGTAAACATACCGCCAGTATATTCAATCTGATTACCTGTTGGATCATAAGGAGCATCGAATATTATAATTACTTCTCTTGATAAAAGCAGTGAATCGCCCGGGTCCCAATTACCATCAGGATTACCGAAATAAATTGTGTTTCCTGATTTTCTTCTTTCAATAAAACCAACTGCTAATTGTCTTGGGACATCCCCATATTTTTTATCTACATCCCAAGCAGTAAATGGAACATCAACAAATCCCTCTCCTAATTTACCAACAACTCCTTTTCCAACCGTATCAGTTTCAGTTATTGCTGAAGCATATCTATAACTATTTGGCTGAATCAAGTTAGAACCAAGATAACCATTCAAATATCGATATGCTTTCCCTTGATCTCCAAATCTGATCTCTATAGTACGCAATCTATCAGCTCTTATTATAGTTGAACGGGCAGTACCCGGGAAAGGAGTAATAGGGCTGCTTTGAGGAATATCCAGACCCACATAATATATACCAGTTCCTTGTGCAGTTGAAAAAAGATCATACCACCTGTTATCTACTGGATCATAATGTAATTCTTGAGACTCATCATCGGCATTATTAAATGCAGTAGTTACTGGCTTTACTTTTAATAAAAATCCGTCTATTGGAGTACCACCATAATTTATTAAGTTAAAATCATAAGTCTTTGAAGAATCAATCAGGACTTTATTAATAGTATTATCCTTCAGTCTCCAGAAAGGCATGTATGATGTTGTTGGGGGTGCTGCCAGGTCCTTAAAAAACTCGACAGAATATTCGTGACCTTTCAGTGCAGTTTCATCTGCAACCAGATATTTTACATCGCCACTTGAATATCCAGATATTTTTGTTCCATCCAATTGAGTTAAACCGGGATGATACAAATCTTCACCAAAAACTACGGTAATAATCTGCGTCTGCCCGGCGTATATTTCTTGAAGTGGTTGGAGAAGATTAAACTCTTCATAGGCGCTGTTTTCCATATAATCGCCGCTTCCTCCATAAACACCGGTCGCTTTATTTACTATAGCATTATGATTCAAGGAATATTGAGTAATCCCAAAATAATACTCTTTACCTTTCACAAGAGGTTCATCTGTAAAAGGATCTTTATTTATTATTAATTTAATCCTTCCTTTCTCAGGATCTGCATAAAATGTGGAGTCAAGTATATTTTCATCAGGCGCTACTGATCTTCTTAAATTTACTCCACCGTTTGAGCTTATGTAATATAAATTTTTAATTGTGTCAACACCATTAGTCACTGAGTAATTTGCCAACTCAGTTATATTATTTTCACCTCCTATGGTCTGAGTGGAGGAATTAGTCCTGAAAGCATTAACATAAAAACCATGTATCCATCTGTTTATGTTCAGTACTGTATCTTCACCTCTATACCTAATATTATCACCTGGGTTTTGGCCAATAGGCAAAACACCGTTAGCTGCAGTTAGCCAGGTAAGATCAATAAAATCTTCACCTGTTTTAACTTCATAGGCAATTGGTGGTGGCGGTGGAGGAGAGGGGAAATTATTATCAAAAATATCCTGAGCAACATCGTTTATCTCACGAGCAACAGTTATAGAATTAAGGCGATCTATACCACGACCAACAACATAAGCAACAACAATCTCTTTTTCTATTAAACGGCCCTTATCTCTGTTTTCCTGTGTATCTTTCCATAAAGTAAAAGGTCCGGTATTAGACATTTGTCTTACATCCCAGGGCTGATTTCCTATCCAGCCAACATTTGTTACAGGATCGCCAGAAAACCAAAATGCTGGATTAACTGTATTACAATCAACACCACCAAGCACACTTCCAACTGCAAAAGTACAGGGATCAACTTCCTGACCATTACTTTTTAAGCCAAGCATAAAATTTCGTGCCTGATTATGATTATCGGGATCAACAAGGTCTCTATCTGAATAACCATTAAAATATTCAATTACTGAAGATAACGGTTGATTCCTTGCTCCAGGATAATCAACCCTCCCTATATTTCTACCTCTAACACTATAAGCGGTATCAAGTGGAGTATCCACTCCATCAGTATATTCTCCGTCACCATCGTTGTCAACAAAAGTTACTCCGGGTAGGTATTCTGTTGGTCCAGAAAAGAATGTTGCAAAAAATGCAGGAGGATTATTACCATAAGTTACACCACCAGCCGCTTTGTAAGTGTATATTGCATTTCTAAAAGTATCTGATCCAACTAAATCCAGACTATGATCATTTTCTCCAATATCAGGATCAGCCCAGACACCAAAATAAACATCATCAAGTTTATTAGGTTCAGTCGGTTTATTAAGTCCGACATACTTAATTCGGTATCTAAAGAAAATAATATTACCAATTGCACTTTTTGAATTAAGAGCAAAAGCTGTCTGTCTTATCTCAATACCAAGAGGAGCTACCGCATTCCATCTTCTACCTGCTTGAGGTACACCATCATTATAAACACACCATACTGTTTCATCTCCGAGTATGTCTGGTATATCTATTGAAGGATCATAAAATCCATCTCCATCAACATCGTAGAAATCAGCTCCAAGTGCAACAGCATCTGCCCAATCCTGATAAGCTTTTCCGCCCGGTGCATCACTACGTTTTACAACGTACATTTCTGCACCTGTTTGGTCTCCAACAATACCAGGTACGTAATCTTCTACAAGACTAGCTGAAGCTACTGCATTTGCAAATAAAGTGCCCCCGGCATATCCACTTAACATAAAGCCACCTGAAAACAAAAAAGTGGATTCATCAAATCTGCCTTGTGACCCTTCAGGTGGTATATTGACATCTGCAATCTTACCACTTCTGTTCATTGGCATATTAATATTATTAATATTTAATCTGTATGCATCTCCGTATTTACCACCTTCAGAACTGACTTTTGCAAGTTTATAAATTTTCGGAGAAGTTGTTTTACCTGATTTATCACCTTCTGTAAAACCAAGCGAAAGTACTACTATTCCGATTAGCAATAACCAAAATCGGTACTTAAATATATATTTAGTTTTTATCATTATTATCTTCCTCATAAGAGTTAAAAGTATCAGATAATTACAAACTGATATTATTAAAATTTACCTTTATCCCAAGTTTTATAAGTCTTGGAATACCAAAGTTCCAGGGATTCCTTTCTAAACTTTCATAATCCTGACGCCAACTTTCACCGGCAAGTTTTACTGCATTTCTACCGTTAGGAGTATTTAACCAATCGGTGGTTAAAGGATCACCTGTTGAACGATAAACTCCTATAACATTATCGGCATCAAGTAAGTTTTCTATCCATAGATATGGTGAAATTGATATAAAATCATCAATCATAAAAGATTTTTCCAACTTTAAATCAATCCTGAAACTGCTTGGTCCATACGCTGAATTAATGTATCCTAGATTCTCAGCAAGAATACTGTTATCACCCAATAAATTCCATTGAGTAACAGGAGTATATGGTCGTCCGCTATTGAATGAAAATAGGAAGTTTGCATTGAACATTTCAAATATGCCCAACTCACCTTTAGGAACATAAAAATCTAAATTTACAACAAGTGTATGTTTCTGATCAAAACTTAAAGGTGCAATAACTTTCGGAGGAAGGTTGTCAAGATTCCTAAATACTGATGTTTGACTTGAACTTGTTGATGAACCAGTTCCCTCAGCTATTTGATATGTATATTGAGCTGTTAGACTGAAAAAACTTAAACGTGTAACATCCAAAGAAAACAAAAGGCCTTTAGTTGTTCCAAAGTCTGTGTTTTCAGGATAGATTGCTGTACGTATACTACCGCCTTCCATCTGTCTCCACTGATGCATTTGAACATTTACCAGATCTCGAATATTTTTATAAAATACAGTAACATTCAAAGCAGCATGACCATCAGCCAGCAATTGACGGAAACCAAGTTCATACTGTGTGGTCTCTTCAGGTTTTAAACTACCGTTAAAACCATTCTGTGGATCGAATCTACCTGGCAGGAATCCATTATAATCATATGGTCCGAAATAAACATCATTTAATATTGGAGCCTGAATAAATCTGCCATATTGAGCATGGAAAACTGTACCTTCAGTTACTGGAAAACCTATTCCAATACGAGGTGAAACTTCAACAATCACATCTCTTCTTTTAAAATCATTCATAGTAAAGTATTGACCATTAGCATATGGTATTTCAGGATTCCTTAGTTCATAAGATTTGAAATCAAAAAAATCTGTTCTTAAACCAATATTTAACACAAGATCTTTTAGCTCAAACCTATCTTGAAAATAAAAATATCCAATGATAGGTTTATAAGGTCTTTGAAGAGGAGCTAATTCACTTCCATCGTTAAAATCAGACCCAATTTTGTTCTGACCAGTTACATCATAGCCATAAACAAATGGTTCCAATTTCTTGAATTTTTCTTCTTTCGTCAAATGAGTACTATCATTATAAAGTGCGTATTGATGAGCATATACTCCATAACCTCTCACTACATCCTGAGAGATTCCTGCTCCAAATTCTAATAGATGATTACCGAGTTGTGATGTTATATCAAGATCAACATTAACTGCATCATCACCTCTATGTTGATATAATCCCGTAGCCCATCCGTATGGTCTGAATATACCGGTTTCATCTGAATTTGCAGCTATTACATCTCCCATGGCGTTACGTATAGGAATATTATTCTCATCAACTCTTGCAGTCCTGTAACCATCACCATATAAATGAATACCTAAGGTATTGATCCAAGTTAAACTATCTCCATAGGCAGCCAAATTATCTTTAAAAAAAAGGATTGAACCTTTTAAATTCATAAGATCTATATCCAATGTTAATATTCCAGAAGGTGTTTGAACTAAAAGTATGACTTAACCTGGCATTAAAAGAATAATTACTTTCACTAAAGCCATCGGCAAATTTAGAATCTTGTTTAATAAATTGGGTACCAGTACCCAAGCTAAATATTGTGTAGTTACGAGCATTATATAGCCCGCTGAGGATTAAAGAAAAATCTCCCATCCTATGAGTTGTTTTTCCAGAAAGTCGCCAGGCATCTGAATTATTATCAGGAGTATAGTCATAGGTTTTCTCAATGGATGGAAATTCAAAAGGTATTGCCAGGGGTCTATCATCCAATGACCATTGTCTTTCAGCAGATAAAAAGAAAGTATGATTAGAATTATCCGGTAAAAAAGGACCGCTTAAAGTCCCGGTATATAAATTGTACCCGAATTTATCTGTAAATGTCGAAGTAACCACATCAGCTAGAATATTATATGTTGGTTGACCGGATTTTGTTGTAACACTAACTATTCCTGATTGTGCCTGACCATATTTTGCTTCATAACCACCAACTTGAAAAGAAATTTGATCAATAGCACTATTACTTACCTGAGATGCGCTGCTTCGGTTATATAGGTTATTCTGCGGTACGCCATCTATTATGTATAACACCTCACCACTTCGTCCACCACGAACATTTATCGAAGCATTTCCTGATTGACCTCCACTACCTTCTAATACCACTACGCCTGCTTGTAAGGAAGAAATGTTAGCTACACCTCTAACAGGCATTCTGGATATCTGATCAGCATCTACAACTTTAACAGTATTAGTTGCTTTAGATTCAAAAAGCTTTTTATCTTCAACGATTATTTCCGGTAAACTAAAATCAGTAGAAAGTTCAATGTTAAGTTCATAGGTAATATTACCAACTACTCTTACTTCCTGAATTGTTTTACTAGCATAGCCTACATAGCTGACTTTGACATCGTATGTTCCGGGAGTAATATTAAGTATATAATAGTTACCATCAATATCTGTTGCGGCACCTAAATTAGTATTAAGTATAACAATATTAGCACCAATTAAAGGTTCCTTAGTTACTGCATCTGTTACATTACCAGTAATTTTGCCTACTCCCATTTGAGCAAATAATATAGAAACAGGCATAAAAACAAAGATAAATGATGCCAGAAGATTTGTAAAATATTTATTCATCTCTTCTCCACAAAATGTTATTTATTCATATTTTCTGAAAATAGAATGTGTTTATATATTCAGAATAAAAATTAAGAACAAATTTTAGTTTCTTAAAAAGAACGGGCGAATTATCTATAATAATTATTGATAACCCACCCGCTACATAATAACTACACAAAGATAATTTTACTTAATAAGTACCATCTTCTTTGATGAAATAAAGTTACCTGCCTTAAGTGTATAGATGTAAAGTCCTGATGCAAGATTTTCACCTCCAAATGTTACAACATGGTTACCTGCGCTCTTAGTTGTATTTACTAATGTGGCAACTTCATTACCAAGTACATCATAAACTTTCAATGTTACATTGCTTCTTTCAGAAAGACTATAACTAATTCTAGTAGTTGGGTTAAATGGATTAGGATAGTTTTGGGATAACTCAAAACTATTAATCTGATTTATTCCATCATCAACACTAACAACAATCTCATCAAATGGAACTCTAGCTGCATAAATACCTGTTGCGGCTGTAGTATCAGAATATGGACCTGTTGCGCCCAAAACATATACATATGAACTGAATGCAACAAAGTGACCATTCCCTTCATCAAGCAAATAAGGGGCTAAGTGAGCCGCAGTATTATTTATATTTGGCGAATTAGTTAGGTTAATTGGTTCACTCCACTGACCTGGTGTTGAAGCTCCAAAGAATCTCTTATGGCTTAGGTAAACATCTGCCCAAGGCGTTTGTGGATTTTTATTTATCCACTGCACCGCCATCACTGAATGGCTTGAATCTGTAGCTATAAGTGGACTTGGACCCATTTGCCCCAATCCTGGTCCCAAACCATAAGTTTTAATATCTAACCCACTGAAAATTATATCTCCAGCCCAGCCATTTTCTGTTTCATACAGATCAACAACTGCATGAGACCAGTCATTAGTATCTGTGAGTGCAGTTATTAGATGCACATAGCCCATTTTATCAACCTGAATAGCACCATCGTATTGAACTGTGTTACCATCAGTTGAATCAAAATCAAAGGTCTGGTCAAACCTTTCTAATCCTGAAATTGTTCTCCAATCAGGTACAGAAAAATTACTCCAAGTATCTCCATTATCAGTGGATTTACTATATCCTATAGGCCATCCTCTAATATCACTACCGGCAGGCCAGATATTTTCATTAAAAGCTCCGATAGCAGCAAAATAAAGCACACCATTATAGCAAACACCACCTTGTATATATTGTCCGTTGCTTGAAAATACTGTATCGGCCCACTGTGGTGGAACAAAAGATTCAACGTTCAGATAATCCTGTGTTCTAAAGAAAGTGAGATCACGCGGAGCGCTTTGGTTTCTTGCAACCCAATAAACCCAGTCGGAATTGTCACTTGAAAAAATCAATGCTTCAGAACTAAATATGTTATCTCCTGGAATTATATCAGAATAAGTTTGAGCAGAACCTAACGGTTGATCTGCGCCATAACCTAACCATCCAAATGCAGTTGGATTAAGTTCTGGCCATGCAAAAGCCCCTGTAACAATATTATCAAAATAATTAATGGTCATAGTTGGATATCGAGCCATGCGTTGTGATGCAGCACCATTTATAGCTGCAACTCTTGACCAGCTAACTCCAAAATCTGTAGAAATACTATACCACAATTCACCCGAACCAGTTGCATAAGCAACATGTCCTCTATAGACCATCGCAAGAGAACCTGAAAATGGTTCAAAATAAATTGGTCTTAAATGACTACTACCCGTACCAAAAGCATTTCCCATAGTATCTACAAGAATATAATCTCCATCTGCGGGTGCATAAGTGGGAGAAAGAACGCTGTTTTGAACATTGGTGGGTTCATCAACAACTAGTGATTTTCCAACCAAATTTTTATTTTGGGCTTGTGTTAAGCTTAAACCCATAAAAAGAATGATTGTAAGTAATGCAGTAATTCTATACATATTACTCTCCTTTATATTTGTGTGTTATTGGTTAGTTGAATTAAATTTATTAAAAAATCTCTAAAATACTATTTCTCTTTAAATGCCTGCTAAAATTACTATTCTTTGCAATTTTAGTCAAGAAATAAGGCTTTTTTATTTTCTTGCAAGAAATAACATAATTTGCAATTAATATCAAGTCAATCTATCTTCAAACATTTCAAATGATAATTTGATAAACCTCAAAAATGCCATCCAAAGATTTAATAACTTGGAGAATACTATCAGGGATTCTGCTGTCAATATTAATAAATGTAAGTGCCTGCTTACCTTTTTCAATTCTTCCAAGAGATAATCCTGCAATGTTGATATTGGCATCTGCTAAAATTTTCCCTACTGAAGCAAGCATACCTGGTTTATCTTCATTTATGCAGTAACATATAACCTGTCGGATTCAATTCAACATCATAGTTATCAATCTTTACAATTCTTATTTCATCAACTCCAAATAGAGTAGCAGCAAATACTCTATCATCTTTTTCTGTATGTATTTCGGCTGTAACAAGATTTTTGTAAATACTGCTGTCATCACTTTTTTTAATTGTAACCCGAATATTCATTTCATCAAAAAGCAATTGAGCGTTTACAAATGTAACGATTTGATCTACTCTGTTTGCTAAAAATCCCTTCTGAAAAGCGGTTGATAGTTCTGCATCTAATTTGTGCAGTGATTTGCCGGATAATATAATATCAATGCTTTTTAACTGATCGGTTAATAGTTGCGAAGTAAACACACCAAGTGATTCACATAGATGAATGAATGAAAGAGAATCCTTATCCATATTTTCTGCAAAGCCACGTATATTAACTGCGGCTGTGATTTTATTAGCTGCAAAATAATCTCTGATCTGTTCAGAAATCTGAGTAGCTACCAATTCCTGTGCTTCATCAGTTGATGCACCGAGATGCGGTGTACAAATAATCTTTGGATGATTAAATATAATATTTGAGAACTCGGGTGGTTCTTTAACATAAACATCAAACGCAGCGCCTGAAACAATTCCTTTGTCGATAGCTTCAACAATATCCTGTTCATTTACTATTCCGCCGCGGGCACAATTAATTATCTTCACACCCTTTTTACATTTTTCAAAAGTAATTTTTGAAAGCAGATTTTTTGTTGATTCATTAAACGGAACATGAACGGTTATAAAATCAGCTTTAGACCAAATTTGATCAAGAGGGAAAATCTCAACTCCTAATTCATTAGCTTTATCGCTGGAAATTAACGGATCAAATCCAATTACATTCATTCCAAATGCTCTTGCTCTTTTTGCAACTTCTTTACCAATTTTGCCCAATCCAAGTACTGCTAAAGTTTTTCCGCGCAGTTCAGTGCCGCTGTATTTTTTTCTATCCCATTTTCCTTCGGCTAATGATCTTACTGCTTGCGGAATATTTCTGCAGAGTGCTAATATCATTGCAAATGTATGTTCAGCTGTGGAAATTGTATTTCCATCAGGTGTGTTCATAACAAGTATTCCCTTTCGGGATGCAGCCTTTATATCAATATTATCTACTCCGGTTCCTGCTCTTCCAATTACTTCCATATTGATCATAGCAGATATTAGCTCAGAATCAACTTTGGTAGCACTTCTAACTATAAGTGCGTTAAAATCCGGAATTATTTTTAATAACTCATCTCTGGTTAATTTTGTATTGTATGTTACTTCAAATCCTGCGGATTCAAGCAATGCTACACTTTTCTCATTAACCTGATCTGAAATAAGAATTTTTTTCATCAGGAAAGGTTTCTTTAAAAAAAATAAGGATTAAAATTAAATTACAGCTTCTAATTTTTGTTTTAACTGAACTTTTGGTACAGCGCCAATGATTGTATCTGTCACTTTCCCGGCTTTAAATATCAGCACAGTTGGTATGCTTCTGACTCCGTATTTAATAGCTGTTTCCTGATTGTTATCAACATCAAGTTTGCCTACCTTTGCTTTTCCCTCAAACTCACCGGCAAGCTCTTCTACAAAAGGAGCAATCATCTTGCAGGGACCGCACCAAACAGCCCAAAAATCAACGAGCACAGGTTTATCGGATTGTAAAACTTCTGTATTAAAATTCTGATCTGTAAATTCAATTGGTTTCATAATTTTTCCTAAAAATGTAATTATTAAATTTGTCTTGACTTTTTTTGTCCAACATAATTAACTATATCTTCACCGCCATCAGCATGTATTAGTCCGCCTGATACCCACTCACCGCCATCTTTGCAAAGAAGCGAAATAACTTTTGCAATATCCTCAGGCGTTGTTAATCTGCCATGCGGATTTTTTCTTTCAGCAATATCTATCAGTTCAGTATTACCTGGTATTTTTCTTAAAGCCGGGGTATCAGTAACGCCAGCCATAATAGAGTTTGCTGAAGCACCAAATTTTTCACCAAGTTCTACTGATAATTGTCTTATATGAGATTCAAGAGCAGCTTTTGCAGCAGATACAGCGCCATAAAACGGAATTATAGAATGCCCGCCGGAACTTGTCATTGCAAATATCCTTGCACCTTTTGCCAGTAAATTGTTTGAAACAACATCCTGCACCCAATAAACAAGCGAGTGTGCCATTACATCAAGTGTCATTTCCAACTGAGCTTTAGTAATTGCCTGTTCGTTATTAGCCGGAATAAATGGTTTTAATGTACCAAATGCTAATGAATGCATAATAACCTTAATTAATGGTTTTCCGTTAAGTAAAGTTTTTATTTCATTTATTATTCCATTTCGCTTAACTTCATCAGCTGCATTTGCATTGAAAAACTTTGCCTCAACTCCTGCAGATTCAATTTCTTTAATAATTCTTTCCACATTGTGCATAGTTGCCTGCCGGTCAAGATGAACTCCAAGAATGTTAAATCCATCTTTAGCCAATTTAACAGCTGTTGCTTCCCCAAATCCGGAAGATGCACCAAGTATTAAAGCGTAAAATTCCTGTTTATCACTTTTTTTCATCTAATCATTCTTTCTATGAGTTTAATATTATGGTGAGGGCAATAATACAAAATCAGACATAGCTAAACAACAATTACAATTCCCAAAATTCTATTTGGATTTTAACATAACAGCATCATCACCAAGTAATGAAGTTAATGAATTTAACAATTCTGGTGTAATCTTTACTCTGTTTTCTGTTAAAGAAAAAAGTTTACCTTTATCAATTCCGTTTTCAGTAAGATTGATAAAGACCGGAATACTGCCTTCGGACTTTTCAAATATGTTTTTTAATAATCTCAGTTTTTCTGCAGAAACTTTCTGTTTACTAACAAGTAGTCTTATACTTTCCGTAAGTTCGTTTGCTACATTTTTCATCGGAATAACTTTGCTGACCTGCATTTTTACAGAATCACCGCTGCTTTCCAGACTTCCTACAGCAAACACCGGTTCTTCATCCTGCACATATTTTCCAAATTCATCATAAGCTTTTGAAAACATCAGACATTCACAGCTTCCGGTAAGATCATCAAGCTTAAAAAATGCCATCATCTTTCCGGCTTTATCAAACTTAGTTTTTAATTCAGTTACAACACCGCAGGCACGTACATCGCCTTTTTCTTCTATCCCTTCGGTTTCACCAAGATGTATTGAAGCAAATGAATTAAATTCCAATTCATATTTTCTCAGCGGATGATCAGTCAGATAAAAACCAATTACTTTTCTTTCCTGTGCAAGATATTCTTTCTCACTCCATTCTTTAACATCCGGCAGTTCTGGTTCTTTTAACAATACTTCTTCAGTTCCTCCAAATAACGAATCGCTTGAAAGCATTTTAGAATTCTGCAATTTATGTGCAAAGGTTAACGCTGATTCAATAGATTCAAAAAGCTGTGCACGATTTTTATTTATATTGTGAAATGCCCCAGCCAATACAAGTCCTTCCAAAGCTCTCTTAGTAACTATCCGGTTATCTGTATTTATACAAAAATCGTAAATGGATTTAAAATTTCTGCCAAGTTTATTTTTTGCATTGATAATTTCTTTAACTGCCGGAACACCGACATTCTTAATTGCGGACATACCAAATTTTATCTTACCGTTTTCTGCTTCAAAGAATAATGAAGGATTATTTATATCAGGCGGTAATACTTCAATTTTCTGTTTGCGGCAATCATCAAGAAACTTTGTGATTTTGTCTGTGTTCTCAAATTCATTTTTTAAGTTGGCAGCAAGAAACTCAGCAGGAAAATAAGCTTTTAAATAAGCGGTTTGATATGCGATTAAGCTATATGCAACGGCATGGCTTTTATTAAATCCGTAATTAGCAAATTTGAAAATCGTTTCGAAGATATCCGAAGCAATTTTCTTATTAACACCATTTTTTACAGCACCTTCAGTAAAAACAACTTTTTGTTCCTGCATTACTTTAAGATCTTTTTTACCCATTGCCCTGCGCAAAAGATCTGCATCAGCTAAACTCATCCCGCCAACTTTATTCGCAATCTGAATAACCTGCTCCTGATAAACAATAACTCCATAGGTTTCTTTTAATATAGGTTCAAGTATCGGATGTGAGTAGTTAACCACTTTTCTGCTAAGTTTTCTATCAATAAAATCATCAATGTTTTCCATTGGACCGGGTCGATATAATGCATTCATCGCAGCAAGATCATTTAAACTTGCCGGACGCAGTTGTTTTAAATATTCACGCATAGGTCCGGATTCAAACTGAAACACTCCGGTGGTTTGTCCCTTTGAAAAAAGCTGGAAAGTTTTTTCATCATCAAGCGGAATTTCATCAATATCAATTTCTTTATTATGATTTTTTCTTACCATATCAATCGTATCACGGATTATAGTCAGTGTACGAAGTCCGAGAAAATCCATCTTAAGTAAACCGGCATTTTCAATATCTTTCATAGAAAATTGCGTTACTATATCCTGTTGTGATACTGCATTTGCAAGAGGAACATATTTACTTACCTCGTCGGGAGTGATGACCACACCAGCAGCATGTTTTGATGCATTGCGATTCATTCCTTCCAGAACTCTTGCATACTTTAAAAGATTTTGTATATCGGTTTCAGTTGATTCCTTTACCCATTTTAGATCTGGAACTTCTGCCAGTGCCTGATCAATTGAATAAACTTTTCCGAATTTTGACGGAATAAATTTCGTAATCTTGTTAACAGTTGGAATCGGGATTTTTAAAACACGGGCAACATCGCGCAGAACAGCTTTTGATGTTAATTTATTGAATGTAATTATCTGGCTAACGCACTCAGCACCGTATTTTTCGCGTACATAATCAATCACATCGCTTCGCTTATCATCAGCAAAGTCAACGTCAATATCAGGCATAGATCTTCTTGCAGGATTTAAAAATCTTTCAAAGAGCAGATCATATTTTAACGGATCAACATTTGTAATTCCCATTGCATAAGCAACAATACTTCCTGCAGCACTGCCTCTGCCCGGACCAACAGGTATATTTTTCTGTTTGGCATTGTTAATAAAATCAGCAACAACTAAAAAGTAACCTGCAAAGCCCATTTCTTTAATTGTTTTTATCTCAAAATTAAAACGATCTTCAATTTCCTTTGAGATTGTTTTAAACTTTTTCTCCAATCCTTCTCTTGCAAGTAATTCCATATACTCATCAAGATTTTTTGCTTTGGATTCTTCCGGAATCGGGAAATCCGGAAAATGATGTTCTTCAAAATCAAACTTTATATTTACCTTTTCATCTATCTCAAGTGTATTTTCAATCGCCCCTTTATATTTCTTAAAAAGCTTTTTCATTTCATCAGAAGATTTAAAATACACCTGATCCGTTCCATATCTTAACTGAGTATAATCTGTGTTATTTTTATCTGAAAGCAGAAGTAAAATATTATGTGCTATTGCATGATCCTGTTCGATATAATGGCAATCATTTGTAGCTACGAGTTTAATCCCTAATTCTTTAGAGAGCTTCGGCATTGATTCAAGAATAGGTTTATCTATATCCATTCCGTGATCCTGAATCTCTAAATAAAAGTCTTCGTCAAACAGGTCTTTAAATCTTTTAGCAACAGAACGGGCTTTTTCATAATCATTATTTACAAGATGAGCAGATACAACTCCATTTGCACATGCTGATGTAATGATCAATCCTTCTTTGTATTTCTCAAGCAGTTCCATATCAATCCGGGGTTTGTAATAAAAACCCTCTGTATGCCCAAGTGTAGAAAGCCGTGAAAGATTATCATATCCCTGTTTATTCTTTGCAAGAATAATCAGGTGATTATAGTGTTTTGATCTTTTCTTTGAGTTTACTTCATCTGCTTTACCGCGGTCAAATCTGCTTCCATCAACAACGATGTAAGCTTCCATTCCGATTATTGGTTTGATGCCGGATTTTTTTGCTTTATTATAAAACTCTGCCACACCGTAAAGTACTCCATGATCGGTAATTGCAACGGATTTCATTCCGTGCTTTTGTGCGGCGTTAATTAATCCATCGACAGTGCAGGCACCGTCTTGTAAGCTGTAATGTGTGTGATTATGAAGATGAATAAAGTCAGACATCGTTTATCAAAAATTAATAATGAAGAATTAATAATTTCTAACTTACAAAACCTAAGATAATTCAGTGTATAAGAGAAAATGATTTCGTCATTGCAAGCGAGGTAATAAGCGAAGCAATCTCATATTATCATTGAATAAATATAATTTAAGATTGCTTCATCCCGATATGCCGGGATTTACTATGACTAATTAAAAATTTTTGTAAGTGCTGATCGAAGTTAAGTATTTCAGAAATGAAAGTCTAAAACAGAAAAATTATTTTTTTTCAATAAACACTTGTCGGTAATTAATTCCTTGTTTTAAAATACAAGACAATAATTGTGTCAATTCTTACAAGTAATTTTTCTTATTCTGGAGTTAATATTCAGCAAAAATTTTATTCTTCAAACTGTTGCAGTGGTATAGTAATTGAAGTTTTCCCTTCAAATAGTATTATTTAATATCCCCTGATTTAATATGATAAAATTTTTTCGAAACACAGTTTTAGCTTATAGCTTTTTATTCAGTATAACATTTGCACAAACAACATATTATGTGTCCACATCCGGAAGCAATTCAAATAATGGTTTAACTGCTCAAACTGCTTTTGCAACTCTACAGCATGCTGCTGATATTGCTGCAGCCGGAGATTCGGTTTTGGTTCTTGCTGGAAATTATGCAGGCTTTGATATCCGTACAAATGGAACTCAAATTCTTCCAATAGTTTTTAAAGCAATTGAAAATAATGTTGTAATTGATGAACGGAATTCTGTTACACCTGATGGAATTAATATTGAAAATGCTTCATGGATTGTTATCGATGGATTTGAAGTTAAAGATCAGCCCCGTGCCGGAGTCCGTGCTGTTGTTTCAGATTTTATTACAATCAGAAATAATTATTGTCACAACAATTATCGCTGGGGAATCTTCACCGGATTTACAGATGATTTAACTATCGAAAATAATACTTGTTCGTTTAGTGCTGATGAACATGGAATTTATGTTTCCAATAGCAGTGACAGACCAATCATAAGAAACAATCATTCATTCAACAACAACAGATGTGGAATCCATATGAATGGAGACATCTCAATGGGCGATGATGGAATTATCAGTAACGCAATTGTAGAAGGAAATATTCTGCACGATAATGGCTACGGTGGCGGTTCAGCAATTAACATGGATGGAGTTCAGGATTCTAAAATATTCAATAACCTGATTTACAACAATCACGCAACCGGCATTGCAATGTTTCAGATCGACGGCGGTGATGCATCAAAGAACAATAAAGTTTATAACAACACGATCATTCAGCCATCAGATGGTAGATGGTGCATAATTTCTGTTGATGGTTCAACCGGGAATACTATTTATAATAATATTTTAATTAATCATCACGGTTTCAGGGGAAGCATTTCTATTGATGCTGCTTCAGCAAGCGGATTTGTTAGTGATTATAACATCCTGGTAAACCGGTTAAGTGATGACGATGGAAATTCGAATATGAATTTAACTCAATGGCAGTCACTTGGATATGATTTACATTCGATGATAGCTAATCCTGAAGCACAAATTTTTGTTGATTACCTAAATAACAATTTTCATCTGCAGCAAAATTCACAGGCTGTTGATGCTGGAACAAATTTAGTTCTGCCAATCGTTTATGAAGATATGGATAACATTTCCCGTCCGCAGGGCAGTGGTTTTGATATTGGCTGTTACGAATTTACAAGCACAGTTTCAGTTGATGAAAAAGTTCTTCCGCAATCATTTCAATTGTTTCAGAACTACCCGAACCCTTTTAATCCAATAACAACTTTATCATTTGCCATTAATCAATCTTCCTTTATCACATTAAAGGTTTATGATGTGTTAGGAAATGAAATTGCAAAATTAATTGATGAAGAAAGACCAGCCGGAAAATATGAAGTCTCATTCAATGGCAGCATACTATCAAGCGGAATTTATTTCTACAGATTACAAGCTGGCAGCCTTGCTCAAACGAAATCAATGATATTAATGAAGTAGGAGGAATGAAAATGAAAAAATCATTACTTATTCACTTTGTTGGAATGATATTTCTTATCTATCTTCAATCTGCAACTGCGACTGAAATCATCGTTTCTAACTCAACTGAATTGCAGAATGCAATAAATAATGTTCAGGGTGGAGATACAATTAGTTTGCTTAGTGGTAATTATGGAACTTTAACTATTAATGGAAAAAATAACACCTCTTTTGTTACAATCAGAGCTTACCCCGGGTTCAGTTCCGCTTTTTTTTCGTGTGAGTTTTCGTAACAGCAGTTACTGGAAGTTATCGGGAGCCGATATTAAACCAAGATATACAAGTGGTGCAGATGGAAAGGAAGCTGTTGATTTAGATGGCAGCTATCTTACCATTGAGAATTGTAACATTAACTTTGCAGATGATATTTCCGGATGGACAGCAACAGATTGGGTAAACCGGACCGGCAATGGAATTATTATGGATGGATCAAATATAACTGCATTTAACAATACAATTACTGCTGTTGATCATGGTATAGCATGCAGCGCAAATAATTCATTAGTATCTCATAACCTCATCGTAAACTTTAGGGGTGATGGAATTCGCGGATTAGGTGATGATGATGTTTATGAGTATAACACAATTAAGAATGAATATGATGTTGATGAAAATCATGATGACGGATTCCAGTCCTGGTCATACGGAAGCGGCGGGGTTGGAACAGGAACAGTTAAAAATGTAATACTTCGCGGGAATACAATTATAAATTATGAAGATCCCAATCAACCGTACAGAGGTAATCTGCAGGGAATCGGACTGTTTGATGGTATGTTTGAGAACTGGATTGTTGAGAATAATTTAATCATCACCGATCATTGGCACGGAATATCATTTTACGGAGCGATTAATTGTAAAATAATAAACAATACTGTTGTTGATAACGATTTAACCCCATCACCGGATCCATGGATTATGGTGAATAATCATAAAAATGGTACACCTTCATCTGGAGTAATTGTTAGAAATAATATTGCTACTGATTATTCGCTCACCGGTGGATATACAGCAGATCATAATATTGAGATCACAATGAACAACGCTTCAACTTACTTTGTAAATCCATCGGGAGGTAACGGTGATTATCGCCTGAATGCCACCAGTCCCGCAATAGATGCTGGAAACGGAGACAGTGCACCGGGCATTGATAAAGATGGTGTTGTTCGCCCTCAAGGGAATAATTTTGATATCGGGTGTTATGAATTTACTGATGCATCAGAAGTTACTGAAACAAATAATCCTGAATCATTTCATTTATTTCAGAATTATCCTAACCCATTCAATCCAAGAACGATTATTCAGTATGCAATAGCCAGCAGACAATATGTTACATTAAAAGTTTACGATGTACTTGGAAATGAACTCGCAACACTTGTAAACGAAAACAAAGCAGCAGGAATTTATAAAGTAAATTTCAACGCATCACACTTGCCAAGCGGAATGTATATTTATAAAATACAATCAGGCAATTTTAGTGATGTAAAAAAAATGCTGCTGCTCAAGTGATTTATCGCTTTATCATAAAACCACTTTAGGATGTTGATAAAATAACCTCCACTCAACACATACTTTCACAAACCTTCGAGGTTTTAGAAAACTCGAAGGTTAATTTTATATCTTGCGCTTATTTCTTTCCCGTATGTCCAAATCCGCCTTCTCCACGATGCGAAGAGTTCAGATCTTTTACTTCTTCAATCTTTGCAATATAAACTTTTGAAACAATTATTTGTGCAATTCTATCACCGCGTGAAATTTTAAAATTTTCTTTGCCAAAATTCATAAGGATAATTTTAACCTCCCCGCGGTAATCAGAGTCGATTGTGCCGGGGGAATTTAAAATTCCAATGCTATGATTAGCTGCCAGTCCGCTTCTTGGTCTTACTTGTATTTCATATCCAAAAGGAATTTCCACAGAAAGATTTGTCGGAATCAGTTCAACTTTACCCGGTTCAATAATAACATCATCTTTTAGTGCGGCACGAATATCCATACCTGCGCTTCCGGCAGTAGCGTAAGACGGTAATTCTAGATCAGAAAATTCATCGCTTAATCTTTTTACACATATTTTTATTTCTTCAGTCATTTATCTCCGCAGTAGTTTTGATTTTATAAGGTTCAGTTCATTCTTTTCAATTACATTAGTTACTAAATATGAAAAGAAAATCAGGACTAAAATTATTTTATAATAAATATTTAAGTAGCCACCATACATCAACAGGTAATATCCAGCCGCAATAAAAGTTACAGCTATCGAAATTTTTGTAAGTTTATAATAATCATAATTAATGTGATAATACTTTTGAGTTACGATATAATATCCTAACGCCATTACAACATAACTAAATAGTGTGGCTAAAGCTGCACCAAGTATGCTGAGATGAGGAATAAGCAGATAGTTAGCAGCAATATTTGTAATAGCTCCAAGCCCGGCAACGATGGGAGCGTAAATTGTTTTCTCTTCTATAAAAATTCCCGCAGAAAAAACAACATAAAATCCATTAAACAAGTATCCAAGAAGAATAACCGGAACTATGTACAAACCCTCCCAAAAATTTCTTCCGATCAATGAGAAGCCGCCAAGATTTGCTTTAGCTATATCTTCAATAAAAAGTGAGAGCACAACTAACAGGATTGTGCCTGTTAATGTAAAGTATGTCATAACCTTTGAAAACATTTCTTTTGCATTTGCTTCTTTTGCATTATTAAGGAAAAAAGGCTGCCATGCAAATTGAAACATATTTACAAACAACATCATAAAAATCCCGAGTCTGTAACTTGCTTTATAAATTGCAACTGTTTTTGTATCGGTTAGTTTCTGCATAATCGGAACGTCAATAACCTGTACCAGCATAACTGCAAAACCGGCAGGTAAATACGGCAATCCAAATTTTAGTAATCTTTTGAAAAGCTGTATATGAAAACTAAATCTGAAATTTGAAATGATAATTGGAATTACTAACAGCCAGGTTATAACAGATGCTATAAGATTACTGACAAATACAGCTTCAATTCCCCATTTTAATTTGACTATCAGAAAAACATTCAGCCCTATATTTAAAATAATATTTACAATCCGCAGCACTGAAAATAATTTGGCTTTCCTATCAAGTCTTAATTTTAAAAACGGAATTACAGAATTTGCATCAAAAAACATTATTAATGCTGACAGAACAATCAGATAATTTTTTGCCGGATCTATTTCAACAAAAACTGAAATAGGATTTCTAACAAGTATACAAGAACAAAAAGGAATATTACTGAGGTAATGAAAATGCTTATATACGGCGTAGAAAAATTATCTTTATCATCTCCGATTTCTTTAAACGATGCAAACTTCAGATAAGCTGAA
The DNA here is from genome assembly GCA_013285425.1 of Ignavibacteriota bacterium. Lineage (GTDB taxonomy): Bacteria > Bacteroidota > Ignavibacteria > Ignavibacteriales > Ignavibacteriaceae > IGN3. The sequence goes on from CP053447.1 coordinate 2,094,265, forward strand.
TCCATTCCATATATAAAAAGTATATTAAAAATTGCGATGTAGGAATACAAAACATTAATCACCCCATAATCAGCGGGTAGAAAAATATTTGTATAAAACGGTACAAGCAAAAAGTTAAGAAACCTGCCAAGAATAGTACTGATGCCGTAGATAGCAGTATCTTTTGTTAACTCTTTAAGCTTTTCTTTCATTGAAGTATTTTTCCCGGGTGATCTTTAAAGAAATAATTAAATGCTTTTAGGTCTATTAATAATTCAAAAGTATTTATCTCTCAAATACTTTTTTCCGATTTTACTCATAATACTTTTTAACAGCATCAATAAAAAACTCCGGTGCACGTGCCGGACGATTTGTTTTTGAATTAAGGAATGCCAGTTCAACATATCCTTCACAAATTACAACATTTCTTTCCTTTGCTTTTATAATGTGATCGATATGCACTTTAACCGCCGGTAATTTCTCAACCCATGTTTCAATCAATAGCAGTTCATCATAAAAAGCCGGCTGAATAAAATGAATCTTAGTTTCAATTACAGGCATGTGGTATCCGTTTTTTTCTATCATATCATAAGGTAAACCAACATCTCGCATCATTTCAGTTCTGCCAACTTCAAAGTATTCAAAAAATTTTCCGTTATATACAAACTTCATCTGATCGGTGTCTGCATATCTTACTCTTAATTCGGTGTGGTGTTTAAGCATAGTTGTTATTAAAGGAAGTAAAACATTTTAATATAAGTTAAATTTTACGGTTACACTGAAACAATCGAAGTATAACTAACGACTTCAAACTAAAAAGTCAGCCTTCAACAATCCGCTGTGGCGGAAAGACTGACAAATAAATTATAATGAATATAAGATTCTCACTGCTATCAATATCTGCTAAAATTTTCTAAAACTTTTACAAAAGAAAGAACTAACTTTTTTTAGATTCCTTAATCCTGATTAAAATTTCCGGAGAAAATTAACCTATACTTTTCTTCTTCTGAAGTAAATTAATCCTGCATTCCATTTATAGACACTAATATTTTTTCATAAGTTTCAAAAGATCAGTCAGACTTTATAATATTACTCAACAAACACACCCATCTTGCCAAATTTTTCAATCCGGTTATCAATAAGTTTATCAGGCTTAATTTTGATTAAAATATCAAGTTCTTCAACCAGAGCAGCTTTTAGAGCATCAGCAGCTTCTTTATGATTTTTATGTGCACCGCCTAATGGTTCTTTAATTATTCTGTCAATAATTCCCTGCTCTAATAAATCAGGTGCAGTAAGTTTTAATGCTTCAGCAGCCTGCTCTTTGTAATCCCAGCTTCTCCATAAAATCTGTGAACAGGATTCAGGACTGATTACCGAGTACCAGCAATTTTCTAACATTAAAATTCTATCACCTACACCAATACCTAAAGCTCCGCCGCTTGCACCTTCACCAATTATTACAACAATAACAGGAACTTTAAGTTTACTCATTTCAAAAAGATTCCGTGCAATTGCTTCTGCCTGTCCGCGCTCCTCAGCTTCAAGTCCCGGGAAAGCACCGGGTGTATCAATCAATGTAATCACAGGTCGATTAAATTTTTCGGCAAGCTTCATCAAACGAAGTGCTTTTCGATAACCTTCAGGATTCATCATACCAAAATTTCTATAAACATTGGTTTTCGTATCACGTCCTTTTTGCTGTCCTAAAATTACAACTTTATGATGATCAATTTGCGCAAGACCGCCGACAATAGCTTTATCATCTTTGAATGCTCTATCTCCGTGCAGTTCAACAAAATTATCAGTCATTGCATAAATATAATCAAGTGTATAAGGTCTTTCGGGATGGCGGGCTAATTGAACCCGCTGCCATCTTGAAAGATTGCCGTACAATTCCTCTTTCAGTTGTCTTACTTTCTCTTCAAGTCTGATTATATCGTGTTCGATGTCAAGATTTTCAGAGAACTTTTTCATCTCTTCCAGTTTATTTTCCAATTCAAAGATTGGTTTTTCAAAATCTAATATTGTCTTTGCCATCTTTTACTTTTTGCTCCACATTTTATTTAATGATTTAGCAAGAATCTCAATATCAAGCCAGATGTTTTGATTTTTTGCGTAATAAAAATTTAATTTTTCAATATCATCATAATTCCCGGTATCAATATACCAATATCCTGTTAAACCTTTTTTGCCGGAAAATTCTTCGCTCTGTACTGATTCTTTTTTTGGGCCTACCAAACTTAACTCACCGGTAAACACTTTAGGAAATCCCAGTATAAATTTTGTAAAATCCGACTGCTTATTTAAAATTTTACTTTTAAAAAAAATAAAGGGATAAATCAAAATCATAGAAGGAATTACAATTGAATAATCAAGAATTGCTTTCAGAAGTTTGTGCTGTGGCAGGGCAATATTATAATTCAGTTCAATCACAGGCATATCATCAAGCAAAGTTACCGCTGTTTTACCAACTATAAAATCAAGATTACTGCCCACAATTTTAAAATCTACATTTGTATCAGAACACTTTGCTACTATTTCCATCATTTTGTTATAAGCAATTTCACCGGATGAAAAAATAACTTCATTTATCTTAAATTCTTTAATGATTCTTTTTATGTTTTGATCAGTTCCAAGCACTTCAAATGAATCAATCTGCTGTCCGATATTCTTGTTTGAAAAATCAATAAGACCCGCAACACTTCTTAAATCTGTTTTTTTCTTTTTAATTTTTTTTGCGATAAGTATTGATGACTCATTGATTCCTACTATCAGAGTTCTATGCTTCTTATAATTTTCATCTATCAGTTTTTCCTTAAAAACAATTTTAGCTATTATCCTCCACAATGATAATGTTATAAACAAAAATGAATAAGCGATTAAAACTATAGCTCTGCTGAACGCATACTCTTTAAAGAAAAATGTAAGCGAAGTTAAAATCGGAAGGCTTATCAATATTGCAGCAAGAGTTCTTGAAACAGAAAGCCTGTCCTTTTTATAATTACCAACTGCAAACGACACAACAATCTGAATGAATGCAGGAACGGTATAAACAACCGGAATTGCAAATGCAGGAAAACCGCCCCAATCGCTGTTATTAAGGTATATTTTTTCTGCAGCAAACAAACACAAATCAAACAATAAAAAATCTAAAACAACAGAAGCAAGAATTAATTTTCTAACCGCAATAAATGCAATAAAACCCCTTACTGCAATAGCACTTCTTAAAATCAATCCGACAAGAAAAGAACTTGATAAATGTTTTTTAACAAACAGATGCATTGCATTGTAAAAAACTTTCGTTTCATCAAAACTGCTTCGCTTTGCGCTTTCTCCCTTATAATGTATTATCTGTGTTGAATGCACATAAAAAACTTTATAACCTGCTTTTTGAATCCTGTAACACAAGTCAAGGTCTTCGCCGTACATAAAAAATTGTTCATCAAAGCCGCCTACCTTTTCATAAACTTCTCTTTTCATCATCATAAATGATCCTGAGATTGCATCAACCTCGTATGTCTGATTTTCATCAAGATAGGTAAGATTGTATCGTGCAAATATTTTACTCCCGGGAAAAAGTGAACTTAAGCCGGTTACTTTAGTAAACGATGTCCAGGGACCCGGGAAACTCCTTCGGCAGGCAAGCTGAAAAGTTCCATCCGGATTCAGGATTTTACATCCGGCTAATCCAACTGTTTTATTCGATTCAAAAAAGCAGATCATTTTTTCAAATGTATCTTCAGCAACAATTGTATCAGGATTTATCAATAAAAGATATTTACCGGTTGCTTGTTTCAATCCAATGTTATTTGCTTTACCAAATCCAAGATTTACTTTATTGGCAATAAGTGTTACCTGAGGCAGTTTCTCTTTAATAAACTCAACACTACCATCATCCGAAGCATTATCTATTATTATAATTTCTTTGGTAAGATTTAATGCAGCTTTTTCGATCGAGTGAATTAAATTCTGTAGAAACTCTTTAACATTATAATTAACTATTATAATTGAAAGGTCCAATTAACTGTTCCCTATAATAATCCGAAAATTTGTCTTAATCTTAATTTCCAGACCATTATTACCGCTTCACGCACAATTTTCTTAGACATCTTGGATTTTCCTTTAATACGATCAACAAAAACAATTGGTATTTCTTTGATCTTAAAACCTTTTGAATAAGCTTTAAAAGTCATCTCAATCTGAAAAGAATATCCGTTGGATTTAACTTTATCGAGGTCAATTGTTTCAAGCACTTTTCTTCTGAAACATTTAAATCCGCCCGTAGCATCTCTGATGGGCATTCCTGTAATAACTCTGGTATAAACACTTGCAAAAAAACTAAGCAGCAATCTTCGCATTGGCCAGTTAAGTACGCGTATTCCGTGTATATAACGGCTTCCGAGAACAAGATCATAATTTTTAATTTCTGTCAGGAAGTTTTTCAGCTCATTTGGATCGTGTGAAAAATCAGCATCCATTTCAAAAATAAAATCATAACCATTTTGCAAAGCGTATTTAAATCCGGCAATGTAAGCTGTACCAAGTCCTAACTTTTTTTCCCTCTTAAGAAGATGAATTCGTTCGTTAGCTTTCATTTCTCCTTCAACAAAGTTTGCTGTACCATCAGGCGAATTATCATCAACAATCAGCAAATGAATTCGTTCATCCTGAGCAAGAACTATTGGAATAAGCTTCGGAATGTTTTCCAGCTCATTGTATGTCGGGATTATGACTAAAGACTTTTGATCGCTCATAATTTGCAAATAGGACTAAGCGCAAAGCACATAGATATTTTAATTATTTTATTAAAAATGCTATCCATAGTTATTAAGTCATTCATTGTTTTATTATTCTGACTTTTTCCAAACGCATTTATTTAACTATTTAATTTAACACCTAAATCAATAATTTCTTTTCCAAACTTTTCAAAATCTTTGCTCGAAATAAGTTTTCTATTTGAAACTTTTGGTAAACAGGTTTTTGTTTCGTACAACGAGTTTCTTAAATAATAACTAAATTGTTTTTCTTCTTTATAAAAATATCTTCCAAAACCTTCTCTTAAATCTGCAGAAACAGAATCAGCTGATCTGACTAATTGTTTTCCGATTGTATCTTTTGAAAAATAATCCCATTTAATTACTAACGTTCAAATTTCTTCAGCTAAATTCAGTAATAATTGATAACCCCTAAATTCCTCCGATTTCATTTAATCATCCAAATAATTATTCAGAATGTTAACAAACAGCCGAATTACTATTGAATGACCACCGATTGACTACCGGATGTCAATCGAATGACTTTTTAAGTTTAATCATAATGTCCTTTCCCAAATAATACTACAAAAACAGTTCTCAGCAAAATTTTAAAATCCATTCTCAAAGACATATTCTCGATATAAAAGAGATCATATTTAATTTTTATTTTAACATCTTCAATCGATTCATCATACTTATGCTTTATCTGTGCCCAGCCTGTAATACCCGGTCGAACTTTCAATCTTCTTTTATAATATGGAATTTCCTTAGAAAGTTTTTCAACAAAATACGCCCTCTCTGGTCGTGGTCCTACTAAACTCATTTCACCTTTTAATACATTAAACATCTGCGGAATTTCATCAATACGAACTTTTCTAACAAACTTTCCCATTCTTGTAACACGAGGATCATCCTTTTGAGACCATACAGGACCAGTATATTTTTCAGCATCCTGAATCATTGAACGAAATTTTAATACATTAAATGGTTTACCGTTTTGTCCAAGTCTTTCTTGTTTAAATAATACAGGACCTTTACTATCAATCTTGATTGCAATAGCAGTTAAAATTGTTATTGGTGCACTTAATACCAGAATAAGCAAAGATATTATCAGGTCGATTACACGTTTTAGTTTTTTCTCCCATTCAGGCATCAACTCAGGCATTATATCAATCAGCGGCATTCCATATATCTGACTGGTTCGTGCTTGTCCGCTTAAAATCTCATAAAGATCCGGAACTATCTTAAGATTAATATTTTTACCTTCAGTTTTAGAAATAACATCTACGAGCACATCGTGATCTTCTTTTTCCAGAGCAATAATTATTTCCTTAACATTAAACTGGTTGATGATCCCAATAAGTTGATCAATTGTGTTTTCAACTTTAACGCCTTTATAATCTTTACCGATATTTTCATTATTTACAGCAACAAAAGCTTTAATATCAATTCCCAATGCCGGTGCAGTAAGAACTGAATCAAGAACCTCTTTAGCTTTTGGGTTAAAACCAATTATTAAACCATTTCTTCGTCCGATACCTTTGATAAGCAGATTTCGCTGAACACTTCTGATTATAATTCTGCCTGAACCAACAAAGAAAAGAAACAGCCCCCAATAAATAAATATAAGTATCCTTGTTGCAGTAGCAACATTGTGTAAATAATCATCAATAAAGATCAGGAAAAAAAGCAGGAATATTCCGAAAAAAGAAGCTTTGAACAGAGTAGAGATTTCATCAAAACGGGATAATGCAAACCAGGTGCGGTACATTCCTACAAAAGTAAAAATGATAAGCCAGTAAAAGTAAATAACGAGCATCGGCAGCAGAAACTCGGGAGCAATAATTAATGCAAACCAACCTGTCTCCAAACGAATATAACTGTAAACTAACCAGGCAAGATTTATAGTAATAAAATCGGTTATAAGGAGAAGTATTTTTTCAATCGACTTTGACATTTAACCTATCTGCCAATTTTGAAATGGTACTTACGATAAATATAAAAGATACCAATTAAGTGTTTCATTGAGATTGAGGAAAAAAATTTCTTTTTTGTGATTCTCTGTTCATGGTGAATTATTGTTGTCTTTGGAAAATAAACTACCCTCCACCCAGCTTTCCAAACTCTTAAACAAAAATCAATATCTTCCGGTCCATAAAAAATTTTATCATCATACATCCCAATTTTTTTTATAACTTCTGATCGAATAAACTGGCAAGCACCAATTAAATAATCAACCTCCTTTATTTCTTTATGATCCCAATCCTGCATTGTGTGATATCTAAGTGTTTTTGAGTTTCTTATAAAACTAAAATGTTCAAGCCGTCTAAAAATAAACGACAGAAAATTTGGAAATCTTTTGCAAGAGAACTGAAGCTGATGGTCTGTACCAATAAGTTTACTTCCAACAACTCCACAAGTTTTATCATCTTCCATATACTGAAATAATTTTAAAATTGAATTTTCAGTAAGTTCGACATCTGCATCAAGTATTAAAATATATTTACCCCTTGCAATTTCAATTCCTTGATTTCTTGCCGGTGCAACACCACGATTTTCTGAATTTTTTATTAAAACCACTTCGGGAAATTCTTTTTCTATCATTTCAGAAGTTCCATCTGAAGAATTATTATCAATTACAATAGTTTCAAAATTAATTCCTGAAGTAAAACTATATATAGTCTTCAAACAAATCTGAAGAAGTTCTTTCATCCTCCAGGAAATAATGACAATGCTAACATCTGTCTGGAAATTCATATCTGATTATTGAAGTTTTAATTTGAATTAAATGAATTAAAAATATCCACAAGTTCCTTTGCTGGATTATTTTGATTAAATCTTTTTATTCGTTCTATTCCTTTGTTTCTTATCAATTGGTGGTACTCTCTATCTTCAATAAGTTTTAAAACATCATTAGCCATTAATTCAATATCCTTAACATCGTGCATAATTCCGCCAGAATTAACTATTTCTATTAAAGAAGTATTTTTTGAAGTAACAACCGGCAGCCCACTCTGCATTGCTTCAATGGGTGGATATCCAAATCCCTCATAAAAAGAAGGGAACAGAAAAACATCAGCAATATTATATAACTTCTTTAAAGTTTTATCATCTATATCAGAAAGATACTTAACATTTGGTCGTTTATTAATTGCCTTAAATATCTTTTTACTTCCATATCCTTTTTTCCCTACTAAAACAAACTCCACATCAGCTTTTTTTATTCTTACTATATCTGCAATTTTCAGAAGTCCATAAATATTTTTACGGTTTTCAATCATTCCAACATAAAGGACAATAGTTTCAGGTAATTTTAAAACTCTTTTAAATTCGCTTTTTTCACTTTCAGTTAAATTCAATGGTTTGAAATCAGGGTTTATTGAAGACAGGATAACTTTAATTTTCTCTTCAGAAATATTGTAATGTTTTAAAATATCCTTTTTAGAGTATTCTGAAACAGTCAATATCTTATCACAAATTTTAGTTGAAAAATAAGCAAAGAACTGAAGATATTTCCTATAAATTAACGGCAAAAAATCGGGGTCAGCTTTATAGATAACATCGTGAACCATAAATACATATTTGCAGTTCTTAATTTTTATTAAAGGAAGAATCTGATTTACAGAAAACAAAATATCAATCTTATATTTTCTTAAATAAAATGGTAAAATTAAATTATTCCAGATTGGGGCAAATAATTTTTGAGGGAATTTGCTTTTACTAGTAGTAATGTTTCTATAAAAGCTAGGATTGCAATTAATCGGACCATAAGAAAACAAAAAATATTTGTTTCTTTTATCATACAGAGGGATTTCATTTAAGTAATTAATGAGTACCCTGCCGATACCGGTAATTTTTCTTTCAAGAAGTCGTGCATCTATACCAATATTCATATTAATCCAAAAAATAGTTTATGCAAATTTATACTATTTATACTTCATCCTGTGTTTAATTAAATAAATAAACGCACTAATTTTTTGTTTTGATTTAGAGCTGTTGAGTGGTAATAATATCGACCAGATAATGATTTGAGAAAATAATTGTACAAAAAGCAATGACTTAAAAACCAAGCCAGGAAAACCTTTGTAGTGTTTTGAAATATAAATTTTTTTGCTTGAATAAGTTCGAATAGTATATAATCTGTAATCCCTCTTTCCTGAGACACTACCGATATGATGAATACTTTGTTCAGGATAATAAATAATTTTATATCCTTTATCTGAAACACGCTTACATAAATCCAATTCTTCAAAAAACATAAAATAATCTTTATCAAACCCTTCAATCTTTTTAAATAATTCAGATTTGATAAAAATACAAGCACCGAGTATCCAGTTTACTTTTATTAACTTGTTTCTTTTTATTTTTGCAAGACAAAATACAAGCAGACCTTCAATGAAAACGCCGGCACCAAACAAGTTAATAATTTCAAAAATTATACTTGGAGAAAATCCTGCTGAGAAATCAAAAAAAGGACGCTTTATCTGCTGCTTTGGTCCTGCTATTCCGATAGATTTATCATTATTAAGCAGATTAAGGAAGGGACTAAAAATATTTTGTTTTATTATGGTATCAGGATTAAGAAAACAAATATATTCACCCGAAGCTTTTGTAAATCCATAATTACATCCTTTACCAAAACCAACATTTTCAGGTAAATAATAAAAATTAATATTTTCTCTTTTATATCTGTTTTCCACTTCGGGTAGTTTTTTATCAGGTGAATTATTATCAACAATTATAATTTCCCATTTAAAATCAGTAATATTTAATAATACCTGCTGAAGACTTTTTATACATTCTTCGATCTCAGCAGACAGATTGTAATTAATAATAATAATTGAGAGCTTCATTTATTTGGATTATTAATTTGATTCGCTATTTAATTATTAGATTGACATGTCTTATTTTTTTGAAGTATAGTTCTGAGAAATACTTTCTCATCGTCTTCTAAGAAAAACTTAGAAACTACAAAAACAAAAACAGATAAAACCAGAAATACAAAAATTAATTTTGTAATTATTCCATCAAACAAAAATAAACACAAGAGTGAAGATGTAAATAAGATAAAAACAATTGGCACCATATTTATATTTACTTTGATTTTTGAAAACAATTTTCTTTTTGCGAAAAAGAACAATAGTAAAGAATCCAAAATCATTCTTATAAACCATATAATTGCGGCACCATTTATTCCGAAGTTTTGAACAGCAATCCACATAAAGAATATATATATAGGCAGTTCTGATAATTGAATTTTTGCTGTAATACCAGGACAACCAATTCCCTCAAGAAATGTAAAGGGTATATAAGCTATACTATTAAATAAAACTCCAGCAGCTAAAAACTGTAGGATAATATAACTTTCATCAGCAAAATCTTTTCCCAACCATAATGCCATACCTTCGTTTGCAAAAAAAATTATTATCAAAATAACAGGAAATAAAAGCAAAAAGATATATTTAATCGCCTTTTTCATAAGCTTTGCAATAAAATCCGGATTAGATAAATAATTTGCAGAGAATGTTGGAAACAATACTCCGGTAATTGCGCCCGGTACAACTAAGAATTTTGTAATAATCTCATAAGGTGTTGTATAATATGCTATAGCACTTGCTGATATTAAAGTTCCGATAAGAAATCTATCCAAATAAACAATCATTGGAACAATGATATTTGAAATGGTCATCCAACCGCTTAATCTAAATATTTTTTTTATCAGTTTGATGTTAAGTGTAAATTCTGCAAGCAACTTATTATTAACTTTTAAACTTTGAGTAAAATATAATATCCAAACTAAAATTCTTACAAAAATCAGAGCAAGAACAATTGATATAAGATTATTTGTAAAGAAAAGGCAGATAAGCGGAACGAGAAAAGTTAAAACTCCAAGGAATATTCTGATTATACTAATTACCCTAAAAGCCTGATATGCTTCTAATACTCCTCTTATCCCTGCAGTAGTGGTTACAATTGGAATTGAAAATGTAAGCAGGTAAAAAGCTCTTAAAGTTTCATTTTGCAAATTTTGAGAAATCTTCAAGTAATCATACACAATAGCTGGAAGCAATAATAGAAGAACTATTGTTCCCACAATACTTATTATTAACATTAATAAAAAAGAAGTTCCAAAGTAAATTGGTATTTCTTCGTACTTATTTTCACCTAATTTTTCTGCAATAATTTTAGTAAGAGCTTTTCCAATACCAAAATCGAACAAACTAAAATACCCAATAATAACCCAAGATAAACTTAGAATTCCAAATTTTTCGTTACCAAGTCCTTTAATTAAAAATGGTATTATTAAAATCGCAATTATTAATGGAATACCATACCCTAGCAGATTAAAAATTGTATTTTTCGCAATTAAAGAGCCGCTGTATAATACTGTTATCTCTTTTCTTTTATTCAAGTTTCGTTCTCCAACAATACAATATTTTTCTTACCAGATATCTTTTCAAATAAAAATAGATATATAATTGTAAACAACTGTGCAAAATACCATTGATTAAGTCTGGTAACCATCACTAAAAATGAAAACCCGATAATGATAAAGAGATAAACTAAAAACATTAGTATTATTAAGTTTGGTGATTTATAAAATTTAAACCAAAGAAATGTAATGGTAAGTCCTAATAAATAAGGAATCAAAAATATACCTGCAATTCCAAAATCAGCATGAATTTCGCGTAAATAGGTTCCAGTATTTACCCACATTGGGATGAAATATCCCTTTTGAAAAGGGTTTGGTTTTTTAACAATATCGAATCTGGATAATAATTCATAAAAAAAATGGAAAGTATTTTCTCCAAACCCAGTTTCTTCATCCTCAAGAACCATATATTTGTTAAACACACCAATATCGCTGCTTAAATAAAGATAAACAGAAGGTGTAAATAAAAAGTTATCTTTAAATTGATTTAACTGTCTGCTGGTACCCACAAAGTTTTCTTTTATTCCTCTACTAACTCTAATAAACGACGAAGCAGTTATCAGGATTCCTAATAAAATTATTATTGCTACAAATGCATTATTTCTAGAGAATTTAAACTTTTTATCAGGATCATTGGATAAGAAATGCCGGAATAGAAAAAAAGTAATTATAAATTCCATTGAAGAAAAAAGCATTTCTCCTCTCCCAAAATAAGTTAACTCTTTAAGTATTATTGTTATTATGGGGAAGAAGGAAAGAAATGAAAACTTACCTCGATAAGCAGTATAGATTCCTGAAAGAAAAACACCGACATAAATAAAAGAGGGTAGAAATGGAATAAACTCTTTTATCTCACCTTTAGCATTTAGTCTGTAAACTACAGCAGCATTAAGTATAACATTTTGAATACTCCCAAAATAGCCGATTAAAATATACCATCTATGAAGGGCAACAAATAATCCAATCAAACAAAAGAATAAAACAGAATACTTTAAGAGCCTTCCATTGTTATTAAATAAATTAGAATTAGATAAATCAATTTTCTTATTTACTAGTTTATTGTTGCTTAAATTTTTAGCAGAAAAAATCGTAATAATTCCAAGAAGATAAGCCAGAAAGGCTGATATTACCAAGAACCATACAAGAGGCTTTAATTGAGGATATGGAAGCAGCTTTAATTCATAAAAGAAAATTAATCCACCCATTATCAAACTATATAATGCTAAGTGATTAAACCATTTCTTAAATAATATTTTTCCTATTAAAATGCTGCTTATTGAAATAAAAACAATTAACAAAAGGCTCATTTAAAGAACTAAAACCTTATATGATAAATTTTAATTATACTTTTAAATAAATCTGAAATCTTTTCTTGAAGAGGATTTTCAAAACTACTACTTGTTATTGCTTTTTCACCGATAAAAATTAAAGGTATAAGTATGAAGGTAGAAAGAAAAAATATTCCTGCAATTATAATTGCTCTTTTGGGACTATATTTTAATTCTGGCGATACGGCTTTATCTACTAACATAACTGTTGGAATACTTTTCTGTTCTTCAACTTTAGCTTGCTCATACATAGGCAAAACAATTTCCAAAATGGACTGCTGAATTTCAACTTCACGATATGTTCTTAAATATTGAATAGCAATATCAGGCATATTTTTAAAAGGAAAAAGAACATTAGAATTTGCACTTAGATTCGAAGAATTTTTTAGCTCCTGCACTTTTTTCTTTAAAAGATTAATTTCTGATTTAACACTTTGATATTGTGGTGAGTTTTCACCTATATAATTTAATATCATATAGGATTCCAGTTCCTTTTTCATAAGTTCAGATTCAATTTCTGCTGCTGCTTTAACCGTTACTTCTAATTGTTCAGGTACTGCCACTATTCCATATTTTTTTTGAAATTTGAATAGAGAATCTTCTGCCGCTTTGAGATCCATAACATTTTGCAAATATCTTTTTTCAATAAATATTCTATTATTCTTTGCCCGCTGGATACTGAATTCAATATTCATACTATCAACAAGAGTAACAAGATAATTAGCGATTTCAGCACTAATCTTTGGGTCTTTGTTCACAATGCTAAAATCAATCATACCATACTCATTAGGGTCTGCTGAAAAATCATCTTTAAATGCTTTTACAACTTTATCCATATTATTATCATCTATATCATAATACTTCATTAAGTTAAATTTATCTATTACATTAACCAAAGCTGACCGGCTATTTAATATACCCAGCAGCATGTCCTCTGAAGTACTTGACATTCCAAATAAACGCGAACCGACTGAAGCGATTGATGATTTACCACCTAATAAACTTGAAAGTCCACCTAATCCCATTTGGTTATCTGGTGGAATCATAATTGTTGCTGTAGCTTTATATTGATTTGGAACCAGAAAAACTATCCCTGTTGTAATTGCTGTAATTACTAAAAGATTTATGAAAATAAATCTTTTCCATTTAAATAATATATATAAGTAATCACTAAAACTTTTATTCTGATTGTTCTCTGCCATTTTTATAAAATTTTAATTGATAAATAATGCTGCAAAGTTAATACTTTTGAATAAGATATGACAATACTAATAATTCAGGATTCACATAAAAACATATTCAGATATAGGCTACCTTAAGATGTATGCTTAAAGTTTTTATACAAACATTTTAACTATTGTTATAGTTTCTTAGGTTATTAATGCTTTATCTGCACATCTATTCAAAATAAAAGACTTGTTAACAACAAAACCATTAATAAAAATATTCTGACAAAAAGTTTATCTTAGTAAAAAAGTACTACTAAACTTTACCCACTATAAGAAAAGGGTTCGGATGAGTTCAAAAAAAATGGCCGGAGCATTTTATTTCTTCTAAATTTAATTTTTAGTCGAAAAAACAATTTGACATCAATGTCTTATCTGTTAATAATTTGGGTTATTTGTACCATATAATTTGAACTGAAAAAAATTAAGAATATTTTTCCGAACAGAATTATGGAATACAATACACTAATACAAAAAGCGGTTGAAGCAAAACAAAATGCTCATCCGCCTTACTCCAATTTTCATGTTGGTGCTGCGCTTTTAACAGAGGATAATAAAATCTATACCGGATGTAATATTGAAAACAGTACATTTGGTTTAACATTATGTGCTGAACGAACTGCTATATTTAAAGCGATGTCTGAAGGTGAAAGAAAATTTAAAGCTATTGCAATTACAAGCGATTCACCGGATTATATAACACCCTGCGGTGCTTGCAGACAAATAATATTCGATCATTGCGGAGAGATTGATATAATTTGCACTAACAGTAAAAACGAAATTAAAATTTTCAGAACTTCGGAGTTATTGCCTTTTGCTTTTGGAGATAAGGATTTAAACAAATAATATGGAACCAACACCCCACGCTGTACCGAAAGAAACGGGATGGATTGAAGCTATAACCGGATGTATGTTCAGCGGTAAAACCGAAGAGCTTATCCGAAGGCTTAGACGAGCAAAGATTGCCAAACAAAAAGTTATTATCTTCAAACCACAAATTGATACAAGATATTCAAACAATGCAATTGTATCACATAGTGAGCAGTCTCTCCCATCAATTACCATAAAAGATATAAATGAAATTTTTGATTTTGTTGAAGATGCTCAGGTAGTTGGTATTGATGAAGCGCAATTTTTTTCAAATGATCTGCCTGAGGTATGCAACAAACTTGCTGATAAAGGTAAACGGGTTATAGTTGCAGGATTGGATATGGATTATAAGGGGATTCCTTTTGATCCGATGCCGCAGATTTTATCAATTGCAGAGTATATAACCAAATCACTTGCAATTTGTGTAGTGTGCGGCAATCCAGCTGACAGAACTCAGCGTAAAACAACATCACACGAAAGAGTAATAGTTGGCGCTGCGGATGTTTATGAAGCACGCTGCCGTAAATGTCATTACATCCCAACTGAGGAATAGCACAAATGGATTTTGAATCTTTTTTCCGAGGTTTATTCGGATTAGCATTATTAATTGGAATTACGTTTCTTTTTTCCAATAATAAGAAAAAAGTAAACTGGAGATTGGTAATATCCGGTTTTTTTCTTCAGATATTATTTGCAGTATTAATTCTGCGCGGTGATTCATTAAGTAAGTTCTTCGCTCCTTTTGGATGGGCTAAAGATTTCTTTAACGGTGTCAGTTATGTTTTTGTATTAATATTAAACTTTACAACCGAAGGTGCAAAATTTGTTTTCGGTAATCTTGCACTTTCTCCCGGTAACGAAGGCAGCACCGGTATGTTCTTTGCATTTCAAGTTTTACCTACAATTATTTTCTTCGCAAGTCTGATGTCGGTTTTGTATTATCTGGGAGTTATGCAAAAAATTGTTCAGGCTATGGCTTGGATAATGGCAAAAGTAATGGGAACAAGCGGTGCCGAATCCCTATCTTGTACTGCAAATATTTTTGTAGGACAAACTGAAGCTCCACTTATGATTAAACCTTTTATTAAAGGAATGACACAAAGCGAGCTTCTTACAATAATGATCGGCGGGATGGCTACTATTGCCGGAGGTGTAATGGCAGCTTATATTCAAATGCTCGGTAGTGCTTATGCAGCCTCGCACGGAATTGAATTGTTTAAGGCACAACAGATGTTTGCTACACAATTACTTGGTGCGAGTTTTATGGCTGCACCTGGTGCTATGATGATTGGAAAAATATTAATTCCTGAAACTTCTGAATCGGAAACAAAAGGGATAGTAAAAGTTAAAATCGAAAAAACATCTAAAAATATTATTGAAGCCGCTGCAAATGGTGCCGGTGACGGATTACAGCTTGCATTAAATGTTGGTGCTATGCTTATTGCATTTATCGCCTTTATTGCTTTGATAAATTATTTATTAAATGGTCTTGGTGATATAATTGGCTTGAACACTTATTTTGTTGCTAATTTTGGTCAGCCGTTAAGTTTTCAGTTATTGATTGGTTCGGTAATGCAGTTTATTGCCTTCGGTATCGGAGTGCCATGGCAGGATGCTCTTTCATTCGGAAGTCTGCTGGGAACAAAAGTAGTTCTTAATGAATTTGTTGCTTATTCTGATATGAGCACTCTTGTGCAAACCGGCAAGCTTGTAAATGAAAAATCAATTCTTATGGCTACTTATGCTTTATGCGGATTTGCTAATTTTTCTTCTATCGCAATACAAATAGGCGGATTAGGTCCGCTGGCACCAAACCGCAGATCCGATATCGCTGCTCTTGGAATTAAAGCAGTTGTTGGCGGTGTTATCACTACCCTGTTAACTGCTACTTTAGCAGGATTATTCTTTTCATTCTGATGGTAAACTTAAATATTAAATACAAAAATCTTATTGATTATTTAAAGTCAGAAATACCATTTGAGCCTGAGATTGCAATAATTTTAGGCAGCGGTCTTGGGGATTTTGCTGAGCAGATTAATATTAATAAATCCATTTCAACTTCAGATATTCCCGGTTACCCGGTTTCAACAGTTATTGGACATAAAGGGAAAATACATTTTGCAGAGTATCAAGGTAAGAAGTTGATTCTTTTCCAGGGCAGAGTTCATTTTTATGAAGGGTATGATATCGACGAATGTGTTATACCTGTTTTTATTTCATCTAAACTCGGTGCTGATAAACTGCTGCTTACAAATGCTGCTGGCGGAATAAACAAAAATTTTACTCCCGGCGATTTGATGCTTATTACATCATTCAATGGCATTTTAATTAAAAAGGAACTAACTGATCTGATTGGTCTGACTAATCCGGCAGCCAAAAATAATTTTATTCATCTGCCAAATCCTGAGTTAAACAGAAAGATTAAAGAATCGGCACATTCTGAAAATATTTTTCTGAAAGAAGGAGTATATTTTTATACTAAAGGACCTTCTTATGAAACTCCGGCTGAAATAAATTTTATTGATAAGTTTGGAGCAGATGCGGTTGGTATGTCCACTGTTCATGAAGCAGTTTATGCTGCATTTCTTGGAATGAAAGTATCGGCTGTTTCCTGCATTACTAATTTTGCAGCAGGTATATCAATTCAAAAACTCTCACATTCGGAGGTTACAGAAACAGCTAATAGAGTTAAAAATACTTTTGCAAAGCTGATTAAGGCTGTCATTAAATCTATATAATAACTCTGTAAATATTTCACTCCTAACGGTGAATTATTTTTATCTGCATTAAATGTTATTTAGTTAGAACTGAAAAGTTAACCCATTGGAACACGGATTGAACAGATTAAACTGATGTTAACTGATTAATCAATTTTCTGATAATCTATTGAACTCTTGCTGGAAATAATTTTAATGCAGATTTAAGCTAAGCACTCTATATCGAAATTACTATTTTAATAAATATGCTTAAAGTGTTGGTAACCTGTCTAAAATATATTGTGCATTCCAGTAGAGAAATTTCCAGCCTTCTATTGTTACAAAACGCGGGTCTGTATTTAGTGAGTCCTTATAAACATTATCCACTAAATCCTGAAATGCTTTTACCTGCACTCTGCAAGCGAGTGAATCTCCGTTTTGTAAATCTATTTTTGCTGTTGTTAAAATGTTTTTTAATTCGTTTGAGAAATTAAGATCGCCGAGCCAGGTGTAGTTAACTAAAGTATCACAAAGATCTTTGAAATAATCTAACTGCTCAAATAGAGAGTTAAAGTTAGGTGGATACAGCGGATTGCTAAGTTTAGTTTGCTGAAAATATTCTTGATATGCAGGTAGCCACTCTGGAACAATAATATTTTGATAATTATCTTGCAAAAATTTATAATTTGAAGGCGTAGCATATTTGGTAATAAAATTATTTATCCATTCAGTTTTGTATTCTTTTTCATTGAGGAAAAGATATTTAGTTATTGATTCCATTTCCGAATAATTTCTTTTCTTCAGTTCGTCGTAAGCTATAAACTTCATCTGTCCAGAGGTATTACTATGAATAATATTTACTAAATCTGGTATTAATTCATCACCATATTTATCAGTTAGAGTAATTAAAGCCATTGGGGCATAATAGTCATCTTTAAAATTTAATGCTATTCTCTTTAATTCTTCTTTAGCTTGAGGTTCATATTCCGGAACATAATCAATTACATCTGAAAGTAATACGAATGAAGTAGTTGCAATATTAGGTTTTTTCTCTTCTATAGTTTCAAAAATAATTGGGGCTGTTGAGTAGTCACCTTTTCTAAACAAATAATAAGTTGCTTCAGTCTTATATTCATTTGTTGTTTCGATCCCTTTACGTAGATAACCAACCGAATCAATAAACCTATGAGCTAATTCAATGGTTTTTTCGGGATGAACTGCCAAAATATATCTAAGGAACAAGATTGCAATATCCTGTTCTTGCTTAAAGATATTTGCTTCAAGTTTTGGGACTGCTTCAACTATGCCATAATTATATATTTTCATTATAGCATCTAACCTAATAGAATAACTTGTACTATCTATATATCCAATTATAGCCTGTTTTGCATCTTCTGAAATTTTTTGAGCAAAATTTATCTGTACAAAAAATATTATAACTATTAGAATTTTTGTTTTCATTTTTCAATTCCTATGTCTTTTTGTTTGATTGCTTCATTGTTATCTTCTATAAGATGCTTTGTGTAAAGAAGAATTTTTTTTCAATGAGAACCACCGTTTGTTCTTCTTGATCCCGTAACCCTCTGCAGCTTTCGCTGATTGGAACACGGATTGAACAGATTAAACTGATGTTAACTGATTAATCAATTTTTTGCCAATCTATTAAACTCTTGCTGGAAATGTTTTTAATGCAGATTTAAGCTAAAGATTTTAAAACTTTTTTATCTCAGCAACATCATCTTTTTTGTGGAAAAATAATTCCCTGCTTGTAAACTGTAAACATATATTCCGCTTGCAAAATTAATCGCATCGAACTTTACTTCTTTGTAACCGGCTTCCTGCTCCTCATTTACTAATGCTGCAACTTCACTGCCGAGAATATCATAAACTTTTAATATTACTTTTGAATCCTGCGGAAGCTGATATTGTATCGTTGTTGTTGGATTAAATGGATTAGGATAGTTCTGCTCAAGCTTAAATTCTGTTGGTCCGGTGTAACTGAAAATGAATTGTTTCATCATCATTATTCCATCAGGACTTGTAATCATAAATTCAATTGTGTCTTTCTTGTTGATAATTGCATTCCGGCTTACATCAAATGTGAACTTCACCTCTGCTTCTGCCTTCGCCACAAGATTATCAATCATTTCTTCTTCTTTACTGAAATTCAGAGATGAGGATTTTTTAGCAAGGGAAACATTAACATTGGCTGTTGGATTTGTCTCTGAGATATTTGCTACCGTAAGTGTTATCTCATTCCCCTTTGTGCCCGGTGTTACTTCGTAAATGGTTTGTGAAAATGAACAGTATGTTACTGCTGATACAATAATTAAAATTTTTATCTTCATTTTTTACCTCTTCATCTATTTTGTCCCTGACGGGACTTATTTTACTGTATTCTGTTTCTATAAACTTTTGGAATAATTACACATAATATTTTTTGTGAAGAACTGCTGAATATAACTCTTAGTTTTTCTTCCTGAGATTGATTTATCTTTTTCAAATAATTGCTGCATTATAAATGTCCTTTGCCTGCTGAATAATAACCGTTACTTTAAGGACAAGGCAGTGATTTTGAACTTGCAGAAACACCTGAACCATTCAATCGCCATAATATTTCTTGACCGTTAAAATCTATACTAAAAACATTTGTTTGCCTTCCTGAAAGAAAAACATTTACAGGTAACCCTGTTATAGTCGAAAATTGTGATGTAATGTTATTTTTTGTTCCTAATGGTACCAATACATCATCACTATTATTATTATTGTAACCAAAGTAAGCAGTATAAGAATATGCCCCATTTTCTTTGACACATTCCAGTATGGGTGCAATTTCATTTGGTAAAGTTGTTACTACCCTAAACAATAAAGTGTCAGAAAACTGATCTGAGTTCTGAATCCAAACCAATACTATCTTTCCGGTTGAACCTACATCGCCTGAACTTAGCTGGAATGTAATTAAAGAATCTGAATAGTAAGTTGTACTTTTTGCTGCTCCATTAAAATATGCAACTGATGATGTTGTAAAATTTCCCCCGATAAGCGTAACATTAATACTACTCTTTTTAACAAAAACATCGTATGGTAAAGCAAGTGATGGCGATATTTTTGATAAATATGGTTTTGGAGAAACTACAGTAAACATTAAGGTATCCGATGTTCCCCACTGATCTGTTACCCATACAGGATAGCTGCCGATAACTGTAATATCTGCTGTTGATATTTCTGCTGTTAGCACACTGTCTGAAATGTATGTTGTAGTTTTAGCCGTGTCATTAAAATATACTGTTGAAAGGCTATCGAAGCCGTGACCATATACTGTTAATGTAAACGGGGGTGAATTAACTATTGCTGAAGATGGATTGAGCGATGTTAAATCTAATACATTAAAAATTGAATCCATTTTTAAAACCCAAACCTGCTGTGTAGGCAGCCCTATATCCTTTGTGTAATAAACATTACTTGGGTATTTATCAAAGGTGTAAATCCTTCCATTTGGTGGTAGAGTTAGGGTTTTAACTAACGTGCCATTTTCTAAATCATAAATATAAAAAGTACCGGTATTATCTAATCTTTGCGCCTCATAAATAGTCTGTGGAATTATTAAATATTCTCCATCTCCGGTAAAATATGGAGTAGTATTTCCCTGGAAGAAAATAAAAACTGAGCCTGTATCATTATCAAAATCATAGAGTCTGAAATAACAGTCTTCGGTTTCATTTCTGAAGAATGATTCAACTATAGCCTTACCTTTTCTTCCGAGATGCATTCTGTAGCCATCTGCATTCGGATAACCAAACTGGTATAACCTTTCTGTCTTTATTAGTTGATTTGTAACTGTGGAAAAATTATGCACGAAGTCTTTATCGTTAACAGACAACGGGTAGGTTGTATCCATTACATTAAAGTAAAGAACATTTTCATTGGATGATAGAAATGCTTCAAGATTGCCAATCGGTTGATTGTAGCTGGTGGGAACGATAAGTAATGAGTCAATTTCCCCTGTCAGCATATCAATTGAAGTTAACTGTTGGGATCCCCGCTCATAACTTTCAAAATAATAGATTTTATTCTTGTTCGCTGAATATTGAATTCCACCTCCAAAGCAACCGACTTCCGATGGAACGTCAAAATAATTAGTTGTATCTGATATATCATAAATTACTGTTTCATCACAAAATTTGAATATTAATATTACCCAATCATTCGATGGGACTAACTCATATGTGTAGAATCCTTCATTAATGTGAATAAAGGGTGAAGTAGAACCATTGCTTAAATCAATTTTGTCCAGTCTGTAAGGCGGATAGTTTAATATTGAATCATCTAAGACCTGAACATCAAACAAGAATGGTTGTGCATTGAGATTTATTGTTAAAAACAGACTGATAAATAAAATTATTTTATAATATTTTGAAATCATTTTTGAGCCTTTTATTTAATATTTTTATAATTATTATAACTCAGAATATATCTCATAAACCCAAGTGCCATACTCTTTCTTAATCCATTGATTCCCTACTTTTCTTCTTTCTAAGGGCATACGTTTATTCTCAACCCAATTTTTCCCATCCCATCTATAATAGTACCTCTCTTTTTTTTCAAAATTCCCGCCGTAAAAATTATATTTTTGATAAGCACATTTAAGTCTCATCTCTTCGGTAACATTTTGAGGGTATTTATTTAAAAACCGGTCTGTATCTCCTTCTTTTATAAGAACGTAAAACTTGTACTTACCACCATCAATGTTAGCTTTCCAGTTCCAAATAACACCAAGAGAAGGGTTTCAATTATTAAATTGACAGAGTCTCCAATCTGCCCCACCACCAGAATACCATCGCCTGTTTTTGGTAAATCAATCTCTCCAATAAAACAATAAGCTGCTGTGTTTTCTTTGAGTGGTTTTTGCTGCTGTATCGGATAGTTTATTTTACCGGCTATTCTCATATTCAGTCTTTCTCAACTTTTGTGCAAAACAAAAACATTGATTCCTGAGAATTTGAATAAAGGATAATTATTATTTGAAAATATTTACCTGATAATTATACTCTTATTTACCGATATCTTGTAATGTTGTAACCCCCTGCAGCTTTTGCTGATCGGAACACGGATTGAACAGATTAAACTGATTGAGCTTGTGGTTTTTATTATCACTCAGATAGCCAAATAAATCAAATCTTTTCAAAATCTCAATTATAATTTAAACATTAATGGTATTGATTGATTATACTAATTATGATATGTTTGCAGTGTCGTTAGAAGTTAGATCCTCCCCCAAGTCTAGCTTTTAGGACAAACCCGGTGGCTTCGGTTGCCGGGACTTTTTATTTTAATACCATTTGAAGCAAGATTATTCCAATTTAGTAATGCCTTAACTTTATATTTTTTATAATAATTGCAATTGAATTGTTACTTTTATGATAATAAACCAATTGCCGAAAAATTATATAAAAACCACATTATTATTAAATGAATTACTCCTAACCCCTTAATTTTTATTGACTTTCTAAGACGTTAGCCTTAAGTTTGACAGCTATTTTTTTAAAGACCTTTTCGTCACAAATAATATACTATGTATGAAAGAATTCAGATTTAAAATCATTATAGTCCTGGCAGCGGTTTTATTAAGTATTTACCTGCTTTATCCAACCTATCAGGATTATCAGAACACTAAATTTTTAACTGCTGCTCTTGAAACCAAAAGAAATGAGTTAAAAAAACAATATCCGGACTTACCAAAAGATAAAATCGAACAGATGGTAACTCTAACAGAGGATAGCATTAAAGTAGCTGATCCTTCAATACTTGATGCCAGAAAAAAGAGGATTAAACTCGGTTTGGATCTTCAAGGCGGAATGAGAGTTGTTCTTGAGGTTAATACTGCAAAACTGTTGGAGAAGATTGCAAACAATCCTGATGATGTTTTCAAGAAAGTGATTGCAGATGCTCAGAAAGAAGCCTCAATTACTGATGAATCAGTTGTTAATATTATTGGAAGAGAATTCCAGAAAAGAAATATCAGACTAAGCAGATACTATGGCACAATCAGACAGGATGATGGTGAAATTCTTGACGAGTTAAAGAAATCTTCTGAAGATGCTGTAAACCGTGCTATGGAAATTATCAGAAACAGAGTTGATCAGTACGGTGTTTCAGAACCTTCAATTTCAAGGCAGGGAAGCAGAAGAATTATTGTTGAACTGCCGGGGGTTGCAAAAGAAGAAGAAGCCAAACAATTATTACAAGGCACAGCATTATTAGAATTCAGATTGGTAAAGGATGCTGAGTTTACCTTTCCTATTATGCAGCGTATTGATGATGTGCTTGCAAAAAGAACAAAATCCGGTGTAAAAGATTCGCTTGGTAACGAGGTTGCCGCAACAGAAAATACAGAAACATCTGATACAACTGCTGCTAACGATACAACAAAACAATTATCCGAAGAAGAATTTAAGCAGCAGCATCCATTCTTTTCTGCTGCGGTTCTAAATCCACAAAGTCCTTTTGCCGATGCTTATGTAAGTCAGGACGATAAAAATAAAGTCGAGTATTGGTTAACATTACCCGAAGTTCAAAAAGTTATCCCTGATAATGTTGAGTTTGTATTTTCAGCAAAACCTGTTAACACACAAGATGTTAAAAAGATTTATGTACTTTACCTGGTAAATAAAACTCCTGAGTTAACCGGCGGTGTTATAACAGATGCACAAGCTAATCTTGATCCCAATACCTCTTCACCTATTGTAAATATGGAAATGAATTCAGAAGGTGCAACTGAATGGGCAAGAATTACTGGTGCAAATGTCGGTAAACGATTAGCTATTATGCTTGATGGCGTTGTTTTTACAGCTCCGAATATAAAGGGTAAAATTCCAGGCGGCAGATCACAAATTGAAGGCTCTGCAAATATAGATGAAGCTAAACTCTTAGAGATTGTTTTAAAAGCAGGTGCACTTCCGGCACCGGTTGATGTTATCGAACAAAGGATTGTTGGACCTTCACTCGGACAGGATTCTGTTTCAAGCGGGTTTAACTCTGCGCTGTTTGGCTACCTACTTGTGGGTTTATTTATAATATTGTATTACAGACAAGCCGGAACAATAGCTTCGCTTGCACTTGTTCTTGTGTTACTTTTTATCTTAGGAGTATTAGCCGGATTCAATGCTACTCTTACATTACCAGGTATTGCCGGTATTGTGTTAACAATTGGTATGGCTGTGGATGCCAACGTTCTTATCTTTGAAAGAATTAGAGAAGAAATGGCAACAGGTAAAACAATGAGAGCATCTGTTGATAGCGGTTTCTCCAGAGCATATTCTGCAATCATAGACTCCAATATTACAACATTCTTTACAGGAGTTATTTTATATCAGTTCGGTACCGGTCCTGTTCAGGGTTTTGCATTAACACTTATGATTGGTATTGCTACTTCGTTATTTGGTGCATTAGTTATAACAAAACTTATGATGGACTACCTTGTTGCAAAGGGAGCCAAAATCAGTATCGGTTAATTTTTATTTAGGAGTTAAATCATAAATGCGAGTTTTTCATAATTTAAATGTAGATTTTTTAAGTAAGAGAAGATTTTTCTATATGGTCTCTCTTGCTTTGTTCTTAATCGGATTAGTTAATATAATTTTCCGCGGGTTAAGCTTCGGTATTGATTTTAAGGGCGGTGCAGAAATTGTTCTGCAGTTTGATAAACAAATCAATATTTCACAGATAAGAACTAATGTTGAAAATATCGGACTTGGCAATGTTGAGGTAAGGACTTTTGGCGGAGAAACCGGTGTATTAATCAGGACTGAAATGCAGGATATACCTGCTGATGTTTATCCTAAAGTAGTAAACAATATTGAAGAAGATATTAAACAGATAGTACCTGGTGTTGCTTTTAATGTTGTAGAAAAAACTAATAATTCTGTCACCTATTCATTCCCAACCCCTGATACAACAAACCTCGTTGTCAATCAGTTAGCTTCGTTTGGGTTCCAGACAAGTAAAGTGTCTGAGGAACTGAACAATACACAGATGAATGTAAGAGTTGCTATTTCAGATTGGATTAAAATAAACTTAAAAGATAAGTTTAAAGACAATGAGTTTATTGTACTTAAAGAGGATAAAGTAGGACCAAAAGTTGGTGAAGAATTAAAACGCGATGCTGTAATAGCAGTTTTATTATCCTTATTAGTAATACTTATTTATCTCGGATTCAGATTTAAACTTGTATTTGCAGTTGCAGCAGTTGCTGCTTTGTTTCACGATGTGTTAATCACATTGGGTTTATATGCAGCTTTATACGGGGTAATCCCGGGGTTAAACCTTGATATAGATCTTTCGATAGTTGCAGCATTTTTAACTCTTGTTGGTTATTCAATTAACGATACTGTTATTGTATTTGACCGTGTAAGAGAGAACCTGAAACTCCATAAAACACAGTCAATATACGAAGTGATGAATAAGAGTATTAATCAAACTATGAGCAGAACAATTATTACATCTTTCACAACTCTGCTTGCAGTATTTGTTTTATTATTGCTTGGCGGAGATGTATTAAGAGCTTTTGCATTTACACTTCTGTTTGGTATTGTTATCGGTACGTATTCATCCATATTTGTAGCTTGTTCATTCGTTTTTGAATATTCTGAAAAATCAAAAAAGAAAGTTCAGTTTTCATAGAACTATTTTGGTATCAATTAAAAAAAGCCGGTGAGATTACTCATCGGCTTTTTTTTAACTACTCAACTACTCACTCCTTCCTCCTTTAAGAAATTGAAATGTGGATAAGTTTAAATAAACTGATATAACTTTATTCTATAAGAAGTTTTTTAAGTGAAAAGTTTTTCCTTTATCAATCTAACTCACCCTTCTTCCCTCTCTTAAAAAAGAGAGAGAATACCTGCACTTTTTCTTCTCAAGAGAAGGGGGCGGGGGATGAGTTCAAAGAACCTGATATAACTTTATCTTGTAAGATCTTTTTTAATGAAAAGATGTTTTCTTTATCAATCTAACTCACCCTTCTTCCCTCTCTTAAAAAGAGGCTGTGTGAAAATCAACCTTTCACCGTTTATATTTAAAAGTCCATCTCTTCAAGGGTGGACTTTTCATTTTATTGAAAAATAAAAATTGCTCGCCCACCTCAAGCTAATTTCCAATCGTAATTCTCTATGTTCTTACTCAGACTTTCATATCCGTCTATATTAAATATCCTCAGCAGATTATATGAAAGACTAACCAACCTGATTTCTGTCTTTCCCTTTTCTTTACCTCGCAACAACAGTGGATTCTTTCCCAACCACAACTTTATCGTTCCAATCGGATGTTCTACTATTGCTTTCCTTAATTTTATTCTCTCTTTTGACTCTTTCTCCATCATTCTTTCTCTATAGCTATCCCTGAAATCCTGATTTACATACCGTATCTTTATTCTTCCTTTATCCGAACTCGTGCACTCTTTCCTGATTGAACATCCTTCACACTGACCTGACCTGTAATATCTTTTCCTTCTCCCCCGAATATCTTTCTTCTCTTTCTCAAAGACCAATGCCTTGCCCATTTGACAAGTATACTGATCTTTCGGTGCATCGTATTCAAACTCTCCCTTTTTTCTCTCCGGTAATGCTGATACATAAGTGCTTACCTTTTCCTCTTTCTCTAACCTCTCTATTTGTTCCGGCACGTAATATCCCGCATCTGCTATTATTTCATCCGGCTTTCTGTCTCCAAGCATTTCTTTACTTTGATTATACATATTATCTAATTGCTTAAAATCATTTGCCTGGCTATTTACATCGGTAGCTACTATTATTTTATGTCTGCCATCGCAACTGATTTGTACATTATATGCCGCCTGCTTTCCTTCTTTTGTTTTTATTATGTTTGCCTCTGGGTCGGTCTTTACATATACTTTCTTGTTCTCTTTCTTTAACTGCTCTATCTGACGCTCAAGCTCCTGTTTTTCTTTCTGAAGTTCTTCTATCTCTTCTTCATATTCATCAGTTTTGTTAAATACTTCCAAATAATATGTGATTTTATCACCGGTCTGCTGAACCCTTTCCTTTAGTTCCTCCAGGTTCATATTTCCCCTTGATGAAGCATTTGCTTTTAGTTTTGTACCATCTATTACTATCGTCTTTCCTTCTAAGTATCCACTCTCAAGTAGAAACTTGTTGAAAGATTTTATTACCTGTTTTATTTGTTCCTGATTGTCTTTTCTGAAGTTAGATATTGTCCAGTGGTCAGGGCTAAGCTTTCCCATCAGCCACATTACTTCTATGTTGACTCTGCTTTCTCTTTCTAATCGTCTTGAACTTTTTATTCTGTTCATATATCCATATAGATACAATTTTAACAATGCTGAGCGTGGATATTCTGGCCGTCCTACTTCTGTTTGCTGTATCCTCTCTTTTGATCTTTCTTCGGTTAGCTTATCTACTATTTTATCTATTATTCTTACTATAGAATCTTTTCCAACCTGATCATCCAGACTGCTGAAGATCTCTTGCTGATATCGATTTACTGGTTTTATCTCTGCCAATTTCTTTTTCCTTTTTACTCTAATTTATTAATCAATGCTTTTTAAACCTAATTTTCACACAGGCTCAAAAAGAGAGAGAACACCTGCCCCTTCTCTTCCTTATAGAAAAAATCGAGAGATGAGTTTAATAATTATTTTTTCCAAATACATCATTCTTTAAACACCAAACAATTTTTTAAACTCATCATCATTTTTCATTGAGTCAATTATTGATTGTTCATCCTTATCTGATTTATTATAGTTTAACTGTCTGGCGAAATCTTCGCTTTTAATTACTTTGCAGGAACATACTTTTGCAAACTGACCAAGATTGGAATCAGAAGTAATAACTGTTATTGTTCCAGGTGATTTAGATTTTTCAATTTGATTTTTAATTTTTTCATCTGCTGTATTACTTTCTGAGTATATCAATTTAATTTTTCCGGCGTTTATCTTTATCCCGGGATATCCATCAAAATGCAGACTAACATTAATCTTTTTATCGTGAAAAAATCGTTCTATCATTAAGGCAAGTTTTTCTCTTGAAGCTTGTTTGTCCTTTTTCTGAATTTTTGAGAGACTGCTAATTTTACCGATAAGATTATTTCCGTCTATTATATAACCTGTCACCGTTATCTTCCTTCAAAGAACTGATCACGTTTTGTTACTTTAAGATCCTGTAACTGAGGTGCTTTAACTCTAATCTCAAAGTTATATCCCCGGAAAGTACCTATTGGATTCCAGGTAAAGTTCATAACCCAGCAGTGTAGATCACGCGAGATTCTTATCTGCGGTGCTGAAAATTCATGTCTGGTTAAATCATAGCTGCTTGTAACGGAGAACTTCCACTTCGGAGTTAGATTAAAATTAAAGCTTCCGCTTATATTTGAGTTCTTATTAATTCTTGATGGTAAGGGACGCGATTCGTTGTAATTATAATTTAGCGAAAGATCCCACGGAATAGAAAAATCAGCTTCCTTCTCATTATACAATCCCTGATAAATACTTCTTTCAGATGCTTGTAAATATTGATCCTGCTGTAGTGTCGTTCGTGTATCTGTTTCGGTTGATTTAATTCTTTCACCTGAAATTGAGAAAGACATTGAAAAACTTAAGTTGGTTAATCTCAATAATCCTTTACCCTGATCGATTAAATATTTATTAACATTTCCTTTCTCATCAAAGTCGTAAGGAGAAAATGAAGTAGAAGCCTGCATATTGAATATATCACTTACCTGTGTCTGATATTGTAAATTCAAATTGGAAAATTTGAATTCCTTAGCAGCAAAGTTATAACTTATATTGGCTCGTACATCCAACAATTTAATCTTATTTGCTTTTGATGTTGTATCAGTTGGATCAGTTTTTGTTTTCATCTCAAAAACATTCCCGACTGAAAAACTAATACTCTGCTGTTCCTGTCCTGAAGGTTTACTGAATATTTCTCTCTCAAATTTATTGTATTCAACAATCTTACCTGATGAATCAACATAAGAATCATAATAACCCCAAAATGGAGTAGAAAAATCAGGTGAATAATTATAACTGAGCGATGGTGTTACAATATGTCTTATTGCTTCAATTCCAAGCGATCTGATATTAAACATTCCATAAAATTTAGTTGAAGCAAAAACACCCATCGAAAAAGTTCTGACCAAATTAATTTCATTTACATCATCTGTCTTAATAAAATATTTACCTGAATCATCGACAGCAGGTGATCTCTCAATACGCTTATTATACCAGCTTTCATTATACCTGAAATTTGGAGAAATACTAAAGTAACCGATCTTCGGAGATAATGACGCATTAATGTTATGTTGTATTCCGCCTCTGATATTAAGATGACCAGCTATTTTCTCCCTGTTATTCTGAAACTGACCTGAATAATTAAATCCAAAACTTTCATACCATTCCTGCCCGCCAGTATTTTTCCTGAACGGATATTTTTGTGCAAGTGAAAAAGACAGACTTGGCAGAACTTCAGAAATATTATTATTCTCAAAGTTCTGTGTTCTTGAATAACTGATTGACATACTGTTGCCTGATTCTTCCCACTGTTTGAAATAAGTTGCATTTGAGAATGCTTCATTCCTGAGAAGTTCGTTAACATCACTTATGTTACGCTGGATTTTATTACCCGATAAGAATTCAAGTTTAGCATCAAAACGGGATGTTGGTGTAATTGTCTGATTATGATTCCAGCGAATCCGCCAATCGGTACTTTCAGATCTGTTTGCATCTGTTTCTTCACCAAGTACAAATCTCCCATAACTTCCTTCAACATTACCGGAATAATTGTAACGTTTCGTATATCGAAATCTTGAATCAAGTTTAAAGCTTCCGCGAGTATAATAATCAGCAGTAAGATTCACATCTGTATAATCATTAATCGCCCAGAAATAACCAAACCTTGAGAAATATGTTCCATATAATCCATCAGAACCAAACGTTGGAGGAATAATGCCTGATCTTCTGCCGGATTCAATCGGAAAAACCGCAAAAGGTAATGGTATCGGTAAAGGTACACCGCCAAAATTTATAAAAATCCACTCAGCAATTAGTTGTTCTTTATGAATCACCTTCATCTTACTTGCGGTAAAATAATAATGAGGACACTCCTTATCGTCGCAGGTTGTAAAAATGCCATCCTCAATAAAGTAAGTTTCTTTATCAACTTTTTTAATCTTTGTACCGGTATAACTTGAGCCATCCTGCTCTGTCTTTGCTAATGAAATAATCCCCTGCCCTGTTTTAAAATTATATTTCATAGTTTGACCTTCGTACACTTCAGTACCTTCTTTAAGTACAGGAGTACCGTCAAGTTTACCTTCAAGAGTATCGGAGGGAACTCCCATAGCATTTATATTATTTGAGTTAAAGTCAATAAATATATTTTCACTTTTAATCTCGGTAATCTTATAGTTAATACTGCTCTTTCCGTATATATTCATTTTTTTTTCTTTAACAAAAAATATCAATGAATCTTTTGATGCAGCAAAAACAGTAGTATCAACATCAAAGGTTTTGCCGGATGGTTTTGGAATTAATAAGGTATCAGTTAAAGTTAATATGGAATCAGAAGAGACTATTAATGAATCGGTTTGCTGTGAAAAGAATTTTTCCTGCAAAAGAAAAAAAGCAAGAAACGACAACAAGTAAAAACTATAATTTCTTTTAATCAACATCTGAATATCATTAATAAATCTTTGTTCGGTTAGTTGTTATAAAACACCAACGAAGATGCGCCTTTTATTCCAGCTTCATTTTTTAATTTAGCAGGTATAACTAAAACTCTTTGTCTTAAAGGTAACAGTACTCTGTTTGCAATAGTTTTTCTGGTTGAATCGAACAAAGGTTTACCAAAACCTGCAACGCCGCCTCCGATTATAAATGTACTAATATCAAGCAGATTGCTTAAAGATGCTAAAGCAGCACCGAGTTGTCTGCCCATTCTTTCAATAACAAATTTTGCATAAGCATCATTTTTCTCAGCAGCAAGCTGAATTATTTTCGGAGATACTTTAGATAAATCATTTTCAATTAACTTCCATATTTCCGAATCACGGTGTTCCGGTAATTCGCTTCTCACAATTTCTCTTAAATACGCATTACCGGCATAAGCTTCAATACAGCCTGTTGATCCGCAATTACATTTAGGTCCATTAATATCAATAGAAATATGTCCGACTTCGCCAGCAGCACCAAACTCACCCCTGAATATTTTTTTATCGAAAACAATTCCACCGCCGACACCAGTACCAAGTGTTACCATTACAAACGAGTCAAACTTTTTACCAGCGCCAAAAATCAATTCGCCTATAGCTGCAGCATTAGCATCGTTTTCAATATGAATTTTATATCCATATTTGTTTTTAAGTATTTGTCCAAGCTTTACATTTTTCCAGCCCGGCAGATTAGGTGCATTTTCAACAATGCCTTTTTTAATTTGCACAACACCCGGACAGCCGACACCAATTCCCTGAATCTTTAGTTTATTTTTCTCAAGAATTTCATCAATACCTTTACAGATATTAGAGATAACTTTTTTCGGACCGCTTTCAGGCTGTGTTTTAACTGAATGACTTTTAATTAATTTTCCGCGGTCAGATACAATACCGATCTTGATATTAGTACCTCCGATATCAACACCTAAAGCATATTTTTCAGATTTAGTCATTGGTGTATTCTTTAACATTATTTTGAAAATTGAGTATCAACTAATTTTAATTCTCCCGGATAAGTAATATTTCCAAAAGCAGAGCTTACCGTGGGCGTAGCATAGAGTGTTACTTTGGAAGATGAGCCTTTCACACCTCCTAAAGCTAAAGCAAGATTTACAATACTTTCATACCCGCGGTCTTCAAAAAACTTAACAAGGTCCAGATTAATTCTCAATGGAATTGTTGTAATATTGCCGGTACCGGGAACAGTAACCGGTTTATCAAGTTCACCTGAAACAGTTTCCTTATCATCAAGAAACAAACGCCATTTAAAGTTTTGAAGTGTAGCATCAGATTTCTGATAACCACCTGTTCCGTCATTCGGATTTTTTGCTTCAACATTCAGAACAAAAGATGCCGGTAATGTTCCTTTTGCAAAAGCTGAAGAGAGATTAATTAAATCCAATGGATTGAAATCACTTAATTTTGATTTACCCGAAATTGAAATTCCGTTTATCTCAAATCCATCTACCTGTCCAACTTTAAATTGCAGACGCGATAAATTAGTCAAAGTCTTGTAAACACTGCATCCTGAAATAACCAAAGCAAGTACAATTACAATTGAAAAATATTTTTTCATTTTAGTTTCCTTTTGATTGTTCGATTTTTTGAATTATAATTTCAGCAACTTTAAGCGCTCGTAAACCGTCTTCGCCTGTAACAACAATTTTTTTATCATTCAGGACCGCATCCACAAAAAGCTGAAGTTCATAATTAAGTGCATTTACTTCTTTAATTTCGGGCTGCTCATAAATAAGCCTTTTCTTTTTATCGCCAACACCAATTTCTCCAAAAGAAATTGAAGTTGGTAAAGCCGGCTGATCAACCGGAAGTAAACGGTATATTTCTGATGCACCGGTTACGAAATCAAGTGAGATATAATGATCCTTCTGAAAGATACGCATCTTACGCAT
Organism: Ignavibacteriota bacterium; assembly: GCA_013285425.1. GTDB lineage: Bacteria > Bacteroidota > Ignavibacteria > Ignavibacteriales > Ignavibacteriaceae > IGN3. The sequence goes on from CP053447.1 coordinate 2,127,207, forward strand.
TTTCTTCTGCGATATTCTACTTGCGGTAACATTTGCAACAGCTCCGTTTTCAAATTGTATCCTTGCATTTGCAATATCGATATGATCCGAAACTACTGCAACACCGTTTGCATCTATCTGTTTTACTTCGCTTTTTATAAAACTTAAAATAATATCTATATCATGGATCATTAAATCCAATACAACCGCAACATCTGTTCCGCGGGGATTAAATTGTGAAAGCCTGTCCGATTGGATAAACATCGGATCAGATATAAAAGATTCAAGAGAAATTAATCCCGGATTAAATCTTTCAATATGACCTATCTGAAATTTCAGATTTCTTTCTTTAGCAGTCTTAACTAATTCCTCGCCCTGCTCTATTGCAGAAGTGATTGGTTTTTCCACAAATACATGGATGTTCTTTTCAAAGCATCTTTTAGCAGTTTCGTAATGTGCACTTGTTGTTGCAGCAATTGAAACTGCCTCAACATTTTCAAGCAATTCATCCATTGAATGAAAAGCAGTAGTATTAAACTCAGCGGCAGTTGTTTTAGCCAGCTCATAATTTAAATCAAATACACCAACTAAGCTACAATTGGAAATATGAGTAAACATTTTTGTATGCAGTTTACCAAGATGACCAACTCCAATTACACCAACATTTAGTTTTTTCATAAAATTTATCTTGTTTGAATTATTGTATGACCAATTATTTTATCGTAGCCGCCGTATTCAGGATCGCGGTACCAGAGGAAAATATTAAGATCATCAGTTGTCTGCCAGTTGTTACCTTCCAAAATTATCCAGTCCTGATTAGTAACATCTTTATAATCGCCATTAACAACAACATACTGATAATCATAAATACCGCGTTTTAGCTCAAGAGAAAGTTCGTAATGATCACCATTAAATTTCATTTTATTATCGTCGGATAATTTCCAATCATTAAAAGCACCAACAAGATAAACATCGCCATAAACTTCCTGCGGTGGTTTAATCTGAAAAAGAACATTCATATAGGTCGAATACATATCTTTAGGGTATTTAAGCGTAAAACTTCCGTTGTTATCTTTAAAACTCTGCAATAAAAACCTTGAATATTCCATCCCATCAAACTGAGCTTTTACATTCTTTGAGTTATATATATTTACATCCATCAGATTTAACTGTCTGTATTCATTGCCGGGTCTTACATCTTTAGCAATAAATTTTATTTTTGATCCTCCGTCCCATTCAAAAACCCTGTTATGATCAGTTGAAGTTCTTTGAACTTTGATTGGATTATAGAGAAGATGATTAACTATAATTTCAACCTCGTCGATAAAAAAGGGAAAGAAATCATCTTTAGGCTGAGCTTCGGTTGTAACCCAATAAGTATGACCAAGCTGAGGAGGATAATATGTTTTATCATCCAATGTTTCTCTGATAGCCTTTGATTGCAGCATAACCTGATTTTTTAATGCATAAAATTTTCCTTCGGCAAACACAATTGAAGTATCCTGTGAATCAACAATGAAAAAACGCCATTTACCTGAGAATGGAAAACTAACGTAGCCATTTTTATCCGGAAACAAATTAGTGTAATGATATTTTGCATCTTCAACAGTAGTAGGCAGAGAAAAATAATCCAGCGTATATGCGGTGTTATTCCCCTGATTTAATAAAAAAATGTTATTTGTAGGATTCCAGTTCCTATCACAAAATTTAAATAAAATATTAATGTTTGGCGGATAATCTGATTTAACATCAAATTCGATTACTAACCTGTCACCGGGTTTACTTAAAACCGGAATAATATCAGGAGCGCCTTGAACAAAAGTTTTTAAGCTCTTAATTACAACTTCTTGCGGAAAGCTGTAAGAAAAAGACAGAGCCAGAAATAAAACAAATATTTTTTTCACGATATGCCTGTATCAAAAAGTTAAATTGTTTTTGCAAATATAATTCTAAGAAATGAGCTTAAACAGAGCTGATAGTGGAAATAAAAATCCCCAATAAAAAACACTTATTGGGGAAATCATAAAAATTATATGGAATTATGATTATAGATTTTTTATTTCATTAACAAGTTTGCTTATCGCTTCTTTTGAATCACCAAAATACATAAGTGCATTTGGGTAAAAGAAAAGTTCATTTTCAATACCGGCATAACCAACATTCATAGAGCGTTTGTTAATAATAACGGTTTTTGCATAGTCAACATTAAGTATAGGCATTCCGTAAATAGGACTGTTCTTATCATGCCGTGCAGCCGGATTAACAACATCGTTAGCACCAATAACAATCACAACATCAGTATTTGGAAAATCATCGTTGATATCTTCCATAGCCAGAAGTTTATCATAAGGAATCTGAGCTTCGGCAAGAAGCACATTCATATGTCCGGGCATTCTACCAGCAACCGGATGAATAGCAAATCTTACTTTTACACCTTTTTTCTCCAAAAGATTTACCAAATCACGAACAGCGTGCTGTGCCTGACCAACAGCCATTCCATATCCCGGAACAATTATAACACTGCTTACGGAATCAAGCAGCATTGCAAGCTCTTCAGCATCAATAGATTTAACATCACCTTTGGGAGATGTTGTTGAAGATGCTGCAGCCGCGCCAGCATTTGCCCAGCCGCCAAGTACAACATTCATCAAAGAACGGTTCATTGCTTTACACATGATGTTAGTCAGAATAATACCCGAAGCACCAACAAGAGCACCTGCAATTATTAATTCATTATTAGCCAGCACAAATCCGGTGGTCGAACCAGCTAACCCGGAATAAGAATTTAACAAAGATATCGCGACCGGCATATCAGCACCGCCTATCGGAAGCACCAACAAAACACCGAGAACCAATGAAACAACAGTAATAAGAATAACGATACTCATCATCGAAGGATTTATCACAACATAAGCTCCCGCTCCAAGAACAAATAATGCAAGCAATGCATTAAGAGGATGCTGCAATGGATATCTTACAACTTTACCGGTAACGATTCCCTGAAGTTTTCCAAATGCAATCATTGATCCGGTAAATGTAACACCTCCGATAAGTAAACTTAAAATAATAGCTATTCCCTGATCAACAGGAAGATTAAAAACCAAACCCTGATCAACCGGATAATTTGGGTTTTTCTTAAAATATTCCGAAAGAGCAACTAATGTTGAAGCACCTCCGCCAAATCCATTTAACATTCCAACCATTTGAGGCATACCGGTCATTGGAGTTTTAACTGCTAAAATAATTCCTACCAGTGAACCAATGATTGAACCTATAATTATCCATTGGAAAGTGAGAACCTGCTGATCAAATAAAGTTGCTGCAATTGCAAGGAACATTCCGATAGCGGCAAAAAGATTTCCTTTTCTTGCAGTTTTAGGAGACCCTAAAAACTTGATACCAAAAATGAAAAGAATTGAGGAGATAAGATAAATTATTTCTATGGCTATTTTCATTTTTTAACTCACTTCTTTTTGAACATTTTTAACATACGATCGGTAACAAGAAAACCGCCTACCACATTTATCATAGCAAATATAACCGCAATTAAACCAAGGATTGTGCTTATTGTAAATTGCTCTAATCCTGCACTAAGTATCGCTCCAACAATTGTAATTCCTGATATAGCATTTGAACCTGACATAAGCGGTGTGTGCAGTGTTGGTGGAACTTTTGTGATGAGTTCAAATCCTACAAAAATTGCAAGTGCAAAAACATACACGTGCATTAAAAACATATATTCTTCCATGATTAACCCTTATTAATTAAACTTTATTTTATCAGATCTTTAACCCGTTGGTTAATAATTATTCCATTAAGAGTAATTAAAGATCCTTTTACAATTTCATCATCAAGGTTTATAGTTACTTTACCTTCTTTGCTGATATGCAGAATAAGATTTAAAATATTTCTGGCATACATCTCACTTGAGTGAGTTGGAACCAATGATGGTAAGTTTGATTCGCCAATGATAGTAACACCATGCTTCTTAACAGTTTTATCTCTTTCACTAATTTCACAATTGCCGCCGAATTCGGTCGCCATATCCAAAACCACACTGCCGGGTTTCATATTTTTTATCATCTCTTCGGTTACAAGTATCGGAGCTTTTTTACCGGGTACAAGCGCGGTAGTGATAACAATATCAGCTTCGGTAACATGCTTAAAGATTGTTTCTTTTTGTTTTTGTAAAAACTCTGCTGATGCTTCTTTAGCATAACCGCCGGCATCCTGCATATCTTCTGCACCTTCCACTTCGATAAATTTTCCGCCGAGACTTTGAACTTCTTCTTTAACAGCAGTTCGTATATCAGAAACTTCAACAACAGCGCCTAATCTTTTAGCAGTTCCAAGAGCCTGAAGCCCCGCAACTCCCGCACCCATAATAACTACTTTGGCAGGAGAAATCGTTCCAGCCGCTGTCATCATAAGCGGAAATATTTTACCAAGCTCATTAGCAGCCATAATTACACTTTTGTAACCCGAAATATTTGCCTGAGAACTTAGCACGTCCATTTTTTGAGCTAGTGTTGATCTTGGAATCATATCCATTGAAATTAAATCGATACCATTTTCAGCACACTTTTTTGCAATATCAGAATATTGGAGTATATGAACGAAGGAAATCAGTATTGTACCTTTTCTTAACAAGCTAATTTCGTGTTTGCCCGCGTTAGGATGTTCGATTGGACGCTGAACTTTCAATACCAAATCAGCGTTGGAATACAGGTCAGTAAGATTGTCAATAATTTTGGCGCCTGCTTTTTGATAATGTTCATTTGTGAAACCAGCATTTATGCCGGCATCTTTTTCAATCTGAACTTCGTAGCCTGCTTTAATTAATTTTGAAACAACATCCGGAATACAAGCAACCCGATTTTCGCCCGACATTATTTCTTTTGGAACTGAAATTATCACAGAACATCTCCTCTGATAATAGAATAAAAAATATTTAATACAAAAGTAAAGATGAATGAAGGTTTATCCAATAATTTTTTAAGAAAACCATTACGGTTGTTTCGTAAATAAAGTTTTATAAAAAACTACGCTTTGACATTCTTTATTTCTTTTAATATTCAAATTATTTGTAAGGAGTACAGCTTCACGGGAATGAAAATAATTTTAGAATCTGTTCTTCAGAGGTTTCTTAAACTTAATTTTAATCTTATTTGATTAGTATTCTGATTTCATTTTCAATTGTTTTGCTAAAGTGAAAGTTGATTGAAAACCTTTTCTTCAAATCAATAACAATTAAAAAACAACAATTGAGTGAAAAAAAAATCTAATTTGATATTTCAATGGCATATTAATTGGAATTACAAAATGAACACTGAACAGTTATTATGGTTTAAAATAAAAAATCCGGAGAAAGCTTATCTGTGCGTTTAATACTCAAATAAGCTTTCAATCCGAATTGAAATTTATCTTTTAATTATCAATAATATTTTTTTATGATGATTATTTCATCAGTACCATTTTCTTAACTGATCTGAATTCACTGCCATCAGCACCAGATGCGGTAACAACATAATAAAATATTCCGCTTGCCTGATTAGAAGCATCAAATGATACATCGTGGAATCCGGCGGATAACTGATTATTCAGCAAGTCAGCAATTTTCTCGCCTAACGAATTAAATACCTCAATCTTAACTTTTGAATCAACCGGAAGTTGAAATTTAATAGAGGTGCTAGGATTAAATGGATTCGGATAATTCTGCATAACTGAGAAATCTCTTGGCAATCCGGCATCAACAGATACTACATTATAATATTTTGAAGTTCCGTCAAAATCAATTTGTTTTAAGCGATAATAGTAATTACCAATTTGTATATCATTATCAATAAAACTGTAGGTTGATTTTTCAGTTATAGTACCTTTTCCAGGGACAAATCCTATCGAAGTAAAACTTTCAGAATCTCTGCTTCTTTCTACTTCAAAACCAGAGTTGTTAGTTTCGGTAGCTGTTTCCCAACTGAGTAAAATGCCAGATTCAATTCTTACAGCGGTAAAAAGTGTCAATTCAACCGGTATTGGCTGCGAAATTGTGAAATTAACATTTGATATATCAAAGAAAATATTTCCAGCTGCTTCAACTTTAATTCTTGCAGTAGTTACCTGATTATCAGGAATTGTAACATCCTCACTGCCATCATTTGGTGTATTGGAAGCCAGAACAATCGGCCAGGTATTACCACCATCGGTAGATAGTAAAATATTTACATTAGCGCAATTAACCGGTGATGCATTTGTATTCGCAACATTCCAGGTAACAGTCTGTGTTGAAAGTGCTGCCCAACTTACATTAGTATTAGGTGAAGTTACCACAAATGGTCCGGAGTTTCCATCAACGTTAAATTGAAATTGAGCGCGATCAACACCACCGCCTCCCATTTTATTATCCCGTACGGTTAATCTGAATGTTAAAGCCCTGGTATAAGACGGAAGGAGTTCTCCGATAACAGTTGTGTTGTTTAAAAGGTTTTGAAGCCTTGGAAAATATCTTGTAGGTGATGTTGAAGGATTCCAGCTTCTGAAGATCGGGGCATTACCTGATGGAGAACCAGGTGCACCGGCGGGACCAAGATCAAATTCTTCCCAGCAAAAAGTAACAGCATCTCCGTTAGGATCTGTAGCAGAACCAGTAATAGAAAAAGGTGTACTTTTGGGAATATAAAATCCGCCTGCAGGTACATTTACAGTTGGAGCAGAATTACCTGTACTTGTTGAAGAAGCACAGCCATTACCGCTTCCAAAATTTGTAAATGCAACCATTTCATCAAAACTAACTGTATGAAAGTACGGATCGCTATGCGGTTGAAGATCTTGTCCGGGACAAATTCCAGCATAAGCCATAATGGTTGAACCGCTTCCAGGTTCATAAGCTGTGGAAGCATTTCTATTATTTCCGCTGCAAGAGCCGGTTGTTCCGTTAAATGTATGGTTTGCACCAAACTGATGTCCCATTTCGTGTGCTACATAATCAATATCAAATGGATCTCCAACCGGAGATGGTGAACCAGTTACACCACCGGCTTTACTGCTAGTACAAACACATCCCAAATATGCTACACCGCCTCCGCCTGTACTAAACACGTGTCCGATATCGAAATTTGCATTTCCAATAACCGATGACAAGTTACTTATATTTTGTCCAAGCATTGTGCTGCCATTATTATTGGTATAAGGATCAGTACTTCCATTTGTATAAATAATCAGATTATTATTTGCAATAAGTACCATTCTTATCGCAGCTTCTCTTTCATAAACACCATCAACACGGTTAACTGTTGTAACTACTGCGGCTAACCCGGCGTTAACAGTACCGCCAAAATATGCGGTGTACTCTCCGGTTGCTGCATTTGCTAAACGATAAGTTCTCAATGTTGGACCAGTTGGTGTCAGAATATTATTACCTTTTAAGTACTCAAGTTCATTTAATTTATTTTCTTCATAAAGCAGTTCACATTCAAAATTTGAATTAAACTTTATATAATCTTTTTTATAATAAGATATGTAATTATGAATATCTCCAACTGTGTAAGGATCAATAAAAACTGCTCCGTTTGGTGAAAGAACCATTGCGTGAAATCCTAACGGAGTCATATCAAATCTCATCGATGCATACCTGTCATCTAACCCATAACCTGAATAAGTCTTTATATCAGGATATTTAGCGGCAAGTTCAGGTTCCATAATTGGTGATTCGTAAATATGAAATTTCTTCATAGTTCCATCAGGATACGGAAGCTCCATTACAACATTTCTTTCTGACGCATCAATTGTAAATTCTAAAGGTGCCGTTTGCAATAAGATTTTCATCTGCTCTACATTTAAACTTACAGTCCGATAAGCTTCAGGAATAATATCTCTTTCCCTCAGAAGTTCAATTTGTGATTCATCAATATCTGACCAATAACTTTGAGAATTGAATTGAGCAGAAGAAAATGATGAGAAGAAACTGAAAGAAAGCAAAAGGAGTATTAGATATCTATACATACATACCTCACAAATGTTTTTTGGTTAATAATTTATTTATATGCTCAGCAATTTTTGAGTGCAAAAAGTTACTACTATTATTTTAGATTATCAATAACCATACGTAGAAATCAATAATCCGTCTTTTCCGAAAGTTTTGCTCGTTTGTAATCTTCCATTATTATAAAAATCTTCTTTCATCATTATACCATCATCATAATAAGTTTTAACCCAGCCGGAGAGCTTGCCATTTACATAGTTCTCAATTTTTTCCAGAGCCCCATTTCTGTAATAGAGATTTCTTTTACCGGATATCTGCCCATTAATTATTGTCTGTTCAGTATGTAGTAAACCGTTATCAAAATAAGTTTTATAATTTCCTTCAAGTCTGTTAAGATGATAATTACCAATGCTTTCAAGATTTCCGTTCGGATGGTAAGTTAAACAAATACCATTTTTAAGATTATTTTCATAAATAGTTTCCGCTTTAAGAATTCCATTTTCATAATATGATTTTTCATTGCCGCGTTTAACTCCATCAACATAATCAGATGAAACCTTGAGCACTCCGTTCTCATAATACTCAAATGATCTGCCGACAATGTTGTTTTTATTGTATGTCCATTCCTCTTTGAGGAAACCGCTTTCGTAAAAAGCCTTCAATGGTCCGTCCTTTAATCCGTCAATAACATATTTCTCTTCTTCAAGTCTGCCTGAAGGATAATACGTTTTTACAAGTTCTTCTTTTGACTCGACTTTACCGGTATAATCATATCTTACACGATTCATCAGTTCATCATTAACATAAGTATCCTTAACACGGATATTTTTCATCTTATCATAAATAAGCACATCGCCCTGCAATTTATCATCAATAAAAAAAGCTTCGAGTGAAACTGATTTATCATCATGAAAAATTCTTGTCGTTCCGTGTTGTTTTCCGTCAACAAATTTTCTTTCTATTTCAACATTTCCGTTTTTATAAAAGGTCTTTGATATTCCTTGCAAAACTCCATCAACATAAACCCATTCACCCTGCTTTTCACCGGTTTTATAATATGTATAAGTTATTCCCTGAAGAACACCATCGCTGTATTGCTGTTCTGCCCAGAGTTCTCCGGTTTCATAGAACCATCTTGAAGTTCCTTCTTTTTTACCGTAAATATAATTCCATTCGATACTTACCTTACCATCGGGAAAATACCAGATGGAAATTCCTTCTTCTTTTCCATTTACATAATTCCAGTCTTTCCAGAGTTTACCATTGGGATAATATTCTTTATAATGTCCATCAAGAATATCATAAAGATATTCTCCTTCAGTTTTAATCGTGCCGTCAGGAAAGTAAGTTTTGATTACTTTCCGGTAAGGGTTATCCTGTGCGTAAGAAAAAAACTGAAATAAGAAAAGACAAATCATTATTATCAGTGTCTTGTTAAAATCATTCTTGTGTGTTTTCATCATATACAAAGAAATCTTGCTATTAAGATAATTGATTAATAGGTAATTCAAACGGTAAAAAGTAAGTATTAATTAGAGCGAATATTCCTGCCGATTATTTCTGCAATTAATTTAATCTGCCTCATCAATTCAGCAAATTGTTCAGGCAATAAAGCCTGCGGTCCATCAGATAAAGCTTTTTCAGGATCATAATGAACTTCAACCATTATACCATCAGCTCCGGCTGCCACTGCTGCTCTTGCCATCGGCAGTACTTTATCTCTAAGACCGGTTGCATGTGATGGATCAGCAAAAACCGGAAGATGACTTTTTTTATGAACGACAGGAATTGAAGAGATATCGAAAGTATTTCGTGTGTATGTTTCAAATGTTCTTATTCCTCTTTCACAAAGAAATACATCAGAATTTCCGTTTACCAGAATATATTCAGCAGACATAAGCCAGTCTTCTACTGTTGCCGAAAATCCGCGTTTAAGTAATACTGGTTTCTTTGCTGAGCCAAGTTCTTTCAGCAGGGAATAATTCTGCATATTTCTTGCACCAACCTGAAAAATATCTGTGTATTTATATACAAGATCGATCATTGAATTTTCGAGCACTTCAGTAATTACAAGCATACCAAACTGATCGGCAGCTTTTCGTAAATATCTCAATCCCTCTTCACCAAGCCCCTGAAATGCATAAGGCGAGCTTCTAGGTTTGAATGCACCACCGCGTAATATTTTTACTCCGCTTTGATGTACTATCTGAGCAATTTTAAATATTTGTTCTTCACTTTCAACCGAACAAGGACCTGCAATAACATTAATTTCTTTACCACCGATTTCAACATCTTTTATTTTAATAACAGTATTTTCTTTTTTAAAACTTCTGCTTGCAAGTTTAAATGGTTCAGTAATTCTGAAAACATCTTTAACGCCCTCTAATATTTTAACTTTTCTTGTATCAAAATTCGGCTGTACACCAATTGCACCTAAAATTATTCTTTCTTCACCAACAGATTTGTTAACAACAAATCCATAATCTTCAAGGTGTTTAATAACATTATCAAGGTTTTGATCAGAAATACCTTGTTCTAAAATTACTATCACTTCTTCTCCATGTTTAATTCAGTATGAAAGTTTTTCTCACCTGCTCTGATTTCAAAATCCAAATAATCATTTTTAGTCGGTATAGGGCAAGTGTATAAATCACTATAAGCACAATACGGATTATAAGCCCTGTTAAAATCAATCTCGTAAATAAATTCAGGATCAGGATTCATAGAAAAGTCCAGATACCTTCCTACATGATAAGTTTCTTTTCCGGTTGTTTTATCAGTAAATAAAATAGTATAATATCCCTGTCCGCTATTACTGAAGCTTTTATATAAATTTAATTTATAATCATTCCCTTTATAATTAAGTATAAAGAATCCCTCAATCAGTGATCTCCTTTCCTCACCGCGGGTTCCATAGATTATTATTGTATCCTTTTTTTCATTCTTATATAATTTCGAGTTAAAGATAAACTCTGCTGCAGGTTCAAAATATTTTAACGGCTGCTGTTTAGCAGTTGAATCCATATTAAAAGGCGATTTTAATTCATAAGTAAATTCCCAATCCTTATTTTCTCTCTCCTGCTCTAACTTGCTAATATAAAGTTCATCAAGATTCATAACTTTATCTTGTTTTCCGCAAGAGATCAGAATACCAACCATTGGTACAATTAAAAACAATTTTTTAATCATTTTCTTTCATCTTCTTTTTTAATTCATTTAATTTATTCAATGCTTCTAACGGAGTGATTTTATCAAGCTCCATTTTTTTAATTTCACTTCTCAGTTCATCATCTTTAAATTCAAACAGGTTAATCTGATTATCATTAATCGATTTTAATTTTTTCAGCCGTTCTTTTTTTACTTCATAAGGAGTTAATTCCTTACTTTCCAGATTGTTTAAAACTTCCTTTGCACGGTTAGTTACAAAAAGCGGCAGCCCTGCCATTTGTGCAACCTGTATTCCATAGCTATGATCTGCCCTGCCCGGATTTACTTTATGCAGAAATACAACTTTATCCTCATATTCACGAACCTCAACTTTATAATTTTTTATTTTCGGAAACAGCTCGGACATTTCATTTAATTCGTGATAGTGAGTTGCAAACAATGTTTTGGCTGTAATATCAGGATTTTCGTGCAGATACTCTGTAATTGCCCAGGCAATAGATATACCGTCAAACGTACTTGTGCCTCTTCCAATCTCGTCTAACAGAATCAAACTTTTTGAAGTTGCATTATTTAAAATATTTGCTGCCTCCTGCATCTCTACTAAAAATGTACTTTCGCCCGCAGTAATATTATCGCTGGCACCAACACGTGTAAAGATTCTATCTACCAATCCAATCTCTGCTTCTTTTGCAGGAACGAAAGAACCAATTTGAGCAAGCAGAACTATAAGTCCAACCTGACGTAAATAAACAGATTTACCTGCCATATTTGGACCGGTTAATAAAATAATCTGATCAGTATCATTATCAAGAAAAGTATCATTTGGAGTAAACTTGTTTCCCGGATCAATAATTCTTTCAACAACAGGATGACGACCCTGTATTATGTTGATTTTGTCTGAATCATTTACAAATGGTTTTACATAGTTATATTCATCCGCACACTGTGCATAGCTGTTAAAGCAATCAAGCATTGCAATCAGTTTTGCATTTTTCTGAATTATCTCAGTTTCATTTGCAGCAAGCGAGCGGATCTCATTAAATAATTGTGCTTCAAGTTCATTTATCTTTTCCTGAGCATTAAGTACTTTATCCTCGTATTCTTTTAATTCAGGAGTAATATATCTCTCACTGTTTACAAGCGTTTGCTTGCGTATGTAGTTATCCGGAATTTTATTTTTATGTGTATGGCTTACATCAATGTAATAACCAAACACATTGTTAAAATTTACCTTCAAAGATGGGATTCCGGTTCTTTCTCTTTCAGTCTGCTGAAAGGCTGCAATCCATTCCTTCCCGTGTAAAGAAATATCTCTCAGTTCATCAAGCTCAGCACTAAAACCATTACGGATAATTCCGCCTTCATTAATAGATGCAGGCGGTGTATCAATAATTGCAGCAGAAATTTTTTCTACGATTTTTTCTGCTGAATCAAGCTGATCAGAAATAGTTTTTAAAGTCCGAACAGTAAAATCTTTCAATTGTTCTTTCAGTTCCGGTATAATTTTTAATGATGATTTTAGTGCAACAACTTCGCGTGGAGTAGCTCTGCCGGTACAGATTCTTGAGATCAATCTTTCAAGGTCACCGATTTCCCTCAAATGTTCATTTAATTTTTTTCTGATTCTTTTGTTCTTAAATAATTCCTCAACACTGTCGTGGCGTTTTTTTATCTGATCTAATTCGCGCAAAGGAGCAGATATCCATTTTTTTAACAAACGCCCGCCCATTGCAGTCTGTGTTTTATCAAGAATCGAAATCAGAGAACCTTCTCTGCCGCCATCCTGCATAGAAAATGTTATTTCAAGATTTCTCTTTGTCGAGTAATCAAGTATCATATAATCGGCAGGATTGTAGAGTGAAATTCTGTTAAGATGAGTTAAATTTACTCTTTGAGTATCATTCAGATAATTGAGAACCGCACCTGCTGCAATTATTCCGACCGGAAGATTTTCAATTCCAAAGCCTTTAAGTGTTACAGTTTTAAAATGATTCTTTAGAAGTTCATTTGCAAAATCAAAATTAAATATCCAATCATCCAGTTTTGTAATTCTAAGAGATGAGTTGATCTTTTCAATCAGTTCTGTTAAAAATTCTTTATCCTTTTTTGGAATTAAAAATTCGGATGGATTGATAGATTCAATCATATCACCAAGCTGTATCAGTGGAATTTCAAAAACATAAAACTCAGCGGTAGAAATATCACAAAACGATAGTCCGCAAATTTTATCCTGAATTACGATTGAGAGTAAATAGTTGTTCTTTTTGTGATCAAGAAGTTTATCCGAAAGAGTAACTCCGGGAGTTACCACTTCAACAACTTCCCGTTTAACAATTCCTTTTGCAAACTTTGGATTTTCCATCTGTTCACAGACAGCAACCCTGTAACCGGCACGCACAAGTTTTGGAAGATAACTATCTATTGCGTGATGGGGAAAACCGGCAAGCGGGGTATCACCAGCATAACCGTTTGAACGCTTGGTTAAAGTAATACCAAGTACTTTTGAAGTTGTTTTTGCATCTTCTTCAAAAGTTTCAAAAAAATCTCCTACCCTGAAAAGCAAAATTGTATCAGGATGAGCCTGCTTAATCTTATAGTACTGTGCCATTAATGGCGTTTGTTGAGTTTGAGATTTCATAATTGAAATGTAAAAATAGCGAATTTAGAATTCAAATATTGAAAAATTCTTCATACCTGGTTATCAGGATTTTCAGAAGTAATAAGAACTGTCAATGCTTGTTATAAAACCATTTTTTTTTATATTTGCCCACGATTGTTAAGGTTAGATATTTTTCTGTTATCAATTTTTCCATGGATTAATAAAAACTTTTCAGAATCATATTTTGATTTATGTAATTATTTTTTGATTCATTAATAAAGTTGAATATTGAAATTATACTGTTTAATATTATAAGCAAAAAACAAAATTAAAAAGGTTGGCAGAATGAAAAAGATCGGAATTCTCTTTGGGCAGGAAAATACTTTTCCACCCGCTTTTGTTGAAAGAGTTAATAACAAAAAAGAAAGTGGAGTAATAGCTGAGTTAGCTCATATTAATAAAGTTATTCAGGGCGAACCACTTGGTTATGATGTTCTGATTGATAGAATTTCCCAGGATGTTCCGTTCTATCGTGCAATGTTAAAAAATGCAGCAATTACCGGTACAGCAGTAATCAACAATCCTTTTTGGTGGAGTGCGGATGATAAATTTTTTAATAACGCACTTGCAACACAGATCGGAGTTGCTGTTCCAAAAACTGTCATCCTCCCGTCAAATCAACATCCGCCGGATACAAATGAAAGATCTTTCCGTAATTTAGCATACCCGTTGGATTGGGAAGGAATTTTCAAATATGTTGGCTTTCCTGCTTACTTTAAACCGTTTGCCGGCGGCGGCTGGAAAAATGTTTATAAGCTGAATAATATGGATGAATTCTTTAAAGCATATAACGAAACTGAACAGCTTGTAATGATGCTTCAGGAAGAAATTATCTTTACAGAGTATTTCAGATGTTATTGCCTGGACAGACAGGATGTTCACATTATGCAATATGATCCAAAACAGCCGCATCATTTACGTTATGTAAGAAATCCAAAACCAATTGAGAAAAAATTATTGGATAAAATACATAATGGAGTTCTGGAATTAAACAAAGCTTTAGGATATGATTTTAATACTGTTGAGTTTGCTGTAAGAGACGGAATCCCTTATGCAATTGATTTCTGTAATCCCGCTCCTGATGCTGATGTAAATTCTGTTGGTCAGGAAAATTTTGAATGGATAGTTGAAGCAGCAGCAAATATGGCTATCAGAAGAGTAAAAGTGCATAAACCAGGTCAGAATAATTTAACCTGGGGCTCGTTTATAACATCATTTGCAAACAATAAACCGATAAAATAAGAAAGAAGAGTTACTATGACAGAGGCTGGTTTATTTACACTTGGAGTTGAAGAAGAATTTCAAATTGTTGATCCGGTTACACGTGAATTAAAATCTCACATACAGCAAATCCTTGAAGATGGAAAGATTATACTTAAGGAAAATGTAAAAGCAGAGATGCATCAATCTGTGGTTGAAATAGGAACCGATATTTGCCGTGATGTAAAAGATGCACGGGAACAAGTAACAAAACTCAGAACTGATCTTGCAAAACTTGCAATGAAGAACGGACTCAAAATTGCAGCCGCAGGCACACATCCTTTTTCTCATTGGAAAGATCAAAAGATAACCGAACACCCGCGTTACAAGGTAATAATTGATGATATGCAGCAGGTTGCCCGTGCTAATTTAATTTTTGGATTACACGTTCACGTCGGTGTGGAAGATCGTGAAGTAGCAATTCATATTATGAATGCCGCAAGATATTTCTTACCTCATATTTTTGCTTTGTCAACCAACTCGCCTTTCTGGCTTGGAAGAAATACAGGATTTAAATCTTATAGAAGCAAAGTGTTTGACAGATTTCCGCGTACAGGTATCCCTGATTATTTTAACGGAGTATCTGAGTATGATAAATTTGTTGATTTACTTGTAAAAACAGGTTGTATTGATAATGCAAAAAAAATATGGTGGGATATCCGTGTTCACCCGGTTTTTAAAACATTAGAATTCCGTATATGCGATATACCGATGAGAATTGACGAAACAATAGCGCTAACAGCAATTATGCAGGCAGTAGTTGCAAAACTTCATAAATTAATAAAACAAAATCTTGGATTTCGTCTGTACCGCAGAGCGCTGATTGCAGAAAATAAATGGCGGGCTGCTCGTTATGGTATTAACAGTAAACTGATTGATTTCGGGAAAAAAGAAGAAGTTGAATTCAATAAACTTGCTGATGAATTACTTGAGTTTATAGATGATGTTGTTGATGAACTTAACTCAAGGGAAGAAGTAAATTACATACATAAAATTATTGAGATGGGAACCGGTGCGGATAGACAGCTTGCTGTTTGGGAACAATCACGAGATACGAAGAATGTAGTTGATTATATTATCGAAGAGACTTACAAGGGATTAAAACTTTAATCCGTTCCTGTAACTCTAAGATAGCAGAAAGGAAAATTTTTAATTATTATGAACAAGACACAAATAAAAGTTGCAACAATAGACCTGTATAACAACGAACGAAATGAGGGAATGCGCTGCATAAAGGAAATTGTTTCGGATGTTGGCAGAAAGAACCATAACATTGATTTGAAGTATGCGGTTTTTGAAACAAGATACAAAGGTGATGTTCCTGATTTGAGTTATGATATTTTTATTTCATCCGGTGGACCAGGCAGCCCGTTTGAAGGTGAAAATCAGCAGTGGGATAAAGATTATTTTAATCTGATTGATAAAATCTGGAATCACAATCAAACCTCAGAGCAAAAGAAATATATTTTTTTCATCTGCCACTCTTTTCAGATGATGGCAAGATATTTTAAGTTCGGTGAAGTTAATAAGCGATTTATTAATTCATTTGGTGTTATGCCTTTTACAAGAACAGAAGATGGAAAGAAAGATATCATTCTTCAGAGCCTTACTGACCCCTTTTATGCTGCTGATATCCGGCATTGGCAGGTTGTAAATCCAAATATGAAGAAGCTTAATGAATCCGGAGTAAAAATTTTATCCTGGGAAATACCTGAAGAAGAAAACAAAGATAATCCGGCAATCACTGCTGTTAGAATTTCAAATGAAATAGTTGGAACACAATTTCATCCTGAAGCTGACCCTGAAAGTATGCTTTTCCATTTTAAACAAGATGAGAGAAAGAAATTTATTATTGATCGTTATAGCGAAGACAAATACTGGGAAATGATAGGTTTACTTGAACAGCCTGATAAAATAAAATTAACTAGAAAAACGGTTATCCCTAATTTTCTAAACAATGCTGTCAATGATTTGGTTTTAATCACTGCTTAATATGATCCCTGAAATCAGAAAAAAATTTAACAGCGAGTTTACTGATCAGTTATATCATACATATCTTGATGATCTGAATTCAGTGCTTAGATATCCGCCAGACTTTAGGGTTTGCGAAACCCCGCTTTTTCTTAGCAGGGATCTTACAAGTGAACTAATTAAAGCTTGTGATGATATAACCGGGCAAATTCAAAAAGAAGAATTCTTAAAGAGATCTGAAGATGCAATACCAGCTCATTTGAAAGTTCCTGATAATTTTGAGCATCCGCCATTTTTGCAATTAGATTTTGCTATTACAAAAACTGACGATAAATATATTCCAAAACTTATCGAGCTTCAGGCATTTCCGTCTCTTTACGGTTTTCAGGTTTATCTCAGCGATACAATAAAAAAACATTTTGATATACCGGTTGGTTTTAATAATTATTTCAGCGGATTAAATAAAACCACTTACCGCAATTTATTAACTGAATGTATTCTTGCTAAACACGATCCGGTTAATGTAATTCTTCTTGAAATTGAACCTGAAAAACAAAAAACACGGATTGATTTTGCGGCTACTGAAGAACTGACAGGAATAACAACGGTTTGTCTTTCTAAGGTTAAGAAAAGAGGAAAAAAATTATTTTACTTTAGGGATGGAAAAGAAGTTGAAATCAAACGCATTTATAATCGGGTAATCTTTGATGAGCTTGAAAGAAAAAATCTTGAATTTGAATTTAACTTTAAAGATGAAATCGAAGCAGAATGGGCAGGGCATCCTGATTGGTTTTTTAAGATAAGTAAATTTTCTCTGCCTCAGCTTGATGGTAATTATGTGCCGGAGTGTTATTACTTAAATCAGCTTGAAAGTTATCCTGATAACTTAAATGATTTTGTTTTAAAACCACTTTTTTCATTTGCCGGACTCGGGGTTGAAGTTGATGTTACTAAAGAGAAACTTGATTCTATAAAAAATAAAGACAACTATATTTTACAGCAAAAAGTTGATTATGCTCCGTTGATCGAAACCCCCGATGGATTTTCAAAAGTTGAAATACGTATGATGTTTTTATGGAAAGATAGAAATCAAAAGCCAATGCTTGTTAATAATCTTATCCGCACAAGTAAAGGTAAAATGATGGGTGTGGATTTTAATAAAAATAAGACATGGATCGGATCGAGTATAGCTTTTCATCCATGATGATTTATTTTTTATTTTCTTAACAAATAGGTTTAAATCTATTTCACACTATATTTTATTATATTTCAACTCAAATCTTTGTAATTCTGTTCTATCATTTAATCTCGAAGTATTATGATTACTTATTATTTCCACGTCTCTAAAGAATCAAGAATTAAATATTCATTTGAAGAAAATTTATTTGCTCTGCAAGGAAATCTGATAATTTCAGACTTTTCTGCTGCAAGACTGATTTCTGAAAAGATAAATACCGTCAGACGCGAAGAAGGCAAATTTGAGATGCAGGTAACCGCAGGACAAATAAACGCACTCGGTTTACTCCACGAAATATTACATCTTCTTATCAGAAAATACGAGGAAAATAACAATGCTAATGTTTTCAAAAGCAGTTTTGATTATCTGAAGAATACTTTAAGTGAAGATGAACTGAATAAAACATTATTAAAATTTATCGAAGAATTTCCGCCGCTGTCTGTTTTTCAGAATAAGATTAGTTCTGATGATTATTTAAAAGACATAACAGGAAATAAAGATAATAGTGAAATAATTCTGGAAGAGTTGATTTTATTAAATCTGGAAAACATAAATCCGGCTACATATCAGCTTAAAGAACTTTATAATGATGAAAAGCTTGCCAATGAAACAAAGTACAAAGAAATAATAGAACAAACTGAAATCTTTTTTGAAAATGAACCAAAGATCGGCGGATTTAATTTAATCTCTTTTTTACGTAAACCGATTATTCAAAGTCCTTATAACATCGAAGAGCAATTAGATTTTATCAGATCAAACTGGACAGATTTTATTGATGAATCTGTTTTAACAAAAATTCTTTCAGGCAAGGATCTTATTCACGAAGATTATAAATTGTTTGTTCAGCATGGTGGCGGTGAAAAAGGAACTCCGCCTGTCCCCTCTTATGAATTTGATTACAAATATTTCGAATCATTAAAACAAAAGCTTGCTGAAGGCAGAAAACTATCGCCTGAGGAATATGAATATTATCAGATAGAAACAAAAAGATTTACTGAAGACCTTGATTGGATGCCTCGTGTTGTAATGATTGCCAAGAATGCTTCTGTGTGGCTTTTTCAGTTGTCTCAAAAATATGGCAGAGAAATTAAAACACTTGACCAGATTCCTGATGAAGAACTCGACAGACTTGCACGCTGGAATTTTACAGCTTTGTGGCTAATAGGTATTTGGGAGCGAAGTTCTGCATCCAGAAAAATCAAACAGATAATGGGAAATCCTGAAGCAGCTTCATCAGCTTATTCTTTATATAATTACGAAATTGCTGATGAGCTTGGGGGTGAATCTGCTTTTGAAAAACTTAAAGCACGTGCATGGCAGCGAGGGATAAGATTATCAAGTGATATGGTTCCAAATCATACTGGAATTTATTCCAAATGGGTTGTTGATAAACCAGATTATTTTATTCAATCAAAAATTCCTCCATATCCAAACTATAAATTTACCGGTCCAAATCTTTCGGATGATGAAAGAGTTGAAGTAAGAATTGAAGATCAATATTACTCAAGAACCGATGCAGCAGTTGTTTTCGAGCGGCTTGATAAATATACCGGTAACCGTACTTATATCTATCACGGCAACGATGGAACGAATATGCCGTGGAATGATACCGCTCAGTTAAATCTGATGAAACCCGAGGTTCGTGAATCATTAATCCAGACTATAATGCACGTTGCACGAAAAACTCCTATTATCAGATTTGATGCAGCAATGACTCTTGCAAAAAAGCATTATCAAAGATTATGGTTTCCTATTCCCGGTACCGGTGGAGCTATTCCTTCACGTTCGGACTATGCTATGACACGCTCTCAGTTTGATGATATTATGCCAAATGAATTTTGGCGCGAAGTTGTGGATCGTATTAATTCGGAAATGCCAAACACCCTTTTACTTGCTGAAGCTTTCTGGTTAATGGAAAGTTATTTTGTTCGAACTCTTGGAATGCATCGTGTTTACAACAGTGCATTTATGCATATGTTTATGAAAGAAGAAAATGAGAAATATAAATTACTGATAAAAAATACGTTAGCCTTTAATCCAGAAATACTTAAACGATATGTAAACTTTATGAGTAACCCGGATGAAGAAACTGCAATAAATCAATTCGGTAAAGGTGATAAGTACTTTGGCGTTGCAACAATGCTTGTAACTTTACCTGGTTTGCCGATGTTTGCACACGGACAGCTTGAAGGTTTTTCCGAAAAGTATGGTATGGAATATAAGCGCTCCTATTATACTGAATTTATAGATGAACATTTAGTCTGGCTTCATGAAAAAGAAATCTTCCCTCTTACAAAGAAAAGATATTTATTCAGTCAGGTTATTGATTTTGAGTTGTACGATTTTATTGATTCAGCTGGAAACTGTAATGAAAATGTTTTTGCTTTTACTAATAAAAGCGGAAATGAAACTGCTCTGGTGATTTACAATAATTCCTATACTGAAGCAATCGGAAAAATTTATTATTCATGCGAGAAATCTTACGGTGAAGAGGGAAAAACAAAAACAACTTCCATTGATAAGGAATTAAACATTTCTTCATTCTTCGGACACTATTACATTTTTAAGGATTATGTTAGTCAGCTTGAATACATTACTTCGGGTACTGAAATAAGTTCGAATGGATTCTCATTTCACTTAATGGGATATCAAAGAAAAGTCCTGCTTGAGTTCAGAGAAGTATATGATGTTGATGGCAGATATAAAAAACTTTATGATCAGTTGAATGGGCGCGGTGTTGATTCCATTCAGCGGGCAATAGGAGAAATGAATTTAGCACCATTCCATAATTCATTAACTCACTTCTCAACATCTATTAAATTCAGTAAGCTTTTACTGGCATTGGATTACAGCAATAATGATGAGGTTGAAATTCCAAAATTTGATGATGAGTTATTGACAATTATAAATACTCTGGAACATGTTTCACAAAAGACTATTGAAAAAGATATCTTACTTATCTCAATTCAAACTGACATTTTGAATCTTAACCAGTTTAATAATCTTACTAAAGAAGTTTTGTCTTCTGCAAGACCACCGAAATGGATGAATGAACTGATTTCAGTTTTACACAGCAATAATGACAGGGAAAGGAAAAATAACTTATCTTTTCTCTTGTTAAATAAAATATTGTTTAAGATATTGCAATCAATATCCGATGAAAAAATTAATTATAAAGTATTTGACCAGTTGCTGCTTTGGAAGCCTCTTTTTGAAATTTTTGGTTTCTTAAGATTTGAGGATGCAGGCAAATATTATGAGCTAAGCCGGCTTCTTTACAAAGCTGATTATCTTTTAACTAATCCTGATGATTTATTAAATAATTTTATTAATGACGATCTGGCAGGTAAGTTTATTCAAATAAATGAATATCAGGATAAGAAGTACTTTAACAAAGAAAGAATTGAACTGCTGCTTAAATGGGTTTTATTCAATTCAGTTTTTGATTCCGCACTTGATTATAAAAACATTACAAAAAAATCTTTTACTGAATCTTTAAAGAATTTATTTACGGGTTACAAAGATATTTTAGATAGAATAAATAAGAGTGAATACAAAATTGAAAATATTATAGCAGCTACTGATATAAGTAAACCTAAACACAGAAAGGGAAAGGCTGTAACTAAAGCAAAGATAAAAACTAAGATTAAGAATAAGACTAAACCGATACGTTCAAAGAAAAAGTTATCTGAAACTAAGACTAAAAAATCTAAACTAACGGTTAAGAAAAAATCAAAAACAGGAGAGAAAAAAAAGAAATCAAAAAAAACATAAACTTAAAAGGAGGCAAAACTATGGTAAAGAAAATGAATCTTATAGTATTATTATTAATACTTATAAGCACTTCAAACTTTGCTCAATTTAACTTCAGGGTAGCATTTCCAAACCTATCCTTTTCAGACCCATTGGATTTACAAAATGCAGGAGACGGCACTAACAGAATTTTTGTAGTCGAACAAGATGGACGAATACGGGTGTTTCCAAATGATGAAAATGCCCAATCAACAAAACTATTTCTTGATATTACAGATCGTGTAACATCAGGTGGTGAAACTGGTCTGCTTGGTTTAGCTTTTCATCCAAACTATGAATCTAACGGATATTTTTATGTTAATTATACTGCACCAAGTCCACTGAGAACCGTAATCTCAAGATTTAAGGTCTCATCTACAAATCCAGATTCTGCCGATAAAAACTCCGAGCAAATCCTTGTTACATATAATCAGCCTTATTCAAACCATAATGGCGGAGCTGTTGTATTTGGTCCGGATGGATATCTATATATCGGTTCGGGTGATGGCGGTTCAGGCGGTGACCCTCAGAACAATGCTCAAAATATAACCAGCTTGTTAGGCAAAATTTTAAGGATCGATGTTGATAATCCACAAGCCCCGCTTAATTATGGAATACCACCAGATAATCCCTTTGTTGATAGTACAAATGTTAATATCAGAAAAGAAATTTACGCATGGGGAATGCGAAATCCATGGAGAATAAGTTTTGATCCGGTTACAGATAGTTTGTGGTGCGGAGATGTCGGACAAGGTGATTGGGAAGAAATTGATATAATAAAAAAAGGAAAGAATTACGGATGGAGATGTTATGAAGGAAATCATACCTACAATACAAGCGGGTGCAATGGAACTTATGAATTTCCTGTTTGGGAATATTCACATTCTTTAGGTTATTCGATTACCGGCGGATTTGTTTACCGCGGAATAAACGTTCCTGAACTGGTTGGGAAATATATTTACGGTGATTATGTAAGCAGAAGAGTATGGTCGTTAGAGTATGACGGAATTAATCCTCCAACTAATACTCAAATTACCACCTCATCAGGCTCAATTACTTCATTTGGAGTAGATGAAAACAATGAACTTTATCTGGTTTCATTTAATGGAAAAATTTATTCTTTCATCCCGACTATTGTGCCAGTTGAGCTGATTTCATTTAGTGCAGTTGTTGTTGATGGAAAAGTAAAACTTGATTGGTTTACTGCAACCGAAATCAATAATTCCGGGTTTAGTATTGAAAGAGCAACTGATACTTCAGAATTTCAAGAATTGATCTTTATAGGTGGTCATGGCACTACTAATAACAAAAATGAATACACTTATTTAGATGAATCAGTTAAATCAGGAATTTATCATTACCGGCTGAAACAAATTAATTTTGATGGCTCTTATGAATATTTGAAAACAGTTTCGGTTGATTTGGGAATGCCGGATGGTTTTATGCTTGGGCAGAATTATCCTAATCCGTTTAACCCGACTACCACTATTGAGTTCCAAATACCAATTTCAGAATTTGTATCATTAAAAGTTTATGATTCACTTGGAAGAGAAATAAGAGTTTTAATAAATGAAGAAAAGAAAGCAGGTTTTTACAAAGTTGATTTCGACGCTTCTGATTTAACAAGCGGAATTTATTTTTACAAACTTTCAACAGATAATTTTAGTGCTGCAAGAAAGATGACAATCCTAAAGTAGCCCTTTAACAGCAAATCAATCCCTGAAAGAAATTGGGGTTGCTGATTAAAAATAAATCTGATTAATAAAAAAAAACCCGATTCAATCTGATCGGGTTTTTTTAATTTATATAAATGGCTATCTAATTAACGGGATAAACACTTACATATTTTCTATCGCCGCGCTTTACTTCAAACTTAACAATTCCATCAGCAACAGCAAACAAAGTATCATCTCCGCCTCTTTTTACATTAACACCAGGATGAAACTTCGTTCCTTTTTGTCTGACTAAAATATTACCGGCAAGTACATTTTCACCGCCAAATCTTTTAACACCAAGACGCTGTGCATTACTGTCTCTTCCATTACGTGATGAGCCTTGACCTTTTTTATGTGCCATAATTAAATCTCCTTTATCCTATCTGGGTAACTTCAATTCTTGTTAAATACTGTCTGTGACCATTCATTTTCTGATAAGCTTTTCTTCTTTTCTTTTTGAAAACAAGAACTTTATCATCCTTTAAATGTTCAAGAACTTTAGCAGTAACTTTTGCACCCTCAACAACCGGACTGCCAACCTTTGTTTCTTTACCATCACTCAATAATAAAACCTTATCAAATATTACTTCGGTTTCAGGCTCCTGAGTTAAACGGGGCACATAATATTTATTATTTTCTGATACTTTAAACTGTTGTCCTAAAATATCTACGACTGCAAACATTTTTTCCTCATATTTTCTAATTTTAGCGTGTAAATCTAATAAAACAAAGATTTTATGTCAAACTTTCCGCCGATTTAATTTTTTTAAAAAAGCAGCATTCCAATTTTGGGTAAGTGGCTTAAATTTCTTAATCAGTCTAATTTGAGAAAATTTCAAGATTTTTGCATAAAACTACTAAAAAACAAGTTTTCCAGTAAAGTTTTCAAATAGATTTTTCTGCGGCTTAATTCAGAGTTTTATCTCAAGTTTTTTGCTATCTGACTCATACATTGCTTCAATGACTTTCATTCTGTGCACAGCCTCTTCACCCGAAGAG
Organism: Ignavibacteriota bacterium; assembly: GCA_013285425.1. Lineage (GTDB taxonomy): Bacteria > Bacteroidota > Ignavibacteria > Ignavibacteriales > Ignavibacteriaceae > IGN3. Next base: position 2,151,965 of record CP053447.1, read on the forward strand.
AGAATCGGATTTAATCCAATAATTGCACCAACAAAACTTTTTAACTCATTGATATATGATTTTTTAAATAAACTTGCTGGATTATCAGGAAGGTTTGGGGTCAAATTAATATATTCATTCTCTACCCGTTTTATCAATCTGAAAGGATTTGCTGAAACTGTACCTTTAGTTCCATAAACATCTAAAAAGAAAAAATCTCTCTCTATTGGTAATGACCAGCTTACTTCAAGATTGATTACTGCAGAATCCTTACATTTAATACAATTTATAGATGTATCTTCAACACTCTTTGTGTAATGATGAAAATTCTGGGTTGAAACAGATAAAATATCCGGATAATTCAAAAGCCACAGAGCTAAATCTAATAAATGAATTCCAAGATCAATTATCACACCTCCGCCGGATTCCTCTTTTTTTGTAAACCATTTTTGGCTGCTGCTTTGTTTTCTGATCCATCCGCATTTTAAGTAGAAAGGGTCTCCTATCTCACCAGAATTCAAAAAACTTCTGATCAGCATCGTATCCGGTCGATATCTTAGATTCATCCCTACCATTAATTTTCTCTTATTCTTTTTTGCAGCTTCCGTAATTTTTTTTGCTTCATTATAAGTTCTTGCCAACGGTTTTTCAACCAATACATCTTTACCAGCATTCAAACAGTCTATTGCAATTTCGGTGTGTGTACTTGTGGGAGTTGTTATAATTACAGCATCAACATTATTTTTCTCAAGCAGGTCAAGGTAATTTGAATATTTATTTTTTACATTAAATTTATCAGCGATGGTATTTAAACGACTTTTATTTGTCTCAGCAACTGCGGTTAACTCAATATTCCTCATCTTTGTCAAATTCGGAAGATGAACTAATTGGGCAACTCCTCCTAATCCGATAACTCCAATTTTAACCTTATCCATTATAACCGAACCTCATGGTTTTTATTTAAACGTGTAAAAGCTGTAACTCTTTCAACAATACCAACAGGGTCAATTCCAAGCAAATGATGAAGCTCTTCCTGAGTGCCATGTTCAACAAATTTATCAGGAATGCCGATAAAGTTTATATCGTTCTTATAATTTTTTGATATAAAGTATTCTGCAACTCCACTTCCGAAACCGCCGGGAAGATTGTTTTCTTCGAGTGTAACTATCTTACTAAACTTAGAAGCAACATAATCAAGCATATCTGAATCAAGAGGTTTTGCAAATCTCATATTTATTACTTCACAATTGATTCCCTGTTCTTTAAGTATTGATGCAGCTTTCAATGAATAATTAACCATTACACCTAATGCAAGAAGTGCAACATCATCACCTTCAATTAGTTTTTCAGCTTTACCAATTTCTAAAGCTGTAAATCCATCTTTTATTTCTACTCCAAGTGCAGAACCACGGGGATATCTTAAAGCAATCGGTCCATTTTTATATTCAACGGCGGTATAAAGCATATTACGAAGTTCTGCTTCATCTTTTGGAGCCATTATTACCATACCTGGAATCATTCTCAAATAGCTAAGATCAAAAACTCCGTGATGCGTAGGTCCATCAGCACCAACCAAACCGGCTCTATCCATAACAAACACAACATGCAGTTTTTGAAGAGCAATATCATGAATTATCTGATCAAAAGCCCTTTGAAGAAAAGTCGAGTAAATGGCGACCACAGGTATGATTCCCTGAGTTGCTAATCCGGCAGCAAATGTAACTCCGTGTTCCTCAGCAATTCCAACATCAAAATAATTTTTCGGGCAATGTTCCTGTAAATAATCCAAACCTGTTCCATCGGGCATTGCACCTGTAATACCAACAACCTTAGGATTTGATTTTACAACTTCTACTAATGCCTGTCCAAATATTTTTGTGTAAGAAGGAGTTGACGATCCTTTTTTAATCACCTGACCGGTTAATTTATCGAACGGGGTTGAAGCATGCCATTGTTGGCTATGATCTTCAGCAGGTTTATATCCTTTACCTTTTTCTGTAACAGTGTGGATTAAAATCGGTCCTTTAAGTTCTTTTGTCTTTTCAAATAACTTGATAAGCTGATATAAGTTGTGTCCGTTCACTGGTCCAAAGTATCTGAACCCAAGTGCTTCAAAAAGCATCCCCGGTGTAACGACAGCTTTAATACCGCTTTCGAGCCGTGATGCAATTTTTCTAAGCCGGTCACCAAAGTGATCAAGTTTTCCGGTAAGATCCCAGACCTGTCCTTTAAATTTATTGTATTCAGGATGTGCAATCATTTCAGTAAAGTAATTAGATATCTGCCATACATTTGGAGCAATAGACATTTTATTATCGTTGAGAACAACTATAAGATCAGATTTTAGAATGCCCGAGTTATTCATTGCTTCATAAGCCATCCCGCCAGTCATAGCTCCATCACCAATAACAGCAATTACTTTCCGGTTAGGTTCATTGTTTAAGTCTCTCGCAACTGCCATTCCAAGCGCTGCTGAAATTGAAGTAGTTGCGTGTCCGGCACCGAAAGCATCATATTCACTTTCATTTCTTTTAAGAAATCCGCTTATACCTTTTAACTTTCTGATTTTTTTCAATGCTTCTTTTCTGCCGGTTAAAATTTTATGAGGATATGCCTGATGACCTGTATCCCAAACCACCAGATCGTATGGTGTGTTAAAAACCTTATGAATAGCAACAGTAAGTTCAACTGCTCCTAATCCACCGCCAAAGTGCCCGCCTATTTCCGAAATAGTATCAACCAGATATTCGCGCAAATCTTTGCAAAGCTCTTTTAATTCTGCTATACTCATTTGTTTTATATCCGATGGATAATTTACTTTTGAAAGGACCGGGTATTTCTGCGTATCTGACATTAATGGATCTCCGTTTTATCTGATTTTAATCTTCATCATTTGTAGAAATATTGTTTAACTCTTTTTGTAACGTAGTTATTTTCAGTTCAGCTTTATTAAGAATTGAAATACACTCTTTTGACAATTTAATACCTTCTTCAAATAAAACAATAGATTGCTCCAAACCTGTTTCACCGCTTTCAAGCTTCTCTGTAATTGCTTCGAGACGCTTTAATTTATCTTCAAAACTATCTAAAGATTTTTTCTTACTCATTATATTTTAATTTCTCCATCATAAAATTGTATTGTATGCGTTTCAGATTTATTAAAATTATTCTTTCTGGTTACAAATTTTGAATTTTGCCTGATTAGTGCAAATCCTTTTTTTAAACTCTTCTGAATATCATATCCTTCAAGGGTTTTTGAAAGCAAAAGAATCCTTGAATTATTTGTTAATAATTTTTTTTCAACCAGATTGTTTATCATAATATTTAAGGTATCAATCTGCTGTGAATAATTTCTTACTTTTTCCAAAGGATATTTAAATGTGTAAGAATTAATCTGATATTCTATTTCTGATCTGTACTCATCCAAAATACTATTAATTGAACTAACTATTGCAGAAGAATTATCTTGAATAATACCTTTTAATTCTTCCTGATCTGGTGTAGCCAATTCCATTGCAACAGAAGGAGTTGGTGCTCTCAAATCAGAAACAAAATCCGCTATTGTAAAATCAACTTCGTGACCAATACCAGTAATAACGGGAATATCAGATTTGAAAACAGCTCTTGCAACGATCTCTTCATTAAACGGCCAAAGGTCTTCGATTGAACCACCGCCGCGGGCAAGAATAATTACATCAATATTCTTCAACAAATTTACTTTAGCAAGATTTTCTACAATTTCCCTGGCTGCATCTGCACCCTGCACTTTGGTTGGAACGATTAATAATTCTACTAACGGAAATCTTCTTTCTGCAACAGAAATCATATCTCTGACAGCAGCACCTTCTGAAGATGTAATCAGCGCAATTTTTTTTGGAAAAAAAGGTATCGCTTTTTTATACTGCTCATCAAACAAACCTTCATCAAAAAGTTTTCTTTTTAATCTTTCAAAAGCAGCCTGTAATTCTCCAACACCAGCGGGTTTCATTGTACGAACATCTATCTGATAACTTCCTCTTGGTGCATAAACTGTAAGTCTTCCGGTAATAATAACTTTCATCCCATCTTCGGGAGTAAAAAACACATAATTGTTTACACCCTTCCACATAGTACAATTAATTACTGCTTCTTCATCTTTTAAACTAAAGTACCAATGACCAGAGCTGTGAGCTTTAAAATTAGATAATTCACCTTCAATACTCAGCTTCTCAAAGTTTGATTCGAGTACGAACTTAATTGACCTGGTTATCTCTGAAACTGAAAATATTTGTTCTTTCACTTCATTCATTAACTACTCAATACCCTGTTCAATTTTATTCTGTTGTTTATCAAGTTCATTATAATCTAATTCAGACCCAAGCACACTATGTGGTATCAGATAAATTATAAACATAAATATTGAAGCAAAAATAACCCATCGCTGCGGTTTTGCAGATTTCTTTAATGCAGCTAATGCAATTATCCAGCCTATAACAGCTAAAAGAGTTTTATTATCCGTTAAATCAATTCCGAATGGCACACCGGTCCAGAATTCTCCGAAAGCATATTTTTGCATTATTGGACCTAATATCATTCCACCAAGAATTAATATTACAAATGTCCAGTAAACTAATTTTTTATAATCAGGTTTGTAATTGAAAAATTCCAAACCAGCTCTTGCAGATAACATCATTGCAAGAAACATCAAAATAACATGCGGTATAATTATAAACGCAGGTACATCACCTTTAAATCTTATAACGACAGGATGTCCATCATTAAGTGGAAATAATTTTTCATTCTTTTCAAGAGTAATTTTATACATCAGCTTTCCAGCAGGCGGCTGATGAGGAAGTGTACCTGTTAAAAAACCTTCTTTATAAACTAATGAACTTGATTCCCAATCATCAGATGTTTTAAAACGTTTCCACTGCAATAAACCTGAAATATCATTTTCATCAGTTTTGATTTTAATAAGATGATCTCCATTGCCGCCATGACTCCGGTCAAAAGAATAACTGATAACTTTTCCATCAATATTAACTTTGCCGCTGATTGGATAAGTTGGGCCAGTAACTCGCTGATAAGCTGCAGTAAGAAGCGTAAGGATAAAAGCAATTATCCAAAGCCAGACAGTTCTTTTCATTTGCAAACAGTTTATTGAAAAATTGTGTGCGAATTTAAAGAAAATTCCTGCTAAAACTTAACACTAATCTAATACCTATGTTTACAAATAAATTGAAAGAAATCTGGTGTAAAGACCAAGATTAATTTCATGGAAGTTTGAAGAAGAATCTTTGGGTTTTATGTTATATCTGTACCGGGTATAAAAGGTAAAAGTATCAAGAAGTGTAAACCAGCCGATAGAAATTTCGGGTGCAATACCATTTTGTCCCATAAAGTTAGTATAAGCAGTTAGTCCGGGCGAAATATATTCTATATAATCAACAGGAAACATTTTCTTGTAACCAAACCTCAAATAATTATTATAGCGTACATCAAAAACATAAGTATATTCTAATGAGATATAACCTGATGGATAGTTTCCTCTTTTTGCTCTAAAAGAAATTATTGGCAGATCTTTGGTAATACTGTAATAATTATCATTATCAGTTCTAACATAACCCGGCATCGGTAAAAGAAAAACAGAACCGGCAAATAAACACAGTGTCCAGATACTTGAGCCTTCTCCAATGGTTGGTTCGTAAGGAAGATCAAATTCAAACTCTTCCGATTCTGATTTTGCACCATTTGAGTCAACTGTTTCGATAACAAACCGGACATTTCTTTCAAAGAATCCTAAAGCAGAGATATCAATTTTTGAAGAGTGAGATTCAGTCAAGCTATCAGAAACTACAAATTCATATTGCTTATCAATTACTACTTTGCTTAAACAAAGTTCGCTTGTATAAAATGATAGAATGAAAGTGTAAGGCGGTTCAGGTTTTACATAGGCATCAATTAAATAAACTTCAATTGCAGTGGAATCATTCTGCTCTTCATCAAATCCTTGTGCTTTAATAATCTGAGCAAAGGATAAAAGAATCAAAAAAAATAGACTTGTGTTTTTCATTATTCAAAATGATTGTTTACGATTGTTCAAAGTTAGCAAAATGAATCATCATTTTTATAATCTTATTTTGTAATATCAGCTGTCCTTATAATTTTAGCATATCAAAAAGGATATTAAAATGAAAAAGGTATTGAAAATCGGAATTCCGTTTTTAATTGTAATACTTGCAATAGTCTTTTGGTGGAGATACTACTTTGTTTTTGGTGAAGGCGTAAAAGCAGGTAATCTTAATTTTATTGTAAAGAAAGGATATATTTTTAAGACATGGGAAGGAAGATTGATACAACAAGGTTTTAAAACCCCTACACCCAATCAAATGCAAAGTAATGAATTTGAATTCAGTATTGCTGAAGATAGTATTGCGCATGTCCTTGAGCGATTCAGTGGAAGATTCGTGGAATTGAGGTATAAGGAATATTTAAACGCAATTCCATGGCGCGGTAATAGTAATTATGTTGTTACAGAAATTCTACAAGTAGAACAACCTTCTGATCTTCAGACTTTACCATATTGATTTGTCTGAATATGTTGGTTTAATTATATACTGTTTGTAATCAAGAAAATGAAAGACAGAATGAAAAGTACGGCTGCAAAATCCAATGGAAACAATATACAGAAGATAACTTGTAAAACGGCATTAAATAAATTAAAGAGAAAAATTCCTTATGGCTGGGATTTGAATATCTACAGAGGCTGCAGTCATCAATGTAAATATTGTTATGCTGTACATACTCACGATTATTTAGGCGAAGATGACTTTTCAAAAATATTTGTTAAAACAAATGTTGCTGAACAATTAGATAAGGAGTTGAGCAGCTCCACCTGGAAAAGAGAGATAATTAATATAGGAGGAGTAACAGACAGTTATCAGGAAGCTGAAGCTGAAATGAAAATTATGCCGGAAATCCTGAAAGTTTTAATCAAACATAAAACCCCTGCAATTATTTCAACAAAGTCAGAGCTGATACTCAGAGATTACGACCTGATAGCAAAACTTGCAAAATTAACTTATGTAAATGTTGCATCAACTATTACGACAATGGATGAAAGTATCCGGCAGAAAATTGAACCATTCTGTTCTCCAGGTAAGAATAGATTTAATGTTTTAAAAGAATTCAGAAAAACAAATGCTTCAGTTGGTTTACATACAATGCCGATAATACCTTATTTAACTGACAGTTATTTTAATATCGAGCAATTATGTTTGGAAGCACGGGAATCTAATGTTCATTATATGCTTCCTGGTGTATTGTATTTACGCGGTAAATCAAGAAACATTTTTTTTGAATTCTTAAAAGAAAGTTTTCCTGATGAATATGAAAGTATAGCAAAGTTATATAAAACCGGCGGAGCAGATAAATCATACAAAGAGAAATTATATAACGAAGTTGTTAATCCTTTACGGCAGAAATACGGAATATCAAATAGTTATATTAAGCCAATGAAAGAAAAAATGCACAAGGCATAAAGCTTAAATCGTTTGAAGAAAGAAATTGAAATTGAATAATATTAATTCAGATTATCTTATTGAATAACTAAACTAAAGAAATTGAGAGAATCAGATGAAACAATGGTATGAAGCATTATTTGAAAACTATGCTGATAAATACGACAATGAATGCTTTACGCAGGGAACAATCGGCGAATGTGATTTCATAGAAAGAGAATTAAACTATAACAAGACTTTGAAGATCATTGATATCGGCTGCGGTACTGGTCGTCATACTATTGAGTTAACTAAAAGAGGATATAATGTTACCGGAATTGATTTATCGGATAGCCAATTAGAAAGAGCACGAGCAAAGGCAGAAAAAGAAAATCTTAAAATAAATTTTTTAAAACACGATGCACGCAATCTGCCATTTGAAAATCAATTTGATGCTGCAATTATGATTTGCGAAGGGGCTTTCCCTTTGATGGAAACTGATGAAATGAATTTTGATATTCTCAAAAATGTTTCCAAATCTTTAAAGAGCAAGTCAAAATTTATCCTTACAACCTTGAATGGATTATTTCCGTTGTATCATTCAATTAACAATTTCCACGCAAAGGATTCAGCGGAAGGCTATGCAACTTATGATAGCAGAAATTTTGATTTAATGACTTTAAGGGATTACAACATAACTAAAGTTGTTGATGATAACGGAGTTGAGAAAGAATTTCACTGCAATGAAAGATATTACCTCCCTTCTGAAATGAACTGGCTGCTTAAAACAATTGGCTTTTCAAAAATCGAAATATTTGGTGCAAAGCTCGGTGCTTTTTCCCGTGAGGATAAACTAACAACCGAAGACTATGAGATGTTAATTTCTGCGGAGAGATAAAAAATGAAATCACTGGAAGAAAGTGTAACAACGGCAATGGATGGCTCTGATGTCAGAATTTTTCCTTATCTGCCCTATATTTTACAGGACTTATGGGAGCTTGGCACTATCCCTGATACAATGATCAAATTAATTAAAAAGCATTTCACAAATTATAGTAATCAAAAAGTGCTTGATTTAGGCTGCGGTAAAGGTGCTGTCTCAGTAAAATTATCGCAGCAGCTTAAATGCTCTTGCTATGGAATAGATGCAATTGAGGATTTTATTACATTCGCTCAGCAAAAAGCAAAAGAGTATAATGTAGATCAACTTTGTAAGTTCGAGGTTGGTGATATAAGAGAAAAAGTAAAAGATATCTCCGGTTACGATATAATAATTCTTGGAGCTATAGGCCCGGTTTTTGGAGATTACTATACTACTTTAAATATCTTATCTGATTGCCTTAATGAAACCGGAATTATTCTAATTGATGATGCTTATTCTGAAGATCATTCTGAATTTGTACATCCTTTGATATTCAAAAAATCTGATATAACACAACAAATCGAAAAAGCAGGTATGATTATCGTTGAATATGATATTTTAAATACAGATGATATTAAAAAGACTAATGATTATATGTACGATAAACTTAAGTTAAGATGCAATGAACTAATTGAAAAATATCCTGATAAAAAAAACTTGTTTCTTGACTATATAAAAAAACAGGAGACAGAAAATGTTGTACTTGAAAGTAAAATTACAGCAGTAACATTAGTGATTAAGAAAAAACGGCGGCTATAAAAAAGAATTAATAAAAATAAATTATTATTTGAAAATCACATTCTGAACCCTCTTAAAAATTCTTCGGTAGTCATCCTTCGTTTTTTTTGTTAAAATGGATTCATTGAAGTAAGGTTTCTTTTTGATTATTTTGACGACAAATAAAAAAGAAATAAATAGACTAACAAATAACATTTGGAATAATTTTTTCAAGATTAACTGACAGTAAATTAAATGAAGCTTTGGAATAATGATATTGAAATACAGTTTTTTAACGAAGCACTAAGAAGTTTTGCTTCCCCTGAACAATTATTTTACAATTTACAAAGCGGATACTATGCTTATATTCCAAAGGGATTAGAAGCAGAAGGTCAGACCTTACATAGCAGAAATTCTCTAATCGGACAGTTCACTGAAAAATGGAGTAAAACAATTTTTGAACCGATAGCAAAAAAATTAGGGCTTCATGCTGTCAATAGTGTAGTATGTGATGAACTCGGACTTTCAAAAAGATCAAGTGCAGACCTTGCATTTTGCACCACAAATAGTACTATCCAAAAGCCAGAAAATGTAAAACTTCTTTTCGAAATAAAGATGAGTATCGTCTCAAACTATAGATATACAAAGCCATATAGTGTGAATTTTATTGGAGACTATAAACAACATAAAGAAAATCCGTCATTGCTTCGTTCTGACTCTATGTTAAAAGCAATCGGTAAGTCAATAAATATTCGTGTTTCTGGTATTGCTTCAACAAAAATACCCATTGTTGTTTTGGGTAACAGCCCAATTACAGAAAACTATATTAAAAAAGTGGACTTTCTAAAAACATCAGGAGTTATTCAAGGTTTTTGGTCATTAAATCCAAACCCAACAAATTCAGATTATATAAAAAACACACCAAAGGCCGGATTTCAAACTATATTAAATATTGAACAATTATTTAACAACTGCCAAGCACTTGTTGTTAATGATATGAACTATTTTTCTTCAATGATTTCCAAAGTTAAACTCGGAGAATTTATAAGAATTGCCAGCCTTGAAGCAAACGATATTGCTAAGGCAGAAAGATTTCTAACCTTAATTCAAAACTAAAATGAAAAGATCAAAAGGAACAGAAACAAGCTCTTTCGGAACTAATGGTAGAATTAATCATGACAGTTCAAGATTTTACAATTCAAAGTTATATACAGAACTTGAAGTAAAAAAAATCTCTGACAACTTTGAAAATAATTTCCCAGATAAATTATTAAACAAGTTTATTCTTGGTTCAGCTGAAAACATGAAAGAAATTCCGAACAATTCTGTTCATTTGATGATCACTTCACCACCATATAATGTATCAAAAGAGTATGATAGGGATTTGTCATTGAAAGATTATTTAATGCTTCTTGAAAACTCTTTTAAAGAAACTTACAGAGTTTTAGTAAATGGCGGACGTGCTTGCATTAATATTGCGAACCTTGGTCGAAAGCCATACATTCCTTTATCTGATTATATTTCACAGATTATGATTGATATTGGTTTTAATATGCGTGGGGAGATAATTTGGAATAAAGCTTCAAGTGCCAGTCCTTCAACAGCTTGGGGAAGTTGGCAAAGTGCCGCTAATCCAATTCTCAGAGATATACACGAGTATATCCTGATTTTTTCAAAAGGCGAATACAAAAGAGAAAAAGAAAAGAAAGAGAACACAATAACAAAAGATCAGTTTATGGAATGGACTAAATCTGTATGGACAATGAATGCAGAAAGTGCAAGAAGGATAGGGCATCCAGCTCCATTTCCTGAAGAACTGCCTTACAGATTAATCCAACTTTATTCTTTTAAAGATGATATAATTCTTGATCCATTTGTTGGAAGCGGAACAACTGCAGTTGCAGCCATTAAATCAGGAAGAAAATTTGTCGGCTATGATATTTTGAAAGAATATATTGAACTAGCAGAGAAACGATTGAAACCATTATTAGATCAAACTATTTTAAATTTTGACAAAGTTGAAAATCTATAACGATATTTTTACCTCAAACAACAACAGATAGAACAAAAGCAAAAAAGAACAGATTTAATTCATGAATTTGCGGTAAATAAAATCACATTCTGAACCCTCTTAAAAATTCTTCGATAGTCATCCTTCGTTTACCTTCCTGCTGGATTTCAAGAATTTTTAATGCATCAGTTCTACAGCCAATTATCAATTCTGTTTTTGTGTGCCGGATTTCACCAGGTCTCAGATTGGAATAATTAACAATCTCAGATTTGTAAATTTTTATCACTTTATCACCATGTAAAAAGTAAGCTGACGGATGAGGAGATAAACCTCTTACAAGATTATGGATTTCTGAAGCAGACTTATTCCAATCAATCAAACAAATATCTTTAGTAATCTTTGGTGCCGAAGATGCAATTGAATCATCCTGCTGTTTTAATTGATAACTTCCGCTTTCAATCATCTTTACAGTTTTTAAAACAAGTTCAGCACCAATCAAACTCATTCTATCGTGTAATGTTTCAAAATTATCATCAGGATTTATTTTTACTTTTTCCTGCAGATAGATATTTCCGGTATCAACCTGTTCGGCAAGTTTAAAAGTTGTTAAACCAGTCTGATCATCACCATTTATTAATGCCCATTGAATTGGTGCAGCACCCCGGTATTTAGGAAGAAAAGACCCGTGAAGATTAAATGAACCATATTTTGGAATTTCAAAAACTTCTTTTGGTAAAATTCTGAACGCAACCACAACAAATAAATCCGTCTTAAGAGATTTCATTTGTTCAATAAACTCAGTATTATTTTTTAATTTTTCGGGCTGATAAACAGGAAGATTATTTTCAACTGCAAATTTCTTAACTGAAGTAAAAGTAACTTTTTGTCCCCTGCCCCTTCCTTTATCAGGTTGAGTAACAACAGCACTAACATTGTATTTATTTTCGAGGAGAATTCTTAAAGAAGGGATTGCAAAATCAGGTGTGCCCATAAAAACAATGTTCATATCACACCTATTTAATCAGCATATAATCAGTATTATCGCTTACCGGATAGTCAATTTCCAGTTTTCGTTTTTTGATTTTATTGAGATGCTTTTTAGAACGCTTTTTCATTTCTTCATCCAAATAATCTGTAAACAACACTCCCTGCAGATGATCATACTCGTGCAGCATTACCCTTGCTAATAGTTCGTCTGCTTCAATTGTCTGCTCTTTCATATTTGCATCAAAGAATGAAATGTTTATCATTTTAGGTCTTGCAACCTCAAAACGTAACTCGGGAATACTTAAACATCCTTCCTCAATAATGCTTTTTTCATCCGACTTTGCTGTGATCTTTGGATTTATCAAAGCAATTGGCTTATAAGATTCGTAACCTTCAACCGCAGAAATATCAATAACAAAAATTTGTTTATTCACACCGATTTGATTTGCAGCTAACCCGATTCCATTTGCATTCCGCATTGTCTCAAACATATCAGAAATAATCTTTACAGTATTACCGTTTATTTCTGTAACCTTTGCAACTTTTTTTCTTAATATTTTATCACCAAAAAGAGTGATTGGTAATATTGACATCTATGCTAAATCCTTAAATTAAATTTTGTATATTCTAAAATAATCAAAGCTGATTCGATTTTAAATAATACACCAAAATGAAATGCTTAATGTATAATGCTCAACGTTCAATAATAAGATTGAACCGAAATAATATTTCTTTGAGTGCTGAGAATCTAATATCAAAAATCAATTTAAATTTAAACCAGCAGCTTTCCATCTTTCATCAGTAATTTATTATCCATCCAAACAGTTGGTTTCTTTACAACTCCATCAAGATGAATCGGAACATTTACACTTCCGCCCATTGAAACATTATTACCAAGCGCAATATGAATTGTGCCCATTACTTTTTCATCCTCAAGCAATACTCCGCTAAGTTTTGCAGAATCATTTGTACCGATTCCAAACTCAGCAATGTTTCTTGCATTTTTACCAACACTGTCAAGCATTGCTTTCAGCTTTTTTGCAATAACACCACCAGATATTTTTGCTGCAAAACCATTTTCAACTTCAATTTTTATATTGGCATTTTTTATCAAACCGAGTCCTGCCATAGAGCCATCAACCACAAAGACTCCATTTGCTGTTCCTTCAACTGGAGCTAAAAATGCTTCACCTGTTGGCAGATTACCGCTTTCACCTTTTGCATGAAATAATCCTTTGCTTGCATAAGCTTTTCTACCTGCAATTGAAAATGAAATATCTGTTCCGGCTGGTGCAGTTACTCTTATCTCTTTTCCGGTTTCTAAAATTTTTTGAAGCTTTATAGTAAGAGCTGAGATTTTTTTATAATCTGCATTCAATCCCCGTATCATAACATCCTTTGTAATGCCGGGGAAAGTTGCGATACGAACTCCTTTTGCAGAGGCATTTCTTCTTGCATCAGTATGGGTTAAAGATTTAGCAGTTGGACAAAAAACTACATCAAACTTTTGCATCAGATCGGCTACCTCGTCTGAAGGTTCTTCTCCATTTATCTTACCCGATTTCATTTCAACAAGCAAAGAATGATAACCTAACCTTATTGCATTCTGATGAAGTGAAAGTCCTATCTCTCTTTTAATTTCATCTGTGATAACAAGAATTTTTTCATTTTTCTTTGCACCCATACAATCTCGAATAGCAATTACAGATGCAGAGTCAAGTTTTGTTAGTTTAGCCATAATCTCCTCTGTGTTAAAATGTAAAGGATATATTTATCAAAATAGTATTGTTAACAAATGTTCTATAAAAAATTTGATTCACTAAAAAATCCAATAATGCAGCTTAATTGAATGAAAGAATTTAGAGAATCCACTTTAAATCTGATTAAGCTTTTTTCATTCCTTCTTCAAGTCCGTGTCCGCCAGATCCGGTTTCTGATCTGCGCAGCAAGAAAGCAAACAGCAATCCTAAGAAACCAAGAACAGAGAATATCCACATTCCGGTATTATATCCGGCAGGATTTGAAGCGCTTGCATGTGATACATCATTTGCAAAACCGATTAACAGATTAAAACCAAACAATCCAATATTCTGAATCATTGTCATTAAGCCATAGGCAGTTCCTAATTTTTTAGGATTTACAATGATTGCAACTGAGGGCCACATAACTGCGGGAACAAGTGAAAAAGCAATTCCCATCATTGCCATCGGAAGGATTAAATAAATTGGGATTGCTCCGTCAACATCAAAGAACTGAATAGTAATATGAACAAAATCACTATCACTCATTACATCAGGCTTACCAAATTTATAAGCCATCATTAAATAAACAGGTATAATTAGTAACGAACCGAACATCATCAGCAAAGATCTTTTACCGATTTTATCGGCTAATAATCCGAACAATGGAGTAAAAATCATTGCGGCAAGAGTTAATATGCTTGAAAGATTACCGCCGACTTCCCTGCTTGTTCCGTGTGCTTCCTGAAAGAATTTAATAGCAAAAGTTTGAAACGGAAACATCGCAGAATAAAACGTAACGCAGAGAGCAGTAATAAACCAAAATGATTTTCCAAATCTGAATATCTCTTTAAAAACAATTTTATCCTGTTCGCCATCTTTAGGCATTTCATAATTTTTAACGGCATACAAATCCAAACCATAATAAATTATTATTGCTATCAAAGCAAAAATTCCTCCGGCAACAGTAATCCAGAGCGGAGACTGCCAATACTCATACAAATTTTTGCCCCAGCTTGGAGAGTTAAGAGCAAGAAACGAACCTAACCTTGCAACTGTAAGATTAAGACCAAATGCAAAAGATAATTCTTTTCCTTTAAACCATCTGGCAATGATAGTTGTAATTGCCACGATCATAGACTCAGCACCGAGACCGAAAACTAATCTTCCCGATGCCATAACATAAATATTACCTGTTACGGCAGTTATTACTGCACCCAATGCGATTAGAAAAGTAAAAATCACAACAGAGATTCTTGTTCCGATTCTGTCGATTATCAATCCGCCCACTAAAACCATTAAAATATTCGGGAAAGAATAAATTGCATTTAACAATCCGATATTAGAATCAGAAAAACCGAGTTGAGTTTTTAATAAATCTGCAAGCGGACTAATACTATCATAAATATAATAGTTGCCCATCATTGCTAAACTGATTAAGAGTAAAGCTGTCCATCTTAAAAATGATGATGGCTGAGGTTTCAGAGAAAGTTCACTTGTGTTCATATAGTTTTAGATTTTGTCAGTCCGAGCCTGCCGAAGACTGAATTATAGATTGTACAAGTCATATTTAGACAAGCTCCATTAAACTTTGTGAGTTATTAATTATAATTTTATTATCACCAACAATAAAATAAAAAAAGCAGATACCTAATAAAAGTATCTGCTTTAATAATAAGCAATATATAATCTTATTTAACCGGAATATTCTTCAAAACATTTACCAGTTGATTATAAAATTCCGGAACAGTAGATATTTGCAATTTCTCATCAGGTGAGTGAACGCCAAACATTGTAGGTCCAAAAGAAATCATATCCATATCAGGATATTTTTCTTTAATTATTCCACATTCCAATCCTGCGTGGATTGCGGTTACTTCCGGTTCTTTTCCATACATAGTTTCAAAAGTTGATTTGAAAACTTTTAATACATCAGAATTGATATCAGGTTTCCAGCCGGGATATCCATCGCCGTAAGAAATCTCTGCTCCTGCAAGTTGTAATACTGTTGAAACCATTGCAGTTATATCTTTAATCTCAGACGCAACGGAACTTCTCTGGCTTGTAACAATATTTACATTTTTACCAACAGTTTCAACTACTGCCAGATTTGTTGAAGTTTCAACAAGACCGGGAATATCATTTGACATTTTTATTACACCGTGCGGAATAGCATATAAAGCATTTACCAAATTTCTTTGAGTTTTCTCATCCATTACTTTTTCCGGCACAGAGTGTTTGGCAAGTGAAACAGAAAGATCGGGTTCAACCGAAGCATTTTCCGCTTTAACAGTTTGATTATAACTGTTAACAAATTTCTTTAATTTATTTTCATTACCCTTTGGAACAAGCACAACAGCAAATGCTTCGCGTGGAATTGCATTATGTTTATTACCGCCATTTATCTCGGCTAATCTTAATTTATTTTCTTTGGAATACTCCCAGATTGCCCTGTTTAATATTTTAACAGCATTACCTCTTCCGGCGTGAATTTCGAGTCCAGAGTGCCCGCCTTTTAATCCTTCAACTTTTAACTCAAATGCCGAATAATTTCTTGGTGCTTTTTCAGGTTTAATTTTGAATTTAGCTGCGGTATTCTTTCCTCCGGAGCAGCCAATAAATAAAGTGCCAAGCTCTTCAGAATCCATATTGATAAGTATATCGCCTTTTAACCATCCTTTTTTCAAACTTGATGCACCTGTCAGTCCTGTTTCTTCATCAAGTGTAAATAAAGCTTCGATAGGTCCGTGCTCAATATTATCAGCTTCAAGAACAGCCAAAGCAGCTGCCACTCCGATGCCGTTATCTGCACCAAGAGTTGTTCCCTTAGCTTTTACCCAATCTCCATCAATGTATGGCTGAATTGAATCATTATCAAAATCGTGTTCAACGCCGCGATTTTTTTCACAAACCATATCAATATGACCCTGCATAGTAACAGTTTTAAGATTTTCTTTACCGGGTGAAGCCGGTTTACGAATAAGAATATTTCCGAACTTATCTTTTTCAGTTTGAAGTCCTAATCGCTTACCAACCGAAACAACATACTCGGCAATTTTTTCTTCTTTTTTTGAACAGCGAGGATATTTGCAGATTTCCTCGAAGTGATACCAAACCAATTCTGGTTTTAAGTGACCTAATACTGATCCCATAATAACTCCTTTAGTTTAATTCTTTAAATGATATAAATCCTTGTGAATACAGTTGAAAAATGAATTTTGTTATTCTTTCTTCTTCCTGTAAAAGTTCATCACCGAATTTATTTTTAACATCTTTAATGATTTTTTCAACTTTAGTTTTTCCATTAATATTTGTCCAGACAGCAGAGCCGAATTTATCAAGTTTAATTTTAAAATGATCACTCTTTAATCTTGGTGATATATATCTGACAGCAAACCTATTCCTGAATTTTGGAACTTTAACGGTAATTAAGTTATTATCATTTTCTTCATCTGAGTAAATTTTAATCGGGGTTAGCTCCAATGTATTTACATTTGCTAATATTTTTTTTCTCTCTTTAAATGATAGCGGCATAATAATACAGATTAAAAAACGATGTCACACTAAGCTAAGTGGAAGTGTGACATCTAATAAAACACAAAGCAATCATCATCTTTCGACTCTGCTCAAGATGATATCTGAAATAATTTTTATACTGACATTAAAAAAAATCAACATATTCAAATTCTATCAATCAACTACATTGATACCTGCGGCGGAGCAGGATCTTCAGGTTTACCGGCATTCTTAACAGGAATCTGTACTAACAACCATGCAATAAATGCAAACACAATCAAGCTAATAATGAATGAAGGGTCAGCACTTAATTCAAATAATTTAATATCACCAAAAGCCAGACCGGCAAATAATAATCCAATAAGTGCCTCGCCGGCAATCAAACCTGCTGCAAGTAAAATACCATTGTTTTCAACTCTGGATTTTTGTGCATCATTAAAGTTTCTTTTTACATTCACTTTTTCAACAATGCCTTTTATTAAACCGCCAACAAAAATTGCAAATGTAGTTCCCAAGGGAAGATACATTCCAACACTAACCAGCATAGGACTTTTAACATTCATCAAAATAAATCCAACACCCATTAACATTCCAACAAATATTAATATCCATTCCATCTCACCGCCAACAATGCCTTTTGAGAGGATAGCCATTAAACTTGCCTGAGGTGCAGGAAGCTTGTCTCCGCCAAATCCAGTTCCGCCCATTTTAACATCCCCTTCGTGAAGTATTAAAAGAGGTATAAACATTACAGCAGCAGAAACAAGAATTCCGATTATATCACCGAGCTGCATTTTCCAGGGAGTACCACCAAGGATATGTCCGGCTTTAAGATCTTGTAACATCTCACCAGCAACAGCAGCAGCAACACAAACTACAGCAGCAACACCAAGAACAGCTGCAACACCTTCTGTTCCTTTCATACCAAGTGCAACCATCAGAATAGCGGCTACAACTAATGTAGAAAGAGTTAAACCGCTTATAGGATTATTACTTGAGCCTATAATTCCAACAAGATATCCTGAAACGGCTGCAAAGAAAAATCCGGCTACAATCATTACAATAGTTGCAACTAAAGCAGCAAGAATATCCTGTGCGAAATAATTATATATAAAAAAGGTTGCGACACCAGTTCCTAAAATTCCAATCATAATCCATTTGAAGCTTATATCTTTTTCAGTTCTGATTTCAGTATGTTCACCTGAAGCAGCTTTTTTTACATCACTAACAGATCTTGCAATACCGGTAATTAAACTTTTCCTCATTTTCCAAAGTGTAAAACCAGCACCAACCAGCATTCCGCCAATCGCAATTGGTCTTACATAATCCTTCCATACCGCAACCATTATTGATGTCCAATTAGAATCTGCCGGCATTTCCTGACCAGAATATTTAAAGTATGCAATCATTGGTGTTAATAAACCCCAGGCAATTACACCACCTGAAAAGTTAAGTGAAGCCAAACGTGGACCAATAATATATCCAACACCCATATATGCAGGACTAACATCAGGTGATCTGAATAATAAATATCCTTTCCCAAGATTAAACAATTTGTCCCATGAAACAGCAAATAGTTTAAACTGACCTAATGCCTGAATTATTGCTCCGATGCCCATAGCACTGAACAAAAATTTTGAACCACCAGAACCATGTCTTCCGGCTTTATGTATTTCAGCAGCTGCAACTGATTCCGGAAATGGTAATTCAACATCTTCTACCATTACTCTTCTAAGTAATGCAACGAACATAATCCCCAGGATACCTCCAGCCGCCATTATTGCGGCAGAAATCATATAGTTACCGGGAGTAAAGAAAGGATTCCATATCCCTGCAATAAAAAAAGCAGGTAAAGTGAAGATCGCTCCGGCAGCAATTGATTCGCCAATCGAACCAACTGTTCTTGTAAAGTTTTCTTCAAGGATAGTTCCTTTCATTAATTTTATTAAAGCCATACCTATAACTGCAGCGGGATAAGTTGCCGCAATGGTCATTCCGGCTTTTAATCCTAAATATGCATTAGCAGCACCAAGTACAACAGCAAGTACTAATCCGATTATCAGAGCACGAATTGTGAATTCTGTCATATTGGTTTCGGGTGAGACAAACGGAACAAATTTTTTTTGCTCTGCCATTTTTTTTCTCCTATTACTGAGCAATTATTAATGTGGTTAGAGCCACACTTCCTCTAAAACAGTGGCTCAAATTTAAGCAGGATTGGTTATTATTCTCAACTAATTTTCAGATTATTTTCTAATTAAATATTGTACTGAAATTACTTTTTAGGAAGTTCAATTGTTACTTTTGTTCCAATAGAAGGCGTACTGCTTATTTTCAATTTACCTTTTAAAACATCAATGTATTTTTTTGTGATACTTAAACCTAATCCCATCCCCTCAAATTTTCGGTTTAATCCTTCACTTCCCTGTCTGAATGGCTCAAATATCTGATCGAGGTTTTCCTGCGGAATTCCTATTCCGGTATCAGAAACAGAGATCAGTGCGTGATCATCTGACTCTGATAAATGAACCTTAACCTCGCCCTTCTCAGTATATTTGATAGAATTATCAATAATATTACACAATACTTTATGAACAATACTTTGATCAGAATAAACCAGAATTTTTGGCTTATCGGATGTTACTGAAAACTGAATCCCTTTTTTGTTTGCGTTTTCTATAAATGCAAATTTACATTCCTGTAATAACGAAACTATATCAAATGTGTTGCATTTTAATTGCAGGTTATTGGATTCCAGTTTAGAGAGGTCAAGAATTGAGTTCAATGTTTCATTCAGCCGTTTGCTGCTTTTGTAAATTATCTTTGCCATTTCTCTCTGATTCGGATTATCCATTTCGGATAATAATAGTTCTGAAAATCCTATTATTCCGCTCATAGGTGTATTGAGTTCGTGACTCATATTCGCAAGAAATGTTGTCTTTAATCTATCCATCTCTTCAGCTTTGTCTTTAGCAAGTATCAGGTCAAGCTCAAGTTTTTTTCTTTCAGTATTATCACGGATAATTGCAAGTAAAGTTTCCTCATTACCTTGTTTAATCAACTTAGCACTTATCTCAACAGGAAAAACAGTTCCGTTCTTTCTTTTATGATTAGTCTCAAAAAGAATTCCATCCGGATTATTGATAGATGAGAAAATTACTTCGATATCTTTTTTTCTATCCTGACTAAGGTCCAAAATTTCTTTTTTAATTAATTCATCTTTTGAATATCCATATAAATCAAACGCTTTTTGATTGGCTTCTAAAATCTTTCCGTTTTTATCTATGCTTAAAATAACATCGTTAGCATATTTTGTTAAAGAAGTATAACGCTCGCTTATAGCTTCTTTTTCTTTTCTGAGAATCACTGTTTGAGTCAGAAAATGCAGTCTGCTTCTTTTCCAAATTGCATAAGTTATACTTGCAGAAAGAACAATCAATAAAACTGAAATAAAGGAAACAAGCATTGCTGCGTTTCTTGTAGATTGAGTAACACTATCCTGATCGATCTTGGCAATTAAAATCCAATCGGTAGAAGGAATATTATTTACTGATGCAAAAAACTCAGCTCCCTTTGATTTAGCACCTTTAAAAAATTCTTTACCTCTTAATAAAGCTTCCAGTTCAGCTTTATCTGTTCTGTTCAATGGAATGGTCTTAATTTTAAACTGATTATTTTCTTTAACATCTTTTAATATAAATCCCAGATCGCTTTGTTTTTTTAACAGAATATATTCAACATCTTCTGTCTCTTGTTTTGTATAAGAAAGAATCGGATGCAGATACTCAAAAAATGAAATCTCAGTCCAGATATATCCCATTATTTTACCTGAGATTCTAACCGGTGTGATTATCGCCTGCAAAAGACTTTTATTATCACCAAAATAAAGATTAGATAATTCCGCATTTTCTTTTTGCAGTAAAACAGTTAATTCATGTTTTAAAAAATTATTGTATAAACTCTGAGTGCTGTCTGTTGAAAAAAGCAGGTCTGCATTATTATCAAATATATTAACGCTTACGAAATCAAAATCTAATCTCAGGTCATTTGACCATCTCGAAATGCTTTTAATTATCTGATCGTTCTTTTTGCCCGACAAAAGTTTTTCAAGATCATTTTCAACCACAGGTAATAAAAGATAAGACTGTATTGTTTGTTTTCTTTGATTTTGTTCGCGTTCAATCTGAGTAAGCTTCATCTCTTTTATAGTTGCAACATGCCTGTAAAGCTCATCTTCAATAGCTACTTTTCTGTTTTGATAATAAATATAACCGGATACAGCAATTACTACGGCAACAATCAGGAAGTAAAGAAAATATTTAAGAGGAAAACTATCTTCGTTTATTTTTTTCATTTTGATATTATAATCAATTCTTATTTATGGAAACTTAAAACTTTAATTTTCTTATTCCAATATGGCAAATAGCAAAATCGTATTTTACAGGATCTTCTGGATCAAACTTTTTCAGATTATTTGTTATCTCCTCCGCCATTTTCCAATCAGAATTTTTTCTGTGAGTTAATTTCAGATAACGACAGATTTTTGCAATATGTGTATCAACAGGTATTACAAGTTTTGAGGCAGATATTTCATTCCACAAACCAAAATCAAGTTCATCTTTTCTTACCATCCACCTTAGAAAGAGATTCATTCTTTTACAGGCACTGCCTTTTTCGGGTAATGGAAACATAAATTTTATGCCATTTGTTATTTCGCCAAATGTCTCAATAAACGAGTTTATAAAGTGATTTGATAGCTTTGAAATACCGATTTTTACATTTTCATCAGAAATATTGTAACCTTGTAAAAATATTTGCCTAATAGATTTAAACTTATTCAATTCTTTTTTCAGGATTATAAGCAATTTTTTAACATCATCTTCACTATAAAACCTATGACTAATACCGGATAATTTTGTATTCAGGATTTCATTATCGAGATTTCTTATGAAAGAATACGGGCTGACATCTAAAACAGAGAATAATTTTTCTAAAGTATTCTCAATTTGTTTAATATTACCATAAGCAAAAATGGATGAAAGCAAACCGGCAATTTCAATATCTGCCTCATCTTCAAATCTATGAAGAAACTGAAGCGGATCAGGTGTAAGTTTAGTCCTATCGAATGCCTTATAATGAAATTCTAATTTTTGTTTGAGATTCATTACTATAAATTAATCACTCTATATTATTTATTACCGGTTAAAAAATAATAAATGAATCCGAATGTTTCGGAAATTGAGATTGATTTATTTAAGATTCTTCAATCTTTATTTTTTCCATCTCGCTGCCAATCATTAACTTTGCTGTATAAAAATTTATAATGAGTAAAAGATGAATAAAAATCCAAGATTAAAAATTGTGCTTGAATACATTCTTATATCTATCGGCGCTGCAATAATGGCAATCGGGATAGGCATTTTTTTAGTCGATGCTAAAGTTGTTCCCGGTGGTGTAAGCGGGCTTTCAATGAGCATTCATTATCTGACCGGTTTACCAGTTGGTTTAATGATATGGATGTTAAATATTCCTCTTTACTTATGGGGAATCAAAGAGCTTGGAAAGGAATTCGGGATTAGAACATTTTGGGGATTTACTCTTAATTCATTCTTTATTGATTTCTTCAGAGGTGATATTCCCGGATTTTCATTTATCAGACTACAGGAAACAGAAACTATCAAAGACTTACAGCAAAATGATTTTATGTTTTTGATTCTTGTTGGAGCGGCATTACTTGGATTAGGACTTGGAATAATATTTAAGTTTAAAGGAACAACTGCCGGATCTGATATTGTTGCAGCAATAATGCATAAGCGTTTTGGAACTAAACCCGGTATGGCAATAATGATGATAGATTTTTTTGTTATTTTGCTCGCAGGATTTATTATCGATTTTAAAAATCTTGCCGGTGATAGATCTGCTGTTATTTTAACTTTTTATGCACTCTTTTTATTGTTCATCTCAAGCCGGCTTATTGATGTAATTATCGACGGTTTTGATTATGCAAGATCTGTTGATATCATCTCCGATAAAACTGATGAGATTGCTAAAGTAATTATGGATGATATGAGCAGAGGTGCAACAGCAATAAAAGCCCGCGGACTTTACCGTAATGTTGATCGTGAAATTCTTACAACTGTAATAACTCTGAAGGAACTTTCTAAATTGCTGAATATAGTTAAAGAAATTGACCCCAATGCATTTGTTACTGTTAGCAATGTTCACGAGGTAATGGGTGAAGGTTTTAGAAGAAGGATTTAGCAAATCCTTATAAGTAATTTTTTTTGATCCGCTGAGAAAAAAAAGGATAACAGTTTGAAAAAACAAATGGATAACGGAATGCAGATATTCGTAATCAAGAATTGTTTGTACCTGATTAAAATTGACCTGCTTAAGAGTAAACACTAATGCTCCATTGGATAAAAAAAACTATTCTATCAATTCATACTATAAGCTATTCAAAAAGAAATATCTGATCATTAATGAAATACATACTTCACAACTTTGATTTTAATAAGAAGTTAACCTTAATTTTTTTTATATCCTTAATGGTATTTGTCTTAAGCTGTATCGGGTGGTTTAATCATCTTTCTGCTGAAGCTGCTAAATTTCTTTATGACAGCCTGGGTTACACAAATAAATGGAGCAAAACCTATGGTGAGCCCTGGTTTGTAACTATGAATGCTAATTTCAGTGCTCTTGGAAGCCGCGAATTAGTATTTGTTTTTATAACATTTTACACTGGTTATTTGCTTATGTCAGGAAAGAAACAAAAAACAGTTTACTTTTTATCTAATATGATCGGCGGAATCATTCTAATCCTTATTACTAAATACTTAACTTCAGGTAAAGAGATAATTACATCAAGAATGATTGTAACAGAAAGCATATCTGAATTTCCAAGTGGTCATACATTTATCGCAACGGTGATGTATTTAACTGCTGCAATTTCTCTGAAATCAAAGATTAAGAGTTCCAATATCAACAGATATTTTTTAATAGCTGCAATAACAATTGTAATAATAGTTGGATTGAGCAGAATTGCTGGTTCAGCTCATACTGTAACAGATGTAGTTGCCGGCTGGAGCCTGGGGGTTTGCTGGGTAGTGTTTATACAAATAATCTGGCAGCTTAAAGAATACTTTTCAGCATCCCAAAAGAAATTGAACAAAACTTAATATGTAAAATGTTTTATATGCTCTCCCTTTATTCCGATTTCTGTCATTGCTTCAATACCGATTTCCAGATGAAGATCAGCAAATTTTTCTGTTACTTCCTTATCTGATTTCTCTGTTTTAACTCCATCAGGAATCATTGGTATATCAGATACAAGCAATAATGCACCTCTTGGAATTTCGTTCACTAAACCAACAATAAATAAAGTAGCTGTTTCCATATCTATAGCAATAGTAGATAACTTTCTTAGATACTGCTTAAATTCATTATCCCACTCCCAAACCCTTCTGTTAGTAGTGTAAACAACCCCTGTTCTGTATTCCATTTCTCTTGCAACTATTTTATCAGATACAAATTTATGAAGTTTAAATGAAGGCAGAGCGGGAACTTCTTTTGGCTTGTAGTCATCACTTGTTCCCTCGCCTCTTATTGCAGCAGTTGGCAAAATAAAATGTCCGATTTCAGTTGAGTGTTTTAATCCGCCGCATTTGCCGAGGAATAAAACTCCTTTTGGTTTTCGTGCAACCAGAAGGTCCATAATGGTTGCAGCATTTGCAGAACCAATTCCAAAATTAATAATTGATAGACCACTTGAGTTTGTTGCAGTCTGCATCGGTTTATTTAATCCTTTTATCTCACAATTAAATTTCTCAGCAAACTTTTCAACATAATTCTGAAAATTAGTTAACAACATATAATCACCGAACTCGCTGATTTTTGTTCCTGTATATCGAGGCAGCCAGTTTTTTGCAATTTCAAGTTTTGTTTTCATAATTCTAAAGAATTCTTATTGTTTGATATTTACAAAACGAAATTAAATAAATTTAACCAAACACTTGATATTAGGTTTTTATTTTCTTTCTTTTAAAGTGATATTTTTATGGAGGTTGTGTATTATGAAAAAGTTAGTGTATCTGTTTTTGGTTTTAAATTCCTTTTATTTTGTTCTCCCACAGAATCTTCCACTTAAAATTGGTAATCAATGGCATTATGAACCTAGTTTGGTCCCAAGTAATTATTATGCGGCAATTGCAACCGATACTGTTACCATTAATAATAATAAGTATTTTAAAATTGAGTATTGGAACCCTGATAGCTCAATTCTTTATTATACAAAATATGACCGACTAGAAGGTGATAGTTTATACTATACTTATTATAATGGTGCTGATCAGTTGATCTTTAACTTCAATTGGCCGGATAATTTTATTTACTCAACACCCTCTTTAAGTGATACAAATTGTATTGATCTCGCACTTATATTTAGGAATTCAGGACAAGTTTGGGGAGTTTCAACAGATCTGTTTACAGTATTTGGAGGATATTACTGTACGGGTATGATAGATACTTCATGGACTTTATCAAGTCTCACTTACTCAAAATATTTCGGGGGAATTAATGCATGGGATGGAATTCTGATTGGAGCGCTAATAGATGGAACAACATATGGTACTTTATATCCGCTTCCGGTAGAACTTCTTTCCTTCTCTTCTTTTGTTGTTGATGACGATGTTACATTAAACTGGAGCACCGCAACCGAAACTAATAATGCTGGTTTTCAAATCGAAAGAAGTAAAAAGCTTGAAGTAAGAAGTGAAGAATGGAATAGCATTGGTTTTGTAAACGGAAGTGGTACAACAACCAAAATAAAATCTTATTCTTACAAAGATGAAAATCTGGCTGCCGGTAAATATCTCTACAGACTGAAACAAATAGATCTGGACGGAACTTTTGAATACTCCAATATTATTGAAGCTGAAGTTCTTTCACCATCTGAGTTTATTTTAGAGCAAAACTATCCAAATCCGTTTAACCCGAACACCAGAATACAGTTTGCAATAGGCAGTAAGCAGTTTGTCAGTTTAAAAATATTCAACTCTCTTGGAGAAGAAGTAGCATCTCTTGTTAATGAAGAGAAGTCAGCGGGATTTTATAAAATTGATTTTAATGCTTCTCATCTTTCTTCAGGGATTTATTATTACAAAATTATCGCCGGAGATTTTGTCCAGACAAGAAAAATGATTTTAATTAAGTAACCATTAGTAATCTAAATAGATCTTTGCAATTTCAAGTTTTGTTTTCATAATAAAATATTGCAATCGCTTGACATTAGATTTTTAGTTTGCTTTATTTGAGTCAAGTGTTCAGGAAGGTTGGCATTATGAAAAAGTTAACACTTCTTCTTTTCGTATTTAGTCCCGTAATCATACATTCTCAATGTTTACCTCTTAGCGCAGGTAATATATGGTTTGATAGAAATTATCTGTACCCGGGTTTTATTAATATTTTAGTTACAACTGATTCAATTGAAATCATTGATATTCAAAATTATAAGATTATCGCTGGAGATTTTATCCATAGAGAAAAGTGCTGTTGATAAATAATATTATTTACAACAAGACTTAAACAACTGTAAATAAACGAGAGGTTTACAATGAAAAAAATATTAACCATAATTTTCATCCTCATGACCTTTGCTTACCCTATCTTCTCACAATGGAGAGTGATGAATCCGCATCCCACACCAAATGCATTATACGTTGGTTCGGCTCCTTCGGCAGACAGATTTTTTACTGTTACACCTCAGAGTGAAGCAGTTTTTACACACGATGGCGGACAAACATGGAAAGTGGTTCAAATTGGCGGTAATGGAATTTACAGAAGCTGTTATTTCCTTAATGATAACCTTGGCTGGGCGGCAGGAGCTTTTGTAGAACGCCTTCATAAAACTACTGACGGAGGTTTAACATGGACATGGCTTAGCAATGCACCTGATACAACCAAATACGATATTTTCTTTATCGATCAGAATATCGGCTGGTCAGTCGGGTTTAATGGTTTTATTATAAAAACAACTGACGGCGGTGATAACTGGTTCTCACAAACAAATACATCTGTAACTTCCAGAACTTTATATGGAGTCTATTCAACAGATGCAAATAATGTTTATGTCGTTGGCAGCTCTGATGCAGTATTAAAATCTTCTGATGGGGGAAATACCTGGAATTTAATACCAATGATATATGGTACAACAACAGATTATCGAGGTGTTTATTTCCCTCCAACCGGTTCAGGACAAATTGGTTTTATAGTTGGTCATCGAAACAGAATAGCAAAAACAACGAACGCCGGTGCAACCTGGTCATCAGTTTATGACGGAGGCACTACAAACCAGCTCTGGTCTGTGGATTTTGATGATTCATTTGTTAATGGACTTGCTTGCGGTGCTTTAAGCACTGTTTTACGAACCACTAATAGCGGTAATACCTGGAGTGCTGTAGGTGGATTTCCTGCCGGAATAACATTTTATTCAGTCCGATTTGGTTCAGACAATGCTGTATATCTATCGGGCAACAACGGTTATTTATTTAAATCAACCGATGGAGGCGCAACCTGGAACGAACTTGGTTATAGATTTACTACATCAAGTTTAAAAGATGTAAGTTTTGCTGATACATTAAATGGTTATGTTGTCGGAACAAACTTCGTAGCAAGAACAACTAACGGAGGACTTACTTGGATGCAGCAGACTTCTCCTTTTTCCGGTGATATAAATGAAGTCGTTGCAACTTCATCAGATCATGCAGTTGCTGGTTGCGATGGAGGTAACGTAATCGTAACAACTAATGGCGGTAATAATTGGAATCTTGTTGCAACCGGAATAACAGGAACAAACTCAGATATCCTGGCAATTGATTTTATAAATGATAACTTCGGAATTGCAGCAGCATACAATGGCACCGTTGCTAAAACAACAGATGGCGGATTTAACTGGACTATCGTTTCAGCAATTTCAGGTTTTAATCCCTGGGATATGGATATGGTAGATTCACTTTATGGATGGGTTGCCGGAACAGGTGAAAGAATAGTAAGAACAACAGATGGAGGATTAACCTGGCAGCAGCAGCTTTCTGTTGGAGGAATTGGAACTTATGGAATTTCATTTATTGACCGTCAGCGTGGTATAGCAGGTGGAACCGGAGGAAATACATATTACACAACCAATGGCGGAGTAAACTGGCTATCAGCAACAACCCCTCCCGGAAATACAGTGTGGGGAATTCATTTTGTTGAATCACCTGTACTAGGTTCAATCGGAATGACTGCCTGTGCCAGTGGTTATGTGTATATTTCAACAGATGGTGGTGCTAATTGGACTTTAGAACCTCGTTACACAATTTCTACTTTTTCAGATATTTATATGACAGATGCTGCACACGCTTGGATTGTTGGCAACAGCGGGGTTATTTTAAAATATGATCAGCCTGCTAATGTTCCTGTAGAACTTCTTTCCTTCTCTTCTTTTGTTGTTGATGATGATGTTACATTAAACTGGAGCACTGCAACCGAAACTAATAATGCTGGTTTTCAAATCGAAAGAAGTAAAAAGCTTGAAGTAAGAAGTGAAGAATGGAGTAGCATTGGTTTTGTAAACGGAAGTGGTACAACAACCAAAATAAAATCTTATTCTTACAAAGATGAAAATCTGGCTGCCGGTAAATATCTCTACAGACTGAAACAAATAGATCTGGACGGAACTTTTGAATACTCCAATATTATTGAAGCTGAAGTTCTTTCACCATCTGAGTTTATTTTAGAGCAAAACTATCCAAATCCGTTTAACCCGAACACCAGAATACAGTATGCAATAGGCAGTAAGCAGTTTGTCAGTTTAAAAATATTTAACTCTCTTGGAGAAGAAGCAGCATCTCTTGTTAATGAAGAGAAGTCAGCGGGATTTTATAAAATTGATTTTAATGCTTCTCATCTTTCTTCAGGGATTTACTATTACAAAATTATCGCCGGAGATTTTGTCCAGACAAGAAAAATGATTTTAATTAAGTAACCATTAGTAATTTAGAGCCTTCTCTCAAACCTTCGAGGTTTTTAAAGGTCCCGAAGGTTTATTTGCAGGTTCTAATTCTTTGAGTTAAATAAAATACTTTTACTGAGGTTTAATATTCTTAATCATAAATTAATAAATGTTCTTAAACTTAAAAGTTCATTTACACAAATTATCTTATATAATCTATTTGGACTCAAGACGTTTAGTTCTGTTGGCATCATTGTTTTTAATTTTTTCCATTGGAGATTTCTGAATTTGTCTGACAAATTTAGTCTCCTGTGGTCAGTTACTTAAACTTTAAATATAACGGAGTAAAAATGAAAAGATTTATGATTCTCATTTTAGGTGTTTTGCCTCTTTTGGTTTATGCTCAGGCTCCCGATCCGCCGTTTAATCCTATGACTGCACCTGGTGCAAGACATATCTCATATCACAATGGTCAATTGGCACATATTTTATACTGGCAAAATCCCACAAATCTTATATACAATGATGTTTATATTAGCCAGGATTCAAATCTAGTAATAAATCTTGATCCTTCTGTAAAAATACTTAGTGGAATAGATTCATCAAAAGTATATAGTTCACTTTCTTTAGAAGTTTTCGGAATAATTGATGTACATACAAAATATTATTGGCGTGTTGTAGAATATAATTCATTTGGTTTTACTGCCGGACCTGTTTGGTACTTTATATCACAGGGACCATATTTAAATTACTGGGAAGATTATTTTTATGGCGATTTGTCCAATTATACTATATTACAAACCCAAGGTGCTGTTTGGAATATTTCAAATACAAATTTTGCCGGCGGTCAAGCACCTGAATTGAGCTTTCATAATCCATCGGTTATTAGTGATACTTCATATTTAATTCTTAACAGTTTTTTTGATCTTAGTCCTTCTCTTAATGCTATAGATTTAATCTATAGTTTAGACTGGCAATCTGGAGAATTTTTAGTTGGATTAGCATACTCGCTTGATGAAGGAATATCCTGGCTGCCGATATGGCAACAGGAAATAACTGAAGATGTTCCTGCCACACAAGCATTAATTATTGTTCCAAATGAAAACTATGTTAAACTTGCATTTTATTGTATAGATACAATTCCAAATTCTGCAGGATTCTGGTATATAGATAATTTTTTATTAAGTTCTCCTCTCACAATTCCTACACCTCCAGCACAAATCTGTGCCAATTCTGATACCGATACGCAAAAAGTAATTTTAAGTTGGAATCCTGGAACTACTATCAACCCAAGCTGGGGATATGTTATTCAAAGAAAGAACGGGCTTCCTAATAGCCCAACAAATTACTATCAAATTGCTTGGGTTGGACCAAATGTTTTTTCTTTTGAAGATTTAACTGTTCAGTTAGATAGCGTATATACTTATAGAATACAAATTCGAGAAGGACCAGGAGGCAACTTCCGATCTAATTGGAGTAACGAAGCTACTGCTTATGTTCCATCTGTTGTTCCGGTAGAACTTCTTTCCTTCTCTTCTTTTGTTGTTGATAATGATGTTACATTAAACTGGAGCACTGCAACCGAAACTAATAATGCTGGTTTTCAAATCGAAAGAAGTAAAAAGCTTGAAGTAAGAAGTGAAGAATGGAATAGCATTGGTTTTGTAAACGGAAGTGGTACAACAACCAAAATAAAATCTTATTCTTACAAAGATGAAAATCTGGCTGCCGGTAAATATCTCTACAGACTGAAACAAATAGATCTGGACGGAACTTTTGAATACTCCGATATTATTGAAGCTGAAGTTCTTTCACCATCTGAGTTTATTTTAGAGCAAAACTATCCAAATCCGTTTAACCCGAACACCAGAATACAGTTTGCAATAGGCAGTAAGCAGTTTGTCAGTTTAAAAATATTCAACTCTCTTGGAGAAGAAGCAGCATCTCTTGTTAATGAAGAGAAGTCAGCGGGATTTTATAAAATTGATTTTAATGCTTCTCATCTTTCTTCAGGGATTTATTATTACAAAATTATCGCCGGAGATTTTGTCCAGACAAGAAAAATGATTTTAATTAAGTAACCATTAGTAATTTAGAGCCTTCTCTCAAACCTTCGAGGTTTTTAAAGACCTCGAAGTTTATTTGCAGGTTTACTTCTTTATGTGTAATAAAATACTTCTACTGAAGGTGGATATTTTTTTATAACCAGTTGAATCTATACTAAAGAATAAAATCATCTGCAATAATTTTTGAGCGACAATTCTATCGTTATGATTTTTACACTCTGTAGATTTGTTTTAACCAATTAATTCCCTTTTTACCTGCTCACATTAAGAACTTTCTAAAAACATATTATTAGTACAGGAATAATTCTTGATGTTTTAACTAACCTACTATCTGTTTAAAAAAAATTATCCGGGATATATTTGAAACTTATAACTAAAATTCTGGCACGATATTTAGCTCTCTCTCTCTCTGAATTTTCAACAATGCAGAGGGATATGCCTGAACAGTGTTTTATTGTTTCTTATTTACCCGATTAAAACCTCTGAATCATTTTCTTTCTTAAAAAACCTTTACCGCTCATTTAACCTTGAGCATTTAATAATTAACAATTACTTTTACCCAACTGGTTTTACATAGCTTAGGAGCTTTTTCTGTTATTAAGAACTTAATTCGGAATCTAAAAGTTAAATTTCTTTCCCTAACACTTTTTTAGGTTATAAAGATGAGATTATTATTTGTTTGTTGTATGTTGTTGTTTATCAGCAGTTTTCCTTTTGCACAGCAAAACAGAGAAGAAAAAGTAAATCAGTTAAAAACCAGAACTGATATTAAAGTAACAGAGATAGAGAAGGATTTACTGAAGCTAGAATATCCAAACGGCAAAGTACTATTAAAAAACATTGGCGATTATATTCTGAATACCCAAAATAAAATAAACTACTCTCCAACCTTTGACAGCACAATAATAGACCTTACAACAATTGATACAACTCTTTACTACCAGAAGTACAAATTCTGGCAGGAGGTGCCACTTACAAATTTTGATTTTAGCCATTTAATGGTTGGTGATGTAAACAACAATGGTAAAACTGAATTGTATGGTAGCAGAAAGTTCTTTGAGACACCAACTGAGCCAGTATGTATTTACGAACTTGATGAATCGGATAGATTTCAATTTAAATATCAATATGATTCAGTTGGATTAAGCTGGAATATCTATGATTTGGACAGTGATGGTAAACAAGAAACCCATTTTTTAGGATACTCTGGTGATCAAAGGTTTTTTTCTAAAGAGACCGATACTTCTTACGCGACAATAATTAGCACTTCTTTTATTCCGTATGACAGCACTTACCAGGTAAATGATGCAACTCTTGGAGATTTTGATAAAGATGGATATACCGACTTACTTTTTGCTAAAGGTGCTGGCGGAAGAGATATGCATATATTTGAATACAACCCAATAATAAACTCATTTGATTCAGTTTATCGCTTCGAAATATATGATATTGGTCAGGCGGCAGTTTCAGGTTTTTCAATTGGAGATTTTGACCTAGACAGTAAAACAGATATAGTTTTTGGCACTGGTCAAGGGTTTGTATATGTTATCGAGAACTCGGATAATAACAGTTATACTAATTCTTGGTATGGGATGGTAGAAACTTATGCTGCATATATACACTGCTGGACTAATGACATAGATAAAAATGGCAAACCTGAATTCTGGGTGCTTGGTGAAGCTTTTTATAATGGAGTTGGAATAACAAGGATAACTATCTTTGAAACAAATGGAGATAACAGTTACGAGCAAGTTGGAAGAGTTGATTTGATAGGTGTATTTTCGTTTTATGCTGGTACTATGCAAGCTGTTGATATTGATAATGATGGAACCGAAGAAATTGCTATTTGTATTGACGATAACTTTCTAATTCTAAATTTTAATGGAAATAAAGATCATCACACATATGAAGTATTCTATATAAAACAGAATGAACTTTCTGCAAGTAGTGAAAATAGCGTTTACTTTGGAGCAACGGGAAATGATTTATTTGGAAATGGTGAGATTAGCATTCTTATTTCAATGGGTCTTGCGATTGATACTGGAGCAGGGGGTATTCAGCTAAAACTATTTACTCAAATCTATAAACCAGATTCTACCACGTCAATAGAGAATCCTATAATTTATATTCCGAGGTCAACAGAACTCTATCAGAATTATCCAAGTCCTTTTAATCCGACTACATCAATTAAGTTTGATTTAAATAGTTCTGAAAATATCTCTATTAAAATTTATAACTCATTAGGGAAAGAAATAAGAACGCTTTTAGATAATTATCTTCCCTCCGGAGAACATATCGTTCAATGGAATGGTAAAGACAATAAAGGAAATATTCTCCCCGGAGGTGTTTACTTTATCCAGATGATAGCAGGAAGCTATCAAAAAACAATTAAAACAATTTTATTAAAATAATTTTATGAAAAAGTTAAGAATTAAAACAAAGAGAATAAAAATGAAAAAATTATTTTTGTTTATAGTCGTACTAGCAACTTTGTCTTTTGGGCAAAGCTGGAATACAATATTTACAACATCGATTATTGAACCTAATGTTGATAAAACAGATCTTTTTACCAATAAAGATGGCAATCATCTTATTGTTAAAAGATATAATGGAAATATTGTTTACTACAATCTAAATTCTTCAGGTGCTGTTGATGCTAACAAAACAATAACTTTAGAAACAACCGGCGATTTTCCAAATATTGTAGGTTCTGAAGATAAAATATTTGCACTTTATAAAGTGGGAAATTTAATTAAAGGGAAATACTCAACTAATGGCGGCACTAATTGGACTTCATTATCTTATAACATTTCTACATCGGCAAATGAATGTAATGGTGTTGATGCAATATATGATCCAGCTTGGGGTGTTCATCTTGTTTGGGCAACCAGAGATAATGGTTCAGACTTTGAGACTTATTATCAAAGACTAAATGTTACTAACTCTCCTTATTAGTGGGTAGATTATTATCCGGTAACAAATTACGGAAGTGAAGTTGGTGGACAACCATCGGTAACTTTTTCTACTGATAGAATTCACGTAAGTTATAATACAAATTACTTTTCACAACCAATTACAGGCAACGTTAAATCGCGTGATAAATATGTTAGCAGCTGGCAAACTCCTCAAAATGTTGTCGTTGACTCAGAACAATCTGCCTTTGAAAAGCTTGTGGCAAGAGGTGATTCGCTTTTTATTTTGTTCTCAAAATTTATAGATGGAGTACCAATTACGTGGAATTTGTGCTCAAAGAAAAGAAGCATATCTGGTACAACTTGGTCTAGTACAATGGTTCTTGAGACCAGTGTTGATGCATTTGTTTTTGGAGCTAATAAAACATCAAATAATAATTTGCATACTGTTTATAAACCTGGCGGCCTGCTTCATAAATACTATGATGGATTTATTTGGAGTAATGCTCAACAGATTAATGAAACATCTGAAACAGCTTATAGTCTAGGGTTTACGTCGCAATCAAATGATTTATATGCAATGTGGAAAGATGGGAATAATAATTACCTAAAATATCGTCAATACGATGCTGCACCACTAGCACCAGCAAATTACTCAGTATCGGCTTATCAGTCGGGCACAAATTATTATCCGAAATTAACCTGGCAATTAAATAATGAACCGGATGTAAGGAACAAATCCTCAAATGCATATAAAATAGAAAGAAGAACAAGACTATTAAATGGAATATGGTCAAGCTGGTCATTACTTGCAAATCTTTCAGGAACAACATCTGCTTATATTGATTATTCAATTGGTAATGCTTCAGGAGGCGATAGAGAAGCAGAATACAGACTTACTGCAATTGATATTGGAAATAATTCTTCTCCTTCTCAGTCTGTAGTAATTGATTACGGCTTTGACAGAGCAGAGAAAACAGTGGTTAACGGAATAGTAAGAGAATACTCTATTAATCAAAACTACCCCAACCCGTTTAACCCAAGCACAAAAATTTCTTACTCAATTAAAGAAGAGGGTTTAGTAACGTTAAAAGTTTACGATGTATTAGGAAAAGAAGTTGCAACGCTTGTGAATGAAAATAAAGCAGTAGGAAATTATGAAGTAGATTTTAATGCTTCTCATCTTTCTTCAGGGATTTACTATTACAAAATTATCGCCGGAGATTTTGTCCAGACAAGAAAAATGATTTTAATTAAGTAACCATTAGTAATTTAGAGCCTTCTCTCAAA
Organism: Ignavibacteriota bacterium; assembly: GCA_013285425.1. Classification (GTDB taxonomy): domain Bacteria; phylum Bacteroidota; class Ignavibacteria; order Ignavibacteriales; family Ignavibacteriaceae; genus IGN3. Next base: position 2,187,571 of record CP053447.1, read on the forward strand.
CCTTCGAGGTTTTTAAAGACCTCGAAGGTTTATTTGCAAAACAAAATCACTTGGGGAAAGAATTAATCCGTATAACTCTTAATAACTTTTTTAATTGCTTCTTCGCAAACTTTACAGAATGGTTTATCACCTTTGGAAAACATTATACAATCAAGCATTGGTCTGTACATCCCGTTTGCAACATATCCTGCACCTTCAAATGCTCCTACTTTGTTCCAGTACTTACTGCTCATCAAATATTTATCAACTTTTTCTGATTGTTTTTTATCTTTCATTGCATATTCTTCTTCGGCTGCATTTATTTGACTTTCCGGTGCACGATTCTTTTTTAATTCAGCTACATAACTGTTTAATTTATTTCTTTCTCTCAGCCATTCATAACTAAAAGCATCAAATTCTTTTTTCTCCCAGGGAGTAGGAATCTCTATCCCTTTAGTCAAATATTTTTTCCATTTTACATTTTGCGGGTCCAACAAAGCAGTAATATTTGGTTCAACCGGTTCGATTGTTGGTTTAAAGAAATCATTATAAGCAACATCGGAAGTATAATACTCATCAGCTAATCCGCTAAATGAATGTCCGAACTCGTGAGTAAATAAATATTTCGCAAACTGATTATCGGTAGTATAAGTACAAAATTGATTATAAATTCCGCCGCCGCCGTAACGTGAATGATTAACCTGAATGTAAATTGCATCATAAGGAACAAATGCAGCAAGGTTACGCATTGTTTTGTTATCTTCAGTCATCAAATATCTTTCAGAGCCAAGCGACCAGAAAGTTGTATTAAGAACTGTATTGACAAAAATATCAGCACCGGGTAAATCAGTTCCGCTCTCTTCGGATGGCTTAAAGACTCCGTATATATTAAAATTACTTTGTTGTGATTTGTAAGGTTCCTGCTCAAAGAAATAATCCACAAAACGATTTAAATCTTTTTCAAATTTTTCCTTTTCAGATTTTACATAACCTTCAGCAAGAATAACTATATCAACCTTGTTATGAGGATTACCGTTATAAACAGGTTTTATTACTTCAACATTTTCATCTGAAATTTTATCTTTAATTATATATATGCTGTTAGGATCAATTTCAGTTTTAAATAATTCCTTCAGTTCATTTTTATCGTCACGTTTTTCCAAAGCAAATGTAATTTTATTTATTGGAAAAGGAATAATTGCAGTTTCGTGATAACTTTTCCGGATTCCATTAATACCATTATCGCTTGAAGCATATTCACCAAAGAATGTATCAAAACCTTTTGAGTAGATTAATTTGCCAGAGTTTGAATCATAAATTTTCAGATAGTAACTGCCGTTATTAAAATCATCTATCAAATTATTCAGGCTGCCTGCCCAGATTCCATAGCGGTGTAATTTATCAATTGTTATAACTTCTGTTTTAGCATCACCAATGTGATAGTAGTCTATCCGCAGTGTTTCATCTAAAAAATAATCATCAAACTTTGGATTGCCCTGTGCAAACGCACCAATTGTAAAAACAAGAATTATTAACAGTGATTTCATCAGGTACCTCACAAAATTTGTAATGTTGTTTTATTTATATCCGTAATTTAAAAATAATTTAACGTAAGTCTTGACAAAAATTCTTAATTTAGAACAGTAAATTTTTAATAACATGGATTAAAATATTTTTATTCTACAATTCAAAATAAAAGCTCAAAGGAGAGTATTTCTATGGCTCGTAAGAATGTGCTGATTATGGGCGCTGCCGGACGCGATTTCCATAATTTCAATGTTTATTTCAGAAACAACAAAGACTATAATGTAGTTGCTTTCACCGCCACTCAAATTCCTAATATCGAAGGAAGAACTTATCCAAAACAACTTGCCGGTTCACTTTATCCAAACGGAATAAAGATCTACGAAGAAAAAGAATTGGAAAATCTTATCAAGAAACTTAAGGTAGATGAAGTTGTATTTTCATACTCTGATATTCCATTTGATTATGTTATGACTAAGGCTTCAATTGTAAACACTGCCGGTGCTTCTTTCAAATTACTTGGAGCAGCACAAACAGAAATTAAAAGCAAAAAACCTGTTATTGCTATACTTGCAGTAAGAACCGGCTGCGGTAAATCTCAAACATCAAGAAAAATTATTGAAGTATTAACTGCTGCTGGTAAAAAAGTTGTTGCTGTCCGTCATCCAATGCCTTATGGAGATTTGGTAAAGCAAAAAGTTCAAAGATTTGCTGCTTATGCCGATCTGAAAAAGCATAAATGCACTATTGAAGAAATTGAAGAATATGAACCACATGTTGCAAGAGGCGGAGTTATTTATGCCGGTGTTGATTATGAAGCAATTTTAAGAGAAGCTGAAAAAGAAGCTGATATTATTCTTTGGGATGGCGGTAATAATGATTTTTCATTTTATAAAGCTGATGTAACTTTCACCGTTGCTGATCCGCACAGACCCGGACATGAAATGCATTATTATCCCGGCAATACTTCTTTAAGACTTGCTGATGCAGTTATTATTAATAAAATTGATACTGCTGATGTTGAAGGAATTAATACGGTAAGAGACAATATCAGAAAAGTAAATCCGGAAGCAACAATAATTGAAGGTGCTTCGCCTGTTACGGTTGAACATCCTGAATTAATCAGAGGCAAGAGAGTGCTCGTTGTTGAAGATGGTCCAACACTTACACATGGTGAAATGAAATTTGGTGCTGGAGTAGTTGCCGCACAAAAACTTGGTGCAAAAGAAATAATTGATCCAAGACCATTTACTGTTAAATCAATAACTGCTACATATCAGAAATATCCTAACATAGGAGCATTACTGCCTGCAATGGGTTATGGTGCTGCACAGTTAAAAGACCTTGAAACAACAATTAATAATACTAAATGCGATGCTGTTGTAATCGGAACACCAATTGATCTTAGCAGATATATAAAAATTAGAAAGCCAAGCACACGAGTAAAATATGATCTGCAGGAAATCGGTGCAATAACAGTTGAAACTGTTTTAAGAGAGAAAAAAATTATCAAGTAAGTTATTACCAGGAGCGAAGCGATGTGGCAATCTGTTTAACAATACAGATCACTTCGCTTTGCCCGTGATGATATTTTTTTAACATATTTTTAAGGGGCTTCTATGAAACATTTGGTTTTCTTTCTTTTAATGTTTTGTTCAATCAATACTGTAGCACAATTATCCTCTGATTACAATCTCATGTTATTCCCTCAAGGATATGATTTAAAACTATTAAACTCTTACGGTAATTCTTCAATAATAAATAATGTATCAAATATCAGCTCGATGAATCCAGCGGCAATAACAGGATTGAAAAATTATTCTGCCGGAATATCATATCAACTAAATACCAAACTTAAAGATGCCTGGATTGCTGACATTGGTATGAAAAGAATCTACAACTTTTTTCCGCAGTCATTTGGTGCAGTTACAAAACTTGGAAGCTTTTCTTTAGGGGTGGGATTAGGACAAAAATATAACGGTACAAAAGACTTTGGGAAGATTCCAATAACAACACCTGAGCAACCTGATGGTACCGGAGAATTTATTGAAATGAGCGAAGAAAACTTAATTCAGAGCTATTCACTTTCAACAGCTTTTTCATTTGCTGAAATATTGCAAAGTAATTTTGATATTAAATTCGGTTTAAAATATTCTCTGAATTATTTGCATCATCAGGAAAAAATCTGGATAAACAATTTAAAGCAAAAGGATACTCAAGTAGTTTTGGATTAGGTATTACTACGCAATTTAATTTGGATGAACAAAGATATTTACAATTTGGGTTAAGCTATGAACTATCAAATCAGTTTAATGTTAATCACGAAATTGAAAATAATCTTTTAGTTTTTCCTGGGAACACTCCTAATACTTCATATTATCAAGTCACTTATACCGGGCGATATACAATTCCTTCTGAATTAAATTTTGATATTGCGGTTGATGCTGCCAAAGATTTAATGTTTCTTGGCAGTTTGCGGACTGTGTTCTGGAGTAACCAAAAAGAAAATTATAAAGACCAATTAGAAATTTCCTTCAGCACTTTATATGAGTTCTCAGAAATTGTAAATGCCTCATTGGGGTTCTACTCAAATGATTTTAAAATCAAAAATTCTTCTTTCAAAGAATTGGAATCAGAATTCAATGCGTTCTTTATTACAGCAGGATTAAAACTTAACATTTCTATGATTTCAATTGATCTTGCTTGTGCTGATTCACATTTATTTTCGGGTGAGTTTAGAAAACAAACAATTATTAAATTAGCCGCTGGTGTTCAATTATAATATAACGGGGAAGATTTATACCTTTTATAAATTGACCACTTAATGATAGTTTAGTAATAACAAAATCAGGAGAGTATTATGAAAGCTAATTTATTAGTACTTATTCTTATTTCACTCCTAACATTTACAACTGCGATTTTCCCACAGGGCGAAGTTTCAATCCCATTTTTATTATTAAATCCTTCCCCATCAAATAGCGCAATGGGAGGAACAGGTACAGCACTACCGACTGATGATCCGTTTGGATTTCTTTGGAATCCTGCACAACTCGGCTATACAAGCCAGACAAATAATCTTTCATTTAATTTTTATCCGGCTGATATTAAATGGCTGGGTATCGATCAAGTTGAGTTAAAAAGTTTAGCTTTTAATGCCGGCTTCAACTTTAAGAGTTTAACCGGAATTCCATTAAGTCTTGGTTTCGGTTACTCAAATGTAAAATTTAAATTAGGTGAGTTTGTTATTACTGGTCCTAATAATCCTGAGCCACTTGGAACATACAAACCAGAATATTCTTATCACGCATATTCATTTGGTTTAGGTCTTGATTTTGGAGCTCAATTAAGTATTGGTTATTCAATCAAAGATATTAATTCATTTCTTGCTGATACTTTACCTCATCCGGATTCCGGAGAGGTTAGAGCTAAAAATAAAGTGAATGATTTTGGAATTCTGATCAATGTACCTGTAATAAAATTAATTAACGATAAAGTGCAGATAAGTTTTAATGAAGAAATTAAAGCTTATCCAACATTTAATATTTCGTTCGGTTATTCAAAATCTAATATTGGTGATTCAGTTCAATTTAGCGGGATTCCTCAATCAAGTCCGCTGCCGAGAGTTGAAAGAATTGGTTATGGCATATCAACCGGATTCGATTTAACAATTAATGATTTCAGATTTAATGCGTTTAATCTGTCATTTACATCTGCAGCACAGGACTTTTTAGTTTCAGGATATTCTAATAGTTGGGAGTATCAGGATGATCTGGATTTCTGGGATAATGTCATCCTTATTAAAGGCAGTAATAGAGTATTTTCCAGAACTGGAACCAAACTTGATTTTGCTGAGACATTCTCTTTCGCTTTTGGTCACTTTTCAGGTTGGGGTTATTCTGACCCGCAAAAGACGAATGGTTATGAGATTAGAGCAAAAGGATTGCTGAAATTATTTGCTTTGCTGGCGCAGAATCCTATTACAGATTTTATAAGAGATTATCTGGATATCAGATATTATAACACAAATTACTTTGAAGCACATGAGTTTGAGACTAAAATGACCGGTCTCGCAATTTACGTGCATAATTTAAATTCTTTATTTTAGAGTAAATATAAACATAACAGTCATTGCAAGGAGCGAAACGAAGCGGCTATCTACAGCAAAGACTGCTTCATCCCGGCAAATCGGGATTCGCAATGGCAAACTCAATTAAAGGATAAAAATGATAGTTGATAAACTTTCAAACTTACATCTCTATTCAGGACTTGGAGAAAGAATAAACAAGGCTTTGATTTACTTAAGTAAAAATAATTTCTCTGAACTTGACCCTGCTAAATATGAAATTGACGGCGATAACATTTTCGCTTTAATCAGTGAATACAAAACCATGGATGAAGCTGAAGGGAAACTTGAAGCACACAAAAGATATATTGATGTTCAGTTTGCTGCTAAGGGCTGTGAATTGATTGGTTATGCTCCATTTGAACAACAGAAAGTATTAGTTGAATATGATGAACAAACTGATGTTGCTTTTTTTGAAGGTGAAAAATCATTTGTAAAATTTGAAGAAGGAATGTTCGCAATATTTTTTCCAAATGATGTTCACATGCCCGGGATAAAATACAGGGAAAAATCTTTTGTGAAAAAAGTTGTTGTTAAAGTTAAAATATGATTCAATGCAGTATGAATGAAGGCAGTTATAAATATAATGGTGCTAAAGCTTTAGTTGCATTACAAGAAATTCATATCAAAGAATTTTACAATACCTGGAAGAAAGCAAAAGAGCTTGATATAAAATTACCTATCACTGATGATCCTTTTTACAAATCTTTGAATACACTTCTGTATCACGTTTTAAGATCGTCAAGAGGCTATATTGTATGGATATGTTCTCAATTAAAATTGCCTGATCCGAAAATTGATGAAGCTCCGCTTCCTGAAATAATAATTGAAAATGCAGAAAAATTTATAGAACATCTTGTTGAAAGATGGAAGTTGCCTCTTCGGAATGTTGAGCCTGAACTTTTTGAAGATAAGGTTTATAAATCAAATTGGGATGTTGATTTTTGTATAGAATCAATGCTCGAACATGCAGTAATGCATCCTATCAGACACAAATATCAATTAGACAATCTAATCAGACAGCAAACAAAATAATTTACTGCGGAGCTTCTTCAGTATATTTTTGATTAATTATGTTTGATGTTTCAAAATCCGTTATTCCTGAAATTCTTTGTGCAAGTGATTTACCATCAAGCTTGTGGTATTCAAGGACTTCAAGCGGAGTTCCGCATTCGGGATATTCTTTTATTCCAAGGTTAGTAAATTCCTTTCCACATATTAAACCGTTTGATACCGATTCATTTAACAGCCTGTCCGCTAACCCGCCGATTGCTGAATGATCTTCCAAAACAAAAATTCTCTTTTGATCTTTTATAATTGCTTTCAGCCAATCACTATCTATTTTATTTAACCAGGGCAAATTGATTACCTGTAATCCGAAATTAATTTTCTTCAAATATGCGGCAGCGGTCAGCGCCTCGTGAAGCATAACCGGACCGTAACCAAACAAAATGGCATCACTTCCTTCAGTAAGCTTAACACCAGTACCAATCTTTAATTTATAATCCCCCGGTAATTGTATTTTTTCAGGTGATGGTCCAATTACTAATCTTAAAACACAATTTTCTTTTGCTTCATTTACACAATATTCTGTTGCCCATTTTGTTTCTTCAGCATTACAGGGCTGAATGATAGTGATATTCGGCAGAGCACCTAACAATGAAATATCACGCAGGCTTTGATGAGATTTACCGGGACCGGCTGGAATCATACCAGAAAAATGACAAGTGTAAATTATTTTAGTCTGCTCACCAGCATTATTATAAATCTGTTCATTCGCTCTTGCTGTAAGAAAGCCCGCAAAGGTATTAACAACTGGAATCAGTCCCATTCTCGCCAATCCGCCTGCTGTGGAAACCATATCCTGTTCAGCTATTCCGTTTTCAATAAATCTCTCCGGATAAGCTTTTTCAAACTTGCGCAGTTTACAATCAGCAGAAAGATCTCCATCAAGTACTACTAACTTTTTATTTGTTTTTGCAATTTCAACCAAAGCATCACCGTAAGCCTCAGTAACAAATTCCTTATCAATTTTGGTTATTGTCTTTCCTTCTGCCTTATTTACCGGAATCTGAATTTTTCCAACACCAAGTTTTTCAGAAAGTTTATTTATTACTTCGGTCAGTTCAGCTAAACCATTTTCATAACTTTCATCATCAGGTGCACCGGAATGCCATTTGTAGAGTGTTTTTCCCTGAAACGTTTCGGTCAAAGGTTTTTCCATAAAAGATACTCCCCTGCCCTTAATTGTATCAGCAATTATCATCTTTGGCTTATCTGTAATTTTTTTAAGATCGGAAAATGTTTTTTTCAGGATATCATAATCATGTCCGTTAATTCTAACAACATACCAGCCGAACGCTTTTACTTTTTCAACAACATCTTCAATATTATTCACTTCAGCAACAAGCATATCTGTCTGATACTTATTATGATCCATAATTGCAGTAAGATTATTTACTTTTTGATGAGCTGTTACCTGAAGTGATTCCCATATCTGTCCCTCTTGAAATTCACCATCGCCTGTCAGCACATAAACATTACCTTGGTTATTGTTATAATTTTTTGCCCAGGCAAATCCTTTTGCTTTCGAAATTCCCATCCCAAGTGAACCGGTGCTTGCTTCTATACCCGGTTGACGAACTTCAGGATGACCATCAAGTCCGTGCAATCTTCTCAGCATTAATAATTTTTCTTCCGAAATAATTCCGAGCGCATAAAAAAGAGAATAAAGTCCCGGTACATCATGTCCTTTGGAAGAAAAATAAATATCACGGTCCGGAGAATTAAAACCAGTATCAAATACATTCATCTCATTCAAGTAAAGATATGTAATAATATCCATAGCACTCAAACTTGAACCAAGATGACCTGAACCAGCTTTCTTCACAGCAACAAGCGTATTGTAGCGGCACATATCAGCAAACAACTGCATTCTTGTTGACCAATTTCCGTTAAAAGATTTTACTTTATCAAACTCTGTTTTTTTTATGAGATTATAGAACACTTTTTCTCCGTAATTTTTTTTAGCTGCATTATTTATATAATTAGTGAGTTTAAAATTAAGGATTTAAATCAATTCTTTTGAGAATGATTAAAGTCAAATTTACATTTGTTTTATTCAACAAATACATTTCCTTAAAGTCAGTTAATATTATTCGATCAAAACACAAGTAAAAGAAAAATAATACATCAAAATACTCTGAGAAAATTCTCTTAACCTGTATAAGGAATTTGTCATAATGCGATTTCAAAACAAATTTGATTTTCTTTGCCAGTAACTAAACATAGAATGATATAAAATTATTAAAAATCAAATAAGCTCTTTTGATATTAATTTTGAAAAACAAAATATAAATACTTACTTTGCTTAGCGAACGCCCGAAATTATTCAAAAAACAAATTTCTATTATAGTTAAGTAAACCAATAAACATTTTTTTATTTGGAGTTAATTATGGCTTATAAAATTCATAAAATAGATTACTTTTACTGCTCAGTTGTTGACCAGCCTGGTGAGTCATACAAACTTCTTTCAGAGCTTGAAAAAAGCGGAATAAAATTGTTAGCTTTTACCGCTATTCCTATTGGTCCGAACCGTACTCAATTACAGCTTTTCCCGGATAATTCATTAAAGTTAATTTCAGAGGCAAAGAAAAGTAATCTGATACTCGATGGACCACACCGTGCGTTTCTAGTTCAGGGCGATGAACTAAGTGCGCTGAAGGAAATTCATCATCTGTTTTACACTGCTAATATTAATGTTTATGCTTCCAACGGTGTAACCGACGGTAAAGGAATGTTCGGTTACCTGATTTTTGTAAGACCTGAAGACTTTGATAGAGCTGTTTCTGTTTTGAACATATAATTTTTTTCTTCTGCTCAGTTACTCATTAAAGAATTCATTGAGAAACAAAGCAAGTTTCTTCGGTAAGTGTTGGAATACCAATGCATCTGATATGCTTAATCGACAAGTATTGTACATAAAGCTTGAATTACCTGTTGTTGTAACTTTTTTTGAACGCCTCAAAGCTTACAATTAGAGAAGTATAGAATAAGTTTTTTAACAAATAAGGATGAATCATGAAGTTCAGATTAGTATTAATATTTTTGATTGGGTTGTTATTATTTTCCTGTGCAGATAATCAAACTGAAAAAAATGGTTTGATAGAAAAAAGTATTGAGTATTCAGCAGAAGGAGTTAAATTAAAGGGTTTTTTAGTTTATGATGATCAGGTGAAAGGAAAAAGACCCGGAGTATTAGTAGTACACGAATGGTGGGGATTGAACGATTATGCTAAAAGAAGAGCACGAATGCTTGCTGAATTAGGATATACTGCATTCGCTTTAGATATGTATGGTGAAGGAAAGAACACAGAAAATCCTGAAGAAGCACAAAAACTCGCGATGTCAATTTATCAGAATATGAAAACAGGTGAAGATAGATTTTTAGCTGCATATAATTTTCTTAAAAACTATGAAATAACTGATCCTGATAAAATTGCAGCTATCGGATACTGCTTTGGAGGAAGTATAGTCCTGCAAATGGCTCGGGTCGGAACAGACCTTAAAGCAGTCGTTAGCTTTCATGGCGGAATACAGCCCGTTACATCAGCAGAAAAAGGAAAAGTGAATGCATATATTTTAGTTTGTAATGGCGCAGCGGATAAGTCAGTAACTCCTGAACAAATTCAGAATTTCAAAACAGAGATGGATACTGCAGGTGTTCATTATAACTTTATTAATTATGATGGAGCTTTACATGCTTTTTCAAATCCGGAAGCGGATAGTCTTGGAAAAAAATTTAATATGCCTATTGCCTATAATGAAAAAGCTGATAAAGAATCCTGGCAGGAGATGGTTAATTTATTCAAACAAGTTTTAGAAAAATAAATAGACTTTTGTTCAAAAAAGTTTAAAAGCAAGATAAATTATTTTCTGGTTTCCGGAAAAATCAAATCAGAAATAACCTTAGGGACTGACAAAATCCATCTTATTTATTTTATTTCTTATTATCCAAACCTGATCAGGTCATACATTTCTTTTACTGCTTGTTTAATCCCGACAAAAACTGATCTTGCAATAATCGCATGTCCGATACTAACCTCATCAATATCCTGTACTTCTCTAAAAACTTTTATGTTTTGATAATTAAGTCCATGACCGGCATTAATTCCTAAACCTAATTTCTTTGCATGTTTAACGGAAGTTCTTATTCTATCCAACTCATCAAATTGTTCTTCTTCAGAAATTGCATTTGCAAAAATACCGGTATGTATTTCTACAAAATCACTTTCAATTTCAGCTGCAGCATCAATTTGTCTTATATCAGGTTCAATAAAAAGCGAAACTTCAATTTCATACTTATGCAGTTCAGAAATTGTATCTCTTATTAATGAAACATTATCAATAACATTAAGTCCGCCTTCTGTTGTTAGTTCTTGTCTTTTTTCCGGTACTAGTGTAACAAGCTCCGGTCCGACATCGCAGGCAATTTTTAAAATTTCCTCAGCAGCAGCCATTTCAAGATTTAGTCTGGTTGCAATAAGTTCGCGAAGTAATCTTACATCTCTTTCATTTATGTGTCTCCTGTCTTCACGAAGATGAACAACAATTCCATCAACACCTGCGTGTTCGGCAATCAATGCAGCGGTAACCGGGTCTGGTTGACTTTCATTCCTTGCATTCCGGATTGTTGCAATATGATCTACATTTAAGGATAATTTCATCTTAACACCTAAAATATTTGTTTAATTAAATTAATAAATGATTCTATTCCAATTCCATATTCATCTGCTCTAAAACGTAATGCTGAAACAAAATCAATTGAGAACATAACACCAATATGAATTATGACACAATAATAAAATGACCGCGTCCTCAATGCAAGAATACCTAAAGCAATACCACCAAAGATTGCACCGAAGGTTTCTAAAAATGGCTTTCCATTGTGCAAGATAACAAAAGGTATCATTTGTATTAAAACTGAGTAATAACCGAATTTCTTTTCAAGACCAAAAAGCATAAAACCACGCCACATAAATTCCCATGAAAACATATAAATCAGCATGCCTGTTTCATAAATTAAGAAAGTATTCCAGTTAAGTTTTGCACCCGAAAGATGAGGATACTTTTGAGCAAAAGATTGGGATGCGGAGACAAACCATATCAGCACTAACATTATGGCAATAAAAATTACGGTTAAAAAAAATCCAAGCTTGTAATCTCCAAGCCTAAATCCATAATCAAAAAGATTTTCTTTAAAGACTAATTTTATGATTAAGATACCGAGAATCAGAAAAGTGAAGAAATCTCCTATAAACCAGTAAAAATATTCGATCAGGTAAGGGTCGGAATAAGTTTGAAAATACTGGAATAGATTTTCTCTGAAAAATCTTCTTGAGGTAAAATAAAATGAAAGAGTTTGCAGAATTGCCACAGATAGAAAAATCAGGATAACTTTTTTATCCAATTCTTTAGTAATAAAAACCAGTTTTCTTAGCTCTTGTGTTAGCTTCTTCATTTAATCGTTTATTGTAGTTTTCTTTACAAAAATAACCAATTTAAATCACACCAACATTAAAAAATCTTGACAAAACGAGCCAATAATTATATTTTAGCACTCGTCTTTTGAGAGTGCTAATAAATTTTAATAACTAAAAAGGAGTTAAAAATGAGTGATATTAAATTAAAACCATTAGGTGATAGAGTAGTTGTTAAACCTGCTGCTGCTGAAGAAAAGACAGCCGGCGGAATCATTTTACCGGATACTGCTAAGGAAAAACCAGTTGAGGGAAATGTTGTTGCTGTCGGTCCCGGTAAAGTAGCTGATGATGGGAAAACAATTAAAATGGAAGTTAAAGTCGGTGACAGAGTTCTTTATGGAAAATACAGCGGAACAGAAGTTACCATTAACGGTGAAGAATATCTGATTATGCGTGAGAATGATATCTTCGGAATTTTAGGTAAGTAATAAATAAAATATAAAGGAATAAACTATGGCAAAGTTAATCGAATACAACACCGAAGCTCGGGCAAAATTAATAAACGGTGTAAATAAACTGGCAAATGCTGTTAAAGTTACTCTTGGACCAAAAGGACGTAATGTAGTTTTAGAAAAGAAATTTGGCGCTCCAACTGTAACTAAAGACGGCGTTTCTGTAGCTAAAGAAATAGAACTTGATGATCCTGTTGAAAATATGGGTGCACAAATGGTGCGCGAAGTTGCATCAAAAACAAGTGATGTTGCTGGAGACGGAACTACAACCGCAACTGTTTTAGCTCAGGCTATTTACAGAGAAGGTTTAAAAAACGTAACCGCTGGTGCAAATCCAATGGATCTTAAAAGAGGAATTGATATTGCTGTTCAGAAAGTAATCGAATATCTGAAATCAGTAAGTAAAGAGGTTGAAGGCAGAAATGAAATTGCACAGGTAGGTGCAATATCTGCTAACAATGATAAATCAATCGGTAATTTAATTGCTGATGCAATGGAAAAAGTTGGAAAAGATGGTGTTATAACTGTTGAAGAAAGCAAATCTGCTGAAACAGTATTAGATGTTGTGGAAGGTATGCAGTTCGATCGCGGTTATATCTCTCCTTATTTTGTTACTGATACAGAATCAATGGAAGCTGTTTTAGAAGATCCCTTTATTCTTATCCATGATAAAAAAATCTCTGCAATGAAAGATCTTTTACCAATACTGGAAAAAGTTGCTCAGCAAGGTAAAGCAATGTTAATCATATCAGAAGACCTTGAAGGTGAAGCATTAGCTACATTGGTAGTTAATAAAATTCGCGGAACCTTGAAAGTTGCAGCTGTTAAAGCACCCGGTTTTGGTGATAGAAGAAAAGCAATGTTAGAAGATATTGCTGTTCTTACAAACGGCACCGTTATTTCTGAAGAGCAAGGTTACAAATTAGAAAATGCAACTCTTGATTATTTAGGAAAAGCTAAAAAAGTTGTTATCGATAAAGATAATACAACTATTGTTGAAGGCTCTGGAAAAACTGATGACATAAAGAAAAGAATTAATGAAATAAAATCACAGATTGAAAAATCAACTTCAGACTATGATAAAGAAAAATTACAGGAAAGATTGGCAAAACTTTCAGGTGGTGTTGCGGTGCTAAAAATCGGTGCTTCTACCGAAATTGAAATGAAAGAAAAGAAATCAAGAGTTGAAGATGCATTACATGCAACTCGTGCCGCAGTTGAAGAAGGTATCGTTGCCGGCGGCGGTGTTGCTTTAGTAAGAGCTATGGATATTTTAGAAAAAGTTAAAGGTGAGAACCCTGACCAAACTACAGGCGTTAAAATAGTTGAAAAGTCATTAGAAGAACCTTTAAGACAAATTGTAAATAATGCCGGACTTGAAGGATCGGTTGTATTGCAGAAAGTTCGCGAAGGAAAAGATGATTACGGATTTAACGCCGCTACAGAAAAATATGAGAACTTAGTTAAATCAGGAGTTATTGATCCAACCAAAGTTGCAAGAACTGCTCTTGAAAATGCAGCTTCAGTTTCTTCACTATTATTAACAACTGAAGCAGTTGTTTATGAGAAGAAAGAAAAAGAAACTTCAATGCCAGCTATGCCTCCGGGAGGTATGGGCGGTATGGATGGAATGTATTAAAATCCTTTTTTGCTGTTATTTTTACAAGGCGAGGTTTCCCCTCGCCTTTTTTGTTTTTATTTAGCATTTTTTTGATGGCAGGGAATTTGTCTTAATTGTTAATAATTATTTTTACAGAGATTTTATACAGACAAATGAACAATACAAGCTTGAATCACACAAAATCTAATGAGTTAGTTTCTGATGGAGTAACGCCTCCCGGACTTTTATATAATAACCAATTATCACATGCAGGGATTCAAGAAAAAAGTCCAAATGTTATGAAAACAATCGAAGCTAAATCAATAAGGATGTTTAATCTCGAGGAAAGTTTAAACTCTCAAAAGAAAACTTATCTGATTCAATTTGATGAATCTATTGCTACTTACATTGCTGCTGAAGCAATTATTAAAAACCCTTTCTTTAAATCTGATAACCGTTTATTAAGTGGATTAACAATCTGGTACTTCGAAGATGAAGAAATCGGCAGAAATGATTTTAACCTGATGTTAAAAAAAGAATGGGAATTTGTTGAGTTTGTTCAAAGCTGGGGAACTCCAATTCCGGGATTCTGGAAATGCGGAGAAGTACGGATTGAAATTTTTTTGGCAAACCAGCAGATTATAAAACATTATTTCCAAATCGGCACACAGGAAGTAATTAATTTTCTGGATGAGAATGAGCAGCCAGATAGTTATTCAAATAAGCAAAATACACAGCAGCCAAAGAAATTAGAGCAATTACAAAAAACAAATAGTGATAATAATTCAATAAAAAGTTTGTTTGAAGAATTTGATAATCTGGTAGGACTTCATAATCTAAAACAATCCCTGAGAGATTTTATTTCTTACCTTGAGTTTGTTAAAGAACGCAAAGCTAAAGGAATCGAAACAAACGAGAATATTTCTGCTAATTGTATTTTTTTAGGTAATCCCGGTACAGGCAAAACAACTGTTGCAAGAATTTTAGGCAGGTTTTTCAAAGCTATTGGTTTACTTAAAAATGGTCATGTGGTTGAAGTTGACCGGGCATCATTGATCGGAGAATATATCGGAGAGACTGCTCAGAAAACCGAAAAAGTAATAAACCAGGCTTTGGGAGGAATATTATTTATTGATGAAGCTTACTCTCTTAAACGAGATAAAAATTCGAATGATTTTGGACAGGAAGCAATTGATATAATTCTTAAACGAATGGAAGATTACAAAGATAAATTCTTTGTTATTGCAGCAGGATATCCTGAACTGATGGAAAAATTTATCAACTCTAATCCGGGTTTAAAATCCAGGTTTACACATCATTTTTACTTCGATGATTACAATTCAAGTGAGCTAGCAGAGATTTTCAAAATTTTTTCTGAAAAGGAAAAATACAGCTTTAATGAAGACGCTGAAAAATTCTTAATAGAAAAACTCGATTCATTGATTGATAATACCGATGGATCGTTTGGCAATGCCCGTTTTGTCAGAAATCTTTTTAGCGAAACTAAAATTGAATTAAGTAAAAGATATCATTTGCTTGAAGATGAAGAAAAGGATTTCTATTCTCTTAATACAATCCTTATCAGTGATATTCAATCAGCATGGCTAAATATAAACAATCGAAATAATTCTGTTGTAAAATCAAATGAGAAAATTGACCGTTACGTAAACGAAATAAATAACCTTGTCGGTCTAAGCAGCGTAAAAACCACTTTCAACAGGATTATTGCATCGATAAAAGTTGATAAATTAAAATCTGAAAAATCTATCTCATCTGTACACAAAACGTATAACTCAATTTTTATCGCAGAGCCTGGTTCCGGCACATCAACAGTTGCACGACTCTTTGCTAAAAGTCTTTTTGCATCAAACAAATTATCAAAGGGACAACTTATCGAAATTGACAGCTCATTATTTTCCGGGTTAAGTAAATTGGACGCATATTTAACAATGGATGAGCTTTTTAAAAAACTTTCAGGAAATGTTATCTTAGTCAATGATGTAACGGCTTCACTTCAGTGTTTAAAACATTTCAGCGATTCATTACTGCAATACTTTCTTAAAAAATTATATTTAATGAATGATGAAGTAACTGCTATTCTGTCGGGCACAAGAGAAGAGATAGAAATTATTATCGAGAGTTTTCCTGTTCTGGAAAGTCAATTTCCTAATAAATTTGAGTTTGAACCTTATACAAACCGTCAGCTTCTTGAAATTGCTTTAAGTATTTGTCAAAAGAAAAATTATCAGTTGGATGAAGGTGCATGGCAGCAATTACTTGAATTAATTGATGAAATGCTGCAGGGAAAAAACAGGAATTTTTATAATGCCAGATCAATTAAGGAATTACTAAACAGAGCAATATCAATTCAGGAAGATAGAATCTTATCCATGCCCAATATTCAAAGCAGTGATTTAATGACAATCACTTATGATGATTTAACAACGCTGAGAACAATTGAAAAATAATTTCCTGTTTTACCTTCATTCTTTTTTATCTTTGTTTATCTAATTAACAGAAAATTATGCTCGAATTAATTAACATCACGAAAAAATTTGGAAACTTTACCGCAGTAGATAACCTGAATCTCAAAATCAATGCAGGTGATTTTTTTGGTTTCCTTGGACAAAACGGTGCCGGTAAAACAACCACTATCAAGATGATTGCTGGTTTATATACTGCGACCTCTGGTAGAATTATTATCAATGGTTTTGATATTGCAAAAGAACCGATAAAAGCAAAAAGATTAATAGGTTACATTCCTGATCAACCATTTTTATACGAAAAATTAACCGGACGCGAGTTTTTATTTTTTAGCGGAGGATTATACTCAATTGAAAAAGAAAGACTCAAAGCAAAAATTGATTCAGTTATTGATGAACTTAAAATTGACAATTGGATTGATAAAAGAACCGAAGAATATTCTCAGGGTATGAAACAAAGAATAGCTATTGCTTCTGCACTTTTACACAATCCTAAATTACTAATCGTTGATGAGCCGATGATAGGTTTGGATCCGCAAAGTGCGCTTATTGTAAAAAATCTTTTTAAAAAACTTTCAACTAACGGTACTGCCATATTTATGTCAACTCACAGTCTTAATGTAGCAGAAGAAATCTGCAGCCGTATCGGAATCATTAAGAATGGTAAAATGATATTTGAAGATAAAAAGGAAGTCGTAGAAACTATAAAGGATTCAGATCATAATAATCTTGAATCATTGTTTTTACATTTAACAAAATAATGAAATCAATTCTCCACATAATCAAATATAAATTATTAGTTTTCTTAAAATTAAACTCAGAAATTTCATTCGGGTATTTAGTTAAAGCAACAAGCTCATCGCTTGTTTATGGACTATTCGCCTACGGATGCTACTTTTTTACAACTAATTCAATGGAGTATTTATTATCCGGAATTAATATCGGAATGTTTCTTTTCCACAGATTTATTTCCGTAATACTTTTTATTTTTTTTATTACAATAAATATTGGCAACATAGTAGTATCATATTCAACGCTTTATAAATCGAAAGAAATATATTTTTTTATAAGCAAACCTATCTCATTTACAAAAATATTTATAATCAAATTTTTAGATAATTTCTTTTACAGTTCTTCAACTTTATTGCTGATTGTTGGAGCAATCATATTAGGATATGGAATATATTTTAATCTTGACTGGTATTTTTATCCGATTTCACTGATCGGAATTATTTTACCTTTTATGTTTACTGCTGGTTCACTCGGCGCAATTATTTTATTAATTGTTCTGAAACTTTCTTCGAAAATCGGGATAAAGAAAGTTTTAACTACTATCGGATTATTATACGCTGCAAGTGTGCTAAGTTACTACTTCTTAAGCAGCCCAGCAGAAACAGTACAAAAAGTTTTTGAGTATTATCCAAATATTGATGCCTACTTTGGTTTTCTTGATAACAGTTTTCTGAAGTTATTACCAAACTATTGGGTTTCAGATTCGCTTTTCTGGATTTCCAACGGAAGTTATGAAAGAGCTTTCCCATTTATGTATGTAAATATTCTTTCTTCAATCGCAATGTTTTTGATTGCTGTATTTTTAGCACATAAATGGTACTATAAGACCTGGTCAGAGTATTCAATATCTAATTCCACTTTCAGATTGAAATCAAATAATAAAAGAGAATCAATTTTTAATTTGAAGTCTTCATTATTGAATGGAATAAATGAATCAATACTAAAGCGGGAGATATTATTGTTTTTCAGAGAACCAAATCAATGGATTCATTTAATCGTAATGCTTTTCTTAATTGTGATTTTTATAACAAGTATTTCCGGTATAGATATGACAATTCTAAATGCTTACAATGATTACTTCAGGACGGCAATTTATATAGCGGTAACAATTTTTAATGTTTTCTTAATCTCTTCAATCTCAATAAGGTTTATATTTCCTTTAATAAGTCTTGAAGGTGAAACATTCTGGAAGTTACGCACGGCTCCGGTTGATTTGAAGAATTTAATATTTAAAAAGCTTTCTATTTACTTTTTAATTGTTTTTATACTTGGACAGATAATAAGTTATTTTTCCAATTTTCACTTTCCGGTTGAGCTTGCAATTATTGCTCAACTAAATATGGCTATTATAACTATTGCTTTAGTCAGTTTAAATTTTGGGATGGGCGGAATTTTTCTAAATCTAAAAGAACGAAACGCTATAAGAATTGCATCTTCACAAGGAGCATCAATTACGTTATTGCTGAGCCTGATGTTTTTAATTTTGATTGTTGTAATTCTTTTTGTGCCTGTATTTAATTTCTTTCAGGAAATTAAAAACGGATATCAAATTTCCAAAATTAATCTGCTTACCAGCACTATGATACTCTTTATAATAGCTTCACTCAGTTCTTATTTTTTCTTAAAAGCCGGTTTTAAATCTTTACAGAGAGATATATAAAAAAAAGAGTTCATACCTTTACACAGTACGAACTCTTAAAAAAGATTTTTGAAAGTTTATTTGATTAAAATCATTTTTCTTGTAGCAGTAAAACTTTGACCATCAATTCCGATAGCTTCAATCTTGTAAAAATATATTCCGCTATTCAATCCAACTGCATCAAAACTAACAGTATGATTTCCCGCTGCATAGTTACCATTTACAAGTTCATTTATAACCTGACCAAGTAAATTATAAACCGTAAGTTTAACTTTAGAAGCAGCAGTCAAACTGAAATTTATTTTAGTTGACGGATTAAACGGATTTGGATAGTTCTGAAATAGTTGAAACTCAGAAACTGGTTTAATTTCATCTTCAACATCTGTAGTTGAATTTGAATAACCTCTTGTTCTGGGAATTAAAATCTGCCAGTTTGCACTTCCATCAGGCAGTCTTCCAAAAGATGCTGCTGTATCAGTAATAGCAGCCATATTAACACTATCTACCACTGTTCCGGTTGTATTTTCAAACCAAACCCACTCGCCTCCGCTGGATAAACCAAAGCCGCTTGGATCAGCATCATCAGTTATTATTACTAAAAATCCATTAGCAGGAATAACTGAGCCGGCTGGAAATTCTTTTTTCGGTTTTGTTCCGTTCTTTCCGCCGTTATCGTAAATCTTATAACCTGTAATGTCTATTGATGATGAAGTTGTATTGTAGATCTCAATCCAGTCTGGCTCGATTTCAGTTCCGCGTGAGAACAATTCATTTATCACTACAGAAGAAGTAACAGGAACATTTGAATAACCTCTTGTTCTGGGAATTAAAATCTGCCAGTTTTCACTTCCATCAGGCAGTCTTCCATAAGATGCTGCTGTATCAGTAACAGCAGCCATATTAACACTGTCTATCACTGTTCCGGTTGTATTTTCAAACCAAACCCACTCGCCTCCGCTGGATAAACCAAAACCGCTTGGGTCAGCATCATCAGTTATTATTACCAAAAATCCATTAGCAGGAATAACTGAGCCGGCTGGGAATTCTTTTTTGGGTTTTGTTCCGTTCTTTCCGCCGTTATCGTAAATCTTATAACCACTAATGTCCATTGCTAAAGAAGAAGGGTTATAAATTTCAATCCAGTCTGGTTCGATTTCAGTTCCGCGTGAGAACAATTCGTTAATGACAGGCGTTACTACAATTATAGTATTAGACGTACCTCTTGTTCTGGGAATTAAGATCTGCCAGTTTGCACTTCCATCAGGCAGTCTTCCATAAGATGCTTCAGGGTCTGTAACAGCAGCCATATTAACACTGTCTATTACTGTTCCGGTTGTATTTTCAAACCAAACCCACTCGCCTCCGCTGGATAGACCAAAACCGCTTGGGTCTGCATCATCAGTAATTATCACCAGAAATCCTTGAGCGGGAATAACAGATCCGGAAGGAAATTCTTTTTTGGGTTTTGTTCCGTTCTTTCCGCCGTTATCATAAATCTTATAACCAGTAATATCTATTGATGATGAAGAAGGATTATAGATTTCAATCCAGTCTGGTTCAACTGCTGTTCCGCGTGAGAACAGTTCATTGATCAATGGAGTTTGGGCATATAAAGAACTCCATACAAAAAATGAAGAGAGAATAATGAACAAATGTGATTTGTATTTCATATAAACTCCTGCACTATTATTAAAAAAATATAACTAATTAGGTTTTTGGAACACATACATTTTACTATTGGAATCATTAACAACATATATTTTCTCATTTACGATTGTAATCCCTTCCCCTTTTGTAAATGGAATTTCCCACTGTTTAAGAAGCTCTCCAGTAGTTGAAAGCTTTAATATCCTTTTAGACTCATCACTAATTATCCAAATACAATTACAGATTTCATCATAATAAATATCCGAAATATCTAAAGTGTAAGCAATGGTTCTTCGCCAAAGTTCTTTTTTGTTCAAATATTTCAATATCATCTGCGGATTTTTTTCATTTATAATATACAACTCATTGGTTGATATATTAAAAGAGATTCCTTCAAGTGAATGATTATCAGAAGCGGCAACATTTACACTGAATGAGGCAATTTTGTTTCCTGATAAATCAAATGTTGTAACAAGTTTCTTCTTCTCTTCTACAACGTAAATTGTATCGCAATTCTTTGAAAGTGTTATTCCTTCCATATCCGAACCAGAAGCCGGAATAATATTTAATATTGCTCCATTAAAGTCTATTTCATAGATATCTGGTTTACCGTCTGATACGACCATAAGAGTATTATTCTTCGAATTGTATGCAATACCGGATGGTTCAGGAATATTTAACTCAATTTCTTCGAGCGGGAATATTTTATTAATTGTTTCCTTTTCTGGTATAACAAAAGGATTATCCCTTGAACAACCTGGTAAAAAAATCATAAGCGAAGATATAAATAACAAAAAAGAGAATAACGATTTATTTAACATTTCAATACCATTAAAATGAAGAGAACCAAACAATGTTTGGTTCTCTAAAAACAGCAACACTATTGATGGTTTGGTGCGCCCTTGGTAATTGTACTTAATATCTGCCAATTTGTACTTCCATCCGGATATCTTCCATAAGACTGAGTAACATCCATTGATAGAAAATCAACATTATCGATTACAGTTCCGCTGGCATTTTCAAACCAAACAGATTCTCCGCCGCTAGATAATCCAAAACCGCTCGCATCAGCATCATCTGTAACAATTACATAAAAGCCATTTGCCGGTATAAATGTACCTGCAGGAAATTCTTTTTTAGGTTTGGAACCACTATTTCCACCGCTATCATAAATCTTATATCCGGACAAATCTACCTGAACAGGATTTGGATTATAAATTTCAATCCAATCAGGGTCATTTACTGTACCTCTGGAATAAATTTCATTCATAACTAAAGGAAGAACTGCACCACCACCACTGCCGTTGGATGCTCCTTTAGTTGGTGGAGAAAGTTTTTCCCAATTATCAGATCCATCAGGTTTTCTTCCATAGGAAGTATCAACTCCAAGTGCAGGGAAAGTAATATTATCAATAACAGTTCCATCTGATTTTTCCAGCCAAATTTGTTCACCGCCTGCTGATAAACCAAAACCGCTGTCAGTAGTATCATCAACAATAATTACTAACAATCCGCCGGCAGGTATAATTGTTCCTGCAGGAAATTCTTTCTTAGGTTTTGTACCGGATTGTCCGCCATTATCATAAATTTTATATCCGCTAATGTCTTTAGAAGTATTATCCGGATTATATATTTCGACCCAATCTTCGTTACCAACTGTACCTCTTGAATATATTTCATTAATCTTGATATCAGGCGCTGCCGGTGGAGGCGGCGGCGGAGCAACAAATGGTTCGTCTCTTGAACAAGATAAAAATATACATGAAGTTATTATAAATATTGCAAAAATAATTTTTTTCATTTTTTTCTCCTTAAAAAATTTAAAATGCTGCCTGAACTCTCATTTGAATAAACGAGAAGTCATCATCACCTATAAGATTACCTTTTCTAGTTGCAAATTGATCATGATTAACCATAGAATAATTAAACTGAAGTTTAATATTTGTATTAGGATAGTAATTAAGCCCAAGCATTAATTGATTTGCCTGTCCGCCTTTTACACCGGCATCAAGATCATTAAGATTGGTTACACTGTAGCGTGCTGCTAATTCAAAAGCTCCAAACGAATTTTTCGGTGCTTCGATAGGACCAACTTCTCCTTCATCAACATAATAATATCTGTTTTCACCGGTAATCACCCAGCATGCTGTTACATATCCGCCTTTAAGATTTACTGTCGGATTGCCGTACCATCTATAAATACTTGTGCCAAGGAATTCAGATTGCAAAAGGAATGGACCTTTTATAAATAAAAATTCAAACCCGTATCTATCATAATAATTTACATTGGAGATATCGCCGGTATGAAGAAATTTAGGATTGAATACGTATGATTCTACTCTTGCATTCATTTCAATTGTGTTTGCTCTCATATCGGATACTACATCAGGAATTTTATATGAATATGCCAAACCAAAGTGCAGGTTATCTCCAAAATTATTTATCGGAGCTACCGAAGCCCTTATATTTGCAGAGAAAGTCTCATCTCTCTGACCTTTATCAATTCTGGTTCCAGTTTCATGCCCCATAACTGCTGCAGTAACCTGTGCAAAGTCTGTCCAATATCTTGCGGAAACTCCAACTCTTCTGCCCAATGCCATTGCGTTTGTTATGGCAGATCTTTCCAGAAATGGCAACAATCTTGAGCTATTAAGTCTTTCCATTCCAAACGGTTCTTTAAAGTTACCGGCTTGAATAGCAAGATTAAATTTTGGGAAAGTATATTTTACCCATGCATCTCTAAGTTTAATCTGGGATTTGGTATCCACAGCTTCATTTAAGCCCATATCAACTTCAGCCTGCCAGTTTTTCCACAGTTGTGTTTTCAAAGCAAAAGTTACACGTCTGAAATGAGTACCATTACTTAAAGCATTTTTGTTTTCAAAGTACATAGCTCCATCAAACTGGATTCTTGCATCGAACCACCAGCTGAAATTTCCATCATCAGATTTAAATAGCAGTTTACCATTGCGAACTTCACCACCAAGCGGTACCTTCTGAGATCCACCCGGAACTTCCTGAGCAAGGATGTTTATGGTGCTGATGAAGAAGAAAAGAATTAAGCCAAATACTTTGAAGTTTCTTTTATTATTTTTCATTTTTTCTCCATTAAATTGATATTAATAAATAATTCTAATTATGTGATTTATTTGTTTTTTTTATTCTAAATAACTGTTCTATGATTAATTTTTTATCTTCATTTTTTTTATCAGTTAATTTATCTCCAGTGTTCTGCCATAAGTTATTAGCCTGAAAAACATCTTTTTCAAAATCAATTTTATGTGAATAACTTTTTGAATGAAGAGACTTAAGAAAATCAATTTCCATCTTGGAATATTCCGGTGAGTGTAATCTGCTGTTTATAAGATTAGAATCAACAACAAAACTGTCAATCAGAGAATATGCAAATATGCTGTATATCTGTTCATTGGTATAGTTATTTCTTTGCAGAATTTCGTTTCGAAATTCTCGCTTATTAAAAAATCTTTTATCTGATAAATCTTTAATCTTATCTGCATTTATTCCTTCTGACTCTAACTTGATAATTACAGAATTTGTTATTTCGTAAGGTTCAGGAATCACAACAGTCTGTTCAAAAACATTTTGTATAAAGAAAAGTGATATAACCGTTATTATAGCTGCTGTTACCGGTGCAACAGCCCATCCTACGACCATTCTGCCAAGAACTTTAAAATTTATAGAATGAGGATCCTTTGCCAAACCTGTTCCAATAATTGCCCCGATAAATGCCTGAGTTATTGAAAGCGGAACAAGCGGAATTGTTGGTAAATTATTTTCTAATAAAAACTGTTCAAGCCTTTGTGAAGTAAATAGAAAGAGCACAATAATCTCGGCTGAAATTGCTACAAGTCCTGTAATTGGTGATATCTTAGTAAAATCTTCACCAACAGTATCCATTACATTAGTACCATAAGTAAAAATTCCGACTGCGATTGCTGCTCCGCCAAAGAAAAATAATTGCTGCTCTCCATTTAAAGTAAAAACGCTGCCTACATTCAAATCCTGAAGATGTGCTGAATCAACAAACATCCCCATTACATTAGCAATATTATTTGCCCCAAAAGAATATGCAGCTAATGCACCGGCAATAATAAGTCCAATGCGTGTATAGCTATCAAGTTCTAAAAGATGGATTTTCCATTTGAGTACAGTATTCTTAACGATTTTAAATAATATAAAACCAAATATTGCAGCTATAACCGGTGATGCAACCCAACTGGATAAGATTTTGTAAAGGGCATTATTATCAGTTGGCGATCCAGTGAACAAATTCCAGCCGATAATTCCACCCAATATTACCTGAGATGATGAAACCAGTACTTTTGCACGTATCATCAAAATAATGGAGATACCTACAGCAACTGCAACTGCAAAACTTCCGGCTAAAGCATTCACTGATCCAAGATCGGTTAGTGTTTCGGTTGTTCCTGCACCGCTGATAACAGATCCAAGCACAACAAAAATACCGGCAATAATAGCAGCAGTTCTGAACTTGACCATCTTAGAAATAACTGCGGTACCAAAAAGGTTTGCAGCATTATTTGCACCTGCAGCCCAGCCAAGGAACAAAGCACTTGATATAAAAAACCATACTGAAATATTCAATTCTACTCCAGCCTTTTAATTATTGCAATTGATAATCTATCACAAACATCTTCAGACTGTTCAGCTATTCTTTCTATATGAAATGCGAAGTAGCGGATATGAATCTTGAAACTTAAATCATTATCAGTCCTGTAGATAGTACGTTTTATTTTCTCTGCAATCTTATTAGTTTCTTTTTTATAAAACTGAACCTTGGTTACATAATCCCGGACAGCATCAATATTTCTGAAATAAGACCTTATACCGCTCACTGTATTCTCGAGACAAGAGATTGAGCTATCAGCAAGCTCCAAAAAACCGGGTTTAAGTTCATTTATTATAGTTGGGATCTCAACTGAGAATTCAAGCAGAGTATCAGTAGTAATGTTTAATGCTTTATCACAGCTTTCCAATAATCCTAATACATCTCCGCGTGCTTCAGGAATAAGAGTTCTGGTATAAAGTTTTATCTCAATGTTCCTTCTTAAATCATCTGCACTTTCTTCGATCTTTCTTAAATCTTTAAGATGACTTTCAAATTCAGTCATCTGATTATCAAGATAGCATTTAATACCGAGTTTAAATACTAGTCCGCCCTTTACAACTAAATCAAGATATTCTTCAATTTGTATCTCGAGTTTTCTGGTTTTCTTTAAAAACATTTTTTTATTCCTTAAAAAGATTAACTATGTATCGAAACATAGTATAATTTATATTATTAAATACCAAATACTCCATTGGGTGTAATACCAAGATATCTGAACCAGGTTTCGCCGGCTGCAATTACCAGTATCCAGCCGATTATCATTATTGTAAGACCGTATTTAAAAGTATCAGTTAAACTATACTGATCAGTTTCATATAAAAGAGCAGCTGGCTTACTGTTAAACGGAAGTACATAAACATGAATATTCATGAACGCAACAGGAAGAGCCAGGCTTACTACATCAAATCCAAATCTGTTTGCCACACCAATAGCAATAGGAATAAATATCATAGCTCTCATTGTCTTCGATTGAAATATAAGAGCACTAAAAATCATTACGCCCGTTAGAAATAAATATAACACCCAGAATTGTGATTGGTTTCCTATTCCCAGTGAGTTAAAAAATGCATTTACACAAATCGAAGGGAGATCAGTTTCATCCAATGCTGCTCCTAAAGTATAAGCTCCTGCTGAGAATAACATCAAGTGCCAGGGAATATCAACTTCATTCCACTTTACAATTCCAACTTTAGGTAACAAAGCAACAATAGCCCCAACAAATGCAACGGCAGTTGCACTTATTCCGTGGATATTGTCTGTTGCCCACAATCCTAAAATTGTTATAAAAATAAAAGCTGATTTTATTTCATTATGACTTAAAGGTCCAAGTTTTTCATACTCAGTTTTTAATCTTTCCATTCCACCTTCAATTTGTGGTAGTCTTTCCTCAGGCTTTAACGGAAAGAATATTTTCATCGCAACAAAATAGCCAATGATCATAAGCAGAATAACATAAGGCAGCATTGCCATCATCCACTGACCAAAATAAATATTACCTTGAATTGCACTACCTAAAAGCGCTGCACCTAACAAATTAGCACCGGCACCTGTTACAAATGCACCAGCACCAATATTAATGTTTAACAAATTCTGCAATACAATACTTCTTCCAAAATTGTTTCTGTTTACCCCGCTCTGTGCACCATAGATTGCTGCGATAACCATAAAGATAGGAAGCAGTATTGCCGCCTTAGCAGTTGTTGCTGAGATAAATGCTGAAAGGACCAGATTAATCACTATAAATGTTATAAATATCGTACTTGCATTTTTACCAAACTTAACAATTAACCAAAGGGCAAATCGTTTTGCAAGTCCGGTTGTTACTAACATACTCGCAAGGACGAACGACATAATATTTAGCCACATAACAGGATGCCCAAGTTGTGCGTAAGCAGTTTTCTCGGGTAAAATTCCCGTTAACACCAAGGATATAATTAAAATCAAAGAAGTTAAATAATTGGGTATTGCTTCTGTCATCCATAGAATAATAGATGCTGCAAAGATTGCGAGCATAAACTCATTGTTTCTTATAAAAGCAGTTGAACCTATCTTATTATAAACGTTCTTTGCAGTGTCAGAAACAATTTCATTTGGATTTATTGATTCAAGAAATGGCAGCTTAATTACAAATGCAAATAAGATAAATGCTGCAACAGCCAGTATTGAACCCACAAATGCAAGTCTTTTTTCAAATTCTGATTTTTTTCTTTTCGGAAGTTTCTCGATACGATAATTACTCATATCAAGAATGTCAGCTTTAGTCATTGCTCCTCAGTATGTTTGATAAAAATTCAGTCGTTTACCATTTTGTAAATGGATGTTTCATCAACATTGCATTATAATATTTAACATCACCAGTTACTTCATCTCCTAACCACGATGGCTTGTTAAAGGATTCATCCTCTGAAGATAATTCTAACTCAGCTAAAACTAATCCCTGATTCTCTGCATAAAACTCATCCACTTCAAAAGTATGATTATCAACTTTTACTAAATATCTTGTTTTATCAATAACACCAGGTTCACAGATTTTTAATAGTTCTTCAACTTCAGATGTTGGAATTTCTTTTTCCCATTCGTATCTGCTGGCGCCCGAAGCATTTCCTATTCCTTTAATTGTGATATATCCTTTGTCACCTTTAATTCTAACTCTAACTGTTCTTTCGGGTACTGATGATAAATAACCCTGAACAATTCTTGTTTGCTTACTTGCAAGGTGTTTGAACTCTCCCTTAACCAAAAACTTTTTTTCAATTTCTTTTGCCATATAATTTTTCCTTATTTCATTCCAACCAGATTTTTTAATCCGCGCAGGTAATTAATATTCGGGAACTTATCCAGCTCAAGCTCTCTAACAGTTTTTATCACCAACGCCGGGTCTTCCATCTCAACCGCAGCTGTTTTTATTACTTTACCATCAACTGTAACTTCTGCAATTTCAACAATTGTATTATTAATTGTAAAGCCGGTTCTTTTTTTATGAACATTAACTGCTTTTAATAATTTGGATGGTTTAATTACCTCATCGATGTATTGCTGAAAAGTATATTCAGTTCGTTCAAATTTTGGCAGAGCAACTTTGAAGCATTTAAATACTTTTTCAATTTCAGAAACCGGTAATGGAAATGTTCCCTTCATTATCGGAAGCCACTGTTCAAGTCTGTCTTCATTAACTTGCTGCAATGTTTTAATATCCATCAGATCATCACGAACTTTTGTATTATCCATACTTACTTCAGAAAGAATATATACCTCATCACTCTCTCTGGTTTTTCCTTCAGGATGTTTACGAATATTTTCTTCAGCTTTCCCCAGGTCATTAGTAAAGGTACGCCATTCCCAGCGTGGTATAATGTTTTCCATTTTTACTCCTTTTTGATTAATAATTAGTTTTCTTTGTTTTTTAACAGGCAATGTCTGTGCCCCAAATATTCATAGGTCTTTACAAATAGTTGATTAAAAAATTAAAAAAACAGAAGAATTTATCTGCAAATTACAGCTATTATATTTTAATTGACTATTTTTCGTCGTCACTTTGGCGATAATTCGCCGCTTCAATCAGATTTAATAAAGGAAAGCTTAATTAAATGTTCGGTTTAGAATTTGTAACTAAGATAAATAAACGAATTAGTGGTATTCCTGTTAATATGAGAAAAAAGTATTTGATATTAATTAGTTCAGCATTTTTAGTTGGCATTTTAATTACAGTTTTATTCTATGAATATGTAGTTGATATTTCAACCGTAATTCGCCCCGAAGCTAATACAGTAGAAAAAACAAATCACCTGAAGAAACCAATTTGTTATGTGGGAGTAATATCCAGATATCCACCTAATATTATCTTTAATGGATATCAGCCTATTATAGATTATTTAAATCAGAACGAAAAATATCATTTTGAATTAAAGTTAAGCACATCATACAGCGAAACAGTTGATCAGCTAATAAATGGAAAAATTTCTATTGCATTCTTTGGGTCTTTGCTCTACATAAACGCTCACAAGCAATACGGAATAGTACCAATACTAAAACCATTGAATGAAGACCATAAACCATTTTTCAGGTCTATTCTTTTTACAAGAAATAATAGTGGAATTAATACTACTGAAGATTTAACCGGAAAGAAAATTGCATTACCATCGCAGGAATCATTTTCCGGCAATTGGCTTATTAAATATGAATTGAAAAAGATCGGTGTATCTGAAAAAAATCTTACAGAAATAAAAAACTTCCCGTTTCATCAAAATGTAATATTTCAGGTTATCAATGGTAATTATGATGTTGGAGTAGTTAAGGATAAAGTTTTTAAAGATTATAAAAATCGTGATCTTAAATTAGTTGCCTATTCCGAACCCGTTCCAGGCTCTCCAATCGTTGCAGCAAAGGATTATGATTCAGGAGTAATTGAAACTATAAAATCATTATTACTCAAAATTGATTTAACAAAACCCTATTATCAAAAGCTGGTAAAAAACTGGGATGAAGAATTTATTTATGGTTTTGTTGAAGCAAATGACAGTGATTATAATCTGATAAGAAAATATTCAGGAACTAATTAAATATGACTCCGATTCAGCATAGTTTTAAAACCAGAATTCTTTTGGTTACAGGATCAGTCTTGATTCTTATAATGATGCTTATTTCCATTACTATACTTTTCCAATGGAGAACAATACTTATAAAAAAAGAAATTCATAATGCCCAATCGGTTGCAAATGCTTTTGTTGTTCCTACTCTTGATGCAATGATCTACGCTGAACAGCGAGAATTATTAAAAGGCGATCTTCTGGAAACTTACATTAATAACTTTATGCAAAAGGTAACTGACATAAAGTATATACAGATATTCGATGAGAATTATAATGTAATTGCAGAAAAAGATGCAGCGTTTAACAAAAACACTGATTCTATAAGCAGAGTTGAAAACATTAGAGAAGAAAATATCCAAAGCAAAATTTATAAATCAAAAGAACATGGCTGGATACTGGAAACTTATACTCCGCTTGTAATTGGAGATAAAAGCTGGGGTATAACAAAAATAGGATTTGATGCTAAGCCGGTCAGAAACGAAGTTAAAGAAATCTTCTTTGCACTTTTGGGATTAACAGTAATAATTTCTCTTGTAACTCTTTCAGTATTGTATTTGTTAGTGAATAAAATAACATATTCACTTAATAATCTTGTTAAGCAAATTGACAAGATTGATTTTAACACTAACGAAGGTATAAATCTGATTGAAAGCAAGGATGAAATAGGATTTATGTTTGAAAGATTTGATGATCTTCTTAAAAGATTATACAAATCAAAAGATCAATTGTCTATTGCACAAAAGCAGGTTTATCAATCGGAAAAACTTGCTTCTATCGGAAGGCTCGCATCCGGAATTGCTCATGAAATAAATAATCCGCTGAATGGAATAAAAAGCTGTATTTATGCAATTCAAAACAATCTAAATAATAACAGTCAGATTAATGAATACTTATCACTGATAAACGAAGGTGTAACATATATTGATAATGTTATTAAAAAGCTGTTAGGGTTTGTTCGTCAGCAGCCTCAAAAAATAAATTTGTATAACTTAAATGAACTCATCTTAAATGTTTACAGATTACTGGATTACAAATTAAAACAAAAAAATGCGGATGTTCAGCTGCAGTTATCAGAAGATATTCCATTTGTTAAAGTTGATTCTCAGTTAATCCAGGAGGTCATCATGAATTTATTAATTAATTCTTACGATGCTATTCTGGAAAATGGCAGTATCCTTATCAGTTCGGGATATTATGAAAATGATTCTGTCTTTTTTTCTATTAAGGATAACGGAACCGGAATTGCTCAAACCGAATTTGAAAAAATATTCGATCCTTTTTACACAACAAAAGATGTGGGAAAAGGTACCGGACTTGGATTGTGGGTTAGTCTAAACATTATTGAAAATCACAATGGAAAGGTCCTTGTTAAATCCACTCCAAATACTGAAACTGTATTTACTGTAATTCTCCCAATTGAGGTATCTGATGAAAATTTTATTGGCTGAAGACGAAAAAATTACCAGAAAAAGTTTAACTGATATTTTAACAGCAGAAAAACACGAAGTAGTAAGTTTTGATAATGGAAATCAGGCTTATGAATCAATAAAGAAAAATGATTATGATGTTATTATCACCGACATAAGATTACCTGGTATGAATGGTATTGATATTCTGAAAAATGCAAAGGAATTAAATCCGAAAATAATTGTAATAATAATTACAGCTTATGCAAGTGTTGAAACCGCTGTTGAAGCCTTAAAGTTCGGAGCTTATGATTATCTGATAAAACCTTTTTCGCCGGTACAATTACTTAGTATTCTTCAGCATATTGATCAGCTTAAACTTGTTTTATCCGAGAATGAAAACTTAAAGAAGAGGATTGCATTACTTGAAGATAAAACTATTATTGGTTCATCCGAAAAAGTAAAATCTTTTATGAACACAATTAAAACCGTTGCCCCGCAGGATTACACTGTTTTAATTCAGGGTGAAAGCGGCACAGGAAAAGAATTATGTGCCCGCACAATCCATAATTTTTCTACAAGAAAGAATAAAAATTTTATAGCGATTAATTGCGCAGTTATACCTGAAACTCTTATCGAAAGCGAATTGTTTGGACATGAAAAGGGAGCTTTTACAGGAGCAATAAAAAAGCATATCGGCTATTTTGAAAAAGCAAACGAAGGAACATTGTTTATTGATGATATTGATGATCTGCCTTATAATATACAGGTAAAACTATTAAGGGTTCTTCAGGAAAAAGAAATATCAAGAGTTGGCAGTACAGAAAGTATTCCAATTGATGTTCGTATAATCTGTGCTTCCAAAGTGGATTTGAAACAAAAAGTTGTTGAAAAACAATTTAGAGAAGACCTCTACTACCGGCTTAATATCATCCCTATCTTTCTTCCGCCCTTACGTAAAAGAAAGGAAGATATACCTGAACTTTTAATCCATTTTCTAAAGAAGCATGGCGGAGAGGATAAAATTCAATTCTTAAATGATGATATCTATTCAACTTTGCAGAAATACAACTGGCCTGGAAATGTAAGAGAGCTTGAAAATATTACAGAAAGAATAATAGCTCTATCTCCAAATAATCTTATTAATCCGGCAGTTTTTGAGCCGTTGTTAAATAGTCCGGATAAAACAGAACAAGATAAAACTGCATTTGAACATTATGATAATTTTGATCAATATATTTCCAACAAAGAAAAGGAAATAATTAATTGGGCATTGGAAAAATCATCAAATAATGTGACCGCAGCAGCAAAAATTTTGAAAATCCCCCGGACAACTCTAAGAAGTAAAATGGAAAAGTTATTGATTACAAATTATAATGAGTCCTAGAAAAGTATTAAGCAGTGAATTTTTAAAAATGATATATCCAGTTTTTGTTAATGTCATCAATAACTGATTTTTCTTCAATTATTTCTAAACATTTGTTATCCTGAATTATAACAGCAGTCAGTTTATTATTACCATAAGCAGTTGTATCAATATACATTGTGTTGCTTGTTAAATCGTGATATATTTCTTTTTTATGAGTATGACCTACAATCTGAAGCTTTCCGATATTAAGAAGATTTCCCCGCGTCCACAAAATACTTTCCTGATCATCCAGATCCTTAATTAAAAGTTCTGTTAGTGCCTTATCATCTTTAACACCATCAGGAATAAATGATTTGTATTTTGCAGATAAACCAGCATGTGAAATAAAGCAGTCATCCAGATTATAAAACAGAGGTAAACTATTAATAAAATCAAGATGATCATCCATCAATTCATTTTTATCTCTGTAAGATATCAGAGTTGTTTCAGCTCCATTGTAATTCCATGATCTTGCCATCAGACTGAAAGGAACCCTCATATTACAAAAAAACATATAATCGTGATTACCAAGTGTACAGAATATATTTTCAGCAATTATAAAATCAATAACCTGTGCGCTGAAATTGCCGCGATCAACCAGATCTCCGACACAATAAATAATAATATCAGGATACTTCTTCCTGATTTTTTCAAAAATTGCTTTTAAAGTATTATAACATCCGTGGACATCACCAATTATAGCTACCATTATAACTTAAATATGAAATGTTTCGTTAGCATATTTAGTCAATTCATCTCTGAACTTTGGATGCGCAATTGAAATAAGCGCTTTAGCCCGTTCCTGAATTGATTTTCCCCAAAGATTAACAGCACCATATTCAGTTACAACATAGTCAACATCACCTCTGGATGTAACTACACCGGCACCGGGCTTTAATGAAGGAACAATCCGGGAAATAGTATCATTTTTTGTAGTAGAAGGTAAAGCAATTATAGGTTTACCACCTTCTGATTTTGAAGCACCTCTTATAAAATCAACTTGTCCGCCGATTCCTGAATAAAACCTAGTTCCTATCGAGTCGGAACAAACCTGTCCGGTTAAATCAACTTCAAGTGCAGAATTAATTGCAACCATCTTATTATTTTTTGATATTATGAACGGATCGTTTACATACTCCTGCGGATGGAATTCAATTATCGGATTATTATCAATGAAATCATAAACCTTTTTAGTTCCTAAAACAAAACCTGCGATAATCTTTCCGGGATGCATAGTTTTCTTTTCACCATTGATTACTCCAGCTTCAACCAAGTCAATAATCCCGTCAGAAAACATTTCAGTATGAATGCCAAGATCTTTTTTATCGTGCAGATATCTCATAACTGAATCGGGAATTGCACCTATACCCATCTGTAAAGTTGATCCGTCTTCAATCAAACCTGCAACATTTCGTCCGATTTTATCAAACACTGCAAGCAGTTCAGGTGTTGCATCCGGGTCTACCTGCGGAAGCTCTTTAAGTTCTTCATCATGCTCAACTATATAATTAATTTTATTGATATGAATAAAGCAATCACCCAATGTTCTCGGTTGATGTCTGTTTACTTGCGCAATAATAATTTTAGATTTTTCAGCAGGAGTTTTTATAGTACCAACATCAACACCATAACTGCAGAAACCATGTTCATCCGGCGGCGATACATTTAAAAGTGCAACATCAGTAGTAATTCTGCCTAACTTAAAAAGTAACGGAACCTCCGAAAGGAAGATTGGAATGAATTCAGACCTGCCTTCATTTACAGATTTTCTTGAATTAGCTCCGATAAAAAATGCTTTATGCTTAAAATGTTTTTCCATACCTGGCTGTAAATAAGGCAGTTCGCCAACAATTAAGATATGGTAAATCGTAATATCTTCAAGTTCATCTTTTCTTCTGACCAAAGCCCTTATCAATTCATTTGGTGCAGCACATCCTGGTTGTACAACAATTTTGTCACCTGATTTTATATGCTTTACTGCTTCATCAGAGCTGACAAGCTTTTGGTTATATATCCTGAGAAGATTTGTAGGAATTGGATTTTTAATTTTTATTTCTTCTGTTTGTGTCATTTAATTTCTCTTAAATTCTTTTCAAAAAATATTCTAACTAATTACTCGAAAACACATGTAATCTCCGATATTCAACATTAAATGTATGGGCGATTGCTTCATTACAACAATAGCCATTATAAGTACAAACTCCTTTTGATAAACCTGCATCTCCAATCAGTGCGTTTGACAATCCGTTTTCAGCAATATTTTGGATATAACCTAATGAAGCATTATTTAAACCATAACTTGCAGTTCTTGCAACTGTAGCAGGCATATTTGGCACACAATAATGTATAACATCATGCAGTAAATAAACAGGATCGGATTGTGTGGTAATTCTGCTGGTTTCAATACAACCGCCCTGATCAATTGAAACATCAACAATCACACTTCCTTTTTTCATTTGCTTAACCATTTCTTCTGTAACCAGATTAGGTGCTTTTTCACCTTTAATTAAAACTGCTCCTATTAAAACATCGGCAAACTTAACTCCGCGTGAAATTGTGTACGGATTTGCCATTACGGTTGTAACTTTTTTCCTGAAGTTTAAATCAATATTTCTTAACCTGTTAAGATTTTTATCAATCACTATAACCTGGGCACCTCTTCCAACAGCAGCATTTGCAGCGGTTACGCCGACTACACCGGCACCAAGAATAACAACGGCAGCAGGAGCAACGCCTGTAATACCTCCTAATAAAATTCCACGACCACCGGGTACAAAACTCTCTAAATATCTTTCAGCTTCCTGAATAGCTAATTGACCGGCTATTTCACTCATTGAATGGAGAACAGGCAATCTTTCATCTTCTTCAATCAGCTCATAACCGATTGCAGTAATTTTTTTCTTTAACAGATTCTCAATTATATTTTTTTTGCCGATAGCCAGATGAAGGAATGAAAAAAGTATTTGATTCTCAACCAGCATTTCTGATTCTGCTTCAGACAGAGGGGCAACTTTAACAATAACTTCGGAACGGGCAAAAGCCTCTTCAGCACTATAAACAATATTTGCACCGGTTGTGCGATATTCTTCATCACTAAAGTGGCTGCCTAAACCAGCACCGCTTTGAATAAAGACAGTGTGCCCAGCCCTTACTAAAGCATCTACTCCTGCAGGAGATAATGCAACTCTCTTTTCTTCATAAAGAGTTTCTTTTGGAATTCCAAATCTCATCTAATTTTCTCTTTTTTTTATTTCAAAAATACCAACGGGTTACAAGATTAGCAATCAATTAAGATTGTTTAAACAGGTGTTAATGGGGATTTTCCCAAAAGAACGGCGAAAATATTTTTAGCTGCGAGTAACGACATTTTATTTCTTGCTTCGTTTGTTGCGCTGCCAATATGCGGTAGTAATACTGCATTTTTCAGATTAAATAATTCTTTGTTTAATTTCGGTTCATTCTGATAAACATCAAATCCGGCTGCAAAGATCGCTTTTCGCTTTAACATCTTTATTAAGTATTCTTCATCCAGAACTTCACCCCGTGCGGTATTTACCAAAATAGCTTCTGGTTTTAATAGATTTAACATTTTCTGGTTTAATAAATTCTTTGTCTTGGCATTAAGAGGCAAGTGGAGAGAAATTATATCAGATTTTAGTAAGATTTGTCTTAAAGATAATTTCCTTGCGCTTAATTGTCTTTCAAGATATTCATTTTTGCTGTTTGAGTAATACAGGATTTTGCAGCCAAAAGAATGCGCTCTTTTTGCTGTTTCAGTTCCTATTCTTCCGGCTCCTAAAATTCCGAAATATTTATTTCGCAATTCAACACCTAATAAAAGTTTAGGTTTCCAGCCGGCAAATTTTTTCTCTCTTACAAATTTTTCAGATTCAAGAATCCTTCGTGCACAAGTAAGAACTAAAGCAATAGCTAAATCAGCCGTTGAATCAGTAAGTACATCGGGAGTGTTAGTTACTATTATACCCTTACTTTTTGCATAATCAACATCAATGTTATTAAAGCCGACAGCGTAATTGGCAATAACTTTACATCTTTTCATTGAGTCAATAACTTCTTTATCAATCTTATCGGTTAACAAAGAAATTATTCCATCACAATTTTTAACTGATTTAAGTAATTGATTACGTTTAATCGGTTCATCTTTTTTATAAACAGAAACATCAAACCCTTTTTTCTGAAGAAGGGATATTCCTGTTTCAGGTATTTCTCTTGTAATAAATACTTTCACCTATCAGCCGAATAAAAGCTTAACTATAAATAAGGCACCTAATGCACCAGCTACATCAGCCAACAAACCAGCAGGTAAAGCATGTCTAGTATTTTTAACATTAACAGCGCCAAAATAAACAGCAAGGACATAAAAAGTAGTCTCTGAACTTCCAAAAAAAGTTGAAACTAAAATTCCTATAAAAGAGTCGGGTCCATAAACTGACATCGTTTCAGCCATTACACCAAGAGAACCACTGCCTGAAAGCGGCCGCATAAGTGCCATTGGCAGAGCTTCGGCAGGCATTCCAATCGGATCAGTAATAATTCTTAAAACAGGAATCAGCCAGTTATCCATTGCTCCGCCAGCTCTGAAAATAGCAATAGCAACCAACATCGCAACTAAATATGGAATAATTCTGATTGCAATATTAAATCCTTCTTTAGCACCTTCAACAAATTGTTCATATACTCTTACTTTTTTAATTGCGCCATAACCGATAAAAACAAAAATCAGAAGAGGAATTGCCAAGGTTGAAACTGTTGTTATTAAATCCTTAAAAAAAGTTGGTGGAAGAAAACTGAAAAGAGAACCAATTGATTGGGATAATCCAGTTGAAAATGTAAGTACTATAATGGTTATGAGTGAAATTACAGTAATTAAAAATTTAATATTACTTTTTAACCAATCACCAAATCCTCCTTTTTTAATCGGAAATTTTTCAAACAACTTTGCAACTGTAATTCCGGTAATTGTAGCACAAGTAGAACCAAAAAGCGATGTGGCGATAATAATTGTTGGATCCGAACTACCAGCAGCAGCACGAACAGCAATTGCAGTTGCCGGTATAAAGGTCATTCCGGCAGTATTGATTGCCAGAAAAGTTACCATTGAATTTGTAGCGGTTCCTTTGTTGGGATTAAGTTTATCAAGCTCTTCCATTGCTTTTAAACCAAATGGAGTTGCTGCATTTCCAAGCCCAAGCATATTAGCCGAGATATTCATAACCATTGATCCTATTGCTGGATGATCATGTGGAATTTCGGGAAATAATCTCTTTGTGATTGGTTTTAAAACATTTGCGATGATTTTAATCAGCCCGGCATCTTCCGCAACTTTCATTACTCCTAACCAGAGAGCCATGATACCTATCAAACCAAGTGCAATTTCAACTGCTGTCTGCGCAATTTTAATTGCATCATTAGTTACTTTTTTCATCTCAATGAAGGTAATCTTTTCAAAATAGACATTTGCTAAGAAAGTAACTGAATCCACTTGTGATGTAATAACAGCATTAGCAATCAAATCATTATCTTTACCAGAAGCACCTGCAATCGTTTGTAAATATTTTGGATCAGATTTATCAATCGAAAGATATAACTGAATTGATTTTTTATCGGATGAGAATGATCCTACACCTTTAATTATAATTTCTGATTTCTCTTGGTTG
Source organism: Ignavibacteriota bacterium (assembly GCA_013285425.1). Lineage (GTDB taxonomy): Bacteria > Bacteroidota > Ignavibacteria > Ignavibacteriales > Ignavibacteriaceae > IGN3. The sequence goes on from CP053447.1 coordinate 2,226,085, forward strand.
TCAGAAAACTTTTTGTAATTATCAGTCGTTATCTTTAATTCTAAACCAAAATTTGAATTGTTACCAGCGCTTGCCATTTGAACGGCTGCACTAAGGGGCACGTTATTTTTGTAAGTGTTGTTAGAAATATCACTAATATCTACAAAGAGAGCTGAAGCTATTCCAAGAAAGAGTAAAGCAAGCCAGACATAATTTAACAAATTAATTCTCCGGATTTATTAGAAGAGTTTTATTTAGAAATAATTTAATTGCCTTCTTCAATTAAAGCCTTAATCTCATTTGAATCAAGAATAACGGGTATAAGATTTTCATCAATTTTATAATTTTCTGCCTTTTCTGATGCAGAGTATTTTGATCGGTATAATTCTTTAATCTGTTCAGCAAGTTTAACATCATCAACTTCTTTTATCTCACCATTAATTGTTATGTAAGAGAGTTTGTAAGTAAGTCCTGCCGATTTAGCATTAACTTTTTCTTCTGACAGAATAGTAAAACTTCCTAACGAACCATATTTAATATGTACATAATTTTCATCTGTTGTATCAAGATAAGTATAAATATTTTTATCCAGATAAATAAAATTGCAGCCAAACTGCATTAACTTTTCTATCGCAAGATGAATACACAATACACCGGAACGGGCTTTTTTGATTTGCTCTTCTATTTCTTCAATGTCTCTTAATTGTGTTAATTGTTTTTTCATATTCAGCAACTTCTTATTTAGTTAATTATACATTTGTTTGTAGAATCAGAAAATGAACAGAACCTGCAATGAGGCAAATTCTTATCAAATTTTTTGTTTCTGATATTTAGAATAATCTCTTGAATTTCCTTTTCAAGGGATTCTAATTCTCCTTTCGGATATCTGATAGAAACTATATTATCAGGATGTTTTACAAATATCAAATTTCCCTCAAATATCTCAAAATCACTAAATAATCTACTGGAAATATATAAATAAAATTTCAATTGCATTAAATAATATTCAGCATGTTTTTTTATTTCTTTCGACTCAATATTATCAGTTTTATAATCACAAATAATAATTTTGTTTTTATCAAATATTATCCGGTCAGTTATTCCGTGCAAAAAATAATCGTTCTCTTTAATATAAATCTCAAATTCATTTTTATATGAGGGTATGCTAAGATAATTATTAGCAAAATCGGACTGCTGTAATCTTTTCAGATCATCTTTTAAAATATCTGAATACTTTTCTAAATCATTAATAGTTTTATATGAATTAAGAAATTCATCTAACTCATCATATCTTAGATTTTTTTCCATACAACTATGAAACATTTTTCCGTATAGAGCTGAATCAAAATCCAAAGAAATGTTTTTATCCGGTTCTTTTAAATTTTCATCAATCAGATCATCTGAATCATCCGAAGAGAATTCCTCAGACTCTTCCTCTATTATTTGCTCACTTATCTGTGTATGCTGCAGGGAATTAAGTTTTGAAAAACCCGCTTCATAAGTTAAGTAATATTTAAGAGGACATTGATTATAAATTGATACTTTAGAAGCTGATATGATCTCTAATTTTTCATTTGAGTAAAGTCCTTCGGTAGAAATCTTCAGTGCAGTTAATTTTTTTTCTGTGGTATCAGCTTGTATTTCAATGTCTTCAATTTCTTTTTGTATATCAATTTCGAGATTAAATTTATTTGCTTCGCTTACATATCCGTCTTCTTCTTGTTTAAGATATTTTAACTCCTCAGATATACTAATCTTCTCCGATTTGAAATCTGCATTTAATCCGAAACCAATTAATGATAAAAAGGAATTTTTGTCTAATGCTTTATCTTTTTTTATCGTGCCGGATATATATATCCGGTCCATTGCCCTTGTTACTGCTACATACAAAAGTCTCTTTAATTCTGCATAATCTCTCTTCTCAGTCATAAAATTATAAAGACCGACTACCGGAGCTGAATAATATTCATCAAAATACTTGTCATTTTTTGGAAGTCTGGTTAGCAAACCAAATGTTTTATCAATAACTACTTCCCCTGTTTTGGCTGTTGACCGCTGACTAACTTCTTCTGTTTTATATAAGAAAACAACCGGAAACTCAAGACCTTTAGCCTGATGAATTGTCATCAGCTTAACTGAGTCGGTATCAGCAATTCCAGATGCCTGTGCTTCATCCAATGATTCATTAATTGCATCTTTAAGATAACTGATAAAATCGTAAAGATTTCTGAATCCGGTAGCATTAAAATTCCGGGCAATACTAATTAGCTTAAAAACATTAGCAGTTTCCTGGTTTCCATCTATCTTTGATGAAAGAGCTGCCATATATTCATTATCAGTAATAAGCTTCTCGATTAATTGAGAAATGGTAAGTGAATTACACACTGCCAGATTTTCTGTTAATATGTTAACAACAGTGTTCAATCCACTTTCTTTAGAGAAACTATTTAATCTTTCCCAAAAACTTCTGCCGCTTTGCAGTGATATTTTATATAAATCACTGTCACTTACATTAAAAAAAGGTGATCTTAAAACCCCAACTAATGCGGTATTATTATTTCTATCGGATAAAAACAATAAGTAATTGAAAATATCACTAATAGATTGCCTTTGATAAAACCCTCTTCCTCCGACAATTGTATATGGGATTTGATTGGTAATTAATTCTTTTTCCAGTTTTTCAAAGTGCTTTCGTTTACGGACAAGAATGGTAAAATTCGAATAGCTGTAATTTGATTGATTTTTTACATGCTTTATTTTCCTGATTATCATTTGCTCTTCAGTAATTTCAGATTCTGAATCTTCAACATTAATCAGAAATCCAACCTTACCTTTAACATTTTCTTTGCGGGCACATATCAGATCAGCAGCATTAACTTCTCCAAATAATTCAACAGGATCTTTGAAGATCTTTCTGAAAATATGATTACAGAACACACATATTTCCGGGCTCATTCTAAAACTATCCGGCAGGACTAATAAATTATTCTTACTGCTTGCTTTTTTAATATCATTCCGGGTAAGATTAAATATTTCAATTTCTGCATCCCTGAATTTATAAATACTCTGTTTTTCATCACCAACAATAAACAGATTACCTTTCTTCAGATAATCAAGCAGTGGTAAAAAAATCTGATATTGAATTTCATTTGTATCCTGAAATTCATCCACCATTATTAGTTTGTATTTTTCTGCAAGTTCATCCTGTACAGTTGGATTTTGAAGAAGCTGCTTTACATAAAGTAATATATCCTCATAGTCGATAAAACCTTCTGCTTTCTTTTTTCCTTCATAAGTTTGTAAGCTGTTATCAAATACTTTTAATAATTTTATACCAAATTCTGCAAGTTTAATTTCAATATTATCTTTTTCTTCAACTATGTTAAATTTTTGAATGTCTGAAAAAATATCTTCAACTATACTTACTTCTTCAGTAAGTATTTCATTTTTTACCTTACTTAGATATCCGCGTTTTTTTATCGTTAAATTAGTGGTAAAGATCAGCAATCTGATCTGATCTAATAATAAAATAATTTTGTCTGATGATTTGCTCTCTTGCAGTACTGTAAGTATTGGAGATAACTGTTTAGCAGCCTCGTTCTCGGAATCAGAGTCCAACACTTTGCTGTTAATTTTTTGTAAATAATTTAAAAATATTTCTTTAATTCCATTCCAAATCTGATCGAAATATTCCTGAAAAGTTTTATTGAAGTAATCTTTTATTTCAGATTTACTCTGTAAATAAATTTTTTCCTGCAGTACCTGAACATTTTTTCTGTCTGATATAAGTTTTACAACCTGTTTTAACAGTCTGTTTTTTGAGCCAAGGATCCTGATAAGTTCTTTAACCTCCTCAGCAGTTGTCAGATCATTAAAACTTTTTTTAATACTTTCCTCTACCGAAAGTTCAATTAATTCCTGCGATAAGTTTTCATCAATAGGGATAAACCTTGCGTCTAAATTCGATTCAACCGGATAATCTCTTAATATGTTTATACAAAACGAGTGTATTGTAGAAATGTTTGCGGAAACAAGTTGTCTTCTTATTTTTTCTGCTCTTACCTGTTCTTTTTTATCTGAGCAGGTGTTTATGTAAGTATCAATGAAGCTGGATATTCTGTTGTATAATTCACTCGCCGCTTTATCAGTAAAAGTAATTGCAGCAATACCGGATATATCAAGCTTGTCCTCTAAAAGTGCACTTAAATACCTTCTGGCAAGCACAAATGTTTTACCGGATCCGGCATTAGCAGTTAGGGCTAAGTTCCCTTTTGTATTAAGTGCTAATTCCTGATTAGGTGTAAGTTTGTTCATTTGTTAAATAATTTTTTTTGCAGGAAATATCAATTCAAATGTTGAACCTTCACTGCTGCTTTCTTTAAGAGTAATTTCTCCGCTTATATTTGTCATAAATCTCTTTGCCAAGCTTAATCCTAACCCCATCCCATGTTTTTTTGTTGTAAAATTTTCTTCAAAGATTTTTTCTTTTTGTAATGCCGGTATTCCCTTACCATTATCTTTAATAGTCAAAATAAATTTATTCTCCTTGACATAAATCTCGAGATTAATAACAGAAGCATCGGCTTGTATAGAATTTCTTATAAGATTTATAAACATTCTTCTTAACTGACCTACATCAGCATCAATAGCGGCACTCTTCAAATCTGTGCTGACAATAATATTTATTTTTTCATGCATAAACATATTAACAGTGTCATTAAGGACATTTAAGAGATCAACTTCTTCGATTTTCAGACTTGGCATTTTAGCGAAGTGAGAAAATTCTGATGCAATATGATTTAAATTTTCTATTTGATTTAGTACCGTAGTAGAAACTTTCTCAAATAGTTTATCGAAATCCTTACTTTTATCCTTATATGAAATTATTAATTGCTGTAAAGCTAACTTCATCGGTGTAAGTGGATTTTTAATTTCGTGTGCAACCTGTTTTGCCATTTCTTTCCAGGCAGCCTCTCTTTCCATTTCAGCAATTTCAGCCTGATTTTTCTTGAGTTCAGAGGTCATTTGATTAAAACCATCCAATAGATCTTTAAGTTCACCTCTTTCATTATGCTCTATTGTAACATTCAGATCACCCTTTGAAACAGCATCAGTAGCTTTTGTCAATCTTTGGATTGGCTGGGAAATCTGATTAGCAAAAATGGTACTTATAATTATTATTATAATTACAGCAAATGAATAAATTCCAAATATCACCACATTAATTTCATTAGTAGATATTGTAACTCTGATTTTATTAAAAGCATCATTAACTGAAAGGATGTAATCTTTATCTTTTATCCTGATAAATCTGAAATAGGAATCATATTGATAATTGTTGACTTTTTCAGATGTAATAAATTCCTGATACTTCAAATAATTTAAAAAGTAATATGCCTTCGGATTTAGTTTGCTGTGCATCAATCCGATTTTATTATAAATATCATTTGAATTATAGATTTGATCGGTTGATAAGTATAATGCAAATGACATCCCAAGCTCATCAGATGCATTCTGAGAAGCAGTTATCAAATCCCTATTATTAAACTTACTTAATTGTGCAGTTAGATTTTTTTCAATATAATCCGCCCGTTGACTAAGTTCATTCAATATTTCTTCTTTGCCTCGCTCTGTAACCAGATTTGCATTATAAACAGCTAACACAACAACAGGTATAATTGAAATAAAAAGAAATGAAAGCAAAAGTTTTGCTTTAAATGTTAAACTTATTTTCCGTACGCATAGAAGGATTATTATTAAATAAGCGATAATTATAAACAATGAATGGATTATAAATATCTTAAAGAACTTAAACAGATCCCATGAAAAAGCACTTTCCTGAATTGCTACAACTGTCAGAATTTCGGAATCATCCTCTTCAGATTTAAGCAGATAGGCTTCATACTTTTCTGAGTTGAAATTAATTTTTAACCAGCTTTCGTTAAACAAGCTGTCAACTTCAGTGTTAAGAATTTGCTTTATCTGATCTCTTGATGGATAGATATCTCCATAAACATTATTTAACACTCCATCTTTAAACTGAAATATTTTAAGCTGCTTTACATCAACAACCTTATTAAATACTGAGAGATTTGACTCTAAAAATGTGGGATAGTTAAAAGCTCCGATGGATTTAATATTAAAATCCACAAAAGCTGCAACATACCCTCTTAAAATTCCCCGCTCTCTTATTTCAATTACTGCACTGTAATAATCAATAACATTTTCTTGTTTGTCAAAAACAGGAACTACTATTATCTCATCATCCTTACTAATGTTATTGAATATTGAGTTATCAGGCTGAATACCAATCAGGTATTTACCGATGATCTGTTTTTTATTGTTATAAAATTGAATCCCGGAATTAAGAGATTCTCTTTGCATCGGACTTTTAGCCCACAATTTAAAAGCAATAGCATCATAATTAGAAAATCTCTCTCCAAACTGACTTAATATATTCTTATCATTTTTTACGCTACGGATAGTTTCATCAAGCATAAAAGATAATAAATTGGAATCTGTTCTGTTAATTTCCCAGGAAGTTGTTTTAAGAGATTCTTTTTCCAGTTTTGTATTAAAAAGATTGAGCAAGGAAATGGAGATCACCGAGCTTACCAGTAAAACGATAAGATAATTATATATTGAGTTCTGTACTCTGACAATTACCTGATAGTATAGTAAATGTAAAAATAGTAATATCATAAAAAGCATTATCGGCGTAAGCAGCGGATCATTGCTAATGTAGTATGCAATAAATGATACGAGATAATTAAGCACTACTAATAAAAGGAAATGTTTTAGCGATATTTTTCTGAAATCAATAAAGCTTAAAATGATATTTAAGAATCCCAATATCAGCAGTACTGCTGCAAAAGTAAAAAGCAGCATATTAAGATTCATTGCAATTGAAGGAAAATCAGGAATCAAATTAGGTTCTTTAAAATATCTTATAGTTGAATCAAAGACTATGCTACGAATTGTTGCGCTGATCCCTCTGATTAACAAAAAAATAATTACCGATAAACCTAAAACAGCAGCAATAAAATATTTTTTATGTGTTTTTCTCTCATTATCCAGAAGGTGATTTTTGGTATAACGGAAAAACTGGATTGATATTATCAACACAAAAAAGATTGTTGTAAAAAATTCAATTGGTGATTTTACAAATCCCCATGCAAACGGAGATGAAAAATAAGCTGGATTTGAAAGAGGTCCGGAAATAAAGTTAGATGGAAAGCCAAATGCAAAGATCAGAACTCTTAATATCACCAAGTATACAATCAGAAGAATAAACCTGAAGAGATAGGAATGGATTTTTTTAAAATCAGACATCAATCCTAACCCAACAAAAATAAGTGCAAACAATACAAGCAACGATTGAATCTTTGTTGAATAATCTCTTATAATGTTTATTGAATTATTCAAAGAAGGTTTGACAAAAGAAACAACACCTATTTTATTCCCGTTATTGTTTATTAACTCGAAGGAATATTTTCTACCGTCCTTAGACTTCTCCGAATAAGGAGAATAATCTATTTCAGCATCAATTTCATATTTTTCTAAAATATCTTGTGTAAAACTTATATTCTTAGAAAACTGGTTATTAATTTTTATCAATTCTTCAATTGGTGTAGAAAGTGCGATATAAAAATCATCAGATTGAATATGAGCTGTATCTATAATAGCAAGATTAGTAACGATATCATTTGAAAGAAAATATACTTCGCCCAAAGGAAAACTTAATGGAAATAACCCGTCAGGGTTTAGTGCGATACGATTATTCCATGCGATCAATTTCCCATTCGGAGCAAAAATTTCGATTGAGAAATTTTCAAGTGATCTGTTATTTATAGACCTTAAAAGTTCTTTATAAGTTTCATTTTCTGGTTTTAATGATGAGCGAAGATCCTTTTTGACAATGCTTAATTTCTGAAGCAGATCATCTTGCTTAAAATTGTAATCTTTTTTGATAGAATTTTCTAACTTCGAAATTTTTTCAACAACTAAATTAGACCAGTCACTTTTTGTTTTATCAATATAATTTTCTGTAACAATACCAGATACAACAAGTATTATTAAAATAAAAAAGACGATAGAGAAATATTTTCTATCGCCTTTGAATTTTTCTGCAATTTTTTTTAACATCAGTTAATAGTGAATTGAGTTATTATCCAATTTGGTCCAACTTTTTTGATAGAAATATAAACCTGAGCAGTACTTCGTTGACCTTTGTTGTCGTAATTATACTTTCCGGTTGCGTAGGAATTAAACTTGTCATTTTTAACATGCTCAAATTTAAAAGAGGTTACTTTATAAATTCTAAAAAAATCTTCGAGCACATAAAATGCCTGGTTACTGCTGTAATATCCATTAATACCGTTTGAAAAACTAAAATAAGTCCGCTGCCCAAAATACTTTGAAATGCTCTCTACATTACCCTCTTTAATACCAGATTCAATTTCTTTAAATATTGATTCTTGTTGATTACTTTCAACATTTTCCCGTGTTTTATTTGTAAACTTTGAAGATTGAGAAAAGGTAAAACTTAAAGAAAATGCAAAAAAGATTATATAAAATATCTTATTCATATTAATAAAAATTTGTCGTGAGTTTGTACTTTAATATTAACTTACAAACCCACGACAAAAGTAATAAATTCTTTATTATCTCGCCAATTTAACCCTGTTTAATTCACGTATGCCTTTACCTTTAATAACCGGTTTCAACTGATATTCACCACTGACCAATTGGAATGCCCAATCAAAAACTACTCTGTCTGAAGTAATATTTTTAATCCTGATTTTTGCAAAGTGATTGTCATAAGTCCAGATTACATAAGTATGACCGATTTCAGCGATTTCTTCTTTATTAGGATTCCATCCCGTAACAGGTGCATAAGGAATATCATAGATATCATTAGTCAAGCCCATATCCTGAATGTCAGTATCATCATAAACAACTAAATAAGGTGTTCCCTGATAAATCTCAAAAAAGAAATCCGTTGCATTATCATCGTAAGGTACGGTTGTAAAATCATTAAATGTAAAACCCGATTTATTTGGAAATCTTCTGTAATCAAATATAGCATGATTGAAACCCTCAGGTCTTGGTGTTGAATATACCACATCATAGCTTAACTCACTTTCATTACCGTTATAATCATAAGCTGCAACTGCATAATAATATTTAACACCATTCTCTGCATAAATATCTGCAAAGTGCGTCCCTGAAGTGGAGCCAATTAAAGTGTATTTACCTTCATAAGTATAATTGTAATAAACATTATAACCGGCAACATCAGATTCGCGGTTTTTAATCCAATATATATCTACTCTTTTATCGCCATTTAAAACCTGTATTCCACTGGGTGCTGCTGGTGGAGTGTAATCGTTGTCATAACTATCATTGATATCACAAGAAGTTATAATAAACATTATAGTTAGAAGACCTGCTGTTAAAATTTTCTTTTTCATTTTGTTCACCTTTACAAAAAATTCAATTCCTGTAAAGATTAGCCAAAAGAAATGCCACTATAAAAGTAGCATTTTATAAGAAATATCTTACTTCCCAATTAGAAAATGTATAGATAAATGAACAACAATTGAATACAATAACTTAGAGTAATTATATAAGCTCAAACTTTCCATCAATAAATATCTGATTTTTATTAATTAATGCAACTGATTTGCCGGTCAGAAGACGTTTATCAAATGGTGTGTTTACTGATTTAGATTTAAATTTTGTCTTATCAACAGTCCAAATAACATCAGGATCAAGAATTGTGATATTGACTAATTCACCTTCTTTTATTTGCGGAATATTAATATTTAATATTTTTCTTGGATTGATAGACAGCTTTTCAATCATCTGTTCAAAAGTTAATACTTTCTTATGATATAACTCTGTGAATGCTAAACCAACCTGTGTTTCTAAACCAATTATTCCGTTTGGTGCATATTCAAATTCCATCTCTTTTTCTTCAAGAGAATGAGGAGCATGATCGGAAGCTATGCAGTCTATTGTTCCGTCTTTTAATCCGGCTATAATTTCCTCAACATCTGCTCTAGTTCTAAGCGGCGGATTCATTTTAACATTAGGATCATAGGTTTTAACTGCATCATCAGTTAATGTAAAATGATGCGGTGTAACTTCTGCTGTAACTTTAATTCCCTTTTTCTTTGCATCACGAACCATTTGAACAGACTTTTTTGAACTAATATGAGCAATATGAACTTTAGCATCGGCATATTCAGCCATTAAAATATCGCGCATAACAATCAGGTCTTCTGCAACGGCTGGAATTGGCGGTAAACCAAGTAAAGTTGAATTAATACTCTCATTCATTGCACCACCGGCAAGTGATTCATCTTCGCAATGCTCAATAATCGGAAGATTAAACATCCTTGCGTATTCAAGTGCTCTTTTCAGAATTGCTGCAGTTTTTATTGCAACCCCATCGTCTGAAAATCCTACCACTCCGGCATCTTTTAATTCAGCCATAGGAGAAAGTAATTCACCTTTTCGGTCAACAGTTGCTGCACCGATAGGATAAACCTCAACTAAGTGTTTTGCCGACTGCTTTTTAATTAGTGTAACTACTTCAGCAGAATCAATTGCTGGTTCAGTATTCGGCATACAGGCAATTCCGGTAAATCCACCATTTGCTGCGGCATTACATCCTGTTATTACTGTTTCTTCATCTTCCCTTCCTGGTTCACGCAAATGAACATGCATATCAAATAAACCGGGAACAACAAATTTTCCTTTTAATTCAAAAATCTTTGCATCCTTTATATCTGCTTCAGTCAGTTTTCCTATCTTTTTATATTTTCCGTCTTCAATTAAAATGCTTACATCCTTCTCGTTCAGCTTCTGATCCGGATTTACAAGATTTACATCTTTTAGTACTACTTTCATTTTTATAAACTTTCTAAATTTTTAATTGAGTGTTCCGAGTAAATAAAGTACTGCCATTCTAACAGCAACACCATTGGTAACCTGTTGTAAAATAATCTGTGAGCTGCCATCTGCAATTTCTGAAGATAGTTCAACTCCTCTGTTTATAGGACCGGGATGCAGTATTAAAATATCTTTACCATTTTTTTCCAAACGCTCTCTGTCAATTCCAAAATATTGAGAATATTCTCTGATAGAAGGAAAATATTCTCTTGCTTTTCTTTCAAGCTGGATTCTTAAAACATTTAAAACATCGTTTTCCTGAATTGCTTCATCAATATTATGAATAACATTTACACCAAGTTCATCAAGATATTTTGGAATCATTGTAGAAGGACCGCAAACAGAAACCTTAGCACCCATTGTTTTTAATCCATAGATATTTGACAGAGCTACGCGGCTATGTGCAACATCACCAACGATACAAACTTTTAATCCTTCAAGTTTTCCAAGTTTTTCTCTAATTGAATACATATCAAGTAAAGCCTGTGTTGGATGCTCGTGAATTCCATCCCCGGCATTTATAACATTTGCATCTGAAATCTTTGTAAGCATCAATGGAACGCCTGCTGCAGCATGTCTTACAACAATCATATCTACTTTCATTGCCTCAATATTTTTTACAGTATCCTTAAGTGTTTCTCCTTTACTAACACTGCTGCCTGAGACCGCAAAGTTTATTGAATCCGCTGATAATCTTTTTTCAGCTAACTCAAATGAAATTCTAGTTCGTGTTGAACTTTCATAAAACAGATTTACGATCGATTTTCCCTGCAATGTTGGAACTTTTTTTATTGGTCTTTCCAAAACCTCCCGAAAAGTTGTTGCAGTATCTAAAATTAACTGTATATCTTCTTTAGGAACATCTCTCATTCCTAATAAATGGCGGTTTGATAATGACATATTCTTTACTTCTTTTCTGATTCAACAATATAGATGGCATCTTCACCATCAAATTCTTTCATTTTAACTTTTATTTCTTCACTGTGCGAAGTTGGTATATTCTTACCAACATAATCTGCACGAATGGGTAGTTCACGATGACCGCGATCAATCAATATGCACAGCTGGATTGAGCTTGGTCTTCCCATATCCATAATTGCATTTAATGCTGAACGGACAGTTCTTCCGGTGTAAAGGACATCATCAACAAGAATTATATCTTTTTCATTAATATCAAAAGTTATATTTGAAACTGATACTTCCGGTTGTTTCAATCTTGTTCTAAAATCATCACGATAAAGAGTTACATCCAAAACACCAAACGGAAGATCACTATTATCTATCTGATGAATTTTTTCTTTAAGCCGTTCTGCCAAAAATTCACCTCTTGTTCTCATTCCCATTAGAACGAGATTATGTGAGCCTTTGTTTTTTTCCAGAACTTCGTGCGCCATTCTGGTCAGGATTCTGTCAAATCCTTCTTCATCCAATATTTTTGATTTTATGACCATATACAAAAAAGCCTCTTCGGAAGAATTTCCTCAGAGGTTTACCTTATTTTTAGTTTATGTTTAATTTCTTTCATCCTTTTCCATCTCTCGGGATAGATTTAAAGGTTAATTTTATTTGCCCAAACTTAAAGGTAAAAGATTTTAAAGTAAAGAACTATCGAACTGTATTTAAAATTATTTTTATATTTGTTCAGCTAATCTCTTTTTTTTCGGGGCGTGGCTCAGCCCGGTTAGAGCGCCTGGTTCGGGACCAGGAGGTCGGAGGTTCGAATCCTCTCGCCCCGACTCATTTAATTGGAACAGTGTAGTTTTGGAATAACGGAACTATTTTTATTGTTTTAAGGTTTGATCAATAATTCTTGTTGTTCCGGCACTCCAAAATTCCACTATTCCTCCGTAAATATTTATTAAACAGTAACACTAAATATCATGGCACAAAATCATTCTTTTGATATAGTATCTGAAATTGATTTTCAGGAAGTAGATAATGCTGTTAATCAGGCATTAAAGGAAATTACTCAGCGTTATGATCTGAAGGATTCTAAAACCCAGATTGAGTTAAATAAAAAAGACAAATTACTTTCGCTCAATACTAAAGATGATTATTCGCGCAAGGCATCAATTGATATTCTTGAAACAAAGTTTATACGAAGAGGCATTTCTATCAAAGCCTTAAAGTTTAATGAACCGGAAGCTGCTGCCGGCGGAAGATTAAAACAAACGATTAGTCTGCAAAGCGGCATTTCAAAAGATAACTCAAAAATCATTACAAAAATGATCAAGGAATCAAAGTTAAAGGTTAATGCACAAATACAAGATGAGCAAATCAGGGTAACTGCACCAAAGATTGATGATTTGCAGGCGGTTATAAAATTAATAAAAGATTCAGAACTTGATTTCCCTACTCAATTTGTAAATATGAAATAATTCTATTCTCATTTAATGTTGTAATAATAAATTTCAACTTGCATACGCTAATCTTAATTTTTCTTTATCAATTCCTTCCAGAAGCATAAAATCTTCCTCGCTTACTTTTTCCACATCACCAAAATATTTGTTATCAACGCTGTCCTTCTGCTCTGCAGCCTTTACAGATGCAAATGACAAAATGGATAAGCTGCTTACAACAACATTAGCCGCATCGCTCTTATCAACTTTACCAACAACAACATAGGGACCCATAGAGATTGTCTGCTCAGCAAGTTTTTCATATTCACGCGGAAAAATAACTGCCTCAAAAGTTCCTGTTCTGTCTTCAAGTGAAAGGAATTTCATTATCTCTCCCTTTCTTGTTTTGATTCGTTTTGAAGTCATATACCACCCAATAAGCTTAACATTTCTGCCTCGGTACTTTTCAAGATCCTTTGCTTTTACAACATCAGATTTTTCTGTTTCAACTTTGTAAAAATAAAGCGGATGGCGAGTAACCATATAATCAAAAGCCTGATACTCAGCTTTACAGATTTCTTCGACACTGAAGTTTAGATTTGTCCTTACTTCGTTTTCAAGCAAAAATGCTTCGCGCAAAAAAAGATCGTCATAATTTTCGATGAGTATTTTTCTTTTATGAATATAAATATCAAGCAGACGTAAAAGCTCCGGTCTTGTTTTTTTTAAACATCCCATCGCCCCGCATTTGATAAGTATTGATGTTTCCTCAAATCCAAGTTTGGTGCGAATAAGAAAATCTGCCAATGAATAATATTCTCCGTCTCTTTTCCTTTCATTAACAATTTTTTGACAACTGTTGTAAGAAAGGTTTTTTATTGCCATCAGACCAATTTGTATTTCATCATTTCTGCCGGTGTATTCGTAATTACTTTTGTTAATAGACGGCAGCAGAACCTTTAATCCGAGCCGTTTACACTCCCAAATGTAAACTGCTGCAGAATAAAATCCCCCGCCGTTGCTCAATACATTTGCCATAAACTCGGCGGGATAATGTGATTTTAAAAAAGCAACCTGATAAGAAAGCAGTGCAAACGATGCACTGTGAGCTTTACAAAATGCGTATCCTGCAAAAGATTCTATCTGTCTCCACAGTTCACCAGCCTGTTTGTCTATAAGCCCTTTTCTTTTACACGAAGAAAAATAATTTTCAGTCAGCTTCTGCATTGTTGTATGAGAGCGAAGCTTTCCGCTCATTGCCCGTCTGAGAAGATCTGATTCTTCCAAAGTTAAGCCTGCAATATGATGTGCAACTTTTATTACATCCTCCTGATAAATCATAACTCCATAAGTTTCACTAAGAACTTTTTGCATTTCCGGAATAAAATATTTTCGTTTAGCCGGATCTTTGTGGCGTGCAATAAACTCCTGCATCATTCCACTTTCTGCAACACCAGGGCGAATAATTGAACTTGCAGCAGTTAACATTTCAAAATCGTGTACATCCAGTTTGCGAAGCAATGATCTCATTCCCGGTGATTCGATATAAAAACATCCAATCGTTTGTCCTGTACGAATAAGTTCATTTGTTTTTATATCATTAAAAAGCATTTCAAAATCATAAATATCAAAATCAACTTTCTTTGTGTTTCGCGGTATGGGCGGATAAAGTGAAAGCAGCTTTATGCTTTCGCGCCATTCTTTGGGCGGCTGATATGTTAATTCTTCAAGCTCCATTTATAAGGATGACAATTCTTTGTTTTTTCAGATTCAATATTAATAAAATAGTGAACACTTGTGCACTATATAAAATTTTTGCATCAAAGAATCAATAGCGTAATTAAGAATTGATTTTAAATAATTTTAATGCCTTATTAGAAGTGTAAATTTTCAAGCGAGGTTACTATGCAAACTGATGATACATTAAACTGGGTTTGTCAATATTGCGGCGTAGAAAATTCTGTATGGATTGACTTAACGATTGAGGGCAAACAGGATTTTATAGAAGATTGCAGAATCTGCTGCAGACCAAACCGCATAATTGTTACGGTTGATTATGATAAAGAAATAATGATTGAATCACGATTGATTGATGAATAAGAGTATTGATTCCAATTATATGAATAAATGTTTTGCCTTAACTCTGTTTCTTAATTATTTATAAAAAGATCCGTTTAAGATATAAGCAAATAAACTAATGCCAAAAGAATTATTGCCCCGTAGATGATGGAAAGATAAACAATAACTTTACCGTTTAATTTAATAGTCCTATCAAGTTGTTCGAAATATTCTTTACCGTCGAAGAACTCATTTTCAGCATTACCAGCAGAGAGAATCTCTTTACACTCAGAATTTGAATGGCTATCACTCATAAATCCTCTCTTAAAATTGTTGATTAAACAGATCTAAAAAAACTAATAACTAATCCATAATCATTCTTAAAAATGAAGAGCTGTCGTCATCATTATCTGAATCGTTTTTCTTTTCATTTTTTTCCTTTGCCCAGGAATATCTTGAGTTCTCAACCGTAAATCCGCTTGGAGTATTTTTTTGTTCATCATCATCAAGTGATGCCTTTGGACTATTAACTCTTAAAATTGTAGGAACATCAAGATTAGTTGTATCAACATTTGGATCTACAGTACTATTGTTAAACAGATCAACAAAACCACTCTGAACCTTACCAGGAACAAATGTGGGAGCCTTTCTGCCATTTGAAGCTTTGCCAAAACCTGATTGTCTGGCACTATCAAATCCTGTTGCGATTACAGTGTATGAAATGTAATCGTTCATTTCTTCCTTCTTAACAATTCCGAAAATCACGTTAGCTTCTTCACCAGCAGCTTCATAAATAACATTATTACCTTCATTAACCTCCTGCATTGTCATATTACTTGATCCGGTAACATTAACAAGTACACTTTTTGCACCTTTAATATTAACTCCTTCAAGCAGCGGACTTGAGATAGCTTTTTGTGCAGCTTCTATCGCACGATTTTCACCGCTTGCAATTCCGCATCCCATCAAAGCTTCTCCGCTAGAATTCATAACAGCACGCACATCAGCAAAATCAACATTAATCAAACCCTCGATAGTAATTATATCGGCAATTCCGCGTGTTGCTTCATAAAGAACTTCATTAGGTTTATCGAAAGCAGCAAATACATTTGAAGATTTATCAAGAATGCTTAACAATCTTTCGTTAGGAATTACAATCAGGCTATCAACATGCTGGCGCAACTCCTGAATTCCCTTTTCAGCATTCATCATTCTTGTTTTACCTTCCCATTTGAAAGGTTTAGTAACAATACCTACTACAAGAGAGCCAATGCTTTTTGCAATTGAAGCAATCACCGGAGCAGCACCGGTTCCGGTTCCACCGCCCATACCTGCCGTAATAAATACCATATCACTTCCGGATAAAACTTCTGCAATTTGATCGCGATCTTCCTCTGCAGATTTTCTTCCGATGTTAGGATCAGCACCAGCGCCCAAGCCTCTGGTAATTGAATTACCTACCTGCACTTTTAAGTTTGCCGTACTGCTTCTTAATACCTGAGCATCTGTGTTTACAGCAATGTATTCAACACCATTTAATCCGCGTGTTATCATACTATCGATGGCATTACAGCCACCACCGCCAACACCAACAACTTTTAAAACTGCTGACATCGGTTTTTCTTTATCGATGGTTGCAAATCGCGACATAGGTCCTCCTAAATATGATTTTATAATTCGTTAAAAAAATCTCTTACTTTTTTAATTACTTTGATAAACCGCCCTTGCGATTTATCCTTCTGTTTTTTAATCAAGCCTTTATATTCACTTGACTTGCCGCCTGGTATTCCTCTTATCAATCCTGCGACAGTTGCAAACTCAGGACTTTCAATTTCATTTGATAATCCGGCTCCAAGCTCCTGCGGAACGCCAATTCGTGTCGGCAGCCCAAAAACTTCTTCTGCTAATTCTGTTACACCTCTTAATAATGATCCGCCGCCCGTAAGTACAATTCCGGCTTTGATCTTTGATTTAAATCCGGCTGTGCGTAATTCATTATCTACAAGCGTAAATAATTCCTTCATTCTTAAACTAATAATTTGTGTTAGTAAACTGATAGGAATTTTAGTATTTCCTCTTGCACCAACACCTTTAATTAAAATATCTTCGTCCTTTATAATTGCACTCTCACTTGCATAGCCATATTCTTTTTTTAACCTTTCGGCTTCATCGGTCATTACGCCAAGTGATTCACGGATATCATTTGTAACCTGATTGCCGGCAACACCAATTACTCTTGTATGTTTAATTGCTTTTTTATGATAGATAGCAATATCAGTTGTTCCTCCTCCAATATCTATCAAAGCAATCCCAAGATCTTTTTCACTTTCTTCCAGCACTGATGCGCTGGATGCTATTGGCTGTAAAATATAATCCTGAACCTGAAACCCTGCGCGTTCAACTGACTTTCTTATATTTTCCATTGCAGGAATAGATGCAAGCACAACATGATTACTTGCTTCTAATCTTGAGCCTGACATACCAATCGGGTCTTCAATTCCACCCTGATGATCAATCGAAAACTCCTCAGGAATAATGTGAAGAATTTGCCTGTCGCTCGGGATACTAATTGTTCTTACATCAGCTTCTAATCTATCCAGATCTTCTTTTATAATTTCTTTTTCTTCACGATTAATTGTAACATAATTTCTATGCCGGATACTTGTAATATGTTCGCCGGCAACTCCAACATTTACAGTTGTAACTTCAAATCCAGCTCTGTTGGCAGCAATATCCATAGCCGTTTTAATTGCCTCTGCGGTTTTGCCGATATTTGCTACCAGTCCTTTATGCAATCCTTCAGAAGGGGCAATACCAAATCCAAGTACATCAATTCTGTTTTGTTCAGGAACCTTTTTTGCAATTACTGCACAAACTTTTGTTGTACCAAGATCTAATCCAACCAGAATATCTTTTTCCATTAAATCAATCCTGTATTTTCTCTGCTTCCAATGTAAGCTTCGTTATTAAATCTTAAATCTATATACTCAGTATTCTGATAAGCAGCCTTTAAGTTATTAATTCTTTCCCAGACCAAACTAAGATAAATCATCTTCTTCGATTCATTTCCTCTGCCAAAGACTACCGGATAATTAACTCCTGAAAATGTAAGCACAACATCACCGCCGTTTTTCAGATTTATTTCCGATATTCTTTTAGCTAAATTGGTATCAGTAATCTTGGCTGCATCAATTATCTTAAATGCCTCAACAATATCTTCGGTCTTAAATAATTTTTGTGGAACCGGTTTCTCTGATAATCTGAAATTACTTATGACCGGTATATCAGAATAAGTTGTATGCTGCATTATTCTTAACAATTCAAAATCATTTGTTACAAAAAACGGTTCTGCTTTTGTAAGCAGAATGGCATAAATATCTTTTTCTTTTATTCTTACATCAACATTACCCCGCCCATCTGATTTTACCTCAGCTTTTGCGATGTAAGGATGCTCTTCAATTCTTTTCTTGATTATGTTAAGACTTATATTATCATAAACTGATAACTGATCAATATTAGCAAACTGCATGTATATATCTTTGTTCAGTAATTTATTTCCAAAAATGTTTATCATTTTAATATCCTCTTTTCCTTTTTTACTGTAAGTAACAAGAGATAAATAAGCTGTTAACGCGACAATTGCTGATAAAAGAATAACACTGAATAATTTTCCAAAATCTTTTTTCATAAAACCTAATTAAGCATTGTTACAAACTGATCTCCGTATTTCCAGATATCACCGGCGCCCATTGTAATAATTATATCACCATCTTTTTTTATTTTATTCAAAAATTCCGGTATCTCTTTTTTATCAGCAACATAATTAACGTTCTTATGACCTAACTTCTTTGCTGTCGATGCGATTAAATCACCTGTAATTCCTTCTAACGGTAATTCTCTTGCCGGATAAATATCTGTACAAATAAAAACATCTGAATTAAGAAACGCTTTACCAAACTCCTGATAAAAATCTTTTGTACGTGAATAAAGATGCGGCTGAAAAACAACTATCAATCTTCTGTTCCATCCATCTCTGACAGCTTTTAATGTTGCTTCTGTTTCAGTCGGATGATGTGCGTAATCATCAATAACCAAAATCTCTCTATTATATTTAACTTCAAATCTTCTGAAAACACCTGAGAATGATTCAAGTGCCGATTTAATAATTTTAAAATCAACTCCAAGTTCAACTGCAATTACAACGGCTACAAGAGAATTTTTAATATTATGGTCACCCGGAATTTTTAATGTTATTTCGCCGAGTTCTTTTCCAGAATATTCTACTTTGAATGAACTTGTAAACCCGTTATGAGTTATATTAACAGCTCTTACATCCGCTTCGGCACTTAATCCATAAGTAATAATTTTCTTGTTGATCCGCGGCATTATTTCTTTAAGTGCTGGTTCATCTATACAAAGAGTAACAAATCCGTAAAACGGAACCTTGTTTGCAAACTCAGTAAAAGCTCCTTTTATATCATCCAGATCCTTATAAGTATCAAGATGCTCAGTTTCCAAAGTTGTAATTGCGGCAATAGTTGGAGTAAGCTTTAAAAATGTTCTGTCAAATTCATCAGCTTCAACCACAATAAACTCTCCGTTCCCTAATCTTGCATTAGTTCCGCCCAGGCTGCTAAGCTTTCCTCCTACAATAATTGTAGGATCAATACCGCCTTCGGTTAATGTTAAACCTACCATTGAAGTTGTAGTAGTTTTACCATGCGTTCCAGCAATACCGATTCCATATTTCATTCTCATTGTCTCTGCAAGCATTTCAGATCTTTTTATTATAGGAATTTTTTTTGCAATTGCTGCTTTAATTTCCGGATTATCCATTGAAACAGCAGAAGAATAAACCAATACATCAGCATCTTTCAGGTTTTCCGGTGAATGTCCTTCATAAACTGTTATTCCAATTTTCTGCAATCTATCTGTAACTTCACTTAAAGATTTATCGGAGCCTGAAATTATAAAACCCTGACTGAACAGAATCTCTGCAATTCCGCTCATTCCTATACCGCCTATTCCGACGAAGTGAACTTTTTTAATATTCTTAAACATTTATGGTTTTTCAATTTCAGTTTTAAGTTGATGAAATCTTTTAACTAATTCATTTTCATTTTCATAATCACTTGGTCTTATAATTATTGGTCTTATCCTTGATTTAATTTTAATCCTTATAAGTTTTAATGGATTAGATTTATCATATCTTCTTTCTTTACCGATTTTAATAATATAAATATCATTTTTATTAATAAGCTTAGAACCAAACCGATCGCTAAAAATTAAACCTTCATTACTAAATTCAATAAACCTGTTTCTATAAATGTTGAATAATAAAGCAATCATTGCAACGACAACAATAAAAGCAAGCAAATAAATTATTGGATCATGCATAATTAATGTATAAGAACTTTCTACAAACTGTCCTCTTATCAACGAATAGACAATAAATACAATGAAATAAATTATTGTTGATTGATAGTAAAACGACATATTGTATTTGAACTTACTTTTATTTTTTAATTGTTCATCTGTCATACACTTAACGCATAATTAATTGCACTCTTTGCAATTGTGTTTGCAGCTTCCGGTTTAGAAAGTTTTTTTGCATTTTCACTTAAACTTTTTAACTTCTCTTCATCACCAGCAATTTCAATAATCTTATTTATTAAAACTTTTTTCACATCAGAATCCTGAATGAGCACAGCAGCATCATTATCAGCAAGAGATTTTGCATTATAATATTGGTGATTCTCCGCGACGTGGGGCGAAGGGATTAATATTGAAGCAATACCAAGCACTGTTAATTCAGCTATTGTTGTTGCGCCTGCCCTGGCAAC
Source organism: Ignavibacteriota bacterium (assembly GCA_013285425.1). GTDB lineage: Bacteria > Bacteroidota > Ignavibacteria > Ignavibacteriales > Ignavibacteriaceae > IGN3. The sequence goes on from CP053447.1 coordinate 2,247,263, forward strand.
CAAAACATCGCAAGCTGAGTAAGCTTTATCCATGTCTTCAATAAAATCCAGAATTTTCACGGAACTAAAGTTAATATTTTTATAGTTATGATAATAATTCTTTCCTGTCTGCCAAATTATTTGTAATGATTTTTTTTCCAGCTCTTCAATGCAATCAGCAATCGCTTCATTAATAGATGCAGCGCCTAAACTTCCCCCAAGAACAAGAATAGTTTTCTTTTCTTCATCCAGTCCAAAATATTTTTTTGCCTCTTCTTTTTTGGTTGAACCTAGCTCTGTTCTTACAGGATTACCGGTTACTTTAACTTTCTCAGGTCTCCTCAAATATTTTTTTGAATCTTCAAAAGCAACGTGCAGCTCATCAGCATATCTTTCCAATAATCTTGTTGTAATTCCGGGATAACTATTTGATTCCATTAAAATAATTTTAGCACCAAATGCACTGATGCTCCCCAAATAGCAGGACCAGCAACGTAACCGCCGGAACCGATTGCAACCTTTGGTTTAAATCTGAAAGAAATAACTACCGACTGAATCAGCGAGACAAAAAGTTTTAGCGGGAATAACAAATTCTCAAAATTAAATTTTCTTGCAAATCCTTTTATCCAAATTGATTTAAAACCATAACCTAATTTTGGAACAACTTTTCCTTCAATTCTTGATTTTGTTCCTACAAAAATTATTTCCGATTCCGGTTTAATTTTCTTTATCTCATTTGCAACAGCAATTGCAGGATATAAATGCCCGCCAGTACCTCCTCCAGCAAATAAAAATCTATATGGAGTTACTTTTTTCATAATCTGATTTCCTCAACTGCTAAAGTTGTCTTGTTATAGGAATTAGTTTCAGTTGATTTGAGTTTACTTTTTTCAAGCGAATAATTGTTAATAGCTATGTTAATCAAAATGCCAATTGAGATACACAGAAAAACTACCGAAGTACCGCCATAACTTATAAATGGCAGTGAAAATCCGGTTGTTGGTACTACTCCGGTAGCAACTGCCGTATTAGCAAAGGCATAAATAATTATTGAAAAAGATATTCCGAATGCAAGCATCTGACCAAACCTGTCTTTTGTTTTCTTAGCAACTAAAATACCCGCAGTAAATAATGTCAGATATAAAAACAAGACTATAACTACACCAACAAATCCTGTTTCTTCACCAAGAATTGCGAGAATAAAATCGCCATAAGATTCAGGTAAAAAGAGATTACTTTGTCTGCTTCCGCCAATTCCGATACCAAATAATCCACCACTGCCAAGGCTTATAATACCTTGCTTAACCTGATGTGCTAATTGTCCGTTTTCTCCAAACGAATAAATAAAACTTAAAATTCTTTTTCTAGAATGTGGAAATATCATCATCAAAGTACCGGCACTGCATATCAACACAAGAGAAGAAATCAAAACATGTTTTATCCTTGCGCCTCCTACAAATATCATAGTTAATGACACAACTGTAATTAATATTGCAGTACTTACATTTGGTTGAAAAAATATAAGTGCAACGATAATCAACACCCAGCTAAGCAAAGTCATGAAACCATTCTTCAATTCCGTTACATATTCTCTCTTTTTCTCAAGTAAAAACGCCAAATGAATTATAAGTACTAGCTTTGCAATATCAGCAGGTTGAATTGTTGTAAACCCAAGATTCAGCCAGCGCCCGGAACCTTTTACCTGAGGAGCAATAAAGAGCGTTATCAAAAGAAGCAATGCTGTTACTAAAATTGCCGGCTTACTTATTTTCCTGTACCATTCGTATGGGACAAAACAAAATATAATCAACATTGCAAAACCAAAAACAACTTTATACAGATGCTGGTTGAATAAATAAAATGCGCTGTTAAATCTGGTTGCACTATAAGTACTGCTTGCGCTCATAACAATTATCAACCCGATCAGGATAAGACAAAGAGTTGCGAAAAATATTATTACAGCTAATTTTTTCATTTGCTATTTACAATTTCCTTAAAAACTTTTCCGCGGTGTTCATAATTGTCAAACATATCAAAACTTGCACAAGCGGGGGAAAGTAATACAACATCTCCTTTTCGTGCCTCGCTAAGTGATGCATTAACAACTTCGTTAAAATCTTTTTTTATCTCTGTTTTAACTTTGCGATGAAAATAATTAAAAACTTTTTCTGCTGATGAACCTATAGCATATATTTTTTTTACTTTTTGGAGAACAAGATTTTCAATCATTGAATAATCATTACCTTTATCCTGCCCGCCAAGAATTAAAAATATTGGTTCATCAAAACTTTTTAATGCAACTACAACCGAATCAACATTAGTAGCTTTAGAATCATTTATAAATCTAATACCTGCAATTTCTCTTACTAATTCTAATCTGTGCTCAACACCTTTAAACGATTTTAACGCTTTTAAAATATTTTCATTATCAAGTCCAAATATTTTAGCTGCGATGATAACTGCCATTGCATTTTGTATGTTATGCTCACCCTTTATATTTATATCTGAGACATTGCAGCTAAACTCAACTGCATCATTTTTAATAAATCTTACTTCGTCTTTTTCGAGATAACATCCGTTAGTAACTTTTTTCTTAGTTGAGAAAAAGAAAATCCTACTTTTAGCTTTTGTGAAATACTGATTTAACAGATCACTGTCTTTGTTTAAGATCAGGAAATCATCTTCGTCCTGATTTTTAAATATTCTTAATTTAGATTGTGCATATTTCTCAATGCTATTTTCATATCTATTTAAATGATCCGGAGTAATATTCAGAATCATTGCGGCTTTCGGTTTAAAGTTTTCTATCAGATCAAGCTGAAAACTTGATATCTCCAATGAAACAAACTCACGTTCTTTAACTTTATCTGCCACTTCTGAAAAAGCTAACCCGATATTACCTGCTGTATAAGTCTTCTTTCCACATTCATTAAAAAGATAACCGCATAAGCTTGTTGTTGTTGTTTTGCCGTTTGTTCCGGTTATACCTATTATATTTCCTCTGCAAAATGATGAGGCAAATTCAAGTTCACTTATAATTTTTAGATTTCTTGCCTTGGCTTTTTTAATAACTTCTGAATCAGAAGGAACACCCGGACTAACTATCATCAGATCACAGTTAAAAACTTTATCCGAATGTTTTTCAATTTCAAAATCAATTCCCTCAGTTTTTAAAACCTCTATAGATGATTTTAATTTATTTTCCGAACCAGAATCACTTACAAATGGAACAGCACCAAGTTGTTTAGCTAACTTTGCAGCGCCAATTCCGCTTCTCACAGCGCCAATAATTGATATTTTTTTATTTCTGATCTCTGTCATCTTATCTGATCTTAAATGAAGCTAAAGTTATTATTGCAAGAATTATTTCAATTATATAAGCACGAACAACTATTTTTGGTTCAGCCCATCCAACCATCTCGAAGTGATGATGAAGCGGAGCCATTTTAAATATTCTTTTGCCCTGCCCGTATTTTTTCTTTGTGTATTTAAAGTAAAGTCTTTGAATAATCACTGAAAGAGTTTCCATAAAAAAGATTCCGCCAAGAATAGGAATAAACAATTCCTTCCTAATCAGCACTGCAATAATTCCAAATGCGCCTCCTAATGCAAGCGAGCCTGTATCACCCATAAATACTTGTGCCGGATATGAGTTGAACCAAAGAAATCCCAAACCTGCACCAACAAGTGCAGCAATAAAAATTGTTAATTCACCTGAGCCCGGCAAATAAATAATATTCAGATAGTTTGCAAAGATTAAGTTTCCGCTGAAGTAGGAAAGTAAAGCTAATGCAATCATTATAATTACAATTACTCCTGTTGCCAAACCATCTAATCCGTCTGTCAGGTTTACTGCGTTGGAAGTTGCAGTTATTATAAACACAACCAATGGAATGTACAGATATGAAAAATCAAGATTAACATTTTTTAGAAACGGCACTGTTGTTAAAGTACTAAATCCATTAAACTCAGGTGAAAAATAAATTACTGAACCAACAATCAATCCAATAAAAACCTGCCCTAATAACTTATAACGTGCGATTAGTCCATTCGGCAGTTTCTTAATTACTTTTAAGTAATCATCTAAAAAACCTACCAGGCTTAGCCAGATAGTTCCCACAAGAATTAAAATTATATAGATGCTTTTAAGATCACCCCACAGTAATACCGGTATAACCACCGATAATATAATTATCACTCCGCCCATAGTAGGGGTCCCGACTTTTGACCAGTGAAAGTTCGGACCATCAGCTTTTTTAGCTTCACCAATCTGATGAGCTTGTAATTTTTTTATTATTTTTGGTCCTAAATAAAACGCCAGAAACAATCCGGTTATTGCTGCAAGAGCAGATCTAAAGGTTAAGAATCTGAAAATATCAAATCCAGGAGGATCAAAAGTTTTGTTTATGTATTCAAATAAATAGTAGAGCATTATTTTTCCCTGGCTTCAATTACTGAAACAAATTCTTCCATCTTCATTCCGCGCGAGCCTTTAATTAAAATTGCCGAATTTGAAATATCTATTTTATCTAAAACATTTTTTAAGGATTCCCGATCTGTAAAATGCTGATGATATTTAGTTTTACCATTAAGTTTCTTATCCATCAGTTTCATCATTTTGCCAATCGAATAAATTTCATCAGTTTTAGATTTATTAATTAATTCTGCAAGATTCAAATGCTTGGCTTTTGATTCACTCCCAAGTTCAAACATATCGCCGATTACTGCAATTTTTCTTTTACGTGATTGAATCTTATTTAACACGTCAAATGAAGACTTCATCGAATCAGGATTTGCATTATATGTATCGTTAATCAAAGTAAAATTTTTATAATTTTTAATTTCTAATCTCTTACTATAAGTCTTTACCTTCTTTAATGCCTTTTTTATCTGCAAATCATTTAACCCAAGTTCAGAAGCAACAGAATATGCAGAAGTAAAGTTCAATACATTTGTCTCACCTATGACAGGTAAAACTGCATCAAATAATTTTTTCTTATTTTTTATTACAATGTGCGGCATTGCCAATTTATCATATCCGATAATCTTTGCTTTGTAATCGGCAGACTCATTCAATGCAAATGTTATTTTATTTTTTATTTTCTTTCCAATCTCTTTAAGTAATTTATCATCATTGTTTATAAAAATTTTTCCGTTACGTTTTATTGCCTCATTAAACAATGCTGATTTCTCTTTTAGCACTCCTTTTCGATTTTTAAAATATTCCAGATGAGAATCACCTATGTTAGTAATTAGCGCAAAGTCAGGACTTAAAATCCGGGCTGTATAAGGAATTTCACCAAAATGATTTGTTCCTAATTCAGCAACAAGGATATTATGTTTTTCGTTAGTGCTCAGTATTGTAAGCGGCACCCCAATGTGATTATTATTATTTGCAATTGTTTTGTTCACTTTAAATTTTTCAGAAAACAAAACAGCAAGAATTTCTTTTGTAGTTGTTTTACCGGCACTTCCTGTTATTCCGATTATTTTAGCATTTAATTTCGATCGCCAGATTTTTGCAGCATCACCTAAAGCTTTTGTTGTATCTTTAACGGTTATAACCGGAATATCAATCTCACTTAAGTTCTTAAAATTCTTTTCATTTACTATTACAGCAACTGCACCTTTTTTTACGGCTTCATTTATAAAATCATGTCCATCGAATCTTTCACCTTTAACAGCAATAAAAAGAGTATTTTTCTTAATAACCCTTGAATCAATAGAAACATGATAGATAGATTTAAACGCATCAGGATTGTATATCACTGCTGTGGGAATGTTAAAAATATCCTCTATGTTCAAATGTGTTCTTTTCATCAAACTAAGTACTTTAATGCAACTTCCTGATCAGAAAAATGATTTCTGACTCCGTTTATCTCCTGATAACTTTCGTGACCTTTACCGGCAATTAAAACCACTGCACTATCATTAGAGCTCTGAATAGCTTTTTTAATTGCTTCTTCCCTGTTTTCTTCAAGCTCAAAATTATTCTTGGAAATTCCTTTTTTAATATCATCAATAATTGAAAGAGGGTTTTCAGTTCTTGGATTATCAGATGTAACAAAAACTTTATCACTAAGCTCACTTGCTATTTTTCCCATAACAGCCCGCTTGGTTTTATCTCTATCACCGCCGCATCCAAAAACTGTTACTACTTGTTTTTTATCCTTCACTATTTCCCTTATAGCTTGCAATGCTTTTTCAAGACTATCTGCAGTGTGTGAATAATCAACAATAATTTTTTTCATTCCCTTACCCAAAACTTCAAATCTTCCGGGTACCTGGGGAGTTGATTCAATACCTTTTACTATTTTTTCTGTACTAAACCCCAAGCAATGAGCTGCTGCAAATGCGGATGCTGCATTATAGGCATTAAAAACTCCAATTAATGAAGTGTGAATTTTATAATCCGTTTTTTTATAAGTGATTGTAAAATCGGTTCCTGTTAAATCATAGATTATATTTTTTATTTTATAATCTGATCCATCACTTATTCCGTAAGTAAAAACCTCTGCTTTGGAATCTTTTACTATCTGCTCTGAGTTTTTATCATCTTTATTAATGATTGCAAATGAGCTGTTATTTAAGTTGTCAAACAAAATTTTCTTTGCCTTAAGGTAATCATCAAACGATTTATGAAAATCCAGATGGTCGGAGGTTATATTTGAAAAAATTGCTGTTTTAAAATCTAAGCCATATACTCTGTTTAATATCAATGAATGAGACGAAACTTCCATTACCGCAAACTCACAACCGGATTGAATCATTTCGTAAAACATTTTGTTAAGATCATTTGATTCCGGTGTTGTTAACTTTGCATCAACTTTTTCAGTACCGATATAATTTGCAATCGTTCCTATCAGTCCGCTTTTATATCCATTACTTTGAAATATGTTTTTTAAAATAAAGGCAGATGTAGTTTTTCCATTTGTACCTGTTATCCCTATCAATTTTAATGTGCTTGTAGGATTTTTATAGAATCCTTTTGATAATTCAGCTAATGCTTTCCTGCTGTCTTTAACAAGTATTTTAGCAATCTGCGAATGAGTAATTAAATCATCCGGTAGTGCTTCATTATCTTCCACAACAACTGCAATCGCACCTTTGGCTATCGCTTCCTGTAAGAATCTGTGTCCGTCATTATTAAATCCTTTAACAGCAACAAATACAGAATTCTTTTGTACCTTTCTTGAATCATAAACAATATCAGCAACATCTTTACGCTGGATATTTCCCGTAATCTGTATTGAACTTACACTATTTATCAACTGAGTTAATTCCATTAGTAATTCAATGCCCTTTTAACAGAATATTCAGAACATTCCAGAAGACAAGTTTCATCTCCATTTAATTTTTTATTTGCAGTAATGCTTTGGGAAACAACTATACCTGATCCAATAATTTTATACTTAATGCCCAGCTTTGTAAGCACGCTGATTGCATCATTAATCTGGCAATTGATGAGATCAGGCATTTTATTAATTGAAGATAATTTTACTTCTTTAACATTTCTTGATTTGATTTTTGATTCGAGCTTCTTGAAATCATCCTGCTTCTCTTCTACAAATTTTGGTCTTAATGAAGTATTTGGATTTAGATATTGCTGAAATTTGTCGTTATCTGTTTGAACAATTCTCTCAGCTACATTTTTAAATATTGGTGCGGCTACCAAACCACCGTATTTCCCCTGATCAGGAGAATTAATTAGTATCAGACAGACTACCTGTGGATCCTCAACAGGAAAAAATCCGATAAACGAGGAGTTATAATATTGCTTTGAATAAGCTCCATCAACAAGCTTTTGTGACGTGCCGGTTTTACCGCCAATTGTAATAAAATCAGATTTTGCCTTTTTACCGGTACCATTATTAACCACATCACCTAAAAGATTTTTTATTATTTCAGATGTTTTTTCCGAAATAACTCTTCTGATTTCTTTTGGTTCAAACTCTTTAATTAAATCTCCATTTGCATTTATTTGTCTTTGAACCAATTGAGGTTCATACAAAACACCGCCGTTTATAAGAGCACAATATGCAGCTGCCATTTGAACGGGAGTAACAGAAACCTCATAACCAAATGAAAGATATGTTTTAGATACTTTTGACCATTCATTTGGTTTACGGAGTCTTCCGGATGTTTCACCCGGTAAAGTAATGGAAGTTGTGTTTCCAAATCCAAAGCCGCGCAAATACTTAAAGAATTTTTCATTATCAATTCTCTGAACAAGTTTAGCAAATCCAATATTGCTGGACTGCTCAAATATTCCTGCAACACTAAGTTTATTAAACGGATGTGTATCTCTTATGTTTACATTATTTAATCTGTACTTGCCATTTTCAAGATTAAGTGTTTCATCCAGTCTGCAAAGATTTTGATCGATCAATGAAGCTAAGGTGAAAGATTTAAATGTAGAGCCGGGTTCATAAGTATCTGTTATTGCTCTGTTTCTTCTCTGAAAGTCATTAGCTTTCCAATATTCATTCGGGTCATAATCTTCAATATTAGTAAGTGCAAGTATTTCACCGGTATTTGGATTCATCATTATTGCTGTACCGGAAACAGCGGAATAATCTTTAATTCCTTTTCTAACTTCATCCTCAAGTATCTGCTGATAATTCTTATCAATTGTAAGATAAAAATGATCACCCGATACCGCTGGTGTAATACTTTCATCAACAACAGTTACAATACGACCAAGTGCATCTCTTTGCACCATTCTTGAACCATCAACTCCTTTAAGATCTTCCTTAAAGTATTCGGAAATACCCATTACATACTTGCCATCATTGCTAACATATCCCAGTATATGAGATGCAAGATTATTATAATGATTTACTCTTGAAGGTTCTTCTCGGAAAAAAAATCCATCTTTTTTTATTTTCTTTAATGATTCAGCAAATTCAGATTGTACTTTCTTTTCAATAGAAACAGTTTTGCTATTCCCTTTTAACAAGTTCAGATAGTAATTAACATTTTTATTAAACTTTCTGGCAAACAATCGGGCAATTTCATTTTTATCTTTTTGTTTCAACATCCGCAAATCAGCATAAAAGGAGATATCGGTTCGATTATATACTAACAGAATATTATTTCTGTCATAGATCAATCCGCTTTCAGCCTGAATAGTTTCTAATTTGGTCTGCTGCTTTTGAGCATTATAAGCGTACTCTTCAGATTTAAGAATCTGGATGTTTACCAACCTGACCACCAGGGTAATAAAGATGATCAGTAAAACAAGTATTACAAATAGAGCACGATTATTGTTCATACTTTTGAGCTAAAGTTTCCTGGTTTTCTTCAAGTTTTTTTCTATCGACATTAATTATAACTGTATTACCTGCATTCCTGATCATTCCAAGTTCAGATTTTGCAGTGTTAACAATTCTTTCCTCGGCGGTAACTGTTTGATACTCCGCTGTAAGTTTGATTCTTTTCTGATTTTCAGCTTTGATAGTTTTTTCAGCTTTATCTTTTAACAGCAGTTTCTGTTCATATTTAAGTTTTACTCCAACATTTAAAAGTGCAAAAACAGTTACTATTAAAAGTAAACTAAGCACAAGCAGCAATGTAGGTTTAGAACTTTTCTTCATAATCTTTCCGCTGCTCTTAATTTGGCACTTCTGGCGCGATAGTTACCTCTGATCTCACTTTCAGAAGGAACGATTGGTTTTTTATTTATCAGTTTTAAACTGGTTTCTTTTTTTATCAACCCAAGGGGGTCTTCTTTTGGACTAAGGTTTACCACTGTATTGCTTTTAAAAAAATCTTTAACAATTCTATCCTCAAGAGAATGATAACTGATAACAACAATTCTCCCTCCTTTTTTTAACACCTTAACCGAGTTCTCCAGAAACAGCTTTAGGTTTTCGAGTTCATCATTGACACATATTCTTAAAGCCTGAAATATTCTTGTTAAAGTCTTTCTTAAATAGTTTTCGGGAACGAGTTCACTTATTATTTCAGAAATATCTTTTGTGGTTTCAATTTTCTTAATTAGTCTTTTCTGAACAATACTTCTTGCTATTTTTCTTGAATTTTTCTCTTCGCCGTAATTAAAAAAAATATCAGCAAGGTCTTCTTCATCATAACTATTAATTACATCTGCTGCTGAAACTTCTTTTGTTTTATCCATTCGTAAATCCAAAGGCGCTTCGGTACGAAAAGTAAATCCGGATTCAGGATTATCAAGTTGAAATGATGAAACACCAAGATCAGCAAGCACACCATCGAAATATTTTAATGATTCTATTTTTGCAATCACATCAATAAATGAATAATTATAATTATAAATACTAACTCTATCTTCTTTTAAAAATTTTTTCTGTGAATATTCAAACGCATCTGTATCAACATCGGCTGCTACAATTCTCCCAGTATTAGTCAGCCGTTTGAGCATTTCAGTTGTGTGTCCTCCAAAACCAAGTGTTGCATCAAAGTAAACACCTGATTGATCAGTTATTAAAAGATCCAGACTTTCATTAAGCATCACAGGAATATGATGCTCAATCATTTGCTTGCCATAACTTTAGCAGCAATCTGTTCATAAGTTTGCGGCGATTGACTCAGATAATCATCATAAATTTTTGGATTCCAAACTTCAATTTTTTTCAAAGCACCTAGAATCAAAACTTCTTTCTCAATTGCTGCATAACTAATAAGCGCGGGTGGAATCATTATTCTCGATTGAACATCCATTACATCTTCTGAAGCGAACTGAACGAACATTCTGATAAATCTCGCATCATCTGGCTGAAATGAATTAAGATTTAGCAGCGCCTGTTCTATTTTTACCCATTCGTCCAAAGGATACAAATCGATACAATTAGACAGACCTCTGGTCATCACAAATGTTTCATTTGCTTCCACAGATATGTGTTTTCTAAGTTTAGCAGGAATTGCTATCCTGCCCTTAGAGTCCATTGAATATGTAAATTGACCTCTAAACATTTCCTTTTTAATTAATCTTCCACATTTTTCCCCACTACACCCCAAAATAATGGAAAATTTTACCGAAAGTCAAGAAAAAGATTAAAAATATTTCTCACGTTAGAATAATCTTTTAATAGAACTTAAATTTGAAGCAAAATTTTGTAACTGGATTGAACAGCAGGTAAATTTAAAAATATGAACAGTTGAAATATTATGTTATAAAATGTATTTAGTATTAGCTCAATTATTGATTTAATAATAAAGAAAAATATTTTGTTATTACTAATCCAAAATTCTTCTGAGTTTGATGATTATATAAAATCATTCCCGAGTTCTTACAATCCGGTTTTTATATCTATACTTATTTTTATTCTTATTCTCGCCCTCATTTATATTTCTTATAAGAACATATATATCCCAATGATAAAAAAGCATAAAAAGGATAAAAAGCAATTTGAGATAACAACTGAAAAAATTCTTTCTATGTTTTCAGAACTTGATCCAAATCCGATTATCAGGATTGCTCAGGATGGTTTGATTATTAATCTGAATGAATCTGCTAAAAACAGATTTAACTATCTTAGGATAAACGAGAGCTATATTAGTTCAATTATTTCCGGAATTGATCTGCAGATAGCAGATATTATAAATAATGATAAATCCTTTATTCTTCCTATGGAAATAAACGACAGATATTATGATGTTAATTTTCACGGAATATCTTTTCTTGGAATGGCACAACTTTATTTTTGGGATACAACTGAGCAGAAGGAATATGACAGGCAAATGACTAACTACCAGAATCTTTTGAGAAACTCTTCTGCACATTTACAAAAAGTTATCGAAGAAGAAAGAAACCGGCTTTCAAGAATTTTACACGATTCAATAGCTCAGAATTTATTACTGATAAAACTTAATGTTAACAACTATAAAAAATTTCTTAATTCCGGGTTAGTTGAAGAAGAATATTACAGAACAATTAATATTCTTGATTCTACATTAAAGGATGTAAGAGAACTTGCTCATAATTTAAAACCTTTGAATATTGAAGAACTCGGTTTAGAAACTGTTGTAAGATCAATGTGTAATAATGTTGCACGAGAAGGAAAATACAAGTATCAACTGCAATTTCCCGAACAGCCATTACATTTGCCTAAAGATATCGAGATTTGTGTTTTCAGAGTTATTCAGGAATCACTAAATAATATGATAAGACATGCGAAAGCCACATCATTTACGATTAATTTATTTTTTGAAGAGACTGCACTTGTCTTGTTTATTTCTGATGATGGAATAGGATTTAAACCAAAAAAACTGCTGAATGAAAAATATATTTCCGATGGTCTTGGAATGATGAATATGCAGGAAAGTGTAGAAAAACTTAAAGGCAGTTTTCAAGTTGATTCTTCTAATAACAGCGGAACAATAATTATAGCAGCATTTCCAATTGAGGTATTGACAGCAAATGAGAACTGAAACCATTAAATTATTAGTAGCAGATGATCATACCCTTTTCAGACAGGGTATAATTAAGCTTTTGGAAGAACATAAAGAATATGAAGTTATTGCTGAAGCTGAAAACGGAAAAGACCTAATGGAAAAATATTTTAAATATTGCCCTGATATTATACTTACTGATATTGCTATGCCTGAGCTTACCGGGATACAGGCTGTGGAGGAGATTCTTAAACGGGATAGAAATGCCAAAGCATTGTTTCTTTCTATGTATGATACTGAAGAATATGTTTACCATGTACTTAAATCAGGCGGAATGGGTTTAGTTAATAAAAACATATTGGATGAGGAGTTAGTGTATGCAATATCAAAAGTAAGTAATGGTGAAAAATATTTTGGTAAAAACTGGAACGATGCTTCCCTCAGTTTGTTATTTCAGAATTTTGAGAAAAAATTTAATGAAGAGGCAAAACATTTAATTGATCTGAACTTTAGAGAAGAACAAATACTTCAAATGATAATCGAGGGAAATACAAGTAAAGAAATGGCGGACAAAATGTTGTTAAGTAAAAAGACGATTGATTATTATCGATCTAATTTATTAAGAAAATTTGATATCAAAACTCAAATAGAACTTATAAAATATGGTATATTGTATTTTTCAAAAAGAAATAGTGAAAAAACAATATGATACAGTTAGAATCTTTTGTAATTGAGCTAAACGTGTTAAGAAAATCATTGCTGAATATTATTAGTAATTTCAATATAACTTATGAAAGGTGATACAATGAATAAAAATTATTATTTAATCACTCTTGCCTCTCTGATGTTTTTATTTTTCAGTTGTACTCCAGGATCAAAAATAGGAAAATTTTATACGACTGATGAAGCAAATGAACTCTTTGGAAGTGTAATCTATTCAGTTGAAATGAATTCGAATCATCTTGCTAATTTGTTGGACAAAACTAGTACTACAATTATGTTCGGATTAATAAATCAACAAATTATTATTCTTGACAATAATCGTAACCTGATATTTCCAGAAAAAGCAGATTATAATGATTCTGATGTATTTACTGTTTACGGTACAGAGAAGGTAAGAGAACTATTAGCAGACAGCAAATTGAATAAACAAATCACTGATGAATCTGAATCGGTTAATATAGAACAACGCAAAGAAGTATTATCATTATCAACAGAAAATAAAACCCTTGAAACTGGGAATAAGTGTCCACCTAATTGTCCAGATTAAAACATGAAATTAGCTTTAGTAATTTTATATGTCTCTATGGTCGTCTGGATACTACCAATATTCAGACAATATAAAACTAATCTTTTTTATTTTTTTCTTTTTCTTGGTATATGCGACCCACTTACATCTCTGGCTATTACAATACTGCCTATTGAGAATGAGTTGATAGCAGTTATATTTGCACCAATCTTATTTTATACAATAAACATAGACCGCACAAAACCATTCAGGATTAGTAAAACAGAGATCTTTATCTTTATTCTTGCATATTCCTTGATTTATTTTATCAGCAACTTAAATATTATTCTCCTCATCATTCATATCTTAATAGCACTCAGAGCAATATATAGAATTATTATAGACCTTCACTATAATCAAAAAATTAATATTGTTCGATTTGTACTCGCATTTTATATGATTACATCTGTCGCAAGTCTATTGATATATTTAAATGGCGATTATCAGGCATTAGTATTGTTTTATACCAATCTGGCATTTCAGTTATTGTTGGCTGTTTTCTTTTCATTGTTCAGTGAGAATAATCCAAAAATGAATTATAAAGTTGTTCAATCAACCTAAAATTTATTCAGGATTTTTTTTGGATTTTTAGTTTCAAATACTCTACGAAAATCAAATTCGTAAAATTATCTCCAATTTTCGGGAACAAAACTGCCCGAAATCGCACTTTTCACTATAAAATCATTAGTACATGTACTAATGCTTTTCTCTTGACATCCTTTTAGAATTACACAGGTTCTTTAATAATTTTTTTAATCCGTTACAGCAGATGTGATTATTGATAAATAAAAGTTGATACAATCACTTCTGAATAAACAAATAAATTTGACTACTTAACGTAGTCTGAAAAAACTGAATAATAATTCATTAATACAAGAGTGGAGTTAAAATGTTTAAAGTCGATTACAACTTACAAGCTGGATTTAAGATGTCTAAATGGGCAGATTTCCTTATCTCTGCAATCAGGTACGAAAACGAAGTGCTGAAAAATTCTATCGCTTACTTAAAAGTACATCATGATCAGGGAGCAGAAATTGGTGCCGGTTATACATGGACGAAAGAAGAAGTAATCAATGCAATGTATGATGGAAAAACTTTTTACACTATTATTAAAGAAAAAACAGGAGAGTGGAAGAAAGGTTCAATTGTTGCTTTGATAACCAAAAATGGAAAATCAATTATTACTGATTCTAACTCAACTGATCTTGACTATTTCACTAATTTGCAGGAATTATAAACTCCCACACCCTACTGGTGGAAGGGTTTGGTTTGATAATCACCCTGTACTGATATCCGGTAATTTTAAATTACCGGAAAATATTCAGATGTAAATATAAGATTACTTATAATACATCTATCCGGTTTGTTTGGAGGCTAACAAACCGGAAAAATTTAAAAACAATACGGTTGTATAAATTTTTTATACAACCGGAAACTATTTTATAAATATTAAACCTAATTAAGAGACGCTATGAATATAAAAAAGAAATGCCGTTACTTATGCTCAGCTTCATTAATCATATTTATGTTTGGTTTAATTAGAGGTATTGGTGGTTTGATTGCTATGATAAACAGCTCTGAAATTCTGATTGATATTAATTATAGCTTTATAATCCTGATTCTGCTAATTATAACTTGTATTGCCTTAAGTGCTGCTTCTGTTATTGTGGCTATTGCGTTATTCGAACAGGACAGAAACTATATTTTTTATGGAGTGCTGCTTTTATTGACCTATATTATTTATTCTTTAATACAAGATTATTTTATTCTTAATAAGTTTATAAGCAATAGCAGTGTAATAAACTTAGTTGCTGCCGGAATTGCAATTTCGCTGTTGTTGATTGGAAAAAAGCATCTTAACAAACCCTAACCTAAACATTCATTAGTTAATTGAATTTAACTTTTGGATAAATTAAGTTACAAGGGTAACATTCAAGATGCTTAACAAAATGCCTTATAAATCTTTTAGATTATACTTTCCGATAATAATATTATTCAGCTGCTTAACATTACAAAGCTGTTACACACAGATTTCTCTGCAAAAACATTCCATTCAAAGTGCAATTGCTGATAAAGACAGAATAGTAAATTTTAATTATGCAGTAGTTGATACGTTTGATAATGATTGGCTGCCTGATGAAGGTGAATATTACCTGTTCAGATTTGATTTGAAGAACATTAACGAAGATAAAATTGATCGTTTTCTTAATATGCTATATGCTAAAGGATATAATATTACCGGAGCGTGGTACAGACCTTCAATAACAGATTGCGGAGAATCGCAGTCTGTTTCCCATCCATTCAGAAAAACATTAGCCCCTGTTTTTGTTTTACTCTTATCTGATTTTGATGATTCAATTATCCAATATAATTTTTATGCAGTAATGAATAAACCATATATCCCCTGCCCTTTCGGTGTATGGGAGTTTTATATATCTCAATGATGATCTTTTATAACATACACTGATAAATTAATTAAGCCAGAGTATTTATTAATTATTTTGTATCAGTCTTTTATAAATTACATAATGCCCGCCGTAAGGAATTGGTTTGGTAAACTCTCCCTCTTTCAGAGCTGCTATCTGAATTTTTATTTCATTGTTAAAATAATTTATATTAACTCTTCCAAGCATCCCATTTCTTTCTTTTGATTTACTGCAAGAACAATGAATACAAAGCTGTATGAAATCAGCACCTGCAAGTAATGCTTTATAAACAGAATCTGCTTTATTGTAATTCTGAACTTCAATTTCGGCAAGTGAATAGAATTGAGGTTTTTCAACAACCATCCTTACCTTTCTTTTAATTGTAAGTTCAACAGGGCGTCCTTCGTAAATTGCCGGAGTGTATTTCCAGTTTAATAATGAAAGACGGGCAAGCGAATCCCATACAGCATCACCGCTGGTAGTAAGTATTTTAGCATTTACCACATCTCCCAGACTGTTTAACCGCATCTCGCAAGTGAATTCATAACTGTCAATAAAATTTAATAGTTGAAGTGGAGGTAATTCTGACTGCTTAATAAGTGATGGAGGAATGAAGTTTGATTCTTCGGGTTGAAAAACTTTACAGCCCGAGATGAACAAAAAAAGACAAATGAAAATTATCCTTTTCATTTTGCACCTCTATAAGCTTAGTGGTTTTTCTAATATTTCTTTAGCGGAAAACAAATAGTTTTAACAAACCATTTATCTTACTAAACTCAATTAGCAATTAATATCTGACAATGTCAATAGCTTCTTAGCATCTGAAGAAAATAATAACCTGATAAAAGATTTGAAATGGAAGTAAGTATTAGTTTCAAAGTCTAGGTGAAAAAGAGCCAACTGCCGGATTCGAACCGGCGACCTAATCATTACGAATGATTCGCTCTACCAGCTGAGCTAAGTTGGCTTATATTTTTACTACAAAGAACAAGGCGAAGATAAACTCTTCGCCGGCAAATCAATCGTAAAGGATTATCTTACTCTCTTTTTATGTCTGTTCTTTCTTAGTCTTTTTTTTCTTTTGTGCGTTGACATTTTATGGCGTTTTCTTTTTTTACCACAAGGCATATTACTTTTCTCCTTTTAAGATATTTATCAATGATTTTTCAATAACTGTTCTGCTTTTTGTCCGATCTCATTTGTTGGATTAAGATCGTAAGCTTTTTGCAACCACTCTTTTGATTTTGAAAGATTACCGGCAGATAAATTTACAACTCCTAAATTTAAGTGTGCTATCTGATGTTTAGGTTCATATTTTAATGCCGTCTCCATTTCCTTAATGGCATTCGGATAATCTCTTAGGTTAAAATAACAAACTCCCATATCTACTCTCGCATCCGCATCAGCAGGATTTTTTTCGAGATATGTTTTGTAATTCTGTATTGCAGCTTCAAACAAACCTGAATCATTCTTTAAGTGTGCTAGTTCAAGAAGACTCTGATAATCATTCGGGTTTTGTTTTACTTTTTCTTCAAGTTCAGTTATCACCTGTAAGCTATTAAGATTTACACCAGAATTAGTTGCTGATTGCTGTTCATTCTGATTAACTGAACTTACAACTCCACCTGAAGAATCCAGCATTCCTGATGATAACAATATTAAAGCAATTACAGCAACACCGCCGATCAAAATTCCATATACAATTTTTGGATTTAATGTCTTTCCATTGACAGCAGAAATATTTTGATTGCTATCAGCTCCTGATTTAGAACTTTTGCTTACATTTATTTTAGCGCCGCATTCCGGACAAAATTTATGATGTGCTTCTAATTTGCTTCCACACTGATTACAAAACTTAGCCATTAAACTCAACCTTATAATTTATCGGCAAGACCGTTTTTAACAATTTCTTTAAATTCTTTAGAAAACTTAAAAGTAGGGACAAAATGTTCATCAACAAAAACCTTATCACCGGTTTTTGGATTTCTGGCAGTCCGGGCATTTTTCTTTTTGACTTTATAACTTCCAAAGCCGCGAATCTCAATTCCTTTCCCTTCTCTCAATGCCTCAATCACAGTAGTAAAGAATCCTTCTATAATAGCTTCAGTTTCAAGCTTCGTCAGTCCTGTGCCTGCTGCTACTCTATCTACAATATCAGCTTTTGTCATTTCAAACCTATTTTTAATAGTAATTTTTTGGAGGCAAAAAATATTAAAGATTTAAGCTAAATCCAACTTAAATGCTTATTTTATAATATATTAGAAAGTGCATCGTTTCTGAATGTATCAGGGGTTTTCTCTCACATTGAAAAGTAAATTTGATTAAGATCTTTGTTATTTTAATGAAAACGAAATAAAAGATTGCTATTTATGGCAAGATGATTGTTGGTATTGTTGACGGATAGGAAATAAAAATGCAATTAATTGATATCATTCAACTTATATTTCTTGGGTTTACAGTTATAAGTCTGGCTATTCTTATAACTACATATTTCACTTACAGAAGACGAAAGCAATTAATTCACTCAAAAAAGTTTGAATCTTCTGAAAAGATTAGCAAACAGATTACTAATGCTGATCAGGTTTCTGTTTTAAACAATAAGCCAATTGAAATAGATAACAGTTTAAGTTCAGATAAATCGCCGGCACGGAAATCTATTGCTGCCGAAAAGAAAAAAAGTAAGTTTGAAGTTTTTAAACCAGCAGGTAATAATGTTCCAGACAACCAGCCCAAAACTTATTACACAAAAAACCCTCCCAAAACAAAGTAACAACAACCTGTAAAAACAGAATCCTCCGGTTAAGCAAATCACAGTTCTGATTTCAAACCCCGCTCAAAGAATTATTCTTTAGTATATTTGAGCAGAAAATAAAAATTATCAAAAGGAATAATTATGGAAGCAACATTTAAAATAGATGGAATGAGCTGCAATCATTGTGTAATGGCGGTAAAGAAAGAAATACAAAAGCTCGATGTTGAAAGTCTGGATGTAAAAATCGGTGAGGCAAGTGTTAAATTTGATGAAAAGAAAGTCAGTGAATCTCAAATAAAAGAAGCAATAACTGAAGCTGGTTATACAGTAATTCAATAAATAATAATGATTGAAACAAAAAAAATATCGCTTCCGGTTGAAGGGATGACCTGTGCAAGCTGTGTAGCCCGTGTTGAAAAAACAGTATCAAAGGTCGAAGGAATAAAGAATGTCAGTGTCAATCTGGCAACAGAAAAAGTTTCATTCGATTATGATCCTGAATTGGTTGATCTGAAAGATGTAGCTGCCCGAATTGAAGATGCCGGCTACAAGCTTGATATCACTGAGACTACAAATGAAGAGATTTCAGAAACTGAATTAAAAACATCAAATTCTGATTATCAACAGGAGTTAAAAAAAGATCTTATCTTTTCAATTATTATGACAATACCCATTGCAATAATTAATATGGGTATAATGTGGGAAGATTTTTTTCTTAACAATCATTTAAATGCAGAACAGATAAACAAAATTCTTCTCATTCTTACTACTCCTGTTATATTTATTTCCGGCAGAAGATTTTTTTCAATATTCTTAAAAAATCTTAAACACTTTACAGCCGATATGAACTCTCTGGTAGCTGTTGGAACCGGTTCTGCTTATACATATAGTCTGCTGGTTACACTATTCCCTGAAATGTTTCCACATCATCAGAACATCAGCCACGTTTATTTTGATACAACTGCAGTGATAATTACTTTAATATTATTGGGCAGATGGCTCGAAGCAAAAGCTAAATCGAAAACAGGTACCGCAATAAAAAAACTGTTTGAGTTACAACCGAAAACTGCACTGGTAAAAGAAAATAATCTCGAAATAGAAAAATCTTTAAGCGATATAAAAATTGGTGATATTATTATTATTAAACCTGGGGCAAAAATACCGGCAGATGGTTTAATTATTTCCGGCTCATCAGCAATTGATGAATCAATGATAACAGGTGAAAGTGTACCGGTTGAAAAGATAATCGGTTCAAAAGTAATCGGCGGTACAATAAACACAAACGGATACTTTGAATTTGAAATCACAGACATCGGAAAGAACTCAGTGCTCGGGCATATTATTAAACTTGTTGAAGACGCTCAGGGTTCTAAAGCACCAATACAAAACATTGCTGATAAAGTTGCATCAATCTTTGTTCCCTCAGTTATACTGATTGCAGTTTTAACTTTTATTTACTGGTTGGTTTTTAATCAGTCAGATTTAAGCGTTGCTTTAATAAATTTTGTTGCTGTTCTGATTATTGCCTGTCCTTGTGCGCTTGGTTTAGCAACCCCAACTGCTTTGATAGTAGCAATGGGAAAGGCTGCACAAAATGGAATATTGTTCAAAGATGGTGAGAGTCTTGAAGAACTGCACAGAGCAGATACAATTGTTTTTGATAAAACAGGTACTTTAACCGAAGGAAAGCTTTCGATAAAAAATATTTTCTTTGATGGCATTTCTGAAAAGGAATTTTTATCAGTTTTGGCTTCACTTGAAAAAAGATCTGATCATCCGCTTGCAAAAGCGGTTATTGATTATGCTGCTGATAAGAATGTTACTTATTATGAAACAGAAGAGTTTGAAAACAGATCAGGTAAGGGATTAATTGCTAAAATTAACGATAAGCTTGTTCTCGCTGGTAATGCTCAACTGATGCAGGAAAATAAAATTTCATTTGAACGGTTCTCTAAAGAATTATCAAATGAAAGTATTAAGAATACATCTATAATTTTTTTAGCAATTGAAAAAGACTTAAAGGGATTCGTAACTGTTGTTGATTCAATTAAACCAACTTCAAAAGAAGTAATAGATGGTTTGAAAAAGATTAATGTAACTCCTGTTCTTTCTTCAGGCGATAATGAAAGCACAACAAAAAAGATTGCCGGGCTGGCCGGAATTGAAAAATACTTTGCTGAGGTTACACCTCATAACAAATTATTAAAGATTAAAGAACTACAGTCTGAGAATAAAAAAGTAGTGATGGTTGGTGATGGTATAAATGATGCGCCAGCATTGGCACAGAGTGATATAGGAATTGCAATCGGTACAGGGACTGATGTTGCAATTGAAAGTGCCGGTGTTGTGTTGTTAAGCGGTGATCTTAAAGGTGTTTTAAAAGCAATAAAACTTTCAAACAAAACAATCAACGTTATAAAACAAAATCTATTCTGGGCATTTATTTATAATGTTATCGGAATTCCACTTGCTGCTTTAGGAATGCTTAATCCTATGTTTGCTGCATTGGCAATGTCACTCAGCTCAGTTTCCGTAATAAGTAACTCTCTCAGACTTAAGAGCAGTAAACTTTAATAGCAGAAGATTCACTTTAAAAACATTAACAAAATTTCTCTGTCGGGATTTGAATAATTAAATTCTCGGCAGTCTTTCCAAAAATGAGCTGTTGCTTAATACTGCAAATGTTTCAGTCTTTCTTAATTCATTTTAAATTAAAGCAATTCATATAACTCATAGAGCTTTTTAGTCCGTCAGAAATTCCATCAATTACATTTTTAACAGCGCCTTTGTATGCAACCATTGTTTCTTCACCTTCAATAAACTCATTTCTCATTTTTACACCAAAGGAGGCAGAGCCGCGGTATTTTTTCCAGAGCTGTCCATTATATTTAATTACTTCACCGGGAGTTTCTCTTGTTCCGGAAAGCATTCTGCCAAGCATAACTACATCAGCACCGAGTGCAATTGCTTTAGCAACATCACCTGGACTTTTTACACCGCCATCTGCAATGATTTTAATTTTCAAGTTTTTCTGAGCTCTTGAGAAACAAATATCCAAAAGTGATGAAACCTGACCAATGCCAATACCTGTTTGAATTGAAGTTGTGCAGACACTTCCACTTCCTATACCAACTCTAACAGCATCAGCACCTGCGTTTTCTAATTGATGTAAACTATCACCGTGAGCTATATTTCCTACAATAACCTTTACATCAAATTTCTTTTTTATCAATTCAGTTTTCTTCAGCACCTCTTTATTATTAGCGTTTGCAGTATCAATACAAATTATATATTTCTTTCCGGCTATCTTTTCTATTGTCTTTAAGTCGGTATTAAGTGCAATTGAAACAGCTTTTATACCTTTTCCATTTCTTGCGTTCAATACAGCATCCAAAGAAGAATCAAATCTGTTTATGATGCCAAGACTTCCAAGCTTTGACAGCTCTTTAGCCATTTCAATTCCTGTTACTGAATCCATAGGACTGGAAATTACCGGTACAGTAAGCTTGAGTCCTAAGAAATTACAATTAGTTGAAGCTTCTGTTCTGGATTTTATTCTTGAAACCTGTGTAGGTATAAGGCTTATATCATCATAAGTAAGCGATTGGTTATATGAGTTTAGTTCTGTTTTTGTATAGACTTTCATTGCTTTCTCAAATTAGATTAAATTAAATTTTCAATTTCGTCAATTATCTGGCTCATTTTTTTTGTAACAGCCAAAATAGGCTCAGGTGAATTCATATCAACACCGGCATTTTTTAATATGTTAATAGGATAATCTGAACTGCCTGCTTTCAGAAAATCCATATATTTTTTAACTGCCGGTTCACCTTCTAATTTTACTTTTGCGGCTAATGCTTCAGAAGCCGCAAATCCGGTTGCATACTGAAATACATAAAAATTATAATAAAAATGGGGTACTCTTGCCCAGGTATAAGATTCCTCTTCATCAACAACCATTTTATCGCCCCAGTATTTCTGATAAATATCTTTGTAAAGTTTACAAAGTTTATCCGGTGTCAGCACATCTCCATTTTCCACTTTTGAATGAGTCAGCATTTCAAACTCTGCAAACATAACTTGTCTGTAAACAGTTGTTGTAATGTTATTAAGATATTTTTCAAGTAAGAATAATTTCTCATCTGTTGTTTCAGAAATCTTAATAAGATGATCAAGCAAAAGATTTTCATTAAATGTAGATGCAACCTCTGCAAGAAAAATAGAATAGTTTGCATAAGTGTATGGTTGAGTTAAACCTGTATAGTATGAGTGCATATTGTGCCCCATCTCGTGTGCAAGAGTAAACACATCATTTAACAGGTCAGTCCAGTTTAAAAGTACATAAGGATGAACGCCAAAAGTAGTGCCTGATGAATATGCTCCGCTTCTTTTTGCTTTGGTTTCATAAACATCAATCCAGCGGTTATTAAACGCTTTGTTCAAAGATCCTAAATACTCATTTCCCATTATCTTTAAAGAATCCAGTACAAGTTTAACCGCTTCTTCGTAAGGATATTTCTTTTCCAACTTAGGATCAAAAACAGTTACATAAACATCATAAGGATGAAGCTCATCTATCTTTAACAATTTTTTCTTAAGTGAAGCCCAGCGATACATAGGTTCCATATTATCACTTAAAGATTTTATCAGATTATCATAAACTGATAAAGGAATATTGTTTTTAAATAATGCAGCCTCTCTTGCTGATTTGTATTTTCTTGTTCTTGCATAAAAAATATTAGTTTTAATATTTCCGTTGAATAAGGAGCTTAAAGAATTTGCATTTTTACGGTAAACAGACAAATATGCTTTAAATGCATTTCCACGATAAGTTCTGTCTTTAGAATACAAAGCAGCATAATAGCGGGAATGGGATATCTCAACAGAATTTCCGTCTTCATCAATTACATTCGGAAATTCCAAATCGGCATTTGTAAATAATGAATAAGTATTATACGGTATCTGTGTAATTTCATCAGCCATGGCAAGAAGTTCTTCCTGCTCTTTATCTAAGGTATGTCTTCTGAATCTTAACAAATCATCAAACGAATGTTTATAAATCCTCAGCTCAGCAACATTATTTAACATCTCAGTAATTTTATTTTCATCAATCTTTAATATTTCCGGCTTTATAAATGAACTAGCAGTAAGCACCTGCGCATAAAGACTTTTGAATCTTCCATCCATTCCCTGATATTTTGTATCGCGCAAATCACTGTCTTTTGAGAGCATTGAGTACAGAGACATACGTTCCAGTTTAATACCAACCTCTTCATCAAATTTTAAGCAAGCTAAAAGGTCAGATGAATTTTCAAGACGTCCTTCAAAAGTTTTATACTTTACAAGATTATCTTTAACCCATTTAAACTCATTTTCCCATTGATTGTCATCAGGATAAATGTCTGTAAGGTTCCACTTAAATTTTTCATTGATTTGATCCCGGGATGGAATTTCAATGGTTAAATTTTCCGTATTAAAAAATTTATTAATTGTTTGGTTTTTCATAAACACCCCTACACGGAATAAAATATTTTTAATTATTATACATACATATTATTGTATCATCTGATTAAAGCCATTTTTCTGGAATTAACCTGACCAGATATTTTTAATTCATAAAAATATATTCCTGATGCTAAATTATTTGCTGCATTAAACACAACCTCGTGTATGCCTGCGGGTTTTATTTCATTTACTAATATTTTGACTTCACTGCCAAGAATATCGAATATTTTTAATGAAACAAATTCAGAATTCATCAAAGAATATTTTATTATAGTTGAGGGATTAAATGGATTAGGATAGTTCTGATATAACTCAAACTTCAATGGTTGATTATAATTATCATCAACATCAGTTATCTGATCTTTTATATTGGTCTCCAACCCTGATATTGTAAAAACAGGTCCATTAATCAGCGACAAATTTATATGAGTTGCCGGGATATAGCTTCTTACTTTCCAGTTTGAAGGCGCAAGCCAGATTGTTTCTTCCACTCCAAATAATTTAACTATAATCGGAATAAGCTGTGTGTAACTTAATCGCCTTTCGAGTAAAAACTTTTTACAAGTAAAACTTCCAATTTCAGTGTTTATTGTTTCATCACTTAATCGTTTACCAATTAATTGAAACCTGACCGGAAAATTAATTTAATTAATTGCTATGATTGTATCTTTACTGAAGATAGTATATTCTTGATTTACCGGGTTTGCAAATCTATAATAAGAATACCAGCCTTCTAAGGAGTTAAAGAAACTGAAGAAGTTAACTCCTAATGTTGAATCCAGATTACCAATCAGTCCCGATAATAAATTTGGATCAAAATATTCATATCCATTTGAACCGCTAAAACTGAAAAAAAGTGAATCAATAAAAGGCTGATAATTTATAGTATTCAATGCCCCCGTTTTAGTAAGCAATATTTTAGCATCTCTTCCATTAAAAGTTGTCTCTACAAAAAAAGAATCTATGCCATAAAATGTTAGGGAGTCAACCCGGTTGTTTAAGGAATCAAGCGGTGTTAATTCATAATTCCATTTGTAACCTGTTTGCATTGGGAAATAATCAGAGGCTGTCTGTCCAAAGGTAAATTCCGGACTAATAACAAGAAATATGATGTAAATTATTTTTTTCATAATTAAGATTCTGCTTAAAGCAGTGGCAAATATAAATAAAGTAACTTCCTTTTGCATAAATATATTCTTAAAAAATAAAAATCGTTTACAGCCTGACTGTATTCAGAATTATAATTAAAGAATAACTTTTCGGAGGTTATTAAAGATCATCATTAAAATATGAAAGTGAAAATTTCAATCTGCCAGAAAAATTTTTAAACTTCAGTTCAACCTTACCCGGAATACCATTAGTCATTTTCCTAAATTCATTTTTCACTTCAGATTCAGCTGAAAAATTGTACAATGTAATGCCATATTTATCTCTGATTGTAAATAATATTGATCCACCATCAAAATCAGTAATAGTAAGCAGGGTTTTTGTTGTATTAAGATTAAAGTTTGTTATTGCAGAAATATCGGTTGTTAAATTTTCTGCAAAGATTATTAAGCTATAATAGTTTGTTTTATTATCCTGAATTGGATCATTTACGTTGCCGGCATCATTTCCCGGCATTAAAATTTCTTCACGGCAATAAGTGAAAAGAATTAGAGATAAGATCTGAAACAGTAGTATTAGTAATCTATACATTTACAACTTTCAGAATTAATAAATCTTGTTTTGAACTTAAACTATTTTATTAAAATCAGAATTGCAACATAATTTATAATACTTATTAAAATCTTAACTCATAATCCAGAACTGCTCAGGCTGCTTTTAATCTTTTATACTCATCTTAAATTACAAAAAATAATCAACCGATATTCAGCTTAAGAAAATGAATGCTTTTGATCTTTCTATATAAATAACAACATATTTATATTTGTTATTACAAGCTACAATTAAATTATGAATCCAAAATACGAAGCAGTTATCGGATTAGAAGTTCACGCACAGCTTTTAACGGATACAAAAATATTTTGCGGCTGTTCCACAAAATTTGGAAATGAGCCGAATAGTAATACATGTCCGGTTTGTCTTGGACATCCCGGTGTATTGCCTGTGCTGAATAAAAAAGCAATTGAGTTTACTGTTTTGATGGGGCTTGCAACAAACTGTACAATAAACAAGCATTCAATTTTTGCACGTAAAAATTATTTTTATCCCGATCTTCCAAAAGGATATCAAATCTCACAATATGAAGAACCTATCTGTGAAAATGGATTTGTTGAAGTTCATCCAAAAAATTCTGTGCCCGGAAAAATCGGAATCACCCGAATCCATATTGAAGAAGATGCTGGAAAATCAATTCACGATCAAAGCTCTTCAACATTAATAGATGCAAACAGATGCGGGGTCCCGTTGATTGAAATTGTAAGTGAACCGGATATCAGAACTTCTGAAGAAGCTTATTTATATCTGACAAAGATCAAACAATTAGTACAGTATCTTGGTATTTGTGATGGAAATATGGAGGAAGGTTCGCTTAGATGTGATGCAAATATCTCTGTTCGATTAAAAGGTAATAATCAATTCGGTGTTAAAACAGAAATTAAGAACATGAATTCATTTAGAAATGTTGAGCGGGCTATTGAATACGAAGTAAACCGGCAGATTGAATTGATTGAAGATGGTGAAAAAATAATTCAGCAGACTTTGCTTTGGGATGCAGATGCAAATGAAGCCTATCCAATGAGAAGCAAAGAAGAAGCACACGATTACAGATATTTTCCTGATCCGGATTTATTACCTGTTGAAATAGATAATCACTGGTTAAAAGAATTAAAATCATCTCTGATTGAATTACCAGATGAAAAGCTTAACAGATTTATTAATAATTACAAGTTACCATTATATGATTCAGAGATAATTACAAACAACAGAGAACTGGCAGATTATTATGAAAAGATAACCGCAGTAACCGATGAATACAAACTTGCAAGCAACTGGTTGATTGGTGATATTCTTTCGGTATTAAATGATAAAAAACTGAGCATTAATGAGTTTATAATTTCACCGGATAATTTAGGAAAATTGATTAATCTTATAAAAGAAGGAACCATAAGCAGTAAGATAGCTAAAGAAGTTTTTGCTGAAATGCTGAATAATAATTCTGATCCTGAAACTATTGTTAAAGAGAAAAATCTTGTTCAAATTTCTAATCCGGAGGAATTATCAGAAATCATAAAGCAGATTACAGCTAAACATCCTGAACAGGTATCTGATTATAAATCAGGTAAGGAAAAAGTATTCGGATTTTTTATTGGTCAGATTATGAAAGAAACAAAAGGTAAAGCCAATCCAAAACTTGTTAATGATCTGTTGAAACAAATATTATCCAATTAAAATTGTATTTTTGCATCCAATATTATGTGTAATTTTTAAGGTAACGTATTTAATTTACTTTTGAATAATCTTTTTAGGAGAATAAATTGTCCTTTTTGGAAAAATTAAAAAAACTGTTCAGAAAAAAAGAAAGACCAAAACCAACTACGCTTTTAGGTAAGATAGCAGAGTTTTTCCGTCAACTGGCTTTTGCAGGAATTGCAGCACTTTTTATTATAACATTTATAATTCAAAACACCAGAATCCCAACGGGTTCAATGGAAAACACAATACTTGTAGGCGATTTTGTTCTTGTTAATAAATTTATTTATGGTTCAAGTTCGCCGCAATATATCTGGTTTACTGAAATCAAACTGCCTTATTTTACATTACCAGCTCTTAGAGAACCACAACAAAAAGATATTGTTGTCTTTGAATATCCTGGTGACAGGGATCAGCTTGAACCGACTCAGAAAAATGTTAACTACGTAAAAAGATGTATCGGAACACCCGGTGATACTGTTGAAATAAAAGATAAAGTTGTTTATGTAAATGGTAAAGAATTCTGGAGACCCACTTATATTAAGTATTATCGAGGGCAATACGGCAGTTTTCTTAAACCGATTCCAAAAGGTTATGCTGAACCCAGAATCTTTCCTAAAGGAATGCCTTGGAATGAAGATAATTATGGTCCGCTTGTGGTTCCAAAAAAAGGAATGACAATACCATTAAATATCTATAATGTTGAACAATGGAGAACAACAATAGACAGAGAATATGGAAAAAGAGTGGTCGAGATTAAAGGTAATACTGTTGTTATCAATGACATTCCGGTTTCTTCCTATACATTTAAAAAAGATTATTACTTTATGATGGGCGATAACAGAGACGATAGTTTGGATAGCAGATTCTGGGGCTTTGTTCCACGCAATGCTGTGGTGGGCGAAGCTTTTATTACTCTTTTTTCTTGGGACAGGGATATTCCGTTTTCACAACCGATAAAACTGATCGGTTCGATAAGACCTGACAGAATATTAAAACTGCTTCACTAAGAACAGAAAGAATTTAAAAATAAAATCCTGCTTCTTTTTTTGAGAGCAGGATTTTTTTTGCTGTTAAAAAAAAGCGATCCGAAGACTACTTTAACAATCAAAACTCTTTATCATATCATATTATCTCATCAATATCATTTTTCTTGTCTCTTTATAACCGCCCGCATTGAGGGTATACAAATAAACACCGCTTGGCAGATTGCTTGCATCAAAATTTATTTCGTAATGTCCTTTTTCCATTTGATTATTAACTAAGGTTGTAATTTCTTTTCCAATAATATCATAAACCTTTAACGTAGTGTATTCATTTGAAGCAAGGGTAAATTTTATTTTAGTAACCGGATTAAACGGATTTGGATAATTCTGCTCAAGCGAAAATGTTTGCGGCTGCATTTCATCTTCTATCCCAACAACAACAGAGTTGATAGTTTTTAAAATCCAATTATTAGGATCAACTGTTATTGATATTGGTTCGTTAGCAACTGTTATATTAAAATTTTGTACTTGTGCATTATTAAAAACTGTAATAATCGTATCTCCAGTACTTGAATTTACTTTAATTTGTATTGGCATCGTAAAAAACGATGGATTAGAATTTGAACTTTGAGTAATCTTTAATGCAAGATCATATAAATTACCGCCAAGACTGTTTTTGCTCCAGACAACCGAATATGTTGGATAGTTTACGCCATAAATCCATTGTTGGAAGAAGTAATTTAAATCAAGTCCTGAGACATTTTCTGCTATTGCCTGAAAATCTTCTGTTACTGCATTACCGTAAGCAACACTTGGATCATAAGAATAAGTTCTTAAAATGTTAAAGAATGTTGAGTCACCAACAATACCTCTTAACATGTGCAGAACCACACATGCTTTTGAATAAGTTCTGTAGGAATTGAAAATTTCCCATTCTGAAGAAATATCTTGTACATAGATCGTTCCACTTGCAAATTTTGCATAATACATTTCATCAGCTATATAACTATTATATGCAGCTTTTCCGTTCCAGGCTTCGTAGATAAGTCCTTCGCCCATTGTTGCAAAGCCTTCATTAAGCCATATATGGTGCCAATCCTTACAAGTGATATTATCGCCATACCACATATGGGCTAATTCGTGCGCAATCAATCCATCTCCAAAACCTCCCATTGAAGAAATTGTCTGATGTTCCATTCCGCCACCCCAGCCAAATTGTGCATGTCCGTATTTTTCATTAATAAACGGATATTCACCAAACCTTTCAGCAAAAATTTCAATCATACCCGGAGTTTTATTTAATTGCGAAATATTTGAATTCAAACTCGACGGATATAAATAATGTGTAATCGGCATAGAATCCGTGGGACTATAATGATAGTAGTTTGTGTAAAGAGCATAATTAGTTATTGCCAATGATACTAAATATGGAGCAATCGGATAACTGACATGCCATTTATATGTATGAGTTCCGTTTCCGTTATTTACAACTTCCATTAAATTACCATTTGAAACAGGAGTTAAAGATGTGCTGACAGTAAGCCAGATATCAGCCGAATCAGCTTTATCTGCCGGTGTATCTTTAACCACCCACCAATCTTTTGCACCATAAGGTTCACTTAAAGACCATATTAAAGGATTACCGCCTTGTGAACTAAACTCAAAACTACCGAAACCGCCTGAAGCCGGAGTTCCGTGATAATAAACTACTGTTGTAAGATCATCACCTTGATTTAATGATGTATTAGTTTGAACAACAACTGTGTTTGTGCCTCTTGAAAAAGAAGTGTTATTCCCATTAAATAAAACAGAATCCACAATCATTGAGTTTATAAAATCGTAATAAATTTCTGTTACATTAGATTGAACAACCTTTGCATTACAGGTAATATTACCGGAAATTGTTTGTGATGTATGATTTATTGTAAGATCAAGTTTGTAATATTTCACATCATACTTTGGATCGCCCGGATAATTTACTTCTACTAACTTTTTCAAGCGATTGAATTGTGCTGTCTTACCGAGGATACAACTTTCTTTACCGCTTTGTGGAAAAGTAAATGGTGTTATAAGAATTAAAAGAGCAGCAATTAAGTTTTTCATATCAGTTCCTGTATGTTTTTTTTATTGTTTGTTAAAATAATCAGACAAGCGGATAATTCAATACCAACATTTGTCAATTAACTTCCTGAATTCTGCAAATGGACCTAAAATCACAGTACTTACATACTTTGTTTTCTCTACTTTCCAGTGTTGAAAGATTGAACATCCCTTTTGATATCTTATCTACATAAAGCGGAATCACCTCGTTACAAATCCTGATTAATTCTTTGTTTGATTCAATCAGATCGTTCTCATCAGGATTTCGTTTATTGGAAATGTCAATAATTTTTTCACCAAATTCTTCGTTCTTTAGTTTTAAAGAATAAATAACCGCTTCTGACGGAAGAAATTCTTTTTTCAATTGAGCCTGAATCAAAATTTTTGAAGCGTAAAGATAAATTGGCAATTGAAGTGAAACACCAGATCCAAGGTCAGATTTCACCGGCTTCTTCCCGCTTAGTTTATAATCAATTACTTTATACTTTTCATTGTCTTTATCAAGATCAATTCTGTCAATTTTGCCTCTTAATTTTACTCCATTAACACTTACTTCAAATTCAGAAACCGATTTGTTAAAACTTCCAAATGCAGTTTCAAAATATTCAGGGATATAACTTCCTTCATTTTTCTGTTCAGTTTCCAAAAACCTGTAAAGAATGGAATTTTGTTTATTACCGGCTGCTCCGAATATTTTTTCTCTTTCAAAAAATGCCGGTGTTGATTGCAGATTCAATCTGTCAACTTTTTTCGCTGCAATATCAAAAATAATTTTTTCAGCAATCCTGAAAGTTTTGTCGTTACAATTTTTAAGTAAGATATTTTTCTCTTTAATAGTTTTATAAAACTCAAACAAGATTGAATGAATCAAACTACCAAGTTCAAAGGCTTCAATCTCTTCACTTGGTTCTTCGATGGTTTCAAGTGAAAGAATCCTTTTTAGAAAATACTGAAACGGACATTTTGCATATTCTTCTAACTGAGATGCTGAAAATTGTTTTTCCTTTTGCTCGAGCAATTTCTTCTTTTCTTCTTCAGTTAATGATCCGCCGATAAATCCTGTATATTCACTCTCACCAAACGGATCATCATTTCTTATCTTATCAATTTCAATACTTTGCTTAAGCCGCTCAACATTAATACCTGAATCTGATAAAACATTTTCCTTACCTTCTTTCAATAAGGTCTGAGCCTTTAGCAGCAGTTCCATTTTACTATAAATCAATGATTCGTAATTCAGCGTATTTTTTTCAACTGAATTAATAATTCTTGTAAAGTCATTTAAAAACGAAGAAGGCGTAAACTCTTTTCGTTCGCTGTTTTTAGCATAACTGAGATATATTTTTTTCTTTGCAGATGATAATGTTTGATAGAAGTGATATCTTTCTTCAAGAATATGTTTATACTCATCTTTTCTATATGAACCTGAAAAGAATATCTCGGGTTGATATCTTGTCGGAAATTCACCATCAACCATTCCGCCGATAAAAACATTATCAAAGTATAAACCGCGTAATTCATTAACAGAAGTAACAAGTACACCGCTCGAATGTCTTTCTTTAACATTGTATCGGGTAAACTGAAGAGCAGTTTTTAATTGTGATATAAAAAATCCTAATGGATATTTTTTGAGTCGCCAAGCTCCTGGCTTAGTAAACCGAATAATTCATCAGAGGTCTGCAGTAAAGTTGTTACAGCTTTAACATTTTTCTCCACTGAGCCGGGATGATCATTAACCAATCTTTCTGGAATCCCAAGATCAAAAACAAGCTGCTTAAAATCTGATTTAAATTCTGAAATAGTTTTCTTATCTCTGAATGTTTTAACAAGCTCGTAAATTTTCTCAATATCTTTTTTGGCTTTAGTATAAAATCCGGCAGGTAAAAAATTATTTTCATCATCTTCTTCAGATAGTTTTATCTCCTCCAGGGCTCTGTCAATCATATCAATCCAGTTATTATATCCGGAAATGATTTTTAAGTTTGATGAAACCCTGAGCAGATTAGAAACATCTATCTCACCGTTTTTTATCCATCTTCCGGTTAATGCACGAAAAATATTTTTATAGTAAAAATTATTCTCAGATATTTCCAGCAGATTTATTAACGCAATAACCGGTTGTGATTCACTCAGCGAAAATCTGTCAGTTAAATTAAAAGGAATACCATATCTTGTAAAAACATCTCTGATAAGATCTGAATGGTCTGAAATAAGATTAAAAGCTACTGCGATTGAACCAACATCAGCTTTATGATTCAGGATTAACGATTTAATTTCTTTTGCTATCAGTGTAATCTCATCCTCAGGAGTCTGCCCAGTGATCTTAATAACCTCAACTTCAGATTTAATATTCTGGTTTGTATCGTTAAGTGTAAACAGTTTTTCTCTTAGCCCTTGTCTGAAAAATGTAAACCCGGTTTGAGATGTATCTTTTATTTCAAAAAATCCTCTTGCTGAAAAATTTTTGTAACATTCATCAAGATGAGAAAATAACGAGGGATTATAATTGTAATAATCAAATAACACGTAAAGTTTCAAATCCTTGATGTTTGTTGTGTAGTTTATAATTTCTATTTCAGGAATAGTAAACTCATCAAATCCATTGACCATTACAAGATTAACTTCGGGGAAACAAGTTCTGAATCTTTCTGCAAATTTATTTGAATCAAATTTCAGCAGACCCGAATAAACATCTCCATCTTCATAAACATTTAGACTAACACATAATTCAAGATATTTACTGTAAACATTTGCTATATCAACTGCTTTCAGTTTTTCCGAACCTGTAAGTTTAAGGGATTCTTGTATAAGCTGTTCCGGTATTACACCATTCAGTTTATATTTATTTATAACGTTCTTTATTCTATCAAGTGTACCTCTTGGAATACCATCAATATAACTTGAGAAATATTTCAGATCAGTTTCAGCAAAAGCTCTATTTAGAAGAACTGCTCCGGAAGCCTCACCAAGTATTTTATTTCTTTTGAGATCATTTTCAAAAAATAATTTTGATGTATAAGTAGAAAGTGTATAAAGATGCATACGTGAAACTGCTTTATTTGGCGAGGCTGTTATAAGTTCACGTTTCAGATATCTTATCTTTCGGTTAGTCGGAACAATTATTAAAACCTGATTTAATTTTTTCTGCTGAATATATTCATCAAGCAATAAGTCAGGATCAATACCATCTATTTTGGTTTTACTTAAAATCACTTTCTATTTCTTATTTTAAACTCACAATAAATCCAACTCTTATTTCGTTCAAAGACAATTAGACAAAAAATTTATTTGCATTTCTCTGTGATTATAGATAATATCATATATAATTACATTGATATTGTCTTATCAATAATTATTTTTATATAAGAAAAATAAGAATATTATTAAGCGAATGAAAAGAATAGTAATATCTTTTGCTATTATATTATTAGCATTAGCAGTACAAGATAATTTTGCACAACGCATCGGTGAATTAGCACCACCAAAGCTGCCGGAAGCGTTTCCATCAAATGCTTGGGGAATGGATATAATGATTGGTGATGCAGGCTTCGGACTCGGAACTTTCTTTCGTAAGCAGCTTGATCTAAAGTGGACTGCTTTTGCTGATATTTCTTTTGCTGAAACAAAAGATGAGCGTGAGTTCGAATACATTGATTTTTGGGGAAATGTACGTACTATCGGAAAAAAGAACAGGGTTTTTCAGGCACCAATTAATTTTGGCGTTCATTACAGAATCTTTGAAAATTCCATTGCTGATAATCTGCGTCCTTATTTAAGTGCGGGTATCGGTCCAACAATTATTATTACCACACCTTATAAAGAGGAGTTTTTTAATTCATTCGGCAAAGCTCAGGCAAAATATGCTTTAGGAGGATACTTAGGTTTAGGTGCAAACTTTGGACTTGATAAATCCAGTTTGATCGGGATTAATGTAAGATATTATTATTCCAAAATATTAAACGGCGGAGTTGAAAGTCTTGAAGATAGAATGAAAACGGAAATCCAGGGATTTTTTATTACTCTAAATCTTGGACTGATGTATTAAAACATTTCCTTCCATTTAATTGTACATCCGATTGAAAAAGTTTCCGGAATTGATACTTCTCTTTCATCAAGCACTTCTGTAATTGCATCTCGTAAATAATGATTCTGAACTCTGTCAGGTTCCTGCCAATTATCATCGATCTTTCCTTCGTATTTCAGTTTTCTCTCTTTATTAAAAAGAAATATCTGTGGGGTATGTGAAGCGCCGAATGCTTTTGCAATTTTCTGAGTTTCATCTCTCAGATAAGGAAAATTAAATTTCCTTTCGACTGCCCGTTTTTTCATCTCATCAAAAGAGTCTTCAGGATATTTAGAATCATCGTTTGAATTGATAGCAACAATCTGAACTCCTCTATCTTTAAATTCTTTTTGCAGGTCTATCATTCGTTCTTCATAAGCCTGAACATAAGGGCAATGATTACAGCTAAAGATTACAATCAGAATATTTTTATTCTTAAAACCTTCCGATGAATAACTATTGCCATCTGTACCGGTTAAATTGAACTGCGGCAAAAAAGAATTTATTTTCAATTTGTTATCAGGCATTGTAAATTTTCCTTTAGCTATATAAACTTTTAGTTAACTGATCAAAAATATTAAAAATGAAAACAATCCTCATAATATTATTAATAACAATTACAGAAGTAGTTATGTCTCAAAATTATGATTTTGAAAATTATCTGTATCAATCTTATGAACGATACAAGGAAAAATCTCTTGTCAATAGAAGGTTCAAGCATTCCGATATAGTACCGCTGATAAATAATCTGAAAAATAAAAGCGGATTTAAAATCAATACAGTTGGAAAATCTGTTGAAGGAAGAAGCTTAAATCTTATTACAATCGGCAAAGGGAAAATAAAAGTTTTTATGTGGTCTCAAATGCATGGTAATGAGCCGACAGCAACCGCAGCGTTGTTTGATATATTTAATTTTATTAATGATCCTGCAAATAGGAATTTTTGTAATTCATTATTTGAAAAAGTTACACTTTACTTTTTACCAATGGTAAATCCTGATGGAGCAGAAAGGTTTAGACGCAGAAATTTTTATGATATAGATTTGAACCGTGATGCTCTCAGACAGCAAACTCCTGAAGCAATTGTGTTAAAGAATGTTTTCGATAGCCTTAAAGCAGATTTTGGTTTTAATTTACACGATCAGGGACATAGATACTCTGTTGGGAACAGTTTCAGAACTGCATCAATTAGCTTTCTGGCTCCGGCATATAATCATCAGAAGGAATTTAACAGCGTAAGAAATAATGCTGTAAAACTGATAGGAAATATGTACAATGTTCTTTCATTGTACATTCCCGGTCATATTGCAAAGTATGATGATGAACACGAACCAAGGGCATTTGGAGATAACTTTCAGAAATGGGGTACCAGTACCATTCTTATTGAATCAGGTGGCTGGAAAGATGATCCTGAAAGACAGTTTATCAGAAAATTAAATTTCATTGTACTTCTTTCTGCTTTTAAATCAATTGCTGAAGAAAATTATATTAACACCAGCGAAAAAATTTATGATGCAATTCCGTTTAACGACGAATATATATTTGATATGATTTTACGAAACCTGACAATGTATAACGGAAAAGAAAAGATTAAAGTTGATATTGCGGTAAATCGTGATGAATTTGAGTTGGAGAAAAAAAATAAAATTTTCTACCGCTCTCAGGTTGCTGATCTTGGAGATCTTTCTGTTTTTTATGCTTATGAGGATTATGATTTTGACGGACATACAATTGAAAGAGCAAAAGTTTATGATAAAAAGGTGTATTCTTTAAAGGAATTAAGCAAACTCGATTACTCCAGTTTATACTCAAAAGGATATTCTACAATTCTTGTAAACAAACTACCTGATGAAAAATTTTCTGAGTGCTTGTTAAATATTTCGCTAAAAAATAAAATTGATACAACAATCAACATTGGTGAGATTGCAAATTTCGTAATCAAAAAGAATAATAAAATAGAATACATGGTAATAAATGGTTTTTTGTATAAAATTGATAGTGATAGAAAACCAGAAGGTAATGGACTAATTATAAAATGAATATTTGATTAGTGAACTTAAATTTTTATAATTACAAAAAATAATTAAAAGCAATTGGTAAATTATGTTAGCCTTTCCACTTTCAGTAATAACCTCCGAAGAAAGAAAACTTAATGAAGAATTTCAACTCAAAGCAATTCCGCATTTAGATGAATTATATGATTTTGCTTATAGAGTAACAGGTAGCAGCAGTAATGCAGGTGCTTTACTTATTGAAACTTTCAGAAGAGCATATTGGTTCTGGGCAAAACTTGATGAAAGAATCGGCTGCAAAGCATGGTTATTCAGAATTATGCGGAATACTTATACAAGTATTTATTGGAAGAAAACAAAGAAATCCGGTGAAGTTAATTATGAAGATATTTTGAAATTATATGAAAGCCTCAAACCATCATCCACAGGAGATTATATTCTGAAAATAGAAAATTATAATCTGCCGGAGAATGAACTAACTAAAATAATCTCAACCTTACCTTATGATTTCAGAATTGTAATAATTTTAAAAGACATACTTGGACACAGTTACGATGATATTGCTGATTTTGTTGATGTTCCTATCGGGACTGTCAGATCGAGATTATATCGTGCTAGAAAAATGTTGTTTGTCAGATTAAAAAAATATGCTGCAGATAATGATAATCTTAACAATCCAGAGACCAAAATATGACTGAAATAAAAAAAGATTATACCGCAGCTTTTGTTGATGAAGAAATAAAAGATGATCTTATAAAAGAAGTAAAACAGAAAATTGAAACTGAGAATGATTTTGCTATTGATTATAAAGTTCAACTACTGGTTAAAAACTTAATTAAAGAAAATGTAATTAAGTATGAAACGCCAAATAAAGTCCGGAAAAAAATTTTAAAGCGAACTAACTCAGGATTAGATGTTTATAAGAAATCGAATAAACCCCGTTCATATATATTCGAAAAACCTGCCTTTGCATTTGCAACGGCTTTAGTTATTGTTTTCGCAATTGCTTTGATACTTATGAACAGAGTTGGTTTTGTTGAAGAAAAGGATTTTGATATGGAACAGACAGGAGAGAATAATTTATTTGTTCAGGCACAGAATAATTTTAATATGATTATTCAGGGAAAATTAGATCTTCAGATAAAAACATCAGACACTAAGGAAGTATTAAAATTCTTTCAGGATAAAGTAATTAATTACTCTACTATTATTCCTGATATTCCTCAAATGATATTATCCGGAGCTTTTATATCTGAAGAAAACGGAGAAAGATTTGCTCATCTTGTATATGCAGGAAAAAATAATGAACTGGCATATTTATATCAGGTAGATGAGTCTTATCTTTACGATAGTCAAATTATAACACTTACAAATGACTTTATAAAATATCTGGATGAGATGAATTGCTACTCAAAAGTAACTGAAAATCATGTAACACTTTTAACAAAGATAGAATCAAATATTTGTGCCATTGTCTCAAACGGTAATTCTGATACAATTGAAAATTATTTTTGCAGCCAATAAATAAACGAGGTTTAGCGATATGTTTAAGATCAAAAATATTTTACTTCCAACCGATTTCAGCAAAACATCCTTAACAGCATCAGAGTATGCCGTAAATCTTGCAAAACAATATGGGGCAAAACTTCACGTATTGCATGTCCTTGAAAAAACTCCTCCGATTCTTGCAATAAGATCTTTAGACCTTTCAAGAGATAAAATAATTAAGTCAATTAATGCCGATGCACAAGCACATCTTGATGAATGTGTTAAGAAAATCAAAAAACATGGGGATTTTGAAATTACATCAGTAATTCGCAAGGGCATCGATTATGAAGAAATTATAAAATATACTCAGGAAAAAAAGATTGATATAATTGTAATTGCCACACACGGCAGAACCGGAATTTTACATACTTTATTAGGAAGTGTGGCAGAAAAAGTGATTAGATACTCAAAAATACCGGTTTTAGTCACTACTCCATCTTCAAAAACTTAAACTATTAAAATTCTTGCATTATCAAGAAGATTTTGATAATTTTGATACTCGCATAATCGATTAGTAGGTGTATTATGGCAAAAATTAAAAATGTTGAGGCTTTCTGCAGTATATGTGGCACTGTTCGAAAGATGGAATTAACAGGTGAAGTAGTTGGTGAAGATA
This sequence comes from Ignavibacteriota bacterium, assembly GCA_013285425.1. GTDB lineage: Bacteria > Bacteroidota > Ignavibacteria > Ignavibacteriales > Ignavibacteriaceae > IGN3. The sequence continues at coordinate 2,286,323 of CP053447.1, forward strand.
ATAAGCGTTGGGCAAAATGTAAGAAATGCAAACAAACTATGGTTATTGATATGACCGAGGATGTTGTTGTACAAAAAATTTCACTTGATGGAATTGAAAATGAAAACTGTGTTACCTATTCACCAAAAAACAGTTACGAAATCGGGCAGACAATTTTTCATGAAAACTGGAATGACTTTGGTAAAGTAGTATCCAAAGAAGTTCTTTCAAATGGACAAAAATCTATTTCTGTTGAATTTCAGAAATCAGGTAATAAAAAATTAGTTGAATCATATAATAAACCGCAAACAGACCAGGAAGAACAAAGCGAGGTGATATAATTGGTCGGTATTCAAATTGGCGATAACGAATCTATTGATAAAGCTCTTAGACGTTTTAAGAAAAAATATGAACGCTCTGGTGTACTTAAAGAGTATAAAAAGAGAACATTCTTTGTTAAACCTTCTATTAAGAAAAGAATGGAAAGAATAAAAGCTCAAAGACGTGCGCAGCGTCCTGAAAATCAGATGCTTTAATTTTGGTTTAAAGTCTCACAATATGTGAGACTTTTTTTTTCGTTTAATTCACTCTATTTAAAAATCACTTCTCAGCCTTAATTACAACAAAACCGCCTTCACCGTATCCGGATTTATAATGTTGAATGCTTTTTATTTCTGATAACTCTCCAAATATTGTTTGAACAAAATGAATATTTATAAATCCGGTTTCCTCCAATAGTAATCTTACTTCATCAGCAGTGTAGAAAGTTGCCTGATTATAAAACTTATCTGAATTTTTAAAGCTCTCATAAGTTTTACCAAGCGGACTACCTTTATCAATAAAGCCAATAATAAAGTAACCCCCGGACTTTACAACTCTTTTCACTTCAAAAAATGCTTTTCTAACATCATCAATAAAACAGATTGTAGTTACCATTAAAATAAAATCATAACTGTCATTATCTAAAGGCAGGCTCTCAGCTATACCATTATAAACCTTCAAACCTTTCTTCAATGAGAATTCTCTCATACTTTCTGAAGGTTCTACCCCTTCTCTTATACCTAACGGAATTGCAAATCTTCCTGTTCCAATGCCAATTTCAATACCTTTTCTATCTTTTGGAATAAAATGATTTACTGCTTTCAGTTCAGATTCATAAATAAATTTAAATTTATTAAACCACTCTTCATATTCACCAACATAATTCTCAAAAGGTTTAGTCTTTGCCATTTTCTACCAATAATTGCAGTGTAAATTACTTTATCCTATATGGATTCTTGGTTCAATTACTGCTGGTTCTTTTTCCTTCAAGAAGTTCTTTTCAAGATGCTCTCTTACAATTTTGAATGCTGTATCTATATCATTACAAAAGTGAAATAGTTTAAGATCAGCTTCATTTATTAAACCATTCTCAATCAATGCGTTAAAGTTTACAACACTTTTCCAGTATTTTTCATCATAAATAACCACTGCCAATTTTTTTCTGATCTTTTCAGTTTGAACAAGAGTTAGTATTTCAAACAACTCATCGAATGTTCCAAATCCGCCGGGGAAAACAATAAACGCTTTTGATAAATAAGCGAACCAAAACTTACGCATAAAAAAGTAATGAAATTCAAAACTCAGTTCTTTAGTAACATAGCGATTAACAAATTGCTCAAATGGAATACTGATATTCAAACCAACAGAATAACCGCCGGCTTTTTTTGCACCTTTATTTGCAGCCTCCATAATTCCGGGTCCACCGCCAGTGCAAACAATAAATCTGTTTGCATTGGTTTCTAAATTCATTGACCACTCGGTTAATCGTTTAGAAAGCTCTACTGCATCTTCATAATAGCGCGACATTTCAAGACTGTGTTGTGCTTTTCGCAATTCCTTTGCAAAATTAGGAGTAGATTTAGGGTTGGCATTTTTAATCTTATTAAAATCTGCCAAAGCTTCTTTTTTTGATTTTAATCTGGCTGAACCAAAAAACACTATCGTATCCATAATTTTATGTTTCTTAAATCTCGCCTGAGGCTCAAGATATTCTGCAATCAATCTTAATGTTCTGCCATCTGCAGAAGACAAGAAGTCACTGTTCTGATATGCCTTTAAAGATTTTGATATTTTTGCCATCAGTTACCTTTTTGATTAATAATGATTTTACTGAGATATAAAATCCAGAAATGTTTATCTTTATATTTGTAAAGAAAACATGGATTTTGCTTTTAAATTAACGTGCAAATATAATTTTTTTTAATAAGATATGAAGATAAAAATACTATTCTTTTTGCTGCTGACTAATCTGATCTATTGTATTTCTAAAGAAGAAGCAGTCACCAAAATCAACAAGATACTTGCTTCACTTCCTGCAAATACTATAAGCGGTATTATAGTATATAATCCGCTTACTCAGGATACTATTTTCTCAGTCAATGAAAAAAGACAGATGACACCTGCTTCATTGACAAAATTATTTACTACTGCTGTTGCTCTTAATATAATGGGCGAAGAACATCAGCTATCCACTAAACTCCTTACAGATGATATAAATCTTTCTGATAAAGTAGTTAACGGAAATCTTTATATAAAAGGGTATGGAAATCCAACATTCAGCGATTTTGATTTACAGGGAATGATAAATGAATTGATTAGTAAAGGCATTGAAAAAATAACCGGAAATATAATTGGTGATGACACCTATCTGGATAATATTTATACTCGTGAAGATTGGATTGAGGGCGAAGGATCAAACATAAAACTCCCACCTATCTCCGCATTAGTATTAGATAGAAACAAAACAGTTACCCGTAAAAAGATGAGAAAAAGATTCAGGTATGTTACTGAAATGGCAAAAGATCCTGCGATATTTGCAGCTAACCGGCTATTTACAAAATTAAAAGAAAATAATATTGAAGTTGGCGGAAATTCTCAGAAAGGTAAAACACCGGATAAATCAATTCTTATCTCTCAAAAGTCAATCTTTCTGAATGAACTAATTGCATTAATAAATAAACACAGTGATAACTTTTTAGCCGAGTGTTTATTTAAAACACTTGGAGCTGAAGCAACCGGGGAACAAGGAAATTCTTTCTATTCTCAGCAAGCAATACAAAAATTTGTTAAAGATAACAACATATATTTTTACGGAACTGAAATTGTTGATGGTTCCGGAATATCACGCTCTGATAAAGTAACTCCATTATCAATTAACGGAGTGCTTGAGAAAATGTACTTTGATCTAAACCATTTTGATGCATTTTACAACTCACTTAGTATCGCTGGGGTTGATGGAACACTTAGAGGTCGAATGTCAGGAACATTTGCAGAAAATAATTTTCGGGGTAAAACTGGTACGCTTAATGGTGTTTCAGGACTTGCAGGATATTTTACAACTCCGGATGGTGAAGATTATATTGTTACAATTATGTTTGAGTTTACAAAAGGCGGATGGGGATATTACCGGGATATTCAGGATCAAATTGTAGAAGTACTATCAGAATTAAGCATATACAGCTCCGATCAATAACCGGAGCTGATAAATGTTAAATTTATTCTGCAGGCGGTAAATTTTGAGGCGGAAGAGTGGGTTGAGTTGGTATATTTTGTCTTCCACCTTCCTGAATAACACTTCTTTGTTCAGCAGTAGTTTGCCCGGGTAAAAAGAATAAATTTACTACCAATGCAATAATAGCCAAAGCACCTGCTAGCCACCATGTAGCTTTACTTAAAAAATCTGCTGTTCTTCGAGTTCCAAACATAGTACCCATTCCACCAACACCACCAAATGTACCAGCTAATCCGCCACCTTTACTTGACTGCAGTAAAACTATAACAATCAAAAGTATGGCGGCAATTGTTGCTATCAACACTAATAAAGTATACATAAATATATCTCCTTAATATTGTAGCGGGGGAGGGATTCGAACCCCCGACACGTGGATTATGATTCCACTGCTCTAACCTACTGAGCTACCCCGCCAAATTTGAGCCGTAAATATAAATCTTTGAGCCTAAATTTCAAATTTTTTAGGCTATTGCTGATGATTCAATGTTTCCCATAATACATCAAGAAGATAATCAAGCCCCTGCCCTGTAACTGATGAGAAAACAAAAGTCGGAGTTTTAATTTTTTTGAATTTTATCTTGTTCAGGCTATCTATTTCTTTCTCCTGAATAAGGTCTGATTTTGAAAGAGAAACAATTATTTGTTTTTCAACCAATTTCTTACTGTATTTTTTTAATTCATTATAAAGTGTATTAAAATCCTTTTGATAATCTTCTGATGTAATATCAATCAGAAAAAGTAAAATTTTTGTCCTTTCAATATGCCGTAGAAATTTTAATCCTAATCCTTTTCCCAGATGAGCACCTTCAATTATTCCCGGAATATCAGCAACGGTAAAACTCTGAAAATCCTTGTAACTAACAATACCGAGATTCGGCTCTAAAGTGGTAAAAGGATAATCCGCAATTTTAGGTTTAGCAGCAGAAATTTTTGAAATCAATGTTGATTTTCCTGAGTTTGGAAATCCAACTAATCCAACATCTGCAATAAGCTTTAACTCAAGCACTAATTTTGCATAAGTGCCGGGTTTACCTTTTGTTGCAAATCGTGGTGTTCTCCGGGTGGGGGTAGCAAAATTACTGTTTCCTTTACCACCAGTACCGCCATTAAATAAAACTTTTCGTTCACCATTTTCTGATAGATCCAAAATGACTTCATCAGTTTCAGCATCTTTAACTATTGTTCCTGTTGGAACTTTTATTATTACATCTTTTCCATTCCTGCCATCTTTAAGTGAGTTAGCACCTGGTTGACCATTACCGGCAAAGAATTTTCTTTTGTACTTAAAATCTAAAAGAGTTGAAAGATTAGAGTGGGCTTCAAAAATAACACTGCCGCCTCTTCCTCCATTTCCGCCTGAAGGACCGCCTTTAGGAACATATTTTTCTCTTCTAAAAGCAACGGCTCCGTCCCCGCCTTTACCTGAGCTAACTTCAATATGAGCAAAATCAATGAACATTAAATTTGAACATCAAATATCAACATTAAAAAACTTAGCAACCGCACCTTTTAACATAGCAGCTTCTTTGCTGTGGGGTTTAATTCTTGCATATTTAAAAACATTATCAAGTATTCTGCTTGCTTCTTCATAATTACTGCATTCGCTCATTTTCTCCACTGTATTAGCAAAATCCTCGCTGTCAGAATTAAAAAGATTTTTTATGATCTTATCAATTTCCTTCTTGGATAAAAAACTAAAAATATCTTCAGCTCTGCTTTTTAACTTTGATTTATAAGCATTATCAGATTGTTCTTCTTTTTCTTCAGTAACAGCCGGAGCGAGATCTTTATTAAAATCAATTTTCTCCAAAGATATTCCTTCATCCTGATTTTCCTTGATTTCCAATTCATGTTCAAGATTTAATTCATTGGTATCGGAATCTGATTCTGCTTCTTGATTTACTGCAAAATCAGTTTTTAATGAATCAGTTTCATCATCAATTGAAATCTCAAGTTCATTATCATAAAAGTTCAGCAAATCTTCCTGTTCTTTATCATCAAGAATAATTATTTCCTCATTACTATCTTTATCAATTTCCTCAGTAAGATTAAATAACAATTCTTCTTCAGTTAAAGTCTCATCTTTAACAGGTTCCATTAAATCAATTTTCTCAAGATCGTTATTTAAAGTTTCGCCTTCTTCTTCAAAAACTGTCTCTTTAAACTCTTCGTTCAAAACAACAATATGATCGGGAGTTTTATCATCTTTAATTCCATCATCGGGAATCATATTCGGAATTTGAGTTTCGATTATTTCATCATGTTTTTCATCTTCTGAAACAACAAATTGAGATTCATCTGAACTTTGAGTTGCTTCCACATTTAATTTTTCATCACTTAAATCTGTACTTTCTGCTTTCTCCATATCCTGCAAAGAAGTTTCTTTAACTTCCTCCTCATCATCCATAAATTCATCTGGTGTAATCTCATTTTCTAAAGGGTTTTCAAAATGCTTATCATCAGATAATTTCTCTTCCTTTTCTGTTTCTTCAACAAAAATAGAATCAATATTCAAGGTTGAATACAAGACTTTTCTAACTTCATCAATATCAGCTTTCTTTTTACCAGTATTTGCATAACCTCTTTTTAATTTAAATATAAGCTCAGTAAGATTTTTTTCTTTCAAGAAATGTTCAACCGATTCGATTGTAACAGAAGATTTGTTTAATCCGCCAATACTGAAATAATCCGCAATTGCATAAAGCGCATTATCTACAAGTTTGCTTTGATGCAGCATAAAAAGCTCACGATCAATTTTATTGACTATCAGCTCAAACTCAGTAACAGAAACATTTAAGATTTTTTTCTTGGATAAATACGCCAGAAAGACATTGTTCAGATATTCGTAGTAATAAGTATAGTTGAACATCAGTTGTATTTCATTAACAGAAACTGATTTGTTATTACCAAAAATTAATTTGGATAAAGACCATTTTGGTCTTGCAACATAATTGGCGTTAAACGAAACAGCTTGCAGTATTATGTTTTTAATATCCTCATAAGAAATTTTCTTTGTTTTCTTTATCTCTGTTCCGATAAGATTAAAATAGTTTGAGATCTCTTTTCCGGAATAATCAAACAAAGAATTTTCAATGAGTTTTTTACGATCCTCATAAATGAGATAATCAATCTCTCCTTCCACATACTTTTTTATCGATGGATGAATATCAGTTGCAAGTATCTTATCAACTGTTATAAAAGAACCTAATTCTTTTACCTTATTCAGGGTAAAATCACTTATGAATTTTATTTCGTTTTCAAACATTTTTTTATCTTTCAGTTTGATTGGTTAGTAAAAATATAAAAAAATCCTGAATATGACTATGCCCAGATTATTGAATTAGTTGATTGAGTATTAAGTAAAATCAATTAGATAATGTTTTCCAATAAACCGAATAATACACTTAATTATGCGGGTATAACTACAAATTTTGAAATTTGAACCACATTATCCTGATTTTATAAATCCATAATCATTTTGTTTTTAAAACAAAAAGGCGATTCTTTCGAATCGCCTGAATATTATTGCTTTATTTTTTAATCAACAATTTCTTTGGATTTTACCTTTGCTAAAACATATTCACGATTCATTCTTGCGATGTTGCTGACAGAAATTCCCTTTGGACATTCAGCTTCGCAGGCATAAGTATTGGTACAGCTTCCAAATCCAAGTTCATCCATTACCTTTACCATTCTTTCAACTCTGCGATAACGCTCCGGCTGTCCCTGAGGGAGTAAAGCGTATTGTGATACTTTAGCCGAGACAAATAGTACAGCTGAAGCATTTTTACAAGCAGCTACACAAGCCCCGCAACCAATACAAGCAGCGGCATCCATTGCAAGACTTGCCTGATCTTTTGCAATCGGAATTGAGTTAGCATCCGGCACTCCGCCGGTATTTACGGAAACATACCCTCCTGCCTGAAGAATTTTATCAAAACCTGAACGATCTACCATCAGATCTTTTATCACCGGAAAAGCTTTTGCTCTGAAAGGTTCAACCCAAATTGTTTCCCCGTCTTTAAAGTTTCTCATATGGAGCTGACAGGTTGCAATCTTTTGCAAAGGACCATGCGGGCGCCCGTTGATTACAAGTCCACAGGTACCGCAAATTCCTTCCCGGCAATCACTTTCAAAATGTATTGCCTCCTGATCTTTAGCTTCAAGCTCGTTATTTATTTCATCCAGCATTTCAAGAAATGAAGCATCGGGTGAAACCTGAACTTTATATTCAACAAAGCTTCCAACAGATTTAGAATTTTTTTGTCTCCAAATTTGCAGAGTTAGATTTAATTTCTTTGCTTCCATTATTTATAACTCCTTATCGCTGGTTTTACATACTCAAATTCAAGAGGTTCTTTGTGAAGAATCCATTTATTTTCTCCGGTGAATTCCCACGCAGAAACATAAGAATATTTTTCATCGTTACGTTTAGCTTCTCCATCTTCAAACTGATATTCTTCCCTGAAGTGTCCACCGCAGGATTCATTTCTATCAAGAGCATCAATTGCCATCAGTTCACCTAATTCAAAATAATCTACCAATCTGCCTGCTCTTTCAAGAGTTTGGTTAACATCATCACCACTGCCGGGGATAGTAACATTTTTCCAAAACTCAGTTTTTAATTCTCTTATTTCATCAACCGCTTCCTTTAATCCTTTTTCATTACGTGCCATACCAACTTTATTCCACATTATTCTGCCGAGATGTTTATGAATATCATCAACAGTCCTCTTCCCTTTAATTGAAAGAAGTTTGTTGGTTAAATCTCTAACACCATTAGCAACTTTATCAAATTCCGGATGGTCTGTATTTACAAATGTCGGCTTATCACCAGCAAGATAATTGCCCATTGTATAAGGAATAACGAAATAGCCGTCAGCTAATCCCTGCATTAATGCTGAAGCGCCCAAACGATTTGCACCGTGATCCGAAAAATTAGCTTCTCCAAGAATAAATAAACCCGGTACATTGCTCATCAGATTATAATCCACCCACAAACCACCCATAGTATAATGAGGTGCGGGATAAATCATCATCGGATATTCATAAGGATGTTCACCGGTAATTGTCTCATAAATCTCAAAAAGATTTCCATATCTTTCTTCTATAACATGCTTACCAAGCCTGTTAATTGCATCTCTGAAATCCAAATACACTGCATGCCCGCCTTTTACTCCTCTGCCTTCATCACAAACTTCTTTAGCAGCACGGGATGAAATATCTCTGGGTGAAAGATTTCCGAATGAAGGGTATTTTCTTTCAAGATAATAATCTCTTTCATCTTCGGGAATATCATTTGGATTACGCATATCACCTTTTTTCTTTGATACCCAAACTCTTCCGTCATTTCGTAAAGATTCACTCATCAAAGTAAGTTTTGATTGTGAATCACCATGTAACGGCAGACAAGTCGGATGAATCTGAGTAAAACATGGATTTGCAAAATATGCACCGCGTTTGTGTGCACGCCAAATAGCAGTTGCATTACAGTTCATCGCATTTGTCGATAAAAAGAAAACATTAGCATAACCACCGGTAGCAAGTACAACAGCGTGTGCAGAATATTTTTCAATTTCTCCTGTTAAAAGATTTCTGCATACAATCCCTTTGGCAGCACCATCAACAATTACTAAATCAAGCATTTCCCTGCGTGTAAAAAGCTTTACCGAACCATTATCAATTTGTCTGTTAAGTGCACTGACTGCGCCGAGTAATAATTGCTGTCCGGTTTGCCCTCTTGCATAAAAAGTTCTCGAAACCTGAGCACCGCCGAATGATCTGTTATCAAGCACTCCGCCATATTCTCTTGCAAAAGGTACACCTTGAGCAACACACTGATCAATAATATTACCGCTTACTTCTGCAAGACGGTAAACATTTGCTTCCCTCGACCTGAAGTCACCACCTTTAACTGTATCATAAAACAATCTGTAAGTTGAATCACCATCATTCTGATAATTTTTAGAAGCATTGATTCCTCCTTGAGCAGAAATACTGTGTGCTCTTCTGGCGCTATCGTGAAAAGTAAAAGCTTTTACCTTGTATCCAAGTTCACCAAGTGAAGCAGCGGCAGATGCGCCGGCTAATCCGGTACCAACAACAATTATTTCAAATTTTCTTTTGTTAGCCGGATTTACAAGTTTCATATTAAACTTGTGGTTAGTCCATTTTTCAGAAATATGACCGGCTGGAATTTTTGAATCAAGTTTTGTCATTAGTTACCTCCTCCTAATAAAAAATAAAGCGGCATTGCAGCAAATCCTAAAGCCATAATAATTGCGTAAATAGTTCCTATCTTTTTTATCCATGGAGTATATTTTTTATGATTCCATCCGAAAGTTTGGAATGCTGATTGAAATCCATGGTTTAAATGGTAACCAAGCAGGACCATAGCAATTACATATAGAACAGCGTACCACCATATATTAAAAAAATAAACAACCATATTATAATATTGATGTTCATCAGCGAATCCCATTGGATCCGAGACATTAAATCTCCAAAAAAATGTTCCAAGATGAATAACAAGAAAAATAAAAATAATTGATCCTGTTAAGAACATAGTTCTGGAGAACACATCGCTATTTTGAGGTGATCCATTAATTTGATTTCGTTGTCCTTTTGCTTTTTTATTGGATATCCATAATCTTGTTCCGTTAAGAATATGAATAACAAAAGCCGCAAGTAAAACTATCTCGATAATACGAATCAGTGGTTTGATTGCATCCAATGTCAGTACATAAGCATTGAACGCATCAGCACCAAAAAATAAAGTAAGATTTCCAATTAAATGGATAACTAAAAATATCAGTAAAAAACTTCCGGTCAGTGCCATCATAAATTTTTTACCGATAGAAGAATTAATAAATTTGAATACCCAGCCCATTAATAGCTCCTTTTAAATGAAGATTGATTATTAGCTGTTATTAACTTTAAGTTGATATTGTATAATTTATAGTAAGATTGTTCCAGGAGGAAATATAGAAATTTATTCAGAGACATTCGAAATTAAATATGTTTATTAAATGACACCAAAACTTAATTGCAACATAGAAAAAAAAAGTTATCACAAAAAGTACTTTTGCAAAATTTTTTATTTTATTTGAACCGTAAAAAATTTAAGTGTATTTTTGTGCACGTTCTTTGAACAAGATTTACGGTGTCCCACTCAATCTTTTTGAGCAAGGGAAATTATAGGGAAGTCCGGTGAATCGCATCAGGCGAAAATTCCGGCGCTGTCGCGCAACTGTAATTATCAAAATGTTAAGTGTTATTGTTCGATGAAATTAAATGAGTTCTGACATTTTGCTAAAAGCCAGGAGACCTGCCGTAAATCATTTAATCAATTACCTTCGCGTAAAAGGCAAGATTAACGATTTTCTCCTTACTTCACATCGTTTTATCTCAACTTAAAAACCGCGGAGTTACTTTAATAAAGTTAATGGTTTTAAAGTCATTTTTATGTTTTCAGAAGTATCTTCAGTGAGAAAAAAGATAAGCTGTCTTTTTTTTACATCCTTGTTTTTGTTATCAGGCAATTCTTTTTGCCAATCGAATGATACTTTAAAAACGTATCAGTTAGACAATATTATTGTTACAGCTACAAAGTTTAATACTGATTTAAAAAGCTCACCAAATAAAATTGAAATTATTGATGCTGAATTAATTAATAATTTTAATGGCAATCGTTTACCTGAAATCTTAAATAATTCATCATCCGTTTATATCAAATCTTACGGCGCAACCCCAACATTAAAAACAATTTCTTTCAATGGATTAGGAGCAGAGCATACTTTAATTCTGGTTGATGGAGTAAAAATAAATTCATTTCAGAATGGGCAAATAGATTTATCACTTATTCCTAAAGAAAATATCGAACGAATAGAAATTGTAAATAATGGAATGAGCTCGATTTATGGAAGTGAAGCTATAGGCGGCACAATCAATATTATTACTAATTATAAAAACCCATTTTATAATGATGATAATTTTAATGTTAAAGCTAATGTTGGTTTAGGCTCATTTAATACTTCAAGATATGGACTAACTTTTAACAAACGTCTTAACAATTTTAACATCAATGTATTTTATGATTACGAAAAATCAGATGGAAACTTTGAGTATTATTTTAATAACGGCAGCACTTCACAGTTAAAAGATCGGGAAAATGCCGCTTATAATCTTTATGATTTTGGAATAAATTCGCAGTTATTTTTTAATAACACAAACAAAATAAATTTTTATTCAACATTTTCGTATCAAAATAAACAGGTACCGGGAATTGAAACCGGAACACCTCCATCAAAAACTAATCAAAAAGATAAAAACTGGAATAATATAATTTCATTTGAAAAAATATTTTCTGATCAGGTTATTCTTAAAGCGAATTTTAACTTTCAGAATAACTTGCAGAACTATCAAATTAAACCTGTAACAAATAGTAATTATAAAAATATTGTTGCAAGTTTTGCACCTGAATTACAACTAAAGTTTTCAAATTTTGATCTTATAACCGGTTACAGTTTTGCTTATGCTGAATTGAAAAGTAATGAAGTAGAAAGTAATTCAAGAAGAAATCAACACGCTCTATTTATATCCACAGGCAGCAGTGCTCTTGATAATCTTAAGTTATTTTCATCAGTCCGTGTCGATCATTTCTCTGATCTTAAAAAGAATGCTTTGACATCTAAGATCGGATTAAACTACAAGCCTTTTGAAAAAATCGATTTAAATATAAGAGCGAATGTTGGTAATAATTTTAGAGCACCAACATTTAATGATCTTTACTGGAAAGAATCTGGCAATCCTGATCTTAAACCTGAAGGATCTTTTAACTTTGAAACCGGTTTTACAAGCGGGATTGTTTTTTTTATACCGATACAATTCGATTTTACATACACACATATAAACGCCAAGAATAAAATTATGTGGATACCTCAAAGGAATTTGCTGTGGACGCCAATAAATATTGCATCATCAGAATCAAATAATTATTTGATTAATATTTCCATAAATCAAAAACTAAACGAGCAAATTAATATAAGATTTAACTCAGGCTTAAATCTTATCAATTCAAAAAAAACAAATGAATCATTTTCCGGTGATCCATCAAAAGATAAATATTTACCCTACCTGCCATTGCAAGCTGTAAAACTTGGCTTAATGATAGATTACGATTTAGCTAGTCTGAATTTTTTCTACACACATACTGGAAAAAGATTCTCTGATTTTGAAAATATAAAATCAATGAAATCATTTAATATTTTGGATGGAAATATCTCATTCAAATTAAAATTTTGGGAAATCGCATCTACACTAAAACTTGAAGTAAATAATATTACAAATGCCGATTACCAAACTATATCGGGATACCCAATGCCATTAAGAAATTACTTTTTAACATTATCAATAAATTATTAAAGGAGTGCTATGAAGAATCTTTTAACGTTTGTTTTGTATATTTTGATTGCATTTAGTTTAAATGCTCAGCAATTGAGCAAAGTTTATGTGCTTTCAGAAGGTGGCTTTAGTACCGGCTCATCAATGTTATCTCTATATGATAACCAATCGAGTAATTTTATACAAAGCATATTTTCACCGGGTAATATTGGCTTGTATCCTGATGGACTGGTTTATCACGAAGGTTATCTTTACTTAACTGAGCAAGGCAGTTATGGAAGCAGCGGAAAAATATATAAACTTGATACACTCGGGACAGTTATAAGTTCTGCAACAGTCGGAACAAATCCTTACTCTCTTGCAATAACCAATGATAAAATTTATTTAACCAACGGATCAGTGGGTAATGTTTCTGTTTTAAATCTTAATGATTTTTCTTTTGTTAAAAACATTACTGTAGGAGTTTATCCACAAGAAATAATAGCCCACAATAATAAAGTTTTTGTTGCAAATACAAGTGTTTGGGGCGGAGGTTCCGATTCCACAGTTTCAGTTATCGATCCTGCAGTTGATTCTGTTATTGCAACAATTACAGTTAAAAAAGATCCATCATCATTTGCGATTTCGAATGACGGTTACTTATTGATCGGCTGTCCCGGAGATGAAACAGAAGGCAAAATATTTAAAATAGATGTTTCAACATACCAGGAAGTTGAAAACTACAGCGTTTCTTTTTATGGATTCGGCAAAGATATCTTTGTAGATAAAAACAGTGACAATATTTTCTTCATTTCATATCTGAATGATATTGTAAAATTTGACTTAACCAACACTAATGCTTCCGTTGTACTATCATCCGTATATCCAAACAATTATTATTATGGCTATGCATTTGATTATGTAACCAAACAACACTTTGTACTGGATGCAAAAAACTTTATTCTTAATGGAACTCTCAGTATTCTCGATAGTTCTTACACAGTAAAAGGAACATATCAAGCAAGTGTTGCACCAAGAAGATTACTATTTAAATATAACACTCAACCTTCATCAATTGATGATAATTTTATTGCAACTTCATTTTTGCTAAATCAAAACTATCCTAATCCGTTTAATCCAACTACCAAGATTAACTGGCAAATGCCTGTAAGCGGACAAACATCTCTAAAAATTTATGATGTACTTGGAAATGAAATTACAAAGTTAGTAGATGAGTTTAAATCTGCAGGAAGTTATTCAGTTGATTTTAATGCAAGCAGTTTATCAAGTGGTGTTTACATTTACATTCTCAGTATTACAAATGGTAACCAGGAATTTATATCCTCAAGGAAGATGACGCTTATTAAATAAAAATATGTAGAGGTTTTTATGTTAAAAGATATTCTAAGAATTGCCAAAAAAAACGGGATTGTCTTATCAGACAATAAATTTATCTATCAAAATAAGGAGATTGGTTTTTCAGATTTTATCTTTTATGTAAATAAAAATAAGTTTAAAACTGGAATTGAAGGGGCAATCATAAACTCTAAGCAGATTTTATTTAATGTTGATAAAATTTCATTAGAGATAATGTTGAAAAATGTTAAATAACACTAAGCACGAGATAAAGCATTGCCCCAAGTGCGGAAAATCATTTGAATGCAAACCCGGAAACATAACTCAGTGTCAATGTTTTGCAGTTCAACTTAACAATGCAGAGATGATGTTTATTAAGGAAATCTATGACGATTGCCTGTGCGCTGATTGTATTATTAAAATGAAACAATTGTATAAAGAAAAACAAATACTTAATTATTATTCATCAATTAAGCGCGATAATCAATAAGTTAAAAAATCATTTAATGCTTTAAATCAATTTTTTTTTTAATTTTTAATTATTAAACCTTTATCTTTGAAACAATTATAAAAGAAATATTTTTCTTGAGATTTTAACAGAAAGGAAAAACAATGACTGATCAAATGAAAAAGAGCACATCAAACTTTTGGGTTATTACCTTAATGATTTGTGTTGCTGCATTTGTGAGACTTCTGCCACACCCGCCAAACTTTGCACCGATTGCAGCTATGGCGTTATTTGGCGGAGCGTATTTTAATAGAAAAGCTTTTGCGTTTGCAATTCCATTATTTGCAATCCTGCTTACAGATGCAATAATCGGATTTTATCCTTTTGCATTTATCGTTTATGTAAGTCTTGCTGTAATTGTATTACTTGGAATAGTGATGCTTAAAAAAGTTTCGGTTAAAAATGTTATGCTTGCTTCCGTTACAGCTTCAGCTAGCTTTTTTATAATTACAAACTTTGGTGTTTGGGCTTTTGGTACACTTTATCCTAAAACGCCGGCAGGTTTAATGGAAAGCTACATTGCAGCAATTCCATTTTTCCATAATACGCTAATCAGTGATTTGTTCTATGCAGGAATAATGTTTGGTGTTTATGAACTTATAAAACACAAGGTACTGCTTTACAAAAGGTTAGGAGCTTAAATCACGCACTTACAAGAAAGGCACGGATTTACCGTGCCTTTAAACTTCAAACAGCCAACTACAAACTACTTACTTAGCTCTCTTCCCTCTTTCATAAGCAAGCATAATAATTTTCTTCAGTGCTTGTCCATAACTCAATCCTGCAGCGTGAGCAGAGCGCATAAATCCTGCACCTTCGGTTAAATCAGGATTTGGATTTACTTCCAGTACATAAACTTCTTCATCGCTTGTTACACGCATATCAACTCGCGCATAATCTCTTGTACCCATAATCTTAAAAGCAGAGATTGCTGTGTGTTTAAGTTTTTCTTCCAAACTTTTTGAAATTTTTGCCGGACAAATAGGAATTGTTTTATGATATGATTCGTGGTGTGGATCCCATTTTGCCTGGTAGCTAACAATGTTATGCAGATGATCAGGCATTTTACTAAAATCAATTTCGCTTATGGGTAAAACTTTTAATTTTAAATCCCCCATAACTGAAACATTAAACTCTCTTCCCTCAATAAATTCTTCTACCAATGCCGGCTGATTAAAATGTTTAAAGATATATTCAATTCTTTTTAAGAGTGCTTCTTTGTTATAAACAATAGATTCATTTTCAATTCCTACGCTGGCATCCTCATAAGCAGGTTTTACAATCACAGGATATTTTGTTTCAAGATTGAGTTTTTCAGGTATCATCTTAAACAAATGAAACTTCGCGGTTTTAATTCCATGATAGTTAAGTAATTTTTTAGTCAGAAATTTACTTTGGCAATTTGCAAGTGTTATTGCAGGTGCACCGGTATAAGGGATACCTAACAACTCATAAAGACCTACAAAATTCATTTCCAAACGGGGTTTTTCTTTATATATCTCGACAAAATTAAATATTACATCCGGTCTATTATTATTTACTTCATTCAAAAAGACCGATAAATCATCTTTGATGTTTAAGGCAAAGGCATCAAAACCTACTCTTCTTAACTTTTTAACCATAATTTCATACTCTTCCATAGGAGTTAAGGTCTCAACCTCAAAATACAGCTTAAAATCAAGCTCTGGGGCAGGTTTTGTTGGTTTCTGGTAAAACTCAGGGTGAGCTTCGTTGTAAAGGACAAGAACTTTAATTTTTTTCTCTTTCATACTAAAAAATAGCCAAAATCACTTGTAAAAAAAACTTCATTTGACAATGTTTGCACTGTTCTAAAAATCTTATTAATAAAAATGAGTTTCTATCCCCAACCGTATAAATATCAGTGCGGACCTTTCGCTCTTAAATATGCACTTGTAATGCTTGGCAGATTTGAAAGTGAAAATCAAATCGGAATAAAAGCCGGCAGTACCTGGTGGTACGGAACAGATGAGATCGGTTTGGCGAAAGCAGCTAAGTTCTATAATTGTAAGATGAAATATTTCCGGCGCGAAAAACCGGACGATGCAATAAAAGTTTTAATCGAACAGTTAAAGAAAGGTTATCCCTGCGTTTTAAGCGTTGATAATTGGGAACACTGGTTTACTGTTGTAAACTATCAGCAAAGAAAATTTATTGTAACCGATAGTTCGCTTGATAAAGTTGTTACTATTTATACACCAAATCAACTTCTTAAAAGATGGAAATATTATGATGAAGATGATGACGAGATAAGTTATGATGGTTATGCGATCATCCCGCAATTTAAAGTTACAACAAAAGCTGAGTTTACCTTAGAGCAGGCAAGATTTGTAATGGATACAAGAAATCAGAAGCTTGCGAAAAAATGGGATACTTATTTTAATGATTTGATCGTTATCTGCCATCCGCGCCATGCAAATGCAACTCATTTGATTTCGTTCAGAGATTTCTTAAGACGATATGAAAAAGTTCTTGTGAAACAGGTTGCAAACTGGCATGGTTCACCGACTCATCGTGAACTAAAAAAAATACTTAGTAATTTCCAGTTTATGGCTGAAGTATATGATCTCGTAATTCACGCAGATGAACAAAAAAAATCCTTAATAGACCTTGCGTCTATTTTAATGATGTATTCCTGCGGTAAATATGGAATGGATGAGATTTATTAAATTAATTTTTCCTCATTGCGATGGCGATTAGCCGAAGCAATCTCTAATAAAAATGTAAGATTGCTTCACTCAAAGACTCGTTCGTAATGACATTTTGAAAGAGAAATAAAAAGAAATAATGACTATGAAAAGAAATCCAATTATATTAAAGAAAGAATCTACCGCTCTTTTAATTATTGATTTGCAGGAAAGAATACTGCCTGTTATCAGAAATTATGAGACTGTTTTAGAGAACACTGTTAAGCTGATAAGAGGATTTAAAGCGATGCAGTTGCCAATTTATTTCACCGAACAGTATCCTAAAGGCTTAGGACCAACTTCTCTTAAATTACTGGAAGAACTTTCCGGTTATACTGCTTACCAGAAGATGACATTCAGTTGTTCAGGTGCAGAAAATCTTTTCGAAGAATTTCATAAGAAAAAATTAACTCAAATTGCAGTGTGCGGAGTAGAATCACATGTCTGCGTTCAACAGACTGTATTGGATTTAATTGCAAATGATTTTCAGGTCAATCTTGCCGCAGATGCTGCTTCTTCACGTAAGGAAATCGATTATAAAATTGCTCTGGACAGAATGCGGACACTTGGTGCTGAAATTACAACCACAGAATCAATTTTGTTTGAGCTTCTTGAAGTTTGCGGAACCCCGGTATTTAAAGAGGTTTCTAAAATTGTTAAATAGGCAATTAATTATTTCACTTGATTATTTAATAGTAGCTTCTAATAATTTGTAATAATAATTAAGCAGAATTATCTTTTTAATAACAAATCTCAAAATTATTAAAGGACAAATATGGCAGATCATTTAATAGCACATTGCGAAATTCCTACAACAGATTTAAACAAATCCAAAGAGTTTTATCAAAAAGTACTTGGCTGGGATTTTAGACCTTTTGGTCATGATTATTTACTTTTTAATAATCATAAAGGAACAATGGTAGGATTGAGAAGAGTTGATGAAATTGTTCAGGGAGATTCTACAATTTTTCATGTAAACATTCCAGATATTGAATCAATCCTGAATAGAGCAAAAGAAAACGGCGGAGCTGTAAAAAGAACCAGAACTGTAATTCCTGCTATGGGCTGGTATGCATTATTTAATGATCCTGACGGAAACACAATAGGTTTATACCAGAAGAGTTAAATATAAAATAGAATTTAGGGGTGATGGAGTTTCAGAAGAACAAAATCTAATATTAAATATTCCGTTACTCCATCATTCCTGTCTTTAAACACTAAGTTAATTTTATTAACTCGCAATAATTTTATAATTGTGAGTTATCTCCACAGATTTTTGAAGCATTGCAGTAACGCTGCAATATGTACCCTGCGATAATTCTATTGCGCGCTCAACATCTTTTTCAGCTATATCTTTTCCATAAAACAAAAATTCAATGTTTATCTTTGTATAGACCTGCGGATGCGTCTCCTGCTGCTCTGCTGTAATATTGATTTCAAGATTGTCTAACTTAACTTTCTTTTTTTGCAGTATTGCAATCACATCACTGCCTGTGCAGCCTGCAAGACTTAGTAAAATTAATTCTTTTGGACGAATACCTGCGTTGCTGCCAAAAAAATTTTCCGGTCCATCCATTGTAATCCAATGATTTGAATCAGTTTTTCCAGTGAACGTAATTCCCTGTAATTGTTTTACGAATGCTTTTTTAATCACCATTTTTTCCCTTCGATAAAAGATTAAAATATTTCTGTAGTAAGATGATTACAACAAGAAATGGTTACAAAGAATTAATGTATGTTCAGAATATCCTGAATAATTGGTTTTAATCCTCTGAAGAACAGTTCAACTGCAATAACCATAACGATCAGTCCCATTATTCTGGTTAGAACTTTATTGCCGCTCTCTCCAAGAAATCCGAGAATTTTTCTTGAACTTAAAAGTATAATATGTGTTATCCCCATTACAAATAAAATTGATACAATTAGCAGTGATTTATGAGTAAAGTCAGGTGCATCATTCATTAAAACTATAGAAATAGTAATAACTCCCGGACCGGTTATCATTGGAATGCCAAGCGGAGCTATTGCAAAATTTTTTATTGCTTCTTCATTCCTTTCATTATCAGAAGTTATGCGTGTCAGCTTACCTCTTAACATATCATAACCTGAATAGAAAAACAGAATTCCACCGACAATTTTAAGTCCATTAACAGAAATATTAAAAATATTGAATATCATATTGCCCCCGAATGTGAAGAGCAAAAGAACAATCAATGCAGTTGATGTAGCTTTAAAAGCAATTGCAGAGGCTTGCTTTGATGTCATACCATCAGTTAGTGAAGTATAAACAGGTATAACACCTAATGGATTTATCATTGTAAACAGAGATGTAAATGCAAGTAATGAAAATTGTAAAAGTGAGTCCATATATTTTAATCCATAATAATTTGTTTAATCATTTTAATTCGCGTGCTGTTGTTTTAACTAATTCCCATGCGTTTTCAATATGTCTTTGTTCGTGTCTTATTCCGCCAATCGTTAACCTGATGACGAACTTTTCATATAGTTTAGTATGAGATAGAAATATTTTTCCTGTGGAGTTTATCTTTTCTAAAAGTTTTTCGTTAATTGTATTTAATTCAGCTTCGGCTTTTCCACCGGGATTATATCTGAAACACACAGTCGAAAATGGAACCGGAGCAGTTAACTCAAAATCATTTGCTTCAATAATTCTGTTTGAAAATTCTTTTGCCCAGGCTATATGTTCTCTTAGTCGATTAGCAATTCCTTCAACACCAAAATATCTTATAATAAACCAAAGCTTCAGTGACCGGAACCTTCTGCCCAGCTGAAATCCATAATCCATTAAATTATCAACTTCGCTGTCCTGAGCAGTCTTTAGATATTCAGGCACAAGACTAAAAGCTCTTTTTAATATTTCTTTTTTTCTTGTGAATAAAATACTTAAATCAAGCGGAGTAAACATCCATTTATGCGGATTGATTACAATTGAATCAGCACGCTCCCAGTTTTTTGATACCCATTTCATTTCTGGTATCATTGCTGTTACACCTGCATAAGCTGCATCAACGTGCAGCCACAAATTATATTTCTCTGCAATATTTGCAATCTGTTCTACCGGATCAACGCTTGTTGTTGAAGTTGTTCCGACTGTTGCAACTACACAAAAAGGTTTGCAGCCTTTTTTAATATCTTCATCTATTGCTTCTTCAAGTTTTTCGGGAATCATTTCAAATTTTTCATTAACAGGAATTTTACGAATGCCGTCCAATCCGACTCCAAGAAGAAGTGCTCCTTTATCTATCGAGCTATGAGCTTGTTCGGAACTATAAAGAATTATTTTAGGAAGATCTTTTCTTCCGGCAGCACCTTTTTCTCTAAATCCCAAACCCATTTGTTCTCTTGCCGAAGCAATAGCATGCATTGAACTTGTTGAAGCAGTGTCATAAATAATTCCCCAATAATTTTCAGGCAGTCCAACCATTTGCCGAAACCAGTTCATCATAGATTTTTCCATCTCAGTTACAACCGGTGATGTTTTCCACAACATACCGTTTGAGCTGAAAGCTGCTGTTAGAATTTCAGCTAAAATTCCCGGACCGCTTGATGTAGTGTTAAAGTAAGCCATAAATCCAGGATGATTCCAATGAGTAATTCCATCTATCAGAACTTTATCAATATCTGATAAAACTTTTTCAATTTTTTCTCCATTTACGGGCGGAGCTACCGGAATTTGTTTTGAAATATCACCTGGTTTTATTTGTGACATTACCGGATATTTTTCAATGCTGTTCAGATAATCGGCAATCCAATCGATTAACTGATAACCAGCTTTACGGAATTCTTCTTTCGGCATATCACTCATAATTATATCCTAAGTTTTAAAAATAATTGGTCTAAAATTAGTAATAATTTGCAGTAAAATATCAGTCACTGATTACACAAATAAAACTAATCAGTGCGATTAAATTCTCTTTTTTACAGTAGCTTATTTTTATAAGTTGGTTAACACAATTCAAATATTTTTTTCGAAAATGAAAAAGCATACAAAAATATTCTGGATTACTGCTTTGGTATTTTTCATAACTATCTGTTCAGGTTGTGATAAAAGATTTCCTTTGGAGCAGGATATTTTCAGAACTCAAAATACTTTTCTCAATCAGGATAGTATTCAGGTTGATTTCCCCGAAATTATAAAAGATAAAATAACATTGTTTACAATGATTTATACACATTGTCCTGATATATGCCCGATGACAACTCATAATATGAATCTGGTTGAACAGCGTTTGCCTGATAATTTAAAAGACAAAGTAAGGTTTGTTGTAATTTCTTTTGATCCTGATCGAGATACTCCATCTGTTTTTAAAAAATATGCTGAGATAAGGGATTTATCATTTAATACATGGTCTTTTCTTTCAGGTGATGAAAAAAATACAAATGAAGTTATGTTAAAGTTCAATATAACAGCTATACCGGCGGATTCAACATACGATGATGATGGTACGCTTAGTTACAATGTAATTCATACTGATAGAATTTCACTGATTGATCAGAACGGAAAACTGCGTGCTAACTATAAAGGCAGTACTGCAGATTTAAATATGCTTATTGAAGACATTAAGTATTTAGCTGATTGAAAAGTTTTTATTTATTTTTTTTGTGTCTCGGTTTTTTATCGGTATTGGTTATTGCCGTATAAAATCTTAAACACAGATTATTATTAAAAAAGAAAAGGAGAAAATAAATGAACATATTACTTGCACTGTTAATAATCTTTTCCAATCCATCAGATAAAATAAAAATTAAAGAACCTTGGATGCGTATTAGTGCAAAAGGACAGACCACCGGTTTGTATTTCAAAATTGAAAATTATTCGGATAAACCCGACACACTTTATAAAGTTGAATTTGAGCCGGCGGGAAAAGTAGAAATTCATGAAACCTATGATGCAGGTAATGATATGATGGGAATGCGTGAAGTGAAATTTATTGTGGTTCCAGCCAAATCAACTTTTGAGCTTAAACCCGGAGCTCATCATGTAATGTTGATGAAATTAAAAACAGATATAACAAGGGATTACCAGGGAGAAGTTTCTTTATATTTTAAACAAGCAGGAAAAATTGATATCAAAGCTGAAGCTAAAGAAATGACAAAAAAGAAAACAATGGAACACAAACACTAATTAAACAAAACCTTCGAGGTTTTTCAAAACCCCGAAGGTTTCCTTATTAAAATTACCTTACAAAAAACTCAGCAATTATTTTATTCCAGTTTACATCAGAAAGATCACCTAACTGACCGATAAACAATCCATCTTCAAGATACTCATCAGATTTTTTTTCAGATTTCAATAAGTCCATAAACATTACTTTAAACTTTTCAATATCATCCTGGAAGAAAGCTACAGCCGATTTTCCTATTGTCATTTCTTTTATTTCATTATCCAGATTTTCAGCATCAAGAGCACATACCCAGTTTCGTTCATAAGGAGTAATATCCAGCGCATCTATATTATTTTGCAGAAGAGTATTTATCTGTGCAACCTTGCCGCTTACCGGAGAGCTGAATGTTACAGTGCGGTTACCTTGTTTAATAGTAAACAACGGCTGACCGGCTTTTATAGTCATACCAAGGTTAGGTAGTTCTAATGAATCAATTTTACCAATTAATTTTAACGCAAAATCATCAATCCCCACTTTAGCTATTCCTTCCTGATTCATACTAACCCAGGTATGATTCCTTGCGATAAAAACACCGCCCGGAATTGAAAACTCGCCTTGTATAAAATCATCTGAGGCTGGTAAATGCGTAATATGCACTTTTGGTTTTAATTGTTTTTGAATTTTATCCTGTCTCTTTATTAATGATTTTCTAACAAACTCAATCAGCTCATCTTCTGTAAATGGTTTTTCAACATAATCCAAAGCACCATATTTCATAGTTTCAACCGCTGTTTCGATCGATGCGTATCCGGTAATAATTATTACGTCGATATCAGGGCGAAGATGTTTAACTGATTTACAAACCTCAACACCATCCATCATTGGCATTTTAAGATCAGTAAATACAAAATCATAATGATGCTTTTGAATCAGCCCAAGTGCTTCCTGACCATTTTCCACTGTATCGACGGAATAACCATCAAGCACAAGTATCTTTCTAAAACTTCCAAGTATTACTTCTTCATCATCCACACATAGAATTCTTGCCTTTGGATTTTCGACCTGAGCACGCTTTAATGTTGTAGCTTCGTTCGAAAAATCAAGTTTTAAACTTTCCTGAAGAACCTGTTCACGTTCTTTTTTCTGTTTTTGCTCAGTCATTCTTTTGCTTACCATACGGATCAGAATATCCGCAATAATAAAAATGACAATAGCTAATATGAAAAGTGGCATAATGTATCTCCTAAAGTATAAATTTTAATTTCTTTACAGATATTATAACCTGTCTGAACTGCAGGGTATTAAATATTTTATTTCATAATCTAAATTAGCCGGTATTATCCGGTATAACCAGCCTTCAAAATAAGGATCCTTTTCTAACAAAGATGGATTATTGATAACGTTGTTATTTACTTCAACAATTCTTCCGGATAAGGGTGATAGTATTTTATGAATCCTTTCGTCATTACTTGTCAAAGATGCACAACCTGTTCCTTGTATTAGCTCATCCTCAAGCTGCATCATTTCAATATTATTTACTGACTCAATTGCTTTCATATAGATATCGCAAATACCGATCAAAACACTTCCCTCTCTTTCCTGAAACATCCAGGTGGAATGACCAAGACGAAGATATTTTGCCGGACAGGTAACATAAATCAGCTCTTTATCTCTTTGCTGCGGTGAAAAAGATTTTTCCTCTTTCATTATTTTTATATAATTCTTTGCCCTGAACAAAACGCTCAACAGCTCATCAACAGTAAAAGGTTTTGGAATAAAACTTAATGCGCCTCTGTAAAGCGAGTTAACTGCATTTTCAACTGTTGAAAACCCTGTTGTCATTATCACTACAGAATCTTTTTTAGATTTATTAATAGCATCAAGTATCTGAAATCCATCACCATCAGGCATCATTATGTCTGAGATAATAACCGGATAAAAGTTTTTAGATATTTTTTCCAGTCCTGTTTTTGTATTAATTGCCGAATCAACCGTATAATCTTCGAGTGCACAAATTTTTATTACGGCATCAATAATAACCTGTTCATCATCTATTACTAATATATCCGCTGCTTTATTCATTTACTTATCTTTGCTGAGTCAAAGGCAATCTGATTTTAAAATGTTGTACCTTTTCCAATTTCACTATCAACAGTAATTGTTCCGTTATGGTTATCAACGATACCCCAGATTACAGCAAGTCCGAGTCCGTTTCCTTTTTGTCCTTTTGTTGAAAAGAAAGGATCAAAGATTTTATGGAGATCTTCGTTGCTGATTCCGCACCCGGTATCTGAAACTTTTATCTCAACATATTCCTGCACACCGGCTGATTCAATGTAATCCCATTTTTCCCAATCACTATTTTCAGAAGAGCAAACTTCATAAATACCTTCGGGTCCCAGATCAAATACAAGAACCGGTGATCCGCATTTAGGACATACCTTATCTTCCTGCACAAGTGAAACGCTGCATTCCGGACAGACAAACTTTGCATTTTTATTTATCTTAAATCCAACATCATAATTGTTGTAATGCTTTCCGTAAACCGGATCAATATGGATTATTCCTTCATTACTATCTGAAACAACTTTTACTTTAATTGCCGGTAAACCATCAATCTTAAATTCATTGTCTATAAGATTATGTCTTTTTCTGCAAGCAGCTTTTTTTATCTGAGTTGTTCCAAAGGGTGCCAAAGAAATCAAATGAGTTGCAACTGTAATTATTCCTCCGGTCTTTTCCATCGCATCAGCAGCATTTACAAACAAGTTAATAAATACCTGCTCCATCTGATTTGAATCAATTGTTATTTTCGGAATTTCAGCTTCAAACTTCTTTTCAACTTTTATTTTTTTGATTGATAATTGATTTTCCACAACTGTGATAGCCTTATCAATAACATCGTTTAAATCAGCCGGATTCTTTTTAGGTACTGACTGTCTTGCAAAATCCAACAAGCTTTTAACAATCTCTCTGCTTCTGATCGTTTCTCTCACAATCACTTTAAGGTCTTCCTGAAATTCAGGATTGTCTTTAGTTCTTTTAAGTAAGAAACTACTGTAAGTTAATACACCTGTTAAGGGATTATTTATTTCGTGTGCAACACCTGCAGCTAATCTGCCCAAAGATGCCATTTTATCCGATTGAAATAATTGTAAACGTGCCTCAGCTAATTTTTTTGTCATATTATTAAAAGATGAAGCAAGCTTACCAATTTCATCGCTGCCAATTTCTTTAATTGCATAATTCAAATTACCTGCGCTTATCTGCTGTGTTGCGCTTAAAAGATCATTAACCGGATTTGACACCCATTTTTTAACAAATAAACCGATTATCAAACCCACAATTACAACGGCAGCAAAAGCAAATATTACTATTTCAATTTTTGATCTTAAGATTTCCTTATCAACCTCAGCCAATGAGATTGATATATCCAGAACACCAAGTACCTTTTGATCGCTCGGATGTGCATGACATTCAGCCGTCCAGCAGGAGGTTTCGTTGTAGATTGGAGTAATTATTCCGATTATTCTTGCCGAATCAGGGTTAAGTTTAAATATTCTTGTCCGTTCGGTAATTGATATTTGTTCAAGCGGCTTATCTTCTGCATGGCATGCATAACAGCTTTCAGCATTTTTATCAACCATTTGATTTATACTGTTTTGGTCAGATGAATATATTATTTCACCTATCTTATTCAGTATCCTCACATCCCTGATATGAGGTTGTGCACCGATTGAACTAATAATCTGTTGTATCCTGTCTCTTTGATTGAGCATCATATCAACTCTTGTACTGGATACAACTGTTTCACTTAACTGATTTGCATGCCGCTCAACTTCTGCTGTTAAGTTGTTGCTTTGAGTCTGTACATTAAAAAAAGCAAATACCCCTATTATTACTAATGAGGTAAAAGCAACAGCAAAGATTAAACGAAAACCAATTTTCTTGAACATTTATAATTTATAGTCTGATAAATATTAATAAGATACTGCAGGAATTTTAGTTTATTCCTGCAGACAAAAATTTATTTTTTACCAATAACCTTTCCTGGTTTTTGTTTTGGGAAACTATAATCATCGTGACAACTGCTGCAAGTTGGCTTAACAGCAAAATTATTATCGCTATGACAGTCTTCGCAGCTTAACTCAATATGAATTTCATCCAGCTGCAGACCGGTTACCGAGTGTTTGAATTTGCCTTCAAGCCACGGCTTGTGACAGCTTAAACATTTATTATCAACTTTTTTGTACGGCTGAGTTGTGCCATGGCACTTTACACATGATAAGTTTATATGATATTTATTTAATGCCCAGCCTGTCTTCTTTGCGTGATCAAATGGTTCAAGAACTTTATTACTGTGACACCTGCTGCAATTTTCAGTTTTCTTATGACAACTGATACAATTCTTATGCTGTTCTTCAAAGGTTTTCTTTGTAATTACTTTAATAGGTTTGTCATTATTTTTTCTGTTAACATCGTGGCACTTTGTACAGCTTTCTTGTTTATGACAGGTTTCACATTTCAATCCAAATTTTTTCGTGTGATCATCATGATAAAATGTAACAATCTTTCCTTTATCAGAATTTGTTTCATAAACTAATTTCGTAGGCTCCAGAACTACCGGATGATTTTTACCAGCATATTTCTTCTGAATATTTTGATCCTTTTTTCCGTCTTTCAGATCTTTTTTGAGTGTATGACAAGTATTACATCCGTTATCGTGGCTCCATTCGCGATGGCAATCCATACACTGTCTGTGAAAAGCAGCTTTCAAATCAGGAATACTTACATCATCCCGCTTTCTTGATGATGAATGACAATTACTGCACCTGAGAATTGAGGCTGAAGTATTATGATGATGGCAGGTTTCGCAGCCGCCGCTCATCTCAGACATTTGCGCATGAATCCTATGTGAAAAATAAACCGGACCATATTTGTCACTTAATTGATTTATGGTGATTAACTCTGGAGTTTGTTCTGGCTTTTGATATGCAGTTTTTATTTTCTCACGCGGACACTGAATAAGACAAGGATCTTTTTTTGTCGGGACATCGCAAATGTGACAATTACTGCACTCTAAATTTAATTTAGAATGATTTTTACCCGGACTTTGCTGAGGTTTAATTGTAATTGCTATAAGTAAAACCAATAAAAGAATAATTTTTTTCTTCATCATTTTATTCCCCTTATCGTATATTTTGTTTTTTGTGCTGATGTCTTTCCTGGCAAACTGATAACAGGAAAATTAATAACTACAAACCGGTAGGCAAGAACAAGCATTGCCACAAACCCGAGTGTAACTGAAATTTCACCGAATGATGGGAAATATGAATCAGTAGAATACGGCGGAGTGTAAGCAACTACGAAATTATTAATTCTGTTTATTAAGACACCAAACACAACTAAAGAAGATGCAATAAAAAGAAACAGAGGCGATTTTAATACTTTGGTAGATAAAAGCATTCTCAATGGAATTATTACTCCAAACAGCACTTCAATTGTAAACATAACACTTGCAGTATTGAATTCGGTTAAGTAAACAAAAGTTTCGCGTATAAACATATCACCAATTTTAAATGCTAAATAAATTCCCAACAAAGGTGCAATCATTGAGCCTAATCTGGAAAGAATGTGCATCTCCGGTTTTAGCCCTAATGATCTGGAAGCAATTAATGATTCAAAAATAACCATTGGAAAACCTACTGAAATTGCTGAAAGCAAAAAGAGCAAGGGCAATATTGGCGTTTGCCAGAGCGGATGCATCTTTGGTCCTTGCGATAATCATCAATGTTCCTAATGATGATTGATGCAATGTAGAAAGTACAACACCAGCAATAATAAAAATGAACATCGTTTTTGACAGACCACGGTCAAGTGCTCTTAAAAGTTTATCAATAGGTTTGTTTAATCCTGAAAGAAACCCCGGTAGATTAACCCTGCCTATGAATCTTTCAGTTACTATCGGTAAGAATTCAATGTAAAGAACTGTAAGATAAATCATTACACAAATGCCAACTTCAAACAACGCTGAGCTGCCATTCCACATAATCAACGGATGCCAGATAAAATACCATCTTCCAATATCAACAAACACTCCAAGTGCAACAAATGTATAGCCTAACATTGCTGTCAGAAGTGCTGGTCTTACAATTGCGTGATATTCTTCTTTATGAATTATATGACCTAAAGCCGCAGTAGTAAATCCGCCAGCAGCAAGCGCTACACCGGCAGCAACATCAACTCCAATCCACAAACCCCAGGGATATTGATTATTCAGGTTTGTAACTGCACCGATGCCAAAGAAAAATCTGCCCATTAAAAAGATTAATCCATTTACTGCAATAACTATCAATCCAATTACTCCCGGAGTAAAATATTTACGTTTTATCGGCACTGGATTGTAAGAATCATGACTCATAATTTTTCCTCCTCATCAAGTTCTTTGCGGCGCTTTGTTATCCACATTATACCACCTAAAAGAGCATATAAAGAAACCGGTGGAACAAAGTATGCAAATATTCCATGTTGAATTGATTCCGAAACCCCCGGTGCAGGATTATTTCCAAGTTTCGGAAAATCAAGTTCTGCAAAATCTTTACTTGCCAGATACAGCCATGATGTTCCACCGACTTCATATTCTCCAAAAATATGATCAACATATCTATCGGGATTTTTCTTAATTCTCTCGCGGGCAATTTTGATAAGCTCTGTTCTGCTTCCGTAAGTAAGTGCTTCAACCGGGCAGATGCTTACGCAAGCCGGCAGCTTTCCTGCTTTTGTACGGTCATAACAGAAATCGCATTTCATAATTTTCGGATTCAATGCTTTGTCATATTCAAAAGCCGGTATCTGGAATGGACAAGCAGCCATACAATATCTGCAGCCTATACACATATCAGTATCCCAGGTTACTGCGCCATTTTCATGTTTGGTAAATGCACCAACTATGCAAGCAGATACACAGGCAGGATGATCGCAGTGCATACATTGAACCTTTACATCAACAGGAAGATTTGAATATTTACCCGGTGAATACTCATTAACAACAGTTAATGCTGTATGGTCAGGTCTTCTCATGTTTTCAAATACTTCACGATTTTTGTAAGACTCAAGATCACCAGCGGGTAAATCATGAGCTTCTTTACAAGCCCATTCACACTGACGGCAGCCAACACAAACAGTCGTATCAACTAAAACACCCATTCGATCTTCAGATAAAATATTTTTAGGACCTGCTTTAGCAGTTGAGGTGGAAAGCCCGGCTATTCCAGCACCAACAAAAGCAGATTTTTTAAGGAAATCTCGGCGACTTTTGCCAGACATTTTTTATTCCTTTCAAGATTTATGTAAATGTTTTCAGAACGAATTAAAATAATTGCTTTTCTAAATACAATTTTGTGCCATTCCGAAAATAATTTTTGAAAAAAATAATTATTTGATTTTGGTTAATAACGCAATAATTAGAGGCAAAAAACAGGGTGCTGTATAATCATTAACTTCTAATAGTTATCAATAGTGGCAAACATTTTATACTTTTTTTAAGGATAGAGAAAATATGGTAATCAGAAATTCTTTATAGATATCAGTTTTGCGATAAAATAATTGATGCTATTTGAGTAATATCAACCAATTTGTTTTGCGCTGTATCCTGTTAAATTAAAGAAGTTAGATATTCAACTATTCTTTGAGGAACAATCTCAAATTTCTTTTAAAAGTGATGAATTATTCAATACTGCTCTGTTGAATTTATTAACACTTTTAATTAGAGCAATAGTATAAAATTACAACGCTGTTGCTCTAACTCTTTATGTTTCAATAACATATAGAGATGATAAAAAAACAAAAGCTAATGGTATGCTAGTTGCCCTTTAATAAGCACAAATTAAAACAACAGGAGTTCAAAATGCTTACATTTTTATTAGTACTAGTAGCAGTTTTTATTGGGGTTGATTTATTAGTCAGATTTGTAATTGACCCATTAGCCTCAGGTTCATACAAGAAAAATAAAGTTTCTAAACCCTTTGCGTCAAAGTTTGATCCTTCACTCAAACTTGCAAGCGAAACTATGTACGATGGCGGACAGCCGCACGAGGATGAAAAGTCAAAAGAAACAAACAAAAGCGAGAATATCACAGAAGATGATAGCTCAACTAAAAATCAATAAAAAATCTAAGTGAATTATATAAAAAGGAAATACTATGGTAGCGATTTTTGTTTTGACAGCATTTTTATTTTTCATTTTAGTTGATCTTGTCGTACTAAAATTTCAAGGAAAATATCATCCCGCATTTGAACCTACATTCTCTCAATTTGATTTATCAATGTTTGAGAAAAATAGGTTCGTTATTCCTCAAAACACTCTTTTTTCCAAAGGACATACCTGGCTTAAAGAAGATGAAAACGGACTGGTCAATATTGGAATTGATGAATTCGGAATGACAGCCTTAGGCATGTTAACAATATCAAATTGTGCCCTTGCAGGTAAAACACTAAAGCGCGGAGATATTTTATTTGAAGGCAACTACGGAAATAACAAAGTAAAATTTCTTTCCCCTATTAGTGGTACAGTTCAATCTGTTAACCCAGATATTTTAAGTAAAAATATTTCTGATCCATATAAAAACTGGGGAGTTCAGTTACTTTCAAAAGATTTTTCTGAGAATCGTGATAAGTTTTTCTCAGGAAATGATGCTGTTAATTGGATTAAAAAAGAATATATAAAATTAAAAAGTTTTTTAGACACACATGCACTTAAACCAGAGTTAGCTGGTGAAACTATGTTTGATGGAGGTACGCTTTCTAACGATATGCTCTATTCATTAGTTGATAAAAGTACAAGTGATTTTGAAAAAGAATTTCTCTCATTATAGTTACAGGAAAAGCAAATGTTAAAAGAAAAAGGAATACTCTTTGATGTAACGCTTTGTATAGGATGTGGTTCCTGTTATGATGCGTGTAAAGAAGCAAATAATCTTCCGAAAACAAGCGAAGATTTTCTAAAGGATCATCTCTCTGATAATACATTTAATGTAATCGAACAATATGATGATTTGTATGCAAGAAAAATGTGTATGCATTGTAACGAGCCGGCATGCGAATCAGTATGCCTTGTTGGTGCAATAACAAAAACATCTACAGGTGCTGTGGTTTATGACGCTGATAAGTGTATCGGATGCAGATACTGTATGCAGGCTTGTCCTCATAAAATTCCCCGCTACGAATGGGGAACAACAACACCCCGCATCAGAAAATGCAATATGTGTGCTGAACGTGTCAGCAATGGGCTTATACCAGCTTGTGCAGAATCCTGCCCTAATGAAGCAACTTTATATGGAGATATGGATCAACTGATTGCAATTGCCAAAAGAAGACTTCAGGAAAATCCTGATAAATACTATCAGCATATTTACGGACTTGAAGAAGCCGGCGGAGGACACGTACTGGTTCTTTCACCGGTACCATTTGAACAATTAGGATACATCCCTGAATTACCAAAAGAATCGATGCCTGAGTTTACAAAAAGAGCAATGGAAAAAATTCCATCTGTTGTTGTTGGCGGAGGTATTTTCTTAGGCGGTATGTATTGGCTGACTAAAAGAAAAAATCAAATTGCTAAAGAAGAGAGAAGTAAAAATGAAAATTAAGAATATTAACGTTAGTGAAATTTTGAAACCTACTTTTTGGAAAATAACTTCAGTTATAATTGTAATAGTTGGTTTATTTTCAACTTATTTTAGGTTTACACAAGGATTAGGCGCAACTACTAATCTGCAGGATACAGTGCCCTGGGGACTGTGGATTGGATTTGACTTTATTGGTGTTGGATTAGCAGCCGCAGGATTTACTATTGCGGCAACTGTTCACATCTTTAATATGCATAAATATGAACCCTTAGTAAGACCGGCAATACTTACTGCCTTTTTAGGCTACTCGGTTGTTGTCTGCTTGTTAGTAGTTGATCTCGGAAGACCGGAACATTTTTATCATCCCCTTTATATGTGGAACATTCATTCTGTAATGTTTGAAATTACTTGGTGCTTAATATGCTATTCAACTGTACTGTTATTAGAGTTTGCACCGGTCGTACTTGAAAAGTTCAATATAAAAGCGCCCATCAAAATTCTTAAAGCGATTTCAATCCCGGTTGTTATAATTGGTGTTTTATTTTCAACACTTCACCAATCATCCTTTGGTTCTTTATATCTGATAGTTCCCGGCAAATTACATCCATTATGGTATTCATCTTTACTGCCGGTTCATTTTTATGTCTCCTGTATTGCAGCAGGCTTATCGATGATAATATTCGAATCATTTTTAATCGCGAGAGGTTTAACAAAGGAAGAAGGTTTTCAGAATACCGGATTAAAAATGAATATTTTATCCGGAGCTGCTTTCGCTGTTTTAATAGCATTAATAGCAGGCTTGCTGTTAAAGATATATGATTTTATTGATAGTGGTAAATTATATTTGTTAACAATTCCATCAACTGAAACATATCTCTTTTATCTGGAAATATTACTCGGGACTATTGCACCGATTTACCTGCTTAGTCATAAAAAATTAAGAGAGAATAAAAAATGGTTATACATAACCTCGATATGTGTTATCTCTGGACTTATACTGAACAGAATAAATGTAAGCATTACGGGACTAGCTGCATCTTCAGGTGTAAGTTATTTCCCATCATTTGATGAAATCAGTATTACATTGATGCTCATTGTTCTTGCAATATTTGCTTTCAGGCTGGTAGCAAAAAACTTTGCCGTTTTTATTACTGAAGAACACGAACACTCAGTTAGTGAAAAAGACATAGCTAAAACAAAACCAATAACAATTAGTTAAAAATATGAACAGTGATATTGAGTTAAAGTCAAACAGATACGAGATGCTAAAATGCATCTGGATGACCTCCGGAGTTATTGATTACAAATTATGTGATAATAATTTTGATTGCGAAAACTGTCCGTTTGATAAAGTTATCAGAAATCTTTCTGATAATAGTGAAAAAAATATGGGCGGAATAGTAAATGCAGTAAATGCAATCTTCAATAAATTACAAAGCATTAAGTATGAAACTAATATCATTTATTTAAAAAATAATCTCATTGCTAAAGAGATATGTGCTAATACATTTTATCTTGGCATTAATCCTATTTGGGAAAGTTTTCTTGATAATGTAAATTCAATGATAGTTTGTGAATGCAGAAAAAACATCTCTGCAGGACAGCCTGTAATTCAGATTAACGGTGATTGGGGAAGTGTTAGTATTACTTCCCCAATAAACTTCATAATCTACAATGAAGTTGGTGAACCCGCAGATAACCCGTTAAAATCACAATGGTTTGCAATTATGGGCGCCAATCAGTCTGAAGTTTTTAATTCAAGATTAAATCAGGAGCAATGGAATAATATTCACGCTAAAGCTATCAAAGCTATAGAAGAAATTAAAACCAAAGTTCCTGTGGTTGGTGAAACAATGATGGATGGAGGAACCCAAATAAAATTTCTTCATCAACTTATCGGCAGGAAAAGATACATTGATATTTTAAGTTCCTTAAACTTTTAAGAATATTTATTTCTGTTTTTCTAAATTCGCTTTAATAATAAATATCTCTCATCTACTAACAAACATCTGCATTTCTTTTACTATTATTAAATATCAGTTAGATTGTAAATATTTAAAGTATTATCTAATTTTGAGCAACAAGGTTAACAGATTATATGAAACCAAAAGTCTTTAACAAACTAAGTGTTCGACTCATCTTTTCCCTCTCTTCTATTCTGATTATCCTTCTTTCAGTTTACACATATTTTATATTAAAAAATCTTAGTAATTATTTAACAGCTTCAAGATTTCAGACTTCCTACAACATAAGTGAAATAATTAAAAAGTCAACCCGTTATGATATGATGTTAAACCGCCCGGAAGAAGTTCATGCGATAATTAATACACTTCGCACTTTAAGGGGGGTTGAAGAAATCCGCATCTACAACAAACAAGGTATAATTAGTTATTCAACGGATACTACTGAAATTCTTAAAAAAGTTGATCTTACAGCGGAGGCTTGTATTGGCTGTCATAACAGCTCTGTACCGCTGCAAAGTTTAGCAAATAAAGATAAAATCCGTGTGTATAAAAATTCAGAAAATAAGCGAGTGCTTGGTCTTATCAATCCAATTTTAAATGAACCCGATTGTTCAAATGCTGATTGCCATGCACATCCGGAAAATGTTAATATTCTGGGCGTTCTTGATGTAGGTGTTTCACTGGACTCACTTGATAAAATAATTGAAGAAAGCAGAACTAAGGTAATTTTTGCTTCGGTATTTCTGATAATAGTTATTTCTCTTTCAACAGGTTTTTTTATTACAGTTCTGGTAAATAAGCCTCTTAAAACAATAAAAGAAGGAATTGAAGCTGTCGGAAACGGTAATTTGGATTATCGAATCCAGATACCTGCTAAAAATGAACTTGGACAAGTAGCACGCAGATTTAACGAGATGTCAAAAAATCTTGCCGAAGCATATAAAGAAATAAAAAAATGGTCTGAAACTCTGAATGACAAAGTAAACGAGAAGACAGAAGAGCTTAAAAATATTTACAATCAGGTAAATCAAATTGAAAAACTTGCTTCACTTGGAAAATTATCTGCAACAGTTGCACACGAGCTGAATAATCCGCTTGCAGGAATCTTGACCTATAGTAAACTGATAACTAAAAAATTACAGGCTTCAAATAATAATGAGGAGAATTCTAAAATTATTGAATATCTGGAATTGATCACTCACGAATCCGCCCGATGCGGACAAATTGTTAAAGACTTACTGATTTTCTCCCATTCTGAGCGTGATGAATTTGCAAAAGAAAATCTTTTGAAAATAGTTTACCATAGTATTACTGTAATCAACCATCATCTTGAAATTAACGGTATTACTTTAGTTAAAGATTATCCTGATGAACCAATAGAAGTTTACTGCAATGCAAATAAAATACAACAGGCATTAATTTCACTTTTAATAAACTCCATTGAAGCAATGCCTAATGGCGGAAAAATCACTGTCAATTTAATAACAGAAAAAAGTAATGTTATCATCAGGATAATTGATGAAGGAACAGGAATTGCTGATAATGATCTGCCGCATATTTTTGATCCGTTTTATTCAACGAAAACAAATTCTTCCGGTACCGGATTAGGTCTTGCGGTAGCTTATGGAATTATCGCTAATCATAACGGCAAAATAGAAGTTGAAAAAACTTCACCTGAAGGAACAACATTTAAAATAATATTACCACAAAATAAACAACTTGATTAAGAGAAATTTTTATGGGTAAAAGAGAAAAAATACTTATCGTAGATGATGAAAAAATTGTAAGGGAGTCTCTCTATCACTGGTTTGAAGAGGATAATTATGAGGTTGAAACCGCAGAAGACGGCGAAACTGCCTTACAAAAATATGATAAAGGAAAATATGATATTCTACTTGTTGATATGAAAATGCCGGGTATGAGTGGACTGGACCTGTTATCAAAAGTCAAGGAGATTGATAAAGATGCACTTGTAATTCTGATAACTGCCTTTGCTTCAGTGCCAACTGCGATTACTGCATTAAAAAATGGTGCGTTCGATTATATTACAAAACCTGTTGATCCTGATGAACTCGCTCATACCGTAAAAAAAGCACTTGAACAAAGGGCACTGAAAATTGAAAATATTCAGTTAAAAGAAAATATTGATGAAATAATTAAACCTGATAACCTGATCGGTGAAAGTTATCAGATGAGAAAAGTTTATGAACTTGTGTATAGTGTTGCAATTACTGATACAACAGTTATCATCAGAGGCGAAAGCGGTACAGGAAAAGAATTAGTTGCAAAAGCAGTTCATATAAACAGCAGCAGAAAATACTTTCCGATTATTACAGTAAACTGCGGGGCTTTATCAGAATCGCTCCTTGAAAGCGAATTGTTCGGACATGAAAAGGGGTCTTTTACCGGCGCTCAGTTTAAAAGAAAAGGTAAATTTGAAATGGCTGATAGAGGAACCATTTTTCTTGATGAAATAGGTTCTATCTCTCCCAAGATGCAGGTTGAATTATTACGGGTTATTGAAAAAAAACAATTTAACAGAGTTGGCGGAAATGAATTAATAAAAAGTGATTTCAGGGTTATCACTGCTACAAATGAACCACTTGAGGAACTTGTTAAAGCTGGTAAATTCAGAGAAGACCTGTACTACAGATTAAATGTATTTACAATTGTTATTCCGCCATTGCGTGAAAGAAGAGATGATATTCCTTTGCTTGTTAATTTCTTTATAAAAAAGTTTTCGACAGCAATGAATAAAAAAGTGAAGACCGTTTCTAAAGAAGCACTGGACTTTTTGATGAATTATAATTGGCCCGGCAACGTAAGAGAATTGGAAAATGCTATAGAAAGAGCAATGGTGGTTGGTAAAACTAATTCCATAGTTGTTGAAGACCTTCCTTTTCATCTTTCAAGTAATAATCTTGCTTTAAACGGTGAGATTAAAAGCCTTGCCTCTATGGAACGGAAGTTTATTCTGAATACTTTGAATGAAAACGGATGGAATATTTCAAAAGCTGCACAGATACTTGAAATTGACAGGGTTACACTTTACAATAAAATAAATAAGTACAATCTCAGTAAAAATGATTATTGATGGATATTTTTCTGGCTCCACTCAGATTTTACAATCCAATACTTCTGCAAAATCTTATAACAGAATTATCAAAAAGATTCTCTTCGAAAATTCATGTTATTGATCTGGATATCAATCTTGATGATTTTTTTTCTGTTGATCGTAAACAGTATTTTTCAACACAAATAATAGCAGAAGCCATCAAGCTTACAGATAAGCTTGATGGAAAAATAATTATGTTAACTGATGTTGATATTTTTGTTCCGGTATTAACATTTATTTTTGGAGAGGCACAGTTAAACGGAAAGCATGGTCTTCTATCAGTCTGCCGCCTGCATGAAGAATTTTATTCCGGGATTTCCAATGATAATCTTTTGTTGGAAAGAACAATTAAAGAATTTCTTCATGAATTAGGACATTGTTACGGACTGCGTCATTGTATTGACTGGGATTGTGTAATGCACTCATCACCTGGCATTGAAGAAGTAGATATTAAAGGAAGCACTTTTTGCCGTAACTGCATTTCAAAAGTTGAAGGCTACAAGTATTGATCATTAAAATAATAATGCACAATGACTTCGGCATTAATCATTTATATTAAAAATCTTCAACACATCTTATTCATAAACTTACTGTATGAATTCTGCCGCACCTGGGACAAGTAATCTTATCATTGTTAAATTGAGGCGGAATTTTAAGTTTCAGTCCGCAAGTACAATTTATAAATTTGTATTCATTAAGTTTCATCATCAGATCGCCGACTTCTCTTTTCGTATTGAGTGTTTCATCATTTAAACCAACACTGCTTTCCGGTTTCCTAACTGATAAATTTGACTTGTCAGATAATCCTGAAATCGGAATTACAGGCGAGCGAGTACCTTTTATCTGATTAAAAGCAGCCTGATAGTTCGAATAGTCAACTCCCTGACTAATAGCTCTTAGGATTCTGATCCGCTCTGTTATTGGCGGATGCGTACTGGTTATGTCTGCGATCTGCATTCCTTTTTTCTTCAGCGGATTTATTATATACATTGGTGCAGTAACCTTATTTGCCGTTTTAAGATCAAGATGTGAAGCTGATATTTTTTCAAGAGCTGAAGCTAAACCTTCGGGATATCTTGTTAATCTAACTGCAGAAGCATCCGCAAGGTATTCTCTCTTACGCGAAATCGCAAAGTAAAGTAATTGAGCCATTATTGGTCCAAGAATAGCAAGAACAACAGCTAACACAAGTATAATTATTTGTCCCTGTCCCCCGCCTTTATTTGATGATCTTGATTTATAACGTGAACCGCTTCCTCCAAACCAAAGACTGCGTGTAAATATATCAGCCATTAAAGTAATTGCACCGAGCATCATTCCTGCAAATGTCATTAACAAAACATCTCTGTTAAGAATATGAGACATTTCGTGTGCAACAACACCCTGAAGTTCATCCCGGTTTAATTGACCGAGTAAACCAGCAGTTACTGCAATTGCAGATTTTTCCGGTTTAATACCTGTAGCAAATGCATTCGGTGCGGCATCGGATATTATATAAATTTTCGGCTGGTTTGGTAAGTTAGCAGCAATCCGCATTTCTTCAACAACATTGAATAATTGCGGATGAATTTCCTTTGTAACTTCCTTTGCACCGCTAATACCAAGAATAATTTTACTGCCGGCAAAATAACTTATTGTAGAAAGAACAGTCCAAAGAATAATCGCAAAGAATAATCCAATATATCCGCCGGATTCCGGGTTATAAAAACTTCCAAAGACATAACCTATCAGAAGCAATAATAATCCCATCCCAAAAAAGATGAAAATAGATTTTCTTCTGTTAGCTTGTATAAGTTCCCACATACTTGCTAAGTATTTTGACTAATTAAAACTAACTTTTGGAACTTCTTTTTCAGTTTTGTCTTCAACTTCAAAAAATTCTTCTTCTTTAAATGAAAACATTCCAGCTATAATATTAGAAGGAAACATCTGAATCTTATTATTATAAAAAAGTACCTGATCATTATATGCCTGACGTGCAAAAGAAATTTTATTTTCAGTTGACGTTAATTCCTCCTGTAATGCCAAAAAATTCTGATTGGCTTTTAAATCAGGATAATTCTCAACCTGCACACGCAACTGTCCGAGCGCACCGCTTAATAAACCCTCAGCAGCAGCTTTTTTCTCCTACAGTATTTGCATCCATTGCCTGACTTCGATACTTGGTTATATTTTCCATAATCTGACGTTCGTGTGTCATATAACCTTTTACCGTCTCAATAAGATTTGGGATAAGATCATGTCTTCTTTTTAATTGAACATCAATCTGCGACCACGCATTCTTTACCCGGTTACGAAGTCCAACAAGTGAATTATAAATAGAAACAAAGTACATTCCTATTAAGAAGATTATAATTATGAAAATAATAAAGTAAAGCATCACCGCCTCCGATTTATTTTTATTAAGTATTTAACTATTTCTGATTTCTGAAAAACTATTCTGATTATTAAAATGTATAAAACATCATTCTACACATCTAAAGCAGCTTACTTTAGAATATCTCAACTTCTATTCTGAAACTGTTTCAGAATGTGTAAGACATTAACTTTAAGAATTCCCTGTTATTGACTACCGAAAATCTCTTTTAACAATTCAACCAATTCAGAATTACTATCAAGGTCTGATTCCAATAATGATTTTAACTCACCTTTATCAAACCAGTATCCGTGATTGTTTCTGCATCTATCCAATATAATCCCGGTGTGTCTGAACTCGGCTTTCTCCATTTTTCTTCTGCAAACAGGACATTTTATTTTAAGCTCTGAATTATTTTCGCTTTTCCCAAACAGTTCGCTATCAACTTCTAAGTTTGAGTTATGATAAAGTAATTCAAGTTCACCCTCATCTAACCAAATTCCTTTACAGTTGGGGATAATAATCAATCTCAACCTTGTTGAGTTCCAAAATTATCATATCACTTTTACATAAAAGGGCATTTCATTTTAGTATAATTTTTTTCATACGGAAGTTGTAACGAAATATAATTATTAAAAAGTTTTAAAGAGAAATTATTGAATAATTATTTGTAATAATTTTTTTTTACAATCTTAAAACCAGAAATCGGAATCATTTGAATTCTGATAAATAACTAGTTCTAAACTAATATTAAGGAGTTGTATATGTTCAGATCTTTTTCTGTTCTTTTCTTGCTTTGTGCAATTAACATTGTGATGTTTGCACAAAACTCACCAACATTGTTTGGTCAAACAAAGTCTATAAACACTATACCTTCAGAAGCTGTTCTTTATGAGCAAATGAGTGGTGTTGGAACAAATGCCCTTTCATCACAAAAATTTTGAAGCGTCTAATGATGCTTATGATAATCAGGCTGCAGATGATTTTGTGTACTCATCAGGTGAAACCTGGTCAATTACTTCAATGGAAATAATTGGAGCATATTGGAATGGGCATTTTGTCCAGTAGCTTCTGCGAATGTATGGTTTTATGTAAATAATTCTGGTTTACCCGGCAGTGTAGTTTCTGAAGTATTAAACGTGGTTCCTTCTGATGGTGCAGCAACAGGTTCTTTAACAATTACATTTACTACTCCAATTGAGTTAACCTCAGTACCTATTGGGTTTTCACTTCAGGGAAATATGGATTTCCCCGGCTGGTGAACAATTTGGCTGGACAGAGCATAATCAGGTTGGTAATCCATCTGTTTGGCAGAATCCGGGTGGCGGATTTAGTACATCTTGCTCAAGCTGGAGGTCCCAGAGTAGCCACTTGTGGTGTTGGCGCTGCTCCATATTATGATATGGCATTTAGACTAAACGGTAATTCAGTGGTTCCGGTTGAATTAACAAGCTTTACTGCAAGTGTAATTGATGGTAATGTAACACTTAGCTGGTCAACTGCAACTGAAACTAATAGTGGTTTTGAAGTTGAAAGAAGTTTTAATGGCAGTGATTTTGTGAATGTTGCTTTTGTTGCCGGAAATGGAACATCGCTTCAAATCCATAATTATTCCATTACTGATAAAAATTTAGCCGATGGAAATTATTCCTACAGACTAAAGCAAATTGATTTCAACGGCGATTTTGAGTATTCAAAAATTATAAATGTTGAAGTTACTGCTCCTGTAGAGTTTAGTCTGGCTCAGAACTTTCCTAATCCATTCAACCCATCTACAAAAATTACTTTTGGGTTAGCTATAGATTCGAAAGTAAAATTAAGTGTTTATAATTTATTAGGCGAGCAGGTTGCAGAGTTACTAAATAGTAATTTTACTGCCGGCACACATAATGTATCTTTTGATGCTTCAAATTTAAATAGCGGTGTTTACTTCTATAGATTGGATGCAAATGGAATTGATGGACAGAATTTCAGTTCAATTAAGAAAATGATACTTGCAAAATAGAAAATAAGTTAATTGAAAATATAAAGCCCCGAAAAATCCGGGGCTTTTTTTTTGAGCATAAGTATAAAAGCTAATTAACAATCCTTCCGGCTTTTAATTCTGCACTAACCCTGTTTAGTTTATAGATTTTATCAATAGCTTCCATCATCCCTGATGAATGAACCGAAACTGACCGGTTTTGTTCTGTTGTATAAATAAAATTACTCGGCAGACTTTCAATATTTCCGTCAAAAAGCTAAACCTACAATCTCTTGCTTTTTGATTAATAACAGGGCTGCCTGAGTTACCTCCTACGATGTCATTTGTTGATACAAAATTCAATGGAGTTGAAAGATTAAAATCTGCTGGCGATGTTATTGTTTTTGTTAGGATTATTCTGTGGTGAGATAACCGGATGGGTTATAGCATCATTTTTAATTAAAAAAAAATCAATTGATAATAAACGAAGAAAGGGAAGAAAATGAAAGCTCTAAAACTTTACGCTAAGTATTACAAAAAACTGAAAGCAATGGATGAAATATTAAAAGACCTGCATCCGCTTGCTTTAAGAGAGTTAAAAAAATATCCTGAAGGCAAAGCAGATTTTGAAGGTGTTGAGTTCCATCTTACAAAAAAGGTTGAGAAGAAATTCGATGAATTTGTTGAAGCCGAATTAAAAGAGATGCGTGATAAAATAAATCAGCTTAAACAAGAAGCAGAAGAAAATGGGCGGCTTATTCTGAACGAAAGAGAAACCTTCGATGCTTATATCCCGAGGAGCTCTAAAGATCAGGTATTAGCCGGAATTCCGGACTATAAAAAATATTTTGCGATAGGAGCTTAAGATGTTGTCATTAGCTATTAAATCACATTGGAAGCTTGCTTTAAGAGCTCTTAAAAAGGCAATTAAAGTAACACTCCAGGAACTCAACCAGATAAGAAAATCAAGAAAATATCATAACAAAATTATTGATGACCTGGACCGCAAAAGAAAATTTTTTGAATATGAAAGGACAATAGATGAATAAAATTAAATTAACAAAAGAACTGATTGAACAATATTGCAGCAAGAAAATAACAAGGGAGGGAATCTGTAATCAATTAGATATGTCGAGTAGCTCAGTATATAATTGTTTGATAAAAAAAGGCATAGAAATATGGGACAGAAAACTTAGAACTGATGAAGAATTAAATAAGATTATAAGTTTATATAAAAACAAAAAGATGACAAGAAACGAATTGAAAGAAAAATTCAAATTATCAGATGCATATTTATATTATTTACTTACTACAAGAAAAATCGAAATTTGGGATAAAATCAGAAGAGAAAAATTAAAAAAATCAACAACCAGATTTTTTAATTGGAAAGATTACAATAATCATTATTTCTTTTCATATAATAAATGAAAAAAGTAAGAGAAGGATATTACAGCGAGAAGCTGAGAGATATTGCATATGCCGAGCAGCTTGATAAGCTCGGCAATATGCAGCGTAAGGTATATGATATAATTAAAAAACACGGACCTTGCAGCACCGAGTATATTGCGATTACGCTGAACTGCTATCCGCATCAGATAACGCCGAGAGTTAAGGAATTAAGGGAAATGGGCCTGGTATATTTCTATGATATTGGAGTTAGTCCCACAAGTGGCAAAGCAGTTAGCCTTTGGAAAACGAATAGATTAGATGCTCAATATAAATTGCCTTTATAATGGAAACAAATAAAAAACAAATATCGAAAATTCATTTACTCAAAAATCAACTTCATTTGTCTGATGAAGAATATGGTGCAGCACTTGAAAGCTATGGTGTCAGCAGTAGTAAAGATTTGAGTTATGAACAGGCTGCTGATTTGATAAAAAAGTTGATTAAGCTGCTGCCAAAAGAGTTAAGGGAAAATTTCACGCAGAGACGCAATGCTTCGACCGGCTCAGCAGCAAAGCAGAAATATGATGAATTGGGCATCCGATGGAATGAAAGATTAAGAGAACACTATGCAACACCAAAACAATTAAGAATGCTTGAAGCAATGTGGATGACTTCGCCAAGAGTTGAACATAAGACAGAGGAAGCATTTATGAAATTTGTTAAAAGAATCAGTGGTAAAGAAAAACTTGAGTGGGTTATGATGAGTGATGTAAGAAAAATAAAAAAAGCGATTGAGTCTTTATGAAGATGGGATGGATTAAAGATATTGATTATAACAAATTTCTGGATGGAGACCTGAAACTTCTGGTCAATACTATAGGTATTGATAAATTTATTGAGTTATATAGCCACTTTGCAAAGACAGCAATTTATTTTTCGGAAAAGCCACTGATGGAAATGAAGCAGGAATATATAAGAAAACATTTCGGTTTTAAAAATGAAAAAGAACTTGCCCGGATGCTTGGTGTTAGTGAGAGACTTGTTTATAAAATTGGATCGCAAAAAGTTATAATGAGTAACCAACAGGATTTGTTTAATGAATAATGAATTCAAATCTCCGGAGATTTTAGAGCTTCTCAAGAAAAAGCTTAATAATAAGAATAATTTAATGGTTTCGATTGCAGAAACTATGCGTGTTGCTATACTTAAGAATTTTGAAACTCAGGGAAGCCGCATCGGAAAGCCCTGGCAAAGATTATCTCCATTAACAATAAAACAAAGAGAGGGGAAAGGATATTGGCCGGGAAAGATTTTACAGAGGACTGGACAATTAAAG
Source organism: Ignavibacteriota bacterium (assembly GCA_013285425.1). GTDB lineage: Bacteria > Bacteroidota > Ignavibacteria > Ignavibacteriales > Ignavibacteriaceae > IGN3. The sequence goes on from CP053447.1 coordinate 2,330,680, forward strand.
AGAAGCATAATAAGTAGCTACGGCGAAGATTATGCCCAGGTAAGCACTAATTTAATTTATGCCGCAATACAGAATTATGGCGGGGTTATTCACAGAAGTTCGCTTAAAACTTATCTAAGGAAAAAATTATCTCGCAAAGACGCTAAGGCGCCAAGCAAGAATAAAATGAGTTCGATTAGAATACCTGCAAGACCATTTATGAAATTGAATGACCAGGATTTGGAGAAGATAAAGAGTAAGATTATAAGTGCATTGACAAAGAATGGATAAAATTATATTTTTGTTTTAGCATTTTAAGGTGCGTCCGTGAGCATAACCTTAAAGTGTCCGACGGCAGACACGGAGCTGTTAATACCGCCGGCTTAGTTTTAACCCCGCAATAAGCGGGGTTATTTATTATAAATCAAAATTCCTTTTCTCAATTTATCAATCTCGGTTGGTTTTTGTGGTATAGCATTCCAGAATATTGTAGAATCTTTCTCCATTTTTAATACAACAAAGAAGGGTCTCCTTTTCTTATCTTTGAACAATCCTATATAAGTTTTTCTATATTCCAGGTAATCCTTATCAGATTTATAAATAGTCTGATAAACTTCAAATGGATCTTGCAAAGTTTTTAATATTAATGGGGCGAATTGTTCCCTGCCATCTTGTTTTTCATAAAAATGTTTTAACCTATTAGAAGTAAAAAGAGATTTATCTCCTTCTCTGGTATTAATAAGTGAAAAATCATTTTGTTCAAGATTGAAAATCTTCCTGATTTGTTTTTCATAAGCATCTAATCCGATCTTTTTAATTGTAGGTAATAATTCCGGCATATTCAGGAAAAAATCATCTGGCAAATCTTTTATTGAAGGTCTATCATAATCCACAAACGAGGGCTGATTTTTGTACATAGAGAAATTTCCGAAATCATTATCAAACTCAAGAGCTGCTTTGCCAGGATTATAATCCCAGCCTTTACCGGGTTTTAGTTTGTTTATAAGTTCATTACTGCCTTTAATTGGTTCAAGATTCATTTCTTTTAAATCTTGTTTATCGAGTGGGATAACCGAACAACGGCAATTATGAACAATGCCTGCTTTTGTTAAATAACTCTCATAAACAGGAACCGAGAGGTTGTAAACGATGCCGCTGTATGGTATATTTGATATGTTAATTATTTTATTGAGGGAACAATGAGACCTGGCCCAACTGATGAAACTATCAAGAGAATTGAAATAATTGAGGGGATACCCATAAGAGAAGCCCTCATCAAGCTCTACATTGATGAATTGTTTTCTTATAGAAGACTTTGTAAAAGATGGAATATTAATGTGAGAACACTGATGCGTCTTTTTAGATTCTATGCTATTGAGCCGAGAAAAGGAAGCGAAGCTATTAAAACACAATGGATAAATAATTTGGAAAGACGAAAGGCGGCATCTGAATTTATGAAAAGGTTTGCTAAAGAGCTGGGAAAGAAAGGAAAGCATGGAAGACTTGGCAAAACTAAAGAGAATAATCAATCTATTAGACAAATGGCTACTAAACTTAGTGAGATTTCTTCTGCAAGCCGTAAAGAAGTCCGTGAGAAAATGAGTATTGCCAGGAAATTTTTGCACACAATTACACCAGAAAAGCATATACAATCTAAATTTAGTCCTACCTATTACAAGCTTAAGGTTATTGAACATTTGAGAAATCTTGGATATGATATGCTTATAAATTATAACGTTCCACCTTATTGGATTAATATAATAATACCCAAATTGAAGCTCGGAATTTATTGTGTTGGTAATGGTAGATTTCCTCTTAGTTGGGATAGACATATTCATATCACAAACAGAGGAATCAGATTGATATATATTACAAATAGTTTTATTATTAGAGGGGAATTCAGTGATATTGACAATTACATCAGAGAGCTTGAGGTTTTCAGCTCTTATCCAACCTCTAAGTGTAAGGAAACGGTGGTTTGGGGTAGAAGAAATGGTACTATTTTCCGTGGTAATCTTAACGAGATTTCCATTGAATTTGTTAGTTTGAACAAAATCAACAAGGCCATAATTAAAACCACCTGTTAAGACTTTTTCGCCGGTTGTTATGTTATGTATAGATTTCCAACCATTTGCTGTCAGTACTTCTGTCTCAGGCGGAAAACAGTTCCAATCATTTGGTGGATAAATTTTTTCCCAAATCGGATCATCAGCACGAAAAACTTTACCGTGTAAAGCACGGTGCGATGGACGTGTATTGCTGTCAAGAACTGCATTATACATCCAATAAGGGCGGTCTTTAATGTTATCTGTCATCGCTTTATAATGCCCGCTCGCATAAGCGACATCAATATTTATGCGGTATATTGTCTTAAGACGCCTAGGAGAGCCGAGTAAGACTTCTTTCTCAGGATCGACATCTGGAGGCAGTGGAAAGTCGGAAGGGACATCTTTCGCTTTCACTTTTCCCCACCAGCCTTTTGCTTTGAGCGTTGGTTTTAAGTTTTCTTTGAATTGCTGGTAGGTTAAACCATTATCAATTGCTTTCTGAAGTTCGTTGCGGATGTCGGAAAGAATATCGAGCTTCATCGCTTTGTCAACGGTAAAGGCTTTTGTGTGAGCTTCTTTCCAAGTATCTTCCCAATCCCAGCTTATCTTATAACCTTTGCGTTTAAGGTAAGCAATTATCTGCTCTGGTTTTAGTCCAATTGCAAGTTTTATGTCAATGTTTTCTGGCATATTATTTCTCGCAAAGACGCTAAGACGCAGAGTTTCTACCGGTTATTTCGCTGATAAACAAAAGCTTTGATAGTAAGTCCTCAAGTTGATTTGTACTCATTGCCGGATATGTTTTAGCAAGTTCTTCCATAATTTTTTCATAAGATTCACCATTTTGAATAAGCGTTAAAACGGGCTTTAATGTGCTTTCAATTTGCAATTGAAGGAGTTTATCCGGGAGCTTTGATGTTAGCTCTTCGCTGATTGGTTTTTCGAAGCTGGAAGCTTCAGGTACTTTCTTTTCAGCGAAGCTGGAAGCATCGGCTACTTTTATTTCAAAATCTTCGGGGAGTAGATTGTAATTACGGATGTAATAATCTTTGGTGAATTTAATGCCGGTATTAACAAGAATTTGATCACGTTCAGCAAGAAGTTTATCTACATCTTCATCCTCATAAAGGATAAAGTTTGGTTTATTAATCGAATTGAAATTAATCTGATAGATTAATTCAATTATTTTATTAATTGTTCTTTCTGACTAATTTTTTATCGGAGAGCTGAACTTTTTCGAGCATATCCCCCATTGTTTTGGAAGCAGCATAAGTGCCGGTATCCTGCACTTCGGTTGTAAGTGTTTGAGTTAGAATTGCTTTGGAAATTTCATTATTCTGGAAATTCATTAGTTCACGAAAGACTTCAACAGAACTTGAACGCTGGGCTTCTTTGATGTCAATTGATGAATCATCCGGAATGACAGCCACTGCATCCTGAATCATATTCTCAAGCGATGTAAGGAGATTATCAATATCAGTTTGAGCAGAGCCTCTTGGCAGTTTACCGATTAAAAACGGATTGCCATATTTCTCAGTGAAAGTAACCCAGAATTTAAGCCCACCACGTTTAAAAGTAACCGGCCAGAAGCAGCGGCTAAGAACTCGCTCTCCATAAGGATTTTGATAGGTTGGTTTATGTTGGGCGAGAATAAATTTAAGAGGATTAACTATTTCGCCATCGAATTTAATTGAGTTTGAATTCTTTTTGATGTTTAGATTATTAAATTGATCAAAGAAAAACCATTCCTGGGGTTTCTCATCAATCCTGTTTGGTATCAAGAAATTACCTTGCTTTTCCCAAACTATTTCAAAAACCGTGAAGCCAAATAATGGAGTATTGAGTATCTGGTCAATAAGATTTTCAAGATTTATAGTATTAAGGACTTCATTAATTAAATCAAATTCATTTTGAGATGAATCTTGCTGCTGAAGTTCCCAATTAAGTGACAGAACACCTGATTTGCGCTGCTGAATAGTACTGAATAAATGAGGGTCAGTTGTTAGCTCACGATAAGTTGTAATATCTTTACCAATTTTACGCAATATTGGGTCAGGGTCCGGAAGCATATTCCAGTACGAAACTATTTTATCAAAATTTTGTCTGGTTGCTATTTCTGATGTTAAATTTTTTGTATCCATAAAATTTCCTATTGATGAATTAACTTTCCCTGATAATTTTTTAAATGGCTCTTCATCACTTGAATTAGGGGAGTTACTTCTTGCTTATATTGTTGAACATCAATTCCCCTTTCCGCAACAGCTTCCACAGTAATTTTTCTTAATTGCAGAAGTTGTTTAAACGGAATTTCCTGTGTTAAGTTTGTTATATTCATTTCATCTCCTTTGCGACTTGGCGACTTGGCAACTTTGCGAGAATTAAATTTCACGCAAAGACGCAAAGACGCTAAACAAAGTTTTCAATCAATTTATAACTTTCTCTTTTGTGTTTTGATTTTGCAAACACAACGCCGGCATTGGATTTAGCAGCATAGCAGCAAAGCGCTAATGCCCAAAATCTATCTGCGTGTCCCGATACTTCGGATTGCTGTACATCGAATCTTATGTTATTACTTGCAGTAGTAATTTTACGAACGCTGTGTAAATCTTCTCTGATATTTTTATCCGGCGGAATAAAAATTTGTCTATCTTCGACCATTCTTAAAAGATTATAAGCAAGCTCTTCTTTTGTCTTGCCGGTGAAAGTAATCGGTTCAACACGGTATCTGCCAAATTTATCCTGAGCTTCTTCTGCAAGCTGCATACCAAGACCGGTTGCATCAATGCAGGCTCGTCTGAATCCCGGTAAACTTAAGTAAGTGAATAAAATTTCTTTTTGTGATTTAAATGCAGTTCTTTCAAGTTCAATTACTTTTCTGGTGAATAAAAATTTTTCAATTTCTTCGGCAATCCAGATGACGGTTAAATCTTTTTTACGACCAATGTCAACACCGAGGTAAAGATTTGTTTCTCGCAAAGACGCAAAGTCGCTAAGAAGTATTCCATCTCTTTCGATACTGAATATTTGTTCATAAGATAAAAATGCGGTTGCTTCGTCAACCGGAGTGCAACAATATTCTTCGAGCCAGGTTGTGCGGTCAAAACTGTTTTCTTCTTGTTCTTTTAACCAATCATCCCGTTCTTGTTTGGTTGTTTTGCGTTTGTAAATTTTATCAACTAAGCCCTGCTCTACTGCATCGAAAATTGTGGTTGTATGTAAAGACCAGTTTAGTTTACCGGATTTAATTGATTCAATGAATTTATAAAATAAACTTTGTTTGCCTTTATGAGTTGATAGTATTCTAAGAGGGAATCCCCACGTGATTACCGGTTTAGCAGCTTTCCAGAGAGCGACCGGATCGTTATGAAATGCAAATTCATCAAGAACCACTTTACCGCCCTTACTTCGAAATGCTTTCGGATTTGATGAGAGCGCATTAATTCTTCTACCGTTTGTAAATTCAATCGTAAATGTTTTGATTGATTTGTCTGATTCGAGAACCTGCTCGCCTAAATCACGAGCACCTTTATCGAATAACTTAGCCCATTGAGCGCAATAGAGGATATATTCTTTTGCAGCGGACTCATCGGCAGAAGAAAACCAGACTGCAGGTACATTGCCGAGCACAACATCTCGGACATCTTCGTATGCCTGAACATAAGTAGCTCCGATACGGCGTGACTTTTCCCAAACCTTAATCTGGCTATTGTCATTCAGCCAATTAATCTGATAGTCAAGGAAATATTTCCTTTCCTGTTTGCTCATCACATTCCGAGTAATTCTTCAACAAATTTAATTGTTTCGGGGCTCGCGGCTTTTACTTTTTCTTCACCCTCGTCATCAGCAACATCAATACCTTGCATAAGTTTAAGTGCAGATAAAGCTTTAACAACTGCATAAATATTATGTGGAGTGGGATTTGCTTTGGCTTCTTTGATTGCAATGCGGGCAATATCCCTGATTTCCTTCTGCAGGTCTTCGTTCTCCTGCTGATATGTTTTACGCTGCTCGTCCCAATTGTTTGCTGTTTTCCAATTATACAAAGTCTTTCTTGCAACTTTGTTTTTCATCAGTCCCACAATTGCATCAATGCTAAAACCCTCAATAACATAAAGCCGTTTCGCCTCTTCATAGAGAGCTGCATTCTTCATAGATTATAAGTCTCCTTTAATCTTTCGATCTGCACAAGGCACTCACGCGCATTAAGTTGCAGCTGTCTGAATTCCTTAGCCATTAATAATATCCTATCGAAATCAAGGTCTAAAAAATCAGAGAAAGGATTTAATAATTCTCTTAATTGGATCAAAAGGGACTCAGCCTTCATTTCGAACTCTCTATAGCGTTCATTAAGCTCTGCAAACCGCCCTTTTGCTATTAGTAATTCATTATTACTCATTATGAGTTCTCCTATCATGTAAATCAACTTTAGTTTCGAGCCTTGTTAATATACCGATCAGCAGCTCTTTATATTTTAAATCCTGTTCAATTTGTTTAAATAGCCGTTCTACTAGATCGGTGTACTGTTTACTTTGAGTTTTATAAGTAACAAACCAGATAACAAAGATGATAATTGAGATGCCACCATTGGCGAGCACTTTCAGCAAATCTGGGGTTAAATCCATAGAGCATCCTTTTTTTACCCGCAAATTTAATTGTGGAAAAAGCAATATTATTTTGAATGGTGCAGTTTAGGAGCTAAGCAGGTGGGGATAATTTTGACATAACAAAAATAAAAAAAATTAATCATAAATCAAGAGGTAGAAATGAAGTGGTTTGCAATCTTTAAAACAGGGAAACACAAAGATAGTGCCGGGAATGAAAAGGAATGGAATGAATCTGATCTTGACAAGATAGTAGAGAATTATGACCCGGCTAAACACGAGGCTCCAATAGTTGTTGGTCATCCGAAATCAAACGCACCCGCATTCGGCTGGGTAGAAAAACTGAAAAGAGTCGGAGATACTTTGTATGCATTGCCTAAACAACTTGCGAACGAATTTGTCGAGATGGTTAATAAAGGACTATTTAAAAAGCGGTCAATAAGTCTTTATCCGGATGGAACGCTGAGGCACATTGGTTTTTTGGGTGCTCAACCGCCGGCAGTTAAGGGCTTACCAGATGTTGAGTTCAATGATGAGGATAAACTAAGCATTATTGAGACGGAGGATAATATTGATCTTGAGGAAAAACCCGAAGTGAATGTTACAGAACTTGAGGTGAAATTAAAAAAATATGAAGAGCAGTTGAAAAAACTTGATAAAAAAGAAAGAGAGTTTGAAGAGCTGCAAACAAAATATGCACAGGCGCTTGTTGAAAAATCTACTTTAGAAAAAGAAATACAAAAACAGAAAAGAAACTCTCAGCTAAAAAGAATTTTCCGAAATTGTGGATAAAGCAATTACAGAAGGTAAACTGCTGCCTAAAATGAAAGATACAGTTATAAAATTATTTGAAGTTGTATCTTTAACACCTGTATATGAGTACAGCGAAGGGATAAAAACGCAAACATCTGAATTGCTTACTGAATTGATAAATAGTATGCCCCGGTTAATTGATTTTGCTGAGCAAGATAAGAGTAACGGGAAAGCAAACAATGACGACTTACCTGCAAGCAAAATTGTCGCAGAAGAAATCAGAAAACAAATGAAAAATTAAAAATCATAAGGAGAACCTAAATGAGACTTCAACAAATTTCCGCTAATGACACATTAACACAACAAGTAGTTACTCAAATGATCTCGAGGGCAACAGTACTTGAGTTTGCAGAGTTTTATCCGATTGTTGGTAACGCAGATTACGCCCGTAAGGCAGCAACAGCAAGCGGAGGACAGTTCAGAGCATTAGATGCAGATTACCCGGATAATCTTATTACCCCTGCATTCGCTAATCCGACACTTAAAATACTTGGTGATAAAGTACAGGTTGACAGAGCTCACGAAAGAAGAGGATTGGATGTTGCAAGTGTAAGAGCCAGAGAGCTGATGAGTTTCGCCAGAAATCTTGGAAAACAATTCCAATATTATTTCTTCAATGGCGTGGTTTCAGGAACGCAGTTTAATGGATTAAAGGCAATTGTGCCATCTGGACAAAAAATAACTGCAGCTACAAATGGACTGAGCGTTCCGCTTGGTAATGATACTACATCAAAAACTGCGCAACAGAAATTCCTGGAATTGCTCAATCAGCTAATTCAGAAAGTTGACGGCGGTGCTCAGGTATTATTTATGAATGCTAATGCCCTTAGCAGATTAACAACAATTGCAAGAGAGTTCATTCAGTGGCAGGTAAATTCGTTCGGTATGCTAATACCTTATTATAATGGCGTGCCTCTGAGAGATGCTGGTTATGATAAAACAGGCGCCCTGGTAATTCCACAGGATGAAACGGTTGGAACCAGCACAGATTGTACATCAATTTATGCTGTGAGATTTAGTGAAGGTGCCGATTTGAGTATCGCAACTAATATTGGTGTAGAAGTTAAAGACCTTGGATTAGTGGGAGTACATTATACTCATAGTGTTGAATTTGATGCTGATCTTGTATTGTTGAATGATTTGAGTATTGCAAGATTAGAAGGTATAAGATTGCCATAAATTGGCTGAAAACCCTCTCATTTTCCGGGGGGGTTCAATTTTGAGTTCAACTATGGTGCACAATACCGTTTAAAAACCATTTAAACCCCGTTTAAAAACTCAAAACTTTTTTAGACGGGGTTATATATGGGTTGAACCAAGATCGTGGCTTATAAGCGATTTATGGAAGAATTTTAAAAATCGGGAAAAAGTGAACAATGGCATATATAGATCAAACAATTCTTGAAAATTATATAAGTAGGGATGAATTAATTAAGCTGACGGATGACGAGAATTTAAGAGATGTAAATCCGGATAGATTGAACGAAGCAATTAATGCCGCATCGAATGAGTTTGAAAACTATCTGAGAGATGTTTACGACATAGCACAATTCCCAACCTCATTGCCAGAGATGTTAATTCAACTGCTGGCTGATCTGACAATTTACAACTTGTACAAAAGACGTTACAGACTGGATATGCCTGAATCAATAACAGAAATTTACAAAATGGCAATAGATAAACTATTAAAAATATCTCGTGGAGAAATGCAGCTTACATTGCCAAAATTAGCAAACCAAGGTTTTATTAAAATAAATAAAACTGAGGTAGATAGAATTTTTAATCAGGATGAATTGGATAAACTATGATTAAAGATGTTAAGGAATTAATTAAAAACTTATTAACCGATGCTATTTTGACCTTACCGCCGCAATTACAAATACCGGTTGAGATCCCAACATCAATCGATGGATATAAATTGAGCCATCCGATTGGTGCTTATCTGATCGTTTATAAAGGCAGCACATATAGACAAAAAGATGTTAAAAATATTGTTGCCCAAGATAGAGACATTGAAATAATGGTTGTAATTACTGCAAGATACCGTGAAGATTATACTCCGGAGGAATATCTTGATTTTGCGATTAATAAATTAAGTGGCTATCAAACAGATGCAAAGCGAACCGATAGAATGATTTACTGTAGCCAGGATGAATGGTTGGGTGAAGAAGCAGGAATTTGGTCTTATGCGGCTACGTTTATTGTGCCGGTTGAATTTTATCAGGTGGGAGTATGATAAGACCAAACAGTAAAAACCATTAGTAAAAAAGGATTAGACCTGATTAAAAAATATGAAGGATTAAGACTTGAAGCTTACAAAGACTCGGCTGGCATATTAACAATTGGATATGGACATACAAAAACGGTAAAACCGGGTATGGTAATAAATCAGGATATGGCTAATCTATTACTAAAGACCGATGTAATGGATGCAGAAACAGCCGTGCGAGATCTCGTAAACATTGAATTAACACAAAACCAATTCGATGCTCTCGTAAGTTTTGTCTTTAATGTTGGCAGGAGAAATTTTGAACGCAGCACCCTACTTAAAAAACTAAATGATGGTAAAATACTTGAAGCCGGAGAAGAATTTATGAAATGGACAAAAGCAAGACAGCCGGGCGGTTTAAAAGAATTACCAGGTCTTGTTAAAAGAAGAGCTGAAGAAAAAGTTTTGTTTCTCAGTAAAAAATGACATTAGGGTTTAACAGAATCGAGATTAAAAAATGATCGGAAATTTAGATGATATAAATCCCAAACCTGCGGAAATAATTCCGGGTGAAACAACTATAGAAAAAATTAATCAAGGTAAACTAAAAATAACAATGGAGAAAAAACAAATGTACGGAATAGAAGAAACTAAGGATGTAGTAAAGTTCTTATGCAAAGCAACAAATGCAGTTATTGAATCATTAAAGGATGATGGTAAAATAACTGTCGGTGATTTCCCCAAATTTGGCGGGGTCGCAATGTCATTATTCCCTGCATTCAGCGGGATAAATGAAGTGCCAAAAGAACTTGCAGAACTTTCCGAAGATGAAGTAACAGAACTTATTACTCTTGTTAAAGATGAATTACAACTTGATGAAAATGTTGAGGAAGTAATATCTAAAGCATTAAATGTTGCAGCTGAAATAAAAGATTTGGTTGATCTTGTAAAACAATTAAAGAGTGGTGCAGCTTAAAATGCCTGAAGAAACTGTCAAATGGTATCAGAAAAAAGAAATTTGGGCAGGAATAATTTTCCTAACAGGTGGAATTAAATATTTCGCAAGCCCAAATACTATTGCTCATCAACTTGCGGATTATACTATCTCTGTTGGAATACCCATTGCGCTTGGTGTCTTGGGTGTTAAAGACGGAATTAAAAACAACAGTTTACCGAGTGGATTAAATAAATTGAACATTAAAAATTATATGAAAAAGGAGAACTAAAATGCCATATGCAGCAGCAGGACTTAAACAAATTGTAATGTGCAACAAAGGAACGCTGGCAACTACGCCGGTTGATCCGATTGCACTTGGTATCCGCAAAGATGCAGTTTTAACAGTTAATCACTTCAAACAGGTTGAAGACTATCGGAAAAGAAAACTCCATAATATGCTTCAACTTCAAACTTGAAGGTGAATCAATGCAGCCAACAGTTTTTTACTTTTAAAAGTTAATTGATTGGCTCAATGGAAATGTTGATTTACAGGTGGTTACACAAAATCAATCATCCAGTGCAAAAGATGTATGGAAATTTATTACTGGCAAAGAGCTTGGGATAGACTTTGATTGGACTTATAATCAGGACGGCAGAAGTTGTAAGATCAGTTTTGAAAGAGCATTTCCATTTAACGATGCAGTAACCTTTATAGATGCTGCAGATAGCAATACCGCGGTAACATTTGCAGGAATTACGGATGACGGTACCGACCTTACAATATACAGAGGTGCAAGCCCGGATAAATTTGAAAAACCAGCAGCATCAAGTCTTGGAAGTTTTAACCTGGTTACTGTAAGAAGCTTGAACATCAAAACTGAGAATAAAAAGAGCATAGACAATATGTCTCTTGTGGATAATTTGATGATCACTCTTGAAATGACAGGCAGGGAAGCTGCTATTGCCGATTTTATTACTCGCTTAAACAAACAGCAACTTGATGGAGTTGTATTTCAAGAAAAAAACTCCGGAAGTTATTATGATAAATTTGATTTTAATGCTAATGTACTTTCACAAACTGATGAGTTTGTAATTAATGATGAAGAAAGAACATTGAAAATAGTTCTTGAAGGAAGAGTTCCGATTTATGCCGTTTCATTTCTATATGGAACTTCCAATGGTGGTGACGCTGCAGATACAACAGGTACAACCGGTGGTACAATAAAATTTGGTTATTAATGGAGTTGGAAGATGGAACTAAAAATTAAGATTAGTAAAGGCAATTATGCCTTAAGAACCTTCGATAAAATTGGCAACCAGGTTTTTTATAGTTCAAGTCGCTTGAAAGGATTTGATTATGTTAATAATGAATTGGTTTGCAATGTGCCTGAAGAATCAGAAACCTACGAACTTAAAGACTTATCAACATTAAAAATTGTTACGCAAGGAGAAATTAATGACAGAAACAAAAACCTACACAATAAATCAGCAGATATATCATCTAAAAAATAAATATACACTAAAAGATTGGGGACGGATACTTAAAATACTCAGCGGTTTAAATACTGACGATAAGAATTCTATTATGCTACTATTAACTGATAATCGTGTAGAGGATTTGCTGGGGGTTATACTCGATAGGCCTGTTGAAGGTGATATTTTTGAAGAAGATTTTAATGAGGTAAGCCGTGCGATAAACGATTTTTTTACGCGAAAAAAAAGTTTGATGAAAAATACAACGGGCTCTTCAATAAGCTGAACGATAAACATGGAAAGAACAAGCGGAGAGCTTGAAAGATTAAGCGAACTTCGAATATCATATTATGACCCTGCAAGTGTAGATATTGACCCGCTGTTGTTTAAGCTCTCCGGAGGTGACATATCAAAAACAAACATAATTAATGATCTGGAAGTTGAATATTGTTATGATTGGTATTACTTGATTAAAGTGAGTGAATTGAATGAGATGAGGTTGAGGATTGCAGAATGGAAAAAGCACATTAAATAAAGAAAAAGTTACATAAGATTATTAAAAAAACGATTCCCTAAGTAACTAATTAACTCGCCAAGAAGGACAAAAACAATAATGGCTGATAATATAATAAAACTAAAAATAAGTATAGACAATAAAGAAGCCATTGCATCAATCCAATTAACTGATGAAAATATACAACAATTGTATAAAAGTTTCAAGTTCGGACAGCAGGCAGTAAATGGCTTTGAGACATCAATTGCCAGGGGATTCGATAATGCACGCCAGATAATTCAAGGTTTTAGAGAGACATATTCAGCACTACAAAATATATTAAGCACACCGGTACAGGCTGCAATCGATTTGGAACAATCAATTGTATCATTTGAAGTATTACTTGGAAACGGTGATAAAGCCAGGCAAATGATTAACGACTTGCGGGAATTTGCATCCAAAACCCCGCTTCAATTATCCGGGTTGCAGGAAAATGCCAAATTATTATTAAGCTTCGGAGTCGAAGCACAAAATATATTGCCCTATCTGAAAATGCTTGGAGATATATCCGGTGGTAATGCCCAGAAAATGAACCAGTTGACACTTGCCTTTGCTCAGATGCAATCAACAGGCAGGTTAATGGGACAGGACCTGCTGCAGATGATAAACGCGGGATTTAACCCGTTGCAGATTATGGCTGAAAAAACCGGTAAATCAATTGGTGAATTAAAAAAAGAGATGGAAGATGGAACAATAAGCTCTGAGATGATTATCCAGGCATTTAAAGATGCTACAAGTGAAGGGGGAAAATTTTATGGAATGCTCGAAAAGCAAAGTGAAACACTTGGCGGTAAACTGTCAACCCTGGAAGATAACTTTCAGCAACTGCAGCAACAAATCGGAGGAACAATTGCTATTGGACTATCGCCTCTTATCGAAGAATTTAGTAAAGCTTTAGAGACAATTAATGATTTTTCTCCGGAACTGGCTGGATTAATAGGCACATTTGGGACATTAAGCGCTGCGGCATTTACATTAAAAACCACTGGTCTTCTGCCTCTAATAGGTAACTTACAAGGCTTAAAAAGTATATTTCCTTTATTAAGAGAGCAGATGTCTGCTGCAGGGGCTGGAGTCGGATTATTGCAAAAATCATTTATTACCTTAGGAACAACATTGAAGGGATTGGCTGCCTCTATTGGACCTGCGGGATGGGTAGTAATTGGCATAACAGCAATAACAGCTGCAATTAATTTATTAAGCAGCTCAAACGATAAATTGTCTGACTCAGAGCGGCAGGTGATTGCAAGCGCCGATGCCGAAAAAATTAAATTTGATCAGCTTACAAAAACCATATTAGATCAGAACAAATCAATCCAGGAACGTAACAGAGCCAAAGAAGAGGCACAAAAAATTTATCCTGGATTTTTAGAAAATCTATCTATTGAAAAAACAAACCATGATAAACTGGCTGAAGCTGTTAAAAGGCAAACAGAGGAATTCAGGAAGCTTATTGATCTAAAAATTTTAAATCAGCGGCTCGATTTGGCAATACAAAATTTGGCATCTAAACAAAACGAAAATATATCGCCCGACATTTGGGATTATCTTTTAGGTGAGGCGCAGCGACTTATTAATGGTACACCAGGGATTATCAATGCCCAGGTAAATGCTGCTATAAAACACGCTGAAAGTATTACTGAAGCACAGAAAAAAATAGATGACTTATTGGCTGAAATAGATGCTAAAAATAATAAATCAGATAAAGGTGTAAGCAATAAGAATGGACTAACTAATGAGGAAAAGAAAAAGTTATTCGATAAAAATAAAACGGAATTAACTGAGACACAGAGACATCAGGCCGCAATGCTGCAGATAACCTCAGGAAATGATATTTTGATGTTAAAATTAAAGATCAATCATTTTAATCAAATGATTGATCTTTATAGAAAGTTTAACCAAGACGCAACTAATCTGATAAATCAGAGAGCTGAAGCTGAGGCTGAGTTATCGAAGAAAACCACCAAACTTGTAGTTCCACCAGAATATGAGATTAATCTTAAAAAGAAATATGATATGAGTTCGCGTAATATACAAGAAACGATGGATTTAGAAAAAGAACATCAAATTCAAAGCATCAAAATATCTGAATTAGAAACAAATGAGAAGTTACAATTATTAAATGAACAAAAAGATGCTATAGCATCTTCACTTGGAGAGATAAGTAATATATTCGCACAACATACTCTTGCTTACCAGGCATTTGCAAAAGCGCAAGCCCTTATAGATACATATACAGCAGCAGAAGCAGCTTATAAATCCGTTGTGGGCATACCCTTTGTGGGTCCAGCTTTAGCTGTTGCTGCTGCAGCAGCAGCAATAGTTGCCGGGTTAGCACGTGTTGAACAGATTGGCAAAGTAAACATACCTAAAGGATTTGCAGAAGGTGGAAGATTGCCACAGGGCAAAGCCGGTTATGTTGAGGGTTGGCATAATGAAATCATTGCACCCGAAAAGACTTTTGTAGAGTTATTTAAACAGGAATTAAGACCGCAAATATACGACAATAATATATCGTCAAATTACGATTTAATTGGTATAAAGCAATCATTAAATAAGCTAAATAACGCACTTGAACAGGGTATTGTTGCACGTGCTTATTTAGATGACAGGGAAGCAAGGAAAATTACTGCTAAGGGTATTTATTTAAACAATAAATCAAAATTATAGAGGAGTTATGCAATTAACATTAAAACAAATTTTAGAGAGTGTAGACAGTCTTGGCAAATTACTTAATAAAGAATTGCCTGTTAAAACTGCTTATCGTCTCGGACGGCTATCAAAAGCAATACAGAGTGAATTAGATCAATTTAATCTTACCAGGAACAATCTTATAAAAAAATATGGCAAAGAAAAGGATGGGCAATACCAAATTGATCCTGATGATAAAACAGCGCTGGAAAAGTTTAATAAAGAAATTGAAGAGTTGTTAGATGTAGAAATCAAAATAGATAGTTATGAGCCAATACCAATTAATGAACTTGACGATATTAAATTAAGTGCAATTGATATGAGCAAATTAGAAATATTTATCAAATAAATGTTATATCCGGTTAAAATAGAATTTAAAGATTATCCTTCCGGTAGCTGGCAGGATTGGAGCGAGTATTTATCAGAACCGCCCCAAATTTCAAAAAAAGTTGAAAGTGAGAATGAAGGTGAAGCGGGCTTAATCGTTTTTGATGATGCAGAAATTTCTTTTCGTTATGAACTAGGCAGCCCCGTTTACAATGCCTTTTCAATTGATCTTACATCGAAACAAAGATATTTATTTAGAATCTCTGCCCCTAAATCTGATGCAACTTATGTGCAGCTATTTGAAGGAATCGCTGACTTTAGCACGCTGAGATGGAATGAATTTAATAATGTAATAAACTTTACAATCGTAGATAAATTAAGTGCATTAAATTTATTACAAGGAGAATTGACCAGAGTACTTGACACCCTTAATGCACGTGTTCTTGCACAATATCCAAATGCAAATGGATTGGAATTTAGAGTTGATAATAATTTCCCTAACGAAATCTGGATTAAGCCTGCATTCGGTGATAGCAGTAGCTATTATCTAAATGGGTTTTCATCTCCAATACTTTTCCCGGGAGAAATAATCAGAGACCCTTACTCAATGGGAGGATCTGCGCCATCTCCTGTAACGTACGCACTTGTTACAGAAAGCTGGATTGATGCTGGCTTGTGGAATAGAATCAAATATATAAAAGTTGATGGTTTTGATTATACTAATTGGCTTAATGAAACAACTTATTATCGTTATCCGGTTTGGTTTATTGGATCAACTGTTGAGTATGGACAAAAAGAGATTTATGGTATTGATATTTTAAATTACAATGCCGGGATTCCTCAAAGTATAAATGGATTCAGTTTAATTGAAGTGTTAATCAGTAAAGCGTGGTCTGGCATCAATTTTATCTATCGGGGAATTTCCGCTTATAACATTCCGTTAAGTTATTACATACTGTTTCTCGATGAAAATCCTCTCGGTAAAACTCCGCTTGATGCACTTAAGATGATAGCTGACTCAATGAAATGCTACATCTTCTTTGACAGGACTGGTAGTAATTTAATTGTACAAAGTAAAAGTTTACTTGCTACAGGTGGAACAACAAGATCAATTGGTAATACTAAAATCGTTTCAGGGCCTGAGAAGAAATATTTTTGGGATAAACTGGTAGATGGTGTTACAATAAACGTTAAAAGCTGGGCTGTTGATAGTGTAACTGGTGAAAATCTTGTTGGTGTTGCAGAACTAACAAAGCAACCAACCGGATTTTCGGCATTACAAAAAATAAAACCCAAAAACTCAATCAAAAGAGAGTTACTCGTTGGTGATCCCGATATTGATACTCAGGATGAACTTAATTCTTACGCTTCCCAAGAAGCCTTATCAGTGCTTAATTTTTATGGATTAAGACATAGCAGTTTTGATCTTACCCTTAACCTTGATGATAATACAATCAGCTGGGAATTGATTGATAATTTAACTATAAGTAACCTAACTACATTTTTCACAAAGCTTGAAATTGATATTGTTGAAAGAACGGTTAAAATTGAAGCTGTTGAAGTTGCCGGGCACGATTATGACTTTAGGCAATTAGTCTTTGGCTCTGTTGAAAGTTCGAGTTCATCAATTATCTATAGCTCTTCTTCCGGAGGAGGAAGTTATTCTAGCGGGATAACTCCGATATTTAACCTACCATTGCAAATGAGTAATGGAATTGTATCGTTGCTTATTTCCGATAATCTTAAATTAACCTCTAATCAACTTGATACCGCTCAACCAATTAAGACAAGCGATATACCAACATTTAATCAGATATTACTGGGTGCCGCTACAAGCCTATCAAATCACGCTGTAAGGGCGGACAGAACTTTGCAGATAAGCACAACTGCACCCTTGACTGGCGGTGGGGGTGCAGTTGATTTAACTGCAAACAGAACCTGGACACTTGGAATAAACTCGGCAAGCTTACTTGGCACAACTAATCAGGTTAATGTTACAAATGGTACTGGCGTAATATTGGGATCAACCAATGTAACTTTGTCTTTGCCTCAAAATATACATTCGGGTGCTACACCAACATTTAATCAGATTATCTTATCAAGTGCTGGAGCATCCAATCAAGCAGTTAGAGGCGATAGGGCTGTCAATGTAAGTTATCCTCTTACGGGTGGTGGTAATTTAACTGCTGATAGAACTATTGGCTTAGGTTATAATTCCACCAACCTGAAGCTTACGAGTAACCAACTTGATACTATTCAGGCTATCAATACAACTGCCACCCCAACTTTTACTCAAGTTATTCTATCGAGTGCTGGAGCATCCAATCAAGCAGTTAGAGGCGATAGGGCTGTCAATGTAAGTTATCCTCTTACGGGTGGCGGAAACTTAACTGCCGACAGAACAATCGGATTAAGCTACAATGCAACAAATTTGAAATTGACTTCAAACGCACTAAATACGATTCAGGATATAGCCACAACAAGTTCGCCGACATTTAACAGTCTTTACTCTTGGCGGAGTTATCACCATAAACGGAATAGGCACAAGCGTAATCAGTTCGGATATTTACCATAATGGCTCTAAATCATTATATAATAATTTTAGCTCTGGTTGGGGTGGCACAGGTTGGAAATTGGATTACGGTGTATCTACGGCTAACCAATCTACCTTAGAAATTGATAATCTCTGGGTTCGTGGCTCTATGAGAATATATGAGCTTATTATCAATCAGATACGAGCGACTAATGGTAGTTTCTTTGTCAGTTCAACGGCAGTAGTTGACAATATTTCTGTGGGAACGACAGGAGATGTAACTATCACCTTTGATTCTGATAATAACCTCTGCCCGTTTGCAACTGGTGATTATATTATGATGCAGAGATTTGATATTGCTGGCGGCATATTGAGAAAGCTTGTATTTAGAGTTGGGGATGTAAGTGGTAAGTCTATTCAGGCATTTTATGTTTATCAATACGCTTCACAATATCCGATTAAAGGCGATGTTTTTGTACGCATAGGTTCAGCAAATACTGCACGACAGGGTTCAATCTATCTAACAAGCGATGATTCAAATTCGCCGTTTGTGGATATTAAAGACGGCGTAGCAAATTATACTGATTGGTCTGATGCAACTAAGATTAAAGTGCGGCTTGGTAAATTAACAGGAATAACTGACAGTAATTTCGGTGCTTTATCTGGTTATGGTTTATATGCAACAAACGCTTATCTAAAAGGTGGTATCTGGGCTACACTTGGAAATATTGCTGGGTGGACTATTACTTCGGCTCAAATGTCTAAAACTTATACTCATCCAGTTACATTTGAAGTAGATGAAGTTGCATTAAATGCAACAAGTAATGATATTGGATTGCACGTATGGATGGATAAGGATGCAGTTAATGTTCCGGCAATGTTATCTATTGGTGCTATCAAAGATTATACAAACACGATTTCAGCTAATGAGTTTGGTATTCAATATCAAAGAGGTTCAGACACATACTTTCGATTAACCAATAGTGTTCAACAAATTGCTGGCTGGAACTTTAATAATACTGCTATTTGGAAACTTGGAAGTGGCACACCAAGTTCTTCGCCTGCAAGCGGTATTGTAATAAATTCTGCTGGTGCAATTACTGTTTATGGTAACTATTGGCAAAAACGAGTTGCTTTATATTATTCTGCTTCTAATAATTGGGGGCTAATCGGAACTAACGAGAGTTATCAGACAGTTTTCCAACTTGGTTCAACAAATCAAATTGCTGGTTGGGCTTTTGATACAAGCAAAATATACAATAGTGGCGTAAGACTTGAGGCGTCAGCCTCGCTTAAGGGTTTGGGCGTTAATGATGGTGCCACGGATGTGGTTAAGGTCGGTGACTTTACAAATGCATCTGAAAGCTATACAACTTCTACAATGCCTAATGCCCCAAATCCTGCAAGTGCCTGGACGATTGAAATAAATGTAAACAATCGTTTAACCTGGAACAGCTATGGTGCCAATTATGGGATGGCAAGTAGTAACACTGATTTTACGTCTTATCAATGGAGGACATATTTAACCCTGCCCATCAAGGACATTAAGGGTAAAACAATAACAATTTCTTTTGGTATTGCTGAACGGGAATCAACGAACGGTTCATCAAAGGCAACAAATATTTGGGCTTATATCAAAACAGACGTGGGGACATTTGCCCTAATGGATGTTACGCCCGCTGGCGGTATTTATTTACTTGGTAATACTCCAACTTATGAAACACGGACACTTACTGCCACCATACCTTCTAACGCCACCTATGCGAGATTTTATATTGCTTGGTATAAGAACGGTGCTTTTGACCCTGCCGATGTATTGTTTAATAATTGGAGCTTTCTAATATACAATAAAACCATTGTTGAACTTAACAAGACAGGACTTAAAATTTATAATTCTCCAATTTCAAAGATTCTACTTAATAATAATGAAGCTGTGTTCAATTTACCGTTTGTAAGGGCTTCGAGCGGAATACAATTAGGGGAAAGGTGGACTTTGGTAGTAGAGCCTTATTTGGAAGGGGATGGCATAACCTTAAATGAAAGACTAACATTAAAATATAACGGCGTAATGAAAGGTTTCTTTAGCCAAACCGATGGTACATATGTACACGTTTAATAAAAAAAAGTTTGAGTTAGAGAATGGCTTAATTCGTGATAATTTTTGCCAAAATGGGTGAAAAGTTATGCTCACGGATTAATAGGTGCTTAATTTATAAAAAATTAGTAAATGAAAGAAAACAAAAAGGAATAACTATGGTATTAGCATTAACGGTGCTTATGTTCCAAGATATAGGGGGAATGGTACATCGGCTATAAACTGTAACACTATCGTAACACAAATTACAAATTACTGTAACATATAAGGCGGTAAATATTGATAAAATTAATTAATTAGCGCTATAATCATAATAAAAATGACTCTTAATCAGCAGGTCGCGGGTTCGAGTCCCGCAGGGTGCACTAAATATGCCAAATTGGCATATATTTAAAAACCTAAAACTATTTAAGATCCAAATATTGATAGAAAAAATTTCTGCCAAATTCGTGATAATTTTTGCCAAAATGGGTGAAAAGTTATACCGGGTTATAAAAACTTCCAAAGACATAACCTATCAGAAGCAATAATAATCCCATCCCAAAAAAGATGAAAATAGATTTTCTTCTGTTAGCTTGTATAAGTTCCCACATACTTGCTAAGTATTTTGACTAATTAAAACTAACTTTTGGAACTTCTTTTCAGTTTTGTCTTCAACTTCAAAAAATTCTTCTTCTTTAAATGAAAACATTCCAGCTATAATATTAGAAGGAAACATCTGAATCTTATTATTATAAAAAAGCACCTGATCATTATATGCCTGACGTGCAAAAGAAATTTTATTTTCAGTTGACGTTAATTCCTCCTGTAATGCCAAAAAATTCTGATTGGCTTTTAAATCAGGATAATTCTCAACCTGCACACGCAACTGTCCGAGCGCACCGCTTAATAAACCCTCAGCAGCAGCTTTTTCTCCTACAGTATTTGCATCCATTGCCTGACTTCGATACTTGGTTATATTTTCCATAATCTGACGTTCGTGTGTCATATAACCTTTTACCGTCTCAATAAGATTTGGGATAAGATCATGTCTTCTTTTTAATTGAACATCAATCTGCGACCACGCATTCTTTACCCGGTTACGAAGTCCAACAAGTGAATTATAAATAGAAACAAAGCATATTCCTATTAAGAAGATTATAATTATGAAAATAATAAAGTAAAGCATCACCGCCTCCGATTTATTTTTTATTAAGTATTTAACTATTTCTGATTTCTGAAAAACTATTCTGATTATTAAAATGTATAAAACATCATTCTACACATCTAAAGCAGCTTACTTTAGAATATCTCAACTTCTATTCTGAAACTGTTTCAGAATGTGTAAGACATTAACTTTAAGAATTCCCTGTTATTGACTACCGAAAATCTCTTTTAACAATTCAACCAATTCAGAATTACTATCAAGGTCTGATTCCAATAATGATTTTAACTCACCTTTATCAAACCAGTATCCGTGATTGTTTCTGCATCTATCCAATATAATCCCGGTGTGTCTGAACTCGGCTTTCTCCATTTTTCTTCTGCAAACAGGACATTTTATTTTAAGCTCTGAATTATTTTCGCTTTTCCCAAACAGTTCGCTATCAACTTCTAAGTTTGAGTTATGATAAAGTAATTCAAGTTCACCCTCATCTAACCAAATTCCTTTACAGTTGGTACAATAATCAATCTCAACCTTGTTGAGTTCCAAAATTATCATATCACTTTTACATAAAGGGCATTTCATTTTAGTATAATTTTTTTCATACGGAAGTTGTAACGAAATATAATTATTAAAAAGTTTTAAAGAGAAATTATTGAATAATTATTTGTAATAATTTTTTTTTACAATCTTAAAACCAGAAATCGGAATCATTTGAATTCTGATAAATAACTAGTTCTAAACTAATATTAAGGAGTTGTATATGTTCAGATCTTTTTCTGTTCTTTTCTTGCTTTGTGCAATTAACATTGTGATGTTTGCACAAAACTCACCAACATTGTTTGGTCAAACAAAGTCTATAAACACTATACCTTCAGAAGCTGTTCTTTATGAGCAAATGAGTGGTGTTGGAACAAATGCCCTTTCATCACAAAATTTTGAAGCGTCTAATGATGCTTATGATAATCAGGCTGCAGATGATTTTGTAGTACCATCAGGTGAAACCTGGTCAATTACTTCAATGGAAATAATTGGAGCATATTGGAATGGTACTGGTCCAGTAGCTTCTGCGAATGTATGGTTTTATGTAAATAATTCTGGTTTACCCGGCAGTGTAGTTTCTGAAGTATTAAACGTGGTTCCTTCTGATGGTGCAGCAACAGGTTCTTTAACAATTACATTTACTACTCCAATTGAGTTAACCTCAGGTACCTATTGGGTTTCACTTCAGGGAAATATGGATTTCCCGGCTGGTGAACAATTTGGCTGGACAGAGCATAATCAGGTTGGTAATCCATCTGTTTGGCAGAATCCGGGTGGCGGATTTAGTACATCTTGCTCAAGCTGGGGTCCCAGAGTAGCCACTTGTGGTGTTGGCGCTGCTCCATATTATGATATGGCATTTAGACTAAACGGTAATTCAGTGGTTCCGGTTGAATTAACAAGCTTTACTGCAAGTGTAATTGATGGTAATGTAACACTTAGCTGGTCAACTGCAACTGAAACTAATAATAGTGGTTTTGAAGTTGAAAGAAGTTTTAATGGCAGTGATTTTGTGAATGTTGCTTTTGTTGCCGGAAATGGAACATCGCTTCAAATCCATAATTATTCCATTACTGATAAAAATTTAGCCGATGGAAATTATTCCTACAGACTAAAGCAAATTGATTTCAACGGCGATTTTGAGTATTCAAAAATTATAAATGTTGAAGTTACTGCTCCTGTAGAGTTTAGTCTGGCTCAGAACTTTCCTAATCCATTCAACCCATCTACAAAAATTACTTTTGGGTTAGCTATAGATTCGAAAGTAAAATTAAGTGTTTATAATTTATTAGGCGAGCAGGTTGCAGAGTTACTAAATAGTAATTTTACTGCCGGCACACATAATGTATCTTTTGATGCTTCAAATTTAAATAGCGGTGTTTACTTCTATAGATTGGATGCAAATGGAATTGATGGACAGAATTTCAGTTCAATTAAGAAAATGATACTTGCAAAATAGAAAATAAGTTAATTGAAAATATAAAGCCCCGAAAAATCCGGGGCTTTTTTTTTGAGCATAAGTATAAAGCTAATTAACAATCCTTCCGGCTTTTAATTCTGCACTAACCCTGTTTAGTTTATAGATTTTATCAATAGCTTCCATCATCCCTGATGAATGAACCGAAACTGACCGGTTTTGTTCTGTTGTATAAATAAAATTACTCGGCAGACTTTCAATATTTCCGTCAAAAGCTAAACCTACAATCTCTGCTTTTTGATTAATAACAGGGCTGCCTGAGTTACCTCCTACGATGTCATTTGTTGATACAAAATTCAATGGAGTTGAAAGATTAAAATCTGCTGGCGGAGTTAGCCATCTATCCGGTAAATTCCAGGGAAATTTTCCTTCTTGTCCATAAAACCGATCATATAAACCATAGTAGGTTGTAAATGGCTGTGCTATTGTACCATTGTAAGGATATCCCTTTACAACTCCATCAGCAATTCTTAAAGTAAACGTTGCATCAGGTGGAATAGAAGTACCATATACAGCAAATGCAGCTTCTCCTAATTTCTGAGAATAAGATGATTCAATCTCAGTAAGTTCCTTACTTTTTGCAGTGTATCCATCGGCTTTTTCTTTTGTATTGAGTAGCAAATAAATAAACGGATCATCTGAATTTAAAACTTCATCAGCGCCTTTAGATAATAATGTTTTTATATCATCAAGTTTTGTAATTTTGGAATGAGATAGAATATATTGCACTGCATCCTGTCCTTTTTTTCCACCTGTAAATTTTTTAACAATTGGATCATCACTGCCGAAAGCTTCTTCTAATGCTTCAACTCTTTTAAGGAGAAGAGCGTTGTTCATTTCATAATCAAAATCTTCCGGTATCAAAGATTCCAGTGTATGATTTAGTTCATCACCTACATACAGTTCGTTTCTTTCTGCTTCTGGCTTCTTCAATTCATTTGCAATTTCAATTACCTGATCAGCTATAAAGAAATATTGAGGTGTTGTAAATCTGTTCATTGACAGTGCAAAGTTTTTAACAGAAATATCAGTAAGCTGTTTACGAATATCAGAGATTTTATCCCATAAATCACCGTACTTTTGTTTTAATTCAGGATCAGCATTAACTGAATTCCTAAAATTCTTTTCAAAATCTCTTTTTCTTTGCATTAACTCCGGGTCTCTTAATCCTTTAAGAGTTCCGTTAATAACCTTAAGTGAATTTTCAAATCCAAAAATTCTGTCTTCAAGTTCAGCTTTACGGCTTGGATCTTTTTTCAACATATCTTTGTACATATTGGTAAGTGTTGACAGCATACCAACTGTTCTGGGATATTGAATATCTCTTGCATATTCTAACTGAGAAACAGTGTTCAATCTGTTTGTACTTCCGGGATTTCCAACTACAAAAACCGGTTCATCAACTGCAGGACCATTTGCACTCCATTTAAAATAATTATCAGTCTTAAGCGGCTTTCCGGATTCATCATAAACCCTGAAGAAAGAACAATCTAAATTAAATCTTGGATAAGTAAAATTATCTGGATCGCCTCCGAAAAATCCTAATTGATCTTCAGCAGCTAAAACTAATCTTACATCTGAATATCGTTTATATCCGTATAGAGAATATCTGCCGCCGTTATATAATGGTGTAACAGAAACGGTAAGACCTGTAGCTGCGGCTTCTCTTTGCTCTATCTTATCTATAATTTCGCTTTCAATTTTAGACCGCTCTTCATCAGTTTTACCTTCATTCATTGCATCTATTACTTCATCGGTTACATCTTTAAATAAAACGAGCTGATCTACATATAAACCAGGCACTGGTCTTTCGTCCTGAAGAGTTTCTGCAATAAAACCGTTTGCATGAAGATCTTCACCTTCCTTGTTTACCTGAGTTATACTTTGTCTGGCACAATGATGATTTGTCATTACTAAACCGTCGGCAGAAACAAAAGAAGCCGAACAATAATTAGCAAATCTTAATGCAGACATTCTTACATGTTCAAACCAGGTTTCATCAGGTTTGAAATTATATGCCTGATTAAAATAATCCAGCGGCGGATATTCAAATGTCCACATTCTTCCCGTATCAAATCTGCCGGCTTTAACTGTATCAAGATTAATCCAGTTTGCATTCTGAGCAAAAGATGATACCTGTAAAAATAATGTGAATAGAACAACAAAAATTGCTAACTTTTCAGTCAGCATTCCTAAACGAGATTTCATAACTACACCCTGCTATATTTATAGATTATTAACTAAAAAGCGATTCAAAGATTAAATAAAAAATCCTTTTATGCTCCAAACAAATTATGAATGGTTACATAAAAGGATAAAATGCAAATAAGATTTTGATTTAATTTCAAAATCTATTAGAAAAACATCTGCTAAATGTATGAATCCGGCAAATAAAGCGGTTCAATCTCCCATTCATCTTCAATTGTTCCAATACAATGAGAGCATTTTGGAACTGTAAAGACAACCTTTTCTTCGTTAGGTGCAGCTCTGACAAAATTTAATATAGTTCTGCAGCTTGCACACTGAACAATGTGTGAAGTATGAACTTTTCGGCTGCAATCGGGACAAATAAATCCAAGATCGCCTGGCTTCTCATCAGGATGAACCAGAAAAATTGAATTGCATCTTGTATTATTACATTTAGCGAAGTGCCATTTAATAGTATCAGAAGTTTCGATAACTATCTCCATAAAATTTGTTAAGCGAATGTAATCAGTGATTTTCTAAAAGTCCATTGAAAAATATATACCTTAAAAAATATTTTGGGGCAGTATAAGCTATTTTCTTAAATTGCAAAACAAATATCAGGTTTTCTTTTCTCAAAAACACCTGATATTTTAAGTATTATTTCTACATTATTTACAGGACTTGAAATGGAAAAATTAAATGGCTTTAAGGCTTATGATATCAGGGGTAAAGTTCCATCGGAATTAAACCCGGAACTTGCTTACAAAATTGGAAGAGCCTATGCAAAATACATCAGTGCAAAAAAAATTGTTGTTGGATACGATGTACGGCATTCTTCTTTGGATTTGTGCAATGCACTTATTGATGGTTTAACTGATGCAGGCTCAGATGTTGTTAACATTGGATTATGCGGAACCGAGATGATCTATTTTTCTACACCATATTTAAATGCTGACGGCGGAATTATGATAACTGCTAGTCACAATCCTCCTGAATACAACGGAATGAAATTCGTAAAAAGAGATTCTGTTCCGGTTGGATATGATTCCGGCTTAAATGTAATTGAACAAATGATACTTAAGAATGATCTGGGAGAAAAATCTGCATCTAAAGGTAAGACCGAAGAGATTGATATTATGAATGCTTTCATCGATAATCTTTCAAAGTTTTATGATCCTAAAAAAATAGATCCATTTAAAGTAGTTGTTAATGCCGGTAACGGATGTGCCGGGTTAGCTTTAGATGCAATAGAATCACGGTTACCCATAAAAATGATAAAGTTATTTCATGATCCGGATTCTCATTTCCCGAATGGAGTTCCTAATCCACTTTTGGTTGAAAACAGAAAACCGACAATTGATTCAGTATTAAAAAATAATGCTGATCTTGGAGTTGCTTGGGATGGAGATTATGATCGTTGTTTCTTTTTCGATGAAAAGGGAAATTTCATCGAAGGTTATTATATAGTTGGGTTACTTGCAAAATCAATATTAAAAAAATTTCCGGGTGAAAAGATTGTTCATGACCCAAGACTAATCTGGAACACAATTGATATAGTAGAAAACAGCAAAGGAATTCCTGTTCAATCCAAAAGCGGTCATGCTTTTATCAAACAGAAAATGCGTGAAGTAAACTCGATTTATGGGGGCGAAATGTCTGCTCACCATTACTTCAGAGATAACTCATATTCAGACAGCGGGATGGTTCCTTTTCTTCTGATTATGCAATTGATGTCTGAAGAAGATAAAACTTTAAGTGATCTGGTTGAGGAAATGATAGCTAATTATCCTTGTTCAGGAGAAATCAATTCAACAATATCAGACCCTGCAGGTAAACTTAAACAGATAGAAAAATTATACACCGGTGGAAAAGTTGATAAGACTGATGGAATAAGTATTGAATATGATAATTGGAGATTCAATCTCAGAATGTCCAACACTGAACCAATAATCAGATTGAATGTTGAATCTAAGGGTGATGTTCTGTTAATGGAAGAAAAGACAAAGGAATTGCTGGAAATAATCCGTAAGTAAATATTTAGTCCTTCCAGCCTTAACTGGAAGGACTCATAGTCTAAATCTAAATTTAAATCTTAACCTCAATCTTAAAAGGTATCTTAAGTTTTTCCCATTCTAATTTTATCACCGCAGTTTTATCAGATGTTTTTGTTATTGTGTAAGCAAGCCACTCCTCCCAATCACCTTTTTGCGGTTTGACTTTTATTCTCAGAGCATCCTCAGATTCATTATATTCAAAAGCACCCCATTGATCAGCGACCTTATTAAAAATCAGTGTCCATTCATTTTTTCCGGGAATAGCAAAGAAACTGTATGAACCCTTTTTAAGATTTTTCCCTTCAACCATAATATCAGTAGAGAAGATTATTTTTGTTGCTTCATTGGCACCCGCACGCCAAACAGCATTATATGGAACGAGTTTTCCCCAAATAGCTCTTCCTTTAACTCCCGGACGGCTATAAATAATTTTAACATCAGTAAATCCGATTGTCTGCATCAATTCTGCTTTAGGGCTTACTCTTACTTCCTCTTTTTTATCCTGAGCATTTAAATCATCCGGAATAAACAAATCAATCAGCAATAATAAGGCTATAATTAATATTCTTATTTTCATGTTAACACCTTTCCTTTTGTTTGCGCAATCAATTTTTTTGTAATACATCAACTACTCTGTCAATCTCATCAAATATATTATAAAAGTGCGGAGAAAATCTTATCATCCCTACTCTTTGAGAACATATAATTTTATTTTGTTCAAGTTTTTTAACTACTAGATCCGGGTCTTTAATTTTAAATGTAACTATTCCTGCTAATTCACTTTCATTGCTATTTAAAAGTAAACCATTAATTCCAATTGAAGCAAGTTTAGTTAGAAAATATTTTGAATTTTCTAACACTCTTTTTTCTACTTCATTAAAATTAAAATCATTAAATAGTTTTAATGAAGCGTTGAGAGCATAAACTCCAAGTACGTTAATTGTTCCGCCCTGAAAAACATCCGCAGTTGTTTTAAGATCAATCTGGTAATCCAAAAGATTCCATGCATTATTTACAGACAACCATCCAATATTTGCTGGAATTATTTTTCTTTGCAGCTTTTCATTCAAATAAATAAAAGCAAGCCCCTGAAATCCGAGCAGCCATTTTTGAGTGCCGCAGGAAAGGAAATCTATATTTGATTTTTCAACATCTAATTTAACAGCGCCCAAAGCCTGAATAGCATCTACAGAAAATATTATATCGTTGTCTTTGCAGTGTTTTCCTATTTTTTCTAAATCTATTCTGTAACCCGAAAGAAATTGCACATAACTAACCGAGATAAGCTTTGTCCCGGGTTTAATTGCATCAATAATCATATCAGCAGTTACTTTACCATTATCTGATTTTACAAAATCAACTTCAACTCCAATTCTTTTTAAATTTAAAAATGGATAAACATTTGCAGGAAATTCAATATCATTTAATAATATTCTATCTCCTTTTTTCCATTGTATACTTTGTGCTAAAAAATTTAATCCGTTAGTAGTATTATCTGTAAAAGCTAATCTTTCCGGAACAGTATTCAACATCGAAGCAAGAATAGATTTCGTTTCAACTGCAACATCTTTAAAGGAGTTAAAGTCATCAATATTCCTTTCACTTTTTTCTTTTAAGACTTTATTGATCGCATTAACAAGCAAGGTTGAAAATGGACCCGTTGCTGCATGATTAAAATAAATTATATCATTCTTTATATAAGGGAATAAGGTTCTTATCTCATTAAGATTCATCTTTGAAATTCGATTTTAGTTTATTTAGTTTACAATATAAAAATAATAATGAATTATTTCTCTTCTAAAATTAGCAGGCAAAATATGGCTTCACATAAATCAATCGGACATAAAGAACTTAAACCTGAAGAATTACGCTGGAAGTGTGATCCTGAAATTTTTAAATTTGAGTCAACAGAGGATATTGATCCGATTGAAGGGATATTAGGTCAGGAACGTGCTCTAAAAGCAATTCGTATGGGCATCGATTTAAGAAGTCCGGGTTATAATATTTATATAGCCGGTTTATCTGGTTCAGGAAGAGCTACCACAATAAAACAGATGTTGGAAAAAATAAGCAGCGATTGCCCCAAGCTTTATGATTACGCTTATATTAATAACTTTAATGATCCGGATCAGCCGTTACTTTTAATATTTCCTAAGGGTCAGGCTAAAGAATTTAAACAAGACCTTAACTCAGCTATTGAAGTATTAAAACAACGAATACCAATTACACTGGAAAGCGAACTTTATCTTTCGAGAAGAAAAACTATTATTGATGAGTATAATTTAAAAGAACAGGAGCTGTTAAATTCTTTTGATGCAGAGCTTAGAGAAAAAGGCTTTTCTTTAGGTCAGATAAGGGTTGGTGATCAGATAAGACCGGATATTGTTCCATTAATTGAAGGACAGCCGGTACCTGTTTTTCAACTTGAAGAGCTTATTAAACAAAATAAAATTTCTCAGGAGAATGCTCAAAAGATTATAAACGAATACGGCGAACATCAGCAAAAACTTCAGATTATTTTTAAAAAAGGATTAAAGATTAGTCAGGAGTTTCAGGAAAAGCTTCAGCAATTAGAAAGAGAAAGTGCTGAGGTAATTGTTCAGGGAATTATTGAGGGATTAAAAGAAAAATATAGTTCAAATTCAATTGTTGAACATTTAAATGTAATTCAAAAAAATATTCTTGATAACATCCAGGTCTTTAAAGGAATTAAACCTCAGGGTGATGTTACTCAGGAAGGTTTGACAATTGATTATTTTCGTGACTATGATCTAAATATAATTCTTGATAATTCACAAACTAATGAGTGCCCTATAATTGTAGAAACTAATCCGACATTCTCAAATCTTTTCGGAAATATTGAACGTGTTAATGACGGCAGAGGTAATTGGTACAGCGATTTTACAAATATTAAAGCTGGTTCTATACTTAAAGCTAATGGAGGATATCTTGTATTAAATGTAATGCATTTATTTGAAGAACCGGGTGTATGGAAAACTTTGAAAAGAATTCTTACTTATAATAAACTTGAAATCCGTGAATCACCATATCTTTTATCAATGGCATCAACATCATTAAAACCGCAACCGATTGATATATATACTAAGGTGATTCTGATCGGTAATCAATTAGTTTATGCTTATTTGTCCGAGCGCGAATATGATTTCAAAAAAATGTTCAAAGTAAAAGCTGATTTTGATTATGAGATTAACAGAAAAAATAATATCCTGAATGAATATGCTAAAGTGATTAAAAAATTAATTAAGCAAGAAAATCTTAAGGAGTTTGATAAATCAGCAATTGCACATTTAATGGAAATAAGCGCAATAATAGCCGGGAATCAGAATAAACTTACTTTACGCTTTTCTAAGATTGCTGATATTGCCCGTGAAGCAAGTTTCTGGGCAGCGGATGATGGTTTTGATATTGTCTCATCGGCACATATAGAAAAAGCCTACCAGCTTACACGTGAAAGACATGGAATGCTTGAAGATAAAGTAACTGAAATGTTTGAAAACAAAACTCTTCTTATAGATACAGAAGGTGAAAGAATCGGACAGATTAATGGATTAGCTGTTTATAATGCTGATTTTTATTCCTTTGGAAGACCGACAAGGATTACTTCGACTGTTTCACTAGGCAGCGGAAGTATAATTAATGTTGAGCGCGAAGCCGGAATGAGCGGCAGACATTATAATAAAGGGGTATTGATAATTTCAGGATACTTTAAAGAAACATTTGGACAGGATCAGCCTTTATCTTTTAATGCAAATCTTGTATTTGAACAATCTTACGGTTTAGTTGATGGAGATAGTGCATCTTGTACAGAAATATTTGCATTATTATCAACTCTTTCCGGTTTACCAATCAAACAATCAATTGCTGTAACAGGTTCGCTTAATCAAAAAGGTGATGTTCAGCCAATTGGCGGTGTAAACGAGAAGATCGAGGGTTTCTATGATATTTGTAAACTAAACAGGTTAACCGGTGATCAGGGTGTTATAATTCCTGTTCAGAATATAAGTGATCTTATGCTTCGTGAAGATATTATTGAAGCTGTAAGAAAGAAAATTTTTCATATTTATCCAATCTCAAGAGTTGAAGAAGGAATTGAAATCTTAACCGGTGTTAAGTCAGGAAAGAAAACTGATAGCGGATATGAGGAAGGAACTGTTTTTTATCTTGTTGAAAAAAAGATTAAGACATTATTTGAAAAATCACGTGCCGTAAAAACAAGCAATAATGAAAAAGAAGTAAAACGAAAGACAGCAATACACCAAAAAAGCAAAAAGAAAAATCCATCCATAAAACACAGGAGAAGTAATAAGTAATGCCGAACGATCCGGATATAACTGCAAAGACAAAAATTCTTGTAACGTTAGGACCTGCTACAAATACAGTTGAATTGATAAGCGAGCTTATTCGTTCCGGGATTGACGGTATAAGATTAAATTTATCTCATTGCACTTATGAATTTTTAGAAAATATTTTCGGCTCAATACACTCAGCTTGTTCTTTGGAAAAATCGCCGCTTGCAGTACTGATTGATCTACAGGGACCTAAAATCCGTATTGGTGAGCTTGACAAATCAAGCATAGAACTGCAAAATGGAAAATCAATTGAAATTACTATTAATGATATTATCGGCAACGAAAAAATTATATCAACTTCTTATAAAGAGTTAGTTGATGATGCAGAAATTGGAAATGAGATTTTTATAAATGATGGACTAATAAAACTTGTTATAAAATCAAAAACCAAACAATCTGTATTATGCGAAGTTGTTAACGGCGGAATTCTGACGTCTCATAAAGGAATGAATCTGCCGGGAATGAAACTATCTACTCCATCAATAACAAAAAAAGATTATGAGAATCTTGAGTTCATCATTAAACATAGGGTTGATTACATTGCTCTTTCATTCGTAAGAAGTGCTGATGATGTTTTAGAACTAAAAGATTGGTTAGCAAAAAAGGGTAAAAATATTCCGGTAATTGCAAAGATAGAAAAGAAAGAAGCAGTTGATAATCTGTTTGAAATAATTATGGCTGCTGATGGAATTATGATCGCCCGCGGCGATCTAGGTGTTGAACTTCCGCCGCAGCAAGTACCGGTTTTGCAGAAATCAATTATCAAGCAGTGTAATGCGCTTGGTAAGTTAGTAATTACTGCTACTCAAATGCTGGAATCTATGATCAACTCACCTATACCAACTCGTGCAGAAGCATCTGATGTTGCAAATGCAGTTTGGGATGGAACTGATGTTGTTATGTTAAGCGGTGAAACTTCAGTTGGTAAATATCCGATTAAAGCAGTACAGATAATGAATGATATCGTTATACAAGCTGAACAGCATGCCGAAGATAAAATTACAGGGTATTTTATCTCCCCGGATAATCTTCAAGATAAACTTTTTGACTCAGTAGGCAAGGCTGTTGTTGATATCAGTAAACAAATTAATGCTCAGGCAATAGTTGTTTTTACATTTGAAGGAAGAACCGCAAGAATTATTTCAAAGTATAAACCTGATGCAAAAATAATTGCGATATCTAATAGCTTTAATACTATGAATAATCTTTGTTTAAGATGGGGTGTTACTTCTATCTATCACGAGCAAATTAATAAAGAACATCTTGAAATTGCTGATGCAAAACAGTTAATCCTTGAATCAAATTTGGCTAAGAAAGGTGATCTGATTATATTTACCGCAGGTGCACCTTATTCAGAAAAAAGCAGAGCTAATTGGTTAAGATTTGAAGTATTATAAGATGAAAAATCAAAATCTATTTGAAGCAAGATGGTGGGAAGAAAGTAAAAACAGCAAATTATTGTGTACGCTTTGTCCGCGGTATTGTGAAATTGGTCCCGGTCAGGCAGGCTTCTGCTACATCAGACAAAATATAAACGGAAAGCTTTATTCAATCGGTTACGGCAGACCAACAGGTTTTGCAATTGACCCAATAGAAAAAAAACCATTAAATCATTTTTATCCCGGTACAAAAATTTTAAGTTTTGGTACCGCTGGATGTAATCTTGGTTGTAAGTTTTGCCAAAACTGGACAACAAGCAAGGCAAAGCTTGATGATTCAAATTCAATAATTGCTTCACCCGAGGATGTGGTTTTGCTGGCAAAAAGATACGGAACCCCATCAATAGCATATACCTATAATGATCCGACAATATTTGGAGAATTTGTAATCGATGTTGCTAATCTTGCAAGACAGGAAAATATAAAATCAGTTATGGTTACTGCCGGCTACATTGATAAGGAAGCAAGAAAAGATATTTATAAAAATATTGATGCCGCTAATGTTGACTTAAAAGCATTCACTGAAGAATTCTATTTCAAAAATACTTATTCACATATTAATTATGTGCTCGATACTCTTATGTGGATTAAACACGATACAGATGTTTGGCTTGAAATAACAACACTTTTAATACCCGGTGAAAATGATTCGGATGATGAAATCAAAAAGGAGTGTGACTGGATATTAAAAAATCTTGGTGACGAAGTACCAATACATTTTACAGCGTTTCATCCTGATTTTAAAATGATGAATAAAAAATCAACTCCACATACAACTTTAATAAATGCAAAAAGTATTGCATTATCGGCAGGGATAAAATATGTTTATCTCGGTAATGTTCACGATTCAAAAAATCAATCAACATACTGCAATAATTGTAATTCCCTTTTAATAGAAAGAAACTGGCATCAGATTAATCCGGTAAATCTGAGAGGCAGCAAGTGTAAAATATGCGGCAACAAATTATCTGGTGTATTTTTATAACTAAACAGGACTAAAATGAAAAATCTTGAAAAGAAAATAGTCTTTATTACCGGTGCTTCATCCGGTATTGGTAAATCTTGTGCGATAGAGTTTGCTAAACAAAAAGCAAATTTAATTCTTACTGCACGCAGAGAAGAAAGATTAAAAGTTCTTGCTAACGAACTCGAAAATAAGTATAACATAAAAACTCTCTGCATTAAAATTGATATCAGGAATTATGAAGATGTTGAAAGTATGTATAATAAACTTTCAGAAGACTGGAAAAAAATTGATATACTTGTTAATAATGCCGGCTTAGCAAGAGGATTGGATAAATTTTATACCGGCAGACTTTCTGACTGGAACGAGATGATTGATACAAATATCAAAGGATTACTGAATGTTTCAAGAATTATTGTTCCTCAAATGGTGGAAAGACAAACAGGACACATAATTAATATTGGTTCAACAGCCGGTCATGAAGTTTATACCTTTGGGAACGTATATTCAGCTACAAAATTTGCTGTTAAAGCCTTATCACAATCTTTTAGATTGGATGTTTTAGATAAAGGAATTAAAGTAAGCAGTATAGATCCGGGAATGGTTTATACTGAATTCAGTAAAGTAAGATTCGATGGAGATACCGAAAGGGCTGATAATGTTTATAAAGGTATTACTCCGCTTTCGCCAGATGATGTAGCAGAAGCTGTATTGTTTTGTGCAACAAGATCTGATAATGTAAATATTAATGAAATAATCCTGACACCTGTTCAACAGGCATCTTCATCACAGGTATATAGAAAAAATTAACAAGTAAGTTATTTGAATAAACTAACATCGCCGGCACCTTCTCTGATAATCTCGGGTTCATCTCCGCTCAGATCAATAACACTTGATGGTTCAAAGCCTGTATTTTCGGAGGCAAGCATTAAATCAACTCTTGCATAGAATATATTTTTAATTTCTAATGGATCCAACAAGGGATCACCAAGTCGAGTTGTAGCACTTGTACTGATAATTGGATTACCTAACTCCCTTACTATCTGAAGAGTAACATTGTGCTTTGGAACTCTTATACCAACTGTTTTTCGTTTACTCAAGAATTTTTTGGGAATCACTTTTGCAGCGGGTAAAATAAATGTATATGGACCTGGTAAAAGATGTTTCATTGTTCTGTAAGCATAATCCGAAACTTTTGCATATTTAGAAATATCTTTAAGGTCTGAACAGATGAAGCTGAACAACTTTGAATCTGTTTCTCCTTTAATTGATAAGATTTGTTCTATCCCATCATGATTAAACAAATCACAACCCAACCCATAGTATGTATCAGTCGGAAAAATTATAATCCCTCCTCTTTTCAGAACTTCTACTGATTTGTTAATATATCTGATCTGTGGATTTTTCGGGTGAAGCTCAAAATATTCCATAATTCAATTAAATTTTAAGAGTTGTTACAATAGGACCTATTAAGAACAATGTGTTTATTTTTGTCTTATCCTGTTAAACGATTTGCAAAATAATCAACGATTTAAGCAATCAAAGCGAGGATAATTAAATTTTTCATAAGTCCCGATAATTCACTGCTAAAATAGGTTTCTGTAGATTAAAATCAAGAAGAAAATCAGGATTTTTCAAAAACCTGATGGAAATCATAATAAAATTATGCTTAAAAAATTTTAGTTTTTAAGTGTGATTTTTATATATTTACGGCTCTAAAATAGAAAGAATAATTAAGGAGTTTAGGAAATGGCTAGAAGATGCCAAGTAACAGGTGTAGGTCCGGCTACAGGAAATCAAGTATCACACGCACACAATAAAACTAAAACAAGATTTTTACCCAATCTACAGAAAAAACGCA
Source organism: Ignavibacteriota bacterium (assembly GCA_013285425.1). GTDB lineage: Bacteria > Bacteroidota > Ignavibacteria > Ignavibacteriales > Ignavibacteriaceae > IGN3. The sequence continues at coordinate 2,366,978 of CP053447.1, forward strand.
TTTGGGTGCAGGAATTGAATAGATATGTTACTATAAAATTATCTGCTAATGCAATAAAGACGATCAATAAAAAGGGCACTGCTCACATTGCTAAAATGATTTCAGAAAAGAAAGTTAAGGTAAGATAGTTCTGATTTTATTTAAAAATAAAATGGGAATCCGTTTGGATTCCCATTTTTATTTTAAAAGCCACAAATTATTCTCGAACGACCCATACTTTAATCTTGGCACTAACACTTGGATGAAGTTTCAGGTTAACACCATAAATACCAAGAGCTTTAATCGGCTCTTCAATTTCTATCCTTCTCTTATCAATATTATGACCTTTTTCAGTAAGCGCATCAGCAATCATTTGAGTAGTAACAGTACCGAATATCTTATCCTCTTCGCCAACCTGAACAGGTATAGTAACAGAAACTGGTTCCAGTTTAGCAGCAAGTTCTTCGGCAGCTTTTAATTCCTGCTGATTTCTTTTTTCAACATTTTTTTTCTCTTCTTCCAGTGCTTTAATATTTCCTTTTAAGGCAGCGTATGCAATACCTCTGGGAAAGAGAAAATTTCTTGCATAACCGCCTTTGACATCAACAACCTCTCCGATTTTACCTAAGTTTTCGAAGTCTTGTCTTAAAATAACTTTCATTGTTTTACTCCAACTTTTTTAACTATCTGACAGTATCAGAAACGTATGGCAATAATGCCATATGTCTGGCACGTTTAATTGCAATTGCAAGTTCACGCTGATACTTAGAGCTGGTACCGGTTATTCTTTTAGGAATAATCTTACCCTGCTCGGTTATAAATTTCTGCAGAAGTTTTACATCTTTATAATCAATATATTTAATTCCGCTCTGAGTAAATCTGCAGACTTTTTTTGTTTTAATTTCTTTCTTCATTTCCACTACCTGTTTGTTTTATTAAGCTTGATTCTTCTTCGGATAAAAATTTATCAAAAGAATCTTCGGTATAATCGATAGAATCATCAACAGCTACACTAGGTTCATCATCTTCAATCACACCATTTTCTTCAGAACCAATAAGTCTTTTATTTAAAAACTGGATTCGTCTGGCTTTGATTTCAACAATACTTCTGTTATGTCCTTCTTCGGATTTCCAACTTCTGCTCTGCAGCTCGCCATCAACCAAAACAGCCGAACCTTTTCTTAATCTGTCTCTGCAGCTTTCAGCTAGTTTATTCCAGGCAACAACTCCAATGTAACAAACATCTTCCTGCCATTGATTAGAACTATCCTTAAACTTTCTATTTGAAGCAATTGAAAAATTTACAACAGGGGTTCTGTTTGTAGTTTCTCTGAAAGCAGGATCTTTTGTAAGATTACCAGCTACAATCACATAATTTATTTCCGGCATTTTCAAATCAGCCATTTGTAAACCTCCAAACTAAATCAATTTATTGTTAGTTATCATTTTCTTCATTTTCAACATCTGTTTCTTCCGAAGCAATCGGAGCTTCAACTATTTCAGATGTTATTTCTTCTTTTAATGTAGCTGAAAGAGTTTTGTTTTTTTCCAGCTGTTCTTGTGCATCCTGACTAAGATGTAATGTAAGATGTCTTAGCACTTGCTCATCTAATAAATAAATTCTTTCCAGTTTTGCAACCATTTCTCTAGGTCCATCAAACCTGTAAATGGCATAATAACCTATTTTACTTTTTGCAACCGGATATGCAAGACGTTTTCTACCCCAATTTTCAATTTCGCGGATAGTTCCGCCATTAGAAATGATGAAATCTTTAATTTTGGTAAGAATTGCTTCGATTTGCTGATCATCTAATGCAGCGTTAATAAGAATGGCACTTTCGTACACACCTTTTCTCATCTGTAATCACCTCCCTTTGGGCATTTAGGCCCTCACTATGTCTTTCAATAGCAAGAGCAGGGTTAAAAAAATATTTTAATTTTACTGATAAAAACTACTTAATTAATGGTGCAATAACAAGTGCAATTACTGACATAAGCTTTAGTAAAATATTTAATGACGGACCTGAAGTATCTTTAAATGGATCACCAACAGTATCGCCAACAACTGCAGCTTTATGTGCATCTGAGCCTTTGAAATACTTTTGTCCGTTAAATTCAATTCCTTCTTCAAACATCTTTTTTGCATTATCCCAGGCACCGCCGGCATTTGCTTGAAAAATCGCCATCATCACCCCTGATACAGTTACCCCTGCAATTAATCCGCCTAACATCTCTTTATTTCCAAGAAATCCTGTTAAGACCGGAACAATAACTGCTAATAGACCCGGAAAGACCATTTGTTTGATTGCTGACTTTGTGGATATTTCAACACACTTTCCATATTCAGCTTTTCCATGAGCTTCTTCAAAAATATCAACATCATCTTTATTCCAATCCGACTGATCTTTACCATGATTTTTTTTCATCACCTCTAAAGCAGCTTTTAATTGCGGAATAGTGTTAAATTGTCTTCTAACCTCCTCAATCATAGCCATTGCGGCTTTGCCAACAGCCTGCATAGCTATTGCTGAAAATAATAGAGGTATCATTGCACCAACGAATAAACCAGCCATTACTTCAGATTTAGAAATATCAATTGTTTTTATATTAGCTGCAGTCATATAAGCACCGAATAGTGCTAGTGCGGTTAATGCTGCTGAACCAATAGCAAAACCTTTACCAATGGCAGCGGTTGTATTTCCAACTGCATCTAATTTATCGGTTCTTGATCTTACTTCTTTCGGAAGTTCAGACATCTCTGCAATTCCTCCTGCGTTATCCGAAATCGGACCATAAGCATCTACTGCAAGCTGAATTCCTAAAATTGAGAGCATACCAACAGCGGCAATCGCTATTCCATATAAACCGCCAAAATTAAATGATAGAATAATTGCAAATGCTATTACTAATATCGGAAGAGCAGTTGACATCATCCCGACACTTAAACCAGCTATTATATTAGTAGCTGAACCTGTAACTGATTGTCTTGCAATATTAAGGACAGGACTTTTTCCGCTACCTGTGTAAAACTCTGTTATCATTCCGATTAATGCACCGGTAATAATGCCAACTACAGTTGCAATAAAAATTCCAGTTGAAGTATAAAGGTTGCCTTTTTCAGGATCAGCCCATTGATAAAGCGGATCCTGATAATACCAGCTTTCCGGTAACAGCCATTTAATTATAAACCAGGATGAAGCCATCATTAATAATCCTGCTACAATATTTCCAAAGTTGAGAGCTTTTTGAGGATCGCCGCCCTCTTTTACTTTAACGAAAAAAGTGCCTATGATTGAAGCAATGATTCCTACACTGGCAATAACAAGCGGAAGTAAGATAGCACCAAGACCGTTAAAATTATCTTTGAATTCCGGTATTAAAAAAAATGAAGCTCCGAGAACCATAGTACTTACAATAGAACCGACATAAGATTCAAATAAATCTGCGCCCATTCCGGCAACATCACCAACATTATCTCCCACATTATCAGCAATAGTAGCAGGATTAAGCGGGTGATCTTCAGGAATTCCAGCTTCAACTTTTCCTACCAGATCAGCGCCAACATCAGCAGCTTTAGTATAAATACCGCCTCCCACTCTTGCAAACAAAGCAATTGATGAAGCACCAAAAGAAAATCCAGTTATAATAGTAATAACTTTAGTAATACTGTCAACATCAGATAAACCAAAAATATCACCGTAAACAAACAACAAACTACCCAATCCTAATACACCAAGACCCACTACTCCAAGTCCCATAACAGAGCCACCAGCAAAAGCTATTTCCAGAGCTTTTCCGATACTAATTCTGGCAGCTTCAGTAGTTCTGACGTTTGCTTTGGTTGCTACTTTCATACCTATAAAACCAGCCAAAGCTGAACAGAATGCTCCAACAATAAAAGATAATCCAACAAGAGGAGAAGAATCAACTGAGTTTAAACCACTATAGGCTAAAAGTGCAGCAACAACTATAACAAACACAACCAGAACTTTATACTCAGCTTTTAAAAATGCCATTGCACCTTCAGCAATATGATTGGAAATAACTTTCATTTTTTGTGTGCCAGCATCCTGTTTTGATATCCAGCTTGATTTCCAAAAAGTATATAACAATGCTAAAACACCAAATAATGGTATAATATGAAAGATTAAATCCATAGTTAACTCCTTACCGAATGTTTATTCTGTTTCTTTGTTTTTAATAGTCTGATTTTTTAATTGACTGTAAGTAAAAAGCATTTTGTCATAACCACCTGTAATAAAGCTTTCAATTACTTGAGAGCAAAATTCAAATGATTTAATTAATTGTGAATACTCTGATTCTGAAAAATCTGATAAAACGTAGTCAGATAAATGTCCTTCATCAAAAGCACTTCCTATACCTATTCTAAGCCTTGGAATTTCATCGGTATTCAATTGATAGATAATGGATTTAAGCCCATTATGTCCACCATCGCTTCCGGATTTTCTAATCCTTATTTCTGCATTATTCAAATTAATATCATCAACAAGGATCAGTACATTTTCTACGTTAACTTTATAATGCTCGCAACATTGCTTCAAAGCTACACCACTCAAATTTACGTAAGTAGTTGGCTTAATTAAAGCAAATGGATTATTATCAATCTCCCCTTCTGAGTATTGATAATCAAACTTAGAAGAAGCAAATTTTAATGAATTATGTACTGCAAAAAAATCGGTTAACAAAAATCCTGCATTATGTCTGTTTAACTGATAGCGTGAACCCGGATTTCCGATACCAAATATAATGCGCACTAAAACTATTCTTCTTTATCCTGCTTACCTTTAGCAATTACTTCAGGTTCTGCAGGTTCCGCACTTTCTTCAACAGGAGCTGCTTCCTTTTCTACTCTTGGATGAGTTACAGAAGCAATCATTGATTCCTCGGAATTTAATATTGTATATTTTTCAGGCTTTAAATCTGATATATGTATAGCCTGCCCAAGTTTTAAATCTGTAATATCTATCTCAATATGTGCAGGAATATCAGAAGGGAAACATTCAACAAGTATTTTATGAAGCATATGCTGAAGCACTCCACCCTCTTTGATTCCAATAGCACTTCCAACTAATTGGACCGGAATTTCCAACTGAATTTTTTCATCTTTTTGCAAACCTAAGAAATCTACATGTACTATTCTATCTGTAACAGGGTCAAATTGAACATCTTTAATAATGCATTCGAACTCTTTGTCTTTATCTACACTAAGCGTAATCAGATGTGTCTTTGATGTAAAAACCATTGGATGTACTAGTCTTTCTTCAACTTCAACAGGAATAGGTTCGTGGTGCTTTGAATAAAATACTGCGGGTATTTTACCTTCTCTGCGTAATAAACTTCTTGCTGCTTTATCAATTTGGGTTCTTTTCTTTGCGTTTAATAATACTTTCTCCATTTTATCTCCGGGTCTAAATTAACCTTTATCTATATTAAATAATGAACTGATTGATTCGTTTTTATATGTTCTTAATATTGCATCACCGAATAACGGTGCTGCAGAAATTTTAATAATACGTTTACATTTAGTTTCATCAAAATTGATTGTATCAGTAACAAAGAGTTTATCTATCTGGCTTTCATTTATTCTGTCATAAGCCGGACCAGAAAGCAAAGGATGTGTAATTGCACCAAATATTCTCTTTGCACCCTTTTCTTTTAATGCTTTTGTAGCATTAACAAAAGTTCCGGCAGTATCTATAAGATCATCAACTAACAATATATCTTTGTCTTCAACATCACCAATTATATTCATTACTTCAGTAATGTTGTCTTTGGGACGCCTTTTATCAATTACAATTAAACCTGAATTAAGCATTTTTGAATATGCTCTGGCAATTTTAATCCCGCCAACATCAGGTGAAACAACAACCAAATTATCTGAAAGATTATTAAGATAGTTTAGAAATATTGATGATCCATATAAATGGTCCATCGGAATATCAAAATAACCTTGAATCTGTGATGCATGTAAATCCATCGTCATCACTCTATCGGCACCTGCCGAAGTAATAAGATTAGCCATTAGCTTAGCAGTGATTGCTACACGGGGCTGATCTTTTCTATCTTGTCTGGCATAACCAAAATATGGTATAACAGCAGTAATTCTTTTTGCTGATGCTCGTTTTGCTGCATCAAGCATAATAAGTAATTCAACTAAATTATCAGATGGAGGATTTGTTGATTGAATTAAAAACACATCCCTGCCTCTGATATTCTCGCCATATTTTACCCAAATTTCCCCGTCACTAAATCTTTTTAATTCAAGAATACCTAATGGAACACCAATGGATTCGGCAATTCTATCGGCTAATTGCTTATTTGAGTTGCCTGCAAAAATCAGGAATCCATCTGATGACATTTTGTAAACTCAATTTATTTTTTAAATAGGCGTCAAATATAACCAATGAGGCTTGTTAAGTCAATAAATTTGATATCTAAGAAGTACTTTTGACTAATCTTTCCTCTTCTTAATCAGGAAAAAAATCACCATCAATAATACACTTCCAGCTAATATATAAATCCACATCGGGGTTTCTTTTGAGTTTATATGGCTTAAAAGTAACTGATATTGTTTTTCCGCGTCCGATTTCGTCAAGAGAATATGACCAAGTTAAATTATTTCCAGCCTTATTAGTTGCGTTATGAGTGATAATTTCACCCCTAATATTGTATAAATATGTTATACGATATTTGCTGCCTTCAATTCCAAATCCGGTTGCAACAGGAGGTATAAATTGTGAGAATATCTTTTGACCAGAAGCACCATCTTCTAACTTATATTTTGACTGAGCAAAAGCTTTTATCGTATTTAGAGAATCTACATGGCTAAATTTTATATCTATATTGGCATGTATTGTTGAATCAGTTGAATCTGAATAGGCAGTAATATTTTGAATAGTTGTGAAACCAGAAGAAAATTCTTTTCTTATTGAATCAGGGTTAAATATTTCCAGATTTAATATCGTTGAAACTGAACTTGAATCAGAATACTTCATCCAGTAATTGATCTGCATTTCACCAGAACCATCAGGATAGATTACTGTATTTTGATTATAGTTAAGACAACCGGAAATCAATATTACTGACAGAAAACAGATCAACAATACTTTTTTCAAATCATTATTCCTTAATAATATTTTTTCTGAGTTTAAATTTATAGAACATTCATAAATTATTCATTATTTTTTGCCTCTAAAATTTAGGAGTTCTGAATGCCAACGTATGAATATAAGTGCACCAAGTGCGGACATAGATTTGAAATTTTTCAATCGATGAAAGACGAACCATTAAAAATCTGTCCTGTTTGTAAAGGTAAGATAAAAAGATTAATCGGTGCTGGTGCCGGACCGATTTTTAAGGGAAGCGGTTTTTATCAAACGGATTATAAAAACTCAAGCAATACCTCTGCAGATAATTCAAAAGCAGCTAATCAAGGCAGCGGCAGTAAAACTGAATCTGAAAGGAAATCTGATTCAAAAACCAAAAGTAAAGAAAAATAGCCGTTGGTGCTGTTTAAAAATCAGCACCAATTGAAAAATAGAATATCGGGTCTGAAAAGTGATTAAAATTATAAGCCCACGCAACATCAAACCTAAGCAAAAAATAAAGAAAGAATACTCTTGCACCTACGCCTGTACCCATAAGTAAGTCTTTACTTCTAAAAAATCCATTCGAGTCTCTATTAAATAATCGCAGCTTACTGGTATTATCCCATGCAGCACCAGCATCAATAAATGCAACACCAATTATGTTATTAAAGAGAATTGGTAAAGGTCCCGGAATCAAATATCTGATTAAAGGAAATCTTAGTTCATAATTCATAAGCAAATATTTGGTACCGATGCGTTCTGAGTAATTGTATCCTCTTAAAGGTAATACCGCTGTTAAAAAAGCATAATCGCTTGTGGATTCAATAGGAATTTCAGTTGTTGCAAATGAACGATTAATCCAGTTTTCTATTCCACCCATAAAAAATCTTTGTGCATTTTCACCGCCAGATAATCCACCTGAAAATCTTATGGCAAAAGAATAGTCTGTCCAGAATCTAAGATATGTTCTGTAATCTCCGCTTAATGTATAAAAGCTTAATCGTTTATTTCCTAGCCCCGGATTTCCATAAGCTTCAAAGCGATAGCGAGTACCCTGAATCGGAGCAGTATAACCCCACATAATATTGTCGTGAACATAAGCCAAAGTAGGTACAACAAATGATGCTTCATCAAGCGGATCGGAAAGATCATCAAGATTTTCCCCACGTACATTAAGCCATCCTAAGCCAGCTTCGAAACGATAAAACCTATTTAGAGGTAATGAAGCAGATAATGAAATGCCGTAACTCCTGTATCTGAAAAAATTGATATAATTCCCTTTAATAATGTTGACGAACCTTGCTGTATGATATCCCTGAATACCATATTTGATTTTGCCGCTAAGGTTGTAATATGCTAAACCATAATCCGAATTTTTAAGATCAATTTGTAAACCAGTAACACCAATTAAACGGTAATCACCCAATACATCGCTGAAACTTAAAACTGTAGTTCCAATCAATCCATAAAATGTACTGTATCCGGCATTTGCATAAACAAGATCAGGCCCAAATGTTATTTTATATTTATTTACAAGGTAATCACCATTCTCATCAAGATTATTTTTGGGGATAAACAATGAATCGTTAGCATATACTTTTTCTTTATTAGCTTCAGATGAACCAAAAATAAATTTTGAATAATCATTTGAGCTTTTATTTGATGAAGTATCTGATTCAACCACATCTCCAACAAATATTTTTATTTGTTCTTCTTTATTTACTTCTTTTTCACCGGTTTGTGTAATCAATGAATCTTTAACAATCTCTTCATCAATCTTAACATTTCGCTTTTCTTCCAGTTTTGAAATGTAAAGTGTCGGCTTTAGTGTATCTAATTGTGTTTTAGGTTCAAAAGGATTATCAAGCATAAAAAGATTAAATACAGATTCGTAAAGAGTTGAGAAGACCAGCTTTTTACTATCTTTGGATAAGGATAACTGATATAATCCGCTTATCGAATTTGTAACGGGTATAATTGGAATATTTGTAACTTCAATTGATTTATCATCAGAAGAAAGATTTTTAATATAAATATTATTTATTCCATTAATATCAGAAATAAAAATCAGTCTTTCTCCGTTAGCTTCTACTTTGGGAGATGTTTCATCACTAAACGGCAGGTCTGTTATTCTAATTATTTCTCTGTCTGCAATATTTAGTTTATAAATATCTTTTTGTGAATAATTATGTTCTGATATTTTAAAATTCTTATCAATTTTACCAGCATCAAGAAAATCACCTCTGTCAGAAACGAAAAAGATTGCTTTGTCATCCTGAGACCAAGCCGGATCTGAATCACTGAATATATCATTGGTAAGATCTGTAAGTTCTTTAGTTTCAAAATTATATATGTATATATCAGATTGTTTTGAAGTCTGCCCTACAAATGCCAGATATTTTCCATCGTTTGACCATGCAACACTTTCGATAGATTCCAAATTGAATTCCAATGTTTCTCTTTCATCTTCTTCAAGATCAAAAATATAAATTACATCAAATCCGCTATGTTCGGCAGATATTGCAATTTTATTTCCGTCAGGCGACCAGGTTAAGCCCGGCGTTAAAATATTTAATTCCTCAAAATCAGGTGTCTGATTTCCTTCTGCAAGCGGACCGGTAGTTTTACCAGTCAATACATCCATAATGTATAAACCGAAGTAGTAATCCCTGTTTGAAATAAATGCAATTTTATCCCCTTGTGGTGAAAGAGTTGGAGAAGTATTATAAAATCCTTTATCTTTTTCAGGATTTGTTAAACGCTTTGCAAAATCAACCGGATCATCTCTTAAAGCAACATCCGGCCAAAAAGTTTTTTTAATATCTTTCTTCCATCTTTGCCCAAGTTCTTTTATATCAATACCAAGTGTTGCTTTAAATCCTTCTTCAACATTGCCGATACCTTTGATCTTATTAAGCAGCTCTCCAATTTTTTCTGTTCCGTATTTGTTAGCTATATAATAAAAAACCGATTGACCGCCGCGATATGCAAAATAATTATCTAATCTGTTTATATCAGGTAAATACTCATTTACAGCAGCATCACGTATAAACATATCCGTATCAACATCCCAGCCTAATGCTTCATATTCTGCAAGACCTTCATTAAACCATAAAGGAAACTGAAGAGAAATATTATTTGTTATTATATTCTGGACTGATCCACCATAGAACATATCATTCATAACAGCGTGAACAAGTTCGTGATGAATCAGATGTCTGAATTGTTTATATGAACCTGTAAACTGAACAACAACCCTGTTTTTGAACAGTTCAGTAAAGCCCTGCACTCCTTCAGTAACATATTCATCAATTACATTTGTTTCCTGAAATTCATTCTGCGAATTATAAATGATTAAAGTAATTCGGCTGTTGACCCGGTAATTGAAAGCATTCTGAATTGATGTTAAAGCATCTTCAGCAGCTTTTGATGCAAATTCAGTTAGAGTTTCCCCCACCTTGATTAAAGTAAATATCAAAATGTTTGGTTTGTATATAATACCAATCATAGTCTTTGATATGCAGTTTGTTTTTTCCAAACTGTGCTAACACTGTTGTAGAAAAAAACAGAACAATAGTCAAAAGTATTTTGAGCGGTCTCATTTTTCAATCCTTTGAATCAACAATTATAAAATCCAGTTCCGATCGTTCTTCATCAACACGAATAAGTTTAACAAGTACTTTATCACCTAAACGATATTGTTTTTTGGTTTTCCTTCCAATGATTGCATATTTTTTCTCATCATGCTCATAGTAGTCATCATCTAAATCACGCAATCTAATCAACCCTTCTGCAAGTATATCTGTAAGTTTAACAAAAATTCCAAAATTAATTATACCGGAAATTATTGCAGAAAATTCATTACCTAAATGATTCTTCAAATACTCAATCTGTTTTATTTTAGTACTAAACCGCTCAGCTTCTACAGCATTTCTTTCTGCTGCAGATACATTGTCACAAATTTCTTCCAATTGTGCAAGTGAATAAATTTCTCCCCTTTTATTATTAAGATAATAAAACAACAATCTATGCACAATTAAATCACTGTATCTTCTGATAGGTGAAGTAAAATGAGTGTAATACTTAAAACCAAGACCATAATGACCAATATTCTGCGGAGAGTAAAATGCTTTTGCCATCGAACGAATAGCTAACTCATTAATTAACGCTTCTTCTTCTTTACCCTTTACCTGATTTAATAAATTCTGAAAGCCTGTTGATTTAGCTGATGCATTAGGATCGAATGAATATCCGAGTGTTTTTACAAATCTTGAAAACTCAATTATTTTACCTTTGTCGGGTAAATCATGAACACGATAAACAAATGGCTTTATCAGCTCCTTTTTATCAGATGAAATATGAGAGGCTACGATTTTATTAGCAAGCAGCATATACTCTTCAATAAGCATATTACTTTCGAGCGTGTGTTTTATTGTAATACTAACAGGAGCACCAGTTTCATCCAGCTTGAATTTTACTTCTGGAGAAATAAAATCAAATGAGCCTTCTCGCATTCTCTTTTTTCTGAGTATTTGCGCAATTTTGTTGAGCAGACTTAAATCTTCTGAAAAGTCTCCATTACCTTGTTCTAATATTTTCTGTGCCTCTTCATAAGTAAATCTTCTTTTACTATTAATTATTGTCTTGGCAATCTTGTAACCGGTAATTCTTCCTCTTGGTGTTATATTTACAATTACAGAATAAGTAAGCCGGTCTTCATTTGGAATTAGTGAGCATATCTGATTAGATAATTTTTCCGGCAGCATTGGTATAACCTTACCAACAAAATAAACACTGTTGCCTCTTGAACCTGATTCCTGATCAAGTGCAGAACCTTTTTTTACATAATAAGAAACATCCGCAATGTGAATTCCAATTGAGTAGTTTCCATTTTCAGATTTTTCAATTGATAATGCATCATCAAAATCCTTGGCGTCATCAGGATCAATAGTAAAAACATTCTTATCGCGGTAATCAATTCTTCTGCTTATCTCATCTTCAGAAATATTATTTGATATTTTATCAGCTTCAGTTAATACAGATTTAGGAAACTTGTATCTTAAATTAAATTCTCTTGAAAGAGAAAGAACCTCCGCATCAACAGAGCCGGCTTTCCCATAAACTTCAATTACTTCTCCCTCCGGATTAAGCATAGAACTATCCCAGGATAAATTTCCAACAACAACTTTGTCCCCTGTTTTAGCCCCTCTAAGATTAGTTTTGTTGATATAAATATCCCTGTGAATATTTGGATCATCGGGGGAAATAAAATAAAAAGATTTGGATTTATTTAATTTACCGACGTACTCTTTCCGCTTTCTTTTGATGATTCTTATAATCTGTCCTTCAAGATTTTTTCCTCTTTGTTTGGCAAATAATTCTACTTCGACCAAATCGCCATCAAGTGCGGCACCCATATTTCCAGAAGAAATAAAGATATCGTTAATGTTTCCATTATTTATGATTACAAACCCGTAACCATTTTTATTAATCTCTAATTTGCCCGTAAGTTTATTAGTTGATGGTATTTTATTAAGCTGATATCGCTTACCTGTTTTTATTAAAAAACCTTCTTCTTCAAGTTTGTGCAATGCTGCTTTAAGAGATGCGTATTCATACTCGGTGATAAAACCAAGTTTCTTAGATATATCTTTTGATTTATATCCTCTGCCTTGATTTCGGTTAAAAAATGCTTTTAGTTCTTTTTTCATTAAAATTCAAAATTGTATTTGAGTCCGCCTTCAAAAAATAGCGGGTTGTTAAAAGAAGAGGATTCATTTTCAGATTCTTTTCTTTCAAGTCGCAGTTGAAATCTTTGAGTTAACGGGTATTCAAGTCTTACATTAGCACGGCTAAGGTCCTGAAGCACTTCGGTTGATCCTCCGATTTCATATCTGAGTTTACCGGCTTTACCTATTAAATTAAATTTCGTTTCTGTTGCAGTCTGCCTCAATTGAAAACCTTTTACATAATCATCAAAATATTTATTTAAAACACTTCCAATTAATGAGCCGGCGAGTGAAGTTGCGGTAGATGCAAAAAGATTTTTATCCTGTTCTGTTACGTTTTCATCATTTGGGAATTTACCTTGTAAAATAAAAAACATTGCATCTGTAACATTTTTACTCGGATCTTTTTTATCCTCATCAATATTTTGCCTGCCCATATAAACCCCAACATTATCTTCATCAGAAATAAAATTCTTGTTCAGTTCGCTTAATGGTCCTTTTAATTTTATTTTTACTGCAACTTCTTGTTCAGATTGTCCGGTGCCATTCCCTGGTGGGGAGTAATAATCTTTATAAGTTGAAGTTATATTGACAATTGGATCATCAATTTTATCAAATTTAATATTTCCAGTTGCGTCAAATGATTTAATAAAACTTAAAGTTGATCCGGGTAAAAGAGTAAGTTCGCCGCCGGACTTTTGCTTGCCTTCAAAAGACTGCAGAAAGAAATCGCCACCAAGCATTACTAAAAACTTTTGATCAAGTTCTTTGGACAAAATAACCACTATCTCCGCTTCTGTAACCAGTTTAATATCAACAGTGTAATTAAACTTAGTTGAAGCCGCAGTAATACTGTTAATACTATCTTTTTTAATCCGGGCAGAAATAATACTATCAAGTTCAGATTCAAGCTGATCACGAATGAGATCCTGCTGTTCATATTTATAAATAAATCCGGACGAACTTGAGTAAGCTGAACTGCTTAGCGGAACAATTAAATCAGCAGTTGTAACATCAATCGGTAAATTCAGATAAGAAAAATTTTTATTTGCAGAATATGTAACCGCATCGCGGATTCTGATAGCAACATCGCCGTAAACAATAGGGCTTGCAGTTTTCGAAATCTGATCTAATACTTTCAGCTCACCTGAAAATGTCAGGAAAGTTGAATCAAGTTTAAACTCATTTAATTTAACAAATCCGTTTCCTGTTAAAGTTCCGCCGTTTTTAGTTCCGGCTGCATTTTTCAGTTCAATCTTTTCAATAGTAACATCCTCATCATCAATCCACACTTTTGTTTGCAGATTATAATCAAGATTGTTATTGGTTACTTTAAATGATGCATCATTAATACTAAAATATCCCATTGCAATTGGTTGTGATAAAGTTCCGGATAAATCAATCTCGGTTTCAAGCTTGCCTTTGTTAAACTGAACAAATGGAATAATATCTTTTAATGAGCTTAGATCAAATTCATCCGATTCAATTGACAGATTAATAGATCTTTCAGATCTCTCAACACTATCTGATGAGGAAGAAAGTGTCAGTGGAATATATCCGTTTACAGTAAGTGCCGGATCATTAAAATTAAGTGTTGAATCAAGAAGTCTTATATCTGTATTTAATGAATTGTTTTCATAATCAAACACCGAAAAGAGTGAACCGAAATTACTATTGCCATAAGTAATACCTTCTATCGAAGCATTAATATTAAAAACCGGATCAGAAAAATTACCTGTAAGTGAACCTGATAAATTTATATCTGACTGAATTTTCCTTTCTGGTTTTCCGGCTAACAAACCTTCTATTACTTTTTCACCTTCGAGTGATTTTAATGAGATGTTAGCTTCATGATTCCCTTCAAATCCAGATTGACCTGAGATTTCAAGTTCAGCACCGGCTACATCTAAAAGAAATCTATCAAATGAAATTGTTTTATCGTGGTAAGCAATCTCTATATTACCGCTGTTCTTAATTTCCAATGCGTTATAAATAATTTGTAATGCAGGTATTTCCAGAAATAATTTTTGATCACCTGCTCTGATATTAGCAGTCAGATCTGTCTTTAAGTTTTTTTCAATATCCACTTTAATTCTGGAATTAAGCTTATTATTATCAACATTCAGCTCAGCATCAAGGTTATATAAGTTACTGCCGGCATAAATACGGTCTGAAGTTAACTTCAAACCAGCCTCCAGAACATCATTATCGTTAAGGTTAAAACTATTACTTAAATTAAAATCCAATGATGTGTTGATCAGAAAGTAAACATCTTTGCTGGTCAGGAATTTTAAATATCCAAAATCAGAATCCATATCCAATAAAAGCTGTTCATCTTTGCTGCTTATCTTTCCGCTTACCAAACCATCCAATTCAATAGTACTTTTTCCAAAAGCTATTTTTACCGATTCCTTAAAATCCAAAAGATATGTAAAGGCAAAGTCCTGTATTTTTTCATTAATATTATTTTCCACTGAAACATTTTTATCAAAATTAACTGAGTTGCTGTCGAAAACACTTAAATATCTATCTGTAATATTTTTGTTTAATATCTCTGCTTCACGCGAAAACACACTTCCCAAAGTTGTTAATTCAAAATTACCGTTAATAGTAAAATCAGCTATATCAGATATAAGATTTACAATTTTATTTCCATTATCATTTCTTCTTACATCAAGAATTACACGGGTACTATCAATATCAAAATCAGAAAATTTTGTATTCTTAATATCAGTAACCAAAAACAGATCAATACTATCAGGGTCAAATCCTTGTCCGCTTACATCAAAAGAAAGATTAATATCAGATTCAAGTGATGAGTCAGAGAGCAGTCTGGCAAGATTAATTTCATTTAATCTTCCTTTAATCTCATAAGAAGGATCATTAGAATTGGTAAAATCTATATCTGCATTAATCAATGCGGAGCTTGTATCTCCGCTGAAATATATTGAAGAAGTTATTAAACCATTTTCAGCTTTGGAATTAATTTTTAGATCGCGTAAAAAACTGCTTCCAAAGACTGATGAACCGGCATCAAGAGCTAATTCCATTTTCATCTTATCCGGATTGAAACCGGTTCCGCTGATTGCCAAACTAGAATTAAAGTTTGTTGGAATAGAAATAAAAGATGATAAATCAAGTTTTGAGGTTTTGAGTTTAATATCATATAACATATCTGCAGGTCTTAAATCTAACTTCGCTTCTCCTGAAAGACCACCCAGATTAGTTTTTAATGCGAACTTTGAATTAAAATTTAGCGGACCACCTTTGTAACTTAAAGTATCAAACTTAACCATACCAAGCATATTAAATTCGGGCAAATCAAAACCTGCCAGCAGTTTATTTGGATCAGAAGGATCGAGATAAGAATCATTAAGACTTACATCAAAAAACATATTATCAACATCAAGCAGATTTTTAAGATTTGCTTTTCCAGTCAACCTTGTATTGTTATAAAGAACATCCAGATTCTTAATCTGCAAATCACTTAAAGTACCAGAAGTTTCAATTTGTGCTGCAATTGAACCATTAAGCATATTCATTGCGGGAACAAACGTAGATATATCAGCAAAATTTAAACTTGCAGCATCCATACTTATTCTGATTGGTGCTTCAGCTAATGATTCGGTAGAAAAGTTATTCAGAAAATCTACACCCAAAACAGCAGCGTTAATTTCAACATCAGACTCATCTGTCTTCAAACGAAGTTTGTTTATACCTGCAAGATTTGGTGTAATTAAAAACGTTCCTGAAAAACTCTTTAGTTGAAAAACATCAAAGTTCGGTGAGAAAGAAAAATCATCTATTGTTAATCTGTAATTGTATTTGTTAAGATCAGCAAATGCATTAAGCTTTAAGTTCAGATCTTTAATTCTCAAATCACTTGTATTGAAATCCGGGTAAGAAGCAGTACTTCCAATTTTATCAAATTTCTGCAAAGAAAAATCAACATCGGTAAGTG
This sequence comes from Ignavibacteriota bacterium, assembly GCA_013285425.1. Lineage (GTDB taxonomy): Bacteria > Bacteroidota > Ignavibacteria > Ignavibacteriales > Ignavibacteriaceae > IGN3. The sequence continues at coordinate 2,383,756 of CP053447.1, forward strand.
CAAAATCTGCTGCTTCAATTGTAAAAGGAAACTCTGAACTGGTTGTGTCTTCAGGTTCATCTGATGATGGAAATATTTTAAGTAGATTTAATTGACCATCCTCTTCTTCAACTAATTTTATTTGTGCACTTTTAAGTTCAAATTTTCTTACATAAATATTTTTGAACAATATTTTTAACGGACTTGTTCTAAGCTCTATTTTGTCAGCGGAAACTACAGTATCATTCTGCAAAGTAGATAATGTGGTATTTTTAATTATCAGTGAAGTAAATATTGTCCCTTCAATTTCTCCAATTGAAAGTTTTCCATTGATTTCATCATTAACAGTTTCAACTACAAAATCACGAAGCCAGCTTTTAAAGAAAGAAGTTTGAGAAACTCCGAAGAAGATCATCAAGAGCATAAAAATAAACAGGAATGTAAAAATGAAAATATTAACACCGTATCGTAAAGCTTTTCTGCCTTTACCGATTATCTTATTCCCCTCTTGCTGTAACTTTTCTTTTTTCACAGATCTTAAAAGCGGTCTTTTATAAGTTGAATAATTTTTGAGGTGGATTGATCATTTACAAACGTGATTGTTTGGACTTTACCGCCATTAGCTTCTACAATATCTCTTCCAACAATTTTATCGATTGACCAATCAGCGCCTTTAACCAATATATCAGGTAATAATTCATTAATAATTTCTGCGGGAGTATCTTCTTCAAAAAAAGTTACATAATCCACAGGTTTAAGATTGGAAACAATAAAAGCTCTTTCTTCCTGCTTTAAGATTGGTCTTTTATCTCCTTTAATCCGCTTTACTGATTGATCAGAATTCAATGCAACTATAAGAATATCACCCAATTCTTTTGCTTTAACAAGATAATCAACATGTCCGGAATGAATTAGATCAAAACAGCCGTTTGTAAATACAACTTTTTTGTTTTCCTGTTTTAATCTATTACGAATCTCTTTTATTTCTTTAATTGATTTAATACTGTTCATTTATTTTCTCTTATAATAGTATTAAACAGTTTATCAATTTCAATAGGTACAATTCCAACTTCTTCACAAACCAATCCTCCGGCATAATTTGCAAGGAAAGATGCTTCATAAATATCTGCTCCTGCTGCAAGTGCAATAGTTAATGTTGAAATAACCGTATCACCGGCGCCTGATACATCAGCAACTTTTCTTGCTTTTGTAGGCATTCTCATCTCCGGTTTATCTCTTTCAAAAACAGCTATACCGCCCTCGCCAAGAGTTAATAAAACATTTTTTGCGTTTAGTTTTTTTAATAAAGTATTTCCTGCAACAGAAATATCAATATCAGTCTTAATTTTCATTCCAAGAATATCTTCAGCTTCTTTTCTGTTCGGTTTAATTACTGTAACATTTTTATATTCAAAAAAATTATTAAACTTTGGATCAACCGTAATGATTACATTATTTTTATTGGCAAGCTTAATAAGCTGTGTAATCATTGATGCTGATAGTACTCCCTTATTATAATCCTGCAAAATAATTCCATCCAGACTCTTGATTAGGTTTTTCATATAATCAAAAATTTTATTTTGAATGGTCTTATTCAGAACTTCTTTATTTTCTTTATCAATACGAACTATATGCTGGCTGTCTGCTATTACTCTTGTTTTGGTTGTTGTCGGTCTCGAGTCATCTTCAATTATTCCATTACGATTAATTTTTTGATCGTTTAATAATGAATTAAAAATTGTACCGTAATTATCATAACCAATAACACCTATCGGTTCAGCTATACCGCCTAAGGTATTAATATTTAATGCGCAATTTGCTGCCCCGCCGAATCTGTAAAATTCACTCTCCACTTCAAGCACAGGGACAGGTGCTTCGGGCGAAATCCTTTTAACATCACCCCAGAAATAAATATCAAGCATCATATCACCAACTATGGCAATTCGCTTACCTTTGAATCTGTTTTTTAGCTGAAGCAATCTCTTTGAAGAAATCTTATTCATTGATAAACCAGAATAGTTAATAAATCTGGTTTAAAAATAGCTATAAAAAAAGTTGGTAAAAAGCATGAATAAAGTCAGTAAAACCTGCACTTCAATTTATCACACCTGATAGTTTAGATACGGAATGCTTGTATTAAAACAAATTTCAATTAAAGAAGAAAATCAATTTGTGCTGATGGCATAATTAAAAATACTTTATTACTTGTTATTGCTAATTCATTTACCATTTTAGCTGAAACAACCAATCTGAAATGCTGCCCAAGATCAAATGCCATACCTGCATTGAGATACAAAAATCCAGCCGATAAGTCTGATCGTTTATCAACCTGTGTATAACTTCCGAAAACAGGAACAAAGGGAAAATACTGATAGCTGTAGCTGCCCGGTTCATATCCCAAAAGATTTTGTATAAAATAACCTCCGGCAACATACCAGTTTATGAAACATGAATCATAGGATGAATTTATGGTTAGTGTAGCAAACGGATTTATGTTTGTAATTTTTCCCATATCAGCAAAAAATGACACAAATTCCGTTGTTCCCCAGTAAGAACTGGTTCTGGTACGAACAATAGTTAAAGCATCAAAACTGTATTCCTGAATTGTTACTCCAATATCAAGTCTTACATTTGGATTTCCATTGTTTGTATGAAGTCCAATTCCAATATTACCGCCAAGCAGATTTTTATCACCTCCACCAGATAAATTCATACCGCCAAATAATGATATTCCATTAAACAACATAAAATCCAAATCTAAACCAGCAGTATATCTGTAAGGTTTCCACTGGAAGTTTTTGCTCTTTGCTTTATAATAAATACTATCATTAAATGTTAAAGTATGTGGATATCGCCCACCGGTTGATGAAATGATTTCATCAGTCTCTGTTAATATTGAAAAGCGCGGGGAGATGGTTATATCACCAGCTTCTTTATTTATATTTAAATGTGTAGGTGGTGTAATTATTGGCGCATCAACCTTTACATCACCCAAATAGATTGTTTCCTCTACCTTTATTGCACATCCCAAAAGGGAAAAAGCAACTGTTATTACTGATAAATTTATAACTAATTTATTTACGGTTTTCATAATAACACCTTAAAGAGATTTCCAATGACAACATAGCAGATATTTATTCCATTGTTGTCAAAATGATGTCAAAGAAATGTAAATAATTGCATAAATCAAATTCAAATTTTATTGAAATAATAAAACTTTACTTTTGAAGTTTGGTAAATGAATTTGCAACTTTGAGTTTAATTAGTCCATCTGCACTTCCTATCCATAGATAGACTCCATCAAAAAAGAGTGCGGAGATATTTGAAGTTGTGAGTTTAAGTTCAGCAAGATCAATTGGTGAAACTTTTCTCGTAATTCGGTTAATTAGAAACAATCCTTTGCCGTATTCTTCCTTATCATTTTTTTTAAATTCATAAACAGCAGCCCAAATATAATTTCCAGTTCTGGCTAAAGCATAAATGCCGTTACCAGCAATACCGTTTGCTTTCGAAATCCTATCCCATTTTAATTTTCTGTCCCAGATATAAATACCTCCGGGGTTATAATCAGGTTGTTCTTTAGTAACAAATTCATCTGTACCAAACCATATTTCTTTGGGCATAAAAACAAAATCAGTAACTGAAACTGATGTTCCTTCTGCATTAAAGTTGCGCCCATTATTTTTAAAATAAGACCAGGCAGATTTATTATCTAACTTTTGTTTGTTTAAGAATTTGTGAACGCCAGATTCTGCACCAAACCAAACAACACTATCGCCTTCAAATGAAATAGTATTAAAGTTATTTGTTTTTTCATCACCATCCTGAACACGATTATAGTCAGTAAACTTGTTTGCTTTTACATCAAAGACAGTAACATTCCTGAATCTTCCAATCCATAATCTGTTTTTCTTTTCATCAAATTTCAGACTTCTAATCCAGTTACCAAATTCACCACCTTGTGCAAATTTTCTCTTCGTCCATTTTTTTGTTTTTTTGGAATAAATAAATAGCCCCTCACTTGCACCAGCCCACACAAAATCCTTACTAGCAGCTACACAATGAAAAAGATCATTTTCAAGGTTACCGGTTTTACTTGAATAGTTAGTCCACTTACCATCTTTTAATGAATACTGATAAATACCCTGTCCATAAGTTGCAACCCACAGATAGCCGCCTTCTTGTTTAATATCAGTGATTCTCGCACCTTCAAGAAATGATTGAACTTCGATCTGGGCAAGGCTTTCAGAGGCTAAAAGTATGCCGATTAAAATTATTATTTTTATTAAAAGATTCATTTGTTTAAATACGTGGGAAGTAATAAATAACAAAACTGCTCAGGCAATAAAACTAATTTCGAGTTCTGTTTGTTCTGTTTCTTCAAATTTACAATCGAAATGCTTTTCAAAACCTTTTTTTACAAATATACTCAATCTATTATAATCAATTTCATTTTTTAGTTCACTTTGCAGATCAGTTGTTGTGTTGATTTCATTTAATATTTCATTTTTCTTATCGTCGTTAACATTAAGATATTCTACAATATTTTGATAATAACTACCGCAGAGTATTGATCCTTGATGCAAGACAACATTGTCAAATTTTCTTTGACTGCTTCTTACAAGTTTTTTTTCATTTAGATATATCTCAGTTTTCATAGATGATACATCGCTGATCTCATCAATATTGAATTTATTAGAGTCTGACAGGTTATTCTTAAGTTCAATCTCACTTAATTTAGGATCAAACATAATTAACCCTTTTCTTAGGGCTGTATTGATTTCAATATTAAAATTTTCCCTCGAAATATTATCATCGATTAAATAAATAACTGAATAAGCTAATTCCATTGCATGCATAAAAGCACTTCCGCCGGTTGGTCTTTTGACAATATCGATCATATTATACTTTGCTTTTTTAAGATCAATCTCATCCTCCGATAGATTATTTCCAAAAGAGATACAGCAGGGATGCCATCGGTATAACCTCAGATATATATTATCTGGTTCAATGTTTTCAGATAAAAATAGATCAAAGTCCATATTGAATCTGCCGCTGTTCAATCCGGAGTTAAGAAACTTCCAGTTCATTTTCCAATAATTCCTCTTTTGCTCGATTTAACAAAAGATACTATCTCTTTAACATAATTATTATTCGATAATTCTGATTCAACTCTTGCTATTCCTTCAGATACATTTAATCCAGAGTTATAAATATAATCGTAAGCTTTCTTTAATGTTTCAATATCTTTGTTACTAAAACCTCTTCTTCTTAAGCCAACTACATTCAATCCTTCAAACTTCATAGGTGTTCTTCCGCAAAGAACAAAAGGCGGAACATCTTTAACCGCAACCGAGTTAACACTCATCATAACGTGCTTACCAACATTGCAAAACTGATGAATACCGCACATTCCACCAAGGATTGCCCAATCATCCACCTGAACATGTCCGGCAAGCTGAACTCCATTTGCGAGGATAACATTATCACCAACAATACAATCATGAGCTACATGCGAATAAGCCATAATCAAACATCTATACCCTACTCTTGAAAAACCGGTTTCTTTTGTACCTCTGTGCAAAGTAGCAAATTCGTGAATTACTGTATCATCACCTATATAAAAATATGAAGGTTCATTTTCAAACTTCAAATCCTGCGGAACATGCGCAACAGAAGCTGATTGTTTTATCTTAACTCTGTTTCCAATTCTTGCACCATTATAAATAACAACCGATGGTCCGATCTGACAATCATTCCCGATTTCAACATCTTCCTCAATAATTGCATAAGGTGCAATAGTAATATTATCACCAAGTTTAGCTTTACTGTTTACAATAGCGGTAGGGTGAATATTATTCATTTCATTCTTCTGCTTTCTTTGGTCTATCAACAATACCAGCCATAAAATCTGCTTCAGCTACAAGTATATCATCAACATAAACTTTACCAGCCATAGTAAATATCTTGGATTTTTTCTGCAGCATTTCAACTTCCAAAAATAGTTGGTCGCCGGGAACAACCGGTTTACGGAATTTTGCATTGTTTATCTGCATAAAGTAAACCAGCTTTTCTTCAAAATCAGGAAGTGAATTCAGTAAAAGGATTCCGCCTGTCTGAGCCATTGCTTCTATAATCAATACACCCGGCATCACTGGCTGTCCCGGGAAATGTCCCTGAAAAAAAGGCTCATTTACTGTAACACACTTTACACCAATAACTTTTTTCTCAACTTCAAGATGTACTATTTTATCAACTAACAGAAACGGATATCTGTGCGGAAGTATTCTGCTGATGGCATTAACATCAAATACAATTCCCTCTTTTTTAACAAACTGAAATTTCTTTACTAATTTTTTCTGCTGATAAAGTTTTCTAATTTGTTTTGCAAATTCAACATTTGCTTTATGTCCGGGACGAGCTGCAAGAATCTGAGCTTTAATCGGAACACCAATTAATGCAAGGTCACCAATTAAATCCAAAAGTTTATGTCTTACAGGTTCATTTTTATAACGAAGTTCTTTATTGTTTAGAATCCCTTTTTCACCCAGGGTAAATTTATCTTTAATACCAATCCGCGCTCCAAGGTTATCAAGCTGCTCTTGATTTAACTGGCGATCAACAATTACTACCGCATTATCAAGATCGCCGCCTTTAATCAGACCCTGATCTGCCAAATCTTCCACTTCGCTTAAAAAACAAAAAGTTCTTGCAGATGCAAACTCTGTAACAAACTCTTTGTCAAGATCAAACAGCCCTGTATGCTGACTGCCAAGTGCAGGATTTTGATAATCAACCATTACTGTTAATCTATATTTATCGAGTGGAAGAGCAACAATATCAACTTGTCTTGCAGCATCTGAATACATTACAGTTTCATCGATAATAAGATAATCTTTCGGAGCATCCTGCTGTTCAATTCCGGCTACCAATAAAGCATTAACATAGGATATTGCGCTGCCGTCACCAATAGGTGGTTCCATACCATCAAGCTCAACATTAATATTATCGATCTGAAGCCCTGCAATTGCCGCCAAAACATGTTCTACAGTATGAACTTTTGCCTCACCTATACCTATTGTTGTACCTCTGGAAATATCAACAACATTATCTGCAATTGCAGGTATTTCCGGATTTCCACCAAGATCAACACGAATAAATTTAATCCCGGAATTTATTGGTGCGGGTTTAAAAGTCATTGTACATTCTGTACCGGTGTGTAAACCAATTCCACTTAAAGAAACAGCTTTCGAGATAGTTCTCTGTAGTTCTACCATTATTCTTCCATTATTTTATAAAATTGCTGAAAAAATAGTAAGATAGCTAACGAAATACAATCTGAAGTAAGATAGCAGAGCAAATAAAAATCAGCCAAGTTTTTCTTTAAGTTTATTAATCTCTATTTGCAGTTCGGTTATCTTTTGTGCATAGTTTGGAAGGTTATGAACATGTGCGTTTAATTTTTGAGCAGTCTTTAAATCTCTTACCGGTGAACCAAGATAATAGCCCGGTTTAGTAATCGATTTGGAAACCCCTGATTGTGCGGTAATAACAACATTATCTGCAAGCTCAATATGCCCTACTAGTCCAGCCTGTCCAGCAAGAATACAATGATTACCAACTTTTGTACTGCCGGATATTCCGCTTTGAGCTGAGATGGCTGAGTGCTCACCAATTACAACATTATGTGCTATTTGTACAAGATTATCAATCTTACATCCCCGCTTAATAACAGTTGAACCAAAAGCTGCTCTATCAACAGAAACATTAGAACCTATTTCAACATCATCTTCAATAATTACATTACCTATCTGCGGAATCTTTATATATTCACCTTTCTCGTTTGTACTATAACCAAAACCATCGCTTCCGATTACCGAATTATTATGGATTATTACATTGTTTCCAACGATAATATTTTCTCTTATACTAACATTGGAATAGATAATGTTATTATTTCCTATAATAGTATTATCCATTATAGTTGAGTTATGAAGAATTATTGTATCATCGCCAATTGTACAATTTGCAGAGACCACAACATATTTACCAATGGATACATTTTTACCAAGTTTAGCTGAAGGATGTATAGATGCGGTAGAATCAATACCAGAAATATTTATTACGGGAGTAAAAAACTTTCTGACGATATCAAAAAAAGCTTTATCGGGGTAATCACATTCAATATATGTAATATCATCACGGGTTTTATTAAATCCGGTTTTTACAATTATTGCACTTGCTTTTGTATCGGCGAAAAATTTCTCATAAGTCGGCAGATAAAGAAAAGTAAGATCGCCTTGTGCTGCTTCCTGAATCTTTGCTACATTATTTATTAAAACAGAACTATCACCGGATACTTTTCCGCTGGTTAAAGAAGCAATTTCACTGATACTAATTTTCATCCGATTTATTTCAGTTTAAGCTTATCCAAAACTTTAGAAGTCAAATCATATTTTTCTTTCGCAAAAAGGATCATTATATCGCCGCTGCGGTCAAAAACAAAATCAAAGTCCTCCTGCTCAGCTAATTCTTTAAGTGCAGCAAAGATTTTATTTTGTACCGGTTTCATAAGTTCATCCTGCTTTTGAAAAAGTTCGCCGTTAGTTCCAAATTTCTTTTCGCGGTATTGTGCCATCTGAGTTTCTAATTGAACTAACGCAGCTTCTGTTTCAGCTCTTGTCTGATCACTCATTATCAACTTACGTTTTTCATAATCATCATACTTGGTTTTCCAATCGTTCTCCATCTTATTTAATTCAGCTTGCCATTCCTGAATCAAGGCATCAAGTTTTTGTCTTGCATCCTGAACATCCGGCAGTTGATCCATTATTGTATCAGAATCTATATATCCAATTTTGAGTTGAGCAAAAGAGATTGAGGAAACAAGAATAAAAATGGAAGTTATTAATATCTTTTTCATTTGCGGACCTGTGTTAATTTAACTTATCTAAAGATGTGAAATAAAACAATAAAGTTCTCTCCAAAAATTTATGGAGAGAACTATTATCACTTAATAAAATCAATTTCCTCTTCTAAGTCTGTCCAAAACTTTAAAGGTTATATCAAAAGCTGAGTCAGCATAAAGTAAAATAATATCACCGCTCTTATCAAAAACAAACTGCATACTTTCTTCTTTAGCAACTTTTTCAATAGCAGCATAGATTTTAGCTTTTATCGGAGAAAACAGTTCTTCCTGCTTTTTATATATCTCGCCAGTACCCTGTGTAAATTTAGCACGTCTGAACTCAACAAGATTCTGTTCCATCATAACAATTTTTTGCTGGAACTCTGTCTTTTTTGCATCAGTCATTGTTTCAGCCTGCTTCTGATAATCAGCAATTGCTTGCTGATATGCCAATGTCATTGAATCAAGCTGAGCAGAATATTTATTAGTTAATGCATCCAAATCACCCTGAGCTTTTATTGCTTCAGAAAATTGTGTAAGTATTACTTCAGAATCTATATAACCAAGTTTTAATTGAGTTTGCGAAAATGAAATTGAACTTAAAACAATAAGAGTAAATACTAAAATGTAATTTTTCACTACTTTTCCTCGTCTTTTTAATGAATTATTTTTTTAACTAAAAACCTTTTCCAAATTGAAAATGGAAAAGCCATTCAGGATCTTTTCCATCGGTAATTTTACGATCGAAGCCGTAACCTAAATCAAATCCGATAAGACCAATTGGGTTTATTAACAATCTTGCGCCAACACCAACAGATCTTCTGAGATCAAAAATATCTGTTTTTTGAAAACTTTCAAAAACATTTCCTGCTTCCACAAATGTTAATAACCATAATGGTATGGGTTCCTGAACAACTGACAATCTGATTTCAGCCCCAAATTTAGCCATCACCTTTCCGCCAATAACCTGTCCGGTAGCTGGATTAACAGGTCCTACTGTTCTATCATCATAACCTCTTAGTGAAGTCGTTGCAATTATAAGTCCATTACCGCCCATATAAAAATATTCAAAAGGTTGAATATTTGTCCCTGCAACTATTTCATCGATATAACCTAAATCAGCAATGGTATATAAAGTAATCCGGTTTGAATTAAACAATCTACGATACCACTCTGCAGTAAACCCAATTTTAAGATAATCAACATCACCGGGGAGCAAAACACTCCCGGAGAGTTCAACATCTAATTTTAATGATGAACCAATTGATGGAAAAATTGGATTATCAATATTTCTTCTTGTTATAAGCGCGCCAACAGAAAACTGATTGCTTTTACCTTCACGATAATATCTTTGTCCTTCAATTACATTATTGTATTGATATCTGAACCTTCCCTGAACATAGAAAAAGTCATCAGGCCATTTTAATCTTCTTCCAACTCTTAACGTACCGCCTGACTGTCTTAAATCATAAACATATTGCTGCCGGGTATCAAAAACCTCCACACCAACTGAAGTAGGAGTATCAAACATCCAAGGCTCGGTAAATCCTATTGTAAATGTCCGGTATAAACTTCCAACACCGAACTGCCAGTTAAAACTAAGAACCTGACCCCCGCCTAATTTGAAAGGCTCTGCTATTGAAAAATTAGTTAAAGTAACACCAATAGCACCGCTAAAACCAAAACTGCCGCTATAGCCAACAGATGCATTTAAATAATCGCTCGATTTTTCCTCGACTCTAAAACCAATATCTACAGTACTGTCACTTGATAATTTTGTTGTAATCCCCTCTGGTCCATACAACTGCTCTACATTAAAGTACTGCAGATTTGCCAGATTTTGAACGCTTCTAAATAACAGACCACGATTAAAATAATCCCCCGGTATCGCATATAACTCACGGCGAATTACTTTATCCTTGGTTTTATCATTTCCGTAGATATCAACTCGTCCGATTCTAAATTGATTTCTTTCCTCAACTCTAATTGTAACATCAATTGAATCATAATCAACTTTTGTTTCTTTTGTCTGAAGATTAAAAGTAAGATAGCCGTTATCCAAATAAAGAGCAGATACATCAGATTGTTTTTCGTTTCCTCTTAGATTTTGTTCAAATTTTTCAAGGTTATAAACATCACCAGGGGCAAAGTCCAGTCTTTCTGAGAGCACATTTGCAGGATATACAGTATTTCCTTCCCAAATAATATTTCTAATTTTGTATTGTGGACCCTCGTAAACATCCATAACAATATGCAGGTCTTTTTTGTCATTAGAATAGATTAAAGAGTCAGATAAAATCTCAGCATCTCTGTAGCCGTTTTTCTTATAAAAATTAATTATAAGCTCTTTATCCTTAGCGTAATTTTTGGGATCAAATTTTCCTCCGCCCCAAAACTTCCACCATTTTTTTACAGAAGTTTCATCCATCTCGTCACGCAAATCACCGTCATCAAAAGCCTGGTTATTGTTAAAAGAAATTTCACGGATTGTTACTTCTTCTCCCTCTTTGATAAGAAGTTTCAACAACACTCTTTCTTTAATCTTATTTATAAGGTTGGATGATTTAACTTCATTTCCACTGTATTTAAGTTCATATTCATCTGCAAGGTCTGAAACATTTCTCCATCTTACAAAAACATCTTCCCCGATAGTATCTGCGGTAAAATAATTATAGTATATCGGAGTTATGATGGTATTGAAATATCCTTTTTCCTCATATAAGCTGTTAATTCTCTGAACGAGTTTAGCGACTTCCTGCGGTTTAAGAATTGCCCCTCTTAAAAAAGTAATTTTCTTTTCTATATCACTTTCGTCTATTTCATCATTCCCTTCAATAACAACCCTTTCAAGCCTCGAGTATTCTTTAACCTTTATTATAAGAAAAACACCTTCATTAACTTTTTTATCAATAACTATTTGCACATCAGAAAAAATATTAAGCGCCCATAGATTTTTAATGGCAGTTATAGTTTTGTCTCCCGGTACCTGTATTTCATCACCAATTTTTAATCCTGAAGCAACAATAATTGTACTTACATCTGAAGATTTGTTGCCCTCAACAGAAATTCCAAGAACTTTATAAACTTCCCTTTGTTGAGCAGTTAAACTTACATTAAAAAATATAAGTGAAATTATTAATAAATATTTTAGAGATCTGATTGGAGAGGGAATGAACATTCTTCGGACCTTTTTTCCTTTACTTCTTTTTTATTTGTTCGCTAACTTTGCCAAACCTTCTTTCTCTCTTCTGAAATATTTTAATAGCATCATATAAATCATATTCAGAGAAATCAGGCCAAAATGTTTCTGTAATTACAAATTCAGAATAAGCTATTTGCCACAGTAAAAAATTACTTACTCTGAATTCACCGCTGGTTCTAATTACTAAATCAGGGTCTGGAATGTCTTTGGTTGTAAGAAAAGAAGAAACAAACTTTTCATCAATATCCTGTTCAGCCACTTTTCCATTTGTAGAAAGTCTGGAAATTTGTTTTATTGCTTCAAGCAATTCCCATCTTCCGCTGTAACTTAAAGCAAGATTCAGCACCATCTTTTTGTTGTTTTTTGTTCTTTCAATATCAATTTTTAACTGCTTTTGAACTTCAGTTGGTAATGCGTCCAAATCACCGATGGTTTTAAGACGGATATCATTCTCATTAAGTTCATTTACTCTGTCTTTAAGGCTTTTAAGTAAAAGCCGCATTAATGTTGATACCTCATCTTTTGGTCTTTTCCAGTTTTCAGTAGAAAATGTGTAAAGTGTCAGAAACTTGACCCCTATTTCAGCACAAGCCTCAACGATTTCTTTAACAGTATCAACTCCTTTTTTATGTCCGGCAACTCTGGGTAATCCTCTTTTTTTTGCCCATCTCCCATTACCATCCATAATGATTGCAATGTGAACCGGAATATTACCTGATTTTTTTAACTCTTCCTGAATATTTTTATCCCTAATGGAGTTCTTCTTCAGCAAATTCAATTCCTATTATTGATTTAGCGTGTAAAATTAGTTTTACATTGCCTGAATGTCAAGGTAACTTACACTTACAGATTCTATTCGGCAGGCAAAAAATAGCTGTTTGAACGGTTAAAAAAATATGCTATTTGAAATGACCTTATAAGTAAACCGGATCCTATAGAGTTACGATTGTTTTTATTGATTTAATAAAGGATCGAAATAAATTAAAATCATGAAAACAAAACTTTTTCAGATTTTTTATCCTTATGTGTCGAAATATTTTCTCTATAGCTTATCTGAAACAGCTTTATGTTCTTTTTTGTCTCAGCATCCAATTCAGCAAGCAGAGATTTAGCTTTTTTAAAATTTAATAAAGTTACTCCAACAAAAAGCTGTACTTTTTTATTTGATCCTTTTAAGTGACGGTTTGCAAGGTAAGCAAGTTTATTTTTAATCATTACAAGATCATTAAAATCCTGCTCACTTAATGTAATCCCGATAGCCAGAGTATTTCTTTGTTTAGCAATTGCATCAACTTCAAATCCGCCAATCGCCGTTGGTTCAGGCAAATAAGTTCCAAATTTACGAAACAACGTTAAGTAACCTTTTTTCCAGAACTCTTCAATCAGCATATCAACATCTTTTCTTCTATCATTATTCATTTTTTCCTCCTTACGAAGCCATTGGAATAATTGGTATAATTGGTGAAAATCTTCGCTTATCAAGCACTCTTATATTTGCAATTCTGTTATATGCAAATTTTTTAATTTCACTTGAGCCAGAAACTTTTCCATAAATTACTTTGCTTCCATTTTTTTCAGTCATTATATAATATGGTTCAATTAAGAACTCATTTATTCCATATAAAAATTGCAATCTGTTTCTATTTTTAATTGCAGTTTTAAAAATTTCAGTTTTCATAAAAATCTCCTTCTAATTTATCCATCTGACTACCCCGGTAACTTTACCAACAATAGAGAATTCGTTTTTATTTTTAACAATAATTGTTTGATAGTTTTTATTCTGAGGTATCAATTTTACAATGCTATTTTTATTCTCATAAATTTTTACCGTTACTTCATCTTCAAGGCGGGCAACTATCATATCCCCGTTTTTTACAATTGCTTTTGGAGATATAATAACAAGGTCTCCTTCAAATATTCCAGCTTCAATCATACTATCACCCTTTACTTTTAAGGCAAATGAATCTTCGTCCTTTTTTATAAAAGCCGGATCAATAACAATCGAGCCTTCGACATTTTCTTCAGCTGTTATGGGAGAACCGGCAGCAACCCTACCAATTATTGGAATTTTAGATATGTTATTCACTTCCTGATAATTGATGAGGTCTAACGATTCACTTTCATTCTTATTAATGCTTATACCACGACTTGCATTGCTTAAAATATTTAGGTATCCCTTTTTTGTTAATGCTTCAAGATGTCTTTTTACACCAAAGGTTGATAAAATATCAAACTTCTTTCCTATCTCTCGCAAAGTTGGCGGATAACCATTTTCTTGCTGATATTCTTGAATGAAGATAAAAATTTTCTCTTGACGCTCTGTTAATTTCTTTTTCATAAATAGTGCTCATTTGTTTACTTCAAATATAGTGTGCAAATGTTCACTTGTCAAGGGATATTTAAAATAAATTTATAGACTGGAAGTAAAATTATTTACCGTTTTTATATCAGGATAATAATGTTGTATTTGTGAAGATCAGAAAAGCTTATTAGAAGGAATTTTATTTACATAAAAAAAAAGAGACACCAAAATTCTTAATGCCTCTTCTTTATAAATTAAAATTATCAATTAGCTGATAGCAACATCTTTTTTTTCAACTTTACAGATCCATCCGTGTTCGTCTTCTTTTTCGCCGCGGTGTATTCCCGTTAGCTCATTAAATAATTTAGTATCCAATTCTCCGGGCTGACCGTTATTAAAGACCATATTTTTGTCTTTATAAGTAAGCCATCCAACTGAAGAAATTATTGCTGCTGTGCCAGTTCCAAAAACTCCTAACAGGTCACCTTTTTCATAAGATGAAATTACCTCATCTATCGAGATTGGTCTTTCAACAATATTCATATTCCATTCTTTTAATATTTGAATGACCGATCTTCTTGTTACTCCGGGCAATATCGAACCATTTAAGTTTGGTGTAGCAACTTCATTTTTAAAGTTGACAAAAATATTCATCGTTCCAACTTCTTCTAAATATTTCTGTTCAACACCATCAAGCCATAAAACCTGAGTAAAGCCTTTTTTGGCAGCTTCCTGTGTTGCTAATAAACTTGCTGCATAGTTAGCAGCAGTTTTACATTCTCCCAGTCCTTTTCTTACTGCTCTAACGTAATCATCCTGCACTAAAATCTTAACCGGCTTAAATCCTTCAGGATAATAAGCACCCACCGGAGAAAGCACAATAACGAACTTATAATCAAAAGATGGTCTTACACCAAGTGCCGGATCGGTACCAAACATAAATGGTCTTATATAAAGTGCTTCTCCTCTTTTAGCTGGTATCCAATTACTATCTATTGCGACCAGTTCTTTTAATGCCTCAACAACAAAATCTACATCTACCTCGGGCATACAAATACGTCTTGCTGAATTATTAAGCCTCTGAATATGAACATCCGGGCGAAATAATACTACTTCATCAGTGATAGTTTTGAATGCTTTCATGCCTTCAAATATTGTTTGTCCATAATGAATAAAAGAAGTAGCTGGGTGCATAGGTAAAGATTCAATTGGTTTTATTGTAGGATTGTGCCAACCTATCTTAGGATTATAATCCATTTCAAAAACATGATCGGTAAATATCTGACCGAAGCCAAGTTTTTCGGGTAATATAATTTTTTCTTCCCGCTCTTTGATAATATATTTTATTTGTTCCATTATTAGTTCCTTCCATTTAATTGGAGGTTATCAGAATTTTATTTGTTTAGTATAATAACTTATTGTTATTAGAGATTGATCTCAGTCATTATTAAAAAATCAGCATCCACAGCACATAATCAAGAATTAAAATCAAAGCTGCGGATATAACAAAAGATCTTATAGTAGCTAATCCAACACCTTCAGCACCACCGGTAGTTTTAAAACCAATATGACATCCAAGCAAAGAAGTTACTCCACCAAAAAAAACAGTTTTAATCAATCCAGAAATAAGATCTGAAAAATTAAAAAATCTGTTTACTGAATTAAAAAAAACTGCGAATGAAACTCCCAGAAAATAATTTGAAACTATATAAGCTCCCAATACTGCAATTGTATTGGCAAAAACAACTAAAACCGGCATCATTAAAACAGAAGCTAAAAATCTTGGCATAGCTAAATATCTAACAGGACTAATAGCCATAGTTTCAAGTGCATCAATTTGTTCAGTAACTTTCATTGTCCCTAATTCAGCTGCTATTGAAGCCCCAACTCTTCCAGCAATTACAATGCCTGTTAAAACGGGTCCTAATTCAGTTATGATTGCTCTTGTTGTTGCACCGCCAAGAAATGAAAGAGGAGCAATTCCTTTTAACTGATAAGCAGCTTGCCAGGCAGCAACAGCTCCAGTAAAGATTGCAATAATCAAAACAAGTGGAAGTGAGTTTACGCCAATATGTTCCATTTGAAAAAGTATCAGACTTTTGCTTTTAGGAATTTGCCTGAAACTTTTTATAATACCCCCAAAACAAGTTGGAAATCTGACCAAATTCCTGAAAGAAATTCAGTGTTCTGCTGCCTATTTTTTGGAGTGTAACTGCTAACATTTTTTTCTAATCTTATTAGCAAATTTAACTAATTTTATCCGAATTAGTTTTTAATTTTATATAATATTTTTATTAACTCTTTTTTGGTTACCTTTATATCAATACATTTATCCAAAACGAGACACAAAAAGCATTGAAAATGTTTTGCTGTTGTTACAAAAAAGCAGATTTTATAAACAAAATTTTCTCAATAATGGCATTATAATTACTGTAAATTAGAAACGCTTTTAGCGGCGAATTATGTTTAATTGATAATAATTTATATCTGTCAAAAATATTTTAAACATTAAACTGTGGAAAACAAAACATTAAACTTAATTGATAGCGCACCAATAGCAATTTTATCTTTTAATAAAAGCGGTGAAATTGATTTTGTTAATAAGGCTTTTTTTGATTTAGAACTTTTATATGGATTCGAAGTTCCGTCAAATATTATTGGCACAAATATTTTTGACAAAGATTTGTTAAATCATTTTCCAATCGGAAAGGAATTAAATGATATTTTCGGGGGAACCTCGTTTGAAAAGGAATTTGATTTTGTTGATACTAAATCCAACGGTTTAATTCATCTGATTATAAAAGCTGCACCAATATATGATTCTGATGAAATTATCGGAGGAATAGTAATTTTTGAAGATTTGAAAATCCTTGAGAAGACTAAAAAAGAAACTGCTATCAGAAATGATTTTATTGATAATGCAATTCATAATGTTTCTGATTTTTTTCTTGTTGTTGATCGTCTTAAACGAATTCAGTTCTTTTCTAAAAATATCCTGCATTACATTAACATACCATCTAATATTCTTCAATCTGCATCCATAGGAAGTTTATTCGATTCAGAAACTTCAAAAATTGTAAAGGAATATCTTGAGTATACCAGAAAAAACAGAATTGTTGTAAATGAAAAAATATCTTATGAATTAAGAGGTATCAAAAAAGTTTTTGATTGCCGTTTCGTTCCGCAGGAAAACTATAAAAAGGAAATTTCCTTTATTTATATTTTCTTCAAAGATATAACTGCACAGGAAAGAGAAATAGACAGCCTTTACAATGATGTTGGAAAACTTGAGATATACCATAGACTTTCTAAACAGACAAATGAAGGTGTGTTCGTAATAGATGGTGAAAATAAAATTGAATTCTGGGATGACAACTCAACTGAACTATTCGAATTAACCAAAGATGAAGCAACAGGTAATCAGGCACACAATGCTGTAAGTATATTATCTCCTTCATTTCTTGATTCTATTAGAATAAAGCTTAACGAAAAAGGGCTGCACAAAATTGTTATCTCTTACTTTAATAGAAATCGGGAGAAAAAAACATACGAAACTTACTTTACGTATTATGATGATTTTACTAAAAAGATTTTAGTTAAATGTATCGATATCAGCGATAAGGTAACCTTTGAAGAAGGACTTAAACAAGCATTAAAAAGTTTCAGAGATATAATTACCAAATCTCCTTTAATGATTACTAATGTTGATCAGGATGGGATGATCATCTTTACTAATCCGGCATTTCAACAGTATCTGGGATATGCAGATGAAGAGTTAATATCCAAAAGTTTTTATGATTTAATTGACCGAAATTATCTTGAAAATAATATTTTTTTGATTTCAGAGGTTTTTTAGGGGAAGAACCGAGACAAGTAGAATTACCGCTGATAAACAGATCCGGAAAAATCGTATTACTTAACGGCATATTCCATCCTGGTAAAGAAAATGAGAACCATATTCGTTCTTTTATTTGTTTCTTTACAGACATTTCAGAAAATGTAAATCAAATAAACGGACCTAATTTATTTACTTCTATTGTTAATAATGCTTCTGATGGAATTGCATTAAGTATTGAGGGAAGGTTAATATTAGCTAATGATGCATTTGCAAACATATTTGGATACGAAAAAAATACTGAGGTGTTAAATAAAGAACTGATTGAATTTTCTTCAAACGATGATATAATTAAAGTAGCAGAATACTTCAGGATGTTTGAACGGAAAAAAGATGTACCTACCCGCTTTGACTTTCTTGGAAAGAAAAAAGATGGAAGCAATATACATACAGAGTTTTCGGTACGTTCGTTTCAAAGTAATGAGTTATCTTACATTGTAATAATTGCCAGAGATATAACAGAACGAATCAGAACTCAGAAAGCTATTCGTGAATCCGAAGAGAAGTATAGAAATATTACCGAAAACATTGATGATTTTTTATTTACCTATGAAAGGATTGGTTTATCTCTCAGACCAATATTCTGCACTTCATCAATTCAAAAAGTGACTGGTTATACCCAAGCTGATTTTTTAACGGATTCCAAACTTATTTTAAAATCTATTCACCCCGATGACTTCCCTACTATCAAACCTAAATTGGCAAATCTGCTTAAAAGCAGGATACAGCTTTCGGGTGAGTTCGAGTTCAGAATAATTAACCGGCAGGGTAATATTGTATGGGTTAGAGCAAAAGTTAATTTAGTACGTTCTGGTACAGGAAGAATTTTAAAAATGTTCGGCTTAGTAAGTGATGTTACTTTCAGAAAGCGTGCTGAAGAAGAACTTAAGAAATCAACTCAGAATCTTATCAAGCTTAACGAAACAAAAGACAGATTCATTTCAATTATCTCACACGATTTAAGAACACCATTCAGCTCAATACTTGGATTTACTGATCTTCTTGCAAATGATGATGAATTGTCCGATGATGAAAGGAAGCAATACATAAAATATATTCAGGAATCATCACGGTCTATGCTTGCTTTGGTTAACTCCTTATTGGATTGGACAAGATTACAAACCGGCAGAATCAAGTTTGAACCGCAGAAACTCGACATATCAAAAATTATCAGCGATTCGGTAAATGCATTATCCGGAATGGCTATTCAGAAAGGAATTGATGTTACTTCTTTAATCACCGATCCAATATATTTATTTGTAGATAAAAGTTTAATAAATCAGGTGTTCAATAATCTGATTTCAAATGCAATTAAGTTTACTAAAAAAGGCGGTTCGGTTAAAATCTTCTATGAAACTATTGCAAACTCAAGGTTTTTAAAATTTATAGTCAAGGATACCGGCATTGGCATAAAGGAAGAAGATATTCCGAAACTTTTTAATGTTGATTCAAAGTTTACTTCAGAGGGAACCGAAGGTGAGAAAGGCAGCGGACTTGGGCTAACATTAGTTAAAGAAATTATAGATAAGCATGACGGAAATATTTCGGTAAAAAGTCAATATGGTGTTGGAACAGAATTTATCTTCACTCTTCCAATTGCATCTTCAAATATTCTAATAGTTGATGATAATAAAACAGACCGCTTACTTTATTCTAAAATATTAAAGAATATTACTCCTGAGTATAACGTAGAAGTAGCTTCTGATGGAAAAGAGGCTTTGCAAAAAATAATTTCATCACCGCCGGCACTTGTAATTACTGATCACGCAATGCCAGTAATGAATGGTTATGAGTTTGTTATAGAATTAAAGAAAGCTAATATTAAAGGTAAACCGCCGGTTATTGTTTTGAGCAGTGATATAGATAGATCAACTGTTAATGATTATACTGAACTAGGTATTGAATATGTTTTTCACAAACCGGTTAATATAACCAGTTTTAAACTTGCTATTGAAAAGTCTTTGCAAAAAGGTTTACACAAAGATTAAATTTAATTGTTTTCGGCTACTGTCAATTAATTCTACTCAGATTACTTTCAAATTATTTCTTTTTTAATATTAAACCTGAAGAAGTTGGTATTGTAATTTTCCGGTTTACAATGTTCAGAACTTCTGTACCAGCTTTGTCCTTGTTTACCAACACCTCCCACTTTCCTTTTGGCAAATTAAATGCAACTTCTTTTAACGGATGTGCATTGAGCAAAACTATAAAATCCTCATCTTCATAATTTAATTCGTAACAAAGAGCAAAATCATTTTCTTTAACCGGAATAAACTTTACATCATCATATTCAGCTCTTCTGAATGCTTTATATTTTTTTCTGAATTCTATTAATCCTTTATAATAATTAAACAGGTCCTGATTGAGTTTAGAGTGATTGTAATTAATATAATTCACTTCATTATCTTTATCATAAGTGTTGTGGTCGATCATTCCGCGGTTAGGATCATTCTGATTAGCTAGGGGAGTAACTTTACTTCTGGCGAATTCCTGTCCGCTATGAATCATTGTAATTCCGCGTGATGTAAATAAAAATAAAGCGCCAAGTTTATTTAACTTTAGTTGTGCTGGAGTAAGCTTTGCATTTTCATCAACATTTTTAATTATTTCATTTGGTTTGACATCTCCAAGCCCTATCCTGATAAAATCACCAAATGTATATCCGTCGTGTGATTCTAAATAATTTACTGAATGCTCCGGTCTTTGAAATAAACCCAGGCTATCTCTGGTTAAAGTTCCGTTGACATAACTTTTAATTCTTTTAACAGAATTATTTCCATACCAGTTTCCGAATATCCATCCATGTCCGTTAATTGGATTCTCACCTTTAATTCCGTTTCTTATCTGATCGTTCCAGGCACCCCAGCCGCGTAATGAAAATCCATTTGGATCATATCCGCCGCCCCAAGGTTCACAAACAAAAACAACATCAGGATTTATTTTTTTAGATTCATAAATTATTGTTTCAATTGTCTGCCAATCAATTAATTTTCCTAAATCAAAACGGAAACCATCAATGTGATATTCTTTCATCCAGTATAAAACACTTTCAACAATCAGCCTTCTTAACATCGGAGCTTCGGTTCTAAGATCATTACCGCAGCCGCTCAGCGCACAATAACTGCCGTCTGGATTTAATCTGAAATAATATTCTTTGTCAATCTCTTTCAGGTTACCAAATTCATATTCAGAAAGATGATTGTAAACAACATCCATTATGACAGCAATATTTTCTTTGTGGAATGCTTTAACCATATCTTTGAAATCAGATATTGCCTTTGCATCTGCTCCACTCCATTTATTCATTTCTATTTCACGAACATTTTCAGCATAGTATGATTCAGGTGCAAAAAATGCAGCGGTCATATAACCCCAATGATTCCTTTCATAAGGATTCCAGGTGTTAAACTTTCCTTTCAGTGAATCTTTGAATGGAATCTCTATGTTTGCAAATTCCTGTGATGGTAAAAGTTCAATGGTGTTAACACCAAGGTTTTTGATATAATCTAAACCTCCGGTTTTACCTTTTTCAATTAACCCCTGATAAGTTCCTCTTTGAGTAACACCGGAAGAGACATGTTCGGTCATATCTCTTATGTGCATTTCATACAAGATTATATCACGCCAGTCTCTTTGTATCCAATTATCATTTTGCCAATCGTAATTATTTTCTTCTGTAATAATTCCTTTTCTTGGAGTAAAATATGTATTAAAGCTAGCTACGGCTTTTGCATAAGGATCAAGACAAAACACAGCATCTTTATTTTTATGCTTTACATTAAATCCATAATATTTTCCATATAGTTCTTCATCAAACAATACTTCCCAAACGGCATTTTCATCACGAGTCATTTTATATTCTTTTCCATTTACATCATCAGCTTTATCAAAAATTACAAGTGAAACTTTTTCGGCATTTGGAGTAAATAGCCTGAAATAAGTTTTTCCGTTTTCTGTAAAAACGCCGAGTTTTTTATCAGAGTAATATTTATCAATTTCATTTTGCTTTGATTGATATTCTGTTTTGTCTTTTGTACTGGTTTTTGATTTATCGATTATATACACTGAGCTTCCTAAAAAAAATATTGTAACTGATATTATTATCGATTTAATGAAAATATTTTTCATATCTAAAATGTTTATAATTACATGACAAACTAATTTTATGTTTTATTAAAATCCTAACTGATTTTATACTCTATCCGGATTATTATATTTTTTATTCAGAATAAATTTTGCCATCTACCACAGGGGTAACACAAATAAGCGGATTTTCAGCAACATTAAAACTTTGAAATATATGTTCGAATAACTGAAACTGCTGTCCGCGTTTTTCGAGTTTATGAAATTTGTTATAGCTCATAAACTTTCCGTTTTTGTCCGTAGGAGAATCAAATACAATCGCATTCTTATAATCTTCTTTTACACGTGATTTGAGAAATTTAATTTTATTATCATCTCCGCCTTCCTTCTCATAAGAAACAACTTTAAAAGCTTCTACAATTCCGCTGTTTATTATCAGATAAATATTTAAAATAATCTCATTCATTTCAAAAGTAATATTTTCAGCAGAAGAAATTTAGTGAATGGAAATGTTTTGAGGAAGAATTTTTTTTAAGTAATTCCGGTTGAATAGAAAAGATGATCAACATTAGAAACATAATTTTTTTTAACAACTTCTATCTGCTATTAAAATCCTATTGATTATCAGACTATAATTTGTGTTATCATTTATTTGCTCAGTAAACAAGAACTGATACCATATCTGCAGCAGAATATTTCATTTCTTGGTTATTAACCAATCGTCAGCAAATTAATTTATTATAAACCTGCTGTGATAATACAATATGATTCCAAAATCATTCTCCCCCTTTCATTAATTTTTCCTAATTTTGTGTAATAATTTATTAAACTTATAACGGGAAGAGATATGAAAGATCATAAAAAAACAGATTTCCAGACAAAGTGTGTTCATTCCGGTATTGATGAATATGAGCATGGTTCGGTGGTTCCGCCAATTTATCAGACTTCAACTTTTAAATTTAAATCTGCACAGCACGGAGCATCGCTTTTTGCGGGTGAAGAAAAAGGCTATATCTATACAAGATTATTAAATCCAACTATTGAGGCGATGGAAAATGCAATTGCTGAACTTGAAGGCGGACATAAGGCTCTGGGATGTGGCAGCGGAATGGCTGCGGTTCATACTATCTTTGCTGCTTTAACACAATCCGGAGATCATGTTGTTTGCTCATCTGCAGTTTACGGACCAACAACAACTTTGTTAAATACAATTATGAAAAAGTTCGGGGTTGAAACTACTTTTGTTGATACTTCAAACCTTGATGAAGTTAAAAAAGCAGTTAAGCCCAACACAAAAGTTATTTATGTTGAAACTCCCGGTAATCCGACTCTTTGCATTACTGATCTTGAAGAAATCTCCAAGATTGCTAAAAAGACAAACGCAAAAGTAGTTGTTGATAATACATTTATGAGTCCGGCATTACAAAATCCTATTGCTTTCGGTGCTGATGTAGTAATGCATAGTTTAACAAAATTCTTAAATGGTCATGCTGATGTAGTCGGAGGAATTGTTGTTGTTAAAGATGAAGAAACTTATCAACATTTCAGAAAAACATTAAATCAGATCGGCGGCGTGATTGATCCTTTCAATTCGTTTCTTGTGCATCGCGGTTTAAAAACTCTTGCATTAAGAATGGAAAGACATTGCGAAAATGCACAGACGATTGCTCAATGGCTCGAGAAACATCCGCTTGTTGAATCAATCAGTTATCCCGGTTTGAAATCCCATCCTCAGTATAAAATCGGATTAAAGCAGCATAGCGGTCCGGGCGGAATGATAACCTTTGAACTTAAAGGCGGCATTGAAGCCGGCAGAGTTCTGATGAATTCAGTAAGATTATTTCAGCTTGCTGTAAGTCTGGGCGGAGTTGAAAGTTTAATTCAGCACCCTGCAAGTATGACCCATTTTACAATGGGTAAAGAAGCAAGATTATCAGGCGGAATTACAGATGGATTAGTCCGTATTTCTGTCGGAATTGAAAATGTAAATGATCTTATTGATGATCTTGAACAGTCATTAAAGAAAGTTGAAGAAGCTAACATTAAGGATGTTCAGATTACTGTTTGATTAAAAAGATAATTTTACAAGTGTAATTATTTTTTTTGCTTTGTGCCCTTTGAGCAAAACGGATTTTAATTATAAAGTCAGCAGCAATCATTTTCTTAGAGCTGAATATTTGCTCTTTTATTTTCGCTGCCTTTTAAATTATTTAAGCGGATTAAAATTTACTTGAACGGTACACTTGGTAACTTTTCCATAGTTAATTTGTACTTCAAATTTTTTGAGATAAATAATGAAAGTATTGGAAGTTAAAGAACTTACTAAAAGGTTTAATAGTTTAACAGCGGTTGATAAAGCATCATTTTCGGTCGAAGATGGTGAAGTGTTTGGACTTATCGGAAGAAACGGCGCTGGTAAAACAACTACCATCAGAATGATACTTAATATTTATTTCCCTGATGAAGGCGAAGTTTTATTTAAAGGGGAAAAAACAAAACAAAACTTTAAAGATATCGTCGGATACCTGCCGGAGGAAAGAGGACTTTATAAGAAAATGAAAGTAATTGATATGCTTTTATTTCTTGCAGAGTTAAAAGGGAAAAAAGGACACGAGGTTCTGAAATCTGCCATAGATTATCTTGAAAAATTTGATCTTGCTGACAGAAAAAATTCAAAGATAGAAGATCTTTCAAAAGGTAATCAACAAAAGGTACAGTTTATCGGAACAATTCTTCACAATCCTGATTTTCTGATATTTGATGAACCTTTTGCCGGACTTGATCCTATCAATACAAATATTATAAAAGAAATTATTCTTGAGATGAAGCAAAAAGGAAAGGTTGTGATCTTTTCAACTCATCTTATGGATTTTGCTGAAAAGATGTGCGATTCAATTGCAATGATAGATAAGGGAAAGATAATTCTTAATGGAAAACTGAGCGATATAAAATCCAGATATGCCAGCAGAAATGTTAGTCTAAGCTACAGCGGAAACATCTCTTTCCTAAAAAATAATAATCTGGTTGAAAGCATAGAAAATTTTGGAAATTCAACCGGTATCCGATTAAAGGATTACAATACTGATCAGCAATTGCTTAAACTTCTTATTAACAACGATATTGTAATAAAGAAATTTAACGTGAATGAGATTTCACTGCACGAAATTTTTGTTTCTCTCGCCGGAAAGGAATCAAACGATGTTCAATAGGAGAACGCTTGCAATAATAAAACGCGAATTAAAGACAAAACTTTTCAGTAAATCTTTTATAATTATGACTCTGCTTGTACCATTGTTTATGATACTGGTTTTTTCAATTCAGTTTTTTATTCAATCAATGGCAGAAGAGCAAAAATCGGATCTGATAATAATTTCTGATTCAAGTGAAATACTTAATAAAGTTCAGAACGAACTTTTTAATACCGAAGCTTTTAAATCCGGAGATCTGACATCATTAACAGAGAAGGTTGAATTAAGCCAGTTTGAAGAAAAACTTAAAAAGCATAAATCTGATTTACTGAATCAGCGCATTACAGGATTGGTTTTCATTCCTTCATCTGCTCTTCAATCAAAAGAGGTTAGTTATTATTCCTATAATCCGAATAACTCCGCTTTGTTTTACAAAATAAAACCATCTATAAATAAAGCTTTGATTGAAATCTATTTTGCAAGTAAACAATTGACTGATGATGAAATAAAATTTGCAAGAAAAGATGTTGATATAAACGGATTCAGAATTACCTCAGACGAAAAAGTTTCTCAGGAAGGTTATGGCAACAGGATTGCAATGGTTCTGTTTTCATTTCTTCTTTACATGGCATTGATTTTTTCAGGTTCATTAACAATGAATGCAGTTGTTGAAGAAAAAAGCAACAAGATAGTAGAAGTGCTTCTCTCATCGGCAAACAGCACAGAGCTATTAGCCGGTAAAATATTAGGGACTGTAATAATTGAATTAATCCAGATGGCTATTTGGTTAAGTCCGGTTATTTTATTGATCACCACAAGCTGGTTTATGATTCCGCCGGAATTTATGCCGCAGATGAGTATCGGATATATTCTGTATTTTTTGTTTAATTACGGACTTGCATTAATAACCTATGTAGCATTGTATGCAACAGTTGGTGCTATCTTTGATAATCCGCAAGATGCACAATCCGGTATCTGGCCATTGCTGATGCTGATAATGATTCCATTTTTTATAGCACTTAGTTTGGAATCAAACTCACAAACACTATTTATTGTAATTGCATCACTATTTCCGTTTTCTTCGCTGATAGTTATGCCCGCAAGAATGATTTTAATAGAAGTGCCGGTGTGGCAGATATTACTTTCAATTATAATAAATGTTTTTGTTTTATTAGGAATATTTAAACTTGCCGGAAAGATATACAGAATCGGGATTTTACTCACAGGTAAAAAGCCAAAATGGTCTGAGGTATTCAGATGGTTAAAGGCTAGTTAACTTCGTTATACAAGTGTTTCTGTATTAAATCCATTTATTAAGCAGTGTTTTTATGTGATTGCAATTAAACCAGACATTGGATTTTTTTGTCTAATTTTGCGATGGTAGTTAAAAATTAAGAAATGGTTAAATCGTATATGAGTTTTATTAAATCAATAATTGCTGTTTTTATCGTAATTGGTTCTATAGCATTTCCTCAAAATCAAATGGGCAGAAACAATCCGGGTGCTGCATCAAACGGAAGAATTACCGGAAAACTTATTGATGCTCAAACAAATCAAATTATTGAATATGGCAATGTTGTATTGTTCAGTGTTAAAGATTCATCAATGATAAATGGTACAATAACCGATAAGGATGGAAGATTTAAATTAGAAAACCTGCCTTATGGTCAATACTATATCAAGGTTTCATATATTGGCTATGCAACAAAATTTATCGACAGCATTAGAATTAATCCAAGGACAGCAGATGTTGATCTCGGAACAATTTATATTGACGAGCAATCAATTGAGATTGGAAATGTTTTGGTAACCGGACAAAAGGAAATGGTTATTAATAATCTGGATAAGAAAGTAATAAATGTTGATAAAGATTTAACAAGTACTGGCGGTTCTGCGGTTGATGTGGTGGGAAATATTCCGTCTGTAACCGTTGATCTTGATGGAAATGTTAGTTACCGCGGAAATCAGAACATTACTATTCTTATTGATGGAAAGCCAAGCACTCTTGTTGGTGCGAGCAACAGTGATATTTTAAACAGCATACCCGCAACACAGATCGAATCAATTGAACTTGTTACAAATCCATCTGCAAGATATGATCCCGATGGTACTTCTGGTATTTTAAATATTATTCTTAAAAAAAGAATTGACGGCGGATTAAACGGAAATATCAGTGTTAACGTAGGGACAAAGGATAAATATAATTCATCTATCAATCTTAATTACAGAACACCTTATTTCAATTTTTTCGGTTCGTATGATAACAGACTTTCGCGAAACAGAAATGAAGGAAATTCTCTTAGAACAAGTAATATTAATAATAGTTTGTCTTATCTAAGCACTTTAAGTAACGGACTTTTTAAATTCGGTTCGCATAATGTTTCAGCAGGCTTTGATTATCTCTACGATGATTTCAACACTTTTACTTTTACTTACAGGTTCAGGGATTTTGGTTTTGGCGGTGATAGCAGAGTTTTAAATTCAAATTTAGATTATTTGAATCAATTAACTAGCTATTTCGAAAGATACAGTGATGCTGACAGAGATATGAACGGAAATAGTTATTCATTCAGTTACAGAAGAACATTCGAACAAAAAGGCGCTGAATTAACTGCTGATGTAATTCTGGGTAAGAATAAAATGAGCCGTGAAGAAAATATTACACAAAAGAATTTTGATCTGAATCTTGACCCATTAAATGAAAGCCTGCAACAGGGTCTTTCAAGTAATTCAAATACACGGTGGACGATTCAATCAAATTATATAAATCCGATCGAAGGCTTTGGCAGAATTGAAACAGGATTTAAAATCAATGCACAGGACCTTAATTCCAAAAACAATTATCTTGATTTCAATTCATCAGCAGGAAGTTGGATAAACAATCCTTTAAGAGAAACTAATTTTAATTACAAAGAACAAGTTTATGCTGCTTATGGAATCTACTCAAACAACATTGATAAATTTCAGTTTCAGATAGGATTAAGAGCAGAACAAGCTAATATTGACGGAAGTGAGTTAACTACTTCTACAAAGTTTAATAAAAACTATTTTGCTTTATATCCGACAATTCATTTTGTGCAGGGTTTACCTTATGATATGGAAGCCCAACTGAGTTACAGCAGAAGAGTTCAGAGACCATGGAACAATATGCTTAATCCTTATGTTGACAGATCAGATACATTAAATATTCAATATGGTAATCCGGAACTTAATCCCGAGTATGTTAATTCATTTGATATTGGTTACTCAAAATTCTTTGGTAAGATTGTCTTAACATCCTCTTTCTTTTACAAATATACTAACGATGTTATTACAAGTTTTACAACACTGCGGGATGATGGTGTAACCGAAACAACCTGGCGAAATCTGGCAAAGAGCAGTTCTTATGGAATTGAATTAACCACTACTCTTCCGTTGGTTGACTGGTTAAGAATTAATGGAAGCTTTTCATATTTTAATACAAAGTTTGATGGACTGGATATTTCTACTAATGATAATAGCTGGATAAGTAAACTTAATACTACTTTTATGTTGTCAAAGGATTTTAATTTTCAGATAAACGCAAATTATAATTCACCGATACTTACAGCTCAGAGAAAAATTAAAGAGCTGTTTTCGGCAGATTTTGCAGTTAAGAAAGATTTTCTCGACGGACAACTTTCAGTTACATTCAGAGTAAGTGATATCTTTAATACCCGTAAAATGGATTCGGAAACTTTTGGAAATAACTTCTTTACTTCAAGCTACAGAAAAATGGAATCACGGGTTGCATATCTTGGTGTAAGTTATCGCTTAAGTCCGGGTAACGGAAATAAAGAGAGAGACAGAGAGAAGCGAAACATTGAGGATGACTCGATGAATGAATTTTAATTCCTGATTTTCTTACCAAACCCAATTAAATGAATTAATTGGGTTTTTTATTTTAACCAAATAATCTCGCATAAGTAAAACTAAAAGAATTATTAGCCTCTTTCACTAAATGAATTGTAACAATCAGGAGAATAAACAGTAAACTCTCTTAAGAACCGGATATTAAATTTTTATCCCTTTTAAACTTTGATTTATAAGACTTACTTCTTTTCAAACAACTTCACTTTAGCTGCAAATTCACTGGCAAAATCATCAAACATTTTGGCTGTATCATTATCGCTTGTGGACTTTCTGTATGTATCGCCAAGTTTAAGCATCATCTGATAAAAATGCATATTCATATCATCAACCAGCATATCTTTTGTCCACAGATCAATCCCAAGTGTAAGATTATCCTGTTTATCCCACAAAGAAAGCATCATCGTTTTTGCTTCCTTCATTCCCTCAAACTCAGCATCATCAGCCTGCCACATAATTTTTTCAGGCATCTTCTTTTCATCAATTTCAACAACAAATTTTATTTCTGATTTTCTTGTCATTATTTTTTCCTTAATAATTTTTATAAACGGCAAAACCCTCTTTCACCAATTTATCATTTATGTTAATGAACTTACCTTTGTTATTTTCAAACCATACCTCTGCAAGGTATCTGCCGAACTTTTCCTTCTTATCTTTTATAGTTTGAATATACACTTCTTTCCCTGAAATAATGCTTCTCAAAAAGTCACGGCTTTTCAATCCATCACTTCTTTCTTTACCTTTTATTTCCGGTGCGTTTATTCTGTTCAGTCTGATTTTTTCCTTTTTAATCCAGGTATGCAAACCTAAATCAATATCAACAGTACAGGTATCGCCATCATATACTTCAACCACAATAGCTTTATAATGATAGAGTACTTTTTCCATTTTTAATCCTTTTGTTTTCTGTTATATGAAACTATTTTAGAACCATTAAAAATTAAAGGAATGTTCTTGAAACTAAAAATTTTTTTATCAGCAATAATTTTGTTTTCATACACTGTATTTTCTCAAACTGATTTCAGCATTGGCGGTTTTATCGGCGGCGGTTCATTCAAAGGCAACTCAACTTCTGTGGGTGGATTTACAACCAGTCTTTTTGCAGAGGCAAATTTTCCGGTCTTTCAGGAAGTTTTTCCGCGAGTAAGTTTTGTCTTTGTTAAAGATTTTAATGCGCTTTTGCCAAATACTAAACAGCCGTATAATCCATATTTATTAGGCGTGTCATTCAAGGGAGTTACAACTCAGTATTTTGATTATAAAATTTTTCTTGAAGAAGGTGTTGGATTATTAGCTCTTAATGACCGAACATTTAGTGATACTGATGTTTGGGATTATGGGATTACACTGTCAATTTCTGTCGGATATGATTTTAGAAATTTTGATTTAAAAGGATTTAAGATCAGTATTGGAGCAGAATATGGTTTAACATTCTTTCAGACACTTCCGCAATATTCGTCAATCCACTTACTTGCTCATTATACAATCTGACTTCAAAAGCTAAATTACGGGTTAAAGCATTTCTGGTATTACGAACTATTACTTAAACCCGGAAAAAAGTTTAAGATAGTTCCGTTCCTCATTAAACGGGGAGTTCAATAAACAAATAATCGTAAGACAAAGTGCATATACAAATGCAAACTTACACATTATACTTTCCATTGCAGACATAAGTGAGTAAGAGCCTGTAAACATCAAAGTAAATCCAAGCACAGGCGGAATGCTGATAAATATTCCTCCGAACAACAAAACTTTTCCAATTAATCTTTTTTCCTTTTCATTGTCCTTCCTTACAAACAATGCAAGCAAAATAATTGAAATCAGAATAGGCAGATAATAAAAGAATCCATATAAATCACCAAGCGGATAATGATACGTTGCGTAAAAGTACTGTACAGCTTGTTACCACAAACTCTGGAATAACAAATGTGTAATAGATTGAAAATAAAAAGCCGGAAGCTCAATTCCGGCTTTGAATGTATGAGTAAAGTTACTTCAGAAGAATCATTTTCTTCATATTAATAAAATCGTTTACTTGAAGCTGATATATATAAACTCCGCTTGCAAGTTTGCTTGCATCAAAGTTCACTTCATATCTTCCAACCGTTTTTTCTTCATTAACTAAAGTTGCTACTTCTGCACCGATTATATCATAAACTTTCAGAGTTACCATTCCGCTTTTTGGTATTTGGTAATTAATTGTTGTAACCGGGTTGAACGGATTAGGATAGTTTTGCTCGAGTGCGTAGGTTACAGGGATATCAGCTCCGTTGAAACTTACTTGCTGGTAATTATGTTTATTCAGTTCCTCGCTGCTGTTCTGTACATTGCCAAGATAATAATCTGCTTCCCCTTCAACTGTTGTTACCAATCGCAAATAATATTCTCCCGGAATTATGCTGTTGCAATCTACCTGGTACGAGGCGTTTGCATAGCCGATTAAATTTTCCTTCGTGTATGTTACATTATCAAATGTTCCAACAACCTGACCAGACTGATTATTTACTAACTCAACCTTGAAATTAACTACATCAATTGCTGTAAGTGCAGTATCTGCAAGACTATCATTCAGCACATAATAAAAATCTGTAAAATAAAATTCTGTTGATGGTAAAAGGTAAAACGGGACTGTATTTACAACTGAGTTCAGTTCTTCTGCAGATGAATATAATATTGTATCCGGCTGCTCAATGAATTTAATAACGCTGTCTCCAACTATTATGTCTCCAATATTAAATAGAAACTCGACTCCTTTCTTATTTATTACGCCCTTCTCTGCCAAAGCTTAATTCGATCAGGTCACCAGCTTTATTTATTTCACCTCCTATCGGAAATTGCTGATTGAAGTTAGTTGTTACCAGCGAGAGCATATATGGCTGTTCAGTAATTGAAAAAACTGTTGCTTCCATATTATCAATGCTTGTTCCATTAGACACCTGGTTTTGTTTTCCGTTATGACTTAATGAATGTGCATCTGTATAGTTGCCGTTTACTCTTCTAACCCACTTGCTCAAAAAGTTAGGGCTGGTTCCTTCGCTCCACGTTATTACGCTTTCTTCATTAAGAGTACTGTTCGTTGAATTATTGTTTGTAGTTACTGCATTGTGACCTGCTTTGAAGAATGAACTCCAACTGCTGCCGGCGGCTCTCCTTACCACAATTTTAGATGTTGGCAACTCACCTTCAATCTTGTTAATATCGCCTCCTGGATCTTTATAGTTATAGCCAACCCAGCTTACTACCGGATAACCATTTTTAGCAAGACTTATTGAAGGTGTGTAATTATTTGTGTATCCGCAGCCAGTAGATAATATTGCATAATTAGTATACTGCCAATTTGTACCTTGTGCATAACCGAATATATACCTTAACCCAAGCGAGTGCTGCCAGGTTAAATAAATATCGTCACCGAATCCACAAACACTTGGATTGCTTGAATATAAAGTTGTATTCGGTATTGAACCCTCTGGCCACCAAACCCAATTACCGGCGTCATTCCATTTTGTTTTTTGATACAAACCATCGCTGGTGTTTTTTCTGTAAGCCACGAAAACCACTACGTTGCTGTAAGAGATCACTGGCTTGGCACTGCCAAAGTAAGAAAGGGGGTAATACAATACTTCCTCTGACTCACTAAAAATATAATTCCCATTCACATCGGGATAAAAGTAATTAGATAAATAGCAGCTTCATCATTAAGGGCAGTTTCGAAAACTATTTTTACTTTGTTTACTTCAAAATCTATTGCGGGATTTTTACCCAAATTACCTATAGCATCAGAAAGACATCTTTCCTGCTTCCACTGACCATTAAAATCACCTGTCAAACTGTGCGTGTACCAAACGTGGCTCATTGATTCATATACCAAATGGTAAATTCCATTATCCGTACGAACAAGTTTACGTTGTGAGCCGCTGCTTATACCGTTTTGGTCGTTGCTCATTAGCTGTCCTTTTAGAATCGCAGTTGCTGTTGCATTTGATGAAGCAAACACAACTCCTGTCTGTCTTGCATATTCATCCTGAAAACTAACGCCGTTGCCTGTCCATTTATATGGAAAAAATTTTCTGTTTTGACCGTTCACTGAGATTAATTGCTCTTCAAGCATTCCGACTTTGTAGTAAGTTGATGTTTGTGATGGATCCTGATTCAGGAAGACGCCTTTGTAACTGCTTGAATAATTGGGATTAAAGGGCGATGGTCTCGGTAAAAACGGGGCATTCATTCCTCTGCTCCTATATCCATAAGGTGGTTCATTAAAATCAACTAGCCACGGATCCATAAATTCAACCTGCCCTCCGTTAATTCCAGTTGATTCGAGAGAATTTTTGATTGTAACTCCATTTACCGCTTCAGAAAAATGAGATTTAACCTCTCTAGTTCCAGATTCAATACTTAGTGTATCCCAGTTACGATAACGTTTATTATTGAGGTTATCATCCCAATAATTAAATTTTTGATTTGTGCCTGGTTTCCAATTATGACTTGATAAGAAATATTGTTTAGTGTTTTCCATAACAAATGCTTGATCAGGATCAACATAATGCCAAAAAGAATAGTCCCAATATGCAGCCTGCCCGAATGGAGTGCCTGAAGCATCGAGTTGTTTTATAACCACACCAGGAATAATAATATATTCCCTTTCAACCAGTGAACTCCAGGTACCATTCAAATAAGTTCTTGCTTTCATTTTTATTGTACCTATATTTTCCCATTTATATGTTTTAGGATTAGGAGATATTTCGACTTGATAACCCGGAATACTCGGATCATAAGGTTCTGAGCCATCATTAGTGTAATTCATAAAACATCTTAAACCTGATTCCCAGCTTAATGTAGTTTTTAATCCTTGCGGGTAGGTTCCACTAATTGGAAAAAGTTCAGGTACAGTAATTTCAATTCCGATGTTATAGACTGCTGTTGTAGTTAAACTCGGTATCATTCCAGTCTTAAACGCCTTTGCTTTGATAGTAGTAAGGGTAGTAATCTCTAGTGACGGCGGGAATACAGGTGAATTGATAGTAGGCTCTGTGCCGTTCATTGTGTACCTTATAATTGCGCCGGATGTTGGACAGGATGCTGTAACTGTTACGGGATTTTCATAAGTGTCAGGCGGCGGTGTGAAGATTGGTTTCGCAACCTGCTGTTGCTCTGAAATTGAAAAAAGATTTGTTCCGCCAAAAGCACCGCCAAATTGAATCTTAATTCGGTACATTCCATCTGGTACATTTGCAGGAACTGTCCAGACATATTGATTCAATCCATCATTTGCCATTCCAAGTGTACTGACAGTCATTATAAAATTATCAAACGAATCGAGTAAATCAAGGTTATATGAGCCTCCTTCGTTGTCGATCCATTTTATTGTATCAACTGCACCTTTTTGAAGTGAGACTCCAGGTTCAGGATGTATAAAAGTAGCAAGTCGGTTTATATTCCATCCCAAATCTTTTAGAATGGCTAGTCCAACCTCGCCGGGTGAATGAATTACTTCTGCCTGATCGAATTGAGGAGTCATTAAGGAATTACTATTTCCTTGCGGAAATGTAACTTCATCAAGATGGAAGATACTGGAGCCTGCTTTCCATCCTGCTGGTGTATAGAGTTTTGGAAGTCTATATCTTCCGTTTTGAATCCAGGCATTATCACCGCTAAAATAAACATTGTCACTCGTTAGCTTAGTTTTTAGTTCCGTAGAATGATTGGGATAACTGACCAAGAAATCTAAAGCTGGATAATAGCTGTTGAACGATGTATATATATCATAAATAGATGAATGAGAATTTGTGTCAACAGGAAAACCACTTATACCTTTATATCCATAACTTCCGCTTACATTAAAAAAACCATTGTATCCTAATCCGTGTGCTGTTTCGTGCAAAATAACACTTACCATATCGACTTTATCTTTCTGTGGTACACCATCTGTACCAAAATACCAACTTACACTATCATTGGAATTAATATTAATTATCATCTCGTAATCATCTTCGTTTAAATTCTGATTCATAAGATGTTCGGCAAGCGCAATGGGGTATTGTACATTTTCTTTCGGTAGAGAAGGTGAATTATAATAAGTTGTTGGACCACAATTAGCTAACGTATATACTCCGGTGCTACTGTAACCCAGATCCTTCCATCTTACAAGTACGTTAATCGTCTGATCAGAATTTATTAAGAATTCCCAGATTTTTATCGCATATTCTATTGCTGTCCTTGCCTGCAATGGAGGCATAGTATCAGTGTAGGAAATTTCAAAGTTAGAAGTTGCAATTTTGCCTAGCACTGTTCTGTATTTATAAATTGAAGGCGCTTCAACTACTGTATAAGCATTATTATGCGTGCCTTCCAGAACAGAGGTGTTATACTGGGGCAGTATGCTAGTGTTACACAGTGCCCAAAACAACAGGATAATGAAAAAACTGTTTTTCATTGTAATCTCCTTTCAGTTTAAAATTAATTGTTTTATTATTATCTTAAACTGCATACAAAAAATAGCATTAGCTTGCAAGGCTCTTGCGCGTTATAAATTTTTGTATGCAGCTTAACTCGTCCCTGCGTGGCAGCGCGGGGATGAGATTTTGTTATTTCATTAGCATTTACCTCGCTTTAATTATTTCTCCTAATAATTGTTATTACTGCTTTTTCTCCTTGCCAGCCCACAGAAGCAATCACATTTCCTTTTACATCTAATTTCAAAAAAATATTTTCTACCGGCACATTGATCGAACCCCAGTTATAACCATTGAAGTGCAAGATTGTCCCTAAAGAGCTTATTCCAAACACATCATTATAATTTTGGCCTCTGATTCTATAGAGAGTATTTACCAAAGGATCATTAATTATTTCCCATTTATAATTTTTATATAAGGCATCATTCTCTCCTCCAACAACGTATATTAATTGGTTTGTATAACCCCAAATTGAAAAAACATGCATACCGGGTTCAGCTTCAATTCTTGATAAATTTTTGTTTGCATCTAACTTTAACATCGCATTATAAGCCGCTAAATATTTATTGAAACCCCCATTGCCATCTGATATTCCCCATATATCATTTATATTCAACTCCGTTCCGCTTTCTATCCGCTGCCAGCTTTGTCCGTTGTAGTAAACGATACTGCCGACATTTCCAACTCCATATATTGAAGTGCTTGAACTTCCCCATAGTTTTTCTATTGTAGCATTCGGATCCGGTAAACTAAGCCGCGAAAAAACCATTTGAACTGTTGATGAAATCCCATCCCATCGAAAAATGCTTCCAGCAGCAAGGTATATTTCATTCGCATTTATTACAAGAATTCCCCTTGGTGTTACAGGTATATTTATGCTATGAAATATTTTTTTAAGCTGCCAAGTCTGTCCATCCCAAATAGCTACACCATACGGTTGTGGGTCTGGTTGACCGAGTGAATCTGTCAAGAAAACAGAACCAACTGCAATTATGTAATTCTCATTTATAATTGCTACATCGTAAAAAGTGCAGCTGCCTGCTGTTCCGCCAAATGTAAAAGTTTCAAATGTAAAGTTGTGGCTGGTGGTGTCCATTGTTGTAACACTTAGCTCATTGCTTTTTATTTCAGATTGGTTGATTGACTGTCCGAAGGATTCCTCAGGGAGAATGACTGATTGAAATTTATATGTTTGATTGGGCAGAAGAGAATCGATATAAAGTAATGTATCAGCTTTAACTAAATTTATAGTGCTGTGGGTTTGGTCGTTCTGTTTTATTGTTATGGTTGTTGGCAGTTGGAGGTTGGTTGTACTTAGCGTTATCCACGCTTCAGTGCAGGAAACATCTTCAAGTGTTAATTCAAGTGTCGGCTTTTCACCGTTTGGCGGCGGTTCAGTTGTGTTGCAAGATTTTAGGAATAGACTAAAACCAATTAAAAGAAATCCAACTATTGCCCTTTTCATTTTCCACTCCCTTGTTAAAATGCTGATAGTTATTTAACACAAATTTAAGCTTACGCAGATAGGGATGCTAATTATTTTATAGCAATAATAGTGCTACTAACATAGTTGCGATTTCAAACAAAAATCAACTCAAAAAAAAAAAAAAAAAAAAAAAAATAAGAAAATATTTCCAAGACAAGCAGAAATTTTTACGGAGGTGTAAAAATTAAAAACTGTGTTTAAACAAGTGATAACATCTTTCTGCGTACGTTTTCGCTCTGTAAAAGATGTCATTTTTAAAACAAAAATAAAATAAGAAATTATTTCTTCGATAAGCAGGAATCTTTTTACGCAAGAGATGACATCTTCACTCTTAAAATAATGTCATCTCTAAAACAAAAATATTCCGATGCTACTTATCAATTATTTATAACCAGATAAATATTTAAAATAGTTCCGTTCCTCATTAAACGGGGAGTTTAATAAACAAATAATCGTAAGACAAAGTGCATACACAAATGCAAACTTGCACATAACACTTTCCATTGCAGACATAAGTGAGTAAGAGCCTGTAAACATCAAAGTAAATCCAAGCACAGGCGGAATGCTGATAAATATTCCTCCAAACAGCAAAACTTTTCCAATTAATCTTTTTTCCTTTTCATTGTCCTTCCTTACAAACAATGCTAGCAAAATAATTGAAATCAGAATAGGCAGATAGTAAAAGAATCCATATAAATCACCAAGCGGATAATGATACGTTGCGTAAAGTACTGTACAGCTTGTTACCACAAACTCTTGAATAACAAATGTGTAATAGATTGAAAAAGTTATTGCGGGGATAAAAATTAATGAGACAACAGGAGTAAGAGTAAAATTATGGGTAAGTGAAAGAGCAAGTATCAAATTAAGAGGCGGTAAAAACGAAATTATTACAAAAGCAAAGTATGGATAAAATGAACTTTGTAATTCAATCTGGCACATTAAAAATTCCATCGTCTGATAACCTGCAAGCAGAGCAATCATAACTAATGCGATGATGTTCAGTTTATCTTTTTTAACGAACACAAGTAAATTAAAGAGTAATAAAAACTCAATGCACGCAAGAAGTAAAGATATTATTCCGTTCCAGTTCATTTTTTACTCTTCAAATGTCATTGCGATCCCGACTTTAGTCGGGAGAAGCAATCTTAATGTTTAACTAAAGACTGCTTCATCGTTCCTGCCTGACTGCAGGCATGTCACTCCCCGCAATGACAATCGCTAATTACCCTTTTGGTCCAACCATTTTTTCCGGTCTTACAACCTCATCAAATTTTTCAGAAGTAAGCAAACCAAGGTCTATAGCAGCTTGTTTTAGTGTTGTGTTTTCTTTGTGAGCTTTCTTTGCAACTTTAGCAGCATTATCATAACCAATGTGCGGATTTAATGCAGTTACAAGCATTAAAGAATTTTCAAGATGTTTTTTAATGTTGATAATGTTTGCTTCAATTCCAACCACACAATGATCTGTAAAGCTTTCACAAGCATCAGAAATCAGCCTTATTGAATTAAGAACATTAAAAATAATTACCGGCTTAAAAACGTTAAGTTCAAAATGTCCTGTTGCACCGCCAAAATTTACAGCAACATCATTTCCAAAAACCTGCGCACAAACCATTGTTAAAGCTTCACTTTGAGTTGGATTTACCTTACCGGGCATAATTGAACTGCCGGGTTCATTTTCGGGAAGATTGAGTTCACCCAAACCACATCGGGGACCTGAACCAAGCAACCTTATATCATTTGCAATTTTCATCAAAGAAGCAGCAAGCGTCTTTAACACTCCGCTAAACTCAACAAGTGCATCGTGTGCTGCCAATGCTTCAAACTTATTTGGAGCAGTAACAAATTTTTTGCCTGTAATCTTTGCAATGTGTTCAGCGGATTTAACTGCAAACTGAGGATGAGTATTTAATCCTGTTCCTACTGCGGTACCGCCGAGAGCCAGTTCATATAATCTCGGCAAAGCTGCATTGATTCTATCCAAACCATTTGACAGCATTTGAACATATCCGCTGAATTCCTGACCAAGTGTTAACGGAACAGCATCCATCAGATGTGTTCTGCCAATTTTAATTATGTCTTTAAATTCTTTTTCTTTTGCTGCCAGTGCATCGCGAAGTTTTTTAACCATCGGGATTAATCTTCTGTGAATTTCCTCAACTGCTGCAATGTGCATTGCTGTTGGAAAAGTATCGTTTGATGATTGAGCTTTATTGACATCATCATTAGGATGAATTGGTTTTTTACTCCCCATTTCGCCGCCGGCAAGTTCAATTGCACGGTTTGAAATAACTTCGTTAGCATTCATATTGGTTTGTGTACCGCTGCCGGTTTGCCAGACAACTAACGGAAAATGTTCATCAAGTTTGCCTTCAATTACTTCATCAGCAGCTTTAACAATCAGATCAGCTTTATCTGACGGAAGAGTGCCAAGTTCTTTATTAGTTAAAGCAGCAGCTTTTTTAAGAATACCTAAAGCACGAATAAGTTCACGCGGAAACCTATCTCCGCCGATCTTGAAATTCATTAATGATCTGGCAGTCTGTGCACCGTAATATTTATCTACAGGCACCTGAATTTCGCCCATTGTATCTTTTTCAATCCGGTAACTCATAATTAACTCCAGTATAAAATTTTGGAAAAATTATTTATCTAATGATTTAAAAATAATACTATTTTATTTTATATATACTTTATCGGGACTTAAAAATAATTCTGATAAAACTAAGATCTGCTTACTTATTGTTTAAATGAGGAGAAGTTTATCTGGTTTGTTAATTACGGATTGAAGATCATTACTCAGAGAATTTTTTCGGAAGTTCGATTATAAACTTAGTTTGATTTTCTTCATCTGAAATAAAACTTACTTTCCCCTTAAGATAATTTTCAATCAATAGTTTTACACTGTAAGTACCAATGCCTCTTCCCTTTTTTGCTTTGGTACTAAATGAGCGGTTAAATATTTGCAGTTGAATATGCTTTGGAATAACTCCATTATTAGAAACAACAAAACGAACATTATCCCCATAATCTTTTGCAGTTAAAGAAACTTTACCGCCAGGATTGATTGCCTCAAGAGCATTCTTTATAAGATTACCCAAAGATCTGATTATAAAATGATGATCAGTTTCAATTATCAAAGTATCTTCAGGATATTCGCAAACAAACTCTTTTCCCCTGGTAAGAATATTATCCTGATAAAGCTGATAAGTTTTTTCAAGAATATCTTTTACATTATCTACTGCAGGATAGATAATTAAATTGCCTGCTTCGGCATTGATTAAATCCCTTTGAGCCTGAATTTCCTGAATTAACTGCTCAGAAATATTCTGAAGTATTACGGTATATCTTTCCAGATCTTTGTTAATATCAGCCTCGGAGATCATACCAGATATACCAAAAATAATTGAAGCTGTATTTAATACATCATGAAAAAAAATCCTTTCTAAAAGCTCCCTGCGTTTTTCACTTTCAAGACTTTTAACTGACAGAACTACATATTCCTTATCCCCGTAATTCAGATTAGAGATATAAGTTCTAAAATCAAGTGTCGTTTCAAGCCCATTATTATTCACTTTTATCGCAAATTCATTCTCATAATTTCCTGGTTTTATTAATACATCAGAAAAAGTTTTATTTACACCACATCGAGAGCAATACTCAGTTTCGCCGCATACATTTCTTTTTCTTAAAGCGTGCACACAGCCAAGCGCTTCACCAATTTTTTTGGCTGCTACATCAATTGTAATTGTATGATTAAAAAATTTTCTGGCTTTATCATTATAAGTTACAACTTGTCTTTCATTATCAAGTATCAAAACAGGATCAGGAAAACACTCAAGAATTTGTTTTATGACCGGATCATGAGCTATTCCGGTATTAGACTGCGGTTGGATAGGAATCAGATTGGAAATCGGATTAAATGAGTCTAT
This sequence comes from Ignavibacteriota bacterium, assembly GCA_013285425.1. Taxonomy (GTDB): domain Bacteria; phylum Bacteroidota; class Ignavibacteria; order Ignavibacteriales; family Ignavibacteriaceae; genus IGN3. The sequence continues at coordinate 2,425,074 of CP053447.1, forward strand.
GTTTTTTATATTTGGCAGCATTCATCTGTTTCCAATTATTAATTTTAACTTAGATTAAATTGGATATTAAGTGCACATTAAATTTTAAACTTGTCTAATTAACTATCGTTAATATTTATAAAATGTTGAGTTCTTAAATATGTTTTTTACCGGGTAATGATTTTTATGCCAGGGAAATCGGAAAAATTTTCATTCTGTTTTGCAAATTATTCCAGAGCTTTTACCGGTGATTTATCTTAACTGAAAAAATAAAATATATATAATCGGGAAACTCAAAGAAAACTTTAGTCTGTGCCTTATAATTAGAAATTGTTCAGAGCCTTTGTCTGATTTGAGATAATTTTTGTGTGCATAGTCAATGGGATTTTATTTTCCATAGTATTTTATTTGAAAAATTATATTTTAGTATCAGAAAATCTAAAGGCATAATAATTGTGAGGCTGTATTAATTATTTCTACTATCTAAAACTTATTTTATAGGACGAAATGAACATACCTTTAATCGATCGAAGCAATTACCTCAAGGGCTTATTAATAACAGCCAGACTTGATAAAGAGTTAAGTTCAAAGGAAAAGGAAATGTTAAAAACTATTTCCGAAAAATTAGGATTTGCCTCAGATTTTTTTGAAGAAACAATCAGAAATCTTCTTACAAATAAATATATTGATTCTGATCCCATTGTTTTCTCAGATAAGAGTATAGCTGCCTCCTTCCTTCAGGATGCAATCAGTTTAGCCTGCGTTAACAATCTAATTACAAAAGATGAAATAGAATGGTTAAAAAGCGTTGCTTTTGTAAATGATTTGAACTCAGACTTTATTGAAAAACAAATTAACCAGCAGAAAAATATTAAAGGATCGATTTTAAACAGAGAGTTTGCTTTATTTTCAATAATCTGATTTAGCTCTGAAATTTATTTTTTAGATTTTTCCTTTGTCGATTACTTGCCTAATCTCTAATTTTGGTTAGATATTTTTAAATAGTTTAACCAATAATAAAATCCAATTCTCTAAGGATCTTACCATGAAAAAAATGAAGGCATTAGTAAAAAAATATGCAAAACCAGGAATCTGGATGGACGAAGTTCCTGTTCCTGAATACGGACCAAATGATGTACTTATAAAAATCCATAAGACTTCAATTTGCGGAACAGATATTCACATTTACAATTGGGATGAGTGGGCACAAAAAACTATTCCGGTTCCAATGCACGTCGGTCACGAATATGTTGGAACTGTAGAAGCATTCGGAAGCAATGTTCACGATGTAAAAGTTGGTGAGCTTGTCAGCGGTGAAGGACATATCGTTTGCGGAACTTGCAGAAATTGCAGAGAAGGAAGAGGACATCTTTGCCCGAATACAAAAGGAGTTGGAGTTAATCGTCCCGGATGTTTTGCTGAGTATCTTGTAATTCCTGTTTCAAATATCTGGCATTGCGATCCGAAACTTCCGAAAGAAATTTTTTCAATATTTGATCCGCTTGGAAATGCAGTCCACACTGCATTATCATTTGATGTTCTTGGAGAAGATGTACTTATCACCGGTGCAGGACCAATCGGAATTATGGCAGCAGTAGTTGTAAGACATTCAGGTGCAAGAAATGTTGTTATCACTGATATGAATCCATATCGTCTGGAGCTTGCAAGAAAAATGGGAGTAACCAGAGCTGTAGATGTAACAAAGGAAAAACTTCCTGATATTGTTAAAGAACTTGGAATGGTTGGCGGTTTTGATGTCGGATTGGAAATGAGCGGAAGCATCCATGCTTTTAATGATATGATTGATGTTATGTATCACGGAGGAAAAATGGCTTTGCTCGGTATTCTTCCTGAGAAAGCCGGTGTTAACTGGAACAAAGTTATTTTTAACGGTTTAACGATCCGCGGTATATACGGAAGAATGATGTTTGAAACCTGGTTCAAGATGCAGGCAATGGTTCAAAGCGGTTTGCCTGTTCAACCAATAATAACACATCGTTTTAAGATTGATGATTATATAGATGGTTTTGAAATAATGAAATCGGGAAATTCAGGTAAAGTTATTTTGGATTGGGAGTAATTCTCACTAATTAGTAAAGATTGATATAATATTGAAATCATAGAGAGTCGAGATAGGAAAAATAAAATTTAAACTCTGACTTCTAATTAATCTTCGATCGAATTCTTACATTTGATTTTGTAATAACAGAAAATGAATTTGTTATTTTTTCTCCATAATTTTTGAGAAAATTTATAACAAGCTCAGCTTTTTTCCTAGGGAGAATTCCGTGCAATCTTATGAGTATAACTCCATTACGAACCAAGTGTTGCCTGAATACTAGTTCACCAAAATCTTTGTCAGATGTAATTAGAAGTGATTTGTTTTTATTTGCTTGCAAAATAATATCATTATCGGAAATACCCGGCATCATTTCCAGAACGTAATCAACTTCATAACCATTACTTCTTAATAGATCAACAATTTCCGTTTCTATATTTTCATCAGCTAGAAAGTTCATTTAGAATCTGCGATAGGATAAATCACATCTGCTTTCAATGCTTTCGCAGCAAAATTGAGCGCTGCTTGTATGCCTTCTTTTGTGAGGTGCGGATGAGATTTGATAATCTGCTCAATTGTTTCTCCTGCTGAAAGCTTTTCCAAGATTAACTCAACCGTTATTCTTGTTCCTGCAACTACTGGCTTACCCATCATAACATTAGGGTCTGAGATAATATGCTGTTCCATAACTAAAATTTCCTTAAAGCTTTTGATTTAATATACCACAAATTAAAAGTAGAATAAAGATTATAAGGTTTATAAAAAATATTGAAATTGGTGAAGACGGAAAATTTTGTAGTGGTGTTTCTGAGAAAACATAAGATTTTTCGATTACGATCGCAAATCCTTATAAGATTTTTCGATTATGATCGCTTATTGTTATGGATTTGTTAAACCAGACTAATCAAAGGCAGGAAGAGAAACGATTAGGAAACTATCATTATCTGGTATCCGGCATCCCCCAAAGGGGCAAGCAGTATCTAGAACATTTGGTTCTGCGATACTTAATATTACTCCGGATTTGTTAATAAATTGAAAATTTTAATGAAGAGATATTGATTTTGAATGAGAAGTGAAATTGAATGCAGATTTATTTGTTTTAGCAGCCATTATGAAAACACTAACAATAAATCTACCGGACAAATTTGATCTTACACCGGAAGAAACAATGACCTTACTTGCTGTTAAATTATATGAGTCCGGGAAACTTTCACTGGGACAGGCAGCAGAACTTGCAGGATATTCAAAAAGAACTTTTATGGAGTTGCTTGGTAATTATAATGTTTCTGTTTTTGATTTCCCGCCTGAAGATCTGGATAATGATATAGCTGATGCAATTTAATCTACATACAACTTTCGATTACAGCTAATTAAAATCTGGTTAATACAGTTATTTATCTTCTTTCAAACTTTTCAACCAAATATTTAAAGCTCATATTTGTCTGCACAGCATTATGCGGAATTTGAACATACTTCCAGGGTTTACCATCATTAGCTGAAGTATATTCAGATGCATATTTACAATACTCAATTGCTGCTCTCGCTTTATCATTTACTTCGACACTATTCATATCATCTAGTTTTTTAGTCTCAATAATATAAATCGCAGTCTTGCCTTCAACAACAAAATCAGGATGGTATTGCTTTGAGTTATGTGCCCAATAAATTCTGAATTGATTGTGTGCCGGTCTTAACCATTTTTCAACATCGTTATCTTGTTCAAGAATTATTGAAAAATCCTTCTCTGTTTTTGAATCAAATTTATAAAGCAGATGATACGTTTTTCTGAATCCTGTAAATATCTTCGTTGGTATTGCAGAAGCAGGGTTGATGGTTTCTTTGAAATCATGAATCTGATCCTGTGTGAATTTTGAATAATTATGATCTTCAATCTTAGTAAAAGCTTTAACATCAATTACTGGTTTTTCAAATTCAGCAGCCTCAACATAAAAATGTTCCATCATTTGCTGATAGATGAATCGTCCAATTTCTGATTTATGGTATTGAACAACATTTATTAAATCAACATCATTCAAATATTGTCTGAATTTATTAACAGCACTATTAGCAAGCTTGAATAGAAATTCAGTTTGTTCATCATAGTCAATTTCAGGAAAGTTGATCAATTCATTTACAATTAAATTTTCAGGAGAATCATTTTTAATCCCTCCAAAATGATTGCCGGCAATAATATCAATTTCCTGCTCGCGCAAAGTCTTCCTTAATATTTCTTCAGATACGGGTTGATAATTCAGGAAGTTCGTATCAAGTTCAAAATCTCTGAAGCCTGTTTTGGCAACTTCAGTTGGTTGAATTGTAATACGAGGAATTTCAATTAAGTTTTTGGTGAATTCATCTACTACAGTATCATAATGTTCAGTGAACTCTTTAATTCTTTCTTCAATAAACATTGACTGCTGAGGATCACATAATATTCTTTGCCTAAAATTATCTACAGCCACTTCTCTAACTTCTTCGTGCTTCAATTCATTTACATTTCTTACTGCTGTACTTAATGTCGGGATGGTAGAGAAGATATCTCTCTTAATTTCAAGTTTTAATTTTTCTTCCTGCTTCTTTTCAGGTTCAACAATAGCTTCTATCCTTTTTTCTTCATCCTTAATATGCTGTTCAAATCTTGAAGTCGAAGTAACAACTTCTTTTGATCTTCCTAATTCCTGCTCATCAATTACAATAACATTTTCCTTCTTAATAATTGAATCTGGCTTATTTGCTTCATCAATTATCTCCTGAAATTTATCGTGAGATACTATTGTCAAAGTATCAACTTTTTTTGAGCCGGTTTTTTTTCCAAATGGTAAACGCAAACCTCTACCAATGGTTTGCTCGCGTAAAGTTGTTGATGCTGCTGTTCTCAAAGGTATTATTGTATAAAGGTTAGTTACATCCCAGCCTTCCTTCAACATATTAACGTGAATTACAATTTCAATTTTATTATTAGGATCTTCCAATGAAAGAAGCAGCTGAATGTTTTCTTCTTTTTCTTCTCCCCGCTGACTTGAGTGGATCTCCATTACTTTATCAGAATATCTGCCGTCAAAGAATGCTTTTGACTGAATAAGCTGACGAAGCTGTGCCGCGTGCTCTGTATCTTTTGCTACAACCAGAACAAAAGGTTTTACTAATTTCGTTTTGCTGTCGCGGAAATAAATATCAAGTGCTACTTTTGTGTCTTCATGAATGCGAATGCCGTCTTCAAGTTTAATTCTATCAAGTTCTTCTAATTGATATCTGCCAGGATCAAAATCTTTTCGCGTAGCTACAGCCGGTTCCTTTACAAAGCCATCTCGAATTGCTTTAGCTAACGAATATTCATATACAACATTCTTAAACTTAATTGTATTGCTGCCTCTTTCAACCTGTGGTGTGGCAGTAAGCTCCAATCCAAGTACTGGATTCAATTCATTTATCACATCCATTCCTCTGTCAGCGCGGTAATGATGTGATTCATCCATCAGAAGAACTAAATCTTCCAGCCCGACCAAATACTCAAAGTAAGATTCACCAAGATATTCCGAGAGCCTTTTTATACGAGGAATATTACCGCCTCTGGTTTCTGCATTTATCTTGGAAATATTGAATACATTTATTCTTATTTCAGATTGATCAAACAGTGTTTTTGCATATTGATAATTATCACCAGTTACAATAACAGGTTTGTTATGAACAAACTCGCCAATTCCCTGAAAAACATATTTCGGATGAGTTGAGTCAGAAAAATCTGTAATCAGTTTATTATAGATGGTGAGATTTGGTGCAAGCACAAAGTAGTTTTTAATTTTCTTTTCTAAATAAAGATAAGCAATAAACGCACCCATTAAACGGGTTTTACCAACACCAGTAGCAAGAGCAAAACATATTGAAGGAAAATTTCTTTCAAAGTCTGTACAGGTTGGATAAGAACTTTTTACTTTTTCTAATTCCTGTTCAAGATTACAATTCTTTTTTAGTTCAAGCCTGTCCGCTAATTCAGTTAGAATATATAAGCTGTCTTCCTGCGGCTTTCTTAAACTTAATCTGTTACGAATGTATAATGTATTATTGCTCATCGCTTCCCCTTCAAATAATTTGACCTGGTTTCAAAATTCAATTTTTCTTTCATTATCTCATTCTTTAGCTCTTCTTCGGTAGGCAGATACGGGATGTATCTGGAAATAAAAATCTGTTTCTGTTTCGGCGGTAAAGTGAATTTGATAACTGCGTTATTCTTCTCTGCACACAGTATTATGCCGATAGTTTCATTTTCTTCTTTCAATTTGATTTTGCGATTAAAATAATTCACATACATCTGCATCTGCCCAATGTCCTGATGAGTTAATTTTCCGACTTTAAGATCAAAGAGTATATGGCTTTTAGTTAGCCGGTTATAAAAAACAAGATCAATATAAAAATGCTCGCTATCGAGTGTAATTCTCTTCTGACGGGAAATGAAAGAAAAACCTTTACCTAACTCCAATAAAAATTTTTGCAAATGGTCTATCAATGCTTTTTCCAAATCTGCTTCATAATATTTTTCACGGTTTTCTAACCCAAGGAATTCCAGTACATAGGGGTCTTTAATTAAATCATTTGGTTTATTGATTATCTGACCTCTTTTTGCCATCCTTAAAACTGCTTTTTTATTCTTACTTAATGATAAGCGTTCAAAGAGGAGAGAATTAATCTGACGATCAAGTTCTCTTGTACTCCAATTAGAGTTTGCAGCTTCATTCATATAAAATAATCTGGCTTCTTCTTTTTCCAATTTGAGTAAGATACGGTAATGAGTCCAGCTCAGTTCCTTTCGTAAATAATTTTTGAGATCAATAGATTTATAACGCTCTGTTTGAATAATTGAAGCAGGAGATTCTCCACTCAGTGCGTGGACAATTGGAAACGTGATATAAAATTGCCTCATATACCAAAGGTTGTTTTCCGAAAATCCATTTCCAAAATCTTTAGTTAATCTATCCGATAATTCCGTTATAAGAAACTTGCCGTAATCAGCACGCTTTTTACCTTTCTGCTCTTCCTCTACTATTATCTTTCCGATGTTCCAATAGGCTTCTACTATTAGAAAATTAACTGCACGAAAGCTTCTGCTCCGGGCATCGTCAATAACCTGCTTTATGTCATTATAAATATTTTTGGAAAGACTTTTCTTTGATGACATTGTTACACCTGGTCTTCATTTGTAAATAAACCAGGACTGCTGTCCTTTTCTGTTTTCTTTGCTTTCTTTTCGGGACCTTTGGGAACAAACTCAGGCTCGTTTTCATTTCTCGGCATTGAGATAATATTTAAACTGTAATCTTCCTTACCAAATTCGCATTTGCCAAGCAGCATTTGCGGAATTTTTTTAATTGTAATGTTTGAATATCTGTTTTCGCAAGGCTTGGAGAATATTTTACAGCAAATAAGCAAGCTTTCATCAGGCTGCATTTCTTCGTGAATCTGATCGAGCTTTTCTACGGTAATAAATTGAGTGGTGGTGTAAATAAAATCTTTTTCAGATGATTGCCCCTGCTTCCAGTAAACTTCTTCGCTTGGCTGGTATTTGAAGTTATTGTGTTTTGCCATTGCTGCTGCAAGCATATCGGCATTATATTTTTCTTCAATTATCCAGTTGCCGTGTTTATCCTGCTTAAGCAGACTTGGTGCAAGATAATAGTATTTAAAACCGCCGCCGCCTTTCCAATTAACTGCTTCAGATATTCCGCCCTGATCTGTTCCATCACATACTTTTTGCAGACGAGGAATACAATGAGTATGGCAATGCTCTCCAAGTTCAATTCCAATCCATCTGCGGTTCATTTTGTGAGCAACTGCTGCTGTCGTTCCAGATCCTAGGAATGAATCCAAGACCAAATCGCCTTCATTTGAGGCTAAGGTTATAATTCTATTTATAAGTCTTTCTGGTTTAGGTGTATCAAATACTACATCATCATTAAATACCCTAACTTCTCTTTTTGAATCTTGAGTATGCCCTACTTCTTTAAATGTCCACAAAGTCATTGGGGTAACACCCTGTTTAACCTCTGACAGGAATATTTTAGGTGTGGGAACATTATTTCCATCTTTACCAAACCATATTCTTTTATCATTGACTAATTCATCAAATCGTTTCTTACTATATCTCCAGCAATAACCTTTGGGAGGCAGAACCTTCCTTCCACTAGGAGTAATAATTTCATAAACTTGACTTTCAACAATTGGCCCTACGGATAAATTACCAACTTTCCATAGACCTCTGGGATCATTGTCGGGATTTTTATAATCTTTATTCTGTGCAATTGTACGTGGTAATTTATTTAACGAAAATCCGACTGAGTTTCTTGCATAAATAAGAATATAATCGTGGCTTCTAGATAAAGTTTTTTTTAGATTTATAGGTGCATACGAACGTTGCCAAATAACTTCCTCTATAAAATTAATTCTCCCGAAGATTTCATCACAAAGAACTTTCAGATAATGACTTTCATCTGCGTCGATGGATATCCAAATACTACCGTCCTCACTTAATAGATTCTTTAATAGTTCAAGCCGAGGTTTCATTAAACTCAACCACAGTGAATGCTCTAATCCATCATCATAATGTTCGAATGCATTACCAGTATTGTAAGGTGGGTCAATGTAGATACATTTAATCTTTCCGGTAAAATCCTGTTCAAGAGCTTTAAGAGCTAAAAGGTTATCGCCGTAGATAAGCATATTTTCAGTGTTCTTATCACCGTAAGATTTTTCGGGGTCTTCGATTAAAATACGCGGCTCAAGCTTTGGCTGCTCATTTTTTCCAATCCAGGTAAGTTCAAGTTTGGGTTTGGTGTTCAATCTCTATTTCCTTTTTATTTTGGTTCTTTCAATGGATGCAATCTTTTTGTTTTACATTTACATTCAAAGTAAGAACCTGATTTATCTCGACCTGGTATCTCAAAACATTTTTCACAAATCATTGTTTCTGCAAAATTAACCACTGTCTCACCAAATTCCTTTATCTCTTTATCAGTTAATTCCATACCCAACTGATTATAATGCGCCCCCACTACATTTCTAATCCAACTTTTGCTATCAAGTTTATCCAGGATTGGCTTTAGCAATAACTCCTTATTTGGCGATCCAATAATTATTTCTTCAATTTTTAATGCCCCAGAAAGTTTTTTTGTCAATCCAACATACAAATCTGCTATAGTATATGGCGGATGAGATCGTCTTGGTAATTTACACTGATAAGTGAACGTCAAATGATCAAGCAATGATTCCAATAATACTCCACCTTTTGAGGCAGCAATTTGTCTATCAAATCCCATGTCGACTAAATATTTTTTTAAGTCTGTCAAATAGTTTTCAGTATTTTCTCCATACATCCCTTTATCAATATCCCAATTTCTGAGTTCCTTAATGGATACGTTTCCAACTGCACCACGTGCATATCGATATCTTTCTCTTAGTGGACGGTAATGAGTTGTGAGAATTATCTGCTCAAATTCATCACCTAAATCTGAAAGCAATTTCATAAATCTTTCAAGATGTTCGACATCAACAGATGTTAGTATGTCATCAAAAACCAGTATGGTCCCATCTCTATTGTAATGTTTGGCTAGTGCAATAAACACACAGACACCGAGAGTATCAAGATGTGATTCGCTATAATATGCAGCAGGTGGTATGTCATCTACTGAATGAAATTTTGCAAGAATATCAAGTGAACTTATTCCTCCAGATTTCATAAAGCATTTAATTTTACCAATCCCTTCATCAGGATGCATTTTTTGATAATATTCATCAATTGTGTTTGAAATATCGGCCAGCACGGAATCCAAAAAGTCTTTCCTTGTTTTTTCAACAATAGAATGTAAATCAGTAAGTTTCTTTAATTTCTTTTCGCTTTCAGATGCTATTATTTTTTTTTCGTTACGGGTTTCAAGGTTTGTTTTTATTGCGGTAATTTGTCTTAAGGTTTCTCTAGAAGAATCAAGCTCTTTCTCGATTTCCTTTTTGGCGGTGCTAAGCTCTTTATATAATTTTATTGAGCTATCGTAATATTTTTCATTATATGATTCCGATTTTTCTAATAAATCCTTGTTTTTACCCCAGTCTATTTTCATTGACTTAATTTCGCCCAATGAAGTATCCTTGCAAAAATTAAATAAACTAAAAGCATCATTTTGAACCGATATTTTTTTACTTTCGAGGACAGCCACTTCCCTTTTATATTTTGCTTCGGCATCATCTAATGATTTCTTTAACTCAATAGGCTTCTTAAAATCTGTTAATCGTTTATCAATATCAGAAATTAGTTCTTTCGGTATAATAAGCTGTTTGCAAACTGGACATTCTCTTATGCTTTTAGTTTTCTCGATATAGGATTTAGCCGATTGTAAAGTCTTAATTAGCTCTTCAGCATTGTCTACTGAATCTTTTTTTGCCTTTTCATATTCTTTAGTTTTTTCTTCAACTGAAGATTTTAATTTTACGACTTCTTCTGATTTTTTATCTACATCATTTATGGATTGCTCTAATTTCTCAAAGTATCGGATAATTTTTTCTGCATCCTTGACGTATTTATCAAGTTCTTTTGTGCTTAACTTCGCCTTACTTTCCGCCCAAGTTAGGTAGTCCTTACCTGATCTTCCCTCTTGTTCCCACAATCTCTTCAGTTGATCGTCAGATTGAGTAAATAATTTTGAAGCATCATTATAATTTAACTTAACTGAATCTTTTGCTCTGCGAAGTGAATCTTCATTTTTTTGGCAGTTAGTTACATCAATAAATTTCTTTATTTCATTAAATTTTTCTTTTGGTTCCGCATTTATCACATTTAATATTTGACTTCTTCTCAAAATTTCAAATGATGGGACTTTATTTTTTTTATCGATAACCTTATCACCAGATTTTGTTATGCGTCCTATGTTAATCAGTCCAGCAACATCTATTTCAACTTTGAGTTTGTCTGGAGAACTCAAAATAGAATGTAAATATTTATGTTTAGAGTGACCAATTTTTTTGTCTTCGAGCGAACCCAGATTTTCATTAAAAATAAAATCTATTGAGTCGACAATAGTAGATTTACCGCTACCATTTTCGCCAAAAATTAAAGTAATCGGTTTATCTGTATCGAATTCAAAGGTAAATGGTTGGGTTGCCCCCTTAAAAGATTCTAGTTTTATGGATTTAATTCGCTTTGTCATTTATCTTCTCCTTTGCTGGGACTTCTTCAACAAATAATTCCCAATCTTCAGCAGATAAATTACCTAGTAAAAATCCTTTCTTCAGCTTTTCAGAAAATCTTTTATCAACAAGTTTTGATTTTTCGATTTTTTCAATAAGAAGCTTACTTAATGCTTCATCTGGTTTATCTTTCATTTTTTTACCTCATTTTATTTTAGTAAAAAACTTAGAGTTCAAAAATTATAAATTAGATTTCTTCAATGTTATCATCATCTGAAGCTTGATTAAGTTCCTCCCCTAAAAGTTTAATAGCCGAATCTTTTGGTAATTCTTGAACATCCCGAAGTTTTCTTTCGATTGCTCTGGATCTCACTCCAGCCTGATCAATTACATTACTAGCTTCCTGCAATTTTTTATGAGTCCTTTTTAGTATTTCACCAAAATTGCCAAATTCTGTTTTGACTGCTCCCAATATCTCCCATACTTCACTTGATCTTTTTTCAATTGCGAGGGTTCTGAATCCCATTTGTAAACTACTTAAGAAAGCAGCCAAGGTAGTAGGTCCAGTAATAGTAACTCTGAATTCTCGTTGAATTGATTCGAAGAGTCCAACATTTCTCAGAACTTCAGCATATAATCCTTCGAAGGGTAAAAACATAATTGCGAAATCAGTAGTGTTCGGTGGGTCGATGTATTTATCTCTAATATCCTTCGCCAAGGATTTGATATTATTTGCAAGAACTTTGCTCCATTCATCAATTTTAGTCAGATCTCCAGTTTCGTATGCGTTCATTAAGGCTTGATAATCTTCAGTGGGGAATTTGGAATCAATTGGAAGCCAAACCGCTTTATCTTTATCAGCTCTACCAGGAAGCTTTACAGCGAATTCAACAATTGTGTTGCTTCCTTCCTTAGTCTTCTTATTTTTCGCGTATTGATCGGGTGATAATAATTGCTCTAAAAGATTTTCAAGCTGATACTCACCCAAGATACCTCTGGCCTTCACATTTGATAATACTTTTTTGAGATCGCCAACTCCTGTTGCTAATGATTGCATTTCACCTAAACCTTTGTGCACCTGCTCTAATCTATCACTAACTAACTTAAACGATTCACCAAGCCTTTTTTCCAAAGTGGATTGTAATTTCTCATCAACAGTGGCACGCATTTCATCTAATTTCTTGGAATTGTCTTCCTGCAATGATTTTAATTTTTCTTCGACTGTTGACCGAATTTTATCTAATTTTAGCTCAATAGTTCCGTTTAATTCCTTCTGCTCCTTAAGTTGTTCATCAAATTTTTCTTTAATACCTAAGTTAAGTTCTTTAGTATCGTTTGAGGATTGTTCTTCAAAAGATTTAAGTGATTTACTTAATTCATCTCTACTTTCTTTTGAATTTTGTATTAACTGTTCTTGTAAATTTTTAAGTTTACCATCAACATTAGAATTGATTTTTTCGGCAGTGTTCCTAATATCTGTCAAAATATTTTTAAGCTCTTCTTTGAATTCTTTATAAGCATTATCTGTTTCTTGTTGAAAGTTCTTTAGGTTTTGATCATTGGCTGAAGTTAATTTATCAAGACGGTCTTCATTAGACTTAGTTAAATTCTGTATTTGAGTTGAGAAACCTTCGAACTGATTTTTTTGAGCAGTCGCTATTTCACCAATTCTAGAAGAAATTGTATCTCCAAAGTTTTTAACTATTGTACTAAGCTCTTCGCGTTGTTCTTTGTTCAATTTATAATTTTCTTCCCTGCTTCTGGAAAGCTCAGACTTCATAGAATCTTCCACTCTTCGAATAGATTTATCAATGAGTTCAAAATTACTTTTTATAGTATCAGTCGAAGTATCTGAAGATGTTTTTCTATTCAATAAACTGATCAATATATTAACTATAATTAGAATTGCTATTACAATTAAGGATATTTCTATCATAACACTGCCTCTATCTGTTTATGTAATTAACCATTTTATTAAAAACAATTGATCTAAAACAGTATTCTGTTTCAATCTCTTTTCAATATCACTTATCAAATTCTCCTTTGCATTATCAATTTCATCCTGAGATTTGAATAGTTCCAAACGTAATTCATTTCTCTTTTTCTCCATTTCTTTTATCTCTCTTTGCATCGCTACCTTCTCTTCAAGATTCAGAATCTTTTTTGCTTCAGATTTACAGAGTTTTATTTCCTTATCCAGATCCTTTAACTCAATCTCCAGACTGTTCTTTTTATCCTCAGCCCAGTTATCAAGCTTTTCTATTTCCCGATCAAAAAAATCAGAGTTCCTCTCCGAATTGGTTTGAATAATATTCATTTTTAATTTCTCTCTGATTTGATTTATTGTCCGCAGAACTTCCTGAGATTCATAAACCGGCGATTGAACAATTTGTGCCGGCAGAGTGAACATTCTGGCAGCAGCTTCCGGATCTAATTCAATTCCATCATCAGTAATTCCGGCAAATAACAAATGCTCTTCTGTTTCAAATGAAGTTATTGATAAAAGCGAAAGTGATAACCATCCTGATTTACCGATTAATGGTTCTACTATTGTAATTTTTCTATCAGGAACTCCGGAATAATCAAATGTAATTTCTGCATTATCAGTTTGGTTTTGTTTGCATTCATTTATTATTCTTTGAGCTAGAGGATGACCAATCCTATAAACATTTGCATCATTTATATCTTTTCCGATTTTATAGGGTCCAGGATGAATTAACTCTTCGGGGAAAGGATTATTCTTCAGATAAAAAGAATATTCTTTATTATCAAAGTGAGCATAATCCGCAAGAAAATATCTGCTCAGATCCCACAACCATTCTTCGTATTTGGAAAGATATTCCCGGCTTGCTTTAAGATTTACTTTTAATTTTTCAGTTACCTCCTGATCAAAGTTTTCAAGAAGCTGCTGTCTGGTTTTATTCAAAGTTTCATCTATCTGGGTTTCAAATGATTTTTGCAATTCATCAAAAGCAATTTGTATTTCTGCTTCAGTCCGGCAATTCTGATAAATGCTTGCAATACGCTTTTCAAAATCTACTCCGGATTCAATTACACCAAGCACTTCATCACTTGCACCGAAAACACCTTCAAATAATTTGAACTTCTCCGATAGAAGTTGATAGACTCTTTGATCGGCAGCATTACTTTTATTCAGGAAGTTCACAACCACAACATCATACTTTTGCCCGTATCTATGACATCTACCTATTCGTTGTTCAATTCTTTGAGGATTCCATGGCAGATCATAATTTACTACAAGCGAACAAAACTGAAGATTAACACCTTCAGCCGCGGCTTCAGTTGCAATCATAATTTCAGCTTCATCTCTGAAGTAATCAATTATTGCAGCCCTGATATCTGCGCTTTTAGAACCGGAAACTCTGTCGGTTCCCTTATACTTTGTAATCCACTGATTATAAATCTCTTTAGATTTTTGATCATTATTAGAACCATTGAACAAAACAATTTTCCCGGCAAACTCAGTCTGCTCAAGCAGTTCAAATAAATATTTTTGAGTTCTGGTGGACTCAGTAAAAATAATAGCTTTACGATTGGCACCTAATTTCTCAGCCTCAGTAAAACCGCGCTTTAGTGCTGTTAATAAAACTTCGCCTTTTGAATTCTTCTTAATTGAATAAGCGAGATTAAAAAAATCTTTTAGTTTGCCTGATTCTAATCTTATCTCTTCAATTTCGTTTGGAGAATAAGTTTTATCATCTTCATTTTCTTCATCTTCTATCCATTCATCTTTTAATTCATCAAATTCCTCAAAGTTATCAGCGATGGATTCTTCAAGCTGATTGTTTTCAGTGGATTTTTCTGTAATAATGTTATCAAGCTTATCTGCTAATGCTTCTAATGTTCCGGATATTGCATAGGTAGATGAAGCAAGCAGCCTGCGTAAAATTAAAGTCATCAATGACCTTTGGCTTGGCGGCAATGCAAACAACTTTTCATTCTGTAAGTAATCAGATACGAGTTCATAAAGTTTTTGTTCTTCGGGTGTTGGATAAAATTCCTGAGTTATCGGAATACGGTTCGTATATCTAACATATTCAAGAACTTGCCTTCGAAGAGTCCGGATGCAAACCGGTTTTAATCTGGATTTAAGTTCATCATAAACAGAATCATCATTCAATCGCAGATATTGATTCTTATAACTTTTCAAATCACCAAAAGAATATTCATCAATTATACTAACAAGTCCATATAACTCTAATAAGGAATTTTGAAGCGGAGTTGCAGTTAAAAGTATTTTTGGACGATCAGCTACAGATGATTTAATTGAATTAGCAATTTTGTTTGAAGGTTTATAAACATTTCGCAAACGATGAGCTTCATCTATTACTACCAAATTCCACTTTGTAAGTTTTACATAAGTTTCTTGTTTCCGAGCAAACTGATATGAACAAATAATTATTCCACTCTGATCAAAGGGATTTAACTTACCTTCTTTAATAAAATTATTAAAGGATTTTGATTCCAGTATGATTGACGGAAGGAAAAATTTATCTTGTAATTCCTGGTTCCATTGTTTACGCAGATTTGAAGGCACAATAATTAAAATTTTTCTTCTCTTCTCAGCCCATTTTTGAGCAATTACTAATCCGGCTTCAATTGTTTTTCCTAATCCAACTTCGTCAGCAAGAATAGCCCCATTAGAAAGCGGTGATCTGAAAGCAAACAAAGCGGCTTCCACCTGATGTGGATTTAAGTCAACTTGCGCATCAAGCAGAGTAGAAGTAAACTTCTGAATATTATCTGAAGATATTTTTTTCGTAAGCTCGAAAGCAAAATATTTTGCGTGGTAAGGAGTCAAATTTAAAAGCTTTCCATTTAATCTAAATTTGTTTCGCCCGCCAACTCATCACCCCCAAAATCTAATTAGGGAAACTGAAGGGAGTGTAATTTCATCACAATCTTCAACGTCTTTTTATTGGTGCTTATTCTGATTATAAATTACATTTTAAAATAAAAAAAGTAATCGGATAAGTCTAACGTTTTTTAATAAATATTTTTTTATCGGTGCTAAAAACATTTTTTACACTTAATTTTACAGTGAACTTCAATTCTTTTAAAACTTAGGATTTATTATGACAACCGAATCAAAAAAATATTACGCAGATATTCTTTCTGACATTCAGAAAGAAGGTCTTTATAAAAAAGAAAGAATAATCACCACGCCACAGAGTGCACATATTAAAGTAACAACCGGTCAGAAGGTGTTAAATATGTGTGCAAATAATTATCTGGGTTTAGCCGACAACAAAGAAATAATTCAGGCAGCAAAAGATAGTCTTGATAAATGGGGATTTGGAATGTCTTCAGTCAGATTTATTTGCGGCACTCAGGAAATTCATAAAGAGCTTGAAAAAAAGATTTCTGATTTTCTCGAAATGGATGATACAATCCTTTATACATCCTGCTTTGATGCAAACGGCGGTTTGTTTGAAACTTTACTCGGAGAGAATGATGCAGTAATAAGTGATGAATTAAATCACGCAAGTATTATTGACGGAGTTCGCTTGTGTAAAGCGCAGAGATATCGTTACAAGA
Source organism: Ignavibacteriota bacterium (assembly GCA_013285425.1). Classification (GTDB taxonomy): domain Bacteria; phylum Bacteroidota; class Ignavibacteria; order Ignavibacteriales; family Ignavibacteriaceae; genus IGN3. The sequence continues at coordinate 2,441,839 of CP053447.1, forward strand.
ATAATGATATGAAAGACCTTGAGGAAAAACTTAAGGAAGCAAAATCAAATAATGCAAAAAATATTTTAATTGCTACCGATGGTGTGTTTTCGATGGATGGGTATATCGCTAACTTAAAAGGCATTTGTGATCTTGCAGATAAATACAACGCAATGGTGATGGTGGATGATTCTCACGCAGTTGGTTTTATGGGAAAACACGGAAAAGGAACTCACGAACACAATAATGTAATGGGAAGAGTTGATATTATTACAGGTACGCTTGGCAAAGCACTCGGCGGTGCAAGCGGCGGTTATACATCAGCAAGACAGGAAATTGTTGATCTGCTTCGTCAACGCTCCAGACCATATTTATTTTCAAATACGGTCGCTCCAAATATTGTAGCTGCATCGTTAAAAGTTTTCGATATGTTAAGTTCAACAACCAGGTTAAGAGATAAACTTGAAGAGAACACAAAATATTTCAGAGAAAAAATTAAAGCAGCGGGATTTAATATTAAAGATGGAATTCACCCGATCGTTCCGATTATGCTTGGCGATGCTGTGTTAGCTCAAACAATGGCAGCGAAGATGCTGGAGAAAGGTGTTTATGTAATCGGATTCTTCTTCCCTGTTGTGCCAAAAGGAACAGCAAGAATAAGAGTTCAGATTTCTGCTGCACATTCAAAAGAAGATCTGGAATTTGCTGTTGAAAAATTTTCAGAAGTAAAAAAAGATATGAAGGTTTGAGGGTCTTCGCAAACCCCTCCAAAGGAGGGGCTTTAATTTTAAACATATAAAAATAATGAATGATAAAATTCAGATTCACCGTGGTGATATCACCAAACTAAAAGTTGATGCAATTGTTAATGCCGCAAACACTTCCCTTCTTGGCGGCGGCGGTGTTGATGGTGCAATTCATCGTGCAGCAGGTCCGGAGTTACTGGAGTTTAACCGAAAGCTTGGCGGATGCAAAACCGGTGAAGCAAAAATATCACCGGGCTTTAACCTTCCAGCAAAATTTATTATTCACACAGTTGGTCCCGTCTGGAATGGAGGAAAAAGTAACGAAGATAAATTACTCGCTAATTGTTACATCAATTCATTAAAGCTTGCAGTTGAAAATAAAATTAAAACTATTGCATTCCCTGCAATCAGCACCGGTGTTTATCACTTTCCTTTAGAACGAGCAACAAAGATTGCTGTTAATGAAGTGAAGAAATTTTTAGAGAAGAATGAATCAATTAAGAAAGTAATTTTTGTCTGCTTTAGTGATCACGATTATAATATATATCAGAATATGCTGGCTCAATAAATACTGATCTATATCAGTTCGCTTGAAAAAACATCTTAATAAAATCAAGTTTATCGGATTTGACATTTTCTAATATATATGCCCAAAGTTCAGATAGAATCCGATATCATTTTTATAAAATCCAACATCAGCTCTTACAATAAAATTATCCATAAAGAAACGAAGTCCGATAACCGGAGTAATAATCCAGTTTATTTTTTTTTCAGGATATAGATTTTTATTTGAACCATAGCCGATATCCAATCCGGTAATGAAACCAAAGCGCCACCAGAACTGATATCTTAATTCATTATTAAAGAGCAATACAGACTTGAATCTGAACTTATCAACTGAAACACCGCGCAGTGTATTGTTCCCGCCAACCGGAATGGCAAGAAATTGTGATGAACCGGATTCAGAAATTATAATCTGTTCCATCGCTCTGCCGGCAAGAACAAGATCTTCAAAAAATATTTTATGGAAATACCTTACAATAAATGCCTCCCTGAAAAAAGAATTATCTTCACTAAAGATATCAGGGGCATATTCAAGTTCCATCTCAAAAACATATCCATTTGAAGGGTTAATATAACTGTTTCTTGTATCCCACTTACAATTGATGTTTGCTGATAAATATTTTACAGACGGAGTTTCTAAAAAAGGATTCTTAACTATTGCCAAGGAGTCAATTCTGCTATCTCTTTGATAATTATAAGAAGCAATTGCATTAAACTTTATTCCTAACCAGCCTGTTATGTCTTTTCTTAGCGCAAGATTAAACAGTACTCTTGCATCAATAAGCTCATATACACACTTATCTGCGTAGTCACCCTGCCGGTCCGATTGCTCAAAAGAATTTTTGCCATAGTAATAAAGATTATAGCTTTTCCATTTATCGTATTCAAAAATAAAATCCACTGCAAATGGAAATTCTGTACCTTGCCTGGTTTCAAAATCCGGAACAGAAAAAACAACTTTGTACCATTGCTCCCCTTTTGTGCTGTTAAAGAGAATTAAATCAAAACTTTCTTTAATGCTGAGTTTGTTGTAGAAAAATGCTTTTGCACCATAACCAAATCCGGTATCGGTATCATAGCTTAAGATTGGCAGTATTTCAGTCTCTGCACGACCGGATGAATCAGACTGAGCATAAAGATTAAACGAATAACTAAAGTATATAAATAAGACAGTAAATGTTTTTATAAGAGTCTGTGACTTCATAAAATGTTATATGTTTTTTGAATCTTACATCCAGAGATCCAATTATTTTGATCTACAAATGGAAATAGTAACTTCAATTCACTTATGTCTTTTCAACAAAGACTAATCCCGAACGCAATTCAGTATTAATTACATATCACTGATATTGATAAACCCTGCTTTAGTTATTATGAACTTCATCAGAATGTCTAAATAATTTTAATTCTTAAGTTTATGGAGCATATAATCATCTATGCTCATTATTACCGGACAGGTTAAAGTATACTGCAATATATTTTCTTGCTGAATCTGTTTGCTGTAAAATTTTTAAAAATGAAATTAAATTATATCCTTATCTGACGATGTTATCATTATTCTCAAAAGTTCAAACCAATACCAACACCACCTGAAACAAAAGCGCCATTCTGGTTAAAAAAAGGTGTCAAACCAATTTTGAACAAGAACCCACTGTATTTAGGTTGATATCTATAGCCAACAACTGCAGTTCCGATTACTGCTGATCCTCCACGATTATCATTAAATCCAAGGAAACTAACTTCAGCGACTGATACATAGACAATACCTCCGCCTAATTCAAGTTTATGATTTTCACCAATAAAATAGTTTAAAATAACCGGAACAGTGAGAAAACTTTTAGTAGATGTAAATATGATATCTAACGAAGGCGAATACATAAATCCTATTCTGCCGCCCAAATTATCTGTAAAAAGATGCTCATAGTTTATAGAATACACAATGCCATTTCCAAATGCTTCAAAATATAAGCTGTTAGATTTTATTGTTGCATTAGTCGGAACCTTCTGGTTTTGTCCATTTAAGGAATAATTGAAAAACAGAGAAAAGCAAATGCAAATTATCAGCAGTTGAACTGTTTTCATTCTAGCCTCCTATAAATATTAACTTATAAAACTATTTATAAATTCCTCTTAAATTTCCGACTGCAAAATTCGGATAGTTATTTACATTCACGTTTGAAGAATAGTAAGTGATTGTCCAGAACGTTGATTCATTTTTTGTAAGTGGAACGCCAATCTGCGTATAATTTCCACCAAGTTTTGATGTCATAGACGAGTTGGAATAAAACTGGCACTCAACATACCACGGAGAGGTTATCTGTGAGATGCCTGTATTCTTTACAGTTCCCTTTGCTACTAGTCTGTTATTAGGAGAATCAAGATAAGTAGTGTCCACTGTAAATGAAAGATTTGGAATAGAAGTATCGCTTGTTGAGCCAACGACTGGTTCACTTTCATCACAGGAAGTTAATAGAAGAGAAATCGATGCAAAAACGATTAATGCTGCTGTTTTCATTTTATCACCTTTATTGATTGTTAATATAAAACAGATAAGGTCCTTTGTTACTTCAAAGATCTATCTTAACGCTATGCAATCGTAGTTATTTAACAATCAACTTTTGTCAGCAATTTGTCATAAAATTGTAAAACTTAATTTTACTTCATTAACAACATTTGTCTAACTGATCTAAAATTATCAGACTCCATCATATAGAAATAAATTCCGCTTGATAAGTTTTCACTCTTGAATTTCGTTTCGTATAACTTTCCCCCCTCTGCTGTTTCGTTGAATAGCACAGCTACTTCATTACCAAGAATATCAAATACTTTCAATTTAACTGGTTTAGTTTCTGCCACTGCAAATTTAATTGTTGTATTTGGATTGAAAGGATTCGGATAGTTTTGTTCAAGCACAAATCCATCGGGCATATTTCCAGCATTAACTTCAATTATTTTCGAATACTCAAATTGTCCATCAGCATCAATCTGCTTTAATCGATAAGAATATTTTCCATAACCAACAGTGTTATCAGTGAAAGAATAATCTTTTGGCGAGTTGCTGTTTCCATTTCCCTCAACAAATCCAACTATTTCCCAATTTTGCAATTTTTCAATTTTGTAACCTTGTAATCTTTCAATTTCAAATCCATAATTGTTTACTTCTGTTTCAGTTCGCCAGTCAAGTTTAATTGCTCCATTTTTCAAAACTTTAGCTGTGAAAGATGAAAGCTCGACGGGGAGAGGCTCACTTATCGCTGCAAGAACATCAAGCTTTCCATAACCCCATGTATTATTTGGTACAGTACCAGTCCCGGATGTGTTAGCACTATTTTGAATAGCATCATATATTAACTGCGGCACTGTAGCCGGTTCGTAATCCAATAACAAAGCTGCTGAACCAGCTACAATCGGGCAAGCCATACTGGTACCAGTCATAACATAATAATTAGCACTTCCACTGCCTGTTATTCCATCATTATCAATCCAGCCAGGATTCCAGCTTGTTAATACATCGGTATCGCGAATTGAAATAATTGCATGTCCTGGTGCGGATATATTCGGTTTTTGATACCCATCAACTCTTGGTCCTCTACTTGAATATGGAGCTATATCATCCAAAATATAGGATGCCCCATACCAATGTGGACCTGTACCATCAGATGCGATCCAGGTAGTTCTCGATACATAAGATCCTACTGCAAATCCATAATCGGCAGATGCAGGTTGCCCAATAGTGTAATCAGGATCTGGACTTGCGAATGTTATATCAGGATATCCCCAATCATCAAAATAGATATGAAAAAACTGTGAGCTTCCTGAAGTGTTAAATACTCTCACATAGTAAGTCCCTGCCTGAACATTTAATGTATGACGTGAGAATTTTGATTCTGTTCCTCTTATACTTTCGGTTGTTGCTGACTCTAGTTTAGCTAGGAGAGTAAAAGAACTATTATAATATTCCATATATAAATTGTTATTAGTTCCCAAGCCATCATACCAAACCAGATTAAAAGTTAGTGTTGAACCACTACTCGTATTAATTGTAATATAACCTGTATTACCGCTTGCTGGCACTGTACCTGAATAATGATGGTCATCAGCACCACTATTCCCAGCAGATAAAAAGAATGGCACTCCCTGTGAGTAGACCCAATCAACCTTTTGTTCATCTGCTTCACTGCCATCATGATATGTACTCCAGCCGCCATAACTCATTGATAAGATATCAACATTATAAATATTAACAGCAGCATCCATAGCAGCAATCATTGCGGCTGTACTAGCACCTCCGTTTGCATCCGAACCAATTTTTAAAAAAGTTAAACCAGCATCCGGAGCTGCACCTTTAAATGGTGTTGAACCATTACCTTCATTAGTCCGCCCAAGCGAGTTTATTCCACGAGCTAAAACAGTTCCAGCCACATGGGTACCATGTCCGGTTACTGTATTCTCAACTCCGGGATCGATTGTCGGATAAGCAGAATAATCCATTCTTTCAAATGAGGAAGGAAATTCAGTTCCATCGTAATATGTATCTATTCCTGAATCTAAAACGCCTACTTTTATTCCCGTGCCATCATAACCCATTGACCAGACATCATCAGCATTTATTGAGATTACCCCATAATTATTGTGAGGAAATCTTTCATACTCAGCTGTATCTATTTTTTTAATAAAGTCTAGTGATAAAGCCTCAGTAAATTTTTCAACCGGAACTTCTGCAAGGAAAAAGCCATAGGGGTGATTTTTTAATGGTGGAGTCCAAACTTCAAGCAGACAATTAATATTTAAATTGGTTAATGAATTAATTTGCTCTGCAGTGGGATATTTATCTACATAAATTACAACTTGTTCTTTAGCTTGCTGAGGTGTTAAGAGACCGCTATCTATTAGATATCTTTTTTCACTAATATTTTGAATTAACTTACCACTTAATATTTTTTGTTCAATATCCGGTAACAATGAGATGATATTTTCCTGACTTAACATAATACGCTGTCTGGGATGTACAGTATTTTCATAAACAACAATTTGTTGTGGATATATAAATGATAACGATAACAAAAAAAACGATAGCTGTATCAGGTGTTTCATCTTTTACCCTTCCTTCATCTTTGAATATTAAATACGAAAAATAATTGTTCTAATAAAATCCAGTCTCTATCTTTGCAAAAGAAGCAATATTTTCTCAACGATTTAAAATCATATTGATTGCATAACTTTAGTGCTCACTGATTTTTTTAATATTATATTATGAAAAAAATAATAATAACAGGTGCCACGGGCTTGATAGGACAGCAGCTTACAATTAAACTGACTGATATGGATTATAAGATTACAATATTTACCCGAAACCCAGATAATGCTCAAAAAAAATTACCAAATGTACATAAGGTAGTCAAGTGGGAATATGATTATGTGGATGAGTGGCTTCAAGAGTTAGAAAGCGTTGATGCTGTTATTCATCTTGCCGGTGCAAATCTCAGCACAAAGAGATGGAATAAAGAATACAAAAAACTTTTATATGACAGCAGAATAATCAGTACAAAAAAACTCATCGAAGCAATTAAAACTGTTGAAAGAAAACCTAAAGTATTTATTACTGCCAGTGCAATTGGCTATTATGGAAACAGATCTGATGAAATCTTAACTGAAGAGAGTGAAGCTGGAAAAGATTTCTTAGCCAACTTATGTAATGACTGGGAAAAAGAAGCAAAAAATGTTGAACAATTTGGAGTAAGAAGTGTTCAGATCAGAACCGGTTTAGCTCTTAGTAGAAATGAAGGAGCACTTAAACAAATGCTTCCTGCTTTTAAGTACTTTATAGGCGGACCGCTTGGAAACGGTAAACAATGGTATTCCTGGTTACACATTGAAGATATCGTTAATATTTATGTAAAGGCACTTGAATCTGAGATTTTATCCGGACCAATTAATGCTGTATCGCCAAATCCTGTAACTATGAAAAAGTTTGCAAAAATTTTAGGTGATGTATTGCATCGTCCATCTTTCTTTTCTGTTCCAAAAATTATCTTATTGCCGGTAATCGGGCAAGTCGCTGAAGTAGTGACTTCCAGTCAAAGAGTTGTGCCTGAAAAATTATTAAACAGCAGTTTTAAATTTAAGTTTGAAAAGCTTGAAGATGCTTTAAGAGATATTTTAAAATAAAAAAGGACCTGAAATACAAGTCCTTTTTCTTTTCTTATTTCTCAATATCTGTAATAATCAGGTTTGAACGGACCTTCAACCGCAACACCAATATATTCAGCTTGTTCAGGAGTTAATGAATCTATCTCAACTCCGATTTTCTTTAAGTGCAGGCGTGCTACTCTTTCATCAAGATGTTTTGGTAAAGTATATACTTTATTTTCATATCTATCAGGATGATTCCAGAGTTCTAATTGAGCCAGTGTTTGGTTTGTAAATGAATTAGACATAACAAATGAAGGATGACCGGTTGCACAGCCGAGATTCACTAATCTTCCTTCAGCTAGAACGATTATATCTTTATTATCAAGTGTATATTTATCAACCTGTGGTTTAATTGTAACTTTTGTGCTGCCATAATTTTTATTAAGCCATGCCATATTTATTTCGGTATCGAAATGTCCGATATTACAAACAACAGTTTTATCTTTCATCATCTTGAAATGTCTTGCATCTACTACATTTGTATTACCGGTTGCTGTTACAACGATATCGGCTTCTTTAACTGCGTCATCCATTTTCTTAACTTCATAACCTTCCATAGCAGCCTGCAAAGCACAGATCGGATCAATTTCAGTAACAATAACTCTTACGTGTGCGTTCTTTAATGATTCGGCTGAACCTTTGCCAACATCACCGAAACCTGCAACAACAGCCACTTTACCAGCAAGCATAAGATCGGTTGCTCTGCGAATTGCATCAACTAAAGACTCCCGGCATCCGTATTTATTATCAAATTTGGATTTTGTAACCGAATCATTAACATTAATTGCGGGTATCGGTAGTGTTCCCTTTTCCATTCTTTCATATAAGCGGTGAACACCGGTGGTGGTTTCTTCGGAAACGCCTTTAATACCGGCTGCAAGTTCAGGATAGTTATCAAAAACCATATTGGTTAAATCGCCGCCGTCATCAAGAATCATATTTAATGGCTTTGATTCATCGCCAAAAAATAATGTCTGTTCGATACACCAGTTAAATTCTTCTTCGTTCATTCCTTTCCATGCAAAAACCGGGACACCTGCTTTAGCAATAGCAGCAGCAGCGTGATCTTGAGTCGAAAAAATATTACAGGATGACCATCTTACTTCAGCTCCGAGTTCAATTAATGTTTCAATCAAAACTGCAGTCTGAATTGTCATATGTAAACAGCCGGCAATTCTTGCACCTTTGAGCGGTTTCTTACCACGGTATTCTTCACGTAATGACATCAAGCCCGGCATTTCAACTTCTGCTAATTCTATTTCTTTTCTTCCCCATTCTGCTAAAGAAATATCTTTAACTTTATACGGAAGTGTTAGATCAATTTTTTATCAAGTGCTACACTCATTATATTTTCCTTTGATTATTTATAATTTTCTTTTTTATATCAACGCCAACAAAACAAATTTATCAACTATTAAATTGAAAATCAGTATAATTAATTAAAGATATTTAGTAAACACCGGAACAAGGTCTGAAACTTCCCATGTAAATTCGGGTTCGGTTCTACCAAAATGACCATAGACTGATGTTTTCTGATAAATTGGTCTTCTTAATTGTAACCTGCTGATTATTCCATTAGGTGTAAGATCAACTTCCTTCTGTATCATTTTTGATATTTCTGAATCAGGAATTACACCCGTTCCCTTTGTGTCAACAAAAACTGAAATAGGTTCAGCAACTCCGATTGCATAAGAAAGCTGAACTAAACATTCTTTAGCAAGTTTTGCTGCAACAACATTCTTAGCTATATGTCTTGCGGCATAAGTTGCGCTTCTATCAACTTTACTAGGATCTTTTCCAGAAAAAGCTCCGCCACCATGAGGAGCCCAGCCGCCATAAGTATCAACAATAATTTTTCTTCCTGTAAGACCGCTGTCTCCGTGCGGACCGCCTATTTCAAATCTACCGGTGGGATTTACAAAGTATTTTGTTTTTGTATCAAGCATTTCTGCCGGAATAACTTTCTTTACAACATTTTCTATCACATCATCTTTAATTTTTTGTTGTGTTACATCTGCATCATGCTGTGTTGAAACTACAACAGCATCAACCCTTAAAGGATTTTTATTATCATCATATTCAACAGTAACCTGAGATTTGGAGTCTGGTCTGAGATACGGCATAAATCCATTCTCACCTTTTCTTATCTCAGCAAGTTTCTTAACAAGTTTATGAGCAAACATAATAGGCATAGGCATTAGTTCCGGTGTCTGGTCACAAGCATATCCAAACATAATTCCCTGATCTCCGGCACCGCCTGTATCCACACCCATTGCAATATCAGGAGATTGAGAATGAATTGCATTTAGTACCGAACAGGATTCCGCATCAAATTTATAATCAGCACTGGTATAACCAATTCTTTTTACGGTTGCTCTTACAATATCCTGCACTTCAACATAAGCTTTAGTAGTTATTTCGCCGCCGACTAATACTAATCCGGTTGTAACAAAAGTTTCACAAGCTACTCTTGCATTTGTATCTTTAGAATAAATTGCATCTAATATTCCATCGGATATTGCATCGCATACTTTATCCGGATGACCTTCAGAAACAGATTCTGATGTGAAGAAAAATGACATAAACTAATATTCCTTTTACTGTTTTATAAATTCCATTGTAATTTTTTAATTATCAAATTTAGTTAATCCCTTCATGATATACAAAATAACTTAATCAAATTTTACTTACTTTTCTGTTGCAGATAATCATTTTTTAGAACGGAAATGAAAACTAAAATAACTGATTTATTAAACATAAAATATCCAATCATTCAGGCTGGTATGGTTTGGGTTTCCGGCTGGGAATTAGTTTCGGCAGTTTCAAATGAAGGCGGACTCGGTTTGATTGGCGCTGGCTCAATGAAACCTGATTTGCTAAAAGAACATATTAAAAAATGCAATGCAGCCACTGATAAACCATTTGGAGTTAATATTCCTTTGTTAAGAAAAGATGCAGATGAACTAGTTAAAGCATCACTTGATGAAGGGATAAAAATATTTTTTACTTCCGCTGGAAATCCAAAAACCTTTACTTCTCTTTTGAAAGAAAAGGGCTGTACTGTCGTTCACGTTGTTGCAAATCTAAAATACGGAATAAAAGCACAGGAAGCCGGTTGTGATGCTGTTGTTGGAGAGGGTGTCGAAGCCGGCGGTCATAACGGTGCTGATCAGATTACTACATTTTGCCTGATACCACAGCTTGTTGATAAACTTAATATCCCTGTTATTGCCGCAGGCGGTATTGCTGATGGAAGAGGAATACTTGCTGCATTATCACTTGGCGCAGAAGGAGTACAGATCGGAACCCGCTTTGCAGCAACCGTTGAATCTTCTGCTCATCAGAATTTTAAAGATGAAATTGTTAAAGCAGGTGATCAGGCTACTGTTTTAGCTTTTAAAAAGATCGGGTTAGTTAGAATTATTAAGAATGATTTTGCAATCCGTGCTATGAAAGCCGAAAGTGAAGGCTGGAATGAAATTCAATTAAGAGAGCTGCTTGCAACTAAACGTGAGCGAATTGGAATCTTTGAAGGTGATTTAATTGAAGGTGAACTTGAAGCCGGTCAAGGTGTCGGGCTTATAAATGATATTCCAACAGTGAAAGAATTGTTTGAGAGACTGCTTAATGAGATTGAAATTACAAACAGAAAAAATAATAATTTATATAAGGGATAATATCTATAAATTTTAATATTGTTATTCGTAATGAGTCCACATTCTCAATACTTTTATAATTTTTTCTTCTTCTAAAACTTCATAAACAAGTCTGTGCTGTTTATTAATTCTTCTTGAAATAAAACCTTTAAGATTACCTGTGAGAATTTCAAATGGCGGAGGAAAGAAGCAATTCCACTCTCCCTTTTAAATTTGAGGAAGCAATTTTCTTTGCATCTCTTTGCGCCTCTGGAGAATAAAGAAGTTTATACACTACCAGTCAAGCTCTTCAGAATAGTTACCTAAATCAATCTTGGCTTCCTTAATAATTGAATCTGCAATTCCCGGAATACTATTTAAATAATCCGTATCACTTTGCTCACCTTTATCTGCTTTTTCCTTCATCAACTTAGCATACTCAAGTATGGATGACTGATATTTAAGCGGTATTTTGCCAATGATCTCGTCGATTTGATTTTGTATAGATAACATAATAATAACCTTATTTTTGCTTCTAATATAGGAATTTGACTTTTAACTTAAAATGTCTTTTCCCTTTAATATTTCAAAGTAATTGATTTATTAGAATGTTAACAAAAATTTTTTATTCCGCGCTATTCAAGCTGATAGAGAGGGCTTGGATGAAATCAAATTGAAAGAACTGCTCGGAAGTAAATGTGAACGTCTTGGTATTTTTGAGGGTGATGAAAACAAAGGTGAACTTGAAGCCGGTCAAGGTGATGGGCTTATAAATGATATCCCAACAGTGAAAGAATTGTTTGAGAGGCTGATAGAAGAAATTAAAACATCTGAAAAAAAAATATCAGCAATAAGTTAAGATGACAAGGTTTTTTTGACTGAGTATTTTTATTCAATTTTTAACAGCAACGATTCTATTACTTCATCAACATCCTGAGCATAAGGAAAATACGAGTGAATCTTTCTAAGAACACTCTCAACAACCGCATCAGGACAGCTTGCACCGCTTGTTAATAATATTGTTATAATATCCTTCTGTGGTATGAAATTATTTGTTTGTATCTCCTGCCGGTTATGTAAATCAAAATGACTTATAACTGTATCTGACAAAATCTTTTTTTCAGAAGAAATAAAATACGTACTCAATTTCTGCTCACAAATTTCAACTATATGAGATGTGTTGGAAGAATTATAACCGCCGACAACAATTGCAAAATCTGCTTCAACTTCTAATAATCCATAAGTTGCATCCTGATTATCGTTTGTAGCATAACAAAGAGTATCGCGGGTATCAGCAAAATGATTTTTAATTTCATTCACTCCATATCTTTTTATCATCGTTTCTCTTAACAAGTCTGCTATTGCCTGAGTTTCAGTAGCCAGCATTGTTGTTTGATTTACAACTCCGACTTTTTCCAGATCTCTTTTTGCATTAAATCCCTTTGAATATTTTTCTTTGAAGATTTCATAAAATTCCTGTTCACCAATTCCACCAAGGATGAAAGAAGACAGTTGTTTTGCCTTATCCAGATCTCTTATGATAAGAGATTTAGCATTGGTATTACTATGTGAAAAAGTAGCCCGGGTTTCTTCATGGTAAGATTTTCCATGAATAATTACAGTAAAATCTTCTTTACCAAGCTGTGTACTTCTTGTCCATACTCTTTGAACAAAAGGACAGGTGGTATTGTACTGATAAGGATCAATTCCAAGCTCATTCAGTTTTTCTTCAATCTCTAAAGTTGTTCCGAATGCCGGAATAATAACAATATCTTCATTTGTTAATTCTCCCCACTCAATCAGCTGCTTTCCGGAGGTATCCATTAAAAACTTTACACCAAGATTCTTTAAGTCCTGATTAACTCCTGGATTATGAATCATCTCGCTTAAAAGAAATATTCTTTTATCAGGATTTTCTTCGATTGTTTTATAAGCTATCTCAATAGCATTTTCCACACCATAGCAAAATCCAAAATGTCTTGCTAAATAAAATCTCACAGCACCGAAATCTAAAAGAGTTGGAGAGAAATCTTTTTTTCTTGGATCGGAATCTTTACGTGAATTTTTTATTCTTGTAATAAAAGAACTTCTGTAAACACTGGGAATATTAAAACTCTTCATATATATAAACTAAAATTATTTTCTTAGATTTATTCATCTATTCTAAAACACCTGTTTATGATGTGTACCGGATTATTAATAAAATAAAAATATGCTTTTGTATATTTGCATTCCAAATTTAGAGAATTAAAATGAATTTATTAGAAAAGTTAGAGAAAATTAAAGTCAGGTTTGATCAAATTAACACACAGCTTTCAGAAGCTGCAAATGCAAATGATTTTGAAAAAATAAAAACTCTTAACAAAGAAAGATTGAATCTCGAGGATATTATATCAGCTTACGAAAAGTATTCGTCAATAATTAAAAACATTCAGGGTAATCAGGATATTATTAATTCATCAAAAGAGCCGGAACTTGTTGAGATGGCTGAATCAGAGCTTGATGAATTGAAATCTGAAAAAGAAAAGACAGAAGAGGAAATTAAAACACTTTTACTGCCTAAAGATCCTAATGATGATAAAGATGTTATAATGGAAATCCGTGCTGGTACCGGCGGTGAAGAAGCTGCGCTTTTTGCAAATGATCTTTTTAGGATGTACACCCGTTATGTTGAAATCTGCGGATGGAAATATGAACTGATTGATTTAACAGAAACCGGATTAGGCGGAATCAAAGAAGTTGTGTTTTCTATAAGCGGGCAAAATGTTTATGGTAACCTTAAGTTTGAATCGGGCGTTCATCGGGTACAGAGAGTTCCTGAAACAGAAGCCAGCGGAAGAGTTCATACTTCTGCTGCATCGGTTGCTGTTTTGCCGGAAGTTGAAGATGTTGAGATTGATCTGAATATGAATGATGTTAAGATTGATATTTTTAGGTCTGGCGGTGCGGGAGGACAAAATGTTAATAAGGTTGAAACCGCAGTAAGGATGACTCATATACCAACCGGAATTGTTGTGCAGTGTCAGGATGAAAGATCACAATTAAAGAACAGACAAAAAGCTTTGAAAGTTTTAAAAGCCAGATTATACGATCTGGAATTAAGCAAACAGAATGCTGAAATTTCAGCACAAAGAAAATCAATGGTAAGAAGTGGTGACAGAAGTGATAAAATCAGAACTTATAACTTTCCTCAAAACAGAATTACAGATCACCGGATTGGATTAACACTTTATAATTTATCAACTGTTATAGAGGGACATATCGGAGAGTTTATCGAACAGTTGAAGATTGCTGATAAAACAGAAAAACTTCAATCTGCCGAAAGCAATTAATCCTTAATCTGAATTAAGATAAGACTAACATCATCATCATATTCACCCTGAGTAAACTCATCAAATTTTTTGTGAATAATTTTTAACGGATCTTTTTCGTCGTTTAGATTTTTAATAATTTCATACAGGCGGTGCTCTCCAAAACTTTCTGAGGTCCGAGCCCGTGAATCGATCAATCCATCAGTAGTCAGAAAAACTTTCTCGCCGGGTTTCAGATCGATTATTTTATCTTCGTATTCTCCGTTCTTAGCAAATCCCAGCAGCAATCCGTTTGATACAATTCTTACCACATCTCCGATATTATTTTTATATATCAACGGAATATCGCCCGCTCCAGAATACTTGATCTGATAGTTTTCTCTATTCAAAACAAGAATTGAGAGTGTAGCAAATACTTCAGAAATCTTGGAATCATTATGAACAGTAGAATTAACCTGCTGCAAAATCTCGCTGGGTGAATAGCCCTTGGTATTTTGTAATACTCCCCTTAAAGCACTCCGTATATAGCCAGCATAAGCATAAGCAAAATACCAAGCTCCCCATTTTTTTCCCATTACATCACCAAGAATTACTACAAGATTATTTTCATCCAATTGATAGTAATCTAAAAAATCGCCGCCTGGTATCCCTTTGAAAGGAGTATGAAAATGAGAGATTGAAAAGCCGGAAAATTCCGGAGGGGAATCAGGTACTACTTTTGTTCTAAGTGAACTTGTTGCTTCCTGAAGTTCCGAGATAATTTTTCTTCTTTCATTACCAAGACTTTTTATAATAGCTGAGACCTTTGCGACAACAAGTTTTGGTCCGGCAGTTTTTACTACATAATCAGTAATACCTAAATCATAGCCATCAAGTATATCTTCTTCTGTTCCTTTTGCGGTTAAAAAGATAAAGGGAATATCTTTAAGTACGGGATCATTAAGAATCATTCTGCGAAATTGAAAGCCATCAGTTTTAGGCATCATTATATCAGAAACAATAATATCAGGTATCTGCTTTTTGATTGAGTCCATTGCATCATCAACGCTATCAGCAACTGCGCACTCATATCCGGCTCTTTCAAGATTATATTTGAATAATCTGGACATTGAGGGATCATCATCAACAAATAAAATTTTCGGGGTGGTTTTATCAAATGATTCTTTCAGGCTTTGTCTTATTCCATAAGTTCTGTAGATATCCGAACGCCGTATTAAAGCCTGAGTTTTAAGTATAAGTTCATTAACATCAAATGGTTTTGTAATAATATCATCACCCCCTGCTTCAACAGCTTTCGATTTATCTTCAAGAGTGTTTTTAGCAGTTACAAAGATAAAAGGAAGAAATCTGTGGTTTTCATTTTCTCTTACCTTCTGACAAAACTCAAATCCATCCATCCCTTCCATAGTTACATCTGAAAGTACAAGATCAATTTTTTCTTTTTTCAGGACTTCAAAAGCCTGATAAGAATTTTCAGCTTCGAAAGGTATAAAATTATTAAGCTTCAGATGATGAGTAATAAGTTTTCTGATTGTCTTATCATCATCAATAATTAAAACAGATCGTTTTTCTGATACCGCCATAGATTACTATAATGATGATGAAAAATCATAATTGTTAATTAGTTATTTAAAACTCTGAACAGCCTCATCAACTGATTTAAAAGATTCAAATACTCTGTACATTCTTGTTAGCTCAAACATTGAATGAACAGCAGGCTGAAATCCTACCAGTCTTAAATCACCGCCCAAACCGGTAAGCTTTTTTAATGATACTACCAGACTTCCTAGAAAAGTCGAGTCAATAAACTCGCAATTTGATAAATCCACTACGATTTGTTTAAAGCCTCTTTGTATATCATTAACCAATACTTGCTTAAACTCCTCAGCTTCAACAAGTGTTGCTCTTTTAAGATTTACAGAAATTACAACAACATTATCTTTTTCTTCCCTGAAAAACTTCATTTTATTTCCCTCTATTCTGTTGATCTGTTTTCAATTTTGTATTTGTCCATTAATCTATAGATTGTGGCTCTGCCCAATTGTAATCTTTTGGCAGCTTCAACTATGTTGCCATTTGTAATATTAAGTGCGTGTCTTATTGCTTCTTCTTTTAATTTTTCAAAAGGTATTACAGTTTCATCACTGAAAAGCGGACCTGTGTATTCAATGCTTCCGGAGCTTTCGCCAGTTCTTAAATGTGCCGGCAGATCTTCAACATCTATCATATCCTTATCTGTAATAATCATACATCGCTCAATTGTGTTTTCCATTTCTCTCACATTCCCGGGCCAGTTATATTCATAAATAAGTTTTAACGCACGCTTGGAAAATCCTTTTACATTTTTTTGAAGTTTGAGACTGAACTTTTGAATAAAATGTTCTGCCAATACAAGAATATCTGACTTTCTAAATCTTAAAGGCGGAATTGAAATCGGGAAAGAATTCAATCTATAATAAAGATCTTCTCTGAACTCTTTATTTTCAACAGCTTTTTTAAGATCGCGGTTTGTAGCAGAAATAATTCTTACATCGGTTTTAATTAACTCTGTTCCGCCAACTCTTTCAAATTCTTTTTGCTGAATCACTCTTAACAATTTAGCCTGCAAAAGCATCTCAAGCTCACCGACCTCATCAAGAAAGATTGTTCCGCCTTTGGCAATTTCAAACTTACCAAGTTTTCTTTGATGAGCACCGGTAAAGGAACCTTTTTCATGTCCGAATAACTCGCTTTCCAAAAGTTCTCTTGGAATTGAAGCACAATTAACAACTACAAATGGTTTATCTTTTCTTTCACCGTTATAATGAATTGCACGGGCAATAAGTTCTTTACCCGTTCCGCTTTCACCGTATATCAGTACGGTAATATCATTATGTAAAACTTTTGTTACTAATTTGAATACATCCTGCATTTTACCATCAGAAGAAATGATGTTATCAAAGCTGTATTCTTTCTTAACATTTTCTTTTAAGTTCTGTAATTCACGTGTCAGGTCATAGTTTCTAATAGCATTTTTAATTGCAAGTTCAAGCTTCTGCTGATCGATGGGTTTGGTAAAATAATCGAATGCACCAAATCTAAGTGATTCAACTGCAACTTCTATACTACCCTGAGCTGACAGCATTATCACCGGCATATTTTCATCAAATTGTTTAATGCGTTTAAGTGTTTCAATCCCATCCATACCGGGTAACATAATATCCAAAAGCACAGCATCTGGTTTTTTAGATAAGTTTTTCAGTGCATCTTCAGCATTTGCAAAAGTTTCGACCTGATATCTCCATTTATCTTTAGCCCAATAGCTGAGCAGTTTCGAAATGGCTTGTTCATCATCTACAATAAAGATCAATTTTTCCAATTCAATCTTCCTTAAGTTTCTAATCTCTATAGTTCTTTAATAATTTAATCAATATTGTAGTGCCTTTATTAGGTTCGCTCTGAATATTGATTAATCCTTTGTGCAAATCTACAATTTGTTTTACAAAAACCAATCCCATCCCCGCACCCGGTAAATCAGAATCCGGTCTGTTTACGCGATAAAACTTCTGAAATAAATACGGCAAATCTTTTTCAGGAATCCCAATGCCGGTATCGGAAATAATTATCTCAACTTCGCGGTAAAGATTATTTAATAATACTTTAATACGCCCGTTTTTCGATGTAAATTTAATTGCATTTTCCATTAATGCATTTAATGCCTGACTAAATCTTTCTTCGTCAATTTCTGCTATTATTTCTTCAGGCGGTGTTTCAAGTGTAATTATTAATCCTTTTTCTTCTGCCGGACCCTTTTCGTTCGTGATAACTGCCTTAAGTAACTTGGCAAGATTAACCTTACTTTTAGTCAGAATCATTCTGCCGGTTTCCATTCGTGAAATATCAAGTACATCATTGATAAGTTTGGCAAGCCTCTTACCTTCATTTAGGATGATAAGATTAAACTCCTGTTTCATTTCTTCAGGCATATTAGGATCTGAAGCGATGGTTTCTGAGAACCCAACTATTGATGCTATGGGAGTACGTAACTCGTGAGAAATATTTGAGACGAATTCACTTTTCATATTGTTAAGTTCTTCCAGCATCATCTTCTGATTAATCGACCTTGTCCTTTCAAGAGAGATAAGCCGGTTTGCCTCAATAAGTTTTGGTTTTAAATTATTTAATTCACTCTCGAGTTTTCTCAAATAAGTAACATTTTTTGCAATGCCTAACAGACCGATAATCTTATTATTTTTTCTAACTGCTCTAATAGAAAACTGATATTTGTGGGAATTCTCATATTTATCAACAATAAAGGATTCAAAAAGAGTGTATTCATTCTTTATTGCCATCGAAATAGATGAGTTGACCAATAATTGATTTGAGGGTTCGATTAAGTCTAATAAATGTTTGCCGATTAGCTCATCCTGATGATATTCAAGTTCAGAGGCTCCGAAAGTATTTACAAAAATAATTTCACCATTTTCATTAAGGATAAACATCAGATCGCGGGAAATATCTACAAGGCTCTCAAATAACTCCTTCCAATCACCAAGTTTCTCCAGTTGTTTATAATCTGTAAGCATTAATGATTTATGAATTGTATTTTCTTTCTGCTCGCCTAACATTAAAAACTAAGTTAATTGAAAAGTTTAATGATTATTGGTGGATAAAATAGCAGGTTTTGATGTGTAAATCAATGTAGGTTCATAAAGTAAAAATAATATTAAGCTAATTACCTGTTAATTGCTGCTGCAAAACTTCAAAATATTTTCTTATCATTTGTTCATAATCTGAATTATAACCTTCACGAACAGCGTTGTTCAGTTCATCTCTCAATTTATCTTTTTGAGTTTCTTTTTTAAGATTTAATTCTGCAGGACTGTTTCTTGTAAAATTTGATCCTGTTTCCGATTTTCTTTCTTTTTCATAATCTCTTTCGTTAATAGATATTTGTGCATCTAAAAGTTTTGAAAGGATCCTTTCCTGTTTCTGAATAAGGTCATCAGTAAGTCTTTCAGTATTCATATCAGTTACTACTTCTTTCATCTGATTAACAATGTTTTCCAGATCTGCAGGAATCTTTTTTGATTCACCGCTTTGTTTTGCTTCTTTATTTAACTGTTCCAGTGATTTCTGAATCAACTGCTGCTGCTGAGCTAAGCGCTGCATCTGTTCCTGCTGTTCCGGTGATAATTGTCCTTGCTGCATCTGCTGCAGCATCTGAGTCATATTATTCAAATCCATTTGCTGCCCTGACATTTTTTGAAGCTGCTGCATTAGTGACATCATTCCACCGCCGCCGCTTCCTCCCTGCATCATCGACTCAAGAGAGCTTTTCATCATCATAGCCGCTTCATTCAGATGCATCATTGCCTCGCCCTGTGAAAGCGTAGCCATACTTCCGTTTCTGTTTTGCATTGCCTGTATCGACTGATTCATTTTTTGTTTTGTATTGCCAAGTGCTTTTCCCATTTCCGGTGTTATTGCAAAAGTCTTTTGAGAAAGTTCAGACATTTGTTCAAGCAGTTTATTTAAATTTTTACTTAAATCATTCTGCTTTTGAATGTTCTGTTCAAACTGTGAAGAGTTGGGATCAACCCTTTGTAATTTATCTTTTAGTTCTTCCTGTTGTTTTGATAAAGATAAAATATTATCAAGAATGCGCATCATATCGGTAAAAGTCTGCATTTGATTTTCCTGCTGCATCATCTGCTGCATTTGCTGCATACTTTGCTTCATCTGTTTCATATTTTCAGATAACTGCTGCTGATTTTTTTGAGCCTTCTGCATTTGATTTTGTTTTAAATCTTTTGAGGTTTCACCTGATAATTCTTCATTCTTCTGTGCATCCATTTCCTCCTGAAGTTTTTTCATTTCTTCGTTTGGCATATCTTTCAAATCACTCATCTTCCCGGCAAGTTCTTGCATCTTTTCCTGCAGCCGTTCAAGTTCTTTAGTTATTTCATCTTGTTTCTTACTCAACTGATCAGACTGTTTCTGATTATTCTGATCATTTTGTTTTGTTTGTTCATTTAATTCATTCTGTTTTTGTTCAATATTCTCGGTTCTTTTGATCATCTCATCCATCTTCTGTTCAATCTGGATTCTCTTCAGCAGATTCATCGTCCGTTCGATACTTTTCTTAAACTTCTCTTCATCCATTTTCATCTGATTCATTGCATCCTGCGTCTGATTACGATTCATCTTTTGTAATGCTTCCTGCATTTTCTCCATTGCCTTCTTAAACTCATCACTTGTCATTTCATCCATAAGCTTTTGAAGTTCCAGATACTTTTCAAGTGTTTCCTGAGAAAGTAAATTGTTCTGCTGAAGTTCGTTTTGCATCTGTTTTAGCTGTTCACTTGTGCTTTCAATTTTTTCCTGAAGTTTTTCAAATTTATCAAGTGCCTGTTCAATTTTTTCTTTTTCTTCCCAGGTTAGCTTTTGATCATTCTTTTTGAGATCACTATCAATTTTTTCAAGTTCCCTTTTAAGTTTTTCAGCTTCTTCTAATGTCTTCTGCATCTCATCCTGAATATTATCCTGAGTTTTATCTGCATTTGCAAGAATCTCATCAAGCGAAGGAACTCTGACATTAATTATCTGAGTCTTTGCTGATTTTGGTCCGCTTATATTATCATTATCAAAAATCTCCAGATAAAATGAAAAAATATCATTTACACCCGGACTTAATTTTGTAAGATTCCAGATATAATCAATTATCTGTTCTTTTACTTTTTTATCAAAATTAATTTCAATAGCCGAAAAATTTTCCTGTGGAGATTCATATCTTGATGCAGAAAGTCTGTAGTTAAGAGTAAGTCTGGAAAAGCCATAGTCATCATTAATTTTTACTTCCACCGGAACACGATTATCATTAGCAAGATTTAAATCCTGTTTCGGATAAACCATTTCTATGGCAGGGTCTGAATCATACATCGCTTTGATAAAGTATCTGACAGGCTGCAGATTATCATTGTCGTAAAGATCAGTAACTGTAATTATATATGAATTATCTTTATGAATCCTGAAAGAGCCTTTAACAAAATTATTTTCTGAATTAAGTTTTATTTTGGCTGAGTCCTCAAATTCAATTACGGCTGATTTTAATTCTTTATTAGAAAGCAAACTTATCTGGACTGTGCTTCCTATTAGTGCAGAAATATTACCGTTATCTTTTTGCTGTGAGATCGGAATGCCAGAATATGCCGGCGATATTACTTTAACATCTAAAGACCTTATGACAGGATGGTCAATAACTTTAATCTGATATTCTTCACTTGAAATATCTTCTGCTTTTGCAAAATAGAATAACGATGATCTTAATTGCTGAATACTGAAATTATAATTACCGGTTGAATCAATTTTTAATTCGTGTTCATTAAAATTTGTCTGTTCCTCTTCGCGCGTTAACAAAAAAACTTTCTTTGGGATTTCGCCTTTTATTTTAATTATAATATCAACACCACCGCCCTTTGTAATTTCTGTATTACCGGGAAAGATTTCAAAATAAAATTTAGCGGGAGGAATAAACTCCTGCCGGAAATTCAATAATCTATTCGATGCTGCCCGCAATTCTGGAATTAACGCAAAAGATAAAACTGAAATAAAAAAAAGAACAATGAAACTTCTTAATAATTTTTTAACTCTACTGAAATTAACTATCGATTCAAATTTAATCGGTTTAGATCGTTCGTAAACATTTTTGAAGGCAGCATCCAATAATGCAGAAGAATAGTATGATTCAGATTTTTCTGCTGATACAAGCTGAATAGCGTTTAACAGATCATCCTTTATTTCAGGAAAGAATTTTCCTACTGTAAATGCAGATAACTGATAATTCCTGCTACCGAAAACATTAAAGTATTTAAGCAGCGGAAGTAATATCAAATAAACAATTGAAGCTAAGACTACTACAAGAAAAACAAAAAATAAAACTGTTCTGACAATAGATTTTGAATATGCTGCAAGCTCAAAAAAACCAAACAGTAAAAAAACCGTAATACCAATAATCAGCGAAAGAATTAATCCCCGCAGAATTAATTCCACATATTCCTTCCTGATTAAGGATTCAAGCTTTGCAATTATTTCTTTGTAAAAAAATTTATTCATTTATCTGCTTAAAGCATAAATAATTATATTAGTCCCGAACTTAAGAGCCTCTTCTCTTTTTTCAGGCGGATCGTTATGCACTTCAGGATCAGTCCAGCCGTCACTTGGATTTGATTCATAAGTATAAAACACAACCATTCGATCTCCTAAAAATATTCCGAAAGACTGAGGCGGTTTTTTATCATGTTCATGAGTTTTCGGAGTTCCGTTTTCAAATTTATAAAAGATGTTAAATATTTTATGTGAAAAAGGAATCTCAATAAAGTCATTTTGCGGAAATACTTTTTTCATTTCTCTTCTTATAGGTTTATCTAAGCCATAGTCATCATCAATATAAAGAAATCCGCCGTTTTCCAGATAAGTTCTTAACCTTTTGACTTCTTCATTTGACAGTACAATATTTCCGTGTCCGGTTATAAATAAAAAAGGATAAGAAAATATTTCATCTGAAGCAATATCAACAAACTTATATTCTGCTTTAACTTTAATATTTGTATTTGCTTTAACAAATTTTAATAAGTTAACTTCCGCTGAAGGATCGTTATACCAATCACCGCCGCCGCTGTATTTAACCCGTGCAATTTGAAAACCATCCTTGCTTTGAGCATGCAAGCATAAAAGATTTGAACTTATAAATAATATTAAGAGAAAAATTTTCATTTTATTATGAATAATACTTCGATTGACTGCAAATATAAGTTCTCTCAATCAGAAATACAGTCATAAATAACAGTATTAAAATAAAAAAGGCGGGCTTTAATACCCGCCTTTATAAAGTGGACTTATTCTATTTCATTCTTAAAGATATCACCGTCTTTCATTCTTAATATTGTATAGAATTACTTTAACAGAAAATTAAGAGTAAATCTTATCTGAGCAGCAACATCTTCTTTACTGATACAAAATCTCCTGATACTATTTTATAAAAATATACTCCACTCGATAAATTGCCCGCATCAAAGTTTACACTATATCTTCCGGGCTGCTGTATCTCGTTTACCAGCACTCCTATTCTTTCACCTATACTGTTGAAGATTATCAGTTCAACATTACCTGATGAAGATATAGAATAATTTATTGTTGTTGATGGATTGAATGGATTCGGATAATTCTGATCTAATGAATATTTATCAGGTATCTTTACTTCTGCTTCTATAACATTTGAGTATTCTATACTGCCGTCATAATCTATTTGCTTAATCCGGTACAAATATTTTCCTGAAGTAAGTCCTTCATCTGTATATGAATATGTTCTGATCTCTGTTATTGTTCCGGAACCCGGAACAAAACCTATCTCCTGCCAATTAGATTCTGATTGCATCCGTTCAACAGCAAATCCTGAATTATTCGTCTCGGTTGCTGTTGACCAGTTTAGTATAACTGAATTATCAACTACATTTGCTGTAAATGAAGTTAGCTCAACTGGAATTATAGCAGAAAGTTTATCAAAGAATAATTTTTTAGAACCATCATTGCCAACCCATAATGCTGCTACATCTGCACCCGAAAATTGTAATGATATAATTGAAGTTGAATAAAATTGTGAGTATTCCGGCGGATTATCACTAACATGCACAGGTGCAGAGAATGTTGATGAGCCATGTGAAACAGATTTAAAATAAATTATATCTGTTGCATTTGAACCCTGCCCGACCTGTAAACTATCAGAGTAATAAACAATTCCAAAGTCAACTGCGCCGGAACCCGGATAAAACACCGCATCAAAAGAGTATTCATCTGTATTGGGATTTCCAGCGACTAACATTGGCGGATCATAAGCTGCACCATTATTTATACTTTTTCTTGCCCAAATATTTCTTGAACTATCGGGACCTAAAGTATAGAAGACCCAAGATTCGCCATTGCCGGATACAGTTTTTACTTCTTTTTTATAACCTGCGTCTGTAATAACATCAATAAACCCTGCTGAAGAAAGAATACCAGGGGCTGTTTCCCGGTATCTGGCTTGCCTGACAACAGATGTTGCAGTATCTATATTGACCGGACCATAATAATTCAGAAACAGAGTATCGCCTGTTCCTGACATAGATACTCTTGGCATTGCCCCGCTATTAGTAATCAATCCTCTTGACATCCAGGTTTTTCCACCTGTTATAGAACCATATCTTACAATTGAATTATTTGGAAGTGAATCAGCAAAAACATATAAATTGCCCGTAGAAGAAGCTACCATATCATAAGTGCGGTAATTGCCGGTAAAAAGCTGACCAAGATTTCCACTTAATGGATTCCATACATAAATGCTGGTTCCAATCTGGAAAGAACAATAAATTGAATCAAGTCCGCTTCGGAACATTTTAATTTTCGAATAATTACCTCTGTAATTTATCCCTTGAGGAAAAATATTCCAGGTATCACCTCCGTCAGTAGAGGTGAAAACAACCAGCCCAAGATTTGCAGTTGAAAGAGTATCATTAACTGCTACAAAGATGGACCCATCTGATTTCTGAACTCCCGAAAAATTGCCAACAGGTTCATTATTAAGAATCGTTTTATCAAAAGCCCATTCTATTTGACCAGAGGTTGGTCTTGCATCCATAACTCTAATTTCGACATCATTTTGAGTGTAGATGAAAGTTGATAAAAAAAAGAATACCAGTAGTAGTTTTTTCATAGCGCCTCCTGAATGTGTTTAAAGATAGTTTAACCTAAGGTTTCTTATTTCTATAAGTTACCAGTTGAATAATATTAAAAAGATTGTTATGCTCAGTTATTGCAAACATAATCCTATTAAGAATAAATAACAATAAATACGGCGGGCTTTAATACCCGCCTTTACAAAGTGGACTTATTTTATTTCATTCTTAAAGATATCACCGTCTTTCATTCTTAATATTGTATAGAATTACTTTAACAGAAAATTAAGAGTAAATCTTATCTGAGCAGCAACATCTTCTTTACTGATACAAAATCTCCTGATACTATTTTATAAAAATATACTCCACTCGATAAATTGCCCGCATCAAAGTTTACACTATATCTTCCGGGCTGCTGTATCTCGTTTACCAGCACTCCTATTCTTTCACCTATGCTGTTGAAGATTATCAGTTCAACATTACCTGATGAAGATATAGAATAATTTATTGTTGTTGACGGATTGAATGGATTCGGATAATTCTGATCTAATGAATATTTATCAGGTATCTTTACTTCTGCTTCTATAACATTTGAGTATTCTATGCTGCCGTCATAATCTATTTGCTTAATCCGGTACAAATATTTTCCTGAAGTAAGTCCTTCATCTGTATATGAATATGTTCTGATCTCTGTTATTGTTCCGGAACCCGGAACAAAACCAATCTCCTGCCAATTAGATTCTGATTGCATCCGTTCAACAGCAAATCCTGAATTATTCGTCTCGGTTGCTGTTGACCAGTTTAGTATAACTGAATTATCAACCACATTTGCTGTAAATGAAGTTAACTCAACTGGAATTGAAAGTTCTAATCCTCTCATTATTAAACCATCTGTACCTACAAGCCATAGATACGGACCATTTATTCTGATATCTCTTATTGTTTGTGATGAACCAAGGTACAACTGATTGCTAATCCAGTTATCACCACCATCAGTAGTGTAATAAAAAACTCCACCATCACCGCCTATGTAACCATATTCATTACCTGCAAATCTTATTGTATAAAGTGCTAATGAGGTTGGCATTTGTATTTCAGTGAAACTGCTTCCGCCATTTGTTGTTTTAAATAATTTTCCTGAGCTTCCTGAAATGAATCCGTTATCGGCATCAAAGAAATGCATTGAATATAATGTTGTTGTTCCAAGTGTAGTGATTTGATTAAATGATGCACCGCCATTTGTAGATTTACTTACTCTGTTTCCGCCTCCGCAAAGATAGATTACTGAAGAATTAACGATAAAGATTTCATATCCCGCCGCACTTCCCCATCCGGCAGATACTGATGCCCAGCTAGCGCCTCCGTCTGTTGTTCTTGCAACCTGCCCGCTGCTATACAATGCAAAACCAAGATTTTCATCATAAAATTTTATGTCATAAATATTACTTGTTGCAACACCTGTTCCCGTATTAAGTTGATTCCAGTCATCTCCTCCGTTTGTAGTTTTATAAACACCACTGGGACCAACTGCACCAACATATCCAACATTTTCATTTAAAAAGAAAACAGAATAAGTTCTGTATCCCGGATTTAAAGAAAGCTTGGACCAGACAGCACCTCCATCAGTGGTTCTCAAAATATCACCGTATGAATTTCCCGATGTAATACTTCCGCCAACAGCAAAACCAACTGACTGATCCGGAAAGCTGACTCTTTGCAAAATATTATTTGCAGCTGATTCACTTTTTAACTGCCAACTTACTCCATTATCTTGTGATACAATTATGGTACCTATATCTCCGCCAATCAATACAGGTGTAGCTGCATCAGTACTAACACCTAATATAGCAAGGCTAAACAAATTTACTGAAGCCGGGGTTTGAGTCAGAACCCAGTTAGTTCCTCCATTTGTGGTTTGGAGTACTCTTCCCAAAGTTGTAACTGCATAACCATTATCAGCATCAACGAATTTAACTGAATAAACAGAAGTAGTTGTTGAACCGATATCGTAAACAATTCCACCAGAATTTCCACCATCGGTAGTTTTATAAATTTTTCCGGTACTGTTAGAAATCCAACCTGTATTTTCATTCAGGAAATATAGTCCGCGAACCGTACCATTAAGACCAGAAATCCCTGAGGAAATGTTATTCCAACTCGCCCCGCCATTAGTTGAGCGGATTAATATTCCTGTTGTTGCTGATGCAGAGCCTAAAAAGATTAATGTATCGTTTACAAAATGAATTTTATATATCGTAGTAGTACCGTAAGCCGAAACCGACCAATTATTCCCGCCATTAGTTGTCTTTAGAATATTACCCCCAGTACCAACAGCAAAACCAGTATCAGCATTTATAAAATCAACATCATATAACGTAACTGTAACTCCGGAATTTTGCTGCTCCCAATTGTCTCCGCCATCGGTTGTTTTCATAATCAGTCCACCGGAACCAACTACATATCCCGTATTCTGATCAATGAATCTTGCAGCCTGTATGTTACGTGCCTGCGAATCTATATAAGAAACAGACCAGGTAATGCCTGCATCAGTAGATGTTGTTACAGCACTTCCATTACCAAACAACATAAATTTATTTAGTGAAAGAACTACCGCATCATTTTGATCTGCTCCGCTGGGTTTTGGATTTTGCCACACCCAATTAAAGTCTTGGGCAAACGCTGTTAAACTAAGTGAGATTAAAACGAAAAGGAATATTAAAAGATTCTTCATACCTGACTCCTTACAAAGGTTAATCAAATAGATTTTGTTAGAATTGTGTTCCCAACTTATAAAATGAAACCGAATAAATCAAAAAAATAACCTGACAAAGCATTGATTAATATCTGAGCAATTGACTTAAAGTGCTTACCTCACTATTTTATTTATAGAAATTAATAGAATAGAATTAATCTTGGGTATAAAAATGAAATACTGGCTAGTGAAATCTGAACCGGAAGTTTTTTCTTTTGAAGATCTAAAGGGCTGTAAAGATCAAACAACTTTTTGGGATGGTGTAAGGAATTATCAGGCAAGAAATTATTTGCGTGATGAAATGAAAAAAGGTGATCAGGTTTTGTTCTATCATAGCAACGCTGACCCGCTTGCAGTAATGGGAATTTGTAAAGTTGTAAAGGAGGGTTATCCTGATCATACACAGTTCGATATTGATAGTCATCATTACGACATTAAAGCTGATCCAAAAAATCCGGTCTGGTTTATGATTGATATAAAATTTGTCAAAGAGTTTAAAACTCCTGTTACACTTCAGGAAATAAAATCAAATCCAAAATTAAAAAAGATGCAATTGGTTGCACGTGGAAACCGGCTATCAGTTATGCCTGTAAAAAAAGAAGAGTTTGATGAGATAGTTAAAATGGGACAACGGAAATAACGGGATAGTTATCAGGATTTTTCTGATCTATGTTGATCCGTTAAATCCGCATCATCTGCGTTTTATTGTATTCTTCATCAAAAAGCGCAGCGTACTTCTAACTAAAGTGTGCGAAGAATTCTCATTCTCGACTCGTTGTATCGTTCAAATTCTTCAGATGATTTTACGGGAAAAACGATCATTCATTCTCCAATAAATTATCATCATCAATTTCAGCACGATTAAGAATTGCCGGTGGTAAGGTTTTACTTGCTTTTGCTCCAAGCTTTTTAATTTTCTCAGAACGGCTAATAAGATTTCCTCTTCCATCTGTAAGCTTGTTCATTGCCTTATCATAATTATCTTTTGCAGAAATTAATCCTTTACCAACAGAAATAAGATCATCAACAAAAGCAGTAAACTTATCAAGCATCTCACCGCTTTGTCTTGCGATCTCAAGAGCATTTCTGTTTTGATTTTCCTGCCGCCAGATACTTGAGATTGTTCTAAGTGTAGCAAGTAAAGTAGATGGACTTACAATTACAATGTTCTGCTCAAATGCATCCGTAAAAATTGAAGGATCGGATTGAACAGCAATTGCAAAAGCCGGTTCAATCGGCATAAACATTAAAACAAAATCCAGACTTTCAAGCTGATAAAGATTTTGATAATTCTTTCCGCTTAAGTTTTTTATGTGTGCACGGATAGAATTAATGTGCTCTTTTAATCCAAACTGTTTCTGATGTTCATCTTCTTCTGAAATAAATTTTTCATATCCAACAAGCGATACCTTGGAATCGATGATGATGCTTTTATTTTCCGGAAGATTAATAATAACATCAGGCTGCAGTCTTTTACCTGACTCTGTTGTTAGACTTTCCTGAACAACATATTCTCTTCCTTTTACAAGTCCTGATTTTTCGAGTATGCTTTCAAGAATAAATTCGCCCCAATTACCCTGAGTTTTACTTTGTCCTTTTAATGCAGTGGTTAAATTTTTTGCTTCTTGTGTAATCTGTAGATTCATTTCTTTGAGCATTTGAAGCTGTTCTTTTAAAGAAGCGTGACCTTTAATGCTCTCTTTATTTGTCTCTTCAACTTTCCTTTCAAACTCAGAAATTTTTTCTTTTAACGGATTTAATATCTCACCCAGCTTTTCTTTGTTCTGTTCAGAAAACTTATTCCCTTTTTCTTCAAATATTCTGTTGGCAAGATTTTCAAATTCCTTTGTAAATTTTTCCTGCAGGTTTTCTATTTCATTTTTTTGTTCTGAAAGTTTTGTCTGAAGATTAGCATAATCGGATTTAATCGAAGAATTCTCCGAGGTTAATTTTTCAGATTTTTCTCTTTCATTTTTCAGATCAGCTTGAAGGGCAGATTTGTCCTCTTCAAATAGTTTAATTCTTTCAGCAAGTTTCCCAGCTTCAATCTTTAGCGAGTTGATCTGCTCGTTAAGCTTGTTTACTTCATCGATTGAAACTGTCTTTTTACTCTTGAAAAAGAGAAAAGCAATTACGAACCCGATTACTAAACCAACTGTCAGATAAATTATTTCCATCTTATATTCCTAAAATCTTTAAATTGCAATGGAACACGGATAACACGGATTAAACGGATTAACGCAGATCAAATCTGTGAAAACCAGCGTAATCAGTGTCATCCGTGTTCTATAATCTATTCCAAACCCCCAACTGTTTTTTCAACTTCTTCAAGTATCTCGCAGGACCTTACAAGTTCTTTCATCTTATTATGATCAGGATAAAGCGGACGATCAATATCAAGGAAATCAACATGCCTACGAATTACTTCTTTAGCTTTTGCGACGCCCTTACCTGTTTGATGTTCACGGAAATCAAGTGCCTGTGCAGCAGCCATAAATTCAATACCCAATATACCATAAGCATTATCAAGAATCTGAGCATTCTTAATTGCAGTATTCATTCCCATAGAAACAAAATCTTCCTGATCAGCAGCAGCAGGAATAGATTGAACCGAAGCAGGCGTTGATAAAATTCTTTGTTCAACAATTAATGTATCAGCAGTATATTGACTTAGCATCAAACCGGAGAACATTCCTGCGCCCTTTGTTAAAAAAGCCGGAAGCCCTACACTTAATGCAGGGTTGTTAAGTCTGTTCATTCTTCTTTCAGACAGCACGCTTACCATTGTAACGGCTGCACTTATCATATCCATCGGAAGAGAAACAGGAGTTCCCTGAAAGTTTGCACCTGTTAAAGTAATTTTATCTTCAGGAATAAAAATCGGATTATCACCAACACCATTAAGTTCAATCTCAACTTGTGATTTTGCATAAGCAAGGGCATCGTGCGCGGCACCAATTACTTGCGGAGTTGAACGCATCGAGTATGCATCCTGAACTTTACTTTTAAGTTTACCTGTAAGAAGATCACTGCCTTCAATACATTTTTTTATTGACTGAGAACTTCGGACTGCTCCTGAAAATCCTCTTAACTTATGCAGTCTTACATCATAAGGTTTCATATTTGCGAGAAGAGCCTCCAATGACATTGCAGCAGCTATCTCAGCTTGTTTTAACCAGCGATTTATATCATACAACTGTAATGCGCTTATTGCAGTAATAAAATTTGAACCATTGATTGTTGCAAGCCCATCCCGAGCCTGTAAACCGGGTACTTTAATTCCGGATTTTTCAAACGCAGCTTTACCGGTAAGTCTTTCTCCCTTGTAAAATGCTTCACCTTCACCCATCATCAGCAAAGCTATTTGCGACATCGGAGCTAAATCACCGCATGCTCCAACAGAACCTTTTTGACATACAACCGGAATGCAGTCTTTGTTCAGCATTTCAATAAGTGTTAATGTGATTTCAGGTCTGCAGCCAGAGTTGCCGTGAGCATGAACATTTATTCTTCCGGCAATAGCTCCTCGAACATATTCAATCGGCATTGGCTCACCTATACCAGCCGAATGATTATAGATAAGATATTTTTGAAAATCTTTTACCTGTTCATCATTCAACACAACTTCAGAAAATTCTCCTATGCCAGTATTAACTCCATACATTATTTCATGAGCCTGAATTTTTTCTTCAAGCATTGCACGGCAGGTTTTTATTCTTTCAATTGAATCTTTACTAAGTTCAACTTGCTCTTTGTGTCTGGCTATGCGGACTAATTTTTCAACGGTTAAATTTGACCCATCAAGAATGATTGACATGATTACTCCAAATAATAAAATTTTGATGATCAAATTTAGCGATAAGAAGTGAGAAATATTTACAGGATTTTTCAATCGGATAATATCAGGATTAGTTACACACTGACTTGAAAATAGATCCCAAAAGGAAATCACACTTGTAAAACAGATAAAGACTTTTACAGGTTTTAATCCTTTGAGTGTAATAAAATACTTCTACTGAGGTTGGATAATTTTTTAATAATCAGTTTAATCTGCTATATCAGTGTTCAAATAAAAAAGTATTTATACTGCTTTATATAGTGCACCGGATATCGAATCCAATTCAGCACCTGTTACTGACGATAAACAGTTTATTAAGTTGTAACTGTACAATACTCCGAGAAATGCAAAGATCAACGCTTCTTTGAAATTAATGGTTTGCTCATCAGGTAAATAATATTTACAATGTGGAGCAGTATTTTGCATCCGTTCGATCAGAAATTTATTATATGCCCCGCCGCCAGTAACTAAAACTTTTCCTTGCTTAATCTCTCTCCCAATCTGAAAAGCAATATGTTCACAATATGTGCTGAGTATATCTTCAACTGATAAATCATAAGAATCAATTAAAGGGAAAAATTCTTTCTCAACATCCTCCCTGCCCAGAGATTTGGGTCCTGACTTTGAATAATATGAAACCAAGTTCAAAGCTTTCAGCAATTCAGAATTTATTTTACCGCTTTTTGCTGTCTCGCCGTCTTTATCAAACTCTTTCCCTTTTTGCTTTATATAATAATTCAAAATGAAATTTACCGGACAGATATCATAAGCAATCCGCTTATTATTTACTTCAAAAGAAATATTAGAGAAACCGCCAAGGTTCAGACAATAATCATATTCTGAAAAAAGATATCTATCACCAATCGGCACCAGCGGAGCTCCGTTACCTCTTAGTGCAACATCGGTTGAACGGAAATCACAAATTGTATCTATACCTGTTTCCGCAGCAATACAAGCACCTTTCCCGATCTGTGTTGTAAATCCCGATTCCGGTTGATGGAAAACAGTCTGCCCATGAGAGGAGATAAATTTTGGTTCAATTGAATGTTTATCAATAAATCCCTTTATCTTTTTGCCCAGATATTTACCGTAATCAAAGTGAAGTTTTGAAAATGATAATGCATCCATCAAGTGAGCATTTAATAATTTTTCTTTTATGTAGTTATCATATTCAATCGTTTCAGCTATGTGGATTTTATAATTCCATTTATCTTCTATCAAAGAAAAATTCACAAAACAAATATCCAATCCATCCAATGAAGTACCGGACATTGTTCCTATAACATTAATATCGATTCTATCTGTATTCTTATTCATCAACATGTTCAGGATTCAGATAAAGCTCCCACTCATCAACATGAGTCAGAATCAGTACACCATTTTTTAAGAAAGGATCATCTTTAAATAAATTTCGGATCGAGCTTTCATTTTTACCATTGGCAATCGCAATAACTTTTGATTCATTTTTCAGAGCGCCGCACATTGTTACTTTATGCTGAAGAAAAAGTTTGTCTGCAAATCGCGAATGATTTTCCCAATTTTGCTGGTCGTGAAAACTTTTTTCTGATTGATAATTAGGACCGTGTTCAAATGTTAATAAAAATGTTTTCATTAATCATATCCTTTGATCAATTTAATTCAACAACTTTTTTAATTTCTTTTAAGAAGCCGGTATTAAAAATTAACTCTCTTATTCTTTCAATATCCTTATAAATAACTCTATCATTTAAAATCGGCGGAACGGATTTTCTTACAAGTTTATAAACAGCCTCTGTCCCTTTTCCATATTTCATCGGTTTATGGAATTCCAAACCCTGACAAGCTGTTAGAATTTCAATTGCAAAAACTGATTGAACATTTTTCAATATCTGAAAACATTTTCTTGCAGAGATTGATCCCATAGAATTATGATCTTCCTGATTTGCTGAAGTTGGAATTGAATCCACACTTGCAGGATGAGCAAGAACTTTATTTTCTGAAACAAGTGAAGCTGCGGTGTATTGGGCAATCATTAAACCGGAATTAAGTCCGCCGTTCTTTGTAAGAAATCTTGGCAGACTGCTTAACGAACCGTTTAACATTCTTTCAGTTCTTCGCTCCGAAACATTTGCATATTCAGAAAGTGCGATTGCCAAAAAATCCAAAGCAAGCGCCATTGGCTGTCCGTGAAAATTTCCACCTTCGAGATGAGCTTCATCATCAGGAAAAATTAATGGATTATCATTGACAGAATTAAGTTCAATCTCAACTCGCGAACAAACATAATCAATCGAATCTCTTGAAGCACCGTGAATCTGGGGAATGCAGCGAATTGAGTATGAATCCTGAACCCGGGGATCATTAAAGCGATGTGATTCGCGGATTTCACTTTCCTGAATCATAGCAAGCAGGTTTTTTGCAGCAGTAATTTGCCCGGGAAATGGTCTTAGCTTATGTATCCGCAAATCAAAAGCATTGTCAGTTCCGCGTAAAGTTTCATGTGAAAGTGCACCGGCAATATCTGCAATCATCTTTAATTGTAATGCTTCAATACAGATGTAAGAAGCAAATGCTGTCATCATTTGAGTACCATTAATTAGGGCTAAACCTTCTTTCGCCCCAAGCTTAACAGGTTTTAATCCGAACTTTTTAAGTGCAGCAGAAGATTTTAATATTTTTATTTTATGCTGATCATCTTTCATTACATCTTTATAAATCTGAGCTTCTTCTTTTCCGATCATAGCAAGAACAAGATGGGATAAAGGTGCAAGATCGCCGCTTGATCCAACTGAACCTTGTGATGGGATAACAGGAATTATGTTGTTATTAATCATTGCAATTAAAAGTTCAAGAGTTTCCAATCGGATTCCAGAATGCCCGCCTGCAAGTGCATTAACACGAAGCAGCATCATTATTTTAACAATAAATGCCGGAAGCGGATCGCCCACTCCGGTCGAGTGAGATACAATCAGATTTTCCTGAAGTTTCGCAATATCTTTTTGGGAGATTTTAACATTTGCAAATTCACCAAAGCCGGTAGTAACTCCGTAAATTACTTTGCCTTCATCAACCCATTTATCAATCAGCCTGCGTGCTTTAATTACTTTTTTCTTTGAATCATTTGAAAGAGTTACAATTGGATTTTCATTAAGAAAAAATTTTATTTTATCCAGAGTTAGTGATTTACCATCAACAATGAGTTTTTTACGTGCCATAGATTATCTTCTTTAATTTATCTGCATTTTGTTTACTTGTTTTATAATGGATTTTTATCCCATCTTCATCATATTTTGTTTCAAGAACTTCAGCCAGCGAATGTATCTGAGATACTTTTTTAGATTCGGTTAAACCAAGCACAACTTTTTCACTGACAAAAGAATTTTCAACAATTTCATTCAGCTTTGTTTTTAACAGTGAAATATTAATTCCTCGTTTAGCTGAAATCATCAGGCAGTCTTTATGCGAATTACGAATAAAATCGATTTTGGTTTTATCACTTATCAGATCGATCTTATTAAATATTTTAATTACCTGCTTGTCTTTACTTCCAAATTCCTTTAATGTTTCATCAACAACTTTTAACTGATCTTCATAAAAAGGATGAGAAGCATCTATTATATGAAAAATAATATCAGCTTCACGAACTTCGCTTAATGTGCTTTTGAATGATGCAACAAGCTGTGGAGGAAGTTTTCTGATAAAACCAACAGTATCGGTAATTATTATTTTTTCTGTATCGTGAACCTCAAGACTGCGTGTTGTTGAATCGAGTGTTGCAAACAATTTATCTTCAGCAAATACATCTGCACTGGTAAGCAGATTAAACAATGTTGATTTGCCAGCATTTGTGTAACCCGCTAATGCAATTCTTGTTGTGTTTTTTCTTGCCGCATTTTGTGTGGAGCGCTGAGATTCGATCTGAGATAATTTTTCTTTGAGATGAGCTATTCGTGTTCTGATAATTCTTCTATCGGTTTCAATCTGTGTTTCACCGGGACCTTTAGTTCCGATTCCCCCGTACTGTTTGGATAAATGCGTCCAGGCTCTTGTTAACCGCGGAAGCATATACTGAAGCTGTGCAAGTTCAACCTGAGTTTTTGCTTCTTTGGTCTTTGCTCTGGTTGCAAAAATATCAAGTATTAGTCCGCTTCTGTCAATTACTTTCCGCTTGAAAAGATTCTCAAGATTTCTTGCCTGCACAGGTGATAAATCATCATCGAATATAACTATATCAATATCATTCAATTCAACAAGCTGTGAAAGTTCCTCAGCTTTTCCTTTGCCTATGTAAAAAGCAGCATCAATTCTTGCCTTACTCTGAACAATTTTAAAAATTGTTTCTGCACCGGCTGTGTTTGCAAGTTCTTCAAGTTCATTAAGATGTTCTTCAACAACTTCTTTACTGAATTCTTTGGTATCAATGGCAACGAGCATTGCCCGTTCAATATTTTTTCTTGTAATCTCTATCATAATTTTTTCTGATTGTCATTGCAGACAAGCCTTCTGTACAGCAATCTGTTCAATTTATTTGACAGACTGCTTTTTTCAGACTTATCGAAGATTGCAATGATGCTGTTAAATTCCTTCCAATTCCTTTTTTGTATTTCTTGCAATTGTCATTTCAACAAAGGCTAAAATTATAGCAGTTAATAAAAAATATCTCCAAAGCTCTGATCCAAATCTTGCCTGCATAATTTTTTCGGAGATATTTTCTTCTTTAGCAACCGGGGTATAAACTCCGTTAAATTTAATCTGAGAAAGATAATTCTCAAAATCATCTTTATCCGCATATTCTGTTTTTGACTCTGTAGGATCGGTGTTAACAGATATATCATCAATCAGTTTATCGCCGGAATAAAATTTATAATTACCTGCCGTGCTGGTATTTGAATATACTAAATAATCTTTAGTTGAATTTTCATTTAAACTAATAAACTCTTCCGATTCATCCGGTCTTACAATTTTAATTTGAGATTGATTAGTCCCTTTTAAATTGATACTTATCTGTTCACCGGCAGAAAAAACAAATTGCTCTCT
This sequence comes from Ignavibacteriota bacterium, assembly GCA_013285425.1. Classification (GTDB taxonomy): domain Bacteria; phylum Bacteroidota; class Ignavibacteria; order Ignavibacteriales; family Ignavibacteriaceae; genus IGN3. The sequence continues at coordinate 2,478,563 of CP053447.1, forward strand.
TTCTTTTGCGGCAAGATAAACAACGGATTTATTTATCAAAGGTGCAAAAATACTTTTTATTGGAAAATCACTCCAGCTTAAAACCGGGGCACAATTAAACACGAAAACTTTTCCTTTGTTTATTTTTATCTCGTTAAGAAAAGATGAGCCATCAATTAATGAAATAATCTGATTGCCTGATTGAGTCAATTTATAATAAGCGTTAAGCTCCGGTGATTCATATTTCTTTTTATCATCACTCTTAAAAATATTCTGAAAAACCGGATGATTAAAATCAGTCTTATCAATTTTTATTCTAAGTTCACCTCCGCCAACATTACCAACAATTGACTGACTATTTCCTAAATTAAGCTGTGATAATGTTCTGTTGAACGAGCTAATATAAGGAGTTGATGCTGGAAATAAAATCAGTCCTCCGCCGCTGCCGACAAAATCCTTGATTTGTTCTATTCCATTCAATATTGAATTAGCAGAGATAATAATTACCTGATATTTGCTTAACTGCTGAGATGTTAACTGACTGATATTTTTTCTTTCAATTTCATATTTACTTTCTCCTGTTGTCTGAAGAGCAAGATTGACAAATGTCAAATCATTTTGACTTTCTGCAAATAATCCAACTGAAATTTTTTCAGGAATAAAGATACTTGTGAACCTCTTATTATCCTGTTCAATTTCATCTGTCTCAATCTCTGCAGCAACATCAACAAATCCGCTTGTCTTAGGTGCTGCCTCAATATTTACTACTACAGATTGTCCTGCAGTAACATCAAAACTTTTCTGTGCTGATCTTTCATTATTCATAAAAAGAGAAACTACCGCACTGTTAACATTCTGCTCAGAGTTGTTTGTAATAGTAACAGAAAACTCAACTGTTTTGTCTTTTTCAAATATCTGATTATTAATTTTCAGATCATCAACCGAAAGATTAAAAACTTCTTTATCAGCTATGTCAAAAGAGTAAATCCGGACTTTATCGTTTAATAATTCACTTAGATCATTATGAGTTATTCCATCAGTAATTTTATTTTTTTGAAAATCAGATAAGACATAAATCTCTTTATTAAAATTATTACTTTCAGAAATCATTTGAGCAGCTTTTGTAATTGCTGTATTAAGGTCGCCTGTTGAATATGATAAATCAAGCATATCAAGATTTTTAATGAACTCAGAAAAATTTGATGTTAATTTGTTATCATTTAATCGATTTGAAACGAATACTAAACCAACTTCGTCTCCTTCCTGAAGTTGTGATATTATCTGTTTAATAATTTCTTTTGCCTGATTAAAATAAGATCCTTTCTGATCAACAACTGACATACTGAATGTATCATCCAGTATAAATAGTGCAGTAGTTTTTGCTGCCGAAGTTGTTCCGCCAATCTGAATTGACTGTAATGTGGGTCTTGCAAAAGCTAAAACCACAAACAGAATAATTAAAACCCTTAGAGCAAGTAATATCCATTGTTTAAGTTTTATTTTCCGGATTTTGTTCTTCTGCAATTCCTTTAAAAATACAAGAGTACTGAATTCAATCTTTTTTAGTTTTCTGAGATTGAACAAGTGAATGATTATAGGAATTGAAGCAGCTAATAGCCCTAATAAAACAGCGGGATTAAGAAAAATCATATACTCTCTTTTGTAAACATATTTCTGAAATCAAAAATAACTATAATGCTTAGAGAAAACTATGCAAATTATAAGTTGGAGTGAATGAGTTTTGGACCCTTAAGTATTAACATTAAAATAACAACGATTATCATAATTCTATTATTCCTTAAATCCTCTGCTATCCAGTACAACTATTCCATCTCCCATTACTTCACCACTCTATTCATCCCGCATTTTTTTACTTAAACAAACTTTCCACAAAATCAATTCACAGCTATTTTAATTAATAAGAGATAGCAGTAATTTTGATGTTATAACACAAACAAAACTTTTATTTAGATGGGTAAAAAACTTAAACAATGGCTTAAACAGGATAAGTTTGAAGATATTAATCAGGAAGTATTGCTAAACCTATTGGTTACTGCTTATTTTCTTCGTTCAAAGCAAGAAGCAGTTATGAGTAAATATAATTTAACAATGCCCCAGTATAATGTTCTAAGAATTTTATACGGGATTTATCCTGAAGGTCATCCAAGATTTGATATAATTTCCAGAATGATTGAACCGGCACCGGATGTAACCAGAATTATTGATAATCTGATCAAAGCCAAATTAGTTGAAAGATTTAATTCCACAAAAGACAAAAGGCTTTCAATGTCGAGAATAACTGAAAAAGGAATTAAACTTCTGAATCAAGTACATCCTGAAGTAAAGGCTTTAGGAAATTATATTTCTTCTGCATTAACAAATACAGAAAAGAAAACACTTTCCGGTCTGTTAGAAAAGATTTATGGAGAGTACATAGAATAATTACAAAGTGCTTATAATTCTAAATGAAACAAGATAAATTATTTTCAATACTACTCTATCTCTTTTATAATTCTATCAACTTTATTAAAGATCAAATTTTGCCGCTTAAATTTCTTTCCGCATAATTTTTTATTGATTTCTTTCTTGTTAAGGGCATGCAGAAAAACTCCAGTCAGTTTACTTTGAATAAAGTATTATTTAGGCGTTAAATTTGTCGCTTAAAATTCATTGATTTCAATATTTTTCAGGTAAAATTTACTGATCTAATGTAATTTTTTTTCCCTGAATAAAAGTCACATACAAAATAATTCTATTTGATTAACCTACTCTGTATCAATCGGGGATTTTTAATTGCATGATGTTTGATATAAATGAGACAACAATGGGTCAAATTTATGAGTACTGGTCAAACACTTTTTAGTATTGGAGCATTGTTAATACTATCATTAACAATCCTTAAAATGAATAATTTTCTGCTTGCTAATGATTCAGTTATGCAGGATTCCAAGTTAGGATTACTTGCAGTTTCTTTAGCAACATCGCTTATAGAGGAGGCAAGTAAAAAAGCTTTTGATGCAAATACCGTATCTAATGGAGTTGCAGCCTGCTCTTTACTCTCAAATTATCCTCTTGGTCGTAATGCAGGGGAAATAAAAGATTCAAGTGCTACTTTTGATGATTTCGATGATTACAATGGTTTTCATTATCGCAATACTAATCTGCCTTTAGCTGAATTTGATATCTACAGTGAGGTTTATTATGTAGAGGCTAATAATCCTGAAGTAAAAGTCGGGTATAGAACCTGGCATAAAAAAATGGATATCATTGTAACCAGCGAATCAATGAAAGACACAATAAAGATGTCAACAATTTATAGTTACTGGCATTTCAGATAGGAAATAATATGGGATTTACAACTATACTTGATATTCTTGGTTCAGTTATTATCGGCGGAGTTTTAATGTCGATAGCTTTTAGATTTAGTGATTCTATTACTGAAAGAACTTATAATAACAGTGGAGAATTAACCATTCAGCAAAATCTTGCCACTGCTGCTCAAATAATAGAATATGATTTTAGAAAAATAGGTTATTGTGCTAACTGGTCATTAATCCCAGATCCGACAAAGGCAGTCTTATATGCTGATTCATCCGAGATTAAATTTTATTCAGATATTGATTCTGATGGCAATGTTGATTCAATACATTATTATTTAGGTCCAACTTCAGAACTATCTTCTACTGCTAATCCAAGAGACAGATTATTATATAGAGTGTTAAACGGAGAGCAGCATAAAAGTGCTAACTTGGGAATAACACAATTTCGGCTTGTATTTTTTGATGCTCTTGGTGATACTCTTAGACCACCAATCGGAGTAAATGGCGGCATAGTTTCAATTGAAATTAACTTAACAGTTGAAAATACTGAAGCTTATGATCAGAAATATTCAAAAGCATTCTGGCGTCAAATCAGAATGGTATCAAGAAATCTAAGAAACAGGTAAAGTAATATGGCGGGCAAAGCAACATTTATAACCATAATTGGTTTTACACTTTTGTTTATGGTTGCAATTAAAAATTTCGGGCGTATTTCGACTGACTCGGTTGGTAATATGGTAAACTATTACAATGAAATGATCGCACATAATATCGCGGTTAGCGGTGCCAATCTTGCTTCTAATCAGATATTTATTGATCCGACCTGGGATGATGGATACTCAAATAAAAGTTTTTCAGGCGGAACATTAAATGTTTCCGTACAAAACAGCACTGGGTATAAAAAAATTATAAAAATCACCTCTACCGGTTCTTATCATGGTGCAAGTAATTCAGTAATAGTTACTCTTTCACCAAGTAAGTTCTCAAAATTTGCTTATTTTTCTGAAAGCGAAGGCGGAGCAATTTGGTGGAATGGAACTGATACAGTCTGGGGACCATTTCATACACAAGATGTTTTAAGAGCTGCTTATCGACCAGTGTTTTTCGGTAAAGCAAGCAGCTTAAAGAACATTGAATACTATGAAAACAAAAACAAGAATAAGCATAAACCATATTTCTTAGGAGGTTATGAACCCGGGGTTAATCTGCCTCTGCCAAAAGATGCAGTGGATGGGCTTGAAACTTTTGCTGATGACGATGGATTAAAGTTTTCAGGTAAGGATACAGTTTATTTATATTTTGTTAACGATTCATTAAAATATAAGTACTCCTACAGTGCTTCTTATACAACTGTATATCTTCCGACAGCAGCAAATAACGGAATGATATTTGTTAAAAATTCTGTTGTCCGACTTAAAGGGACTGTAAAGGGGCAATATACTGTTGCTTGTAATAATTCAACAGCATCAGAAAACGGTAAAGGAACGGTATATTTAGATGATGATATAGTTTATAATAAGGATCCAAAACTATATCCCAATTCCACAGATTTACTGGGTATTTGTGCTGAAAAAAATGTAATTGTAACTGATAATAAACCAAACAATAATGATATAAATATTCAAGCCTCAATCTATTGTGAAAAAGGCGGTTTTAGTGTTCAAAATTATGATAGTAAATATCCTGTTGGCGGCAAAGTATTCAGAGGAAATATTAATCTGGTCGGTGGAATTATTCAGAAAACCAGAGGAGCAGTTGGTACAATTGGAAGCGGTGGCAGCATTGCAACTGGCTTTGCAAAGCGTTACAAATATGATGACCGGTTTCTTGTTGCCTCTCCGCCGTTTTTCCCGGGTACAGGCAGTTTTGAGATTGTTTCCTGGTTCGAATAAAATTTAACTGGGTTTTTTTTACATATTTCTAATCTGGAATATTCATTCCATTATTCTTACATTTAAAGAAATAAGAAAGTATTTATTTTGAAAGAAACAATATTATTAGTTGATGATGAGTTAGCTTATTTAGATTTGCTAAAAAGCATTCTTAATCAAGAAGGTTATTCTAATGTAATAACTGAATCAAATCCATTGAATGTAAAAGGGCTTTTAAAAACTCAAAAGATTGATTTGATCCTACTTGATATTTATATGCCTCAGATGAGCGGTTTACAACTGTTAGAACAAATTACTCCTGAATATCCAAATATCCCGGTAATAGTTGTAACTGCAGTTGATGACAAAGATATTGCACTTGAGGCAATAAAATTCGGTGCTTATGAGTTTATCATTAAGCCGCCGGATACAGATAGATTACTTTTGACGATAAGGCGGGCAATCGGTTATAAACTTCTTGAAAGAGAAAGGGATGTTTTAAGAGGTGATGCTCCTGTAACTACTGTTGATGAAAATAAATTCTCCAACATCATTACTGATTCCGATGCAATGCGTAAAGTTTTCAATCTTGTGGAAATATTCGCTCCAACTAATGAAACTATTTTAATTGTGGGAGAAACCGGTACCGGTAAGGATCTGATTGCAAAAAAAATTCATGATCTCTCTCCAAGGAAAAACAAACCTTATGTAGCTGTTAATCTTGCCTCCATCTCACATTCTTTGTTTGAGAGTGAATTGTTCGGTAATCTGAAAGGCTCATTTACAGGTTCCACTAATGATAAGATCGGATATTTTGAAGCTGCAAACGGCGGCTCCATTTTCTTAGATGAGATAGGAGAGTTACCAAAAGAACTTCAGGGTAAACTTTTAAGAGCTATTCAATACAATGAGATATTTAAAATCGGAAGCTCTAATCCGGTAAAACTCGATATAAGGATTATTGCAGCTACTAACAGAGACCTTGTTGACGCTGTTAACAAAGGAAATTTCAGAGCAGACCTTTATTATCGCCTTAACAGAGGACACATCAGTTTACCGCCTTTACGAAAAAGAGGAAACGATGTTATTTTACTTTCAAATAATCTTATAAAAGTTGCTAACAAAACTTATAATAAAAATGTTTTAGGCTTAACCAGAGAAGCTATTGCTCAATTAAGAAATTATCCTTTCCCAGGTAATGTAAGAGAACTTGAAAATATTATTTTTAATTCTGTTGTTCAATCAGAGGATAATCAAAGATTGGCTATGGTTGAAATACCAAGAGTTACAGAAATTGTTGAAAATGAACTGAAGAAATCTGAGATTCTGGTTTCACTTGAGGAAGCAGAAAAAAAACATATCATCAATGTAATGGGAATTCTTAATAATAATGTTCGGAAAGCAGCTTCTATTCTTGGAGTTAGTGAAAGAACACTTCAAAGAAGGTTAAAAAAGATAAGAGAGGATTAGGTCAATTAAAGTTAAATTGGTCATTTAATTCGTCTGAAATGTCGCTTAAAATTTAACCACTGATAATTCATCAAAACCTGCCTGTTTTTAATCCATATTCAAATGAAATCATTGAACTGAAGTTTAGCATAATTATTGCATCTTTCTATTTGGTTGAATGATATTAAATAATTGTTTCATTCATACATTCATAAAAATATAACCGAATCCTATGAAACAAATCTTATTAAACGATTCTCATGTTGTTGACTTTAATTACGGAAGAGTGTTTGCAAAGGAAAGAAAAAATGACTTTTCCATAATTACAAAATTATTAATAGCTTCTTCATTTTTGTTTGCGCTTGCAGTTTTGGTTTTTTAATAATTACACTAAGAAGTCATCATTTCTGATTAATAATAAAATCGCAGGGTTTGGTACGATCAATAACTTCTCTTTTTCAAATTCAATTTCAAAAGCTTCCTTCCTCAAAAATATTGCAAGATCTCCTTCTTTAGCCTGAAGCGGAATATACTTTACCTGTTCCTCATTTTGTTTCCAAGGCTCATCTTCATTTTGCGCAGATGTAGCATAGCCTGGTCCTACTTTAATTACATAGCCGCTTTGAATTCTCTCCTTCTCAGCTACACCAGCCGGAAGATATAATCCGCTGCTTGTCTTATTCGAATCTTCCTGTGGTCTGATTAAGACTCTGTCACCAACTACAATAAATTTTTGAAGGTTTTTAAAATTTAAACTCATTATATCCTCTGAAAAGTTTTTGGTAATAAACTACTATAAAATCATCGCTGCAAAAATAGTAAACCTTTTGATAATGAATCATTTTTCTATTGAGCTTATAAATCAATAAATTTGAAATGAATATATGGAATAATAAGTTCATTAACTCAGCTATAACTGACTGCTTATTGATATTTATAAATGAGCTTTATTAGAACTAATATTATAAAATCAATATTTAAGCATTCATGGCTAAAAATTCTGAAGCAAAAAGCGAAATTCATTTTAGAATCAAATTATGAAAAAAGTTCTCTTCATCTCATATTTTTGGCCTCCTTCCGGGAAAGCTTCACTTCATTGGCCTTTGGATATTATCAGACATCTTCCAAAGAATGAAATTGAACCGATTATTCTAACTGTTAAGGAAGAATCATTTACTCAGAAAGATGAGAGCTTATTAAGTAAAGTTGATCCTGACTGGATTACTGTTAAATCCAATGCTTTGGAACCTTTTAACATTTACAGAAAGTTCATCGGAAAAAAGAAAAACGAAAAGCTGATTGCATCAGAAACCATCTCTACTGAAAATAAAAGTTTAGCTCATAAGATTTCACTTTGGATTCGACTGAATCTATTCATTCCAGATGCCCGCATAGGATGGAATTTTACTGCTTACAGAGCGGCAAAAAAAGTTTATGTTAAAGAAAAGTTTGATGTTATTGTTTCAATCGGACCACCGCATAGTTCCCATCTTATCGGATTGAAATTGAGCAAAAAATTAAATTTACCGCATATTCCGGTTTTAATTGATCCATGGGTTGATATTGTTTACTACAAGAATTTAAAGAGAAGTTGTATTACAAAGAAAATTGATAATCATCTTGAAAAATCTGTACTGCTAAATGCTGAACAGGTTGTGTTTGTTACAAAATCATCAGAAGATGATTATCTGAATAAATATGAGTTTTTAAAAAACAAAACAAATGTATTGTATTGGGGATTTGATGAAGATGATTTTAAAAATCTGCCTCTAAATTACCGTTCTGCTGAAAGCATCATCAACAAAAGTGAAAAGGTAATTGTTCACGCTGGTAATTTATTTGTATATCAGAATCCAAAGAATTTCTGGCAGCAGATAAAATCTCAAAATGACAGCGGCAGTAATTATAAAATTAAATTTATAGGAACTGTTGATCCAATTGTTTTAGATTATCTAAAAGAGATTGGTCTGCAGGATAAAGTCGAGACTTTAGGTTTCCTGCCTTATCCTCAAATGATAAAACAAATATTCGCGGCAGATATACTTTTAGTATGTGCATCCGAGCCCCGCCACGTACCAGGCAAATTGTTCGAAGCTTTGCGGACCGGAAACCCTGTTATTGCTTTTGGAGATGACAATAGTGAAGTAAAGCGAATCATTGAGTCAGCAAATTCAGGTATGATGTTTAGCTATAATGATTCATGTACGAGTTTCTTTGAAAACTTTGAAAAGATTAAGCCCGATCTGACATTAATAAAAAGTTTTGACCGGGCTTTGATTAGCAAAAAGTTTTTTGAAATTATAAAAAACCTGCTTCATAAAGGTTAACAAACAATCATTAAATTATTTTGTAATAGTTTGTTTCTGAAGCTGTCTTTTATATTAAATTATCTTTTTTTTTAATATAGAGAATAATTTCACCTGCACAATCCAGCTTCTATAAAACATTTTTTTATCCTCTTAAATGTTCTTTTGATATCATTATCTAAACCGATTGATATTCTTATAAGCCCATCACTTAATCCCATTGCTCTTCTTTCCTCTTCAGGGATCTCTGAAGACGTACTATGACCGGGAGAAGAAAACAATGTTTTAAAGTAACCGAGACTAACAGCAAGATATCCCACTTTTTCTTTCTGCATATTTTCCATTACTCTATTTGCTTGTTCAGATGAGCCGGCATCAATTGCGAGCATACCGCCAAAGCCAAATCCTTCATTCATTATTCTCTTCAGCAGTTTATGTCCTTTATGTGATTTAAGACCGGGATAAAATACTTTACATCCAAGTTTCTGAAAATTTTCTGCTAAGTATAAAGCATTCTCACTATGTTTTTCGATTCTTATGTGAAGTGAATGTAAGTTTTTCATAATTGATGCAGCTCGAAAACTGTCCAGCACTGGTCCAAGTAGCATAGAAGCACCTGAGTTTATATCAGTTAACTGTGAAATAAATTCTTTTGAACTGCAAACACAACCGGCAACACAATCGCTTGTTCCATTTATAAACTTTGTTAAACTATGAACAACGATATGAGCACCTAAACGTATGGGAGAAATAATAACAGGACTAAAAGTATTATCAATTACAAGTTTAATTCCATTATCATTTGCAATCTCAGACAATTTGGGAATATCAGCTACTTCTAATAACGGATTACTGACAGATTCACAATAAATCAGTTTAGTTTTTTTTGTAACTGCCTTTTTAACCGCAGATAAATCCTGAGTGTTCACAAACTTTACTTTAATTCCAAACTTTGGTAAAAAGTTTTTAAAGAACGCATAAGTTCCGCCATAAATTGTTCTGCTTGAAACTATTTCATCACCGCTGTTACAAAGTTGTAAAACAACACAGGATATTGCACCCATTCCTGATGAAGTTACAATTGCTGCTTCAGAATCCTCAAGTTTAGAAAGGGCATCTGCAAGATATTTGTTTGTCGGATTCCAATGACGGGAATATAAAAAACAACCTTCGATTTCCTGTTCAAACAATTCATTCATTGTTTGCGGATTAAGAAAAGTATAAGTTGATGAATCTGTTATAGATGGGTTAACGTCCCCATATTCGCCAAAAACCAAATAATCTTGTATTTCACTAATAGGATCATAATGATGCATAACTCCTCCTTTATTTTTAACGAATCATTTATGTATTAGAATTTTTATTTTTTCTATTACTAAATTACGATTGTTAAAGAATTAATTCATTACAAATAAAATATTATGAACGAAAAACAACTTGCAGCGGAAAAATCGATTGAATTTATTAAAAGTGGAATGATACTCGGATTGGGTACTGGCTCGACCGTTTATTTTTTAGTTAAAAAACTTGCTGAATTAATAAATGATGGGCTTAGTGTTAAATGTGTATCTACTTCAAGACAAACAACTGAGCTTGCAAATAGTCTGGGTATAAATATTTTTGAATTTAATCAGGTTAATTATATTGATTTAACAATTGATGGTGCTGATGAAGTTGATGAAAATCTAAACGGTATTAAAGGCGGAGGCGGAGCTCTTTTATTTGAAAAAATTGCTGCTTCAAATTCCAAACAGATAATATGGATAGTTGACTCGAAGAAATTCGTTAAAACATTAGGAAAGTTTCCATTGCCTGTTGAAGTTGTTCAGTATGGTTATAAATCATTATTAAATAAATTTATCGATTTAGCTTATAAACCTGTGTTGAGAAAGAAAGATAATGATATTTATTTAACTGATTCAGGAAATTATATAATTGATTTACACTTAAACGAAATACAAAATCCTTTTGAGTTAGAAATGAAAATAAAAATGCTGCCCGGTGTTGTAGAAGTCGGTTTGTTTAACAACATCGCCAGCGTAGTAATAATTGGCAGGGGTGAATCAACCCAAATAATTAAAAGAAAATAAAATGGTGCAGATAATTATTATTTATCTGCTCCTAATTTCTTTAATTCCTGTGATACTTTTCTTGAATTAATAAATCCAAAAGCTAAAAGCGCAACTAAAAATAAAATTACTCCGATTTCAGTAAATCCCATTATAATTCTTCCTTTCTTCAAATAGTTTGACTTGTTAAAATTACAAGCTTAATGCCACTTAGATTATCGGAAAATGCTCTGAATTTGTTTAGATAGTCTATGATATGAAATGTCTTACCTGTGTAAAGGTAAATATTACCTGTGCATTTTTCCCGGCAATATTTGTCAGATTTCAAAAACTAAAAGATTTAGTTTTGATGCTCTCTTCGCAAAAGATCGTTGATTTCCTTAACAGGACTAAAAGTGGAGATATGAACTTCAATAAAAACTGTAATCCAATCAGCCATAGCTCCATTCCACAAGCCTGGCAATTCCAAAGCTTTTAATTGAATTCCACCTTTGGATTTTTTTGTAATGATTCCGCTTTTGTGATCGATAAAATTGAGAAGATTAAAGTTATTTCCCTTGTAGTCTCGTAATCCGCAAATAAGATCAACGGGATTAAAATGAGTAGATTCAGTGAAAATCTTTTTTTGTTGTTCATCTTTTAAATTTATCTGCGCCTGCTCAACAATTTGTAAAGATAAGGTTCCATCATCTTCTTTAACCCAAAATGGTCCGCCGCCCGGTTCACCTTCATTTTTAACCATTCCACATACTCTTAAAGGGCGGTTTAATTTTTTATAAAGATAATTAACTTTTTCTGTATTGGAATAGCTATCAAATTCATCTGAAGTATGAATAAATATTTTATCTTTACAAAAACTAATTATCTCATCAAGAACAACTGTTTCAGGATTACAATCATCAAGTATTTTCAGATATTTAAACACCTGATTCTGTATCTGAACTAAATATCCCGTTAATAATTTTTTATAAAAGATCGTTTCTTCCGAAAGCGGCTCAACAGACAGATTATCTATATTTTTTATAATCACAATATCTGCATTAAGATCGTTTAAATTTTCAATCAAAGCTCCATGCCCGGCTGGACGCATTATGATCTTACCATCTTTATCAAAAAGAATTTCGTTATTTTCATTCACAGCAACAGTATCAGTGGATTTTTTTTGAAATGAATGGCTATGAATTAACTTGAAATCTTTTTTCAGTTTATCCCTAAATTCATCAACTATTTTTGTGAAAAGGTTCTTATGTTCTTCAGATATTGTAAAGTGTATCTTAACTTGTTTATTCTTGTCTAAAACGTAGTTTAATGATTCATAAATATGCTCTTCAAATGCAGTTCTGTTTTCATTGTTGTATTTATGAAACTTAATTGCTCCTTTAGGTTTAGAAGAATAGTTAAGACCGGGTTCAAAAAGTAATGCTTTAAGAATTCTGAATGGCTTACTTGAAATATTTTCACTTAATTCTTCATCATTAAGATTTAAGTCTTTTTTAATATCATCGTAAAAGGCAAACTGACTGAGATTTGTAAGAAAATCATAAACAGCTTTATAATTTTTATTGTCCTTTGCCAGTTTGTTTAATGAATCCAAATCGAGTTCAATATTTTCATTTAAAACAAGTATTAATTTCTGAAACATTCTGGATGCTGCTCCTGAAGCAGGAACAAACTTCATCAATCTTCCATCTTCAGCAGCTTCAGAATGTAATTTCAATAAACTATCAAATTCGTTTGGCTTAATCCGGATTATTCCATCTGAAATTGTGCAAGGTCTGTCTAAAATGGGAGTTTTAACACCAGTATAAAATAATTTTAATTGTTGTCTTATAGTATCAAGATTAACGCTGTCCGGGACTATCTTATCAAGTATCTTTTCAATTTTTTTTATTTCCTTCTCAATGAAATCCATATCTTTTATCCCAATGCGATACTAATAGCAGGTATCAGACCAAGTTTAACATTTATTGTTTTAAGTGTCAGTTCTCCTACTTTAATTTTTTCACTGAAATCACTTGCTTTAAACAGACTCTCGAGAATAATAATTACAAGTTTATTTTCTTCAGCTTCCTCCAAGACTAATTTTCTTTTTTCCGTGTCTATTGTACCTAAAAACTTAAAGACAATTGTAATATCCGGTGGAATTCCTAATGAAGTATTAATACCCCCTATCTGATAACCGGCATCTGTAAAAACACTTCTATAACGATCTATGGTTTCAAAAATCTCGTCAATCTTGGAAACTCCTTTTTCCTTAAACAGACTAATTATTTCATTTTTATCATTTTCAATCATGAATTCGTTTAAGCCGGTTACTTTATCTTTTAATGAATCAGAAAGTGATTTAGCTTTATCCAGAATGCCTTCGGTCATTTTGATATCCTTTGACTTTATTATTAAAAAGAATAGAATTTTTCTTACACCAATAATAACATTTAAAAAATTTGTTAACTATATTTTCACTATATCAGGCTCTTGTTAGGTAATTTGATTTACTTTTAAAAAAATGATATGCAAAAACCTGAGATAAACTAAATTCTTTTAATCTGTTTTGTTTGTTGGAAAAAACTATTTTCCGAGAGGAATTAATGTCATTATTGTTTCCGATTTGTTTAATAGAGTTAAAGTATTTCCTTCAAGCTTGAATTCTTTAACCCGCTTAATTGCAGATAAAAAAGCTTCTTCCGGACTATTCTGACAATGCATTTTTGTAACTGCGCCCGGCTCTAAAGAAATTAAATTCTTATCCGTTTTAAAAGATCCAATAAACCTGTTACAACCGGTTGATCCAAAAAGTTTATTATTGTTTCCAAAATTTAATGTGGGAAAACCATCAGGCTGATTTCCTGGATTGATTTTTTTCCCCATAATTGAAATTACTTTCCATTCATTATCAGAAAGATTGGTTAATAAGTCCGGGCTGCTGCACGCAGAAATAAATGAGATCATTACACTTAAGAATAAAAAAATTTTCATCATAATATTATAATTTGTATTGATAGTTTTGGTTTAGCAAAGATAATTGGAACTTTAATTATCATCAAAGTAATTTTTTGTACCAGATATAAAAAAACCCCGCTATTATTTTAAGCGGGGTCAGCAATTAAATATTTTGAGCCAACTTAGTTTTATAATACTAAGAAATTTTTCTCCGGATTATTTTATCATCGTCATTTTACGGGTTTGAACAAATCCATTAGCTTCAAGTTTATACAGATAAATTCCACTATTAAGATTTTTAGCATCAAAATTAATTGTGTGATTTCCGGCTTCAACAAATCCGTTAACTAAGTTCTGAACTTCCTGTCCAAGCAAGTTATAAACTGAAAGTTTTACATTACCTGATAGCGGAACAGAGAAAGAAATTTTAGTACTAGGATTAAATGGGTTTGGATAGTTTTGTGATAATTCAAATTTTGCCGGAGCCGAGATAACTGCTTCTACTATATTTGAATATTCAAACGAACCATTAAAATCAACTTGCTTTAATCTATAATAATATTTTCCTTCAGTCAGGTTTTTGTCCATATAAGAATAATGCTGAGCTTGCGTTACTGTTCCTTTACCGTTAACAAATGTAATACTTTGCCAGTCTGAGTTAGTTGATTTGCGCTCTACAATAAAACCAGAATTATTAGTTTCTGTAGCCGTTGACCAGTTTAATATCACATTATTGTTATCAGTTATTGCAGTAAATGAAGTAAGTTCAACAGGAACTACTAAATCAACCCATTGTGTTGAAACTCTGATTCCATCAACCGATACTTTATAAGACTGAGCACCTTGTCTTAAAGCGATCGCATCGATAATGTCTTGTCCGTTTGTCGAGGAATTCAGAACTTCAGGTGTACCCGCTGCTGTTTCATCAACTGGAACTCCAGAATTAAACACCCATAGTTTACATTCATCAGCACCACTGGTATTAATTGTATATTTAACAAAAACAAGATATGTTGTATTGTAAGCAAAATCGGTTGTTCCCATTGTGAAGGTTGATGTATTGCTCAATCCAAATCTTAGATTACCCGAAACATCCTGAACAAAAAGTCTTGCTGAAAATGTTGTAAATGTAGTTGGTGAAGTGCGGTTTCCTATATGGATAAAATAATCTGCTGTTGCAGATGCAGAAGCAACATTAGCCAGAAAAGAATAATATATCACATCCCCGTGTAAGTAAATTGAATCAATTCCAATATTAACATCTTCACGTGAACCAGCACCGCCTTCGATATCAACATGATTTCCGATTCCTGAAGAAGGATATCCGGTATAGTTTAAACTTCCCGATTGAACCAGTATTGCAGAAGCAGCACCGCTATGTTTAGTCCATCCATGCCATATTAGTGAATCACCAACGGCATAGTTAAAATCTTCTACCAAAAGTTGACCATAAGAAAGACTGAACGGTAAAAGAAAGATAAATAATAAAAGCAGTTTTTTCATAGCGAGCCCTCCTATAAAAAATTAAGGAATAGTTTAATTGAATATTTATTTTTTAAGAACTATTTGTCTTAATTGAAATAGCTTATAAGAGTATAATTTCCAACTATAAGCTATAAAAAGGTTATCATATAATCCACCTTTTGAAATAATTTTTTCAATTCGAAAGTACTAAGTTCCCCTCTCAACTTGTTAGACAGAGCTTAAATATTAATAAACGATGCACTCAACTTAAAGAACTGATTGTTGCCTTAATTATTATTAGGTATTTATGTACTAATAAAAGCTTACTTTATTTTCTTTTGGAAGTTAATTTACCATAAACACCCTGATAGCCAGTTAAGTCTGCATCAATTGCCCCGACTACAACTTTGGTTTTCACTCTTACAGGTATTTTAGCTTCATCATCTGTCAGCCATATCATAATACTTCCCTCGCTTTTAAACAATCCGCCTTCCTGAACAAGCGGCTCAACAATAATGCAGTCGAATTTACCGGCTTTTACCTCAATTGTTTCTTTTCCGTGATAAACAACATCAAGATCGTGAACTTTGTTTTTATAAAAATTCTTTAAGGGAATTTTATCCCCGACTTTTAACCCTGAGTAATCCAGAGTGCGGGCAAAAAAGAATGCTGAAACAATATCATTTACGTATATTGGAATATCATATTGTCCTTCACTTGTTTTAGCTTTACCTTTTCTCTGATCAAAAAAAGCTGAAAAATCGCGGGAGAATTTCCCTTCCCGTATATGCTGCTCAAATCTCCAGGGAAATATCCCTTCAACATCAATGTATGTTTCATATCTATCACGAACTTTAAAAAATCCATCAAATGAAGGAACGGTATTAACTTCAAAAGTAACATGATATGTATCTCTGCCGGACATTTTTTTTATTGCTGGAATTTCAAATGATGCTATCCCTGCTGTAACGAAACCGTATTTAACATCAAAAGTCAGTTTTTCACCTTGACGGAAAGCGTTATTCTCAACTTTGCGGAATTCATCTTTCTTTTGTGCTTCTAAAGAAACACCTGTTCCGATGATAAGAATAATTAATATATATATATTCAAAAAGTATCTCATTTACTTCTCCGGATTTTTATTAAGAACATTTTTAATATCAGTAAATACTTTGTTTATATCTATCGATTCCATGCAATTAAGCTTTTTACATTGTTCAATTGAACAGTTATTACAATCAATTGATGGTTCATAGATCAATTTTTTACAAGTGTATGGCGCCCATCTTTCTTTAGAGCAGGAGATCACTTTGGGATAAAATCCAACCACATATTTATTCAAAGCTGCGGCAATATGTATTGGGCCTGTTGAGTTTGAAATAAATAAAAATGATAAACTTATCAATGCAGTTAATTCTTCAAGATTAAATAAGCCGGCAAGATTAACTGCGGTTGTATCTGCTTTAACTGATTTGCAAAGTGTTTTCTCTTCTTTGTTTCCTGTTATCAGAATCTGCTGCCTGTCTTCAGCTAAAAGCTTAACGAGCTGAGCAAATTTGATTGAAGGAAGATCCAATGAACTTCCGCCGCTCCCTGGATGAACGATTATAAATGGCTTAGACAAATCAATTTGATTTACAGTTAAAATATTTTTAACAACATTTAATGAATCTTTATCAACATTAAGATTGTATCTTACATTTTTTTCATCAACATTATTTTTAATATTAATTTTATCAAGAAGATTAACATTATACTCAAGCTCATGATGTTCGGCATTTTTTCTGTGCTCGTATATTTTATTATTAAACAAAAACGAATACCATCTGTAACCGGTTCCAATTCTGGTTTTAACTCCACTTAAAAAAAGAATCAAAGCGATTAAAAATACCGGATAAACAACAATACAGGTATCATATTTTTTTGATTTAATAAGATTTAAGTTTTCAAAAAAGGCGACTTTATTTCTGTTTTGTTTAAGAACAATCACTTCATCAATATAAGGATGGCTGTCAGCTATGCTCTTTGTGTAATCACGGACAAGGAAACTAACTTTTGCTTTCGGATATTTTTCTTTTATCAATCCAGCTAAAGGTAAAGTTAAAACGAGATCACCGATCCGATCGGTTCTAACAATCAAAATATTCTCAGGATTTCTGTTCATCTTGATAAATAAGGATTTCCAATTTCAAAAAACCGCCAGGGTAAATCAACAGAGCGGGTTATTCCGATTCTTTTTGAAATCCCTATCTTATTTGAATTTAACCTGGGCTGATCTAACAAATAAACTGAGCTATTAGTTAGATCCATTCCAGAATAAGAACTATCAAATCCAAAAGCTTTACTAACTTTGCCCGGTCCGCTTGTAAGATTACACAATTCTTTTTCTGATTTTAATTCTCTGTTGAATCTGTTAACAATCATATAGTCAATTCCGGCTAAAGGTTCAACAGCACGAATAAGAACTGCATTACCATAACCTTCTTTACCTGTAACGATATTGCTGCAAAAGTGTGCACCATAAGTAAAATAAACATACAAACAACCGCCGGTATTAAACATAACTTCATTACGTTTTGTTTTACCATTATAGGAATGTGATGCTTCATCAATACTTCCATCATAAGCTTCCACTTCTACAATTCTTCCGGCAAACATTTTTTTACTTTCTGTTTTTATCAGCACTTTACCAAGCAAGTCCTTTGCCACTGCAAGAACAGGTCGAATATAAAATTTTTTTGGTAAAACCAGTTTTTTTGATGTATCAAACATTATACAAAGGTAATAAAAACAGATGCAGTAAAATAGAATTAACTAATTACTAAGTTTTGCGTTAAGCTCTGAAATTTTGGAGTCAAAATAAGCTTCTTTATCAGGACTTTTGACTTTTAATTTTTTATAAACAGTAATTGCTTCTTTGAACTCACCTTGCGTTACATAAATTTTAGCCAAAGTTTCAGAGATGATAAGATCATTTTGGGAATAGTCTTTTGAACGAGTAACTGATATTTGTCTTTTTGCTTCCTTAATCTGAGCTGATGCGCCTTCAATTTCAGCCGTGAGTTTGTTTAGTGTTTCTTCAATAGATTCAGAGCTTTTTTTCTCCTCTGTTTGATTAGATGCCGGCGGAGATTGGTTGTAAAAATTTTCATTGGCAGTACCAGCCCAACGCGATACGTTGAACAATTGTCTTTGTTTTTTTATCGCATCTATTTCTCTTAGATAATAATCAAAAGATTTTGATGAGTGGATAAGCTCGCTTCCTTTTTTAACGTACTTTAGCGCCTGCCCGTAATTTCCTTTAAGGGTATGTGCTTTACCAAGAAGAAAATATGCAACAGAAAAACCAGGATGATGAGTTAAGCCATCTGTTAATATTCGTATAGCTTCGTCGATATTATTTTTTTCCAATTCAATATCAGCTACACGGGCAAACAAAGGCGATTTGTTATCATACTCGTATATCAAACTAATTTTCTGATTAAATACATCGTATGAATTACTGCTCATTTTACTATTTCGTTGCTAAAGTATGTTTAATAGATGTATAAGACATAAAAGCAAATCCTAAAAAGAATAGGATCTGAAAAGGAATAGAAGCTAACTCTAAGAAATAGATTGACGAAAACAATCCGATCAAACAATAAACAGCCAATATAGTTTCAACATAAACAGAAAAACCAATCTTTTTACTTAAGTACTTATTCCCGACAAAAGAATCTTTATCACTTTCCTGTTTGAATTTTGGAGTTCTCACAAATTCACTTTTACGATTCATTAACCCTTCAAACACTGCCCGTGAGTTATTAACAGCAAGCCCCATACTACCGGCAAGAAAAAGCGGAAAGAGTACAATCTTTTTTCTCCAATCCGTTCTGATTTCTTTTTGTGAATAAAGATAAAACATAAATGAACTGACAGAAGCCATAACAAACAATGACATAATAGCAAAATAAGCTTCGTGTGAACCGCTGTTTTTTATAAATATAAGCGGAACATTTAATATTGCTGCCAGCAGGATAAACGGAAATACAAGATTATTAGTTAAATGAAAAGTTGACTGAAGCTTAACCCGCAAAGGAATTTTTGATTTCCAGACAAGCGGAAGTATTTTTTTTGCGGTTTCAACAGCGCCTTTTGTCCATCGGAACTGCTGATTTTTCAATGCATTTATTTCTGCTGGAAGTTCAGCAGGTGAAGTAAAGTCTTTCAGAAAAACGAAACGCCATCCCATTAATTGAGCACGATAACTAAGATCAAGGTCTTCGGTTAAAGTATCAGCATGCCAGTTACCGGCTTCTTCAATACATTTTTTTCTCCAGACACCGCCTGTACCGTTAAAGTTAATAAAGAATCCTGATTTGTTTCTGACATTTTGTTCTATTACAAAATGTCCGTCAAGAGCAAGAGCCTGAGCTTTTGTGATTATTGAATAATCACCGTTCAAATGCTCCCATCTTGTCTGCACCATACCAACTTTATCATCAGTAAAATATGAAAGGGTTTTCTTTAAAAATTCTTTTTGTGGAATAAAATCAGCATCAAAGATTGCAATATACTCGCCTTTGGCTACTTTCATTCCTTCTTTAAGTGCACCTGCTTTAAAACCTTCTCTTGATCCCCTTCTTATATGTGAAATATCAAATCCTTCTTTTTTCTTTGCTTCAACTGCTTTCGCAACAATAGAAGTAGTTTCATCATTTGAATCATCAAGGACTTGAATTTCCATTTTATCTTTTGGATAATCAATCTGACAAACAGAGTTAATTAATCTTTCTACCACATACATTTCGTTATACAACGGTAATTGAATTGTAACCATTGAATCTTCATTAAGTTTTTCTTTCGACACCGGAGTTTTGTGTCCGTATTTGTAATGATAGAAAATCATTACAAAACCATGAAGACCAAAAACAAAAAGTATAGTGAGTGAAAGGAAATAGCCGATTAATACTATTTGATCCATTTTAATATAATTCCTTTTTTTACCAGCCTGAGACTGTATCTAATAAAATATCTTCGCTAATAAGGTCAATTGCTTTTTCAAGTGCTTCTTTTCTCTCGGTTACTCCACCGCTTGCAGGGTAATCGCTATATTTTGTGAACGTCTTATCAAATATAGTCGTTCGTTTTACCAGATCACGATAAACAACTTTTACACCGATAGTAACTCTCATTGTAGTAACACTTTCTCCGGCAGAAACAATAGCCGGAGCATAACCAAGAGAGATAATTGAACATTCTAATAACGCATTTGCAGATGTTCTTTCTGCAACCTGCAGAGTATTATCATCAATAAACTTCTGAATTAATCTTTGTGTTAAACTTTCTCTAAGTCCTTGTTCACCGGAACCGCTTCTGTCATCTGCAATTGGTATTGCAATTGATTTTAAATGTTCCGGAACTGAAGCACCCGTAAAAGAATAAGCACAGCACCCAGCAAAATTAATTGCAATTATTACTACAAACAAGAGCGAATAAACTGTGTAAAATAAACCCTTGTTATTTTTATGCTTCATTAATATCATATTCTTTAAGTTTTCTATATAAAGTTCTCTCGCTTATATTAAGAAGCCGGGCAGCTTTCCTTTTGCTTCCTTTTGTTCTGTCCAAAGCTTTTATAATTGCATTTTTTTCAAGTTCTCTGATAGATAGCACATCTTCACCATCAGAATCATTTTTATAATCTTCTACATTAAAACGATGAACTATTATATCCTTCAATTCCAGAATATCTTTCTTAATCTCAAATAGAGCACGATACATTAATTCTCTATCAACATCTTCGGGGGATTTTTTTAAGAATACAGGAAGATTTCTGTGTTCATTATAATCAACATATTCTGTTGTCAGCTCAGATAACATTTCTTCTGTAATTGTTTTGCTGCGGTTAAGAGCTATTGAAGTTTCGATTGTATTTTTTAACTCACGAATATTACCGGGCCACGAATAATTTTTTAATATCTCCAGCGCACCGGTTGTAAAATCCGGAACATCAATTTTGTTATTGTTACAATAAATTTTAGCAAAGTGTTTAGCAAGTTCTTCAATATCCGATCTTCTTTTTCGAAGAGGCGGTATGTTAAGCGATACTGCCTTTAATCTGAAATATAAATCTTCTCTGAATCTTCTTGCATCAACCTCTTTTTGCAGATCTTTATTTGTTGCAGCAATAATTCTTACATCCACCTTGGTAACAGTCTCAGCACCAAGTTTCATAAATTCCTGAGTTTCTATTGCCCTTAAAAGTTTAACCTGTGTTGTTAAAGGCAGTTCACCAATTTCATCAAGAAATAAGGTGCTGTTATTAGCAATTTCAAAATATCCTTTGCGCGAATCAACTGCACCTGTAAACGAGCCTCTTACATGTCCGAACAATTCGCTTTCAATTATACCTTCAGGGATAGCTCCGCAATTAACAGAGATCATCGGTTTGTTTGAGCGATCAGAAAAATCGTGAATAGCCTTTGCAAATACCTCTTTACCAGCCCCGCTTTCGCCGAAGATCAATACTGAAATATCAGATTTTGCAACCTGCATAATAATATCGATCAGATCATTAATTTCTTTGGACTTGCCAATTATTCCATTTCTGGTTTTAAACTCTTCGCGGGTCATAGTTAAATATATCTGCCATTTTGTAAAAACTGTATGCCAAATATAACAGATTGAGAGAATTTATTAAAGACAGTTTGAATTGTAGTGATTTAGTTCAAACCCATCGGAGGCAATTAAGATATTATTATTTGAGAAGTCAATTTCAAAATGTTTTTTTAAATCAAGAATAATTTTATCAGATAGTCTATCAAGATGAGTAAGTATAATTCTGTTTGCAATTTTTTTCTCAATCAAACTTATAATACCAGCAAGACTTATATGGGTGATCTCAGTAATTAGCCAATCGACTTTATCACCGAATAAAAACAAATCATTATCAGTTCCAACATCTCCTGTATAAATTACAGAATTTTCATTATCCAAAAACAGAAAGCTTAGCGAAGTATAGCTTAATGCGGCTGAAGTTTTATTCTTGCGATATTTATCAAGATGTGAGTTGCGTTTTGAAATAAAGTAAAAATCATCTGTAAGAAAAATTTTTTCTTCTTCTGCAAATGGAATTATATTTAATTCAAATAATAATCTATCAAAGAATAAATATGAATGCTGAATAAACTGTGTTAAAAATTCTTTATCAGATTTATAAATATAAATCGAAAGTTTCTCTTTTCTGCTATTCAATTTCATTTGAGTCAGTAACGATGGTAATCCTGCAAAATGATCAGCATGCAGATGAGAGATAATTATAGAATTGATAGTATTAAAATTTACACTTTGGCTAAGCAATGCTTTTGAGATACCATCGCCGCAATCGACAAGAACTTTACAATCTGATGAGTTAATTAAGAATGATGAATGATTTCGATCAAGAGAAGTTAAGCCGGAGCCTGTGCCTATAAACTTAATATTCACTGATTTATCTCTGTTACTCGTCCGTTTATTTTAAATCTTGTATTGGCAACCGGTAAAAAATCCTCAGCTTCTTTTCTTGATTTAAACTTGCCAATGTAAACTACATTAAAAACAGTTCCGGCAACATTTTTTTCTTTTATAAAAGAAACCATACCGGCATTTTCAATTTCTTTTTTCAAACCGGATGCATTTGCAGAATTTGTAAAGGCTCCTGCCTGAATTGTATATGAAAATATTTCTTCCGGATTATTTTGTTGATTAAGATTTTCGTCTTGGTTTGAACTTTCCTCGTCATCTTTTTTAACAGAGCTGACACTGATCATTTTTATATAAGGTGATTCGGGATAATCTTTTTTTAATCTTTCAAATTGTTTATCCGCGGTATTATATAAGCCAAGAGCAAAGTAATAAGAATAAATTCTGTATAATGCAGCATCAGCATATCTGCTTTTGGGATAACTTTCGATTAGCCTCTGATAAAGAGCAACAGCATCCTGCCCGTTTTCTGTTAGAACAGCTTCGAGAAATATCAGATTAGCACTTTTAGGATAATCAACTTTAAGACTTAGTAATTCGGATTTTACCTCCTCAATACTTCCCTGCTCAATTTTTTTTAAGTAAGGAACAATATCAACTTCCTGAGCAAAATTTTCTGAAAGTATCAGCAAAGGAAATATTATAAGAAATACTGAGATGTTCTTTTTCATAAATGATATAACAAACTAAAAAACTCAATGCAAATTAGTCTGTTTATACAGTAAGAGCAATACCTTCTTTTTCAGGGTAAATATGAGTTAGATAGTTCCCGAATAATGTACCGGAGGTTGCTTTATTAATACAGACTTTTATGTATTGACCAACTTTAATCTTTTCATTGATTGGAACTATCACAACTTTGTTTGTATCAGTTCTGCCGGAAAAAAACTCATCCGACTTTTTACTGAATCCCTCTATTAAAATAATTTCTTCCTTACCAATCAATTCCTGATTTTTTTCATACGATATTTGCTGCTGTACATCTATAATCTCCTGAAGTCTTTTAGATTTAACATCTTCAGGAACATCATCGTTCATTCTGTATGCTTTTGTTCCTTCACGCGGTGAGTATTTGAACATATAAGCACCATCATATCTAACCTTCTTTATAACTTCAATTGTCGCAAGATGATCTTCCCAGGTCTCTGTCGGGAAACCGGATATTATATCGGTTGAAAAACTTACGCCGGGAATAATCTTTTTTGCCTTTTCAATAATGTTAAGATAGTGTTCAACTGTATAAGTTCTATTCATTAATTCTAAAATTCTGTTTGATCCTGATTGAACGGGTAAATGGATATAACTGCAAAGATTTGGATATTCAGCAATAGTGTTAAGCAGTTTATCAGAAATATCCTGCGGGTGAGAGGTTGTAAATCTTATCCGCATTGCAGGATCAACTTTTGCGGCAGCAGCAAGCAGATCAGCAAAATCATTTTTATCATCTAAATAAGAGTTTACATTTTGTCCAAGCAATGAAACATCTTTAAATCCTCTTTTAGACAAATCTTCTAATTCAGTTATAACAGACGTGAGCGAGCGGCTTCTTTCTCTTCCGCGGGTAAATGGCACTACGCAAAACGTACAAAATTTATCACAGCCGCGCATTACTGAAATCCACGCAGAAAGCCCATCCTCGCGGTAGGGCTCTATATCATCATAAGTTTCAGTTCGGGAAAGCTTAACTCCGATTCCTTTATCACCATTAAAAGCAGTGTCTATATATTCAGGTAATCTTCTGTATTCATCGGGTCCAACAACAAGATCAACAACTTTTTTATTTTCAATTAAATCCTTTTTAAGTCTTTCAGCCATACAACCAAGTATTCCTAAGACTAATCCGGGTTTACTATACTTTAAGGTCTTTAGATTGCCAATTCTGCCGTAAATTCTTTGTTCCGCATTGTCTCTTACACTGCATGTATTAAGCAGAACAACATCAGCATTTTCTGGTTTATCGGTTACTTTATAACCCTGCTTCTTTAATATTCCGAGGACTATCTCAGTATCAGCAACATTCATCTGACAGCCATACGTTTCTATATATACACTATTATTTTGCATAAATACCAGGGCTTAAAATTTTGATTAGTACGATCTTGTGAGCAAATACAGAATTATATTAAGAATTGCAAAAGCCAGTAAGCTAAAAATAAATTTAAATCTTCTTTCTCTTTTTTTCCGATCGATCAAAATATTGTTATTGTCACTAAATTTTTGTTTTACTTTTGTATTAACGAACCCGAACATAAGTACCTAATTTCTTTAAAACATGATTAAAAAATAAGAATAAATTTTCATATATCTAAAAAAATTTTCGGGAATATCCTATTAGTGTCTTTCGTCATTTCAGCATTGAAACTGATCCGTATTGAGCATTACAGCATTTTCCCGGAAGCTTCATAATTCTTTTTTACTGTTACTTGATTAAGTATGAAGTAAACCGATGACTGAGTGAATATCTTTCACCTCTTGGCATTGATAAACAAAAGAAATAATGTAATGCAGGAATGAGATGAAGTTAATTTAAAATTATTCTTCTTCGCAAGGCTAAAGATTTAATACATTCTGACATTGACCTCCATAAACTTAGGAGCTGTTAATTTTTTTTCAATTGGTATTTGTCGTGCAATGTGTCAGTTTTGTAATGATCCTTGAAGAAGAAAAATGAATGTAAAAGATTTCTTAGCACTATTAAATTTAGTGTGAACTCATCTCAACTCCTCTCTTACCGGATCAACTTAGATGAGATAATCCAGATTTGATGAAATATCTTGTTGAGTAATTGAATGTCTTATTTTCATTCCACTTTGAAAATCACGAATACCGATTGGAATTTTTGTAATTCCACGCAATTGTTTGTGATGTTCATATCAAAATTTTAAGATTTAATCTCTCTTATCATCATTTGGATTAAGAGCAATAATGACTTCATATTTTTATACTTTATAGTTAATACTTATCAATAAAGCAGCAGCACTTGCTAACCCTGATAGACAACAATCTGCTTTTTAATTGTTTGATTTGCTTACTTGGTTTCAGTTTTTCTTTTCTAACATTATGTAATAAGAATAAATTTTAAGATGCGATTCATCTGTTCATATCAGAATTCCATCGCCCACCCGCAAATATTTCTGAGTAAAATCAGCTCTAAAGCTTTTAATTGATTTGAAGATAAAACTTAATTGATTGCTGAATAAAGTAACATACCGGTGTTGAAACATCTAAAAATATTTATCTACTTAAAACTTAGAAAATTGGTCAATGCTTTAATAAGAACTATTAAATGACTATAGACCAAAGTTCACGAACAAATATTTTAATCATATTTAAATATTCCGATAACAAATCCTGATTACTACGCACAAATTATATTTGAAGGTCACTTCTTATATCTGTAATTTTATTCATAAATAATCATTTCATATTTAAATACTGATGGATAACTTAGAAAAAAACAAAGAACAAGAACCTGATAAAGATTCTGAAGAATTAATTGAAATTAAAAAAGAAGATCAGTCCGGTTATGATCCGGATGATGATTTGGTATTTAACATTTCACCTGTTGCGGCAGCATTTATCGGTTTAGCCGGAGGATTCCTTTTATATCAGATTGTCGGAGGTTTTTTGACAATATTGATATTCGGAATGAACCTTGAAGCAGTTCCGGTTAATGATATGCGTTTGATGACAATGGCCGGACAAGTGCTGTTTATTTTATTACCTGCGCTGCTGTTTGCAAAATGGATTTATACCGATGTTGATAAAATTATCCGCATCCGTAAACCAAAACTAATTGAAACAGGACTTTTTACTTTAGGTATGATAATAATTACACCGCTTTTACAGGTTTATCTTTACATACAAAATTATTTTTTTGAAATACTTGCAAAGAACTCGTCATTCTTTAATTCAGCTAAGTCTTTCTTCGATATGTTGAATGATATGGTTGAGAAAACCTATAAAAATCTTTTGGAAGCTTCAGGCACTTTTGAATTGCTGTTGGTTATTTTAGTTATTGCAATCGTGCCCGCAATATCTGAAGAAGCAATGTTCAGAGGTTTTATACAACGAAGTTTTGAATTAAAATATAGAAAATTCATTGCTGCAGGAATTACTGCATTATTTTTCAGTCTTTTCCACGCTAACCCCTATGGACTGATACCTTTATTTGCATTAGGCTTCTTTTTTGGATTTGCTGCATATAAAAGTAAAACCCTTTTAATCCCTATGTTTCTTCATTTCTTAAACAATTTTTCAGCTATAATACTGTATCATACAATAGGTGATGAAGAGTTAATTAAATCAGCTCCAGATGCAAATCAGGATGAGTTAAGTTCCTACATAATGATGTTTTTTGTACTTTCAATTTTGTTTGCGGCTTTAATAATTTTAATCAATAAATACTATTTAAAAAGAACAACATAGGAGAAACAACAATGCCGTTTTGTCCAAATTGCAGATATGAATATAAGGAAGGCATAAAAATCTGTCCCGATTGTAACATACCTTTGGTACCTGAACTAATAGATGAGGAATGGGTAATAGTTTATACATCCGATCAGCTTTACGAAGTGCAAATGTTAAAAGATACTCTTGAAAGTGCTGGTATAGATGCAAACATACTTTCTCAAAAAGACAGCAGCTTTCCCGGAACAGGAGATCTTGCGGTTATAAAGTTACTGGTAAAAAGCGAAGATGTATCATCAGCTGTTGATTATATTAAACAACTAAATAACTCTAAACCAGATAACGGCGAATAATGAAATTGGGTAATACTGCAATCCGAATAATAGTTTCAGTGATTGCTATACCGGCTCTTTTGTTAATGGCATACTTTGGCGGAGTATATTTTTTAAGTTTTGTCCTGATAATTACCGGTATTTCATTTTATGAGTATGCTGTTATGGCTAAAAAGAAAAATGCCAATGCAAATGTGTATCCGGGATTGATTTCAGTAATAATATTAATTCTTAATCAATACAGCGGATTTTTTAGTCAGTATCATTTTTTGATAATTGTTTTTTTAATTCTCCTGATAATAGAATTGTTCAGAAATTATGATTCTGCTATACTTAATCTTGGTTCTACATTATTAGGGATATTTTATTTCGGTTTGTTTGGAAGTGCTCTAGTTGGTATCAGGGAGTTTTATCCTGTAACAACCGGATTATATATTAACGGTGCATATCTGATAATCACTGTTTTTGCAGCTATCTGGATTTGCGACTCTGCAGCTTTTTTTGGAGGAACAGCACTTGGCAAACATAAACTTTTTCTAAGAGTAAGCCCAAAGAAAAGCTGGGAAGGCGCAATATTTGGATTTGTCTTTGCATTGCTTACCATGATTTCTGCTAAATATTTGGTTCTTGATTTTTTAACAATTAAAGATGTGATAATAATCGGATTTATAATCGGAACATTTGGACAGATCGGTGATCTTGTCGAATCTTTGATGAAGCGTGATGCAGGAGTAAAGGACTCTTCAAATTTGATCCCGGGACACGGAGGAATATTTGACCGCTTCGATTCGTTGTTATTCTCTTCACCGATAATTTATTTGTATTTAACATATTTGGGCTGATGAATGAAAAAACCGGTAAAGAGACGATATAATATTGATCAAAAAAACAGTTACAAGTTAATATCTGATAACAAGAAAAAGTCTTCAAAACTTAAAGAAAATACAGTCAGTTATTTGATAAGGGATACAAAACTATTAGATGCGTCTTGGGATTTTAAAAAAGCTAATACAAAAGAATTTACACATTGTTTTCATTCATATCCGGCAATGATGATTCCTCAGATAGCCAGAAAAATCCTAGATTTATTTACTGATAAGTCAACAAAATTATTATTTGATCCATTTTGTGGAACTGGTACTTCTTTGGTGGAAGCTAATTTAAAAGGTATTGATGCGATAGGAACTGATTTAAATCCTTTAGCTAGACTTATTGCTAAATCAAAAACAACAAAACTTGATATTCAGGTACTAGATCTATTCTTACATGACTTCATCAATTATTTCTTTTCTATCAGTTATCAATTAGACCAAATACATAATTCTATTATGCCGAATGTAAGAAATATTGATTTTTGGTTTTCAAAAAATGTACAATATAAACTGAGAGCACTATTAGATTATATTGAAAGAATAAATGATGTAGATATAAAAAATTTTTTTAAAGTTGCATTCAGTGAAACAGTCAGAGAATCTTCTTTTGTTAAACAAAGCGAATTTAAATTAGTAAAAAGTAAAGAAATCGAATCAAAAGATGATATTGATGTATTTGGTATTATGATTTCAAAACTATCACGAAATAAACTTGGGTTGATTGATTTCCTTAATAAAGCAGGGAAGGATTCAATTACTACTATTTATGATTTTAATACTGTTAAGAATATTCCTTTATCTATTTT
The DNA here is from genome assembly GCA_013285425.1 of Ignavibacteriota bacterium. Classification (GTDB taxonomy): domain Bacteria; phylum Bacteroidota; class Ignavibacteria; order Ignavibacteriales; family Ignavibacteriaceae; genus IGN3. Next base: position 2,507,887 of record CP053447.1, read on the forward strand.
TAAGCCTGACTATGTAGATATAATTCTCTCTTCCCCACCTTATGGAGATTCTAAAACAACAGTAGCATATGGACAGTATTCCAGAATGTCAAATGAGTGGTTAGGATATTCTGAAGCAAATCAAGTTGATAATTTATTAATGGGGGGAAAAAGAAAGAAACATCATCATATCTTTAAAAGTGAATTGCTTAATGATGTTATATCAGATATTCAAAGAAGAGATAAGGAAAGAGCTAGAGATGTAATTTCTTTTTATGAAGATTATGAAAGTTCAATAAATAACATTTCTTTAACTCTAAAAAGAAAAGGGTATGCTTGTTTTGTTGTAGGAAATAGAACCGTGAAAGGGATAAATATTCCAAATGATCGGATAACAAAAGAATTATTTGTCGGAAACAATTTTGAATACGTAGAAACCTTTATTAGAAATATTCCTAATAAAAGAATGCCTTTAAGAAATAGTCCATCAAATATTGTTGGTGATACAGCTTCGACTATGAAAAATGAATATATAGTCATATGTAGGAAGAAATAAATGAAATGAAATTGAATTACTTAATTAAAAAATTAGAAGAGATAAAACAAAAAGGATTCATTTCATCAATACGAAAAGGACCTACCGGAATTGGTTATTTATTAGAGAGTGAACTTGGACTAAGTGAAACAAATATTTCAATTCCTGATATTGGTGGGCGTGTTGAATTGAAGGCAACCAGACGAAATGCAAATTCATTAATTACATTATTCACATTTAATAGGAGTGTTTGGAAGATAAAACTAAAAGATGTTGTTCAAAAATATGGTTATTCAGATGCTTCTGGAAGGATATCACTTTATACCACAGTAAATCACAAAATACCAAATTCACAAGGTTTCTTTTTTGAAGCTGATCCAATAAAAAATCTTATTGTTCTTAGAAACATTAGTGAATCACAAAGCATTGCTGAATGGAGTACGTTTGTAATTGCTGGAAAATTTATGATCAAACTTGATAGATTAGTATTAGTATTTGCTGATAATAAGACTGAAAATGATAAAGAGTTGTTCCATTTTAATGAAGCTTATTTACTTAAAAATCCAACACCAGAAAAATTTTTAGAAGCATTCCAAAAAAACGAGGTTATGATTGATTTAAGAATTCATTTAAAACCCTCTGGAGCTATTCGGAATCACGGTACTGGATTTAGAATATCAGAAAAGAATTTAGTTAAACTATATGATTCAAAGCAACAATTATTGTATTTATGACTAACAAAGTATCTGTTATAACTCTCGGTTGTTCAAAAAATACAGTTGATTCAGAAAGACTAATGAAGCAGATTCAGCTTAATAAAATCGGATTAGTTGAAGATCCGAACAAAGCTGATACGGTAATAATCAACACTTGCGGTTTTATCGAATTAGCAAAGGAAGAATCAATCAATACTATTCTTGAAGCTGTGGCAATGAAGAACAGCGGTATTATTAAAAAAGTTATTGTTGCCGGCTGTTTATCTGAACGATATAAGGATGAATTGATAAAAGAGATTCCCGAAGTGGATGTTTATTTTGGAACTGAAAATTATGAGGGAATAATCAAAGAACTTGGCGGCGATCTTAAAAGAGAACTGCTCGGCGAAAGATTGTTAACTTCTGCTTCTCACACCGCTTATTTAAAAATTTCTGAGGGGTGCGATCATCCATGCTCTTTTTGTGCAATACCACTTATGCGCGGTCTGCATAAATCTAAACCTATAGATGAACTTGTTACTGAAGCTGAGTTTCTTGCAAAAAGCGGTGCTAAGGAATTGATTTTAATTGCTCAGGATACAACAGATTATGGAAAAGATATTTACGGTAAAAAAAGTATTGTCGATCTGTTAAAAAAACTGAGCGGGATTAATGGAATAGAATGGATTAGATTGATGTACGCTTATCCATCTCACTTTCCTGATGAACTGATAGAGGAAATCAAAACGAATCCTAAAGTTCTTAAATATGTTGATATACCATTACAGCACATTTCAGATGATGTTTTAAGGTCTATGCGAAGAGGTGTTACTGCCGAAAGAACAAAAGCACTGCTTAATAAATTAAGGACCGAAATTCCTGATGTAACAATAAGAACTACATTTATTACGGGTTATCCAAACGAAACTGAAAAGGATTTTACAGAACTTTGCGATTTTGTACGTAAAGAAAAATTTGACAGGATAGGTACTTTCACATTTAGCGTTGAAGAAAATACTGCAAGCTTTATTCTTGGTGATCCTGTATCTGAAAAAGAGAAGGAAAAAAGAAAAAGTATATTGATGGAGATTCAGAAAGAAATATCACTCGAAAAGAACGAAGCATTTGTTGGTAAGAAATTAAAAGTGCTGATTGATTCAATTGAAGGCGGGTTTTATATAGGACGCTCTTACCGCGATGCCCCTGAAGTAGATGGTGAAGTTTTAATACCTGTAAAAGATAATAAACTTGAAATTGGTAATTTTTATGATATTGTTATTAACGATTGCGATGAGTATGATTTGTACGGCAATTTATTGCAATCAGAAAGGAAATCCTGATGAAATTTTTTAATCTAATTGTATTATTTATCATTGTTAATATCAGTCTTTCAGCGCAGGAAAAAAATCCTTCTATAAACCAAAAGCAGCTATTGGAACCAACTTATTATCAGGACTTTGTTAACTTTTATTCTGGTTCCGGCAGTACATCCCGGGTTGATGTTTTTATTCAGGTACCGTATAAAAATCTTCAGTTCGTTAAATCAAATCAGGGCTTTACCGCAAAGTATTCGGTAACAGCTTCAGTATTGGATAGTCTGAAGAAAAAATTAGTTGTAGAGAAAACCTGGAATGAAACAATAAATGTAATTGATTACAATATTGCAGCTTCAAAAGAAAATTATAATTTAAGTAAGCGCTCTTTTGAATTGGCACCGGGTAATTATTTCATAAGAACAATGCTTGAGGATAAAGATTCCAGAAAGGAAGCATTTGGTGAAAATAATTTTAAAGTCAAAACTTACGATAAAGATATTTCATTAAGTGATATCCTCTTTATATCTACTAAAGAATCTGCTCAAACGAAAAATGAGATAATTCCCAATGTCAGCAGGAATATCCCATCATCAAAAGATAAAGTAAAATTTTATTTTGAACTTTATCTGAAAGATACAATCGATACAAGATTAACTCTTGAATATTCTGTTCATAGCTCTGAGAACACATTAGTACACAAAGAAATTGAAGATAGGAATATCAAATCAGGTACAAATCAGATTTTATATAATTTTAATGAGTTTCCGTTTGATTTGGGAATTTACACTTTAACAATTTCTGTTTCAGACTCTACAGAAAAAGTAATTGATAAAACAAGCAAAACATTTTTTTCTCATTGGAAAGGTTTGCCCGCAATTATAACTGATATTGATAAAGCTATTGCTCAAACACTTTATATTGCAACGCCTGGTGAACTTGACTACATGCAAAGCGGTGAAACAACACAGGAAAAGACAAAAAGATTTTTAGAGTTCTGGAAAAAGAAAGACCCATCACCGAATAATGACGAGAATGAATTCCTTGATGAGTATTTCAGAAGAGTAGCTTACACTAACGAAAATTTTTCCAGCTATATCGAGGGCTGGAGATCAGACAGAGGTATGGTTTATATTATTCTTGGAGCGCCAAACAATATTGACAGACATCCATTCGAGTATGATTCAAAACCTTATGAAGTGTGGGAATATTATGAGCTTAACAGAAGTTTTGTTTTTCTGGATCAAACCGGTTTTGGAGATTATAGGTTAATAACACCTTTAACCGGAGATTTATACAGGTATAGATACTAATATTTATTAAGTACCTTAGTTTTTCTTTATGATATTGATAGTAACACTCAACCCGCTGCTTGAGAGACGGTTTTTATTCAATAAAATTCTTTTTGGTTCAGTTAATCATTGTAATTCCGATTCTATTGCACTTGGCGGTAAAGGTTTAAATGTAAGCCGTCAATTAAAAATACTCGGAGTCAATTCTTTTAACTTTTTCTTTTCAGGCGGTACTAATGGAAAGCTATTCAGAGAGCTTGCAAAGAATTCGGGACTTGAGTTTACACACATCCAGACAAAATCAGAAACAAGACACGCCGCAGTAATCATAGCAGAAAAAGAGAAACAGGTCTCTGCTTTCTTTTCACAAAATCCCGAAGTTTCAGAAGCAGAGGTTGATGAATTCAAATCAAAGCTTGATAAGATGATTCAGAATTGTGAAGTAGTAGTGTTTTCGGGAAGTTCACCTTGTAGTGCTGCTGATTCAATTATTCCGTTTGGAATAAGACTGGCAAACAAATATGATAAAATTTCTGTTTGTGATACTTATGGTTCGCATTTAAATGAATGTATTGCAGCATCTCCAACTATGCTTCATAATAATTTTAATGAGATAAAAACAAGTCTTAAAATTAATCTTCAAACTGAAAATGATATCCGTAAGTTTTTGTCTTATTGTTATGACAAGGACATCAAAAGAACTTTTTTAACAAATGGTGATAAAGAATTCTATGCATCAAATTTTGATTATCATTATAAAATACAACCAATTAAAATCTCTGAATCAGATCCAACCGGATGCGGAGATTGCTTTGTAGCCGGACTTGTTTATAACTGGATTAGATCGGAAGTTTTTGAAGAAACACTGAAATTTTCAACTGCGTTGGCTGGATTGAATGCATCCAGACTTAGTGTGGCAGAAGTAGAGTTGAGTGAGATAAAAAATTTTATAGATCAGGTACAGATAAGTTCAGTCGGTAAAAAAACAAAGATAATAGATGACTCGCCTCACGAAATATAGTTTAATATTTCTGTTGATTTTTACTTCTTCCATACAAGCACAAAAGCTTAGCTCATTTGAAGTTGATGGCAATAAAGAATTTGATGACGATACTTATTTCAAATGGTCAGGACTTTCTTTAAATCAGAGTTACTTTGAAGGAATAATTGACTCGGTTAAAAACAGAATTTCTACAAACCTGTTAAGTAATGGTTATTACTTTTTTGATTTCAAAAGTGCTGAAGTTATAATCCCGATTGATTCAACAAAGTTTAATATTAAAATCATTATAAGTGAAGACAGTCCTGCACTTGTAAATAAAATCAAAATAGAAACTGATGACTCAACATTATTAAATAAATATTATGAGCCATTCAGATTTCTTGAAGGTCAGGTATTTGATAAAATTGATATTGAAAGAATTATTGATGAAATACTTATTGATTTTGAAAATACCGGCTTTCCTTTCGCTAAGGTTAAAATAAATTCGGTACAGTTATTAAATGATTCATCTGAAGGGAAAAGATTAGCAGATATCAATTTGAAAATTGAAAGCGGCAGTATAAGTAAAATCGATAAAATTGATATTATCGGTAATACTTCAACAAAAGATTATGTGATTGTAAGAGAGCTTAGATTAGATGATACTGAACCCTATAACCAAAAAAAGATTGAAGAATTTCCGAAAAGACTAAACCGACTGAGATTTTTTGAGCCGGTATCTGTCCCGCAATTTTATATTAACTCTAAAGACGAAGGCGTTTTAGTTTTAAATGTAAAAGAGAAAAACACAAATAACTTTGACGGCATAATCGGTTACATACCTCCAGGAAAGAATGAGTCAAGCGGTTATGTAACCGGACTTGTAAATATATCTTTAAGAAATTTATTCGGAACAGGCAGAGGAGCCTCGCTAAAATGGAATAAATACGACCGTAATTCTCAGGAACTTGATTTAAGATATTTAGAACCCTGGCTGTTTAATTTTCCTGTAAACATAAATGCTGGATTGTATCAGAGGATTCAGGATTCAACTTATGTTCAAAGAAGAATTGAAGGCTCTGTTGATTATCTGGCAACTGAAAATATTTCTGCCGGTCTGATTATCAGTACAGAAAGTGTTGTTCCTACTGTAAGGACAATTCCTGTTTTTACAGTATTTAATTCATCTTATTTAACTACAGGTGCAAATCTTAAAATAGATACAAGAGATGATCCATATTCGCCGACTGAAGGTCTTATGTTCATCAATACATATTCTTATACAAGAAAAAAAATTAATGGTCCGGCAGAATACATCACTGCTGCAACTAATACATCTGTTGATCTGCAGAGATTTGCAGTAAGTTTTTATTTTTTTTATGAATTATTTTCAAGACAAGTAATTGCAGTTGGTGTTAACGGCAAAGAATTACGAACATCAAGCTTTGAGAACAGTGATTTGTTTAGATTAGGCGGCACTAATACTTTAAGAGGCTACAGAGAAGATCAGTTTTTGGGTTCAAGAATTTTTTGGTCTAATCTGGAATACCGGGCGCTTTTTACCAGAAGATCTTACGGCTTTTTATTTTTTGATACAGGATATTATTTAAGACCTGCACAAGAAGAAAAAAACATCAGCAAACAAGAAGATTTTCTTTATGGTTTTGGATTAGGATTAAATATTGAAACTGGTCTTGGTGTACTTAGAGTAAGTTATGCATTAGGAAAAGATGATGCTTTCAGCGATGGTAAAATCCATTTTGGAATTCTCAACGAATTCTAATTATTACATTTAAAAATAATTATCACCGTGTGCTATCTCAGCAAAATAACATTAAGTTCCTTGTATGGATCAGCATTAAAAACATTTCCAGCAAGAGTTTAATAGACAGGCAAAAAATTGATTAATCAGTTAACATCAGTTTAATCTGTTCAATCCGTGTTCCGATCAGCAAAAGCTGCAGGGGGTTACAGGATCAAGAAGAAAAAACGCGGTGTTTTTCATTGAAAAAAATCTTCTTTAGACAAAGCGTTTCATAGAAGATAACAATGCAGCAATACTACAATGGAACAATTATTACTTAACTACCAGCAAATAAAATAATTAACAACAGCTCTTGACAAAAGGGAAAAATAATTTTAGGTTATCAGCGGGAATAAAAACCTCCAAGCACTGCGGATAAAATTCCAAAGAAAAAAGAACAGTCAGCTTAAAACAGTGGAGTAAAACTTTATGATAAAAAGTTTAGAAAAAAAATCACTTGACAAGCACACAAAAAACAATAGCTTTCGTTTCTCGTTTCTCGTTTCTCGTTTCTCGTTTCTTGCTTTTACTTTTCACCTCTTGCGTCTTGCTTCTAGCTTCTAACCTATCCGCCCAGGTAATAATAAAAGAAAGAGTGAAGATAGACCCGCAAAAGCAATTGAAAGGTGAAAATCCAGTATTTTCATTTCCTGATACGCTTAATAACGGTTCCGGTAATAAATCAATTTCTAACAGTCCAAACTATCAACCTGATAACCTGCAATCAACATTTCCCTTACCCGAAGGTGGAAGAGTAACTGTTGAAATATTATATAGTGATGCAGCAGAAAATTCACAGATAAATCTTGAACTAAGGCAGCCAAATCAAGAAACACTTTTAGAATATGCGAATCATAACCCAGGTTTCACCTGGGTATCACCAGATTATTTTACAAATACAAATTTTGAAATAGGTATTTATTGGTATTGGGAAAATGAAGGAACACTTTATCAAGGATTTGAGGCTGGTGCAGAGGTTTCATCACTTGGATTTGGTGAGTACTTTATTGGATTTGAAGCCGCTGGTGATGATTGGGATTATAATGAACTTGTTGTAAGAGTTAAAATCGAAACTTACTTGCCTATTGTCTTTATCGATCCTTCAAATATTTCAACAGGAGAAACAGCAACGGTTTCTGTTAAAAAACAATTTTATGATGGAAGGATTGAAGACTTTGATGCAGGACAGTTGTTTGAGTTTGGAATGATGGAAGGATGCACGGCAGGTGTACTGATTAGTGGTACAGATACTTCAAATTATTTTAATGGTGTATCGCAGCCGGTAACTTTTTTAGCTGCTGATAGTTTAGAGAATGATGAAGAAACTGTAAAAATCGGAGTTGGAGTTGTTGAGCAAAACCCATTAGCAAAGATGCAAACCAAAACTAATACTTTGACTCAATCAAAAAACAAAAACATTAAGGGAAAGGATAATAATAAAGATATAAAGATTGATGAAACAAAAATAAATTCTATTATTATCGGAAGTTGTTTTGGTGGTGATTTCGAATCAGATAAAAGAGGTGATGTTGATGTATCAATTAAAGGTGAACCATTTACAATTGCTTGGGATCAGATTACACATCATATAAATACAGTGCCTGAAATGCCTAAACTCTTAACAATCTGGTTAACACCAAAAAATTACGCAGGGGTCTACACAATTGATTGGGATTTAGAAGTAAAGTGGGTAAGCAAAGAGCAATCACCTGATAAAACATTTAGTCATAAATTTCATAACAGAAAGATTAGTTCTGAACCGGATGGAACAGATTTACCGATACCAGAGAATGATAATACAATTATTGGTGGTGATGAGATAACACTGACAATAAATGAATTCTTTTATTATGACAACCTCAATCAATTAGTAAAACCAATTACGAAAAAAATAACTTGGATGAAAATACTTGGAAGCAATGGAGACAACAATGTTCAAATGGTTAAGGATTATATCAATGCTCACGACTTTCCTCAACCAATTGATATGCCTTTAAGTGAAGAAATTACTATACAGGATCAAAGAAAGCAGATGCAAATAATTGTTCAAAAAGAAAGTTCATTTTTTCAATTTTTTGATACTAGATATGAATTTATGCCCCACGGTCTTGATGACATCGGATATCCAAATATGAATCCGAATCCGCATGATTGGGGGCTTTGTCAGTTAAGTATAGCTGAGCCATCGTTTGGGATTATCTGGAATTGGAAAACCAATATTAATGAAGGTATTCATTATTTGTGGGGTACTGATAAAGATGAAAAATTTGCCCAAGTAAAAGCAAAGTTTGAAGAAATTAAAAAAGATTACGAGAAAGATTATGGAGTAATCCCAAGAGATCCAAACAGGGAAGAATTTCTTAAAATGTTAACTCAACGTTATAAAAGAGGATATTACTACATCGATTATAATCACACTGATGGTTCAAAAGGAAAGCGAGGCGAATATGTTAGAACTGAAAAAAGGAAAAATTATGAATATGGTGAAGATTTCTGGTCAAAATTTGACAATTAATTGTTCAAATGAACATTCAAAGAAATGAATACTTCAAAAAGGTAAAAAGTTATGATTAAGAAAAAATATCTTATAGTTGTTATTACATTATGTGTGTATTCAATACTCAGTGCTCAACCATATATATATCTTTCAACCTATGAGCCTTTCAACTTTGGGCATCATGGACAAGGTGATATTTTTAGAGTAAATATGAATAATCCATTAGAAGTAGATAGTTTAATGACAAATGTTTTTGAGTTGGGAGGCGGAGAAGTAGATGAATATGGTAACTGGCTTGCATATGAAGATAACCTTCTTCTTACAATTATGAATTTGAATAATCCAACCCAAAGAAATATTATTGCAGAAAATACTGAAGGAGTTTTTAGTTTATCTTATGCCGAAGCAGTTGATAAACTAATTGTATTATATGGGTGTGAATATCCTAATCCACAAAAATTGGTTTTAGTATCACCAGCGACATTGTCAATAACTGATACTATTCCTTATAACTATTGCTCGGGTTATTACGGCAGAAAAGGAATTAATATTTCACAAAATGGTGATAGAATGTACTTGATTCAAGGAGATACAATTCTACATGAAAGATATATCGCTACATATTCATTGCTATCTAACCAAATTGTTAAAACCAAATATATTGAAGAAATAAATTATCAAGGTGCTGATGATTTCTTTTTTAATTATAGAAGGAAAAGTTTATCAGTAATTGAGTCTCTGTTTTTATTACCAACCCCAACAAGTTATTATCGAATCTATTATTTAGATAAAGATTCTCTTTCAATTCCTATTATTCGCGATGATAGTCAAACCTGGGCCGATGGATATGTTGCAAGTGGTGGTGATTATTTACTATTATTTAATAATTTATTGAATCCTGATAGCTTAGGTTTTACTTATACAGGCAAAATCGATATTTACGATATGACATCTGGAGAAATGAAGAAAACAATTCAACTGCCATCAGGTGGTGAGGTAATGTGTTTTGAAAATTACCCAAACAATGTTTACTACGTAAAAGATATTGAGTTACCAACTCGGCAAGTATGGAACTTAGATATGGATTCTATTTTTAATGTTCTAGAACTAACAAACTTAAATCCAAATTCAGTTAATATAAATTCAAACTCGTTTACTTTTAACCGTTAATGGAAAAGGATTTGATACGGTTTCAACAGTTTATTTTAACGGACAACCAAGGGCAACAACATTTGTATCCGATAGTGTGATAACTGCTGAGATATTATCTTCAGATGTAATAGTAGTTGGTTCTTTTCCGGTTTGGGTTAAAGACAAATATTCGATTTCTGATACTCTACTGTTTACAGTTAATCAATCTGCAAATCCAAACTGAACTGTACCCCATTTAGTAGACAATAAGAAAAGCAACTATATTTAAATAGTAATAATAAATATATGAGCAAAAATGACAAAGAAAATACTTAGAAGAAGCTTTGATAAAGAATTCAAAGTATCCGCAGTAAAGTTGGTTTTGGAATCGGGAAAATCAGTAAAAAACATAAAGCAGTTTATGAATTTTATGTAATTTAAATTATGAAGATATGATTTCGAAAATAAGGGCTTATAAACCTACATGTTTAGAAATTGATAATCTGATTATAGCTGTTGATGAAGGTTTAAATACAATTCGACCAATAATTACAAAGCAATTATCAGAAAACATAAGTGCATGGAGGTGGGATACTGGTAAAGATAAATCTGACCCAGATAAAGAACAAAAAAAAATAGATAATGAGGAAGCGACTCACTATTCAAGCGAAGTTCAGTATTCCATTTTAAATTTAAGAAATGAACTAAATAACTTGTACTACAATATTTATAGTCAATGGCCAACTTGTTTTTAATATTAAGGTTTTAAGAGGAAATTATGAAAATATTTTTTTTAACAATCATAATTATATTGGCTTACAATTTAGATTTTAAAGCTCAAATAATATCAGATTCTCTAAAACAACAAATCATTTCAGATTTAGATAGTACTGATTATTTTATAAGGTGGAGCGCATTAAATCAAATCAGTGACTATAACCTTTTTGAGACAATCCCTAAAATTGAATCTATTTTTTGGAATCAAGAACCCTTTCTTCAAGTTCAATGCTTAAAGAATCTTTTTCAGTTTAATTCACCAAATTTTCACAGTTTCGCACTTGCTTTTATAGACTCTTCAGATAATTATTCTTATGAGGATAGTCAATTGAAAGCACTTGATTTAAAAGTTATGGTAACAACATATTTATTTCAATTGGATGATTACTCTTCGACTAACTGTGTTATTCAGATCTTAGAAAGAGATCGTAACAAACCCTATCAAAATAGTTATGCAGTTGATCTATTACCTAAAATTATAATTAGCGTCCCTCAATACGCTGACAGTGCAAGGTACGCACTTCTAAGAATTGTAATAAATGACAGCACTAATGAAAAACAAAGATATCGTTGCTTACGTTATTTGAATGAATTATATGGAGAAGAAGTTAATCAAATTTATCTGCAAGTATTTTTAAGTGATGCAGATAGAGCTTTGAGATATTCTGCTCTAAAATACCTCTTCAAAGAAAATTATTCTGAATTGAATATTGTATTAAATAATCGCTTATTTTTAGAAAATGAAAAAACTCTAAGATACGAAATAGCAAAAGTATTACTAGATAGTTTTGGTGGTCCAGCTGATTACTCAAATGTCAAAAAATATTTACTAATAGAACCGGATCCTTTGATTAAAAATGTCGTCAATCAAAATCTTAAGATGTTTAAACCAGTTACTATTGATTCAACCTTATCTGTTGACATTTTAATTCATAGAAATATTCAATTACTCGATACCATTTTCAATTATAACTGGCTCGGCGATCTTAATTTCTCAAACGAACTTAAAAACATTTTAACAACAGCAAAAACCAATTTACAAAACGGAGATTCACTCGCTTGCAGAGTTCAGGTAAAAGCATTCCAGGATTTAGTGGATAATGTTTATAAGGACTCACTAAATACAGATCAGCGTTTTGTAACAATTGAGGGCTGGAAATTCCTCTACTGGAATGCTCAGTATATTTTAGACAGGTTACCAAAACTTTAAGCACTTTTAATAAAATAGTAAATTTGATTTAGAGTACTTAGATAAAATCTGCATTAAAATTATTTCTAACAAGAATGCAATAGATGAGCAAAAAATTGATTAATCAGTTAACATCAGTTTAATCCGTGTTCCAATCAGCGAAAGCTGCAAGGGGTTACAGCATTACAAGATATCGGTAAATAAGAGTATAATTAGCAGGTAAATATTTTCAAATAAGAATTATTCTTTATTCAGATTCTCAGGAATCATTGTTTTTGTTTTGCACAAAAGTTGAGAAAGACTGAATATGAGAATAGCCGGTAAAATAAACTATCCGATACAACAGCAAAAACCACTCAAAGAAAATACAGCAGCTTATTGTTTTATTGGAGAGATTGATTTACAAAAAATAAGCGATGGTATTCAGGTGGTGGGGCAGATTGGAGACTCTGTCAATTTAATAATTGAAACCCTTCTCTTGGTGTTATTTGGAATTGGAAATCAAATATAGATGGCGGCAAGAGTAGATTTACTACGGCCAAAAGCGAAGTCCAAAAGTACATTGATTATAACAATGCAACATACGTTGATTCTGTATTTTACATGAACGCTTATCAGAATTAATTCTCTGGTATCAGAAGATATTGGGATTGGGATAAAAGAAAGGGGGTTTGGAAAGAAAGTGAAAATAAAGGGAACAATCCAGAGTACGGGCGGAAGGTTTATAATATTCTTAAACAATTAAATCAATAAATGAGAATTTAAAATGAAAAGATTATCACTAATTAAATTATTAAGTATGCTCACAGTACTTACATCGATACTTTATTCTCAACCCTATATATATTTCATTGTTCAATATACTGATACTTCCGATGGGGAATTGCTTCAAAAAGTTCAAAGGTTTGATCTTTCAACCTATTCTGTAGAAGATTTTCCACGTTTCCAATTTGTGCCAGTTGAAGAGGTAGTATGGGATGCATCTCAATCGTATCTTTCACTTGAAACTCAAAATTTCGGCACGATGATTTATGATTGCAATGATACTACCGTGTATTTTGAAGTAAATGATTTGTTCGGTGTCGCAATAAATGAGTTACTTTATTCACCTCAAAGAAATAAGTTGTATATTTTTTCAGAGAGTTGGCGAAGAGCTTCACCAATAATGTTAAGTATACTAGATTTAACTACCAGGCAGATAATCTCCGAAATAGGTGTTACAGCTTATGTAGGTAACAACCCGCTGACATATCCTAAACGGAATGCATTTTTCTCAGCAAATGGAAATTATATTTACTTTTATAGTATTGACACACTCACAAGAGCAGATCAAGTATGGAAATATTCCTTAGATACTAATCAAATAGTGCAAAAAAGTAATCTTTCACAATTAGTTTCCTCAAATGCCGATGCATTTCGGATGTTTTACGGTATAAATGCAATTGGGATTATTGAATCTGCTTTACATAGTAATAAAATGCAAACTTTTAATATTTTTAATTTCAATACTGACAATAAATCAAATGATATAATATTTAATGGATGGGCTTATGCATATTTTACTAATTACGGAAAGTACTTAATAGTTACTGCGGAAAAAGACACTCCAAATGTTTCCTATTTAGATGGTAGTATTAGAATTTTTGATACTGAAAACAGTCAGTTGCTTAAAACTTACAATTTCCCGCCGGGTGGCAATATTTATACCTTCGATAACTATCCCAACAACCTTTATTACGCAATAGACATAGAAAAGCCAACCAGACAGATTTATGTATTAAAGATGGACTCAATTTTTAATGTTCCAGAACTAACAAACTTAAATCCAAATTCAGTTAATATAAATTCAAACTCGTTTACTTTAACCGTTAATGGAAAAGGATTTGATACGGTTTCAACAGTTTATTTTAACGGACAACCAAGGGCAACAACATTTGTATCCGATAGTGTGATAACTGCTGAGATATTATCTTCAGATGTAATAGCAGTTGGTTCTTTTCCGGTTTGGGTAACAGATAGATATTCGATTTCTGATACTCTGCAGTTTAGTGTAATGCAAGTCAGGATAAACAGCAGGATATCGGAGTAAATAATTTAGTAGAGATTCTATTACCGTAATAATTAATAATTAAGAATTGAAACACATTGATTACACCTAACTGCACAGATAGAAAAGATCAGTTTAATCTGCTCAATCCGTGTTCCAATCAGCAAAAGCTGCAGGGGGTTACAGCATTACAAGATATCGGTAAATAAGAGTATAATTATCAGGTAAATATTTTCAAATAAGAATTATCCTTTATTCAAATTCTCAGGAATCATTGTTTTTGTTTTGCACAAAAGTTGAGAAAGACTGAATATGAGAATAGCCGGTAAAATAAACTATCCGATACAACAGCAAAAACCACTTAAAGAAAACACAGCAGCTTATTGTTTTATTGGAGAGATTGATTTACCAAAAACAGGCGATGGTATTCTGGTGGTGGGGGATGAGTGTCCTAAAAGACAATCTGACAATAGGATTATAAATATGAAAGAGGAATTTTTTCAAGTAATTCAAACACCAAATAATCACCAGAATTGTAATACTACAAGCGTTAAAAAAGGACATTCCAGAGGTGGTTGGACGGGAGATGTAGGTCTATCATATTCGCAAAATTTTAATTTATATGATCCATATCTATCAGAGTTAGACATAAAAATTAATTGGGGCTTATGTCTAAATAATATAAATACAATTCATCCTAGTGTTAATATTGTTGATTTTGATCCAGTAACTAATACGTTTTCAGGAATTACTAAATTAAAAGCTAAAGATGCCATCAAGGATTTCAAACGAAGCAAGATCGAAGGAGGATTTAGCGGAGTAGGTTTACTAACATATTACCCACTACCGAAGACAACCTATCACGAAAAAAAACATATTGAGCAATATAAAAATAAATTATTCTGGTTATTCACAGGTGCCATATTTGAAGTCAACTTTCTGGAACCACCAGCAAATTGGTGTGAGATCACTGGAGATCCAATTAACGCATTATTACTGGAAATAGATTTGAAAAGAAGAGTAAAGTTAATTATTGCTAAATATCTTGATGATTTTGCGACTTGGCAAGAGATTACAAATAATGAACCGGAAGCGAACGAGGCTGGTCATAACTTTGTAATCAATGTATTGATCCCAAAATTAAAAGAATACTCAGAATCGAATTAAGTGGAAGGTATTAAAATGAAAATTAAATTAACATCATTATTATTATTTATTATTCTATTTAGCACAATCTCTATTATTAAGTCTCAAACCACAATAGAAGTTAATTCTGAGAATATCTATCGGGGTGAACTTTTAGAATTAGGGATTGATCCACAAAACAATCAGCAGGTTTTAGATTCATTACATTCAGAATCCATCTATACTCGTTACATAGTTGAAAACTATTGTCGGATTAATATATTACAAGATGCAATTCCATATTTGAAGGATCGCTTAGGCATAACAGGTTATCAAAATAATTTATTCCCAGGAATAAATAGATACTCAGAAAAAATTGCGATAATTTCAGCATTAATTGAACTTGGGGATACAAGTCTTGATCGCAATACCTTAAAAGGGGCAATAGATTATTTAAATGGTGACACAATTAAGTGTCTGGAATACTATTCTATTACAGGGTATTTAGCGCAAAAATATAATGATATTTATGGTTGGGATGGTGTTAAACGAGAATTTCGACAACAATATCTTAACAACTCAATACCTTTGGATTCATACAAATACTTAGTTGTTTTCCCTCTTGTCAAAACAATAGTCCGTGATTCAATATTAGTATTTTATAAAGAAATAGTACTTAATAAAAATGAAGAAATTAATATTAGACTAGTTGCTCTAAATTATTTGTATGAAGAGAATTCAGAATTGCTTCAGGATATATGTGTTGAAATTATTAACAATTCGGATGAAAGCCTATCATTATTAAAAAAATCATTTGAAATATATAAAGAAATATCTCCAAATAATTATCTTGACTTAATAATAGAAAAATTTAATAGTGACACTATAAGTATAATAACTTTAGAAAAATTAATTGAATTAAATAAGCCTTCGGTTTACAAGATAGTAGTAGATAAATATAAATCAATAACAAATGTTGATTTGGTTTTCCCTGAATTTAAAAATGCACTTTTTAATGAAACTTTATATCTACTTGATGAAAGTGAGCCAAATGTTTCATTTATTGACAGTTTACAATCAACTATTAGTTATTTCTCAAATATTGGTTGGATTGGTAATCTAAATTTTATTAATGAGTTAGACTTTATCCTATCAGAATTAAAAAGCTCAACTAATAATTTAGATTCAAATAACATTGACGCAGGAATTCGTCTATTTAGAAAAGCAATTAATTTTGCATTTAATGATTCCTCAGATATAACCAATAGATTTATAGACAAATATGTTTATAATTTTTTAAGTATTAATACATATAATATTTATTATAAAATATTTAAAAATATTTGGTTGAAGAAATTTATGAAGTAAATCCCGATTCAGTTGCAAAAAGGAAGTAATAATATTTATACCGAACTTATAGGAACCGGGTTTGAGAAAAATTCAATTTTCTATTGGAACGAAAATTATATTTTAGACTATGAGTATATTTCACCAGACAGAGTAATCCTTTTTTTAAAAGACTCACTTTTAACGGAGGAGTCAGTAAATAAAATTGGAGTAGCTAATGAAATTGCAAGTTACTCTAATCAATTGAATTTTTACGTTACCGATTCATTTAATCCAAACCTTGTAGTAAACCTAAAAAACAGTTTAGGTAACCAGATACCAGCCAGCAATGTAATGTATTATGAGTCCGCCGCAGGCGGATGGAAAGATGCAGTAAACAACGGTGACGGAACATTTACAGTTATAACAACTAAACCAACAGTAAGCATAAGAATGTTCTACGAGTATGCAAATCAGACAGTTCATAATGTGACTGCACAAAATAATACTTATACATTTACAACAGTAAACGCAGCAGTTGAGTTAAGAAACAGTTCTGGTAATTTAATAGATCAAGGCACAGTTCAATATTACGCAGGAGCGTGGAGAAGTTTTGGCACAACTGTAAACGGTGTAGCAAATAAAGAACTACTTCCAATCAATTACAGCTTTAGAATGATTTATGAATACGTTCCGCTTGACAAACAGCAGGATATAAGCACAAACAGTACTGTAACTTTCTCAACAGTATTGTGCACAGTAAAAGTAACAAAAGCAAATGGACAGCCATTATCAGGTGCAAGCACAAAATATTATTCAGGTGCTTGGAGAGATATTGGTTTAACAAATGCAAACGGAGAAGCAGCAAAAGAGCTGCTGCCAAAGAGCTTAAATTTCAGAGCAGCATCAGGAAATGTAAGTAAGGATAAACAGCAGGATATCGGAGTAAATAATTTAGTGGAGATTCAATTACCGTAATAATTAGTAATTAATAATTAAGAATTGAAACACATTGATTACACTTAACTACACAAATAGAAAAGATCAGTTTAATCTGTTTAATCCGTGTTCCAATCAGCGAAAGCTGCAGGGGGTTACGGGATCAAGAAAAACAAACGCAGTGGTTCTCATTGGAACAAGATTTCTTCTTTACACAAAGCGTTTCATAGAAGATAACAATGCAGCAATACTACAATGGAACAATTATTACTTAACTACCAGCAAATAAAATAATTAACAACAGCTCTTGACAAAAAGGGAAAATTAATATTTGAAGCAGGGGATGGTTTTGAGGGATCGTTTAGAACGGTTGCATTTCTTTGGAATGCTGGTGAAAAGGATTATCATAAAGACGTTTTTAATAATTTGAAAAAATTCTTACCAAGGAGATAAATAAAATGAAAAATCATTACATAGTATTAACGTTTTTAATGTTGTTTATTACTCCAAATATTCTTTATGCACAGTATGGTTCTAGTATAGACAGTATAAATATAGCTCAACAATTATATAATTTATTAAATACAAACTATATAGTAAACGAGATAGTTGATGTGAGCGTTGCAGAAAGTATAGGAGGCAAGTTTGGATTGATTTCAGACCCATATAATACTTTAGAGGGTGATTTGATATTTGTCGCCGAGAGAGAAACTCCAACAAATTCTGATTACTATGGTGTTACTGGTATCTTTAAAAACAATCAAATAGTTTGGAAATCAGATTTTATTAAACCATACGGTGCTAGAAATGGATCAGTATTAGCTGCTTTTGATTTGAACAATGATGGGAATGTTGACATTATAACTACCTGGTATAATAGTTATGGCAGACTTGGTGTTCTTGATATATGGATTTATTCCTGGGATGGAATTTTAGCTTATACTATTAATCCTTTCACAGATTTTAGCTCTGGAATAGAAACTTATGAAGGTATGGGTTTCGATTTTGCAGATTATCAAGGAGATGGCGTATGGGAAATTATTGGTTATGAAGCAATGGGAGATAGCATATATGAAAATTCAGATAATTCAATGGTTTATTCCTGGGATGGAGAAACTTATGATTATTCAGAAACACTTATAGGAAACCCCTATGAAATATTCTTCCCAAGAAACCAATTTAATGCATTTGTAACAACCCGTGTAAATCAAAATCAACAAAATCTTTTTAATTATTTTTATTCGGTAAAAAATGGTCAGTTTAGCGCTCAAAATATTAATGAGATAAATATTGTGGGTAATGTAGATAGCATTTTGATCCTAAATTTACCATCGAAGTGGAAAAATTTAGATTTTGGTACAGACATTACATTTAAGGAGGACATTAAATTTGCAAACTCCAATTTTTCGATCAAAAACAAAATAATAGCTGGTGATGAGAAAGGTTTTTCTTATAGCACTAGTGGATTACCATATATCTCAAAGGCTTACCTCCGTGGATTCAACTTTACTTCCTATCATATTGAAGGGGAATTAGCTGATTACTTAAATAATTCAGTTGTTGTTCCTGTGGTAGCAGCAACTTTACCCCCAGATCCATTTGTTACAATTTATTTTATAGATACACTTATTAACTACAAAACTCGCTCCTTTGAACTCGGCTGGATAACTAACGAGACAACTGCAATCAAATACGACAGCTTATTTAACTTAGCCAAAACTCAACTTCAGCAATACAACAACAATGCTGCAAAAACAATTCTACAAACAGTATTGCAAGAAGTAGATGTTGACAGTACAAGCAATCTAACAAGCGAGGCTTATGCTTTGCTTCGGTACAATACAGAATATTTGCTAGAAAAAATACCTCTGTCATCACCAAATCTATTGGTAAAGTTAACCAGCAGTCTAGGTAACCAGATACCTGCAAGTAATGTGATGTATTATGAGTCCGCCGCAGGCGGATGGAAAGATGCTGTAAACAACGGTGATGGTACGTTTACGGTAATAACAACTAAACCAGCAGTAAGCATAAGAATGTTTTACGAGTATGCAAATCAGACAGTTCATAATGTGCCTGCACAAAATAATACTTATACATTCCAAACAGTCAATGCTTCTGTTCAATTAAAAAATAGTTCCGGTAATTTGATTGATCAGGGCACAGTTCAATATTACGCAGGAGCGTGGAGAAGTTTTGGCACAACTGTAAACGGAGTAGCAAATAAAGAACTACTTCCAATCAATTACAGCTTTAGAATGACTTATGAATTTGGGAGTTTAGACAAACAACAAAATCTTTCTTCTGATCCAACAGTAGTTTTCCAAACAGTAAACGCAGCAGTTGAGTTAAGAAACAGTTCTGGTAATCTAATAGATCAGGGCACAGTTCAATATTACGCAGGAGCGTGGAGAAGTTTTGGCACAACTGTAAACGGAGTTGCAAACAAAGAGCTACTTCCAATCAATTACAGCTTCAGAATGATTTATGAATATGTTCCGCTTGACAAACAGCAGGATATAAGCACAAACAGCACTGTAACTTTCTCAACAGTATTGTGCACAGTAAAAGTAACAAAAGCAAATGGACAGCCATTATCAGGTGCAAGCACAAAATATTATTCAGGTGCGTGGAGAGATATTGGTTTGACAAATGCAAACGGAGAAGCAGCAAAAGAGCTGCTTCCAAAGAGCTTAAATTTCAGAGCAGCATCAGGAAATGTAAGTCAGGATAAGCAGCAGGATATCGGAGTAAATAATTTAGTGGAGATTCAGTTACCGTAAGAATTAATAATTAAGAATTAATAATTAAGAATTGAAACACATTGATTACACCTAACTGCACAGATAGAAAAGATCAGTTTAATCTGTTCAATCCGTGTTCCAATCAGCAAAAGCTGCAGGGGGTTACGGGATCAAGAAGAACAAACGGTGGTTCTCATTGGAACAAGATTTCTTCTTTACACAAAGCGTTTCATAGAAGATAACAATGCAGCAATGCAGCAATGAAACAATCAATACTTAACTACCAGCAAATAAAATCATTAAAAACAGCTGTTGATAAAAGGGAAAAATAATTTTAGGTTATCAGCGGGAATAAAAACCTCCAAGCACTGCGGATAAAATTCCAAAGAAAAAAGAACAGTCAGCTTAAAACAGTGGAGTAAAACTTTATGATAAAAAGTTTAGAAAAAAAATCACTTTACAAGCACACAAAAAACAATAGCTTTCGTTTCTCGTTTCTCGCAATTTCCGTCTTTCTTCTTTCGTTATCCGTTAATGCACAACTAAAAATAAAAGAAAGAGTGGAAAATAAATACTAAAATTCCAAAGGATAGAGAAGAAGTTGATTATTCAACTGGTAAAGAGGTAAAAACTAATTATCAATATGGTATTTATACTTGGCGTAGATATCAAGAAATAATTAATCCTTAAGATTAGAAAAATGAAAACAATTATTTTTGCTTTTACAATCGTAATATTTATCACAACAACAATTTTTTCCCAACCATTTATTTTAAATATTCGCCCAGATAGAGATACTTTAGATTATCATCAGATTTCCGAATCTGTAAGAGTATATAATATTACGGCTGAATATCTACAAAGGATAGACCTGACTACAAATGAGACAATTGATGTTTTCAAAGATGATGAAATGATTTATAATGTATTTTACCTTATTAAGGATTCACTTGCATTAATTGCTCAAGCAACAACCTGGTCCATTTACGATATTTATAATAATATTATCGTTAAAACTTTCCCAGCACCGTATGATTGCATGATTGATGCAGTTTTAATAAATAATTCAATATATGGTTTCTCTTGTGATGATACTGAGTACGGTGATTTTAAAACCAAAATTTTTTTGTTGGATTTACAAGGTAATGGTCCAATAGCTCTTTGTAAAATCCCATTTTATGGATTTGATTTAGGAATTAATTGTTCAACAAATGGAGATATACATTTTCAAATTGAAGATACTAACTATGTTCCACTTCGAGATGATTTGACAATACTAGTTTCATTTTCAACTTTGAATAATCAGATTGTCAATCAAATGAATCTTTCAGAACTAGGTAGTACGGGAGCGAATGGATATATTTTATACAAAGGTAAAAAAGGGGTGGGAATTATTTTATCTTATTACAATTCTAACAGCGTGGAGAGTTATTTCAGAATTTATAATTTCAATAATGGAAGTGCCTCAAATTTTATATATCACATGGGGAATGCTGAGCCGACTAATACTATTGACAACAAATATCTGATTTTATCAGAAACTGCATATAGTGCTGGGGTGGAATACAATAAGGGAAATATTTTTATTTATGATATTAATACTACTAATCTAGTTAAAACCATTAATCTTCCACCTTGGGGTAATCTCTATACTTTTGAAAACTTTCCAAACAATATCTACTATGTAAAGGATATTGAGTTACTTGAAAGACAAATCTACATTCTTAAACTGGACTCAATTTTTAATGTATTGGATTTAACTTCTCTTAACCCATCTTCAGCAATAGTTAATTCATCTGGGTTTATATTAACCGTTAATGGAAAAGGATTTGATACGGTTTCAACAGTTTATTTTAACGGACAACCAAGGGCAACAACATTTGTATCCGATAGTGTGATAACTGCTGAGATATTATCTTCAGATGTAACAGCCGTTGGTTCTTTTCCTGTTTGGGTAACAGATAGATATTCAATTTCAGATACTTTGCAGTTTAGTGTAATGCAAGTTAGTAACCCAAACCTTGTTGTTAGTTTAAAAAACAGTCTTGGCAATCAAATACCTGCAAGTAATGTAATGTATTATGAGTCCGCCGCAGGCGGATGGAAAGATGCAGTAAACAACGGTGATGGTACGTTTACGGTAGTAACAACTAAACCAACAGTAAGCATAAGAATGTTTTACGAGTATGCAAATCAGACAGTTCATAATGTGCCTGCACAAAATAATACTTATACATTTACAACAGTAAACGCAGCAGTTGAGTTAAGAAACAGTACTGGTAATCTAATAGATCAAGGCACAGTTCAATATTACGCAGGAGCGTGGAGAAGTTTTGGCACAACTGTAAACGGAGTTGCAAACAAAGAGCTACTTCCAATCAATTACAGCTTTAGAATGATTTATGAATATGTTCCGCTTGACAAACAGCAGGATATAAGCACAAACAGTACTGTAACTTTCTCAACAGTATTGTGCACAGTAAAAGTAACAAAAGCAAATGGACAGCCATTATCAGGTGCAAGCACAAAATATTATTCAGGTGCGTGGAGAGATATTGGTCTAACAAATGCAAACGGAGAAGCAGCAAAAGAGCTGCTTCCAAAGAGCTTAAATTTCAGAGCAGCATCAGGAAATGTAAGTAAGGATAAACAGCAGGATATCGGAGTAAATAATTTAGTGGAGATTCAATTACCGTAATAATTAGTAATTATTAATTAAGAATTGAAGCACATTGATTACACTTAACTGCACAGATAGAAAACATCAGTTTAATCTGTTCAATCCGTGTTCCAGTCAGCGAAAGCTGCAGGGGGTTACAGCATTACAAGATATCGGTAAATAAGAGTATAATTATCAGGTAAATATTTTCAAATAATAATTATCCGTTATTCAGATTCTCAGGAATCAATGTTTTTGTTTTGCACAAAAGTTGAGAAAGACTGAATATGAGAATAGCCGGTAAAATAAACTATCCGATACAACAGCAAAAACCACTTAAAGAAAACACAGCAGCTTATTGTTTTATTGGAGAGATTGATTTACCAAAAACAAGCGATGGTATTCAGGTGGTGGGGCAGATTGGAGACTCTGTCAATTTAATAATTGAAACCCCTTCTCTTGGTGTTATTTGGAATTGGAAAACAAATCTTAACAGGGGAAAATCTATTTATGATGATAAAAGAATTGACGCATATAATTTTATACAAAATCATCCCAATACATATACAGAAGAGATGTTGCTAAAGTGTGCGTTTCAGAAGTACAATATGTACGGGTATGAAAAAGTGACTTAGATTATACATTATTTCTGGAGATGGGATAACTATCAAGGGAAATGGGTTGATGATGAATATATCATAAAACTTACAAAGGCAAAACACTTTAAAGAGAGATATGAAATAACCATTTGGAATATTTATAAAAGTCTTTAATTATCTAGGAAAATAAATGAAACATCTAAAGTTAATTTTATGTTTTTTAATAATATTACTTCTCGAAAGTACTTTACTTGCCCAACCTTATATTTACTTTTCGAAAGTAATAGATTCAACAGATTCAAATTCGATGTATTGGGACTTAAGCATCAACAAATTTAATTTAAGGAATAATTTAGAAGAACCATTCTTATATAATGCAGAATTTATTTCATTTACTTGGGATATTACGCAAACTTGGTTAATACTTGATCATTTATTTTCGTATAGTCATATATATAATTGTTTGGATACACTGAATAACTTTGATTTGCCAGCTAAAATAGAAGGTGGAGTATTTCCTGTTTTGTATTCAAAAGAGAAAAATTGTCTATATATAACTGGAGTTTCAGAGGACAAACTTAAAATGTTTGAGTTCAACGTTAATACAAAAGATTTTACACAATCATTTGAAGAATTTCCACAAATCATTCATAATAATAAAGAGGGAATGTTTTTTTCCTTAAGTGAAGAAAAAATTTATGTACCAGTTCTTGATACAAATTATTCTGGTATGGGAAAATTGTTAATTTATTCTACAACGAGTAAACATATATTGTCCATTAGCGATTTATCTGTATACGGTTATCCTAATGCAAATGGATATATTTTATATAGAGGGAAAGATGGAACTGCAGTAATTCTCTC
This sequence comes from Ignavibacteriota bacterium, assembly GCA_013285425.1. GTDB lineage: Bacteria > Bacteroidota > Ignavibacteria > Ignavibacteriales > Ignavibacteriaceae > IGN3. The sequence goes on from CP053447.1 coordinate 2,532,384, forward strand.
TTATTTTCATAATATAACTAAAGATAGTTATTTCAGAGTTTACAATTTTGATTCAGATTTGGGATCAAATTTTATTAAATATCAAGGATTTGCTGATCCATATTATACAAATAAAGGTAAGTATTTAATACTTGCAAATATATATGATAGTCTTAACGCGTACTCAGGTAGATTAGATATTTATGATGTTGGTACCGGGGAACATATTAAAAATATCTTTTTGCCTTCAGGAGGTGAAGTATACACTTTTGATGAATTCCTGAACAATGTTTACTACGTAAAAGATATTGAGTTACCAACTCGGCAAGTATGGAACTTAGATATGGATTCTATTTTTAATGTTCTAGAACTAACAAACTTAAATCCAAATTCAGTTAATATAAATTCAAACTCGTTTACTTTAACCGTTAATGGAAAAGGATTTGATACGGTTTCAACAGTTTATTTTAACGGACAACCAAGGGCAACAACATTTGTATCCGATAGTGTGATAACTGCTGAGATATTATCTTCAGATGTAATAGCAGTTGGTTCTTTTCCAGTTTGGGTTAAAGACAAATATTCGATTTCTGATACTTTGCAGTTTAGTGTAATGCAAGTCAGGATAAACAGCAGGATATCGGAGTAAATAATTTAGTAGAGATTCAATTACCGTAATAAATATTAATTAAGAATTGAAACACATTGATTACACCTAACTGCACAAATAGAAAAGATCAGTTTAATCTGTTCAATCCGTGTTCCAATCAGCGAAAGCTGCAAGGAGTTACAGGATCAAGAAGAAAAAACGCGGTGTTTTTCATTGAAAAAAATCTTCTTTAGACAAAGCGTTTCATAGAAGAAAACAATGCAGCAATGCAGCAATGAAACAATCAATACTTAACTACCAGCAAATAAAATCATTAACAACAGCTCTTGACAAAAGGGAAAAATAATTTTAGGTTATCAGCGGGAATAAAAACCTCCAAGCACTGCGGATAAAATTCCAAAGAAAAAAGAACAGTCAGCTTAAAACAGTGGAGTAAAACTTTATGATAAAAAGTTTAGAAAAAAAATCACTTGACAAGCACACAAAAAACAATAGCTTTCGTTTCTCGTTTCTTGCTTTTACTTTTCACCTCTTGCGTCTTGCTTCTAGCTTCTAACCTATCCGCCCAGGTAATAATAAAAGAAAGAGTGAAGATAGACCCGCAAAAGCAATTGAAAGGTGAAAATCCAGTATTTTCATTTCCTGATACACTTAATAATGGTTCTGGTAATAAATCAATTTCTAATAGTCCACAGTATCAACCTGATAACCTGCAATCAACATTTCCTTTACCTGAAGGCGGGCGAGTAACTGTTGAAATATTATATAGTGATGCAGCAGAAAATTCACAGATAAATCTTGAACTAAGGCAGCCAAATCAAGAAACACTTTTAGAATATGCGAATCATAACCCAGGTTTCACCTGGGTATCACCAGATTATTTTACAAATACAAATTTTGAAATTGGTATTTATTGGTATTGGGAAAATGAAGGAACGCTGTATCAGGGGGTTGAAGCCGGTGTAGAGGTTTCATCTCTGGGTTCTGATGAATATTATATAGGATTTGAAGCTGCTGGTGATGATTGGGATTATAATGAACTTGTAGTAAGAGTAAAAATTGAAACCTACTTGCCTATTGTATTTATCGATCCTTCAAATATTTCAACAGGAGAAACAGCAACGGTTTCTGTTAAAAAACAATTTTATGATGGAAGGATTGAAGACTTTGATGCAGGACAATTATTCGAGTTCGGAATGATGGAAGGATGCACTGCAGGTGCACTGATTAGTGGTACAGATACTTCGAATTATTTTAATGGTGTACCGCAGCCAGTAACTTTTTTAGCTGCTGATAGTTTAGAGAATGAAGAAGAAACTGTAAAAATAGGAGTTGGAGTAGTAGAGCAAAACCCAACAGCAAAGTTTCAAGTAAAAACAAATCCTCTGGCTAAATCAAAAAATCACAATATTAAGGTAAATGGTAAAAATGATGATACAAAGATTGATGAAACAAAAATAAATTCTATTATCATCGGAAGTTGTTTTGGTGGTGATTTCAATTCCGATAAAAGAGGAGATGAAAATCTTGTGGTGGTGGGAAATGAGTGTGATGAGGAAATTGTTGTTTGTGATAGCTTTGAACCTCAGAAATTTGATGATCCTGGAGTTGGAAAAATTGAAAAACTTATTTCAAATGCTCCTTGGAACTGGATTGATCCAGTTACAAAAACACCTAAAAATACAGATGCGGGAGAAGGATGCAATAGAGGTAAATCAAGCACTGATGTCGGATTAACATATGTGATGAGTGAAATTGGCCCCTTTTCACAAAGCACTCCATCAGTAATTTACCAATTATCTGAGGATATTATCATTGAAGCTTGTCTAGATGATCGTAATCCAAATGAAAAGCTTTGGAGATTTAAAATTAAAAATGTTAGAGTTCCAATTTTTGTAGATGTGTGTAGTACATTTATTTCAAATAGAAATTTTATTGATTTAGGAGATGCTACAGATTTTTCCCTCCTTGGAAGTCATATAACAAATTGTATTGAATTTAGAAAAGTATTAGCTGACCTAGATTGGGAAATCAGTGGAGGGGACTATTCTTTCCCCTGTGTAATTCGCACTTCGAAATACTTGTTTAGCACAGCGATCAGAGAACATGAGGAAAAACATTTTCAGGATAAAACATATTACATCAAAAAGGAATTAGATGAGAATACTTTATTACAATTACAGCAGATGACAAGAAAAAAAGATGATTATCCTTGTCCAGAGGCAGTTTTAGGTCCCGATAATAGCGGTAAAACAAAAAGAGAGCTTTTTAAATCTTTAATATCAGCCCGAATTATTAAAGGAGCCAATATTGATTTACATATGGGCACTAGCCCGGTACCTTGTGGTATTCCGCCTTCGATGCCTGTTTACTTTCAATTTAATTCAGAATTAGAAGCAAACAAATCTACCAAGAAATTCGTTCTCGCATCCTTATTTGGGGGAAAATGCAATCTTGGTATGATCCGATGCATAAGTTGAATTGTTTAGGAATTAATTAGGAGAAAAAATGAAAAAAATAAAAATACTTATAATTGTTTTTTTATGTTATAATGCTTACCCTCAATCATTGTGGCAGATAAGTAAACCAAGCAACGAATTAATTAATGCTATAAAAGATACATCAATTAATCATCTCAAATCAATTTTACTAAACCAGAATTCAAATGGGTATGAATATTCTGCGGCTGCAAATTATTTGGCTTACTATTACAAAGATTCAGAGAAACAATTTCTTCTTGATAATCTACAAACAACTATTCCCTCAGATAGCTTAAGTATTGAATATTTAATTAACGTTGAGAAATTTTTTTCTGATCAAATTATCAAAGGATATTTAGGTGATTATTCAGCTATTTCTGGTTTACAAACGATTATAAATTTAATGAATTATAAAGTTGATAAAATAATAGCTGACAGGTATTTATCTGAGGCTGGCATCTATAATAATTTTGATTTGATAAAAAATGCTTTTTTGGACTCAAATTATAGAGTTTATTCACTTCAGGGTTTAAGGACTTATGCTAATAATCCACAATACAGAAGTGAAGTGATTTCTTTACTGAGCGAAGCTATCATAAATTCATCAAATGCAAATGAACTATCAAATTATACTTATGATCTTTTTTGGATTGATCATGATTTGACTATTGAATTGTTAGATCAGAAATTTAAGGAATTTAGTGGTTGGGATAGACAAAGTCTCTTTATTGATTTATATAAATTTGATCCCATTAACCAACCGAGAAGGAGTATGTGGGCTATTCCATTAGAACCTGATGAAAACTTACGTGCCTATTATATACCTTTTTATCCGAGTATTGAATCGGGTATATATCCAAAAGTTTATTTACAACCTTACTGGATTAATTTTTTGAAGAGTTGGTATCAGACTGAAAGTTCAGCAAGTATTAAAGATGATATTGTCTGGTTTGTCCATGACTTCAAACCATTGATCATTAGTATTGATTCGAATATTACAACAATTGATCAAGTTGAATATCTAAATCAGCAAGTAGATAGTGTTTACAAATATACGTGGCTCGGTGATTTATTTTTTGCTACCGATTTAAAAAACATTTTAGCAATAGCAAAAACAAATTTACAAAACGGAGATTCACTCGCTTGCAGAGTTCAGGTAAAAGCATTCCAGGATTTGGTGGATAATGTTTATAAAGACTCACTTAAATCAAATCCGCGTTTTGTAACAATAGAGGGCTGGAAATTCCTCTACTGGAATGCACAGTATATTTTAGACAGGTTACCAAAACCTTAAGCACAGTTTCCAAACCAATAAATATCACTTTGCGAACTCTGCGAAAGACTTAGCGATCTCTGCGTGAAACAAGGTTCAGAGCCTCTGAGGTGGAATAGAAATCTTTTTCTTACACCGAGAGCCTCAGAGAATACACAGAGTTGCACAGAGAAGAAAACAATGCAGCAATACTACAATGGAACAATTATTACTTAACTACCAGCAAATAAAATAATTAACAACAGCTCTTGACAAAAGGGAAAAATAATTTTAGGTTATCAGCGGGAATAAAAACCTCCAAGCACTGCGGATAAAATTCCAAAGAAAAAAGAACAGTCAGCTTAAAACAGTGGAGTAAAACTTTATGATAAAAAGTTTAGAAAAAAAATCACTTGACAAGCACACAAAAAACAATAGCTTTCGTTTCTCGTTTCTTGCTTTTACTTTTCACCTCTTGCGTCTTGCTTCTAGCTCCTAACCTATCCGCCCAGGTAATAATAAAAGAAAGAGTTGAGATATATCCTGAAGCATCAACTCAACTCTACTATCCGGCCGCAACATTTGAACCCTGTGGTTTATATCCGGTAGTCAGCAATCAACAATATGTTTATAGCTGTTCCGCGTTTCCAGTTGAGCCTTATCAGCAGTTGTTTCCATATCAGAGCAGCAGTGGATTGCAATTTAGTGCTGGCAGTATTTACGAAATTGAAATAACAGAAGGAATTGATTATGCATATATGGAAAGAATTGCATATACCGATTCACTTGGCAACTTCTATGAAGCGGAGTATTTGGGGAGCCTGATTACAGGTTTGCCCGGATACCTGCTTTCAGGAACAGGAAAATATCAGGGCTGGCAGCCAACTGGCACATTTCTAAGAGAAAATTCCACAAACTACTATATACATTTTGATAATTATTCTTTACAGCAAACAAGTGTAACAGTACGTATAACCAATCTTAATACACAGGAAACCACATATTGGAAAACAGTAATAGTTAATCCTCAGCTCCAGATAGTCAATCAGCAGTATGAAAACGACACACTGCTTCATTATTATAGCAAAGATGTATCGCTTCAATTATATAATATAAATTCTGCTGGATGTCAGCATCCAGGCTATGGTGGATGCCCCCCGGATAACGTAAGATTTAATATTGAAATTGTAGAAGGACAACAATACGGTAATATAAAAAATGGACTAACCGGAGATTTCTCCACTTCCTTTACAGGAATTCCTTACAATGAACTTTACACATTCACCTATTATGCAAACGGCTTGCAGCCAGAAGACTCAGCGGTAGTAAGAATAAGACACTCAAGCAACGATGCAGATATAACACCAATTGAATTCAGCTTTGTTGTAAAAAGAAATACCATACCACCACCATCAGAAGGAGGTAGTATCTATGTAAAAATGGATAAGAATGTAGTAATTCCTGGCGATACAGTAAATGTACAGCTAAGATTGATAGATGAAACTGGAGATACGGTTGATTTTTTAGCAATGCAGAGCTTCAGTGTGGATCTTGCAGAAGGTGCTGAATATGGAACGATACTCGATATTATAACAGAAGACACATCAGATTCATTTGCAGATATAGGAAATATGTTTAAGATAATAATTGAAGACCAGATTACACCTCAGCAAGCAAAAATAATAGTAGTTGCTCAAACTGATTTGATGATATGGTCAAGGCCTGTAAGTATAAACAATAAAACTAAAGAAAAAGAACATACCGCCGATATAGTACATAACGGAGGAGGAACAACGCCCGATATAATAATTATTGGTGATCACCTTATGGGGGTTGGTGAAATAACAATTACAAAAAGTCCGATTATAGTGGAGATATTACCTGCAGTAATAAATGCGGGTGATACTGCACAAATAATACCTAAGAAACTTAATTCAGATGGAACAACTACAGCATTCGACAGTCTGCAGAGCTTTGAGATAGGGATGCTTGAAGGCTGCGAAGCCGGGCAGATACTTTTTGGTGATGAGTTAGCGCCGTATTTTAATAATATTACACAGCCGATTTATTTTGTTGCAGACAGTAATTTAACCGAGACCGACACAGTGAAAATCAGAGTTGGATTGATAGAGGGAAGTGCTAGCCGACCAGTTAAGACAAACGGTATGGATGAAGAAACCTTAGTCTTAAATAAAAATAAATCCACACAGCAAAAACCACTCAAGGAAAACACAGCAGCTTATTGTTTTATTGGAGAGATTGATTTACCAAAAACAGGCGATGGTATTCTGGTGGTGGGAAATGAGTGTGGTTCCGGAGCACCAATTTGTAATACGAATGTTGAAGCACCATTAAGCTTTAAAGAGGATGTTGTAGAGTGGACAGGAAATTATGTTTTTTATAAAGAAGGGTATTACCCAGATACTCTTAAAATAACTTCTGGTGGTCTAACTTATTTTTTACGGGATGGAGAATTTAAATTAATTCCGACAACTGCTCCTAGTAGGGATAAGATATATGCAATACCTCTTTCAGGATCATTTTATGGTCTATATGAAATTGAAACTTGTTTCAATAAAAAATTAAATAACGGTAAGGGTGCATATCAATATACCTTTAAATCAATAAGCGAAACTGATAATTTTATTCATAAACCAATAATAATACAGATTTATGATTATAGTAATGATCCATATGAGATGAAATCAGAAAGTGATTTAGCGACAATATCTTTTGATAAGACTTGTGAGGCAATAATAGATTTTGAATACCAGCGTTATCGTGCATCATCAAATGCAGATAATTTTTTTGACAAGTATAATGTGCTATATGGGATTGTGGATGCATATTGGGAACACGAAAAATATCATAAAAGAGATGCAATGAGGTTTCTAAATAGTAACTATGATAAGAAAAAATTAAAAATCCTAAAGCCTGATGGAATGCCAGTTTCGAAAACACTTAAAGGTCACTTTAATACTACTTTTGCTTGTGATGAGGATATAAAATCTTTCAATGAAGCTAAAATTAAGGGGGAAGAGTATATTAAAAGTGCATTGAAAGAGTATCAAAAATTTTTTGAAGAAAAGTGGTTGAAGGGTGATGTTTATATTTATGAACATAAAAAGTGGTACAATGAGACTGAATTATATGCCCACTGGAGTGAAAGTGTCCAGACAAAAATTTCGAGGTATCAATCATTATTGGCTTCACGCCCAGGGTACAATCCCACACAATGTGAAGTAGAATTAAAAGAAATCAGAAAATTATGGGAGCCTTTTAAAAAATATAGAAATTCCCTTTAATATTGGAGAACACAATGAAGATATTTATAACAGTAATTGCTTTATTTATCATTAACTCTAACACTTTCTCTCAGGAATTTACCCAAGAAGAAATAGATATATATATATCCGAATTAAGCAATTCAGATAAAAACCATTTTACCCCCATATACTATTTTATTAAACACAATGTAGTAGAAGCTTTACCAACAATTGAACAATATTTTTGGCAGCAGAGTTGCGAAAATCAACAGTATTTTTTAGATGGACTATATTTTTTAGGTTCTTCACTAACTCATCAATATACTCTTGCGCTTTTTGACTCTCTGAGTAAACCTCAAAAAGAGAAATATGATTCAACCGAAAAATATAATTGGTTTGATTGTCACGATGTTTTAAGTGCTAAAGTTGATTGTATAAAAATATTATATTCTTTAGGCGATTACTCAAAAACAAATGAAGTGTTTGAATTAATAGAGAGAGATAATGAGGAAGGTGTAGTTCCAAATTCTGGTATTCATTTATTAACATTTATAATAAGGTATAGGCCTGATTTAAAGGAACAGGCGAAGCAAGAATTAATGAAAGTAATAAGCACGGCAACAGATGATAGAGCAATGTTTTCATACTCTTTATCCCTTTCTTCAGCATTTGATGAGGAAGAAATACCAGAAATAATTCAAATATTTAAGAATTCTTCAAGCCCGCAGGTAAAAAGGGCACTTATGGAATTTTATTTTAGTAGATATGAAGATAAATTTGACTTAAATGGCTTGGTTAAAGAATCCCTTTTAACAGAACCTAATGGAGAATTAAGATTGTTTTATGTTAAGGTACTATTATTAGGATTTGCAACACCATCTGACTATGAGTTTATAAAGAATTACTATCAGAATGAAAATAACGATACAATTAAGTCGTTAATACAATATGAGATTAATTCATTTATACCAGCACCCATTGATACTGCTTATTTTGTAATTGATTTATTGAATAATTTAACGAATTATATTGATAGTGTTTATTCATACAATTGGCTCGGCGATTTAACATTCTCAAACGAGTTAAAAAACATTTTAACAATAGCCAAAACAAACTTACAAAACGGAGATTCACTCGCTTGCAGAGTTCAAGTAAAAGCATTTCAGGATTTGGTGGATAATGTTTGTAAGGACTCACTAAATACAGACCCGCGTTTTGTAACAATTGAAGGCTGGAAATTTCTTTACTGGAATGCACAATATATTTTAGACAGGTTATCAAAACCCTAAGCACATTTAATAAAATAGTAAATTTGATTTAGAGTGCTTAGCTTAAATCTGTTTTAAAAGTATTTCCAGCAAGAGTTTAATAGATTGGCAGAAAAATGATTAATCAGTTAACATCAGTTTAATCTGTTCAATCCATGTTCCAATCAGTGTAAAATATTGCCCGGATAAATGAAATAAATTACTCTTTTATTTCTATATCATCACTGCTTCAATTAATTTGGTGCAGCAATTTTATTTTTAGATGACATTGTTAAAAAAATTTTCTGCATATATCAAAATCACCCGGCCACTCAATACTGCAATTACTTTTTGTGTTGTAGTAGTTGCGATACTAATTTCTCAGAAATATCCAACAAAAATTAGTTTGATTTTACTTGCATCACTTACGGCTGCTTTAACTGCTGCCGCGGGAAACGTAATTAATGATTTATTTGATATTGAGACCGATAAAACAGCACATCCTGATAGAGTGCTAACAAAAGGAACACTTACTAAAACAGAAGCAAAGTCTGAATATTTTCTGTTAAATTCTATTGCAGCAATAATAGCAGTCTCTTTATCAACAACACCTTTTGTGATTGTACTACTTTCTATTTCTTTACTCTACATCTATTCCGCTTATCTTAAAAAAATAATTCTTGTTGGAAATATAACAGTTGCTGCATTAGCAGGACTGGCATTCATTTACGGGGGTGTTGTGGCAAATAATCCGAAGGCTGCTGTTATTCCGGCTTTCTTTGCATTCTTCATAAATCTTATAAGAGAAATAGTTAAGGATATTCAGGATATTGATGGAGACAAGAAACAAAATATTATTACTTTCCCTGTAAGATATGGTATTCAACCGGCTAAAAAGTCAGCTGCTATACTGATTATTATCTTAATAGCTTTTACTTTTTATCCATTTATTTTTCAGGTATATAAAATTGAATTTTTTGTAATTGTAATGATATTTGTAAATCCGGTTTTTATTATATGTGTAAAAAATCTTTTGCAAAAAAAAGCAGCAGATATTGCTTTAACCAGTAACTTATTAAAATCAAATATGATCATTGGATTGATAGCAATTTATTTAGGTAATTGAAAAACTTTGACAATAAATATTTACAGGATTCAAGAACTATTCTGGCAGGAACAGACGAAGCAGGAAGAGGTCCGCTTGCAGGACCGGTAGTTGCCGCAGCGGTTATTCTGCCAAAAGATTTTTATGATGACAGAATTAATGATTCTAAAAAACTGAGTGAATCATTACGTGAAGAATTGTTTGAAGTAATAAAAAGGAATTCCATTTCATATTCTTATACGGTTATAAAAAATAAAAAGATAGATGAGATAAACATCTTAAATGCTTCACTGCTTGCAATGAAACGTTCAATAGAGAAGCTAAAGCATAAACCCGATGTGATTTTAGTTGATGGTAATAAAATATTCAAATCTGATTCTGAAATTATCGCGGTTGTTAAAGGTGATTCGAAATCTTTATCGATTGCCTCCGCATCAATAATTGCAAAAGTAATAAGAGACAGAATTATGATTAAACTTGCCTTAAAGTATCCAGAGTATGGATGGGAAAACAATAAAGGTTATCCGACAAAGTATCATATCAATGCAATTCTTAACCATGGTGCTTGCGATTTACATAGAAAAACTTTTTTAAAAAAGATTTATGAAAATAATTCTCAAGCAGCATTTGACTTTGATTTGAAATGACTGAAATAAATAAAAAAGATTTTGGTAAAGATGGCGAAGAGATAGCAGCAAAATATCTGTTGAAAAAGGGTTTTGAAATACTAAAACGGAATTATCGATTCAGTCATGGCGAAATTGATATTATTGCTAAGGATGGAGATACTCTTGTTTTTGTAGAGGTAAAAACAAGAAAAAATCTTGAGTACGGTGAACCTGAATATGCAATTACTAAAAAGAAAATCCAGCAATTAAAAAAAATAGCAGAGTTATATCTTTTTGATAAACAGATAGAAGAAGCGGACTGCAGATTTGATGTTATTGCAATTATACTTGGATCAGAAAACAATCCGCAAATCACACATTACGAAAATGCTTTTATGTAGGCTTTTGATGTTTTGCACACTATCTTTATTACCCTAAAAACTTTTCAGGAATTTTCTTAGTTTGGTATTTGAAAATCAAGAATTAATTGATACAATCCATAACACTAATGGCTGACTCAAAAAACAAAGTATCACGAAAAAGTGCGTTTGATAAAAAACTTAATGATTTTTTTATCATGATTGCCGGTTTGTGGCAATTCCAATGGGAGTTTGTTAAACAGATTTTTGTTCCGCCTTACGAAGTAGAGCAAATCAGAAAGCATATGGATGAACTTGGAATTAAAACTTTACCTATTGTTAGTGTTACTGGTTTTATAATCGGACTGGTAATTACGATGCAGATGCATCCTGTTATGGTTAGGTTTGGTGCTGAGGCATTTCTTCCCGGCGCAGTTGGAATTTCTATCGTAAGAGAGCTTGCACCGGTTATTACTGCATTAATTTTTGCCGGCAGAGTAAGCTCTGGTATCGGAGCAGAATTAGGTTCGATGAGAGTTACAGAACAGATTGATGCAATGGAAGTATCGGGTGTTAACCCTTATAAGTATCTGGTTGTAACAAGAGTTTTTGCATGCACTTTTATTTTACCTATTCTTACTGTGTATGTAATATTTATCGCTTTCTTAGGAGCTTATATCGCTGTTGTACTTGTGCAGAATATGACTTATCAGTACTTCATTGATTCGGTTATTAAATCAGTTACATTCGGTGATGCAATTCCCGGTGTGTTAAAAACTTTTGCATTTGGATTTATTGTCGGAATAGTTGGTTCATATAAAGGCTACACTGCAACTAACGGAACTGAAGGTGTAGGTAAAGCGGCAACTACTGCTGTTGTTGTATCTTCTTTAATGATTTTAATTTTTGATATGGTTCTGGTTAAAATTACTCTATGGCTATGGCCAACTGTTTAATATGAATAAAGTTGTTGAAATAAAAAATCTTTCTAAATCCTTCGATTCACTCAATGTTCTTCGAAATGTATCTTTGACAGTTGAAGAAGGTGAAAATATGGTTGTCTTTGGACAAAGCGGAACCGGAAAAAGTGTTTTGTTAAAATGTATTGTAAGATTGATGGAACCGGATTCAGGCGAAATTTTTATTAACAATAAAGATGTTCTTGCAATGGACCTTAAACAGCTTAATGATTTAAGAAAGGATTTCGGATTCCTGTTTCAGGGAGCAGCACTTTATGATTCGATGACAGTTAGAGAGAATTTGGAATTTCCGCTGATCAGACATTTTGATTATACACCTGAAGAGAGAGAAGCAAAAGTAAAATCGGTTTTGGAGAAAGTTTCGCTCGAAGAAGCTATTGATAAAATGCCTTCAGAACTTTCCGGCGGAATGAAGAAAAGAATCGGACTAGCCAGATCAATAATAATTGATCCTAAGTTGATGTTTTATGATGAGCCAACAACCGGTCTTGATCCTATTACATCAAAAGAAATTAGTTTACTTATTCTTGAGTTACAAAAATCTCTAAAGATGACATCAATAATTGTAACACACGATTTGCTTTGTGCGGAAATTATTGCTGACAGGGCAATTATGCTTAATGACGGAGTTATAATGAAAGAAGGAAGTATTTCTGATTTGAAGTCATCACAAGATCCATTTTTAAGAAATTTCTTTAGTAATGAAATTATAAAAGAGCATAACAGGAGAAATTAATGTTTAAAAATCTTGCAAATGCAAAGCTTGGAATTTTTATCTTTTTAGGAAGCGCTTTATTAGTTGTTTTGATTTTTCTTTTAGGTAATAAAGGGCAGCTTTTTTCATCAACATTTACTGTAAAGGCTTACTTTAAAAACACTGAAGGATTACGAAATGGTGCATCTGTAAGATTCGGAGGAATTGATATAGGCGCCGTTAAAAGTATCAGTATCGTTAGCGGCACGAGCGGAAGAGTTGAAGTTGCAATGAGAATAAAAGAAGAGATCAAAAGATTTATAAAAACAGATTCCCAGGCGAGTATTGAAACCGAAGGACTTGTCGGTAATAAAGTTGTTGTAATAACAATGGGATCAGAAAAAGCAACCGAAATAAAGGATGAAGGAACAATCCTTTCTAAAGAGCCTTTAAGTTTTTCTGATATTATCGGAGAAACTCAGGGAATTATGGCTTATACAAAAGATATGACAAAAAATCTTGCCGAGATTGTTTATAAAGTTAATCAGGGAGATGGAACACTTGGTAAAATTATTAATGATGATGAACTTTATTCTGTTGCTGCCGAGCTTACTAAATCAGCAGATAAAAGTCTTGTTTCTTTAACTAGCGAGCTGAATGATGTTGTTTCTCTTTTTGATGAACTTGGTAAAGGCGTTTCTGATGTTGTTACTAATGTTAATACTTTAGTGGCAAGATTGGATACTGTTTTGGTCGGTGTTTCGGAAGGCAAGGGTTTGCTTGGTTCTCTTGTTTCGGATAAAGGGAAAGAAGGAAAAGCATTAAACCAGATTCTGAATAATCTTGTTACAGTAAGTGAAGATGCTAAGACTTCAGCTTCAAGACTTGCAGAAAATATGGAGGCTTTAAAACATAATTGGCTGTTTAAAAGCTATTTTGAAGAACGCGGATACTGGGATAAAGAAGAATATGAAAATGTTATTGATGAAAAGATTATTGAACTGAATGAAAAAATTAAAATTCTTGATGATAAAATTTTAGAACTCAAAGCTCTGGAGAATAAGAAATAATTGCCGGATGTATTTATTCTGAATTTAATGTTTCAAAAAAAATAGCTACTCCTGCGTCTTAATCAAATCAATATGCCGAACTCTAAAACTATAAAAGAAAAAAAAATAATTGTTAAAGGTGCCCGCGAGCATAACTTAAAAAATCTTTCTTTCGGAATTCCAAGGAATAAGCTTGTGGTTTTTACCGGAGTAAGCGGAAGCGGAAAGTCATCCCTGGTATTTGATACTATCTATGCAGAAGGACAAAGAAGATATGTTGAAAGCCTTTCATCCTATGCCAGACAATTTCTTGAAAGAATGAACAAACCTGATGTTGATTTTATTCAGGGGATATCACCGGCAGTTGCGATTGAGCAAAAAACCGGATCGCGTAATTCCAGATCTACCGTCGGAACAACAACTGAAGTTTACGATTACCTTAGACTATTATTTGCAAGAATTGGAAAAACTATATGCTTTCATTGCGGTAAAGAAGTAAAGAAAGCTACTACCGGAACTGTTGCTGATTGGCTTGAACTGCAGCAGGATGATACAAGATTTTTTCTTGCTTTTCCGCTTGATGGGCTGGAAGGAAGCTCTGTAAAAGATGAAATTGAACTGTTAAAAAAACGCGGCTTTTTCAGAGTTTATTTTAATAATACACTTATTGATCTTAATGAAGAGCAGGTAAAGCTGCCTAAGAATAAAAAGGATATTAAAGTTGTTGTTGATCGTTTTAAGATTACTAAAGGAGAGGTAAGAGAAAGACTTTCTGATTCAATAGAAGTTACCTTTAAAGAAGGCAAGGACAGAATTGTAATAATTAATGCTGATACCGGCGAACAACATGAGTTCAATAAGTTTTATGAATGCTGTGGTGTAAAATACGAAGAACCTGAACCGAGATTTTTTTCATTTAATAATCCATTTGGTGCTTGTCCGGTTTGTCAGGGATTCAGTAAAGTTATCGGCATTGACATGAATCTGGTAATTCCAAATCCAAACCTTACTGTAGCTGATGGAGCTATCGCTCCTTATAAAGGCGCTAAGTATAGTTCATATTTAAGAGACTTAATTCAAAGCGCACGCGATTATAAATTTCCGATTCATATCCCTTTTAAGCAATTAACTGAAGAACAGCTTTTAATGGTTCGGAAAGGATTTGGAAAATATAAGGGACTTGATCACTTCTTTGAAGAACTTGAAAGAAAAACTTATAAACTTCACGTAAGAGTTATGTTAAGCCGATATCGCGGTTATACTTTATGCCCTGCCTGCAAAGGTTCGCGATTAAGACGTGAAGCACTTCAGGTAAAGATTGATAATAAATCAATTCACGAAATTGTTCAGATGCCGATTGAAAAATCACTCGTATTTTTCGAGAATCTGAAACTCTCCGATTACGATCTTAAAGTTGCTGAAAGGATTCTGAGCGAAATTATAAAGAGACTTACATTTCTTAACAATGTCGGCATTGGTTATCTGACACTTGACAGATACAGCAATACTCTTTCGGGCGGGGAATCACAGCGTATTAATCTTGCAACTTCTCTTGGTTCTGCTCTTGTTGGAACATTATATGTTTTAGATGAACCAAGTATTGGTTTACATCCGAGAGATAATTCCAAACTGATTAAAATATTGAAAGACTTAAGAGATATTGGCAATTCTGTTCTGGTAGTTGAACACGATGCTGAAATGATGAAAGAAGCTGACCTTATTGTGGATATGGGTCCTAAGGCTGGCATTGAAGGCGGTGAAATAGTTGCGATTGGTGATTACAACGAAATTATCCGGGATAAAAATTCTATCACCGGAAAATATTTATCAGGTAACCTATCAATTCCGCTGCCTGAAAAAAGGAATGACAAGAAAACCAAATCAATAAAGATAACCGGTGCAAAGGAAAATAATCTTAAAAATATTAATGTCGATATTCCATTAAACAAATTTGTTGTAGTAACCGGAGTAAGCGGTTCTGGTAAGAGTACACTTATCCATGATATTTTTTATGCAGGACTCGCAAAATATCTTGGCAATGCTCCGTCTTTTATCGGAAGGTATGATGATATTAAAGGCGGTGAATACATAGATGATGTTGTTATTGTTGATCAGTCTCCGATTGGCAAATCTCCAAGATCTAATCCTATCAGCTATATTAAAGCATTTGAATTAATAAGAGAATTATTTGCATCAACTCATCAGGCAAAAGCACGAGGTTATAAACCAGGTTATTTTTCTTTTAATGTTCCCGGCGGAAGATGCGAAACTTGTCAGGGTGACGGCTGCATAAAAGTTGAGATGCAGTTTTTGGCTGATCTGTATCTTGAATGTGATGATTGTAATGGAACGAGATATAAGAAAGAAATCAGAGAGATAACCTATAAAGGAAAAAATCTGGTTGATGTTCTTGATATGACTGTGGATGAAGCTTTGATTTTCTTTGAAGGACAGGAAAAGATTACAAAACTTCTTCAAATGCTTGCTGATGTAGGATTAAATTATATCAAACTTGGTCAGCCCTCAAATACATTATCTGGTGGAGAAGCTCAAAGAATAAAACTTGCTTCATATTTAACTTCTCAAAGAGATAGAAGACATATACTGTTTATTTTTGATGAGCCTACTACCGGATTACACTTTAACGACATATCAAAATTGTTAAAGTGTTTTCAACTTCTTTTGGAGAGAAATAATTCAGTAGTAATCATTGAACATAACTTAGATGTAATTAAGTGTGCAGACTATATTATAGATTTGGGTCCTGAAGCCGGAGAGAATGGTGGAGAAGTTATTGCTGCCGGAACACCTGAAGAAATTGCAGAAAACATAAATTCGTGGACCGGAAAATACTTAAAGCACTATCTTATCTAAAATCTAATTTTTATCTCGTTTTACTGTAGGTATAAAATCCTTCGGTCTACCCAATTTTGGTAAACCCAGTATTTCACGCGCACGGTCAAGTGCATCATCAATGTTACCGTGAATATTTTCTTCGCCGTACAAATCAAATATTCCTGCTTGTGTCATAGCATACAATGGTTGTGTATGTACACCAGATAAAATCATATGTGTTTTATGCTTTTTAGAATCATTATAAAAATCTTTTAATGTCTGCAAACCGGTAGCATCAATAGCAGGAACATTTCTCATCCGAATAATTCTGACTTTTGGTGGTTTTTCTATAATTGACATTGCATCTTTGAATTTCTTTGCGGCACCAAAGAAAAGCGGACCATTTATTTCGAATACTTCTACTTCTTCCGGAATTTTTTTCTTATCAGTTGCATTTGGATCGGGTTTGTCTTCCTCATCTTCAAGCTCTCTGGTAATGACACTAACATTAGAAACTTCTGACATCCTTTTCATAAATAACAAAACAGAAAGTACCATCCCGATTTCTATTGCAATAGTCAAATCAAAGATTACTGTCAGTAAAAAAGTAGTTACCAGAACAACAACATCGCTCTTAGGACTTTTTAATAATGATTTAAATGCGCGCCATTCACTCATATTATAAGCAACTACAACAAGTATCGCTGCAAGTGTAGCCATTGGAATTAATTTTGCATATGAACCAAAAAAAAGCATTATTAGCAGCAATGTAATCGAATGGAATATTCCGGCTACAGGAGTTCTTCCGCCGTTTTTAATATTGGTCGCAGTCCTTGCGATTGCTCCTGTTGCAGGTATGCCGCCAAAAACTGGAGTAATTATGTTAGCCAAACCTTGTGCTACTAATTCCATATTACTTCTGTGTTTCCCGCCAATCATACCATCTGCAACTACTGCTGAAAGTAGTGATTCGATTGCAGCCAGAATTGCAATGACTGTAGCCGGACCGATAAGATTCCGGATTACTCCCAGATCAATTTTATAAAAATTTGGAGACGGAAGATTTGAAGAAATTTCACCGAACCTGCTGCCTATTGTATCAACCGGAAGTTCAAATACAATAACAATAACAGTTGTTGCAATAATTGCAATCAGTGATCCCGGAATTTTGTGAGTAATTCTTGGCCACAAAATCATGATCAATAATGCAAGTAAAGCAATTATCACAACATTATAATTGAATGTTGAAAAGTACTGAAAATAGGCTAGCCATTTTTCATGAAACTCTGCTGGAACATCTTTTAACTGCAGCCCAAAAAAATCTTTAATCTGAGTTGAAAAGATCAGCAAAGCTATTCCGCTTGTAAATCCTACTACAACCGGATAAGGAATAAATTTAATAAGTGAACCAAATTTGACTAATCCCATTATCACAAGAATAATTCCGGCCATAATTGTAGCAATAGCCAACCCCGTAGTTCCATATTGCTGAACAATTCCATAAACAACTATTATAAATGCACCCGTTGGTCCACCAATCTGAACACGGCTGCCGCCAAAAAAAGAAATTACAAAGCCTGCAATAATTGCTGTTATAATTCCCTTTTCAGGTGTAACACCACTAGCAATACCAAATGCGATGGCAAGAGGAAGAGCTACGATTCCAACAATAACACCGGCTGTTGCATCAGAAATAAATTGCTGCTTGCTGTAATTCCTAAGAGTAGTAAAAAGTTTTGGTTTTAACATTACTTCAAATTTTATTTATCAAAAAAAGACCAGGCAAGTTAATAATTATCAAAATCAATCATGAATGAGTAATAAAGAAAATTTTATTGCGTAAACTTTATTTAATAGTCTGTGCTTGAAGGCATCATTTTTGAGTAAGTTCTTTGGTTATAAAAGAATATCTTTCAGTAGTAAAAAATATTTAATCATGATTAAGCGGTTAATTATATTATTTCTCACAATAACTTATTTTGCTTCTGCACAAAATTATGGAACACTCAGCTTTACAAATTATGCTGATGACAGAAAAGCTGCTTTTAGTTTAACCTTTGATGATGGTTTACTTACTCATAGTACTAATGTAAAACCATTGTTAAATCAATACGGCTTTAAAGGTACATTTTATGTTCTGCCGCCTTATCTTGCAGAAGATAATCAACCATTAATCTGGAGATACGGGCGCTGGAGTGATTTTCAGATGATTGCTGCTGACGGACATGAAGTTGGCTCTCATACAATGAATCATGATACACTTCCAAATCTTGATTGGGGAAATATTAATTCTCCGGGAACCTTATTATATGAATTGTATCAGTCAAAACTTTTTATTGAACAAAAAATTCCTTCTCAAAAATGTATTTCCCTTAATTATCCTTATACACTGCACAACTCTTTAGTTGATTCTGCTGCAAAATTATTTTATGAAAATGGCAGAACACTCGGGCAGACTGCAAACGACTCAGTTCTTTCCGGAAATGACTGGTTTAGTTTAAAAGCAAAAGTTGTTGAGTTCAGTATGCCAAGAGATTCTGTTGATGACGATCTGGGTGAATTATATTCTTTTATTAATTGGCTTGGTAATGCTGTTACAAAAAAGCAATGGGGAATGATAATAATTCATGATGTTGTTCCATTCAATGAATTACAATCCTTAATTAATAACGGAATTTATGAACCGGTAACAAATGAATGGCTCGGGTGGTTATGCGATTGGCTGGAAGTGAAATCATTAAACAAAGAAATATGGGTTGAAACTGTCGGAAATATTACCAGATATATAAAAGAGCGTGAAGCAGCAGCATATCAGATATTAACATCCAATAATCAATTGATTGAAATTAATGTTACTGATAATCTTGATAACGAAATTTATAATTATCCTTTAACTGCTTATGTAAAGATTCCCGAAAGCTGGCATTATGTAAGAGTTCAGCAGAACACAAGAATTGATACATTACCAACTTTGTTAGATAATTCGGTCAGAAAGGTTTTACTAAATGTAATTCCGGATAAAGGATTATTAAATATTACACCGGTAACCCCGACAGACATAAGTACTGAAGATATTCCGTTAAACGATTTTATACTTTTCCAAAATTATCCGAATCCATTTAACCCGGAAACAAATATCCGGTATTCTTTAGCGAGCAGAGAATTTATCAGTTTAAAAATATATGATGTACTTGGAAAAGAAGTCGCTGTTTTAGTAAGTGAATATCAGGATGCTGGTTTACATACAGTAAATTTTAATACTGATCAGTATAATTTGAGTTCCGGAATCTATTTGTACAGACTGCAATCAGTCGGTGAATCTTATGGTTCAGGAAGTAATTTCAGTCAAACAAAAAAAATGATTTATCTGAGATAAATCAGAAATCAAAACGCTGTGTTCTTTTTGTACGTGGAAATCTGCTCTTTAAACCTTCACTTGTCATAATAGCAGCTCCAAGCATCCAGTTATTATATTTTACAACATACTGCCCTAACGGAATATCAATATCTTTAATTTTCCAGCCGGTTAAATATTTATAAAGCTCATCCTCATTCTTTAACTGATATATAAACCTTGTTATATGTTTTTCTAAAACCTGTGCTGCTTGCGAATTAACAGTTATACGCTCTTTCTTATCCAATGTACCAAACTTCAAACCAATTCGATTAAACAATCCAATATTTTCATCGTGCCAGTCTTTTGTTACAAAAAATATCTCTTTACCTCTGAAAATAAATTTATAATCATCCAGAATATTTTTATCTACACCAAAATGATCTGTAACATAATCTATATATGGCTTTATACTTTTATGATTACTTCCAACAATTTTATAATCATTCTGCCTGGGTACTTCCCTTTCATTTATTTCTGTCTTACCTGTCTTAATCATTTTAACAAGAAAAAATCCATCGGAATCGATTTCCCATGGCAGTACTCTTACAGCCTTTTTCAATTCAGGATTAAATTTTAAGTTTTCATACTCAGTAAATGCTTGTCTTGTTGGTACCGGAAGTTTAACTTGCTCAAGTTTAACAGGATACTTTTCAAGAATTTTATCAATAACCATTTCGTTTTCTTCAACTGACAAAGTACAAGTTGAATACACAATTTCCGCACCTGTCTTTGCCATTTTAATTGCTGAAACAAGCAATCTGATTTGAAGCTGCTGAAGTCTTTGAACGTGATCAAGTGACCACCATTTATTTACTTCACCTTTTTTTTGAATTATACCTAAGCCGCTGCAGGGTGCATCAACAAGTACTTTTGTAAAATGATCATTATAAATTTTACTTAGTACCTCACCTTTAGAATGAATAACCGAAGAATTAATTACAATCATTCTTTCAAGATTAAAGATCAGAGATTTAATCCTTTCGTTATCAATTTCATTTATTATTAAAGTTCCTTTACCATTCATAAGTTCAGCAAGTTGTGTTGATTTTGAACCCGGCGCACCGCAAAGATCCATAACAATATCACTGCTATCCGGATTTATTACCAGGGGCGGCAGCATTGAGGATAAAGATTGTATGTAATAAAATCCAAGTATATGTTCAATGGTTTTTCCTATTCTATCCTGTCCCTCCGAAACTTTTAATACATTTTCAAAATTATCTACCTGTACAGTTTTAATCTGATATTTTTCTGAGAGAACAGTTGAAAGCTCTTCTCTGCTGATTCTTGAAGTATTTACTCTGATATATTGTATTGGTTCTTTTTTAATAAAGGCAAGATATTTATCGGCAGATTCTTTACCGTAAAGAACTGATATGTAATTGTATATTCTGTCGGAAACTTCAGCAGCCATCAGTACCTGATAATATTTAATTTCTGAAAAATCTTATTTAAAATTGATAATGAGTCCTTCCCTTCCGGAAATGATTTCTTGTATTCTGATAATATCATAGCAATCACATCATCAAGATAGTGATGATATTCTTTGATGATCTGATTAATTAGATTTTTATCATCCGGCAAATATGTTATACCATTTCTGTTTGAAGAACTATAAATAAAGAATCTTGCTTCATTCAATGTCTCAGCCTGATAAATCATAGAACCATCTGTTGTTAACACCTGATGGGTGCCAAAGAATTCTTTTCCTAACATCAGTGTTTTAACCGGAATAGAGATTTTTATAAGATGGGCGGGACTACAAAAATCCGATGGGAATCTTTTAAGACCAGAAGATTGAATTTTAATAATAGTCTTGTCAATGAATTCTTTCTCGTTCAATTACTTCCGCTTTTAAGGATAAAATCACTGATTATTTTAGTTAAATCTTCAGTGTCATTGTATTTGGATATAAAAAGTTTTGGATTATTGCAGCCTAATATCATCGAAGATACATTTGGTGCATCAGAGCTGTGGACAGCCAGCACATTTAACTTCTTTACATAAAGTGCATACGCAATCTCATATCCTACGCCGAGACTTGAACCTGAAATTTCTGCAATCATTAATTTGCTTCCTTCAAGCCACTTCATATCTCTGGCGTAAACCTGTTTTGGACTCAGTGGAATAGATGAAATAAACTTTTTACTCATCTCAGAAAGAGCGGTATGCCCTAATGATTCGACAATTTCAACAACTTTAGAATAGTTGTCTCTATATTCTGTATTGCCTTTTATTGGACCAGCACAATAGATAATCATATTATACACTTAAAATATTTTTGTAATGTTCCTCATACATAGGAACTATAATTGATTTATCAAATTTACTAACAGCCCGGCTGCGTGCATTTTGTGAGAACACTTCATATTTCTTTTCATTTGTCAGCAGATCAAGACTGTATTTTGCCATCCGGTCAGTATCTCCAATTTCAGATATAAATCCGCATTCATTATGTTTAACAAGCTCCGGCAGCCCGCCAACGCTTGAGCTGATTACAGGTAAACCACAAGCCATTGCTTCAAGAGCTGCTAAACCAAAGCTTTCTGATTGTGATGGAATTAAAAATAAATCTGATGAACTCAGAATTTCAACCAACCCATCCTGTTTGCCAAGAAACTTAACATTATCAGTAAGATTTAATTCCCTAACAAGTCTCTCACATTCGAATCTGTCGGGTCCATCACCAACCAATAGTAATTTAGATGGAATTTCTTTTTGTACTGAATTAAAAATTTTTATTACATCATTTACACGCTTTACTACCCTGAAGTTGGATGTATGAACTAAAATTTTTTCATTGTTAGGGGCTATACGCTTTTTAAACGAACAATCATCGATGGATACTTTCTTAAATATTTCAGTATCTACAAAATTTGGAATTATATCTATTTCTTTTTCTATATAATAATTTGTCAGCGTTTTTTCCTTAAGAAAACGTGATACAGCAGTAACACCATCGCTCTGTTCAATACTAAATTTAACTAAGGGCAAAAAAGAAGGCTCCAGTCCGACCAAAGTAATATCAGTTCCGTGCAACGTTGTAGTAACTTTTAATTTTTTATTCTTAACAATTTGTTTAGCTAAAAAAGCAGAGATTGCATGAGGTATTGCATAATGAACATGTAATAAATCCAGTTTTTCAAACTCAGCTACTTCACACATTTTACTGGCAAGTGAAAGGGCATAAAATGGAAATTCGAACAATGGATAGCTGGTTGTATCAACCTCATGGAAAAAAATATTTTCAATGTATTTTGTTAATCGAAATGGAAGAGCATAACTAATAAAATGAACTTCGTGTCCGCGTAATGCAAGTTCTTTTCCAAGCTCTGTAGCAATAACACCGCTGCCGCCGTAAGTGGGATAACAGGTAATTCCTATTTTCATATCTATAATTCTGTTTATTGGTTTCAAATATATAGGATTTTAGATGAATATAGAAGAAATACTGAGGTTGTTTTTTAACTATGATTCAGATTGATTAAAATCAATCGTAACTTTGATTAGTAAATAGATAAAAAAATGAGATTACTGGTAATTGGACATTCTGTATTTGATGTTATTGAAGAGGGTCTTAATATAAGAAAAAGCCCGGGTGGAATTTTCTATACTATCTATGCATTAAATAAAATTAAAAATAAAGAAGATGAAATATTTTTGTGTTCCTGTTTTGATGATGAAACCTTTCATTATTTTGAAAGTGAGTTTGGTAAAGTAAACATTTCATTATTAAACAAGATTGAAAAAATTTCAAGAGTAAATCTAAAACATCTTCCCGGCAAAGAAAGAATTGAAAAGTATGAGAATTTAAATCAGGCTATAGATATTGCAGTTACTGATTATAATATATTTGATGGTATTTTGATAAATATGATTACGGGTTTTGATATTACTCTTGATCAGCTAAAAGATATACGTGCAAAATTTTCCGGACCAATATTTATGGATGTTCATACTTTCTCAAGAGGATTTGATGAAAATCAGTTAAGAAATTTCAGATTAATTCCGGAATTTGAAAACTGGGCTAAGTGTTTAGATCTTGTTCAGGTAAATCAAAGGGAAGTTTTTACTTTGTTCCGGTTAGATTCTGAAACAGATATTGCTGCCAAATTGCTTGAGCTTGGCGTTAAAGTTTTGTGCGTTACAAAAGGTAATTACGGTGCAAAGGTTTATTATGAAGAAGATAAAGAAGCAGCATCACTTTTTATTTCTGCTAAGAAGTTAGAACAAGCACTGTCAGTCGGCTGCGGTGATGTTTTTGGGTCAGCTTTCTTTTATAATTATATTAGAAGCAAAGATGTTCGCCTTTCCTTACAAAAGGCGATACAAATTTCGGAGTTATTTGTTGCAGCAAAGTTTTAATATTAATGATCTTAATGGATTTCATAAAAAGAAGAATAATTATAACCGGTGCTAATGGAATGCTCGGACAGCGATTATTTGAGTTTTATTCCACACTTAATGATGTCGAACTGCTGGTATCATCAATCGAAAATGATTTTGTATTTAAAAACCAAAACTATATTCAGGCAGATATCAGCAACAGAAATGAACTGAAAAAAGTTATTTATGATTTCTGCCCTGATTTCATCATCAACGCAGCAGCTTATACAAATGTAGATAAGTCTGAATCTGAAAGAGAAACTGCTTGGAAGATAAATGTTAAAGGTGTGGAGTATATTACAGAAACTGCAAGAGTTCTGGATTCACATATCGTTCACATTTCTTCCGATTATATTTTTGATGGAAAAAATGGTCCTTATACTGAAAATGATATTCCAAATCCGCTTGGTTACTATGGCAGAACTAAATTAGCAAGCGAGAATGTTCTGAAAATCAGTGGAACTAAAAACACTATACTCAGAACTAATGTTCTGTATGGAACTGCAAAATACAGCCGTTCAGATTTTGTAAAATGGGTGGTTGAATCTGTAAGAGCGGGAAAAGAAATAAGAATTGTTGATGATCAATTTAATAATCCGACTTTTATTGATGATTTGGTTCAGGCAATAAACAAAGTTATTGAATTACGCAAAGAAGGAATTTATAATATCGGCGGAAGCGAAGTCTTATCCAGATATGATTTTACAATGATAATTGCAGATTTTTTTAATCTGGATAAATACCTTATAAAAAAGATTCAAACCGAAGACCTTGATCAACCAGCACGCAGACCGCTTAAGTCAGGATTAATAACGATTAAAGCGCAGAGTGAATTAGGTTATAAACCTCATTCAATAATTCAGTCTTTGGAATTAATGAAAAGAGAACTTGGATTGTAAAGTAATTATCAATTTAATTTTGCAAAAAAATATCTATAGTAAACCAATGATTGAAAAATATAATACTTTCATCTTTGATCTTGACGGAACAATTTATCGCGGCAATGAAATAATTCCAGGTGCAGATAAAACAATAAATAAACTTAAGCAGCTCGGTAAAAGAATACTGTTTATATCAAACAAAACCACAGGAACAATTGAAGAGTACTTTCAATTTTTAAAAGCCTGGGGACTAAATATTGATAAGGATGAAATTATTAATTCAACATTAGTTTTAAAAAAATATCTGACAAACAATTTTCCCTCAAAAAAATTCTTTGCTATTGGCGAAGAAATTTTTATTAAAGAGTTAATCGGCTCTGGAATGTTATTTACTGATAAATCAGATGAAGTTGATATCTTAATCGTTACTTTGGACAGAACACTCAATTATGAAAAGCTGGAAATAGCTGCAAAAGCTTTGGAAAATGGTGCCAGATTTTTTGCAGCAAACATCGATGATACTTGTCCGGTTGAAGGCGGTGAAGTTCTTGATGCAGGCTCAACAATTTCTGCACTTGAAAAAAGAACTCACAAGAAACTTGAACTGCATTTTGGAAAGCCTTCTGAGTTTATGATGCAAGAGATAAAAAGCAAATTAAAAAATAATCTTAAAGATACTTTGCTCTTAGGCGATAGACTTGAAACAGATATTTTAATGGGGAATATACTCGGGGTTGATACAGCGCTTGTTTCTACAGGTGTAAGATTGTATCTGAATGGCAATCTTGAAATTGAACCAACTTATAAATTACAATCAGTTTATGATATCCTTAATGGTTTGTACCCCCGAGAGGAATCGAACCTCCGGCCAAAAGTTTAGGAAACTTCTGCTCTATCCACTGAGCTACGGGGGTGGTAAGTATTATTTTATTTGAAAATACTATTACGAAAATACATTTTTTAGCTGAATATTTTTAATAAAAGCATAACTGAATCATCATATCAGTTTTAATTATATGTTTTGCTAATCAATCAGATATATTTGATACTGCAGCTTCCGGTTATATTTTTTTGATTAAATGTTTTGATATAAAATCTATAATTAGCACTCTTCTTAACAGTCTCTTTTCATATCACATCAGAAATATCAATCTTGACTTTTTTGTACAGATTAAATAGGTTTACTGTGCAATAATTAAATATTTTGCAGTAACGGAGATTAAATGAGCACCACAGAAACTCAAAAAATTGAAGAATTAACAAATAAAGAGTATAAATTTGGTTTTGTAACTGATATTGAAACTGACAGTTTACCAAAAGGTCTTAATGAAGACACCATTCGCCAGCTTTCAGCTAAAAAAAATGAACCTGAATGGATGACTGAAAGAAGATTAAAAGCATTTCGGCACTGGCTTACAATGGAAGAACCCAAATGGTCAAATGTTACTTTCCCGCCGGTTGATTATCAGGATATTTCTTATTACTCAGCACCTAAAAATAAACCTAAATACAACAGCCTTGATGAAGTTGACCCTGAATTGCTCGAAACTTACAAAAAGTTAGGAATATCATTAGAAGAACAAAAAGCATTGGCAGGTGTTGCAGTTGATGCTGTTTTTGATTCTGTTTCTGTTGCTACAACTTTTAAAGAAAAGCTAAATGAATTAGGAATTATTTTTTGTTCAATGTCTGAAGCAATCAGAGAGCATCCTGAGTTGATACAAAAATATTTAAATAGTGTTGTTCCAATTACCGATAATTACTATGCCGCTTTAAACTCTGCGGTGTTTAGCGATGGCTCTTTTGCTTATGTACCAAAAGGTGTAAGATGTCCAATGGAACTGTCAACCTACTTCAGAATTAATGCAGCTAATACCGGACAGTTTGAAAGAACATTGATTGTTGCTGATGAAGGCGCTTATGTAAGCTATCTGGAAGGTTGTACCGCACCAATGAGAGATGAAAATCAATTACACGCCGCAGTAGTTGAATTAGTAGCATTTGATAATGCAACAATAAAGTATTCTACAGTTCAAAACTGGTACCCCGGTGATAAAGATGGTAAAGGCGGTATTTATAATTTTGTTACAAAACGTGGTGCCTGCCGCGGGGTTAATTCTAAAATAAGCTGGACTCAGGTCGAAACCGGCTCAGCAATTACCTGGAAATATCCGAGTTGTATTCTGCAAGGCGATAACTCAATTGGTGAGTTTTATTCTGTTGCAGTTACAAATAATATGCAGCAAGCTGATACTGGCACAAAGATGATTCATATCGGAAAGAATACCAGGAGTACAATTGTATCGAAAGGTATTTCTGCTGGTAAAAGTCAAAATAGCTATCGTGGATTGGTTAAGATTACTAAGAAAGCTGAAAATGCAAGAAACTTTTCACAGTGTGACTCGCTTCTGCTTGGTGATAAATGCGGTGCGCATACCTTTCCATATTTAGAAATTAAAAATTCAACCGCTCAGGTAGAACACGAAGCAACAACCTCAAAGATTGGTGAAGATCAGATATTTTATCTTAACCAAAGAGGTATCTCAACCGAAGATGCAATTAGTTTGATAGTAAACGGATATTGTAAGGAAGTATTTAAAGAACTTCCTATGGAATTTGCTGTTGAAGCACAGAAATTATTGAGTATAAGTTTAGAAGGCAGTGTTGGATAAAGAACAACGTCATCCCGGACTTGACAAAGGATGACAAAAACACTTCTACAAACTCAGTGTTATATTTAAAATGAAATTGAGAATTAAAAAGGAAATAAAATGTTATTAGAAATAAAAAATCTTCACGCCAGAATCGCAGGTAATGAAATATTAAAAGGAATAAATTTAAAAGTAAATGCCGGAGAAGTTCACGCTATTATGGGACCTAACGGTTCAGGTAAATCCACTTTAGCTTCTGTACTTGCAGGCAGAGAGGAATTTGAAGTTACACAGGGAGAAATAATTTATAATGATAAAAACCTTTTGGAACTTTCACCTGAAGACAGGGCAAGAGAAGGTGTCTTTCTTGCATTCCAATATCCGGTTGAAATTCCTGGAGTAAGTAACACAAATCTTTTAAAAACAGCGGTAAATGAAATACGAAAATACAGGGGTGAACAAGAGCTTGATGCAATGGAGTTTTTAACATTGCTCAGAGAAAAAAGCAAACTTGTCGAACTTGACCAGAAATTTTTAAGCCGCTCAGTTAATGAAGGATTTTCAGGAGGAGAAAAAAAGAGAAATGAGATTTTTCAGATGGCAGTGCTGAACCCAACTCTTGCCGTTCTTGATGAAACTGACTCAGGTTTGGATATAGATGCTTTAAGAATTGTTGCTAACGGAGTTAACAAATTAAAGCGAAAAGATAATGCTACTATTGTGGTAACACACTATCAAAGACTGTTAAATTATATTGTTCCTGATTTTGTCCATGTTTTATATCAAGGCAAGATTGCAAAATCCGGCGGCAAAGAACTGGCTTTAGAGCTTGAAGAGAAAGGCTATGATTGGATTAAAAACGGTAAGGCAGAAGTAGTAAATGCTTAATCATCTATTACTTCGTAATGAAATAACAAAATCAGAAAAAGAATTATGAAAGAAATTAAAGACATAAATCAATACTTTATCAAACAGTTTGATGAATTTGAAGAATCACTTAATGGAGAAAAAACTTCAGAGCTTCATCAACTCAGAAAAAATGCGATAAATTATTTTGAAAAGCTTAACTTCCCTACTTTAAAAGATGAGGAATGGAGATATACGGATATTACTTCGTTATTAAATCACAATTTTTCTTCCGATTATAATAAAACCAAAGTATCTCCTAAAGTTATTTCAAAGTTCTTATTTGATAAACTTGAACACAGTTTATTAGTTTTTGTTAATGGATCGTACTCAGCCGAACTTTCAAAACTTATTGATATTCCAAAGGGAGTTAGAGTAGAAAGTATTGCTGAAGCATTAAAAAACAACAACTCGATTGTAAAAAAACATCTTGGCAGTTATGCTAAGAATGAAAACTTTTTCTTTACAACATTAAGTTCAGCTTTTATTAAAGATGGTGCCTTTGTTTATGTACCGGATGGAATAGTTGTTGAAGATCCGATTCACATTATTTTCTACACAAAAGCAAAAGATAAAAAAGTTTTAACCCAGCCAAGAAATCTTTTTGTTGCGGGTAAAAACTCTCAGGTTACAATTATTGAACATTATGTTTCAGATGATGAGCAGGTTTACTTTACAAATGCAGTAACGGAAATAGTAGCAGATGAAGGCGCTGTAGTTGATCACACAAAACTACAGGAAGAAAGCAGTAAAGCTTTTCATATTGCCCGGATGGAAGTAGATCAGGAAAGAAGCAGTAATTTTGCTTCGCATTTAATCTCACTCGGTGCTGAAATATCCCGAAATGATTTTAATGCACGATTTAATGATGAAGGCGGTGAGTGTATGCTTAACGGTTTGTTTATGATCAACAATGAACAGCTTTTCGATGCCCATACAATGATTGATCATGCAAAACCTTATTGCAACAGCTACGAACATTATAAAGGAATTCTGCAGGATAAAGCCAGAGGTGTGTTTAACGGAAAAGTAATGGTTCGTCAGGATGCACAAAAAACAAATGCATTTCAGGAAAACAATACAATTCTTTTATCTGATGAAGCAATAATGAATACAAAACCACAGTTGGAAATTTTTGCTGACGATGTTAAATGTTCTCATGGTGCTACAATTGGTAAGCTAAATGATGAAGCTAAGTTCTATCTTAAATCACGTGGAATCGGGGAAGAATCAGCTACTGCGATTTTGATACATGCTTTTGCAAGCGATGTAATTACATCAATAAAAATTCCCGCTTTAAGAGATTATCTTGAAGAAATAATCACAAAAAGATTTAACCAGTAGAAAGTCCGTTATGGATATCAAAGTTGATGCTGCTGTTAACATAAATAACAGAACGTATGATGTAGAAAAAATCAGAAGTGATTTTCCTATTCTAAAAACCAAGGTTCACGGTAAACAATTAGTTTATCTTGATAATGCCGCAACTACGCAAAAACCTCTTTATGTAATTGATAAAACAAATAATTACTACAATAAGTATAACGCAAATATTCATCGTGGTGTTCATGCATTAAGCCAGGAGGCTACCGAAGAGTTTGAAAGTGCAAGAATAATTGTTAAAAACTTTATTAATGCTCTTGGGAAAAATGAAATAATATTTACTCGTGGAACTACCGAGTCTATAAATCTTGTTGCATCATCTTACGGAAGGAAAAACATCAAAGAAGGTGATGAGATAATTATTTCCACAATGGAGCATCATTCCAATATTGTTCCCTGGCAAATGCTTTGTGCTGAAAAAAAAGCAAAGCTTAAAGTTATACCAATAAATGATCAGGGCGAGATTATCTTTGAAGAATATGAAAAGTTAATAAGCGAAAAAACAAAATTTGTTTCAGTTGTTTATGCTTCTAATTCACTTGGAACTGTTAATCCTGTCAGAAAGATAATTAACCTTGCACACTCGTATAATATTCCTGTTATGCTTGATGCTGCACAGGCAGTTAATCATATTAAAATTGATGTTCAGGAGCTTGACTGCGATTTCCTTGCTTTTTCTGGACATAAACTATATGGACCAACGGGGATTGGAATTTTGTATGGTAAGGTAAATTATTTGGATGGTATGCCGCCATATCAGGGCGGTGGTGATATGATTTCTAAAGTAACATTTGAAGAAACAACTTATAATGAATTACCACACAAATTCGAAGCAGGAACACCTGATATTGCTGGCGCAATCGGGCTTGGAGCTGCTATTGAATATGTTCAGAATATAGGACTTGAGAATATTGCTCATTACGAAAATCAACTACTTAACTATGCAACAAATGCTGTTTCAGATTTGCAGGGTTTAAGAATAATCGGAACAGCTAAAGAAAAAATCAGTGTGTTATCATTTCATTTGGAAAATGTTCATCCGCACGATGTTGGTACATTCTTGGATTTTGAAGGTATCGCAATCCGAACCGGACATCATTGCACTCAGCCATTAATGAAAAGATTTAATATCCCGGCTACTTCACGAGCTTCATTTGGTTTGTACAATACAAAAGAAGAAGTTGATGTTCTTGTCCGCGGGCTTACAAAAATTTTAGAGGTTTTTGGATAATGGAACAGGAATTAAGAGAACTATACCAGGAAGTTATTCTGGATCATAATAAAAGTCCAAGAAATTTTAGAGCTATTGAACATCCTACAAACTTTGCCGAAGGATATAATCCTCTTTGTGGTGATAATATTAATATTTTCCTGATTGTAAATGATGAAGGAATAATTGAAGATATTTCTTTTCAAGGCTCAGGATGTGCAATATCAAAAGCATCAGCTTCTTTAATGACATCTATATTAAAAGGTAAAACAATCGAAGAAGCAGAAAACGTTTTTGAAAAATTTCACGAATTGGTAACTGATAAACTTGGTGATAACCCGAATATTGATGATCTTGGAAAATTAGCTGTGTTCGCCGGAGTCAGAGAGTTCCCGGCAAGAGTAAAGTGTGCTTCACTTGCATGGCATACTATGATAAATGCATTGCACAATAAAAAAGAAAAAGCGGTTACAGAATAATTTTATTGTTGCCTTATTGCACTGTTCGATTTTATGAGTAATGAAACAATTAAACAAAGAAACAATCAGATAAAAATTTAATGAAGTAAAATGCAAAAGATCAGTAAACAAGAATTAGAAGATAAAATTATTCAGACATTAAAAACCTGCTATGATCCTGAAATACCCGTTGATATTTTCGAATTAGGATTGATTTACGAGATAGCAATTGACGATGACCATAATGTAAATATAAAGATGACATTAACATCACCGATGTGCCCGGTTGCAGGTTCCTTACCGCCTGAAGTTCAGGAGAAAATAAAAACTATTCCGGAAGTTACAAATGCACGGGTTGATGTAGTATGGAGTCCACCCTGGGATAAAGATATGATGTCTGAAGTAGCAAAAGTTGAATTAGGGTTTATGTAGAAATAATTCTAATCGGATTTTTATAAAATTTTTATAATAATTAAAAAAAGGAGCACAAATGTTTAATATAAGTTCACGTCCACCAATCTATGATCAGGAAGCAGTTCAGCCGATGCGTGATGAACTACTTGCTGTAGGCTTTGAAGAATTATTAACCCCCGAGGATGTTGATAATGCCATAAAGAATAACGATGATAAGACTGTTTTAATTTTTATTAACTCTGTTTGCGGCTGTGCTGCAGGCAGTGCAAGACCGGGTATATCCCTTGCCTTACAGAACAATATTATCCCTGATAAACTTTATACAAGCTTTGCCGGACAAGAAAGAGATGCAGTTGATTATATAAGGGAACACATAAAAGGATTTCCTCCTTCTTCGCCAAGTATTGCTTTGTTTAAGAATGGTGAGTTAATTCATTTCTTCCCAAGATTTGATATAGAAGGATATACAGCCGGGCAAATTGCTGAAAATGTAAAAAGAGTATTTAATGAAAAGTGTTCTGCTAAAGGTCCATCTATTTCACCTGAACAATTATCGGAAGTATTTTATGCAAAACAATGTGGTTCTAAAATTCCGTTGTTTAAAGGATAATTTTTTCCAGCATTTTTTTTATGCAGCTCTTAGTCTGTAAAAGTAAAGCTGCTTTGTTTCTATCGAAACAAGTAATGATATCAGGAAGAAAATGAAGTTTAGTTCACAAGAAGAATATGGTTTAAGACTTTTGCTTAGGATCGGGAAAAGTGATTCCGAAAAAGGAATGACAATTCCCGAGCTAAGTGAAGCTGAAGGTTTGAGTGAGGCAAATGTAGCAAAGATTTTACGCACACTTCGCCTTGCAGGACTTGTTGAAAGCTCCCGTGGACAAACCGGTGGTTATAAACTTGCACGTTCATCGAAAGAAATTCTTGTCAGCGATGTTTTAACTTCACTTGGCGGAAAACTTTATGAATCTTCCTTTTGCGATCTTCACGCCGGGGTTGAAAATATCTGCACACACTCAATAGACTGCTCAATCCGTTCTCTATGGAAAACAGTTCAAACTATGTTAGACGGACTTCTAAGCAAAATAACTTTAAAGGATTTGTTAGGCAGTGAAGAACAAGTTGAAATTTTGGTTACGAATCTTAGTGAGGAATTGGAAAGTAACGGCACAAAGATATAGTCATAGTGTTTCTGATTCATTTTCGATTTATAAGCTCCCAACCACATAATTATTTTATTTCACTTTATAATATAATTGAATGCAACAAATAGAATAATTATTACTTCAATTATCCCTGACAAGAAAAGCATCTTGAAGTATTTCCATCTAACATCTTCAAAATATTTTTTCTCTGGTAAAGCAAAATTGAATAACAATTTATTTTTTTTGATTTGAATTCGGGTTTTAAGAAAGCCAACACTTGGATATACAAAATAAAATTTGTAATCGAAATAATAAAAATACTTAGGATAAATATAACCGTTTTAGTCATAATACTATTACAATAAACTATTTCTTAAAGAACTAACTTCTTAACTGTAACCTTCTCCAGCATTTTCATATTTATTTCAACACCTATTCCTGGTTTAGTTGGAACATTCATTGTACCATCTTTATTAACAACAAATTCCGGTTCAACAATATCTTCTTTGTAATAACGTTTACTTGCAGAAATATCGCCGGGCAAAGTAAAATTTGGTAATGAAGCAAGAGCTGCATTACCTGCCCTGCCGATTCCGCTTTCCAACATTCCGCCACACCAAACCGGAATATTCTTAGATTCACAATAATCGTGAATAAGTTTGGATTCTCTGAATCCGCCGACACGACCAGGTTTTATATTTATCACCCTGCAGCTATCGAGATCAATCGCTGCACGAGTATCATTAAGCGAGTGAATACTTTCATCGAGACAAATCGGAGTCTTGATTTCTCTCTGAAGTTTGGAATGATCATAAATATCATCATAACCGAGAGGCTGCTCAATCAATAACAAATTATAATCATCCATTTGCTTAAACAGATCTATATGTTTCAATTCATAAGCAGAATTTGCATCAACCTGAAATAGAATATCAGGAAATTTTTTTCTAACTGCTTTAATAAATTCTATATCGTTACCAGGAGCAATTTTTATTTTTATTCTTTTATATCCTTCATCAAGATAACCTTCAATTTTTTTTATCAGTTCAGGCGCTGATGATTGAATACCAATGCTAACTCCAACATCAACTTTATTTCTTGTTCCGCCAATCATTTTTGAAAGAGAAATATTTTTTGATTTGGCAAAGAGATCCCAAAGTGCTGCTTCAAGTCCGGCTTTTGCCATATTGTGTCCACGCACTTTTTCGTAAAGTAAAATCGCTTCATCAACACTTGAAATATTTTTACCAAGTATAGATGGGATCAAGTAGTCCTGTAAAATATGCCATGCTGTGGTAACAGTCTCATAAGAATAAAAAGGAGTTCCTTCTGCAACACACTCACCCCAGCCTGTTAAACTTTCTCCATCAACCCGAACAATGATATGTTCCTCATTGTATTCAGTTCCCATTGATGTTGTGAATGGAGAGATTAATTCCATTTTAATATGACGAAGTTCAATTTTTTCAATTTTCATTTATTACCTTTCAATTCAATAGAGCGCTGATTAAACGGATCAAAACATATTTAATCAGTTTAAATCGGCTGCATCAGTTAAATTCGTGTTCCATTACTTTATTATGCTTTCTACAGATCACCGATTTCTTTAATTATCCGCTGCCAAAGCTTACTTCCATTTTCGCCGTTAGTCATTATCACTATTCCGCTTCCATCCTTTGGGCTGAACTGAGAGTAGCATCTGAATCCGGTTTGATTTGCTCCGCTGTGATAAACAACATCACCGGTAATAGTTGAATCAACTGCCCAGCCCAGATTGCGAAAAGCAAATAAACCAATATTTCTACCGGGTCTATCAATAACTTCACGTGTATCGACACGTACCTGATGCTTCAACATTTCATTAATAATTTTTTCAGACAAAAAATGCTTGGAAGAACCATCATCTGCTTTTAATATTTCTAAAATGATTTTTGAATATTCATTTGAGGTTGTGTAAAGTGTATATGCAGCATTACTGTGAAGATATCTCTTTCTTTCATTGCGTTTGCCTTCGGCATCATGACCTACTGCAATTTGCTTATCAAATCTTTCTTCCCAAACAAAACTTGTAGATGTCAGCCCAAGTTTATCAAATAAATTTTTCTTTGCATAAAACTCCAAAGATTGATTTGTAATTTTTTCTATTACACGCTGTAAATAATAAATCCCCTCACCCGAATAATAAAATCTTGTTCCCGGTTTGAAATACAAAGGTACCGGAGAATTTCGCTCCTCATCTCCCTTTCTCCAGTTGGGCATTCCGCTTGTGTGTGATAAAATCATTCTTGCAGTAATCTGTCCGGAGTATTTGTCGTCATCACTAACAAACTGTTCCGGAAGATAATTAGACAGCGGTTTATCCAAATCAAGAATCCCCTCTTCAACTAAATGAAAAACCAACAAAGCAAAAACCGGTTTACTCATTGAGCAGGCTTCAAACATAGTGCTTTCATTAACTGTTGATTTTTTATCAGCATCCGCAAAACCAAAATTTTCAGAGTAAACTAATTCTTTGTTTAAAATTAAACTGATTGATACTCCCGGAACATTTAGCTCTGTTATCAACTTTGGAATCAGGTTTTCAATTATTCTTATCTTCTCACTGAGATCAGGAATAATATTTAATGAAGGCTTATCAATTTTTGAAAGTGATATGTATGCAGCCCATCGAACATCATAATCATTATCAAATAAAAGATTCTGGAGTTCAGTAACAGCAATACCTGCATCTTTGCCATACTTACCAAGAGCAAGAGCAGAACACCATCTGACATTTGCGTATTTATCTTTCAATGCACCGGTAAGAAAAGGAATGGATTGTTTACCGAGTGGAGAAATTTTTTCAAGAGTAATTGCTGAGCACCAGCGAACATTATCATCTTTATTCTGCAATGATTCAATTAGATAATCAACAACTGGTTCGCCAATTAAAACAAGTTCATTAATTGCATCACCATTTACCCATGGATCTTTATCACTGAATTGGTTTATCAGTGACTTCACTCTTTCTATATCAAAGTCTTTAACATCTTGAGAAAATGAAGAGGATATAGTAATAATGATAATTAAAAAAATTAAAGAAGTTTGTTTTGTCATTTTTAAATATTCTTTTATTTTCTATTAATAACCACGACCTTCAGGTTTTGGTATAAGAAAAAAATCAGGTGACTACAGCCAAATAACTAAAACAATTTTGGCTAAAGCTATAAAATTAGTTTATATAGCTCACGACTTAAAAGCCGTGGCAATTAAAAAAAGATTATAAAATATTCTAAACCATTATTTATAAATCTTTTTACAGTTAAGTGTTATTCCCAATTCACTCTCGAACGAAAATAAAATTGGCATTCCACCTGTGTGTATAAATACTACCGGATTGTTTTTGGAAACAATGCCTTTCTCTGTCAGATCAATTAAGCCGGACATAACTTTACCTGTATAAATCGGATCAAGCAGAACTCCTTCAAGATTTGCAGCTAGATCAATTGCCTGTTTACCTGCATCTGTCATCAATCCGTATTCAATATGATAATCATCATAACATTCTATATTAATATTCTTGCTGATTTTATAATTAATTAGTCTGGCACTCTCTTCAATCAGTTCTAATGTTCTTTTTCTGATAGCTTCAGCCGCTCTTGAAACGCTGATACCGATAACTCTTGCATCAGGAATAAATATTTGTGCGCCTAAAATAGTACCGGCAAAAGTTCCACAAGAGCCAACTCCTAAAATAATCTGCACATTACCATGTTTACATTGATAAGATAGTTCTTCCATAGCTTTAACATAACCAAGAGCGCCAAGTCCGGTGCTGCCGCCAATTGGAATTACAAAAGGTTTTCTGCCAGCAATTAAAAGCTCATCAGACCATCTTTTCATTTCACTTTCCAGACTTGTATTTGCATCATCATCAACTAAATATCTGATCTCCACATTGAATAAAACATCAAGAAGTAAATTTCCCTGAGCACTTTCAAAATCAGGTCCGCCGAGTACAAGTTTTACATCAAGACCAAGCTTTCGTGCTGCAGCAGCTGTCATTCTTGCATGATTTGATTGAACACCACCGGCAGTAATCACAACATCATATCCGCCGTTTACAATTTCTGAAAAATCATATTCAAGTTTTCTTGCTTTGTTTCCCCCGCCTGCAAGTCCGGTTAAATCATCACGTTTAATAAATAATTTTGATAGACCAATTGCTTCAGCCAATTTTTTTGCTTCCTGAATTGGTGTGGGAAGGTTTGCAAGTTCGATGGTTAATATTTTGTCAAGATTGTGTTTCAATAACTTTATCCAATTGTTTCAATAGACTGTTTATAAATAACTCCGCGTTTTTTTAATTCCTTAATAACAAAATCAGTGCATTTGGAATCAGCACCGATAAATTCAGGCGGACATATTCCTTTCCTATCGAACAAACCTTTTGAAAGCATTCTAACTATGTTTGTTGCGGTATAACCGGTTGTTCTTGCCATTGAATGTATATTTGTTTCTTTATCGTGTTTATCCAAAAGATTATAAGTGTACCGGATTTTCTTTTTGTTTTTTTCGCCTTCAATTATAATCCGCATTACAGTAAAATCTTCATCACCCTCTTTAATTTCCCAAAGCGGAAATAAGATCTTTGATGTAAAATCAACCGGTTTAATTTTTATTCCATTAATCTCAATTTGCTGTTGATTAAAAAAACCACTATCACGAAGAACTTTGATTTTATCAATATGCCCTGGATAGCGCAATGTTTTCTCTTTCATATTTGGTGCGTTCATAGTTTTGGCAAGAGTGCGCAAACCATCACTGTTGAATGCTTCAAGGGTACCAACCTGATCAAAGCTTACAAGTTCTGCATCAGATAGAGCAGGACGAACAACAAGTTTTCCGTTTTCAACATATCTTGCTGGTCGGGTATATTCTTCAATTACATCAATTGGTGAAAACCCGGCTTTATATTCATAGGGATATTCACGAACAACAGGCAAGCCGCCGACGTAAATAAGAATTGTTTCCGTAACATCTAAAATTGAATTAACATATCCTGAAAGTAGATTGCTCATACCAGGTGCAACTCCGCAATCTACAATTGCTGTTACATTATTCTGTTTTGCAAGTTCATCAAGTGCAAATGGGTCTTCTGGAAAGAAAGCAATATCAACAACGTTTTTTTTAGCTTTAATAATTTCTTTGAGCATCTTGAAACCAATAAAGCCTGGTAGGGCGCTTAACACAATATCGTGTTTTCTGATTAATGATTTAAGAATATCTGGATCTGAAAAATCCTTGCGAATTTTTTTTACCGGAAGATGCTTTGGGATTTTATCCAGATTTTTCTGATTTATATCTGCAACTGTAACATTAAATGATTTTTCACCGGCAAGATCAATCGCCATCGGACAACCAATTAAACCTGAGCCTAATACAATTATGTTCATTTTCTTCTCCTGTTTTATTAACTGCAATTAGTTGAATTGATAAGATAAAGGAGAAATTTTATAGTCCGCTAAAACGATTGATATATTTGATTGAGTATTTACAGATAATTTTCATTTAAAAAGTCTAAGAATAATTAAAAACTAATTAGCTTCTTTTCTGCTTCACGGATGATTCATTCAATAATTCACCAGCAATGATACAAAATTTTCTAATCGGCTACTCTTAGAATCGGATAATTTGTACCACTTTTTAGCAAGTCTCCAAATTGTTTATAAGCAGCTAAACCAAGCTGTGATTTTGGCTCAAGGGCAATAACGATCATATTATTCCGTAATTGATTTACGGGAATAAAAATATAATCGCTCTGATTAATTTGATTAGTAATATCAGTATTCATCAAACCGGGATTAACAACCATATCGCCTTCAAAATCAATTGAGTCAATACCAGTTATAAAGTACTGTTCAATTTTATCATCAGCAGACTTTTTGTAATCGAAATATTTTAATTCATGCCTGTCAGCCCAATCTATTAATGTTTTTAAACTCTTCGGAATCAGATATCCTTTCGGTCTTTCAACATCATAAAGGGATTTAACAACTGATCTGAAATCTTTAACAGTTACAACTGTATCATTTCCGGTGCTGTAGGAAACTAATTCTAATTTAAGTTCAGTTCCGTCTGAAAAATGATTAAGCTGAATCGCAACTTGTCCATCAACTTTATTCTCTTCCAGTTTTTCTCTTTCAGCAGAAACAAGTTTTTTTATTTCATCTTTGTTATCATAACTGAATTTAAGCAACCCAATCATTCCGGTGATTTGTCCTTTTGCACGATGCTCAATATTATCGGTGCTGTCATTCTCGCCGTTTAATCCTTCCTGAATAAATGATAATGTATTCTGAATTCCAAAACTCTGCCTACCATCGTTTATATCAAATGTGCTATAACGCTGGTATCCGCTTCCGGAAGAACCGCCGGGTAAATAATGAAATACGGAATAACCATTCTTTGAGATATAATTAAATATAAACGGCAGATAACTATCGTATGATATTTTTCTTAGTTTTTCAGAAATATTAATATTGGTCATTGCACCGATTGTTTCATCATAATTCTTACGGTAACCAAATTTTTTTGATGATTCACCAAAGGGCCAATATTCGTGAACATCCATTGTAACTTCAAAAAGATATTTATTAAAAAGTTTATGCAGACCAATAACTTCCGGCTCTGTCAGAATCAGATGATTCCTGTTAAGGTCCATTCCGTTTCCATTTCGTCTTTCATCTCTTTCCGATCCATCGGGATTCATCTGCGGGACAAGTGCAAAATCTATTTTGTCAAACAAGTATTGATTTTCAGGTTTAAGCAGTTCATTAATCAATAACAAAGAACCTTCTTTACCAGATTGCTCATCACCATGCTGCTGTGCAAATATTAAAACTTTAATTTTTGATTTATCTTTTCCGAACTCATCTTTAGAAAAATAAACTACATAAAGCTCCTTCCCTTCGGGTGATTTTGTCAGAACTTCAGCTTTAATCAAATCTGATCTATCATCAGCTTCTTTTATAAATTGAACAAGCTCAGAATGGGTAGTGAGCTTTTTATATTCCGATTTCTGAAGAGGAGTTAAAGCTTCCTGAGAAAAGTTGTGGCAGCTAACAAACAGAAAGGAGAAGAACAAAAGTTTTTTCATTTTAACAATACCATTGATTTGGTTACAGAATAATCTTGAGTTGATAACCGGTAGAAATAAACCCCGCTTGAAAACTTAGAATTAGCTGTGAATTTTGCAGAATGAAATCCGGATTGATAATAATCATCAGCTAATGTAATGATTTCTCTTCCGAGTGAATCAAATATTTTAAGACTTACTTTACCGGGTTTATTTAGATTCCAACTTATAGTGGTAGAAGGATTAAACGGATTTGGATAATTCTGATTCAATTCAAATCCTTCAGGAGTTAGTTGAGATATATTTTCATTTTCAATATTTGTAAGAAAATCAAATTTACCAGTCTCAAGCAGGTAATTGATATTTGAATAATTAGTTAAAGAGATTTTTAAATTATTCAGTGCGGCTATCTGCCTTGGTCCTATGCTTCCGCTTGCCCGATAAGTTGAAGAATCAACCTTTGTAGTTCCTCTTGCATCAACAATCATAAATGGGATTTGAACGCTTCCGCTGATTGAGTTGCCTGTTGAAGATGATTTGATATTAAGTCTGTCATTTCCATTTAAATAAATTCCGATCCGTTTTCTGTTTCTCATCAATCCCCATAAAACGGAGCTTGTTCTGTTCTCATAAAAATCCGGATTATCATAAATCAGCGGCTGAAAAATTAACTCGGGAAAAATAAAAAGTCCTTCATTTATAGTCATCTTTCCGCGGTAAGATGCATACATATCTGTATCAGTATTTCCTATATAAAAATGTCCGGCTATTTTACCGCTGTTGCCGAAAAAGAAAACAGGGATATTAAATGCAAGCTGATTGTAGAATGCAGCATTAACTAATCCTGCGGGCTGACTTAAATAGTTCAACACATTAAGTGAATCGCCGGCAAATATAAAACAGGTTGATTCATTTATTTTTACTGCTTCAGAGGCATCATTAAGATTAGCGGTAGTAATGTTCAGAACATTATAATCAAAATTATTTGCACTTAGGTAATCCGTAATTACAGATGATGAATTGCTAAAACCGGGATGAGTAATAAGTAAAACTTTTCCGCTGTTCACTTCGTTCAAAAATGAGCCAAGATTACTGAGATGAGATGCAATATTACTGCTTCCAGTCAATGAAATATTTGTCTGCGAATAGAACCATGGAAAATTAATATCAACGTCTTTTGCTGATGCGGGAATGAAAGCAATTTGATTATTTACCAGATCATACTTCCAGCCTTTGGTAAGTATATGACAGTTTAAATTTTCAATTGAGTATTTACCCGAAGTATAATCCGAATATTGAGTGAGATTATCTTTATAAAAAAATGAAACGGCACCGCTGCCCATTACTTCGCCAACTCCATCCGGGGAAATACAAATTGCTGTTCTGTCATCTATACCTGCACCGATTAAATCTTTGGCAGAATTAAAATGCTGATTATAAAGCATTGCAATCAATCTGCCTTGTCTTCCTCTTTCGGTAAAGTGAGTATCGAACAAAACGTTTGGGACAAAATTCAGAAAATTACTTTCAAATTTCATTCTGTTGTAAAACGGATTAAGCAAAGCATCGTCAGAATAAGCCGAACCGCTTTGTCCGCTGAAATCAACATCACCAAGAACAGCCGCACCGGCACTTGTTCCTGCTATTACTCCTCCATTATTAAACACGAATTGAATTGCTGAATCAGTTTTGGTTCCTTTCCACCTGCTTACATAATCCCATTGATCGCCGCCGCGGATAAAAACTGCTTTAGCTGTAACTATTTCATCATAAGTTACCTGAAGATCTGCAATAGTCTTGGAGGAAATTGTTTTATTGTAAGCAGTATCTGCACCAAGCGACATAAAATAGGTCGGAAGCCAGTTGGTAACACCTGCATCTGCACCAAGAATAATAATTTTACCGCTGTCTGATTTTTCAACTATCCAGCCATACGGTGCATCGCTCCAATTATTGTAATCTTCGGAGCCGCCGCCAACAGCACAAATATAACCCTGAGCAAAAAGATTAAGATTAAGAGTGAAGGTACATAAGAGAGTAAAGATGAGAATGAGAATGAGAATGTAGTATTTTTCTATTAACGATTTCACAGCAGGTCAATTAAATAAAAAATTATTTTTTATCTCTGGATAAATATCATTATCAATCCAATCATAAAATTCTTTTACTTCATCGCTGTTAAATTTTGTTTTTTCCCAATGAGATATTCTTTCTCCGGCTTTTTTTAATACTCTATCTTCAATTGGAGTTAGCTTCTGCTTAACACCGGTATTATTTCTATTCATCAAGGCGGAAAGATTCAGATAATTTTCTTTTGCATCGTTTTGCTTAGAGACAACTTTATTCTTTAAACTCAATGCAAGATCACATAACGGAGCATTTCCTGTTTCATCAGCAATTAAAATTTTTGGAAGTGAACCATCATCAGTTAACCAAACAGGGACAGCAATAGATGTAAGCGGAAAGCCGAGAATCGTCCACATAGTTGTTAAGGACGGGTTTTCGTTTTTCTTAACTCCCTGAACAACAATTGCAGAAGTTGTAGAGTATCTGGGAATGTAATCCCTGAAAAAAACATATTTATTTTCAGATTGATCCGGAAGATTTTTAGAATGATCAGTTTCTGTAAATGAATGTATCAAACATCTTGGAACATCATTTATTAAAAATCTGAAGTTTATTTTTCCATTTTTGATTTTGTCGGAAAATAAATCAGATGCGGTTTTATATCTGATATAACCATAACCTTTGTTCTCTGTACCGGCGAATGAATAATTGGTTCTTATCAGATAACCATTTGGTGCAACTTCCGGATCGTTAGCATCATATTTAATAAAAGTAAAATTATTTACTTCGTAATAGGCTGCTCCTCCCCCGGCATCAATAAC
Source organism: Ignavibacteriota bacterium (assembly GCA_013285425.1). GTDB lineage: Bacteria > Bacteroidota > Ignavibacteria > Ignavibacteriales > Ignavibacteriaceae > IGN3. The sequence goes on from CP053447.1 coordinate 2,575,684, forward strand.
ACCAAAGTTTGCTTCAACGCCAAGCGGTTTGGTAAGTGTATCAAGAAGCATTTCAAAATCTGATAAAGTCTTACAACTTGAAAGAGCAAGCTTCATGATCTTTCCTTCAAGATCTGAGATTTTTGTTGTGTCATTAATCTTAAGATTGTATGATGCTGAATTCATAATGCCAAAGCCAGCTTCGTTAAATCCGCTCCATACTTCATTGTTTTCCTTGTCAGTTGAATTAACCAATCCGATAAATCTGAATTTACCTTCAAAGAAATAAGCTAATCTGTTCTGTAAAAAATCAGAATCCCGATTCTTCAGTAAAAGTGGTTTCCCGTCATCAGTAGCTTTACCGGAAACAACAGCAGTTGTGCATGGTTTCGAAATACTGAATGGCAGCAGTAACACAAAAAGACAAATAAATATTTTACAATTCATTTTAGAAACTAAGATTTAATGAAATACGATGCACACTCGGTAAAATATCATAAACAGAATATGCATAATCAAAATATACCGCTGAACTTCCCAAAGGAACATTAGCACCGGCACCAAATGAAAAATCCTGGTCATCATAATTATATTTATATCCGGCACGTACATAGAATCTGTCATAAAAAGAAAACTCAGTTCCGAAATGTGCCCGTTCGGCATTATCATTTGGATGAGTTACATCTATTGCGCCGCGCATTTTAACAAAGTCGTATTCAAATACATCAAACCCAATTCCTACCTGAAAATTTAACGGCAACGGAAATTCGTCTGTGCTTAATCTGCTTGGCACCAATCTGCTTAAAGGGTAGTCACTATCTTTACGATAAGTGAAATCAAGATCAGGTCCATCAAACTGCATATCAGCACCGAAATTAGTCATACACATTGCAATAGTAAGATTTTGAAAATCCAATCTGTACTGTGTACCAATATCAAAAGCGATTCCCGAAGCAGACTCATTCCAAATTTGCTGCCGGATATATTTAATAGTAATACCAGCATTAAATCTGTCAGTAAGATATCTTGCATACGAAATTCCTATTGCAAGATCACCGGCATCAAAAAATCTTCCTGTTCCGTTTGGTTTTTCTTCAGTTGTTATCTCCATTTCATCAGTTGTAAAAATCACCACACTTGCACCAAATGTTCCAAGGTCTCCGGCATTATATACTATTGATGCAGCATTGAAATCAAAAAGGTCAAACCAGTTCATATAAGAAAAGTGAGCTTGAACATTATTTACCTTAACAATTCCTGCCGGATTCCAGAAAACAGCAGCTGCATCATCAGCAAGCCCGACAACAGCACCGCCCATAGCTTCTGAACGGGCGCTTACAGGTATTTGTAAAAATTGTGCTCCGGCAGTACCAAGATTCGGATTCTGGGCATAAATTTCTCCGAAGCTGATGACAAATAAAACTAATATTAATAATTTTTTCATTTTATACTCCTGCTTCAGATTACTTTATAATTGCAAATCGTTCTTTGAATTCAGAGTCTTTAGTCTTGACAACATAAATGTACATTCCTGCCGCAAGTTCTCTTCCGCCTTCTGTCCGTAAATCCCAAACTTCTGTACCGGTACCGGTATTATGATAAATAGTTTTTATAAGATCGGCATCAACTGTAAAAATATAGATTGTACATTCAGATGGAAGATTAATAAACTGAATCTGCCTTAAAGGCTCTCTTCTTAACTCGCCAAACTCCGGCTCCCATAAAGATGAAACCACATAAGGGTTTGGAACGACTTTGATTTTGCTGATTTCATTTTTCACCTGCTGCTGATCGACCTTAGCCCCTGCTACTTTGAATGCATAAGAATCTTTTATACTCAGTATTACAGGTTTTATTGTTTCAACAGAAAATTTATTTCCAGTTGAAGGAGGTGAGCTGGATGGAAAAATAATTTTTCCTTCAATTCCATCAAACGTAAATGTATCTCCGCTGAAAAGCGTATCGAGTGAAATACTTGTTCCTGAAACTGAAAGTAAAACAAAACCATTGTTATTAAGCTTTCCGCTACCTTCAACGGATGCTATATAAACAGCATTTTTAACCAAAGCCTCATTTACTACTTCAAATGTCATATCAATATTATCTGTTCCGCCAACTCGTGAGATACTCTGAATAATATCAGGCGGTGTTATTTGAAGTGAAACACCATCAGTTGAAGTGATAATCTGCTCAATCTCATAAGATCTTTTATCTATAACAGTCTGATTATTATTCTTTACCGTATTCATAGAAAAGCTTATCGTTATAATATCACCAGCCTGAGGTCTGAATTCAACCGGAGTATTAACAGAATCTACCATACTGACTCTTAATCCATGACCGGTTATTGTAAGATTTCTTCCGCCATATTGATATGGATAATTTTCTCTTATAATTTCATCAAGTGTAACATTCCTAAGATCAAAATTAGTCTCCGAAGTAAATTCAATTGCATATTTATATGGTTTTGTTGCAGCCGTATCAGTAACAGTAACTGTAACATTTGTTTTTAGATCTCCAAACTCAATACGCGGAACAAATTCAAATGTTGTTTTGTAATCGTTACCGGCAAGTGTTTCATCATCAATCGAAGAAGCATTAAGGACAAAATTAGTATTACCGGTATTTAAATTAGTTACATCAATCGGAGTTACTGGTGTTCTGCCAATAGCTTCTGAACGCGGTATAGCTGATACTGTATTAATTGCAGCAAGTGTGTTGCCTATCGGACTTTCAAGACTTTCAAATAAATTGCTGCCTTTATCATAAGCAGTAATTGAATACCAGTATTCAAAACCATTAATAACATCTGTATCAACAAAAGAATATTGTAAACCGGTATTAGCTCCTACTGAATTTTTCAGGTCAAACGAAGCAATTCTATTCCAGGTTAAACCTCTGTTTGTACTTCTATATAATCTGTATCCTTCAAAATCATATCCGGAAAACTTGTCAATAGATTTTTCGGCTGAATCATCCCAGTAAAGTATTACTTTGAAATCCCCATCAACAGAAGACAAGTTTGGACGGCTTGGGGGTTTTGCCAGATCAAATTGATTATCCATAGCAAACTGTGCAGTATTAGCTGATTGTATCAGCTCATTGTAAGTTTCACCGGCAACTATAGCTGTATAAAACACTAAAGTATCACCCGGATTTAATGTATAAGGTCCGGAAGACATATGTGCAAGTATATCCATTCCGGAAGCAGGTATTAAAGAAGGATCATCAAAATGCAAATTGCCGGGATCAGTAACATGAAAATATTTTCCACCAACAGGTGAATTATAAAGGCTTCTGCTTGAGGACATAAATCCATATTGAATTGTATCTTTATCAGCAATCTCATCATCATTAAAAAGCATGTAGTGAAAATCTGTTAATCCAAGCTCAGTTCCATTAACCTGGGGTGTTTTCAGGAACATTATTCCGAAAAATCCTGTTTTACCATCGGGCCATTCACCCGAAAGTCCGTCATCATAAAAATATATCAGATTCTTTTCCTTTATGAAGCTTACTTTATCATCAGCATATTCCGGATCGCCGCCGCTTATATTACCTACATCGATATCATTATGAAGCCCGAAGTAAAGATCATTATAACTATTTTGACTTGTATTGGTAATTTCATATTTAAAGAAAAGCATATTTTTTGCGAAGTTAGATCCATAAGCATAACCGATCTGCGCCATTTGTATTCCAAGAATATTTACAGTATTACCGCTATCATTATAAACACAATAACTATCCTGATCAGATAAAATAATATCATTTCCATTTCCATCTTTAACCGGCCAACCAAGCTGCGGATGCCATGAATTCGGATCATCACTAAATGCTATTCTTGCAGTATCACTGTTATGATAACCATAAGCTGCTTCCCATTCTTCATTGGTTGTAAATCTACCCTGAATAACATTTCCGGGAATTCCCACGTACTGATTAATTCTATATATATAATGTTTGCCGCTGTTTATAGGAAATTCTCCCGAAGGACCTTGTGTAATTCTTCTCGGATACAGTTTCCCGCGGTTTTCAAAAAACAAACCAATATTGCTTGCATTGTGTACTCCGCCAGCTCTATCCTGAATTCTCAATATCTTCCCTAAGGGTTCTTTATCCTCAAAATTCTTTTTATCATCCTGAGGTAAAAGATTTATCTGGACAAGTATAATCAGCAGAATTATTAAATTAAAAACTTTCTTCATCTTAAAGCCTTAAGTTTAAATGATTAATTAAACCTTAATGTAAAACCTAATCTGATTGACCTTGGTGGTCCGAAATTAGATGGATCCTGCATATACTCTTTTGAGTAGCCGCCTACGTATGTAAAACTTGGATCGCCGGTATCACCATATACATATAGAATATTTCTATGATCAGTTAGATTAAGAATTTCAGCAAACAATCTTAATCTTAAATTATTTGAGAACTCAATTTCTTTCCCGATCATCAAATCGATATTATAAAGACCCGGCTGACGTAATGAATTCTTTTCAACAAATCCGATATCTCTTCCCGATGGAGTGTACGGCGCTCCTGAGCTTGCTTTAAAAATTATACTGAAATCCATGTTCTCAAATACCGGCGTATCAAATATCAGCGGACCATCGTCTTTAAGGATGGTATATGTTCCGCTTGCATTAAAAACATGTGGGCGGTCAAAATCAAGATAGTATAATTGTGTTGATTCTTCCGTACCGGGATACTGTTCAGTTTCAGATGAAGCACTGCCCTTTGCAATTGAATAGGTATATGTTAATCCGCCTGAAAAATATCTGTTTGGTCTTACATCAACAGTCAATTCAAACCCTCTTATGTTTGCATAATCTTCATTAACATAAAGTGTATAACCGGTATATCTTCCATCGACAAACGGAAAGTAGTATCTGGTGCCAATCAAACCGGTAATATCCCTGTAATAAGCAGTCAGATTCATCGCAACGTTATCTGAGAACTGATGAGATAATCCAACTTCATAAGAAATTGTTCTTTGTGCATCGAGATCCGGCTGACCAAATAACGGTTCTCTTACATTAAGATCATACTGGCTATTTTCAAACAAGTATTCAAAATCCGGATTCTGAAAAAAATGTCCGTAAGAAAAATGCAGTTTGGTTCTGTCAGAAATAGGATGTGCGATTCCAAATCTTGGTGATATTTGTGATCTGGATTTAACAGTAACCATAGAATTAGGGTCTAAAGGATTACTTCTGAATTTTACATTGGAATTCAGATAATCGAAACGCAATCCGATATTTATAACAAGATACGGAAGCTCAATTTTATCCTGAACATAAGCAGCACCTTCAAACGGCTGAGTATGGTAATCATTTAAATAAGGAAAATTTCTTTTAGGATCGTAAACATAAAATAATTTTAACCAGTGCTTCTTAAATGCTGCACCAAATTTTACTTCATTCATTGATCCCATTTGCCATACTGCATCCGCTTTAAAATCTGCTGTTGCAGAACGGCTGTCATACAATTCCGCCGGATCAGAACGTTTATAAAACTCAAACCCGGTTCCGTATTCTTCAAAGTATTCCGTATCGTTTGATGCAAGGTAATCTGCAGTATCTTTATCAATTCCTGAATAATACCCCTGATTGAAATAAGAAGCTTTTACATCATAAAAGAAATTGTTAGCAATGGTATGAGTGAGACCTAATGTGCTCTGCCAACTGTCTGTTCTTTTGCGAAGATATTGCTCAGGGATATATTTATATGAATGACTGTAATTTTGTCTTTTACCAACACTGCCGCGGTTAGATAGCGAGATTTTTACAAATGGAATTGCATTGGTAGTAAGTTTGCTAAAAAAGGATTTTGTATCATTATAACCAAATGGAAGATAGCTCCCGCGTTTATCAACCTCACCAGAAAGGAAAAAATTAAAATCAGGTGAAACAATAGGTCCGCTTATACTTCCATTGATTCTGTTTTCGTGCAATGAAGTGTAGCGATCGATACCAAACTCGCTTGTTCTTGCTTCCAGTTTAGCAGAGAATTTATCTGATCCATCCCGGGTTACAATGTTAACAACTCCGCTTAGTGCATTTCCATATTCAGCATTGAAAGTACCGCTCAGTAAACTCATCTCCTGTATAGCATCATTATTAATATCGGTTGCAAGCCCGCCAAGCAGCGGATCAACTACAATTGTTCCGTCGATCATATAAGCAACTTCATTAGATCTGCCGCCGCGAACGTGCAAATTTGAACCACTACCTGTAACACCTGCCTGCAATGAAAGTAATTCTGTAAAAGTAGAAACGGGCAGAGCGTCTATTTCTTCTCTGGTTATTACAGAAATACTGCCTGTAACATCCTTTTGAATAAGCGGAGTTCTTGCAGTAACAACAATTTCATCAACCTGTATAGTCTGCGGATTCAGTTCTATCTGCAGAAGTGTAGTCTGATCAACAACTATTATTACATTCTGGATTGCGATAGTTTCATAACCAATAAAACTGAATTTAACATTATATCTGCCCGGAGAAATGTTAAGTATAACATATTCACCATTAAGGTTTGTAGCCGCACCGAAATTTGTTCCTTCGATGATGACATTCGCTCCAACTAAAGGTTCCCCTGTTTGAGCATCTTTAATTGTACCTGCTAACTTGCCGGTTGTACCTGCATAGATAAAAAACGGAAGCAGCAGAACTAATGATATAATTTTTTTCATTGTTTACTCTCAATAATTACTTGGTCTTGATGAATCATAATTTCCTGTGATTCTTTCAATATTCTTTTAGCCCTTTGTCTGTCTTTAATTGCACAGGCAGTTGCTAAAGCATTTATCAGAACAGAAATTGCGGCAAAAGAATTTGTGAACAGCATATTTTCACTTTTAACTAAAAGATTTGCTTTGCTGAAAAAAGTAACCGGTGCAGCAGGCTGATTAGTAACAGCAATTACATCAATTTTTCTTTCTTGTGCAAACTTAGCTGCTTCAATTGTTTCTTTTGAATAAGGCGGAAATGAAAAAACCATTAACAGATCATTTGAATTTAGAAACAAAATATTTTCATTAAATACTGTATGCGTATGATTAAGAATACTTGAACTAACCCCAACCTGAGTAAGCTGATAAGCAAGAATTTCTGCCAGCAGATATGATATACCCAAACCGGCAGTAAACACTCTTTCTGATTTAAGTATCCTGTCAATAACAAAATCGAATGTTTTCCGTTCAATAAGATTAAGTGTATTGTTAATGTTCTTTATATCAAGATTAGCTACCTCTGTTAAAAGGTCTTTTTTTATTTTATGTTTTTCAATAAGAGGAAATATTTGTTTGTTACTAAGCTCTTTCCGAAGTGAGCCGGTGATTTCATCTCTTAATTCATTAAATCCTTTAAAACCTGCACGCTGGGAAAATCTTACAATGGATGCAACACTTGTACCTGCTGCTTTTGATAAATCCAAAACATTAAGAAAAGGGATTTTGTCAAAGTTATTAATAAAGTAATCAGCAATCTTACGATGGTTTTGTGGAAACGAATTGTATTTGCTGATTATTTGCTCTTTTATTTCTTTGTATCGATCCATAAAAAAATATAATGCAGCACTGATTATTACTCAATGCTGCACAAACGAATGGGTTTATTTTATTAATGTCATCTTTTTTGTAACAACTCCGGCATCTGTTTGCAAAGAGTAAAAATAAATTCCGGATGTAAATGCTGAAGCATCAAAATTATACAAGTAAGTTCCAGCCTCAAGCGATTCGTTTACAAGTTCTGCAACCTGCTGTCCTAATGCATTAAATATTTTCAGAACAACATTTGATCTTTCCGGTAAACCGAAAGAGATTTTTGTTGATGGATTAAATGGATTTGGATAATTCTGATCCAATACAAAGTTTGCCGGAATATTATTGTAATCTGCTTCAACAGAAACAATCTGATTATATTTTTGTTGTGCTAATTGCATATTTGCCAGCATTTCTGTTTCATTTGCACCTAATGCTACTGCAAGATACAGCGTTCTGGATTCCTGCGGCTGCAATGTTAATGATTCGCCTGCTAAAAATGATACTGCACCATCTGGAGTTGTAGTTAAGGTATCTGTATCAAAAGTTCCCTCGGTTAAATAATCATAAGTTGTTGAATCGTCACTAGAATATCCATCATACCAAACCAAAACCTGAGCTGAAGTAACAGGTTCAGATAAATATTTTATTCCTACATAATGAGACTCAAACTGCACTAGCATTTTGTTGGTTGCATCCCAGAATACCTTGTCATCTTCCCAAGTTAAATCAACATACTGTACAATATCTAAACCTACAATTGTCGGTAAAGCTGCTGTTTCATTATTTGTAACTATCATTTTTATTAATGCATATTTTCCACCCTGCCAGCCGTAAACGTGCTGCTCAACTAAAACATTTGGTGGAAGTCCTGAAAATGCATTATTATAGGTACCAGAAATTTCATAATCACTCAATTGCGGATTGGTCTCAAGAGTAGTTGGCAACTCAACATCAAAATCATTCCAATAATCCAACACCTGATATGGATTTCCAGCCACAAGTACATTAACACGATTGAGATGTTGTACAGTATCGGTTCCTTCAATTGTCCAATATCTCATTGCTCCGTAATTATCAACTCTGACTTGCATTGCACCGGTACCAAATAATTGTGCTTGAGAATAAATATTCTCAGTATAAATGATAGAAAATAGTAACAAAACAAAAAGAGCTGTTGTGAAACGCTTCATAATTCACCTCTTAATTATTAAATGAAAGATTATTTAATTAATCTAAAATCATTGCCATCCGATTAAGTTTGGCGGAATCAGTAAAATAAATCCTAAAATAAAAAGTATTACCATCAATGGAAGCGCCCATTTTGCCCACTTTTCCCAGGGTACTTTAGCCATCGAAAGAGCGCCCATTGTTACCGCAGAAGTCGGGATAATTATGTTTGTATATTCTCCAAACTGAAAAGCTAAAATTGCTGTTTGTCTTGATACTCCTGCTAAATCTGAAAGCGGAGCCATTATCGGCATAGTAAGTGCAGCTTGCCCGCTTCCTGAATGAACAAAGAAATTAATAATCGCCTGTACAACAAACATTTTCTGTGAAGCAAAAATCGGAGAAGATGATTCAATAAAAGGAGAAAGACCATATAAGATTGTATCTATTATTTGTCCATCTCTTGAAATAACCAATGTTGCTCTGGCTAATGCAACAATAAGCGCTGTTCCAACTAAGTCTTTAGCTCCATCTATAAATGCTTTTGTAAATTCATCAACTTTAAGTCCGCCGATAATTCCTACAACCACACCCATAATAAAAAACGCAGCAGAAATTTCTTCAATATACCAGCCAAGCTCTATTACACCAATCACAATTAAAATTAAACAAAGAGCAAATGCAGTTAATACAGCTTTATGTCTTGTAGAGAAATGATTGTTATTGTTGTATATAGTATCAAAATGTTCACCTTTTCTTCTTTGCTCATCCATTTCATAAGTCGGACTTATTTTAGGATTTTGGGATAATTTATTTACGTACCACAACAGAAATAAAATTGCAACTGTTGTAGAGACAGCCCAACTGATAAATCTGTAACCAATTCCTGAAAACAAAGGAACATCTGCAATGCCTTGAGCAATACCAACATTAAAGGGATTCAGGAACGCACTTGCAAATCCAACATGTGCCCCAACAAGCGGAATTGCAACACCAATTATTGAATCATATCCCAGAGCTAAACAAATCGGTACAATTATTAAAACAAATGGAATTATTTCTTCATTCATCCCAAATGTTGCACCGCCAATTGAGAACATTAACATAATAACAGGAATGAAGAGTTTTTGAAGCAGCTTGGAATCTTTATGTGCTCTGGCAAGTTTACTAATTAATGAATTAATTGCATCAGTTTTTGCCAATACATTAAATGCACCGCCAACAAATAATATAAATCCTATTATTAAACCAGCCTCAACAAATCCTTTAAGAGGTGCAATAAACAATGCCAAAAACCCCTGTGGATTATTATCAACATATTTAAATGAATTCTGAACAACAACTTCCCGCCCATTTACAACTGCCCTCTCATATTGTCCGCCAGGAATTATCCATGTTAATATTGCAATTAGGACCAATAATGAAAAAATCAGCAGATAAGTATTTGGTACCTTAATCTTAAATCTCTTTTTTGATTCTGTCATTTAATTACTTGCTTGGTTTTCATATCAAATTTATCCCCGGAAATAAGAACCTGTAATTTCATATCAGTTATTCCAAGGTTTCCGTTTTTATCTTCTCTGATATTTTTTCCGTTTGTCGGATCATAAACCAAAACCTGATTACTTCCTATGACTTCAAAAGTTTCATCAGGATAAACAATAATTGCAGTTGATTCATCAATAGAAATCCCAAATAAATCCGGATGTTCAATTAAAGCTGAAATAGTTCGGTTGTGTCTTTTACGCTTTAAAAAATGCTGATCAACAATTACATTTTTAAGAAATCCAAATCCTCTTTTTACTTCTACATTGCCTCTTTCAATTGTAACAAAAGAAGCTGATGAATCCTTATTTACTAATTCATTCCCCGTAATCATTACCTCACTCATAACAGCAGCACCTGCACTTGAGCCGCCGACAACTCCGCCATTGTTATAAATATCAAATACTTTCTGAAGTAACTTAGTTCCAAGCATATCATGAGTTAAAACACTTTGGTCTCCGCCAAGAAAGAAAACTGCATTTGCCCAATCCATTTTATTCAGATTAGATTTATCATCTGCTGTTTCTTTTGTAAAAAGTAAATACTGCGCCTGTGCACCAAGATCATTAAATTCCTTAACCTGAACTTCACTCCAATAAACCGGATCTGAACCGGCGTTTGGAATAACAATAATTTTTGCATTAGAACCACCGGCAAGCTCAACATATTTTTTAACAATCTCTGTTGTTTGAACTCCGCCGACAATTACAAGCTTACCTTTAGTTTGAGAACAATAAATTGGAGAAGTTAATAATATTATAATGATACCGAGTATAATTCTTTTCATATTATTCTTTCTTAACTAATTCTAAAGCTATTTCTGCAGATTTAATTAAATCTTCGATGTAAATAAACTCTTCATTGGAATGGGGGTTTTGCGCTCCGATTCCAATATTTACTGATTCTATTCCTCTGCCATTTAATGAGTTTGCATCGCTGCCCCCGAGAGAGATTGTCGGATTAGGTTCTAATCCCACTTTATTTAACACTCTGGTAATTTCTTTATACACAAATGCACTTTCCGGAATTGTGTAAGGTAAAAAATCCCAGAAATGATTTACTTCTACTTTTGCACCAATTTTTTCAGCTTCTGAGTTAAATATGCTTACAAGCAGATTAAAATTATCTTCAGCCTTTTTAAGATTAAATGATCTGACTTCGCCTTCAAGTTCTGTAAGCTCCGGAATAACATTTACGGCTGAACCACTTTTTAACAATCCAATATTCATTGTAGTCTCTTCATCAATCCTGCCAAGCGGTAATTGACTGATTGCCTTGGCAGCAGCTTGCATAGAATTGATGCCTTTTTCCGGTGAGATACCTGAGTGTGAAGCTTTTCCGATTATTTTGATCGTTAAACCGATTGAACCACAGGCTGAGTAAATAAAATTTCCGGGGCGGTAACCAGAATCAAAAATGAACCCGTGTTTGATTTTTCCATTTACTCCAAGATTTTTTGATCCGAAGAGTGTTGTTTCTTCACAAGTTGTAAATGCAACTGTGAAATCTTTAACCGGAATCCTTTCCAAAGCGATTTTTTCAAGAGTAAAAAGTAAAGCAGCAACACCAGCCCGATTATCAACTCCAAGCACAGTATCTCCGGAAGATGTGATTTTATCTTCAGAAATAATTGGTTTTACATCTTTAGTCGGGCGTGCGGTATCCATATGGGATAATAAAACGAAATCACCGCCAGTCCCAATCTTACAAATAAGATTTCCTGTGTTACTATTAGTAAGTTGACTTGAATCATCTTCTTCAATCTGATAATTAAGTTTACTAAGAAAGGTTTTAATGAAATCAGCAAGAGGTTTTTCATTGCCCGATAGTGCATTTATTCTGGCAACTTCTATGAAAAGATTTATTAGTCTTTGTTCGTTCATCTGTAATTTGTGTTACAATATTATAAGTTGATGTAATAACTATTACAGGTTACTAAAAATTTTTACCTAAGTCAATATGTTCGGAGAAAAAAAATTATTGATCTTCTTCGTTATATAGTTCGAGTTCTCCTTTCTTAATATATCCATCTTTGATAAGTGAATCGCCGGATTTATAAAGTATAATACTCACTTCATTAGTCTGAAAATAGCCGGTGGATTCTATTTTTACTCCATTAATTTCTTTGCTAACCTTTACTTTTGAAATTAACTTATCATCATTAATGATTAGCTTATCAATTTTTGTTTTTTTCCCCTGAAGATTAGATAAAGCCCAATACACTCCTTTTTTTGCATTCACTAATGCAGTTTCAATATCAGATTCTGTTTTTGTTTGGGAATGAGCAAAAAAAGCTAAAATTGAAAATAAAGTGAAAATTAAAATAACCCTCATGACACCCTCTCTTTATTTATTGATATGCAAATTTTGTAACTAGTTTGCTTATTGACAACAATTCAGCAGATTATTTTCTATCACTTGACAACTGAAAGTAAAAACAATATATTGGAAACTAAAAAAACGAAAATAGTTTCCAAGAGGAATAATGAAAGAACAAGAAAAAATAATTCAGCATACCGAAGAAAAACTTTTCCGTGATGGATTTTATAAAACCACAATGGATGAAATCGCCTCAGAACTGCGAATGAGTAAAAAAACTATTTACAAGTTTTTTCCATCGAAGGATGAGCTTGTACATGCAATTGTGAAGTTTTTTATGAACAGGATGAAAAATAAAATCGTCCCTGCTTTGCAATCGGATAAGAACGCAATAGAGAAACTCGGTGATTTGATAAATATTCTTGCAAAAGCTTCTGAAAAAATTTCAGTCTCAAGAATGGAAGAGTTAAAAAGACATTACCCTTCACTCTGGAATGAGATTGATAATTTCAGAACAGAGATGATGTTCGGTAATATTACCAAAGTCATCGACCAGGGTAAAAAGGAAGGTTTATTTCTTGATTACCCAACTAACTTAATTATGAACGTGCTTGTTGCTTCAGTAAGATCTATTGTAAATCCTGATTTTATAATGAATAACAATTTCTCAATCATTGAAGCCGCACGTTATGCATTCCAGATCGTTATCGGAGGAATACTTACAAACGAAGGAAAAAAAGAGTTTAATAAATCATTCAGCAAGGTATTACAATGAAAAAGTTAGTATTGTTTTTGTCAGTAGTATTACTGGTTTTGCTTTCAGGCTGCGGTAATAACGGACCATATAAAAATATTGAAGCTTCAGGAACAATAGAATCAACCAATATTGTTGTCAGCTCAAAATCTGCCGGAAGTATTCTTTTAGTAAATTTTCCTGAAGGCGAAAAGGTAAATATCGGTGATACTGTTCTTATTATTGATCACGAACAACTTGATATTCAGCTCCTACAGGCAAAAGCTGCAAAGGATGCTGCAGAAGCGCAGTTAAACCTTATGCTAAAAGGTGCCAGACCGGAAGACATCAGCCTTGCTGAACAAAATTTTAATCAGGCAAAAGTTAATTTTGAAACTGCCGAGAGAGATAAAAACCGGATGCAGAATTTATACGACTCACGCTCAATTACTCAGAAACAATTTGAAGATGCTTATGCAAGATTTGAATTAATGAGCGCACAGCTAAAATCCGCACAGGAAAATTATGATAAAATAAAAAAGATTTTCAGACCTGAAGAAATTGAGCAGGCACGTGCAAATCTAAATAAAGCAATTGCAGGTGTTGAATTGTTAAAGAAAAATATTCGTGATTGTTATGTAGTCTCACCAATAAATGGTTTTCTTGTTAAAACATTTGTTGAACGCGGAGAAAGTGTTACGCCAATGTCTTCACTTTTTAAAGTCTCGGATCTCGATATTGTTGAACTGGTAATTTATGTATCAACCGAAGAGCTTGGTTATGTTAAGCTGGGACAGGAAGCAGATGTAACTATTGATGCCTTCAAGGACAAAGTTTATAAAGGAAAAGTAACTTACATTTCTCCCGAAGCTGAGTTCACTCCCAAAAACATTCAAACAAAAGATGAACGCACCAAACTTGTATTTGCTGTGAAGATTACAATTCCGAATAAGGAATATGACCTTAAATCAGGTATGCCGGCGGATGCGGTAATAAAAATGCAAAATTAATAGATTACAAAATTTCAAGATTTATTGAACGCTTATTATTATAAAAAAATTTAATATTCAATTTCGGAGATTGAGATGAAAGTAAAAACATTTGAGGACTTGCAAGTTTTGCAGGATGCCAGAACATTTGTTAAATCAATCTAAGAATTGACATCGTTAGAAAACTTTAGAAAAGATTATGGCCTTAAGGATCAAATACAGCGTGCAGCCGTATCAATTATGAATAATATTGCAGAAGGATTTGAAACGGATAATAATAAGGAATTCAGAAATTTTTTAGGATATGCAAAAGGTTCTGCTGGTGAGGTAAGATCAATGTTATTTGTAGCTATTGACGTTAACTATATATCAAAAGATAAGTTTGATGAGAATTATAAGCAAGCAATCAATGTTATTACACAGATTTCTAACTTCAAGAAATATTTATACAACTACGCAGTTAAAGAAAAAGTAAATAAAATGAAGATGTTCATTATTCATCTTCTGAGCATTAATTAAAAATCAATTTTGCAACTTTGTACTCTTGCAATTACGAAATGAATAATATAATTAAAATAGAAAATCTTAAACGAAGTTATGCGAATATTGTAGCTGTAAACGGTGTATCGTATTCAGTAGGGAAAGGTGAAATGTTTGGTTTGGTGGGACCTGATGGAGCGGGAAAAACAACAACTATCAGAATGCTGATTGGGCTTTTAAATCCTGATTCAGGAATTGCGGAGGTACTTGGTTATAATATAAGAACTCAGAAAAATAAAATTAAAAACGAGATCGGATATCTATCACAAAAATTTTCACTGTATGGAGATCTGACTGTTGATGAAAACATAGAATTCTTTGCTGATATTCACGGAGTTAAAAACTATAAAGCTAGAAGAAACGAATTGCTTGAGTTTACAAGATTAACTCCATTCCGTGACCGTCTTGCTGATAAACTTTCCGGAGGTATGAAACAAAAGCTTGCACTCGCCTGTACTTTAATTCACAAACCAAAAATTATTTTTCTTGATGAACCAACAACAGGAGTTGATCCTGTTTCAAGAAGGGATTTCTGGAAGATACTTTCCAACCTTCTTAAAGAAGAAATAACAATCTTTATGACTACCCCCTATCTTGACGAAGCTGAGCGGTGCAATAAAATCGCTTTGATGAACAAAGGTAATATTATAAGCTGGGATACTCCAAAGAATATTAAAGCTTCACTCAGCGGTCAAATAGTTGAAATTGTATGCTATCCAAGCCGCACAGCATACAATATTATTAAAGCAAACACGAGCTATGAAGTTCAAATGTATGGCGACAGACTTAATGTAACGATTCAGAATTATAATGAACAATTTAAGGAACTAGAAAAACTCCTTGTTGATAATAATGTTGATTTACATGACCACCGGGTTATTCCGCCATCGCTGGAAAATGTTTTTATTCACTTGATAAGTAAAGCATCCTAAAGAGGTATCAGTAATGAAAAAAATTATTTTATTATACATAACGATAATATCATCTCTTTATCCGCAAACTCAAAAATTAACTCTGCAGGAAAGTATTGAGCTGGGATTAAATAACAGCAAAGATTTAAGAATTACTCAATCAAAATTAAAAAGTTCTGATGCAAAAGTTTCAGAAGTTAATTCGATGTTTTTTCCGCAGTTGAAATTTACTGCAAACTATACACGTTTAAGCGATAACGTTCCTCCGTTTGAGGTTACAACTCCGTTTTCTCCTGTGCCAATAAAAATATCTGAACCAGTATTGAATAATTATTATCTGAGGTTATCACTTCAACAGCCTTTATTTACAGGGCTAAAACTATTGTCATCCAAAAAAGCAGCAGACTATAATTTCAATGCGGCTGAATCAGATTATTCAAAAGAGATGAATGAGACTGCAATGAATATTCATTCATTATTCTGGAACTATTACAGAGCTAATGAAATAAGAAATCTGTTAAAGAAAAGTTTGGGACAAATTGAAAATCATCTTAAAGACACTAAGAACTATCTCGATAACGGACTTACAACTCAAAATGATTATCTGAAATTACAAGTGCAGTATTCAAATACTCAACTTCAATTGATCGAAGCAGAAAACAATCTGGAAGTTACTCGGGCAATGTTTAATAAAGCACTCGGACTTCCGCTTGAAGCAAAAACCGAAATTGTTACTGATGAATTAGAAGTTCAGAACATAAATTATAATTCCGATGAACTGATTAAAGAAGCAAAAATAAATCGTGATGAGATTGAATCATTGTCTTATAAGTTAAAAGCTGCCGAAGAAAGTATTGCTTCAGCCAGATCGGGGTGGTTTCCAAGTGTTTACTTGTCCGGTAATTATTATTACAGTAATCCTAATACAAGATTTCAACCACTATCTGATAAATGGAATGATACCTGGGATGTTGGAGTAACTTTAAGCTGGGATGTTTGGGATTGGGGAATAACTTCATCTAAAACTACTCAGGCAGAAGAGCTTTCTGTTCAAACTAAAGCATTACTTGAAAAACTGACTGATAACATTGAAATTGAAGTCTATAAAAGTTATCTGAATCTTATTAAATCAAAAGAGAAGGTGGATGTCAGCAAACTCAGTCTTAATCAGGCATCAGAAAATTATCGCATCACATCTGAAAAATACAAAGAGCAATTAGCTACAAGTACCGATCTGATCGATGCAGAGATTTCTGAGCTTCAGGCAGCAACTAATCTGACTTCATCACTGATTGAATATCATCTTGCAAAAGTAAAACTGCATTTGGTTATAGGGAGAAGAATTTATTGAGAAGCCAGAAGTCAGGAGTCAGAACTCTGAACTCAGGACACAGAATTTTAAAATAAGAATTAAGAGGATTTTAAATGGAAAAGAAATCAACAAAAAGTTTTACCGAATTAGTCGTTTGGCAAAAGGCACATTTATTCGTGCTGACTGTCTATAAATTAACCAAAGAATTCCCGAATGAAGAAGTTTACGGATTAGCTTCACAATTAAGAAGGGCAGCTATTTCAATTGCAGCTAACATTGCGGAAAGCTATAAAAAGTGGAGTAACAAGGAAAAATCAAGATTTCTAAATATTGCTCACAGCTCACTTGAAGAGTGCAGATATTACTTGATTTTATCAAATGATCTTAAATATTGCGATGTTAAAGATGCTATGAATATCTTAGAGGAAGTAAGTAAGCTGATCTATTCATACTCCAAAGTAATTTCAAAAACTGAGTCCTGATTCCAGAGTTCTGAATATTGAAAATGAACAGTATCATAGTAAATAATCTCACAAAAAAGTTTGGCAGCTTTACTGCAGTTGACAATGTATCCTTCGAAGTTAACAGAGGAGATATATTCGGCTTCCTTGGTGCTAATGGTGCAGGTAAATCAACTACAATCAGAATGTTAACCGGAATACTTGAACCAACATCGGGTGATGCAATTGTTGGCGGTTACAGTATCAAGAAAGAACCGGATAAAGTAAAAACACAAATCGGTTATATGTCGCAAAAATTTTCTTTATACAATGATCTTACAGTTGAAGAAAATATCCGCTTCTTTGCAGGAGTATATGGGCTTACAGGAAAACAATATCAGGAAAGAAAAAGCTGGGTTTTGAAAGTTGCTGATCTCAAAGGAAAAGAAAAACTGATAACAGCTTCATTGCCGGGTGGAATTAAGCAAAGACTTGCATTAGGTACAGCAGTTATCCACGAACCGAAAATTGTTTTTCTCGATGAACCAACAAGCGGAGTTGATCCTGTCTCAAGAAGAAATTTCTGGGATTTGATACACGAATTATCATTTACCGGAACTACTGTGCTTGTTACTACCCATTATTTGGATGAAGCAGAATTTTGCAGCGATATTATTCTGATAAATGCTGGCAGATTGATTGCACAGGGAAATTCAAAAACATTAAAAACCAATTACATCAAAAACACTATTCTTGAAATTGAGTCAGAAAGAATCGTTGACAGTATGGAAATACTTGAAAAAGAGAATTGGGTCGGCGAAACATCAATTTTCGGAAACTACATCCACATAATTTTAAATGATAATTCAAAAACTGAAACAGATGTAATAGATGTTTTGACAAATAAGAACTCAATCAAAGTTCAGAGAATTGATAAGATAGTACCGACGCTGGAAGATGTATTTATCCATTTGCTGGAAAAGGATAAGAAAAATGTTTCATAGAATTTTGGCAATTACTAAAAAAGAATTCAAGCAGTTGAAGCGTGATAAAAGAATGTTGTTTATCGTATTCTTTTTTCCTGTTGTTTTACTGGCAATCTTTGGTTACGCAATAAACTTTGATGTTAAGCATATTAAAATTGCAGTTTATGATCAGGATAAATCAGAATACACAAGAGAATATATAAACGGACTGATCAGCTCAGAATATTTTGAACTCGTTACTTACATTGACAGCGATGCAGAGATTAAAAAATTACTTGATGAAAAAATTGTGCAGGCTGTTGTTGTTTTCCCGAATGACCTATCAAAAAAATTAAACGATAAAGAGGATGTTAAAGTACAATACCTGGTTGACGGAGTTGAAGGAAACACAGCAAACGTAATTGTCAATTATGTTAATGCTGCAACAATTAATTATTCGTTGAAACTAACAAAAGAATATCTGGCTGTAACAGGAAAACAATCCTATATCCCGATAAATCTTGAGCCGAGATTCTGGTTCAATCCTGAACTTGAAAGTACAAAATTCTTAATACCGGGTTTGATGGGAATGATATTAATTATCACGGCTGTTGTTTCGGTTTCATTATCAATTGTAAGAGAAAAAGAAAGAGGAACGATTGAACAGATAAATGTATCCCCTCTTTCATCATTTGAACTGATTATCGGAAAAACGGCTCCGCACATAGTTATCTCATTTCTCAATGCAGCTATTGTATTACTTGCAGGTTATGTTCTGTTTGGGGTGGTAATAAAAGGCAGTATTCTTTTACTGCTCTTAAGCACTTTTATTTTTTTATTTGCAGTTCTCGGACTTGGTATTTTTATTTCAAGCGTTGCAGACTCACAACAGGTTGCCTTTCAAGCGGCAAACATTACGGCGTTATTACCTTCATTGATATTATCGGGATTTATTTTTCCCATCGAAAGTATGCCAACAATAATTCAATGGGTAACTAATATTACTCCTGCAAAATTTTACGTAGTTACACTTCGGGCAATCTTATTAAGAGGTGTCGGACTATCAGCTTTCTGGGAGCAATTGATTTATATGATGATTTTCGGAATAATATTCATTGTGCTTGCAACCGTGGTTGATAGAAAAGCAAAAGCAGCATGATAAAAAATAAAATCTTAGAGGTTAAATAAAATAATTCAAAGATATTAAATGAAAACGATATATGAATTTATAATAAAAGAGCTGCTGCAGCTAAAGCGTGATAAGAAAATGATGGCTGTAATTTTTATAGCTCCAATTTTACAGCTCATACTTCTCGGTTATGCTGCAAATATGGATGTGGAAATTATTCACACAGCAATTTTTGATCAGGATAAAACAGAAACCAGCAGAGAGTTTATCAGAAGTTTTGAAAAGTCAGGATATTTTTCGATTGATTATTATGCAGAAAGTTATGATGAAGTAACTGAGTTGATTGACAAAGCCAAAACAATTGTAACGATAGTAATTCCAAAAGATTTTGAGAAGAAACTAAATAAACGCGAAACTGTATCAATTCAAACATTGTTTGAAGGCTCTGACGGCAACAAATCATCCATTGCACTCGGATACATACAAGCGGTAACAAATCGTTATTCACAAAATATTGTAAGTGATATTAAAGATAAATATGGGATGAAACTGCCAATTGCTGGGTCGCTTGTTCCTGAAGTAAGAGTTTGGTACAATCCTGAAATGAAAACCCGGAACTATATGGTACCGGGTATTATGGGACTCATTCTGATGATTACTACTTTATCGCTAATGTCAATGGCTGTTGTTAGAGAAAGAGAAATCGGGACACTTGAGCAGTTGATAGTTACACCCTTAAAATCTTATCAGCTTATCCTCGGCAAACTTGTTCCGTTCACAATAGTTGGGTTTGTAGTAATGCTAATCGTAATGGTGATAATGACACAATGGTTCGGGATTATTATACGCGGAAGCAGATTATTTTTACTTTTTGCTTCATTACTATTTGTACTATCTAATCTCGGCTGGGGTTTATTAATCTCAACAATTTCAAAAACACAAAATCAGGCAATGATGATATCAGTATTTGCAGTCATGATGCCGATGATTTATCTGTCTGGATTTGCTTTCCCGATTGATAATATGCCGCAAATAGTTCAGTATATAACCTATCTAATTCCGTTAAGATATTTCATTACTATTCTACACGGAATTGTGCTTAAAGGAACCGGCTTCTCGTCATTATGGCCGGAAGCTTTGATACTTTTTGTAATGGGTGTGGGTATTTTAACATTAAGTGCTTTAAGATTTAGCAAGAAAATTGAGTGATGAAATAATTTATCCTTATATCTGAAATAAGCTCAGCTAATTAAAAAACTGTTTTTGTATCTTTTAGTAATCTTGACAATAATCACAAAATAAAATATTTAGAACAGAAGTCTTGACAATTGTTTTTAATTCATTATTTTTGTTAGTGAGTGTTAACTATTTTATTGAAAGTAATTATGTCAAGATTAACAACCGAAGAAAGACAAACAATGATAATTGATGAAGCTATCAAGATAATTCACTCTGGCGGCTATGAAGCTTTATCAATAAGAGAGATCGCAAAGCAGGTTAAGATTAGTGAACCTGCAATATACAGGCATTTTTTAAACAAAGAAGATATTATCCTTGGGATACTTAACAGAATGCTGGAATTTGATAAATTGTTGAATAAGAATATTGCTGCTGCGAAATCTGCGAAGCAAAAAATCAGACAATTTGTTCTATTTCACTTTGAATTCCTTGAAAATAACCCTGAAATGACTTCAGTTCTTTTTTCTGAGGAAATGTACAACCAGAGCGAGATTCTGAAAAAAAAGCTGGTTTTTATAATTCAGAAACGTAAACAGCTTCTCAAGGTAATTCTTGATGATGCAAAAAATTCAGGTGAGCTTATTGATGTTGATAATTTTGAATTAATGAGCATAATTCTAGGAACTATTAGAATTATAGTTATGGAATGGAGGCTGAGTAATTTTAGCTTTCAACTGACAGACAGAGGAAAAAGCATGTTAAAAATCCTTGATAAATTAATTCTATTATAAACTTTCTTATTTTTTTTTAATAAAATGATTAGTGAACGATAACTAACTATCTCTGTAAAATGAAAAACAAAAAATTTGTAAATAATGAGTTTGTAGAATCAGAAAACGAAATCATTACTTTTCTGAATAACCAGTTTATTTTCCATGGCTTCAAAAACTTTTCCCTTGATGAACTTGCCTTAAGATTTCAAATAAGTAAGAAAACTATTTATAAGAGATTTGAAACAAAAGAAGAAATAATAAGAACAGTATTAAATCAGCAACTAAGTGAAGCATACACAAATTTTGTTTCAATAATTCAATCCCGGATTACTATTGTAGAAATGTTCGTTGAGCTATCCAAAATTATTGAAAAGTATTATTCTGTTTTCAATGAAACATCAATTAAGAAATTGAGTAAATATTTTCCTGAGCTGGCTGAATATATCGTAAATTTCAGAACCAGTCGTATCATCCCGTTAGTAAAAATCTTGTTAAAACTTGGGAAAAAAAGACAACTGATTTTAGAAATTCCAGACGAAATCATTATACGTGTGTTCAACTCAGCGTTGAGCGACATAGTTCAATCAAAGTCAACAATTGACTCACAACAATCATACGAGGGATTGTTCAGACAATCTTTTAACCTATTACTAAATGGGATCTTAACAAAAAAAGGCAAACAAATATTAATTAATAAAATAGAGGTAGTAAAATGAAAATAATTAAAATGGTAACAGTGGCACTATTAACTGTTGCTTTAACTGGATGCAATAGCGAAGATAATTCATCTTCGTTATACGGAACTGGTACAATTGAATCAACAGATGTGTTAATAAGTGCGCGCAATGCTGGTCAAGTAGAAACGATTTTTTATAGTGAGGGGCAGTTAGTAACTGCCGGAGACACTATTATGACAATAGACCATGAGGCATTGGACTTTCAACTTGCGCAGTCAGAGGCTGGAGTTCAGATTGCAAAAGCTCAGCTTGAATTAATGCTTAAAGGCGCCAGAAGCGAAGATATACAACAAGCAGAAGAAATGATGAAGCAGAGTGAAATTAATTATAACAATGCTCAGAAAGATTTTAAACGATATGAACAACTTTGGCAGAGTAAATCAATTTCTGATAAACAATTTGAAGACATGAAGTCGCGGTATGAAATAAATTTAGCTCAATTTAATTCTGCTAAAGAAAATCTAAAAAAGGTAAAAAGAATCTTCCGTCCTGAAGAAATTGAACAGGCAAAAGGTAACCTGAAAAAAGCTGAAGCAACGGTAGGTCTTCTTAAGAAAAATATAAAAGATAGTTATATAATCTCACCCTTGAATGGTTTTATAGTTAAAAATTTTGTTGAGGCGGGTGAAATCGTTACACCAATGTCCTCACTTGTAAAAGTTTCAAATTTGTCAACTGTAGAGCTGATAATCTACGTATCTGAAATTGAGCTTGGCAAGGTTAAACTCGGTCAGAAGGCAGTTATAACAGTTGATACATATCCGGAAAAGAAATACGAAGGAAGGGTTACGTTTATTTCACCTGAAGCAGAGTTCACTCCTAAAAATGTCCAGACTAAAGATGAGAGAACCAAGCTTGTATTTGCTGTGAAAATTGAAGTACCAAATAAAGAGTTTGACTTGAAATCTGGTATGCCGGCAGATGCTGTTGTGTATTTATAAAATCTGAAAGATGAAAGATGGAATCTCTAATTAAAATAAAAAACCTTAAAAAGAAATACGGCGAATTAATTGCTGTAGATGGTGTTAGTTATGAAGTGAACAAAGGGGAAATGTTCGGATTGGTTGGACCAGACGGCGCAGGCAAAACTACAACAATGAGAATGTTGGTTGGATTGCTGAATCCGGATGAGGGTAATGCAGAAATTCTTGGGCATGATTTATTGACTCAGAAAAATCTGATTAAAGATGAAATCGGATATTTGTCCCAGCGCTTTTCGTTGTATGGTGATTTATCAATTGATGAAAATATTGAATTCTTTGCAGACATACATGGAGTTAAAAATTTTGAACAAAGAAGAAATGAACTTCTTGAGTTCACAAGATTAACTCCTTTCAGGGATAGATTGGCTGATAAACTATCTGGCGGAATGAAACAAAAGCTTGCACTTGCCTGCACACTTATTCATAAACCCAAAATTATTTTTCTTGATGAGCCAACTACTGGAGTTGATCCGGTATCGCGGAGGGACTTCTGGAAAATTCTTTCAAATCTTCTGAAAGACGGAGTAACAATTTTTATGACAACACCATATCTGGATGAAGCAGAAAGATGCAGCAGAGTAGCTCTAATGGATAAAGGCTCAATCATCAGCTGTGATACACCAAAAAATGTTAAAGATTCTATGCACATGCAGGTAATTGAGATTGTTTGTAATCCTGTTAGAACTGCATATAACATGGTAAAGGCATCAACAAATTATGAAGTTCAGATGTATGGTGACAGACTGAATGTGGCAGTAAACAATTATGAACAAGATTATCCGATTATCAAAGATTTGTTTGAAAAAAACTCGATAGTCGAAATTGATAAAAGAATTATAACTCCTTCACTGGAGAATGTATTTATCCATTTTATGAACAAATAAAGAATTAAAGAAAAAGATTAAAGGTAAAAAAATGAAGAAAATAATGATGCTGATTTTGTTAACTGGTTCATTAATGGCACAGCAGAAGTTGTTTACATTAGAAGAAAGTGTCAGAATTGGTTTAGAAAACAGCAAGGACTTAAAAATAGCAGGTGCAAAAACTAATAGTGCCGATTATAAACTGTCGGAAGTAAATAGTATGTTTTTACCCCAGTTTAATATTTTGGGTAATTATACAAGACTCAGCGATAATATTCCAGCATTTGAAGTAACATTACCATTTTCGCCTTCGCCTGTCAGAATAGCTGATCCGATTTATGATAATTACACATTTAAGATCGGCTTTTCACAGCCTTTGTTTACAGGATTCAAACTGCTCTCGTCAAGAAATGCTGCAAAGTATAATCTGAAGGCGGAAGAATATGACTATTCAAAAGAAAAAAATGAGACAGCATTTGGAATTCAAACTGCATTCTGGAATTACTATAAAACAGCAGAAATAAAAAAAGTAGTAGAACAGACCTTAATACAGATTGAAAATCATCTTAATGATACAAGAAATTTTTATTCGCAGGGATTGGTATCAAATAATGATGTTTTGAAACTTGAGGTACAATATTCAAACACAAAATTAATATTGATTGATGCTGAAAATAATCTGAATATTTCGAAGATGGCTTTTAATAAAGCATTGGGATTTGATCTGGGTTCGCAAACAAATGTAGTTGTTAACCCAAATGAACTTCAGACGATTGAATTTAATGAACAGGATTTATTAAATGAAGCATTAATTAACAGGAATGAGTTAAAGTCTTTATCATTTAGAGTAGAGGGAAGTAAAGAAAATATCAAAGCAGCCTGGTCTGAGCTTTATCCTTCGGTTTACCTTACAGGAAATTATTATTACAGTAATCCTAACCCAAGATATCAACCTGCTGTAAATGAGTTCAATAACAACTGGGATGTGGGAGTAACTTTAAGCTGGAATTTCTGGGATTGGGGAAAAACATCTTCTAAAGTCTCACAAGCGGAGCAGACTAAGATTCAGCTTGAAACTAATTACGATATGTTAAAGGAAAACATTCAAATGGAAGTGCAAAAAAATTATTTTGACTTGCTGAAGAATGAAGAAAAAATTTCTGTAAACAAAATTGCTTTAGAACAAGCAAAAGAAAATTACAGAATAACAGCAGAGAAATTCGATCTACAAATCGCTTCAAGCACAGATTTAATTGATGCTGAATCTCTCAAACTGCAGGCTGAAACAAATCTCAAAACAGCCGAAGTAGATTATCAGATTGCAAAAGCTAATTTATTAAAATCTTTAGGAAGGAATATCTTCTGATGAAAGCAATTGAAGTAAATAATCTGACTAAAAAATTCGGTGATTTTACTGCTGTTAATAATATCAATTTTGATGTTAAACAAGGTGAGATATTTGGTTTCCTTGGTGCTAATGGTGCCGGTAAATCTACAACCATCAGAATGCTGATCGGTGTTTTAGAGCCAACTTCGGGTGATGCAATGGTTGGAGGCTATAGTATTATGAATGACTCTGAGATGGTAAAAAGGCATATCGGCTATATGTCGCAAAAATTCTCTCTTTACAATGACCTTACAGTAGCTGAAAACATAAGGTTTTATGCCGGAGTATATGGACTTGATGGAAAAAAATATCAGGAAAGAAAACAATGGGTGTTAAAGGTTGCTAATCTGGAAAATATGGAAAACATGCTTACCTCATCTCTGCCTGGAGGAATTAAACAACGTCTCGCACTTGGGACCGCTGTAATACACGAACCAAAAATAGTATTTCTTGATGAACCTACCAGCGGAGTTGATCCGGTTTCAAGAAGAAATTTCTGGGACTTAATAAATGACCTTTCGGATGCCGGTACTACTGTTCTTGTTACTACCCATTACTTAGATGAAGCTGAGTTTTGTAATGATATAATTCTTATTAACGCTGGCAGATTAGTAGCTCAGGGTAATGCAAAAGCACTAAAAACCAACTATATCAAAAACCCAATTCTTGAAATAGAAAGCGATAGAGTTGTTGATAGTCTGGAAATTCTTGAAAAGGAAAAATGGGTTGGTGAAACTTCAATATTTGGAAATTATATACATGTAATCTTAAATGATGATACGATTACCGAAAAGAATATTACCCAATTACTTTATGAACAGAATGGAATAAAGATTAAGCGTATTGAAAGAATAATCCCAACTCTTGAAGATGTATTTATTCATTTAATTGAAAAGGATAATAAATAAAATGCTCAGCAGAATATTTGCAATTGCCAAAAAAGAAATAAAACAACTCAGGAGAGATACAAGGATGTTATTCATCATTTTCTTTTTCCCTGTTGTATTGTTAATAATTTTCGGCTACGCGATAAACTTTGACGTTAAACATATAAAAATTGCAGTCTATGATCAGGATAAATCGGATTATACTAGAAATTATATAAACGGATTAATTAGCTCCGATTATTTTGATCTTGTAACCTATGTAGAAGACAGTGATGAAATAAAAGGACTTTTAGACGAAAAAGTCGTTCAGGCAGTAATTGTATTTCCAAACGATCTTTCAAAAAAATTAATGTCTAAACAAGATGTTAAAGTTCAATATTTAATTGATGGTGTAGATGGAAGCACAGCAAGTGTTATTCAAAATTATGTTAACGCGGCTACTTATGCTTATTCAATACGATTAACAAAGGAATATCTGGCTGTTCATGGCAAAAATATTTATGTGCCAATAGACTTACAGCCGCGATTCTGGTTTAATCCGGAATTACAATCAACTAAGTTTCTTATTCCGGGTTTAATGGGAATGATTTTAATTGTTACCGCGGTAATTTCTATCTCACTTTCGATTGTTAGAGAAAAAGAAAGAGGCACAATTGAGCAAATTAATGTTTCCCCGCTTTCATCTCTTGAATTCATACTCGGTAAAACAATCCCATACATTTTTATATCTTTAATAAATGCAACGATAGTGCTTGCTGCCGGTTATGTGCTTTTCGGAATTGTGATCAAGGGAAACATTTTTCTGCTTTTGTTTGCAACTATGGTTTTTCTTTTTGCTGCATTAGGTTTAGGAATTTTCATTTCAACGGTTGCCGATTCACAGCAGGTAGCATTTCAGGCAGCAAATGTTACATCATTGCTTCCGTCGTTCATTTTATCTGGGTTTATTTTTCCGATTGAAACCATGCCCAACATAATTCAGGTGCTCACAAACATTACTCCAGCCAAATTTTATGTGGTAATTCTCAGAGCAATTCTTTTGAGGGGTGCCGGAGTATCGGCTTTCTGGGAGCAGTTAATTTATCTGGGGATATTCGGAACAATATTTATCACATTAGCAACAATTATTGATAAAAGATCTAGAGGTAAAAATTAATATGAAAACTATTTATCATTTTATTATTAAAGAATTATTACAGGTAAAGCGCGACAAAAAAATGCTTGTGATAATTTTTATGGCTCCGATTTTACAGCTTATATTCCTTGGATATGCTGCAAATATGGATGTTGACATAGTTCATACTACCATTCTTGATCAGGATAAAACAGAATCAAGCCGAAATTATATTACAAGTCTTTTAGAAACAGGATATTTTCAGATTGATTATTACGCTAAAGATTATAATGAAATAACAGAATTACTAAATGATGGTAAAACTCTCGTTTCTATAATAATTCCTAAAGATTTTGAAAAAAGAATCAATAGACATCAACCGGCACCAGTGCAGGCAATATTTGAAGGCTCAGATGCAAGTAAGGCTTCTATAGCACTAGGATATATTCAAGGTGTAACAACAAAATTTTCACAGAACCTGATCCTGGAGACCAAAGATAATCTGGGAATGAAAAGTCCGATAAGTGGATCAATAATTCCTGAACCAAGAGTATGGTACAATCCGGAAATGAAATCAAGAATATTTATGGTACCGGGTATTCTCGGTCTTGTATTGATGATCTCAACGATTTCACTAATGTCAATGGCAATTGTAAGAGAAAGAGAAATTGGAACCATGGAACAGTTGATTGTTACTCCGGTTAAAACATATCAACTTTTACTTGGCAAACTGATTCCCTTTACTCTTATTGGCTTTGTGATATTAGTAATTGTTATGGTCATTATGACACAATGGTTTGGAATAATGGTGCGTGGGAATAAACTGTTTTTAGTATTTGCCGCATTTCTTTTTGTTCTGTCAAATTTAGGGATAGGTCTATTTATATCAACAATTTCAAAGACACAACAGCAGGCAATGATGGCTTCAGTTTTTGCCGTAATGATGCCGATGATTTATTTATCCGGATTTGCATTTCCCATAGAAAACATGCCGCAGTTTTTCCAATACATAACTTACGCAATTCCATTGCGGTACTTCATTACAATTTTAAGGGGTGTTGTCTTAAAGGGAATGGGTATTTCATCATTATGGATAGAGGCTTTAATATTATTTGGAATGGGTGCGTTACTGTTAGTTATTAGTTCAATGAGATTTAGTAAAAAAATTGAATAACAGAATATTAGAATTTTATATGAAGTGTACAATTAACAAATAATCTTTTTTTCAAACTAAACAAAACACAAACTTTTAATAAAGATTAGGAGTTTGTAACAACAATAAACAAAAGGAGTAATAAAATGAAAACGAAATCAATAATTTTCGCTGCAATGCTGATATTATTCAGCACAAATATGTTTTCGCAAACAGGCAGAGCAGGTAAATTTGGCGTTGGTATAGATGATATAACTTCATCACCTAATTTCCTGTTCAAGTACTACGTTTCTGATCAATTCTCAATGAATTTAATAACCGGAGTAAACCTGGAATTCCTGGGTGAAGACGCACCTGCTGGTTCAACAAAACTTGATGGTTATAACCTAAGATTCGGATTGGGTGGTATGTATCATTTTAATCTGGACAAACTTTCACCTTATCTTGGACTTGAAGCAATCTATGGTATAAAACAGAATGCCGGATATTATACAGTCGAACCAGATCCTAAAAACAGTGTAACCCTCGGTTTAGTACTGGGTGCAGATTATTTTCTTTTCGAAAAATTCAGTCTTGGAATAAAGCAGAATCTAAACTTTGATTTACAGCTTTCAAGAGATATACCTGTTGAAGAGACTGATATGTTAATAAATACGACAACGCAGTTTACAGCAAGATACTATTTTAATTAATGTAAAAATTTCAACGGGTAAGTTTTCCGGTTGTTCTTTTGAACAGCCGGAAATCATATTTAATCACATTATTAAAAGCAATAAAAAGCAGGCTATCAATGAATATAAATTTACAAAGCAATATAAGGTCTTTCGGTTTAAAGATATTAAGCTTAGCACTTCCGGACAAAAAAAGAGCATTTAGAAGCACAGTAATCTCTCTGTTCATAATTTTGCTTTCTTCAACATCTTTGATTGCACAAATTACTAACAACGAATATCTGCCTTCAGGTATATCTGATTATTATTCAAATAATTCCGATACATCTAATTCTATTATGCTGAATCAAGTAGAAAAAAATTACTGGCTCCCCGCTGTTGAGATTGTAGGTTTAAACTTAGGTGTTTGGGCAACTCATAGATATTTGACCAAAGAAAGCTGGTCTGCAATTAGCTGGAATTCAATAAAAGAAAACTTTAAAAATGGTTTTGATTGGGATGCAGACGGATATTTAATCAATCAATTCTGGCATCCTTATCATGGTTCAAACTATTATAATTCAGCACGATCGAACGGATTAAGTTTTTGGGAATCTGCGCCTTATGCTTTTACCGGAAGCTTAATGTGGGAGTATTTTATGGAAATCGAACCGCCATCTTATAACGATATTGTAAATACACCGGTTACAGGAATAATTCTTGGTGAAATCTCATTCCGTGTTTCTGATCTTATTATCGACGAAAGTTCAACCGGCTTTGAAAGAGTTTTAAGAGAATTTTCTTCCACACTTGTTGACCCGATGAAGGGATTTAACCGCCTAATACGAGGTGATATGTGGAAGTCTGGTTTTAAAGAAAAAAATCACGATTTCAATGCTGTTATTTCTTTCGGAGCTCACAATGTTTTTTTCAGCAGAAAAATTAACAACAGCAGAACATATGCTTCCCTAAGAACAGATTTAAATTACGGCAATCAATTTGATGTTAAAAATCATAACAAACCTTTTGATTATTTCTCTTTGCGGACTGAAATAAACCTAACTGCTGATGATAATATTGTGGGAATATTTGCAAGCGGCGTTATTTGGGATAACAATATTAAAATTTTTAATACTTCAAAAAACTTACTTGGCATTTATAAAGAAGTTGATATTCATATTAATACTATTTATAAGCTGTCTGCAACAAGCATATCAAGTCAAATTGTAAACACAATTGATTTATCATCGAACGTATCAATGCAAAATTATTTGGGGCTGTCTGCTATACTGATGGGCGGAACAAATTCACATTATGCCATTGAAGCAGGCAAAGACTATAACATAGGTCCCGGCGCAAGCGGAAAAGCCGGCTTTCAATTTTTTTTTAAAGAGTTTGGAGATTTATATGCTAACTATAAAAGATACTGGATACATACGCTTAGCGGCGCCGAAAGCGAAGAGTTTGTAGGCTTACTTAATTTGGGCATCAGCTACAACCTGTTTTCAAAGGCATCGCTTGGTTTGGATTTTCTGCTCTATGAAAGATATGGAGAATATAAATATTACCCCGATACTCAGGATGCAAATTCTGCCGTCAGGTTCTATATAAAACACTCAATATAAAATCAGAAGACGATAAAGAGTAAATTAAATGAAAAAAACTGCAAACATAATTACTGCAATAGCTGCAATAATCTTCAGTGCACTTTCTATTGTAGAAGGATCGCGTGTTCTCTTGGGAATATCAGTTCCTGAATATGTTGTTTTTACCCCCCTTCTGATCTATAATATTATTATGGGAATAACCGGAGTTTATGCCGGAGTTCAGATATTCAGGCAGCACATAAGCTCGTTAAGAAATTCTGCTGTCATTTCTCTATTTCATATCAGCATATTGATTACAATTAGTTTGCTATACTTCTTTGACTCAGTGGTCTCAATACATAGTGTGTATGCAATGATATTCAGAACAGTTCTTTGGCTGATAATTACAATCACGATATGGGCATCTAATAAATATTTACAAACAAAAAGGGAAGAATAATGAATACCAAAATATTTTTAGTTTCAATTTTATTAACAGTTACCACTCTTTTATCTGCACAAGATAAAATTTCTTTGACTGAAGTGGAAAAAGTGAGGGAGTATTTATCATTAAATGACTCACAATATAATTCAATTAAAAAATATGTTACAGAAATTGAATCAATTCTTGATGAAGATAAACGGATAATTGAAGATTTGAAAAAAAGAGTAATGAATGATGATGAACCAGGTTTCTTTGAAAAGATAAAAGCTAAAAGGGGAAGAGATGACAGAGTATCTAAAATAAAAGACCTGAAGAAAAAAATTGAAAGACAATTGAACGACGAACAGAAAGAAAAATATAAAAATATAATAAAACCGGATTTACAAGGACTTAGTAAAGAAGAAATTTTTGGTCCCGAGAAATAAACTATTTTATAATGAAAAAAAGCATAACCATATTTTTTATAATAGTTGCCGGATTACTTATTGCCGGGAGTAAATCGTTTAGCCAAACAATAGATGAAAGTGTAAAAACGAGTAAAGACGGATTTTATCCTGTTCCAGTATTGTTTTATCTACCTAACACCGGCTATGCATTCGGTGCTGCTTTTCTATATTATAATAATCCAAACCCGGATAACCCCGAGCGATTTCCGGATATCGTTGGCGGATATGGAACTTATTCTACTAAAAATCAAATTCAGGCAAGTATAAGGGTAAACCGATTCTTCGGAGATAACGACTACCGCTTTGATCTTGAAGTATCATATTACTATTCACCGGATGAGTTTTGGGGAATTGGACCTGACCCGGACACAAAAATAAAAGAAGATGTTATTTACAACCAGTATAGAATTAAGATTGATTTTCTTTTCTCGAAGATAAAAAATATTTACATCGGTCCTTACTTTTGGTTTGAAAAATTCGGGCTTGCCGATTATGATCCAAATGGTGTTATTGTTAAAGGCGGTCTGCTTGGTTCGTTAGGAGTAACAACATCAAGCCTGGGTTTGGAAGTGATTTATGATCTGCGTGATAGTTTGTTCTTTCCAACCGAAGGAATCTTTGCTGATATCAAGGGGCTCTATTTTAATAAGCTGGTTGGCAGTGATGTTAATTTTTTCAGATTTGATCTGGATGTCCGTTACTATATCGGTATTACAAAAGGACAGGTTTTAGCTTTGAATACTTTATTTAACAGCACAGCCGGCGATGTTCCGATTCAGATGCTGCCAAAACTTGGCAATCATCAAATGATGCGAGGCTATCCGATGGGAAAATATCTGGATAAAAACTTATGGGCAGTTCAGGCGGAATACAGAAGACCACTGTTCTGGAGAATTGGCGCATCTGCATTCGTTGGTGTCGGTCAGGTTTTTCCAATGATTTCAGAATTTAGTTTAAATGATTTAAAAATTGCAGGCGGAATTGGATTAAGATATCTGCTCGATAGAGAGCAGCATCTTAATGTCAGGCTCGATGTCGCCCAATCACGGGAAGGAACGTATGTTTATTTTACTATTCAGGAAGCTTTTTAAGATAATGAAGAAGAAATATTCAGAAAAAAGAAATAATAATAATCATGATGAAAAGAGTTAAAAATTTAACCGCAAAACTTGATTTGGGAATTATTGCTGCCGGCGAAGGCTCAAGATTAAAAGCTGAAGGAATTCAGCTATCTAAACCCATGATTCCAATTTACGGTAAACCATTAATTCAATGGATTATTGAATCAGCATTTAACAGTGGAATTGATAAAATAAACTGTATCATCAACGAACATTCTAATGACCTTAAATTATATCTTAATGAATATAATAGTACTCATAAAATTAATTTATTAGTCAAGAACACAGTAAGTTCTTTCCACAGTTTAAAAGAAATATCACAATATCTTACTCCGCCTTTTTTGATTGCAACAGCAGACTCCATTTTCAGAGAAAATGAATTTAAAACCTTCATAGAATTCGGGATGAATGCTTCCAACGCGGATGTGATAGTAGCTTCAACTGATTTTATTGATGATGAAAAGCCACTTTATATAAAACTTGATGAGGATGGCGGTGTGGTTGATTTTTACGACACTGCAGACAACTTTGAATTCGTTACCGGCGGATTATATCTCTTCAAAAAAGAAATCAGAGATGAGATTAGCGATGCAATTGTAGCTGATACGAATCAGCTTCGGAATTTTTTACGATTTCTAATTAAAAAGGAATTCCGGATTCAGACTTTCCGTTTCTCAAAAATTATTGATGTTGATCATATTTCAGATATTAAAGCAGCCGAATCATATTTAAGTGAGATTGCAGGATGAATTTTGTTGATTCAATAACAGGTTTTCAAAAATCATTCTTAGATAAAATTAAGAAGTTACAGGATTATACCCTGTTAGTTATTGACATATTTAAATTGATGCCAACTGTAAGAAAAAACCTTGATGTAGTTTTAAGTGAAATGTATCTGATAGGAACAAAAGCACTCGTTCTTGTTTCACTCGGCGGTGTTTTCTCCGGTGTAATTTTAGCAATTGAAACCGGTCATAATCTTGAAAAGTTCGGTGCAGCTATGCTTATCAGCCGTACGATTTCATTAGGAATGATCAGAGAGCTTGGACCAGTTATAACCGGTCTTTTACTTGCTGCACGTACGAGTGCAAAAAATGCATCTGAAATCGGCGCTATGCAATTAAGCGAACAAATTGATGCATTAAGCGCGTTTGGTTTAAATCCAGTCGAAAAACTTATTGTACCTCGGGTGATTGCCGCACTAATAATGTTTCTTCCATTAACAATGATTGCAGATATGTCAGGAATTATCGGCGGAATGTTGGTTACAAATTCTACTTTTCATATAGACCTTGCCTACTTCTGGAATACTGCTATAAACGTGCTTCAGTTTAAAGATATTTTTGTCGGTGTAATAAAACCGGTATTCTTTTCCTTTTTCATAGCCAGTATAGGGTGTTATTACGGACTAATAACAAAAGGCGGAACAACTAATCTTGGTAAAAATTCAATTAACGCAGTGGTTACTTCATCAATAGTTGTGTTGTTTCTGGATTTCATCTTTACAAAAGTTGTCTGGGAGATTATGTAAAAATGATCAAGCTGCAGAATATATCTTTACGATTTGATGAAAGGCTTATACTTGAAGATGTTTCTCTTAATGTAGAGAAAAATAGTGTGCATGTAATTCTTGGTCCAAGCGGTGCAGGAAAAAGCACTATTCTTAAAGTGATTTTAGGATTAACGCAAACCGATCAAGGCAAAGTTATTATTGATGGAAAAGATATAACAACACTAAGTGAGCAGCAGATTCTGGCTATCAGAAGAAAAATCGGATTTGTTTTCCAGGGAAATGCACTTTTTGATTCTTTAACAACTGCTGAAAATACCGCTTACTTCCTTTCCTATTTTACAGATAAAAGTGAAGAACAAATAAAGAGAAAAGTAAAAGAAATTTTATCATTTGTTAATCTGAACGGATCAGAAAACATGTATCCGGACGAACTAAGCGGCGGTATGAAAAAACGTTTAGCAATTGCGAGGGCACTTGCAACAGACCCAAAGATAATTCTTTTTGATGAGCCTACAACCGGATTAGACCCCATTAATTCAAAAGCAATTCTGGATCTCATTAAGAAATTAAAAAGAGCAGGAACTACATCAGTAATTGTTACTCATATATTAAATGATGCAATTATGATCGGCGATGTTTTAAGTGTTATCAGCGAGGGGAAAGTTGTGCTCTCTGGAAGTGTTAAAGAAATACTTCAATCAAATAATCAGTTTATAAAAGATTTCTTTTATGAGATCTACTACGATGAATCTACATCAAACAAAATTAAAGCAGAACTTTATGAGAGAGCATAGACAAAAAAGTAATAATCTTAAGATAGGTTTTACAGTTTTTATCGGCATTGTAATCCTATTAATTTTTAGCGTTTTAATAGGCACAAACAATTTCCTTTTCTCCAGTACATATAATCTTTTTATCAAGCTGGATAATACTGTGGGCTTGGTTAACGGTGCCCCGGTTACATTGGGCGGTTATAAAATTGGTGAGATTGACGGTATTGAGTTTCTTACGGTAGATTCAAAAGCTGAGATAAGAATCAAACTGAAAATAAAAACCGAGTATAAAAGTAAGATAAGGATGGATTCAAGAGCCAGAATTACAAGCATAGGAATTCTTGGTGAAAAATTTATTGATTTAAAAATCGGTAGTCCTAATGAAAAAATCATGCCGGATAACTCATTTATTGAGCAGGAACAAGTCATTTCAATTGATAACATTTCGGAAAATCTAAAACCAGGGATAGAAAATTTTAATAAAACACTTGAGAATATAAAAGATATTACTGAGGCAATAGCTAAAGGAAACGGCACTGTTGGAAAACTGATTAATAATTCCGACCTGATTGATAAACTTAATCATATCCTGTATAAAATTGATTTCACTCTTACATCACTTCAAAATGAAAACGGATCTTTAAATAAATTTTTAACTGATGATAAGTTATATAACAACCTTTCATCAGCAATTACTGAATTGAAGTTGCTGGGTGATAACTTAAACGACGGAAAAGGAACGTTGGGAAAACTGTTAACAAATGATTCCTTATACAATAATCTTAACAGCTCCGCAGATCAGTTGAATATTATACTTAAATCAGCTAACCAGGACAGCACAATTGTTAATGGATTATTAAACGATAAGAGACTTTATTTGAATTTAAGTGAATTGATAATTGATATGAACAAACTCATAAATGATATTAAAGAAAATCCGGATAGATATATAAATGTATCAGTTTTTTAGCAGTTAATTGTTTGAACATAAGGGCTTAAAGAAATTAAAATTTATCCTAACAAAATGTAAAAGACTTACTAACCAAAGCATAAAAAATTATGAGACTAAATTTTGCAGGTGTTAAAAGAAAAGAGCTTTATTCACCAAATCATATTACAAACGATTCTTTAATACTGAACATAACAGCAGAAGTATTAAAGACATTCGGTCATAAAGTTTCAATTTACGATGAATCATTTATTGAAACCTACGGAATTGAGGAAGACTATATTTTCTCAATGGCTCAAGGCATTGCCGGATTATCAAAGCTAAAAGAAATAGAATCGGAAGGGAGATTTATTATAAACTCTCCAACTGCTTCATTAAACTCATACAGAACTACTATGATAAAAATGCTTACAGACCACAAAGTTCCGTTTCCCAAAAGTATTCTTTTAAATGATAAAAATATCTCAGAAGACTACTTCGGTTTATTCGGTGCAAAAAAACTTTGGCTCAAAAGAGGTGATGTTCATGCTGAACATAAAGAAGATGTTACTCTCATCTATTCGAAAGGAGAACTTTTAACCACATTAGAAGAGTTTACCAGAAGAGGAATTAAAAATGCAATTATTCAGGAGCATTTGCCGGGTGATACTATAAAGTTTTACGGCATTACTGAGGGAGATTATTTCTATTGGTATTATCTGAATGGGAATAATCATATTCCATTTGAGATTGATAAACTTAAAAAGTTAGCTTTTACATCAGCGCAAATCTTAGGGCTGGATGTGTTTGGCGGTGATGTTATTATCTCACCAACAGGATCAATTTCTGTTATTGATGTTAATGATTGGCCAAGCTTTGCACCGGTTAGAGATAAAGCTGCTGAAGCTATTGGAAAATTAATTCATAGAAAGGTATTAGATTATGTTAACCAAAACTAAAAAGACAAAAAAGTATTCACTAATAAAAACTGAAATACCGGGCAGTAATTCGTTAAAGATATTTAATGAAGAACAAAAGTTTATTGCACCCGGGACTCAAACAATCGCAACATCTTCAAAAATTGTTACAGCAAAAGGAGAAGGTGCTTTAGTTGAAGATATTGACGGAAACAGATTTATTGATTTTTTTGCCGGCGTAGGCGTTGCGAGTCTGGGATACAATCATCCAAAGTATGTTAAATATCTTTCCAACCAGCTTGCTAAAATCCATGTGGGTAGTTTTACTACAGAATCAAGAGCAAAACTTGTTGAACTTTTAGCAGAAGTAAGTCCGGGTGATTTAAACAGAAGTCAGTTCTACAGCAGCGGTGCAGAAGCTGTTGAAGCTGCATTACGGCTTGCAAAATCTTATACTAAAAAATATGAGTTTATAAGTTTCTGGGGCGGTTTCCACGGAAAGACAATGGGTGTATTGGGTTTACTTAGTGATACATTTAAAAATGGATTAGGTCCCTTGCCTGTTGGAACATTTTCTACACCCTATGCAAACTGTAATCACTGCCCTTTCAATGAAACATTACCTGTCTGTGATTTTAGATGTGTAAAGTTTATTGAAGATAAAATCAGATATGAAACCACAAATCAAATTGCAGCTTTTATAGTTGAGCCAATACAAGGCACTAATGGAAATGTGATTCCGCCAAAAGGATATTTAGCAGAACTTCAAAAGACAGCGCATAAAATCGGAGCATTATTAATTGTTGATGAAATGATTACAGGCTTTGGAAGAACCGGAAAAATGTTCGGATGTCAGCACGATGATATTGTCCCTGATATAATAACAATTGGAAAAGGTTTTGGCGGCGGATTTCCTATGACGGGATTACTATCAAACGAAGAAATTATTAATGCAAAACCATTCGCAAATCCGTCCGGCAGTTCCTCAAGTTATGGTGGAAATCCAATTGCATCGGCAGCGGCATATATAACATTAAAAATAATCATCGAAGAAGGATTGGTTGAAAACTCTGCAAAGGTTGGCGCGTTTATGCTTGAAAGATTAAAAGCATTTCAGGGGAAATTCGATTTCGTCTCTGATGTCCGCGGTAAAGGGTTAATGATTGGTATTGAACTGACTAAGAATAAAAACAGCAATGAAAAATTGGATAAGAAATACACTCAAATGATCTTTCAGGAATGTTTAAAGCGTGGATTGATAATTATGGGTTATAATCCTGATATCAGAATAAACCCTCCTTTGGTAATTACTCAGGATATTGCTGAAGAAGGAATAGAAATATTGGAAGAGGTTTTTGAATATGTCTCAGCTCAAATCAAAAATTGACAATACATTTAAATCGAGAGAAACCGAAGAACTGCTGGATAAAATTTTCTACAGACCGCTTGGTTATTTAATTGCACTTTTCTCTAAGAAAATTGGAATGACTCCAAATACTGTTACAATATTAAGCATCTTTATCGGAGTAATCGCGGGACATCTTTTTTACTATAACAATCTTATGATAAATATGATCGGTATTTTAATGCTTATCAGTGCCGAAGCATTAGATAGTGCCGACGGACAGCTTGCACGAATGACTGACAGAAAAAGTAT
This sequence comes from Ignavibacteriota bacterium, assembly GCA_013285425.1. GTDB lineage: Bacteria > Bacteroidota > Ignavibacteria > Ignavibacteriales > Ignavibacteriaceae > IGN3. The sequence goes on from CP053447.1 coordinate 2,614,368, forward strand.
GTATGGAAGAATACTTGACGGCTTCGGTGGTAATTTATGGTTTATTAGTATTTACATTCATTTATGCTTCAGGTTGATAGAATCCGGAAGTTCATACACTATTTTTCTGCTTGCAATAATCGCCGGTATCAGCCACTCTTTACAATCTGCTATGGCAGACTATTACCGTAATTTTTATCTCTACTTTGTATTTGGTGAAAACAAAAGTGAAGTTGTAAAATCTAATGAGCTTCAAATACTTTACGAAGAACTTAGCTGGCGAAAGCATTTCATTAAAAAATTTCTGATGAGAGTCTATATAAATTATACGATTGAACAGGAATACTTCTCTAAAAAATCTATAAACTTAATCACTTTTGTTTCCAGACAATTTTCCGATCAACTGCCCGCTGAAATACCAAAAATGTTCAGAGAAAAGAATAAAAAACTCATTAAGTATTATAATATCCTTACAACTAATACAAGAATGATGGTTCTTTTCTTATCAATACTTACCGGTTATTTGCAGCTGTATTTCATTTTTGAAATTTCGATACTGAATATCCTGCTTATATGGGTAGTATATAAACACGAGCAGAACTCACAGGAGATACTCGAAGAAGCAAAAAGATTAAATTCGGAGAACGTCTATGCTTAATGGAGCCATAATCGGATTCGGTAATATTGCACAAACAAATCATCTTGATGCATATAAAAACGACAATATAAAAGACAGGGCAAAAATTGTTGCAGCAGTTGAACCTGTAATCGAAAACTATGAAGTGAATAAAAGAAATTTTCCTGAAATAAAATTCTACCCTACGTTCAATGAATTAATTAACAATGAAAAAATTGATTTTGCAGATATAACCTGTCCCCCGGAATTTCATTTTGATATAATTAAGAAAAGCATTGAAAACAATTTCCATATTATATGTGAAAAACCTTTCGTTCTTAATCTGGTTGAGGCTGAAAAAATACAAAAGATGCTTCTTGAAAGTGGAAATATTTTTATACCGTGTCATCAGTATAAATATTCTCCGGTATGGATAAATTTTAAAAAATTCATAGATGAACAAAGTGCATCCAAGAAAGTGCTTGCCCAATTTAATGTTTTTCGCCTGCAAGCAGATACCGGATTAAAATCCACACTTAATAAGTGGCGAACATCAGCACAAACAGAAGGCGGCGGAGTTTTAATTGACACAGGAATTCATTACCTGTATTTGGTCAACTGGATGTTTGGTAAACCGATTAAAATATCTTCACACTTATCAACCCTTAGTCATTCAAATTATAAATCGGAAGATACTGCGGTAGTAATTTATGAATCAGAAAAAGGTATTGCACAAATAACAGTTACCTGGGCAGCAGATAAAAGACATAATGATGCAAAAGCAGTTTGTTCAAACGGAAGCTTGTTTTATCAGAGCGGTAATAAGATGTTGAAAACTTCTGCAGATATAACCGAGGAATTGGTTGTTCCGGATGCATCAGAAAAATCACATTACTCAGCGCTTTATGTGAAAATGTTTTCTGAGTTCTTCGATGCGGTTGATAAAAAGAAACAAAATGTGCAGTGGATTGATGAGGCATACCAGTCTGTTTACTTATTGAATGAATGTATAAGATCATCTGAGTTGTACGATGTTAAGAGTTAAAATGAAAAACAAAACAAAAAGTATTTTGTTCATTTTAGGCTTTGCTTTTTTTGTTTATCTCATCTGGGATTTCGGAATAAATAATATCATCGATAATATTCAAAAAACCGGTTGGTATTTTGTTCTGATTATAGGGATTTGGCTGTTCATTTATTTCTTCAATACAGTTGCCTGGAATTACATAATAAACGATAAGAGAATTTCTTTTTCTGATTTGTTTTCCATTACAATAAGCAGTTATGCTTTGAATTATATGACTCCGTTTTTCATCTTGGTGGTGAACCTTATAAAGTAATTGCACTAAAAAAACATTTAGGTTTAAACCGGGCGCTTTCTGTAACGATTTCATATCTGATGCTTCACTTCTTATCGTCATTTTTATTCTGGATAGCTGCAATAGCCGCGATATATTTTTGGCTGCCTGTTTCCGGAACAGCATACTTAATTATAACTGTTTGTCTTGCAGTATTTCTTGCTGCTGCTTATTTCTTTATCAAAGGATATAAAAATGGTATAACAAAATCATTTGCTTACTTTATTGTTAAACTGCCGCTGCTAAAAAAATTTAACGGAACTATCCGTGATAAAGAGGAATTCTTAAATGATGTTGATAAGAACATAAAAGAATTATTAAACAACCGCCCGGGTAGTTTTTTAGCAGCTAATATTTTTGAATTACTATCCCGGCTGATAGGCACTCTTGAGTTTTATTTTATTCTGATTGCGCTTGGTTATTCGCCGACTTTACTGGATTCGTTATTAATTAATGCGGGCGCATCTATTATTTCAAATCTTCTATTCATTGTTCCCTTTGAAGTCGGAGTTAAAGAAGGCGGTCTTTACCTAACTCTGCAGTTATTGAATTTTATTCCTTTATTAGGCGTTTATATAGGGCTGGTTAACAGAATAAGGGAATTATTCTGGATAATGATCGGTTTACTTTTAATGGTGTTTACAGATAAAAGAAATACTAAAAAAGAAATTAATAAGGTGTTAATTGATGAAAACTATATTGTTTGATTTTGGCGGAACCCTCGACACAGATGGGATTCACTGGAGTGAATTATTTTGGGAGACCTATGTTCATTTCCATATACCGGTTACAAAAGAAAATCTAAGACAGGCATTTATCTATTCTGAAAGAAAAATAGTGAATATTATAAAGCCTGAATTTAACCTGAAACAAACCTTAGAGAAACAATTGTTTTATCAATTGGAATATCTGCAAAACAATTTTTTTCTGCCATCGTACTTCAGTTTTATTGTATATGAACTGAGTGAGTATTGCTATAGACACGTCATTACTACAATAATTAAATCTAAAGAATTACTTGAAAATCTGAAGCCGCAATATTCACTTGGAATAATTTCCAATTACTATGGCAATCTTGAAACAGTTCTGCAGGAACTATCTCTAAAAAAATATTTTTCCTCTGTCATTGATTCCGCAAAACTCGGAGTAAGAAAACCTAACGAACAAATATTTAAAACTGCATTGAATGATCTGGCAGCAGATCCAAAAGAAACAATAATGATCGGTGACTCTTATGAAAATGATATTATTCCGGCAAAAGCAATCGGTTGTTTTACTGTCTGGGTTCAGAGCAAAGGCTGGAATGCACCCCCGGACAATGATAGTGCAGATTATAAAATAGATTCAATAACAAAATTACCTGAATTATTAGAAAGCTTGAACTAAAGAATATTTTAACAAAATACAGATAGGAGTATAAAATGGAAGCTTATAAAATTGAAAAACCAGATAACAAATTGGGCGTTCTGATTGTTGGACTGAATGGAGCTGTATCCACAACTTTTTTAGCCGGCATTTTTGCAATCAGAAAAAATTTAGCTCGTCCCGTTGGCTCATTAACCCAATTGGGAAAAATCAGGATCGGGAAAAGGTCTGATCATAATTTCCCATTCATTAAAGATTTTGTACCTTTTACTGCAATCGAGGATTTAGTATTCGGCGGCTGGGATATCAGAGATGAAAATTCTCTGGAAGCAGCTAAATATGCCAGGGTACTTAATGATACTGATCTAAACAATGTTGCCGATGAATTAAAATCTATAAAGCCAATGCGGGGGGTCTTCGATCATAATTTTGTAAAAAGATTAGAAGGCAGCTATATCAAAACCGGTAAAAACAAATATGATTTAATGATGCAATTAAGAGAGGATATTCAGTCTTTCAAGAAAACAAACTCTCTCGACCGGATTGTGGTTATTTGGGCAGGCAGTACAGAAACTTATATTGAACAGAAGGAAGTTCATTCAACAAAAGAGAATTTTATCAGTGGAATGATTAATAATGATCCTGATATTTCTCCAAGTATGCTTTATGCTTTTGCTTCAGTAGCCGAAGGAGCTGCCTATGTTAATGGTTCGCCAAATTTAAGTGTTGATATTTCTGCAATAGTTGACTTTGCAAACGAAATGAACGTTCCGGTTGCTGGAAAGGATTTTAAGACTGGTCAAACGCTGATAAAAACTGTTATTGCGCCCATGTTAAAGATGAGGCTGCTGGGATTAAACGGCTGGTTTTCTAATAATATTTTAGGAAATAGAGACGGTGAAGTTCTTGACGACCCCGGCTCATTCAAGACAAAAGAAGAAAGTAAATTATCAGTCCTTAATTCAATATTACAGCCGGAACTCTACGAAGAACTTTACTCTGATTACTACCATAAGGTTAGAATAAATTATTATCCTCCCCGCGGAGATAATAAAGAAGGCTGGGATAATATTGATATTTTTGGCTGGCTCGGTTATCCAATGGAATTGAAGATTAACTTTTTATGCCGTGATTCAATTCTTGCTGCACCAATTATGCTTGATGTTATTCTTTTTGCAGATTTAGCACTTCGCAGTAATATGAAGGGTATTCAAGAATGGATGTCGCTGTTTTTCAAAAGTCCAATGCATTCAGAAAATGTTGTTCCCGAACATGATCTATTTATTCAATCAATGAAATTAAAAAATACTTTAAGAAAACTGATGAACGAAACACCCATTACTCATCTTGAATCTAATGGTGTGGAGCATATTGTGGAAGAGAATGATTGTTACGAATAAACAGTATAGTTGCAGCATTACAGAACATTATCTTAACCAATTGTGCTGTTAATATAAACTAACATTTTTAATAAGTATGATCTATCTGTTTTTAATATTAGCTGCCGGTTTTGCTTTGGAAGTAAACGCACAATCATTTTCTGACTCTTTATTTTCACCAGAAAGTCATTACAAAATTAATTTCACTGAAGGAGACTCTGCTGAAACAGAGATATCCAATGTTACAGTTTCTGCCCTGCCATTTGCTCTTTACAGTGAAATATTTGGCTGGGCAGTTGGCGGATTTATCGGAGTTCAGGGATTATCCCAAAAGAATATGTCTCTTTATGCCGGTGGTTTAATAAGCACAAACGGCACAAAATACGGATTCATTCAGTTCCGCGAATTTTATCTTCCGTTTTATCCAAGGATTTATATAGCTCCGGATTTGCTCGGCGGATACTTTGGTGTTATAAATATTTATAAAGACCCGCCAGCATCAGCACCGGATAATAATCCTGAGTTCCGCTCGGGAAGTAATGAGTCGGATAAGAATGATTACATTCAGGTTAGTGGTTATGATCAATGGTATGAAATTAAATTTAGATATTTACTCCCAATAGGTCACGGGAAAGATGAAGTTTACTTCTCGCCAAAATTTGCAAATGGGATTTTAGTTTCAGGTGAAATGGGAGGAACTGATTGGAGCCCACTTGTAAGCGGAAGAACATTTATTGATATAAAACCATTTTACAGAAAGAGAGTCGCTTTTGCTACTAATGGAATTGAATTTGCATTAACAAGAGAGAACACCGATTTTTATGTTAATCCAACCAGAGGGAGTTTGCAAAGATTTGCTTTCAGGCGCGACTTTGGCTGGTTTGATACAATGGCTCCCTGGAGCGTTGTTGAAACTGACCTGAGATGGTATCTGCCGCTTGACGAATATTTCTCTGATAAAAAATCTCTTCCGAAAGTTCTTGCTTTAAATTTCTGGACAATCAATACACTTACCTGGGACAGTTATGATATAACAGGAACAGACCCCAACGGTCATGAAATCCGGCAATATCATCGTCCTCCGTCCTATACCGGTGCTTATCTTGGAGGCAGATTCAGATTGCGTGCATTTTATGAAGGCAGGTTTAATGATAGAGCTGCAATTTATTATGGTGCTGAGTATAGACAAATAATTGATTGGAATCCATTTAATTACTGTTCGGTTACAAGGGGATTGAATGTTCATTGGCTGCAATTAGCTGTATTCGGAGAGCTTGGTAGAGTTGCACCTGAATGGAATGTATCAACTTTACATACTGATATGAAATGGAGTACCGGAGCGGGCATAAGAGTTTTTATGAATAATCTTTTGTTAAGAATGGATGCTGCTTTAAGCCGTGAAGGTCTTTATATACAGATGTTTGTTGATCACGCATTTTGATTGTGCAAAAAAGAAACAAATTTTATCAGTGGTTTAATGATTTAATCAGAGTTATTTTAAGTTAAGTAAAAATTAATATAATGAAAGGAACTTTATGAAACTAAATCTTAAATTTATTTTGACAAATTTTTTGCTGGTATTATTAAGCACATTTTTATTAAGCAGCAGTGCTTCTGCTCATTGCGATGGAATAAATGGTCCGGTTGTTAAAGCAGCTATTAAAGCTATTGAAACACATAATGTAAATTATGTCCTTATATGGGTGCAGAAAGCTGATGAAGATTATATAAAAAATGCTTTTGAAAAAACTATTGCTGTCAGAAAATTTAGCAAAGAAGCTCAGGAGCTTGCCGATATATATTTCTTTGAAACTGTAGTGCGCATTCACCGGGCTGGAGAAGGCGAAACTTATACAGGGCTTAAACCTGCTGATAGAGAATTGGACCCTGCAATAATTGCTGCAGACAGCTCAATTGAAATAATGTCTCTAAAACCACTTGAAAAAGTTTTTTCCAACCCGATACCGGATGATATAAAGAATCTTTTTAATGATGCAATTTCCAAAATTAATTACAAAGTAGATGATGTTGCTGCGGGAAGGGATTATGTTCATCATTATGTTCACTTTATCCACTCGGTCGAACATTATCAACAAACGGGAGAGTTATCACATAAAGAACATTCTCATCAAACCGGAACCAACAATCATAAAGGAGAAAAGACAATGAAATTTAAAATCCCTGAATCAATGAAGATCGAACATGAAAAACTTCACGATATTCTTGCTAAAGCTACTAAAGAAACCGGAGAAATTGGTGCAGCAGCTAAAGAAGTTGCAAAAGTTTTACACAATCATTTTGTGAAAGAAGAAGAGATTGCAATCCCACCGCTTGGATTACTAAATCAGATTGCAGCAGGTAATGTTACAGAAGAGATGAAAGAAGTATTAATAATGACCGATCAATTAAAATCAGAATTAAATCAAATGCTTGAAGAACACAAACAAATTGTATCTGCACTTGAAAAATTTGAAGAGACAGCCAAAAAATTTAACAGAGAAGAATATGTTGAATTTGCAGCAGATCTGAAATTGCACGCTAAAAACGAAGAAGAAGTAACCTATCCAACAGCAATATTAATCGGTGAATATCTGAAACTTAAACTGAAACATTAAAATATTAAAGCTGAATTACTTAACTGATTTTCTCAAGCGTAATTTTGAGATTGATAAATCTAATATTATCATCAGATGTTTATGATTGATTAAAAATTTTTAAACAGATTTATCGGCCATATTCGGACTTGATAAATTGAGAGAAGGGTTAAAACAAATTAATCGGATTCAGAGCAGCAATAGTAAGATTCAAAGAAAAGTAATCTCTCAGCTTCTCAAACAACTTAAGAAAATTAAATTTCGGGCAACTGAGTTTGAACTGTTTAAAGATTTATTCAGGTTATTTAGTAAATTTCAATAGCTGATTATTTTTATAACAATTTTCTGTGGATTAATTTTTAAAAATCAAGATTTACCAATTTGTAATTAAGAGTATTGGTTCTATCTTTAATTAACTGCTAGTAATAGTATTGATTCCCTGAAAATAAAATTTAAATACAGAACATTTTTTGGTTTTGCATAATTATCAGGCTAAATGAAAAACACTAATGAGAAAATCTTTGAAGAAATTTTTACAGAAGAAATAATTTCTAACGAAAGCTTCCGTTCAAAAGTTCTTGCCGGAATAATTGGTTTTCTGATTATTGTTGTTTTGCTGTTATCAATTGCTTTTGCAAAACACTTTAAAGATGTTTCTCAATATTCTATCACAATTGAAATTACGCTTCTTATTCTTGCAGTAATATTTGTAAGAGCAATATTTGTAAGTCGTGCTGCAAAAAAATGGAATAAGTACGGAGTAAAGGCTTTTATATTAATAAGATATATCAATGCTTTTACTGAAATAAGTATTCCCAGTGTTGTTCTTATAATCTATTCATTCAATTTACCTTCTATGTATCCTCTTTTTACACCTGTTTCACTACTTTACTTTTTAATAATAATGCTCAGTGCTTTAGAGCTTGATTTTAAACTCTGTTTATTTTCAGGCACTATGGCGGCTTTACAGTATATTATAATAGCTTTGTATTTAACCAGTAAACCTTCGGAAGTTTTTGATTCCTTATCAATCTTTCCATTACATATAGGTACAGCCGCATTATTATTTATTTCTGGTCATACAGCCGGATTGATAACAGTTCATATAAAAAGAGGTTTATTGAAATACTACAAAGCTCAATCTGAAAGAAATGAAATACAAAAATTATTTGGTCAGCAAATATCAAGGGAAATTGTAGATGAACTTGTAGAGAATCATTATGAAGTTCAAAGCCGTACAAGGTTTGCTGTAATTATGTTTATAGATATAAGAAATTTTTCAATTTTCGCTCAGAATAAATCGCCGGAAGAAATCATTTCATATCAAAACAATGTATTTTCTTTTATGATTGAAATTATAAACAAACATAAAGGAATTGTAAATCAAATTATGGGCGATGGATTAATGGCAATATTCGGTGCACCAATTGAACATAAAAATGATTGCCAATCGGCTGTTAATGCTTCTCTAGAAATCTATAAAGAACTTAAACGCAGAAACGAAAAAGGATTACTGCCTGAAACAATTATCAGAATTGGAATAAATGCCGGTGAAGTTGTTACAGGAAACGTCGGCACAAGCGAAAGAAAACAATACTCTGTTACCGGTCAGCCTGTTATTATTGCAGCAAGATTAGAACAGATAAACAAGGAACTTAATTCTGTTATCCTTATCTCCGATGAAGTTTACAAACGAGTGGTGTTGGAGAATGAACCTATCAACCATGATGATATTGCAATAAAAGGAGTTCCTAATCCAATTACAGTTTATCAAATAGTATAAACAGCAAATCTTAACTGATAACAGATTCAAAATAACGCGAGCCTGTGGTAATTCTTCTTTTTTAAACCGAATGGCATTCTCCTCTTTTTAATTTTAAGAATAATTTTCCGGAAGTCTGATAAACTATATTTTTTACTAAATCATTATTCCCTTTTCTTTATTTTTACAATACAAAAATAATTTCAGAGGATTCAATGCAGAGAATCAGAATTGACTTTCCGGGGAAGTTTCTATTTACAACAAATATTTCTGTTCGGGTTTATGATGTAAACTTTGCCGGACACTTAAGTAATGATTCAATTTTATCAATGGTTCATGAAGCCAGAATATTGTTTCTTAAAAACTGGGGATATTCTGAAGTTGATACTGAAGGTGCGGGAATAATAATGTTTGATGCAGCGATTCAATATAAATCCCAGGGATATCACGGTGATATTCTTGTATTTGATGTTACAGTTGATAACTTTATTAAAACAGGATGCGATTTCTTTTTTAGAATAACTAATAAATCAAATGGAAAAGAAATTGCGCGTGTTAAAACCGGTATAGCTTTCTTTGATTATAGTGCAAATAAACTTGTTCAGGTACCCGAAAAGTTTAAATCAATTATTGAATCATTAAAAGAACAATCAATTTAAAGCATAAAAAATGTTTGATAATATTGTATTTACTGCAAACATTGTTGCACCGGTTTTTCTGATTATTGCAGTTGGATACTTTGCCAGAAAATTAAAAATAATTAATGAAGCATTTGTTGATGTAACAGCAAAATTTGTATTTCAGATATCATTACCCGTTTTTGTTTTTCTGGAAATTTCAAGATTAGACATGACACAAGTGTTCGATGTTGAGCAAATAATTTTTGTTACACTTGGAACAATACTTACTTATATCTTTATCTGGATAGGAACTATCCCGTTTATAAAAAAGCCTGAAGATCAAAGTGCTTTTATTCAGGGGGCTTTCAGGGGCAACTATGCAATTGTTGGACTTGCAATTATTTCAAATTTATTCAGTGCAGAAGCTTTAGGTAAGGCTACATTAGTTTTGGCTTTTTTGCTTCCGGTTTACAATATACTTGCTGTAATTGTTTTAACTGTTCCGAAACATCAGGGAAAGATTAAAATACGGGCAATTACACTTGAGATATTACTCAACCCTCTTATACTTGCTGTTTTTGTTTCTCTTCCGATTTCTTTTTTCAACTTAAAGCTGCCGGTTATGATAGAATCTACAGGTACCTATTTTGCGGAACTTGCTTTACCTCTAGCACTTGTTGGAATCGGGGGTTCGCTAAATCTGGAAAATCTGAAAAAAGCTTCATCACTTGCTTTTACTGCATCAGCAATAAAAATAATTTTACTGCCATTATTTTTAACTGTTGCTGCATACTTTTGCGGCTACAGAGGTAACGACCTCGGAATATTATTTATTGTTTTCGGCTGCCCGACTGCAATAGCAAGTTTTGTTATGGCAGACGCAATGGGTGCAAATTCCAAACTTGCCGGAAACATAATTATGATAACAACACTTGGATCTGTCTTTACAATTTCGACAGGTATTTTAATCCTTAAAAGTTTCAGTCTGATTTAATGCTGTTAATAACAGATAAACATGCTGTTATTATACAATTGTCTTTCCTCTGCTAAGCACGATTATGTCTTTATAAACCTGCTTTTCTTCTTTTAGAATTGATGAGTTAAATTATTAAAGATATCCAGCTGAGACTGAAAAAGTCTGAAAACTATTTTCAGAGCATTAAAGATTTTTTTACTTCGAGCATCATTCCGTATTTTTGATTTACAGCTTAAAATTTAAACTTAAAATCTGGAGATAAAATGTATAAAGTAGTTTTACTGCGTCATGGAGAAAGTACCTGGAATAAAGAAAATCGCTTTACAGGCTGGACAGATGTTGATCTTTCTGACAAAGGATTGGAAGAAGCAAAAAAAGCCGGACAGGTTCTTAAATCAGAGGGATATAAATTTGATATTGCTTATACATCAGTACTAAAGAGAGCTATCAGAACATTATGGATAACTCTTGATGAATTAGATTTAATGTGGATTCCTGTTATCCGTAACTGGAGATTAAACGAAAGACACTATGGCGCATTGCAAGGATTAAACAAAGCTGAGACAGCACAAAAATTCGGTGAAGACCAGGTAAAAATCTGGAGAAGAAGTTATGACATACAGCCACCCGAATTAGAAAAAAATGATGACAGATTCCCGGGTAAAGATCCACGTTATGCTGGATTGAAAGAGAACGAGCTTCCATTAACAGAATGTTTAAAAGATACAGTTGCCCGTTTTGTTCCCTATTGGGAAAATACAATCGCTCCAATGGTTAAATCCGGTAAAAAAGTTCTGATAACTGCACACGGAAACAGTTTGAGAGCATTGGTTAAATATCTTGATAATGTATCCGAAAAAGATATTGTGGAATTAAACATTCCGACAGGAATTCCTTTAGTCTATGAACTGGATTCAAATCTGAAATCAATAAAAAATTATTATCTCGGCAATCAGGAAGAAATTGCAAAAGCTGCAGCAGCAGTAGCTAATCAGGGAAAAGCTAAGTAATATTTTTCTTTCAGCGAAAGAAATTGATTTTTTTTTGTATCAGATTAATGATAAGCTTTTCCTCTAAATAATTTAGCCTTGACATTAACATGTAGATTACTAATTTTCTCAACCAAGTTTATAACCTTTGCTAACAGGAGCTTTAGTTTATGCTAAAAAAATCTTTTTTAATAATCTCATCATTATTTTTTATTGCTTCAACCATAAATGCACAAACAGTAATTGCAAAATATGCCGGTGAGTTTATGGCTCTCGGTGTTGGAGGCAGAGCTCTTGGAATGGGAGGGGCTTTCGTTGCAGTTGCTAATGATGTTACATCCGGTTATTACAATCCTGCCGGACTTGCAAACCTTAATTATCCGCAGATTGCATTGATGCATTCAGAGCAATTTGGAAATCTTGTAAATTACGATTACGGTACAGTTGCTATTCCGTTTCAGAATGATATGAGTTTTGGAGTTAGTGCAATGAGATTAGGTGTGGATGGAATACCTGATACAAGAAATGCTCTTTATGATGCTAACGGCGATGGTATTATTGATATAAACGATGACAGATTGGATTATTCAAGAATTACAGAATTCAGCAATCAGGATTGGGCTTTTTATCTTACATTTGCCAAAAGACAATCAGAGGATTTTTATTGGGGAGTTAACGCAAAAATTATAAGAAGAGACCTGGCAGAATTTGGTGCAACAGGAATAGGCTTTGATGTTGGAGCTTATTATATCCCGATGGAAAATCTGTTTCTTGGTGCAAACCTGCAGGATGCAACTACTACACTGATTGCCTGGAGTACTGGCAGAAATGAACTTGTTTCGCCTACTCTGAAGATTGGAGCAGCTTACAAATTAGCTGAATTTTTGGGCGGTTATATAATGCCTGCATTAGATTTTGATATCAGGTTTGAAAACAGACAATTTGCTTCTAACTTTAATTTAGGTCCGGTTAGCTTTGATATGCACGCAGGATTTGAATATACCTTTAGAAATCTGATATACATAAGAGGCGGTTACAATGATGTTAAACAATTTACAGTCGGCGCTGGTGTTAAATTGCCTAAACTGAATATTGATTACTCATTTGCCAGATTTAATGAATCTGCAATTGAAAGATTGGATGATTCACACAGGATTTCTGTAATGCTTACATTGGAAGAGCCAAGATTTTTAAGAGATGGTTTATAAAATTCTCACTTAACAAAACGGATCAAAAAAAAATCCTTATTCGTTACAATTGAATAAGGATTTTTTATTTTAAAATACTGATGATTACTTCTTCTTTAGTAATTCCTTTATCTTATTTACATAAACACTTTTATCAACCAACCCAACATGCTGATCAACTATATTGCCTTTTTTATCGATCACAAAAGAAGTAGGAATTGCCTGAATGCCGCCGTAAGCAGTTACTGTTTTTTCATCTCCGTAAACAACAGGATAATTAATTCCATAATCTTTAACAAATCCGGGAACATCTTTAATTGTCTTATCACCATCAAGGGAGATACCTACAATTACAACATCATTCTTAAATTCATTTTGAATTGAAATTAAATCCGGTATTCCTTTTCTGCAGGGCGGGCACCAGGTTGCCCAAAAATCAATAATCACTACTTTATTTTTATAATCAGAAAACTTAACTACTTTACCATCAACCGATTTTAAAGAGAAGTCCGGCGCCTTTCCATCAATAAGGGTTGTTATAATTGATGGATCATCAGCATTTGATGACTTAGAATATTCAACTGAATTATTAACTGCAACTGAGTTAATTAGCAATATTAAACCAGCTAACATTTTTATTATCATAGATTTTCCTTTATCTAATTCTCAGAATTATTTGTTTGTTGTGAATTATAATTAGGAGGATATGGTCCTTCCTCCGGTTCATTTCTCGTATTGTTTACGATAAAAAATATTAATAAAATAATTATTGTAATAACTGTCCAGATTAAATTTTTAGTTTTATGATCAACAAGCGGTTTTTTTTCAACAACTTGCTTTCCGATTTTTCGTTCTCTGTTAGAGTTATTTGTTTTTTTTGCCATTTTCTATCCGGTAAGATGTCAATTTATGTTTTTGGTTGCACTAACTTAATTATTGATTTATAAAAAGAAAAAAATTTTTGAGGCAGAAATTTATTCCTATAATTTTTAACTACTGCTGTATTATTTGAAAAATATGACTGTGAAAAGACTTTAATTCAACAAACAGACCTTTTTCAGAAATTTCTTTTAATGATCGTTTATAAATATTGTTGTTAATCAAATCTTTCAACACAATCTCATCTTCTGTTACAGGAAGATCAAACTTTAACCTGCATCTCGAAGTAACATTATCATAGTTTACAGTAACTATTCTTAAATCATCATCTGATCGCCATTCCCATGCAAGTAAATTTTCGTTTGTTAAATCAGATGGTGCTACGGGAATTGTATCCAGAATTTTCCATTTTCCGTTTTTAAAAATTTCTTCATTCGTAATACTGAAAAGTTTTCTATAAAACTCTTTGACCTTCTCATCCTGTTTTTCTTCAGGCTCCCTGCCAAGCTGAACAGGTAGTTTAATCTTTTTACCGTCGCACTGTCCATCAAAATAAAAAGCAATTCCGGGAATAGTACTAACAATAACCGCAGCTGCAAGTGATCTTTCTCTTCCTAATTTTACAACTGCCCGTTCTTCATCGTGATTCTCTATAAACCTGACTGATTTATTCTGATATACTTCTTCTGCCAATAAATGATCACGGACCGATTGCACATTACCTCCGGCAAGCCGATCAGTTAATTTTTTATCATAGGTAAAATCAAATCCAAGCTTTTGAAGCTGCCATTCAAGGTCCCAGTAAGTTTCTGCAATAAAGAGAAAATCATTTCGTTTAGATTTAACCTGTGCAATTGCTTCTTCCCAGAATTCTTTTTCTGGTCTTTCATATCCATACTTTTTAAGAACACCAATCCAGGTATTGTAAAAAATATTATTAAGCGGAAGCATAGCCATATCACATCTTACACCATCACATAATTCGGTAAGGTCCAAAAGAATATTAGTTAGAAACTTTCTTGCTTCAGGTTCATAAAAATTTATCTGTGCCGTATCTTTCCATGGAGGAAATAAAGGGTCTCTTCCGTGAGCAAGAAATTCATTATCATTTGCCGGGGAAGGATAAAAAGTATATGGATCATTTTTGAAGATATACTCGTCAGCAGTAAGAAATATTTCTTTATTCGTCCAGATCAGAGATGATTTTGCACTAAAGTGATTAGATATAAAATCAAGTATCAGAGAAATCCCCGCATTGTTTAATCGCTTTTTAAAATTGATCAGATCTGCTGTTGTGCCCAGCATACTATTGATTTCGTACTTATCAATTGAATAAGGTGATCCGATTACATCTTCTTTTCGCCAATCCTTAAGAGCTTCAGTATAAGATTTAATAAGTTCGGGTTCAAAACAGTATTCTGAAATAACTTTTTTATTATTAGTCCAGATGCCCATCAACCATATTAAATCAAAACCATTTGATTTCCAAAAATCTATTTGCGAGTCAGGCACATCAGCTAAGGTTGCCTTTTCACCAAACCTTTTTATCCAAACTCTTGAATTTATTTCTAATAATCTTGGGTATTTAATATTCATCGATAAAAACTTAATTCTTTACTACTAAGATAAATATAAAATTGTTGTTTAGTTTTTTCCTAAAACAATAATTTAAAACAAAGGTAATTATTACAGATTTGTAAAGAATTTTTAACCTGTTGGTCATTGTTACTCAATTATTTTTTATTTTTTTTTCAAAAAGTATAAATAATTAACAATGAATTAAATATTTTTATAATCAAGATATATTTGAGTAAAATAAATTTGATTATTTGTTGTTAAATAAGCTTTTTATTCGATCATATATAAGATTTTTTTTTGAGCATTTTTTTATAATAGATACACCAATAGATTGCCTTGGTATGATAATTGTCAATACACGGTACATTTTTGGTTACTTTGAACAAGCATATTTTATTATTTAAAGTTTTTAATTGAAATAATTAAGGAGACTGATGTTAACTACACCAACAAAACCAAAAGAAAACATAACAAAAAATCTTCTGAATCCTGATATAGCTAATAACGAACTGGAACTGGAATTAGAAGAATATACCAAATCGGCTGTAAGAAAAATTAAAGTTACAGTTATGATTAAACCAGCTATAATTTCAATAATAGCTTTATTCATTTCATTTTATCTAGATCTTTCAGAAGTGCCAATATTAGGAAACATAACTATAGACCTTGCAAAATCATTGTTCCCAAGCTGGCAGCCTGCAACAGGTGATGTAGAACCTTTTAGATTCTGGTGGCTTCCTCTTATTTCATATTCGCTTTTTGTTTTATTAGCATTTTTCGCTTACAATAAACTTAAACTTGAAATTATCAGAACACCTGCAAGTGGAACAATCGACAGAATAATCAACTCTTACACAAGTATCATCGATAGTATTGCAACTGCATTACCTTTGATTGGTGCGGCTATTTTGTTAATAAGCATCAAACTTGGTGAAGAAGTGTTTTTGGGTTTATCTGTTCCTTTTGAAATAAAAGCATTAATAGTATTAGCACTTGGTAAATTATTTGAACCAGTTCTCGACCAGCTTGGAGTTGAGTTTCAGACAATAGTTAATCACGTTTCTGATATAAAAGAAAAATATTTTTCAAGAATCCAGGTTGAAAATTCCAAAAATCTGTTAAAGCAATTAAATCAGCCCGGCACCGGTATCGGATCCGGAACTGATCTGTCGCTAGCTGAAATTGAAAAGTTTAAAATGCTTGTTGAGCAGTCTGCAAAACTAAGCGAAATAATGAAGGTTAATTTTAATGCAATTAGTGCACTTGCTGATAAGATTAATCAGTATGAAGGCATCAGCTCTCAAAAAATTTCAGAACTAAATACACTGGCTAATTCAATAAATCAGGCTTCTCATTCATTAAGTGATGAAAAGACTCTTGCCAGTTTAAAACATTTAGAAGCAATAGTCGTAAAGAAATAAAGAAGAAAAAAATGTTAAATAAAAACAGAGACAGTAAATTTGTTATCTATCAGGTGTTATACATATTTGTAATTACAGTGCTCGCTTTAAAGGGTGCTGATCTTGATCTGAGGAGAGTTGCGTTAGAAGAAGAAACCGTCAGCAAATCTGTCAGAGATTCTCTTATTTCAGTATTAGATTCTCTTTATTCACTTGGAATTGATTTTTCTATTAAAATTGATCCTAATGTTGTTGTAGAAAATGAACAAATGCGCGAACAACTTGCTGCATTAAACAAAAAACTTGAAGTGTTGAAAGATTATGTTCCGCCAACACCGCCAGATCAGAAGAAAGAGGAGAAAGTTGAAGAACAAACTCTTCTTCAGTCTCCAATATCCGTAAAACAAACATTTATACAATACACCTGGAATATTGCACGCAACACCGGAACAGTTCCGGCAGGAATTTATGATCCTAAAAATTTAAATACACCAATTGTAACAGTTCCACCAGGACAGGAAAAACGATTTGACCTGACTGATCAAACCGAAGTGGTGTTAAAATTCGGATCACAGGAAGAAAGAATAAAAGTTCTGCCAAACAAACCGCCTGAAGTAAAGATTGAAAGAGTTACAACTAAAATGAACTCTGCTAATATATATGTAAAAGAACTGCAGCGAATAACCGTATTTAAAGTAACAATAATAGATCAAAGACCTGATCAGCTTAAAGTTACATATACTGGACCAATATCTGTTACAGGTCCGGTAAAAGATAGTAATGGAAATCTGATCTATAATGTTTCGTTAAAAATTGCCAATACCGAAAATGCATTTGATTCATGGCTTGATAAAAACGGCAGTTTACGGGAAGCTGACGGCAGATATAAAGTAAACTTTTTCTTTAATGTTCTTGATGAGATATCAAAAGACAAAGTTCAGGTAGGAGATTCATTCTTCTTTACAGAGTTTTCTAATTAATTATTTATGGTAAACAAACACAATGAACGCATCTAAAATATTTCTAATTCTCTTAATTACTGTATTTATTACAGGATTAAATTCTGTTTTTGCCCAGGAAGAGGAAGAGCAAATCCGGTATTATCAGATGGAGCCTCTTGATGACAGCTTGTTTATAAAAATTCAGGATGCTCTCTTTATTGATCCTCCTGATCCTAAGGCAGAAATAGTAGTAGATTTGAGAGATGCTAACAATCAAACTATTTCAATAAAAAGTGTATTGTATCCTTTTCTTGCCGTCCCGCCAGAATTAAGAGCAAGAGTGATAACTTATCCTTTCAAATTAAATCTTGAAGAAGACATTAATTATGGAAGTGTATTTACAAGGGTATTTCAAAAAATCAGAATTAACAAAGTTGCTCAGCCACCAACAAAACTTCAGATATCCCCCACAATGGGTTATGTTAATCCATTCTTTCAATTGCAGGGCGGTGAAAGATTAGGATTATCATTAAAGCAGGATGTTGGTTTATCGCTTGGTGTCGGAACTCCGTATTCAGGCGCTCTTGAAACAAATATGATGGAAATCAGTTTTCATATACTTGGTGTAAAAGCCGGTATGTTCAGTCATATTGATGCAATGATAGAGGCTGTTAAAACTCAAAATCATAATAACTTGATAGTTAGTGAAGGATTCCAGGTTACCTATGTAGTTCCATTCGGAAATTTCTTCGAATTCGGTTACCTAAAAGCTACTTCTGAAATCGGCAGTGATAGGAAACGAAGATACCTGGATCCATCTGAAGGAACAACCGTTCTTAATCCTGATTCAACTGTAAAATATCAGGCAAGAATTATAGATAACGAGCAGTCTTTTCTTAATTGGGAATTCAGATATCCTGTATCAATACTTGGATCCACACGGGGCAGATTTTATTTCGGACAGTATCTTGATGAATGGCATTTTGGTTTTTCATTAAGAGAAGCATCGCTTGCCGGCAGCACCTTTGATCTTAGCTTTGATGGGATGCCGGGCAGTAAATATCGCGAACCCCAATACAATATTAACATCTTAGTACAAAAGATAATGGAAGGATGGGGATTCAGTGCTTTCTCAATAGGTCCATCTGCAAGTCTTTCAAGACTGGATTCCGGTAATTTTGGCTTTACGAAAATATTTGTAAACCTTCGATTTAAAATTGGTACTTCTTTTTAAGTACAACTTAAACCTTTTTCAGCCCCTGCTTATCAGGGGCTTTTTTATTTGCTTTTCACACTAAACTATTCTTTTTTAACTTTACTGAAAGAAATTAATGTTTTAATGAAAAAGCAGTCTCTAATACTCTGGATCAGTGCGGTAGTAATTGTGTTCATTATCTCTTACATGAATAAGATTACTTCTGCTGATTATCCTATTACCGGAACAATTGGAATCGAAGGTAAAAAAGTATCCTACAGATTTGAAAAAATTTATTACGGAAATGATGATTATGTTTTTTCAGTCAGATCAGATTTAACAGAATTAAGCGGAAAGTATTTTTATAAACTTAATAATGATTCTCTCTGGGCTTCCAGAGAATTAGTAAAAGATGGTTTTCTTTTAACAGGTATTCTGCCTAAACAAAAACCGGAGACCAAACTTCAGTATTATGTTGAACTCTATCATAATACTAAAGCAATTTCTGTTCCCGATAAGAAATATGTTCAGATAACTTTTTTTGGAAGAATTCCGCTTGTTATAAGCATGCTTCAATTCATCTTTCTGTACGGAGGATTGGTGTTTGCAGTAAGAACAGGACTGGAAAGTTTTAATAATAACATCAAAACAAAAAAGTTTATTGTGATTCTTTCAATAATATTCCTGACTTTAATCGCTTTGATAAATCCACTTTATCTAACTTACAAGTATGGTTTTATAAATAATTATGTGCCTTCAATTGATAGATTATTCTCAACGGCGGAACTATTGATTTTTGTATTATGGGTTATCACTGCAATAGTATTATTCAACAAATCAAAACTAAAATACATATCATTATTTACGGCTGCATTAACTCTTGTGATTTTCTGTTTCTTTGATTAGCTAATCGTTAAGCAGCTTAATCACATCCGAATGAATAAGTTTGTTACAAGCGACAATACTATTTCCTGTTACAGGATCATTACCTTTATAATCTGTTATTTCTCCACCTGCGCCTTTAATAATTGGTATCACAGCCATAGAATCCCAAATGCTCATGATCGGATCAATCATTATATCTGCATAACCGGATGCTAAAAGATAATAACCGTAACAATCTCCCCAATTTCTGTAAAGCTTAACCTGTCTTGCAAGTTTATCAAATTTAGTTTGATCATGATACTCACCAATATTAAAGTGATCTGTTGTAAGAAGTACAGCTTCATAGATTGAACTGCAGTCCCGCAAACGAACTAAATTATCATTAAGCCAGGCTGAATTATTATCACCGATTAAAAACTCATTTAAGATTGGATGATTAATAACACCGATAAATGGTTTTTTGTTTTTTAACAAAGCAATCAGAGTTCCAAAACTTAAAGCACCGGATACAAAACTTTTAGTTCCATCAATCGGATCGAGCACCCAAACAAATTCAGCCTCGGGATTTTCACTTCCAAACTCCTCCCCTATTATTCCATGATCCGGAAATTCCTTTTGAATAAGTACACGCATTTTTTCTTCTGCTTTTTTATCTGCAATCGTAACAGGGGTATTATCTTTTTTATTTTCAATTAGTAAGCCTGTCCGGAAGTATCGCCTAATTATAACCGAGCTTTCATTCGCTAATAATTTCAGAAATGGTAATAATTCTTTTGTTTTCATCGATATCTATAAACTATTATATGTAAAGATAGCTAAAATGAGTTTGCAGAAACAGCAAGTATGATTATATTTGGCACTCAAATTTGTGATTTTCTCTAAACACAAGAGGACAAAAAATCACTTTATAATTGCGGGGTAAAGGTTGTTTATCCCGGCAAAGGCGGGAAATGCGGCGGTCTCTTGCTGCGTAAGTAATCCCTTCGGGGAAAATTGTTTAGGAATAATTAATTAAATATCGGAGAGATGGCAGAGTGGTTGAATGCGGCGGTCTTGAAAACCGTTAAGGATGCAAGTCCTTCCGGGGTTCGAATCCCTGTCTCTCCGCAAATATCCTTATATTACAATAAGTTATAGACACGTCTCACAATTAGTGCAATTGAAAGACATCTGATATTATATAAATTTTCCAGCAAGTTGAAAGTATAATTAAGTGATATCCAGTATTTGCCGAATAATTGCTTTCGTATCCTCCGGAAAATCTGCACCTAATACCCAGCCACCATAATCTGCGTTGTCAATCACTCTTTCTCCTTTGTGTTTACCGAAGCTAAATACTATTTCATTTTGTTCGTTATATGACAACTTACCAGTTATATCTGCAAATCGTTTCTGACCTTCAGTTGAATACGCTGAGAGTTTTGATACTGTGCTGGGAACGTCTTCATATTTCTTTATCTGAGCAAGTAGAATTTTTTTTGTTGCAAGGGTATCTGCTTCGGCTGAATGCGCATCTGTCAAATCCTCATTACAGTAGAATTTTAACGCTGCAGTCAAATCACGAGGTTCATTTTTCATAAAGATACGCATTGGGTCTATGAGGTTGATTCCGACAGTATTAAACTCAATGTTATTTCGTGCAAATTCCATCCTGAGTAAAGGGTAATCAAATTTTAGAAGGTTGTAACCGCACAGGTCTGAGTTTGAAAGAATACCAAGTAAGACTTCCGATAGAGCATAGAAAGATGGCTTGTCTTTTACATCTTCATCTGAAATACCATGAATAGCTGAAACCTCTGGTGGAATAGGTATACCTGGATTTATACGAAATGTTTTTAATTCCTCTTGACCACTTGGGAAAAGTTTTAATAAACTGATTTCCACAATCCTATCATTTGCAACATCGGTTCCGGTAGTTTCAAGATCGTATATGACAAGCGGCCGTGTTAATTTTAGCGACATAAGAATTTAATAGAGATTATTATAAATTTTTACTAATTCTTTAATGGAATCAGGACCTTCGATCTTCAACATTGTTTCACTTGACTGCCACTGAGAAAGAATATTAAGACTGCCGATATAAATTACTCTGTTATCTATTATCGCAATCTTTTCATGCATATCATCGTTTGTTTTAATCTTAACGCCTAATTGACGCCAACGATCAATACAGGATTGAGAGAAATCAGGATTCGGATGTCTAAGTGAAGATTTAGTAATCATATCTATTTTGACATTTCTATTTATTATTTGTTGAAAAAAAACATCATTAAAATTATTTCTGATCCGATTAGGTGCAATAAACGGAGAAAATATTTTCAAACTTTTTTGACAATTTTTAATTTCATTTAAAAAATCTTGATAGAAAGTTTGTTCGGAGAAATGTAAAATATTATTATTTGCCTGAATAATAGGAGGAAGACTTTCATCATTAAGAATTGTTATGGTATCAAGAATACTTGTTGAATCAATTATTTCATAATTATTATCCCTGGTATTTAAAAATACATTGAACATATCTCTGACTTTTTTAGGAAACTGATTACGATTTTCTCTAAGATAATCCATATCACCAATTATTATAAGCTTCTTTTTTGCTCTCGTGAAAGCAACATTGAACAGATTCGGAGATTCACTGGAATCTCTTAAATGAGCACCAACAGAATAGTTTTTAGAATTTTTTCCATCAGTGATATCGAAAATAATTAAATCTCTCTCCAAGCCTTGAAATTTATGCACCGTATCAGCAATCGCTTTGTTATTTATATCTGTATCTCGAATTAGTTTAGCTAATAAGTTTGCCTGTTTTCTGTAAGGGGTTATAATACCAATATCTTTGATTGATTCATCTTCTAAATATCCAAGTGTCAACTTAACGGCTAAAACGGCATTATAGATATTTATTCTTCCGGATTTACCTGGAATAGTTGCATATGGAGAAAATTTCGAAGTATCATAAAAAGAAACAGCAGGTTCATCGGCGAGTGGAGAATCGATAGGAAGGTGTTGAAGAATACCATTGTATAAACATTGATTCGTAATTTCAGCAATCGCAGGATTCATTCTCCGCTGAATGCAAAGTGTATTTAATTTTGGATTGCTGCCATCTTTAATATTATTCTTACTGAATATATCCGCCTTGATCCAGTTATTTACCAAATCAGAATCTTTTGTTTTTATAATAGACTGAAGCTGCATGAAATCACCAACAATAAAAACTTTTTTGTTAGCAAATCCAGAAGCGAAAAAAAGCTGAGGAAGAATAGCCATTGTTACTTCATCAATAATTACGATATCATAATTGCGGGAATAAAGTTTTGACTTTGAGTGAAACATTGAAAGAGTTGTGCCTATCACTTTAGCATTTGAAATGAGCTCCTTCTCTAACTTTTCAATTTCTGATTTTATTTCATTAATCTTCTCATTGACTGAATAGATTTTAACATCTACGCCATTAATTTTTCTTTCGATATCGCTGATTGAAATTGAATCAAATTCAGCTAATTTAAAACCAGACTTCACAAAATCTGCTTTGAGTGCATCTAATTTTGATTTAACCTGTTTTAGTTCATTTATTAATGACTGAGATGTATTCAATAATTTATTTTTATCAATACTGAGTCTACTAAGAATAGAGTTGATTGATCTTATTTCTTTTGTAATGCTTTTTGGAGATTTAATTCCCTTAAATAACCTTAGCAAGCTATTTGTCGTATTAGATAACAATAATAGTTCATAGAGCTTTGCAATTTCTTCGTTTTTGTTACTGATTTGAATGTCGATATTATGAAGTTGAGATTTAGTATTTGAGAATTTTGAACTGAGGTGATTGAAATGCTGAACTCTGGACTCAAATTCGGTTTTAATGGCAGAATATTTCCTATAATCTTCTATGCTTTGCTTAAGTTTATTTTTTTCACTTTGTAAGGTTGATATTTTGGTTGTAAGCTGATTAATTTCTTTAAATAAAGGTTCAGCTAATCTTTTAGTTATATTAGCTTCTTGAACATATTCTTTGATACCCTCGACCTGAATGTTACCGTATCGGATTATTCTACCATTGAGTAGATCATCTGATGTTTCACGAAAAAACTGAATGAACTTATCAAATGCATTATCCACTGCTACATTGGTATTCGAAGTGATGAAAACAGATAAACCAGCATCAATAAGAATTTTGGTGAGCACGGCGATGACTGCTGTCTTACCTGTTCCCGGAGGACCCCAAATAAAAGAGATTTCTGAGTTGAGTGATTTAGTGATTACATCCTTTTGAAATTCGTCAAGTTCAAATTTGAGTGGAGGAATATAAAATTCTGGGAATGCAGCAGGAATAGGTTCGTTAATACCGAAGAGTTTGAGGAGTAAATCTTCATTTACACGGATTGTTTGTGATTGAATTTGTTCCAGAAGCTTTTTTAGAGATTCCAGAAGATTGGCATTGCTAATATGAATTGAAATGGAAGGAATCGTCTGTCCCAAATTTACTTCACAAGAAAGTAGAAGTTCCAAACCCTTGCAATTTACGATAACCGCTTTGTGTGAGCTATTATCAATTCTTATTAAGACATCGGTGTCATCAGATATATCGAAAATATCTTCTAAAGAGAACTTATATATATAAAGATTGCCTATACTTTCAACTAAAATACCATTCGTCGCTTCTATTCTTTGAGTTCTTCCTTTGACATTTTCGATTTCAATTTCTAATGCGGAAATGAGATTAGTGAGTAAATGTTGTGTTTCGGTATTGAGAGGCATACAGTTAATACTTAAAAATATGAACTCAGATCGAATTTCTTGAACTTAGTGGCATATGGTAAACGACCAGGATGTCTTGGATTTCCGGATAGTGTTAAAGTTCCTAAACAATATGAATGTTTAATGAATGGCTTTATAGATACCCAAATATCATAAAGATAATCTTTTAAATATGGTCTTAGAGAGATATTATCACCCCAACAAAATAGAAAGTCCGAGTAATTATTTTTTGAAATCTTTTTTAAAATAATTTTCTTATTCAGATTATGAAGTTTTATATTGCCTGAATCGGGGAGGTCGTTAGGATATGGTGATCGATGAGGATAAAGATTGAGCATTAAAAAGGAATCATATCTATGTATTGCTGATATTTTTTTTATCCGAGAGATTGTTCGATCTGATTGATCGTTTGTAGCAACACTAGGATTCAAACCAAAAAGCACTAATGTATTTTTGCCTTTTGTGCCCAAAAAGTATCTGGTTTTATCATTTCCTAAATAATCTGGATATAACAATTTATCCATCCTCTATCTCAAATTGTCTTGCCTCCTGTTCACTCACCCACCAGCGAGGAGTTTTATCATCTACATGACGATAATCAATTTTTAATTCATTAAAATGTTTTTTTGCACATTCTATTTTTCTTTTCTCATTGGGATATTGTAGCAGATTAAGATCTTTATACCCTTTTGTCTCCCGGACTAATTCAAGTTTTATCTTACCATCATCATTCATTCTCACGATGCCCCAATCGGGATTATAGTTACCAATAATCTTGGGGATATTGATTTTAAACTTAGACGGAAATTTAAAAAAGAATAATACTTTTTCATCATCCTTCAGATAACTCTCGACAAATCTTTTTTCAACTTCTGAATCAATTTGAATCTGATCATAAAGAGAAACTTTATTCCCTTCAAGTATCTCCTTCTGCGGATATTTTTTCAAAGCAGGAAAGATTTCTTCTACTTCAAAATTAATTTTATCGCCATCAACAGAATATTCTATTCTATCAGCGATGTGCTGAGAAAGTGTATTTTTAATCGAGTTAATCAAAACACTTGTAAAACCTTCTGGATTTCTAAAGATATATTTTTTCTTTTCATCCTTTATACCTTTGAAGATTTTGATGATTGTTGGGCGGGTGAGATCGGTTTCTTTTTTTATTCTTTCTATTACATTAAATATTGGATAAGTTGTTTTTGATTCTTCATAAAACTTTTCGGTAATAGCCTGACCTTCCTTACTGTCAAATTCAAGCAGGTTTTTTGTTGAAAGTATTTGTCCATTGTCAAATTCAACTTCGGGAGATGAGCCTGTATGGATTTTAAGAATTTTAAATCCTTTAAGGTCATCGTTCTTAACCATTTTGGATATATCATCACGAAGACTGAATGTGCGGATATAAGTATCTTTTTTCCCTTCAGTGTCTTCTACATCAATTTGCATACGAGCTTTATCTTGCTGAGTAGAAATCAATTTGAAAGTAAAATGTGTAATTACAAATTTTCCTTTTGTAACAACAATCTGTGGTTCAGGATATGTTTCAACATTTAACCTTGCAATACATTCATCAATCAATTTATCCGAATCAATTTTTATTTTATAATCGGTTTTACGATTCAGCTTTTCCCAGAATTCCTTGAAGGCTTCGCTCTTAAAAATTTTGTTATTCCGTTTTGCATAGTCTTTTGAAGCATTAGAAGGTTTAGGTGGTGCAACATCACCAGTTTCTATGTATTCATTCTGCAACTGGTTAACGAAGCTTTCGTAGCTTTCATTTGCGATTACTGTGAGTATATTAACGTGATCATCAGTTGAACGTTCACCGTTCTGATTTACAGCTAGTCGCAATCCTCTACCAATTTCCTGTCTTTTCCTCATTTCAGATTGAGTATCCCGTAATGTGCAAATCTGAAACACATTTGGATTGTCCCATCCTTCTTTGAGTGCAGAATGAGCAAAAATGAAAGAAACTTTCTCATCAAAAGAAAGAAGCTGCTCTTTATTTTTCATTATAAGTTCATAGGCAATTTTTTCAACTTCTTTTTCTTCTTTAGTTTTCTTCGATTCATCTTCTCTGGTATCAATGAAGTCAATTGTCCCTTGCTTATTTTTCTTTTGAGCAAAATAAGCTTGCCTTACATCCTGTCCATTGAGTTCTTTAAATTCATCATAATCGTTTTTGAATTTGTTGAATGCATTGTCAAAAAGTTTTGGAATGATTGCATCGTCACTAGTGTAGTTGGCAACTCGATCAATGAAGAAGAGTGAGAGAACTTTAATACCTGTTGCTCTCAATTCTGCTTGCTTTTTCAAATGGCGTTTGATTGTCTCTTCAATTTGAATCCTAAAAATATTAATCTTTGAATTTGTAGGATCAGAAATATCGTGAACGGATAATCTTGTATTATCAGAAAAAGCTATGAAACCAAATTGTTTATTAATTTCATCAACCTTTATGTCTTTAAAATCTTCATTTCCTGTTTTATCATAAACATCATCACCTTTCTTAAAGATGACCGATGCTTCTTTTTTCTCACCGTTTGAAATAACGGGTAACTTAACAGAAGCCTGCGGTCCATAACCAAAAATTTTTTCAAGAGCAAGACTGAGCTGGTTAACATTATCCAGCTCAGTAACTCCATATACTTCTATTTTTTTTACAAGATTCAATTTGAATGCATCAATTGGACTTAAGCGATAGATTAGATTTGGTTTTTCTTTTGGAGTTGCTGAATATCTCAAAGCAAACAATGGATGAATTGTCCGAAGTGCTGACTTTGCTCTTTCAGAAGTGTAATTCTGTGATTCATCTAAAATTAGAATTGGTTTTGTTTCCTGAATGTATTGATAAGGAAGTTTTTCACCAGGTAGCTTTTCAGTTGCTTTGTAAATTACATTTGTCGCTTTATTGAATGAGTCAATCGTCATTAAAAGAATTTCGAGTGAACTGGAGCTTGCAAAGTGTCTTAGTTTGCTTATCTGCTGTCCTTCATATTCAATCAGGTTAACTGTTTCGTTGCCATAGAGAGTTCGGAAATGATCTTTTGTTATCTGAAAGTTTTTAATCGTGCCTTCATAGATTGCAATGCTTGGAACAATGATTATGAATTTACCAAACCCATAATGTTTTCTGAGTTCAAAGATTGTTCTGAGATAAACATAAGTTTTTCCTGTGCCTGTTTCCATTTCGATTGTATAAGAAGGATAACTCCAGGCAGTGTGACCAATTCCTTCTAACAAAAGACCAGAATCTTTCTCAAGATTTAAATTTTGGTCCAAGCCCTTACAGAATTTTGAATTTTCTTTCTGAACCTCAATGAGATTACTCAGAAGGAATTCATCTTCAAAATTATAATAAGGTGGAAGGTTTGGAATTGTTTCATCACCGAGCTGAAAGTTCATCTGAAAGCTGGGCAAACCTTTGAAAAGATTGACAACACTACTCACCGCTAAAAGTTGATGTTCCTGGTTTGAATCGAATTTGAATTTGAGTTTGCTCATAAGTTTAAATTGTTTTTATCAATCCCTTATCCGCAAGTGTAACCTTTTCTTCATCTGTAATTGCGTTATCGAGGCAGATGAAAATATCAGTATCGCCAAGCTGAAGGTTATTGATAGTATCTGAATGAACTTTTTTATCGAGGCAGATGAGAAGTTTGTGTTCGCAAAAATCTGAGATTACTTGCTTAACTTTATTTTTCTTATAATCTTTTATTATTTCAATTTTACTATCAAGTAAAAAACCTTCCATTAGTAAAATTTCGTTTAGGAGGTTTTCAGATTTCCAATCATTTATTAGCGATGATTCTTGCGATGAAAATAAATCTTCTAAATCTTTTAAATTTGAACCCTTATATTCAGACCAGGCAAGATAGTTTGATTTGTTAAGATGAAAAACTCTAAATCCTAAATCTACATCCAGATTACCTTTTGATTTTCTTTTTGCTAACTCTTTTTCAATTTTTTGAATCGTCAATCTTATTCTTTGTTTTGAAATATCTGTTATTTTTTCAAAATGAGCCAACTTAGCTGAAGAATCGGTAGGAGTTTCTTCATCAATTTGAATGCATATGAACTTTCTATTACTATTATCTGATAAATTGGATTCTAATAATGCTTGAGCTGTAGTTGCAGAACCAGCAAAGAAATCTAAAATTATATCATCTTTATCACTGCCTAATAATATGGACTTCTTTATTAGTTCCACTGGTTTAGGAAAATCAAAATAATCTTTTAGACCTAAATTTTTAAGATCTAATGTTCCTTGTTCATTAATAACTTCTGTTTCATCCCAGATGGATTTTGCTTTATATGTTCCTTTTCTATATTTCTCAAATACATTCCATCCACCATCTCTTCGTTGCTTAGCAACTACATTAGATTTACTAACCTCTTTGTCAATATTTTTCAATGTTAATGTTTTTCCCCAGCGCCAACAACTTTCTTCCCCTTTACTATTAAATGGTAGAATTTCAACAGAGGATTTTGATTTAGAATTAAGACTAACTGAACACAATCCGTTTGCATCAATATCATTTGGATCAGCGTAAATAGGATAAAAAAGATTGGGTCTATTGAATCTTCCAAATTTTGGATTTCTATTTCTTAATTCTCTTAGGTTAAAATTTCCTATATCATCTGATAAATTTAAATCGTTGTTTTCTTTTTGAAGTTCATTAAGTTTAACATCAATATTTTTTGTATAGCAAATTAAATATTCGTGAGTTTTTGCAATATCTTTATATGTTTGACCCCTTTTATTGGATTGTACAATTATCTGAGCAATAAAATTTTCTTCACCAAATGTTTCATTTAATAACTGTCTAAGATTATGGACTTCATTATCATCGATACTGATAAATATTACTCCTTCGTCACTTAGTAAATTCCAAGCTAATCTTAAACGGGGATACATCATACTCAACCATTTGGAATGAAAGCGTCCATCAGATTTTTTGTTGGTAGTGAGAGGTTTTCCTTCTTCATCAATTTGTCTTGTTCGGCGTAAATATTCTTCGAGAGGTTCAGTAAAGTTATCATCATAAACAAAATCATTGCCAGTGTTGTATGGCGGGTCAATGTAAATCATCTTTATTCTACCGGCATAACTCTTTTGCAGTATCTTTAACACTTCAAGATTTTCACCTTCAATAAAAATGTTGCGTGTGTTTTCTTCATCAATTCCTTCACCAGGACAAGGTATAAGAGTACCTTTGCTTGGGATAGAAGCCATTCTTCTTGCTTCTCTTTTACCTGGCCAGAAAAGACCAAAGTGCTCAACATCTACATCATCTTCTTCAAGATAATTTCCCAAAGCTTCTTTCAGTACTTCCCAGTTTACCTGGTTATCAGCAAAAGCTTCTGGGGCAATTTGTTTAAGCTGTTTAATTCTTTCTTCATCAAAAGAGAAAGATGGTCTAAGTTTTTCAATTGGCATTAATAATTCCTTTAATTATCAAAATTAAAATTTAAGTAATCGGTTCAACAGTTTCAGGTGGTGGGGCGTTTTCAAGATTTGCTTCAATCCACTGCTCCTGATCTGTGTCTTCTCCAAAATCGTTAAAATATTTTTTAAATGCTGCAAAAGATTTAGAACCGAGAGATTGAACATATTCTTGGTAAGATGTGCAGGAGAATCGTGAATCACAGTTACGGCACACCCGCGTTGCAAATCTCGTATTACTGCCTTCCATTTTTTCTTGCAAAACTTTCAAAGGTGGAGGTGCGAATTTTTTGTCCTCAATATTATCTACAACTTTTTTAAAATCATTAATCGTATTTTCAATATGTTTTTCAACAAAAGGAATCTCAATTACAGGCTTCCATTTGTTAAGTTCAAATTCTTTTTGTCTCTCATTATTAGTTTGAATTGCATTGCGAAGACCCGCAGGAAGAGTAGTAGCAATGATTGCAGTATAATCTAATGGGTTACCTCGAAGTTTGTGCCAAATATGCGCATAAATATTAAGTTGTTTTTCATACAGTTCTTTATGTGTATTTACATAGTCAGGATCGTGAGTTTTAATATCATACATCCACGTTTCATTTTCTTCTCTCACAATATCAACAACACCTTCGATCGAGAATTTTCTTCCCTTAGTTGTTTCCTGATTTGGTAGTGAAAGCTTTACTTCAGTCTCTGTTACTTTGTTCGCAATGTCTTTTAACTTTTTCCAGTAATATAACACCTGATAAAAAGCATCTTGTTTACCGGCTTCTGTAAGGGCATGTCCACCCTCTAGGCGAAGCAGCTCATAATTTTCCTCGAAATATTCTCTAATCTGTTTTTCAATTTCCTGATCAGTCATTTAACTCGCAATCTTTTTTCTTTCTTGTATTAGAAGATGATGAAGGTCTTCAATTGTCTTGTGAACTAAACTTCCAAAAAACATCGTTTGAGAACGAGAAGGAACGAACCCATACTTGTTAAAGATCATATAATTTCTTGGGCACTTATTATAATTCAAATAATCTCCTGTATAAGAGTAACTTTTTCCCAAATCTTCCTCATCTAAAATTGCTTCAGGAAGTGTTGTTAAATCAAAATCTTCAATCAAAGTGAATTTGTTTTCTTCAAAAAGTTCTTTGAATGGCTCGATAGCCGCTGATCCACCTTTATAATGAGGGAGAACTAAAAGATTTTTCGCTCTTGATAATGCAACATAAAACATACGCATATTATCAAACTCATTCATTCTGTCCAGAGGTTCACCTTCCTTTTTTAACAAGTCTCTAATTATAATTTCGTTTTTACGTGGACCTCTATCTTTTTTAAATATCGAACCTAAAACAACTACAGGAAATTCTAAACCTTTTGCCTGGTGAATTGTAAGAAAAGGCACACGACCTTTTGGGAATGGGTCGTCAGCATCTTCATATTCAGATTCACCAAGTCGATAGAGTGCATAAGTAAACGAGCCAAAAAAGGAATTGACAAATTTATCATCAGAAAGAAAAGTTCCAGTAATTACAGCCGATACTTCTTCCATATAACGTGCAAGATATTGAGTAATCAAGCCAAGATTACAGATTGGTCCTTCGTCTTCACCGGTTTCTGCCATTGAATACATTTCTTTGAAATGAGTAAAAGCATTAAGCTGATAGAATAAGTCTAGAATACTCCAATCAACAGATGTTGCACGATTTAGGATGTTAATAATTTTAAAAGGCTTGCCTTGTGTTTCTCTAAGTTCAACTGCTTTATTGAAAAATTCGCTCTGTAGATTTTTTTTTGCTTTGTTAGATAGACTAGATGGCTTCAACAAATCCCTTAGCATTTCCATTTTGAAAGAATCTGTTAAATTCCATTTTTTCCTTTTCAGAACTCCAGCCAGAATTTCGAAATCTTCAGTAACAAGAGAGAGCTCTTCCTTTTTATCTTGTATAAATGACTTTAGTTGAGAGTCGTTGGCTATTATCGTATCTGCAAAACGTCGACACTCACTTATCCAATTTGAATAATCACGTAAACCCTGGCTAAAATATTCTGTGTATTTTGGTCTGCCAAATATTTTAGACAACAAACCCCAAATTGCCATCGCTTCTTCTATCTCTAAAAATCTTCCCGCACGTGGGGCATAAACACGAATGTCCAATCTCCCAAGTGCTTCCCTTAAACCATCAACTCGTGAACGGCTCTTAAGGGTAGGAAAAAGGAAAGCAATCTGATTGTAATCTTCAATTTTTCCAGATTCCTTCATTTCTTTTACAAGCTGAGCAATTTCAGCATATACTTCTGGAGATTTTGAATAAGATGATACAATAACTGATGGCTTGGTATCGTTATTAATTGCAACGAGGTTTTTTAAAATCCGATAATAACCTTTTTCAGGTCTTTTTCTCTGCCAATTAGTTTTATCCATAAAAGAAGAGTAAACCGAAACAATTTTCTTACGTGATCTGTAATTGTGACTGAGATCTATCTTCTGTGGTTTGATACCTAAGAATTGTTTGCATCTGTTTTCAAATTCAACAAGGTTTTCAACAGTAGCTCCTCTAAAGCGATATAATGCCTGATCATCATCACCAACTATTGTAATATTTTTATTTCCTTTAGCCAGCGAGAAAAATAATTTCTCCTGAATATGATTTGTGTCTTGGTATTCATCAATAATGACATGCTTGTAAACGTTTGAGGCTGTAACGGAACTCTGAATAGTATCAAATGCACATTGCTGGAGTATAGCAAAATCAACTTTTCTGATTTTTCCATTTAGTCCCGTAAGATAATATTGATACATTTTCAGAATTTTTTTCAACACTTTATCATTTGTTTTAATACTTGCGGGCACAAGGCACTCTTCAGAAAAGCGATTAAAAATTGAGATGATGTTTTGAACAGCATTATGGCGTGATGAACTTGGATAATTTGATAAGTAATCATTAATTTCTTTATTGGCATCCTCTTCCTTTTCATAACCGCCAGATTTTATTAAGTCTTCCCAAAAGTTTCTGCGATATAGATAGAAGTATTGCTTGAGTTCATCCATTAGGACGGGTGGTGGAACTCTGTGTCCATCAGTAAATCTTCTGTCAGTTATAATCTGGTTGCAGATTGAATGCACGGTTCCTAGAGCCATCTTGGAAAGATCATAAGATTGATTAGTGTAATTTGAAACTAATCCCAGTAAACTTCGCAATCCTTCTTTAAGTTGATGGGCAGCTTTTTCAGTGAAAGTACTTAGAAAAATTTCTTCTGGTTTAACATTATGAAAGACAATAAGATTAAGTGTTCGCCAAAGTAATACACGTGTTTTCCCTGAACCCGGTCCCGCAGAGAGAAAGAGAGGACCTTCAGAATGAAGGATAGCTTCTTTTTGATTTGGGTTAGGAGAGAATTTCTTTAACTCCCAGAGTTCTTCAATTTTAGGTAAGCTCATACGCAAATTTCTTTTCTTTTATTGCTCTCAACATTATTTGAGCACAAGCCTCTGTGTCAGATAGTGCATCGTGATGTTTTAGAGGAATCTTAAAATGATTACAAACAGATGGTAAATTTGTTGGATAAATATTCCAAAGCCTTCTGGATAATTGAACAGTGCATAGAAAATCATTTTGTGGAAATTCTATATCGTAATATTCACAACATTTTCGAAGAACAGATTTATCAAAACTTGCATTGTGTGCAACGAGGAAATCAACTCCAGAAAAAAAAGATTTCATCTTGGGCCATAATTCTTCAAAGGTTAACTCATTCTTGACATCTTCCCAAGTTATTCCGTGTATATAAGAAAAATAAAATTCTTTTTGCGGTGGTTTAATGAGAAAAGACTTTTTTCTTATAATCTTACAGTTCTCTACTTTTACCAACCCAACAGCACAAGCACTGTGTCTGTAGTAGTTTGCTGTTTCGAAATCTATAGCTAGGAATGAATTTGAATTCATTTAATAACACGATTATTTTAACAAATACATCCAATTAGCCCACCAACTCATTTCCTTCGGAAACTCCCAATCGAAATGTTGCTCATCGTGTCTTGAATATTAACAGTAAAAATAAATAATTATTCTGTTTTAGTGAAGAACATTTTAAATTAAATTTATCATCCAGCCATTTCTGGTATAAGCATAGAATAGATATCTATTCTTTTACTAAAAAAGGAGTGTTACTATGTCTTCTTTCAACATTAGCTGCGATCCAGGGTTAATCTGTCATCGCAACGGTTAGTTTGTTCCTGCGCATAATTTTTTCAAAAGCAATTCTTCATCTGGTCTTGATGGATGTGGGAGTACTGCTGAGATCAGTCCTGGCTACTCCGAATCTCCTGTTGATCTGATTTTTAAGGTCTATCAGTCTGTTTAAAAATTAAATCAAATATAATTCCCCTGTTCAATAATATTTTTGCTCTTGAAAAGTATAACAAAATAAATTGACTTCTGTAATTACAAGTTTGGCCGGCAAATTAAGCGAGGAAAATGATTGAGATGTTTTCTTTCAATTAAGAGATGAAAAAACTGTGGTAATTTTTCACGAATTATTTTTTAAGTGCTTCATTTAACAGCTTTGTAAGCTGAGCTTTAATATACGGCTTTGAGATATAATGATTAAATCCGATCGATAGAAACTTTTCTCTATCTCCTAACATTGCAAATGCTGTTGCAGCAATTATCGGAATATTTTTATATCCATTAATTTTTCTTATCCTCTCCATAACTTCAATGCCTGTAATACCTGAACCCAGATTTATATCCATTAAAATCAAATCAAACTTTTCTTTCTCTGCAATTTCAATTGCTTTAATACCGTCTTCAGCAAATTTAACTTTGAAAAGATTTTTCAGAAAAAGATTTATTACCTCTCTTGACGTTAAATCATCTTCAACAATAAGGATCCTTTTATCCATATTTGATCCTGAAGATATTTTTCCGGCAGTGTCAGTATATATTTGTTTCGACTCATTTCTTTTTGCCTCTTCATCCGCACTATAAGAAAAGAGAGGTAGCTGACAGAC
This sequence comes from Ignavibacteriota bacterium, assembly GCA_013285425.1. GTDB lineage: Bacteria > Bacteroidota > Ignavibacteria > Ignavibacteriales > Ignavibacteriaceae > IGN3. Next base: position 2,649,289 of record CP053447.1, read on the forward strand.
AAATTCTGATCCTTCGCCCGGTGTGCTTTTAATTGATATCTGACCTCCCAAAAGCTCAATATACTTTTTGCAGATTGTTAAACCCAGCCCTGTCCCTTGAAAGCCTCTGCCTAATCCTTCAGATACCTGACGAAATTCTTCGAATACAAGTCCAAGGTTTTCTTCAGAAATTCCTATGCCGGTATCTTTTATTGATACAAGAAAATCCCTGTGGAATAATTCCAGACTAACAAATACACCGCCTTTGCTTGTAAACTTTATTGCATTATTGATCAGATTATTTAAAACATCGCGCAGCATTCTCGGATCAGTTCTGCTTATTACTTCAATTGAAGGAAGAGAAGTTTTCAGGAAAATATTTTTCTTATGGGCAGCAGCTTCAAAGTGGAATGTAACATTTTTAATCAATGAGTTGATATTTACTACCTGATAATCAATGTTGTGTTTATTTGCCTCTAAACGTGATAAATCAAGTATCATATTCAATGTATCAATTAACCTTTGACCGCTTTCATGAATTGCACTTGCCATTCTTTTATGATTTTCATCATCCAATTCACCAACCAATAAATCTGAATATCCAAGAATACCTATCATTGGTGTTCTTAGTTCGTGGCTCATATTTGCAAGAAAAGTTGATTTTAATTTATTTGATTCATCCGCTTTCTCTTTGGCTTCAATTAATTCTTTTTCCTTTTGCTTTAATTCTGTTATATCTTCGGCAGAAAACAAAACACCTGTATAGTTTTTATCTTTATTCATCAGAAATGTGATGTGAAAAATAAGAGTGCGGATTTCTTTCCCTTTGGTTTCCACATCAATTATCAGCTGGTTTAATGGTTCCTGTTTATGGCTGATAACATCCAAAAAAAACTTTTTCTGTTTTTCTTTTTCATAAACAGGTAAACAGGTGTCATGCCAGTTTTTTCCAATCAATTCGCCTGGTTTATAGCCAAGAACTTCATCACCCTTTTTGTTAATCATTTCTATGTAGCCATCGCGGTCTAATAATGCTATAACTGTACCTGCAATATCAAGATATTTTTTTGTCTGGTCTCTTTCCTTTTGAAGTTCGAGATTTGTTACTGCAAGTTCTTCTGTCCTGTCAACAACTCTTTTTTCAAGTTCATCGTTAAGAGTTTCAAGCTCTTCCTGCGTAATTTTTCTTACTTTTACTTCTTCCTCAAGTAATTTTTTCTGTTCAAAAAAATCTTTTATAAGATTTGTCAGAACACCAAATTCATTTTTACTGTTTTCAAATTTCTGAAGAGGCTGCAGCTTATTAGTTCTGATACTTTTTATTACTAACGATAAAGGTTTAATAAACTGAAAAAATATCACGTGAGTTAATACTACAATTAAACCCAAAAATATCAGCCCAAGATCAATATATTCCCTGCTTTGTCTGATTGATTTGTTTATTAAAACTTCTGATTCTTTTTCTGCAATGAAAATCTGTTTTAAAGTGCCATTCACATTTTCAATTTCAAAGATTGCTCTGATGTGCTGAGGTCCTGTCTTTTCCTTAATTATTTTAAGCTCATCGTTTGTAATGAATTTAACTTCTGAATTTGTTGATTTGCCAACCTGATCAAGAATTGACTGAATATGCAGCAATGAATCTTTTACTAAAAATTTTCCGCTGCTTAAATATCCAATCAGATTATTTGTGTTTAGTTTTCTTTCCGGAACGAAATCAATTTGGTACTTAGACTGTGTAAGATAATCTATAATAATTGAATTAAGAGCTGACTTCTGTTCAGCAGAAATTTCATTAAGAAATGTTGTTTCTTTTGACTTTAAATAAATTACCGAAATAGCATAAAAAAATGATATAACTAAAATCAGAATTATTAATCGTATCTGAATTTTCTTTGGCATCGTGTGCAGTTTTCTTTCTTTGTTTATCTTCTATTGGATTACCAGCTATTATTTGACAAATATGAGCGGTTAATAACAAAACAATAATTTCAAATAATGGACTTATCTAAATAAAATACCAACCAGTTCTAACTGTTTTCTAAATTAATTATCGAAAAAAACAATAAATACTTAATAAGACAATCATTAATAATTATGAAAGATTTTTAAGTATTACTTCTTTAAGCTGCATCTGATTAAACGGTTTTGCTAAAAACCCGGTAAATCCTTCCTGCATAAATACTTCCTGATCCATTGAAGAAGTGTAGCCGGTGATTGCGATGATAGGTGCATTTTTATAGCGGTCAGTTTTTCTAATCTCTTTCATTAATTCAACACCGCCGATACTATCTTTTAAGTTTATATCCATAAGTATAATATCATACTCTGAATCTTCTATCGCTGCAAGTGTTTCTTCGTAATTAGTAGTATTATCCATTGTTGCAATATCACTTAAGAAATACTTCATTATATCAACATTCATTAAATAATCTTCTACAATCAGTAAGTGTGGTATCTTTGCTGAACTGCTTACAACATGGGAATCAATTTCAAACGGATTTTTAATTCCGCTGCTGCTTATTTTGTTATTTGTATTAAGCGGCAGTATCACAGAAAATTCAGAGCCGGCATTTTCTTTGCTTTCAACTTTTAATTTTCCATCAAGAAGTGAAACCATCTTGTTGGCAATTGTAAGTCCAAGTCCCGTACCTTCATATTTTCTTGTTACACCTTCGCTTAATTGCCTGAAGGCATCAAAAATTACATTTCTATTTTTTTCAGGTATTCCAATTCCTGTATCTTTAACAGATATAAAACAATTAAGATTTTTCTTTTCATCCTCAATCTGGTTTACAGTAATTGTTATGCCGCCTTTTTCTGTATATTTAATCGCATTATCAATCAGGTTGCGGAATATCTGTTCTAATAATTTTTCATCCGATTGTATTATTATATCTTCTTTTTTTATATCAACTTCAAAGAATAATTTCTTTTCAGCAGAAATACTTTTATAACTATAATCCAGATACCTTACAAAATGAGAGACATTAATTTCAGTCCTGTTTATTTTTAATCTCTCAGACTCAAGGTCGGATAGTTCAATAATAGAATTAAGAGTATTTAATAATCGGTAACTTGATTTAATAATCTTGTTAGACATTTCAATTACATCTTCATCTTTGGCTTCTTCTGCCATAATCTGAGAGAAGCCGATAATTGAGTTCATCGGAGTTCTTATTTCATGATTAAGGTTGCCTAACAAGTGGGTTTTGAAGTTGTTAATTTCCTTTGCTTTGTTCAGAGCATTTTTTAATTCCAGTTCTAATTCTTTTTGCTGGGTTATATCCTGCTCAATTAAAAGGAAGTGAATTATCTTTCCGTTTTCCTTTGTAATCGGAGAGATTATAAGTGAAGTCCAGTATGACTGTAAATCTTTATTAACATTCAGAACTTCGCCCATCCAGATATTACCCTCTTTAACTTCAGACCATATTTGTTCAGAATTCTGATTTACAAGCGGTTTTACAGAGCTTACTTTCTGTCCGATAACTTCAGTATCAGTAAAGCCGGTCAGATCAATGAATTTCGGATTAACATACTCAACAACCAAATCAGTATTAGTTAATAAAACAGAGGCTGGACTCTGCTTAACGATTTCAGATAAGAACCTTAATTCTTTTTCAGCATTCTTTCTGAATGAAATATCCCGGTTAACTGCTATGATTGCTTTTTGTCCAAGAAAATCTGTGGGTGATAAATTTACTTCAAGATGAATCTTTTTTCCATCATTACCTATTGATTCTATTTCAAATGACGGAACATCAATAAAATCCGCGGCATCAGTTACTTTTTTATACAAGTCCTGTTTATCGCTGCAAAGAGTATAAAATGATGTTCCTATTAATTCAAATTTTTCTAATCCATAAACTTCGCTTGCTCTTGTATTTGTATTTAGTATAATTCCTCTTTCCGGTTCAAAAATAATAATTGCATCATGAGCATTATCAAAAAGGTTTTTATAAGCCTGTTCGGATCTCTTTAATTTATTTTCTGTTAAGATTCTGTCTGTTATATCCTCAGCTATTCCGATAATATTAACAGAAGATTTACTGTTTTTTGATATTGCTTTTAATCTTGAGTTAATCCATCGGGTGCTTCCGTCGGGTCTTACTATTCTGTATTCAATATTTCCAATCAGATTATCTGATAAACGGATTTTATTTATCAGTTCCAGTAATTTTTGTCTGTCTTTAAGATAAATTGTATCCAGCCATTTTTTTGAATCATCAAGTGCTTTTGTTTTATCCATACCCCAAACGCGGTTAAAAGCCGGACTTAAGTAGGTTAACTTTTCACCGTTTTCATCGCTGCTAAGAGTAAATAATACAATATCAATATTATCAGCAATTTGTTTTATTCTTTCTTCGCTTTCGTGAAGTGCCTCCTGAGTAGCCAGAAGGTCAGTTACATCATGAATCGACTTAATTACTTTGGTAACCTTTCCTGTTTCATCTTTCAGTGGAGAATATAATACGTCAACATAAACCGGTTGACCATCGTTTTTTTTATGAATATGCCGGACAAGTTTTGGAAGACCTTTATCAAAAACATTCTGCAGCTCACACTTAATACCGGCATCACAGCAAGGCATATCCAAGTTGTGAGATATCTTATAACACTTTTTACCAAGTATCTCAGAAGTTGCATAACCAGTAGTTTTAAGAGTAGAATTATTTGCATCAACAATATTATAATCTCTGTCAATCACTAAAATATCTTCGTGCATACTATGTAATAAAGACCGGTAATAAGATTCTCTTTCACTAAGAGCCTGCTCTGCCAAAATCCTTTCTTTTTCAATTTCAATACTATTCAATGCAAATGCAATATCTTCGCCTAATGTTTGAAGCAGTTCGATTTCTTCCGTATCAAAACCATAGAGTTCCTGAGAAACAATGATTATATATCCAAAAAATTTTTCTTTTACCAGCATAGGGCATAAAAGAACAATTGGCTGTTTTATGTTGTGATCAGTAAATAATCTATCAACGATATCAAGAGCTTCAGAATCTCTGAATAAAGTAAATTCATTCTTTGAAAAAGGTTTTTCTAAGACATTCTGAATCCTTTTTTTAATAAAATGATTTGTAACTCCGCCTTTGAAAGATTTTTTAAATTTTTCTGAAAACACCAACGGATTTGAAGCAGGGTCCTGCTCATAACTGATCCAGCTTACCAGATAATCTTTTGAATTAACAAGGATTGAGCAGGCTTCATGAAGTAATTTTTCAGGGATGCTTTCTCTTGTAATCAGTTTATCAATGTTTCTTATAGCTTTAAGCAGTTGATTGAGATGCTTTAATGATCTGTCTGTTGATGACTTATAAATGGCTGTTTCAATCATTGCCCCAAGTTCTTTATCACGAACAGGCTTGGTAAGAAATCCATAAGTTCCTCTGTCTTTGCTTCTCCGGATTGTTTCCTGATCAGCATAAGCAGTTAAATAAATCACCGGAATTTCTGATTCTTTATGAATAAGATCTGCTGCTTCAATTCCTGTTAGTTCACCCTTCAATTTAATATCCATCAAAATAACATCAGGAATTTCCTTCAAAGCAAGATTAACAGCTTCAATGCCTGTGGCTACCGGAGCTAATGCGGTATATCCCAATGCATTTACTATTCTTTGAAGCTGTGAAGCAACAATTGCATCATCTTCAACTATTAATATTTTTTTATGATTGATATTGTCAGACATTTTCAAATTTTATAATGAACTTTGTTCCAGAAGTTATATCAAGCTCTATTGTGCCGGCTAACTGATATTTGACCCAGTAGTTAACAAGCTTAAGTCCAAGTGATTCTGTATTTTCCCAATCAAAGTCCTGTGATATTCCTTTACCGTTATCCATAATTATTATTTCAATCAGGTTGTTATTCTTGCTTAGTTTAACATTAATCCTGGCTGTTTTTTCTTTTAAATCGTTAAAAGCATATTTAAGTGAATTTGTCAGAAGTTCGTTTACTATAAGACCGCAGGGCATAGCAGCTTCAACATTAAGAATAACATTTTCTGCTTCCACATTACAAATAATTTCTCTGCCGGCAGCAAATGCCTGAAAAACATGTGAGGTTAAACTTTTAAGGTAGTTCTCCATATCAATCTTAGCAAGATGGTCGGATTGATATAATTGTTCATAGACAAGCGACATTGTTCTGGCTTGTTCCTGTAATTCCCGCAGAAACATCTCAACTTTTTTATCATCAAGCTTATCAATCTGCATTTCAATAAGATAGATCATTGCTTGCAGATTATTTTTTACTCTGTGGTGTACCTCTTTTAGTAAAACATTCTTATCAGAAAGAGCAGCTTGCATTTTTAATTCAGATTTTTTTCTTTCTGTTATATCACGCATTTGTGCTATTATCACTTTTCTGCCAAAATAAATCCCATCATAAATCTGAACTTCAGTGAAAATTTTTGTCTTGTCTTTTTTCTTACCGACAAATTCAATTTTTTGCGATACGCCGCTTTTTGATAATTCAAACTTTCTTTTTATCTCATCAATATCGTTTTCATTCTCGCTGCTGATAAATTCCGGAGTTTTTCCAATCAGTTCATCACGGGTATATCCAAAGAATGAAACCGCTCCATCGTTTACATCAATAAATGTCCAATTATAATCCTGAATAAATATTGCATCGCTGATTGTATTGAAAAGATTTTTATAACTTTGTTCACTTTCTTCAAGTTTATCTTTAACGATTTTGTTTTCGTGTTTGCTTTCGAGCAGCCCTATTAGTTGTGCTGCTTTATTTGTTTCATCACGTTTAAAGATTGTAATCTTAATAAGATACCAGAAAAGTTTTCCGTCCTTATCTCTTATTCTGATTTCTGTTTCTTTAACGGTACCATCGGGCAGGACATTAAGATCAGAGAGAAGGTTATTTAATTTACGTTTATCATCCTGATGAATAATTTCAGAGAATATTTTTTTCCCCTGCAGTGAAATCTCTTCTTCAGTATAACCGAGAAATTTAAACTCCGGGAAGTTTGAATAAATTACTCTCTCTTGATTTAAGTCAATAATGAATAAAATACCTGAGATTGTATTAAGAACTTTCTGAGTAAAAAGCCGGTTGATTTCAAATTCCTTCTTTACAAGCTCTCTCTCATTAATATCCATCATCAATCCAAATATTTCTTTTGGATTTCCATCAGCATCCTTGATAATCTCTGATTTATCAAAGAACCATTTATATTGTCCATCGGCACATTTCCAACGATAAACAAGTTCAATAGTCTCCTTAGTCCAAATCTCTTCCAGTTTGCATTTTACAAAATCAAAGTCTTCTTCGTATAAATTATTTTCCCACAAATCAGATTCACTATTAAAATAATCTTCGCTATAACCAGTTAGCTCAAAAATTTTCTTATCAAATTTTTTAACCAATTGATTATTAATTATTTCACTCTTATAAAAAGCTATTGAGATAGCATATTGCAGAAGATTCTGATAGTTAACACTATTAAAAGAGTTTATTATTTGTTGTTCGGCAGATTTCAAAAGACAGATTGTGCAAAAGTTTTGAATTTAAAAATGTGTTTTAATTAAGTGTTTCATCTTTGTGATGTATTCATTTTAGCCACTTTTATGCCAAAGGTTAATTTAATTGATTGTTTTATGTTATGAGCTGAAAGTGAATTAAAACTGAAACATCCATCTTTTTTATAAAAAGTCTGGCTGTTTTTCATTTTCTGCCGATAACCGCAAGCGATCCTCAGGAAAAATTTTCCGAATGTAATTATTTTTACAAAACGGATTCTTTTACAGGATAATAGTTGACTGAGGCAGGTACTGTAAAGAAGAACTCAGATCCATTTCCAACAGAACTTTCTACCCATATTTTACCACCATGTTTTTCGATGAAATCTTTACATAAGATCATTCCTAATCCCGAACCTTTTTCGTTAGTTGTACCAGGAGTAGTAAAACTCTTATTCATTTCAAACAATAAAGTTTTCTGTTTTGCATCCATACCAACACCATTATCTTTAACAGAAAAGCATATCATATCTTCACACTTATCAGATGTTATATTTATCTCGCCATTTCTGTTTGTAAACTTAATTGCGTTGGTTAAAAGGTTATTGAAAACTGATTGCATCATGTTTTCATCAGCATAAATATATGTGTCTTTATCAAGCTCGTTAATTATCTTAATATTTTTCTGTTCAGCATTTGATGCGAGTAAGGATATTGAATTTTCGGCAGTATTAAATGCATTCATCTGTACCGGATGAAATTCCATTCTGCCTGTCTGGAGTCTGCTCCATTCAAGAAGATTGGTCAATAAGCCGATTGTCTGCTTAGAAATTTCCACAATGCTCGAAGCAAATTCTTTTATCTCAGATTTCTGTAATTCTTCAATGTCTTCAGCAAGAATTTCAGCATAACCGATAAGTGCAACGATTGGGGTTTTAACATCATGAGCAATAATGGAAACAAATTTATCTTTTGTGTCATTTATCTGTCTAAGATCTTCTGCAATCTTAAGTATCTGTAATTCATTTTGTTTCTGATTAGTAACATCCCTCAGCAATAATAAAACTTCATTCTGATGACTCTTTACTACTCTTGCTTCATAATGTTTTGAGCCAAACTGTCCGGGCATCTGAAAATCATAAGTACTTAATTGTCCATTTAATCGTGTTTCCTTTATTGTTCTATAAAGGTCATCTGAAATCTGCTGAGGGAAGACATCCCATAAACTTTTACCGACAAAATAATCTGGTGAGATTGGAAAACCTGAATTGTTGCCTGTTTTATAATCAGTAAAATTTCCGTCATTAGATAAAATAAATAAAATATCCGGAAGGGCTTTGATAATTGCATAATCTCTCCCAATAACATCGCTCATCAATTCATCAATTATTTTTTTCTCAGTAATATCTTCTGCTATACAATCATAAAAAACACTGCCATCAGTTGGATCAAAATATTTTTGTATATACTCAGTTACAACAACAATCCTTCCGTTCTTTTTACGCCATCTTGATTCAACTCCATCTGTATTATTAATCTTTAATAAGTGTTCCTGATATTTCGAAATAGAAAAATTCTCTCTGAACTGGGGATTTTCTTTAAATGATTTAATAAATTCGTCGCGGGAACTGAAGCCAAGCATTCTTATTAATGTCTGATTAGCAAAGACCGGATAACCATCTGATGATATTCTATAGAAAGCAAAATGAGGATTTGCAAAAAAACTTGAAGAAATATTTTCTTCTTTACTCATCTCTAATAGATAATTTTATTTAATATTTTATTAACTATCTGTTTTTTGCATGCATCCTTTTGATATGACTTTATCGAAACACAATTAATAAACCAACGAAAAGAACTTAACTCAAGCGGCAAGTTAAATGCCAATAGAAAATTTTTTTTGTCTCGTAATGGACTTAAAAAACTGGCAAAAATGACGCTTAAATGATTGGATTATGATTGGAATTCTGGCATCCATCTCTTTTTGAAATTAAGTGTGTTTAATTAAGCACTTGAGGCTAATATTAGTCAGAGGGAGAACCCTTACTAATACCCTATCTTAACAAGTGGAAAAATTAAAGTAATTTTTGTTCCGGTTTGTTTCCTGCTTACAATTTCAAAAAGACCACCCATCATTTTAGTCAGTTTACTTGCAATCGCTAAACCTAATCCTGCACCCTGAGACTTTTTTGAATAAACATCATCTTCGTGTGAAAATGGCTCAAGTAAATACTTTATATCTTCCTGATTCATTCCTTCACCGGTATCAGTAACAGTTATATAAGCAAAGTTGTTAAAAATAAAAGAACGAAGCACTACTTTTCCAAGCAAAGTATATTTGATTGCATTTTCTGTTATAGCATAAATAATTTTTTCAAGCTTAACCCAGTCTGTCTTTATCATAATCTCTTCTTCAGAAAGCTCTGTCAGCAGTTCAATATTTTTAAGCTTTGCAGTATTCTTAAGTTTATTATCAACAGATTTAAGAACCTGATTACAGTTTAAATAAACATAATCGAATGTAACTTCACCTGATTCAATTTCAGACATATCAATAATGTGATCAAACAGATGTGAAACACGAGACATTACATCCTTAACAAGACTAATAAGCTCAGAAACATTTTGATAGTCGCCGGCTTTTATACTATCCTCTAAGATATCAGCATATCCTGAAATTGCGTTAAATGGTGTTCTGATTTCATGTGACATATTTTCAATGAAAGAGGTTTTAAGTTTATTAAGCTGTACTTCCTTTTCGTACGCAGTTTTCATTTTGGTCTGATAATTCTGCTGATCAGTTATATTATTAAAACTAATCATCACATAGGATTCATCCTCAGTACTTATATCCATTAAAGTAATTTTACAACTGTAATGAACAAGATTAAATTTCTCTTTAAACTCAAATGTAGGCAGCGATTCGTTAAGTAATATTTCACTGTTTTTAACTATCTTCTTTAGAATCCCTTCAGTAAAAATTGATCTAATATCTGTATTTATAATTCCGGATTTTTCAAGATTGAATACTCTGAAAAAACTATTATTACCGGTTTCAAAAAAGAGTTTATCATTTTTTCTTTTGATGATAAACAATGGATCGCGGATATTATTGATTATTGATTTGAGCTTGTTTTCAGACTCTTTAACAATCAGGTTTTTCTGAATATAATCGGTTATATCGTGTGCAATAAGCATAAAAGCATTTGAGTCTGCATTGGGATTTAAGAAAGGTGTTAACCTAAGCTCTTTAAATCTTAATATGCCTTTGTCTTTTAACGAAATAATTTTTACCCAGTTTTGTTTAAGAAAGAACGCTCTTTCGGCTGTCAGCAGATCAGCTTTTGATAAAAAACTTTCCAACGGAACACAGAAAAATTTTTCGTAAAGTTCCTCAATCCCAAATCCTAATATCTCTTCCATCGAATGAGATAAAAATGATATCTTACCTTTCGAGTCAATTGTCATCAAAGGAATGCTTGCAAACTCAATAGCTGCATGAATAGAATTAATCCTGTCTTCAAGAATTATTTCTTTTTCAGTACGATGAAAAACAATAAGCAGATATTGTGTGTTATCAATTTCTATTCTTTCAATCCCTGCATTGTATTCGCCTGATGTTGATTCAGAAAAATTTTTAACATTAATATTTATATTGATGTTTGAGTAACTGCTGGCAAAAAAATCTGATAGGATTTTAGCGAAGTTTATATCCGCCTGAAGTTGTGATATATTTGAAATATTATTTAACCCGAAAGAAATCTGAGCTGCCTGATTTGAAAAAACGATTGCGTTGGTACGATTGATAACAATAATCGGTTTGGATTCTGCTAAAACAGTAATCGGAATAATATCTTCCTGAATGACATTATTATCAAGAGCAGCTGCTTCTTTATAATCTAACATTGATATTCAATATCTTGATAATTTTCTTATTGCTGTTATCCGGCGAAAAGTACCGCAAATGATTAGTTATTACTTCTCCGCTTACTTTCTCTACAAATGAAATTATATTTCTATGAATCAGGGATAATTCATATTGAAGTTTTTTTTCTGCTCCATCTAAAAAAAATGAATTTATTTCCGGATCATCCGAACTTTTTAAAAGAATGCTGTCATACGAAACAAATTTTTCAAACAACCAGCTTAAATATTCTGTGGAAGAAGCTGTTGGTAATTCAGAATAGACCTGAGGATCAAAATCAAATGAAATTGTAACATTGTACTTGTGCTCAGAACTGCTGACTACAGTCCCGTTTGAAATACTGTAATTAATATCTGTTGTTTTATTATCGATTAAACTTATTCTTGTTCTAAACAATAATTTATCTACAATAAACTCTAAAATGAATTCATCATTATCGTTGTGCTCTAAAGATTTTAACTGCCACTTAAGATTGGATAAATATTTAAAAGCAGAGGAAAAACTTAGTGAGTCAGATATGCTTGATTTATTACCATTAATTACAGATAAGGAACTACCGCTTGCAGAATAGCGATTATTGCCCTTTAGCTCGTTTGCATTGGCGATATTTTCGATTTTTTTCAGCATTTTCCCAGTTCTCCACTACATTATCGAAAAACTTAAGGGAAAATTTAGCTTATAAAATCAATCAAATTTGATCATTTTACTCTGATCAGTATAATCTATTATTTCAGGATTTTCTAACCTTGTAAGCTGCTGAACAAAAGTTTGTATTCTTTCCATAGCTTGCTGGATTATCTGAAAATCTTCTTCTGTTTGTTCTGTAGCTTTGTCTGAAACATTTTCTTTAAGATCATTTACAGCAAGTTTCAGGCTGCTCAAAGGATTGTTAATTTTATGCCCTATAGTGCAAGCAAGTTCGATTATCGCTTTCGTGTGCTCAATTGATTTAAGTTCTCTTTGAAGATTGAATATTCTGATACCAGATTTAATTCGAGCAATAAGTTCCTGATTCTCGATAGGCTTCATTAAAAAATCATCTGCGCCAACATCCAGCCCGGTTACTCTATCTCTTAAAGAAGTTCTTGCAGTTAAAATAATGTAATAGATAAGTTTATACTTCTCATTACCTTTAATCCGATTACAAAGTTCGAGTCCATCCATAACCGGCATAGTCCAGTCAGCAAGGATAACTTTTGGTTGAAAAGTTTCCAGTGCAGCCAGAGCTTCTTGTCCGTTATTAGCTGTAAGAACTTCAAAATTATTTTTAGTAAGCAGTTTTTCAAGAATATATCTTGTATCACGCTCGTCTTCTACGACAAGTATTTTATCTTTTTCTTTTTCAGTCAATTTGCTATTAAAGTATTAATTTTTTTTAAAAATCTATTATAATCCAAAATAGGTTTTGATATTATATCTACTGCCTTGGTTTCATTCAGTAAATTTTTAACCTGGCTTGATAATGAATATGCAGTAACCAAGACCACAGGTATATTCTTAAATTCTTCATTAGATTTAATAATCTGAGCAAGTTTAATTCCATCTGTTTTAATACCGTTAAGATAAGTATTACTTAGATTTATATCCATTAAAATTAATCCAACATCTTCATTGAATAAAGTATCTAATATTTTATCTCCGTCATCAGTAACAGTTACATTGAATCCATTCTTGTTAAAAAACATTGAATAAAATTGCTGTGTTATCATGTCGTCTTCAACAACAATAATTCTTTTCATTGTGGTGCCTCGGTAGCAAATTTAATAATTATACTAATTCGTCTGTTCACCAGATTAAAGGGGTCTTTCTTATCGAGCAATCTGGTATCGGCATATCCTCTTATTTCATCAATACGTACCGGATCCAGCCCGCTTGCAACGATTACTCTTCTTGCAGAATTTGCACGATCAACACTTAATTCAAAATTTGTATAGCCTCTTCCATCATTTGGATAAGGTCTGGCATCAGTATGACCTTCAATTATCAGTTTGTTGGGTATCGCCTTAAGATTCTTACTTAATTCATAGAGAAGTTTTTTAGCATCCTCTCTGAGTTCTGATGTTCCTATTTCAAAAAATACAGCATCGTTGGATTCTATCATTTCAATTCTTAATCCTTCATTTGCAATTTCTATTTTAATCTGATCCATCAGATAAGCAAAATCACTGTTAGAAGATAAATTGCTGACTATTGAATCTTTCATTGCATTCAGTCTTTCGATTTCCTGTTCTCTTTGTTTTACTTTGTCTATTATTTCTTTCGCTTTGTCCGACGGCAATTCAAATACTCCGCCTTCAATAATAGATATCCCCTTCATTTTATCAGAAAATGCAATAGGATCTTTAAAATATCCAGCTACATTTTTTATAACTTCTTCGCTTTGTCCTAAAACCCAAAGTACGATAAACAAAGCCATCATTGCAGTAACAAAATCAGCATAGGCAACTTTCCAGGCACCGCCGTGATGCCCTTTGTGTTTATTTACTTTTTTTACAACAATAATATTTTCTTTATCACCAAGCATCTAATCAGTTTTTCCTCTCATATACTTTTCCAATTCACTAAAAGTTGGTCTTTCATCTGTAAAGATAGTTCTTCTTGCTATTTCAACTGCAATTATCGGAGGATTACCTTTTGCATAAGCAACAACACAGGTTTTTATTGTTTCAAGATATCTCATTTTTTCTTCAAGAGCTACTTCCATATTTGTTGCCAAAGGTCCAACAAATCCATAAGCTAAAAGAACCCCAAGGAAGGTACCAACCAACGCAGCAGCAACATGATGCCCAACAGCAACTGCACCAGCATCAATGGAGCCCATCGTAACAATAATACCCAAAACTGCTGCAACAATACCAAGACCCGGGAAAGCATCACTCATTTTTGTTATTGCATTAATTGCCGGCTTTGTTTCAGCTTCAAGAGTTTCAATTTCTGCATCGATTAAATTTTCCAGTTCGTGCGGCGGTGCTCCGCCAGAAAGCATAACCTTCATTGTATCACAGAAAAAAGTTTTAGCAAGTTCATTCTTTATAAACTTTTGATTCTTGGAAAGAATATCGCTTTCTTCAGGCGATTCAACGTGCTTTTCAATTGCAAGAAGTCCTTCTCTTTGAGCAAGAAGAAATAAATCATTAAAAGCTTTAAGCAGCTCCAGATAATCTTCTTTTGAGTAAGCATGGGATTTAAAAATGCTTGGAATAGTTTTAATAATTTTTTTAATAACACCAACGGGAGCAGAAATTAATAAACTGCCAATAGCTGCTCCAATAATAACGACATACTCTGCAGGCTGAATCAATAGAATTACATCTCCACCGGCAAGTACAAAACCTCCTATAACAGCAGCAGTAACAACAATTACACCTATAATTACAAACATTTAATTCTCCCCCTTTAGTTCCATTTGAGTTTTAGGTATCAGAGAAAACATTTTTTCACATTGCTTAATAATAAAGTTCCAGTCAACTTTATCAGAAGTAAGGTTAAACTCAAGATTTCTGCAAATATCAGTAACCTCCGGCAATCCAACAGTTTTCCCAACTCCTTTAATCTGATGACAAACGACTCTCAGTTTATTTTTATCCCTCCTGTTCACACTATCAACAATTATTTTTTTCTGTGAGACAAATGAATTGATAAAAATCTTTTGGAGTTCTGAAACAACATCATCCTTAAAATCAATTGACTGATAATCTGCACTTATTTTTTGTTCAAGTTTATAACCGAGTAATTCGTTAACTGCACCAATGAGTTCATCTACATTAAACGGTTTGATCAGAACTTTATCAGCACCATTTTCCATTGCGGCAAACATATTGCTTTTATTTACGTTACCGCTAAGAATTATGACAGGAATATTTTTAAGATCATCTATTACTTTTTTTATCTGCAAGGTTTTTATTCCATCAAGGTTTGGCATAAGAATATCAAGAATCATCACATCAGGTTTTTTTTCAAGCGCTTTCTGAATACCAAACAAACCATCTTCACAGCTTTCAGTCTTGCAATTATATTCATCAAAGACCCTGGTTAATGATGCACGAGTAACATCAGAATCATCAATAATCAATATAAACGGTATTTTAGATTTCATCATTTTCAGTCGATCTTTTTTATTTTGAGTTTAGAGAATCCTGTCGGTTTTTCTTTAATTGATTTTGCAGCTTGTAACGAGCTTTCTTTTACTTTATCATATAACTCCGTTCTTACAATCTGAATATTTTGCGGAGCATCAATACCGATTTTAACTGTGTTATCTGATATTGAAATAATCTTAACAGTAATACCGCTGCCTATTTTAATTTCTTCATTAAGTTTTCTGGTTAGTATTAGCATTTTTCAACTTTGTTTTTCTTCGATAAAAAGATTGTAATCAATAGGATATTTATCGCTATCGATAATTTTCTGAAACCCGCTCTTAGAGTCCTGATTAATATATACCGGTGCTTTAAGATTTACTTTAACATCTTTAGGATTTCTATTAAGAATAACGATGCCGAAAGCCTCATTATTTTCAACTGAGGGATAGTGTTCATCAATTACCCTGATCCCAATCATCGGGAAAGATATTTCCGGCTGTTCAACGGAAGTGAGCCAATAAAAAAGTTCTTCATCTGTTTTGACCAGCAAGTACTTGTGGAGATGTTCAAAACCAAAAAGTCCTTCGGCAAAATAAATTATCAGGTCTTCATTAAATTCAATTTCACCAAATTGTTGTGTTTTAATTTTCATAATCCTTAACTATTTAATTATTACTATATCTACTCTTCTGTTTGCAGCTTTTCCATCCGATGTTTGATTTGATTCCAACGGTTTATATTCTGAGTAACCAACAATCGAAAGTTTTTCAGGGTCTAAACCTTGTTCTGTCATCAAATAATAAGCCGTATTTAATGCACGGGAGACTGATAAGTGCCAATTAGACGGAAATTGATATGTGTTAATCGGTACATTATCAGTATGTCCTTCTATTCTTATATCATTCGGAAGTCTTCTAATAATTGCGGCTAATTGCTGCAATACGATTTTTGAACTTTTTTTAAGTTCTGCGCTGCCGGATGGAAACACAATATCTTCCAGAATATGAATTGTTACGCCTCTGGAATTTTCTTCCAGCTTAATTGAACTGGAATAATTATTTTTTTCAATCAAGTTGTTAATTTCGGACTTAAGACTCGTCAAAGGAGTTGTAACCGGTAATTCTTTCTCGGGAAAAATCTTTATTGTTTTATGTTCACTGCCAAAGACATTACCGATAGCATTAACCATTTTTTCATACTTCTGCACGTCCAGATTTGAAGCCGTATATAATAATATAAACAGCCCAAGCAGTAAAGTAATCAAATCTGCATAGGTAATAAGATAACGGTCTTTTTCACCACTCTCACTGAAAGGTGATTCTTCAAACTCATCTATCTTAAAATTTTTCCTAACTCTCTTTGCGGAAACATGCTCTCTTGATCTTTTTGCGGAAGCATGCTTATTAGTCTTGCTTTGACCATTGCCGGGATGTCTCCGCTCTGCAATGCCAAAACTCCCTGTAAAGAAAGTTCCATCATTTGTTTCTCTTCTTGATGACATTTTTTAAGTTTATCTGCAATTGGTAACCAAATTAAATTTGCACTGAACACGCCCCATAATGTTGCGATAAATGCAGTAGCAATACTTTTAATTAAGGAATTAGGATCAGCACCAGCATGAGAAAGAGCCATTATCAAACCCATAACCGTACCGAGTATTCCCATAGTTGGGGCATAACCGCCCATTTTTGTAAAAATAAATATATTAGAGTAATGTCTTTCCTGAACCGCTTTTATTTCAAGCTCAGCCATATCCAATAATGAATCCGGATCTGTACCATCAACAGCATTACGCAATAATTTCTTGCAAAAGAAAAACTCAACTTTATTTATATCTCTGTCCAGAGAAAGTAAGCCATCTTTTCTTGCCTTATAAGAAAACTGAACTATATGATTTATAATCCTTTTAGGTTCAAACTTTTGCGGAAAGTAAGCAAGCTTAATAAGTCTGAACATATTCTTAAAATTTTCAAATCCAAAACCAATGATAACTGCAGCAAATGTACCACCAAATACTATTATAATCGGCGGAATTAAAAACAACGCATTGACTGAACCGCCTTCAAGTAAGAATGCACCGAAGATAGATAATACACCTAAGATAAAACCATTTATTGTTCCGAACTTTTTTATCATAAGTAATCCAGCAAGGTCTTAGGTAAAATCATTGATCCAAGTTTTTGTGTTACCTGAAGCAAATAATTTTGGTTTTGCAAATCAACCAGTGCCCTGGCTATATCTACACCATCTTCTTTTTGTGCAAGTTCCTGTAAATTAAAACTCTGTTGAGTCAGCACGTTTTCAATAGTAGATATCTGATTAATTCTGTTACCTACTTCTGATTGCAAAGAAGTTAATCTTGAATTAAAACCATCAACAGCAGCAATCATATTACTATCCGGAACAACGCCATTTCTTAAACTATCGCTTATTTGCTTAAGTGTGTTAAATATATCAGTTGGCTGATTAGCGCTTAAACTTACAGAAGTAGCAGAATTGCTTTCTGACAATGATTTAAGATCCATAGTAAACTGAATTTTGTTTGCCGGTATATTTACATCAAAGCTGAGATTAGTTGTTGAGCCATCCACAGAAACAAGATTTCCGTTAAGCGGATTGAATACAAGTTCTCTGGCTGCCGGCGGTGCTGAAAATACTGTTGTTCCGGTTCCATCCAATATATCATAAGTAAACTGATATGTATTATCCGCTGTTTTTTGATAAGTAGTATTTAATGAATACTGATTACCAAGTTTATCATAAATCGTTAATGAAGAATTTGTTGTACTGCCAACAGCAGCAGTTCTATCGAAAAATCCGTTGTTGGAAATTTTGGTTCCGAAAAGTTCTAATCCTGACAGATTAATATTTTGTACTACACTCTGAGAAAATCTGACATTTATCTTGCCGCTTGTATCCGTATTAGTCTGGTAAGATTGATTATCAGCCGAAATACTAAAGGGTTCATCAGAGTAATCTGTTCCGCCGAAAATATATTTGCCATCTGATTTTGTGTTAGCTGTTTCAAGAATTATTTTCAATGATTTATCAATCATATCTGCATAAAGCTCCAGATTATTCTGATTGATGGGATTTTGCAAATCAGTTAGCTTTCCAACAATATTCATTACTTCGGATTGTATGGATTCCATTGCAAAGATTGTTTCATCTAAAAATGCCAGACTTGTTTTTATATTGTTCTTATAAGCATCAAGGTGTCCTGATTGGTCAGAAATTCTCATAAGCCTTGAAGTGCCGACAGGTGAATCAGAAGGTCTGCTTATCTTTTTACCAGTAACAATTTGTTTATTAAGCAATGAAATTCTTTCCTTAATTTTATTTGTATTTCCGATGTAGTTATTTGAAATAATTAAATCACTGATACGCATTTTATACCATCTCCAGAATTGTTTTTAGCATATCATCTGCAATCATAATTAATTTTGCAGATGCTTCATAAGTACGCTGAAACTTTAACACATTTGTCATTTCTTCATCAATTGATACGCCCGATTGAGATATTTTAAGCTGAGCTAATTCATCTAGAACAACCTGATTTGCATCAGTATAATTATTTTGAAGCATACCATCATTACCGATATTATTTATTAATGAAGAATATCCTTCCTGAAGAGTGTTTCCGTTTAATAGCTTTGCATCGCTTAGCTGTGCAATTCGTAATGCAATTTCACCATTACCTTCTGTTCCATCCAAAGAGATAGCAATTTTATTCGGATCATTAATTATTTCTGAATTCACACTCAATTCACCATTTGTATAGCCATCAAAGAAATTAAGTCCGGTTTTCTGCGGATCGCTTATTGTGTAGCCCTGCACATGTTCAGCATTAACTGCTTCAACAAGTTTATTGATAACAGAATCCAGTTTTTGTTTATATGAAGGGATCTTTTTTGAATAAACATCTGATAAAGCATTCAGCTCACCGCCTGTAAGAACTATTGGATAGCTGCCATCTTTAACTCTAAGATTTAATTTGCCGTTATTCTCTTCAGCAATAAATTCTGCTGAGTGCATTCTATCAACTGCAAGTGCACCGCCAATTGATATAACTGCTGAATTAGTATTATCATAAACAACAGTGATGTTTACAAGTTTACTTAATTGATCAACCAAGGCATCTCGCCGGTCAAGAAGATCATTAACCGGAACACCATTGAATGCATTAGAAAACTGTTCGTGATTAACTTGCTGTATCTGTCTTAATAATGTATTAACCTGATTTACTTTTTGCTGAAACTCCTGTTTGATATCACTTTTTAAACTTATTATTGAATGATTTATGGATGTTACTTTTGCTGAAAGATTATTAGCAGCATTTAACACATTGGTTCTTAAAGGTAAAGAATTTGGTGAAACTGCAAGCTCATTAAAGCTGCTGAAGAAAGTAGTCATAAGATTAGATAAACCCAGATCAGAGGGTTCAGAAAAAAGATCTTCTACTTGTCTGATTAAATCATTCTGTCTGCTGCTATCCGAATACTTTTGATTAGTGTTTATAATATGAGCATCAACCAATTTATCACGCATCCTCTGAACATCAGCAACTTTAACTCCATTGCCCCATACAATTCCGGCAGTCAGATTGGATGTTTCTGTTTCGAGTAAAATTCTTTGTCTTGAGTAATTTTCATTAGCTGCATTTACAATATTATGCGATGTAACTTCCAGAGCACGTCTGTAAACAGCAAGACTTCGTGATGATATGTCAAATATTTTAGTTAGTGCCATTTTAAGCTCTAAATTTTTCTATCAAAAAAATTTTCTTTCCTGCTTCCAAGTACACTTTTTATCAGATCGCGTATAAACTGCCTTGAATTATTAACAATAATTTCATTCTGCTGATTTATTAATAATACTTCATTCACCTTTTCCAAAAGATTTGCCCGCATCTGATTAAACTTCCGATATGACTCAGGGTTACTTTTTAATATCACTTTGCCAAGTTCATCAAGTGCTTCAGTTTTTTCTGCTTCAATTCCATAATGATTAAATAAAGTTTTAAGTGCATCAAATCGTGTTTCTTCACAAAGCTTTATTCGGTTTAAAACCTTTTCTTCCTGCTCGATTGTAAGTTCAATCTTTTCAATGTCATTATGTACAATTGCCTCTTGCAAATTTTTGAGAATTGATAAAAAATTATCAAGATTTTTAATTTGTTCATCGTTTAGTTTTAAAATCTGATCATAATGCATTTGAGGTCTCCTCAAAATTTTTGATATATCCAATAACCCGCTTTACATAAGTTTGAGTTTCAGTAAAAGGCGGAATTCCATTGTATTTATCCACATTCCCGGGTCCTGCATTGTATCCTGCTAAGGCAAACTTCAGGTCTCCATTATATCTTCGAAGAAGTTGTGATAAATATTTAGTTCCACCCATAATATTCTCTTTTGGGTCAAAAACATTGTTAATACCCAAATATTTGGCAGTCGAGTCAATTATCTGCATCAATCCTTTAGCATTTGCAGATGAAACAGCATTTTCCTTGGCAGACGACTCTGCCAGTATAACTGATTTAATAATATTTTTATCAACACCATAAGTTTCAGATGCATAGTTAATTATTTCGTCATATTTGTCTAATCTGCTCAGAGATTGATTTGATGGTTTTACAGGACCAATTTCCTGAGTGTTTTGCTGAACTTCAATTTTAGAAAATTTTTCTACCGGTTTTAATTTCGGATTTAAAACTTCCGGTGAGAAACTTTCACCTGTTAACCGCCGGTATATTTGTTCTGCAACTCCAAGTCCCGTTCCTTTAGACATCTGATTTGCAATTTCAAATTGAAAGATCGAATCAAAAAAATCACCGCCAAAACTATTTTCGCCAAACATTCCATTTCCGGTTGTCTGATTCATACTCTTTAGCATCATTGAAGTAAGCAGACTTTCGAACTGCTTTGAAACTTCAGCAAGTCTTTGCTTTTCTGAGACAGAAAAATTTCTTGAATCAGATGTAACCTGAATATGCTTTTGTCCGTTAGTTATTTTTAATCCAAGGTCATTCATTTTATATAATAACTAATTCTGCAATTAAAGCTCCGGCTTCTTTTAATGCCTGGAATATTGCAATTATTTCTTTTGGTGATACTTTTAACGAGTTAAGTGCACTGGCAACTTCCTGAACATTTGATGCGCCGGAAATTGCAATTGTATTTGTTGAATCCTGCACTGCATAAGGCACTAAGTTGTTTACAACTGCTGTTGTTCCGCTCGAAAATGGACCCGGCTGTGAAACAATCGGATAATTTTCAATTGTGATATTTAAACTACCGTGAGTGATTGAAACAGGTTTGATCTGAACATTTGTCCCTGCTACAACAGTGCCGGTTCGTTCATTTAATACAACCTTAGCAACATAATCTGTTTGAACTGTTAAAGCTTCAAGCTCAGCAAGAAATCCTATATAATTATTCTGTCTGTTATTGGGAACATTGACTCTTATTTCAGAAGCATCAATTGAGATTGCAGCAGAATCTCCAAATACAGCATTAATAGATTGTGCAACGTTATTTGATGTTGTTATATCCGGCATTCGTAAATAGACACTAACGATCTTATTTGTAGCTAAAGGAGTATTAACAGCATTTTTTAATATTCCGCCTTGCGGCACTCTTCCGGCTAAAGAATGATTTTTTGCAACTCTGTTTCCGGTGGATGTTTTGTAATCAAATCCGCCGATTGATAAGGGACCCTGAGCAAAAGCATAAACCTCGCCGCTTATTCCGGAAAGAGGAGTCATTAGCAAAGTTCCGCCTAAAAGACTTGTTGCATCTCCCATCGATGAAACTGTTACATCAAACTTGGCACCGGGTTTATAATTAGAATTAAGATTTGCAGTAACCATTACAGCAGCAACATTTCTTGTTTTTACATCGGTCTGCGGAACAGTAATTCCAAATCTTTTAAGCATACTTGTAATTGACTGCATGGTAAACTGTGTGCGATAGCTGTCGCCAGTTCCGCCTAAACCCACTACAAGCCCATATCCGATTACCTGTTCCTGATTATCTCCGGAAATTGTTGCAATATCTTTTATCCTTTGCGGGTAAATAAAGCTGCTTAAAAGAAAAACGATTATTAAAAAATTATTAAGATGTTTCATAAATCACCTTAAAATATCCAATGTAAAAACTTTGTCAGCCAGCCCGGTGATTGAGCATCATCAATTAAACCGCTTCCTTCAAAAGTTATTTCAGAATCAGAAATATTGTATGATAAAACAGAGTTATCTGCTCTAACATCCGAAGTTCTTACAATACCTTTTATGTTAATCAATTGTTCTTCGCCATTTATAACAATCTTTTTACTGCCGCGGATAACAAGATTTCCATTACTCAAAACAGAATCAATCGTAGCACTGATTTTAGTCTGAATAACTCCTGAGGCTTCTGTGGAACCGGCTCCGCTGAATTTATTACCTGAGTTAATACCAACATTTATTTCCGGTACATCATTTTTTAGTACCTTGCCGCCTAAATCAAAACTCAGGTCGCTTTCCTTTCCGCTTGTTGTCTTTGCTTTATTTGTTGCAAGAGATGACTCAACAACTATTATTGTAATTGCATCACCAACATAGGCAGCCTTCTGATCAGAGAACAGCGAATAAAAAGAATTTTGTCTCATATTCTGCGGATATGATACAACACTGGCAAATACTAAAATTAAAAATATTTTTTTCATAACTTTACTCTATAATCACTTTGTTTGCATCTACAATTCTTGCTTTAATAATTTTATTTCCGGAAGAAACAATATCAATCAGATCGCCATTACCACCATTTTGTCTGGCAACTGCTTCTGTTTTAACAGTAACATTGCCTGCTCTTACTTCTGCATCAACTTTATCACCAATACTTATTAAAGGAATTTTCTCAATTCTTTCATCAAATAATATCTCACCTTTTTGAATAAAAGATTTTGTACGGTACTGTTCTATTGAAACATCTGTATTTACAGGAGTGCCGTTAATACTTGTTACATCCATAGTTTTAACAACTAAAGTCTGCTCTGATAGAGGAGTGTGCTTTTCAAAATCATTTACCGTAATAAATACTTTCTGCATTAACTTAATTTTAGCAGTTATAACTGATTTACCTGTTTTGAAACCTTTAACTGCAATTATTGGAATAAGTGCAGTTCCTCTGCTCAGGCTAACCGGGCGTGTTTCATCAATTACAATTTTTTCATCTGAAGAAAAGGTTTTATTTAAGGACACTTCAATATTTTCATATTGCGGAAAGTTCAACATTAAATGTTTTGTTACCTCTTTTTCAAAAGTCTGTGCAAACACCGATGTACAAAACAATATGATAAACAGAAATTTCATACCATCACCTATCTTTTTAAATTATTAGCCATTGTCATCATATCTTCAACAGTTTTAACTGTTTTACTATTTAACTCATAAGCCCGCTGTGCAGTTATCATTGAAACCATTTCTTCAACAATATCCACATTAGATGCTTCCAGATATCCCTGATGTATTTCTCCAAAATCATCAAAGCCCGGATTGCCAAGGATTGGTCTGCCGCTTTCAGGAGTTTCTCCGTAAAGATTATCACCCAGTGCAAGCAGTCCGCCCGGATTTAAAAATCTAACAAGCTGAATATTGCCAACCGGAAATCGATTGCCATCAGATTGCTGAAGCTCAACTGTTCCATCTCTGCCTATAATAACACCAACTGATGATTCATCCAATGAAATTTCCGGATCAAGTAAATAACCGCCGGCAGTAACAAGATTTCCTTCTGCATTTAATTTGAAAGAACCGTCGCGGGTGTATAGAATAGTTCCATCAACTTTTCTAACCTGGAAAAAGCCTTCTCCCTGTATTGCAACGTCAAGCGGATTACTGGTTGCAGTAATATCGCCTTGTAAAAAAGATTTTTGTGTTGACGCTGGTTTTACTCCGTTACCAACCTGAATAATTCCTGTTCCCGAATTTCGGTCACCGGGTGTTGTTGAGTTAACTGTATTAATAACTACTTCCTGATACATTAAATCCTGAAACTCAGCTCTGTTTTTCTTAAATGCAGTTGTATTCATATTTGCCATATTGTTGGATATGACTTCAACATTGAGCTGCTGTGCATACATACCTGAAGCTGCTGTTCTTAAAGCTCTGTTACTCATATTATCCTCTGTTTCATTTTTTATATTCTGCCAAGATCGTTTGTTTTTTCCAGAGAGCTATCCAGATAGGTTACCATCTTATAAGCTGTCTCATAATCCTTTGATATACTGATCATGTTTTCAAGTTCAATCATCGGATTAACATTTGATTCCTCTAAATATCCCTGCCTTACCGAAAACTCGTTCTCTAATGCAAAATCTTTTATATCCTGTGTTGAACTAAAGTTTAATCCCATTTTTCTTTTTTCATAATCATCAATTTTTACGATCAGCAGATCTGCAACATGAACATTATTTACACTCAGCTCCCCTTTTGCTGATACTTTAATATCCGTTTGCTGACCATTAAGATATTCCAGCATATTTATATCACCATCTTTTCCCATTACCGGATTACCGCTTTCATCAACAAGAAAGCCGTCATCAGAAATTCTGAAATTGCCTTTGCGTGTAAACTCATAACCATTTGCAGTTCTTACAGTAAACAAACCTTCGCCTGATATCGCAAAATCAAGTGGATTTGATGTCTCATAAATATCTCCCTGTGAGGTATCAACAGAACTCCGGACTTCGGACTGTCCTGCTGATTTAAGCATTTCAGTAAATAATCCTTCGCGTTTAAAACCCACAGTATTAAGATTTGCAAGGTTACTGGAGATTCTTTCCATATTCTTATTAGCTGCTAATAAACTTCTGGCTGATTGGTAAATTCCTTTTATCATTATCTTCTCCTTTACTAATCCAGATTCATCTGAATTTTTGAAGCCAGAATCATTTCTCCAGTTGTTATACCAAGTTTCTTTGATTTGTTAATCAATTCATTCTGACTTTTATTTCTGAAAGATCTGCTTTTCTTTAACAAACGCTGCCGTTTCTTTTCAAGCTTTTTATTGGTATGCATCAAAAGTTTTTCATTTCTTATCAACGAGATATTATGTTTAAGAGTCTGCCCTTTTGTTTTATCAGAGCTGATTCTTCTTAATATGAATAACCCGGTAATTATTAGCCCAAGTGCAGCTATAACGATCTTCATCAGTAAAAAAACATCAAACATTTTATTCTCTCATTTTTCTCTTTAGGGGAAATGAAAATATCAGGCTTGTTCCTGAGTTTTTATCATTGTTAATTCTCAAATCACCTTCATGTTTATTCATAAGATGTTTAAGAATATTAAGTCCAAATTCTTTTTCTTCATTAGATAATTCATCTATAGTATCAGTAAAAAGCATCTTAACGATTATAGTTTCATTACTGTACCTGCTTTGAATAATCATTCCGCCTCCTTTTCCACGTAACGGATTTATCAGGCTGAATGCATTGATAAGTATCTGTTTAAGACTGTTATAGTTGCTAAGTAAAGATGGAATGTTTTCTTCAAGATCAAGAACACATTCATAAGAATCTGCATTTAAGCTATGCTCGATAACTTTATAAAACTCATTGATAGCTGTATTGATTGAACAAGCATACAGTTTTGGTTTATTATCACTCTTGTTTATAAAGTTTCCAAGTCTATCAAGTATTTCTTTAATTGTGTGCACCTTGCTTTTAATAAACTCGGCTGCTTCTGAATCCAGATCCGGATATTCTTTCTGGATCAGATCAGTGTAACTTAAAATTACCTGCAGAGGTGATCCGATTTCCTCAATACTTTTACTTGTCAGTTCACCGATTGCAGCAAATTTAAAATCATTAAACAATTTGGATTGCAGAATCTGATATTCAGAATAAGTTTTATTCAGTTCATCTTTTAGTTTAAGAAATTCAAGTTTAGCGTAAGTAAGATTAAGAATAGTAATCAGCGTTCTGTACTCAAATGAATCTTCGCTTAAGTATTTAAGATTAGTTAATGCTGTCAGAACACCGGCAAATCTGTTGTTACTGAATATTGGAACAACCAAACAGTTTAAACCGGATTTTGCAGCTTTTGCATCAACGTCCCATGGAAGAAATTTTGGATTTCTGGATTCAGCTATCCAATCAAGTATGCCGTTTTTTAAAAAGTTCTTAACATAATAGTAAAGCTTCTGATCGGTTTTTTCATTAATGGGATTACATTCGTTTGTTTTATCATCAATATAAAATATTTCTGTTGACCCAAAAAAAGAAAGCTTCTTTGCTTCTGTTTTAAAAGCATCAATAACCAGCATTGGATTACTAAGCGAATTGATCTTTTGTGAAAAAGAGAGCAAGTCAATTTTCAGATTACCGCCCGAAAGAACAGATATCTGCTCCTTGGATAGCGGCAGATTTGCTTTAACTTTTATTTTGTATTCACCATTAGATGATTTTTCAAGCTGTTCAACTGAGCTTAAAAACGGCTGATACTCCCGTTTATTTTCTTTTAATAATTTCAACTTAAAAACCTTACAAATTCAATTTGACTCCAGAAGATATCTTTATATCCATCTATAAAAACAGCAACATCTATCTCGCGCTCAAGACTGAATTTATGAGCTGTAAATGGTGCTAACTCAACATCGTTATCCCATGGTGCATTTGTAAGTTTTAATCTGTTGGTAATATAATCTGCAAGATTAACAATGGCACCAAGTACTGAATTTGATTCAGAAGGATTATGATGAGTTAATACAGGTTCAGAAATTTCTTTCGGGAAGTTCCATTTATCCAATAAAAAATATCCTATTTGGTCGTGTGTCATACCTAAAACATCTAATTCTGCATCTCTGAAACGAACTCCTTTTGATTCAACTAATTCTGTAATATTGATATAACTTGAATGCAGATATCTGTGCATTACAGATAGACCAATATCGTGCAGGAAACCGGCAATAAAAGCTTCACCTGAATTATTATATCCAATATCTGTGGCAAGTTTTTTAGAAGCAGTACCGGTTAAGTACGAATGCAGCATAAATTCTTTTGAGTTAAGATACTTATCAGTTTTATTGCGAAATGCCTCAGCAACCGAAAGTGCAGAAATAATGTTTCTAAGCTCACGATAGCCCAGAACTAAAATTGCGTATTCAATTGTTGTAACTTTTCTCTGAAGTCCATAAAGCGGGGAGTTTGCAATGGTTAATATCTTGGTAAGTAAAGCCTGATCTTTTGAAATTACTTTGTTTAACTCACCGGCAGTAGTGTATTTATTATCCAGAAGTTTAATTGTTTCAAACATTACTTTTGGAACAACCGGAAGGTTTACAACACTGGCAAGTACTTTTTCTGTTCTCTCTCGTTTTGCCTGTATGTCTTGAGTTTCTGTTAACATTTTCTCCTCATTAGAATTTAATTGATTCTATCTGAACACGGAATAATTGTTCATAACTTTGAATAAAGCTTTCTAAATAATCCTGATCACCAAGATTAAGTATATCTATAATTCCCAGGTCTAATTCATAACTTTCATCCCAGCTAAGGTCTCCCATCATAAATCTTTGTGTCATATAATCAGCTAAATGAACTATTGCTGCCATCTCTTTTTCATTTTCACATTCAGTAGGGTTATGATGATAAAGGATAGCATTACCAAGTGATGAAGGCAGATTCCACTTTTCGATCAGATACTGCCCGATTTCCTGATGTGAGATGCCAAGAATTTTAACTTCAGCATTGATAAATCTTATTTGCTGATCATTAACAAGTGATACGATCTGTTTAAAGCTATCGTAAAAATATCTTTGTATAACTGATATGCCCAAATCGTGAAGAAGTCCGCATGTAAAAGCTTCACCTGATTTTCTATAACCAAGATCATCAGCAATTCTTTTAGCGGCACTTGCAGTAATCAGTGAGTGTAGCCAGAAATTTCTTCTGTTCCAGCTCTTGTCTTCTTTGCTTTTAAATGCTTCCATCATAGAAAGAGCAATGACAATATTTTTTATATGATCAAAACCAAGAATCACTATCGCAAACTCAATTGTGGAAACTCTTCTCGGCAGCCCGTAAAGCGGAGAGTTTGCAACGCTTAAAATCTTTGCAACCATTGCCTGGTCTTTGCTGATAAGTCTTCCGAGATCAGAAGCTCCGGTTCTTGGACTATCCAGCATTTTTGAAACTTCAACCATAATAAACGGAGCCGAAGGAAGATTTCTTATTCCTGAAAGAAGTCTTTTACTTTTCTCTCTTAATACTTCAATATTTTCGTATTGATTAATCATTTAAAACCAGAAGTTTGGATTTTAATTCTTTAACTATTCTTGAATGAATTTGTGAAACTCTTGACACTGTAATCTTCATCAGCTCTGCAATTTCTTTGTAGTTAAGATTTTCAAAATAGTATAAACTAAGCAGAAGCCTGTCCCTTTCATTCAGTTCTTTTATTGCATTCATCAGAAACTCTTTCATTTCATTTTTTTCTACTGCTGTTGAAACTGATTCTTCTTCATTAGAAATAATCTCACCAAGCGTATAACCATCTTCATCATCCGGAGATTTATTTAAAGATACATTAGTATAAAATGATTCAATTGACGCCTCACTTGTATCGTTTTTATATTTACTCTGCAGTTTTCTGAGTTCATCAATTATCTTTCCGCGGATTCTCTGTATTGCATAGGTTTCAAATTTTGTCCCGTAATCTGGATCAAATCTGTCTATTGCTTCATTCAATCCTTCGATACCAAATTGAAAATAGTCGCGCTCATCCAGAATATTGTTTAACGCAAATTTCGAATGATGAATTACATAATGAACAAGATTTACATAATTCATAATGATTTGCTTTTTTAAAATCGGAGTAGGATTCTTTTTGAATTTAGACCAGAGTTCAGCGTTGTTATTCATTATTCTTTACTCACTTTTTTTTGAATCTGCTGTTGTTAGAGTTTCGTTTTTGTTTACCATTTTTAATACAAACAGTACCACTACAGAAAGAACAATTGTAAATGCTACAAAAACAATAAATGATTTTAGAACAACATCCTGCAGCGGCATACCTCTTTGACTGAAAAAAATCAGTGCAAAACAAAAAACAAGTAATCCGAATTGTATTAATATTTTATTCATTCATTCACCTTTGATGTGATTTAGGCAAACCCTGTACCACTACTGACGCTTTACTAATAGTTTATTAATTGAGAATTAGAGCTGTTTTTTGTGCTTTATAATGTGGGTTCAAATGAAGGATGGTTAATATTCGACACTTGATTAATTTTGCTAATCTTGTGCTCTGCAGTGATAAACGACTTAATAACCTTGTCTGCTTTTTGATTTGCTGAATACAGATTCTGCTCGATAATTGATCTTCGAATCTGTGCTGACTCGGGAATGCTAACCAGAAATTCTATGTTTGTTTTTAAGAAATGATTTAAAGCAGTTCTGAGATTATCGAACGCTTGATCTGCTTCTTCCGGTTCAACAACCCGATTAATTGTTACTAAAATATTCTCTTTTGCAAAATTGCTGATAAGCTGTTTTATTACCATGTACGCATCCATCAAAGCAGTTGGCTCTGGTGCTGCAACAATTATTTTTATATCAGATTGTGTAAGCAGAAAAATATTTTCATTACTTATTCCTGCACCAAGATCAAACAAAACCAGATCGTACTTATCCGAAAGCTTTTCAATGTCTTCAAGCATCTTTTCAATCTGAGTAACTGACGGCAAAGATTTATCTGAAAATCCTGTATCACCCAAAACAAGATGCAGGTTTGAATTATATTCAGTTATAACATCTTCAAACAATTTCTTAGACTCAAAATATTCTGCAAGATTATTCTGTGGATGCAAATTAAAAAGCAGATGAATATTGGCAAGTTTAAAATCCAGATCGATCAACAATACCTTTTTTGAGACAGAAAGCTGATAAGCAAAATTAGCAGCAAAAAAGGTCTTACCTGTACCGCCTTTACCCGAAGCAATAGCAATTTTTTTTAATGCAGAACTTTTATGACTTTTATTATACAGCTTATCAAGTTCAATTATTCTGTCTAACTGTCCGGTCACGATCTTACTTGACTTGTAAATATTAAATTTGCGAGATAATCTTTATCGGCTGAGATTATATCATCTGGAATAGTTTGTCCGTTTGTTAAAAACGATACGGGAGTTGCAGTCTTTGTTATAAGATTTATAATGCTGCCATGAACAACAGCTTCATCTATCTTACTGAATATAAATGAGCTGTAATTAAACAACTTGAATTTTTTTGCAATCTCAACAAGGTTTCTTGTCGAACTGGTTGCGGATAAAACAAGAAATGTTTCATCAACTTTTACAGTGGAAAGAAAATCAAGATTGGATTTTAACTGCGCTTCGTTCTTCTGATTACGACCTACCGTATCAATGAATACAATATCTTTTTTTGCAAACTTCTTCATCAATGCCGGCATTTCAGAAGCATGATATGCAACTAAAAAATCCGTATGGCTTACATCTGCAAAACTTTTTAACTGATCAACTGCACCGAGTCTGTATGTATCAATGGAAATTAAACCGACATCAAGTTTATGAATTATCTTGGCTATCAATGCAAGTTTGGCAATGGTTGTTGTTTTTCCAACTCCGGTTGGACCAACAAGTGCAATAACTTTATGCTGCTTTTTAATATTCAGGTCTAACGTTTTGGTAAGTATTAAGGAGCTAAGACATGTCTGCACATAATTTTCAAGATTATCCTTTGTTAAAAAGCTTTTATACTTTTTTAACTGATCCATTATTGATACGACTACGGTTTTATGAACTTCCTTTTCAGTAAGATTCTTTACAATCTCTTTCAGTCTGTTATCCGAATCAGCATCATTTTCTGATTTACTTTCATTTGATTTTACTTTATCAGCTACTTTATAAGTGCTGCTGATTTTATTTTCCTTTGATTTATTTTTCTGTGCATTTTTCTGTTGATAAATATGTTCAGACATTCTCTTCATTTCATCAGCAAAAGAAATATCCTTTGAGAGATTTTGTTTTACAGCCTTTTCTTTTGTTTCGGCTGAAACTTCAAATTTGTCATAGCCGGCAGTAATTTCATAGAGTTTCAATCTCTTATCATTTTCATCAGGAACGATTCGTGTTCCAAGAATCAGCGCTTCGGTTCCAAGTTCATCTTTCATCAATTGAGTTGCTTCTTTAAGAGAGGATGCTCTGTATTTTTTAATATGCATTTGTTAGCTCCAGGTTATCAATAAATTCTATTTCAATTTGTGAAGGAAGTTCTGTATAAGATAAAACTGCAACAGTGGGAAATGATGAATTAATGAGTCTGTAAAAATATGGTCGTATCGTAGCAGATGTAATAAAGATCGGTTTATAACCGAGTGAATCAAATTTATTTACAATTAGCTGCATTTTATTTTTAAGATCAGACAGCATCACCGGATTCAATCCAAGTGTCTGCACAGCATCTTTTTGATTTTGAAAAGACGCTGTTATATACGCTTCGAGTTTTTCACTTATTGCAGCCGCGTGAATAATTCCGTTTCCGTCTTTAAAAAGATTTGCAATAGTATTATTAAGTGAATGACGCACATATTCAGTTAATACATCAATATTCTTTGTAACTTTTGAGTAATCAATCAATGCTTCAATAATCTGGACAAGGTCCTTAATCGGTATTAATTCTTTCAATAAATTCTGCAGTACTTTTTGTATTGTTCCAAGCGGAAGAACATCGGCAGATATATCTTCAATAACTGCAGGATAATCTTTTTTGAGATTCTCAAGAAGCTGTTTAACTGCTTGTCTGCTTAAAATTTTATCAAAGTTTTCTTTAAGAGTTTCCTGCAAATGTGTTGAAAGAACTGATATAGCATCAACAACAGTAAATCCTAACAACTCCGCCCTGTCTTTCTCTTCGCGTGTTACCCAGTAACTCTGCAATCCAAAGGCAGGATCTTTAGTAGGTATTCCATCAATCTTATCTTCAATTTCGCCGGGATTCATTGCAAGAAATCTATCGGGATGTATCTCGAAGGTTGAAGCAATGTTTCCTTTTATTTTTATTATATATTCATTCGGTGATAGCTGTAAATTATCTCTTACTCTTACAGGAGGAATCAAAACACCAAATTCAAGTGCAATAAATTTTCTTGTAGTAGAGATTTTATTAAATAAATTTCCTCCCTGCGATTCATCAACAAGACTGATTAGACCATAGCCAATTTCAATTTCAATCGGATCTACTTGTAAATACTGCTCAACAACTTCTTCACCTTTTTCAGGACTGCTAATTTCATCTTCAATTACAGTTGCTTCGCTTGCTTTTTGCTTGTTTTTAATAAACGAAGTAACACCAAGAGTTACTCCAATCATAATAAAAGGAATAGTCGGCATTCCGGGTAAAAAAGAAAATACCACCACAGTAGTTGCTACAATACCTAACACTCTTGGATTTGCAAGTAACTGTAATTTGATTTGTGAATCAAGCGAGGTACCGGCAGCACTTCTTGTTACCACCATACCCGCAGCAGTTGCAATTAATAGAGCAGGGATCTGTGTAACTAATCCATCGCCGATTGTTAAAATAGTATATTGCTGCAGAGCATCAGTTATTTCCAATCCGCGCTGACCAATACCGATAATAAAACCACCGATGATATTAATAACATTTATAATTAGTCCGGCAATTGCATCTCCTTTAACAAACTTACCGGCTCCATCCATTGCACCATAAAACTCAGCTTCGCGTGCAATATTATCCCTGCGTTTTCTTGCTTCTGCTTCAGTTATTAATCCTGTATTAAGGTCAGCATCAATAGCCATCTGTTTACCAGGCATTGCATCAAGTGTAAATCTGGCTGCAACTTCTGAAATACGACCGGAACCTTTTACAATAACTATAAACTGAACGATGAGCAGAATTATGAATATTATAAATCCAACTACATAATTGCCGCTTACAACAAACTGTCCGAAAGTTTCAATTACCTTTCCGGCATACCCATCAATTAAAATCAATCTTGTTGAGCTGATATTAAGTGCAAGTCTGAAAAGTGTTGAAATAAGAAGCAAACCCGGAAATATTGAAATATCCAGCGGTGACTGAATAAACAAAGAGACAACAAATATTAAAACTGAGATAGTTATGCTTAGTGCCAAAAAGAAATCCAGAAATCCCGGAGGAAGCGGAATAAGCATTAAGCCAAGCATTAGTATTAATCCAAATGCTAAAACTATATCTGTATTTCTGCCGAAAAATTTCATAATAAATTAAACGATAGATTTCTTTTTAGATTTTTTAAGATTGTAAACATAAGCTAAAACTTCTGCCACTGCTTTAAATAAAGAAGATGGTATCCGTTCACCGATATCGCACATTTTATACAAAGCTCGTGCTAATTCTTTGTTTTCCTGAATCGGGATATCATGTTTTTTTGCAACCTCTTTAATTTTCTGTGCCAGCTCATCAACACCTTTTGCAATTACAGCAGGTGCCGCATCTTTAGTCATATCATATTTTAATGCAACCGCATAATGAGTAGGGTTTGTAATTACAACATCAGCAGTAGGCAGGTCTCTCATCATTCTTCGTTTTGAAGCTTCGTACATCAGTTTCTTTATTCTTGATTTTACCTGCGGATCACCTTCAGTCTGTTTCCATTCTTCTTTAACTTCTTCTTTGGTCATCATCATACTTTTTCTGAACTTATATTTTTCCCATGCAAAGTCAGCCGCTGCAATTAATAAATATACCAGTCCTATTTTCCAGATAAGATCAAACGCTGCATCAAGCATAAATATCAATATCTCATTTATGCTGAATGATTCAAGCTGAGTTGCAGATGAGATAAGGTCTTCCAGTACATAATAAAGGAATCCGCCCGTAATTATTAGCTTAACAATTGATTTAATCAGCTCAAAAAAGGACTTAGCGGAGATAAGATTTTTTACTCCATTTACAACATTGAGCTTATCAAATTTAATACTAAGTGCTTTGGGACTTAGCTTAATACCCACCTGCGAAATATTAGCAGCAAATATTACTACAATCAAACCAACAACTACAGGAGCGAGTGTAATTGCAAAGAATATGTACCAATCGGTCATAAAAGTAGATATCATTGCAAGCCTGTTTGGGAATGTATCAAGCGAATCAAATATTGAAACTGTAAAAGTTTTGATTCTTCCGCCTATAAATCCCTGAAACAAATAAAGAACAATAAATCCTGTTGAAAAAACTGCTAATGAACTTACTTCACGGCTTTTAGCAACCTGTCCTCTGTCTCTTGCATCGCTTAATTTCTTACCGGTCGGTTGTTCGGTTTTTTCTTTGCCATCGTGCTCAGCCATTATTAAGCCCCCATTGCAGCAATCAAGCTGTATAATTTGTTTTCATAATCCTGCAGAAGATTTTTGATAACATAAAGGTACAACGGTGTTATAGCAGCCAACATTGCTACACCTATACCAACCTTCAATGGTTGAGTAACAAAAAATACCTGCATCTGGGGAATGATCCGGGCAACAATTCCCTCTCCAATATGTACAAGAAAAAAAGAAACTATTATCGGAGAGGCGATCTTAACTGCAATAATAAAAACTGATGCGGAATAGATAATTATCAAATCAAAAACAGGTTTGCTAATTACAAACTTGCCAAGCGGCACTACTGAAAAGGAATGTTTTAATGAACTTATTATGTAATGATGTCCGTTTATCAGAAAGAAGATCATCAAAGCTCCATAGTATAAAAATTCACCGACAACATTTCCGCTTTCATCAGAGCTTGGATTAAAAACTTCAGCCATAGTTAATCCCATATCAAAACCGATTAATGTTCCGGCATACGAAACTCCCCAGAAAACAAACTGAAGCATAAATCCGATTATTAATCCTGTAATCGCCTCTTTAAAAGAAAGTATTACCAGCATCCAGCCCGATGGAACAGAAGCTATTGCATTTCTATCTATTGTTAAATAAACAACATAGGCAATTACAAGTGAAAGAAATATTTTCGGTAATGCAGGCACTGATCTGCTGCCAAATACCGGACTTGCAATTAATGCGGTGGATATTCTTACAAAGATTAGAAATACTATTATAAAATCTATTATTCCAAACATCGCTATCTTATCAGAGTGATAAACATTGTAAAGTATTTTTCAGTAAATGTTGTAAGCCTGTCAATAATCCATGGAAGCAGTACAACCACCGTAAGAACGGTTAAAAATATTTTCGGCACAAATGTTAACGTCATTTCCTGTATTGATGTAACTGCCTGAAATATTGAAACTATAATTCCAACAATCATTGCAACAGCAAGTATTGGTAATAAAATAATAAAGGCATTTGTAAATGCATCTTTCAAAATCTCAACAAGTAATTCTTCCGTCATCCAAAACTCCTTACTACTGATCCAACTATTAAATTCCACCCATCAACAAGAATGAATAAAAGTATTTTGAATGGAAGCGATACAAGCATTGGCGGAACCATCATCATACCCATAGACATAAGTATGCTTGCAATTATCATATCAACCATTAAGAATGGAATAAATAAAAAGAATCCGATTATAAATCCGGTTCTAAGTTCGCTTAATACAAATGCAGGAATAACAATGTAAGTTGGTAATTCAGTCCGGTTGTTCGGACGGGTCATATTGGCAAGTGATATAAACAAACCAAGGTCTTCATCTCTTACATGTTTGAACATAAATTCTCTTATTGGTTCAATACCTTTGTTATAAGCTTCTTCAGTTGTTATTTTTTCATCCATCAAAGGTTTAAGAGCATCTTCATTAACTTTATTCCACGTCGGCGCCATCACAAAAAAAGTAATAAAAAGTGCAACACCGGCTAATAGTTGTCCCGGAGGCATTTGCTGGGTTCCGAGTGCACTTTTAAGGAAATGGAACACAATTATAATTCTTAAATATGCGGTTGTCATTATCATGATTGACGGCGCCAACGCAAGAATGGTCATCAACAACAATATCTGCAATGTTACTGATACATCCTGTCCGTTATTAGAATTCCCTACCTGTATATCAACTTTGGGTAAAGGAAATGATAAACTTTGTGTTTGCTGTGCATTTAATGCCGAGGCAAATACAAAAAGGATAAAAATTACTGTTATAAAATTTTTTAATTTCATTTGTTAATATATTTTCTGAACAAGTCGGCAAATCCCTGATTATGAGCTGCATTAGTTTCTTCCATCATATCCGATTCTTCTGCATTAATCTCTTTAAGCAGATTTATATTATTCTCGCTTATACCAAGAATCAAAAGTTTATCCTTAACGCGCACAACAGATAAGAACTTTTTCGGCATAATCATTTGATTGCTTAATACTTTAATATTCTGTAAAGATTTTCCACCGCGTTTGAATGAATACTTCTTGACAAAAAGAAGTAAGCCGTATAGCATCAGGCTTATTATTAAGAGCGGGAATATGAGTTTAACAATATCGAAAAAAGACATTATCAAAGTCCTTTTAAGCGGCTGTTAACATCAACAAGATTAACTATTCTAATACCAAAATGTTTATCGATTACTACAACTTCACCTTCAGCAATTTTCTTGTTATTAACAAAGATATCAACCGGTTCGCTTGCAAGTTTATCAAGTTCGATAACATAACCCCTTTCAAGCTCAAGTATTTCTTTAATTTGCATCTGAGTTCTGCCCAACTCAATATAAATACTCAACTGCAGATCTTTTAGAAAGTTTAATTTTTCCATCGAATCATTACCGCTGAATCTTGATTCTTCAAATTCAGGAAGTTCAGCTTCACTAATTACTTTGGTGTTTCGTACATTTTGGCTGCTGTTTTGATTTTCTGCGTTTTGCTTAAATATTTCTTCCATAGCAAACTTTCCTTAGAGTGAATTTTTTCCTATTAAACTTTTTGTGATCTTAATTGCTTTATGATTATTAGAAATTCCGGGATGCCCAAGAAACAAAACTTTGTTATAAACTTTTATGATATGTTCATCATGGATTTTATTTTCCAGTACTATTACGTCACCTTTTTTAAGATCAGCCAGCTCTTTGATCGAAATTGTTGATGTTCCAAGCTCTACAGTAACCGGCACATTAGTCTGATTTAAATGCCTGCTGATTAATTCTTTTGTAGGTTTACCCTGATTTCTTGATGACATTGATGAAGATAATTTTTGTGATGACATCTTTGCCAGTATTGCATCAAAAGCAAAAGTTGCAAAACAAATGTTCATCAAATGTGATTCTTCACCAAATGAAAACTCGAATGAAATCAATAATACTGATTCGTTCGGCGAAGTTAATTGAACAAAATCTATATCCGGTTCAAAATGATCAACAATAAATTCCATGTTCTCAATTATCTGCCATGTTCTTTTAAGATCACCCATAACTTTTTCAACAATAACACTCAATACTTTTTGTTCTATCAGCGTAATATTATTGCTTTGCTTTTTACTTGACCCATTACCGCCGAGAAGCCTATCCACAAGCGTTAAAGCTAAATCTGTATTGAGTTCAAGTATTCCCTTTATATCTGTATTTTTTATATGAAAAGTATAAAGACATGCCGGATTAGATACTGAAAGTACATACTCCGAATAATATATCTGATCAATACTGTTAACTTTGATATTTACAACTGTTTGAAGTTTTGTAACTAAAAACGAACTTAAGCTTTCCGCAAAGTTTTCGTGAATATTTCTGATTGTCCTTAACTGAGTTTTTGATATTCTGTTAGGTAATCTGAAATCATAAGGAATTATTTCCTCTTCTACCTGTATTTGCGGAAGTGCTTCACCGCCGCTCTTAAGCAGCGCATCTATTTCGGATTGTGATAAAACTTCAGACATATTTAATTCTTATTGGATTATGAATTTGCTGAAATAAATGTTATTAACTTTTGAACCGGGTAACTGCACGGTTAGACTTTTTAATATCTCAGTCTTTAGTGTATCCCTGTAAGTTGCGCTTCCAAGCTGATTAACATTTTTGCCCGACAAAACACTTATAACAGCATCTTTAACTATTACCTGTTTTTCTTCGAGCATCTTTTTGGATTCTTCAGTTTCAACAGAAAGACCAACACTG
Organism: Ignavibacteriota bacterium; assembly: GCA_013285425.1. Lineage (GTDB taxonomy): Bacteria > Bacteroidota > Ignavibacteria > Ignavibacteriales > Ignavibacteriaceae > IGN3. The sequence goes on from CP053447.1 coordinate 2,687,857, forward strand.
GCAAGCAGCAGCATTTTTCCATTTGTATTTGCAGGATTTACTATCAAATCATCTAATGAATAAATGAGTCCTGCTGCATTTTTACTTAGATCGCGTTCGCCTTCTTTACCCGGACTTTCTTGTTTAGTTTGTTCGTTCTTATTCACATTGCTTTCATCATTTGTTTCGGAAGCAGATTTGCTATAACTTGAAAGCAATATATTAGCGGTAATAAAATAAACTGCTACTAATTGTACAATAAATACCGGTAAACCGATTAATAAAACTTTTGGTTTGAACATTGATGATGATTTATTTGTTTTAATTAATTCTGGGACAATATTTGTTTTTTCTTCTGCCATAGTGATTATCTTTTTACAACCGATATGCCATTAACTATTTTGACAGAAATCGATAAAATTTTAATTATTAAAAGCTTTAAGTGGTTAATATTGTTCAGATGAGTAAAATGATGAATGAATAATTCACAAACATTATGTTAAATCAGAGTTTAGAATGATCTTAAAATCACATTACAAAAGAAAACCTCCTGAGCAATTATATTTTATTTCAATTCTACTTGTTTGATAAATACTCTTGCAGATATTGAATCCTAATACTCAATTAAGAGATAAAGTGGATCGGTTTATTTTTTATAAAGTCTGACAATTTTTATTGTATCATAAACTTCTAATATTTAACTTTTCACACAAAAATTTATCATCTAACTAATTCATAAGAGGATAACTTGAATAAAAATATTTTTAGTGCAGCACTGATTTTATCTATACTTTTCTTTACAAATTCTATTGCACAAGTTTCACCTCAAAAAGGTGTTACGGTTCCTTCACATGTAAAAGAATTTCAAAAAATGATTCAAAAGGAATATTCAAAAGGATTTTATGCAGAAAAGTTTCAGGAGAGAAAACTATTGAGAGAAAAAGTTGCACAAGGATTATTACCGGAATCTACATTAGCAACTGATACTGTAAATGCTCTTACATTGTTGGGACAATACACAAATCTTTCAGGCTATTTTACTCAACAGGAATTCCAATCTAAGTTATATGACGGACCAAATCCTACGGGAACTATTACTGATTTTTATCAAGAAATTTCTTACGATCAGCTTCTTTTTACAGGTGATGCAAAAGGCTGGTACACATTACCACGTACACTTGAAGACTATGTTGGTTCCAATAACGGTTTGGGAATAAATGGCGGACCTCGTTTCGTTTGGGAATTGCTTCAAGCTGCTGATCCGACCCTGAATTTTGCTGACTACATTCAGTATTATGATGGTTCAGGAAAGCCGCATATCGGTTTTATTGCTATTGTCCATTCCGGTGCCGGTGCAGAAGCAGGTGCAAGTAATATCTGGTCGCATAGATGGAACTTCAAGAATTACAGCAATCAGGCTTTTACAACAAATGACATTGACCCGGTTTCAGGCAAGAATGTTATTGTAGATGGAGATTATGCAATTATGCCGGAACGTAATGGCGGAAATAACAGCAGCGGGTCACTTATTGAAATTGGCGTATTTGCTCATGAATATGGACACATTTTCGGATTACCTGATTTATACGATACAGACTATTCTTCGGAAGGTGTAGGAAACTGGTGTCTTATGGCTGGCGGTGCATGGGGAGGAAATGGCTCTTCACCACAAACTCCATCCCAAATGAGCGCCTGGTGCAAGATTAAGCTTGGCTGGATAACACCAATTAATTTTACTTCGTATCAGGATTCACTTTCAGTTCCCAATGTCGAGCAAAATCCGGTTGTTTACCGGATGTGGCGCAACAGTGCTATCACAAATCAATATTTTTTAGTTGAGAACAGACAGAAAATAGGATTTGATATTAATCTTCCGAATTCTGGTTTTTTAATTTATCATGTAGATGAATCACAAAACAACAATCAAAATGAAAATCGTTATCTGGTTGACCTTGAACAGGCAGATGGTTTACGAAATCTGAATAATAACCAAAACCGGGGAGATGCAGGCGATCCATTTCCTGGTTCTACAAACAACAAAAGTTTTGATTGGAATACAAACCCAAACAGTAAAGATTATGCTTTACAAAATACTTTCGTTTCAGTCAGAAATATTCATAAAAATGGCAATCTAATGATCGGTGACTTTGCAATAGGATTGCGTCCCGGAGTTTTTGCATTTGTAAATTCTGATTTAATTGATTTTGGTGCAGTGGAAGAAGGGACTAACAGTAATATTAAAACAGTAAGTATTGCAAATTATGGAACTCAGAATCTTATAATAAATGATATTCCGTCAAGCTTCGGAGATTTTGATTTTGTATCTTCATTTTCATTCCCAGTTACTATTCCCTCTCTGGATTCTGTTATATTAGAATTCCAATTCTCTCCTTCTTCAACAGGGATTTTTAATGAGGGGTACCCTGTTAATTCAAATGATACAGAATTCAGTGGTATAAATGTAACCGGAACCAGTTATGCTATCAGCACTATTACAGAAAAAACGATTTATGCTTCTTCGGGAGTTCAGAACAGCGGAAATCTATTAACAGTTAATTCAAATACCGGTGCCGGTACTGTTATTGGTCCAACTTTATTTGATGAAGTTAAAAGTGTTTCGATAAATCCGCTTGATGGTAAATTATATGGAATCATTTCTGAGACAGCTTTTGCTAAGCTGCTAAAATTAAATGCAGCAACCGGAAATGCATATCATATGTTTACATTTAATATCCCTTCAATGACGTCAATCGCATTCGATACTGCCGGAGTTTTATATGGAATAACAAGAACAGGTGACTTGTACACACTTGATATAACAAACGGTTCATCAACTTTTCTGGTAAACGCAACAGGTTCATATCTGGGCATAACTTTTAATCCGGTAACCAATGAACTTTGGGCAACATCCCGCGCTCCTAATCTCCCCAACAAAGATGCAATATTTAAAGTTAATATTTCAACCGGTGATACAACAATTGTTGGTCATACCGGGCTTGGTAAACAAACTAATGATATCGTTTTTGATGAGAACAATAATCTTTACGGTGTAATTGGATCAGCTTCGGAGCTGAATGATATTATAAGTATTAATACTTCAACTGGTGCTGGCTCTGTAATTGGTTCGGTTGGAATGAAGCATATATTAAGTCTGGCTTATCTTGATCAGTTTACTACTGATATAGATGAAAATCAGAACAATGAAATTTTACCCGCTGACTTTGTTCTAAGTCAGAATTATCCAAATCCCTTCAATCCATCTACAACAATTAATTTTTCACTCCCTGTTGAATCAGATGTAAAACTCGTTATCTATAATATCTTAGGACAAGAGTTAATAACACTATTAGATGAGCAGATGACAGCAGGTAATCATTCTGTTAATTGGAATGCAATGAATAATGGAAGGAAACATTTAACCAGCGGAATTTATTTTTATAAAATTACTGCAAACGGAGTTAACGGTCAGAAATTTCAGGATATTAAGAAAATGATTTTAATCAAGTAACTATAGACCTTAATCTTATCCCTCTGAGTGTAGAAAAACCAGAGGGATTTTTTTTACAGACTAATTCAAGCATTGTCTGTTTTCAAACACTATTAAAATAAAAAAGGGAGCTTTTACTGCTCCCTTTATTAACTACTATATCTCTTATACTATCTTACTAAGTTTGTTATTTCCTGTAATAAAGTGTCTGATACAGTTACAATTCTTGCACTTGCCTGAAATCCTCTTTGAGATACAATCATTCTTGTGAACTCTTCAGAAAGATCTACGTTCGATTGTTCGAGAGCGCCGGATTGAATTGTTGTCCCGGTTGATTCACCAGGTGCACCGATCAACGCATCACCGGTATTTGCAGAAACTGTAAACATATTATCACCAATACTTATCAATCCATTTAAGTTCGGAAATGTTGCGAGCAGTATCTGTGCAAGCTGTCTTGATTGTCCGTTCGAGAACACACCAACAATATAACCATACTGGTCAATATTGATGTTTGATAAGGAAGCAGCAGATGAACCGTTTTGTGTTAATGCTGATACAACCGAACTTGAAGAAGTTTGTGTAACTCCAGAAAAGTTATCACCGAGATTTAATACTATATTCTGTGAACTTGCACCGCCTGTTGGGGTAAAGGTTACAACAGGAGGATTAGGTGAAATTGCATTTATAGAACCATCAGGATTAAATGAAATCGTTCCGGTATTGCCTGATAAAGTACCATCTGCAGCAGGAATACTGCAGCTCCAGTTCCAGTTATTATTGGATGTCTTTGTAAACTTTAATGTTAATGTATGAGCTGAACCTAACGAATCAAAAATAGTTACTGAGCCGGTTACGATGGTTGGGTCCCGGTTATCATCAACATTAGAAGCTAATGAATTTGAATTTGCTTCTTGCGTAACAGCAGTAGGATCGAAAGAAAAATTAATTCCTAAAGTTGCATTTGTAATTCCAATCGGGGCGGGCGCAGCACCGTTTATTGTTAACATATCACCGGTTGCCGGATCAAATACAACTACAGCAGTTGTTGGTCCAACTACTGCAGTACCGTTTGAATCTAATAATTGATACTGCATATCATAAGTATCTGCTGCGGTTTTAGTATAAGTTACCTGAAAAGTATAAGCATTTCCGTTTTCATCATAAATAGTATTCGAATCAGTAATTGAATCACCAACTAACATAGCTGAATTGATATTACCAGTTTGCAGATATAATTCAGATCTTGTCATACTTGAAGAGCTGTCCAAATTACCGCCCCAGGAAATATCTGTGGTTGCAACGGCAGGCAATCTTAAGTTAGAATCAATAATAATATCTTCAAGATAATTTCCCGGAGGAATTTGCCCTTCATCATTTGCAACTTTACCCTGAACTATTGCACCGTTCTGGCTGTTTACCAATCTTCCGGCAGCATCAAAAATAAATGCACCGGCTCTTGAGTAAAATCTTTCGCCGTTATTTTCTAAAACGAATAATCCTTTCCCTTGTAAGGCGAGGTCTGTAGTTGTTCCTGTTCCTTCAAATGTGCCTTGAGTCCAGTTGCGGTCAACTGAATTCATTTTCATACCAAGACCAATCTGAAAGGTATTGGTTCCGCCGCCGGTTTCAGTAGGATTAGAACCGTAACGGATAACTTTATTAAACGTGTCACTAAAGGTAACGCGTGAACCTTTGTAACCTATTGTATTTACGTTAGCAATATTATTGCTTATAACGTCCATCATTGCCTGATGGTTACGAAGTCCGGAAACACCGGAGAAGAGAGAATTTATAAGAGACATTTTAACCTCCTAAGGTTTTTATTTCTAATCGTTCAACTTCAGTCAGTCAGTTGAACCGGGCGTCCTTAAAAGGTCCCGCCCATAGTTAATTATTATTTAATTTCTAAACTGCAAAAACTACACTATCAATATTCGTAAAAACATTTTCCTTACTCTCTGCAATCGGCAAAGCAGTAACTACAGTTCTGTTTGGAATATTGACTATGAAAGCTGTTTCATTCATCATAACAAGTGAATCCTTTGCTCCTTTTAATTCTGCTTTATCAACAGCAGTATTTATTTTCAGCATCTCAGCATCACTTAGCTCGATGTTTCTTTCTTCCAGTCTTTTAAGAGCGTGTGATGAGAACTTAACTTTCTCAAGCTCTTTCTGGAAGATCGCTTCAAAACTATCCTTGGATCCTTTGATCCTTGGGGTCGTTCCGTTGTAATCGCCAATGGGAATAAACGGAACACTTATTCCATTAATTTCCGGCATACTTTTTATCCTTCGTTAGGGTTATAAATTTCCATAATATCCGATAAGTAATAGTTAGCACCGCCAACAACCAGCATAGTGCCCATTTCGGTGAACTTTACTCCATCAATTTTACCAAGAACAAAATCTGAGTATGATATCAGATTATCTTTTGAATCTTTTGCCTCTACCTTAAAGGTGTATTTACCTTCGGGTACCTTATTGCCGTCATTATCGTAAAAATCCCAAATAAGTTTATTGTCACCTGAATTTTTTGGTGCTGGTTCAATTGTTTTGACCAACTTTCCGCTTTCATTGTAAATTTTAACCGAACAACTGCTTGCTTTTGTACTTAAATTATATCCTAAGGTAACATTTTCTGCACCGGTATTCTGGAAACTGTTCACATTAAGTTTAACTTCTTTTCCAATCAATGTTGCTGCAAGCGTATTGTTAATAGATTGGGATAAGAAATAATCCGCATTAATGCTTGTATCCATTGCCTTGTTCAGATTTATTAACTGCTCAAGTGAAGTAAACTGTGCTAATTGTGCAGCAAACTCTGTTCCTTCCATCGGGCTTAATGGATCCTGATTCTTTAACTGAGCCAGCATAAGCTTTAAGAAATCTTCTTTTCCCATTGAAGTTTTCCCGGCTAAGCTTCCGGTACCATATCCGCTGTTTACACCTGATACTCCATCGTACATTTTATCACCTATGCTAAATATTCGTAAGTATTATAACCCATTTTTTTTATGATAACTGCTTCTTCAACTTCTTCAATACTATCTTCCTGCTGATAAAGATTGTTCTTCCTTTTCTGGTTATTGAATCCATGCTGCTTTTGCTGAGAAGAGTTATATGAAATGCTAATCGAATTAACCTGAACACCGCTTTGAAGTAGGTTTTGTCTTAATTGCTCAACATTATTTCTGATAACCTGCCCAACGCTTTCATTTTCAACTTCAACCTTTGCGGTTAAAGCATTATCAATTGTATCAAGTGTAACCTTTATAGCACCAAGCTCCTTGGGAACTAACTTTAATACAACCGATTGCTTTTCATTATTTTCAATTACTTTATAAACTTCTTTAACCATTTCGCTTGATGAAATCACTTTAATTTTTTCTATCATCCCGGCAGTTCTGGTATTATGTTTTATGTTCTCACTGTTAAGTTCTGATTTGAAGTGCAATTGCTCTGTTTTCTGTTCCGGCTTTATTTGCGATATAACATCATTTTGAATTGATGATTTGCCAAGCTTCAAATTTTCACTGCCTTCTGTGTCTTGAACTTTTTCGACAGAATTTATTTCTTGCTTTGGCTGCGGATTCTTCTGTGATTCATAATCCTGATTACTATTTGCTGAGAATTCTTTTTTTACTTCCTTCGCATCAATTGTAATTTTGTTCTGGACATTATTTGTCTGCTTCAATTCAGATGAAAATTCTGTTTCATTCTTTTCTACACTTACTTTAACCCAAACCTGTTTCCCATCTTTCTGCCTGATTTCAGAAGTGTTTGGAGCTTGCTTTCCAACTTCATCTGTATTCTTAATGCTTTCTTTTACAACTGATTCTGATGGCAGTTTTCTGTGTTCAATATTATCTGATGTGCTATCATCACTTAATATTTTAAGCTTTGGTATCTGCGAATAAACTCTGCGTTCACGATAATCAATTTTTATGTGATTGCTTTCATTTTCATTTGGAACCGTTTTTAACTCAGTAGTTTTTGTGTTCTTTCCTTTGGTAAGATCAACACCAACTTCTTGATCTTGATCCTTAGCTTCAGTACTCAGCTTCTCTTTTATGTTTGATGGCTTCTCTGTGTGTTGGGTATTCTCTTTGACAACAGAAGATATTTGCTGTGGTTGATCTGCTTTATCACTTAGAATTCTTATATCAATTTTATTTTGCTTAGCAGTTATTTCTTCCGTTTCTTGTAATTGAGCAGTATCAGACTTATTAACTATTGTTTTCTGATCAACAGTTGTTTCAGTCTTTAGCTTATTAATTACTTCAGTTTTAATTGATGATTCCGGTTTAACCAAATCAATGTTTTCTTTAGTTGCCAGTTCCTGCTGCAATAAAATCTTATTATCATTTTCAGGCTTGGCGGAACTAATAATCGCCGGTGAAGATTTTAGTTTTATCTCAGTTTGATTTACAGTTTTATCTGCTGCTTTGAATTCTGTTGTTTTAAAATCAGAATTCTGCTTTATCTCCTGATCTGCTCTGTAACTGCTGGCGTTATTTTTAACAAATTTCTGAGTATCAATTTTAATTTCTTTCAGATCAGTTTTTTCTGAAAGATTATTAAGTTCATTTCTTTCATCTTCTGAGGCAGTGTTAATAAAATCTGATTTAACTTTTTGATCTGACTTAATAATTACTTTGTCATCATTATGATTAGTTACCTGCGGGTTTAACTTGTCTGATTTATCATCAGACTGTAAAGGTTTAACCATATCTAACGATGCAGAAACATCTTTAGCTGAAAATCCGTTATCGTTGTTTTGTTTAATAGAGTCAGGAATAAATATTTTGTTATTGTCTTTTAAAGTTATCTGGTTCTGCTCACCAATCTGATCATTACCCGATACATCATTATTTTTATTAATTATATGATCATTTTCTGATTTTGGTATCTGCGAAGAGCTGATGTCAGAATATTTATTCAAATTATCCGAAGTGTGCTTTAAGTCCTGTAATTGGGGCTGCAACGCACTTCCTGTTTTTGCATTATTCTGACTAATTTGATTTAAATTAGTTTCTTTTGATTCTAATTGAAGAATCCCGTTCGTATCAGAATCCGGATCTTCAGTAATAATTTCCACCGGATAAACTGATAAACTTTTCGCTTCAATTATTGGTTCAACATCAATTGTAAGTTTTTGATTCCCGACCTGGATTGATATTTTAAAATCACTTTTACTGTTAATTTGATTTACTATCAGGTTTTCAGTTTCACTATAAGCGGATTTATCATTATTTAGCGGAATAGAAATTCCACTTGCTAATAATAATATCTCAGCATTTCCAGATTGACTCACATCAATATCATCCAATGAATCAAAAAGGTTTTTTATTTCTTTTACTAAATCATCTTTACTCATTGAAAAATATTTCGGTGTATGCTCAGATGTTTTTATTTTACTGTTTTCTATAATTTGCGGCGCTTTTTCCCCAGGCCTGAACTGAGACACAAACAGTGAGACAATCGTTGAAATGCTGGAATTTTCTCTAATAATCTTATTGTCAGCCAATAACGAAACTTTTAATAATTCATTTTGCGGATTTTCTGTCAATGATTCTTCAGATTGAAATAATTGAATTGGAGAGGAGTTTTCATGTCCTTCTCTAACAAATCTGAATACATTTGAAAATAGATGAGAAAAGTTTCCAATACTATTATCAAGCTGCATCAGTCAATTTCTGATCAGATAAAGTTTTGGGTAAAAAAATAGAATTAATGAACATTATTCAAACCTAAAAATCCTGTTTGCTGTTTCCGGGCTAAATTCAGAGACAACCTTCGCTGCTGTCTTCTTATTCATATTATATAAAATATCTCTTGCTACATTATCGGAATAAGTCTGAATTATTTTAGCCGACTTTCTAGGTTCCATTGCAGAATAAATTCTGGTTACTTTCTGAATCCAGTCTTTGTATTCACTATTATTAGAAAAATCTTTGTTTAGTTGAGTATTCTCATTCAATTGAGGCAATGGCTCGGTTACAGAAATATTTTGTTCTTTGTCTTTTTTAACTGTTTTGGTTTCATTGGGATATTGTGACAAAATATTTCTGGAATCAGAATTTAATACAGCGTTAACCGAATCATTACTCTCAAGTTCACCAATGCCTGAGAGCAGCACACTATTTTTAACTATGCTTGAATCTTTATGAATTTCTTCTTCAACTGATTTATTTGGCAATGCAAAAGTTGAATCCTTTAATTGTGCTGCTTGTTTAGGTCCAAAGTTAAACTGGAAGATATTTTCATAAGATGAGTTCAGATAAATCAATAACCCGGTTACTATTACAAATGCAAATAAAAATGTACCTCCGTACAACATTCCCTGTTTCATTTCTTCACCCTGTTAAAATTCTGAACCGCAATCTCATCAAAGTATTTCATCTCAATGGAATTTTCTTCCTTAATAAAATTTTCTTTATGAGTTTCCTCTAACTGATTCAGCATTTTTTTCTCTTTTGATTTCACTATTACTTCTTCAATTTTCTTTGCACGCTTTTTCTCAAGCTGTTTAATTACTTCGGTCTGCATATCTACCTGTTGGCGCAACACAGAATCATATCCGCCTAAAAACTGAAGTTCGCTTATATTCATTTTTCTTTTATATGCAGATTTTCTAAGCTCGTTTATTTCATCTATTAATTTCTGTTTAATGTCTTCATGCTTTGAAATAAACAAGTCAATCTGTGCTAATTCCTTCTGCGCTTTTTTTTCAAAAGCTTCTTTAACATTTTTTACTGATTCGAATTTAAATTTGAATTTTGACATCGTTTATTTTACACTTCTATTATTTCTGATAATCGTTTTAAAGTTGACTTATAATCTGATGATTCAAAAATATCCTGCTTTAAAAATGTTTTTATCTGTCCGATTTTATTCAATGCATGATCAATCTGCGGATTGCTTCCCTTTACATAAGCACCAATGTTAATAAGGTCTTCAGCTTCTCTATAACTTGCAAGAATTTCATTAAACACTATTGTTCTGTCGCGGTGTTGTTTGGTAATTATATCAGGCATTACCCTGCTTACACTTTGAAGCGGATCAACTGCGGGAAACTGCCCGCTGTTTGCGAGCTTACGGGATAATACTATATGCCCATCCAGAATTGATCTTACTGCATCTGCTATTGGCTCAGTCATATCATCACCATCTACTAACACAGCATACAAACCGGTAATTGATCCGGAATCAGTTGTGCCTGCTCGTTCTAATAATTTAGGCAGTGCTGCAAAAACAGAGGGAGTATAACCTTTTGTAGTTGGCGGTTCACCAATTGTCAATCCGATTTCTCTTTGTGCCATTGCAAATCGTGTTACTGAATCCATCATAAGCACTACATCCATTCCAAGATCACGAAAGTATTCTGCAATTGTCGTTCCGAGATATGCACCCTTAATTCTGACAAGAGCAGATTTATCACTTGTGGCAACAACAACAACTGATTTTTTTAATCCTTCTTCGCCAAGATCCTTTTCAATAAATTCTCTTACTTCTCTTCCTCTTTCACCAATCAAAGTAATTACGTTTACATCAGCATCAGTATTTCTGGCAATCATTCCAAGAGTTACACTTTTACCAACGCCGCTGCCAGCAAAAATCCCGATTCTTTGTCCTCTTCCTACTGTAAGCAATCCATCAATTGCCCGCACTCCGGTTTGTAAAACTGTATCGATTCTTTTTCTTTCAAGCGGATTTGGCGGCTCTCTATGCAGTGAGCGCAATGAAGCAAATTTAATTTCACCTTTTCCATCAATAGGATTACCAAGTCCGTCAATTACTCTTCCAAGCAGTTCCTTCCCAACCCCAAAAGAAAAATTTCTTCCGCTTGCAATTATTTCACACTTGGGAGAAATCTCGTGCACTTCACCAAGTGCGATTGAAAGAACTTTACCGTCTTTAAAACCAACAACTTCACATTTGCAAACTTCCTGTCCATTCTTATTTACAATTGTGCAGACTTCACCAAGTGAAACATTTGGTCCTGCGGAAACAATTACAAGCCCGATAACATCAGTAACTTTACCATTTAGTTTTATCAGATCTGCATTTTTAACCCTGTTAAAATATTTTTCTATGTATTGACCGGATAAATTCATTTTTTCAATCAGAGTTTATTGCTGTTTCAAATTTTCTTTTTAATTCATTTAGCTGAGAAGAAATACGCCCGTCAGCATTTCCAATTTCACTTTCGATAAAGCATCCGCCCTGCTCAATTCTTTCATCCTTTTCAAATTTTATCTGAGAGAAAGAATCTTTCAACTGAAACGCTTTCTCATCTTCAATTATTGATTCATAATCAGCAGGATTAAGGCGGACAAGAATTTCGTTTGCACCGATAACTTTTCTTAATGCTTCTTCCAGAACCTGTTTAATAATGGATTCTTTGGATATTTCCCTTTTAATTATTGCTTCGGCAAGCAGAAATGAAACCGTAATTACAACTTCTTCAAACTGACTATCAAGATGCTGTGTCTTCTCGTTCAGTTCTGAAATCAGATTTGTCAAATCAGAATATTTCAGCAGTAGCTTTTGATTATACTCAGCTTCAATTTTTTCTTTAATTGCCTTTTGACCATCATTAAATCCTTTTGTGTACTGATTATGCAGAGCTATCTGTTGATTTTCTTTTTCCTGTTGTTCAGAAGTTTGAAAAACAGAAGCTGATTCTGAAAATGCAACAATATTTGTCGGTCTTCTGTTTATCTTGATAACATCAGACATAGACATCCTCTTTACTGCCCTGCAGGTTTAGTGATATCTCACCGGTTTCTTCCAGACTTTTGATAATATCAATTATCTTTGCCTGTGCTATCTCTACTTCTTTAAGTTTAACCATTCCCATAAACTGTAATTCTTCTTTTAATAGATCAGCAGCTCTTTCAGACATATTAGAAAATATTTTATTCTTCAGTTTTTCTTCAGCAACCTTTAATGAGAGTGCAAGATCTTTTCTATCAACTTCTTTAAGTATTTTCTGAATGTCTTTATCCTGAATATTGATTATATCTTCAAACAAGAACATTAATCTTTTTATCTCAAGGGCAACTTCACTATCGTGTCCGTCCATTTTATCCAGTATATCTTTACTCATCGAAACATTTAACCGGTTTAAAATTGTTGCAAGGGTTTTGGTACCGCCGATCTTGCTGACTGATTGACTCATTGACGATCCAGCCATTTCATCAACAACGCGTTCTATCTGTTTTAATGTCTGCGGCGAAACTTTTCCAAGTGTTGCAATTCTGTAAGCTACATCAGAGCGGAAAGGTTCGGGTAATTCTTTAAGTGCTTCTGCAGTTTGATCAGGGCTTAAATGACAAAGTATTAATGCAATTGTCTGCGGATGTTCTTTGCTTAAGAAATTAACAAGCTGTGTTGATTCAGCTTTCTTAAGAACATCAAAACCTTTAAGTGTAGTAAGGGTTTTAACTTTATCAATAATTTCCATTGCTTTCTGCGGACCAAAAGATTTTTCAAGAACAGCCTGTGCATACTCAAGCCCTCCTTCAAGAACATATTCACGGGCAGTAACCATATCATAAAAATCCTGCATAATCTTATCCACTGTAGTAGAGGGAATATTTTTTACCCGGGTAATTTCTGCAGAAATTTTTTCAACCTGTTCGGGGTCAAGATATTTAAACACAGCAGATGCTGTTTCAATATTCAGTGCAATCAAAAGCAGCGCAGCTTTTTGAACACCGGAAATTTCTCTTTCTCTTGTTTCTCTATCTTCTGTTTTAACCATTTTATTCATCCTCGTGTAACCAGGCGTTTATAAGTTTAGCCGCTTCGGTTGGATTTTTTGAAACATAGTTGCTTATTTTTTCCTGACGGTTCTTCTTATTGATTGCTTCATCAGATATTTCGTCTTCAATATCACCAATCGGTAAAAGTTCTTTTTTCTTTTTCATCTCCGTTAAAATTTGAGGTGCTTTGTTGCTTTTGGGAATTATCGGTGAAATGGGAGCTTGTAATGCCAGCTCTGAATTAACTCCGCCGATAAAAATTTGTTCATTTTTAAGTTTAGACATCAATCCTCTAAGTAAAAATATAGCTCCTGCTATAGCTATTATCACTAATATCAGATTTGAAATTCCATCAGCATCTTCAAGCCAATTTGAGTTTTCTTCAACAAAATCAGAGGTTGTTGTAGTCTGAAACGGCAGATTAACTAAAGATATCTGATCATTCCTTTCAGGGTCTAAGCCTACTGCATTTTTAATAAGATCTTCTAACTTTCTCAACTGCTCAGGTGAGCGAGGTTCAAAAACGATTTCTTTCTGATCTCCTTTCTGAACCTCTTTCGGTATGTCATTAATAACTGCGGCAACACTCAGGCGGGTAATATTTCCGCTGCCCTGTACTACCCGTTCAATTGTTTTTCCAATTTCATAATTTGTTGTACTGCTCTGACTGTTCTGTGCAGATGTATCACTGATACTTTTACCGGCATTATTAGAAACTAAACTTTGCTCGCTTACAACAACCTGCTGTTCTGGATCATAAGTTTCCATTGTTTTTTCTACCTGATCAAAGTTAAGATCCGCATTAACCTGAATCATTGCATTACCGTATCCCAAGATATTATCCAGCATAGTCTGCACTTTTTGTACAAGATAACTTTCAACTGAATTTTTTATTTCATATTGTTTGGTGCTTGAAAACGAAACAGAATTTTCATCGTCTTCTTTCCAAAGAAGCTTACCTTTTGTATCAATCAATGTTATGGCATTGGTTGATAGTCCTTCAACTGCACTTGCTACAAGATTAACTATTGCAAGTGAGCTAGTTCTTGGTAAAGCAAAATTATCTTTCAGCTTAAGAACAACTGAAGCTGTAGGCTGCTTTTGTTCATCCCGGAAAATTGTTCTTTCGGGAAACACAATGTGAACTCTTACTCCGTCAATTCCATTAATTCCAAGAATTGTTCTGGATAGCTCACCTTCAAGTGAGCGTCTGAAGTTTAGCTTCTGCATAAACTCAGACATTCCCATTGTGCTTTTGTCAAAAAGCTCATAACCAATTGTTCCGGATGTCGGAATTCCCTTGCCAGCCAGATTAAGCCTTGTTTCATAAAGCTTATCTTTAGGAACAAGAATAGTTTTTCCGTTATCTTCAATTTTATATTGAATCTTTTGAGAGTTTAAAAATTCAATTACTTTAGAAGCATCATCCGAAGTCATATTAGAGTACAGTGGAGAGAATGATGGTTCATTAAGAAAGGTAAACAGTACAATTAATAATATTGTGGTTAATATTACTGAGCCGCCAATAATCACTTTCTGCTGTATTGAAAGTTGATTTAACAGCCCTGCTATTGCATCTGAAGGTTTTTTACTCATAATACTAAATCAATTTAAACTGACATTCTTGTTAATTCGCGGTACATATCAATGGTTTTATTTCTGATTTCCATTAACAGTTCTAAACTTGTCTTGGCTTTTTCACCTGCGATCATTACTTCATGGATTTCAATCTCATCGCCTTTAATAAAGCTTTGAGTTGCTTTAGAAGAATCGAGTTGAGCTTTATTTACATCACCGATAAAATCAGTTAACAGGCTGCCAAATTCTGCTGCCGGTGTTTTTTTTGCTTCTTGTTTAAGAATAAGTGATGGAAGATTTACACCGATTGACTCAATAGCCATTTTATCCTCTCCTGTCTATGTTAGTTCCGACTGCAATGCCGTTCATTCGTCCGGATTTTTCATAATAGTAATATTCCATTATTTCATTTTGCTTTGCCGGATACATCTCAGCAAAAAACTTTTTTTCTTCCTTATTAATTTCTTCGTGTTTAACTGATGCAGTGTTTTGGGTTGATGATTTTCCAGCTTTTACTGTATTAAAATTGTATGCTGAATAATTTCCGATTGAATTCATAGTTACCGCCATTTATATTCTCCTAAATATCCAGTGAATCTTTTGCCATTTGTTTTGATGAGTTGAAAGCAGTAAGATTTGCCTCATAACTTCTCGTTGCTGCAATCATATCAATCATCTCGTTAATAGTGTTTATGTTTGAGAGCTGAACATATCCATCTTCGTTTGCATCAGGATGTTCGGGCATATAAACTATATCGCCCTGTGTTTTATCTTCCTGAACATTGAAGTCCAATCCGTTATTCTGAGGATTCTGAAATTCAAATCCTGCTGGATTAGAAATATGGTTCGAGTTGGTTGTGGTAAGTTTTATTGTGCTTTTCAAATCATTAAAAGCAGTATTAAAAGGCATTTCCTTTTGCTTAACATTTAAAACTTTTCTGTTGATTGGCTTTCCGTCTTCAGTTCTTACTGTATTGCCGTTTGCCAGGTTTTCTGCAATCAGGTTCATCTTCTTACGTTGAATGCTTAAACCTTTTGAACTGATACCGAATCCCAAAAAGTTATCACCTATTTTCATAATTTACCTCCGCCTTTAATTACGTTTTGTAAGCCTCTGTAATAATCTCCGATCTTTCTTGAAGCAAATCTGAATTGAATTGAATTAGCTGCTAACTCAGACATTTCTTTATCAATATCAACATTATTAACACCTGATGCATTATCAATAGATTTATCTTTTGAAAATTCAAACTGAGGCTGAGAGTTTTCCTGAACTTTGAGATGCTTTGGATTGGTAGCTTTCATACTGCCAAGATTGTTTAGCACTTCCTTGAATGAAACATCTTCTCTTTTGTAATTCTCTGTACCGATGTTTGCTATGTTTTTACTTATCACTTTGTTTTTAAGTGAGCAGTAGTCAATAAATTTTTCTAATGATTTAATACCCGATGGCTGCATATTCTTATCTTTTTTTATATCCATTAAGACAAGAATAATACCAGTCAGAAATGTTTTAGATTTGCTTAATATTCGATGAAAACCGTATTTGATTGGCTAAAAGTAAACAGTTGTAAGTTATTACTCAGAGTAGTCTAACGCGATAGATTTTGTCTGCCCGCAGGAACAAATAAACTTTATTTCTTTTATATTATTATCAGCATCTTTAGTAAGAACTATTTTTATTCCTTCTGCATGATCTTCTTCAAAATGAATTTTTGAACTGCCTGTTAATTGAACATCTTCAGCTTTAATTAATTTGGATTTTCTTTTATTGTTTTTTGAAGTTATAGAATTAAACAATGCTTCTTCCATCAGATTGCTCATATTACCGCCTTATTTATTTCTGTTGCAATTTTTTCTAAAGGTACAATTGAATCTGCATATCCTGAATCTATTATGGCTTTTGGCATTCCATATACAACACAGGTTTCTTCATTCTGCGCTATCGAGTATCCGCCTTTAATTTTTAATTCTTTTATAGCATCAGCTCCATCTCTGCCCATCCCTGTCATTATTACTCCTAATACATATTTGCCATAAGTTTGTATAACCGAGTTTAACATCACATCAACCGATGGACGGTGAAGTGTATCAGCAGGATTTTCGCTTATTACAATTCTGGTATTTGCAGAATTTCTTTCAACTGTCATATGCATACCGCCAGGTGCAATATACACAACACCAGCTTTCACAATCTCATTATTTTCAGCTTCTTTAACTTCAACACTGCTTAATCCATTTAATCTTTCAGCAAGTGATTTTGTAAATTTAGGAGGCATGTGTTGTACAATAAACATCGGTACAGAAAAATTTTCTGCAAGTTTTGGAACTACTTTCTGTAACGACATAGGACCTCCGGTTGAAACACCAAGCGCTACAGCTTTATAACCAATTTTAGGAATTGCCTTAGAAACATATTCAGTGGAATTTGTGTTAACAGGTCCTTTATTTATCCTCAGATTTTGAATCCGCTGCAATCTAAGACTGAGAGATCTCTGGCTGACAATAGCTTTAACTTTTGAAATAAGATCTTCTTTAATCTTTATTATATTAACATTAATATAAGAAAGCTCTTTAGGGATAAAATCCACTGCTCCAAGCTCCAAAGCTTTTATTGTATCTTTTGCACCTTCAGTTGTAAGAGAACTTATCATCAAAACCGGAGTAGGGCATTCTTTCATAATTTTTTCAAGAGCAGTAAGTCCATCCATTCTTGGCATTTCAATATCCATCGTAACAATATCCGGTAACTTAGACTTAACCAGTTCAACACCTTCCTGTCCGTCGCGTGCAGCAGCAATTACTTCTATCTCTCCGGTGCTTTCAAGCATCATTGAAAGAGATTTTCTCATAAAAGCAGAATCATCAACAACAAGTGCTTTGATTTTTCTTGACATTTTTATCCTTCGGCAATGTGCAGTAATTCGTTTAAATCTACAATCATCACAACCGAGCCATCACCCATAATAGTTGAACCGGCAATACCTTGAATTTTACCAAAGTAATTTCCCAAAGATTTAATAACAACTTCTTTTTGTCCCACTAAACCATCAACTTCAATTCCATATCTCTTTTCTGCTATTCCTACAACAACTACATACTGCCATATTTTATCTTCATCCTGATCTTCACTCCCGAATAAAATCTTTTCAACTGAAACCAGCGGTAATACACTATCCCGCATTTTTATTACAGGTTTTTGATTAATTGAATAAATGTTTTCACGATGAACACGCAGTACTTCTAGAACTGTATTCAGCGGTATAACGATTGATTGATCTCTTACTTTTACTATCATACCAGGAATTATGGCAAGTGTTAATGGTAGTTTGACAATAATTTTTGTTCCAGCACCAGTAGTAGAATCAACATTAATTATTCCGCGCAGTTTTGTAACATTTGTTTTTACTACATCCATTCCAACGCCGCGTCCTGATATATTTGTTACAACTTCAGCAGTAGAAAAACCCGGCAGAAAAATCAGATTAAGAATTTCCTGTTTAGATAATTCTCTTGCTCTTTCAGCGGATATTAAACCTTTGGATACAGCTTTATTTTTTATTACTTCAGGGTCAATGCCTTTTCCATCATCTTCAATTGTGATGATGATATTGTTGCCTTCATGTTCTGCTGAAAGTGTTAATGTACCAGTAGGATTTTTACCCAATTCTTTTCTTTTATCCGGAGTCTCAATTCCATGATCAACACTGTTTCTTACAAGATGAACAAGCGGATCATTAATTTCTTCAATCAGAGTTTTATCTAATTCAGTTTCTTCACCTTTTATTACTATGTTAATCTGTTTATTTGCTTCACGTGATAGGTCCCTTACCAATCTCGGAAACTTATTAAACACTTTCCCGATTTTAATCATCCTTGTTTTCATTACTACAAGCTGTAATTCATTAGTCATCAGATCAATCTGTTTTGTAGCATCAAAAAGGTCGCGTGAAAATTTTGTCCCTTCATTTTCAAGTGCAAACTCAGAGTTTACCTGTGCTAGTCTGTTTCTGCCAAGTACTAATTCTGAAACAATATTTAATAGTTCATCCAGTCTTTCAACATCAACACGAATTGAATTTTCAACCTTCTTTGTTATCTCCGGTTTCAATTTATTTTCATCTGATCTTTTGGGTTCAGTTTTAACCAATTCTTGTTCCTGCTCATCCTCTGCATCCTCTGCTTCTTCAAGTGATGTTATTTCTTCTTCAGATTCAACCTGCTTAATACTTTCAGAATCACTCTTTTTTGTTTTAACTGTCTCAGATTTTTTACCGGCTTTATTTGATTTTTTAACATTCTTTTTTGCTTCGCTTACTTTTCCGCCGTTTTCAAGAGTCGAAATTAAACTGGTTAATTCTTTAATTGTGTTTTTTACTTCAACATCTTCATTCTGAAATTCTTCAATACTATAAAGCAATGATTTCATTTTATCAAAAGCTTTTAACAAAGCATCCATAATGTCTGAAGTTAAAATCGCTTCCCCTTTTCTGAGCTTATTAAGAATATCCTCACCTTTATGTGTAACGCCGGTAAGTTTATCCAATCCCAGGAAACTGGAAGTGCCTTTGATCGTATGAAAATGTCGGAAAACACTGTTAAGTAATTCAGTATCATCTGGTCTTTTTTCCATTTCAACTAAATCAACATCCAGTTTCTCCAGAATTTCTTTTGTTTCGACAATAAAACTCTCAACGATTTCCTTCATATCAGGATCGATGAGCATCGGGTTTTGATTTACTTTTGCCATATTAACTAAAAAGTTTATCTATTTCTGCCTGAGAGGCTTTTTGTGATTTTTGATTAAAAATTGAATCTACTTCCTGCTGGGGTACCGAAGATTTTGAATATCTTGCATTTGGATCGAATGAAGCATTATCAGGTAAATTTATCTCGTGATTATCCAGAATTTTTGTATTGTCAAAATCTTCAATCAATGCCGACAGCTTTTCCTGAACCGATTCGATTAAATGATTTACTGTTGCTAATTGCTGAGCTGTAATATCCTGCACCTGCAAAGAGACTGCAATATTATTGGAATCATTTTTCATTTTGCCGACTTGCAAAAGTAACTCGCCAAGTTTTTCAGCACTGCTGTTTTTTGATAGAAAATCATCTATAAACAATTCAGCATTTTCTTTATTAAGCATAGGAATAAGACTCTTTAAAAAATCTTCTTTATCTTTTTCCTTGACTAAAACATCAAGCATTGTTTTTTCTATATTAATCAAATCATTATTTAGCACATCAACAAGGTCTAAAATCTCTGTAGTAGCCATTTCTGTAGCGCTTGTTACACTTTGAATCTGATTAGTTGCTTTCGGAATCTTAGCGGTGCTTTCTGCAATTGATTGATTAATGTTCTCAAGTAAAGGAACTGTCTCCTTCATAAATTCGCCAAGACTATGGATAACAGGTATAAGTTTTTCTCCATAAGAAAAAACTTTTTTAAGATCATTAAGTTTTTCAAAAAGCTGGGTCATATTTTCTTCACTCATCATTTAATTACCTCCTCCTGCAGCAGCCAAAATCTGATCAATTTTTTCACGCAGAATAGCTGGTGTAAACGGCTTAACCACATAATTATTTACCTTTGCTTTAAGTGCTTCGATTATGTCATCTTTAACTCCGCGTGTTGTAACCATCAAAACAGGTGTATTACCCATTTTGGCATCTGACCGTATTGCTTTAATTAATTCAAGACCAGAAAGCACGGGCATATTCCAATCAGTAATTACAAAGTTTATTGTTTCATCAGCAGAAAGTTTAAGTAACGCATCCTTACCATCGGAAGCTTCAACAAAATCTTCATAGCCGAGATTTTTCAATGAGTTTACCACGATTCTGCGCATTGTCTGAGAATCATCAACAATTAAAAATTTTAGTGCCATAATTTTCCTCTAGTTTAAAAATTTAGAAACTTCATATAAAACCCTTTTAGAATCAAAAGGTTTGAGCAAATACGCATTTGCACCGCATTGAATTCCCTTTTCAATTTCTTCATTAGATGATAGTGATGAAAGAATAATTATCGGTAATTCGCGGTACTCCTCATTTGATCTGATTGTTTTAATCAATTCAAATCCATCAACATTTGGCATATTAAGATCTGTTATAATAAGATCAACCGGTTCAGACGGCAGGATTTCCAGCGCTTGCATTCCATCGGCTACCTGTATTATTTCAAAACCTTTAACTTTTAATGAGATTGAAACAAATTTTCTTATTGTAGGGGAATCATCTGCAACAAGAATTACTTTCTTCATTTTGATTTTACTCCTTTTTGTATCCTATAGTTTTAGGAAAACTTATTAGCTTAAATGCTCTTGAAATTCCGTGTAGAGTTTCTGAGTAACCGATAAAAAGATATCCATCTTTATATAACGAATTATAGAGATGATTTATTACTTTAATCTTAGAAGCCTGATCAAAGTAGATAAGTACATTTGCACAAAATATTATATCAAAATTAATCATCGTTCTCATACTTATATCATCATAAAGATTAAGCAGTTTAAAATTTGCCATGCTTTTTATTTTGGGATCTAATTCAAAAGAAGCCCCGTTTGTTTTAAAATATTTCTTCAGGTAATAAACAGGTGTATTCCTTACAGAATATTCTTTATAACTGCCTCGTCTGGCGGTATCAATAACTGCATTACTTATATCTGTTCCAACTATCTCAAATTCGATCGCAGGATATTTAGGTTTAATAATATCCTGAATCATCATTGCAACTGAATATGCCTCTTCGCCACTTGAACACGCAGCACTCCAAATACGGATTTTTTCTCTGCCCAATTTTTCTTTTGAGGCAATAATTTCCGGTAGTACTGTTGAAACCAGGGCATCTAACTGAGGCTGGTTCCTGAAAAAAAATGTCTCATTGATTGTGATGGCTTCATAAAGATATTTTATTTCAGAAGTGCCTGATGGATTAGTTTTAACAAAATCAAAATATCCTTCAAATGATTTTAACCCCAGATGTGTAATACGTTTTTGCAGACGGCTTTCCAGCAAATATTTTTTATTATCCTGAAAATATATCCCTGTATTATCATAAATATATTTACGCCAGATTTCAAAACTTTTCAAGGAAAGGTTAAGTTTAATTCCTGCCAATCCAGTTAGCGGCTGACCAATTAAGTTATCGTTTTGGGTAAACTGATGCATTATCTTTCTTACTTAATTGATTAAAAATTGTTTGCGAAGTAATATTTCTTTTGCTTTTTCTCTTACCATCTCTTCAGGATCATTAACAAGCTTTTCAATTGATTCTGTAATCTGAGAGTGATCAATTTCAGAAAAAATATCAAGTATTCTGATTCGATTCCAAAAATTTTCATCTGCTGTCATTGTATCAATAAACAATAACGCGGTTTCTGTATCCACTGCAAATAATAATTCAGCAGCGGTAATCCTTACAACTTCATCCGGATTCGTTAGAGAATTTGAAAGTGCCTCAGTTAATCTCCTTTTATCTAGTGCGGATAACTTCTGAATTACAGCAGGATCATCCTGAATTATATTGTTTAGAAGTTCTAAAACCGATGCTACATATTCATTTGAATTGTCAATTGCATTATATATTCTTGATATGATTATTTCCTTATTCTCCATAAATTTTCTGTAAAGCAATTCATTTAGCTCCATATCCATTCCAAAAATAGAAAGACAGGCAAAAAGAATTTCGGGATCATCAAAAACACTAACAAGATATGCTGCAGTAATTTGATATTTTGGTTCAGAATTAATTATTGTATCGAGTACACATTTTTTTATCTTCTCATCAAAAGGAACTTCGAGATCGTATCTTGTTTTGAGTTTATAAATGGCTTCTAATAATGGCCATATTAAAGCTCCTTTAAGTTCATTAATCTTCGATAAGAGAAAATAGAAAGTGTCCTGATTACCTATCTCCCCAAGACTTTCAATCATAGTAAATTTAAGCAGGTCATCTTCGCAATTAAATTTATCAACAATAAACTCTAAAGATTCTGAAGTTTCTATCTTCCCTATTGCTTCTACTACAACTGGTTTTAGCACTTCTAATTGATCATAAAAAGGTATTATTTGTTTAACTGCCTTTTCGCTGCCGATATTTCCTAAGGCTTCAATACAGGCAACAATTACATTTTCATTTTGATTCTTGTTTAGTATTGCTAAAATTAAATCCTCAGTACTCTTCTCACCAATCAATCCAAGAATATCAACAAGAAATTTTATATCATCATCATTATCTAGATTTACAATATATGAGCTTATTGCTGGAATTGAATCCGGTCCCTTTTTAAGAAGTATCTCTCCAGCAAGATTTCTGATTGATATATTATCAGAGCTAATATGTTCTATAACCAATTCAGGAATTAAAAGATTACGGTTTTGAATTAAAAAATTTGATGCTGCATTTCTAACTGATTTATCATCCTTGAGTATTAAGGGAACAATAATCTTTATTATTTCATCCTCCACAACATCAAAAGAAAGATTGTAAAGCAAGTCAGTTAACTTTTCAGATTCTCCTGAAGAAATCAGATTTACTATTTCGTGCTTATTTCCAGTTTCACTTACCATTTTATTTTCTATTATGTTGATAATTTTTCAACAAAAATTTCAATTATAGTGCCGATAGATATTCTTCGTTTTTAATCAAATTATCAATATTTTTTTGAATTAATGAACAATATTAGCCAGTTGAAAACTAATCATCACAAGATAATTTTCTGCTAAATATTTTGAATGGCATATTTTATTTCCACTTCAATGTCCAAGAAAATTTTTTGTAATTCAGGTTATTCACCTGATAATTTTTTCAATACTTTTATAAAATATTTTCGAACAATCGTTTAGTGTTTTCGGAAAAATTACTTAGATCTGTTTTTAGCAAGAACTTTTTAGGCTGCTGCAAAATTTGAGAGCTTCGTTAACCTGCTTGTATTTAATCAGATATTACTGCTGTTATAGCTGAATACTTTTTTAATAATCACATAGTAAATTATTAATGTAATTCCATACTTATCCAGGATTCTTTTTCAGTATTCACTTCAGATGATTTGGTTTCAAATACTTTGTCAACTTTAAATCCTGATATAAGTTTCTGCAAATTAGCAGTTAACTGATTTAATTCTTCAGCAGCGTGAGCAATTTGTTTAACACCGATTGTGTTTTGATTAGTTACATTATTAATAAGCTCAATATTCTGGCTGATTTGTTCCGAAGTACGGGATTGTTCTTCACTTGCAACTGCAACCTGAGTAACAATATCAGCAACATTTTCTGCACCTGCGATAATTTCTTTAAGAGACCCGCCGGCTTTTTCGGCTAATAATTTACCTTTATCAACTTCATCTGTACCAAGCTGCATAGATTTAACAGCACCATCAGTATCCTTCTGAATTTGCTTGATCATAAGTGCTATTTCCTGTGTTGCTTTAGAAGTGCGCTCAGCAAGTTTTCTAACTTCATCAGCAACTACTGCAAAACCTCTGCCTTGTTCACCGGCACGGGCAGCTTCGATTGCAGCATTTAATGCAAGTAAATTTGTCTGATCTGCAATATCATTAATCACCTGAATTATCTCACCGATTTCACTGCTGCTTTTACCAAGTGCCAAAACAGTTTCAGAGCTTTGTTTGACAACCTCAGAAATTCTTATCATACCGTTAATAGTTTCATCCACAACCTTACCACCTTCTAAAGCAACCTTACCAGCATTTTTACTCGCTTCAGCAGCTCTGGTAGTATTCTTTGTAGTTTCAAAAATTGTTTTAGCCATTTCTTCAATAGCACCTGCAACTTCAGTAGTTTGTGTACTTTGCTCACTTGCCCCGGCAGCCATTTCTTCAGTACTGCTGCTTATCTGATTTGCAGCACTTGCTGTAGCTACAACAGCCAGTGATACTTCGTTTAATGTCTTGCCCAAAGATTGTGTTACATAATTAATTGAATCTTTAATTTTTTCATGATCGCCGGAATAAGTTTTTAATATTTTAACCGTAAAATCACCTGATGCAATTTTTTCAAGTGCAGTTATTGCTTCATTAACGGGTTCATAAACTGCATCAAGAGTTTCATTCATCCCTTTCACAATTTCTTTGTATCCGCCTTCGAATTGCTTTGTATTTCCTCTGGCATTACTATTACCCTTTACTGAAGCGGTAGTTAAGAAGTTAATTTCTAATACAAGTTTCTTCAGGTTATTTATCATCTTTTCAAAACTTTCAGACAGTATGTCATTTTCAGAAAGAGAATTAATTTTTACCTCCAGATCGCCTTTTGCAATTTTTTCTGCGGCTTCAATTTTTTCTAACTGGGAATCACGAAGTTTGCCAAGCATTAAAGACATCTGACCGAACTCATCTTTACTTTTTAGTTCAATCCGGTTCTGAAAATTACCAAGCGAGTATTGACTAAGTAATTCCCGAAATTGATTTACAGGTTTTATTATCTGGGGAATTATTCTAAAAAATGCTATTAAGAAAACTAAGGTGCCTAAGATCATTCCGCCTATTATAAAAGCAATCGTTCTTGACATAATTGAGCCGACCTCGGCTTCAAGGTTTGTTTTTTGAGAGTTCAGATGTTCGGAGATTTCATTTGCTTCTTTTTCAAATTTCATCCTTATTTCTTCACCGGAAGTTGTTGCGATAAAAGAAGCCATCTCATAATCTTTCATTGCGGCGGCACTCAAAGTGCCATCTACAACAAGACCAAAATACTCATTAATTATACTTCCAAAACTAGTTGCGTGCTCTTCAAAAATTTCTGTAAGTGAAGAATCTTTAACTTGTGTTACGATTTTTAAAATCCGTTTTTTGCTTTTATCAACTTCCTGAAAATTTGCGTCAAACTGATCTTCAAAGCCAGGAATTGAAAATTTTAATAATTGAGTTTGTAGATTCTGAAATTCTAATTTAAACTCATTCAGGTTTTCATTGGCAACTATTATTTTTTTATTTAAGGTTTCACTAATCTGTGAAAGCTGAAAAAAATGGTATAGATCACTCAATACCAGAACAGTTGAAATCGCTGCAATTACTAAAAGCAGAAACTGTATTTTTACCCTAAATGAAATATTTTTAAAGTTCTTCATTTAATTATCCTAATTTAGTTTGAACACTACAGAAATGGTTGTTTTTACTTTAACATTTTTTCCTTCATGTTGACCAGGATTAAATTTGGAAGAACTTAATACTCTTGATACCTCCTCATCACACCCGGCGCCCAATCCCTTTATGATTTTTACTTTATCTACATTACCTTTTTCATCTACATAAGCCATTGCAAAAACTTTTCCCTCGATTCTGTTTTGTTTTGCAATACTTGGATAATTTATCTTTTTTACAAGTTCAGGCATTCCACCCTTTAGCTCAGGCATAGTTGTAGCAAAGGCAAGATAATCTTCATCTTCAGATGGAGTGTTTTGTGAAAACGCAATTGTACTTAATAGTAAGAAAAGTGTAAGAGTGTAAGCGTATTTCAGTAATTGTTTGATTTTCATAATTATTCCTCTAAGTTTTCATCATTCTATTTTCATTATCGAAAAAAAATGATAATTGTTAAGCAAAAGATTTAGCAATTAATGAGTTTTGTCGGATTTAGAAGAATTTTTAAGATTTCAGTATAAGTTTTCTTGAAGCTAATACTGATTAACAAGTAAATCTGACTTTTGAGTGTAAAACGATCCGGATTCTAAATGCAATTTTGTATAAAAACAGGAATGTTTGTTGGTAATTTTAACAGAAAGTTAGTATGAGATTACATTTTAAATTAATGTCCCGCAAAAACAATTTTCAGCTTGTTACTTTTCTTGTAACCTCAATACCAAGTTGTTCCATCCGGTATCTAAGTTTTGAGCGTGATAATCCTAAAACTTTAGCAGCTTTAACCTGATTGCCATCTGTTATTTTTAATGTGTCTTCGATAAGTTTTCTGAGAACAACTTCTATTTTAATTCCTTTTGAAGGAACTTTTAGTATAAATTCATCTTTATTATGTTTAATCTCAGTCTGCCCTTGCGGAATTAAGAACTGGAAATGTCTTTCTTTTAATTCATCTTCTTCCAGAAGAAGAGTAACTCTTTCCATAACATTTCTAAGCTCTCTTATGTTGCCTTTCCAGTAATAATTTTGAAGCATCTCAAGTGCAGCATGGTCAATCCGTTTTATCTTTTTGTCAAATTTTAATGAGAACTCGCTTAAGAATGCGTAAGCCAGAATTGGAATATCTTCTTTCCTTTCACGTAATGGCGGGATTGAAACATTGCCAACATTCAATCTGTAAAAAAGATCTTCTCTAAAATTTCCTTTCTTTACTTCCTCTTCCAGATTTTTATTTGTAGCTGCAAGTACCCGAACATCAATATTTATTTCACGCTCTCCGCCGACGCGATAGAATTTCTTTTCCTGCAGTACCCGTAAAAGTTTTACTTGTAAATCCTGAGACAGTTCTCCGATTTCATCAAGCAAAATAGTACCGTTGTTGGCAAGTTCGAATTTACCAAGTTTGGTCTTTTGCTGTGCACCAGTAAAAGCACCTTTTTCATGCCCGAACAATTCACTTTCTGCCAGTTCTCTCGGAATGGCAGAACAGTTTATCTGAATAAATGGTCCATTTGATCTGGGACTATTCTGATGAATGAATCTTGCAATCATCTCCTTGCCAGTGCCGCTTTCTCCATCAATAAGGATAGTTGTATCTAAACTTTTTGCAAGTTTCTCTACAGATGATACAATCTTTTTTATTTTACTGCTCTTTCCAAAGAAATCTTTTGTAAGTATATCATCTTTTACAATTGCAGTTAGTTTATCAACTTCAGCTTTCAGATTAATATTAGAAAATGCTTTCTCAACAATAAGTTTTAATTGATCAATATCAACAGGTTTAAGAAGGAAATCATAAGCACCAAGTTTCATAGCTTTAACAGCAATATTAACATCACTATAACCGGTAATCATTATAACGGGAATATTAAAAAACTGCTTTTGAAATTCCTGAAGCAGATCCAAACCATTTACGGTTGTAAGATAAATATCAAGTAAAATCAGATCGGGTTCAAAATCTCTTACCTTTTCCACAGCTATTTCTCCATCCAGGCAATACTCAACCTGATATTCGAACTTTAATAATACCCGCTGCAAAGTTCTGCAGACAAGTTCATCATCATCAATTATAATTATTCGGTTGCTCATAAACTTTCATTGTTTGTATTAAATTTGATAAAAAATTTAGAACCTTGTTTGTATTTACTTTTGAAATCCAGTTCTGCATTATATTCATTTAATATTTTTTTGCACACGCTTAAACCTAATCCTGTCCCTTGTTTTTTGCTGGTATAAAAATCTTCAAAAATTTTAGTTTTGTCTTCTTCTTTTATTCCGATGCCGCTATCCTCTACTTCCCAGTAAATAGTTTTATTACTATCAGAATCATCCATATAAGTTCTAACGAAAATTGTATTTTTTGTATTTTCTGCCTCTACTGCATTTGTAAGAAGGTTAAGAAAAACCTGAAGTAATTTGTCTTTCTGAAAATATATTGAGGGAAGATTTGGCTGAAGTTCAGTTTCGAAGTACATATTAATTATGCAGGCATTACTTTGCATAATGTTAACAGCAATTTGGGTTATATCGTTAATTGAGCATATTTCCGTTTCAGAGTTTTGCTTTTTAGAAAAATCAGAAAAATTCTGTATTAAAAACATTAGTCTGTCTGTTGCTTCTGAGCAGGATTGAATGCTTTCAGCAGCATCATCTGAAACGTGAAGTCTCATCTGAGATAGATAATCGAGATTAAGTTTAAGAGCAAATAATGGATTTCTGATTTCGTGGACCAGGCTGGCTGATAGTTTACCAAGCAATTGAAGTTTGTTATTGAGTATGTCTGAATTACCCATGCTTTGCGTAAATAATTTTAAAACAAAAATTGTTTAATGATAATATAAAATATTAAAAGATATAAATGAAGTATTGGGGAGGGGAAATAAAAATCGGTAAATAGTTTTACTTACCGATTTCTTTTAAAATTGCATCGGCTACTTTGCTTAAAACCTCTTCAGAATTATAGAATCCACTTTCTATTTTTTTCTGGATCTCGCTTAAATTTTTTGTTTCTGATGTATTATGCAATGCCTTAGCCTGTTCTGAAATTTCTATTTTATCTTTTTTTGATACTTCAGGATTTTTTCCTGCTGCTGATTTAAACTTATCATCATTTTTATAAATCGACGATAATATATTTCTGATTTCCATAATCTTACCTGTTGTATATAGTAATTTTTTTCTGGTTCTGTATAAATTCCATTTCTTTCTGAACCACTTTGAGCTTATCTGCCCAATCTTTTATGACATTATCGAACTTCTCCGGAATAAGTTTAGCCAACTGTACAATTTTTTCTGATTGTTTAAAATCATTTGATTTTACTTTGTTTTCCAATCTTTTTTGTTCTATCTCAGCCATTTTTGCTTTGGCAGATTTTAGAACTGAATCAAAATTTTCTTCAGTCAGGCTCTCCAGCTCACAAAGTACTTCTTCAAGAAGATTCTCAATTATTTTTACTTCATTAAGTGTAGATTGAATATTCTTCATTATATACCCCAAATATCAGAATTAAAATTCCCTACTGAAGCAAATAATTCACTTAACTGGCTTTGAAGCTGAATGTATTGCATCCTAAGTGCTTCTGCCCGTTTATCAATTTTTGATTGAGCCTGTGTAATCGAATCATTAATAGATTCAATATTATTATCTAATGAATTTTTTCTGGTGGTTAAATAACCTGCTGAGCCTGTGTACGGCTGCAGCTTGTTGTAAAGATTTGATGCAACTCCATTTTCAGAGACAAATAGCTGCTCAACTTCTAATATATTATCTTCCAGTACATTTGTAAGCTGTGAGGAATCTGTTATTGATAAACCAGTATTAGTATTAAAAGTAATACCCATTTTAGAAAGAGAATTTATTGTACCGCTTCCAAGTCCACTAACAGGAGAATAGGCAGTTGAACTTAATATATTCAGAAGAGAAGAAGCTGATGCATCGCCAAGCAGTATTCCTCTAACACCATCAACTGATGTTGAGTTTGTTTTTATATAAGTATAAATATCATTAAAAGCAGAGATAAACTCTTCAACTTTCCCTTTAACTGAACTTACATCATTAGTAACATCAATATTTACATCGGTATCATCTTCAGACATAACCGCTTTAAGACTTATTGTAACACCGGTAACAAGATCTGAAATTGTATTTGAATATCTCTCAATGTTTAAACCATTAAAATTAATCTTCGCATTAAGTGAAGAAAGATTGTAAACAAAACCTGCAGTATCTTCTCCGCTTTCATTCTGAACAAATGCAGTTCTGTTTGTTCCAAGATTTAGCCCAAACTCTGATAAAATATTTCCGGATGTATCAGATATTTCTTCAATACTAAAACCTGAACCTGAATTTTTGGCTGTTAAAGAAATTTGGGATAATCCCGCTGCCGGATAGAAAGATGCTGCACTTACAACACCTGATGCACCTTTCTCTTTATTAACCGAAATACCTAATTCAGATAATAATGAACCGGTATCACTATTAATCGAAATATATTTTGATGAATCCGTTACCGTAAACTTTAGTTTTACGTTTGATCCATCCGCTACTTTTTCTGCTGTTAAACCAGAAATATTTTCCAGTTGTGAAATTACACTATCAATTACTTCTTCATAAGTTCCAGCAGAATAATTTATTGTTGTTTCGGTTCCGTTTAAGTTAACTTTAAATGTTCCTGAAGATATTGAACTTCCCGAAACTGAATCAGATAATACTTCTGCTTTATCATCATTAATTGCTTTTGAAATTTTTTTAGAAAGCGCATCAAAAGTAATATTACCGTTTGTAAAATCACTTTCAGTAAGATTTAACGAAATATTACTATAAAACTGTCCGCCTTCGCCGTCTCCACTTTTTATAGTAAAGGAATATGTGCCTGGAGCTGTAATTGATGAAAAACTGTTTGAGTTTTTATCTAAAGAAACAACAAGATCATTTTTTGCAAGTTGATTTACCCGAAGTGAAAAATTTCCCCTTTGTGCTGATTGACTTGCACTAACAGTTACTGCAGTAGTATTACTTGAGACAGCTTTTTTTGCAGCAAAAGCCGATGATGTTCCTGTAGCTTTTAAAGTGTTCATTTTACTTTTAAGAGCATCAACTTTAGTAAGCAAACCGGAATAAATATTAGAGATTTTTGTGTACTTCGTTTTTCTGGTTTCTAAGGGAGAAATACGATTAGATTTTTCACTGTTGATATAGGAGTTAACTAAAGAATTAATTCCCGAAGTTGTTAAAAGATCATAAGCCATTACGCAACCTGTTTGTTTTGGACAGCATTAAGCCAGCTTTCCCTAAGTTCTGATAAAATCTTTGTAACTATTTCAAAATTATTTTTTCTGGTTTGTTCTTCACAAAACTGATACAATCTCAACAAACGCTGCGAAAGCTCGGAATAGCTTTCATCATCAAATCTGAGAAATCCGGTAAGAACCTGAATTGCACGATTGGTTTTAATCATATCCTTTTTTTCAGAATGAACAACTGCATAATCGTAAGCTTTTAACAATAGCTGTTCAGGTGTAGCATTTAGAATCTGATCAGCGAGATAAGGATTAACTTTACTTTTATTTAGCACAGCAGCTTGATACATTTTATTTTCCCAGTTCTTTTATAAAAATCCCCCGGAGTTTAACCCCGGGGTAACACCCAGTTACTTATTAAAAGTTTATCTGAATAATGAAAGGAGTCCTTGTGGAGCTATGTTAAGAGTTCCTAACATTGCGGTTCCAATCTGGGATCCAATCTGACCTTTAGTTGCATTCAATTGCTCCATTGCCATATCAGCATCAAATAATTTGGAGATCAAAGCAGTATTGTTTGCAATTGAAGAAGTTATATATTCTTCTCTTGAATCAAATACCTGTAAATTGTTACCAATGTAGCCCAAGGTACTCTTTACTGCAGTTTGGAATGCAGAAATATCCTGAGTAACAGAACCTGCATCGCCAGCTTGTAATGCATCAAGAGCAGTCTGATGTGTTGTCATATTAAGCGATACTCCCACATTTACAGAAACTGAAGAACCAATACCAAATGATGCTGCTGCTGATGCAAGTACATCCTGACCATTGATCTTGGTATTAGTAAGAATACTATCTATTTCATCGGCAATAGCTTTGATGTCTTTTTGAAGACTTGCCTGATCCTTTATCGGATCTTTAGCATCTTCTTGTTTTGCTACGATAGCATTTAACTTATCGTTAACAAGTGATAAAGCAGATTCAGCAGTTGATAACCAGTTCTTACCAGAAGAAATGTTATTCAACTGAGCTTTCATCTTTAAGTTATCAGCTTCCAGCTCTTTTCCAACTTTATAACCAGATGTATCATCAGCTACACTGTTAATTTTCTTCATTGTAGCTAAACGTAACTGAGCTTTTGTTGTTTGAGCATTAACTTTTGCTAATGCATTGTATGCACTAAGTGCATCCATGTTGGTGTTAATTAGAAATGACATATAGAACCTCCGTGTTGTTTTAATCAGGCATCCTTGCCTGATTGTTTGTTAATTTAGTTTATTAAAAGAACTTTTTGTGTTCAATTAGATTATCGTAGGAGTGTTAAATTTGTTTAGTGGGTGTTTGAAAAAAAAATTTTATAACTCTCTATGCAGAGTTTAATTTTAGGATTGAGTTGAGTTTTTGTTCCAAAACCGCAATTTTTTGTTTGATTTGAACATTTTGAGAAAATTCTTGCTTAAGTAAATAAAATGTTTCTGCAGCTTTGTCTGGCTCATTCAAACCAAGATAAGCAGATATAAGATGAATATATGTTTGGGGTTCCTTTTCAATCTCCAATGCTTTTTGAAATAGAACAATCGCTTTTAATAGTTCTGAATCAGTGTACAATAAAGCTAAGTTTTTATATAGCACAGGCGAACCGGGATATTTTGTTAAAAGCTGTTCATATATGTTTTTAACAATACTATTATTACTGCAATTTTTTATTATCTCTGTAAACTGCTGCATGTGAACAGAATTAAAACATGCTGAGACAAAATCAATTGTTTTTGTTTCATCTGAAAATTTTAAGAACATTTCACTTAATTCAGATAACAATAATTCTCTTGAAATATTTTTACTCGCAGATAAATATTCTGATAATTTTTCAAGATATACTTCCGCACTTTTGAGATCGTTCAACCTATAACAAAGATTAATAGCTCTCAGATATAGTTCAACCTGATCTAAAACATTTTCATTGTTAAATGAGATTGGGTTATTCAACAACTTTAAATTAGTAATAGCTGCTGATTTCAAAAATTGCAATGCTTCAGTTAAATTGTTTTTGCGCAGTTGGATTAAATAGAGCAGATAATTTAGCTCTGGTTTTTGATTAAGTATTTTAACTGCTTTTAATCCATAACTAATAGCTGAGTCCAAATCATTCTGATCATATTTTACAGAAGCGAAATAAAAAAGCGCAAGACCACGATTTTCGCTTATCAGATCTTTTCGTTTTATCAGCTTATTTAATTCTGTTTCAGCTTCGCTCAATTTGTTTAGTGAAATTAAGGTTTGAATCAGTTTTAATCTATCATACATAGTTGGATTATGATTAACCGCTGATAAAAGAAGTGAAAGATTACGTT
The DNA here is from genome assembly GCA_013285425.1 of Ignavibacteriota bacterium. Taxonomy (GTDB): domain Bacteria; phylum Bacteroidota; class Ignavibacteria; order Ignavibacteriales; family Ignavibacteriaceae; genus IGN3. The sequence goes on from CP053447.1 coordinate 2,721,365, forward strand.
CTTTCTTCTTCTTCAATTCCTCTTCGTTAGTTGTATATCCATAATGGATTATTTCAATGTTTGATTCAATGACAGGCAGTTTTAGTTTTTTTAATGAATCAATTATTTGCTCGTGTACTTTTCCGGTAAACTGAACTCCGGGAAGATTCGGAAATAACCTTGGATACTTGAATATACTTCCGTTAGTGGTATTTGTACCCTGACTAATAACTTTACAATAGACTGCAGCAGGCTGGGATTTTTTTAATCTATTAATTTCATCAACTGAATCAGGATTTAACTGTTCATCTGCATCAAGGTAAAGTATCCAATCACCCCGGCATTTACTTATTGAAAAATTTCTTGCAGCGGAAAAATCATCAATCCAATTAAAATGAAAAATATTTGAACCAAATGATTCTGCTATTTCAATTGTTTTGTCCGAAGAACCAGTATCAACAATAACAATTTCATCAGCAGCATCTCTAACTGAGGAGAGGCATCTTGCAAGATGTTCCTCTTCATTCTTCACTATCATACATAAACTTAAAGCTGCCATTACTCAAACTTGTGCTTTAACTGTAATCGTTTCATTTTCAAAAAGTGAATTGTGATCTTCTGCCAATGATAAATTTTGATTAACTGTTTTAAGTGCTTCAATTGCGTTAAAATTCTGAGGATTATTTTTAACCGCCCACTCAAGCATAGTTTTAGCAGAGTTAAATTCTGACTCCATCATAAATATCTTACCCAAACCTTCGCAAGCAACCGAAGAAGTATTATTCACATCCAGTATATTCTCAAAACAATTTCTTGATTCTTGCAAGTAATTGTTTTCTAAATAATAAAAACCAAGGATTGTGTTGATTGATTCCTGAAAATCATTTCTATTTAATATTGAGTCAGAGTTTTCCATTTTCTGCAGAAAATATTTCGCTTTTTCTATTATCTCTTCGTCAGCTAATTTTTTAATGCTATTTAAAAAGCCGGTCATTTCTTTTTCAAGATAAATTCCTTCTTCTCTTTTTGAAATCAGCTCATTAGCATTTTTTACATATTCATCAGTAACACTATTTAAATCAGACGATTTAATTTTTCTTCTAAGTATTTCAATCTCATTTATTGAAGAAACATATTTAGCTAAATAGTATTCCTGTATCATTTTATTTTCGTATTTAGTAACACTATTATCCCGATGTTCTGCGCTATCAGGTGAAAAATAATAAATGCCAAGGGTTTCCTTTAGATGATAAAACTTTGCATCTCTGCTGATCCTCAGCCAAAACTCATAATCACCAACAACTTTTAACTGATCATTAAACAAACCAAACTTATCATGCAATCTTTTATTCCAGACAGGCTGCGGACCAATAAAGCATCCAAATAATATCAAGTCCTTATCAAATGCAGCCCATTTCTGCTGATTCCGGCTGTCCATTCTTTCCCAGGAATCATTGGCATTGATAGTTATAAACTGATCCGCATAAACCACATCAATGTCATTGTTATTATCAAGGAACGTGCACATTATTTCAAGAGCATCTTTTTTATGCCTGTCATCAGTGTTTGCGTTAGTTAGGTATTTACCCGAAGCTGCTTTAATACCTCTGTTCCAGGCTGAATAAATAGTTTCCCTATCCTGAACTTTAATGTATTTAATATTTGAGTATGAGCTTAAATATTTTTCAATTACAATATCTTCATTCTGCTCTGAGCCGGTGTTTACTAAAATTATTTCCAATTGATTTTTTTTGTAAAGAGTTTGCTCAACAAGATTCTTTAAACAGTCTTCAATAAATCTTTCAGAATTATAAATTGATACTATAGCTGATAATTTTATTTCTGTATTAACTTCAACTTTCTCCTTCGATTTTAACGGTACTTTATTGTTTTTAACTTTTTCATCTGGTAAACCATAGTTAGGATATTGTGGAGTTATATCTGAATTTACAAAATCAAGGAGTGATTTTAATCTTTTTTCAATTGTATGAAAATTTAATACTTCATTATAACCACTTTCAGCTATTGCTTTATAAGAATCGGGACTGTTTAAGAAATCACGGATATAATATTTAATAACCGAAGTATCATTTGGTTTAAAATATATCAGATGCTCAAAATGCTTGAACAAACCGTTATTAAGAGGTCTGTTTTCTGGTAAGAACTGAAATAATAAATTTCCAGCAGATAAAGATTCAAATGTTCTTACATTAAATCCGCCAAAGACTCCGGGCGGATTTATTACCGCTTTATGTTTATTGTATTTACTTACTAACTCACTATTACTTAAAAAACCCTCTACCAGTTCAATAAGTTTTACATCATTAAGAGAATAAATAATATTTTGTCTTTGTTTATATTCACTCCAAAGTTTCCCTTTAAAGAATACTTTACTTAAACGTTCATCAAACGGAGTATAGTTTAAGAAAAATTTCTCATCAACAAATTGAGGAAACCAAACAGCTTTCTTATTTCTTTGCTTATAAAAATCAATGTCATTTTCATCCGCAATTAAGAAATGTGTAAAAACACCTGACGCATTTTCTGCACGGGCTTTATAAAAATCGTATTTTGATTCAGTGGTGCTTTCATACGAATAACAGACTTTACTCTTTTTATATCTTTGCCATAGTTCAATTTTCTGTTGAGAATCGTGCAGATAATGCAGATGATGATCACCTCCGAGAGCAAGAATAAAATCCGAGTTTGTGCCTTTTTTCAGATAATCAAAAAAATGCTGGTAGTTATTCAAATCTGTATAAAAAACTCTGTTCAAAAGACCAAGTTTTCCAAGGTTAATCGCCCAGGCTTCTTTTAGATGCCACGAATGGTTATTACCCGGTGGTAATAGCAAATCTATTTTGGGTTTGCTTCCTGTATTAAAAGTCAGATTTGTATTTTTAGTTTTATAATTTAATTCATTATTAAAAGTATTATTAATTTTTAATGATTTTAATACCTGTTTAACTTCATTTATAGAAATATCTTTTATACATCTGTTTGTTTCCTGAGTGCATTTCCAATTACAATTAAAACAACTAAGCTCCTTATAAATTGCTTTAACATGATTGTATTCCGGATATGGGAAAAATCTTTTAAAGTGTCCTCCGCCTAATAAAACAATCGTTTGAATATTTAATGCGGCTGAAAAATGAGCGATGCTTGTATCTGAACCGAAATAAAATTCAGCATGCTTTAACAGCTCAACAGATTTCCATAATGAAAACTGTCCTTGTAAAACCACCGGCTGGGTTTTGCACAAAGAAATTATTTCACTGCAAATCTGCTCCTCATCTGTACCACCGAGTAAAACTACTTTTAATTTCAAATTAGTCTGTATATAGTCTATGATTGCTGCAAAATTTTCTGACCCCCAGTATTTTACCGAGGTCTTACCTCCTTTTGAGCCGGGGAAAACCAAAGCATAATTATCAAGTTTATAATTTGAAATAATTTTTAATATAAATTCAGAATCATCTTCTGAAGTAAAAAGTTCTGGCAGACTATCAGGATTACTGCTCCCTCCCAATAGATTAACAAGCTCAGCATTCCTATGAAGTTCAAATTTATTAATTGTGCTGTCGGTGTTTAGTAAAATATCATACCAGTTATCTGTTTTATCTAACAAGACCGGCGAGATATTGGAAACATCACCTTTAAATCCAATCTTAAGTTCAGCATTAATAAAATACACTATCTCTTCGGACATAAACTCTCTTGAGTACAGCGGATTTATAAGGATATCAAACGAATAATTTCTTAATGCAGCAAGAACCGATTCCCTGTAATTTCTATCATATCCCATTTTATTTCTATCCAAATAAACTGGAATATCAATGTAAGGACTTCGGCTTATGATTTCTTCTGTTTCTTTATAACATATATACGTTATAGCTGCCTTAGGAAATATTTCTTTAATTTGTTTTACAGAATTAACAAACAGCAGACTGTCACCAATTGCATCCAAACGAACAATGACTACACTTTTAATTTGACTATACAACAGTTTTAGTTCTTTGAACGGACTTACGGGATTTTCATCTTGCTTTTGCTCTAAATGATTATTTAACAAAACCGGATTTAACTTTTGTAATAAAGTAATAATTTTATCTTTTGTCGGAATATTATCTGCATTTGCTGTTTGTTCATTTGTTTGTTCATTTATTTGCTCGACTGATGATTGCTTTTCATCTAACAGCCCTTTGATTATTCTAAGATTATCAATCGCAACTTCATTTTCCGGATCAATTAAAAGGATTTTTTTAAGAACAGAAAAAGCTTCAGCGAGGTTGTCTTCAATTGTTTCTACAACTGCCAGATTATTTAATGCATCAAGATTGTTCTCATCAAGTTTTAAAATTATGTTTAATAAATCTCTTGCAAGAACCAAATTGTTCAGTGAAATAGCTGCCTCGGATTTATAAACAAGCACATTCATTTTATCAGGATAAAAGCATAGTGCTATTCTTTCAGATTTTATTTCTTTACTAATTCTAAATTCAGAAAAATCAGTCGTCAGATATCTTAATTCTTTTTCAGAATCTTTTGTAGATATCAAAACCATCGAACTGTTTTTCATTAGAACATAAAAATTCCATTTAACAAAAAAGGAATTTTGGATATCACAATAGGCATTAAAGAGATTCCTTTTAATTGAGTCTAAATCAACTGCTGCAGATTTATTATTATCAAAAAACTCATCAGAAATAAAGTATGGAAATTCTGACATTTCATTATCAAAATGTTTCCATTTACTTCTCCAGGTTCCAAATATGTTATAAGTGTTATTCGTAAATAAAGACATTGAGTTTTCATTTACTGAATCAAAAACTACTGGATCAATGCTTGTAATACCTAAGATTTTTTCTTCAGCCTCGTATTCGTACAGAAGATTTTCTATTGAGTAAAAACATTCTGTATCATGCAGGTGCCCTGATTCGCATATAATACCGGACTCTTCATTTTCAAAAAACCAGTTAAGTGCATCCTGAATAAAATTTGATGAGTCAGTTTCATCTACTTTGATTTTTGTTTTTAGCTCACATTTCCAATCTGTATTTAATAAAAGCCGTAATAAAATTTTAAGATTTGTATTTAGATCATCGTTATGTGAGTCAATATTTTCAATAAAAACATATAGCTTTTCAGGTTTGATTTTTTTGAAAATCTCAATTGAGTTTAAAGCCTTTTGTGCTTCTCCTCTTAATGTAAACAGGATTGGTGTGTTATAGTTAGAAACTCCTGATTCATTTAATAATATATCTGTACAGCAATACTTGTGTAAGTGATCTTCAATTATAGTTTTCGGAGTAATGTAGCTGCTGATTTTTCTTCCTTTGCTTAATTCATTCAGCAAATAATTATTCTTTAATTTGCAAAAATCTGAAAGAAAGTTATTTACGCTGATTAAGTCTTCATTGCTTAAAGACCCTGTATCTTCTTGAGTAATGCTTTGTGTAAGTTCTAAAAATTTTCGAAGTGATAAAGGCAGTGCCGGAATAATTTCTTTTGAATTATTTACTGCTTTATATACTTCTGCTTTATAATCATAAAAATCATAAGCAGCTGAAAGGGATTTAAGCTCCGGAAATTTATTTTCCCAATAATTTTGATAAAATAAAACAACATCTATACTTGCAATAATCATTTTTTCAAAAGCAAGGTCAAGATCCTCTAAAGTGCATATACCAATACTAAAATTTTTTCTTATTTGAACATTAAGATCAATACATTCCTGAACAGATACAGGTATATCATCAGTAGAAAGCAATAATGTTTTTTTTACATGAATAAAGCTATTCAAAAACGCAAGAAGAGTTTTCCATCTGATTTTTTTTTGTTTAGATAATGAGATAAGATCAGAAGGATATTTGGAAATATTCTGAACAGTAAAACAAACTTCCTGTAAATCTTTGCTGAAAGTTGTTGTTACAGGAATATGTAAAGGATCCCCTAGAATCTGATTGTAATGGAAGATAGGACTTATAGCACCAAAATTATTTACTTGCGACTCCGAGATAAAAACCGGGTTATGATTCATTATATCTGCAAACTCCAAGCTCATACTATTTATCAATAACTCAGATGGAATTCCGAAATAATTATCTGACAATACAACCAGAAAATCCAAATCTGATAACCCGGGACAACCGACAGAACCAAATTCATATACAGCAATTACATTTTCATTTAATTTACATCTTTTAAGAAACTCTGTTCTTACTTCCTGATACTTGTTTATTGGAATTATCTCAGGAACCTCGCATACATCAGTTATCCAATGATTATTTACTTCCTCAAAATCATAGCCTTTGATTTTATAGTTGATTTTATTCTGTTCAACTGCTTTAGCTGCACAATACTGATGATACTCTCTAAGTTTTTGAATTAATTCATCCGTAAAGCCAAGCGAATTAACTTCTGCATGTTTTAACTGAAACTGATTTTTATATTTATTTAAAACATAGCCGGGAGGATACTGATCATACTTTGATTTTAATGGCAGGGCTATTCTTGCTAAAACATACTCGCTTGTTCTGTCTCTTATCTCTGTAAGTTTATCAATTATATCCCAAAACCTCATTGGAATTTCTTTTCTGTTTACTAGAACATCTCTTTTCCAGTAAGATTTATTATTAAGTAATTGAATGTTTAACAGCGGAAGGAATAATCCCGTGGCTACCCACCATATTACATCAAAAATGGATTTAAAATCTTCAGACTTTAAGAATTTATTTGCAAAAAAATCATTAAACTGTTTATACGCCTCAATTAACTCAAAATCACTTTTTGCATAACGGATTTCTTTTATTCCTCCAATTAACCACACTCCATTTTCGATAACAGTACTTGGCAAAGTGGATTCTGAACAAAACATTAATTCACTCTCAAGAACTAACATTGGTCCGTGATGCATAAAAGGATTGTAGTTTAACAGATACTTGTTTGAAAGGAATATCCATCTCATTAAATCTACAAGTTTATCTGCTGATAAAGTAAAATCAATAATATAATGAACATCAAAATCACTAAAGCCTGCTTTTAACAAACCATCAGCCAGACTGCCATGCAGCAGCACTGACTTTAATCCTGCTGGTTTTGTTTCAGTCAAATGGTTTACAAAAGGATTGATAATATAAAAAGAATTTTTTCCGGCACTTGTTTGTTTCCATTGAGCATAATTTAAACCTGAATCAACAAAGCTTTTTACTGAGAGATTTTCCTCATTAATTATAACTGAATTTGTTTCAATTAAAATTTGTGAGATTAAACCCGCAGATTCTTTTATACTAAGAGATAATTGATTATTCAATTTAATTTGTTTTAATGCTTCGTTGGATTGTGGAAGTATCAGATTATAATTTTCTATCCAATCAAATCTGTTTACCGGGGTTTTTTGTTTTTCCCAATCTTCAACTGAACTAAGACTGTTATTCCAAACAGGAACATAGCATATTTCTTGTATCCGGTTTCTAAGTTCTCTGTAAATTCTTCTTACAAAAAAGTCTGGATAAATCTTATTAAAAATTTCACTTTTGTAGCTCAGCAAATTATCAGGTATAAATATTTCTTCCATTCTATTCAGAGTTTTTGTCTGAGCAAATCCAATATCTATACCATTTAATGGGTTTAATTAGTTATGATTAATAGATTATTAAATACGATTACTGAAGGTATTTGTGAACTTGGCTAATTATAGCCAAAGTTACTTTTTATAAAGAGGTTTTAATTTTTCGATATATGGTTGAAGTTTTTCTTCGGCTTCTGTTTTTAAAATTGCTTCCTGATTTGATTTTTCTTTTTTTGTTTCTTCAATTTTATTCTTGTGCAATTCAATTCTTTCAAGATATCCTTCTGAAAGCGCTTTTTGTTTTTGCTCTGCTTCCTTCTTTAAGATATCAATACTTATTTCTTTTTGTTTTTGCAGTTCAAGTGTACGTTTTTCAAGCCGTTGTTTTTCATTTGATTTGTCAAAAATTACCAACCCGGAAATGAATCCTGATATAAAGAATCCGATTACAAAAGTTAATGATGACCATTTAACTCCGGTTAAAATTATTCTGCCAAGCATCAGATAAAAATCATTTTCAAAATAATCTGAACTGTTAAAATACCCCGCAATACCACCGATAATAAACACGATAATTGAAACAAGCACATTATAACTCATTGAGTTTCTAAAAGTTACTGCCGGATCATACTTCGGCTGAAAATTCAGATTTTTTTTGCGCTCTTCAACTTCCCATAAAGCATCTTTTACATATTCCTCAATTTGTTCAATTGAGGTTGCCAATCTTTTCAGCAATCCGGATTTAATCTCTCCAACTTCCTTGCTGTACTGTTCGATAAGTTTTTCACTTTCTGCGATTGTATTTTCAAATAAACTCATTATCCGATAATAATTTTCATAAAGTTTTTCCTTTATGTTTTCAGTTATGCCATCAAGAAGCCCATGTAACTTATTATTTATACTCTCTGAAACCATATTAGTATAAAACGAATTATCTTGTGCATAATGCTCATAAACATCATATAAAAATTTTATTGCAGTTCTTAGTTCGTCGTTGTAATATTCATCATAATCAAGTTTTTTAAGATCGTTTAATCTTGGTGTAATTGTTCTGATAACCTTATTGGAATCAATTGATAATTCAATCAATTCTTTTTGAACATAATCGCTTAGAGTTGAAAACTCAATATACTCGCCAATATTCGGAAATACCGGATTTGTTATAAAGTAATTGAGTAATATTATGCTGCTGCTTTCAATAGCATAGTTTATTCTTTTAATATCATAATCAAGAATATCCTTAAGTAAACCTTTTGTAAAATCATCTCGTTTTTGAAGTGCAGACACGTAGGCGAAATAAAATTTTGCATTAATACCATAAGTTCTTATATCAATAGCATAGTTCAATTCTTCTGCAGCTTCTTCAAAATTTGCCAAAGCAATATGTGCAAAGGCTTTATATAACAAAATCAAATATTCAATTTCTTTCTTTACCGCAGGTTCTAAACTTGTTTCATTAAGCTGCTCCTGTGCTTTAACTAAATAGTCAATGCTTTTCTGATGATCCCGGATTGAATCTTCAAAATTCAGAACCAGTGCATAATAAATCAGGTCAATGAATGTTGGGCTGTTAAAAAAATCCTTAAAAGATTTTATAGTAATGGAAGCAAAAATTCTTTTTTGACCTGGTTCAGAATTGATTGCCCACTTTGTAAAATTTTTCTTTAATTCATAGCTGTCTGTATTTCTGCTGCCGGAGTTTTCCTTAAAATATCTTTCACAAGTTAAAAGCGTGGGAGATTCTAACAGCCAGAAAAATGACGAATTTTCTTTTGGGATAAAGATTTCATTAATTTCATCGGGCAATTGGAACACAAAATGGCGTGAACCTGTCTTTAGAAAATCCAGATAGGTTTCATTCTTTTTGAGATAGCCTTTAAAATACTGATGCTTTAGTTTTCTAAATTTAATTGCATTTACTTCAATTAATTCATCTATTTGCTCAGTTTCTTGTAATTCTGTTTGATCGAAATCCATAAAATGAAAACATTTTTCTTTCATTATCGGATTTTTTTGGTTTTTATTTACTTTAAAAAAGAAGAAAGCACAGGATGAGATTATCAAAGATCAAATGTCTTTAAGATAATCCGGTCCACCGAGTGAATTGATTTGTCTTACTATCCAATTTTGTCTGCCTCTAATGTATCCGCCTGGTTTTAAAACAGAATACTTTCTTGGATTGGGCAGTATTGCTGCTAATAATGCAGCTTGATTAATTGTCAATTTTGAAGGCGGCTTCTTAAAATATACTACACTTGCAGTTCCGACACCAAAAATTTTATCTCCCATTTCAGCAATATTCATATGCACTTCAAGGATTCGTTCTTTATCCCACAACAGCTCAATTAATATTGTAAAGTAAGCTTCTATACCTTTGCGAATAAAACTTTTTCCTTCCCAAAGAAAAAGATTTTTTGCTACCTGTTGAGTAATAGTACTTGCACCCCGAACTCTTCTGCCGCGCTTGTTTTCTTTAAGTGCTTTTTCAATCTGTTTAAAATCAAATCCAAAATGATCAGGAAAGTTCTGATCTTCGGCTGCAACAATTGCAATCGGCATATATCTGGAAACATCATCATAGCTTACCCAATTATAGTGTATCAACTCAAAATCGCCTTTCAAAATTCCAGCAACTTGCCTTTGAATCATTATTGAGCTGGTAATAGGGTTTATCCATCTCATTGAAAAAACAAGCAGAATTGAAATAATAAAAAACAGTATTGCAAATTTTAAAATCCACTTGAAGAATTTTAACAATCTTTTACCGAATGATTTTTTTACTGATTTATTTTTCGCCATTACTTACACTTAAAGTAATATCAACTCATTAGTTTAGTTATAAAATTTCTCTGTCAATCCGAATTACCGATAACCGGCTACTGCTAATTAAATTATTGAATAAGAAATTCAAGGAACCGGGTCATAACCGCTTCCGCCCCACGGATGACATCTTAATATTCTTTTAATTCCAAGCCAGCCGCCTTTAAATAATCCGTATTTCTTTAATGCTTCTGCAGTGTAATGTGAACAAGTTGGGGTATATCTGCATGAAGATGGGAAAAGCGGTGAAATAAATAATTGATAAATTTTAATAAGCAGAATAAATGGTACTGCTAAAATCTGAAATATTTCTTTTAGAATAAATTTTATGTTCAAAGCAATCAAATATTATGATTTACATATCAAATATTAAGAAAATTCTATTTACAAAAATGATGAAACTATTAATAAAATGATCTGGCTCAACTATTTACTTTGAATTTTATTTTATTTATCGGTTTATTTGCAAGCGTTTTTTCAATTATTAAGTAGAACTAATGGCAAAAAATTTAGTAATAGTAGAATCCCCAGCTAAAGCAAAGACAATTGAAGGTTATTTAGGAGAAGAGTATTTGGTTGCGTCAAGCTTCGGACATATACGCGATCTTGAAAAGAAAAATAAAGGCGTTGATATTGAAAACAACTTCAAACCGCTTTATAAAATCCCGGAAGATAAAAAGAAAGTTGTAATTGAATTAAAAAAACTTGTTAAAAAATCAGAAACAGTTTGGCTTGCAACTGATGAAGACCGTGAAGGCGAGGCAATCTCCTGGCACTTGAAAGAAGCTCTGGATCTTAAAGAAGAAAAAATTAAACGAATTGTTTTCGGTGAGATTACAAAACCAGCAATCCTGAATGCAATTAAAAATCCGCGCAAGATTGATTATAATCTTGTTGATGCACAACAAGCCAGAAGGATATTGGATCGTTTGGTTGGCTTTGAAGTATCGGGAATTTTATGGAGAAAAATAAAATCAAAACTTTCTGCCGGTCGTGTTCAATCTGTTGCTGTCAGATTAATTGTTGAAAGAGAAAGAGAGATTGATTCATTTGTCCCTGAATCCCGTTATAAAGTTGTAGCAAATTTTATTGTTGAAGATGAAAAAGGCAATAAAACAAATCTTAAAGCTGAGCTTGCAAGATTTTTACCTGATGAAAAAGAGGCTGAAGAATTTTTAAAGAAATGTTCTATATCCGATTTTATTGTTGAGAGTGTTGAGAAAAAACCTTTTAAGCGTTCACCAGCAGCACCGTTTACAACTTCAACTTTACAGCAGGAAGCTGCAAGAAAATTACGTTACTCAGTATCACGAACAATGCAGCTCGCACAAAAATTATATGAAGCAGGAAAGATAACATATATGCGTACAGATTCTGTTGTTCTTTCTGATTATGCACTTAATGCTGCTGAACAGACAATTAAAAAGGATTATGGAAAAGATTATTATCAAAAAAGACAGTATAAAACAAAATCTAAATCTGCACAGGAAGCACACGAAGCAATTCGCCCAACTGATTTTAACATCGAAAAAATCAATAGACCAAAAGAAGAGCAGGCTTTATATGAATTGATCTGGAAACGTGCCATAGCTTCACAAATGAGCGATGCAGATATTGAAAGAACTACTGCTAAAATTAAAATTACCGGTCTAAATGATATTCTTACTGCAAAAGGAGAAGTAATTAAGTTTGATGGATTTTTAAAAGTTTATTTTGAAGATACCGATGATGAAAATTCAGATAATGGTTTTGATACAATTCTTCCTCCATTAAAAGCCGGACAAAAACTTGAGATGAAAGAAGTAACTGCAACACAAAGATATACCCGCCCGGCACCGCGATATACTGAAGCAAGTCTTGTAAAAAAATTAGAAGAGCTTGGTATCGGAAGACCTTCTACATATGCGCCTACAATAAGCACAATACAAAAACGCGGTTATGTAAATAAAGAAGAAAGAATGGGCACTGAACGAGCTTATTTGGTTTTAACATTAAATAAGAAAAAAGAAATTAGCAGCAAAACAAAAACAGAAATCTTTGGAGCTGATAAGGGCAAACTTTCCCTGCCGATATTGCAATGCTGGTTACTGATTTTCTCATTCAGCATTTTTCACAAATTATGGATTATCAGTTTACCGCTAAGATTGAAGATGAACTTGATGAAATAGCCGAAGGCAAAATGAGTTATCACAAAATGCTCAAAGATTTTTATCATCCTTTCCACAAAAAGGTCGAGCATACTACCGAAACTTCAGAACGTGTAAACGGCGAGAGAATTCTTGGAATAGACCCAAAGACAAACAAAACTGTTTCAGTTAGGATAGCAAGATTCGGCCCTGTTGCTCAATTAACAGATACTAATGATCCGGATGCAAAACCAGAATATGCCGGTTTAAGACGAGATCAGAAATTAGAACTAATTACACTCGAAGAAGCATTAGAATTATTTAAGCTGCCCAGAGTTGTTGGAACATTTGAAGATAAACAGATAATTGCAGCTATTGGCAGATTCGGACCTTATTTAAGACATGATGGAAAGTTTTTTTCGTTGAAAAAAGAATATGATCCTTACACAATAGATGAAGAAGAAGCTATTACAGTAATAGAAGCAAAGCGTGTATCCGACTCAGAAAAATTTATAAAAGTTTTTGATGAGAATCCGGAATATCAAATTCTGAATGGAAGATGGGGCCCGTATCTTAAAGCGGGTAAAATAAATGTGAGACTTCCAAAGGATCGAGAACCTTCTTCATTTACATTTGAAGAATGTGTTGAACTTGCAAAGGATACTGATAAAATTAAAACCAAGAAAAAAGGCGGAAGGAAAAAGAAAGAAGAGTAGTTAACATCAAAAATTACTTTTGTTTTTATTTTTTTCTTTCTTCTCTTTATTCAGATTCTTATAAGAACATACTTTTTATAGTAGTTTCATTATTCAATTTCCAAGAGTACTATCAGTTAATGATTAACTTTGCATCCCTCAAATCATCAAACTATATTTACAAGTAATCTAAAACATTTTTAAAATATAAATGAACTTTGCATCAATTTTCTGGAATGTCAGTCCTGAATTAGTCAAGCTTGGACCCATTTCACTCCGCTGGTATGGATTACTTTTTGCTTCAGCACTTATATTGGGGTATATAATTCTTTCCAGAATTTATAAGAGTGAAAACAAACCGCAATCTGACTTTGAACAGCTTTCAATCTACGTAATACTTGGAACTGTAATAGGTGCAAGACTTGGACACTGTCTGTTTTATGACCCTCTTTATTATTTATCTCATCCAATTGAAATTATAAAAGTATGGGAAGGCGGACTTGCAAGTCATGGTGCAGCAATTGGAATCATTACTTCCGTTTATCTTCTTACAAAAAAACAAAAAGATAAATCGATGCTTTGGATTTTGGACAGACTGGTAATCGTAGTTGCTCTTGGCGGTGCTTTGATTCGCTTAGGCAACTTGTTTAATTCTGAAATAATCGGTAAAGCTGCAAACGTACCGTGGGCTTTTATCTTTATAAGGGTTGATGACATCCCGCGTCATCCTGCACAACTTTATGAATCAATTTTTTACTTTATTTCATTTTTCATTTTATATTTCGTTTATTCAAAGACAGATAAAAAAATAAAACAGGGATATCTGTTTGGATTATTTCTTATTCTGATCTTCGGATTCAGGTTTTTTGTTGAATTCATTAAAGAGAATCAATCACCTTTTGAACAAGGTTTGTTTTTAAATATGGGTCAATTACTTAGTATTCCCTTTGTTGCGGTTGGTTTGTTCTATATGCTCAGAAAGCAAAAGGAATTGATCAAAAAGAAAAAATGAAAATATCTGTATTCATTCTGTTACTTTTTTTAATTGTTGCCGGATGTTCCAAGCAAGAACATAAATCCGAAATAATTACAACAATTTATCCTTTCAAGGCAATTATACAGGAGTTAACAGGAGATAAATTTTCTGTTAAAGCAATACTTCCTGCCGGTGCTGATCCGCATACTTACGAAATGCTTCCGTCTGATTTTCAATCAATACAAAACTCTAAGGCATTTTTTTATGGTGCAGAAACCCTGGATGGCTGGGCAGCTAAAATTAATGCAGCAAATAAAATTGAACTACTTTCTTTGGTACCTGAAAATAAATTAATTGATATACGAATTCCCCATTTTCACTCAAATGCACAATCGGATAATGATTTTGAAAATATGGGAGTTGACCCGCATTTCTGGACAGACCCGAATGTCGTTCGTGCTATGATTCCAAATCTTTTAAAGGAATTGTTAAAAATTGATTCCACAAACAAAGAAGTTTTTAATTCTAATGCTGAAATGTTTGCTGATAAATTAATTAAGCTTGATGAGAAAATTAAAAGTGAAACAGATTCATTGAAATTCAGGAATGTTTTTACTTCTCATCCTTTTTATAGCTACTTTTTTGAAAGATATAATTTCAAGGTTGCCGGTTCACTGGAAATTGCACCGGGCAGTCAGCCGACACCAAAGGAGATAAATAATCTGATAACACTGGTCAAACGGGAAAATGTAAAAGCTATCTTTACAAATCAACAGCATAGTGATAAACCTTCTAAAGTTCTGGCTGAATCTTCCGGAATCAAAGAGTTTGAACTTGATCCGATTGGAGGTACTGAAGGAAGAATCAGTTATGAAGAAATAATTTTATATAACCTTCAAATCATTAAAAGTGCATTAAAGTGATTCCGGTAATTGAAATAAAAAATTTATCCTTTAACTACGGTGAGATAAAAGTACTGGAAGATATCAATCTTACAGTGCCTGAAAATTCTTTTGTGTCGATTGTTGGACCAAACGGCGCCGGCAAAACAACACTGATGAAGATACTATTGGGACTGGTTGAATACACAAAGGGTGAGGTTAAAATTTTCGGAAACAATCCGGATAAAGTTGATCCTTCGTTAGTCGGTTATGTACCTCAGATCAAAACGATGGACAGATCTTTTCCCGCCTTGGCAATTGAACTTGTTTTATCCGGAATTACAAGAAGGTGGCCCTGGTTTATAAAAGGCGAACAGAGAAAAAAAGCATTAGGAGCATTATCGCTTGTAAATGCTGACAAACTTGCAAACAGGACACTTTCAGAACTTTCCGGAGGTGAATTACAAAGAGTATGTCTTGCACGCAGCATTGTAAGAAATCCAAAACTTGTTGTACTTGATGAACCGGCTTCAGGAATAGATGCAATTGGCGAAGCCGATTTGTATAATCTGCTTGAATCTTATCAGCGTCAATCCGGTGCTACAATTTTAATGATTACACACGACTGGCATGTTGCCAACCATCATTCTGATTTTGTATTATTATTAAACCGTAAACAGGTTAGCTTTGGTCCTCCGGCAGAATCTTTAAGCGAACAGAATTTACGATTTGCTTTTGGTCATATTGGACACATCCATAAAAACAAAATTACAAATTAAGCAAAAAGATGTTTGAGGTTTTTTCAATAGAGTTTATGCAGCGTGCTTTGATAGCAGGTGTGCTTGTAGGATTTCTTTCGGGTTATTATGGCGTATTTATAGTGCAAAGAGGATTAGGTTTTCTTGGCAGCGGTCTGGCACATGCTGCTTTTGGCGGTGTTGCACTTGGTGTTCTGCTTAATCAGGAGCCGCTCTGGACTGCAGTACCGTTTACTATTTTAGTTGCAATCGGTATTACCTGGGTTAAAGATAAAACCAATCTTGGCGGTGATACTACTATTGGAATATTCTTTTCTGTATCAATGGCACTCGGAGTAATTTTTATTTTTCTTAAAAGACAATATTCAACTGATGCATTTAATTATTTATTTGGTTCTATTCTTTCAGTAACAAATACTGACATAATTGTTCCTGCTGTATTAATTATTATCACTTTACTTTTGTTTCCTTTCTGGAAGCGCTGGGCTTACTCATCATTTGACAGAGAGTTAGCTCAGGCAGACCGCATTCCTGTTGGTCTTGATGATTATTTATTGAGCATTTTAATTTCTGTAACGGTAGTAGTATCTATTAAAGTAGTTGGTATTGTTTTGATTGCAGCATTTTTGGTTATTCCTCCTGCTTCTGCAAGATTAATATCAAGATCTTTTAGCAGAATGACATTACTTTCAATAATAACCGGAACAATTACAGCACTAATCGGTTTGTGGATATCATATTATCTTGATGTTCCCAGCGGAGCTACTATTATTTTACTGCAGGCATTTGTTTTCTTTTTTGTAATGATAATAAGCAGAAAAAACTAATACCTCAGTCAGTAATTATTAAAATTATTTTTCTAATACTAAACTAATCCGGATTATACCCGATAATATTATTGAGAGTGGTTTTACAGATATTATTAGATTGATTTTAAAAAAATTAACACACACAAAAAGGGATTGCTCCGGCGTCCCTTTTCTTATTTGGACTGCAATCTTTTCTTACATTTAAAACCAATTTTTCGATACTAATAATCTTTCTTAATCAGAGAGCTAAATTCATTGATAAATTTAATGTTTAATTTCTGATTTGCTTAATATTTTAATTTATAAATTCTGGCATAGGATTAGCTATTGATTACTTTTATTAATACACTGTAAAAAATAAATTTTGGAATTAGAGCTTTATAGTTTATGACATTAAATAAGGATTTTTTCAACAATAAGATAACTAAAGCCTCTGCAATAATTTTAACCGCAGTTCTTCTGACATTTATAGTTTTTAAATATTATTCATATAAAGCTGAAAGAATAAGATTACAGAAACATCAGCAACTGATTTCAATTAATAATACTAAAACTTCAGAGATACTTCGTTGGTATGAGGAAAGAATGTCTGAAGTTGAATTTATGGCAACTAATCACTTCATTGTGGATCAAATAAAAAAATTATTGATTAATCCAGCAGATAAACACAACCGCGGATTTTTAGTTAAGTCATTAAAATCAATTAAAGAAAATCATAATTATATTAATATTGTTTACGCAGACGTTAATGGAAATGTTTTATTCAGCTTCGATTCCTTGTTTAAAAGTTTTAGTTCAGAATCAAAGCATATTATAAAAAATGTTGTTAGTACTTCAGCTATAGTAAAAAGAGATATTGTTTACAATGCAGCTAAACAAATTACTCTGGATATTTTTGCTCCTGTTGTTGATAATAATAAAACAATTGGAGTTTTAGTTCAAAGAAACGACCCCGAAAAATTTCTATTTCCAATCCTGGAAACTTCCAATGTATCTGATTTAGATACTAGAACTGTACTATTTAAGAAAAGCACCGATTCGCTTGTAATTATTAATCCGATAAAAGCTGCGAAAAAATCCTCACTTTCATTTTCGGTTTCGCTTAAAGATACTGATAATGTTATTGTGAAAGGAATCCTGAATAAAACCAGCTTTGTTGAAGGATTAGATTATCATAGAACAGATGTATTTGTCAATATAGATTCAATCCCTGGTACCAATTGGATAATAGCTTCCAAGGTTGATAAATCTGAAGCACTAAAAGATTTAAATTTTGAAATTCGGGCTATTTCTTCAATAATCTTACTTTCATTTCTTCTGATATTGGTCGGTTTAGTATTAATCAAAAAAAACAGACAGAGTGAATTATATAAAGGACTTTTCATTAAAGAAAAACAACTGGCTGATTCTCAAAAAGAATTTAAAACTATTCTTTATAGTATCGGTGATGCTGTAATAACAACAGATAAAAACAGTTTAATAACAAATATGAACAGCGTAGCTGAAAAGCTAACCGGCTGGACTGAAATTGAGGCTAGAGAAAAACCGTTAAATACAGTGTTTAATATAGTAAGTGAAGATACTTATAAAACCATGCAAAACCCTGTAGATCAGGTTATAGCAGAAGGAAAAGTTGTTGGACTTACAAATCACTCAATATTAATCAATAGTTCCGGTAAAGAAATTCCTATTGCTAATAGTGCGGCTCCTATAACAGATGAAAATAATTTATTAAAAGGAGTTGTCTTAGTTTTTAGAGATCAAACAGAAGAAAGAAATAGGGAAAGGATTCTTTCTGAAAGCAATGAAAAATTATCTAAAATTTTTAATTCTTCTATCGATTCAATTAGTTTAACAGATTTAAATTCAGGTTTGCTTCTGGAAATTAATGATGGTTTTGAAAAAATGTTCGGCTATGAAAAGTCAGAGCTTATAGGAAAAACAACCGTAGAATTGGGTCTTTGGTTTTATCCTGAGGAACGACAGAAAATGATTGAGGAGTTAAGATTAAAGGGAAAAATCAGAAATCTGGAAGCAACAGGTCAAAGGAAAAACGGCGAGAAGTTTACAGGACTTCTATCAGGTGAGATAATTGTTATCAATGGTCAAGCATCCATCCTGATATTTGTTAGAGATATTACTGAAAGAAGAACATTTATAGAAGACCTGAAAGCCAGTGAAGAAAAATTTAAAATGCTTATAGATTCTGCACCGGATGCATTTGTTCACGGAGATAAAACAGGCAACTTTATAACGGTTAATAACAGACTTAGTGATTTAACAGGTTATTCTCGCGAAGAGTTATTAAAGATGAATATGAAGGATCTATTTTCAAAGGAGATGCTTGAGATAAATCCTTTGCAGTACGATGTTTTGCAAAGAGGCGAAATCTTGAGAAACGAGAGAACAATAAGCAGAAAAGATGGTTCAGAAGTTTCCATCGAAATGATATCTAAACAAATGCCTGATGGAACTTATCAATCTTTCTTCAATGATCTTACTGAACAAAAGAAAGCACAAAGAGAACTTAAAGATTCAGAAGAGCGGTTCAGGAAAGCTTTTATTACCAATCCGGATGCTATCAATATAAATCGTCTTTCTGATGGAAAATATATTTTAATAAATAATGGATTCACTTCGCTAACCGGTCATAAAGAAAATGAAGTTATAGGAAAAACCTCAGCAGAAATTAATATCTGGGCAGATATTAATAGCAGACATAAGCTTGTTGAATTACTTCTTAAAACAAATTCTGTTGAGAATTTTGAAGCAAAATTTCGATTAAAAGACGGCACCATTAAAGATGGTTTAATGTCCGCCACACTTATTGAATTAAATAACGAACTGCATATACTTAGTATAACCCGGGATATTTCAGACAGAAAAAGAGCAGAGCAAGAAATTATAGATACAAAACTATATTATCAGAAATTAATTGAAAATGCACCTGATGGAATTGTTCTTTTAACTGCTGAGGGTTTCCCGGAATATGTTAGCCCTTCTGCTAAGAAGATTTTAGGCTATCCGCTTTCTCAAAATGTTTTCCCGCCTGCTGAAGAGTTAATACATCCTGATGATCTGATAAACGTTAATAATGTAATTGCTGAACTGACAAAAAACTCAGACGAAATTAAAACAATTGAATACCGTTTCAAAAATTTTAAAGGAGAGTACACCTGGATCGAAGGGATTTTTACAAATCATTTGTTTGATCCTAATTTAAAATCAATTGTTGTAAACTTAAGAGATATCAGTTTCAGAAAAAAAGTTGAAGAAGAATTGCTTGAAAAATTCAGGCTTGAGCAGCAGATAAGCAGAATAGCAAAGACAGCGCCCGGCGGCTTATGTACATTTAAGTTAACCCCGACCGGAAATATCTCTATGCCTTATGTCAGTGAAACCTGGATGCAGATATGGGATTTAACTCAGGAGGATGTTAAAGATGATGCTTCAACTCTCTATACAAGAATACATAAAGATGATTTAAGTTATCTTAACAGAAGTATCCAAAAATCAGCAGAAGAAATGACAGACTGGTTTGTTGAGTTCAGAATTAATCATCCCAGAAAAGGACTAAGATGGCTCGAAGGACATTCCACTCCGACTTTAGAAAAAGACGGAAGTATTATCTGGTATGGTTTTATTTCTGATATAACAGAAAGAAAAACTTTATTAACAGAAATAACTGAGTCAGAAGAAAAATTCAGGTCTATTTGGGAAAACTCAATTGATGCAATGAGGCTGATTGATAAAGATGGAACAATTATAAATGTCAATGAATCATATTGCAGATTATTTGGATTAAAAAAAGAGGAGCTTATCGGGTGTTCTTTCGGTGTTTCATACATTATAACTGATGACGATTATGCTCAAACAGTTTACAAAGAACGTTTTAGAAACAGAACTATTAAAAACAAATTTGAAACAGAGCTTTATCTGAAGAATGGACAGAAAATTTGGGCAGAGTTTACGAATTCTTTTATTGGACCAAAAGATAAGAAGGTAATGCTTCTTAGTATAATAAGAGATGTTACCGATAGAAAACAATTGATCAATCAGCTTACTGATGCAAAGACAAAAGCGGAAGAAATGGTAAGGCTTAAATCGTACTTCTTTGCAAATATGAGTCACGAACTTAGAACACCTTTTGTCGGAATATTAGGTTTCGCCGAAATACTTAAAGATTCATTAAGCGATTCTGCTGAACGCCAATATGCTGAACAGATATTAAAATCGTCTAAGAGACTTACGGATACATTGAATAAAATTTTAAATGTAACAAAACTGGAATTTGACAAAGTTGAGGTTAATATAACTGAGTTCGATGTGGTAAGAATATTAAGAAACGCTGAGAATTTATATTCAAGCTCTGCAAAGATTAATGATACAGTTATATCTATAGTAACAAAAGAAGACAGCATTAAAATAAGATCTGATGCCCGAATTTTAGAGGACATAATTAATAATCTGGTTAGCAATGCGGTTAAGTTTACCAAGAGCGGATCAATAAATCTTTATGCCGCCAGAATAATGACAGATAATAACTTATTTGCAGAAATAAAGGTTGAAGATACAGGAATCGGCATACCTGCTGAAAAGCAAAATTTGGTTTGGCAGGAATTCAGACAAGTCAGCGAAGGATTTAACAGATCTTTTGAGGGTACCGGTTTGGGTCTAACAATCACAAAAAAATATATTGAACTATTATCTGGTAGTATTTCTTTATCAAGTGAAGAAAATAAAGGAACAACTTTCACGATAACATTACCATTAAACTTTTCTGCTTCAACACCGTTAATTGAAAAAACACAGAAGAAACCAGAACCAAAATTTCTGCCTAAAAAAAGAACGTCAGAAAAACCAAAAATACTTTATGTTGAAGATGATGTTGTTGCTCTTCAGTTTATTAATATTGTATTAAAAGCCAGTTACGATGTTGAAACCGCTTTCAGTGCAAATGAAGCGCTTGAAAAAATCACTCTAAAAAAATATGATGCACTAATGCTTGATATTAATCTCGGCAGCGGAATGGATGGTTTGGAACTTATGCAAAAAGCAAGAGAAAATAATTATTATAAAACTATTCCAATCGTTGCTGTAACTGCATACGCTGCAGAATCAGACAAAAATGAATTTTTATCAAAAGGATTTAATTATTATATCTCCAAACCATTTACACAAGCAGAATTACATAAGCTGCTGATTGAAATATTTAATGACAAATAAGATTTTCTATTTAAACTAATCGCTTTGCTGCCCGATAATAAAGAAAATACTTTTTATATGTTCAGTTTTTTAACACAAATACTTTCTGCTAACTTTAATCATTTTTAATTCCTATGATTAATATAGAACTTGTATATAATTTATCCGTTATAGTGGTTTTCAGTGCAATATCAGGTTTTCTTAGTTTCAGGTTCAACAATCAAACTTCATGGGGGAAAAGATTACACGGACTATTATTTGGAATTACAGCAATAATAGGGATGTCAGTTCCTTTTAGTTTTACAGATGGGATAATATTTGATGGACGATTAATTGTGATCAGCTTATGTGCTTTCGTTTTTGGTCCATTATCCGGATCTGTCTCAGCCGCTTTGGCAATTATTTTCAGATTGTTTATTGGCGGTGAAGGAATAATCATGGATGCTCTTGCAATTTTCTCCGCATTCTTTATTGGTTACTTGTTTCATAGTTATAGAAAAATAAATCTAAGCACAGATACTTCAGTTTTTACAATTTATTCTCTCGGTCTGATTGTCAATACTATTGCTGTGCTATTAATTTTTATACTTCCCTCAAAAATTACAGAACAAGTTTTCCATTCAGTTGCTGTTACAATAATTGTTTTTTATCCTTTAACAACAGTTCTTATCGGAAAGATTTTATTTACTCAGAAACAGTTTTTAATGATGATGAATACTTTAAAGGAAAAGGAGAAACTGTTTCGAACAACGCTCTATAGTATTGGAGATGGAGTTATTACTACAGATAATAAAGGTGTTGTAGTAAATATGAATAATGTAGCAGAAAAATTAACAGGCTGGAAAGAAGCAGAAGCAAAGGGAAAGCGATTAGATAATGTGTTTAATGTAATTAACGAGGATACCGGTCTGTCAATTGAAAATCCGGTTGAAATTGTCTTGAAAAAAGGGATTTTGGTTGGTTTGGCTAATCATACTGTACTAATCTCCAAAGAAGGCACTCATATTCCTATTGCAGACAGCGGCTCTCCGATTATTGATGACACAGGAAGTATTATCGGCGTTGTACTTGTTTTCAGCGATCAGACGATTGAGCGGATGAAAGAAAAACAATTGATCGAGACTACCACTAAATTTTCAAAACTTTTTAATTCTTCCTCTGATTCAATCAGTTTAACCGACTTAAAAACCGGAAAGATTGTTGACATAAACTTAGGCTTTGAAAAAATACTTGGCTTTAAAAAAGAAGATATTATAGGCAAATCATCGTATGATTTGAAATTATGGGCAGATATATCTGATAGAGAATCAATCTGGGCTGCTATTAAATCTGATGGCTATATTAAAAATTTTAAAACCAAATTCAGAAGAAATGATGATAAGATTATTTCTGTATTGCTTTCAGGTGAAATAATAAGTTTTTCCGGTAATACATATATCTTTATTACAATTAGAGATATTACCGATTTGATCAGTATGCAGGATTCTCTGCAAGCTAATGAAGAGCGTTTTACATCTATAATTAACAGTCTTACTGATTTAATAATAATAGTTGATCAGAGAGGGTTAATATCCCATGTAAGCCCTTCAGTAAAGAGCACTCTTGGATATAATGATTTTGAAATGATTGGTCGTGAACCGATGGATTTTGTAAGTGAATCATATAAAGTAATTGTTAAAGATGAACTTGACAAAGTAGTTCGAGGTGAAAATTTAGGCAAACCAACATTATTTATTGCAATCTGCAAAGACAAGTCATTTTGTTATTTGGAAACTATCGGTATAAATATGTTTGATAACAAAGCCGTAAATGGATTGGTATTAATCAGCAGAGATGTTACTGAAAGGATAAAATCAAGTAATCTTGAAAAAGAAAACGCTGAACTGTTTAATGACTTAATTTCAAACAATGCTGACCCGATGTTAATATTAAATTCCAATGGTTCGGTTCTATTTGCAAATAAAGCCTGTCATCAACTTGTTGATGTTGATCAAACTGTCAATCTGATTGGACAAAACATAACCTTGTTTATGCCTGAAGAACACGCTCAAAGAGCTTTGGAAACAATAAAACAAGTAATAATATCAGATACACCCATAATTAGCGAGTATGAGATTAGAACTTCCAGGGGACTGAAAAAATGGATATCAACAGCTAGTACCAAAATTACTTTTAAAGGAAACGATTCTGATCTTGTAACAATTCGTGATATTACTGAACGGAGAAAGATTGAAGACGCTTTAAGAGAGAGCGAACAGAACTACAAATATTTGTTTGAAAACAATCCTCAGCCAATGTTTGTATATGATAAACACACATTAAAATTTCTGGCGGTCAATGAGTTTACAGTATTAAAATATGGATATTCAAGAGAAGAATTCCTTTCAATGAACTTGCACGATATAAGACCTGAAGATGAATATGATAGACTTGATGCTAATATTTTTGTTTCTGAACAGAAAATTCAGCAATCCGGATATTGGAAACATAAAAGCAAAGATGGTAAGATCTTTTTTGTAGAAATATTTTCTCACAGCTTAATTTTTATGGGTAAAGATGCCCGCATTGTATTGGCAAATGATATTTCTGAGAGGAAAAAAGTTGAAGATATAATCAGAAGCAGTGAAGAAACATACCGCCTGACTGCTGAACAAACCGGACAGGTAATTTACGATTACAATTTATTAAATGGGGAAACCAAATGGGCTGGTGCAATTGAACATGTAACTGGTTATCCTTATCACGAGTTTCTTATATATGTTTCTAAGGATATTTATAATTATGTGCATCCGGATGATAAAGACTATGCGGTTAGAACACGCAAAGCATCTTTGGCAATGGGTGAAAAATTCAAAGCGGAGTACCGGTTCAGGCATAAAGAAGGTGTTTTTATTTATCTTGAAGAAAGCGGAGCAATAATTAAAGATGAAAATAACTCCCCTATCAGAATGTTAGGAACATTAAGCAATGTTACAGAAAGAAAACTTGTAGAAAACCAATTAAGAAATCTTTCGCAGACTGTTGAACAGAGTCCGGTATCAATTGTTATAACTGATCTTGAGGGTAATATTGAATATGTTAATCCAAAGTTTGAGGAAGTATCTGGTTATACATATAAAGAAGTTATTGGAGAAAATCCGAGAATACTTTCTACCGGTACAAAAACAAAAATTGAATATCAGCAAATGTGGCAAACTATTTTAAGCGGTAAAGAATGGCGCGGAGAGTTTTACAACAAAAAGAAAAATGGTGAATTGTACTGGGAATCTGCTACTATATCTCCACTTTTTAATGAAAACAACGAAATATTCAGATTTGTTGCTATTAAAGAAGACATCACTCAACAGAAAAAAACAAGAGAAGAACTTATTCTTGCCAAAGAAAAAGCCGAAGAAATGAACAGATTAAAATCTTACTTCTTCGCGAATATGAGCCATGAACTCAGAACCCCCTTTGTTGGAATACTTGGTTTTGCAGAAATATTAAAAGAAAATCTTAAGGATACACCTGAGGAGGAATTTGCAAATCAGATTTTAAAATCTTCTAAGAGATTAACCGATACTCTTAATAAGATTTTAAATATTACCAGAATTGAATTTGATAAGATTGATTTAAAATTAAAGGAAACGGATATAAATGTATTGCTTAAAAATCTGGAAGCATTCTACTCAAGTTCAGCAAAATTAAACAACACAGAAATTATAACAGTACTAAAAGAAGATGATTTAAAAATAATTACTGATCCAAAATTACTTGAAGATGTTCTGAACAATCTTATTAGTAATGCAGTTAAGTTTACTAATAATGGTAAGATTACACTTCAGGCGGAAAAACTGCTGACTGATAAGGATAATCTTCTGATTATTAAAATTATTGATACCGGAATCGGAATACCTGTTGAAAAACAAAATTTAGTCTGGCAGGAATTCAGACAGGCAAGCGAAGGATTTAACAGGTCTTTTGAGGGCACCGGTTTAGGATTAACTATTACAAAAAAATATGTCGAATTACTATCCGGAAGTATTTCTTTAACCAGTGTTGAAAATGAAGGAACAACTTTCACGATAACATTACCATTAAGCTCCGCTGCTTCAATTCCTGTTACTGAAGAAACAGCTAAGAAACCTGAGTCAAAAATTTTACCTAAAAAGAGACCATCAGAAAAACCAAAAATACTTTATGTTGAAGATGATGTTGTTGCACTGCAATTTATCAGTATAATTTTAAAAGCCGGATATGAAGTTGAAACTGCATTTAATGCAAATGAGGCATTACAGCTTACTGCTGTTAAGCAATATGATATCTTGATGCTTGACATTAATTTAGGTGCAGGTATGGATGGCATTCAGCTTTTACAGGAAATTAGAAAGACAGATTACTATAAAAATATTCCTGCGGTGGCTGTAACTGCTTATGCAGCAGAAACTGATAAGAAAGAATTTCTATCGAAAGGTTTTAATCAATATATTTCAAAACCATTTGTTCAAAACGATCTTCATCAATTACTAAATGGTATCTTAAACAGCGGAAAGAAATAATAACAAGACAGTCAGATCAATAATTGATTAAAATCTGACATGGATTTTTTCTGGATTTATTTAAAAGCTCGGAAAGTTTTGATCAAAAGAATTCCGCTTCTGTAATAGTTCTAAGCTTAATCAAAACGCAGATTGGAAAAATAGAAACTGCGCAGTGTTATTAAATCAACTTTGTTTTTGATAACTCCAAATAATCTTCTCTGTATGCTTCAACAAAGTCATTCAATTCATCTTTGGACAAAAAGTTTAACATATCAGCAGCCGCATCATCTAAAACGTAATCTGAATCCCAAAGAATTCTTTCAGAATCAAATTTGCCTGTCGCATAGTCTGCTAAATGCAAAATTGATGTAAGAAAATTATTTTCTTTTGAATAACCTGGTTTATGATGAAATTGCAATACATCGGATAAGACAGCAGGTAAAGACCATTTATCAGCAAGAAACTCACCGATTTCCTGATGAGACAAACCAAGGGTATTGTATTCAGCTTGCAGAAACGGCACTTTATACTGAGCAGCATATTCTGCAATCTGTGAAAACTCCTGTGGAAAGTGTTCGTGTAGAATTACAATTCCCATATCATGCAGCATACCGGCAGTAAAACCATCACCATCGAAATTAAAACCAAGATCTTTTGACATTCTTTGAGTTAAAATACCAGTTATAAGAGAATGATTTAAAAAGATATCAGGATCAAAATATTTATCTGATTTCATTTTAAGCGCAGCAGCCATCTTAATAGAAGTTACAATCGATTTAATTTCCTGATAACCAAGTATTAAGACAGCAGATCCAATATTAGTTACACTTCTTCTTAATCCGAACAAAGGTGAGTTTGCAACTGATAAAACCTTTACGGTCAGAGATGGATCTTTTTCAATTAACATCTCAATCTTTCGTGCAGATATACTTGGATCGCTGAACAATTGAGTAATCTCTTGTAATACCCTCGGTATTGGCGGTAAAATAGTTACATCCTGAATTTTCTTTAAGATTGCCTCTGATTTATGTGCAGTAATGTTTTCCTGAAACCTCATATCCTCACTTAAATTTTTTTTGATACTTTATACTTTTTATTCTTCACTTTTGTCTTTTATCTTTAAAAAATTTCTGTAAGTGAATTCAAAAGCAGATAAATCTCTTCATCATATTCCATTATCGAAAAGAATCAGATTTTATTTAATACTTTGCTGTATGCTCTGATGCTAATATTAGCCAATAGTGTAATAATATAATTTCAATTAGATAATTATTATAAAGCCTTACAGAAACCTGTTAAAAAAAACAAAATTATACTTTTCTGTAAACAAACACCCATTTTTTTCGATAATCATAATGGAACACATTTTGGATTAGAAGATTGTTTTTAAAAAATAATTAAGAGGATACAATGACGAATTTAGATGAAAACAAAAAAGACCAGAAAGAATTACTTCAACTGGTTAGTTTTAAAATCGGGGACGAGGAATTTGGTGTTGACATACTTAGTGTTCAGGAGATTAATAAAATGTCTCAGATTACTAAAGTACCAAATACACCTGTGTTCATTGAAGGTGTTATCAACCTAAGAGGCAGAATAATACCTGTAATAGATCTTAGAGTAAAACTCGGTATGATCAGAAAAGACCACAGCAAAAATACACGAATTGTAGTTGTTGAACTTAAAGATCAGACAATAGGATTTATTGTTGATGAGGTGTGTGAAGTTTTACGCATCCCAAAAGAAATTACTGAAGCTCCGCCCGAAATGGTTGGAGGAGTAAACAGCGAATACATTACATCAATTGGCAAATTAGAAGACAGACTTTTAATCCTGCTTGACTTAAATAAAATTTTATCAACAGATGAGTTTAAGCAGATTGAAACTGCTGCTTAATATTTTAATAACACTTATATGGAGAAATAAAAAATGTTAAATAACATGAAGATTGGGGTACGTTTGGCTTTAGGATTTGGGATCGCTGCATTGGTTATTCTTATACTTAATGTACTTAGTATAGTAAATCTAAATGCACTAAACGATGATATGAGCGTTGTTATCAAAGATAGATTTCCTAAAACAATTTGGGCAAATGATATTATTGATATGATAAATGATAATTCGAGAGCGATCAGAAATGCATTTATTCTTGACGATCCTGAAGAAATTGCAAAAGAATTAAAAAGACTTGATGCGGGTAAGGACTTGGTTGATGCTCGTGTTGACTCTTTGACCAGAACAATTAATTCAGAAGAAGGTAAAAGAATAATTGCTAATCTTCAGGACATTAGAAAGAACGATTACTTTCAGGCAAGAAATAAAATGCTGAATCATTTAAAAAATGGTAACCGCAGTCTTGCTGTAGAAATGCTGTTTGGTGAATTCAGAACTGCACAAACTAAATATTTTGATATTGTTAGAAAAATGGTTGACTATCAAAACAAACTTGTTAATGATTTAGGTACTGAGGCAGATAAAACTGCGGACAGAGTAATTATGCTAACACTTATAATTGGTATTATAGCAATAATATTCGTGGTTGTTATGTCATATCTTATTACAATAAGTATAACCAAGCCGGTTAAATCAGTTATGGAAAGAGTTGCTCAGTTAGAAAAAGTCTGCATAACAAATCTTGGCAGCGGTTTAGATGCATTAGCAGTTGGTAATGCTTCAGTAAAAGCAACAAAAGAAACTGAACAGCTAAAACTAATGCGTAAAGATGAGATGGGAGACCTTGCAAAAACTGTTGACAGCATTATAGTTAAATCACAAGGTGCAATTGATTCCTATGAAGGAGTAAGAAACAAAATAACCGAGCTAAGCGGTGTAACAAAAGAGCTTATAATTGATGGACAGGAAGGCAGATTAAATAAACGCGGTGATGCAAAAGCTTTTGACGGCGCATATAAAGAAATTATCAATGGATTTAATAATGTGCTCGACTCGGTTATATTGCCGATACAAGAGAGTGCAAAACTTATTGGAAAATATGCAGAAGGTGATTTTACATCAAGAATAACTTCTCAATATAAGGGAGATCATCAGCTTATTGTAAACAGCCTAAATACAATGGGTGATTCAGTAAGCAGAGTATTAAATCAAGTTAAAGAAGCAGTTCAGGCAACTGCAAGTGCAGCAAATCAGATATCTTCTTCTACAGAAGAGATGGCTGCCGGTGCTCAGGAACAATCATCGCAGGCTACAGAGGTTGCCGGTGCTGTTGAAGAAATGACTAAAACTATTCTTGAAACTTCTAAGAACGCTTCTGTTGCTGCTGAAAGCTCAAAATTTGCTAATGAAACAGGTCTGAAAGGAACTAAAAAAGTTGAGGAATCAAAAAATGGTATGAACAAGATTGTTTCCTCTGCACAGAATACCGCTCATATTATTTCTTCATTAACAAACAAAACTGATCAAATTGGAGAAATAACCCAAGTAATAAATGATATAGCAGATCAAACTAACCTTTTAGCTCTTAACGCTGCAATTGAAGCTGCAAGAGCCGGTGAACAAGGAAGAGGATTTGCTGTTGTTGCTGATGAAGTGAGAAAACTTGCTGAACGTACTACCAAAGCAACTAAAGAAATTGCTGATATGATCAAGATGATTCAAAGAGAAGCTAAAGATGCTGATGAATCAATGAATGAAGCGAAAGCCGCAGTTGAACTTGGAATGAAACTTACTGATGAAGTTGGTGTTGTATTAAATGAAATAAGTCACGAGAATAATAAGGTAGCAGATGTTGTTGGACAGGTTGCTGCTGCAAGTGAAGAACAATCCAGCGCTGCTGAACAGATAAGTAAAAACATCGAATCGATAAGCAGTGTAACACAGCAAAGTGCAAGCGGATTACAGCAGATTGCTCACGCTTCTGAAGACTTAAACAGATTAACATTAAATCTGCAGGAATTAATCGCTCAGTTTAAGGTTGATAATTCAACAAGCCATTTTGCAGTAAGACAAAATGGAAAGTTAGTCCACTCCTAACACATTTCTTCAATTTTGGGCAGCCAAGGGGAGGCTGCCTTTTTTAATCACTATTTATCCTCTTCCAAATAATCAAAGACCTATAGTATTAACTTCTTTTGTAATTATTCGATAATATAATGAGAAATGTTACTCTTATTTAATGCTTAGGAAAATAAGCTGCTATAAAACACCATATAAACATTACAGAATTTTAATTTAAGTAAATAGCTTTAGAAATGGCAGGATACCACCAGGAGCCAACAGAAAGGATAATAAAGAATGATTACAAAATTATTTTCAGAAGTAAAAGTTATAGTAATATGAGAGTGGTATCATTATTATCCTTAATGCAGTTATTGATTCCTTTAGAGAGAACAAAAATTATAGAATATACTTCAAGAAAAAACTTTGACAGCAGAAATGAAAAATGAACGGCAAGGTGATTATCAGCTACCAAAACAAGTAGTTGACCAAGTTACTATTGCTTTAAGAAACACCCCAATTTTTGGAACGATATCATGACAATTAGAAGACCCCAAACCGGATTATCATTTAAAATAATAACCTCTGTTTTTTTAAGTATTTCAATTGTCTTCTTAATTATTTTTCTTTATAACTATAATGTTACAAGCTCAATTATTGAGAAGAAAGTTGAAGACACAGCAGAAAACCTCACACAAAAAAAAATAAATCAGGTTGAAACCATATTAGTTTCAGTTGAAAAGGTTCCTCAGAATATTGCAAACCTGATTGAAAAATTTTCTTATTCTGAAGACCAACTTATCGAGATATTAAATATAATGGTTGGTGAAAACGATGCAATTTATGGTGCTACTATTGCATTTGAACCATATATGTTTGATAAAGGGAAAAAATATTTAGCACCTTATGTATATAAATCTTCCGGCAGCTTAGAAATATCGTCGTTAGCAACAGAGGCGTACAATTATCCAAGTGCTGATTGGTATAAAGTACCAAAATCACTTGGTAAGGCAGTATGGAGTGAACCATATTATGATGAAGGCGGCGGTAATGCGTTAATGTCCACTTTCTCTGTTCCTATCTTTAAAAGAGTGAATGGCGAAAGGAAAATTATAGGCATCATTACTTCAGATATTTCTTTAGAATGGCTTGATGAGATTGTAGCAACTAATAAAGAACTGGAATCCAGTTATGGTTTTTTAGTTTCAAAAGAAGGGCGCTTGATTACATTTCCTGATAGTAAAATGATAATGCGTTCAACAATATTTGATTTGGCAAAGTCATTAAAATCACCGCAGCTTGAACAAGTAGCTGAAAATATGATAAAGGGGAGGAACGGTTTTACTAAGTATAACTATGTTGATAAAACAGATGATAAAGTTAATTGTATATATTATGCACCTATTCCTCTAAATGGCTGGTCAATCGCAGTTACTTATCCTGATAAATTAACTGATGAACTCGATTCATTAATTAAAAAATTAACTGCATTAAGTATAATAGGTCTATTCTTATTACTTGTAGTAATAATGATAGTTTCAAAATCAATTACCAAACCTCTTACAAGATTATCTGCTGCTACTGATCATTTTGCTAAGGGAGAAATGGATTATCCGTTATTAAAGATCAAATCAAATGATGAAATTGGAAAATTGGCAAACTCATTTAATGTTATGGTAGAAAATATCCGTAGCTCAATGAAAGAAATAAAAGAGAAAAGCACACTTGCCGAGAAAGCTGCACAAGAGGCAGAAAGAGAAAAAAGGATTTCCAGTGAGAAAGAGGAATACTTACAGAATAATGCTAAAGAAATGCTTGAAAAAATGGAAAGACTATCTGAAGGAGACCTCTCTGTCAGGTTGAATTATGAGGATAAAGATGAGCTGATCACAAAACTATTTAAGGGATTTAATAATGTTGTCAGTAATTTAAGAAATGTAATCCTTAAAGTAACCGAAGCAGTTCAGGCAACTGCAAGTGCAGCAAATCAGATATCTTCTTCTACAGAAGAGATGGCTGCCGGTGCTCAGGAACAATCATCGCAGGCTACGGAGGTTGCCGGTGCTGTTGAAGAAATGACTAAAACTATTTATGAAACCACAAAGAACACAAATCAGGCATCTGATGCTGCTAAGAATTCCGGTAAAGTTGCCAGAGAAGGTGGAAAGGTTGTTGAAGAAACAATTGCAGGTATGAATAAGATAGCTGAAGTTGTAAGGGAAAGCGCAGAAACAGTTCAACAGTTAGGAAAGAACAGTGATCAGATTGGTGAGATCGTTCAGGTAATTGATGACATTGCAGATCAGACCAACCTTTTAGCTCTTAACGCTGCAATTGAAGCTGCAAGAGCCGGTGAACAAGGAAGAGGATTTGCCGTTGTTGCTGATGAAGTAAGAAAACTTGCTGAACGTACTACCAAAGCGACTAAAGAAATTGCAACTATGATAAAGCAAATTCAAAAAGATACAAATGGTGCAGTTGAATCTATGCAGCAAGGAACTCAGGAAGTTGAATCAGGAAAAACATTAGCTGAGAAAGCTGGTGCTTCGCTAAAAGATATAATTAACGGTGCAGAACAGGTTGTTGATATTGTCAGTCAGGTTGCTGCTGCAAGTGAAGAACAATCCAGCGCTGCTGAACAGATAAGTAAAAACATCGAATCGATAAGCAGTGTAACACAACAAAGTGCAAGCGGATTACAGCAGATTGCTCACGCTTCTGAAGACTTAAACAGATTAACATTAAATCTGCAGGAATTAATCGCTCAGTTTAAGGTTGATAATTCAACAAGCCATTTTGCAGTAAGACAAAATGGAAAGTTAGTCCACTCCTAACACATTTCTTCAATTTTGGGCAGCCAAGGGGAGGCTGCCTTTTTTAATCAGCTCTGATTTTAATTAATTTCAACTAACTAACTGTGTTCTGGAAATCTATCTAATTATTACATAATTTTACAATAACATATTTGTAATAATTCTTTTAAGGTGATTTATGTTTGATAAACAGGTTTATATCGATAGAAGAAATGAGTTGAAAAAAAGTTTTAAAAGCGGTGTACTGCTATTCCCCGGTAATGATGAAGCAGCAATGAATTATCCCGGCAATACTTATAAGTTCAGGCAAGACAGCTCTTTTCTTTATTACTTTGGAATTGATATTCCGGGAATGACCGGATTAATTGATCTCGATGAAGATAAAGAATATTTATTTGGTTATGAGTTTACTATAGAAGATACTGTTTGGATGGGTCCCCAGCCAAAACTTTCAGAACTTGCCGGACAAACCGGAGTTGAGTTTTCGAAGCCGATTGCTGAACTGAAGAAATTCTTGAAATCAAAAAAGAAAAAGCAATCTAAAATCCATTTTCTGCCGCCTTACAGAGCTGAACATATTCTTAAACTATCTGATCTGCTTGATGAAAATCCGAATCGGTTAAAAAGTAAGTATTCTAAAAAATTAATTGAAGCAGTCGTTGCACAAAGATCTATAAAAGCTGAAGAAGAAATTGCTGAAATAGAATACGCGACGGAAATTGCTTATCAGATGCATACAACTGCTATGCGTATGGCTAAACCCGGAGTTATAGAAAGAGATATTGCAGGAGCAATTGAAGGTATCGCACTTTCAATTGGGAATGGTGTTTCATTTCATTCTATCGTTTCTAAAAACGGACAAACATTGCACAATCATTTTCACGGAAATGTATTGAAAGAAGGTGATCTATTAGTTTGTGATGCCGGCGCAGAATCGCTTTTACATTATGCCAGTGATATTACACGAACAACTCCGGTTGGCGGAAAGTTTTCTTATAAACAAAAAGAAATTTATGAGATAGTTCTTACCGCACAAAAAAATGCTATAAATATGATCAAACCGGATGTAAAGCATGTTGATGTCCACCTGACCGCTGTTAAAATAATTGCCGCCGGTTTATCTCAATTAGGACTAATGAAGGGCGATCTTAATTCGGCGGTTAAAGCCGGTGCTCATGCTTTATTTATGCCTCACGGTTTAGGACACATGATGGGGCTTGATGTTCATGACATGGAAAATCTTGGCGAAGATTATGTTGGATACGATAATACCACCAAAAGAAGCGATCAGTTTGGATTATCTTATTTAAGATTGGCTAAAGAACTTAAGCCAGGATTTGTCTTTACCTGTGAACCGGGAATTTATTTTATTCCTGAACTTATTGATCTTTGGAAGTCTCAGAAGAAATTTAAAAACTTTATTAATTATGATAAGGTTGAAGAGTACAGAGATTTTGGCGGAATAAGAATAGAGGACAACATTTTAGTTACCAAAACTGGATATAAAGTTCTTGGGCGACCAATACCTAAAGAAGCTGATGATGTAGAAGCCTGGGCAAAATCTTAAAGATATTCTATGCACAAATGCCGGGTCGTAGAGCAAATTCTCTGCGACCAGGCATTAAAATTAAATTACTTTCTATTTGTCTCCGAAAAATCTCTTCCTGCATTAAGTGCATCAATATTTAGCTGAACGACTTTCTCCCCTTTTCGCTCAAAGATTTTTCTTATTCCGTTTTCAAGTGACTGATAAGGAATATCGATAAACGGGGATGCTGCACCAAGTATAACCATATTTGATGAGCGTGATGATTTAATCTGTCGCGCAATCTCATCGGCATTAAGCACAATTTTTCTCGGCAGTTTATTTATTTCCGCAAGTAATTCATTTAAGTCGGGATAATTGGGAATATTAACAAACGGTGTTGAATTAGTAACAAGCCATCCATTTTCAGACAGCCATGGCAGATATCTTAAAGATTCCATGGGTTCAACAGAAATTATTATATCAGCACTGCCTTGAGGAATAAGATCACTTGCGATTTCCTTTTCCGAAATTCTTAAATGAGACTGCACAGCACCGCCGCGCTGGCTCATTCCGTGCACTTCTGCTTGTTTAAGATAAAGCTGATTTTCCAAAGCTGCCATCCCAACAACAGCGGCAATTGAAAGAATTCCCTGTCCGCCAACCCCTGATAATATTATATCTGATTTCATTTAACGACCTCCGTTGTCTTCACTTTCTGTTCTCGCTTTGTTCTGCTTGCAGTTTGAATGCATTCTCTTCTAGAAATAATTACAGACACTCCATCATACATAATCTCTTCGCGAAGTATCTTTACCATTTCATCATGATGCTTTGGCAAGGGAGTAAGAATTCTTACGTGTTCCGGTTTTACACCAATGCCAATACATATTTGTTCAAGCTTACCTGTTGCAGGCGAATCCTGTCCTCCGGTCATTCCAGCTACTGAGTTATCAGAAATTATTACAGTAACGGGAGAGTTTTCATAAACACAATCAAGCAGGGCAGTCATCCCGCTATGAGTAAAAGTCGAGTCGCCTATTACAGCAATGGAGGGACGAACACCAGCATCAGCTGCACCTTTAGCCATTGTAATTGATGCACCCATATCAACACAGGAATTAATTGAATTCCATGGTGGAAGAGCACCAAGGGTATAGCATCCTATATCAGAAAATACTTTTTGTTTGCCGAACTCTTTCATTGTTTCATTAAGTGCATTGTAAATATCACGATGGCTGCAGCCTGCACAAAGCTCAGGCGGACGATTTGCTACAATTGGCGGTATTTCCATACCTGTCTTTACTTTTTTACCGAGGGCTTTTGCGACTATATCAGGATTCAATTCTCCGTCACGCGGAACTGTTCCATCTAACCTTCCTTTAATTTTATTACTTCGATCCAAAAATCCTTTTAACATTTCTTCAACAAAAGGATAACCATCTTCTAATACAATAATTTGTTCACACTCATTTACTATCTTCTCGATTTTTTCGAATGGTAAAGGATATTGACCAATTTGTAAAACAGGATTAGGGAAAATTCTATCAGGAAAATTTTCCATCAGATAATTAAAAGAAATTCCGCAGGCAATTATTCCAATTGATTTATTTCTTGCGGGATAATAAGTATTAAACGATGATTGTTCCGATTTTTGCTCCATTAAAGATTGCAGACCAAGTAAACCCTTGTATCTTTTTCTTGCATTTGCCGGAAGCAGAACAAACTGAATCGGGTCTTCAGGATAGCTTAATTTATTTTCCGGTTTTAAAGGTCGTCTTTCAATACCGGCTCTTGAATGAGCCAGCCTTGTTGTTATTCTTAATAAAACAGGAATTTTTAGTCTTTCAGATAATTCAAATCCTTCATAAGCCATTTCGTAAGCTTCCTGCTGATTAGAAGGTTCAAAAATTGGTATCATTGCAAACTTTCCGAAGAACCTGGAATCCTGTTCGTTTTGAGATGAATGCATTGAAGGATCATCAGCAACTGTTATAATCAAACCGCCATTAACTCCTGTAATAGCTGAGTTAATAAAAGCATCAGCAGCAACATTTAATCCAACGTGTTTCATACAAACCATCGCACGTTTACCGGCATAACTCATTCCAAGTCCGGTTTCCATTGCTGTTTTCTCGTTTGCCGACCAAAGTCTGTGCAGATTTCTTTCAATTGCAATTTTATTATTTTGAACATATTCAGTTATTTCGGTTGATGGTGTTCCGGGATACGCATAAATACCAGACATTCCCCCATCTATTGCACCTTGGGCAATAGCCTCAGCACCTAATAATAATATCTTTTCCATCACTCCTCTCTTTCTTTTTTCATAATGGAAATTTTTCAAAATCTGATATGTAAAAATACGGAAATGATTTCTGTTTTCCTGCCT
Source organism: Ignavibacteriota bacterium (assembly GCA_013285425.1). Taxonomy (GTDB): domain Bacteria; phylum Bacteroidota; class Ignavibacteria; order Ignavibacteriales; family Ignavibacteriaceae; genus IGN3. The sequence continues at coordinate 2,758,388 of CP053447.1, forward strand.
TCGGCTGCTTAATTGGATAATTCAAGATGCAATTATTGTAAAATATCATTCTTATCTTTACTAAAAAGATATATTTGATTAATGATACTTGATGATTTAAAGAAAAAGAAAAATTCAAGTGGTATAATCCGGTTATCAGATGTCGATCCATCCTTAGAAAAGATATTTTCTGTTTATTTAAAAAGAGATAAAAGGATCTACAATGATGACGAAGTAAAACTGCTGCCTTATGCTTCTCAAAGAAATCCTCATAAATCAGAATGGGAAATCCGTACCAGATCGTTCCTGAGATTACGGGATTATCTTTCAAAGAAAAGTACAAGACTTAACATTCTTGATGTAGGCTGCGGCAACGGATGGTTAATTGGTCAGCTTGCTAAGGAATTTGATCATGAATATTTTGGAATAGATATTGTACATTCGGAGCTTGAAAAAGCCGCCCGGCTTTTTAACCGCGAGAATGTTCATTTTATTTATGGTGATATTTCAACATCATCACTGCCGACTGATACTTTTAATTTAATTATACTTAACTCTTCTTTGTCTTACTTTAAGGAGCTGGATAAATTATTGAAAGAACTTTTTTTGATCTCTAAAACTTATGGCGAAGTACATATAATTGACACACCTTTTTACAACAACAATAATTTAATGATAAATAAAAACAATTCGTTAAAATACTTTACTTCTATCGGGCTGCCGGAAATGGCTTCATATTATTTTCATCACTCGATGGATGAGCTAAGATACTTCAGATATGAATTACTCTTTAACCCGAATACTTTTAAGCATAAACTTACAGATTATTTTTTCGGACAGGACTCCCCGTTCTATTGGATTCTTGTAACGCGTTAATGTGATAAACAAAGCTGTTTGTTTTATATAATATTACCTGTTAACCGGAAATCTTTTATATTGATATTATAGTGTACAGATTTTATTTCTTTGGCTGTTATAATAAAACGTTTCTTTGCTGATTAATTGTATTATTAATCAAGAACACTTAATAAGCTTTACTTCGGATAAATTATTATATATCAATTTACACCGTTGATCTATCACATAATTTTTATTGACACGAAGATTAAATTTTAATATTATTGTTTAAACTATTTAACTAATCGGAGGCTACTATGAAGAGAGGTAATGTTTTACTTTTCTCTATTCTTTTAATGTTATTCTTTACAACTGATTTCTTTGCGCAGGTAATTTACAGCGAGGATTTCGAATCAGGTACAGCAAATGCCGGATGGTATTACTATCCAAATCCAAGCACAGGATTGCCTGAAGAAACCGTAGTTGCTGCACCAATGACAAATGCTCCTTCTGCTTTAACCGGAGGAGGAAATTTCTTAGGATATCTGCAGGATTCTGACGGCTCTTTTACAGGTTCTGCCACTGCACTTAACGGAGCTGTATCTTTAGCTAATTATTCCATTGAAGCTGATGTTTATTGTTATGTTAACGAGCCATTATCTGCTTATACCGGATTGGTCGTTTATGCTGATACAACACTTAAAGATTTTTATAAACTTAGAGCAGATTTTGATGCTAGCGACAGAATTAATTTCTCAGGGCGTAAATCTGATCCGAATACTTTTCTTCCTTTGTTCAATAAAGATTTCAAGGGAGTTGATAATCCGGGATTATTCCCCACAGTTTCAGGCTGGCATAAGATGAAGATAGAAGTAAGAAACACAAGTGCAAATGAAACGAGTTTCTGGTGTTACTTTGACGGACAACTTTTAGCAGGCTGTCCGATAGTTGATACAACATCAACAAGAAACACATCCGGAAGTTTCGGGTTGTATGCTTTTCAGCAAAGCAGCGGCGGTATCCCGGGATATTTTGATAATATTGTTGTTGAAGAACTTCCAACCATACTTTATTCAGAGGATTTCGAATCAGGTACAGCAAATGCCGGATGGTATTACTATCCAAATCCAAGCACAGGATTGCCTGAAGAAACCGTAGTTGCTGCACCAATGACCAACGCCCCTTCTGCTTTAACCGGAGGAGGAAATTTCTTAGGATATCTGCAGGATTCTGACGGCTCTTTTACAGGTTCTGCCACTGCACTTAACGGAGCTGTATCTTTAGCTAATTATTCCATTGAAGCTGATGTTTATTGTTATGTTAACGAGCCATTATCTGCTTATACCGGATTGGTCGTTTATGCTGATACAACACTTAAAGATTTTTATAAACTTAGAGCAGATTTTGATGCTAGCGACAGAATTAATTTCTCAGGGCGTAAATCTGATCCGAATACTTTTCTTCCTTTGTTCAATAAAGATTTCAAGGGAGTTGATAATCCGGGATTATTCCCCACAGTTTCAGGCTGGCATAAGATGAAGATAGAAGTAAGAAACACAAGTGCAAATGAAACGAGTTTCTGGTGTTACTTTGACGGACAACTTTTAGCAGGCTGTCCGATAATTGATACAACATCAACAAGAAACACATCCGGAAGTTTCGGATTGTATGCTTTTCAGCAAAGCAGCGGCGGTATCCCGGGATATTTTGATAATATTGTTATAAAGCAGCTTCAGTCAACTACATCAGTAGATGATAAATATGTCTTTAATGTACCGGAGGAATTTTATTTAGCTCAAAACTATCCGAACCCTTTCAACCCTTCAACTAATATCATTTACAATATTAAAGAAGCAGGAAATGTTTCGCTGATAATCTATGATATTTTAGGTGAGAGAGTTAAAACTCTTGTTTCTCAATTTCAATCACCTGGACAATACAGTGTAAGCTGGAATGGATTGAATAACGCTGGAAATCAGGTAAGATCAGGAATATATATCTACTCGCTGCAGACAAATAATGCAGTTATAAGTAAAAAAATGTTGATGCTTAAATAATTCCTGTTCTTTTCATTAAATAGAATTAAGGAATTGAACAGATTTCTTACTATTAAAAACAGGTGCTGCCGTATAAAGTCAGCACCTTACTTTTATTAAAAGTTTAGAGGGTGTTTTTAAAAAAAAGATATTTAAAAACCTTAACAGTTAAAAATGACATTAAACGTGAGAATTTTTTTATCTATCAAACGAGTATGTAATTTATTCGTTTTACTTTTGTTTACCACAGTATTTTTGCCGGTATCACAATTACATTCCGGAACAACAGGAAAGATAGCAGGTGTTGTAAGAGATGCTGCTACCGGTGAACCAATCCCGGGCTGTAATATTGTAATTGTCGGTTCAACCATTGGCGCTGCAAGCGATATTAATGGTCAATATTTTATTATTAATATCACTCCGGGTAAATATTCAATAAAAGCATCAATGGTCGGATACAGAAGCATTACTGTGGATAATGTTCAGATCATTGCTGACTTAACAACACAAATTGATTTTAATCTGGAGTCCGCTTCCGTTCAGCTTGAAGGTGATATCATTGTAACTGCTGAACGCCCATTGGTTCAGTTAGATGAGACTTCCAAACAAGCAACTGTTACATTCGATGAAATTGTAAATATGCCTGTCAACAGCATCACCGAAATTTTAACAACAAAAGCAGGATTTACAGTTGATGCAAACGGTGATCTTCACGTAAGAGGAGGAAGAACTTCTGAAATCTCATATATGGTAGATGGAGTTAAGATGGAAGATCCGCTTTATCGTGAAACAAATAATAATTTTAATAAAGATGCAATAAACCAGATGGTGATTATCAGCGGAACTTTCAATGCAGAATATGGTGATGCAATGTCCGGTATTGTTAATATTACAACTCAGGATGGAGGCACAAATTTTAAAGGAAGAGTTGAATACACCACACCAACTTTAGAAGGATCGAAGTACAGAAAAGCAAATGCTTTTCCCGGAGTGCAGGATTTATACCAATACAAAGAAACCAGCGTACTTGATGAAGCCTGGATTGGAATTCCCGGACAGCTCAGAGCTTCTTTAAGCGGTCCCATTTTATCCGACTTAACTTTTTTCCTTTCAGGATATTCACTTAATAAAGACAGTTATCTGCCGCATGGCTATAATACTTCAATAGATGGATTTGGCAAGCTAACTTATTTTGCTTCGCCGACACTTAAATTTGGGTTATCAAACCAGTTTACTAATACAAAACAACAAGGTTACAGCCATCCATGGAAGTACAGAAGTGATCATCAGACACATACTACAACCAAATCCAACAGGCAAATATTAAACGCAACACATACGGTAAATCAAAACTTATTTTATACTGTAAACCTATCAAGATTTGAAAACAATGCTTTAACACAAGTTGGTAATAAACGTCCTGAAGAATACACAATCGGCAGAACCGGCGAATCGGTTTATTTTTATGTTGATGGTGATGATTCAAGATATGCTGATAATAAAACTTTAACATACAGAGGAAAGCTTGATGCAACCTGGCAGGCTAATAACTATCATCAATTTAAAAGCGGATTGGAAATAATAAAACATAAGATTGATGTTCACGAAGAATCTGCCCCATGGCCATCTGGTGCAAACTTTAAGGATATTTATTCAAAATCACCGGCAGAATTTTCTGCTTATATCCAGGATAAAATTGAATATGATTATCTTATTGTAAATGTTGGAATAAGACTGGACTACATAAATCCGGAAGCAACAATGTGGCCTGATATCAGACGCTTTGGTGAATTTGACCAGAACAATAATTTTATTCCTTCAAAAGAAGTTGCAGTAGAGCCACAATATGCATTCAGCCCAAGAATCGGATTGGCATTTCCAATAACAGAACAATCTGTTCTGCATTTTGCTTACGGACATTTTTTCCAAAATCCTAATTACAACGCTCTTTACTATAACATAAAGAAAGATTTATCAACATCTCTTCCACTGATTGGAAATCCAACTGTAAAAGCTCAGAAAACCATTTCATTCGAAGCAGGTCTTAAACATCAGCTTGGGGATAACTGGGCTTTTGATATAACTGCCTGGTATAAAGATATTACCGATTTGCTTTCAACACTTCAGGTAAGTTATCTATCAAGAGATTATGTTATTTTCTACAATTCAGATTACGCAAGTGTTAAAGGTATTGATTTAACTCTTAAGAAAAGATTTGCAGATTATTTTTCAGGCTCTGTTGATTATACCTATATGATCGCCAAAGGAAATAATTCTCAGCCTCTCGGCGGTTATCTTAATGCATACACACAGGAAGAAATTCCACATCAGGAATATTTTCTTGATTTTGACCAGCGTCATAATTTCGCAGCCAACTTCAGCTTTTATGTTCCGAAAGACCATGGAATATTATCAGACCTGAATTTTAATTTTATATTCAGGGCAAGCAGCGGACTGCCTTACACACCTTACGTTGATCCTACAGTAAGGATTGATGTTAATTCAGAAAGAAAGCCATGGACTTCTTCACTTGATTTCAGATTACAAAAACAATTTCCTGTTTCTTTTTTCTCAATTGCATGGTTTTGGGAAATTACCAATTTATTTAACAATGAAAATGTTCTGTTTGTATATTCACGAACCGGAAAGCCTTTTGATAGCGGTGAACCCGGTTTGGTTGGATCTTCACCCGACGCTAATCATAATCCCGCTAATGTCGGTCCACCGCGGGCAATTACTACTGGAATACAAATAATATGGTAACCGGAGAATTTATATGTTTAGAGTTTTAATCAAGTTATTTTTTTTCTGCTTAATTGTTAGTTTATATTCTATTACACTGCAAGCTCAAAATAACTGCATCAGTTGTCATAAGGATCTTAAACCCGAACAATTAAAAAAATTAACGAAAGTAACTTCCAGTGCTGAGCGCGGTTTGGGAATTATGGATAGAGGACAGGTTGCTAATTACCTTGGCAATTATGGTATCTTATCCAACTTTCATGAATATTTTAACGAATCAGTCCGCTGGCCTAAGGATGCTTCTGATGTAATTCAATATTGTTATGGTTTAGGATTAGTTGTTGCATCTAAAAATAATGTAATCACTTCCGTAGTTGGCGGTCCATCAGATAAATACGATTGGGCACCAAAAGATGGCTCAAGAGGAAAATTATTTTCCGGTGATGTAAAAGCCGCCCCGCCGGATGAAACACCTTTTCTTGCACTAAGCGATAATCCGGAAACATGGCCGAAAGGATATTTTGATAACAACGGAAACTGGATTGAAACTCCAAATGAAAGGCATTGGCCAGGTAAATATCGAATTGATATTGATCCGGATTCACCGAATTTTGGAAATGAAGTTGTTGGTGAATTTGTTTCTGACAGAGATATCTATTGTATCTTTGATGATAAAGAAAATTCAAATCCTCAGGGTCCTTTAGGAATAGAAGTCGAACAAACTGCATACTCTTACGGAAGACCTTATGCTGAAGACATGTTAATCTGGAGTTACAATGTTCGAAATACCAGCAGCAATGTGTTAGATAGTATTTACTTAGGCTATTATGCTATCTTCAGACCTGATTTTGATAATGCAGATTATATTAATATAATTGATTCAAATCCGGGAGATGGACACCAGAACGGAGATTTTGTTTATGTCTATGATATAAATAATACTAAAGACGGCGCCTGGGCAAGTGACCCGACTGAATTAGGAATGGTTGGGCTTAATATTCTGGAAACACCTAAAAATATGGGTGTAACAGATTTTCATTATTTCAGCAGGGAATTTGCCCCCAAAACAGATGAAGAAATGTGGGCAATTATCAGCAGTAATCCAAACAATCCAAATCTGATGGTACCATCAGCATACTTCCATGGACCTGATAAGAGAATGGATATAACTAATCTTGACAGCTTAAAAAAATATTTTCCGACTGGTGCCGCAATTAACTATTTTATTATGACAGGACCTTTTACACTAAACCCCGGTGAAACAGTAAATTCAGCAGTAGGATTAGTAATGGGTAATTCAGGAACAATTCCTAATCAGCCGGATACTGTAAATTTAATGAGTAATATGAGAATGCTGCAGCAGCTATCTAAAAGAGCTTTTCAAGGTTCCGGACCTCCTAAAACTCCTATTGTCAGAGCTGTTGCCGGTGATAAAGAAGTCAAACTTTTTTGGGATTCTGCCGCTGAGGATTCAAGGGATGTTTTAACTGGTAAAAAGGATTTTGAGGGTTATAAAATTTACAGAAGCGATAATCTCGGTAAAACCTGGGGAACTCCGATTACTGATCAATTTGGAAAAGTAATTGGATATAAGCCGATCAAAATTTTTGATTTGATTGATGGTATAAAGGGACCTGATCCGGCTTTTAATCAATGGCTCGGTGACGACTCAGGTATTAAACATACTTATACAGATAAAAATCTTTTAAATGGTGTTGAATATTGGTATTGCGTTACTTCGTACGACAAAGGTAATCAGAATCCTGATAGTTTAGAACAATCATACCAATCTCCGCTTGGAAGTTCTATTTTAGAAAGTAACACTGTTTCTGTTGTACCCGGAGTAAGACCTCAAAATTTTCAACCACCGGATTTCTCTCCGACTTTAACTCCGGAAGGTTCATTACCTCCTATAGGAGGTGTTTGCCAGGGATTTGTTTCAATCGAAATTGTTGAACCTGATTCAATCACTGGTGATGATTATGTAGTTACATTCGTTGATTCTACAATTGAGGTTACCGGCTCTGATACAAACTACGTACTTGGTCTTAATCTTTACAGGATTAATTCAGTTACACGTGATACAACAATTCTTCTAGACCATCATTTATTTTCAGACGAATCCAGAGATAACCTTCCAGTAACTGACGGATTCAGATTAGTTGCTATTAATACTCCGTCAGGTGTAGCTTTTCAGGGATGGACTTTGGTAAACGAAGATACTTCGACTTTTCAATGGTCAACAAAGCCAATTCCTAAATACATTGGCGACCTCCAAACAGCGCAGGAAGAAGTTTATACTATCGATGATTATAGAATTACTATTGATACAATCGGCGGATTGAATGCAAGACTTTATGATTACTTTACCGGCATTTTGTACGATACAATCTTCTATCATTTACCATTAAAAGTTGAAGTTGTTACCGATCCAAATAATCCAATTGATGTAAGCCAAAATACATTATTGATTGAATTTGCAGTCAAAGCTCCATGGGAGGAATACAGAAAATTTTATTACAGCAGACTTGGCTGGGATTTAATTCCCGGCGGTAATGCATATTCTGCCGGCAGTTTCGGATTTTATGAAAGATATCCCGACATGCTTAATTTTGAAAGATACGAGATTGACCCGGTTACAAATGATACTACTGTTACAGGTTTGGTCTTACGAACGAATAATCAGCCGGATACTTATATTAATGCTGATGGAGTAACTGTAAATCAAATTGCTATTGCTCCTTCACAAGGTGATCAATTTACAATAAGAACATTTAAACCATTCAGAAAAGAAATCAGATATGAATTTTCAACCAGAAAAGCTGGATATACTGATTCAAAGAATATTGATTTAAGCAAGATAAGAGCCGTCCCTGATCCTTACATTGTTTCTAATGAATATGAAACTTCACAATTCGGTAAACGATTAATGTTTAATCATCTGCCTAACGAGTGTAAAATATCAATCTACACTGTTGCAGGTGATTTTGTTAATGAAATTTATCATAACGATAACAGGGGATTTGATTTTTGGGATCTTAGAACATATAACGATCAATATATTGCTTACGGACTTTACGTGTTTGTTGTTAAACTTCCTGATGGGACACAGCACGTTGGAAAATTTTTAGTGATAAAATAAATTACAGCTTAATTGAACTTTTAGGTTATGTTTATGAAGAAATTGATAATAATAATTTTAGTAATCCTTCCTGCTTCTGTTTTTGCAGGAGGCTTTTCAAAAGTTGGTACTGCTGCAGCACAATTTCTTAAAATCGGTGTTGGTGCAAGAGCTATGGGAATGGGCGGTTCATTTACCGCTGTTGCCAATGATATTAGTACTATCTATTGGAATCCTGCAGGGATAGCAAATCTGGATCGGCCGCTTATTGGCTTTACACATACAGAGTGGTTTGCAGATATTTCACATGATTATGCCGGTATTGTTCTTCCAATTTCTTTTTCGGACTTTATAGCAATTCAAGCAATAATGCTTAATACGGGTGAACAAGAAGTTACAACTGTTTCAAGTCCGGATGGAACAGGGATATTTTATGATGTAAAGGATTTATCAATCGGACTATCTTACGCCAGACAATTAACGGATAGATTTTCTGTCGGAGTATCGGTTAAGTATGTTGTACAGAATTTATACAATGTTCAGGCATCATCTTTTACATTTGATATCGGTTCTTATCTTAGAACCGGATTTCACAACCTTATAATCGGAATGGCAATTTCTAATTTTGGCGGTACAATGCAGCTTGATGGGCGCGATCTGATTACTATTGCAGATATTAACCAATCTTTTACCGGCAATTACAATCCTGATGCAAGATTAGCAACTCAGGAATATCCGTTACCTCTGATTTTCAGAGCAGGAATTTCGATGGATGTTATCGGAGGCAGTGAATCTGTATTTCAATCAGAAGATTATCGCCTTACTTTAGCTGCCGAAGGAACTCATCTTAATGATAATAATGAACGCTTTAATATTGGCAGTGAGATTTCCTGGACAGAAACAGTTTTTGTCAGAGCAGGATATAAAATAAATTATGATACAGAAAAATGGGCATTAGGTTTAGGTGTCAATATTCCCGTAGGTAATCAAAAGGTTGCTTTTGACTACGCATATATTAGTTTTGAAAACCTCGGGAATGTATCTCAGTTTTCTGTACAACTTCAATTGTAATTTTTTCTTAAATAAAGATATGACAGGAGCAGTGTTAAATGATTACTTATATCAGTAAAACAACTATGTTAATTTTGTTTACAGTTTTTAGTTTCACTTTTGTACTTAACGCTCAGAGTGAAGAAAAGAACGAAGGGGATAAAGAATTCAAAGTCTGGAAAATACCAAACATACCCAATGGTGCTGAATTTTACTTTTCGCCCGATGGACAAAGTCTTATTGGAAATGCTAAGTTTGAAGATGATTCATCTCATCAGGTTTATACTTTAAAAATTGATGGGACAGATATTAAACGAATTAATTCTATTGGTGAAGATGCGTGTTCGTTTTATTTCCCTGACGGTAAAAAATTAATATGGACATCAACAAGAGACAATATAGACTTACCTAAAGGTAATTGGTCAAATCCAAAAGATTATCCGACAGGAGCAGAATTATATACAAGCGATCTTGACGGAGGAAACGTAGTAAGATTGACTAACAATCAATATTATGATGCTGAAGTTTCTGTTTCTCCGGATGGAAAGAAAATTTTATTTGCCAGACAAATTGATGGAAAATGTGATCTGTGGAAAATGAATTCTGACGGAACAGGTGAACATCAGATTACATTTACTGATGACTGGCAGGAAGGCGGCGCGTTTTATTTAAACGATAACGAGACTATTCTTTACAGAGCCTGGCTCCGTGAAAATGAAGGTCAAAGAGGAACGCCGATGACAATATTTACAATTAAAGATGATGGCACAAATCTGAAACAGCTTACATTCGATGAGGGCACAAATTGGGCGCCGTTCCCTGCACCGGATGGAGATCACTTTGCTTACGTTCGTGTACTGCCACCTTTTAATTTCGAAATCTATTTAATGAGTATAAGTACAGGTGAGCAAATCCGTTTAACTTACAGCAATGCTTTCGATGGGTTTCCGGCAATTTCTCCCGATGGAAAATTACTTACATTTTCATCAAGCAGAGACGAAGCACCTGGAGTAAGAACATTATCGCCATATTTGATGGATATCTCATCTCTCAATATTGGACCAAAATAAATAATATTTAATGAAAGGTATTTTAATCTTTTTTATTATTTAAAATTCATCTGAACTTGTTGAAAAAAAAAGTTTTTAAAAGAATTAGAATTTTTATCGCTGTCTTCTCAATTATTTTGGGCAATATTGAATCTATTTCATTTGCCCAAAATGATGTAGATAAAAATGCAGATTCATTATTACATCAGACTAATCCGCCTCAGCATAATTCTGACTTAAGATATTCGGTCTTTGGTCCGCCCTCGCCTGCTCAATGGAAGTTTCAGCTTTCTTTTATGAATTCAAAAGATCAGAATATATCTGCATTTAATTTCTATAAAAAAAATCAGCGTGATAAAACTCTTTTCCTTTCAATCATTAATAATGGATTGGATAATGCAAATCAATATCGTGTAAAACAAATTTCGGCAGGCGTTGTTGTTTTTCCTTTTAACGATGATGACAGATATCAGTTTGAATTAGGCGGAACTGTTGATGATATTATTGATACTTCATTATACAACACGATCTTATTTTCAAGATTTACATATCGTCCTTTAAAGGAACTTTGGTTACGGTTTGGATTTGAATACTACAATGGCTATCAGGCAGGTCACGGAGTAAATCCCTATATAAACTCTGATTTAAAATCTTATTACATATCAGCAAAATATAGTATGGGTTTTCTTACTCCTATGGCTGTTTTAGGAAGCGGACGGCTTGAGCAAAAGACAAATAACAGCTTTGGTGCCGGAACATTTTTATCATTTCCTTTCAATCTTTATGCTTTTGGCGGTTATATTAAAAGTACAGATGAATCTGAAAATATAAGCACTGCTGCAATCGGAAGATGGACACCTTTTCGTTATGATTATTTGCCATCAGGATTTTTAATTTGGAAGCACAAATCTGATTATGATTTTCTGCTTGGCGGAATCTTCTTCGGCAACCGGAATCTCTTTGTTCAGCCGGCTGCTTTAGGTATGGTTACCGGAATGTTTGTAAGCAGTGTTACTTTACGGGTTAACAGCCAGTTAAGACAGAGAAAACTGCTTGCAATTTCTGAAGACTATGAAAGTTTTGATTATTCTTTATTCTATGTGCATCTTAATCAAAAGATTAATAACAATGCAAACAATGTTGGGTTTACTGCTCTTCAGTTTTATAAACTGTTTTCGGAGGTGGATTTTCTAATTTTTTCGGATCCTGTGATTGGTTTGTTTTTCACAAAAGAAATAAATCCGTTATTTGATGTTAAAACTTTTAAACTTGTTGATAATAAGGAAAATTATATTTCATATCAGGTCGGCTTTAAAATCTTTAATGATTTTCTCTTTGAGGTAATTCATTATCCGTCAAAAAGAGATTATACTGTCGCATTATCTTATCTGTTATTGTGACCTTTCAGACAATTCAAATTCTGTAGTAATTAGTAATTTTAATTATATTTAACATCGTAATTCAAAGTATAAATTAATAATTATTACAACTACACAGGAAAGAAATTTTTATGGCAGATATCATTAAAATCGGAATATTGTTTGTTCATATAGCACTGATTTTTTACACCCTTTTTATAATATATGAGAGTAAAGAAAAAAGAGCTTCAACCAGAGTGCTTGTATTTATTACTATTGCAATTATCTCAGATATTATAGCTACAAGTTTTATGATGATCGGTGCAACTCAAACTTATTTTACTTTGCATGGTATTGTCGGATACACTGGCTTACTTTTAATGATCATTGTCTTTGTTCTTCTGATCAGATTCAGATTGAAATATGGAAGCGAAACCTCTATTACTAAAAGCTTTTATAATTATATAAGAATAGCTTATGTAGGATGGATAATCGCTTTTATTACCGGTGCAGCAGTCTCAATTTTCAGACACTGAAAATTTCTTCACAGTGAAATCAAAGAGATAATTAAACATCTTGTTTCAATAACAGTATAATTTATTTATAAACTAATTTTTCAAGATATTATGAAAAAAATAATCCTCTATCTGATTATATCACTATCGTTTCTAACAATGAACGCAGCAGGTCAAAACTCTTCTTTACAAATTATTACAGGAAACGGTAAAGCTGGTTTTAAAGATGGAAAAGATGCTGAGTTAAATAAACCAATCCGTTTAGCACCATATAAAAATAACTCTGTGGTTTTTGCCGATATAAATAATCATGCTATCCGGATAGTTACACTTGAAGGAGAAGTTACAACCATTGCCGGTGGTCCGGATAAAAAAGGTTATCGGGATGGTTTGTTTTCGGAAGCTGAATTTAATTCGCCTCACGGTGTTGCGTATGACAGCGTTAACGATATTATTTATGTTGCCGAAGCAGGAGCTAATCTTATCAGAACTATTACTAAAAATAAAGAAGGAGAATTTGTTGTAAGCACTTTAGCAGGAATTCCAAACGAAAAAGGTTTTAAAGATGGTAAATCTGATTCCGCTTTATTTAATTCGCCGCATGCAGTAATATTAAGAAAAGAAGGCGGAGTTTATGTTGTAGATATCGGAAACTCACGAGTGCGGCAGATAAAAGACGGGGTTGTATCTACTGTTGCCGGAAGCGGAAAATCCGGTAGTGATGACGGCAAGTATGATGAAGCTTCTTTTGTTTACGCAATAGATATTGTATCAGATGGTACAAATATTTTTGTAGCTGATGCGGGAAGCAATCTGATCCGGAAAGTATTACCATACAAAACTGTCGAAACTGTTAAATTAAACGACACCCTCAATACTCCTCATGGGATTGCTGTTGATGAAAAAAACAACATCTACATTGCTGATATGGGAACTCACAGAATTCTGAAGATTGACGCTCATGGTAACGTTACAACTATAGCAGGCACAGGTAAAGCAGGCTCTGAAACAAATGAATTAAACAGACCCGCTGCTGTTTTAGTTCATGCTGGCTATTTGTGGATTGCTGATTTAGATAATCATCAAATTAAAATACTGAAACTTGATAATTAGAATTTTTTATTTTTACTAATAAGGAGAATGGTATGAAAGTATTGACAATACTTGTTTTGTTACCTCTTTTAATCGGTTCGGGTTTAGCTCAGGATTTTGATTCTGAAAGACTTCCAATTGGTGACATTAATCGTAAATATGATTTCTGTACGGTTAAACTAAATAAAATATTTGATACAAAAGCTGGCAAAGAAATTACTTATGATGATATGATATCCGAACTTAAAAATTACCGTATTGTTATGGTTGGTGAATCGCATACAAATCAGCTTTATCATGATGTTGAACTGAGTGTAATTAAAGGTTTATATGAAGCCGGTAAACCTGTAGTGCTTGCTCTTGAAATGTATAATCCAAAGCAAGATGAAGCACTTGCAGACTGGGTCAGCGGTAAAACAGATCCCAATACATTTATGGAACAAACAGATTATTTAACTACCTGGGGACATAATTACCGTTATTATAAAGCCATTTTCGATTACGCAAGAGAAAAACATATTCCGATGTTCGGAGTTAATACTGAGAAAAAGTACACTTCCAAAATCGGAAGAAGCGGAGTAGCCAGCCTAACTGAAGAAGATCTTAAAGCTATCCCTAAAATAGATACAACTGACATTGAACATAAATTTTTAATAAAAGTTTTGATGCAGGGAATGGATGCAACCATGCCGGATCAATTTAATAATATGTATCCTGCTCAAAGTCTTTGGGATGCAGCTATGGGTGAAGGTGCAATTAGAACTGCTGAGAAATATCCCGAAGCTACTGTCGTTTTATTAGCCGGAAGCGGACACGTGATTTATAATAACGGTATCGGTAAAATAATTCAGAAAAGAAGCAGCCTTTCATTCGCATCTGTTGTTCCGGTTGATATCCCTGAAAAAAATAAAGAAGAAGGTATGATGCAGATCAGAAAAGAGATAAAGAAAGAAAAAACAGATGATAATAAAACTGAAATGCCTCATAAAGAAGGAATGCAGGAAAAGGAAAAACTTTCAAACCCTCATATGCTTATGATGTCAGATGAAACTCCTTATAAGATTGTTGTAAAAAGTTATGCAGATTTTATCTGGGGAGTTAAAGAAGTTAAAGAAGAATTGTATCCTGCATTTGGATTCAGTATTAAAGATGAACCTCAGGATGGCGGATATTTGGTTGAAAGAGTTATGCCAAAAACAATTGCATTTGAAAACGGCTTGAAACGAAATGATATTATTCTTTCGATAGATGGAAAGACTTTTGAAAACTCAACTCAGCTAAAAAAATATTTGCAATTTAAAAACTGGGATGAACAAATGTCATTCTCACTTCTAAGAGGCGATGAACAAGTTGATTTATCATTTGTTATTAAACCTGTTAAAGATGATGAATAATTTTGATGTTCATTATGTGATAAATTTTTTCTTATGATAGTTTCTAAAAGGAACAGCTATGTTTAAAAATATTTTGTTTTTTGTATTGTTTGCCGTAACAATAAACGCTCAAAGTACATTAATCCATCACGAATTAAATGTGGTAATAAAACCTGATATGTCCTTATTGGAAGTTACAGATGAAGTAACGATTGGTAAATCATTGATTAAAGACGGACTTCAGTTTAAACTTCATAGTGCATTATCAGTTGAACCTTCTGAAATGATTACTAAACTTGATAAGCAGGTTGATGCAGAAGATATTGGTATGGACTTAGATGATTCCGGAACCAAAAGTGACCTCAAATTAAATGTCTATGCAATTAAATTTTCTCCAAACAATTCAGGTAACCTGAAATTAATTCTAAAATATAAAGGCAAGATTGAATCACCTGTTAAACAAAGTAAAGAAAATTATGCAAGAGGATTCAGTGAATCGCCGGGAATAATTTGGGAAAAAGGAGTTTATCTTGCCGGTTCAACTTATTGGGTTCCTTATTTTGGTGATGAATTGGTTTCATTCAACTTAACTACTACTCTGCCAGATAGCTGGAAAACTGTATCGGTTGGTACAAGAACTTTAGACGAAAAGAAAAACGGACAACATATTGATAAGTGGGAGTCTCCGACTCCGCAGGAAGAAATATTTTTGATTGCCGCACCATTTCAGGAATATGATTATCCAATGGGAAGTGTAACAGCTTATGCTTTTTTACGAACTCCGGACGAAGCATTAGCAAACAAATATCTTGAAGCAACTGCTCAATACATGGAAATGTACCGTAAGCTAGTAGGACCATTCCCTTATACAAAATTTGCGTTAGTAGAAAATTTTTGGGAAACAGGATATGGAATGCCTTCATTCACACTTCTTGGTGAAAAAATTATCCGCTTGCCTTTCATTCTACACTCATCTTATCCGCATGAACTGCTTCACAATTATTGGGGCAATTCTGTTTATGTAGATTTCAAATCTGGTAATTGGTGCGAAGGATTGACTGCTTATATGGCAGATCATCTTATTAAAGAGCAGCGCGGACAAGCTGTAGAATATCGCAGTGAGACATTGCAAAAATTTACTGATTATGTTACTCCTGAAAATGATTTTCCTCTTTCAAAATTTTCATCTCGTTTTGATCCTCCAAGTGAAGCAATTGGTTATGGAAAAACATCAATGGTTTTTCATATGCTTCGTAGAAAAGTAGGAGATGAGCAGTTCATCAAAAGCTTTCAGGTGTTTAACCGCAATAATAAGTTTAAACGCTCTTCCTTCGATGATATCAGAAAAGCATTTGAAGAAGTTACAGGAAAAGACTGGAAATGGTTTTTTGATCAATGGGTTAATCGAACAGGAGCTCCTCAATTAGTTCTGGAAGATGTTCAGGTAAATTCAGTACGAGGTTCAAACAATGTTTCTTTTACATTAAAACAGATTCAGCCCGAAGAAGTTTTTTATTTAGATGTTCCTGTTGTTATTGTTACAAAGGATGGGATAAAAACTGAAACTGTTGAGATGAATGAAAAAGAATCTAAATATAATTTTACAGTTGATTCTGCTCCTCTTAAAATTCTGATTGATCCGGAATTTGATCTGATGAGAAAGTTAGACCCAAGGGAATCACCGCCTACTTTTACAAAAGCATTTGGTTCAAAAAAATCTTTAATAATTTTACCTGATCAGAATGATGCAATTTATCAGCAGTATAAAGATTTTGTGGAATTGTGGATTAAAGGAAATGAAAATAAATTTTCCGTAAAATCACAGGATCAAGTAAAAGAGCTTCCTGATAATGAGTCAGTTATGCTTCTCGGTGCAAAAAATAAATTTAATTCACTAGTTAACAGTGAGCTGAAAAAATATAACTCAGAGATTTTGAATAACGGAATTAAATTCGGTAAGAGAGAAATACCTTCGGATGATAATAGTTTCTTCATTTCGGTTTCCAATCCTAAAAATATAAAAGAGGTTATCACGCTGCTGACTATAGGAAATAAGTCAGCAGTCGAAGGACTAAATGATAAACTTCCGCATTATGCCAAATATAGTTATCTGGCTTTCAATGGAAGTGAACCTGCAAATATTGAAAAAGGAGTATGGCAGGTTATTAATTCTCCGATGTTTAAAAACATTGCTTCCGCTGACAACAATATCGAAGTTAAATTAGAGACCAGAAAAGCACTTGCTTCCTTAGAGCCTGTATTTTCAGCTGAAAGAATGATGGAGACAGTAAAATTTCTTGCCTCTGAAGATTTAAAAGGACGGGGAATCGGCACTCCCGAATTAGATATCGCTGCTGATTATATAGCTAAAAAATTTGAAGAGTATGGATTATTACCCGGCAGCGACGATGGAGCTTATTTCCAATCGTGGAAGCAGGATGTGCTTGATAAAAAAAATATCAGCTTAAAAAATATTATCGGAATAATTCCAGGAACAAATCCTGACTTATCCGAAGCTGTTGTTATCTCAGCTCATTATGATCATCTTGGATTAGGCTGGCCTGATGTTAAAAAAGGAAACGAAGGAAAAATACACTATGGTGCTGATGATAATGCAAGCGGAGTTTCCGTTCTACTCGAATTAGCAAAGAGTCTTGGCAAATCATTTAAGCCAGCTAGAACAATAATTTTTGTTGCTTTTACCGCTGAAGAAGCCGGGCTGATCGGCAGCAGATATTTTGTAACAAACTATAAAAAATATCCTGCCAGGAAAATATTTGCTATACTTAATCTGGATACTGTCGGAAGATTGTTTGGTAACAAATTAATGGTTCTTAATACTAATACCGCACGCGAATGGAAATTTATTTTTATGGGAGCCAATTTTACAACCGGAGTTCCTACAGAGTTAGTAACCCAGGATTTGGATGCCAGCGATCAAACTGCATTTATTGAAAAAGGAATTCCCGGCGTTCAGCTATTTTATACCGGAATTAAATCCGATTATCACTCTCCGGAAGATATTGCAGATAAAATAGACGTTGATGGATTGATAAAGACTGCTGCAATATCCCGCGAGGTTTTGGAATATTTGGCGGATCGGACTGAACCAATGCCTTTTACAGGTACGCAGGGCGAAACTAATTCCACAACCAAAAAGAATTCCGGTGAACGCAATGCCAGTACAGGTGCAATGCCGGATTTTACATTCAATGGCGAAGGTGTAAAAATTGCTGATGTAGCAGATAATTCTCCTGCTGCAAATGCTGGTTTACATAAAGGTGATGTGATTATTGGATTTGATGACAAACCTGTTAAAAATCTTACCGAGTATTCTAATTACTTAAAGCAGCATAAGCCCGGGGATAAAGTTAAATTAACAATCATCAGAAATAACACAAAGCAGGATGTAAGTATTACTTTGTCAGAAAGATAGAAACTATCTTTTATATTTATAAACTGAGAGGTTGTATAAACTTTTGTTCAGGTTCTCATTTAATTGGGAACCTGTTTTTTTTCTCTCAATTAATATTATGACTGCCAATCAATCAAAAGCTATTGAATTATATAATTGCTATGTTTGAACAATAAAAAATGAAATAACAGCAAAGTGATTCTTTCAGTTTATTGTTTATTAAAAATGTATCAATAAATATATCTGCCGTATTTAAGTAATGTGCAAATAGCTTATGAAAAGTTTGACCAACAGTTCTAATAAGACTACACGAACAAAATTTCTTTTTATTCTTCTTGGTTTTGGTGTTATTCTTTATGCTTTTTATATTCTTTTTGTCTCTCATACTTTAACTTATGATGCACAACCTGCCAATTCACAAAAGATATTATTTGTATTACAAAGAATTCTAATCGGTATTCTTTTCTTCATTGCTATCATCAACATCACAAAACTGCCATTCAGAGAAAGCTGGATAGCGTGGATAATTTTTACAGGCTTGCTTGCAAGATTGATCCTCATCCCCTCTTCACCGATACTTGAAGATGATTTTTACAGATACTTCTGGGATGGTGCAGTAACAGCTAATGAATATAATCCTTATTTATTCAGTCCGCAGGAAGTAATTGATAAAAATCCGGAAGTTCCAAAGCAGATCTTAAAATTGTCTCAAGAGTCGGGTGAAGTTATAAACAAAATAAAGTACCCTAAAATCAAGACTCTTTACCCTGCTCTATCTCAGATAGTTTTTGCATTTTCATATTATTTATATCCTTGGAGTTTAACCGGGTGGAAACTGATATTGTTAATTGGAGATATTTTTCTTCTGTTCTTTATCTTCCGAATTCTCAGAGAGCTGAAGCTTCCGTATTCTTTTGCTGCTGTTTATTGGCTTAATCCGATTGTGCTTCATGAGTTTTTTAATTCAGCACATTATGATTTATTTGTGTTATTATTTACCGCTATTTCCATTTATTATTATCTTAAAGAAGAACATCTCACTTCGATGGTTACACTTTCTTTTGCAGTAGGTTTCAAACTCTGGCCAATATTACTGCTGCCATTATTCTTAAGAAAATATCTAAATCAAAAAATAAAACTGGCGGCTAATCTTACTGTGTTTGGACTGTTTCTAATCATTATCTTCATTCCTGTTTTACGTGCAGGAATAGATGAAAATCAGGGTTTCATTAAATATGCATCAAACTGGATTAACAACGCTGCATTTTATACACTGCTTAAAGACGGAATTATTTTGTTCACAGATACTTTTAAAATCTATTATGTTTGTGCTGATTGCATTGCAAGATGGATAATTGCCGGGATAATTATTTTAACAACATTCCTTTTAATCCGTAAACCGGCAAATAATAATTATGACTTGATGAATAAAATTGTAATCGTAGTTGCTGTTGCATTTCTTATCAGCCCGACACAATTTCCGTGGTATGTTACATGGATGATATTACCGCTTGTCTTTAGTCCTAAATATTCATTGTTGATGTATGCGTTTTTAATCCCGCTTTATCACTTAAATCCGATTGGCGGTTACTTTAAATATATTCAGCATCTGCCTGTCATTACTTTATTTTATTATGAAATTAAAAAAAGAAATAGTTACAGAATTTTTAATTACAGCCAACCAGACGATGAAAAGAGTATTGCTTAATTCATCGGAACATCAATAATTATAAAATAAGATTCTTCAACTGTTTCAATAGTAAATTCGGATTGTTCTGTTATTCCGATTGCATCACGTCTAAACAGATCTTCATCAAGCACTTTTATATTTCCTTCAATCAGAAAAATATATGCACCATGCTCTGTATTGTTCAGTTTATAATTAATAGTTTTTCCTTTATCAAAACTGCCGAGATAAATCTCTGCATCCTGATGGATATAAAGCGAACCTTCTTTTTTATATCCGGAAACAGCAGGAATAAGTTTATTCTTTCTTTCAGCTGCTGAAAATAATTT
Organism: Ignavibacteriota bacterium; assembly: GCA_013285425.1. Classification (GTDB taxonomy): domain Bacteria; phylum Bacteroidota; class Ignavibacteria; order Ignavibacteriales; family Ignavibacteriaceae; genus IGN3. Next base: position 2,778,971 of record CP053447.1, read on the forward strand.
TTGATCATACCTTGGCTTTATATTGTCTTCTTTAGGAAATATCCATATCTGTAAAAGATTAACTCTTTCTTCTTCTGACGGATTAAATTCGGAATGTGTAATTCCTGACCCGGCAGACATAACCTGCACTTCATCTTTGTAAATTACCGAGCCTATGCCAATACTGTCTTTATGTTCAAGCTGCCCATCAATTATAATTGTAATTATTTCCATATTGTTATGCGGATGAGTTCCAAAACCCATTGCAGGGTTAATAATATCATCATTTAAAACCCGAAGCATTCCAAAGTGCATCATCTTTGGATTATAATAACCGGCAAAACTAAAGCTGTATTTCGTATCCAGCCATCCGAGATTTGCTTTTCCCCTGTCTTCAGACCGGTAAACTTCTTTTTTCATCTCTTATCCTTTTTAATATTCAGTTTTATTTATTCAAACCTATGTTATAACACACTTAGAGCCAAGTATTAATATCACACACACAAAAACAGTAAATAATACGAACATTATCATCGCTGAAAAATTAAAAAGCAATATTATCTTTGTGATATCAACGGTACTTGTACTGAATTATTATCACTATTTTGCACGTCAAAAATTAAAACAGAACTATGACGTTTTTCTTTATAATCTTTTTTACAGTTTATACAACTCTTAACTATTACATTTTTATAAGAGGATGGCAGGTTTTAGCTGCTTATTCATATCTAAAAATTCCTTATACATTTTTATTTGTCTTTATAGCCTATGGATATGTTTTAGCTAAACTTTTATATAAAGTTCTTCCGCCGCTGTTGTATGATATAATTCTTGTAACCGGAGCATTATGGTTTGCATTTTTTGTTTACTTTATCCTGGCTTTACTTTTAATTGACATAATAAGATTGTTTAACGGATGGTTCAGTTTTCTTCCTCAGTCAATTACAAATAATTATGAGTCTGCAAAAAATATAACAGCAATAATTGTAATCCTGATAGTAAGCCTGATTGTTTTTCTTGGCTACAAGAATAAGCATGATATTAAAATAAAAGATCTTGAGCTTTCACTTCCTAAAGGCAACAGCAAAATATCAGAATTAAATGTTGTAATGGCTTCCGACATTCACCTTTCACCAATAGACGGAGAAAAACTGCTTGACAGAATTGTTGAGAAGATGAATTCTCTTAATCCTGATATTATTCTACTTGCCGGGGATATTGTTGACGATAATGCTTTTATTTTGAATCAGAGAAAAATTGGTGAGTCCTTCAGAAGATTAAAGACAAAATATGGTATTTACTCAATCAACGGAAATCATGAATTTATAAATGAAGTTAAATCCTCTGATAGATATGCTGAACAATTCGGGATAAAATTTTTACCGGACTCTTATGTATTAATAGACAGCAGTTTCTATATAATCGGCAGAGAAGACGTTTCTATGATACAGTTTACGGGTAAACAAAGAAAAGATTTATCTGAGATCGTAAAAAATCTGGATCATAACTACCCCAAAATTTTATTAGATCATACTCCTGTTAAACTTGAACAAGCTGAAGAAAATGGAATTGATCTGCAGCTTTCCGGTCACACTCATCACGGACAGATTTGGCCTGCAAATATCATCACAAACCTGATTTATGAACTTAGCTGGGGTTATCTTAAAAAAGATAAAACTCATTATTATGTTTCCTCCGGTGCCGGAACCTGGGGTCCGCCGGTTAGAACCGGAAGCTCATCAGAGATTGTAAATATTAAAATTATTTTCCGATAACAGATTTGGTTTAGAAACAAATTAAGCCATTTTTTTGTTTCTAAGCAGCTCTAAAATTATTTGTATTCTCTTCGATAATAAGTTTAGAAGGCAGCACTATTTAGTGCTATTTCTATTAACTGGGATAAAACGAAGGGAAAATGATGCGGAAGTTAAATTTCTGTATTGTTGTCATATTTTTATTAATGTCAATCAATCTGTATTCACAACAGATTGGTAAAGTAATAATTTCAGGGCTTGGCGGCTCGCATGATGAAAATGTTAAAACGGCATTTCAAATTGGTTATGCCAGTTACAACTCTGCACCATTCCCGGGTGAAATAACTTTACTTAATAATTCACTTCAAGAAAGTTTTAATTATGCAGTTGCAAATGACTTTGATTTAATTATCAGATCAACGACCGGTCTTTCAACGGGGATAAGAATAGCACCAAATTATCCAACTGTAAGATTAGTAATGCCAGCCGGCAGTAATTCTTATGTTCAAGTTTTCTTCGGCGATGTTATCTCTTCACCTGTTGTAATTACAGGAGCAGGTATTGATTCGAATCTAACTGCATATAAACTTGAGTTCTTTTCTATAGACCCAATTACAGAGACAAATCTTTCAAGTTATGCAAACGGATACATAGCGGGACAAATCGCATTCATCACAAATACTCTTAATATTAGTTTTGATTCAGCCAGAACATTAGCAAGAATAAATGGGTCCGAAAATGGTGAGCTTGATCTTCACAATGGATATGGAAAAATACCAGTTGAAAAAATTATAAATGAGGCACTTCCTGTGGAACTTATTTCATTTACAGGAAAGATAATTGGCTCAAGTGTAGTATTGAACTGGGAGACTGCTACAGAAATTAATAATTATGGATTTGAAGTACAGCGATTAGCACATAATAATGGCTGGGATAAAATTGGTTTTGTTCCCGGGAATGGCACCTCCAACTCGCCAAAATACTATAACTTTACCGATAACCCGCCAAAGGTAAATGGAGAGATAAAATATCGTTTGAAACAAATTGACAACGATGGTCAGTCAGCATATTTAAACATTCTTACTTTTAACTTTAATAATACTACGTTTGAGCTTTATCAGAATTATCCGAATCCGTTTAATCCAGTTACCAATATCCGGTATGTAACAGACGATAAGCAATTTGTTACATTAAAAGTTTATGATGTCTTAGGAAATGAAGTTGAAACATTAGTAAACGAAATTAAACCTGCCGGAAATTATAATGTCATTTTCGATGCTTCTAAACTTTCAAGCGGAGTTTATTTATACACACTGAAAACCGGAGAATTTTCTAAAACTAAAAAGATGATCTTAATAAAGTAAACCAGGGATATTTCAATAGAACAGAAATACAAATTCAAACCCAATTACTTCCGGTGATTGGGTTTGAAGTTTATAATTCCAGTTAAAACACAACTGATACACCAAATTTAAATTGATCGAATGCAATTGGTGCTTCACTATTAAATGGCCAGTTCATTTTCTCCTGTCTTAATTCATAAATCCCATACGCAAGTGCATTCTTAAGTAAAATATCTAAACTCAGACAATGCTGTTTAACGATTATTACTACAGCCCTAAATTAACAACCTGTTCAAAAAAAATCTGAAATAAAGACTAACTGAGATTTTTAAAAGATTTGTTTTAAATGAATTCAGTTTGAATATTTGTCAAAAGTCAATTATCGGTGATAATAAAGTATAGTCTAATTAAACATCTATATTTTAGGTGCAGCATTTCTGTTTAAACTCAAAAAAGGAAAAAAATATTTTCTTAATAATGTATTCATCAAAATATTTTTGTACATTGGAACTTAGAAATCAGGGAGAGAGCAGCTTAAACTATTTTTCACTATCCTTCCTGAACAATCAGACTAATTTCTATAATTAGTAGAATTCAAATAATAGTACTTATAAAAAAATGTTAGGAGAGCATTTTCTTAGAAGTATGAAAAATACGCTTCTTTACAGTATTACTTCACTAGTAATTATTATTACTATAATATTTATTATTAGTTTTTCTGCCTTACAATCTCTATTTGTATTGCCTATGAATTTAAAACAACAACTAAAAAATTAAATGGTTGAGGATAGCTATGCGAAAAAACTTTTACTTATTTCTTTTTAGTGTCGGAATTATTTCAAGTATAATAACAACACTTAACGCCCAGACGTGGCTTAACAATTGGGATTACAGAAGAGAAATTACAATCACAAACAACAGTGATTCTACCTTAACTGATTTACAGGTAAAAATTGATTTAAGTAGTTTGACTTCTGAATTTGATTTTGGGAATGCAAAAAGCGACGGCAGCGATATAAGAATTACAACTGATAATGGAACTACTTTGCTGCCTTTCTGGATTGAAACATGGAACTCAACTAGTAAGTTTGCAGTAATCTGGACTAAAATTCCAAATCTTCCGATCGGAGTAACTACAATCTATTTATATTATGGTAATATGAATGCCGAGAACATTTCTGAGGGATTTAATACATTTCATACTTACGATGGTTTTGAAAACTATACACTTGGCTCTGTCCCAAATTTCAATGCTGTAAATCCAGGTGAATGGAATCGTTATCAGGGAAACCCTGTATTGATTCCAGGTCCGACCGGATCATGGGACGCCCTGGGAGCTACTTTTGCCAGTGTAATTTATGACGATCAAGTAAATGAATATAGAATGTATTATCATGGATATAACAGTTCATATCACCAAGTAGGCTTAGCAACAAGTCCCGATGGGTTAAATTGGACTAAATATCCGGAGAATCCGATTGTTACAGTTGGTTCTGCTGGTTCGTGGGACAGAACCGGAGTTAGAGTTCCAATGGTATGGAAAGAAGGACCTAATGACTATAGAATGATCTATACAGGTTCTGGTTCTGCTGCTGGTCAAATTGGTTATGCAACTTCTTCTGATGGAATTAACTGGACTAAGTATTCTGGCAATCCTGTCTTCAATGATCCTACTTGGGCACATAATCAGACTGAAAACTGGGGCGTAATTAAAGTCGAGAATGAGTATCTGATGTGGTATAGTACCTGGGGGAATAGGCAATCTGGAATTGCTGTATCAACTGATTTAATCAATTGGACTCCTCATACTACAGATCCCATTTTTGCAACTAACGGAATCCCCAGTGATGATCGTTATTCACAATTTTGCCCATTTAGTTTCAAGTATAATAATGAGTATTATGTGCTGGTGCCATCTTATAGCTCAGTTGGTGACTATTCCAAATTCTATCTGTATAGATCATCAAGTCCATATTTCCCTGAAAATGATAGAACACTTGTAAGGGTTGCACATACGCCTCAAGGAGTAGATGCAAAAGATAATGATACACCTTTTGTTTTAACATTAGATATAGAGCGGAGTATTTTCCCAAACAACGAACTTAGAGTGTATTATGGAGCTGATCCGGGTACTGGTGGCTGGGCTTGGTCTGAATGTCTTTTAATAGAACCTGATATTGCAGAAGCCCTTTCCAATAAATCATTACCAACAAATGGAAATCTAAGTTGGACTTCGTATACTTCCAATAATACATTGATTGCTGTTGTAAACAACCCTATTCGAAGTGGAACTCAGTCTGTTAAATTTACAGATAATAACACAAATGGTTCAGTCTCCCTTACAGGAACATTTGCTCAACTCACTCAGGGTGTTGTTGGGTCTTGGATGCAAAGATCATCTAATAATTTAGCAAACGATTTCGACATTTATTTGTATGATACAAACAATATTTTAAGGTGTGTGGCTGGATTAGGCAGAGATGGTTATTTTCACTATTGGACTGGGTCATTTACCAGTACAGCTGTTCCTTATTCACTGAATACTTGGTACCTTGTTACTCTAGTGTTCAACAGTACAAATAATAATTATGATTTTGTTGTTTATAATGAAAGCATGCAAGAAATTGTTCGAGTAAATAATATAGCTTTTGGCAATTCTGGAAATTCTACTGCTATAAATCGTGGCATGTTATATTGCGGAGGTACCTTTGAAGGAAATGCATTTGCTGATGATTTTCGAGTTCTCAAGCATGTATCAGCTGAACCGGATATAACAATTGGTGAAGAAAAATCGAATCCAGTACCTGTAGAGCTTAACTCTTTTTCTGCTATAGTTATCGGCTCAACAATTAAATTAAATTGGATAACAGAAACAGAAATAAATAACTATGGATTTGAAATTGAGCGCCAAGTTAGTAATATACAATCTCCGACCAGCAGTTATAAAGTAATAGGATTTGTAAACGGCAGCGGTAACAGCAACTCGCCAAAGTATTATTACTTCGAGGATAAGTATCTTTCATCAGGAAAATACTATTACAGATTAAAACAAATTGATAATGATGGAAAGTATGAATACTCAAAGACAATAGAGGTGAATCTTGGTTCACCTGTCAAATACGAGTTAAGTCAGAATTATCCAAATCCGTTCAATCCTTCCACAACTATTAAGTTTTCAATTCCGGAAGCAAATCATGTAAAACTGGTTATATATAATTTACTTGGAGAGCGGGTTGCAGAGTTGTTAAACGAAATTAAAGAGGCTGGAGTTCATACTATAAATTTTGATGCAAGTAATCTTAATAGTGGAATGTATTTATACAAACTAGTATCAGGTTCATTTATTCAAACAAGGAAGATGATAGTAATAAAGTAAACCAGGGATATTTCAATAGAACAGAAATACAAATTCAAACCCAATTACTTCCGGTGATTGGGTTTGAAGTTTATAATTCCAGTTAAAACACAACTGATACACCAAATTTAAATTGATCGAATGCAATTGGTGCTTCACTATTAAATGGCCAGTTCATTTTCTCCTGTCTTAATTCATAAATCCCATACGCAAGTGCATTCTTAAGTAAAAAGTTTACAATTGGTCCTGCCGCCGGAGATGATTTAAATATTTTATAGATAAACCCGTCAAGCAGTCCCTGCGCTGCTGCTTCGATTAATCCGCTGCCTGCCCACTTCCAGAATAAATGTCTTTGAAAAACAATTGATCGTTCATACCCTGCATCCAATATAAGATTATCAGATAATTTAAATCTAACTCCGCCCTCACCGCTTGTTCCGAATCTGAATGATTTATCATATAGATTTAGTTTTTCAATATCATCACTATTAATGAGTGCTTGATTTTCAGGATATCTGAAATCAATGTTTGACCAATTAAGAGTATAAGAATAATATGGTATAATTGCAGAGCTTTCGCCAATCTTATATCCATAACCATGTAATTTGCCAAATCCAAATCGCCACATATCCGATTCTATCTGCGAACCAGCAGCATCTTTACCAGCAAGTTTGTTTGATGTATTAGAAAGGTATAAATATTTAAAACTATTACTGATGATGTAATCAGTATCCCAGGTATTCCTTTCTTTTATATATCCAAGTTTTACTTCAAAAAGATTAGGGTTAACAAAATCAGCTTTGATGTCCTCTCTTTTGATGCCGGCTAATCCATATTGCAGAGAAATTGCAGGATGTGCCTGTTCAAAACCAAAATCAAAATCCCATTTTTCCCAGTTATTCCACTCATTCGATTCCCAATGCCAATCCCAATCATCAGTTGATTTTGAAGAATCCTGTTGTGCAATTGAAAAGTTGTACGAAAAGATAATTATAAGTGCTGAAAATAATTTTAATCTAAGCATATATTTCTCTAAAGATTGTTTTTTTTGCACCAAATATATTTATGTATTCCGGGTAATGATGACTTATTATTATAGAAATCCCTGACAATTGATTAACGGGAGTAAATAATTATTTACGGTTACCTAAAACACAATAAACTCTTCCCTATATTTGGTTTATACTTCACTAAATACTTTTTTATATGACTGAAAAAATATCAAAAGAAAAACTTTATACTATATCCAGACTTAACAAAAATTATCCAAACTATATAGAGATAATCAGGCTTCATAAAGAAGCAATTGAACAACACAATGATATTTACTTTGACCCTGATACCGGACTTGCAGTTTTAACAGCCGGGTTTTTGCTCAAACGAGGTTATTGTTGTGGAAGCGGTTGCAGACACTGTCCTTATGATAAAAAAGATTAATAAAAACAGGCGATCCGAAGACCGCCTGTTAAATGCTGAATGCTGAATGCTGAATTCTTAATCTCCAGTGTTTTGAATAAGCTTATCAGTTACTGAACATTTATAAGTATAGATGATCATTACTTTAACAGTATCATCTTCTTTGATGAAATAAATTCACCTGCTTGAATACTGTATATATAAATTCCACTTGGTAGTTCACTTGCATTAAATTCAACTTCGTAATTTCCTGCTGGTTTTATTTCATTAACAAGTGTTCTTACTTCTTCGCCAAGAATGTTATACAATTTTATTGTTTGCCATCCGCTTATAGGTGACTGCCATTTGATTTTTGTAGATGGGTTAAATGGATTGGGAAAATTCTGAAAAAGATGGAAATCATTTCCATTCAAAAACTCAACTTCTATCTCATTGCTGTATTCAGATTGACCATTATAGTCAATTTGTTTAAGACGATATTGATATTTGCCAAATTTAGATAATTCATCATTATAGTAGTAATGATTTACTGATGTAGAAGTACCGACACCATTGATAAAAGCTAAATTTGTCCAATCAACTTCATCATCATTTTTTCTTTGTATAAAAAATCCTTGGTTGTTGGTTTCGGTAGCAGTAATCCATTTCAGTGCAACGATATTTCTTTCCAGCTCAGAATTAAAACTAATCAGTTCAACTGGTACATCTTTATCAAAATATTTTAAAACTAGGCCCAACTCACCAACTGCATAACCAATACCTGCATCAAGTAAACTAAGTCCATTTATTCTTACTCCATTTAATTCTATAAATTCTTCCCAATCTTCCCCTACATTAATCGAACGATATGTTGTAAAGCCTGTAACGAAAATTATATCATCATAATGATTTAATCTCGCAGCTATACTAAATCCTGTTACTTCTGGATTTAAGGTCCAGTTATTTCCACTATTTGAAGTTTTATACAGTTCATTAGATTTCACTGTAAAACCATTTAAAGAATCAGTGAAAAGAATATCTATCAAATTAAAAATGTTGAGATTTGTTTGTTGAATCCAATTTTCACCACCATTAGTTGTTTTAAATGGCCACTGTGCACCATTTGCTGTCCATCCATATAAAGAATCAATAAAATAGATGCTTCTAAAAATAACAGATATCCCCGCGTTCAACTGGGCAAACCAGTTCTCACCGGCATCTGTGGTTTTCAGTATTCCGCCTCTTGTTGTTACTGCCCAGCCGGTTGTTGGGTTTATAAAGAAAAACCTGTTTATTAAACCTATTGTGTCTGTAAGCCCGGTTCTGTTTACAATGTACCAGCTTTCTCCTGCATCTGTTGTCTTTATTATTCTTGCAGGTGCGCTTCCTGCAAAGCCTGTTAAGCTGTCTGTAAAGTATATGCTTCTTAATGAGGAGGTAAATACCTGCGAGGGGAAGTTTGGCAAGCCAAACCAGGTTAATCCGCCATCTGTGGTTTTGTATAATGGTCCGCCTGTATATCTTCCATCTGCTGCATAGCCTGTCAGCTCACCTGTAAAGAAAACATCAACAAAGTTTGCATTTAGGAATAATCCTTCCCAGTTATCATATCCGTTTGTTGTTTTGGCTATCCATAAATTGCTTCCCACTGAGTAACCAATTCCACCTGGCAGCAGTTCAAGTTCCCATTCGCTTAAGTTTGGAGAAGGCGGGGCAAACCAGGTTGCACCTCTGTTTGTGGTTTTTCTTATTCCCCAGCTTTCTGCCTGGTAAATACCGATTGTATAACCTGTATTTGTGTCAATAAACTTTATACTGTTAAGCTCATCGTGCTGCAGGCGGTTGTTTTGTATCCACGTTACTCCTCCATCACTGCTGTAAACATTCTTTCCGTTTGCACCGGCAGTAATAATATGCAGTGAATCAATTATATCAATGGCATACAAGTCGCTCGCATCGCCTGCTTGGTGCACTGTCCAGGTGTTTCCCCCATCGGTTGTCTTTAATACTTTTCCCCCTCCGCAGGCAATCATTCCATTGCTTTCATCTATAAAATCCAAAGCCCAGTAGTATGCATTTAGCCCTGTGTTAACCGGCTGCCAGGTTAAACCTGCATCTGTGGTTTTAAGCAAAGTTTGGTTTAGTCCGCAAACAAAACCAAGAGTATCATTCAGCATTTGTACTCCCCATAAATCTATTCCGCTTCCTACTCCGCTTACTACCTGCGTAAATGTTTCACCTCCATCGATAGAGCGGAGAATTATCCCATCATAACCAGTTGCTACTACTATTTGTCCATTAAAGGAATGAACTTTAAGAAGAAGTGTTGTTGTGTTTGTTTCTGAAATTGTCCAGTCCTCTCCGCCATTAATAGTTTTTATTAAAGCACCTAAATTTCCAACTGCCCATCCTGTATCAGGATTGATGAATTGAACACCAAAATATGTTACTCTTGGTATCCGGGGATGAAGTTCTGTCCAGATGCCTGTGCTTTCTAAAGGAAACGAGTTTCTTTTTTCTTCATTAAGGTTTTTGCCCGCATACTTTTGCTCATAGCTTTGATAACCTGACTGCAGCTCTATACCTCTTCGATATTGAGTTAGTATAGTGGAATCTTGCTGAGCAAATAAATCCTGATAAGTTAATAGTAAAAGAAATAATAGTATAATTACTATTTTACAATATGAGCAGTTGAAATAAGTTTTAGATAATATGTCTAATATCATAACACCCTCCGTACAATTTAATTAACAGCAATTTTTATGCTGTAAAAATAGCTGTAAAAAAAAAAACAAAAACAAAGCCAAACAAAATATGCCGGTAAAAAAGTTTTTATAAATTGGTAAGTGTTGTATGTGAAGTAATATATTTTTACAAAAACTTTTAAGTTAATGTAAGCTAAATAATCGTTGGTAAAAATACTTTTAGATTTACTGCTTAATCAGAAATAATTTTGTTTTATAAAATAAAAACAGGCGATCCGAAGACCGCCTGTTAAATGCTGAATGCAGAATGCTTAATCTCCAGTGTTTTGAATAAGCTTATCAGTTACTGAACATTTATAAGTATAGATGATCATTACTTTAACAGTATCATCTTCTTTGATGAAATAAATTCACCAGCTTGAATACTGTATATATAAATTCCACTTGGTAGTTCACTTGCGTTAAATTCAACTTCGTAATTTCCTGCTGGTTTTATTTCATTAACAAGCGTTCTTACTTCTTCGCCGAGTGAGTTAAATATTTTAAGTGATACTCTTCCTTCATCTTTTAATGAATATTTTATTATTGTAGATGGGTTAAAGGGATTCGGGTAGTTCTGTTCAAGTGAGTATTCAACAGGTGAATTTTGATTTGCTATTATCTTTTTAGGCGCCTTAGCTCCAGCACAAGAAACTATATTTGATTCATACGTGCCGGGTAATTCACTAAAAGCAATTACTTTATAAAACAAATTATCTACTTGATCACCAATAATGCTAAACTGCATTTGTAAATCTGTATACTCTTTAGCTGAAGTAGTTGCTATAAGCTCCCAAGAACCGGCTAGTCCAAATTTTCTATATACTCTGTAATTAGCTCCTGAACCAAGTGTAGGATGTGCACCCCAAACCAATCTTGGGTTGTCTGAATCATAAGACAAGAACAATCCTTTTTGCCAACTATAAAGATTGAATGTAACATTCTGACCTAAAATTAATTTTCCTTCTCCAGTAATAAATCCTTGATGACGTAAGTTTATTACAGAATTATTTGCAACTGTTAATGTTTTTAAATCTGAAATATCAATCTCACCCGTGACAAGGTTTGTACCACTCCAGGTTAAATCTTCTGTTAAGCTTTGCTTGCCCCAGGCTATTGTTGTAAGCGGATCGCCTACAACAACATTTCGCCACGCCAAATAGGAAAAACCTTGCCAAACTGCATCAACTTGACCATAACCCATTGCATAGTAAGGGAAATAGACATAAGGTTTTGATACAGCATATGCCAAAGGTTCCCAGACATGACCCGCACCGGATGTTCCTCCAATTGAAGTGAATTCTGTCATAACACCCTGACCTATACGTCTCAATGTACTTATGCTATATGCATTAAATGATTCAAACGTATTAAATACAGACCCATTCGCATAATCGAATAGTAAGCTATCCGAAACATAGGTTTGGTAGGCTGGATTACTACCAACAGCATGAACTCCGAGTGATGTATAACCCATTATCGGACCTTCGGTATATGTATTGTGTGTAATCCAATCATTTGTGAAATCATACAATACATTAAACCCATAGTTTTCAAGCCTGTTTTTAGAGGTAATAAACTGACCACTTAATCCATTTCCTAAATTATTGGGAGTATTATCTAAAATCCAGGCTGCTTCACCAGATTTATCTGCTGCAACGGATTTGTCAATCATATCTTTAATTATTTCAAAGCTAAGTCCATCTAATCGACTTACAAGATATGAAAGTCTGTAATTGTAGCCTCCCCACGTCCCTGTGTAATAATCCGGCTTAAACCTGGCATTGAAATTAAAATTATTATCTTTATCAAAATACGGATTTGTTATAACCGGAGAAGAGTAGCAATGGTTTGGTGGTGGAACACAGCCCGGGTAGCAGTCATCTACAAGGTTATTAAAGATTGTTTCGACGAAATCATCGTAATCATCCGTATTCAGCATACAGAGAAGACCGTCAACACTAACATTGCCGGGACTGCTCCAGTCACCAACGGCTTGAATTTTATACGGCACGCCTTGACACATTACTATATACCTGATAGTCGAAGTGAGGTTATTGTTTTCAAGGTGATCTCTGATTGGATTTGCTATCTCTTCAATGAAGTATTGCCAGGCATGGAATTTTGCGGTATCGACACAGTGTGTTGAATCCCATTTAGCCCAGGTTGAATCAACTATATTCTGATCATCAAAGCCAAGCTTTACTACGTGCGGATCTGACCAGTCGCCTACACTTATTACTTTGCGGGGGAGTTCTAAAGGTACAACATTAATTGTTGGAATATTACGTGCCGCAACATAATAGTCTTTAATAGCTTGAGAGACTGTATCGGCTGGATTGTTTGGATCTGGTGCTTTATAAACCACCAAGACATTCTCAGGACCGGGGATGTTCGCATTGGTTTGTGCCTCTGAGATGCTTAAATAAATTATAAAAAACATAGAGATAATAAATAAGAGTTTCATTTTAGGTTCTCCTTCTTTTATTTATTTTTATCATTAAAATTTTCTTTTTTATTTGATACATTTACTATAAAAGAATAAACAAAAAGCCCCGTTGAGTTTAAAACTCTTTAATTCTCTTGGCGGAGTGTTAAGGGTCTCAATGCGGGCTTTAATTTTTATGGAGGCGATCGTTCATCTGGAAAAATAAGATTCATTTTCTTTACTCCTCTTTTGTTATTGAGTCCAGACCTGCTTTTCATATTTAAGCAGACAGTAAAAATTAGTTACTTAATTAGTGTTATTTTTTTTGTTGCCGTGTATCCGCTTTTTGTTGACATTTGATAAAAATATATGCCCGAAGCATAATTACTTAGATTAATATCTATTTTATATATACCCTTATCCTTTTCTTCATTCAGTATATCTTTTATCTTCTCACCAGCTATTGAAAATAACTCCATTTTAATCTCTGTTTTTTGAGGAATAGAAAAAGTAATTGTTGTAGTTGGATTAGCTGGGTTTGGATAATTTTGAAACAAAGAATAATTATTTATGTAAATATCTATTGTTACGATCTCGGAAAACTCATAGCTACCATTGTAATCTATCTGTTTTAACTTATAATAAAACCTATCTCCTGATAATTCTGTATCATTGAAACTATAATTTGATTGTGAAGAAGTAGAACCATTACCCGAAACGAATCCAATGATTTCCCAATTTGTTAAATTTTTTGAACGCAAAATTTCAAACCCATAATTATTAATTTCAGTTGCTGTTATCCATTTAAGTAATATTTTATTCTCTATTTGTTCAGCGGAGAAATTAATAAGTTCTACGGGTATTAATGAAGTGTCTATATACCTTATTATATAGCCTAGAGGACCTACACCATAAGCCAAGTAAATTTTAGGAGCGTGCAAAGCTGTAAAGTAACTTCCAACCTGCTCTGTTATGTTTTGCCAAACCTGCCCTGTGTCAACCGATTCATAAATGTTAGTACCAGTTATAATAAAATGATTATTTGAGATTGTCTCAAAATTTCTGCTGTAAGTGTAAATCTGAGGGTCTTGTATCCATTCATTTCCACCATCAACTGTATAATAGAGTTTATTTCCTACAATTATCCAACCTTTTAAGTAATTATAAAAATAAACATCATCGCTTAACCAAATATTTGTATTAATTTGTTGAATCCAATTTTCACCACCATTAGTTGTTTTAAATGGCCACTGTGCACCATTTGCTGTCCATCCATATAAAGAATCAATAAAATAGATGCTTCTAAAAATAACAGATATCCCCGCGTTCAACTGGGCAAACCAGTTCTCACCGGCATCTGTGGTTTTCAGTATTCCGCCTCTTGTTGTTACTGCCCAGCCGGTTGTTGGGTTTATAAAGAAAAACCTGTTTATTAAACCTATTGTGTCTGTAAGCCCGGTTCTGTTTACAATGTACCAGCTTTCTCCTGCATCTGTTGTCTTTATTATTCTTGCAGGTGCGCTTCCTGCAAAGCCTGTTAAGCTGTCTGTAAAGTATATGCTTCTTAATGAGGAGGTAAATACCTGCGAGGGGAAGTTTGGCAAGCCAAACCAGGTTAATCCGCCATCTGTGGTTTTGTATAATGGTCCGCCTGTATATCTTCCATCTGCTGCATAGCCTGTCAGCTCACCTGTAAAGAAAACATCAACAAAGTTTGCATTTAGGAATAATCCTTCCCAGTTATCATATCCGTTTGTTGTTTTGGCTATCCATAAATTGCTTCCCACTGAGTAACCAATTCCACCTGGCAGCAGTTCAAGTTCCCATTCGCTTAAGTTTGGAGAAGGCGGGGCAAACCAGGTTGCACCTCTGTTTGTGGTTTTTCTTATTCCCCAGCTTTCTGCCTGGTAAATACCGATTGTATAACCTGTATTTGTGTCAATAAACTTTATACTGTTAAGCTCATCGTGCTGCAGGCGGTTGTTTTGTATCCACGTTACTCCTCCATCACTGCTGTAAACATTCTTTCCGTTTGCACCGGCAGTAATAATATGCAGTGAATCAATTATATCAATGGCATACAAGTCGCTCGCATCGCCTGCTTGGTGCACTGTCCAGGTGTTTCCCCCATCGGTTGTCTTTAATACTTTTCCCCCTCCGCAGGCAATCATTCCATTGCTTTCATCTATAAAATCCAAAGCCCAGTAGTATGCATTTAGCCCTGTGTTAACCGGCTGCCAGGTTAAACCTGCATCTGTGGTTTTAAGCAAAGTTTGGTTTAGTCCGCAAACAAAACCAAGAGTATCATTCAGCATTTTATGCTCCCCATAAATCTATTCCGCTTCCTACTCCGCTTACTACCTGCGTAAATGTTTCACCTCCATCGATAGAGCGGAGAATTATCCCATCATAACCAGTTGCTACTACTATTTGTCCATTAAAGGAATGAACTTTAAGAAGAAGTGTTGTTGTGTTTGTTTCTGAAATTGTCCAGTCCTCTCCGCCATTAATAGTTTTTATTAAAGCACCTAAATTTCCAACTGCCCATCCTGTATCAGGATTGATGAATTGAACACCAAAATATGTTACTCTTGGTATCCGGGGATGAAGTTCTGTCCAGATGCCTGTGCTTTCTAAAGGAAACGAGTTTCTTTTTTCTTCATTAAGGTTTTTGCCCGCATACTTTTGCTCATAGCTTTGATAACCTGACTGCAGCTCTATACCTCTTCGATATTGAGTTAGTATAGTGGAATCTTGCTGAGCAAATAAATCCTGATAAGTTAATAGTAAAAGAAATAATAGTATAATTACTATTTTACAATATGAGCAGTTGAAATAAGTTTTAGATAATATGTCTAATATCATAACACCCTCCGCATAATTTAATTAACAGCAATTTTTATGCTGTAAAAATAGCTGTAAAAAAAAAAACAAAAACAAAGCCAAACAAAATATGCCGGTAAAAAAGTTTTTATAAATTGGTAAGTGTTGTATGTGAAGTAATATATTTTTACAAAAACTTTTAAGTTAATGTAAGCTAAATAATCGTTGGTAAAAATACTTTTAGATTTACTGCTTAATCAGAAATAATTTTGTTTTATAAAATAAAAACAGGCGATCCGAAGACCGCCTGTTAAATGCTGAATGCAGAATGCTTAATCTCCAGTGTTTTGAATAAGCTTATCAGTTACTGAACATTTATAAGTATAGATGATCATTACTTTAACAGTATCATCTTCTTTGATGAAATAAATTCACCAGCTTGAATACTGTATATATAAATTCCACTTGGTAGTTCACTTGCGTTAAATTCAACTTCGTAATTTCCTGCTGGTTTTATTTCATTAACAAGCGTTCTTACTTCTTCGCCGAGTGAGTTAAATATTTTAAGTGATACTCTTCCTTCATCTTTTAATGAATATTTTATTATTGTAGACGGATTAAAGGGATTCGGGTGGTTTTGGGAAAGAGAATATTCAATGGGTATTTCGTCTTCTTTCTCTACTTGAACTACAATAACCCTAAATGACCACGGCAAAGTGAAATCACTCCATCCTGCTCCATTCTTTGCTCTCACTCTCCACCAAAAGGTTGTATTCGAAGCTAAGAGCTTGATGATAATGCTGGTATCGGTAATAGTTGAATCAATAAAAAGGTTTGTAGTAAATAGTGAATCTGTTGCATATTCAAACCAGTAATTAATGACTGCAGGAGTACTTGATGTCCACGTACAAATTATACTGTCTGCATTAACTAAACTCCCGTTTTCAGGTGAAACTAAAATTGGCTGTTTCGGTAATGGCAAAGTAGAATTCAAACTCCGGGAAACACCACTTCCCGCAGTACCCGCAAAAATATACCCATTTGAATTCAGTGCCAGGGAAGGAATATTAGTGTTTGTCAATCCATCATTAATTTCAACCCAACTCCCGCCATTATCAGTTGATAGATAAACCCCAATACTAGTTCCTGCATAAATTTGATCATCCGGGTTGATAACTAATGACCGAGTGGTTGCATTAAAAAAGTTATGACTAACCTTGATCCAGATTGCGCCATTATCTGTAGAGCGTAAAATGCCACTATTAGTTCCGGCAAAAATATGGTCGTCCGAGTTAACTGCTAATGTTTGTACAATGGTTGTAGGACTAGGAGGAGGTATTGGACCTACATATAATTGTGTCCAATTAACACCATTATCTGTAGAACGCCAAATGGTGTTGTATGTCCCGGCAAAAATGTGGTCGTCTGAGTTAATCACAAGTGAAAAAATAGCACTTCCCGATAATCCTAAGTGAGACCAGCTTTCACCATTATTTGTAGAACGGAAAACACCATTAACTGGAGTATTAGTATTTGCTCCTGCAAAAATGTGTCCACTCGAGTTTATTGCTAATGACCTGATATCCCCGCTTTCTAAGCCATTACTAACTTTAATCCAATTTTCTCCATCATCTGTTGAGCGAAAAACACCATTGTATGTTCCAGCAAAAATATGATTGTTTGCATTGAATGCTAAAGAGTATAAACTTAATGAAGTTAATCCATTGCTTTTAAGTGTCCAATTCTCTCCATTATCAATTGAGCGAGAAATACCACCAGACCAAATAGCAGCAAATATGTTGTTATTAGTGTTTATGCCTAATGCACTGATATAAGTATTCAATAACCCGTTATTAACCTCATTCCAGAATTCTCCGTTGTTTATTGATCGAAATATCCCAAAATTAGTTCCGGCAAAAACATGATTATTTGAGTTTATTGCAAGAGAAAGACTAAGCGACCTTTCAGTAAGTCCATTATTTACTTCAATCCAATTTTCACCGTTATCAGTTGACCTAAAAATACTAGAGTAATTTTCGAAAATTGAATGAGTTCCGGCAAAAATATGATTATTTGAATTTATTACTAGTGAAAGAATACTAGTAATATGGTTCAGTGACCCGCTAAATTTTTGAATCCAATTGTCTCCGTTGTTTGTTGTGCGAAAAATTCCGTCTGAAGTTCCTATAAAGATATGATTGTTTGAATTAATCGAGAACGACATAATAACATATCCATTACCCGTAAGTCCATTATTTTTTTGTATCCAATTTTCTCCATTATCTGTTGATCGCAAAACTCCACTTCCCTCTGTTCCTGCAAAAATGTGATTGTTAGAACTTATTGCTAAAGCATTAACAGAAGTATTTGCAGGGATTCCATTATTTATTTGTATCCAATTTTCTCCATTATCTGTTGATCGCAAAACTCCACCTCCCTCTGTTCCTGCAAAATGTGATTGTTAGAACTTATTGCTAAAGCATTTACAGAAGTATTTGCAGGAATTCCATTATTTATTTGTATCCAATTCTCTCCATTATCAGTAGAACGGAAAACTCCATTCTGATAAGTTCCGACAAAAATATGATTACTCGAATTAATAGTGATTGAATAAATTCTAGAAGCAGTTAATCCATTATTTTTCGGGATCCAATTTTCTCCATTATCTGTTGAACGGAATACTCCACGATACTGACTTCCAGCAAATATATGCCCACTTGAATTAATAGCTAAATCATAAACTAAACCGCCATAAGGACCATTAGTTTGTTCCCAAAAATCTTGAGGGTATAATTGTATTGTATACTGAGATATAAAAAGAATAAACCAAAATATTCTCATTTTATCACCACCATTTTTTTAGTAGCTATGAATGAACCGGCTTGAAGCTGGTAGAAATAAATTCCACTTGGTAGTTCACTTGCGTTAAATTCAAAATTGTAATTTCCTGCTGGTTTTATTTCATTAACAAGCGTTCTTACTTCTTCGCCGAGTGAGTTAAATATTTTAAGTGATACTCTTCCTTCATCTTTTAATGAATATTTTATTATTGTAGACGGATTAAAGGGATTCGGGTAGTTCTGTTCAAGTGAATATTCAAGCGGCAGGTTAACTACAACATTTACTTCATTTGAGTATTTAAAAGTACCGTCATAATCTAACTGCTTTAATCTGTAATTATATTTTCCTTCACTCAATTTAGAATCTGTAAATGAATATGATTTGGTTTCTGTTGTCGTTCCATATCCGGCAGTATATCCAATCTTTTCGAACTTTCCATTTTCGCTCATTCTTTCAATTTCGAACCCTTGATTATTTGTTTCTGTGGCTGTTTGCCAGTTTAGTTCAACCTCTGCTCCATTTGCAAAAGCAGTAAATGATGTTAATTCAACCGGAATACTATACTGCAGACACAAATTATCCCAGTATATATAATCATAATTAAAGGAGTTTCCTGAAAAAGTAATTTCCACTTGAGTATTTGCTCCGCCTGATGCAGGGGTTGTAAAATTTCCTGTAAATAACTGCGGACCTACGTTACCTGTTGCGTTAACCTGATTATAGAATAACTCACTCGTTGTTCCTCCATCGTATGTTACACCAATAGTTACTGTGCCGCTTGGATTTGAATAATAATCAAAGTAATAGTTAAATGAATATAACACTACTTGATTATCCGGTAAATTAATAACTGAAGATCTTATTTTCGATGTTCCATTAAATGACGGTGTCCAGCCTAATCTTAGCTCTGGTGCGGTACCTCCGGCATATGCTGAATTACTTGCAGTCCAGTTTGTCATACCAAGCGGTCCAACAACAGTCCAGTTGCTTAAATTATTAAATTCATTACACCACTCAACAGCATTTGGATCAGTAACTTTTATATAATTTATTTTGGTTTTACTGCTGGAATAAGTACCATCAGAAACTGTAAGCTTAACAGTATAATATCCAAAATTAGTATAAACCCAGGTTGGATTTTTATCTGTAGCATCAACAACTCCATCGTTATTAAAATCCCACTCCCAGGAAGTAATTGGATTCGGCTGAGAGATAGATAAGTCAGTAAAATGAACAGTTAACGGTGCACTACCAACTGTAACGTCTGCCATAAAATCTGCGGTTACTGGTCCTGCAATATAACCTCTGTCTGCAAAAACAGGAATAATATGGACAAGATTACTGCCGCTGTAGTTAAGCTGATCGGCTGCTATAAAAGCGTTTGCAGCATCTTGTTGATTAGAACCACTATTAGTCATAGCAAGTGCTTCAAGAAAGTTTTTATCTGTTGCATTCCTTCCAATCAAGTCATAA
Organism: Ignavibacteriota bacterium; assembly: GCA_013285425.1. Taxonomy (GTDB): domain Bacteria; phylum Bacteroidota; class Ignavibacteria; order Ignavibacteriales; family Ignavibacteriaceae; genus IGN3. Next base: position 2,799,106 of record CP053447.1, read on the forward strand.
ATAGACATCAAAGAAGAAGCCCACATCTGTCCATCAGTATGAATTGTTCCGGTTAATCCTTCAGGATAGTGAGCGCCATAGTTTGTGATTCTGCCAGCCCAAAAAGGATTATGTCCGTCCCAAACAAAAACCCAATTATAAGCAGGATCGATTGGTGTCCAATATCCTGTGCTTCTTAAATATGAGCTTGCCCAGTAATCACCGCATCCCTCACTTAAACCCTGAACCTGTGAAAGAGAACCATTTGTTAACCAATCGTGAAGCCCATGACCAAGTTCATGAAGAATAACGCCCGGATCTTCACAATCATCAACACCGCCATCGCCCCAGGCAATTTGTCCTGTGCTTGGGATATAATGTGCATTATCGTCACCATTTAATCCATGCGGATCATATCTAATACCGCCGGTATATTGAAATGGATGCAGTGTTATGTTAAGTGAGTCGTTAATCCATCTCATTGCATTATCAATATGATAGTAAGCATTCACTGCTTCAAAAGAATCATGGCTTCTTGTAAAAAAGAAATCAGTTGTCGGATTGGTATGCAGCCCTGTATAAGGTGCTTCAAAATCTCTTATCTCTGCCCAGGGACCTTTTAAAATATATGCACCGCTTTCAAAAGTAATATCGTGTAATGTTCTTAGTTCACGATGAAAAGTCAGCGAGTCAGAATCTGCATCATTGTTATCTACAAATCCTGGTGAGCCGTAAGTTGTTCTTGCATGAGAAATCGGATCAGGAGCAAATACATAGCCGCTTCCTTCAACCAATTCTGGTTTTGATTTAATCGGATCATCATAGCAGGCAACATCTTCAGCTCTGAAAATCTCACCAGTCTGTGCATCAACTAAAACCTGCCATTCACCAAATAATTCTTCCGATGGTACAATCGTTACAACCTGAGCAAGTCTAAATGTTCCTTTGTTATAATAAATACCGGGTTCACTTTTTTCAAAATTGATTGCACCTTTTACACCTAAATATCCCTTTGCAATAATTAATGCGTGCTCTGTGCTGATATTAATCCTTTCAAGATCGTTAGTTACCTTTGTATTATAATTTACCTTTGAACCATTAGCAACAAACACCACCTGGTTGTTTTTACTTATTGTAACATTTATTCTCGAATTTAACACCGGATACTGCCCGACGTATTGATCGAAATGAACGTGATATCCTGCGGGAGTTTCTCTGGTAGAAAGATATCTCAGTTCAGATAGATCAGGTGAAAATTTGAAAAGATCATGGTTTTCAATAAGAAATTGCCGCGCCATATTTTCAGGAGAATCTTTTGTTACCTGATAATCAGGTTTATAAAGAGCTACCGGAACTCCGGTTTCCTGACTAATTCTCATATTATTTTTAACAATAGTAGCTTCGGATTCATCAGGTACTATTTGCAATGATGAAACAACCGGAGCTTTTTGAGCAAACGAAATGCTCAGGAACAGTAGAGCAATAATTAATGAGAATGCTTTACGTAGATATGTATTCATTTTATCCTCAACGAATTTTGATATGATAGTTAGTTAATTGTTTAGAAACTTCTTTTTAGTAAAAACATTTATAGGATTATGCAATTTGTTTACTAAGGAAACTCTGCCTTCAAAAACTGAGCTGCTCAATGAATGATTTTATGATATCGTCATTGCTTTACTAATATTATAATTTATTTTGGTCTGGTCAATTAAATCTGAGATATTTTTTTTATTTTTTTCTTTACTATAGTCTGTTTATAAAAATTATTATGAATATATTATCTGAGCAGCATCATCTTCCTGACCTGTGTTAAACTACCGGCAGATATTCTGTAAAAATAAATTCCGCTAGAAAGACTGTAAGTATCTCCGTCTGAATTTAATCCGCCAATAGCAGAAAATTTAACTTCATAACTGCCGGCAGGTTTTTCCTCATTAACTAAAATTGCAATTTCATTACCAAGAACATCATATACTTTTAATGTAACAAACTGCCTGCTGCCTATTGCAAACTGAATATTGGTGGCTGGGTTAAACGGATTTGGATAATTCTGATAAAGAATAAATTCATCTGGAAAAATTTTACCATCTACAGAAGATATTCCGTTTCTAAAATAAACATCCATACTATCAATCGTTGAATTGCCTGACTGATCAAATACTTCAGCATATATTCTATATTCAGAGTCATAATAATCCGCAGTATTTAATGAATTATTTTTTTCTTCAAGAGTGATCAGCGAATCACCGTTGCTATTAGTAATAACATGATGGAAGTTCCTTTCTGAATTCATCCAGACTGTCGGGGTTAAAATATTATCCCGCTTATACATTACAGTTGCATAAGGCTCAAAATTATCACCTGAATAAAACGGATAAGAATGATTCAGTAAATGAGCCATTTTACGCGGGACTATAATCTGATTATCAGAAATTCTTTTTATCCAATAATCAATTTTGAATGCCGGCTGCTGCCATCCGGAATCTCCGGCATAATCAAATACTTTTATTATAATATCCACCTCACCAAACAATGAATCCGGCTGCAGATAATTACTTGTTTCATTAGTACAAAAACCAAATTTTTGATCAGGAAAAACATCGTCAATTACCGGAGCAGTTTCATCATTAACTGGTGTTAGTGCAAGCAACGGATTAAAATTGATTCCCCATTCATTATCACTATACAACCATACAAAACCTGAATCATTAATTTCTACAAAATGTATATGCCCCCAATCATAAGTCCATTCAATAATATCTGCAAGATAGTCGTGCACTTCAACTGTATCACCCACATCAAATTGAATTGTGTTTTCAATTAAATGAGCATACAACCATCCGTTTGATCTATCCTGAGTATTTGAATCACAGATTGATAATCTCCAGTAAACTGCACCGCCGGTAGTTAAAACACACTTTACAACCCCGCCTCTAACAGCGTAAGTTGGTTCGCCAATCGGAGTAATTATATCAAGCCCCTGATGCAGGTATGAATATCCCGACCCAAAACCACCCATATGTTGTTCGTAATGATTCCATACAGTGCGCATACTATCGAACGGCGCAAATGGCCAGGGAATATTATCATAAGCGCCGGTTTTATTTGATGGTTTAAAAGCTTCGGATTGCTTCAGATATTTACTTTGCCCGGTCAGCGATTCTTGTTTGGTACCATTCAGATCAAAAAATATAATTTCACCTTGTGATTGATTCTTAGTACGAATGTGAACACCAACAGCAATTTTGTTATCTATGATTTTCAAATCTCTGTTTGATTTATTAACCTCAGAAGTAAAGGAAAATTTAACTTTACCATCAGATAAAGAAAATACTTTAAGATTTTTCTTATCAATTGCAGCAGCAAAATCATTTGCCGAAGATATGATAACTTTTCGTGTATGTTTAAAACCTGTATAGATCGATCTGATAAATATTCCTTCATTAAAAACTTCAATCTTATCTTCTGAAGCAATCGCAATTAATTTATCATCTTCAGAAACAGCAAACTTAAATCCTTTAGGATAATTTTTAACAGAAAGATCTTTAACAGAAATAATCTGTATTCCATCCGGTGTGCCTACTCCAAACAGATTGCCTGATAATGAAAACCCGGACAGATTTGCATTTACAAATTCAAGTTCATTCAGTTTGATTCCTGTTTTTGAATAAAAATGAATCTTTAACTTTCTATTGAAGTGATAGGAGTGATCATAAAAAACAATATTACCGGAATTAGATATATCAACATCAGAACCCGGAATATCAGTCATTGTAAACAGACACTTATCATTTTCATAAAAACTGAAATTGACAAGTTTCCTCATTTCATCAGTAACTTCCTTTATCTCATAATTACACCAGTAAATTCCATTTTCAGATTCTTTTTTTGCATGGGAATTTATACTGTTGTGTATTATTGTTCCATTTATTGAAGTGGTAAATTCAGATTGTGCAAAGACTAAACAAGTACTTAACGCCAGGGCTGCAGCAAATAAAATTTTACTCATATCTGACTCCTAGTAAAATAAAAAAGCCCCTTAAAATAAGGGGCTTTAATCACTATAAAATAAATTTACTTAAATCTCTGTCCTTAACAATTTTTTCAAGTTTATCTTTTACAAATTTTGCATCAATTTTTACTGTGTCTGAAGGAATTTTGTCAGGAACATCAAAAAGTATTTCATCAAGCAAAGTTGTAAGAATTGTGTGTAATCTTCTTGCACCGATATTTTCAACCTGTTCATTCACTTCGGTCGCAATACGTGCAATTTCTTTTATTCCATCTTTACTAAAGTTTAATTTAACACCTTCTGTTTCAAGTAAGGCGCCGTATTGCTTAAGCAGTGCATTTTGAGGAGTGGTCAATATCTGAATAAAGTCTTCCTCCGATAAACTGTTTAATTCAACCCTAATCGGAAACCGCCCCTGTAACTCAGGGATTAAATCCGATGGCTTCGAAACATGAAATGCACCTGATGCAATAAACAGGATATGATCGGTTCTAACAACACCATACTTTGTATTTACATTAGAGCCTTCAACAATTGGAAGAAGATCCCTCTGAACACCTTCGCGTGAAACATCAGGACCATGAGCTTTTCCGCCGCCAGCAACTTTATCAATCTCATCAATAAAAATCATTCCGGAGTTTTCAACCCGTTCAATTGCTTCTTTCTGAACAGCATCCATATCAATCAGCTTCTGCATTTCCTCCTGCGCAAGAATTTGCCGTGCTTCTTTTACAGTAGTTTTTCTTTTCTTTCGTTTCTTTGGCATGATGCTGCCCATTATTTCCTGTATGTTAATCCCCATATCATCCATACCAAAAGGACCCAAAACCTGCATACCAATTGAAGGCTGTGCCTGAGAATCAAACTCAATCAACTTGTCATCCATTTCGCCGCTTTTAACTTTTTCGCGCATCCATTCACGAGTTTTTTTATTCTGATAAACTTCATTTTCAGTTTCATTCCCGTTCTCGTTTACTGGTTGTTCTTCGCCTTCCTGAACAACAGAAGTTGTTTGAATTTTTTTAACCGGTGGAATTAAAATATCAAGTATGCGTTCATCTGCAAGCTTTTCAGCTTTAGCCTGAACTTCAGAAGCTTTTTCGGCTTTAACAAGATTTACTCCAACCTCCACCAGATCGCGCACCATTGATTCAACATCTCTGCCGACATATCCAACCTCAGTAAATTTTGAAGCTTCAACTTTAACAAACGGAGCCTGCGATAATCTTGCTAATCTTCTTGCAATCTCAGTTTTACCAACACCAGTAGGTCCGATAAGTATTATATTGTTGGGCATAATCTCTTCCCGCAGTACATCCTTTACCTGCTGTCTTCTCCATCGATTTCGGATTGCAATTGCAACAGCACGTTTAGCTTCTGTTTGCCCGATTATAAACTTATCTAATTCCTTTACAATTTCTGAAGGAGTATAAACATTTTTTTCTACGGATTTATTTCCCATAATCAATCAATTACCTCAACATTAATTTTATCGTTCGTATAAATACAAATATCAGCTGCTGTTTTTAACGATTCCTGCACTATTTCTTTTGCAGAAAGCTGACTATGCTTTTTTAACATTTGTGCAGCGGCGAGTGCATACATTCCGCCTGAACCAATTGCAACGATCTGATCGTCAGGTTCAATAACATCTCCGGTTCCTGAAACAACAAGTGCAGTATCTTTAGAGATAACAGCGAGCATTGCTTCAAGCTTTCTCAGAAATTTATCCGTGCGCCAGTCTTTTGCAAGCTCAACAGCAGCGCGGTTAACATTTCCGCGGTATTGTTCAAGTTTATCTTCAAATCTTTCCATTAGTGTAAATGCATCTGCTGAAGCACCTGCAAAACCGCAAAGCACTTTTCCGTTTGCTATTTTTCTTATCTTCATAGCATTATGTTTCATAATAGTGTTGCCCAGAGAAACCTGCCCATCACCGCCAAGCGCTGCCACACCGTTGTGTATAATACCAAGTATTGTGGTTGATCTTAATTTTTTTTTCATAAATAATTATACCTGAATTTAATCATTACAAATTTAGTAATATGAACCGTACACTCTAAATCAGACAGTAAAAAATAAGCTGTAAAACTCAATAAATAAATTAAAGTGTGTTATTAATATTATTACTAATGTCCCCTGAATTTATCTGAAAGAAATTTAATTCTAATTGGAAAAATTCTTGGTACATTTTTCCGGTAATTTGAATAAACATCACCGAAAAGTCTAACCAATTTTTTTTCTTCATAATACGATCCGATGTAAAAATATGCTGTAAACGATATGAACATTGTGAGATAAAACAAATTCATTTCAGCTCTGAATAGTAAAAATATTATTGAGAAGAAATAAACCGGATGACGACTGTACTTATATGGTCCATTTATTCTTAAAGTATATCTTTCATCAAGTTCATTTTCAGAATATTCTTTTTTAAAAAATCTTTCTATCTGATTAACTCCTAAAAACTCTTTCAAGCTGATATATTTAAAGCACCATATTATTCCTGCCATTGCTGTTAATTGTGGAATCAAAACAAGATAATCAAAAGGCGGAGGTAATTGATAAATCTGTAGTGAAGGATGAGGTGCTGCTTCCCAGATGTAATACAGACTTAACAAAGCAAAGATGTTAAATAATAATCTGTAGAAAGCTATGAATTTCCCGAATAATTTTTTAAAAATTATTTTAATCTTGTCGGATGCCAGCACTGAGTGCACTGATCCATAAAGAGCAAAGAGAAAAATTAAAGTAACAACATCCCAAAAATATTCCATTTACATCATCTGCTTGCGCAAGCGTGCAACTGGCAGCTTTAATTGTTCGCGGTACTTTGCAACAGTTCTTCTTGCAATGTGAATACCCTCAGCGTTCAATAAGTCTGCAAGTTTATCATCACTAAAAGGTGCCTTTTTATTTTCGTGTTCAATTATTTCCTTTAATCTTTCACGAATGTGTTTGTTGGATACTTCTTCGCCAAAATCTGTTGATAAACCTTCACTGAAGAAATATTTCAGCTCGTGAATTCCCATCGGGCTTTGAACATATTTACCGTTTACAACTCTGCTTATTGTAGAAATATCCATCTGAATTTCTTCTGCAATATCTTTGTAAATCATCGGTTTAAGGAACTTTGGTCCTTTTTCAAAAAACATATATTGTCTTTCAAGTATTGCACGCATTATTTTCATCAATGTTTCGCGGCGCTGCTGTATGCAGGCAATAAACCATTTTGCAGATTCAAACTTTTCTCTCAGAAATTTATAAGTTTCTTTTTCCCTGTTGTTTCTTTTTAATCTCTTATTGGAATTAAACATTTCCAAATATTGTTTACTGATTGTTACTGAAGGCATACTTTTATCATTAAGAGTTATCACCCAGTTTTCATCTACTTTTTCAACAATAAAATCAGGCGTAACCTGATTCATTTCCATTGATGAGATGTTACCTTCGCCCGGTTTTGGATTCATTGTTTGGATAAGCTCAACAGTATCTTTCAGACTTTCATCAGTCATATTCATTCTTTGTTTGATAAGATCGAATCTTCTCTTTGTAAATTCATCATAATGATCTTCAAGCATTTTAATTGCAAGATATTTGTTGTAGGGATCGGATTTACTTTCCCGAAGCTGAACGATAAGACATTCCTTTAAATTTCTGCTGGCTATTCCAATCGGATCAAATTTCTGAATACGTTTAAGTAAATCTTCAGCAGTCTGCGGTTCAATTTTGATGTGCTCAAACATTTCAAGTTCATTAAGAATTTCCGGAAGCTCTCTTTTCAAATATCCGTCTTCATCCAGATTACCAACTATTTCTTCTCCAAGTATATAAAGATCTTCATCAAGATTAAGCAGCCTGAGCTGTTCTGTAAGGTGCTCACTTAATGTTTCTCTTTGTGGTGCAAGCGGTTGAAACATTTCTTCATCCGGGCTTCGGTTGATTCTTTCATGATCAAAATCATCATCATTCATATAATCTTCTAAAGCAAACTCTTCATTATCCTTATCGGAGTATTCATCTTCAATTTCAGTTTCTGTATCAGAATCTTTTTCCTTATCGTCCTGCTCAAGATTCATTTCCATTTCCTCTTCAAGCACAGGATTCATTTCAAGTTCAGTTTTTATGCGTTGTTCTAAAGCCAAAGTATTAAGCTGCAACAATTTCTGATATTGAATCTGCTGTGGAGAAAGTTTTTGTGTTTGAGCAAGTCGCTGACTGAGTGAAAGCATTTTATTTACCTGTATAATTCATAAGTTTATTGTACCATTGTTCTCCGTACAATCTTATTAATGAGTCTTTGCAGAATTCTGCAATAGTAATATTTTCTTCTTTACCTTTTTCAAGTGCCGGTGCACATTCACTGAATTTTTCATAACGAAGTACATCTCCTCCAAAATCTGATACACGAATTGGAAACAGATGACAGGAAATTGGTTTTCTGTAATTAATTTTACCGTCAAAATAAGCGCGTTCGATAGCACACCGGGCAATACCATTTTCCCAGTAAGAGAACACACAGTCTTTGTTATTAATACTGTTTATTAAAATCTCTCCGTCTTTAATCTCGTAAAATCCTCTTGCTTCTATTTCGTCAATATTTTTTTGTGCTAAATAATTTCTGACAATCGGAAGAGCCTTTTCAATTTCTTCAATCTCCTCTTTCCTGATTGGCGCACCAAACTCACTATCAAGAGTGCAGCAGGCACCTTTACATTTCTTTAAATCACAGGAAAAGGGAATTTCTACAATCTCATCCCTTACTAAAACGTCATTTATTGCAAATATTTTATCTATTGCCATTGGAATAATTTTTGCTATTAGCGTGCCAAAATATATGGTAAAAATTCTTTTTAAAGAAATGAATTTTCTGCTTTAATTCCCACTTTTAATCTTATTCTGTAAAATTTATTTACTATCTGGTTGATTTTAATCTCTTAATTCAATTACTTGCTTTGTAAAAATTACAAAAAGAAGCAAATGAATTTTAATAACTCTGTGGTATTATTATCCGGGGCATCATCAGGTATTGGTTATCAGCTTGTAAAAGATCTGGCGTTGGAAGGTGCAAGACTCGCTTTAGTCGCCAGAAGAACAGATATATCGAAATCTTTAGCAGAACAAATTGGTGATGCATCTGAAATAAGATATTACAAATGTGATGTCACTTCAAAAGATGAAGTCCATAATACAATTGAACTGATTAAAAGAGATTTTGGAATAATCGATATAGCAATACTTAACTCGGGGGTTTCTGACAGATCGAGTATCCTGAATTATAATTCTTCTGAAGCTGAGATAACTTTTAATACAAATGTTCTCGGTCCGGTTTACTTTATCGAAAAACTGCTGCCCGATTTTATAAAAAATAGAAAAGGTGTTATCATCGGTGTATCCAGTCTGGCAGATGCGAAGGGTTTTCCAAAAAGCGGATTTTATGCTGCAAGTAAAGCAGCATTAACAATCTTATTAGAAAGCTTAAGGATAGAGCTGAAAAAATACAATGTTAAAGTTATTACAGTTAAACCCGGTTTTGTTAAAACAGCAATGACAGATAAAAATGAATTTGAAATGCCGTTTTTAATGAGTGTTGAAAAAGCCAGCAGGATTATAATTAAAGGATTAAAAAAAGATAAACGAATAATCGAATTTCCCTGGCAGCTTACACTTGGTGCTAAAATATTAAAACTAATGCCGACTAAATTATTTGAAGTATTGGCATCCAGGGAACTAAGACCAAAGACAAAATAAAAAACAATTTATTTTTTCTGAGTTTAAATGTTAAAAAAAATCAGTTTATTTACAGCACTGTTAACTATTACAAGTTTTTCGCAAACAGATACTCTACTAATTTTTTCAGAAGTAATGTTTGCCCCTGCTTCGGGAAACAATGAGTTTATAGAGATATATAATTTAAGTCCAACAGATAGTGTTGACTTAAGCTTTTACAAAATCAAATACTATACTTCAACAGCCGATCAGATTATTGATGCAGGATTTGGAACCATATTAGAGCCAAATTCTTTTGCGGTTATTTTTGAAAACGATTACGATATCGCTGCCGGAATTTATCATGGAATAGTTCCACCAGATGCTTTGATATTAAAGATAGCTGATAACTCTTTTGGCTCATCTGGTATGGCTAATACAACCAATCGACCTTTATGGCTGTTAACTACAAGTAATGATACCGTAGATTTTTATTTTTACTCCGCTAATAATCCTGCTGCCGTATCTGATGAAAAGATATTTTTAAATCGTGATTCGCTTCAAACAAATTGGTCAAATTCTTTAGTCATAAATGGAACTCCTGGTTTTACAAACTCAGTTACACCGGTAAATTATGATCTGAGCTTATATTCCCTGATGTTCTCTCCGGCAATTCCAATCAGCGGAGATAATGTTACGATAACTGCTAAAGTTAAAAACAATGGAGTTCTTTCAGCAGTTAATTTCTCAATTGAATTATTTAATGATATTAATCTGGATTCTATTCCGGATTTAAGTGAAAGAATATTCTATCAGGATTTTTTTAATTTATTAACCGGTGATTCCGTTATTGTTTCAACAATCCTTAGTTCACTTTCTGCTGGTAATTATCAAGTTATTGCCAAAGTTAATTTTTCTGAAGATCAGAACAACAATGATAATTTATTAATCAAACAGTTTTATGTTTATCCTCCCGGCAATATTTATAATGATATTGTTATAAATGAAATTATGTATGCTCCATCTACCGGTGAGCCAGAGTGGATTGAACTTTTTAATAGAACAAATAACATAGTTAGTATAAAAAACTGGAAACTTTCTGATGCGGCGTCAACAATTACAATAACCGGTACAGATATATTTATTGCACCGGAATCATTTATTGTAATAACAAAAGATTCCTCAATTTTAAATTTCTATAATGTACCTTCACAAATTGTTAAAGCAAATATTCCATCTCTTAATAACACAGGTGATGCAGTTGTTATTAAAGATGACCGGGGACTGATGATTGATTCAGTTTATTATCTTCCTGATTGGGGAGGCAATATTGGCGGAAAATCGTTAGAAAGAATATCCGCAGATAGTTTAAGCAGCAATCCGGCAAATTGGGCTGCTTGTATTAATATTAGCAAGGCTACTCCGGGTGATTTTAATTCAATAACTCAAAAAGATTATGATATTAAAGTAACAGATTTAATTTTTAATCCGATATATCCTTTGCTTGGAGATAATATCACACTTTCAGCTTCTGTAAAAAATACCGGAAAAAATATTGCCATATTTTCAATTGAACTTTATGAAGATTCAGACCTTGATTCAATACCAGATATATTCATAGAAGCAATATCCAATTTAACTTTATCAGTAAATGATTCAAGCACATATCAATTCAATTATACTGCAAACGATTTGCGATTTAAAAAGGCATTTTTTATCAAAGCTATTTATAATCAGGATCAGGATACATCTGATAATTTTAAGTATAAAATAATTGAGCCAGGTTATCCAAATCAGGCAGTTGTTGTTAATGAAATAATGTTTGCACCTTTAGGCGGCGAGCCGGAATGGATTGAACTTTTTAATAATACTGATGCAGAAATAAATTTAAAAGATTGGTCTGTTTGGGATGTAATCACAACCCCTGCTAAAGCGACAATAAAAAATAACTTTTTAATCCCGCCAAAAGGATATGTTCTGCTGACAAAGGATTCATCAATATTTAATTACCATAGATTTATTCCATCCGGTTTATTAAAAATCACTCTGCCGTCTTTTAATAATGACCGCGATGGTGTCGTTTTAAAAGATAAACGCGGACTTACAATCGATTCTGTTTTTTATTCGAATCAATGGGGCGGAACTAACGGATTTTCACTTGAAAGAATTTCTGTTACTAATTCTTCAAATAATCAGTTTAACTGGGCAAGCAGTTATGATATTGAACAAAGCACTCCCGGCAGAATAAATAGTATAACTCCAAAGCAATTTGATCTGTCTGTTACAGGTATTTCTTTTAATCCGAGATTTCCTGCAGCAGGCGATGATATTTCGTTAACAGCTAAAATAAAAAACAATGGTAATCAAACAGCTTTGAATTTTTATGTTGAATTTTATTTTGACTCAGATTCAAACAATGTTGCTGATATGTTATTATCTTCAGTTAATCTGCAGAACCTTTTATCCGGAGATTCTATAGCAGTTACTTCAACTGTTCAGATTACTAATCTGCAGAAAAAGATATTAACTGCAGCTAGAGTAGTTTTTCAACAGGACGAGGATACATTAAACAATTATTACGAAAAATCTATTCAGCCTGGTTATGCTAAGGATATAATAAAAATAAACGAGGTGATGTATAATCCGGCAGATGGAAAACCTGAATGGGTTGAGCTTATAAATGTAAGCAGCGATTCAATAAACATAAAAAACTGGATGATAAGTGATGTACTAACAACTCCAACCAAAAGTTTTATTACAAATGAAAATATTTTTATTGCTTCTGATGAGCTTTTTGTGATTGCTAAGGATACTTCTTTTAACAGTGCACATCCTGATGTTACTATAAAAGTATTTTATTCAAACTTCGGCAGTCTTGGTAATACTACTGACGGAGTTGTTGTTTATGATTTCAGGAATGCAATAATCGATAGTTTATTTTATCGCTCAAGCTGGGGTAATGTTAAAGGCTATTCACTTGAAAGAATTTCATTAGGTGGTCTAACCAATGATAGTTTAAATTGGGCTACTTCTTTAGATATAAAGAAAAGCACACCGGGAAAACAAAATTCATTTATCAACATACCTGCATTTAAAAGAAATGATTTGATAATCAACGAAATAATGTATGACCCCGAGAATTATAACAGCGAATTTATAGAGTTTTACAATATCGGCTTGGATAGCATTAATATTGGAGGATGGAAAATTGAGGATGAAAACGGAAATTATTTCAAGCTTTCTCAAACAAGTTTTTTAATTCCTCCCAAAGAACATTTTCTATTGATTGCTGATTCCATAGCTGTAGAGTTTTATAATTTAATCGGAACAGAGAACAAAAACATACTTAATCAATCAAGTCTTGGATTAGTTAATACCGGTGAGCTGATACTATTAAAAGACGTCAGAAATAATATTATTGATTCTGTTTTTTATAATCCTAAATGGCATAATCAAAATATAGCCTCAACAAAAAACAAATCATTAGAAAGAATTAATCCCTCACTTAATGCAAACGATCCGCTTAACTGGAGCACAAGTGTTGCTCTTCTTGGCGGTACACCCGGATCGCAAAACAGTATCTTTGCTGAAAACCTTAATCAATCTGCAAATATATCTCTTAATCCAAATCCTTTCTCGCCGGATAATGATGGCTTTGAAGATTTCACAATCATAAATTATAATTTAACACAAGCAATCTCACAGGTAAGAATTAAAATATTTGACAGCAAAGGAAGATTGGTAAGAACGCTTTTAAACAATCAGGCAAGCGCGTCAAGCGGCTCTGTTATTTTTGATGGACTGGATGATGATAAAAAAGCATTAAGAATAGGAATTTATATTGTATTTCTCGAAGCTCTGAATGATAACTCAGGAATTGTGGAAACATTAAAAACAGTTGTTGTTGTTGCCCGTAAGTTGTAAACAAAAAATAAAAAATCCACTGCCGGTTAATTCACATTCTGCTTCGGTTTCGATCAGGATTCTCCTCTGAGCATCAGCCGGCAATGGATACAACTTTATATCACACTTGGTTTTTTAAAGTGTGACAGATAATTTTTATTTATAAGAATGAAGAACTTTCATATAATTTGCCCGTTCAAACTTAGCAGGATCATCAATATTCATATAACTCATACTTCCGCGCATTTGATCAATTGATTTGTATTCTTTCTCTTTCATCCAGGTTTTTAAATTAGTAGTTACATCTGCAACATGCCCGATTCCAAATTTTAACAGCGAAGAAAGCATCATTGTAACCTTTGCACCTGCCATAATCATTTTGAGTACATCTTGTGCTGAGTAAATTCCGCTTGTTGCTGCAAGATCAGCGTTAATGCGTCCATATAACATAGCAATCCATCTTAATGGAAGCCTCATCGCCATCGGAGTACTTAATATTACATTTGGAACAACATCAAGAGTATCAAGATCAATATCCGGCTGATAAAAGCGATTAAATAAAACCAATCCATCTGCACCGGCACTGCATAACTGTGAAGCCATATAACTTGTTGAGCTGAAGAACGGATGCATTTTAACAGCAACAGGAATTTTAACTGTTGATTTAACTGCTTTTACGATATAGATATAAGTTTTTTCAATTTCTGCACTGAATTTTTTTGGATCGGTAGGAAGCAAATAAATATTTAATTCAAGTGCATCGGCTCCCGCTTGTTCTATCTTTTTTGCATAATCAGTCCATCCGCCGATAGATTTGCCATTTAAACTTGCAATGATCGGAATGTTAACGGCTTCTTTTGCCTTGCGGATGTGATTGAGGTATTCTTCCGGACCAAGTTTAAAATCAAACGGTTCAGGAAAGTAAGATGTAGCTTCAGCAAAACTTTCCGAATGTGACGTTGTATGATAAACTAATTCAAGCTGTTCGTGTTCAATCTGTTCTTCAAAAATTGAATATAGAACAACAGCACCCGCACCTGCATCTTCCATTTCACGTATATTGGAAACTTTTTCAGATAACGGACCTGCTGAACAAACGATGGGCGATTTTAATTTTAATCCTAAATATGTTGTTGATATATCCATTGTTTTTACCTTGTTAAATTCTTTTTTATTATTAGAAAAAAGTGGAGTTAAAAGAATCTGATTCATTAACTCCGCCTTAAAAAGTAATCAGCTTATGCACCTGCTTCTGTTTTTTGCGGATCATAAGCAGCTAATCTTTCATATTCTTTCCATCTTCTTATAACATCATCCTGAGCTTCTTTTATCAGTTGTTCTGCAAGCTGTGGATGAGATTTTGTAAGCATCTTGTATCTTGTTTCCATATATGCGTAATCTTTAAGATTGATCTTCAGACCCTTTGAATCCATTTTAAAAGGATTCTTCCCTTCTGCCTCAAGTTCAGGGTTATATCTGAATAAAGGCCAGTAACCTGAATCAACTGCAGCTTTCTGATTTTGCATTGCAGTACCCATATTGATACCGTGAGCGATACAATGGCTGTAAGCAATTATCAATGATGGACCATCGTATGCTTCTGCTTCAAGAAATGCTCTTAATGTGTGCTGATCATTTGCACCCATTGCAACCTTAGCAACGTAAACATTTCCGTAAGTCATCGCCATCAGAGCAAGATCTTTTTTAGCGACCGGTTTACCTGCTGCAGCAAATTTAGCAACTGCGGCTCTTGGTGTGGATTTAGAACACTGACCGCCGGTATTTGAATAAACTTCTGTATCAAGAACAAGAATGTTTACATTTTTTCCAGAAGCTAACACGTGATCTAATCCGCCATAACCAATATCATAAGCCCAGCCATCACCACCCATAATCCATACAGATTTCTTTACAAGATAATCTGCCAGACTTAATAAATGTTTCATTTCGCTGGTTTTACCATTAGACTTGGTTTTCAGCATATCTTCTAATTTTTTCTTTAATGCTGATACTCTTTCTCTTTGTTCATAAATATCAGCTTCATCCTTCTGCGGCGAGTTAATCAGGGCATCAACAAGATCATTGCCTATTTCTGAAGAAAGCGATTTAAGAAGTTCCTTTGCCTGCATATTGTGTTTATCAACAGCTAATCTGAATCCATATCCAAACTCAGCATTATCTTCAAATAATGAATTTGACCATGCAGGACCACGTCCATCTTTATTTGCTGCCCAAGGTGTTGTTGGTAAATTTCCGCCATAGATAGATGAACAGCCGGTGGCATTTGCAACCATTGTTCTATCACCAAATAACTGACTTACTAATTTTACATAGGGAGTTTCACCGCAGCCGGCACAAGCACCGGAAAATTCGAACAACGGCTCTAAGAATTGCGAATCTTTAACTTTAGATACTGCAATCTTTCTTCTGTCAAGCTCAGGGATATTTAAGAAGAAATCCCAATTCATTCTTTCTTGTTCGCGTATCGGAAGCTGTTCAGCCATATTTATAGCTTTTAACTTGGTTTCCTTTTTATTCTTAACAGGACACACATCAACACAAAGCTCACAACCTGTACAATCTTCTACTGCTACCTGCAGCGAGTAGAACATATTTTCGCCATAATCTTTAGATTTAAAACTTGTGTACTTAAATGTATCCGGTGCGTTTTTAAGATCTGCTTCTTCATAAACTTTAGCTCTTATAGCAGCATGCGGACAAACGATAACACATTTATTACATTGAATACATATTTCCTTATCCCAAACAGGCACTTCAAGAGCTATATTTCTCTTTTCCCATTTTGTTGTTGAAAGCGGAAAGGTTCCGTCAATCGGCATTTTGCTAACCGGTAATTGATCACCTTCGCCTGCAATAATTCTTGCTGTAACTTCTTTAACAAAATCAGGTGCATTGCCGGAAACAGGCGGCTGCATTTTAATTTTGCTTGTAATCTTATTTGGAACCTTAACTTCGAACAGATTAGCAAGTGTTTTATCAACAGCATCAAAATTCATTTGAACTATCTTATCGCCCTTAGCACCATAAGTTTTCTTAATTGAATCCTTTATCAGATCAATTGCCTTTTCCTGCGGAAAGATGTTTGAAATCGCAAAGAAACAAGTCTGCATAATTGTATTAACTCTTCCGCCCATTCCTGTTTCATCAGCAACTTTATAAGCATCAATAATCCAGAATTTCATTTTCTTATCAATAAGATCTCTTTGAACTTTTTCAGGTAATGAATCCCAAACATTCTCTTTATCAACCTTAGTGTTTAATAAGAATGTAGAGCCTTCGCTTGCCTCTCTAAGCATATCCCACTGCTCTAAGAACACCTGCTGATGACAAGCAATAAAATGTGCTTTGTTAATCAGATAAGTTGATTTTATTTCTTTCGGTCCGAATCTTAAATGAGATACAGTAGTTGAACCTGATTTCTTTGAATCATAAACAAAATAACCTTGTGCATAATAATCAGTTCCTTCACCGATAATCTTAATTGAATTTTTATTTGCACCAACGGTACCATCAGCACCAAGTCCATAAAATTTACTCCGGAAAGTCTCTTCAGCTTCAACAGAGAATTTTGGATCAAAATCCAAACTACTGTTTGTAACATCTTCGATAATTCCGATTGTAAAATGTGTTTTAGGTTTTTCTTTGGATAAATTATCAAACACAGCTTTAACCATTGCAGGAGTAAATTCCTTAGAAGATAATCCATATCTTCCGCCTACAATTTTCGGATAAGCAAACTGTAATTCGCCGGTCATATATTTTTCAGATATTGAATTGACGATATCAAGGTAAAGCGGTTCGCCACTTGAGCCGGGTTCTTTTGTTCTATCTAAAACAGCAATTGACTTAACAGTTTTAGGCAGTGCTTTAATAAAATGATCTACAGAAAATGGTCTGTACAATCTTACTTTTATTAAACCAACCTTTTCTCCCTTTGCAGCTAAGAATTCTACAGTTTCTTCAGCAGCCTGACTACCGGAGCCCATCATTACAATAATCTTTTCCGCATCAGGTGCACCGACATAATCGAATAAATGATATTGACGACCTGTTAGCTTGGCGAATTTATCCATCTGTTTTTGAACAATTGCCGGACAAGCGATATAGAACGGATTTACAGTTTCTCTTCCCTGAAAATAAACATCAGGGTTTTGAGCTGTACCTCTCATAACCGGATTATCAGGAGTTAATGCTCGTTTGCGATGTGCAAAGATAAGGTCTTCATCAAGCATAGCCTGCATATCTGCTTTTGTCAACTCCTCAATCTTCATTACTTCATGAGAAGTTCTGAATCCATCAAAGAAGTGAATAAAAGGAACACGAGCCTCTAAAGTTGCAGCTTGCGAAATCAAAGCAAAGTCCATTACTTCCTGAACAGAATTGGATGACAACAACGCAAATCCTGTTGAACGTGTTGCCATAACATCAGAGTGATCGCCAAAAATTGAAAGTGCTGCGGCAGCTACTGATCTAGCGGAAACATGAAATACTGTTGAGGTTAACTCACCGGCTATTTTGAACATATTCGGAATCATTAACAACAACCCTTGTGATGCTGTAAATGTTGTAGTTAAGGCACCAGTTTGTAATGCGCCATGTACACTTCCAGATGCACCGCCTTCACTTTGTAATTCGCTTACAGAAGGAACGATTCCCCATATATTTTTCTTATTAACTGCTGACCAAGCATCGCACCACTCACCCATATTTGATGAAGGCGTAATTGGATAAATAGCAATTACTTCGTTTGTATTATATGCAACGTACGCAGCTGCTTCATTGCCATCAATCGTTATTTTTTTTCTTTCCATTTTTAATCCGTTAAGTTTTATTGAATTTCATAGTTTTAAGTTACCAGATTTACCCAATAATAATACCAAGCAAATAAGCTTAAAAACGAATTATTGAGGCTAAAATCAAAAAAAAATTTTAAATCTGAAGAATAAAAGTGAAAAGCTTTTCCCAATTTTAAGAATAATATTTTATGATAGTTAACTATTGAAAATTATGAAGATTCGGAAAATTATTATTATTCTTTTGTTGTCACTGTTATTTATTAAATCTAATTTTGCAAAGAGATATATTACTTTCAACTAATAATCATTAGGAGGTAAGATGGATTCTTTAAATACAGGCTTTAATACAAATTATAAGCCTATGAAAATCGGAGATTGGTTAATTACTTTTATCATACAGGCAATTCCGCTTGTCGGAATCATAATGATGTTTGTCTGGGCATTCAGCGATAGTACTCATCCAAGTAAAAAATCATGGGCACAGGCAGCACTAATTATGTCGCTTATAGTAATTGTATTATTGATAATTTTCTTTGCTGCAATCTGGACGATGCTCGGTTCTATATTTAGCGGCGGTTATAATATTCAAAGCGTTTAGAAATTCCTTTTAGCCTTCGGGATTATGGTTTAATATCCCGAAGGTTTTTGATAAAACCTGTTTTATGTATGTGATATTAAAGTCATTTTAATATCCGTTTATAAATTACTCCACAATTTTCCATAGCATATAAATAAATACATTAACCTCTGTACCAAAATCATCTATAGTCAAAAATTGTTTCAATAAAAAAGGCGATCCGGAGACCGCCTTAAAAATATTAAATGTTCGGTGCTCAATCTTAAATTTAGAAATTAAATTTTAAGCATTGTAAGTTGTTAATTGAACATTACTTGAGAAGTATCATCTTCTTTTGAGCTGATAAAATCACCAGATTGGATTTTATATATGTACACTCCGTTTGCTAGCGAACTTCCGTTGAAGTTCACTTCATATCTTCCACGCGATTTTTCTTCGTTTACAAGATTTGTGATTTCATTACCGAGTATATCATATACTTTGAGTGAAACAAAACCATCTTTGGGTATCTGGAATTTTATGATTGTGCTTGGATTGAAGGGATTTGGAAAGTTTTGTTCCAGTGAATATTCTGTGATAACTGCTGTACCGGATAAGTTTAACTCAACAGGATTATTTTTTAAAAGTACGCTTTCATCGGATTTAATTACAGCTGCAGCATATTGTGGTTCGAGATTATTATTTACTTTTAATCTTATAACTAACGATGAATTAGGCAAACCGCTTATATTAAAATTAAAAGTTGCTGTTTTTAATTTTTCAACATTATTACCATCCATCTGAATATTATTCAATTCTGCCAGAACAACTCCGGTCAACTGATCTATCAATTCGACCCTAAATGAAATAAATTTATTTTGCAGTCGAACCAACGCTAAAACAGAATCTGTAACTCCGTACTCAATTGAATAAACTAATGAATTGTTTTCATTAGCCGTGAAACTGTTTGTTATCAGATTTGTGTTCAAATCCTCAAGACTTAAAACACCAACTGTATCTTCAAAACTTTCAAAATCTATATTTGAACCGTTAAAGTTTATGTCTCCAATTCTAAAGAAGTATTCAACCCCATCTTTAAATGCTACTGCCTGAACACCTGAGGCCATTACCAGTGCATTGTCTTTATTTATGCTGTTTAGATTAGCTGAATGTGTAAAAGCATAGGGCAGACTATTGGTTGTAAAGGAAACCAGGTGCATATCTTGCAAAGTAGATGCATTAAAAATACGCACATCCTTTCCTGTTGTACCTGCTGTTCTAACTGAGCCATATTTAATAAACTTATTTGTATATGTATTACCGGAAGGATTCTCGCTCCACGATACTACACTTGAGCCAGTGTAGAACGCTACATCAAGGCTTAGAATATTATTACCATACTGCGTGAAAGATGAACTCCAGCCTGTGGTTCTGCTTCTTGATAAAGCTTTTCTGTAAGAGGAGCCATAGTGAGGCGTACCTATCCAAACAAGCTGTACGTTATTTGAATTTGAAACATTTATAGAAGGATAATAATTAACTGGAAAACCGCATCCCTGTGAAACCTGATCTACTGCAGAAACCAGGAATGAACCTTTGCTTTGCTCGGTTAAGTTGCAATATCTGATAGTACTGTAATTGTTCTGCCACGCTAAATGAAATGTTGCCGTGCCGGGTGTAGTTTTATATGCTGCAATAGTAGGGTTTATATTAGCCGTGTTATTATTATCTACTCCAACAATATTATTCCAGGTAACCTGGTTTGTGCTAAAAGAAAGCACACCTGTTTTAACCCAAACGCCATAATCTTCCCAGGCCACTGCTATTTTATCATTGCTGGCGTAACCTACAACTGGCTTATAATTTACTTCAGAGTATGTACTAAGATAACTTTGTTCTACCGTCGTGGTAAATTCTAATTCACCTAATTTAAAACAAGCTGCTTTAATAGCTGCAAACTCATTATTATCTCCCGCCCAGGTTTGATAAACTATTATAAGTCTTTGATAGCCATAATAAAAATCTATTGATGGAGATTTGGATGGATTTTTATCAATTGGCTTACCGCCATTCATTATATGCCAGCTTGCGCCGTTGTCTGTGCTTCTTTCATACCAAACATAGCCCATACTTTCATAAACAAGATGCAGGTAACCATAATCGCATTTTATTACTTTACGCTGACCGCTGTTTGCAAATGAACCCGTGTTTGAATGATGAGGGTATTTGTAAAGTGCTGTGTAGGTTTCATTCTCAATAGGATTAATACTTCTTGGATTTAATCCTTCAAAGTTATCAGACCAGTATGAGAATTTATAATTTATATTACTACCACTTGGTTGATATGATGAGGGTGCATTAATTAGCCCATCTTCGTATTGAAATATTTGGCCAATCGTTAATCCAGTAGGTACAACACCATTAAACTCGGTATTTGCGATTAAACTAATATTTGTTTTATAGAGATATATAGCTTTAAACAAGCCTTTGCTTACATTTGTGTTTATAATTTCACTTGTTCCAATTCTAACATTCTCAAATCCGTCATTAAAGAACCATCCACCGTTATGTTGAACGTAGGGATTAAACTTTCTTTCAATACTTTGGAAATTTTGCTCTTTAGCTTCAAATCTTCGCTGTGATCCGTTATTAAATGTAATTGTCTTTTCGTTATTGGGTTCACCATCTGTATAATAGTCTTGATTTTCAACATTGACAATCCCGCCATTTGATATGCTGCCATCGGGATTCATAAACTCATTCTTAGCTTTTATCTTGATATAAATTGAAGTTATCCCGTTAATATCTGCTTGAATTAAACCAAGTTTATGGGAAAATGGATAATACATAACAGCAGACGAATTTCCTGAATGACACAATCCTAAAACGTGGCCGATTTCATGCAGGGCCACATACCTTAAATCACTCGAACCATCACCAACTCTTTGCACCTTCCAAGTTATATTTTCATTAAACTCCATATCCCCTGAATTTTCATGAAAAGGAGTTGGATAATATGTAAGTGCAAATATTGCATTATTGTTATAGAAGGATCCTTCAGTGTGCCATCTTATAGTAATATCTGCTTCATTTTGATCAAGAGTTTCGGTAAAAGCGAGTCCCGTGACATTTGCCCATTTATTAAAAGCATCTGTAAATACTTGGCGTATTTGTTCTTCTGTTAAATCAGATGTAAAATTTCTAAAATAATATTTTAAGTTTGGATTATCCCAAGAATAACCACTTAAATGATAGTCATCAGTTCCGAACAATCCACAAGGGTCTTCTTGAGAATCTAAATTTATGTTAAGCAATAAAAAAATTGTAATAATAAAAAGTTTCATTCTTTCACCTGTTACGATTTACTAAATTGAACGTGTTATTACTTACCGTGAAAAATTAAGTTATTTTCTGTATCAGAAATAAATATTTCACTTCCATCCCCCCAAATACCTATAAACCCTGCCTGTGTACTTTGATTATCAATAAATATCTGCATCCAATTTCCACCATTATATTGATATACAATAGAAGGGTAACCAATACCCCAAATATCTTTAGAGCTAATTATAAAACTATTCCCAAAACCTCCATTTGTTACAGATAAATCTCTATTCCAATTATCTGGAGTTATTTCTCCACCATTTAGGATAGATGTAAACACACCACGACCGAATGTAAATGCCTTGTTGTTAGAAAAAAGTAATCCATTCTGTTCAAACTTGGCATTGCCAAGTAGTTTCGTTCGATCTATAATATCAAAATAATTTCCCATTAGTTTCATTAAATAAAGAGTATCAAGTCCTATTGGATAAGCCGTTAAATAAACACTGTTGCCGATTCCTTCAATGGACTGAACGTAATAATTTTCACCGATGAAGTATTTCTTCCAGACCCCATCTTTAAATTCAGAAACGTGATCAGAGGATGAGACCCAGAAATTATCTTTTCTAATTGGATAAATATCTGTAAATCCATCTGGCATTTGGCTTTTATCTCCGGGCACCTCAGTCCATTGGTTTCCGTCATAGTGGATAATAAATGGTTCTGACCTTAATGGATTACTAAAAATTCTTCCTCCAAATGCCCATACATCGTTTTGCGCTGTTCCCCATACTCCGCCAACTATTTTAGAACCATTTCCTAATTCAGTTATAGGTGTGCCTTCGGTTGCCCTTTTCCAGCTTACTCCATCAAAATGCCAAAGACAATTTCTAACATCTTCAGAAAAACCCGCACCCCATACATCGGTTGGAGAGCTTCCCCAAATTGATTGTAAATATGGAACACCCGGCCCATTTATGCTATCAATTGACCACACATAATCGCGTCTTCCGGGTTTTATGTTATCGGTTGGTTCTGTTGTGTTGCAGCTAATAGTTAAAACAAACAAAGCAATTAAAAACAAACTTAGAAACAAATAATTATTTTGAAACATCCCTTTGGTCCTCCTATACTTTCTTATAACAATTATGTACCTGTATAATAGAAAAAAAAAAAAATTAGAAAACAAATCCAAAACACAATAAACAATTTAACTTACAATTAGTGTCGGGTAAAAGGTATTTAAGCTTGCAATAAAAATTTACTTGTTGTAAAAATTTGAGAGATAGAAATAATGTAGAAATATATTGATGTAGAAATAAAAAAAGGCGACTCTTCCGAATCGCCTTAATTGTTAATTTTTATTTATCAATTGTTAATTACTATACAACGCCCTGATCCAGCATAGCATTTGCAACTTTAAGGAAACCAGCGATATTTGCACCGTTAACATAGCTTCCGGGAGTTCCATATTTTTCCGCTGTATTAATACAAGTATCATGGATACGTATCATAATTTCGTGCAAGCGTTTATCAACTTCTTCGCTGCTCCAGGGTAATCTCATAGAGTTTTGAGTCATTTCCAATCCTGATGTAGCAACACCACCGGCATTAGAAGCTTTGCCTGGTGAATAAAGAATTTTTGCATCTGTAAACACTTTAAATCCTTCAATAGTTGTAGGCATATTTGCACCTTCACAAACACACATACATCCGTTCTTTACAAGGTCTTTTGCATTTTCTTCATTCAATTCATTTTGTGTTGCACATGGTAAAGCAACATCACATTTAACTTCCCAGGGTCTTTTACCGGGTACAAATTTTACTTTAAATTCTTTTGCGTAATCTTCAACAATATCTTTGTTGCTTGAGCGCAGTTTTAACATATAATCAATCTTTTCACCCTTAACTCCATCAGGATCATAAATATAACCATCGGGACCTGAAAGTGTAACAACTTTTCCGCCAAGTTCTGTAACTTTTCGCACAGCTCCCCAGGCAACATTACCAAATCCAGATACTACTACGGTTTTACCATCAAAAGTTTGTTTCTTGGTTTTTAACATTTCCTGAGCAAAGTAAACCACACCAAATCCGGTTGCCTCGGGTCTTACAAGCGATCCGCCCCAATTAATTCCTTTACCGGTTAATACACCTGTAAACTCGTTTTTTAATCTTTTATATTGTCCGAACATATATCCGATCTCGCGAGCACCGACACCAATATCACCAGCAGGAACGTCAGTATCGGGACCAATATGTCTGAACAACTCATTCATAAAGCTCTGACAGAATCTCATTATTTCATTATCTGATCTTCCCTTTGGATTAAAATCTGAACCGCCTTTACCACCGCCCATCGGCAATGTAGTAAGTGAATTTTTAAATACTTGTTCAAATGCAAGAAATTTTAAAATTCCAAGGGTAACCGATGGATGGAATCTTATTCCGCCCTTGTATGGTCCGATTGCAGAATTCATTTCAATTCTGTAACCACGATTAACATGAACTTCACCCTGATCATCTACCCAAGGAACACGGAAAATAATAGTTCTTTCCGGTTCTACCATTCGTTCTAATATTTTCATTGAGCGATATTCGGGATGACGTTGTAATACAAGCTCAAGTGAACCCATTATTTCTTCAACTGCCTGATGAAATTCTGGTTCGGCAGGATTTTTAGCTTTTACTTCAGCTAATAGTTTATTTGTGTAATCTGACATAAAGACCTCTGTTTATTTTTTGTTCATCAATGATGAATTAATTTTTTAAGAATATTTTTGAATTAATTAACTGTAGAGACAAGAGTTTTTCGGACTTTATTGAACTTCTCCCCCCAATATTTTTTTCCATTGCATTTAGCATTAAGTGATAAAATCAATATTTTTTGTATGTCAAAATTAGGAAGAAAAACAGTAATTCCCTAAATAATTAAGACAAAGTTTAGTTGATAAAAAATATAAATGCAGTTATTGCATTAAAATGATTTTTGTCTTTAAATCTTTATTAACAATTAATCTGATTTTTTAAGTGAGGTTAATATAATCGTAGAAATAATTAAGGAAAAAGTTTCTCAAGCCGTTGATATTTTAAAAGAAAAAAACAATTAAAGAGAGTTGGTTTTAACATAGAGCCCAAATCAAATAAATAATTAGTCTCTTTCTTTTTTTAATTAAACTTTTTCAATTAAGAAGTAATTTATACCTTTTTGATTAAATAATAGAAGATGTCATCCTTTTTAGTAAATAATATTTAACTTTCACAACATTTTAAAAACAAAATCGGAATACAACCTTGGAATGGATAACAAACCCCGAATCATTAGTAGCATTATTAACATTAACTGTGCTGGAAATTGTTCTCGGCATCGATAACATAATTTTTATTTCGATACTTTCGGGAAAACTTCCGAAAGAACAGCAGAACAAAGCCAGACTAACCGGTTTGGCTCTTGCAATGATTACGAGAATTCTTCTTCTCTTTTCAATTGTGTGGATTATGAAATTGACACTTCCTTTATTTACAGCACTCGGACAAGAAATAAGCGGTCGGGATTTAATTCTTATCGGCGGCGGATTGTTTCTGATCGCAAAAAGTACTTTTGAAATTCACGACAAGCTTGAAGGCGAAGAAGGACACAAATCCACAAAGGTTGCTAAATCATTTGCAAATGTGATTACACAAATTATTTTGTTAGATATTGTTTTCTCATTGGACTCAGTAATTACGGCTGTCGGAATGGCAAACAACATTATGATTATGATACTAGCAGTGGTAATTGCAGTTGGAGTGATGATGTTATCATCAAAAAGTATAAGTGATTTCGTTGAGAAACATCCGACAGTTAAAATGCTGGCACTTGCATTTCTATTATTAATTGGTGTTTCTTTAATCGCGGAAGGATTCGAGCAGCATATACCAAAAGGTTATATCTATTTTGCGATGGCATTTTCTGTCTTTGTTGAAATGCTGAACCTAAAAATGAAAAGTAAATCAAGAAATCCGGTTGAGCTGAGAAACAGGTTTTCAGAGGAGAAATAATATTAGCAATCAAAGATGTCATCTTGTAAGCAAAGATGACATCTTTCAGTATGCTATCTGGTTCGTGAAAAGATGTCATCCTTCTGCATTTACTGCACCTTCACTCTCACACTTTACGAATGACTTATCCCAGAGAATCTTCAAAAAACTCAGGTGCTAAATACTCTGAATTATAAGCAAAGATGACATCTTTCAGTATGCTATCTGGTTCGTGGGAAGATGTCATCTTTCTGCTTTTACTGCACCTTCACTCTCACACCTTCTGAATGGCTCATCAGAGAGAATCTTCAAAAAACTCAGGCGCTAAATACTCTGAATTGTAAGAAAAGATGACATCTTTCAGTATGCTATCTGGTTCGTGGGAAGATGTCATCTTTCTACTTTTACTGTATTTTCACTCGCACACTATCCGAATGACTCGTCCGAGAGAATCTTCAAAAAACTCTGGTGTTATATACTCTGAATTGTAAGCAAAGATGACATCTTTTTAAAAAGATGTCATCCTTCTGCATTTACTGCACCTTCACTCTCACACATTCCGAATGGCTTGTCCGGAGGGCTCTTCAACAAACTTAAGTGCATACATACACAATATTGTTGCTATCAAAATAACATACAAAATCTTATTCAGCGAGCATAATAAAAATCAACAATCAATTAGAAATTAAAAAACTAAATCAACTTCCCGATAAATTATTATATTTAAAGAGTGTAGAATATTCTTGTTTTGATTATTAAACCATTAAATAAATAAAATAGTTATGGATATACTTAGTAAACATAAAAATGAATTGAAAAAATTTTGTGAATCAAACAGGATCAGAAAACTCTCTTTATTCGGGTCTTATTCTAAGAATACTTTCAGCGATGAAAGTGATCTTGATCTGCTGGTTGAGTTTGAAGACAACGCAAAACCTGGTTATCTAAACTTAGCACGAATGGAAAAGCAGTTAACAGCTCTTTTGGGAATTAAAACTGACCTCCGAACCGCAGAAGAACTTAGCAGATATTTTCGAGACCAGGTAGTCAAGGAAGCAATCGTACATTATGCAGCAAAGTGATCTTATAAGAATTAAACATATGATTGATGCTGCTGAAGAAGCAATCTCTTTTGCTGAGGGTAAACAAAGAAAAGACCTTAATACAGAGCGGATGTTAGTGTTGTCTGTAATTAAAGAAATTGAAATAATCGGTGAAGCCGCTTCGAAAATCTCAACTGAAGTAAAAGCTGAATATTCGAATATTCCCTGAGATGAAATAACAGGAATGCGTAACCACCTTGTTCATAGGTATTTTGATGTTGATCTTGATATGCTTTGGAACACTATCAAACAAGACCTGCCATTACTAATCGCGAACCTGAAAAAATTGTGAATTGGTTTCTTCATTAACACAAATTAGTAATCTGTCTTACAAATTAATTTACTTCAACCTTTGTAAGCAAAGATGACATCTTTCAGTATGCTATCTGGTTCGTGAGAAGATGTCATCTTTCTACTTTTACTGTATTTTCACTCGCACACTTTACGAATGACTTATCCCAGAGAATCTTCAAAAAACTCAGGCGCTAAATACTCTGAATTGTAGGAAAAGATGACATCTTTCAGTATGCAATCTGGTTCGTGAGAAGATGTCATCTTTCTACTTTTACTGCATTTTCACTCGCACACTTTACGAATGACTTATCTCAGAGAATCTTCAAAAACTCAGGCGCTAAATACTCTGAATTGTAGGAAAAGATGACATCTTTTTAAAAAAATGTCATCTTTCTGCTTCTACTGATCAATCATCAATTATATAATCATCACCGAAGACTTTACTTTTCATTTCAGTATGATATTCAATAAAATTATTTTTCCCTCCAAACCATTCCATCAATTCATCTCTGCAAAGAATTGTTTTGTTATTTCCACACAAAGAATTATATGAACTAAATTTGTACTGAGTTAGATCTTTTGTTATTCCGTGATGGACCGGATTAGAGTGGATATAATAAACTGCTGCATAAAAGTATTTCTCATCCTCAATAATTTTTCTTTTAAACCCTCTCTGAAATAAATTTCCTTTCCTCTTTTCCTGAACATTAATTGACATTGAGTAGGAAATAAAGAACTTTCTGAAGGTTTCACTCACAATACCTGGATCATCATTTTTTACTCTTCCTAAAATATGGAAATGATTTGGCAATAAGCAGTACGCAAATGTGTCAATAAAATCAGAGAGATATTTCTCATATTGCTTCAGAAAATAATAATAATTTTCTTCCTTAAAGAAAATTTTCTCAGTACCATTACCGCGGTTGTAGAAATGGTAGAGTTTGTTTTTATAAAGAGGGATGTAATAATCGATCTTCTTCATAGTCATTAATATAACCACCAAAATTTAAAGATGACA
Organism: Ignavibacteriota bacterium; assembly: GCA_013285425.1. GTDB lineage: Bacteria > Bacteroidota > Ignavibacteria > Ignavibacteriales > Ignavibacteriaceae > IGN3. The sequence goes on from CP053447.1 coordinate 2,827,844, forward strand.
TCTTTTTAAAAAGATGTCATCTTTCTGCTGATCAATCAACAATATAGGCGGTAAACGTTTAACTTTATTTGTTTGGGATTGCATCGGTAACAATCTATTTTTCAGTTAACGATTTTTTACTAAAAAAAATTGTTGCTTAGTCTGTTCTTCAATTTAAAACATTTGTTACTATTGATGAAGAAATTAGTGATTAAATTTTTATCATTTTTTAAGTGAGGTAAATATGTCTCTAGAAATAATTAAGGAAAAAGTTTCTCAAGCCGTTGATATTTTAAAAGAAAAAAATATTGATATGTGGGTTACATTTGTGCGTGAAACAAAAGTTAGTAAAGATCCGATTATGGATATGATTGTCGGTGACCACTCTACCTGGCAATCTGCATTTATAATTAACAAAGACGGTGATACAACCGCAATTGTTGGAGATATGGAACTTGAGAACTTTGTTAAATCCGGTGTTTACAAAAATATTATCGGATATCTTAAATCATTTAAAGAACCGTTTATAGAATATGTAAAGAAAAAAAATCCGCAGACTGTTGCAATAAATTATTCTGTTAATTCTGTTCTTGCTGATGGTCTGACTCACGGAATGTTTACTTTAATGATGGAGTATCTTAAAGGAACCGGATATGAAAATAAAATAGTTAGCTCAGAAGCAATAATATCAGCTTTGCGCGGAAGAAAATCTGATAAGGAACTAACTATAATGAAGGAAGCAGTTGATGAAACATTGAAGATATTTGATGCTGTTACTAATTACATAAAACCCGGACTTAGTGAAAAGGATATTGCTGATTACGTTTTAAAGATAACCAAAGGGAAAGGATTTGGTTTAGCCTGGGATGAAGAAACCTGCCCTGCAGTGTTTACCGGACCAAATCCTTCAAATCCGCATTCAGGTCCAACAGATAGAAAAATTGAAAAAGGTCATTTAGTTAATATGGACTTTGGAATTAAGTATAAAGGCTATTGTTCCGATCTTCAGAGAACATGGTATGTTTTAAACGACGGTGAAACAAAAGCTCCTGCAGCAGTACAAAAAGGTTTTGATATTATTCGTGATGCAATACAAAAAGTTGCAGATGCAATAAAACCCGGAATTACAGGGGTTGAAATGGATGACATTGCAAGAAATTATATAACTGAAAATGGTTATCCTGAATATCCACACGGACTTGGACATCAGGTTGGGAAAGAAGTGCACGATGGCGGTGCAGGTTTATTTCCCCGATGGGAAAAATACGGCAATACGCCATTCTTAAAATTAGAAGAGCATCAGGTATTTACAATCGAACCAAGACTGCCTGTTGAGGGTTATGGTGTTTCAACAATTGAAGAAGAAGTTTATATTACAAAAACTGGATGTGAGTTTATATCAAATCCGCAGAAAGAATTGATATTAATAAAACCTTAATCAAACTAAATCAGCCTGGCAATAGTGCCGGGCTGATACTTTTTGAATCGTAAAAAATCATTAATATTTCCAAATTATCGGTTATTTTTACAAATAAGCAGCTTATCCAATCTTATATTTTCATTAAAAAACACGATAATTAAAAGAAAATTAAAACCTTTTTAAGAAAATAAATATTCTTCTCTGGAATGAATCTTGCCAATTATTGAGTGCTTAATCAAGAGAAATTTAATAAAAGTATAAGAAATTGAATTGAAAAACGACAACACCTTTGCGAGTGAAAACTCATACGGAAAGGGGGAAATTAAAAATCTTCAGGATTATCTTTTAATTGCTGATGAACTACCAGTTTTATTATGTCGTTTTAAAAAAGATGGTACAATCTTTTTCGTTAATAACGCTTATTCAAAATTCTCTCATTCAACAAAAGAAAATATTTACGGAACTAAGTTCTTTATCGATCCTTCCGAATTTGAGAAATCCGATTCAGTGAAATCCTCTATTAACCATTTTAAAAAACAATACTCGCTTAGACTTGAAAATGGTTCGGTTTTCTGGATTGAATGGACAATAAATAAGATCAATGAAAAATCAACAAATGATTTTGAATATCAGGCTATTGGTTGGGATATATCCGAATATAAACTTTTAGAAGAACAATTAACTAAGATATCTACTGCTGTTGAGCAGAGTAAATCTACTGTAATTATTACAGACACCAGTGGAATTATTGAATACATTAATCCGCGATTTACTGAAGTAACTGGATATACCTCTGAAGAAGTAATCGGAAAAAGCACTCAAATTCTTAAATCAGATAAAGTCGATAAAATAATTTATCAACAATTATGGGAAACGATTTCCAGCGGCAGAGAGTGGCAGGGAGAATTACTGAATAAAAAAAAGAATGGAGATTTGTTCTGGGAATTAGTTTCAATTTCACCAGTTAAAAATTCTGAAAATCAGATTACACACTATATCGCGGTAAAAGAGGAAATCAGCGGGTATAAAAAATCCGGCACACTTGAAAAAGCACTCTATCAAATATCACGTGCAGTTATTGATAATGAAAATCTTGATGATCTTTACAGATCAATACACAGATCACTTGGTGATGTTTTACCGGTCGAAAATCTATTCATTGCGATCTATGATAAAGAAAGCAATCTATTAAGCTTTCCTTATATGGTTGATGAATATGATGAGCCTTACGAAACTGCACCGCCCGGAAGAGGTTTAACAGAATATGTTTTAAGAAATGGAAAACCGCTTCACGTTGATCAGAAAATATTTAAGGAACTGGTTGATGCCGGAGAAGTAGATCTTTTCGGAACTGACTCACTTGATTGGATTGGCGTACCGTTAAAGATTGGTAATAATACAATCGGAGTAATAGTAGTTCAGTCCTACAATGAAAATATAAGATTAGGTGCCAGAGACTTGAACGTTTTGATCTATGTATCCGATCAGATTGCGCTGGCAATTGAAAGAACCAGAACTCATAATTTATTAAAAAGCAGCGAGGAGAGATACCACTTACTTTTTGATAAAGCCGCTGATATTATAATTATTTTAGACCCGCAGGGTAAAGTGCTGGAGCTGAATAATTTATTTGAAGAAGAAACTGGTTATACCAGAACAGAATTAATCGGACAAAATATTTTTTCTTCAGAAGTTCTTACTACAAAATCAGCTGTTTCATCCGCATTTTATATTACTAAGATAATGCAGGGTAAAGATGTTCCGATCTTTGAAACTGATCTTATAAAAAAAGATGGAAACATATTTACCTATGAATTAAGAGCAGTTCCTATCCTTGAAAAAGATTCTTTAATAGGAATTCAGGCGATTTTAAGAAATGTTACAGAAAGGAAAAGAACTGAGGCAAAATTACTTCAAAGCGAAAAGCACTTATCAAATCTTATGTCAAATCTTCCGGGCATGGCATATATACGCAAATATAATTCTGATTGGATTATGGATTTTGTCAGCCAGGGTTGTTTTGAATTAACAGGATTTATGCCCGATGAGTTGATTCATAATAAGGTTGTTACCTATGCTGAACTTATTCATCCCGAAGATAAAGAAAATGTTTTTATTTCAGTTAGAGAAGCAGTGAGAAGTAAAAAACCTTATCAGATTGTTTACAGAATCAGAACAAAGAATAGTGGAGAAAAATGGGTTTGGGAAAAAGGCGCTGCACAGTTTTCCCGTAAAGGTAAGGTTGAAACTCTGGAAGGATTTATTGCGGACATTTCCAGCAGAATTCAGGCTGAGTCTGCTTTAAAAGAAAATGAAGAGTTATACAGAAAATTAATTGCAACTCTTCCTGACATAGTTGCAATAACCAATTTAAAAGGAGAATTGGAATTTATTAATGAAGTCGGAATTAAAATGTCCGGCTATCAAAGTTTTGAAGAAATAAAACATAAAAGCTTTTTAATATTTATAGCTGAGAAAGATAAAGAGCGGGCATTTTTAGATTTCAAAAGAACTTTCGTTAATAGTATCGGACCTCAGATATACACCTTTGAAAATATTAATGGTGAACAATTCCTTTTTGAGATACAAAGAGAAATACTAAAATCGATTAACGGAACTCCCTATGGATTGATTTTTTCCTGCCGCGATATAACAAGCAGAAAAAAAGCCGAAGCCGAACTGGCTCAGTCTGAAGAAAAATACAGAACATTAATTGACAGCATTCAGGATGGTGTGTTTCTCGTGGTTGATGGAAAAGTTTCCTTTGTAAATCGTGCTTTTCAAAAAATGATCGGATACGATACTGATGAGATTCAAGGACAGCCATTTACTAAATTTGTTGCGCCTGAAGACCTTGAACTGGTAACAAAAAACTATAAGCTAAGACAAGAAGGTCAGATTGTTCCGACAAATTATGAATGGCGTATGCTGCATAAAAACAGCAGCAGAGTGTTTGTTAATATGAGCGCCCGGGTAATTAACTATCAGAATAAGAAAGCTACCATTGGCACTCTTAAAGATATTACTTTACAAAAAGAACTTGAACATACTCTTCTTAACCAGAAAAATCTCTTCAAAGGTATTGCAGATGCGGCAAACATACTTTTAACTGAAAGAGATTTTGATATTGCTATCAAGAATACATTAAAATCTTTAGGCGAATCATCAGAGGTGGACAGAGTTTATATTTTTGAAAATGATTTTGATGAAGAAAAATCCAAATTTTTAATGAACCAAAAATTTGAATGGACAAATGGCAATTTCAGTTCCGAGTTAAATAATCCTGATCTGCAAAACTTAAGTTATTTCCCGATGTTTGAAGATTGGTATCCGGTATTAAAAAGCGGTGGCATAATAAACAGCCTTATTAAAGATCTTAATCCGGGATTACGTGATTTGTTATCAAATCAAAAGATCAAATCTATTTTACTTGTTCCGATAATGGTAAAAAAAGAGTTCTGGGGTTTTATTGGCTTTGATTACTGTAAATCCGAAAGAGTATGGAGTGAAAGTGAAATATCTACACTTCAGACAACAGCAGCAAATTTAGGTGCTGTTATAGAACGCGAGATTACTAAAAAAGAACTGATTGAGGCTAAAGAAACCGCCGAAGAAATGAGCAAGTTAAAATCCAACTTTTTAGCTAATATGAGCCACGAACTAAGAACACCGCTTATAGCAATTCTTGGATATACCGAGATTCTTAAAACAGAGATAGAGCATAATGAGTGGAATGAAATGATCTCAACTATTATGAGCAGCGGTAAAAGACTTCTTGAAACACTTAATCTTATTCTTGATCTTTCTAAAGTAGAGGCTGATAAGGTTCAGGTTAATTATAATGAGCTGAATATTGCAGAAGAGATTAAGGATATTGTAAACTTATTCGGTCCGGTTGCCCAGAAAAAAAATCTTTATATTAAATCAAAAATTGAATCTGATACAGTGTTGGCAAAATTAGATAAAAGACTGTTTCATTCTGTCATTTCTAATCTTGTTAATAATGCCATTAAATATACTGACAAAGGCGGGATTACTATTGAACTTAATGTTCATAATAGTAATGGAGGAACCTATGCTATGGTAAATGTTATTGATACGGGAATCGGAATAGCAAAAGAAGATCAGGAAACAATTTTTGATGAGTTCAGACAGGTAAGTGAAGGCTATAACAGGTACTTTGAAGGTGCTGGTCTTGGTTTAACTATAGCGAAAAAGTTTGCTGAGAAAATGGGAGGCAGCATTACTTTACAAAGTGAACAAGGAAAGGGGTCAACATTTACAGTTGTATTTCCGGTTGAAGAATCATCATTAAATAATAAAATCAATAATCATCTGCCTGATGAAAATGATCTTCCGCAGAAAATCGGCAGAAATAAGAAAGTACTGGTAATTGATGATGATTTTTCTTCCAGAAAAATTGTTGAACTGTTTTTAAGAGGTGAAGTTGAAATAGAGGCAGCATCAACTGATAAAGAAGGTTTAGAGTTGATGAATAAAAATGAATACTCAATAGTTCTGCTGGATATCAGTCTTGGAAAAGGTGCAAGCGGTATTGATGTGCTGAGAATAATAAGAGAAAATCCAAAGTTTAAAAACATACCTGTTATTGCGGTTACAGCACATGCAATGGTTGGTGACAGAGAGAAGTTTATTAATTCCGGGTTTAATGATTATCTGTCAAAACCATTTGCCAAAAAAGATCTTATTAAGAAAATACGACACTTTATAAGTAACTCTGAAGTAAATCCGATTTCTGATCAAAACATGCATGGACGCTGATATGCTTCCAGTAATCTATCCCGATAATCTTCGAAAGATATCTCAATAGCACCAAACATCTTTAAGTGTTCAGTCATATATTGAACATCAAGCAGGACAAAATCATTTTCCCTTAAATGATAAATAAGTTTTAGAAGTGCGGCTTTAGAAGCCTGAGAGACTTTAGAAAACATTGATTCACCTAAAAAGGCTCCGCGAAAAGTAATACCATATAAACCGCCGACCAATTCATTGTTCTGCCAGGTTTCAACAGAATGCAGATGACCGCGTTTTATCAACCTTATATAGGCTTCAATTAATTTTTCAGAAATCCAGGTATGCTCTCTGTCTGCACATCCTCGGATAACCGAAAGCGGGTCCGAATCAAATTTAATTTCAAAGTTTTGTTTTTCAATTTCTTTTCTTGCTGATCTGGGAACATTAAAACTATCCAAAGGGATAATGCATCTTATCTCAGGTAAATACCACTCGATAGCACCTGTCTTTTCATCAGCCATTGGAAAAGCGCCGGTAGCATACAACCTTAGCATATTATTAGGTTTAAGAAATTCATCAGAAAATTTGTTAACAGGACCGCTCATTTTTATCACTTAAATGCAAAAAAACAAATCATTTTTTATTTGAAATTTACCTTGTTTAAGTTAATACATCAATTTTTAAAATACTTTGTAAATAAAGCTATCAAAAAAGTTCTTTATGAAAAAAACTGCTGTTGTTGCTCTTGGAGGAAACGCACTTCTCAGGGGAGATGAAATTGGCACTATCCAGCAACAGGAAAAAAACACTTATAATACTTGCATAAATCTTATTAATCTTATCAAAGAAGATTATAATATCGTTATTACTCACGGTAACGGTCCTCAGGTCGGTAATATTATGCTTCGCAATGAAGCAGGATATAACAGCTATAAAATACCTAAAATGCCTCTTGATATTTGTGTAGCTGATTCACAGGGCGGAATCGGTTATATGATAGAAAGACAGATGATTAATATTTTACGTGAACACAAGATCAAAAAAAATGTTATTACCGTAGTAACACAGGTTTTGGTTGATCAAGATGATCCCGCATTTAAGAATCCAACAAAGCCGGTAGGTGCATTTTATCTGAAAGAAGAAGCTGATCTTTTAGCAAGAGTAAACAATTTTATATTTAAGGAAGACCCCAGAAAACGCGGATGGAGAAGAGTAGTTCCTTCACCTAAACCTATTGATGTGCTGAACAGGAAAATTATTAAAAATCTTGTTGATAAAGGTAATATTGTTATTGCTTCCGGCGGAGGCGGAGTTCCCGTTTATCTTGGCAAAGACAAAAAACTTTATGGTGTTGAAGCCGTTATTGATAAAGACTATGCATCAGCATTGCTTGCAGAAGAAATTGGTGCAGAGGCTTTTTATATACTTACAGATGTTTCTAAAGTTTATATAAAATTTCATAAACCAGATCAGCAGGCTCTTGATATAGTTACCGCTGATGAAGCACAGAGTTATTATGATAATGGGGAATTTCCTGATGGAAGTATGGGACCGAAAATTCTTGCCGCAATTCATTTTGTAAAGAATGGCGGAAAAGAAACTGTCATTACAGAATCAACTTTGCTCGGGGATCATAATTGCGGAACAAGGATTGTAAGCAGCAAATAGTTTGTTCTGAGTTTTTAAAATCTGAATTTTAATTTATAAGTGAATTTAAATCAAAAAAATAAAATGGAGTATTTATGGCTATTAATATGAAGGGCAAAGATCTCATCTCTATTGCTGATCTTACTCTTGAAGAAATTTATGAAATCTTTGATGTGAGCAAATCTTTAAAAGAAAAACTCTATTCAGGGGAGCCGCACCGCTTGCTTGAAGGAAAGACTCTTGGAATGATTTTTACAAAACGCTCGACAAGAACAAGGGTTTCTTTTGAGGTTGGTATTTATCAGCTCGGAGGAATCGGGATGTACTTTGGACCAAATGATCTTCAGCTTGGAACAAGTGAAAGTGTTGCTGATACTGCCCGGGTTTTATCAAGATATTTGAGCGGAATTATGATCCGTACTTTTGCACATGATGACGTTGTAGAATTAGCAAAGTATGCGAGTATTCCTGTTATAAATGGCTTAACAGATCTTCTTCATCCTTGTCAGGTATTAACTGATTTATTTACAATTTTAGAAAAGAAGCGAAAACTGCAGGGATTAAAACTTGCTTATATAGGCGATGGAAACAATATGGCTCATAGCCTGTTAAACGGCTGTTCAAAAGTAGGGATGAATATTGCAATTGCATCTCCTTCCGGTTACAAGCCAAATAAAGAAATTGTTGATAATGCTAAAAAGTCTGCCAAATATATGGGCAGTAAAATCGAAATACTTGAAGACCCTGTGGCAGCAGTTAAAAATGCTGATATTGTCTATACAGATGTTTGGGCAAGCATGGGACAGGAAGCTGAGGCTGCTGAGCGTAAAAAGAAGTTTATGAAATATCAGGTTAATCCTAAGCTGATAAAACATGCAAAAGATGATTATTTATTTATGCACTGTTTACCTGCTCATCGTGGCGATGAAGTTGTAAATGAAGTTGCTGATTCTCCAAATTCTGTAATTTTTGACGAAGCAGAAAACAGATTGCACGTGCAGAAGGCAATAATGATTTTAATTATGTAGTCTTCTAAAAGTTTTAACTATTAGCCCAATACTTTTTTAAGAATTGGGCTAATAGAGCTTACTCATCAATTTTTACTTCATAGTTCACTATCTCATAACCTTTATAGGTTTCATAAGCGGCAAAAATAACTCCGAATAATACCGACAGCATCCCAAGCAAAAATTCGACAGTTATAAGTGAATTTAATTTCGTAATATCAAACAAGAAACCAATACCAATAGAAAGTGAAGTAAGCACAAATAAAGCAACAGCAATTGTATAACATAAAACAGCATTTCTAACAATACTAACTCTGTAAACTAATTTAGAAATCTGAACTGATATACTTTCAAGACGGAGATTTTCATAAGGCATAAAATCCGTGTCATCAGATTTGTGAAGAGTCTTTCTTCTTTCTTCATTTAGTAATCTTATTCTGTTAACAACAAGTGAGTACTTGTTATTCATACCAAGCAATAAAAGTCCGCACGCAGAAATCATTATTCCTGGTGCAAGCATTAATTGTATTATTTCAACTATTGAATTAATGTCCGGTATCATCTTACAAACTAATTTGGATTATAATATTTTAAAGCTTCGGGCAAAAGTTTTTTAATATCTGCAATTCTTGTTTCGTTTGAAGGGTGTGTACTCAGCCATTCCGGTGGTGCACCTTGGCTGTTTGCAGCCATCCTTGTCCAGAAATCAACTGCTGCATTTGGATTGTAACCAGCCATTGCCATAAATATTAACCCCAGATGGTCAGCTTCACTTTCGTGTGTTCTGCTGAAAGGAAGCATTATTCCTACTGTACTTCCGATTCCATAAGCCGCCATAAATATATTCTGGGTTGTTGCAGGCTGATCTTTTAATGCAACAGCAAGAGCAACACCTCCAAGCTGTTGTATTAATCCCTGACTCATTCTTTCATTTCCGTGCTGTGCAACGGCGTGAGCAATTTCGTGCCCCATTACAACTGCCAGCCCTGTTTCATCTTTTGTGATAGGAAGAATTCCTGTATAAACAACCACTTTACCGCCAGGCATGCACCAGGCATTTACTTCGTTGCTTTCCACAAGATTAAATTCCCACTGATAACCATCAAGTTCATTAGATAAATTGTGCTGTGCAAAATAAGTTTCCACAGATTTTTGAATTTTTGCTCCAATCCTTTTAACCATATCAACATCATTTTTATTTGAGCTAAGTTTATTCTGTTTTAAGAATTCATCATACTGCTGAAAACTCATTGCATTCATTTCATTTGATGAAATCAGATTCAACTGAGATCTTCCGGTTATCGGTACTGTGCTGCAATAATAAACCGTAAGTGCAAGTAAAATTATCGGAACAAATATTTTTATTAGTTTCATTCTGCCCTCGTAAATGTTATCGTTTTTGAATAGTGAAATATATAAAAATTTTAAGGAAGGAAAATGCCGATAAATTGTGTTGCAATAATCAAAATAAAGATGACATCTTTTTTTAAAAGATGTCATCTTTGAAAAGAAAAATTATTTTAGCAGAGACATCTTAATAGTTTTAGAATAATTTCCAGTCTGAAGTTTTGCAATATATAATCCACTTGCTAGATTATTTCCTGAAAAATCTGCTTTGTAATTTCCTGCAGATTGCTCTTCATTTACAAGAGTTGCAACTTCATTTCCAAGAATATCATAAACTTTTAGTTGAACAAAAGAAGCTTCCGGAATACTGTATTCAATATTCGTGGTCGGATTGAATGGATTAGGATAGTTCTGACTTAAATTGAAATCCATTGGTAATCCACTTATTTGTTCAACTGAGGATGGTCCGCTAAATGACAGCTGATCAATGAGCGCAAACGTGCCGACATTTATTTGGCCAGTTGAATCGGCAATGTATATATTTATTAAAACTTGTATTGGATTGGGCGATCCGGGATTATAGTAAATCGGAGCCTCGAACTCAGTCCAGCTTGTAACTTGATTTGACTGTATAAACACTCCAGCACCTATAGCGGAAGAATCGCTGTCGAACATAACTACTCCGACATACAATATATCGTTGCCTTGTGGAGAGAATTTATACCAACCCTTGAGACTACCGTACTTTTGTGTAACGGGATGTAAGCTACCTGCATCATCAATTGACCATAGATATGGCATTGACCCAAGTCCTCCGCCAATATCAATTACTTCTAACCGTGCGGAAAAAGACCCTTCATGAGCATCTGAAGATTGTATTATCCCATCAAAAGTACCACCATAAAGCTCATCACTACTTAACCAATCTACCGGATCAAGTGTATTCCAGTTTTCGAAACTGTTATTTAGCGGCTGAGCAAACAGAAGATTTGAGAAACATAGTGTGAGTAAAAGAAAAATTGCAAAACATGCTTTCATACATCCTCCACATAAAATTTTATTGATTGTTAATTAATCTTTCATCGATACCGAACTGAACTTAGCAAATTTAATAAGTAAAAATCAAGTGTTAGTAACAATCAATAGTTGATAAACAACTGGTAATTTTAATAATATTAAACTTTCAAAATAAAGATGACATCTTTTTAAAAGATGTCATCTTTGAAATTATAACTAAACTGCAACCGGTGTATCTAATTCTCGTAATGCAGAATAAAGTTCTTCTTCTGTTAATTCGTGATCAACTAATTCTCCATTTAAGTAAGCCTGATATGCGCTCATATCAAAGTAACCGTGTCCGCAAAGATTAAACAATATAGTTTTTTGTTTCCCTTCAATCTTTGCTTTTTGAGCTTCCCGGATAACCTGTGCAATTCCGTGTGTTGCTTCGGGCGCAGGAATAATTCCTTCTGCTTGTGCAAACTTTACTCCGGCTTCAAAACACTCTAATTGTGGAATTGCAGATGCTTCAATCAATTTATCCTTCAAAAGCTGGCTTATAATTGCACCCGCTCCGTGATAACGCAATCCACCAGCATGAATAGGTTCCGGAACGAATGTGTGACCAAGTGTGTACATCGGAATAAGCGGAGTTAATCCAACTGTATCACCAAAATCATATCTGAATTCTCCTTTTGTAAGTTTAGGACAGGATGCAGGTTCAACTGCAATGCAGCGAACATTTTTTCCTTCCTGGAAATTATATCGCAAAAAAGGAAACGCAATTCCCGCAAAGTTTGATCCGCCGCCAAATGGTGCAACAACAATATCAGGAAAATCTCCGGTCATCTCTAATTGTTTTATTGCTTCCTGTCCAATTACAGTCTGATGAAGCAGAACATGATTTAACACACTGCCTAAAGCATAATTTATTCCTTCAGTTGTCGCTGCTCTTTCAACTGCTTCAGAAATTGCAATACCCAAACTGCCGGGAGAATTTGGATCCTGTTCTAAAATCTTTTTTCCTGAATTTGTATTCCTGCTTGGTGAAGCAATTATAGTTGCGCCCCAAGTATTCATCATAACTTTTCTATACGGTTTATGATCATAGCTGATTTTTACCATATAAACCTCGCAGCTTAATCCGAACTTATGACAAGCAAAACTTAAAGCACTGCCCCATTGTCCAGCACCTGTTTCTGTTGTCAGACCTTTTGCGCCTTCAAGCTTGTTGTAATATGCCTGAGCAATTGCAGTGTTTGGTTTGTGCGATCCTGCAGGACTTACACCTTCATACTTGTAATAAATTTTTGCAGGTGTGTCCAATGCTTTCTCTAATTCAAAAGCGCGGTAAAGCGGAGTTGGGCGGTAAAGTTTATAAATTTTTCTTACTTCATCCGGGATCTCGATATATCTTTCCCGCGATACTTCCTGCTTGATCAATTCCATTGGAAACAATGCTGCGAGATCTTGCGGACCAATTGGTTTTTTTGTTACCGGATGCAGCGGCGGCAGCATTGGATTAGGCATATCAGCCTGAATGTTGTAGAAATTTAGCGGTATTTCAGATTCATCTAACAGAATCTTTTTTGATTTACTCATAGAGCACTCCTTAGAATAAATTATGGAAATAATAATTAGTGATTAACTAAGTGTTAAAAAGTAAAATTGATTTTCAGAGTATTTAAAAGATTAGCGGCGCCAGGGCCAGGTATGATTAGCGGAAAAAGAAAAGTTGTTATATGTAAGTTTTTTGTTCAAGATTTTATTGTTTTAATTTCTTTCGCAAGATAGAATTTGATGTTTTTAATGTCAAGAGAACCGAAGATCAATTTCATTTTTAAGTCTGTATGCCACGGCGGATTGCCGAGGACTGACCTTGAAAGTTAAAGTCACGCTTCGGACAGTTTATTGTAACACAAGTGAATGCGGGCTAAATAAAACAAAGCAGAGATTCTTTGTATATTTGCATAAACACAATAAGAAAATTATAATCAAGATAGAGGAATAAATGCAAATTGGAATTGTTGGATTACCATTTACAGGAAAATCAACTCTCTTTCAAACAATAACAAAAACTCATTTCGATCCATCTGAACTTGCTAAATCAGAATCGCATCAGGCAGTTGTAAAAGTACCGGATGCACGACTGGATAAGTTAACAGAAATGTTTAATCCCAAGAAAAAAGTTAATGCAACAATTGAGTTTGTTGATGTTGTTGGACTGCAAAAAGGTGATTCAGGTTCAACACAATTTACAGGAAATTTTTTAGCAAAAGTAAAAACCAATGATGCACTTGTTCAGGTTGTTAGATTATTTGATAATGATGCTGTTCCTCATCCTGATGGTTGTATTAATATGATGCGCGATATTAATTCATTTGAAACAGAATTTATTCTATCTGATCTGGCAATCGTTGAGAAAAGATTAGAGACTGTTGGAAAACAAATTTTAAAAACTCAGGATGAAAAACTTAAACGTGAAGTTCCGGTTCTTGAAAAGTGCAGCGAACTTTTACAGGAAGAAAAACCGCTGCGGGATTATCACTTTTCCAAAGAAGATTTGCTGATTTTAAAAACTTATCAGCTGCTTTCAATAAAACCGATGTTGATTGCATTAAACTTTGACGAATCTCAGGTTAATGATACAGAGAAATACATGAACGAACTTGTAAAGCATAAACTCGGACACAACACAAAAGCTTTGTCTTTTTTTGGACAGATTGAAAAAGAAATGGCTGATCTTTCTGAAGAGGATTCAAATGTTTTTATGAGCGATTATGGAATTACAGAATCTGCACTGGATAAACTAATCCGGCAGGCTTATGATTTGCTCGGTTTACAATCATTTTTAACCGTTGGTGAAGATGAGTGCCGTGCGTGGACGATTAAGAAAGGAATGACAGCACAGGAAGCTGCGGGTGAAATCCATACAGATTTTTACAAAAAGTTTATTCGTGCGGAGGTTGTGCATTACGATGATTTTGTTGAGGCTGGATCATTTGCAAAAGCTAAAGAAGTTGGCAAGTGGAGGCTGGAAGGAAAAGAATATATTGTAAAAGATGGTGATATAATTTCTGTGAGACATAGTTAAAATTAAAACCATCAAAAATTATTTATTAGTGCAAATCAAGGACTATCAATCAATCTGTTAAGACCGATTGTTTCAGAATCTTGCTGTAATGATTTAAAAATCAGTATGGAATGGACTTAACAACAATTTTTCAAAAGTCTCCTGATATAATATTTCAATAAAGCGTTACTGTATTCTAATAATCTAATTATTATATTTTAGTTATCAATTAAACATTCTCATCCGAAAGTATTATGGAAAACAGATCATCTAAAGTTAAACAGCACAGTTTTGAAGATGTATTAAATTCTAGAGTAAAAAAATTCCAGAAGCTGATGCGGTATAAAATCCGCGAGATTCTTTTAGTCTCCAGTATTTATGATAATTATCTGTTTGAAGAAGACGGACGACTTTACGAATTAGTACGTGAGGAATACCAATCTCTGAACTTAAGTTTTGCTCCTGAGCTTATCCATGTTACTTCAGGCGAAGAAGCTTTGGAAATGCTCAGCACCGAAAATACGTTTGATCTTATTATAACTACTTTACATATAGAAGATATGCATGTTGTAAAGTTTGCAAGAATGGTAAGAAAATCAGGAATAAATCTGCCAATCGTTTTGCTTGCTTATGATAACCGCGAAAGAAAAGAATTAACAACTAATTATGACACTTCAATTTTTGAACGGATTTTTATCTGGAATGGTGATTATCGTTTATTAATCGGAATTGTTAAATATATCGAGGACAGGGTTAATGTTGAAAGCGATACAAAAAATATAGGAGTTCAATCAATCATAGTAGTGGAAGATAATATAAAATTTTATTCATCTTATCTCCCCATAATTTACACAGAAGTATTCAAGCAGTCGCAGCGGCTGATAAAAGAAGGTATAAATCTTACGCACAAATTTTTGCGTATGCGGGCACGTCCTAAAATTTTACTCTGTACAACTTACGAAGAAGCCTGGTCGTATTATGAAAAATATCAGCAGGATGTGCTTGGTTTAATCCTCGATATAAATTTTAAACATAATGGAGTAAAAGATCCTGAAGCTGGAATCAAATTTGCCCGCGCAGTAAAGGCACAGCATGAAGATATCCCTATTTTACTTCAATCAAGTGATGGCAGCTTCAGAGAAAAAGCCAATCAGATAGATGCTGCATTTGTTCACAAAAACTCACCGAGATTGCTTCAGGAATTAAGACAGTTTATGCTTCAGAATTTTGGTTTTGGTGATTTTATATTTATAAACAATGATGGAAAAGAAGTTTTCAGAGCTACTAATTTATCACAGTTAGAAGAAGCACTAAAACGAATTCCCGATGAAAGCCTTGTTTATCATGCCTCAAGAAATCATTTTTCTAAATGGCTTAAAGCAAGAACTGAATTTTATCTTGCACATGAATTAAGACCTCATAAAGTTACAGATTTTGGTTCAGTGCAGGGATTGCGAGACAGACTACTGACTTCACTTCAGGAGTACAGAAAACTACAGCAAAGCGGAATTATCCTGGATTTTAATAAAGATATCTTCGATACCAAAAACAGTTTTGCAAGAATCGGCGGAGGTTCACTTGGTGGTAAAGCAAGAGGACTGGGCTTTATAAACATACTACTGACAAATTATAATCTTAAGCATAAGTTTGATGAAGTTGAAATAAGCGTACCTTCGGCAATTGTTATCGGCACCGATGTATTTGATCACTTTATTGCGGATAATAATCTGGAAAGTTTTGCATTTACAGAAATAGATGACTTGATATTAACACAAAGGTTTGTCGATTCTAAAATATTTCCTGAAGAAATAACACATAAACTAAGAGAGTTTTTAGAGATTACACATTGTCCGCTTGCAGTACGCTCATCAAGTCTATTGGAAGATTCACAGTTTCTGCCGTTTGCAGGAGTTTACGAAACTTATATGATACCTAACAGCAATCCCGATATTGAAATCAGATTAGATGAATTGCTTCAATCAATAAAAAGCGTATATGCTTCAACTTTTCATTTAAGAGCTAAGGATTATATTAAATCATCTCCATACAGATTAGAAGAAGAAAAGATGGCTGTGGTAGTGCAAAGATTAGTCGGAGCAAAACGGCAGGAGAGATTTTATCCTGATTTTGCAGGAGTCGCAAAGTCGTATAATTTTTATCCAACCGGACCACAAAAGCCAGGTGATGGAATTGCACAAGCAGCTCTTGGTCTCGGAAAAACAGTTGTTGACGGCGGTAATTGTATCAGGTTTTGTCCAAAATATCCAAGACATATGCTTCAGTTCTTTTCAACAAAAGAAACATTGAAAACAGCACAGCAAAAATTCTATGCTCTTGACCTGACTAAAAAACTTGAGCATCATCCTCCAAGTATTGAAGATCAGCTGGTTAGAAGCTACGATTTATCTGATTCAGAGAAAGACGGAACATTATATTCTGTCGGCTCAACTTATTCATCTGAAGATGAAGCCGTTTATGATGGATTATCAAGAGACGGTATAAGAGTAGTAACATTTGCACCAATACTAAAGCACAAACTTTTTCCGCTGCCGGAAATTCTTGATCTGCTTCTTGATTTTGGTTCATGGGGAATGGGCACTCCGATTGAAATAGAATTTGCAGTTAATCTTGAAGTGCCTGCTGGTGAAAGAAAAGAGTTTGCAATGCTTCAGATGCGACCAATGATTCTAAGCCGTGAAAGTGAAGAATTGATAATTGGCGAGATAAATAAAGATGAAACAATTTGTTACAGCACACAGGTGCTTGGCAATGGAGCTGTTAACGGCTTACTGGATATTGTTGTTGTTGATTATGAAAAATTTAATCGTGCAAAAAGTAAAGAAGTAGTTTTGGAGATAAGCAGATTAAACGCAAAGCTTCTTTCGGAAAAGAGACCTTATATTTTGTTTGGAGTCGGAAGATGGGGCACGCTTGATCCCTGGCTCGGAATTCCCGTAAAGTGGGATCAAATATCCGGCGCTTCTGTTATTGTTGAATCCAGTTTTAAGGATTTTGCTGTCGAACCATCGCAGGGATCTCACTTTTTTCAAAACCTCACTTCATTTAGAGTGGGATATTTTACAGTTAATACTGATAATAATTCGTTTATTGATTGGCAGTGGCTTTCAAAACAGAATGCCGTTGAAGAACTTACTTTTACAAGACATCTCAGATTTGATCAGCCAATTACAGTTAGGATGAACGGACATGAAAACCGCGGAATA
Source organism: Ignavibacteriota bacterium (assembly GCA_013285425.1). Lineage (GTDB taxonomy): Bacteria > Bacteroidota > Ignavibacteria > Ignavibacteriales > Ignavibacteriaceae > IGN3. The sequence goes on from CP053447.1 coordinate 2,845,298, forward strand.
ATTTATAAACCCGGGGTCAGATTTAATGAAATATAAGAATCTTCGTCTTGCGTTTTTGATGGAAATATTTGTCGGCTTTACCACAATTATTTCAATTGCATTGATGGGACCTAAAGGAATAACAGCGCTTGCTTTAATTGCTTTGCGTCCTGTTTTCATGAAACGTGAAGAAATAAAAAATCCTGCTGCTTATTTTCAAATATTTTACAAAGTCTTATCTAACAGTTTGAGTATTATTTCTATAATGTTAATCCTTATCATTATCAGTCTTCAGTTTATTCCTGCTTATCAATCAAAACTGCCTCCTGTTAAAGATTTGTTAACTTTAATCCTGCCGTTTTTTTTGCTGACTCACGGAGTTATCGGATTTATTAATTCATCGGATATAGAAAAAGAAAAAAAATGAAGCTGATGAAAAATTATTCTGATATTTTAGCAGCAATTGTATCAATCAAAATTATCTGTTTATATTTTCCTTTAGTCAGATAATAAGACCGGCTACAAATAATTTGTTCTTCGGCTAATTATTAAATCTTACTTTTGATTAGTAAAAAACAATCAGGAGATAAACATGAAATCCAACATTAAAGCAATAACGATAATAATTCTATTGATCGTCTCTGCTCTTAATCTCTCCTTTGCAACTATAAGAGATGGAGATGAAAGAGTCATTCGGGAAAAATCATTTAATATCGCGGCTGGTAAAAAGATTTTATTGAATACAAGCAGCGGAGATATTCAGATTACTCCCTGGAACAAAGCTGAAGTGTATGTTAAAGTTCTTGGTAACAAAAATGCTGAGGAAAAATTTAATTTTTCATTTAATGCAACATCTGAAGAAGTAACAATTGAAGCAGAAAGAAAAAGCGGCTGGAATTGGTTTTCTAATATTAATCTGAAGTTTGAAATTAAAGTTCCTTCCAGTTTTAATGTTTATGTAAATACTTCCGGCGGAGACATTAAAGTAGCTGGTGTTAATGGTGATATTAAATTAAAGACATCCGGTGGTGATATCTGGGGCGATAGATTCGAGGGAAATTTCTCAGCCAGAACTTCTGGCGGAGATATAAATCTTTTCTGCAATAATGCAAAGATTGATGCAAATACTTCCGGCGGTGATATTGAATTGGAATACACTGGTATTAATCAGGGAATCGAATTGAAAACGAGCGGCGGGGATATTGATATTAAACTTCCGGCAGATTTTAACGCAAAAGCAGAACTAAAAACTTCAGGCGGTGAAGTTGATTGCAATTTAACTTTAAACGAAGTTAAAAAACTAAGCGAAACTAAAATTGATGCTGATATTAATAAAGGTGGAAATCCCTTAGTTGCGATAACTTCAGGCGGTGATATTACAGTCCTGAAAAGATAATTTTTTTATCAGAGATTTTTTCAAAGATAATCTTCAATGTCACGCTGAGAAAATTCGAAGCGTGACATTAATTATTAACTATCAATCTGTTGACAAATCTTATAATAACTTTGCATAACGGCAGCTAAACCTCTGATATAACTTTATTATAGTTCTCGCTTAGTTCGTTTTCACAAATATTTTTTTCTTTTTCCTCCTCCATCTTTTTCAATTTGATTTTAACCTAATACTTTTGAATTTTGAAACATAGATTTGGAATAATATAAAATGCCGAAAAATTTTATCAGCAAATATTTAAGTGAAGAAAACCTGAAAAGCATCTCAGCCGCAATTGGAGAGATTGAAAAGAAAACCTCAGGCGAAATAGTAATTACAATAAAAGAAAAACGAAGCTTGTTCGAAAAATCAAAATCTGTCCGGGAGCTTGCAGAAAAGGAATTCGTTTCGGCAAAAATCAGCAAGACAGATGAGGCAACAGGAATACTGATATTTATAATCTTTAAAGCAAAGGAGTTTTGCATACTTGCCGATAAAGGAATTAATGAAAAAGTTAAACAATCTGTCTGGAATGAAATAGCAGACGATATGAAAAGCAGTTTTAAGCAGGAAGAATATTGTAAAGGAATAATCAACGGAATTGAGCAAGCCGGAAAAATCCTTTCGCAACACTTCCCTATCAGACCCGGTGATATTAATGAATTACCAAATGAAGTAAGAGTTTCTGACTAATCTTACTTTCTGCCTATAATAATTACTGCATTAGAGTAAACAGGACCATTGTAATCCAACCCGACTGAACACATGATATCTGATTTGGTATTAACACTCATTAGTATTCTTTGCGGAGTTGATAGTTCCTGATATTCTTTAAAACTAATTCCATTCCAGTGACCAAGTAACCCTTGACCACAAGTAAAGACATTATTGTAAGATGAGCCATCAATTCTTAAACCCATACTGCTAAAAGCAGCAATCTGTTTTTCTAAGAATAGTTTATCGCTATTTCTTTGTAAACAAATTCCGCTCCAGTTCATTAAAAATACCCTGTAATCATTATCGCACCACAAACTGCTTATTGGTCCCACATAATATCCGTTGTTACGTGTATTACTTGAGCCTTCAAATATTATCTGAGAAATACTGTTCTTAATCTTTAATAATGTTGAAACTCCATGATCATTATTAACACCACAAATCCAAATTGTTTTTCCATCTTGCGTACCTCTTATATCAATCAGATTAGATGTAGTGCCGCTTTCAATTTTTGACCAGCTATTGCCGTTGAAGTAAGCAATACTGCCTTTACCGCCAGCAACATATAAATCATTATTACTGCTTCCCCAGATTTTATTTATTTGATAGGGACCCCAAATACCATTTGGAATTGTAACCGGTTTAAATTCTGTACCGTTCCAATGAATAATGCCATTTCCGCCAAACCAGATATCATTGGCATTAAAAGCACAAACTGATTGAATTGGATAGTAATCCGATCCCTGATAAGTATATGGAATTTTATACATCTCCCAGCTCGAACCATTCCAATTTAAGGCATTATACATTTCAAAATCCGGACTGCCAAGTGAATCATTAGTATAAATTTCACCAACAGCCCAAATATTGTTTTCATCAATTACAGCCGCATCATTAAGTACACTTCTGCTATGCTCTCCAACAGTAAAAGTCTGCCAGATTAAGTTGTGACTCGTTGTATCTAATGTAGTAAAAATGAGCGGGTTGCTGTTTAACTCTTTTCCGTCAACATAAGTAAAAGCATCAAACCTGTAACTTGTGTTTGGCAATAAATCATCAAAATAAATTACACTGTCCGATTGACCTATATTTATTGTTTTAATAATCTGTCCGTTTTTTTTCAGATAGATATTACTGGTCTTATCATTATTGCCGATTTGAATCTCAATCCACGCTTCAGTGCAGGTATGAGCTTTTAATCCTAATCCAAGAGCAGAATCAGGAAAAACTACCTGGCTATGGCAGGAGATTAAACAATAACCCAAGGAGATAAGAATAACAAATCCGGCAAAAATCTTCATAAAAAATTTCCATCAAAATTTGTTGTATAATTCCAAATAAATATCCCGAGTATTAAACGGATATTTAATTTAGCCTCAGCAGCAAAAGAATAATTAAATTATTTAACTGAGCTTTTCTATTCGCTTTGCATTTCAAGCTCATAACTCTCACGGTATTTTTTAATCCCGTTAAAAACATATTCAGCAAATTTCTGCTGTCCGGAATCAGAACTTAAATGTTTTGCATCGCCCGAGTTGGAAAGGAATCCGCTTTCAATAAGCACACTTGGCATTGAAGCACCAACCAGAACATAAAAGCCAGCTTGTTTTACACCGCGTGAATTTAATCCGGGATGCTTTACAAATTCTTTATGCAAATATTCTGCAAATTTTTCCGAATATTTCATATAAGATGAATGTGCCATACTTACAAGGATAAAATTTTCGTCAGTAAGTTTTTCATATCGGTTAGGATTTTCTTCATATTGGATAACACTGTTCTCAAACTCAGCTATTGCAATAGCTTCTTTTGTTCTGCCGGGACGAAGCAGATAAACTTCAAATCCATTTGCATCAGTCGGTTTTTTAGGAGTTGAATTACAATGAATTGAGATAAATAGTTTTCCATTATTTTCATTTGCAATTTTACCGCGCTTATAAAGATCAATAAAAATATCTGTCTTTCTTGTATAAACAACTTTTACATCTTTCATGTTTTCTTCAATCAGTTTCCCGAGTTTAAGGGCAATTGAAAGATTTATATCTTTTTCTTTTGCTCCATTTACACCGATTGCACCGGCATCTTTACCACCATGTCCGGCATCAATAACAATTACATCAAACTCCCATTTATCTTTTAACCTGTTAATATTTTCATTTTTCTTAAACAGCTTATTATGGATTGTTATCTGAAGATCATTACTTTTTTCAATGTTAATAACTTCGTTTGTTGTGTACTCTTTACTGACCGTTATTTCAAAAACCGCATCATCGCCGATATTTTTTGCATCTATTTTTCTAACCACCCCTTCTTCACCAATAAACTTAACTCTTTCAGCATCAACTTTAACTTTTCTGAATGTCAGTATTAATGTATTATTCTTAAAAGCACTATGATAAGACGGAATTCTTTTATTGGATTTTATTCTGATTAAAGTTCCATTGGCTTTCTCGTCCAGTGCAATTCCGGTAATATTAAAATCTCCGGTAGTCTCTGTTGTTATTGATTCATCTTTTACTTTCCCAATTAAAATTTTATTGGGTGCTTCAAATGACAAATCCTTACCATACGCCAGAGATAGAGTGCTTAAACCATACTTAAGAGGAACAAATACTTTATTGTTTATAAGATATGTTGATGTTGGTAGCTGAATAACTGTTTGAACGGATGTGTTTTTTTCTGTTAATATAAAGAACGGATTTTTTGCAGAAGCCTTTAAAGAATATCTGTCAAACTTCAGCTCGATTTTTTGTGCATCTTCATTATAATAGTAATTGATAACAAGAGCATCGGCAAAATCCTTTAGTGAAAAATATACAGTTCCTTCCCTTATATACGCAGGAATATTTTTCATTCCTTCTTTTGTAACAATTAAAACATTATTACCATCCTGCCCAAAGGAAAGGAATGAGAATACTACTAATAAAATGATTAGAAAAGATTTCATTACACACGTTATCTGATAAAAGGAAAAATCTGTCCCTTTTTCTTTTTAAAATCTTTAAAGCTATCGCCAAAATGCTTTTCGAGAAGTTTATCTTCTAATGCTGCACGCTTAAATAAAAAAGGAATCTGAATCAGCGCAATCGGTGCAAGTATAAAACTTAATGTTGCAACTGCTGCTCCGATATCCATTAAAAACTGAGATAAATACTGAGGATGTCTTACAATTTTAAAAGGACCATTAGTAATTAATTTGTGATTTTTTTTAATTGCAATATCCTGAGAATAATTTTCGCCAAGCGTTTTAACAGACCATATCTGCACCCAGGAAAAGAACAGGTAAAAAATCAACCCGGATATTCTTATTATTTGATTTTCCTGTTTGTATTCCAGAGTTCCAACCTGAAACAAACTAATAATCAAAATAACAAGAGTAATTGTAGATAATAACAGCGGTAAAGTCTGAAGATAAGTTTTCGGCTTATCTTTGAAAACACCTATCTTCTCTTTAACCCCTTGTTTTGCCGCTCCGATATTAGCACTAAAAGTAGCAATAATGTTTAAACCGATTATAATATTTATAGGATCCATATATAGTTAAATTTATTTATCACCTGCTGGACAAAAAATATTTCTTTTAAGTTTTAATCTTCATTATTGTATTGGTGATTAAAGATTATACTTCTCTTCCGTATTTTTTCATAATTTCAGTCCATTCCTCCAAACTAAGCTGCTCAGATTCATCAATCAGCATTATCGGTATATCATCTTCAATGCGGTATCTTCTTCTGGTGTTTTTGTCAACTGACACTAAGGTGTCGCCATCAAGAACAAGATCTGCTTTAGTTTCAGGGCAGCATAAAATATTTAATAATTCTTTACTTATCATATAACACCTAAAAACATTAAAATTTTTTTTACTGACTTCAATTTAACAACAAATAATTAAATGATTACATTCTAAAATGTTAATTGTTGCTCTTTAAGAAATTTAAAAACAAATAATCTTATTGTGATGATAAAGTATTTTTCTTAGTTTTCTATTAACAATCAAACAAATGATTTATCCGATGAATTGTGACAGTAATATTTAACAACTTAACAGGAGTATTTATGAAAAGAAATATTTATCTGCTCATTTTTTTTACAACACTCTTTTTTAGCTGCGGTGAAAAGAAAGAAGCTCCCATAGACGAACTTGCAAATAAATCAAAGGATCTGGAAGAGTTTGCTGATAAAATGAAAGAGGTATCTGAGGGATTTACAGAGGGGAAAAAAGTTAATCCGGTAGATTTTAGGGAGTTAAAAGCATTATTGCCTGAGGCAATTGCAAGTCTGAAGAGAACTGATATTGAAGGAGAAAAAGTAGCAGCAATGGGAATGAATATCTCTACTGCAAATGCAGATTATTCAGATGATCAAAACAATCAATCAATTGATCTTAAAATTACTGATATGGGTAACATCGCCGGTTTATCAGGCTTAGCTGCTTATGGATGGTATATGGTTGATATTGATAAGGAAAATGAAACCGGCTATGAAAAAACAACAACCTTTAAAGGAAATAAAGCTTACGAAAAATACAATAACCAGGATAAGTATGGAGAGTTAAGTATTCTGGTTGCAAAAAGATTTGTTGTTGAAGCAAATGGAAATAATGTTAGTATGAATGAGATTAAAGCTGCTGCTGAGATGATTGATTTTGGTAAACTTGAAAGCTGGAAGGATTTTGGAGTTGAACAATAATTATCATTAAACATTGGTACGAATCAAACAACTAATTATAGGAGATGAATATGAATCTTGTTGAACGTGCTAAAAATATTCTTATTACACCTAAAACTGAGTGGGAAGTAATAAAGAATGAACAAACCACAACAGCAGAACTTTTTACAAAGTATGCAATGATACTTGCGCTGATTCCTGTTGTGGCTACTTTTATAGGTCAATCACTAATCGGAATATCTTTAGGTCCTTTCGGATCTTATAAAATTCCGGTTACGAGCGGATTGATCTATGCAGTTGTATATTATATTTTAAATCTTGCTGGCGTTTATCTCATAGCTTTTATTATTGATGCTCTTGCACCTTCTTTTGGTTCTACAAAAAATATGGATGCATCATTAAAGGTAGCAGTATATTCCTACACTGCAGTGTGGATAGCTGGAATTTTCAACATTATTCCGATTTTAGGAATACTTGGAATTTTAGGTTTATATTCTTTGTACCTGATGTACTTAGGATTAAAGATAGTGAAAGATACTCCACAGGATAAACTTATCGGCTATCTGATAGTCGTTATAATAGTTGCAATAATAATTTATTTTGTTATTGGACTTGTGGTTGCCGCAATTGCACTGCCGAGTTTTGGGAGTCTTGAAGGTTTAAAAGGATTTGATTTCGGTAATTAATATTAGTTTTATTAATTGATAATGCCTGCGTTAGTGCAGGCATTATTTTTAAAAATCGCCCAGTAATTTTTGGATAGCCAATATATCTGTTTCCGAATTGATTTCTTTAAAATACTTCATTGCAAGATTTAAATACCTTTTACTTTCTGTAATTTTATCCATCTGTTTATATAAAAGACCTAACTCCTGATATGTTTCAGCCAGATTTAGCTGATTACCTGCTTCATCATTTAAACGCATACTGGTTAGTAAATAATTCTCCGCAAGTAAAAAGTTAGAAACATTTTTCTGAATTATGCCTTTTATTTTATAAACATCTGCAATCGTAAGTTTATCATTTAATTTATGTGATACTTCGAGTGACTTATCTGCAAAAGCATTTGCAAGCGAATAGTCATTTAAACTTGAATAAACAGAAGCTTTGCTTAGATATACAATTCCTATCTGTTGTTGATAATTTGTTTCAATTCCAAGAGCAAGGCTTTCATCAAATTCGTTTAGTGCAAGTTTATAATCACCTTTTTTAAAATAAACCATACCGATATTTTGATGAATTTCAGCAATCCGTTTTTTGTCATTCACTTTTTGGTAATTAACAAGTGCTCTTTTAAAGTAAACGAGTGCTTCATCAAATAGCCCTTTAATACTCTTAACAATACCGAGATTAATCTCGATTTTTCCTTTTTGGGTATAGTTTAATTCGTCATTTGATTTTTCAAGTGCTGACTCAAAGCTTTCAACTGCTTTCTGAATATCTCCAAGATCGCCATAAACAGTTCCGAGCAAGTTTTCACATTTTGCAATTCCCTTAACATCGCTTATTGAAGAGAAAAGTCCGATTGCTATATTGATCGATTCAAGACAATTTTGCCAGCTTGCTTGTCTGCTGTAAATCTCACCTATTAAAAGATGAGCATTTGCAGCAAGATTCGCCATATTGCGGTCATCTTTTGTAAGATTTATAATCTTTTCATTTACATCTATTGCAGCAGAAAACTCGCCATTAGTAATTGAAGCCTGCCCTAAGTAAAGAAGCAAAGAAAGAAATTTTTCTCTCTCAAGTTTGTTTTCTGCAAAAGTAACCAGTAGATCAATTTGTGATCTGTAGCTTAGTCCAGCTTCAACTTTAAAATCAAGGGAATTTTCTTTCTGAAAAACCTCTGTATTTGATTTACTTTCTAATGAAGAATTGAAAATATACTGGAACTCATCAACCTGGTTTTTACTGAAAAAATCTGGTAGAACTTCTGATATGCTTTTATTGATTTTATCCGTCACTTTTTTGTATTTAGTTTTAAAATTCTGTTAACAAAACCATATATTTTTGACAACACTTATGCCAAGTAACTTGTGAATGTTGAATGATTGAAAACATATCTTTATCACATTTTTTCTGCTTTTCAGTCATTTTTAGCGTGTAATTATTGCGATAGTAAAAAATATTTAACGTCTCAATATCAAACAAAACTATTTAATATTCATTAAAATCATTCTTACTATTATCGGATAAAACAAAGATTTGTTTAGTCTTATAGCTGAATTTTTTTAATTTATAGAAGAATTTGAGAATTTGTTGAACTTAATAATGGATTAAATATGAAAACATCAGATTATCTGGTAAAAGCGAATAGTAAAATTAAACTTTCTGCTTATTCCACAAATAATACTTCGGATATTAAATCCAAAGATGATGCAAAAGAGCTTTTAAAGGAAAATATTGATAAAATGACCGGACTTCAGGATAAGCTTTATGCTTCAAACAAGTATTCATTGCTGATTATTTTTCAAGCTATGGATGCTGCCGGAAAAGACAGCACGATTAAACATGTTATGAGCGGTCTTAATCCACAAGGGACACAAGTTTATTCTTTTAAACAGCCATCTAAAGAAGAACTGGACCACGGTTATTTATGGAGAATTAATAAAGCACTTCCTGAAAGAGGCAGAATCGGAATTTTTAACAGATCGCATTATGAGGAAGTGTTGGTTGTCAGGGTACATAATCTGCTAAAGTTTCAGCAACTGCCTTCTGAACTCGTAGATGATAAAATCTGGCAAAGAAGATATGAACAAATAAATGATTTTGAGAAGTATCTTCATGAAAACGGAACTATTGTACTAAAATTCTTTTTGAATGTTTCTAAAGACGAACAAAAGAAAAGATTTCTTAAAAGAATTGAAGATCCGGCTAAGCACTGGAAATTTTCTGCTGATGATATCAATGAAAGAAAATATTGGAATGAATACCACAAAGCTTATGAGGATGCTATCAATGCAACGAGTAAAGACTTTGCTCCATGGTATATAATTCCGGCAGATAAAAAGTGGTTTACCAGATTAGTTGTTAGCGAAATAATTGTTGAAACTCTTGAAAAATTAAAATTAGAATATCCAAAACCCTCTGATGATTGGGTTACCGAGTTAAATAAATCCAGAGAAATTTTACTTAAAGAAAAAGAATAAATCCATTTTCAGAAAAGCTCCTTTATTCTTTCGGGCGGTCTTGCAAGTATAGCCTTATTTCCTTTTTCAACAATCGGTCGTTGAATCAGATCGGGATTTTTAACCATAAGATCAATAAGTTCTTCATCGGAAAGTTTTTCAATTTCATTCTTTAATCTCTTATACGAGTCATCTTTAGTCCTGATCAATTCCAATGGCTTCATATTCATCTTCTTCAGTAAAGATTTTAATAAGGATTTGCTGAACGGTTCGATGTAGTAATTTACTCTCTGAAAATCTATTCCTTGTTCCGAAAAAGCTTTAGCTACTTTTCTGCAAGTAGTACAGGTTGGCTTTTCATAGACGGTTATTTTACTCATAATTACATCCTTTAATATTAGAATTATTTAAAATAGCTGCTTCATTTGTTATCATTAAAAAAATGTTTTAGCAAAGATATAAAGGATTAAAAAAATATCATGTAATTTAGAACTATTAAAAATCCATTTTCCTCAAAGGTACAAAATGAAATATATACTAACACTTTTGTTCTCGTTATTTTTGATTACTGCTGCCCTGCCGCAAAACTACAAAGAAGTTAAAATTAAAATTCAAACTCTGCAGGATATTACTGAGCTTCAGAACATTGGTTTGCAATTCGACCATCCTTACCTTACAAAAGATAATGCGATTACTGTGTTTTTAAGCGATGATGATTTTCACAAACTTCAAATGACAAGTTTTAGCTATGAAGTATTGATAGACGACTGGTTTGATTATTATTCAAAACTTCCTTCTCTTACAGAATCTGAGAAAGCTTCGTTCATTAGAGACAGCAAAGAGAAATATGGAGTTGAAGGTTTTGGATTTGGTTCGATGGGTGGTTTCTACACTCTTACTGAAGTTATTGCACAGCTTGATAGTATGAGACAAAAATATCCGGGTCTTATTTCAGCAAAGACTTCAATCGGCAGCACAATTGAAAACAGACCAATGTATATGGTTAAGATATCTGATAATCCGGATATTGATGAAGATGAGCCTGAAATACTATATACAGCACTTATCCATGCACGTGAGCCTCAAAGTATGATGCAGATGATATATTTTATGTACTATCTGCTTGAAAATTATAACACTAATCCTTCTGTTCAATATCTGGTTAATAACAGAGAAATGTATTTTATTCCTGTATTAAATCCCGACGGATATGAATACAACAGAAGTACAAATCCAGGCGGCGGTGGAATGTGGAGAAAAAACAGAAAGAATAACGGCGGAAGTTATGGAGTTGATCTTAACAGAAATTTCGGACCGTATGCTTATTGGAATGCACCAAACGGAGGATCGAGCACATCACCATCTAGTGATACATACAGAGGAACTGCTCCATTTTCCGAGCCTGAGACAAATAATCTAAAAGAATTTTTGTCTTCGCGATATTTTAAAAATGCTCTTAATTATCATACTTACAGTAATTTACTTATTTACCCTTATGGTGCATTGGAGATGGAAACCCCGGATTCGGCAACCTTCCGGGAATTCGCAAGGGATATGACAGCTTATAATGATTACCAATATGGAACTGATCTGCAAACAGTTGGATACGCTACACGCGGTAACAGCGATGATTATTTTTATGACGGTGACACAGTGTTAAATCACGGAAAAATATTTGCAATGACTCCTGAAGTTGGGAGTACAGGTTTCTGGCCAAGTCAACCTGAAATTTTTCCGTTAGCAATCGAGAACTTAATGCCAAATATATATTATGCTTATGTTGCCGGTGATTTTGTTCAGCCAGTTAATTCTCACTTTTCACAACAGTATTTTAATCCGGGAGACAACATTGAACTGATTATTCCGAAGTTAAAAAACAAAGGATTGAATAATGCATCTGATATTTCTTTGTCGCTTAGTTCAGACAATCTGCTTATCACTGTAAATACGGGCACAATTAATATTGGAAATGTTCCTGCAAGAACAATGATAAATAATAATCAGAATTTTTCTTTTACTTTAGGAGAAACAATTCAGGCGGATATTCAGGTTAAGATGTTTCTGACAATGTATTCATCCGGAATACCAATGTTTATTGATACGTTAAGCTTTATTACTGGTGTACCTGTTTTGGCATTTGCTGATTCAACTAATGATCCTTTAATCTTATGGAATGTTACAAGTACCCCAAGCTCAAGTCCTAAGTGGGAAGCCACAACACTTTCATATCACTCTGCACCCACATCTTTTACAGATAGTAAAAATGGAAATTATTCAAACAGTTCAACTGTAACTATGACTTTAAAAAACCCAATTGATCTCAGTGCCAACAATCATCCAAAACTATCTTTCTGGACTAAATATGATATAGAATCAGGATGGGATTTCGGACAAGTTAAAGTTTCACCAGATAATGGAAGTATATTCTATCCGCTTTCCGGAAATTATACAAAACCCGGCAGCGGATCATTTCAACCGCCTAATCAGCCAGTCTATAGCGGAGTACAATCCACCTGGGTAAATGAAATGATGGACTTATCTAACTATAATTCCAATCAGGTTAAACTGCGATTTGAACTAAAGTCTGATTATATAGTTAACAGAGATGGATGGTATGTTGATGATATTGGAATTCTTATTTACGGAATTGTGCCTGTAGAACTAAGCTTGTTTACAGCTATCCCGCAAAACAATGATGTTTTATTAAACTGGGTTACAGCATCCGAAACAAATAATCTGGGTTTTGATATTGAAAGAAGATCTGTTAACAATAATGCCGGCTGGCAAAAAATAGGGTTCGTAAACGGTAAAGGAACTACAATAGAAAGATCAACATACAGCTTCAGAGATGTGAATCCTGTTGAAGGAAAATCTTTTTACAGATTAAGACAAGTTGACTTTGACGGAAGTGTAAAAATATTTGATGCGGTGGAGGTGGACTTTAATATTGTTAAAGAATATTCTCTTTCACAGAATTACCCGAATCCATTTAATCCGGAAACAGATATTTCTTTTTCGCTTGCCAAGTCTGACAATGTAACTTTAAAAATCTATAATATTCTCGGATCAGAAGTGGTAACACTTGTTAATGAATTTATGGAAGCCGGAAAGCACAAGATTAAATTTAATGCTTCTGATTTAACTTCGGGAGTGTATTTATACACAATTAAATCAGGTAGCTTTACAGCAACCCGTAAGATGATCCTGATGAAGTAAAATTTATATAATATAGTTAATAGAGGCTTCTGAAAATTGTTATAATTGCCATTCCGGACTAATCAAGGTTACTTCTGAATTCACTTCGGTATCTTTATTAGTTCGGAATCAAAATATTGGTCAGAAAAGTTCTTTGAATTAAAATTAAAATATTTTTTATAAAGCTTTACTGAAAAAATTGGACAATTCGAAACGACTAACACTAAAACTCATAAAATGTCAACCCTATTAACCAGCAGGTAAGTATCTACATTCTATTTGTTTTTGAAGTATATGAAAATTGTAATATCTAAAAATAAGTTGTGCATATTTGTCTGTATTTGGTAGTTCTATCATTCTTGTGTCTGCCTTAGAATAATCTTCGACATCTATTCTCTACAGCATTTCATCGTTCACCCGCTAACGAAAAAACATATTTGACTTGGACTAATTATTGTCGCTGTCTAAACTTAACTTTTACAGTGATAAATTCAAACAATTACGCACAAAGCTGTAAAGAAAATTATCCTCCTCTTAAATGTTATATTGCTAAAACACTATTTAATACTTTTAACAAAATAGAATTAGTGACAGTCATTGAAAAGAAATCTTCATTGAATGATTCAAAGAAAATAATTTTCTCTAATTATCGGATTTTCATCCATATATTCATAATTAGATATCACATCTGATTTACATTTTATTTTTTACCTTGATTTAATAGGATTTTTTTAATTTGTTTTTTAAATAAAAGTATCTTTATAAAATATTATTACAAGTTTACGCTTTGATTATTAACTGCAGATATTATAAAAGAGGATTAAGAAAATGAAAAAAGAAATTTTAAGTAATGAAGAGGAGAAAAAACTTACTGTTGATGAAATATTTAAAAAATTTGAGTCCGCTGATTCCGGAATTTCTGAATCATCCGTAAAAGAAAGAATTAAACTTTACGGCTATAATGAGATAGAAGAAAAGAGGATAAATCCCTTTATAAAAATTCTAAGTTACTTCTGGGGTCCCATTCCTGGATGATCGAATTTGCTGCAATTCTATCAGCAATAATTCAGCATTGGGAAGATTTCTGGATAATATTTGCTTTGCTTTTATTAAACGCTATCGTCGGTTTTTGGCAGGAGTATAAAGCAGATGATGCTATTAGTCTGTTGAAACAAAGGCTTGCTCTTAATGCACGGGTTAAGCGAAATGGAAAGTGGAATAGCATAGCTGCCAGAGAGCTTGTGCCGGGTGATGTTGTCAGAATAAGATTGGGAGATGTTGTTCCTGCTGATATTAAACTCTTTTCAGGTGAGTATGTTTCAATTGATGAATCTGCTTTAACGGGTGAATCTTTACCGGTTGAAAAACATAAATCTGATATGGCTTATTCAGGTTCAATAGTAAAGCAAGGCGAGATGGATGGTGTAATTACTGCGACGGGGTTAAACACTTTTTTTGGTAAAACTGCTAAGCTTGTCGAAGAGGCTAAAACGATAAGTCATTTTCAAAAAGCAATTATAAAAATCAGTCATTACTTAATTGTGCTTGCTGCCTTTATAATTTCAATTATTTTTTTAGTATCGTTTTACAGACACGAACCATTTTTAGATACTCTGCAGTTTGGTCTTGTTTTAACAATTGCAGCTATTCCTGTTGCACTGCCTGCGGTGTTATCTGTAACAATGGCAGTCGGAGCATCATACTTAGCAAAGAAAAAAGCAATCGTCAGCAAACTTGTTGCAATTGAAGAAATGGCAGGTATGGATATCCTCTGCTCGGATAAAACCGGAACTATTACTAAAAACGAACTGACTCTTGCTGATATAAAATCATTTAAAAACTTTTCTCCTGATGATGTTTTACTTTTTGCCTCACTTGCATCAAGAGAAGAAGATAAGGATCCTATCGATAGTGCAATTATACAAAAAGCTAAATCTGTTGATACGCTGGCAGATAAACTTTCATCGTACCAGATAAAAGAATTTAAACCTTTTGATCCTGTTATAAAAAGATGTGAAGTAACTGTTGCTGATAAGAATAATAAAATATTTAAGATCACTAAAGGAGCGCCGCAGGTAATATTAGCTCTGCTGGAAAACTCTGATAAAGAAAAAACATCTGAGCTTATCAATAAACAGATTGATGAATTTGCATTAAATGGATTCAGAACACTCGGTGCAGCAAGAACTAATGATCAGGGCAAGTGGGAATATGTTGGTTTGGTTCCACTGTTTGATCCGCCAAGAGATGATTCCGCTGAAACAATTAAAGCAGCACTTGATTTGGGAGTTAAAGTCAAGATGATTACCGGAGATCATACTGCGATTGCAAAACAGATCGCAAAAAAAGTAAATCTAAAAACTAATATTCAGGAAGCTTCTGCATTTATAGATAAACCTGAAAAAGAAGCAATTAAAATTATAGAAACATCAGATGGTTTTGCTCAGGTTTTTCCTGAACATAAATATAAAATTGTTGAGCTGCTTCAGGAAACAAAACACATCGTCGGGATGACCGGCGATGGAGTAAATGATTCTCCGGCACTTAAAAAAGCTGATGTGGGAATTGCAGTAGCAGGAGCAACTGATGCAGCAAAATCTGCTGCTGCAATTGTTCTAACTTTACCGGGTCTTTCTGTGATAATTGATGCATTGAAAGAAAGCCGCAAAATATTTCAACGAATGAATAGTTTTGCAATTTACAGAATAACAGAAACCATCCGCGTTCTTTTTTTCATAGCACTTACAATTATTGTGTTCAATTTTTATCCTGTAACCGCAGTAATGATTGTGCTTCTTGCATTATTTAATGATGCACCAATAATGGCTATTGCTTTCGATAATGTGAAATATTCTAATGAGCCTGAGAAATGGGATATGAGAGTTATTTTGAGTATGGCTACTTTTCTGGGTTTACTCGGAGTGGTCAGCTCATTCGGAATTTTTTATATCGGACAGGAAATACTTCAATTATCAAAGGACTCAATCCAGACTTTTATTTTTCTTAAACTGGCAATTGCAGGTCACTTAACAATTTTTCTGACGAGAACACGCGGTCCTTTTTGGTCAATCAAACCAAGTGCAACTATGTTTTGGGCTGCTGTTATTACAAAAATTCTTGCTACTTTAGTTGCGGTGTATGGATTGTTTATTTCTCCCATTTCATGGGAACTGGCTTCATTTATATGGGGATATGCATTAGCTGCTTTTTTAATAACTGACTTTTTAAAAGTAAAAATTTATAAGATATTAGATCATCGGGATATTAAATTCAAAAACTAAAATTATTAAAGGTTAAGAAATGGAAAACAAAAGTAAAAAAATAAAAGACACAGAAATAAAGAAACTGATTGATAGTCTGAAAAGTAATGATGGATTAAAAAGACAAAATGCACGTGAAGAATTAGTAAAGATTGGAAAAGACTCAGTAGATTATTTAGCAGAACTTCTTTCCTATCCCAAACATATCTATCGTTGGGAAGCTGTAAAAACATTGGCGGAGATCGGAGATTCAATTACAATACCGATGTTAATTCAGGCTTTGGAAGATGACGTAGTAGGTATCCGCTGGATTGCCGCAGAAGGACTTATTAAACTTGGCAAACAATCAATAAAACCGCTTCTTGAAACACTGACAAAGAAATCAGACTCCGTTTTTATTTTAGAAGGCGTTCATCATGTTTTTTATGATTTGCGCGAAAAGAATGAACTTCCTAAAGGATTTCCAATAGAGAAATTATTATCGGCACTAAAAAATTCTGAATGGGCAGCCAGTGCAATACCATTAGTTATTGAGCTGTTAAAGAATTAGTAATTACTATTACTCTTTGAGTGCAGATAAAATTGTTATTCTCTGATTAACATATTATCATCAATATAATCTATTGGAAGCAGGGGGCATTGGAATTCCGTTGTACTGCAAACGGAATTTTAGATCTCTTATAAACGGATCTTCACTTAACTTCTGTTCAATCCCGAAGAAGCTCTGTAATAATGATCCAAAATCAAACCAGCCTCGTTCGGGTAGTTCTATAATTTCATATTCCTGATTTAATAATCCAGATTTTTGTAATGCAATTTTAATTGCAGTATCAAGTCCGCCAAGAACATCAACAAGACCATTATTTAAACCATCACTGCCGGACCAGACTCTTCCCTGAGCTATTTGTTCAATTTCATCGAAAGATTTTTTTCGTCCTAAAGCTACCTTACCAACAAAATCTTTATACAAAGTCTTGATTCCCTTCTCAGCAATTCTGAGTTCATCATCCGTAAAATCACGATCCGGTAAAGAAATTCCAATCAACGGAAGTACAGCCCCGAATCCCAGGTCTGCAAATTTTCCTTTCTTAACAAAATCTGTTGATAAACCAATATCCTGTTTAAGAGTTTTATTAAAAATAAAAGAACCAATCACTCCAATTGAACCAGTAATAGTATTAGGAGCTGCAATAATTGTATCTGCATACATAGAAAGCCAATAACCTCCTGATGCAGCAACATAACCCTGTGATACAATTACAGGTTTTTTACCTTTTTCTTTTCTTAATACCTCTGCAATAAGATCGGCTGCAAGAGCATCACCGCCCGGTGAATCTACGCGCAGAACAATCGCTTTAATATTATCACTCCTCAACGCAGCTTGTACATACTTTACTAATGTTCTCGCTTTAATTCCATCATCCATACTTGTTCCGCCAATTGCATAAACGACAGCGATTTTAGGTTTAGTTCCCCAATAATCATCCGGCAATGAAAATTCATTGAGTTCAGAGATATTAATCAAATTTCTGTTTTTCATTTCATATTTATTTATTACTTCAGCTATATCACTCCATCTTGCAAGTGTATCGGCAAGCTTCAGGCTAATTGCATCATCAGGTAAAAATATAAAACTACTATCAACGAGTTTATCAAAGTACGATGCTGTAAATTTTCTTCCTTCACAAATATCACGCTGAGCTAATTTATAATTATCGTCAACAAGTCTTAGTCTTTGTTCGCGGTCAGCTTCACTAAAATCCTCGCGTGAAAGATTTTCCAAAGCGGATTTAAATTTGAAATATCTTAGTTCGCGGAAACCAATTCCAATCAGGTCAAGAGTACCTTTCAAAAAAGGTACGTCCCATAAGGTATCCCTCTAAAGAAATAGTTCCCATCGGATCAAGAACAATCTTATCAGCAACCGAAGCAAAATGATATAAGTCAATTCCCGCACGGTCAAGATATATGTAAACTTTTTTATTGAAGGACTTAAGCTCTTTGAGTTTCTCACGGATTTCCCAGAGCATCTCTTTATTGATATTTGCGCCGGAAAGATTAACTGCAACTCCTGTAACTGAGTTATCTTTAATCACCGCATCAAGCTGCTCAATAATATCGAAAAGAGTATTAGAGTTATCAAAAAATTTATACGTCTGATATTTTAATCCGCCCCTCAGATTTATTTCAACAACGGAGTTACTGCTTTTAAATACATCAAGTAAATTTCTGTCCTTTGCACCGAGTCTTATGCCATAAGTATTGTAAGAGCGATTTGCATCGTTATCAAAATGAGTAATTGTTGATAAGCCTAATGATCCGAAACCAAGCTGCACTCCAACATTAAAAACTTTTCCTTCAAAGTATCGTCCGATAATTCTCAGTCCATCAATGGGCTCAAATATTGCACCTGCACTCCAATTAACATTTTCCGGAATTGTATCCTGAGTAAAGAGATAATCTCCAAACAAAGTAAGATTGTAATTACCAAATGGTCTTAATCCGATTCCAATAATTCCTTCACGTTCATTATTTGCCGGCAGGTTCCCGATTAAGCTTAAAGATAAAAAGTTTGCAGGTCTGTAAATAGCTCCTATTGTAAGAAGATTGGATCTGTCAAAATAAGTTAAATCACCAGAAGACCAGCCATAACCGACGCCAAAACTAAATGAGGAAGAACCATACGCAGTAGATATCTTGTAATCAGTTATTGAATAGCTGCTTTCCTTTCTATCAACAAGACTAAAACTAAAATACGGCATAGAAGCAAACAAGCTGTAATTATTGAAATCATTAAAATCTGCATTAAGATCATTCCAGGTAAAAAGTAAGTTCGGCTGTTCTGTAAATGTTAATATTGCAGGATTACTGTAACCTCCTAAGCTGAACAGGATAGTTCCCGGAGTTGCAAATTCCATATCATTCTGTGAATAATAAGATGGAAACCTGATCTGAGCCTGATTAAACGCAGCCGCTAACAAAAATGCAATGATATAAATTTCTTTTCTAAACATACTTTTTCCATAATATATTTTGAAAATTGAATATGACAAACTAAGAAATAATGAACAATAAATAACCGTAACGATTGAAAAATACAGTTAGTCAATCTAACAGCAAAATGAGGATTGCTCAGGAATTACGGTTTTTAATTAGCTCAATACTTTTGAAATAAATTTCATTTGATACCTGCATAACTTCTGCTGGTTCCGTTCCATTAGACTTAGTGAGTTATTAATTATAATTTTATAAAAAACATTAAATAACAAAATAAGGTTAAAACAAAATACCCAAAGAACCGATTAAGTCTATGACTCGCTCAAGGAAAATCTATACATTGATTAAGACCCGGCTCTTTGGTGGTTAAAGCTAAATAATATTTTCATATTCAATATTATTAAAATGGAGTAAGCTCATACCACACTGGGTGTTTTATTTAAAAGAACAATGCAAACAATAAAATACTTCATTGGCTTTGATATTTCGGCAGATGATTTTTCTGCCAGTTGTATTACCAGTCCTGATAATCTTGTTTTCTCTACACAAAAGTTCTCAAACAGCATTGACGGTGCTAATGAGTTACTTTCATTGCTCTCTAAGCACAACATAAAACAATCTGAATCGATCGTCTGTATGGAAGCAACCGGTGTTTATTCTGAAAGCATCTCTTACTTCTTAGCTTCTAAAGGATTTGCTATCTCCATTGAAGCCCCACACAAAATAAAGAACAAGACCAAAGACTCACCAAGAAAGAACGACTTTATTGATGCCTTAGCCATCGCAGAATATGCTTACAGATATTCTGATAAACTTCCAATTTGGAAACCCGGCAACGAGATTCTTCAGCAAATACAGGTGCTTTTAACAACTCGTGAGCATCTTAGTGTTCAAATGATTGCCAATATAAGTGCTCTTAAAACTCTAAAGCACAAACATTACCAGACTCCACTGGCTAACCGGATATACGAGCAAACTATCAATAAACTCAAAGAACATATCAAACTTATTGATCTTGAAATAAAAACCTTAATCGATAAAGACGATTCATTTAAGAACAAAATTTCATTGGCCAAATCTGTCCCTAGGAGTTGGATTACTTTTGGCTGCAAATCTTCTTGTTTTAACAAATGGCTTTACAGAGCACCTTAATTACAAACATATCGCTGCTTATTCTGGAATATGCCCTTATGAACAAGTTAGCGGAACATCACTACACAAACCACCAAGATCAAAAATGTGTGGACCGGCTAAGATTAGAAAACTTCTTTACCTTGCTGCATTATCTGTAAGAACACATAACCAAAACTTTAAGAAATACTTCCTTCGCAAGCTTGCCGAAGGAAAAAACAAAAGACTAATACTAAACAATATTGAAAACAAACTATTAAAAATAATTTGTGCTGTTGTTAAGGTATAAATTACTTCTTAGTTGAAAAAGTTTAATTAAAAAAAGAAAGAGACTCCAAATAATTAATAATTTTGTAATAACAAAAAAAAACAAAAACAATTAAAAGGAGTCTCAAGGTGAAAATTAAGGAAAATCTAAAACAAAATCTTGATTGGTATAAGAATCAATCTTTAGAAACACAACTAAGTTTGTTCGGTAATTTTCTGGAGATAGCCAAAATATTGGCAAATCAACTGATGGAAGAAGAAGTAAAAGAAAAAGCAGGAATAAGATATGACAGAGAGAAGCCATCATCAGGCAGATATAGCCGCTGGGGCAGTAATCCGGGCAGCATAAGAGTAGGAGAAGAAAAAGTAAAAATAAAGGTTCCAAGGATACACGATAATCAGAGTTTGATTACCGAAAGTCCGGAGAGATATCAAAAACTAAGGTCAATAGAATTACCATCAGAAAGTTTGATGAAAAAAATAATCTTAGGCTTAAGTCAGCACGATTATCAGGAAGTAGTAAAGATGGGCGTAGAGAGCTTTGGATTGAGTCAATCAACAGTAAGCAAAGCCTTTATAGAAGAAAGCACAAAGGCATTAGAAGAATTTGAAAAGCGGGATTTGGGATTATATGATTTTATAGCCATAGTAATAGACGGAAAATATTTGTCAAAAGAAAACACGGTAATAGCACTTGGAATAACAATGAGCGGAGAAAAGATACCATTGGGCTTTATCCAGACAACAACAGAAAACAGTAAAGCAGTAAAAGGGTTGTTAAAAGATTTACTAAAGAGGAATTTCAAGTATACAGAAGGGATACTAACACTGCTGGATGGTTCAAAGGGATTAAGGAAAGCAGTTGATGAGACATTCGGGAACTATGCCTTAGTACAGCGCTGCCAGTGGCATAAGAGAGAAAATGTTCTCAGTTACTTAAGTCAAGAGCAGCAAAACAATTACAGAGGCAAGCTGCAAAGAGCCTATAGTGAACCTGATTATCAAACAGCAAGCAGAAAGCTAAAGGAAATAATAACTGAACTAATGAAAATTAACCGGAGTGCTGCAAGATCGCTTGAAGAAGGATTAGAGGAAACATTAACCATACACCGTTTAGGGTTAGTAGAACAGTTAGGCAGATCATTTACGACCACAAATTTAATAGAAAACTTAAATTCTCAGTTAAAGAAATACCTGGGCAGAGTAAAGAGATGGATGAACTCAGAAATGCGAAGCAGATGGATGGCAGCAGCACTTTTACAGATAGAAAAAAGAATGAGAAAGGTAAATAATTATGAAAAATTACAGTTACTAAGAACAGCATTAAAAACAGAATTAAAGATTAAACAAAAGAAAGCAGCTTAATAAATGATGGAGTCTCTATTTTCAACTAAGTTTGACTTTTTACCGTTGTTAATTCTGGAACTGCTTACACTGAAAACTATAAAACTATTAACCCAGAATTAATAAAAACAGCTTGACTATGTCATAATATTCAATATGAATAAATCAAAAACTTATTTTGGGGCTAAATAAATATTCTGATTATAAATAGTACTTTTTATTTATTTTTGTCCAGTTAACAAATTTTGTTTTATGATTGAAATAAGTGATTTACACAAAAGCTTTGGAAGCAAGAAAGTTTTACAAGGCGTTAATCTTTCAATTGAAGCCGGTGAAACAATTGTTATTATCGGCAGAAGCGGTTGCGGAAAAAGTGTTTTAATAAAACACATTGTAGGATTATTAGAACCAGACTCCGGGTTTGTAAAAGTTGAGGGTAAAATTGTATCCGATCTTTCATTGAAAGAATTATATGAATTAAGAAAAAATTTCGGATTTCTTTTTCAAGGTTCTGCACTGTTTGACTCGATGTCTGTTTATGAAAATGTTTCACTGCCGCTTGTTGAATCCAAAAACGGATATACAAAGGATGATATCCTCAAAATTGTAAATGAAAAATTAGAGCTTGTCGGTTTAACAGGTATTCTTAATTTAAAACCCTCTGAGCTTTCAGGCGGTATGAAAAAAAGAGTCGCATTGGCTCGTGCATTGGTAACAAATCCAAATTATATTTTATACGATGAGCCTACCACCGGACTTGATCCTATTATGTCCGACTCAATTGATCATCTTATCAAAGATCTTGCAGATAAACTAAAAGTTACATCAATAGTTGTAACTCACGATATGTACAGTGTTAAAAATGTTGCAAAAAAAGTTGCAATGATGCACGAAGGAGTTATTTATTTTACCGGTAAACCTGAAGATTTAGTTACTTCCTCCGATAAAGTGATTGAAGATTTTATAAGAAGAACTGAAATTTAACCAATCGGAATTACCTTCTTTATTACTTATCTTGAAATCCAATATTTGCAAATAAGATTAAGAAATGACTTTTTCAATTAACTATCTCAAATAATAGCGCAAAGACTATTTGTCTTTTTCTTTAATAATCAGACAATTTGGGATCAATTAATTATTTGTAAATGTCAAATATTTTTTTACTTTCGCCATTAAATAACCATCATTTTTTATAAGGAGCTGGAAATGGAATCAATTAGAGAGATTTTAAAAGGTCGAGATATTTTTACAGTCCAGTCTGATTCAACTGTAAAAGAGACAGTAAGCAAATTGGCTAACCGAGGGGTTGGACTTGTTCCCGTTATGAAAGATGATAAACTTGTCGGTGTTTTTTCAGAACGCGATTTAGTTAAAAGAGTTATAGCCAAAGAAAAAGATTTAAACTCTACACTGGTAAGCGATGTAATGAGCACTAATCTTATAGTTGCAAAAATTGATGAATCAACCGAAGAAGTTCTTGCAAAAATGAAAGAAGCAAAAATCAGACATATTCTGATAATTGATAATGAGAAACTAGCCGGAGTGCTTTCTGTGCGTGATCTGCTTGAGATTGATCTTCATCATTGCAGAACAACTGTAGAAGTACTTCATAATTATATCTATTCAAAGTAAGGATATCTTTTAAGTAAATTCTCAAAGACAGAGCAAGCCTGATTTAAAGATAAAAGTACTTTTTAAATAATCTTTATTCATACTCATCCCAGCTCTTAACCGGAAGTGTTTCGAGTGTGTAATTCTTTAATGCTTTAACAAATCTTTTAGCTATCTGAACATTTGTAAAAAGCGGAATATTAAGATCAACTGCTTTTCGTCTGATAATATAATCGCTATCCAGTTCAACCTTTTCAGTTGTTTTGGGAATGTTAATAACTAAATCAATTTTACCATTTGCCATATAACTTAATATACCGGGTTCCTGATTATCAAGCGGGCGAAACAATACTTTAATATCTATTCCGCCATTTTCTTTATAGAAATCCGAAGTGCCTTTTGTACCATAGAATTCTAATCCCATTGCTTGTAAAACTTTTAGCTCATCAATAAGTTCAGCTTTGTTTTTCGGTGTACCTGTGGAAAGCAAAACACCTTTTGCCGGTACTTTTTGACCGATTGCAAAAAGACTTTTTAAAAATGCTTCATTAAAATCATCTCCAAGACAGGCTACTTCTCCTGTTGATGACATTTCTACTCCTGTAACCGGGTCAGAGCCTTTTAATCTTGTAAAAGAAAACTGAGATGCTTTAACTCCCACATAATCAAGGTCAAATGAAGATTTATCAATATGCGGAACTTTTTCACCAAGCATTAATCTTGTAGCAATCTCTATAAAATTAATTTTTAGTGTTTTGGAAACAAAAGGAAAACTCCTTGATGCCCGTAGATTACATTCAATAACTTTAACCTTATTATCTTTTGCAATGTACTGGATATTAAAAGGTCCGGTTATTTTTAATGCGCCGGCAATCTTCTTTGTAATTATTTTTACTTTACGCATTGTTTCAAGATATGTCCGCTGCGGCGGCAGAACAAGTGTAGCATCACCTGAATGAACACCAGCATTTTCAACGTGCTCTGATATCGCATAACAAAACAGCTCGCCTCCATTTG
The DNA here is from genome assembly GCA_013285425.1 of Ignavibacteriota bacterium. Taxonomy (GTDB): domain Bacteria; phylum Bacteroidota; class Ignavibacteria; order Ignavibacteriales; family Ignavibacteriaceae; genus IGN3. The sequence continues at coordinate 2,870,044 of CP053447.1, forward strand.
CAACAGCATCAACTTCAATCTCGCGTGCATCGGTAATAAACTTACTAATAACAACCGGATGTTCTGTATTCAATTCAGTTGCTTTCTTCAGATAAAATTCAAGCTCATCTTCTGTAAGCACAATACTCATTGCAGCACCGCTAAGCACATAACTTGGTCTTATCAAAACAGGATATCCGACTTTTTCTGCGAAAGTTTTTGCATCATCCAACTTGGTAACTTCTTTCCACTCAGGCTGATCAACTTCAATTTCATCAAGTATTTTTGAAAACTTATGTCTGCTCTCTGCATTATCAATTTGCTCTGGAGAAGTGCCGATTATTTTGATACCGGCATTATGCAGTTTTACTGAAAGATTATTAGGAACCTGACCACCCATTGAAACAATTATGCCGTTTGGATTCTCTTTATCATAAATATCAAGGACTCTTTCAAAAGTCAGCTGTTCAAAGTAAAGCTTATCGCAAATATCATAATCTGTGCTTACGGTTTCAGGATTACAATTAATCATTATGGATTTGTAACCGCTTTTATTTACCTGATTAACTGCATTAACGCAGCACCAGTCAAACTCAACAGATGAACCAATCCGGTAAGCACCGCTTCCCAAAACAACTATCTGATCTTTTTCTCCCGGCATTATATCATCCTCTGACCCATGATATGTTAAATAAAGATAATTTGTTTGTGCCGGAAACTCTGCAGCCATTGTATCTATCTGTTTTACAACAGGAATAACATTTAACGATTTTCTATACTTTCTTACTTCCAATTCCGTGGAGTTTACTGATTGTGCAATCTGAATATCTGAAAACCCGGTTTGCTTTAATTCTTTCATCAGCTCATAATCAATGGAAGTCAGTTTATTACCAGCAATTTCCATTTGAAGATCAACAATATTTTTCATCTTATACAAAAACCATTTTGTAATTTTTGTAAGCTGGTGAATTTTCTCCACAGAATATCCCTGCTGCAGAGCCTGAGCAATTGCAAAAATTCTTTTGTCGGTAGGTTCGGCTAATTCTTTATCGAGATTGTTAAAGCTTATATTATTACCAACAAATCCATTCATACCTACATCAAGCATACGAACAGCTTTTTGTAAAACCTCCTCAAAGCTTCTTCCCAAAGACATTACTTCGCCGACTGATTTCATTTCAGAGCCAAGCAATGTGCTTACTTGCTGAAATTTTTGTAAATCCCAGCGAGGAAATTTTAATGCAACATAATCAAGTGTGGGTTCAAAGTTAGCTGATGTTTCCTGAGTAATAATATTTGCAACTTCATTCAGTGCATAGTCAAGTGCGAGCTTTGTTGCTATAAAAGCAAGCGGATAACCGGTGGCTTTTGATGCGAGTGCGGAGCTTCGGCTCAATCGTGCATTAACTTCAATTATACGGTAATCTTCCGAGTCAGGATTAAGTGCATACTGGATGTTACACTCGCCGATGATTCCAAGATGGCGGATTAGTTTTATACCAATTGAGCGTAGTTTAAAATTTTCTTTTGCCGAAAGTGTTTGAACCGGAGCGATAACAACACTATCTCCGGTATGTATTCCCATCGGATCAATATTTTCCATCGAACAGATTGTAATGCAGTTATCATATTTATCCCGTACAATTTCATACTCAATTTCTTTCCAGCCATATAGTGATTCTTCAATTAATATCTGTTTAGTAAATGAGAATGCTCTTCTTGCTTTTTCAATCAATTCTTCTTTGCTGTTAACAATTCCTGAACCTAATCCTCCAAGAGCATAAGCAATACGGACCATTACAGGAAAACCAATTTCTTCTGCCGCCTTTACAGCTTCATCAACACTTGTAGCGGTTTTGCTTTTGGCAACCTTCAGACCAATTTCAGTAACACGCCCGGCAAATAATAATCTGTCCTCGGTATCCTTAATTGTATCAATCGATGTTCCTAAAACCTTAATATTATATTTTTCTAAGATTCCTCTATCATACAAATCAACACCAACATTAAGCGCTGTTTGACCGCCGAATTGTAATAAGATAGAATCGGGCTGCTCTTTAATAATTATCTTTTCAACAAACTCAGTTTTAATCGGAACAAAGTAAACTTTATCTGCAAAGTTTTCTGATGTTTGAATTGTTGCAATATTCGGATTAACAAGAACTGTTGCTATTCCGTCTTCTTTAAGGGCTTTAATTGCCTGTGAACCTGAATAATCAAACTCGCCGGCTTGTCCGATTTGTAATGCGCCGCTGCCAAGAATTAGAACTTTTTTGGGTTTTCCTTTTTTAATCATACAGAATTTATCATTGATTCATGCTGAATTTGTTTCAGCATTTTTCTTTTTTGTTGTATATCCCGTAACGAGTTTGGGATAAGATTATTACTATTTAAGTGCTCTGACAAACATATCGAAAATAAACTCGCTGTCATCCGGTCCGGGAGAAGCTTCAGGATGAAACTGAGATGCAAAAAATGGTTTTGAAATATGAATAATACCTTCATTCGTTCCATCGTTATCGTTAATGAACCATTCACGCCAATCCTCAGTTAAAGTTTTTGAATCGACAGCATAACCATGATTTTGTGAAGTAATATAGCAGCGCTTTGTTCCAAGTTCATTACAAGGTTGATTATGCCCGCGATGACCATATTTAAGTTTATAAGTATCTGCACCCGCAGCCAATGCAAGAATCTGAGAACCGAGGCAAATTCCTAAAACAGGCTTTTCAAGTTTAAATGCTTTTTTTACATTTTCAATTGTGGCAGTATTTAATTTAGGATCACCGGGACCGTTTGAAATAACAATTCCATTGGTTTCGATTTCTGTAAAATTGTAATCGTAAGGAGTTCTGATAACCGAAATACCCCTGCCGATAAAGGCGCGGATAATACTGTTTTTTGTCCCGCAATCAACAAGAACAATTTTTTGTTTACCTGCTTTATATTCCACTACTTCTTTTACACTTACTTCACCAACAAGATTTGTTTTATTGGGATCCTGAAAATCAATATTCGAGTTTTCATCAATTACAATTTTCCCGGGCATTGTTCCTTTATCTCTTAATTTTCTTGTTAGCATTCTTGTATCAATTCCGTAAATACCCGGAATTTTTTCCTCAATCATCCAATCGGATAAAGATTTTTCTGCATTCCAGTGTGAATGTTTATAAGAATATTCTGAAACTATTAAAGCGCGGCATTGAATATTATCTGATTCAAAATTCTTTAATAATCCAAATTCCTTTTCTCTGGAGGGAACTCCGTAATTGCCAATCAGTGGATAAAGTACAAACCAAAATTTGTCCTCTATACGATGGGTCCGTCATTGTTTCGGGATAGCCAACCATACCTGTGTTAAAAACAACTTCCCCGTTAGTGTTTGATTCATATCCAAAACTAAATCCGGAAAATTCACTTCCATCTTCAAGTATCAGTTTTGCTTTTGTTTTTCGTTTAGTCATAGTCCATTCAGATATTTTCAATTACAATCTGTAATTACCGGTAATAAAAATTCAATTTTAAAAAAATAGCCACTCCAAAGGCGGCTTATCTTTTATTTCCAAAGGTTAGTATAAAATAGTTTTTGAGCAAAGGCATCGTTATTTTTGTCTGTAAATATATAACAATCTTTCAAGAATATAATAAAGAAAAATAATATTATAGAAAATTATCGGCAGTATTTTGGGTTTAATTAATCGAGCTAAAATAATTTTTCTGACAATCTTAATATTTCTTTTCATCTCATCTGTAACAGTTTTCACTCAGTCAGAAGTTGATTCATTGAAAACTCTTTTATCTACTGCAAAAGGAAAGGAAAAGATAAGATTGCTGATTGAAATGGGATATTTCTTATCGTCAGAAAATCCTAAAGAAGCAATACAATATCTTGATAAAGCAATTAAACTTGCACAGGAATCTGGTGCAGAATGGTCTCTTGCTGATGCATATTTTAATAAGGGTGTTGCCCTGTGGCATCTTGGCGAAATTGAGGAATCTGATAAGCAATATGAATTGGCAATACCTATTTATCAAGAGCTTAAAGACTCATTAAGCCTGATTAAAGTTTTTAATTCACAGGCAATAAATCAGAATCTGAAGGGCAATGTTGAACAAACATTTAAGATTTTCTTTCAATCGCTTGATTATGCAAAGAAGATAGGTGATAATGAAACAATAGTTAATACCCTTCTGAATATCGGTGTTACTTACGATAACAAAGGAGATCTGAACAACGCATTAAAATATTATTACGAAGCATTAGAAATAGTTAATGAAAATAATAAAGCTACTATTGCTTTACTTCAGAGTTATATAGCAGAAGTATATTTAACATTAAATAATCACGCAAAAGCTGAAGAATTTATTAAAAAGGCACTTGAAAATTCAAAGGCTTCTAATGACACAAAAAGTTTAATATGGGCATATTCCAGTCTGGGAAAAATTGAACTTGAAAAACAAAACTATAATCAAGCCGAAAAATATTTTAAGGAATCTTTGCTGCTTGCTGAAAAGACTGATTTTAAACTTGAGATAATCCATTCACTTAATGATTTGGGCAGGTTTAGTTTAACTGTAAATAAATTCAATGAAGCCGAAGATTATTTAATGAGAGCTTTACAGCTTTCAAATGAGTTAAACTCACTTTCTGACCTGAGTATAATCTATAATCAATTAGCTCTTCTATCTTCAAAGAGACATAATTACAAAGAAGCTTTTGAATATCATCAAAAGTATAAAACAATTAGTGACAGCCTGTTCAATTTATCATACACTGAAAAGATAGCCGATCTTCAGGCAAAACATGAGTTGAAAAGAGTTGAGAGTGAATCTGAGATACTAAAAGTTGAGAACGAACTGCAAAAGAAAATTATAAGCTCTCAAAGAATAATTGCATTAATTATTTCATTATTTTCAATTGCATCAATCATTTTTATCTGGGTGCTTTTAAGAAACAGAAATAATATTCTTAAAACCAGAAACGAATTATTTATAAAGCACGAAGAAATTAACATTCAAAGAAAAGAGATCAGTCAAAAGAATGATGAGCTTGCAAACTTAAATGCAACAAAAGACAAGTTCTTTTCAATAATTGCACACGATTTAAGAAATCCTATCGCAGCTTTTGTTAACATATCAGATTTGCTGGAATATGATTTTGAGAGATTAAGCAATTCGGATAAAAAAGAAATAATAAGCCAGATGAATGTTTCATCAAAGAATCTTATAATTTTACTTGAAAATCTTTTAACATGGGCCCGACTTTCTAATAAAAAAATTGAAATGTATCCGGAAGATCTGATTCTTTCAGATGTTATTGAGTCATCAATAACTCCGTATCTGCAGTCTGCAAAAAATAAAAAGATAAAAATAGTTACTGATCTTCCTAACGAAATTGTCATTCACTCTGATAAGTTTATGATACAGACCATTATCGGTAATCTGATTAACAATGCAATCAAATTTTCAAATTCATTAAGTGAAATAATTATTTCTGTAAAAGATAATAGAGATCATTATTTACTTTCAGTAAAAGACCATGGTATTGGAATCGAGGAATCTCAGCTAAGAAGTATTTTTTTACTTGGCGAAGCACAAACCGGCAGAGGAACTATGGGCGAAAGCGGAACCGGTTTAGGATTGGTGCTTGTAAAGGATTTGATTGATATACTTAAATGGAAGATTGAGGTTAAAAGTAAGATTAATAAAGGAACCGAGTTTTTAATAACAATTCCGGCAAAGAAGGATTCCTAATAATAAAATATTTAGTCAAATTTCAATTGATATTGATAATCCAATTTCAGATTTTTGCACATGAATCAAAAAAACGGAATCATCTGCTGTTTTGAGCAATAACTTTTTAACAATCTTTTACAATTTAGCCAGCCCTTTAATTGTGGTCTTCACTTTTAAAATAAACTAATCACAAAATTATGCCGATAAAAAAGACTTCTAAAACAAAAAAAGAACCTAAAACATTTGTGCTTGATACAAATGTGATACTGCATGATGCAGAATCAATTAATATGTTTCAGGAAAATAATGTTATCGTACCTTTAACAGTAATTGAGGAGCTAGATCAATTTAAACGCGGAAGTCAGGTTATTAATCTTAATGCCCGTCAGTTCGCCCGGACACTTGATTCAATAACCGGATCTGCTTTATTTAATGGCGGGATCTCAATGGGCAAAGGACGGGGAAAACTGCGTATCGCAATCTCCAAAGGAATTTCGCCGGCTATACGTGATGTCTTTATTGATGATACACCCGATCATCGTGTGTTAAGCGTTGCATACGAATGGCAGATTAAATTAAAAAATAAATCCCAGGTTATACTTGTTACAAAAGATGTAAACCTAAGGATGAAGGCAAAAGCTCTTGGAATAATTGCAGAAGATTATACAACAGACAGGGTAAAAAATATCGAAGAGCTTTACAGCGGAAAAGCTATAATTGAAAATTTTGATGATGATGTTCTTTTAAGTTTGTTTCATCCGCCTTATGAAGTAAATCCTAATAAACTTTTAAAAAAATTAAACGGGGAGGCTTTTCCCAACAAATATTTTATACTGAAAAATCAGTTCAGATCAGTATTAGCTCAATTAAATTCAACCCGGGAAAAGCTGATCAAGATCGATAAAACTACTGTATATGGAATAACTCCAAGAAATGCCGAACAAACATTTGCAGTTGATGCTCTGATAAATCCTGAAATAAGACTTGTTTCTCTTACAGGAAAAGCTGGTACAGGTAAAACATTACTTGCCCTAGCTGCTGCACTTTATGTTAAAAAAAGTTACCGGCAGATCTTTATTGCCCGTCCGATAGTTCCTTTAAGCAACAAAGATATTGGATTTTTACCGGGAGATGTTGAAAGCAAACTTGCACCTTATATGCAGCCTTTGTGGGATAATTTAAAAGTTATTCAGGATCAGTTTCCTGAACACGATAAACAGCATACTGCTATTGATGCAATGGTTAAGGATCAAAAGCTTGTTATAGAACCATTATCTTACATAAGAGGCAGAAGCCTGCAAAGAATTTTCTTTATTGTTGACGAAGCACAAAATCTTACCCCGCATGAAATTAAAACTATTATCACACGTGCGGGTGAAGGATCAAAAATTGTTTTTACCGGCGATGTTTATCAAATTGATCATCCATACCTTGATGGACAATCGAATGGACTTTCGTATCTTATCGATAGATTTAAAGGACAAAAATTATATGCTCACATTAATCTTGAAAAAGGTGAGCGTTCCGAATTAGCTGAATTAGCAAGTAATCTTTTATAAAGGAATGTTATGAAAAAAATAAAATTTGTTTTAGCCGGACTTATAACACTTACATTATTCAGCGGCTGTTTGCAGGTTGCTACTAAAGTAAATCTTAATCAGGATGGAAGCGGAACAATAGAAGAAACTGTTCTGATGAAAACTGAATTTATTAATATGATGCGGGAATTTATCGCAGCCTTCGATTCTTCAAAGACTGAAGAGTTTAATATGTTTAATGAAGACAGATTAAAATCAAGGGTTTCTGATTTCGGAGAAGGAGTTAAATATGTTTCGGGCGAAAGTTTTTCAACTGACGGTTACGAAGGTTTTAAAGCTTTATATTCTTTTACAGATATTAATAATATAAAGCTTAACCCAAGTCCTGAAAACAAGGTTCCTTTCGGAGAAGATGCTACAGAATCTGAGGATACAATTGTAAACAATGATTTTATAAAATTTAAATTTTCTAAGGGAAATCCAGCATTATTGGAAGTTGATTTTCCAAAACCAGAAGATAATGGCAGCAGCGATATGGAGGATACTTCCGAATATGAAGATTCAACTTTTCAAAATCAGGAACTGGAAAAAATAACTGATATGTTTAATGGACTTAAAATTTCTGCAATAATTAACTTTAATAATAACATTGATGAAACTGACGCTTCTTTTGTAGAGGGCAATACTGTAACATTGCTTGAAGTAGATTTTACTGAGTTAATAAAAAACAAAGAAGTAATGAAAAACCTTGAAAAGAAAAAACCCGAATCAATGGAAGAATTTAAAGAAGTTGTCGGCGACGCAAAGGGTATTAAAATAGAATTCAAAGATAAAATAACTGTTAAATTTTAATCAACAAAAGGAAATGATATGAATAAACTAATTATATTTCTGCTAATGATAACTTCTCTTACGGTTTTCGCTCAAACAGAAAAATTGGGAAGAGAAATTACTCTAAAAGATAAAACCAGTATTTCAAAAATATTGGAAAACCCTGAAGAATTTTTGGACAAAACAGTTCTGGTTGAAGGTGAGATTCTTGATGTTTGTTCAATGGCTGGATGTTGGATGGAATTAAAAAGCGATGCTGAAAATCAGAAGATCAAAATAAAAGTTAAAGATGGAGATATCGTATTCCCGGTTGAAGCAAAGGGGAAAACTGCAGTTGTTGAGGGTACGGTTTATAAAATAAATCTCACTAAGGAAGAAGCATTAGAATATTATGAACACGTTGCAACAGAACAAGGCGTAGCATTTGATCCATCAACTGTTACAGGACCTGTAACTATTTATCAGATTAAAGGTCTTGGAGCAGAGATTAATTAGCAAGCGATTTTATTTGATAATTAAGGGCTCTGATGAGCCCTTTTTTATTTATCCGCAATTTGTTTTAACCTTTATATTCTCTTAAGTAAATTTGTTAAAAAAGATTACAAAATTTTATGCAAATTTATACTTACTCGTGGTTTTGGAAACTTATTTACAGGTACGCAAATTTTGTTGTATCTGTTTTACTTGTTTTCTATTTAATATCTCTGGCAATAAATCTTGATAATAATTTATTGTTACTGCTTCCATTTATAATATCTTTACTTTTGCTTTATTACTTAAACAAATCCTATTTTAATTTTTATAAGCTTGTACCATATAAAATCGAAGCTGATGAACAAAAGATAATCTGTTCTGAGTTTTTCTTCAGAAAAAAAACCGTAACAATTTATTATAAAGATATCGAATCTTTAACCGGTGGCATTTTTGATGCCAGATATAAAGGCTTAATGAAGGTTTGCGATGGGAAAAATAAAATATGTATCGGATTTTTTGACAGGATGATAAATTCAAATAAACTGATTACGATAATTTTAAGTAAGGTTGATAAAAAAATCTATGATGATGTGATCGGTAAATTAGAAGCAATAAAGATTAAACGGAGTAAAAAAGAAAAATGAAAGTTGCTGTTCTGCTTTCAGGCGGAGTTGATAGTTCGGTTGCACTTCGTCTTTTAAAAGATGAAGGATATGATGTAACTGCTTTTTATCTTAAGATTTGGCTGCAGGATGAATTTTCATTTCTTGGTGATTGTCCTTGGGAAGAGGATATGGAATTTGCCCGGGCAGTATGTGAACAAGCTGATACACCGCTTGAAATTATCAATATGCAGAATGAGTATTGGGATTCTGTTGTCTCTTACACAATTTCTGAAATCAAAGACGGAAGAACACCTAACCCTGATATGTTCTGCAACAGATTGATTAAGTTCGGACAGTTCTTAAACAAAATCGATAATTCATTTGAAAAAGTTGCTTCAGGTCATTATGCAAGGGTTGAAAAGGATAACAATCATTATTTATTAAAAACTTCGCCCGATCCGGTAAAAGATCAAACTTATTTTCTTGCTTATTTAACTCAGAACCAGTTAAGCAGAGCAATGTTTCCTGTGGGTTTATTTACTAAAAAAGAAATAAGATCATTAGCAGAAAAATATAATCTGCCAAATATGAAACGGAAAGACAGTCAGGGAATTTGTTTTTTAGGTAAAATTAAGTTTACTGATTTTATCAAACATCATCTTGGGGAAATTGAAGGTGATATAATTGATATTGACAGCGGTAAAGTAATGGGTAAACATAAAGGGTATTACTTTTATACTATCGGTCAGCGCTCCGGTTTAAGATTGGGCGGCGGACCTTGGTTTGTTGTTAAGAAAGATATTAAGAATAACATCATCTATATTTCGCGGGAAAATTTAACTGAGCGTGCACGTAAAACTTTTTTGGTTGGAAAATTTAATTGGATAATAAATGATAGCTTACCCAACAGCGGATTAAGAGTGAAAATCAGACACGGTGAAAAATTTTATAAATGCAGTCTTGAAATAAATAATGATCAGGGATTAGTTACTCTTGAAAAAGAAGATCTTGGAATTGCAGCCGGTCAGTTTGCAGTTTTTTACAAAGATGATATTTGTGCGGGCGGTAGTGTTATTCTTGAATAGTTATAAATGAATTAATTGAACTGTCAGATATTCTTTCTTTAGAAATCTTTAACAGATGATCACACTTGCAGCAGATATAGGCATATCTTATCCCAATGACAGAATCTATTTTTGCTATCCATATTTCTGAAATAGATTTATTACAGAACGGACAGATAACTTTTAAAGATATTTGTTCAATTTCTTTTTTCATTTCAATACCGGTATTAATGAGACGCTTGGAGAGGAGAAAAAGTTACTAAAACCAAAAATATTTTTATTCGAAAATATGAAATCCTTTTTTATTAAGTTCTGCTTTATTTGAAAAAATAAATTTTAATATGTTCTCGACAGGGATAACCTTAGCAATTCCATATCGTATTGACTTATGTTTCTTTACAAATAAATCTCCTTTATATGGAACCACCGGATTATAAGAAGAATGATTCTTTAATAGTTGCGGATACACAAGGCTTTCTTCTTCTTCGGGAACCCATTGAACTATTCCGATTAACTCGAAGTTTGGAACACCATCACGAATAGCCAGTACTGGTCCTCCGCTGAACCCCGGATTAATTACTGCATCTACAAGAAATGAACCATCCCCTTCTTTTTTGGAACAACTGACTATTGCTTTTGTAATCATTTTATAATTAATCGGATATCCGAGCAAATAAACAAAAGTTCCCCACTCAACTTCTTTAGCATTACCTCTTGGATATTTGAACACAGGATAAAAAACTCTTTGCTGAGAACCATAACTCTTACCGATTAACGCAAGATCATATTCACTATTTACTGCAAGAATATCAAGCTGGCTGCCTTCAGGAAAGCCTGCAACATATACAACCTGTTTGTCTTTAATTAAAACCGATTCAAGATATTTTGAATATGTTCCGTCATCGTTTAGTCTGAAAGCATATATGGTATCTTGAAAAGAAAGTGTATGAGCACAGGTCATTAAAGCTACATTTCCGTTTTCTGAGTAAACAACAATTCCGGTTCCGGATGCAGAATTATCAGCAATTAATTCTCTTTCCGCCTTTTGAGATGGTTCAATGTTCTTTAAATCTTCTATCGTGATATTTTCCTGAGCAGGGAAAATATAAATCTTGTAAAATGCTGTTGTGTTAATTCGTTGTATTGTTTCACTTATTTTCTTTAATTCTTCGGAGGTAGATTTGTAGGGAAACTCACTATCATATTTCCCATCAATAAGTGCAGGATAGATTGTCTCATAGGAGATTGATGAACATCCGGCAGTAATCAGAATTATTATGCCAGCAAAAATTTTAAAACATACTTTTTTCATACTAATCCTGATACTTAATTAAAAATATTGTATTAATGGAATAGTGTTGTATCAACCTATAAGAACAATTTATTTTTCATCTACTACACAACTGCATCATTCAATTAATATTTATCCTTCGTGTTTAACTTTAAATCCTTTCACCATCCATTTACGTGCTAATAACAATCCGACTGTGCTAACCATTGCAATACAACCATAGATAAACCACATTGTTTCTGTATTCATTTGTTCGGGCGGAACACCATCCGGAGCGTATGTCATCAAGAACCAGCCCGAATATAAACTTGTTACAACTTTTGTTAAGAACCAGGGAAACTGACCAATTCCCATATAAATTCCGGTCATTCCCTTTGGAGCAATTTCCGCAACCCATTGTAAAAATCTTGGCTGCCACATAGCCTCCCCGATCGTCATCAAAATCAGAAAGGCAAAAACATTAAAAATTGTTGGACCAAGTGCAAGAATGAATGTTGGGAAAGCCATAACAAATGTTCCTAAGATCATCATTTTGTATGTGTCCCGCTTTACTGTTAATGCTGCAACCATCGGAGTAAGAATAAAAATTAGTAAAGGATTGAAGTTGGTAAAGAACTCAAAATTATCAGATACAACTCCGGTAAACGCCCGTTTATAATAGACAGGCAGTGTTAACCAATTATGTGCAAATAATGTTTGAACAGGAATAAGTATAAATATGAAATACATAAATCTTGCATCTTTAATAGGAAAATTTTTTAGATAAAAAATAATTTTCTCTTTAAAAGATTTCTCATCTTCTGCTTTTTTATCTGCTTCTATCTTTTCTTTGGTTTCAACGCTTACTTCAAGAATTGTTTTTTCAATCGTCTTTTTAGTTAAAATTACTGCAACAACAATAATTCCTAAAACAGTAAGCCCGACATACACCCACATTACGGCAAGCATTCCTTCTCTGTCATTAGGAAATGACTGTCTGATTGGCGGAGCAATAATCCCTGGAAGAAATCCACCAAGATTCATAATTGCATATAACATTGCATATCCCATCGCAGCAGTTTTTTCGTTAGTAAACTGTTTAACTGCCGCATAACAAGCCGGCTGATAAATTCCATAACCAAGAATAATTCCCAACAAGCCAAGCATTGCAATAAGATGTGCAGATGACCACAATCCTGTATTAGAAGTAATGTCAGGTCCAAGTGTCAGGAATACTCTTCCAATTAACATAAAACCCAAAGAGTACAAAAGTGATTTTCTTACGCCGATCCAATCTACAGTTGCACCAAGAAATAACATCGCAAGTGTAATACCCGCAGTTTGAAATCCAACCATCTGCCCTGCACTTATATCATCCAGCTTTATAAAATCTGTAAAATAGATAACCAGATATCCAACAACTCCAAAATATGTTATTCCTTCTAAAAGATAGGATAGATTAATTCCCCACAAAGCTCTTGAAGCTTTAAACAAGTCTTTAAAAGGCTGGGTTAATTCTTTAATTATGCTTTTTACAGTTGCGGTTTCAGCTGCTTGTTGTGAGTTTTGATTTTCAGACATATAAATCCCGGATAAAAGTATTTTAATTATTTAGTAAGCGGCAATGAAATTATAAACGTTGAACCAACATTTATTGTGCTGGTAAATTTTATAGAGCCGTCGTTTTTTCCCAAAAGTTCTTTAGCAAGCAGTAATCCAAAGCCGGTTCCTTTTTCACAGTTAGTACCTTCAGTTGAAAACTGTCTATCAATTTTAAATAATCTCTCCTGATCTTCAATCGCAATACCAACACCATTATCTTCTACATAAACCTCTGCTTTATTATCATTGGTTCTGCAACCGACTTTTACAGTCCCGCCAATATTACTGTATTTAATGGCATTGAAAATAATATTTCTTATTGCAGCTTCAACCATGTTTCTATCAGCAAAAAGATTTATTTCACAGTTGGTTTCTTTAATTATATTTATTTTCTTCTCAGAAATTGGGCTGGAGTAAACATCAAGAATGTAATTTATGATAGTGCTTAAACTAAAATCTGTTTTCTCCATTGAGAAATTTCCTGTTTGCAGCCGCGACCACTCAAGTAAGTTTGTAAGCAAATTAAATAAATGATTTGCTGTACGGTTAAGACTTTTAGCAGAATCTTTTATCTCTTGCTCAGTAAGGTCTTCAATATTATTAGCAAGAAGTTCAGAAAATCCTAAAAGTGAGTTAAACGGATTTCGCAGATCATGCGAAATTATTGAAAAAAATTTATCCTTTGCCGAATTACTTTGTTTAAGTTCTTCAGAGTATTTCTTTAATTTTTCCTCTGCATTCTTTCTTTCTGTTATATCGCTAAGTGTTCCGACTATTTTTGTCTTTCCATCAAAATCTTTTGAAAGAGAGCCGCAGGAAACAGCCCAGGCAATTCCGCCATTCTTTTTAATTACTCTATGTTCAATACTGTACGACTCAATCTTACCCTGCAGTAAATTATTTAATAGTTCTTTCTTCTTATTATAATCTTCAATGGGCATTAAAGACGCCCAGCCAAGCTCTTTAACTTCAGCCTTTGTATATCCAAATAATTCTGCAAGCTGTTCATCACCATCAATTTCAAAAGTAGCGGGATCAATTTCATAAACTCCGGAGTTAGCAGCCTTTATTATTAGTTCATATTTGCTTTTAATATCTGCAATGTCTTTATGGAATCTGTGATTACTAATACCAAGGTCAATTGCCCGTACAATGTTTTTAATATCAAAAGGTTTAGAAAAGAATGCTGCCGGATTAATTAGTCTTGCTTGTTCAAAGATTTTTTCTTCAGGAGAATCGGATAAAAATATTATCGGCAGGTCTAAAATCTTTTTTACTTTAACAGCAAGTTCAGCTCTTAAGCCGCTTTCATTAAGACTTGTATCTAAAATCAGAATTGAAGGTTTTTTGAGGGCAATAAAATCAATTATTTCCTGCTCGGGTTTTGCAATTAATGCATTATATTTTTTTGCAGTTAACTCTTTTTCAAGAATATTAATTAAATCATTATCCGAAATTGCAATCAGGACTATCTCAGGATCCATAAAACTCGATAAAGTTAAAACTTAAAAATTTCAGTAATTAATCTAATAAAATATCTATCAACCTGCTTTTAAGGTTTAATATATTTTTGAAAATTGTAATAACTTTTGGAATTATATCTTCTTTCTGAATTTTAAGCCTTCCAACCCCTGTAATCCGCCTGTATGAATTGCAATAATTGAAGAATTCGTTGGGAAATAATCTCTTTTAATCAGATCAAATAATCCATAAAACATTTTACCGGTATATATTGGTTCTATAATAAAATTATGCTGATCCGAAAAACTGCTGCAGAATTCTATAAGCTCTTTAGTTACTTTAGCATATCCGCCAAAATGAAAATCCAAATTTATCTTCCAGTTCTTAAAATCATCAGCATCAAAGTATTTTAGAAAAGAGCTTATATTTTGATTCAGAAACTCACCGCCTTTTAGTACAGAAAAGCCTAATGCAAATGCATTTTTATTAAGACCAAGTATTAAACCTGCTAAAGTACCTCCGGTACCGCAAGCCGAGCATATATAATCAAACTTTATATTTATTGATGATATTATTTCAGCACATCCTTTAACAGCCAAATGATTTGATCCGCCCTCGGGGATTAAATAAAAATCACCATACTTATCCTTCAATTTTTGGATTAATTCCTGATCATATTTTTTTCTGTAAGATGTTCTATCAATGTATTCAAGATACATTCCATTTTCGTAAGCAAAAGACAATGTGGGATTTAACGGCAGATGCTCTTCTCCTCTTATAACTCCGATAGTTTTGAAACCAAATTTATTCCCTGCGGCTGCTGCGGCGTGAATATGATTTGAGAAAGCACCACCAAATGTAAGAAGAGTTCTAAAGCCAAGTTTCTCAGCTTCAATCAAATTATATTTTAGTTTATACCACTTATTACCAGAAATATATTGATCTGTAAGATCTTCACGCTTTACAAAAACTCGAATTTGTTTTTTTGTAAAGAGATCTTCAAATATTTCAACTAAAGGTGTATTGGGATTTAATAAATTCATTTTATTCGGTTTTTCCAATCAGAAACTAATAAATTTATCAATCAAGTCCTCAATGATCTTGATGAGTCTCAGGTTATTTTAAGCGATCCAATCTTTGTTCAATCAATTCTTTGTAAAGAATTTTTGTTGATAGTAAATCATAAGCAGGCGAAAGTATTATCTTTCCATCTAAATTTGTTAATAAAGAAAAATTCTTTAAATGCATATCAGCATTGCCAGTTATGAAGCAAAATAATGTTAATTGAAAAAATCTTATTACATCATTACCAGCATAATCAGAGTGTTTTAAGATTGCTTTTCCAACTTTTTCCATCGGACTGCTGTATCTTCTTTCTGTTAGCATCTCGGTTATTTGAGCCATATCTTCAAGATGAAGTTTTTCAGATTTTAACCTGTCAAATCTTTTACTGATAAATGCAAGTTCACCAAATCTTAATTTAATCAATAAATGTTCTGCTGTTTTTATTCCTATTAATTCTGAAAGATGCATTGTTAAATCCTCTACTTCGGGCATCTCCAGAAATTGCTCAACAGGTGGTGTTAAAATGTAATTTCCCCATTATCCTACTATTGTTAATCTATTTTTCTCTTTTTTCTTTTACAAAGTTTGATAGCTTGCTTATTTTATACCTTTACGAGTGTAATTATATTTATCAGGAGATGAAATATACCTGTATGGGTATAAATACAAGAGTTATCTAAGAAATTATACCTGAGCGGGTTTAGAATATAATAGAGAAATGATTGGAATTGATTAACTAAGGAAAATTTTTAATGCTGCTATAAAAGCAAGTACTTGTTTTGATGCTCTGCAATATTATAGCCTAGTGAATTTTCTAATTCTTACAACTATAAAAGTTCCTTCACTAACATTTGTTATTGGAATGCAAATTCTATTTAAACTGAATACTCTACTTTTAGATGGTATGAACAATTTTCAACATTATTTCACACCATAACAAGCCAAACCTTACACCATTTGCATCTTAAGGCTCTTATACTGATTGGCTTACCGCAGTGTGGGCAGAGTTTAGTTTTTGTTTTTGTTGATATCATTATTAATCCCATTTTATACTCTCCAGTCCCCCAGGCTGGAGAAAAAGAATATTGGGGGACTTCCCGTTTATCCTTAGTAATTTTAATTTCAGATGTAAATAAAAAGACTAAGGGTTAACATAAAGGTTAGTAAAGGGGTTAATTTCCGGTTAATTTTAAAATATTTTTTAAGATTTGATTAGTTCTTCAAAAGAAAGAGGAAATTGTTCATCATACAATCTTTTATATTCGGCAATAAATAAGTTGAAGGAATTTTTAGCAATGTGATGTCTTCCGATATCGGATAAAGTTTTTATCTTCAATTTGATAGCTTCCTGATCTACTGAATCAAATAATAATATTATATCACATAGTTTAATACGATTATCAAAATCCTGAAATATTTCATTGTCATCAAAATATTGTTTAAGAAATGTTATTGCTTCATTATTGATTGCAAATTTTATGGAATCCAGCCAGTCGTAACTGATTCCTTTTAAAAATTCACCGCCGCCGAAAATATTTGATATTGTCTGAAAAGATTCATCTTTAAATTCATTAATATCTTGTTTATTGGTTTTTAATTTTAAATAATCTAAATAATCACAGCTTGCACCATTACTGAATCTAATAATCCATAGCTTCTCAGAAAATTCCAGATCTATACCTTCAACTGATGACAATGCTTTTCTAAGTTTGTTAATTGCCACCCCTCTGTTTGATTTACCACTTTCGGGAGAAGAATCGGGCCAGATGATCGAAGAAAGTTCTTCAGATGTAATTCCGCTATGATGATTGCCTAAACTTCTTATTAATATCAATAAGAATATTTCCTTAAGCTTAGGAGAAAGTGATTGGAAAATTTCATTTCCATCTTTATCATAAATCCATAATCCACCAAAAAGATTAACTGAATTTTTATTCCGTCTGACAATAAAATTATAGCTTACTTCTTTATTAGCGGCTTCTGAAACGCCAGTATTTAATTTTCCTTTTTTCAGAAAAACAAAAATTGTTGTGCCGGCAATTAAAATGAATATTGGAATAAGGAACACGAGAAAATTATTTTCCCCCGAATCATTATTTTCAGTATATACTTCAGCAGTTTCAGAGATTGGCGGATAGCTGATTGAATACAGTTCAACTTTTGCGGAATCAAATATTACAGATATAAATTCGTTAGTTGATTTATTGTAATGCAGATAATGATACACCCATTTGTCGGTTCGAGAGCTCCAAAAGTTATCTTTGATCCTGGATATGGCTCCTGTATTGAGATTCATTTTATTTAAATAAATATTAAAATAATCACCTTCATCAGTCTTTGATAAGAAATAAACTGTGGAATCTTTTTTATTCAAGTAAAGATAATTTGCCAAAACAACATAATTTATTCTTTGTCCTTCGGGATATTTTAATTTCTTTAAAGTTAAGTCATTAAGATTAAGCAGAAAAAAATCATTTAAATTATTAAATCCATCTTCCTGTTTTCCTGACTTGTTTCCAAGTCCGCCATAAATTAAATATTCTCCTTCATTAAAACCCTTACCAAATGCAAACCATGTACGCGGGTTCATTTCATTCTTTTTCAGGTTAATCTTTTCCCATTTTTTTTGATAAAAGTTGTATTTGAATAAATCATTTTTTACAGAATACCATCCATAACCACCAAGTAAATAGAGATTACCTCCTTTGGGATAGATAAATTTTGCACTGCCAAAATAATGTCCGCTATAGTTTCTTGAATAATCAATTACCGTCCACTTCTTTTCTCTTAAATCGAAAACAGAAACCTGACCCATTCCATTCATAAATGAGTAAAGGACCTGATTGCTGTCATCATAAAACAATTCATTCCAATAACCCGGACTTATCGAATCATATTTGATAACAGAATCTTTACCTGATATGAGGTTATAAATCAGCAAATCGCTTTTACGATCAATAAAAAGACGTGAATTAACTGAATCAAATGCAACGCCTAAACAATTAAGCAGTGAGTCAGATATAAAAAAATCAGTAATGTGTTTCCACTTCTGATGATCCTGATAAATCCAAACGGGATTAACGACTGTCACTTTAATATTTTCAAATCTATCGTATAAAGGATTTTCCTTAAAAGGATTTAATTCCCACTGATATTTTATCTTATCATTTTCACTAATTATAATATTTTTTACAGCTATAGCCGGCACATCATAATCACTGAAGTCTTTTAAATCCTTTATGCCAAAAACAAATTTAAATTGATCTTGATTTTTTATCGGATAATTAATCTTATCTATGGAATTATTATTCCAGTATGCTCTTAAAATTTTATCTTTTCGATCAATTTCCAATTTAAAATTAAACCATCTGTTTCTTGTCAGTTCATTTCGGGGAATTTTAATCTCTAAAGATGTTTTATTAAATGGTTCAGTAATTTGTATGTACGAGGTATCTTTGTTTTTAAATGGTACATAGACTACCCGTATTTCATTTCCTTTTTCATCTTCAATTCTGAGTATTGGTCCAAATCTCTTAAAGTCCCAAAAAGAAATATCGAAAGAGATGTAAAAAGAATTACTTAATTCTAATGGCTTTCCTTCATTCAGAAAAATTGATGTTTTTTGATGTTTGGATACATTTTTGGAATTGAATTTAATTCCCGCCAGATCGTTCGTTTGAGAATATCCGAAAGATACTCCAAAGATTATAAGGAGGGAAATTATTGGCAGCCAAAATTTTTCAGGTACCGGAGTTTTCAAATTTCTTAAGTTAATATTAAAAAATTTTTTTCTATCTATTTGAATTCTTACGATTTCTTTTTACTCAGCTATAATTTACAAGCTATAGTATAACCCGCCAGAGTTTTACAATTTATATGATCAATGAATGCTGTTACTGTAATAATTCTTTAATTTTATTTTGCAGCTCATTTAACACTATATCAAATCTCTCACCCGTTTTTCTTATCTTTATTTCACATTTGTTTTCTTTAAGTTTTTTTTCACCTACTACTATCTGAAGGGGCATACCAAGCAGATCTGCATCATTAAATTTGAATCCGGCTGTTACATCACGATCGTCAAATAAAACATCTATCTTAGCCTGATTAAGATCATTATAAATTTTTTCACAGGTATCAACTATATCCTGCTTCTTTAAGTTCAATCCAATTAAATGAACAAGAAACGGTGCAATTGCTTTATCCCACACAATTCCATTTGCATCGTGATTCTGCTCAATAGAACAAGCCATAACTCGTTCAACACCGATTCCATAGCTTCCCATAATTATCGGATGCTCTTCTCCTTTTTCATCAGTAAAAAAAGCTCTCATTGAATCTGAATATTTAGTACCCAGTTTAAATATATGTCCTAGTTCAATCGCAGGAAAAACTTCAAGATGCTTTTCACAATTTGGACAGCCTTCGCCTGATTTTACTATTCTGAAATCCGAGTACTCTACATTTGTTATATCACGATTAAAATCAATGCCGCCAATATGGTAATCGTTCTTGTTTGCACCACTGAACATATTGTTTGCATTCTTCAAACGATTATCAGCTATTATTCTTCCATTAAAACCAACAGGACCAATTGAACCAGCATCAGCACCAGAAATTTCTTTCAGTTCATCAGGATGAGCCGGACGTACAGCACCGCCAAGAACTTTTTCTAATTTGGTTTCGTTTACTTCATCATTACCGAGCATTAAAACCAAAATTGGTTTTTCATTGTGTATATAAACTCTTGACTTTGCACACTGGGTTTCATCAATCTTTAAGAATTCACAAAGCTCATCTATACTTTTAACATCTGGTGTAGATATTTCAAAAATACTTTTACTTTCGCTATCTCTTTCAACTCCGTTTACTCTTGAGACAGCGACTTCAACATTAGCAGCATAGCCGCAGGATTTGCAGTAAGCAACAGTGTCTTCACCGGCAGAAGATTTAACCATAAATTCTTCGGAGCCGGTACCGCCCATAGCACCGCTTGATGCACCAACGACAAAATATTTTAATCCGCAGCGATCAAATATTCTTCTGTACGCTTTATCATGCAGATCATAGGAGTTATCCAACCCTTCCCAGCTCGTATCAAAACTATATGCATCTTTCATCAGGAATTGACGACCTCGGATTACACCGCTTCTTGGTCTTGGCTCATTCCTGAATTTAGTTTGTATCTGATACCAGATTTGCGGCATATCTTTGTAGGATTTAACAACATTACGTGCGTGAAATGTCATAATCTCTTCATGAGTTGGAGCTAAAACATACTCACGGTTTTTTATCTGAAATAAAGTATCGCCAAAAGCAGCAACACGATTTGTCTCTTCCCATACTTCTTTTGGATTAAGTGCCGGCAGATGAAATTCCTGTCCGCCAATTGCATCCATTTCTTCACGAATAATTTCTGATATCTTTCTGATTACACGATATCCTAATGGCAGAAAAGAATAAATACCGGCAGAAAGCATTCTTACCATTCCTGATCTTAACATTAAAATATGACTTGCTACTACAGCATCATTAGGTAACTTCTTTGAGAGTTGGAACAAAATATTTACTTAATCTCATAATTTATTTTCTAAATATTTTTCGTTATTTGTGATATTTTGAGGCTAAAAATACTGATTTGAACAGGCTTATCAAAGTGAGCAACTTTTTAATTAAAAGCATCGGTTTGTGATTTCGCTGAGTAATTTTTAATAATTATTTTTTTAAGTTACCGCCTGAATTTTTTATCATTTATACTCTCGAAAGAATATTATGGAACACACATCAAATGTTGAAATACCACTGTTAAGTATTTTACCGTTCGTCTTAATGCTTTTATCAATTGCTCTGTTTCCTTTGTTCTGGAATCACTTTTGGGAAAAGAACCGGAACAAACTTTTAGTTGCGATTATTTTAAGCATTCCTGTTTTAATTTATTTGCTGCTAAATGGATTTACACACGAACTTGAACACGCAATAATTTTCGATTATGTTCCATTTTTAATTCTGCTTGGTGCTTTATTTACTATAACCGGCGGGATACTTTTAACCGGTGATATTGAAGCTAAACCAAAAATTAATACTTTATTTTTAGGGATTGGTGCTGTGCTTGCTTCAATTATGGGAACAACCGGTGCAGCTATGCTCTTGATTAGACCTGTAATCCAAACAAATAAAGAAAGAAAATTTAAGGTTCACACAATTTTATTCTTTATTGGTATTGTTGCTAACTGTGGTGGTTTACTTACTCCGCTTGGAGATCCACCGTTGTTTATGATGTATTTAAGAGGGGCGCCATTTACATGGTTTTTTCATTTAGTACCTGAATGGCTTATTACAAATTTAATATTGCTTGTAATTTACTTTTTTGTTGATACTTATTATTATAAGAAAGAGCCTCACTCTGCTATAATCAGTGATAAAACAGATATTCGCCCTATAAAAATTGAAGGGAAAAGAAATTTTATTTTCTTAGCCGGAGTCGTTCTGGCGGTTGCTTTTATCAATGAGCAATATCTTTCATTTATCAACATTAATCCTTATTTCAAATTCGTCCGTGAAGCATTTATACTGCTAATGGCTTATCTCTCATTATTATTTACTCCAAAACTTCTAAGGACTTCAAACAATTTTACATGGCATCCGATAGAGGAAGTAGCTTATTTGTTCCTTGGTATTTTTATTACCATGGTTCCGGCTCTGCTGTATCTTGAAATAAACGCAAAACATCTTGGCATCCAATCCGTTGAACAGTTTTATTATTATACAGGATTGCTAAGCAGCTTTCTGGATAATACACCAACTGCCGTTACATTTCATTCGCTTGCATTAGGACTCGGTATAACAGAAGGAACTTTGGTTGCAGGAATCCCTGAAATTTTATTAAAAGGAATTTCAACTGCTTCTGTATTTTTTGGCGCTATGACATACATCGGAAATGGTCCAAATTTTATGGTAAAGGCTGTTGCAGAAGAAAACAATATTAATATGCCTGATTTTTTCAGTTATATGTTTAAGTTTTCAATTATCATTTTACTGCCGGTATTTATTATAGTTCAATTGCTGTTTATATAATTAAGTACCAAATATGAATCTGCAATCATTTAACCCATGGCATAATGTAAGTCCCGGAAAAGATGTACCCAAAACAGTAAACGGAATAATTGAAATTCCGAAAGGCTCAAAGGGGAAATATGAATTGGATAAAGAAAGTGGTTTGTTAAGATTGGATAGAGTTCTTTATTCGTCTGTGCATTATCCTGCTAATTATGGTTTTATACCGCAAACTTATTGTGATGATAAAGATCCTTTAGATATTCTGGTAATATGCTCAATTGATGTTGACCCGTTATGTATTATCGAATCTAAGGTTATCGGTGTAATGCATATGCTTGATGATAACGAACAGGATGATAAAATAATTGCAGTTGCAAATAATGATATGGCTGTTAATTATATAAATGATATTTCAGAATTGCCGCCGCATACTGTTATTGAGTTAAGAAGATTTTTTGAGGATTATAAAAAACTCGAGCATAAGCAGGTTGTTGTTGAACAGTTTATTGGAAAGGAAGAAGCATATAGAATCGTTAACGAAGCTGTAATGCTATACGAAAAAGAAAAGAGCAATCTGATAAAAAAACCGTGAGCAGATATTATGTGAACTGAATGATCTATTTAAAGATCAGTAACAAATAAAATTTACAAGAAAAGAAATTGCCGCGAATACACAGATTGATTTACAGTCAGTGAATCCGCGGCGTTAAAATTTAATTACTCTTCAAATACTCTCTAAGCACGTACTGCAGAATTCCCTGATTCTTATAATATTCTATTTCTATTGCTGAATCCAGTCTTGCTTCAACTTTAAATTTCACTTCTTTACCTGATGGATGAACTGCTTTTACATCTAAAATTTTGTGAGGTTTTAAATCATCAGCTAAACCATTTATACTGAAAATTTCGGTACCGTCTAAACCTAATGATGCAGCATTCTGACCATCTGTAAATACTAAAGGTGCAACCCCCATTCCAACCAGATTACTTCTATGAATACGCTCGAAGCTTTCCGCAATAACTGCTTTTACTCCCAATAGAAAAGTTCCTTTTGCAGCCCAGTCACGGGAAGAACCCGAACCATATTCTTTACCGGCGAGAATAATTAATGGTGTATTGTCTTTTTTATATTCCATTGCAGTATCAAAAACATTTTTAACTTCACCTGTTGGCAGGTACCGGCTGAAGCCGCCTTCTTTATCGGCAATTTTATTTTTAATTCTTACATTGGCAAAAGTACCCCGCATCATCACTTCGTGATTACCTCTTCTGGAGCCGTATGAATTAAAATCACCTTTAGAAATTCCTTTGCTTATCAAATAACTACCTGCGGCTGAAGTTTCTTTAAAAGATCCGGCGGGTGAAATATGATCTGTAGTTACCGAATCTCCTAAATACAATAGAACCCTGGCATTTTTTATATCAGTTACCGGTTCAGGTATTTCTTTTAGATTTTCAAAAAATGGAGCTTCCTTAATGTAAGTAGAGTTTAGATTCCACTCAAAATTCTGATCAAGATTAACTTTCAGGTTTTTCCAATCCGTTGAACCATCAAAAATAACATCATACACTTCCTGAAAATCATCTTGCTTCATACATTCATTTATTGTCTTTTGAATTTCATCTCTTGAGGGCCATATATCTTTCAGATAAACCGGCAGACCATTTGGATCATAATCAATTGGATCATTGATTAAATCTATATCTACCCTTCCTGCTAAAGCATAAGCAACCACAAGCATCGGAGACATTAAAAAATTCATTTTAACCTGCGGATGAACTCTTGCTTCAAAGTTACGATTTCCTGAAAGAACCGAAGCAACAATCAATTCACCTTTATCTACTGCTGTAGCAATAGCTGGTGGAAGCGGTCCTGAATTGCCAATACAAGATGTGCAGCCATAACCAACAGTATGAAACCGTAAAGCTTCAAGATCAACATTTAATCCTGAACGCTCTAAATATTTAGTAACAACTTTCGATCCCGGTGCTAAAGATGTTTTGACCCATGTTTTAGTTCTCAATCCTTTTTCAATAGCATTTCTTGCAAGTAAACCTGCTCCAACCATCACTGCAGGATTAGATGTATTTGTACAGCTTGTTATAGCTGCAATTACAATACTGCCGTCGCTAAGTACAAATTCTTTGTTCGATTCTTTTATCCTTACCGAGTGAAGATGACTGCCATCAAGAATAACCTGTGAATGTGTTTCTCCGCTTATTGGTACTTTACCCAAAGTAAATTCTGTTCCTGATCCACCTTCAATCAGCATTGCATACTCTGCCCTTTCATTCTTAGGCTGATACTCGCGGCTAAACTCATTTTTTAAAATCTCTTTAAATTTTTTCTCTAAATCCTTAACAAATATTTTATCCTGTGGTCGCTTAGGTCCGGAAACTGTTGGTTCTAATGTTGATAAATCCAGCTCAACTATTGAAGAATACCTGATGTCTTCATTTCCGGTTCTCCAAAGAAAATTTTCCTTACAATACTTTTCTACAATTTTTATTTGTTCATCAGAGCGGTTAGTGGAATGCATATACTCTAAAGTTCTATCATCAATAGGGAAATAAGTAACCGTACAGCCGAACTCAGGCGACATATTACCGATAGTAGCGCGATCGGTAACTGTCAGATGCTTTAAACCGTCTCCAAAAACTTCCACAAATTTTCCAACTACTCCGGTATTCCGAAGTAGCCTTGCAATTGAAAGTACCAAATCAGTGGCAGTACATTCATTCGGGATATCGCCTGTAAGTTTTAAGCCAACTACCTGCGGACAAGTAAAGAAAATTGGTTGACCAAGCATTGCGGCTTCGGCTTCGATACCGCCGACACCCCAGGCTATAACTCCAATACCATTTACCATCGGCGTATGTGAATCGGTGCCAACCAAAGTATCAGGAAAGAGCCAGCCATTTCTTGAAATAACTCCTTTAGCAAGATATTCTAAATTTACCTGATGACAGAT
Source organism: Ignavibacteriota bacterium (assembly GCA_013285425.1). Classification (GTDB taxonomy): domain Bacteria; phylum Bacteroidota; class Ignavibacteria; order Ignavibacteriales; family Ignavibacteriaceae; genus IGN3. The sequence continues at coordinate 2,895,697 of CP053447.1, forward strand.
TCCCATTCCCGGAGGAACAACAGTAAAATTATTCAATCCTTTTTGCGCCCATTTTAAAAGCTCATACCGTTCTTTGTTTCTTTCAAATTCCAGCTCAACATTTTTGTCGTATGCATAATCGGTTCCGTAATAATCCACCTGAACCGAATGATCAATTACCAAATCAACAGGTATTGCAGGATTAATTTTCTGTCCATCTTTTCCATGTCTTACAAACTCGGAACGTAAAGAAGCCATATCAACAACAGCCGGCACTCCTGTAAAATCCTGCATTAAAATTCGTGCGGGCATAAAAGGAATATCTTTATCAACTGCTTCGGGAGTCCATTTTAACAGAGTTTCTACGTGTTCATCTGTTATACTAAACCCGTCATAATTTCTAAGTACATTTTCCAGAAGAATACGAATGCTGAATGGTAAATGATTAACATCCCCTTCTTTAAGATTTTTCAGTGAACAGTAATTATACTTTGTTCCGTTAACTGATAGTTCTTTTACTGATTTTGCTTTTGAATACTTCATATATAATTATTGATTTTGTGTTTTGTTTTAAAAAAGAATAGTTTACAACCGATGTTTAATTATCTAACTCTGCAACTTACAAATAAATAGATATTTTTCAACATATTTTCAGTTGGGGATTATCCAACGTCAATCTGTAAGTTTTTATTATTAAAAAAGATTTTTTTTGTTGTTAATACACACTTGAAAGCAGCAGTTTATGATAAAATTTTTTGAAATATATTTTAAGGAAAAATGAACAAACCACTTTATAATTTTTTCACGGCAGACCACAGAAGAATTGAGTCGTTATTTGATAAGGCAACAGAAAATCCAAACGAAATAGATGTTGAGCTTTATCATCAATTCCGAACAGGATTATTAAAGCACATAAAAATGGAAGAGAAAATACTTTTTCCTGCTGCACAAAAAGCAAATAATAATGTTCCTTTACCTCTGCAGCCAAAACTTCGTCTGGATCACGGTGCTTTAACTGCATTGATGGTTGTTCCCCCAACGCCTGATGTAATAAAGGTAATAAGGCATATAATGGAAAAGCATGATTTACTGGAAGAAGAACCGGGTGGTATGTATGATGTTTGTGAAAAATTAACCGAAGCCGAAACACAAAACCTGCTTGAGCAGTTACAGAATACCACAGAGGTGCCTGTACATCCTCATAACAAAGCTGACTTTGCATTACAAGCTGCTAAAAATGCTTTAAGCAGAGCTGGTTTTGATTTTGATTTAATAGCAAAGTAATATACCTCTGTATAAGTAAAACTTCTGATAATTTGAATCTCTTATTCTCTGATGTTAATAATTTTTAAAGTACAGGTGAAACAACCATCAAAAAGATATTTGCCTTTCTGATTCAAATATAAAATATCTTCAGATTTAATTGTAACTATTTAATATCTGAATACTGGAAGTACAAGCACTTATAAAGGACTTCTTGCGAAACTGAAATAAAGATACTTGGCTCACTTGTTCTTCTGATCATTCTAGGTTATTATAAAGTTACAAGACTATCATTAACTAAGAAGTATTGCTTATTTAATTTTTAAAAAGCTAATTGTTTTTAGGATAGTGTTTTTGGATAATCCTAAAAAAAATTAATTATTTTAAAATCAAAGTTACCCTCAAAACTATGGATAGAAGACAAAGAACAATCATCTGCCGGTATCAATAAGCGTTTTATCTTTTGCACTTCTTTGAGGGACAATATAAAGACAAAGAATAATAAGTAATGTAAAAAAGACAAGCCCCAGATAAACATTCTGCATTGATATATTTATAGCACCGCGCAAAAACTCTTTAGATGACTCAACTAAATCTGATGAATGGAATGTTCCGATAATATCTTTTATAGAATCAGGAATATCAGATGGCTTGCTTTTCATCTGATGTAGGAATGAATTGTTGAAGATTGCACCGATAATTGCGGCACCGAGACTTTGTCCAAGATTTCTTGAAAACATATTGGCACTTGTAACAACTCCTCTTTGCTGCCATGCAACCATTGACTGAATCCCGACTAAAGAAGGCGTTGAAAGCAAACCAAATCCAGCACCGAGCAAAACCTGATCTGTAACCAGCAGATAAACAGGCTGAGGTCTTGGAATAAAAAGAAATCCTGCAAATGCTAAAAGGACGAAAACTGCTCCAATAATTGAAGTGTCTCTGAATCCAATCCGCATATACAATTTTCCTGATAGTGCTGAAGAAGTTGGCCAACCAAGACTCATACTTGCCAATATAAAACCTGAAGCGATAGTTCCAATGCCGAGCGAGGTCTGTGCAAATGTGGGTAGAAAAGTTTCGGGACCCATCATAACTATTCCCATACCAGCCATTGCCAGATTTGTAAAAGCTAAAGTTTTATTTCTCCACAGCCATCCCGGCATAATTGCATCGGCAGTTTTTCTTTCAGTGCTAACAGTCCAGATCGTTAATAACAAAATAGTTATAAGAAGAGCAAAGCTTTGAAAAGAAATCCATGCCCAAGCTTGTCCGCCTTCAAGCAGATAAATAAATAACAGTGCTAAAGTAATCAGGATAAGAACAGCTCCTTTGTAATCAATAACAGGTTTTACGGGAACAATTTTTTCTTTGAAAAAAGTAGTGATAAAATAAATTGATAAAGCGCCTATCGGAAGGTTAATTAAAAAAATCCAGCGCCAGTTTACATACTCTGCTAATGCACCGCCAAGAGCAGGACCTACGATAGCGCTTATTCCCCAGATACTTGAAAGATATCCCTGAATTTTTGCTCTTTCTTCCACTGTATAAATATCACCAGCAATAGTGTTTACTGTAGCCATAATAGAACCGGCACCAAGTCCCTGCATTCCGCGGAATAGGATAAGTGATTCAATATTCCATGAAGCTGCAGAGGCAGCTGACCCGATTAAAAAAACATTAATTCCAAAAATTAAAATTTTCTTACGACCAAACAGATCAGTTAACTTTCCGTACAAAGGAATAGTAACTGTTTGTGAGAGAAGATAAATAGAAAACACCCAGGAAAATTTTGTAAATCCGCCTAATTCAGATACGATGTGCGGTATAGCTGTTGAAACAATAGTTGAATCCATTGCAGCCAGCATCATAGTAAGCATTAATGCTGCAAGAATTAAACTACGGCGTTGAGGTCTATTATCCAAAGAATAATTATCAGACATAAAAAATTAAATTGAATATCAACCCTGATATTATCAGAATCGGAATTATTTTAATTGACTGCAGACAAATACAATTGAAAATTAACATTCATTTCTTCATTACTATTAGCATTTCAGGTAACTACTAAAGAACAATAACCGTTCTTACTCCCGCATCAAACTTTTCTAATGCATCAAGTGTTTCATTAATTGCATCTGCATCCAATGGAATTGTCCGGCTTACGATTTGTGAAGTATCAAGCATTTTCTTAGCTGCAAAATCAATCAGTTTAGGAAGCTCCTGCAACAGATGATCATTTGAACCGATTAATTCAACTTCATTTCCAAGTATCTCGCTGTAAGTGTTTACAGAAAGATTTTTATTTGAAAGACCAACAAGCACTACTCGTCCCAACGGACCTACAGATTGAAGAGCTTGTTTTTGTGTTAGAGTTAATCCTATCATTTCTATTGCAACATCTACACCTTTATCTGCATTTAAGTTTTTAATCTCTTCAACCGGATCAGTTGTTTTTCCGTTTATCGGAATGGCTCCATATTCGGCAGCAAGTTTCAATTTCTTTTCGTTGATATCAACCGCAAAAACCATTGAAGCACCAAAAGCCTTTGAAAGTTGTATTGCAGATTGCCCCAAACCTCCGACACCAAAAATTGCAGTTTTATCGCCTGGTTTTATTCTGCTTTTTAGTAAAGCGTGATATGCTGTAGCAGATGCACACATCAACGTTGCTCCTTGTTCAAAAGGAATTTCATCGGGAAGATGAATTGCATTACGTGAAGGAACCGCAATGTACTCTGCATAACCTCCGTCTGTATGATGCCCTATCATTTTACCTTGTTTGCAAAATTGTTCATTACCCGTTAAACAGTAATAGCAATCACCGCAAGTAACCAGATAATGAAGACAAACTCTATCACCGGGTTTAACATTTGTTACTTCCTCCCCTGTTTTCTCAACTATCCCTGCTACTTCGTGACCTAATGTTAACGGAGTAAAACTAACCGGAGAAATTCCTGCACGATAATGTGCATCAGAATGGCAAATACCTGCTGCTTTTATTTTCACTAAAATGTCGCGTTTCCCTATTTCAGGAATTGGGATTTCCTGCATTTCCAAAGGTTTAATTACCCCAACAAAACGAACTGCTTTCATAGGACTTTTTGAATAATATAAATTGTTAAATAAGTTTTGATGTTAACTTATTCATTTAGTGATAAAGAAAAAATATTTATAAAAAAATTTTTTTAATCAACATAGAATAATTCTGTGTGACAAAAAAAGTTTAATTAAAATTACTTGCACGCATTAAGGAATAGTTTGGAATAAGTTTGATGAGAAAAACACAAATAATCAGTAACTTTAAATAAAACTATGAGATTATATGTTAACCTATGTTCATACATTTATTAATATGCTTTTTATAAGTATAGTTGCGTTGTTCCCCGTTATTAATCCAATCGGGTCAGCTTTAATTGTTAATCCTTATCTGTCGCAGCTTCCGGATTCTGATAAAAAAGCAGCGGTAAAAAAAATTACTATTTACGCCTTTTCTATTTGTGTTGTAGCTTTATTTGCCGGCAGATGGATATTAGAGTTATTCGGCATATCAATTCCGGTTGTGCAATTAGCCGGTGGTATCGTTATTTGTATTATAGGCTGGGAATCACTTTCTGCACGCAGTGATACTAAAACCGATGCTAAAGATGTAGAAAGTCTGACCAATAATAATATTGCCAATAATGTTAATGATAAACTTTTTTATCCTATTACTTTTCCGATTACAACCGGTGCAGGAACAATATCTGTGCTTTTCACACTCAGTGCACATAGTTCTAATTCCGACTGGTCAGGTTATCTGATTAACAATGCTGCAATGCTATTAGCAATTACTGTAATGTGCATTTTAATATATTTTCTTTATGGACATACAAAAAATATTGTCAGCCGATTAGGCAATGAAGGGCAAACAATTGCAAATCGTTTTATTGCTTTTCTTATTTTTTGTGTCGGGCTGCAGATTGCAATTACCGGAATCAAAAGTTTATTTTAATCAGTTGAACGAATAATTGAAATTTAAAAACAGGTAAAATCAAAAATGATTCTTAAAGTTAAACTCATGCAAACCATTTGTTCACTTCCAAATAATTCGGGTCTTTTACAAAAAGCGAGTTCCAGTTATCACCGGACAATAATTCATCAGCAATTATTTTAAGAGTACTCAGTGAAGCTAACATTGGTTTACCGCCGACACTAACTCTGTTTATTTTTAATTTTCTCAGCTCATCAATTTTTACTGTATCGTTAATCAGTATGTTTAACGGCAGTTTGATTGCTTTTTTTAATTCTTCAACCGTTTTAATTTCTTTTACAAAGGGAATAAATATTCCATCTGCACCTGCTTTTTCAAACGCTTTAGCCCTTTCAATGCAAATTTTAATTTTAGTTTTTAAATCACCTTTTGCTAACTCAATTGCATCTGTTCTGGCATTCAGAAATAAGTTAACTCCATTTTGATTCGCAATTTCCTTAACCGACTTTATCTTTTTTATCTGAAAATTAATATCGATCAGTGATCGGGTTTTTGAATCACCATCTTCAAGATTAATTCCAACTGCACCGGCTTTAATTACATCACTGATGAAATCTGAAAATTTTTTCAGATCATCTCCATAATATCCGGCTTCTATATCAGCAGTAACTGGAATAGTAACACAGCCCGCAATACGACTGATAATCTCAATCATTAAATCCGGCGGAATGTGCTCTCCATCTTTGAATCCACATGACCAAGAAATGCCGGAACTTGTTGTTGCAACCGCTTTAAATCCGGCTACTTCAAATATTTTTGCAGAGGCACAATCCCATGCATTTGCTAACACAAGAATTTCATCACTATGATGTAATTCGTGAAATTTTGCTGCAAGTTCATTTTGTCTGACAAGATCAATTTTATTATTCATTGTATAGCTCTGTTAAAATAAAAATTACATTTTCAGATTGTCTCAAAAATTATCTGAGATAAAGACGAAAATTAAAACGGTTCTATCCTTTAGTCTGTAATTTATCATCTGCACTTTGTCCATACATTCCGGGAACAGGAATATCCAACAACCGGAGATAAACACCCAATTGTGCCCTATGATGATAGAGATGACTTAAGCCCATATTACGAATAGCTGCGGCTTTGGGCATATTAATTATTATGTGCTCACCTCTTCGCATAATCCAATTTACATTTAAATCATCATCGCTAACTGATTTTAATGCATCAATGGATTGACTGGTTCCTTCTTCAAATTCTTTTATTAAATCAGTGGTATTATTTATTTCAGGTTTTTTGATTGAGCTATCAGCCAAATCCAGATATTGAGTAGTGATAACCTGAGCCGGTCGTTTGGATAAATTAGCAATATGTACTGCAAGTTGTTTTAACGTCATTGATTTTTGGTGAGGACGCCAATCAAATTTTTCAGCAGGAACACGCTCTAACATTTTCTTTGTGTTAATTGCTTCCTGTTCAATTTCTTCAATGAGCAGCTTTGTTAGTAACATAACTTCAACTCCTTTTAATAATTTTAATCCGAAAGAAACAAATTTTTCTCATTATTTCTGTTAAACCATATTATTTCATAAATATTTTCTCAGCATTAAACTTTCCTGTCGTCTTACCGATGGGAAAGCTTACTGTTGATATCCAGTTTAAAATAATTAAAATTACTTTTTTAAGGTGTGATGATATAATCATCAAAACATAGCAGAGATCAAATCATCGATATTGATGCTGCGAAAGTGTTGTTCGATCGGATATTTGGATAAGATATCTCTTAAATTCTTTTCTTCGTGATGAATATTAATTAAAGCCTGCTCAATATCTTCTATTCCTTTTTCAGAAAAAAAGTCTCCGAAGATTTTTGCTTTTTCAATTATTCCATTTTTTACTTCCAGATTCATCTCAAGCAAGCCGCCTTTTGTGCGTACTGCTTTTTTAAAATTATATTCTGGTGATTTCCCGAAATTCCATTCATAGGTTGCGTACTTCTCATCTCTTAGTTTTTGAATCTTTCTTTTATCCTCTTCAGTAAATTTATAAAGTCGTGCATCGAGATAATTTGCGAGAACATGATCCATCAACTTTCTGGTAAACTCTTCAAGACTAATTTGAGTTTTTAAATGTTCTGAAATATTAGTAACTCTTTTAGGAATTGACTTTACAGCTTTATCAATATACTTCACGGGATTAATCCGCAGTGCCTCGCTAATATTTCTCATTTCAGAAGCAAAAAGAATAGTACCGTGATGCAGTATTTTATTATTGTAAATGTGTGCTGCATTTCCAGAAAATTTTCTTCCATCAATGACCAGATCATTCTTTCCTTCAAAGCGTGCATCTATTCCAAGACTTCTTATTACCTCAATAATCGGCCGGGTAAATTTTTCAAAATCTGATAAGCTGGTATCCTTGCCTGATTGTGTAAAAGAAAAATTCAAATTGCCAAGGTCATGATAAACAGCACCGCCGCCTGAAAGTCTTCTTACAACAGAGATGTTATGTTCTTTAACGTATTCGTAATTTATTTCTGAGAGTGTATTCTGGAATTTACCTACTATAATGGCGTTATCGTTACGCCACAGCATAAAGCAATCTTCTTCAATATACTTTAATATATATTCATCGGCAGCAACATTAAAATACGGATCAGTTGATTCGTGATAAATGCAAAGCACTTTAAACCTCTACTTTATAATTCTTTTAATCTTAAAATCATTAATAATTTCTGGAAATATTTTTTCAAATCTAAAAATTCTTTTGTTGATCTTAAAAAACATTAAACGCAGTTACTCAAAAATTATTAAAATCATCAAATAGCTTTATTCTGATTTTACTTTAATCACTCTTACTTTCCACACATCAGGTCCGCTTTCTAAATATTCCCATCTGAAAGGTTCTTTACTCTCTGCTTCCATTTGATAATACAATGGTTTAGGATCATGATCATTAAAAAACTCAAACGCTTCACCCGGTCTGATATCTGCAAAAGCTTTATAAAACATTTCGTGCCGCTCGGAAGGCGGATAAGGACGAACATCAAATTCATTTACTACTGAATAACCGGTATCACCAAGACCACTGCTATCCTCTTTTCTGATATGAATTACAAATTCATCTGAAGATTTATTTTTAGAAATCCAGTTGAATTTACCCCCAAACTTTTCTCTGAAAATATTTTCAATTTCTTTCATATCTTCTTTTGCAATCAGTTCCATTGTTGTTCCCTCTTCCATCATACCGTAGCGATGGAACACAATCTGCTTCCAATCCCTTTTATCAACTTTACGAAGATCAAGAAGAGTTGCAATATTTTTCATCTCACGTTCTTTTGAAACTTCGGTGCGTGTAACCTTTACTTTCCATTCTCTTCCGCCGCGATTCAAATATTCCCATCCGACAACATCGCCATGGATCGAACGGAATTCATAAAATAATGGCACCGGATCGTGATCATTAATAAAAATAAAGCTTTCACCAACGGGCAGTTCTTTAAAAATTTTTAATAACAATTCATGTCTTTTAATCGGAATAAGTGTTCTTACATCAAGCTCTTCATTCGTTTTCATTTTTTTCCAATCTGATTATTTCTTTATAATTTTTTTTAGTCAGCAAATTGATATCAAATAAAAATCCGTTTTAATATGGTTTAAGAACCATAAGTACGATTATGATTAAGAATATCAAGTTCTCAATTCGTTCATAGAAGAACAACTTTTTTGAAAGGGCATAATATTCTTCAGGAATTTCATCTCCGTTATAATATTTCAACAACTCTTTAATCGGTTTTGAACGTGGTGTTAATAAAATTGGTCCAAATGCCAATGCAATAATGAACAGAATTAAACTGATTATATACCAGGCAGCATGAAATAAATAAGGATTAATAAATCCTAATCCCAAGCCGGATAGAAGCAGAAGAGTACCGCCAACCATTACAAAATTATGCAATCTGTTGCGGATAAAATATGCATGTCTTAATTCTGTCATGTTAGAGGCTTTTGTAACGATGTAAATCATAACAAAACCTGGTCCCATTCCAAGTATGGCTGAAAAAATATGAACTATAACAAGAAACTGATAAAGCGTAAAAATTTAAAACTCCAAATTAATTAAAATGATTTGAGCTGCTGATAACAGTAATAACTGTGTATCTAAACTAAAGTATTAAGAGCATTTTTCATTTGACTTAAAACAAATTTGTTGAATTAATTCTCTCTATACTCTACAGTTATCATTCTCACAAACGCCATTGTTTTGCTTGCCCGCCATTTTAAATTTATGCTGACCTTCCCGGTAAGCTTGTGTTAGTGCTTCTACAAATACTTCTATTGGCTGCGCACCTGAAACTCCATACTTTCTATCTATCACAAAAAAAAGGAACACCATGAATACCTAAAGCTTGTGCTTCTTTAATATCCTTCCTAACCTCTTCTGTTTTCTGTTCGCTGTTTAAGAATTCTATAACTTCTGTTTTATTCAGTCCAATGTTTTCTGCAAGCTCTGTTAACAGTTGAATGCTTCCAATATTTTTGCCTTCAGAAAAGTGAGCAGCAAATAAAGCCTCTTCCATCTCATTTCCCTTTTCTCTTTCCTGAGCAAAGTGAATCAGGCGATGTGCTCTGAAAGTATTAGCCTGTATTGAAATATCCTGCCTGAAATTAATTCCGGCTTCAGCTCCTTTTTGCTTTAGATATTCAAGCATACCAACTATCTGCTGCTCAGGCATACCTTTGTGTTTAATTAAATATTCGGTTGTGGAAATAGAAAGCCCTTCAAGCGGCAGTGACGGATCTAACTGAAAACTTTTCCATTCAATATCAGCTTTATCCTTGAATGACAATTGTTCTAAAGCTTTTTCAAGATGTTTTTTTCCAATGTAACAAAACGGACAAATTATATCCGACCATATTTCTACTTTCATAGTTCAGCTTTCAAAAATATTTTTATGTCTTTTAATAATCTTAGTTTAATATACAATTTAATATCTGCGGAAAATTCTCATTGCTCACAGCTCAGAAAAAATATTTTTCTTGTGGATTGCTTCACAATATTTGTTCAAGATAAAATGATTGTGAGATAACTCAATAGAAGTAATTCTCTTTCTTTAATTAAATTATTATGTTACTGATGAATTACAAGTGAAACTTTTCTTAACAAGGAATAAAAGAACATAACTTGTTTATTATAGTCAGACAATAAAACAAAACAGATAAAAACAATAATGAAAGGTAATAGTCATGAAAAAACATAATGCTTATGCTGTATGGAACGGTTCTTTAAAAGAGGGAAAAGGAACCTTAACAACTAAGAGTAAGGTTCTAAACAATCATCAATATTCATTTAAAACCCGTTTTGAGGATGGTGCAGGGACCAATCCAGACGAACTACTTGCAGCATCTCATGCCGGCTGTTTTGCAATGGCATTAAGTCTTATTCTTGGTCAGAATGGATTTACACCTGATTCAATAGATGTAAATGCAGAAGTTACTATGGATCCGGAAAAACTTGCCTTAACAGGTTCTCATTTAACATTAAAGGCTAAGATTCCAAATATAGATCAGAAAAAATTTATGGAAATTGCTAATGCAGCTAAAGAAAACTGCCCTATCAGTAAAGCTCTGAGTCTTCCAATTAGTCTGGATGCAAGTTTAGTTTAATTAATTCCAAACTTTTTTTTGCCTGATTGTTTAAGATTTAAATAATCAGGCATCTTTTTTTATTCAGAAACTGAAATGAATTTAAGATATTCTTGGACAGTTCGGAATTGCATTAACAATTACTCATCAGAATATTTATTACAAAATTATTTATTGAAGCATTCCAAATATCCAAAGCGGATTGATTAAACATCTGATTTAAGATGCACTATCTCAGGTGATTTTCCCCAATCAGGCGGTACCAAATCAGATCTTAGCAAATCCATTGAAGATGTTGCTCCGCCCAGATAATCAACCGCATTAAGAAAAATTATTTTTTTTATTTTATAATATCTGATTGCATAAGAACACATAATGCAAGGCTCGTGAGTTGTGTATAATATACATTCGGATAAGTTAGTTGAGTTTAATTTTTTCACTGCAATTCTGACTGCTTCTATTTCTGCATGACAAGTAACATCATTTTTGCTTTTTACTGCTTCTTCAGCTTCACTAATTATCTTATCATCTTTTACTATAATGGCACCAACAGGTGAATTGCCTTTTTCTGCGGCAGATTTCGCAAGCGTTTTACATTGGTTTATATAAAATATATCTTCTCTCATTACGGATAAACTTTCTGGTTTAAAATATTTTAGACTTATATAATCTTTTACTAAATGAGCCTCTCCATACGCTATTTTGAATCCAGATTTGTTTTTCAGGACTGGCTTATTTCAACGTCTGGAAATTAAACAGCAAAGACTCTTAAACAAGTTTGAAATGATATAATAATCACACAGTATAACTCCGTTTTAACTCAAAAACTATAAAGTAGTCTTACAATTTAGTAAGTGCCGATCCTTTGTGAGCGGCAATATGATCAGACTTATCGCTTTTAATTTCATACTGAGGTTCATCTTTTGCAGCGTGATGAGTATAACCTTTGTAATTGAAATCTTTTGTGTGCACTTTAATTATTCTACCCGAAACTCTTCCTGCCTCTGAATTCCAACTGACGTGATCTCCTATTTTAAATTTTGTTTTCATAAAAATTAAATTGATTCGCTAAACAAATTTTCATCTGAGTAAAAAACCTGATTACCTGTTACTCGTGCTGGTGATGTATAAGTATGTTCTTCCGCTTTGCCTTGAGCTATGATATGCAAGACTTTCCAGCCTTTTGCTTTCAGATAATCTGAAACCATCGAGCGATGACACCGCCACCAGACAGCTTCAGAACACATATAGGCTGTTATTTGCTTCGATGCAATAGCTTCTAATTGTGCTATTCCTTTTTTAAAATTTTCAGTTTCCATATAATCAGCATAAGCACGAAATGAATCATTTCGCCAGCGAATGTTTTTGGAATTCTTCTGTGCTTTTCTTCTTCCACCCAGATCTTTTAAATGTGTATAATCTATTCCATTTTCTTTTAAAGTTGCTTCCAAATTTTCTTTATTAAAGTGCGGGAATTTCCTTGAGCCAGGAAAACTGCGAATGTCAATCAGATATCTGATATTAAAATAACCCAGTATTTTCAAAAATTCATCTATACTATGTGTAGAATGACCAATAGTATAAATAATATGTTCTTCAGAAGATAACATTTGCTGTTTAACTGTCAGATTAACTTTAATTTTAACTTATCTCTTTAATGCTGAAATATATTTATCTATATATAATTGTTTTTCTTTAGATCTGTACTGCTGAATATAACGCGGATGCTCAAGCACAATTACTTCTTTAAACAATTGATGTTCTTCGTTAAGCAAGTGAATAAAGTCGGCATTTTTTTTCCCCAATATAAAAACCTTCGATGTATCCAATCCAAGATTAATATGTTTTTTAAGTGAGGCAATCATAAAACTTTTTACACTGTCAAAAAGGTTTCTATCGTCATAATAATTAACATTAAGCCACTTCCCTTCCTTTGTTTTTCTGACTATTGCCAAAGGGAAAGGTGAATTGATATAAAAACTTTTATAAAAGTTTTTAACTCCGCCGAATGCCTCAATCATTTCGTACATAAAAACTGAGGAAACCTCGTGACTATATGCTGAGCGCATCGGAATGCCGCATACTAATTCCAATCGCTTTGTATCAGTAAACGGAACCCCTGTAATTCCGGCTCCATGTCTGCTTGGGTTTATTCCAATTATAAATTTTCTTTGCTTGTTATCATTATAAAACTTATGATAAAATTTTTGCATTACCTGCATTGTTTCAGGATTATCTAAAAACGGATTCAACACTTGAAAGTCAGCAGGGAGTTTTCCTGAATATTTTAAGCTTTGATTGAATGCAATAGCTTTATCTGCAAAAGTTTGTGCCTTTTTCATTTTTCTGAAATGATAAATACTTCTTATATCAGTTTAAATATAATGTAAGTTGCTTTTGTTTTTATAACCCCTGACATACTCTTGGTGATTAATCTAACACCTCGAACTTTTCTGCAAACCTTACAATGATTTTTATCATATCATATTCAATTCTATTTCCAGACAATTTTGTCCGAATTAAAAGTTTTGATATGTTTGCACAAATATCATTAAATCATCAACAACAATTAATTGAAATATAGATCTAATTAGTTATGCAGAATTCCCTTCTATTGTTATTTCTCATTCTAACAGGAATTATCATAGTTATTTTTACTTATGTATTTCTGTCATCAAAAAGAGATGAACAAATTCAAACCGGTATGCAAAAGGCTTTACAAAAACGGTTCTGGTTTATACTGATTCTTTTTATAGTATTAGCAATATTTGCATCGATTACAATTCCTAAATCACCATATTTTATTTTTGCAGATGAACAACCCGCAAAGATCATTCACGTAGCATCAAAACAATTTTATTTTATTATGTCAGATCAGGCAATTGATCCTGAAAATCCGACAGGTGAATCATTAATTGAACTTAACGCTAATGAATTGGTCGAGTTTAGAGTTACAAGTTTAGATGTAAATCATGGTTTTGCAATTTACAACTCTGCAAATGAATTAATTGCTCAAATCCAGGCAATGCCGGGCTATGTTAACAGGCTGCGTTGGAAATTTACCGAACCTGGCAATTATGATGTATATTGTCTGGAGTATTGCGGAATGGCGCATCATGTGATGAAAACTTCTTTTATTGTTAAATGAGATTATTATGGAAAATATATTATTGAAAAAAAATACAGCCTTCTGGATTATAACTATACTTGTTTTATTTGTACTAAGTATCATACTTGGCATAATTATGCGATTAAACCAGGGTGCAATTATTCATTTATCTGCTGTTACATTTTATACCGATATGACTACACACGGACTAACTATGATTGGAATATGGTTCGTTGCGGGAATGGCTGGGATAAATTTTATTATGGAGCGATACGTTAGGACAAGTTATCTGGCAAATCTGCTGGCTCTGATTTTTACAATTGCCGGAATAGTAATGCTATGGGCATCAACCCTTGTCGGAAATTTTCATGCAGGCTGGACTTTTCTTTATCCTTTGCCATTTAAAATAATGTGGAGTGCCTGGGCAACACCATTATTTTTATTTTCGCTTACTGCTTTTGGTGTTGGCTGGTTGATTTGGTGTTTAAGTCTGGTTACAGCATTGTTAAAAAAATATTCGATTCCTCAGGTGTTTGCCTGGCAGCATTTTAAGAAAAATCCAAAGGTCGAGACTCCGCCTTTTGTTTTGATCTCTATGATCAGTCTGGTGGGAATAATTACCTGTTTAATTGCAGCGGTTGTATTACTGGTTTTACTTTTTTCAGAGTATTATTCAAACGGCAGCTTTATGAATGATGCATTGCTGCTGAAAAACCTTACTTATTTTTTCGGACATACACTTGCTAATGAAATGTTGTATTTAGGTCTGGCAATTCTGTATGAATTGTTCTCTGAAATAAGCGGGCAGCCAAAATGGAAAACTACATGGTATGTTGCATTAGCGTGGAACTTCACTTTGATTTTTATTCTGACTGCATTCTTCCATCACTTATATATGGATTTCGTTCAACCGGAAGGATTTCAGATTATTGGTCAGATTGCATCTTACTCAGCCAGTTTACCGGCAGCAGGAGTAACTGTGTTTAGCGTTATTGTTTCTGTGTTTCGTAAAAAAGTCAACTGGTCATTATCAAATCTTTTATTTTTTATCGGTGTGGTCGGCTGGGTAATTGGAGGAATAGGCGCTGTTATTGATGCAACTATTTCAAATAATTTTGTTCTTCATAATACACTTTGGGTGCCCGCACACTTCCATACCTATAATGCTTTAGGAAATGTTCTTTTTAGTCTTGCTTTCTTCTATTGGTTTTCTAAGCATTATACTAATAGTAAAACTAATGACAGGTTTTCCACACTTAAACTTTTATTTATCGTAGTCGGCGGAATAGGCTTTTTATTAGCGTTCTATGTGGGTGGTGCAGATTCTATACCAAGAAGATACAGCGATTATCCTGAAGCATTTACAAGTGCAAAAATGCTTGCAACTATCGGTGCAGCTTTTGCTTCGGTTTATCTTATTGGAATTTTCATTCTTTTCGTAAATATATCAAACAGATGTTTAAAAATTTTATTTTCTCGTTCCTGATTTTTGTTATTAGCTGTACCGGTTTCGTTCAATCTCAAACGCCTGATTGGAATGAGGAAACAAATATTTATGAGAGTATATCAAATGTTCCGTTAAAGTTAATAAACGGAAAGGAGATTTTTCTGCATCAGCTTGCTGCTGAAAAGCCATTAATTGTTGCACTTATTTTTACCAGATGCACCGGTGTTTGCAGTCCTTTACTTTTTCAGTTAATGGAAAACTTACAGAATATTTCTTCCGGCAAAGATAATCAGTATTCTGTTTTAGTGATCAGCTTTGATCCGTTTGATTCATTGAAGGATATGCGGTTAATGGCACAGCGGATTGAATTAGACAATAACCAGCAATGGCAATTTGCTATAACTGACAGCATTAATCGGCTTAATGCTTCAGTTGGATTTTATCCGGTATGGAATGATGAAATTAAACAATTTGATCATGATGCACTTTTAGTCGGAGTAAATTCAGATGGTTATATCACTAAAAAATTAATCGGATTAAGAAATGAAAAAGAAATTCGTTTGCTGATCAGCAGCATTAACAATGTTTTTTCGCCAACTTACCGTTTACCAAATCCAAATAATCTTTTTTCCTGCTTTAATTATGACCCTGCAACAGGTAAAAACACTCCTGGTTTGGGACTTATATTTATCGCACTTCCTGCTGTGATATCATTTAGCCTGGTAATTGGAATACGTTTTTGGGTAAAGCGAAAAGCATTCAGATAAGAAAAGAATTTAAAACAGAACCATTTGTAACCCGATAAGAAGTTTTTAAAATATTAAAGGACAGTACGCTTTATTATTTTGAATATTACAAACTAACTATTTAAATAATCCAAAATTGAAACTTAAAGATTTTATTAAACGACTTGCTCAATCAAATATACTCTGTCATTTCTTCTTACCAATGAAGGAGTTTTAAAAGTTACTTCATCACCGCGTTTAGCAGTTTGATCTTCTTTATCATTAACTATAACCTTCTCTAAATTAAATTCCAGAACTCCTGTGGTTTCACCCATAATCAGCAGCACATCATTTGTTTTTATCTGACCGGATTCAATCAGTATATGTGCTATCTCAATTTCTTTAAAGTAATTAAGAACCTTACCGACATAAGATTTTCTGGTTGTTGCTTTACTTCCTTCAACTCCGGCATATTCTTCAGAGCTTGGAACATTGAAATAAAATCCGGATGAAAAACCCCGGTTATAAACCTTCTCGAGTTCTATAAGCAGCTCTTTTTTCTTTTCAGTTGTAAGCTTACCCTCAAAGTAAAGATCAATAGCCTGACGATATGCGGATACAGCTTTAGCAACATATTCGGGCGCGCGTTTTCTTCCTTCGATTTTAAACGAGTCAATTCCTGCTTCAATCAGCTTATCAACAAATTCAATTGTGCAGAGATCCTGTGGAGACATTACATAATCCTCTCCAATGACAAGAGATTTTTTTGCAGCGGAATCATATACCTCATATTCTCTTCTGCACGGCTGAACACATTCACCGCGATTTGCACTCTTGCCAAAAAGATGGTGACTCATAAAACATCTTCCGCTTATTGCAATACACATTGCTCCATGAACAAACGTTTCAATCTCAAGATCAGTCTTTGCACGGATTTTCTTTATCTCTTCGAGTGAACATTCACGTGCAAGGACAATCCTAACAGCACCCATTCTTTTATAAACATCGGCAGCAAGTGAATTTGAAATTGAGCTTTGAGTTGAGATACAAAACGGCATTTGATGTTTAGAACATAAATCAGCCGCTGCAAGATCAGAACAAATTATTCTATCTACCTTGTTTGTTTTTGCCGCAACAATTATTTCTTCCAGTTCTTCAAGTTCTTCTTCAAAAACAATTGTATTTAATGTCAGGTATGTCTTTACTTTATTCTCTTTACAGTAAGTAGTTAGTTCCTGCAGATCATCAAGAGTAAAATTTTTTGCTTTTGCACGCATATTAAGTTTATCTAAACCAAAATATATTGCATCAGCACCATTATTAACTGCTGCGCGCAGCATAGTCCAATCTCCGGCGGGCGCCATTAACTCCGGCGGGCGATTAGATGTTGTAAGCCGGTTATCGGTTAAGTTGTTTAAATCATTTTTTCTTTGAGTGTTCATTAAGATAATTTTATAAGATCTTAATCTAATATTTAAAATATTTCATATTACAGAATATCCCGCTTAATTAACTATCAGCCGATAACTTTCTCCGGTATGGTTTAATTGCCGTCTGAAAAGTTTCAAACAAAGATTCCCTTGTGATTTTTGTAACCTTTGTAGTAAGAAAAGCTTAATCAACAATAGTCAGCAAAGATATTTGAATCCATATAATCCGCTGATTCGGGATATTGAATATTAATTGAATTCTTAATAAAGAATCCAATCATCAAAAATATTTTAAATCAATTAACTCAGATTTTCTAAGCTTTTTCTTCCCAGACTTTAGCTACTTCAACAATTGTTTTAACAGCCATTTCCATATCCTGAATTGCAATCCACTCAATCTGTGAATGGAAACTCTGTTCGCCTGCAAAAATATTAGGTGTCGGCAATCCCATAAAAGATAAGCGGGAGCCATCTGTGCCGCCTCTAATCGGATGCATAATTGGTTTTATTCCAAGTCGTTCCATTGCCTCAACAGCATATTGTGTAACGTGTTGATGTTTATCGAGAACTTCTTTCATATTTCTGTACTGCTCAATTACCTGAAACTCCATCCTGGAACCTGGAAATTCTTTTACTGTATCTTCGGCAATTTTCTTTAATAATTCTTCGTACTCTTTAAGCTTAGGAGCTTCAAAATCACGGATAATAAATTTTAACGTTGTTAACTCTTCATTTCCATTGAATGCACCGCAATGAACATAACCTTCCCGACCTTCTGTTGTTTCGGGTGAAAGACTATCCTTAGGAAGTTTTTCGATAAAACGAGCTGCAATTTTAATCGAGTTTATCATCACATTCTTTGCATAACCGGGATGAATGTTTTTCCCGAAGAATTTTATAACTACAGCATCTGCAGAAAATGTTTCCGTTTCAAGTTCACCTCTGCTTGATCCATCAATTGTATAGGCATACTTTGCACCAAGCTTTTTCAAGTCAATTTTTTCTGTTCCTCTTCCAACTTCTTCGTCAGGAGTAAAACAGACTTTAATATCGCCATGTTTTACTTCAGGATGGGTTAACAGATAATTAATTGCATCCATAATTTCCGCAACGCCTGCTTTATTATCAGCGCCCAGCAACGTTGAACCGTCAGTAGTTATCAAGTCGTATCCTATCACTTCTTTTAAATACGGATTTTCATCTTCTCTGATTACCCAGCCGCCGTGCTCAAGTTTAATATCTCCGCCCTGATAATTTTTTCTTATCACTGGTTTGACATCTTTTCCTGTAACCGCAGGTGAAGTATCCACGTGAGAGATAAAAGCAATCGGATCAACTTTTTTATTTGTGTTGGACGGAAGAGTTGCCATAACGTAGCCCCACTCATCCATGTGTGCATCTTTTAACCCAAGCTGCTTTAATTCTTCAGCAAGATCTTTTGAAAGAATTTTTTGTTTTTCAGTTGAAGGAAATGAAGTGGAATCTTCATCAGACTGAGTATCGTATTTTACATATTTTAAAAATCTATCAACGCATGTAAATTTATAATTAGGGTCGAACATAAAACCTCCGGTATTTTATTTTAAGCAAAAATTTCTGTGTACTTAGAACAATAATGTTATAGTTACAAAATTAACTTTAATCTTTCTGAAGGCAAAAACAAATTATGATTTGTTTAAGAAATATTACCGCATCTTTCGTAATTTAACTGTGTAAAACATTTATTTGATATGAAAAAAATCATTTTACTCCTTTTTCTTTTTACAATGGTAAATAATTATCCTCAGGATCAGAAGAGCTGGATAAGAATAAATCAACTCGGCTATTTAACTAAATCTGTTAAATCAGCAGTCTTTATCAGCAAAGATTTTATACTGCCTGAAATGTTTTCAATAAAGGATGCACTTACCGGGCAGATAGTTTTTAAATCAGGAAAGATTAAATCTTTCGGTGCGCAATGGTCTTTCAATTCAACAGCAAGGCTGGATTTTTCTGATTTTAAATTACAGGGCGCATTTTTTATCGAATGCGATGGAATTAAATCTCCTTCCTTTCGAATTGATGATGATGTATATAACGGAACTGCTGATTTTCTGCTCAATTACATGAGGCAGCAAAGATGCGGCTACAATCCTTATTTAAAAGATTCATGCCACACTCACGATGGATTTATAATTTATCATCCGTCACTTGATTCTGCTTTTATAAATGTTGTCGGCGGCTGGCATGATGCTTCTGATTATTTGCAGTATGTTACAACTTCTGCAAATGCGGCTTATCAGATGTTATTTGGGTATCTAAAAAATCCTGAAGCTTTTGAAGATAAATATGATAAGGACGGAAATAAGGGGGCAAATGGAATTCCCGATATTCTTGATGAAGCAAAATGGGGAGTTGACTGGCTGATGAAAATGAATCCTGAAAAGGATATTATGTTTAATCAAATTGCTGATGACAGAGATCATCGCGGATTCAGACTGCCGACCGAAGATACTATAAGCTATGGGAAAGGATTGGAAAGACCAGTTTACTTTGCAACCGGTAAGCCGCAGGGAGTTTTTAAATATAAAAACAGAGCAGAAGGATTAGCTTCAACAGCAGGAAAATTTTCTTCTGTGTTTTCTTTAGCTTCACAATTACTTGGTAAATATTATCCTGAATTGTCTGAAACACTTTACCAAAAATCCAAAGATGCGTACCTAACAGGAAAGAACAGCCCCGGCGCTTGTCAAACAGCACCTTGTGTATCACCATATTTTTATGAAGAAGATAACTTTGTCGATGATATGGAGCTTGCTGCTGCACAATTATTTAATGTTTCGGGAGATAAAAATTATTTATCTGATGCAATTAACTTTGGAGTAATGGAGCCTGTAACACCGTGGATGGGAGCTGATACTGCAAATCATTATCAATGGTATCCATTCGTTAACCTCGGGCATTACTGGTTAGCTGAAAATAATCCTGATATTTCAAAAGAAAAATTTTTATCATTTATGAAAAGAGGGATCGACTCAGTTTATCAGCGCGGTAAAGATAATCCGTTCCAAATAGGTATTCCATTTATCTGGTGCTCTAATAATTTAATTTCTGCCATGCTTACTCAATGCAGATTATATAATGAAATTTCCGGAGATGAAGAATATCTCGGGATGGAGGCTTCATTGCGCGATTGGCTGTTTGGATGTAATCCATGGGGAACAAGTATGATAGTCGGATTACCGGCAAACGGTGATTATCCATCTGATCCTCATTCTGCATTTACACACCTGCATAATTACCCTATTAATGGCGGACTTGTTGATGGTCCTGTTTATTCGACTATCTACAATAAACTAATCGGAATACAGCTTTACAGCCCTGATGAATATGAACAATTTCAAAATAATTATGTTGTTTATCACGATGATTATGGTGACTATTCAACAAACGAACCGACTATGGACGGAACAGCAAGTTTAACTTATTATTTATCAGCACTTCAGAACATAGGAAACAAATCTTATAATAATTTTGTAATCAGTCACGGCGGTATAATTAAAACCGATACTACAAAGAAAGAAGTGCATCTTATTTTCAGTGCACACGAATTTGATGACGGCGCAAATGTTATAATGAAAACTTTAAGGGATGAAAATGTTAAAGCAAACTTTTTCTTTACGGGGGATTTTATAAGATCACATCTTGAACTGATTAAAGAATTAAAAAAAGATGGTCATTATGTCGGACCTCATTCGGATAAACATTTGTTATATGCAGACTGGGGAAAGAGAGATTCAACATTAATTTCAAAAAAAGAGTTCTTAACGGATCTGAAAAACAATTACGATGCTTTAGAAAATGCCGGAATAAGTAAAAACGAATCTTTAATTTTTCTTCCTCCCTATGAATGGTATAACGATTCAATATCCGTTTGGGCAAGTGAGAACGGTATAAAGATAATCAATTTCATTCCCGGGGTAATTTCCAATGCAGATTATACAATTCCTTCGATGGGAAAACAATATCGTTCGAGTAACGAAATTTTTAACAGCATTATCAGCTTTGAAAATGAATTCGGATTAAACGGTGCAAATATTCTAATACATTTTGGTACAAGCCCTGAACGCACCGATAAGTTTTATAACAGACTTGGTGAACTAATTAAAAAGCTAAAAGCCAAAGGCTATAAATTTGATTTGATAAAGATTTAAACAGAATTTAAAATCCTCTTTTCAGTACTTTATCCATATCGGATTTTATCATCAGCTTAACAAGATCTTCAAACTTTGTTTTTGCTTTCCAGCCTAGTAGTTTTTTTGCTTTTGCCGGATTACCAATAAGCATATCAACTTCTGTTGGGCGGTAATAATTTTTATCAACAGTAACAACCACTTTGCCTTTTTTAAGCTTTGAAGTAAAATCATATTTATAAAGCTTGGAATTTTTTTCGTAATCAATCAAATCTTTTGCTTTGTTAAAATCTACACTGCTGATAACACCTTTTTCATTTACTCCTTTCCCTCTCCACTCCAATTCGATTCCAAGGTGCTTAAAACTATGCTCAACAAATTTTCTAACCGTATTTGTCTGTCCGGTTGCAAGGACAAAATCTTCAGCTTTCTTATGCTGAAGTATTCTCCACATTCCTTCACAATATTCGGGTGCATATCCCCAATCCCTTTTGGCATTAAGATTTCCAAGTGAAATACTCTGCTGTATCCCTGCTGCAATTCTCGAAGCAGCACGTGTGATTTTTCTGGTTACAAATGTTTCACCTCTTCTTGGTGACTCGTGATTGAACAAGATACCGTTACAGGCAAACAGATTGTAAGCTTCGCGATAATTTACAATTATCCAGTAACCGTAAAGTTTTGCAACACCGTACGGCGAACGCGGATAGAAAGGTGTTCTTTCAGTCTGAGGAATTTCCTGAACTTTACCATACAACTCACTTGTTGATGCCTGATAGAATTTTACTGTTCTTAATCCCACTTCTCTTATTGCATCAAGAAATCGCAGTGTTCCAAGTGCATCAACTTGCCCGGTGTAATCGGGAACTTCAAACGAAACTTTAACATGGCTTTGAGCAGCAAGGTTATATATTTCATCGGGATGAATTTTTTCAAGTAATCTGTTCAGATTGCTTGTATCAACAAGATCGCCGTAATGAAGAAACATCTTCTTATTAAGAATTTCAGGATCATTGTAAAGATGATCAATTCTGCCGGTATTAAAAGAACTGCTTCTTCTGATAATTCCGTGAACTTCATATCCTTTTTCAAGAAGGATTTCTGTTAAATAACTTCCGTCTTGTCCTGTTATTCCGGTTATTAGTGCTTTTTTCATTTTAGAGTCCTGATTAATCAGTTAATTCAACAAAATTGCCAAGTGATTGTTTTAGTGATATTTTTCAACAAACCATTTGTAAGTCAATCTTATTCCTTCGTCCAACTCAGTTTTATATTTCCATCCAAGTGAATTAAGTCTTGTTACGTCCATAAGTTTTCTTGGTGTCCCATCCGGTTTAGTGGTATCATAATCAATTTTACCTTTATAACCCACAATATCAGAAATGAGATTTGCCAGATCAGATATTGTTATATCTTTACCTGTTCCGACATTCAGATGAGTAATTTTGTTTTCATAAAGATCCTCAGCGTTTATTTTTTCCATCATAAAAATTATAGCATGAGCAAGATCCTCTACAAACATAAATTCTCTTAACGGTTTACCTGTTCCCCAAATAGTAACCGACTCTTTCTGTTCAATTTTAGCTTCGTGAAATTTTCTTATAAGTGCAGGAAGAACATGTGAAGTCTGAAGGTTAAAATTATCGTTTGGTCCATAAAGATTAGTGGGCATTGCAGAAATAAAATCACAACCGTACTGACGATAATAATTTTCGCATAATTTTATTCCGGCAATCTTTGCAATTGCGTAAGGCTCATTAGTAAACTCAAGAGTATCTGTAAGCAGATATTCTTCCTTCAACGGCTGAGGAGCTAGTTTCGGATAAATGCATGAGCTTCCAAGGAAAACAAGTTTCTCAACTTTATTTAAGTAAGATGAATGAATAAGATTTGATTCTATCATCAGATTATCGTAAATAAATTCAGCACGATAAGTATTGTTAGCTAATATTCCGCCAACTTTTGCAGCCGCAATAATAACGACTTCAGGTTTTTCTGCCTCAAAGAATTTCAAAACATCTGACTGGTTTCTTAAATCCAATTCTGAGAAGTCTTTTATAACAATGTTTTTATAACCGGATTTAACTAACTCTTTATAAATAGCCGAGCCAACCATTCCATTATGACCGGCAAGGTAAGTCTTTTTATTTTTCAAGCTGCCAACCAAAATTATAAACCATAATAAATTGAGAAATAAAATTCATTTAATACTTTATCAACAAAACTAAGATCGTCCTGCTGCAGCGAATAATTTGTTCTTTGATATTGTAATTTAGCAAACAATTCGTGTGTGTATTCATACTTTATTTCTGCACCAATGTAGGAATAGTTTTTTCTTAAGCCAAACAGAAACGGCGGCTGCGGCTGAATAAAATATTGCTGTCGGACATTTCCGTTTTCACCTTTACGAATGTACTGAGCCCACACAGCAGCCTGCAAGCCTCTTATAAATCTATAGTTGAGTGATCCATAAATAAGATCAGAATTATGCCCCATCCAATGACCAAGCAAATATCCCGAACTTTGATAATCTGTCGTTTGAATATAATGCCGGTAAACAAACGGATAAATTTTGGTGAACTCGATTTTTGCAGTCAGATTTTCTATTGGTAAATCAGTAACAGATGCACCAAGAGTAAACCCAAGTTGATTCCGCTGTTTGTATGAATCAAATAAACCACTGATAGTTATTTCATCAATAAATAATGTGCCGTACAAATGAGTATTTGGTATATGACCTCTTGAACTTAATCCAAAAAATATTTGTGCATTTCCTCCGGCAGCATTTAACTGATGGCTTAACTGATGATCTGCTAACCGGAAAAACATTATCGGTATTAAATATAAAAGTTCAGGTTTTTTATCATACACTATCGATTCCCCGATAGAAATATCCAAACCTTTTAATGGAGTAACTGTCAATGTGTGAGAAGCAATAAACTTATCAATAAATGAAAAACTTATACCGCCTGATAGATTATGAATTATCGTGTTAGAGTCCAATACTGTTGATGATAACCAGCCATGCAAATAGTTAAATCTAAACCAATCAACAGGTTTGACATCCAATCTTATAAAACCAAATGACGGAGCTTTTTGTGACAGGACAAGCAATCCGCTTTCACCATAACCCCACTCCATCAAATCTTTACCAACTGCGAACGATCCCCAATCCCATTCGGTTGCTATTACAGCATTTATTTTACTATACTCCATTTTATCCGGAGGAAAAACAGGAGTTGTTAAATCCGACTTCGCTTCGATGCCGGTTATTGGTGTAAACTGTTTTAACTTATCTATTGTTTTGCCGGTTTCAGTATTATCTCTGAAATCAAAACTAAACCCTATGTATTTATCAATGTAGCCGTAAGCATAAATTCCATTCCATATATGAGTAAGCTTTTCATTATCACGGGAACCAATCTGTAAACCAAGAATGGGACTAATGTTTAATCTGAAGAAATTATTATTAAAGCTGAATAGCCTTAGTCTTTCTGATTTATCATGTCTGAAAAATAAAATTCCGGAAGAATCTTCCTTAATATTTTTCAGCAGATCAAATTCAAAACGAAAATCTTTATTGTAAAAGCTTAATTCTTCTTTCTCCAATGAGGTCAGCCTATCAGATTTTTCAGAAACCTCAATAAGCTTTTGCGCGATATATTTTCTGCTTACCGGTCTGATCTGATCATCAAACTCAATAATAGATTTTTGACTGAGTCTTGCAAGGAATGAATAAATATCTCTGTGCAGCGGTTCATAAACCACCTGTGCAAATGTGATAAAACTAAATAGCAGTGACAGAAATATCTTTTTTAACATAAGATACTTTTACTTATTGAAAAACTTTTTGAAAGTATCAACTACATAAACCAGTTGATCATCGCTTAATTCAGGAAATATTGGCAGAGCTAAAGATTTATCTGCTGCAAATTCTGAAACAGGAAAATCTCCCTTTTTATAACCAAGCTCTTTAAAACATTCCTGCAGATGAAATGGAACCGGATAATATATTTCTGTCCCGATTTCATTTTTAGTTAAGAATTCTCTTAATTTATCTCTGTCTTCAACTCTTACAATATATTGATTGTAGATATGATAATTCTTCACCTTTCCAAAATCATAAACAGCTTTAGGTAACAACACTTTATTTTTAGAATCAAAAGATGTTTTTCCTGTTTGCTCAGCCAAGCCTGCTTCCTTAAACAGTTGTGTATAGCGATTAGCATTTTGTCTTCTTTTTTCGGACCATTTATCCAGATGTGGAAGTTTAACTTTCAACACTGCGGCTTGTAAAGCATCAATTCTGAAATTGCCGCCAATTACTTTGTGATAATATTTTGGTTCACCGCCGTGAACTCTTTTAATAGACAGGATTTTTGCAAGCTCATCATTATTTGTTGTAACCAAACCTCCATCACCATAGCAGCCAAGATTCTTGCTGGGGAAAAATGAAAAGCATCCGATATCGCCTATTGTTCCAACAAATCTTCCATCTTTATATTGTGTTCCGATTGCCTGGGCTGCATCTTCAATAACGATAAGATTATGAGCTTTTGCAATCTTCATTATATCATCCATATCAGCACTCTGACCGTAAAGATGAACAGGAATTACAGCTTTTGTTTTGGGAGTAATCTTTCTTTCAAAGTCTTTAGGATCAATATTAAATGTAACAGGATCGTTCTCAACAAAAACCGGAACAGCAAATAATCTTGAAACAACTCCGGCTGTAGCAAAGAAAGAATATGTCGGTACGATAACCTCATCGCCGGGTTTTATATCAATAGCCATCAGAGCTAAAAGAAGAGCATCGGTACCGGATGAAACACCAAGTGAATGTTTACATCCGAGATAGCTGCAAAATTCTTTTTCCATACTTGTTACTTCAGGTCCAAGAATAAAATGCTGTGATTCAGAAACTTTTATTATTGCATCATCAAGTTCTTTTTTTAACGACTTGTATTGAAGTTTAAGATCTAGCAACGGAACTTGCATAAAATTTCCTTTATGAATATAGATTAATAGATGAAGTCTTTATTGATTTCTTTGAATAACCTTGCCTGCAAATCTTTTTCAGAAACAATTGGTGTATCAACTTTCCAACTAATATTCAACTGTTTGTCATTGTATAAAATAGCTCTCTCGAGTTCTTTGCAATAAAGTTCGGTACATTTATATGAAAAAATTGCTTCATCCGATAAAACAGAAAAACCATGTGCAAATCCTGGCGGAATCCAGAGTTGTGTGTGATTTTCTTCAGTTAATTCTGAAGCAAAATATTTTCCAAATGTTGGTGAACCAAAGCGTATATCTACTGCAACATCCAGCACTTTGCCGGAGATTACCTGACACAATTTCCCCTGAGCTTTGCTGCCAATCTGATAATGAAGTCCTCTTATAGTATTCTTTTTTGATTTAGAAATATTATCCTGAACAAAATGAAAATCTATTCCCGCCTTTTGATAGGCTTCTTTATTATAGCTTTCAAAAAAGTATCCTCTGTTATCTCCAAATACTTTTGGTTTGATTAAAAGTAAACCGGGAAATTCAGTTTTTATAACCTCCAATTATTTATCCCTCTTTCAATATTTTTTCAAGATAATCTTTATATAACGATTTAGGAATCGAATTAGTTAACTCTCTAAACTGCTCTTTATTTATAAATCCTTTGTTAAAAGCAATTTCTTCAATACAAGCTACTTTCAAACCCTGTCTGTCTTCAATTACTCCAAAAAAATTCGATGCTTGTAATAATGCTTCCGGTGTTCCTGTATCCAGCCAGGCAATTCCTCTGCCTATTTTTTCAACATACAGCTCACCTTTTTCAAGATATATTCTGTTCACATCCGAAATTTCCAGTTCACCGCGTGCAGAAGGTTTTAATTTTTTTGAAATATTAACCACTTCGCTGTTGTAAATATAAAGTCCGGGAACAGCATATTGCGATTTAGGTTTTAATGGTTTTTCTTCTATTGAAATTGCCTTTCCTTCTTTATCAAATTCTACTATCCCATAGCGTTCAGGATCTGTTACCTGATAACCAAAAATTGTAGCTCCTGTGTTCTTTTCAATTGCGTCGTAAAAAAATGTAAGATCACCATAAAAGATATTATCACCAAGAACCAGACAAACATTATCATCACCAATAAATTTTTCTCCGATTATAAATGCTTCCGCAATTCCATTTGGCGCCTGTTGAACAGCATATTGTATATTCAATCCTATTGCATTACCGCTGTTAAATAACTGTTTGTATAACGGAATTGTTTCTTCGTTTGATATAATTAAAACATCTTTTATTCCTCCGAGCATCAGGATAGAAAGAGGATAATAGATAAGCGGTTTATCATAGATTAATGCTAATTGTTTGCTATATACTTTTGTTATCGGAAATAATCTTGAACCAGAGCCGCCGGCTAAAATTATTCCTTTAGTTATCTTTTTCTTATTCACATTATTACTTTTTGGATAATTTATAACGGTGTAAATATAAAAATAATAAGTTTACGATTCTTAATATTCTATCAGTAAAACAGCAAACTTCTTTACAAAAGTCTGCCGCTGAGTATAAAAATTGCTACTGAAAAATAAATTACCAGTCCTGTAACATCCACAAGAGTAGCAACAAACGGAGCGGAAGATGAAGCAGGGTCAAATCCAAACTTTTTCAGAATGAAAGGAAGCATTGAGCCGGTAATCGTACCCCACATTACAACCCCAACAAGAGAAGTTGATACAGTAAGTGCAACAAAAAACCAATGCTCTCCATAAATATGCGAAGCCATTTGCCAGACAAAGATTCTTAAAAAGCCAATTACTGCTAATATAGAACCTAATGTCAGTCCTGTTATAAGTTCCCGCTTTATAACAAAAAACCAGTCTTTAATTGTAACTTCTCCAAGCGCCATCGCACGCACTACAAGTGTTGCAGCTTGTGAACCTGAATTACCGCCGCTGGAAATTATCAACGGAACAAACATTGCCAGAATAACAGCCTTAGCTATCTCATCTTCAAAAAAAGCCATTGCCGAGGCAGTAAACATTTCTCCTAAAAATAAAACTGCTAACCAGCCGGCTCGCTTTTTTATCATCTCTAATAACGGGATTGAAGAATAGGGTTCATCAAGAGCTTCCATAGCTGCCTGCTTGTGCATATCTTCTGTTGCTTCTTCTTCAGCTATGTCAAAAACATCATCAACAGTTACTATGCCTATCAGAATTCCGGCTCTATCTACAACAGGCAAAGCAACCCTATCATATTTTTTAAATGCTTCTACTGCAGTTTCCTGATCATCAAAAACATGTAATGCAACAAAATTTTCTGTCATTAAATCAGATACTGTCTGATCTAATGGTGCAAGTAGAAAATCTTTTATCTTAATATCATCAATCAACTTTCCTTTTTCATCAACAACATAAACGATGTTTAATGTTTCCTTATTTTGTCCGTGCTCACGTATATAGTCTAAAGTTTCCTGAATCGAGTATGAAGGTTTTACAGCAATGTAATCGGGAGTCATCAACCTTCCGACAGAATTTTCCGGATAACCGAGCAGTTGTACCGCTATTTTCCGTTCATCAGGTGAAAGCAGCTGAAGTAATTGCTTTGCTGCTGAAGCCGGTAATTCTTCAAACATCCAGGTACGATCATCGGGATCCATTTCATTAAGAATTACTGCGCTTTCTTCTTTACCCATTAGTTTCAGCAAATCCATCTGTGTGTCAAAATCCATATACTCAAAAGTATCCGCTGCAAGTTCTTTAGAAAGCAAACGAAAGATTATTACCCGGTCTTTTTCAGGAAGATCAACAAGAAGTTCAGCAATGTCGGCTGGAGTCCATTCAACAAGAATTTCTTTAAGAATGCTAAGCTGTCTCTCCTCAATAAGAGACTGGATTTCAGGTTGTAAAAGTCTGCTTAGCATCAGAAATTCCTTATTTTAGGAAAAACAATTTGTTTTTACATGTAAATAATTTTTATTGATTTAATTGGTTTGCAAAAATAGTTTGAATATGTGCAAATCCCAATTAAAATATTTTGTTTCTTAAAATCTGAACAGAAAAAAAATGCAAAAAATAATTATTGATGAAAATATTTTATTCGCTCAAGAAGCTTTTAACCATTTAGGAATAGTGGAAACTTATCCGGGACGTTCTATTTCAAATCAGCTTTTAAAAGATGCGGATATTCTTATCGTTCGTTCTATTACCAAAGTTGATGAAAATCTACTTAAGGATACGAACATAAAATTTGTCGGTACAGCTACAATCGGAACGGATCATATTGATTTAGATTATTTAAAAAAAAATAAAATTGCTTTTGCAGATGCAAGCGGCTGTAATGCTTTTTCTGTTGCCGAATATGTTGTTGCTTCACTTTTTCATCTAAGTGCTAAATTTGATTTTAAGATAAAAGATAAGTCAATCGGTATAGTCGGTACTGGTAATGTGGGAAGTAAAGTTGCACATTTTTCTGAATCGCTCGGGATGAAAGTACTTTTAAACGATCCGCCGCTTGAGAGAAGCGGAGATCCAAGAAAGTTTGTTTCGCTTAGTGAAATTCTGAAGTGTGATATTATTACTCTTCATACTCCATTAAATAAAAGCGGTATTGATAAGACTTTGCATCTTATTAATAAAAATAACTTAACAGAGCTTAAAGAAAATACAATTCTTATAAACACTTCTCGCGGAGCAGTAATAAACAATAATGATTTACTTGAATCGATTAAAAGGAAAAGGATAATAACCGTTCTTGATGTCTGGGAAAATGAACCGGAAGTAAATTTAGAATTATTAGAAAGAACAGATATCTCTACACCACATATTGCAGGTTATTCTTATGAGGGAAAAGCAAATGGAACAATTATGATCTATGATTCACTTTGTAAATTTCTGAATGTTGAAAAACAATATAAGTTTCAATTTCCTGAGCTTAATAATCCTGTAATTGAAATAGACTTTTCCGAACAGTTTGAAGATTTTATGAATAAGCTTATATCTGAAATTTATCCAATAGCTGATGACGATAAAAGAATGAGAAGAATCTTGGGAATGAGTAATTCAAATATTATTAATGAATTTGATAATCAAAGAAAATATTATCCGGTACGAAGAGAGTACAATAACTATGCTATCAAAAGCTCAAATCTCAATGAGAAAATCAAATCAGTTTTAACAGAATTAAGATTTAAGATTATTTAATATAAAATCTTATTCCTTTGAACCATCTAATTTAAACTCAACAGGTATTATCATCTGAACTTTAACTCTTTTACCTTTTTGCAGCCCGGGCTTAAATCTTGTGTAGTAAACCGATAGTCTTGCATTCTCATCACAACCATAACCAATACCCTCGACAACCTGTGCAGAAGAGACTTCGCCATTCTTTTCAATAAAAGCCATAACTTTTACAGTGCCTTCTATTTTATTCTTTTTCGCTTCAACCGGATAAACAAGTCTTTTGTAAATAGTATGCATTCCTCCAATTGGTTCAGGCATAATTTCCGGGCTAAGCAGATATGCAGGATCATCATCCATATTTATCTTATCATCTTCAATGGGTGGAAGATTAAGTTCGTTGGCATCTTTCTTTTTATTGCTTTGTCTTTCTTTCCATTCTGCTAAAAGTTTCTGATAGTCTTCTTCCCGATATTCACCAACAAGTAAAAACTCCTGTCCTTTTCTTACTCCATCTTCAAAGATCACATCTTCGACCACATTCCCCAGCGAATCATAGTAAGCTGCCGGTCCATCTCTTTTTCCATCTTCAATGCTATATAGTTCTTTAATATTTCCATTTTCATAATATACAGTAACCGTTCCAAACACTTTGTCATTCACATAATTTCTTCTCTCTTTAAGATTACCGTTTTCCCAATAAAATAAAGCTTCTCCCTGCCGCTGATTGCCATTGTAAACCACAATCGCTTCGGGCTTTCCGTTTGGGAAAAAAGTTTTTACAGTATCCTGCTGAGCAAACAGGTTATTTTGAATAATTATTAATAATAATAGAAGAAAAATCTTTTTCAATTTATACCCGGTAATTTTTGAGGCAAAAGATAATATTTAATTTTGAGTAATAAGAGGCATTATTATCACAACGATAAAAATTAGAATTGCAATTCCGAAAAACAAATACCCGACTTCAGCATCATACTGAAGTAATCCGATTTCACCAAGCAAGTAATGCCAATCGTGATATACTTTGTTACCGCCAAGCAGTGGTAATCTTTGAGCCTGAGCATCAGAGGCATAAACAGATATATTAATAAAATTTTGTCCAAGCCAGAGTAGTGAAAACTGCATTCCTGTTCTGTACTCATTTCTGAAAAAATAAAAGAAAATAATTGAAGGGAGAATTATCTGCATTAAAGTTCCGCCAAGAGTGTAGATATATTTTCCAAAAAATCTAAAGAAAAGATGCCCTGCTTCGTGTATTACAAGATCAACATTATCAATTAAACCATATTCGCCCCAATTCATTATCCAATAAATTGTAATCGGAAGAATAATTATGCTTGGGATCCACCTTTTTATCTCATCAATTTTTGTATGGGGTTTTGATTTTTTCAGGCTTTGTTCAATTTCTTTTTTTAACTCGTTATCCATTTAATTGCATAAATAAAAAATGATATTTAACTTGGTATTGAAATTAACTAATCAATACTAATCGTTCAAAATATAAATTAAAGGAAAGGATATTTATGAAAAAAATCTTATTTGTGACGTTTATTCTGGCAGTGATGACATTCTCAGTATTTGCACAAGGTTTCAGAACTCCGCGTCCAAGTCCAGATGCAGTAGTTTCTCAATTTGTCGGTATTACAAAAGTTACAATTGACTACAGTTCACCGGGTGTAAAAGAAAGAGTAATCTGGGGTGAACTTGTTCCTTTTGGTCAGGTCTGGAGAACCGGTGCAAATGAAGCAACAACAATTACTTTTTCTGAAGCTGTAAATATTAATGGAACCGAGTTACCGGCAGGAACTTATGGAATCCACACAATACCAAATCAAAACGAATGGGAAATTATTTTTAGCAAAGATACAAAGGTTGACGATAGTCCGGCTTTTAATCCGGATAAGGAAGTATTAAGAATCAAAGTTAAACCTGAATCAAATCCCTTTACCGAACGTATGGCATTTACAATTACCGATGTTACAGATAATTCTGCAAATGTTAATTTAATTTGGGAAAAACTTAAAGTTCCATTTAAAATTAATGTAAACACTCAGGATTTAGTATTGCAGAATGCCCGTAACACTGTTGATTGGAGAACTCTTACATCAGCAGCAAATTACTGCCTACAGCAGAATATAAATCTTGATGAAGGGTTTAACTGGATACAGGCATCAACATTGATTACTCAGAACTATTCTAATATGAGTTTACTCGCACAATATTATGCAAAGATGAATAAGAAATCAGAAGCAATTTCTACAATGGAAAAAGCAATTGATTTCGGCAGCAGATTGAAAAATCCGCCATTTGATCTTGAAAACATGAAAAAATTATTAGCTGATTGGAAAAAATAGATCTTAAAATTATGCGTCTTTGCATCTGATTATTTACAGGCAGAGACGCATAAATGTATGCTTATCCATAGAAAGATTTTCTTTTGTTTAAACTTGCTCTGCATTTATCACTGCAGCAATACTCATTTATAGTCTTACATTCGTGGCAGCATATAATAATTTTATCGCAATCAAGGTTATGACAATTAATATGATAGGCTGTTGGTTTACCGCAAAAGTGGCAGTTGGCAGTATATTTAAGTTCTTCTTTTGTATTTGGCTCAAGTACTCTCCTATCATCAAATACAAACATTCCGCCTTCCCAGTAAGTATCAGGAAATTTCTGAATATAATTTAAAATCCCGCCATCGATCTGATAAACATTATTAAAACCCTGCTCTCTCATATACGCTGATGCTTTCTCACATCTTATACCGCCGGTGCAATATGTTATAATTGTTTTATCCTTGTATTGATTTAATGATTCAACAACTTTGGGCCACTCTCTGAAATGAGTTATCTGAGGTGTAATTGCATTTTTAAATTTCCCGATCTTGCTTTCGTACCAGTTCCGAGCATCAACAATAATAAAATCTTTTTCATCCTCATAAAATTTCAATAGCTGTTCCGGAGTAAGTTTTGGTGCGGTATGCGCCAATGATGTATTTACTAACCCTGAATTAACAATCTCTGATTTTACTCTTACATGCATTTTTGTAAACGCAATTTCATCAGTTGATGTTTCTTTAAACCAAATATCCGCAAACATCGGATATTGGTATAAATGATTTTTATATTTTTCTATTTTTTTGTCATCGCCAAAAACCGAACCATTAATTCCTTCTTCAGCTAGATATACTTTTCCTTTAAGCTCGTTTTCAATGCACCAGGAAAGATGCTCCTTTGCCAGCGTTTCCGGATCAACAATAGTTACGTATTTGTAAAAAGAAATTATTTTGTATTTGCTCATTTTAATTTACACTCAATTATAAGATTCTATTTATATGGATTTAATAATTTTACTTCCAAAAGTTTAAAGGTGATTTTCTGTAACCGGCACTGCAAATATAATATTTAAAGAATTACTGGTAAGGAGGATAATTTTTAGGTGAGTGCCTGTATCAGATTATTGATACTGTGAGTATTTTTTTATCTGAGAGTCATTTTCAAAATTAACACTAAGATCAAATGTAACGGAAAAAACAGAACCAATACTCTTTTCACTTTCAACATCAATTTCAGCTTTATTCAATTCGACATATTTTTTTACTAATGCTAATCCTAATCCATTTCCTTCAAACTCTCTTTTATATCCGACATCTTCCTGCGAAAAAGGTGTAAATAATTTTTTACGGTATTCTTCACTCATTCCAATACCGCTATCCCTTATTTCAACTCTTATCTTGTTAGTATTTTCATTTCTTACAAATACCTCAACATAGCCTTTTAATGTATATTTAATCGCATTGTTGATAAGATTTTGAAATATCTGATTTACAGTATATCTATCGGCAACAATAAATGAATTATCTATTGAATGAGTAAACTTCAGCTCAAGTCCTTTATCGTCGCTTAGGGATTTAAATTCATTCATCAGTTTTTTAAGGTCTGCCAATAAATCAAATTTTTCATAAGTTGGTTTGTAATTACCGCTTTGAACAGAAGACATATTTAATATCATATCTATTGTTCTTTGCAAACGCCTTCCCGCACTTTTAACAGAATCAAGAATAATTTTCAACTCTTCATCTTTACTTGAAATTTCATCAGCAAGCAAGGGTATTGAAGTCAGAATAACATTAAGCGGGGTTCTTATCTCGTGTGACATCTGTGCAAGAAATGCTGATTTTAATCTATCGGATTCTTCAGCTTTCCTTAGTGCATCAACAAGCTCTTGCTGAACTCTTTTTATTTCAGTAATATCTAAAAGCTGCATCACATAGTGCTTAACTTTATTCTTTTCATCCAGAACAGAAACTAATTTTACTATAACATTAATTTCTTTTCCCTCTTTCTTTAAGAGGGTCTTTTCCGAACTGAAATCTGCTATTGGTTTTCCATTATATTCAAGTGAGTTGTTGTCAAAACCTTCGAGGTCATTTCTATCAAATAAATATTTAATAGGAATCCCGATTATCTCATCGCGTTCAAATCCAACTGTATTACAAAAAGACCTGTTGACACTTATTATTTTTCCTTCTGTCGAAATTATAACTATTCCTATAGGAGCATTCTGAAATACAAGCCTGAATTGTTCTTCGCTTTTTTGGAGCATGATTTCTGCTTTTTTTCGCTGGTTGATTTCAAAATTTAACTCCGCTATTTTGTCTTTAAATACATCGTGTAGTTTTTTGTTTAATGATTCAACTTCACCGCTTGATCTATCAAGTTCACCCAGCAGAATATTAACCCGGTCTTCAAGAACTCTCAACTCATTTTTTTTGCCGCTCTTTTTGCCTTTAAGTTCTGCAGAAATATTTGCCGAGTCAAGTGCTTTAAATATTTTTGCTAAAGGTCGGAAAGAAATTGAGCTTAAGAAATAGGTGAAAACTATCCCAGCCATCAGAATTGATAAACTGAATAATGCAGTCAGCATTCGATTTTTAAGAATCTTATGCGCGTCGTCGCCCGACTCAAATCCAACATAGATTTTTCCGGTAACTTTCTCCCTCTCAACAGGCAGTGCAACTCGATACACTTTTTCGTCCTGAGAAATCCCTTCCTTCTGAGATTTAGAAAGAACATAAAGGTTGTTTTCCGCAACATCTAAATTAATTGCGTCTAAAATTTCTCCGCTTGGTTTTTCAATAACTAAATAAACTGCCCCATTTAATTGAAGTAAATTAGAAATCGCTTCTTTATCAGTAAACTCTTTATCAGTAAAAGAATTCGGGCTTTGTTTAAAAAAGTTGATAAACACATCAGCTTTATAGGCATATTTTTCATTTATCTGGTCTTCAAATTTTCTGGTAAAATAGACAAAGATGAAGACTGCTACTACGATAAAGAACAATGCGAATTCAATTGTGAGCCTTAATTGCAGTTTTTGAGATTTAGATCTCATTTACTCCTGACTGTTAATTTTAAGAAATTATACTTTATAAGAAAAACAATAAACCTAATAATTACAACAATTAAAGTGCCGTATTATCTTCACTATAATATAAGAAATTTTGTTGTTTTCGGAACAGATTGCTGTAATTTTTTTAGAATTATGTCAATTTTTAATCAATCTTTTCAGATTGTTGGTGATTAACAATTAAACAAATAATTCTCTTCTATAATTATTCAGATTATCATCAGCTTGCTTAGGCACAATTTAACAACAGAGATTTTAAAACGATTACTTCAGTTTGATGTCAATTCCAACCGGACAGTGATCTGATCCCATTACATCCGGCATTATAAAAGCATCTTTAACATTC
The DNA here is from genome assembly GCA_013285425.1 of Ignavibacteriota bacterium. Lineage (GTDB taxonomy): Bacteria > Bacteroidota > Ignavibacteria > Ignavibacteriales > Ignavibacteriaceae > IGN3. Next base: position 2,932,396 of record CP053447.1, read on the forward strand.
TTCTGAAAATTATCACTTACAAAAAAGTAATCGATCCTCCAGCCAACATTCCTATCACGGGCACGTGTTAACTGATCCCACCAGGTATAATTATCCGGTTCATTATTAAACATTCTAAAAGTATCGTGATAACCGTTTGAAATGAACTTATCCAACCATTCTCTTTCGATAGGCAGAAATCCGGATACTTTAGAATTCTCTTTTGGTCTGGCTAAATCAATTTCTTTATGTGCAGTATTAACATCACCACAAATAACTAGTTTTTTCCCCTTAGCAATAAGCTTGTTTGCATAATTCAGAAATGCGTCATAAAAATCCATTTTATATTGTAATCGTTCCTGATTCATTTTTCCATTTGGGTAATAAATATTAAGAAGAGTAAAATCTTTGTAATCTGCTATAATGATTCTTCCTTCATCATCAAACTTTGGAATGCCAAAACCATTTTCAACTTTTACAGGTTCTTGCTTTGTATAAATTGCAACGCCGCTATAGCCTTTTTTAACTGCAGATGAAGAAAAGTAAGATTTATATCCATCGATATTTAATAGTTCATCTGTTAATTGTTCCGGTTCGGCTTTAGTTTCCTGTACACAAAGAATATCAGGATCTTCTGTAAGCAGCCAATCAACAAAACCCTTTTTCTGAATTGCACGAATGCCATTAACATTCCAGGAAAGAATACGCATAAATAGTTCCTATGATATTAATATTACGATAAAAATATTCTCCATAACTGTGTTACAAAAAAAGTAACAGTTAATCCTAATAGTATTGGGAGAAAAGTTGATATAACAGTCCACTTTACACTTTTAGTTTCTTTATAAATTGTATAGATAGTTGTTGAGCAGGGATTATGCAATAAACTGAACAGCATTAAATTTATTCCTGTCAGCAATGTCCATCCGCCGGCATGAAGGATTTGCGCAGTATCAGCAACGGAATCGAACTCAAACATTACTCCGCTTCCACCACCAAGATTAGTTAACCCAAGGTTTGCAACCGTTAACATCAATACGGTCGGTATTACAATCTCATTAGCAGGAATAGCAATTATATAAGCCAGAATAATTACTCCGTTAAGTCCAAAAATAAAAGCAGCCGGATTAACCCAGTTGATAAAATGATCTGCGAGAGAAATTCCATCAATTGTAATATTTGCGACCAACCAAATAACCATCCCTGCCGGCAATGCAAATACAACTGCTCTCCACAAAACAAAAATTGTTCTATCTATAAGTGAAGTATAAAGAGTTTGTAGCAATCTTGGGGGACGATATGGCGGAAGCTCCAAACTAAAAGCTGATGCCTCACCTTTTAACAATGTTTTGGATAATCCCCATGAAACAACTAAACTGAATGTAATTCCCAAAACTGCAATAAAGACAACAGCAGCGGCAGAAGCAATTCCGGCAAGATAAGCTGGAGCGGCTGCACCAATAAAAATTGTAGCAATCAGTATTTGTGTAGGCCATCTTCCGTTACACAACGAAAAATTATTAGTAATTATTGCAATCAGTCTTTCACGCGGAGAATCAATTACTCTGGTAGCCACTACACCTGCGGCATTACATCCAAACCCCATTGCCATAGTCAATGCCTGTCTTCCGTGTGCTCCTACTTTTTTATAAAGAGGGTCCATATTAAACGCGACACGGGGTAAATATCCAAAGTCTTCCAATAAAGTATAAACCGGAAAAAAAATTGCCATAGGCGGAAGCATTACACTAACAACCCAAGCCATTGCAAGATAAGCGCCATCAATTAAAACTCCGCTTAACCACCAGGGCATAAATGAGTCAGCAAAATTTTTAAGTATCGGATGTAAACTATCTACAAGAACAGAAGAAATAAAAACAGAAGGATAATTTGCACCAACTATTGTTATCCAAAAAACGACAGCCAGAATCAGAAACATTATCGGAAAACCAAGATACTTACTGGTTAAGATTTTATCTAAAGTTCTATCAAAACTAAATGCCTGCTTTTTATCCGGATACTTTACAACTTTATTAGCAATTGAAGTGGCATTTTCATAAATAGATTCCATTAATGTATCGTGCAGATTCTCGTCAACCTCCCAACGCAGGTTGTTTGCTGCTGCTAAAATTGATTCTTTACTAAATTTATTATTATTCATATTGTCTTCCATAAATTCTAACCACAAATGCTTTAATGCTCAAGTTTATAAAGCTAATTTTGTAATACCATCTCTAATTATTATTACTCTAAAGTTTATTGAACATCCTAAAAGTTAATTTGAAATTATTTGTTTACTTAGAACCAGAGTATTTCAAACAGGATTAATCTGTTCAGTTCTCTTTCTTTATTACCCAATAATTTTATTTTTTCCTGAGTCTTCCTGGATCCTGAGCTAATTTTATCTATTCACTTTCTATTCCTGCAAGTTCTTGTCTTTTAAGATTACCAAGATCCCCGCTTCTTATTGCGTTGATAATACTTTGATCACCTTCCAGCAGTCTCAATGCGACCCAGCGGAGATTGGGTAAGCCAGAAAATTCTTTCTCAATTTCGCTGCTAAGTTTTTCGATTGCATCATTCAATTCTGAAGAATTACTCTTTATTCTATACGGTCTGCATATATATTCACCTGAAGCAACTTCAAATATCATCTTTAACAATTCGTTCATTCCTTCGCCTTGTCTTGCTGATGTTACAACTACCGGAATTCCAAGTTCTTTAGATAAAGTCCTGTCGTCAACCTTAATACCATTTCTTCTTGCCTCATCCATAAGATTAAGACATAAAACTGCACGGTTGGTTATTTCTAAAATCTGAAGAACGAGGTTTAAATTTCTTTCTAATCTTGTAGCATCAACTACAATCACTGTAACATCGGGCTGCCCGAACAAAATAAAATCGCGCGCAACTTCTTCATCTGTGCTGGTAGATAAAAGCGAATAAGTTCCGGGTAAATCAACAAGTTTGAACTTCTTATCGTTAAACTCAAACCCGCCTTCAGCACGTGTAACTGTTTTGCCTGGCCAATTACCAGTATGCTGTCTTAAACCGGTAAGATAATTAAATACAGTGCTTTTACCGGTATTCGGATTTCCTGCAAGTGCAACAACAAAATCAAAACTGCTCATATCAATTCCAAGCTTTTTCAGATTGCCCATATTGTGTACTGGACAATTAGCACAATTACTCATTTCTAAACTATTCAATTTTCAACCTCACTATTCTTAATAAAAATTCTATCGGTCTGCTGCTTGCGTAAAGCTACAATTGTTCCTCTTACTCTATAAGCAATAGGATCACTTGTTAAGCTTTCAAGCTCAGCTTCTATTTTTGTACCCGGTACTATACCGAGATCCATCAATCTTCTTCTTTGCTGCCCTCTCAAAGACTTTGCTATTCCAAGTATTGTTCCTTTTTCTCCAACTTTAAGTGAAGAGAGCGTTTTAAAATTTTCACCGATTTGCTTTTCAAGTTTTACAATACCTACTGTTATATTTTTTGCAATTAAAGGAGATAGTACGCATTCTTCGCCATTCGCAATAAATTTAATTCGTTTATCTGTAACCAATAACATTCTTATCTGCATACCGGCATATAAACCTTCTGCAATAATTTGTGAGTAAATCGCATAAGGCTCATCTTCAATGTGAATAATATTTGCAAACTCACCAGCCTGCATTTCAGTAAGAAGTTTACCTCTTCTAACAGGTAAGTCACCTTTGGCTGAAGGAATCGGATCTCCATGCGGATCGAAAACAGGATTACCAATTTGTGCCGCTAACTTATTTGCCTGTTCGGGTGTTAATGTATGCTCAATCTCTTCAGCTTTTAAATGCCATTCATTTTCTGAAACACTTGTTTCATCGGCAAGATATTTTTCCCATAAACGATGAACACGGATAACACGCAGCGCATAAGACCTTCCATCGGGGGTTAATATTAACTCATTCTTTTTTGCATTTACTAATCCAAGTGATTCCAGTTTAGAAATAATATCAGTAGCATCATCAGCTGAGATTGAAAGATTACCGGCAACACCGTTTAATGTGCAGACGATCTGATGATATTCGCAGTTATACAAATACTTTAATGCATCTTCGATTAATATCTTTTTACTGGCAATTTTTGATTTTTTAACTTTTGCAATTATTCCCTTAGCAGGATAAAATAACATGATAAGAAAAATAATTATTGCAATGCCTATTATTAAGAGTATTATTGGCTCGTTCATATCTTTACTTATTTAATCTTTTCCACAAAAATATTTGATGCAACTTTATTACTTAGATTTACATCGTTCTTATTAATCTTAACTAATACCGAACCGTCAAAGCCCAGTTTATCTTTTATTTTAATTTCCTTACCCAAATTGATACCTATGTTAGTAATGTATGTTAACATATTTTTTACATCGTCATTTACGCGCACAACTTTCGCTGAATCGTTTTTATCCAATTCTGTTATCGCAACAACTGTCTTTGAATCTTTGATTTTTCCTCTCCTATCAGGAATAGGATAGCCATGAGGATCTACTTCCGGGAAGTCTAAAAATTCTTCCAGCAAATTGATTAACTCATCGGATGAAGAATGCTCAAGTTTTTCAGCTTCATCATGAATCTTATCCCAGCTCATACCAAGTGTTTTATGTAAAAATACTTCCCATAACCGGTGACGGCGTAAAATATTCTTTGCATAAGATGCACCGTTATCAGTAAGCTTGATACCTTTGTACTTTTTATAATCAATAAATCCATCCCGTGAAAGTTTTCTTAACATATCTGTAACTGCGGCATTAGATATTTCTAACTTTTCAGCCAGCAGATTTGGTTTAATTTCACCGGCATCATCAAGATTTCTGTAAATTGCCGTCAGATAGTCTTCCTGAGAAACATTATCCATTTAAGTTCTTCTAATTATTATTTTAAGTGCGCTTAAAACTATATAACTATAAAATCAAATGCAATGCGGAAAAACACTATATCTGACAAGTCACAGATAGCAGATTTAACGACTTTGCTTTTTTTGTTAACCTAAGAATTAAAGAAGGTTTTTGCCATAAGAGAAATGGAGATTTAACTGGGAATTGCTGGCTTTCTATTTCACTTTTTTGTTACTCGCAGCTTTATCTTTTTGATCTCTTGATTAAGCTATGACTCTATCCCCTTTCTCGCAAGAATACCATCCTGATAGTAGTGTTTTATTTCTTTCATCTCCGTTACAAGATCGGCGGCTTCAATTATGTTATCCGGACAGTATCGCCCTGTAAGAATAAGCTCAACGTTTTCTGGTTTTATTTTTATAAATGTCAGCACCTCTTCATCAGTAAACAAACCAAAATGAATTGAAACCAGAACTTCATCAAGAATAATTAAATTATATTTACCGCTAAGCATTTTAGATTTTGCTTTTTCTAATCCTCTCTTTGCTTTATCTCTTTCAACAACATTTGGCAGTTCTTTTCTGTAAACAAAATCATCCCCTGCAAATTGTTCAATTGTAATCCAATCATTTAAATATTTTAAGCTTTCCAATTCGTTGTATGGATATTCTTTCATAAACTGAGCAATGTAAGTCTTAAGCCCATATCCGGCGGCTCTAACTGCCTGACCTATTGCTGCGGTGGATTTTCCTTTTCCATCGCCAGTGTAAATCTGGATATATCCTTTTTCCAATTTATTCATCTAATTTTCCGGGAAGTTATTATGATTCAACAAACGCTGCGCTTGATTAATATGTCTTCGATCATGTAACCGAATAATTTCAAGAACATCGCAAAAGTTTTCTTTTATAAATTTGGAAGCAGGTGAAGACATTATATACTTATTCAAATCTAAATTGTTAAAAGCTCTTAATAGATTTATAAAACCTTTTTGCATATCAACAAATTTCTCAAATAGATCTGTTGAATAATTACTTTGAGATGGTTTAAAGACACCAAACGTTTTTACTTTTTTAAGATTATCAGGATCAACAGACTTGATTAAAAGCTTACCTGTGAATTTATGCTTGACTAAAGTTTTGGAGCAATCAGTTGTTAATTGTTTTTGTGAAAACTGTTTTTCAAACTCGTTAAAATAAAGCTGGTTTGTAACAATAAGATGATCAACGCACTCAGCAATGCTCCAGACATCATCCGAAGGTTTCCAGTTTACCTGGCTTTCTGATAAAGAATTGAAACCAACCATATCTTTCAATAATGATTCGGTATCAGAAATAAAATTATTTCTTAAATCAAGAATAGTTTTCATTTAATTAATTATCTGCCGCTCAAAGATTGGAAAGTGTAAATGTTTTTCCAATATCATCCAGCGCAAGATTGATTTTATACCTGGAGATAGATTCATTAAGCCATGTTAAAGGTTCATCTACCGGTTCCATCCCTTGCTTAAAAGTTTTTGTATGTATCGGAATAAAATACTTTGCACCAATATGTTCATCAGCCATAATCAGTGCTTCTTCAGGATTACAGTGATTCTTTTTCCAGGGATTATATGCTCCAATCGGCATAATTGCTATATCAATGTTTTCATCTTTCAATGGCTTAAATAATTCGTGGTAAGCAGTATCGCCTCCGAATAGAATTTTCTTTCCATTCTTTTCAATTATCACTGCATTGTAACTCCTTCCATCCTGCATATAACCATTTGAACGGTCTTTTTCCCATGGATATCGCCAGCCGAAATGTTTTACTTCATTAGCTTTAAATTTTATACCTTGCAACTCAATTTCTTCATCCCAATCAATTTCCTGAAGTGATTTCCATTTAAGTTCTGCAACAACATCAGCGGTATTGTATGCAGTAATGCAATCAATCTGATCAGAGTACTTATTTGTTATGGTATCAAGTGATTCATAATCCATATGATCCATGTGAGCATGCGAAAGAAGAATTATATCCGGTTTAGGAATTTCATCAATAGTCAAAGCGGGATGAGTGAATCTGCTAGGTCCGAATGTCATTCCAAATACACTTACTCCAATTCTTTCAAAAAAAACAGGATCAGTTAGAATTATTGTTCCAAAAAAGTTAATCAAAACAGTCGAATGACCGATCCAGGCAATATTAATTTCATCTGATTTCCAAGAAGAAGGATCCGGTTTGTGCTCAGTAAATAAAGGCGGCTCTTTTCCCTGTATTTTTTCGGATATGAAAAGAAATCCCGCCGATACCAGTGATATATTTCTAATAAATCTTCTTCGATTCATAATAACTTTTTACACTATAACTTAATGAACAAAATATCTCTGCTAAAATAATACAAGAATTTTATCTGAATTAAAACTATTTTATCAGTGTATAAATTTTTAAGTGGTTTAATATGTTTGAAATACTACTCTTACTTTTAATTGCCGGTATAACCGGCGGCATCGGACGCTCATTAACAGGGTTTAAAAGGGGCGGTTGTATTATTTCAATTGTTGTAGGATTTATCGGTGCATATATCGGAACTATTCTTGCACGGGAATTTAATTTCCCTGACCTGTGGAAAATCGATATTCGCGGAATTAGTTATCCGATTGTATGGTCAATTGTAGGTGCAGTTGTTTTTACGGCGGTTTTAAGCTTAATAGTTCCTAAAAAGAATTAACTATTCGTTATCTGACAGAGACTTTACCTTTTTAATCTGATTAACTATCTCTGGTAATATTTTTCCTGCTTCACCAAAAAAAGACTCATCACAAGAAGATGAGATTACTGTTTCTTCAATATTTACTTCAACAATAAAAGAGCCTGCTTGCTTTGCTGCATAAACCAATCCGGCTGCTGGATAGACTACCGCAGAAGTTCCAACAACAAAAAATATATCTGCTAAAACAGAAGCTTTTTCGCTGCCTGCAAATTGATCCTGAGGCAGGTATTCTCCAAACCAAACAACATCAGGGCGAATCAAGCCTCCGCATTTACATTTAGGAACTCCATCAGAGAAATCAAGTTCTTCGTTGTAAAATGTTCTGCAATTGATACAAAAATTTCTTTCAATGTTACCATGTAATTCAAAAATATTTCTGCTTCCTGCTCTCCTGTGAAGATTATCAATATTTTGAGTTATAACTGTTACTTCATCATAAAGGCTTTGCATCTCCGCAATTGCAATATGACCGGCATTAGGTTTTGCTTCGTGAATAATTTTTTTACGATGGTTATACCACTCCCAAACCATCTGAGGATTACGCATAAATGCGTTAAAGTTAGCAAGCTCTTCTGGTTTAAGTTTATTCCAGATTCCATCCTTACCGCGAAAAGTAGGAATGCTGGATTCAGCAGAGATTCCCGCACCTGTAAAGAAAACAATTTTTTTAGCTTCAGAAAGTTTGTTAAGAAATGTTTTACTGAAATTCATCTTCTGAATTCTTTTTTATTCTAAGAAAAACTAAGTGTTCTTAGTGGTGAAAAAAAACTTTTACCACTAAGAAACACTAAGAAATTTATTTGTTCTTTATTTTCTCATAAAGATTTTTCGCATCAGCTAAAACCTGATCATCATCTTCATGTGCTTTGGGAGCTTTTTCAACCTTCTTTAAAGTTTCTTTCGCTTTATCATACTCATCTTCTTCAATATAAGCTTTTGCTAATTCATACAAAAACATTCGGAAATTTGGCTTAAGCTTTACCGCTGTTTCTAAAAGTCTTACTGCTTCTTCCGTATCTCCCCATCCAAGTCCAAGCGGTAATCTGACAAGATAAGCTTTTTCACAAACCTTAAGATGAGTTCTTCCCAAAACATAATGTGCCAGTGCCTGAACATAATTTCCTCCGGTGCCAAGCTGAATAGCTTTTTCGCAATCAGCTTTAACATCTTTAACCGTTCCGATTGCAGAAAAAACTCCTTCAAAAAGTGCAATTCTTCCATTAGCAATTGCTCTTCTGACATAAGTAATTGATTGACTTGGCGCCAACTTAACAGACTTATCAGCATACTCTAAAGCTTTTTTATATGTTTTTTCACGTTCATCTTTTTGAGCATCAGTTTTATCCGGCATCTTCTCACCAATATCTACATAAGCGCGGCTGAGTCTCCACAAAATCTCCCAATTATTTGGAGCTAACTTCTCAGCTTTTAAATATGTCTCCAAAGCTTTTTGATTATCAAACTTCTCTACATATTCATCACCTTCTTTTAATAATTCATCTGCAGTTTGAGCAGAAGTTATTGCTGCCCCAAAAACAATGAAAAAAAGAGTAATAATAAGGTGTAGATTTGTTTTCATGATTCTTCCTTTAATTTAAGATTAGTCAAATAAGGTTTCTTTTGCATCATCCGCTTGGCTTTGTATGCCATGTGAATGAATATCGGTTCCTGCTAATGAAATAAACTTAGTCCAGTTTATACCCGGTTTTATTTCATTATTGATTACATTTTTATAAGCGTTAACTTTTGCGCTTAATTCATCAGCCTGATAGAGAGTAATAGCTTCAAGTGTTTTCGGAACAACTGGCGAAGCATATTCAAGTTTACCCTGATGGCTAAGTACTAAGTGCAGTAGATTATTTTTTAAGTTTTCCGGAAAGTCGGGAATTTTATTTATTTCTTCATTAACTATCATTGCTGCTATTACAATATGCCCAATAAGCTTACCTTTATCTGTATATTCAAAAACCGGTTCATAGGTAAGCTCTTCAATTTTTCCAAAGTCATGCAGCATTGCACCGCAGACAAGTATATCACGATTAATCTCGGGATGAATATCACTCATCAAATCACATATTCTTATTATCTCTAAAGTATGTTCAATCAATCCGCTTATGTAGCCGTGATGCCACATTTTTCCAGCAGGAACAAGTGTATATTTTTCAAATCTTTCCTCTGAAAAAATATTTTTCAATAATTGTTTAAGATTACTATCTGTGATCTTTTCTAATCTGGATAAGAATTCGCTTTTCATTGTTTTAAGATCACGCGAAGATTTTGGAAGAAAATCTGTGTGAGAAACATTATCGCTTTGCTTTGATAACCGAATCGCTTCGATTTTAATCTGTGCCCCTCCCTGATACTCATCCATCGAACCTTCTATCTTTACAATATCTCCAACAGCTAACGAGTTTTTAATTGATTTGAATCCCGGCACATCATCCCAAAGGTTTGAAGGACAGTTGATTGTTTTATCACCAAGTTCAAGTGAAAGATACTCTTTACCGTTTTTTGTCAATCTAATTTCGCACTTTTTAACAAGCAGAAAATGATCGACCGAATCGCCTTTATTTAATGAAGATAAATCAGTTTGATTTAGCATATCTGACTTTCAAAATGCTTTAATTAATAATATCACTTCTTCCGATTGAATAATAAGTAAATTTCATCTCATTTAATTTTTCAAGGTCGTAAAGATTTCTTCCATCAAAAATAACAGGTGCGTTCAAGGATTTTTTAATCAGATCAAAATCGGGATTTCTGAACTCTTTCCATTCAGTAACAACAATCAATGCGTCTGCACCTTTTAATGTTTCATCAGATGTTTCAACATAATTAATTATATCTCCGAGAACCGCTTTCGTAGTGTTATTTGCTTCCGGGTCGTAGGCAGTAACAGTTGCACCCGCAGCAAGCAGCAGTTTGATAAGATATTGTGCCGGTGCTTCACGGACATCATCTGTGTTTGGCTTAAATGCTAATCCCCACATCGCAAAATGTTTTCCTTTAAGGTTCTCTTTGTAGTGTTTTAAAATCTTCCTGAAGAAATGTTTTACCTGTTCTTTGTTAACATCAATTACAGATTTTAAAATCTTAAAATCATAATTTTTCTCGTTTGCAGTATTAACAAGTGCATGAACATCTTTAGGAAAACAAGAACCACCGTAACCGATACCCGGGAATAAATATCTTTTACCAATTCTGGAATCTGATCCAATGCCTAATCTGACAGCATCAACCTGCGCACCTGTTAATTCACATAGTCTTGCTATTTCATTCATAAAAGAAATTTTCATCGCAATAAAAGAATTAGCGGCATACTTTGTCATCTCAGCGGATTTTTCATCCATAAAGTAAACAGGATTTCCGGTGCGTAAAAATGGCTCATATAGCTGTTCCATTACCTTTTTTGTTTTATCATTACTGGTTCCAATAATAACCCTTTCAGGTTTCATAAAATCTTCAACTGCAATTCCCTCTCTCAAAAACTCTGGATTTGAGCATACATCAAAATCAAAACCGGGTGCGTGTTTCTTTATCGAATTCCGGACTAAGTCGCTTGTACCAACCGGAACAGTGCTTTTGTTAACAATTACTTTGAATCCAAGTCCGGGTTCCTGTTTGAACATCAGTCCGATATCATCAGCAACTTTAAGTACATATTTAAGATCAGCAGCACCATCATTACCTTGCGGTGTTGGAAGACAAAGGAATATAATTTCTGAGTTACGGACTGCTTCTTTTAAATCGGTTGTAAAGGATAATCTTTTTTTAACAATATTTCTTAAAAACAAAACCTCAAGTCCGGGCTCATAAATTGGTATTTGTCCTTCTTTCATGGTTTCAACTTTCTTTTCATCAATATCAACACAAATTACATTGTTTCCTGTTTCAGCAAAGCCGGTACCTGAAACCAACCCAACATATCCGGTTCCTATTACAGCCAGATTCATCTATATCACCTTTATAAATTATTTGTAAATAAAACGTATTTAATTTAATTCAATTAATTAAGAGCAATTGATATTTCGCGATTAACAATTTTTAAATCTACCGGTTTGGAAATTACAGTTCTTACACCAACATCGTGATAAGTTTTTATCAGATTTTCATCGCGTGTATCAACCAATATTATTATCGGCGAATAAAACTTTTTATCGCCGCGCAAAATTGATTTAACAAACTGAACACCATTCATAAGCGGTAAATCGTGTGATGATATAATTAACGAAGGCTGCTGTTTTAAGACAACATTTATTGCTTCGAAACCATTATCAGCACCTACAAACTTAAACGAAGAATAATTTTCCCTGATAACTTTTTCAATCTTAATAAAATCACTTTTATTATTTTCAACCAATAGAATAGTATTCTCTGAACTTGGTACGGTAAAATGAAATTCACTGCCGACTTTTTCTTTAGAATAAAACCAAATCTGACCCTTATGTCTTTCAATTATCTCTTTAACCAAAGATAGTCCGAGTCCGGTACCTTTTTCACCTTTTGTACCTCTGGTTGAAAACATCTTCTCAAATCTGAATATTCTTGACTGATAGATATCGGGTATGCCAACACCTTCGTCTTTGATTACAAATTCTACAAGCTCATTATTAAATCTATCAGCAGAAATACGGATTGTTTTTCCTTCCTCAGAAAATTTTATTGCATTGCTTACCAGATTAGTAATAACCTGTATCATCAGTCTTTCATCTGTTTTTAAAAACAAAGACTCGGGTACATTAACCTTGATATCTATATTTTTTCTCATTGCTATACCGGTAAGGGCAGATATACAATTAAATACAAGACTTTGTGCCTGAACACGCTGCGGATCAAGATGCATTCTTCCGGTTTGCAGATTTGACCAATCAAGCAGATAATTTACCAATCTAAGCTGATTGCTTGAAGAATCATTTATGTAGTTTAGATATTCTGCCCTCTCTGCTTCGGTTAAAGCTGTTTCATTAAGAAGGATTTCTGTAAAGCCTAATATGCTTGAAAACGGCGCTCGTAAATCGTGAGAAAGTATCGAAAGAAAATTATCCCTGGCTGTTATTTCCTCTGAAAGATTATTAATAATTTCACCATAATCATTTTCTGCTTTTTTAAACTCTGTAACATCAACTACCAAGCCTTTTAAAATTATTCCGCCATCTACTGTTTCCGACTTAATTTGTTCTTTCAGCCAAATTATTTTTCCATCTTTTCTTACAAATCTAAAAAGTAATTTAAGGCTGGGAACTTTTCCGGTTTCAATTTTATGAAGTCTCTTTTTTACATCTGAAATATCTTCCTGATAAACGAACTCCCTGCCAAGTGAATCTTTTTTAATAAGCTCTGAGGGCAAGTAACCGGTAATTTTTTTTACCGAAGGTGAATAAAATATTTCAAGTTCATCGCCTTTCAGAAAAAGCAAATAATGAAACTGATCTTCAAAAGCTGATGCTATATCACATAACACTCTATCCTGCGGTTCGGTTAAGAGTTTCTTTTGTCTTATACCAGATAGAAACGCTGCTTTTGGCTTTATTTCTTTGGAATATTTTACTTCTTTGTTTTTTTTAGAAGGCATTAAATCATATTAATTTCTTAGCATCTGAAATATAATAATTTGTTTTAATCTATAACACAAAAGAAATTATTCAAACATTGCATTAAACAGGTTGATTTTATGCGGGAATCAATGAAGAGTTTATAAATTAAACTATACGTTGATTGTTATAGCAATTAATGATTTTAAATGATTTTGATACTTACAAGATAGATTTCTTCTTTTATCTAAGATAAATCATTTTTTTTGTTTCAATAAACTTACCGGTTTTTAACTGGTAGAAATAAATACCGCTTGAAAGATTACTTGCATCAAAATTTATCTTATAACTTCCCGCTGAGCGATCTTCATTTACTAATCTTGCAACTTCATTACCAAGAACATCATATACTTTTAAAGTAACAAATTGCCTGCTGCCTATTACATACTGTATACTGGTGTTCGGGTTAAACGGGTTTGGATAGTTTTGAGATAGTGAAAATTCTTTTGGTAATATTTCTTCATACTCAACTGCTGAAGGACTTCCCTCTCCGCTTATTGGAACTGATTTGCTGAATGAATAAACATTCCCATCAATAAAAGTAAATACAAATCTTAAAGTATCTTTAAAGTACTCCTGAACTTCATAATCGCATATTGGACATAAATCCACATCATAAAATGAAACATTTATAGAGTCGTGTGGAGGAATTATAATTCCCAAAGTGTCACCCATAAATCCAGGCATTGTTTGGAATAAATAAAACGGATATTCAAATCCGGGTTTACTTAAGATTCCTCTATAACCGTAAAATCCCCCAACAGAATTAATCGAGTCAATCCTTACCGAATGATCAGATGTATTTATAATTTTTACAGCGCCAGTATCACTAATCGTAGAAACATAGATACTATCCGGTAAGAATAAAACCTGCGGCGGAGATGGATCGTAAATTAATTTGTAATAACCAGTTGTTGGTCTAGAATAATATGATGTAACAATTCCCTTATCTTTAGCTACAATTTTATAATATAAACTGTATCCTTGTTGATATAATATAGAACTTACTGGATAATATAATGAATAATCAATTTCTGATGTTGAGTTAATAGGGAATCTAGAATTGAAAATCGTATCAATATCATTTATATAATATGAATCGAGATACACGCTATCTAAATAACATCTCCCAAATAATTCTATGTTATCTCCCTTTATTGATAAAGGATGTTTAATCAGAAAATTCTGGTTTAAGTTATTGCCAAATTCAATTAATAATATTGGATTAAATAATATGTCAGCAGAATATGTGTGTTTTTTGTGATAAATATTTCCTAATGAATCCAAATTCAAATATTCTATAATATTGAACGAATAAGTGTCAACAAAATACCAATTGGTAGTTTCAACTTGTTTAACTATTCCAATATCCGGGGCAAAATAATACCATCCCTTTTTATAACGAGCCGGGGACACGGTTTCTCTAATGAAACCTTTAACATTTAACGTATCTCCTAAGATCACAGATGTTGTTAATAAAATCGTTATTGACCTAAAAGTATTATTAGGTTGGATTTGAAGCATAGTAGAAGAATCTGATAACTTAAAATCCATATAAATATATTCAGAATCATTTTTAAGAATTATTACTTGGGACGAATCTTTTGAATACCGTATTAATGTGCCATTTGGAAAGTCAAAAAAACCATTTACTAGGTAATATACTTTATCATTTATCATTATTGAATCTGTTACCTTATATGAGAAAAAAGTATAAGTAGAAAAAACAGAACCAGAAAGATTATATTTATGCACTTTTTCAAATTGAGATTCATTCCCAACATTTAGCGGCAACCAGTTTTGCCCTGTAATGTTAATCGTCAGAATGATGAAAAAGGAAAAGAATAAAATAATAGTTCTCATAAGAACCCCTTATAAAATGCCAGTTGTAATGTAAGAAGCTAGATTTGTAATGTCAATAAAAAACTATTTGCTAAACCACAAACACTTTTGCAATATCAATAAGCAGGGATGGGTTATTTATTAATGCAGTTGTAAACACTTTACCAAGTGTCCTTTTTTCGATAGGAATTTTTAAAGCCGAGTGTGCAATGTTGTTAAATTTATCATCAGAAAAATTATAAATGCCCTCTTTAATTCTGTTAAATGTTTCGTGACGTTTACCAAGTCTATCATTCCACGCTTTATCATAAGTTAAAATATGATCGGGTTTATTTTGTTTGATTGCCTCGCCTGCAATTGTACCGGCAATCTTTCCGCCTATCATTCCGCTTGCAATTCCACCGCCGCTTAATGGATTAACCTGTCTGGCAGCATCGCCGACCAGCATAATTCCGGGTCCGGAAATTTTATCAAGCGTGATTGAACACGGAACTCCGCCGGCAATTTTAGTAAGTACTGGTGCATCGGGAAAACGTTTGTTCATAAATTCATCAAGAAAGTACTGAGCATACTTTTTCTTATTAACAGAGCCGCTAATACCAAGCCCGATATTGGCTTTATTTCTGCCTTTCGGAAAAATCCAAAAATATCCGTTTGGTGCAACTTGCTGACCGAAATAAAAGTAAAGAGTATTTTGATCAACAGGAATATTAGCAGCAGTTATCTGGACTGCGCTTTCCATATCACGAAAATCCGTAACTGTTTTAAGTCCAGCCCATCTTCCGACACGCGATTCAACTCCATCAGCTGCAATAACAATTTTTGATTTAACTTCTTTCTGCTCACCTTTGTACTCGTGCTTCACTCCGCTTACCTTGCCATTCTCAAACAACAAATCATTTACATAAGCGCGGGTTAAAATTTCTGCTCCGGCTTCTGCAGCAGTTCTTGCAAGCTCGTAATCGAAATTTCTCCTTTCAAGAACATAACCTGCATCACCAAACTCAACAATTACTTCACTTCCATCTGGAGCGTTTAATGAAAACTTATTTATTTCTGCTGCAACCCATTTTGAATCAACCTTAATAAACTCCTCAACTCCTGCTTTACTGATTGCTTCACCGCATCTTACAGGATAACCGACATCTCTGTCTTTTTCCAGCATTAACACAGAAACACCCTGCTCAGCAGCAAACCGCGCAGCCATACTTCCTGCAGGACCTGCACCGACTACAATTATATCGTATTCATTTTTCATTTTTTTAATCTGTGCTAATCCGTTAAATCCGTGTCATCCGCGTGCTATTGCGATTTGATTGAGCGCTGATAACACAGATCACACAGTTTTTCGCTGGTCAGAACAAGACTCCATTTTTATTAAACTTAATAACTTCAATCGGACAAGACCAAACACACTTTGCACAATTAGTGCATCGCTCATCAATGATATAGATTTCGGCTTCCTTTAATTCAATTGCATCCTCGGGACAAACACCAACACAACATCCGCAAAAGTCGCACTTATCGGGCAGGATATCTATCATTAGTTTTCCGGTTTTTGCTTGTCTGTACTTTAGTTCCATTTTAAATTTTTAATCAATACTTAATTTTTCTCAAATTCTTCACGGACAGCTTTTTTCAGTTTTTCCAACTCTTGTCTTTCCCTCATAAGTTCAATTAATCTTTCTTCAGCCTCAGCGTTTTCCTGTGCTTTAACATTTGCTGCTATCAGCATATCAAAATGGCTTTGTTTATACTTAATTATAATATCTGCAGCATACTTTTTATTAATTATTGCCTTGTTCTCTGACATATAAAAATCTTCCCAATTTTCACTTAAAGAATATTTTTCAATCGTAAGCTCACGCAAATAAATCTGAGTTTCATCATCAAATAAATTCATCAAATCGGCTGAGTTTAAACTACCTAGATTTTCATATTCGAAATAAACTTTTTCAAAAATTATTTTATGAATATCAACAAGAATATCTTCTGCCTGAATATTATCAATGACCAATGCAATTATCATTTCATCATTTTCAAAAAGCAGCCGTATTAGTTCGCGTTCAGTGTTATAAAGGTGCGGTGGAATTTTAACTCTTTCATTTACAATTAATCCTTCTTTAGGAATCTCTTCATTTTTAAAAATTCTTTGAGATTGTATTCTGTTTTGCTTCTTTTGAAATTCAAGTGCTTTACTCAATTCACTTTCTAAAAGTTTTTCCCTGAGATTAAATTTTCTTGAGATATTTCTGATTAAAAGACTTCTTTTAAGTTCATCATCAACAAGAGCAATTGGTTTTACAAGCTCCCGAATTGCCTCTGCCATTTTGGTTGGGTCATCAAACATCTCCTGTGATTCATAATAAGAAGTCTGATACTCAAGAAAATTTTCTGCCCGTTTAATAATTTCTTCGAAAGCCTCTCTTCCAAATTTATTAACATAAGAATCGGGGTCTTCATCCTTTGGCAGCGTGGATATCTTAACATCAAAATTGCGCTTAAGTAAAATTTCAATACTTCTCATCGAAGCTTTAATACCGGCAGCATCGGCATCAAACAAAAGAACAACATTTCTAGTGTAACGTGAAAGCAATTGTGCCTGATCATCTGTTAATGCTGTACCCGAAACCGCAACAACATTCTTAATCCCAGCCTGATAAAGCGAGATTAAATCCATATAGCCTTCAACAATAATTGCTTTATCAAGCTTTCTTATATCATCCTTAGCATGCGATAGTCCGTATAAAATTCTGCCTTTCACATAAATTAAAGATTCGGGTGAGTTTATATATTTTCCGCCGGTATCTTCTTCTCTTAATTTTCTTCCTGCAAAAGCAACAACTCTTCCGTTGGGCGAAAAGATCGGAAAGATAATTCTTCCCGGCAGTTTATCATAGATTCTCCCGTCTTTGTATTGCCCGATTAATCCAAGTTGTAATGCTCTTTCAAGATCAATGCTTTTCTCTTTAAGAAAATTTACAAGATTTTCGTAACCGTTTATTGTATAGCCTAAACCAAATGCCCGTATTGTCTGAATTTTAAGATTCCGATTTTTAAAATATTCTCTGGCAGCCTCGCCTTCCTGATCATTTAATAAATTGTTAAGAAAGTACCGTGCAGCTTCAGTATTTATATCATACAGAATTTCCTGTTCGGATTGCTTCTCGCTGTAACCTTCATCATCATAACTAATCTCGATGCCCTGTTGTTCTGCTATTTCCTGAACTGCTTCGATAAAAGAAATTTTTTTGTACTCCATAAGAAATTTAAAAACATTTCCGCCCGTGTGGCATCCGAAACAATGAAAGATTTGTTTTTCTTCCGTTACGGTAAACGAAGGAGTTTTTTCGTTATGAAACGGACATAATCCTACAAAGTTTTTACCGCGTTTTCTCAATTGAACATACTCTGATATTACATCAACAATACTTATTGAGTTTCTTATTTCTTCTATTTTCGATTCTGAGATTCGCATATCCAAATATAATAAGATTAAAACACATGATTTAAGACTTTTAGTGTAGACTGAATTATTTTTATATTTAAAACGGAACTAAATTGATTTAATAATTGCTTTGTTTTTAAAATATAAGAAAATACTATGGAAGAAATTGTAAAGAACTTAAAACACTACTGTAATAGTTTAACAAAATATTCAAGATACAATACAAGAGAAGTTTTTATCGGAGATATCCCGCTCGGTGGAAGTAATCCAATCCGGATTCAATCAATGACAACAACCGATACAATGAATACAATTGCAACGGTTGAGCAGACAATAAGAATGGTAAAAGCAGGCTGTGAATATGTCAGAATAACTGCTCCAAGCATTAACGAAGCAAAAAATCTTGAAGAGATAAAGAAGGAGCTTCGTTTACGCGGTTATAATGTTCCACTGATTGCAGATATTCATTTTACTCCAAATGCAGCAGAGATGGCTGCCCGGATTGTTGAGAAGGTCCGCATTAATCCCGGCAATTATGTTGATAAGAAAAAATTCGATCTGATCGAATATACTGATGTTGAATATCAGGAAGAGATCGACAGAATAAGAGAAAGATTTACTCCGCTTGTAAAGATTTGCAAAGAGTACGGCACTGCAATGCGTATCGGAACAAATCATGGCTCTTTATCGGATAGAATTATGAGTCGTTATGGCGATACACCGCTCGGAATGGTTGAATCCGCATTAGAGTTTTTAAGAATATGCAAAGATGAAAACTTCCACAACATCGTTCTTTCAATGAAGGCAAGCAACCCGCAAGTTATGGTTCAGGCTTACAGATTATTAATAAATAAAATGGAAGCTGAAGAAATGAACTATCCGCTTCATCTTGGTGTTACTGAAGCAGGCGGCGGAGAAGACGGAAGAATAAAATCTTCACTTGGAATAGGAGCTTTACTTGAAGATGGAATAGGAGATACTATTCGCGTCTCTTTAACAGAAGATCCAGAATTTGAAGCACCGGTTGCAATAGCTATTGCAGACCGATATAAAGGAAGAGATGATCATAAACCAATTAAAGAAATTGATGAGTCACCCATTGATCCTTTCACTTATAACAAAAGAAAAACATTTAATGTTTTATCAATTGGGCATGGAAATGTTCCAAGAGTTGTTGCCGATTACAGCTCAAGAAAAATTTCTGTGCAGAAAGATTTGATTGATATTGGATACACTTATGATGAGCAAAGTGATAAATGGAATCTATCAGATACTGCTGCTGATTTAATATATCTTGGAAAAAATATTTTACCATTTGATTGTCCGAATGGTTTAAGCGTGATATATGATTTTGAGATTTGGAAACAGCTAAATAATACTAATAAAAGTTATCCAATCTTTACAGCACAGCAATTCCTGAATGCTGCTAAAAAATCAAGTGAACTGAATTTTGTTTCAATGACAATTGATGATTCTTCAAAATCTTTTTTAGATAGAGTAAAAATCGATAAGACCGTTGTGATTTGTCTGGAAACAAACAACCTTGCAGGAATGGCTGAGCAGCGCAGAGTGTTTTTTGATCTAATATTAAACGATGTTCAGAATCCAATTATAATTAAACGGGAATACTCCAACATAACTTCGGAGAACCTGCAGCTTTATTCTGCAACAGATTTTGGGGCATTAATGATAGATGGTTTTGGTGATGGTGTCTGGTTATCAGTTGATGATATAAAATCTGGAAATTCCGGTATTTATGTAAAAAGCTTTATCAAAAAATCCGAGACAAAAGAAAAAATCATCAACAGATTATTATTTAATATTTTACAGGCAGCACGACAAAGAATATCTAAAACCGAATATATTGCCTGTCCTTCCTGCGGCAGAACTTTATTTGACCTGCAGGAAACAACTGAGATGATTCGTAAACGGACAGAACATCTGAAAGGATTAAAGATTGCAATTATGGGTTGTATTGTCAACGGTCCCGGCGAAATGGCTGATGCGGATTATGGTTATGTCGGAGCTGGAGTTGATAAAATTACTCTTTATCGGGAAAAAAATATTGTTAAACGTAATATTCCGGCAAATAATGCTGTTGATGAATTGATTAAACTGATAAAAGATGATGGAAAATGGGTTGACCCTTGATTTAAAGCAATGAAAAATTGTTTATTAAATCAGATAGATATATATTTCAACACTTAAATATGAGAAGATTAAACCCGAAAAAATTAAAGTTCCTCGTTAAAAATGACCATTGCGGTCAGAATGCGAAGACCAGAAAATTTTAAGAAATGCACCCAAGCCAAAAAAGGGTGCATTTTTTTTTGATTTTATGAGATGTGAAAGTATTGTAAAAATTATAGAAGACTGGGCACCCAAATCCATTGCCTGGGAAAAGGACAATGTTGGTTTACAGGTTGGATCGTTACAAAGAGAAGTTTCAAACATTCTGCTTTGTTTAGATGTTAACCAGAGTGTTGTTAACGAAGCGATAAAACTAAAATGTAATCTTATTATTAGCCATCATCCTTTACTTTTCAGACCATTAAAGAAAATAGATGTCGGTAAAGATCAACATTCAAAGATTGTTGAAAAGCTGATAAAAAAAGATATTACCCTTTTTTCCGCTCATACAAATTTAGATTTTACAAAAGATGGTGTAAGTTTTCAGCTTGCTGAAAAACTTGGACTAAAAAATCAGAAATTTCTGTTTAACCTCTCGTCAAATCAAAACAAAATTTCCGTCTTTGTTCCCGTTAAATACGCTGATAAAGTTGCTGACGCAATGCACGAAGCAGGAGCTGGTATTATAGGTGAATATACAAACTGTAGTTTCAGAACTGTTGGTGCCGGAACTTTCAAGGGATCGGATAAATCAAATCCAAAAGTTGGATTAAAAAATAAATTGGAAACGGTAGAAGAAGTAAAGCTTGAAGTTCTGGTAAACTCATTTGATGCAGATAAAGTTATATCAGCAATGAAAAAAGTTCACCCCTACGAAGAGCCCGCTTTTGATATTTATGTGCTTACCAATAAAGATTCAAATCATGGTATGGGCGTAATCGGAAATTTGGAAAAAGAATTATCGGATAAACAATTTCTAAATCTGATATTAAAATCATTGAAGATTAAAAATCTCAGATTTTCCAAAGGATTAAAATCCAAAGTCAGAAAAGTTGCTGTTTGCGGCGGCTCGGGAAGTGAGCTTTTAGAAACTGCAATAAAATCAGGTGCAGATGCATTTGTAACTGCAGATGTTAAATATCATACTTTTCAGGATGCTGAAAATAAAATCCTTTTAATTGACGCCGGACATTATGAAACCGAAATTCATTCCCTTGATGCAATAAAGAATAAAATTGAAAAATCTATCTCAGAAAAATAAAAGTTTTTAAATATAAGGGTTCAACTAACCCAATAGTTTTTTATAATAATTAAGGAGCTAAAAATTGTATACCAGACTAAAAATTCTCTACCAGTTACAATTAGTAGATGATCAATTAGATAAACTTGAAGAACTAAGAGGTGATCTGCCAAAAATGGTTAACAACCTTGAAGGTCAGATTAATGAATTAACAGATGAAATAAAGAACAAGACAAACGAGCAGCACGAATCAATTAATAAAAGAGCACACAACGAAGAAGAAATTGAAAAACTTAAAGAGAGTCAGAAAAAATTTAAAGCACAGCTTTATCAGGTTAGAAACAACAAAGAATACGATGCCTTAACCAAAGAGATTGATCATTCGGAAGAGCAGATATTAAAATTAACGGCTGAGAATGACTCGCTTGCGGATTTGAGTAAAACCCTTTCCAATCAGGTTGAGGAAGTTGAACCAAAACTTGAAGAGCTTCAGAAAGAATTGACTGAAAGACAAGCCGATCTTGAAGAGATAATAAAAGCTAACAAAGAAGAAGAAACAATACTGCTTGAAAAAAGGAAAAAGATTGAGGGACAGGTTACAAAACCAGACATATCATTATATACCAGAATCCGTAAGGCAAAAAGAGGCAAGGCTGTTGCGACTGTAAAAAGATCTGCGTGTTCAGGTTGTCACAACATTGTCCCTTCGCAAAGGCAGCTTGAAATAAGAAGAAATGTAAAGATTTTTACGTGTGAGTACTGTGGAAGGATTTTGATATCTCAGGAAATTGCTGATGATGTTGCAGGGAATAAGGAATAGATAATTTTTAATCTGAAAAAATCATAATAATTTTATTATATTCCGTCAGTTAAAATTCTCATTAAATCTTATTCAATAACTATCACTTTGTAATTGGCTGAATTGGCAGAGATGTCAGTTCAAATTTAAAGAATAATCAAATAATTCAATCCGGGCAATTGCTCTCCGGTTAGCCGGAGGGAGGAAAGTCCGAACTTCACAGAACAAGGTGCCGGGTAACGCCCGGGCGTTAATGGAGTAATCTGTTTTCGACTGAAAGTGCAACAGAAAATAAACTACCTTGAAGAAATTCAGGGAAAAGGTGAAATGGCGAGGTAAAAGCTCACCGGCTTAGCAGTAATGTTAAGTGCTATGCAAACCACACCTGAAGCAAGGTCAAGTAAAAAAATCTTTTTAATTCGCTTTTCATAACAGGAAGGCTGATTAAGACAAAGTTGTTCGCTTTGAACCAATGCTTAATTGCTGGTTGGATTTTTGGGTGGACCGCTAAACTTTACCGGTAACGGTAAAGTAAGATAAATAATTGCCGCTCCGAACATTATCGGGGTTACAAAATTCGGCTTATAGGATTGTTTTATTTGATGTGTTCTTATAAAATATAATTAATTCTTTTATGTTAAATAAACGCTGGAAAATCAGAGAAGTTGAAGACATAAATTCATTAAAGGATATTGCTGACTCACTAAACATTTCCGAAGTCCTGGCTAAATTACTTTCATTAAGAGAAATCAACACCTTCACTAAAGCAAAAAATTTTTTCAGACCCTCTTTAGATTCGTTACACGATCCATATCTGATGAATGGAATGGAAAATGCAGCAAAGCGGGTTATTCAGGCACTTACCGAAAACCATCCGATTTGTATCTATGGTGATTATGATGTTGATGGAACTTGCGCAACAGCATTGCTTTATATGTTTTTACAAAAACTGGGCGCAAATGTTGATTTTTATATCCCAAGAAGATTAAACGAAGGTTACGGATTATCTAAAGAAGGTATTGATGCAATAAAACTTAAATATGATGCTAAACTGTTGATTACAGTTGATTGCGGTATAACAGCTATTGAAGAAACTGATTACGCAAATCAATTAGGGATGGATGTTATAATATGCGATCATCATCAGCCAAAAGATGAATTACCAAATGCGCTAGCAGTATTAGATCCGCTTACACCACAATGCCAATATCCATTTGATTATTTATCCGGTGCCGGTGTTGCCTTTAAGTTAGCTCAGGGAGTTGCTGAAAAAATCGGCAGAAGAGAAATGCCGTTAAAATATCTTGATCTTGTTGCTCTTGCTGCTGCTGCGGATATCGTTCCTCTAATTGATGAAAACAGAGTGCTGGTTAAAGAAGGATTGGATAAAATAAATACAAATCCTCGCCCGGGAATTTTAGCGTTAATAGAATCCAGTAGTCTGCAGCCGGGTAATTTAAATTCCGGACAGGTAGTATTTACAATTGCACCAAGGATTAATGCCGTGGGCAGATTAGGTGATGCCAGAAGAGCAGTTGAATTATTAATTACCGACAGTATTGATGAAGCACGGACAATGGCTAAAGTACTGGAGTCTGAAAATTATAAAAGAAGAAAAATTGATGTCAATACTTTTGATAATGCACTTCAGCTTGTAGAAAACTCTGTTGATTTTGATAACGAACTGGCAATAGTATTACATCAGGAAGAATGGCATCCGGGCGTTATCGGTATTGTTGCTTCAAGATTAGTGGAAAAGTATTACAGACCAACTATTATGCTTACAACCATTGATGGAATTGCTAAGGGTTCTGCCAGAAGTATTACTAATTTTAATATTTATGAAGCTCTTCAAAAATGTGAAGATATGTTAATCCATTTTGGTGGTCATCAGGCTGCTGCCGGATTGGCAGTAGAGCTTGATAAGCTGCAGGAGTTTAAAGACAAGTTTAATCAGATTGTGAAAGAATCAATAAACGAAGAAGACCTTCTGCCGGAAGTTACAATTGATGCAAAGATCAAATTTTCTGATATCACTCCAAAGTTTTTACGGATACTCGATCAGTTTGCACCATTTGGACCAGAGAATATGAGACCGGTTTTTCTTACTGAAAATGTTGAGTTAAGTAACACTCCGCGGATAGTTGGTAATAACCATATTATGGCAGGCTTTAAACAAAAAAACAGTGATAAGGTATTTGATGCTATTGGCTTTAATATGCGTGAGTATTTAGATTTGTTCCTGAAAAAAAATACAAAAGTTGATATTGTATATACAATTGATAAAACCGTCAGGGATAGCAGAACCTATCCTCAACTAAGATTAAAAGATTTAAGACTATCAGAAAAAGAAAGTTAGGAGATTTGGAATGTCAGGTCACTCAAAGTGGGCAACAATAAAAAGAAAAAAAGCCGTTCTCGATTCTAAAAGAGGAAAAATTTTTACAAAGCTTATCAAAGAAATTACAATTGCTGCCCGGGCAGGCGGAGATCCCGCCGGTAACCCAAGATTACGCTTAGCAATTGATAATGCCAAAGCGCAGAATATGCCGATGGATAATATTGAGCGTGCAATTAAAAAAGCTACCGGTGAACTTGAAGGCGTAACTTATCACGAATTAACCTATGAAGGATATGGACCGGCAGGCATAGCAATTCTGGTTGAAGTTGCAACTGATAATAAAAACAGAACTGTTGCCGAGGTTAGACATTTATTCAGCAAACACGGCGGTTCAATGGGCGAAACCGGTTCGGTTGCATGGATGTTTGATAGAAAAGGGATTATCACAATGCCTGCTGAAGGTAAAAAAGAAGATGATGTTATGGAAGTAATTTTAGAAGCAGGAGCTGATGATCTTTCAACTCAGGATGAATTTTTTGAAGTTCAAACTTCTGTTGAATCTTTTGAACCCGTAAGAAGAGCTCTTGTAGAGAAAAATTTTACAATTGAAAATGCTTCACTCCAATGGATTGCAAGAAACCTGATTGAGGTAAAAGGAGAAGATGCTGAAAAAGCAATGAAGATTATTGAGGTATTGGAAGATATTGACGATGTACAGAATGTTTACTCCAATGCCGATTTTATTGAATAGTCTTCAGAGTATTAAAGTGCTTTTTTATTCCCACAACAGGTGGGAATTTATTTTTAAACCAGTTTAAAACTATTCTATGATCATTTTAGGTATAGACCCGGGAACAAGAATAACCGGATATGGTGTTATCAGATATTCAAATAACAGTTTTCTGAGAGTCGCCAGCGGATCGATTAATCTTCCTTCGGATAAACCTATACCATATCGGTTGGAAATTATTTACAACGAACTTGGCAAAATTATAAAACGTCACAAACCCGATGAGTTTGCAATCGAGACAGCGTTTTATGGAAAAAATGTTCAGTCAGCAATGAAGATCGGCTATGCCAGAGGAGTTTCAATACTGTGTGCATTACATAATAATATTCCAACCAGCGAGTATTCACCCAGAGAGGTAAAAAAATCAGTTGTTGGAAAAGGCTCTGCAAGTAAAGATCAGGTTTTATATATGATTAAAACTTTACTTAATATTAAATCAGAAAAAATTAAAGTTGATGAAAGCGATGCACTGGCAATTGCACTCTGCCACGCTTTCAGAAAAAATATTCCAATAAAAAAAACAAAAGACTGGAAAGCTTTTATTGAAGCATATCCGGAAAGAGTTATTGAATAAGATATGATTGGTTATCTGACAGGAAAAATAATTTCATCAAAACCAACGCAGATCTTACTTGATGTAAATGGAGTTGGTTACTCTGTAAACATATCTATTAATACATTTGAAAAAATATCTGAAAAAGAATCTGTTTCACTTTTTATTTTTACAAATGTTAAAGAAGATTCTATTACCCTGTTTGGTTTTTATACTCAATCTGAAAAAGATATGTTTGAACTTTTAATTTCAGTCAGCGGAATAGGACCTAAAGTAAGCATGGGGATTTTATCGGGTATTGTTGTAGATGATCTGAAAGAGGCTATCAGCAACGGAAATATTTCGCGACTAATTGCTATTCCCGGTATCGGCAGAAAAACTGCCGAACGAATTGTTCTGGAATTAAGGAATAAAGTTGACTCAGTTAAAGCTGACGGAGAGGTAAAAGTATCATCGGCAAAAGAAGAAGCCGTTGCAGCTTTATCTACGCTTGGTTATCAAAGGCAAATCAGCGAAAAAGTTATAAGGGATTTGCTTTCCGAAAATCCTAATTACACTTTAGAAGAGCTTATAAGAAAAGCCCTGGCAGGTTTAAATAAATAATCATCTTACTGAACATTCAAGTTTTAATAATCCATCGAGTTCTGCGGTTAATTTGTCGCCGCTTTCAACTTTATTAACTCCTTTAGGCGTTCCGGTAAAAATCAAATCGCCATGCTCAAGTTTCATTAGAGAAGAAATGTATTGAACTATTCCGGCTGGCTTATGAAGCATTTTACTCAATTGATCTTTTTGTCTGTATTCCCCATTTACTTTTAATGAAATAGTTTCATCAAGTGTTAACTGATAAAATTTTTTTTCTATAAAATCAGAGAGCACAGTGGAAGTATCAAAACATTTTGCAGTTGTCCAGGGAAATCCTTTCTTTTTAAGCTCCGATTGAACATCCCGTAAAGTCATATCCAATCCGATTCCATAACCGGTAATTGCTTTTTCAGATGTTTCAAGATCAGCATCTTTAATAACTTCGCCAATCAGTAATACAAGCTCAACCTCATGGTGCATATCATTTGAATAAGCTGGATATACAATTTTATCACCCGAATAAATTACAGAAGAAACTGTTTTTAAAAACACCACCGGTTTCTCCGGGATTGAATTTCCAAGTTCATGAGCGTGTTCAGCATAATTTCTTCCAACACATACTATTTTACCAATAGTAGTTTCTTTATCACTGTTTTTAATTTTTACGGTCTTCATTTTTCCAAGCTCTCCCTAACTTCTGAGTTCTGTCATCACTCTGAGTAATTGAATAAAAGAATAAGTCAAAACAATGTTAATAAGTAACACACAGATTAAATTCTGCACTGCTGCAACTTATTATAAAACCAATTACTTCGCAGCAGACACCGGATTTATTTTCTCTATGTCTTTTGTTTTTTCTTGGTTGCTGCAGGAAATAAAACATTATTTAATATTAATCTGTATCCTGGTGAATTTTTGTACAAACTTAAATCAGTCGGCGGGTCTCCTACTACATGCTGATAATCTTCAGGATCGTGCCCACCATAAAATGTAAAAGTTCCTCTCCCGAAATTCCCATGAATATATTTTACCTGATTAGTGCCCTGTCTTTCAGCTAATATTATAACTGAATTTTTAATCAGGTTTTTTCTGAACATAGTTGTCTGCCCCATAAAACCTTTGATAACATTTGCGTGATCCTGTGTTAACATTGTCGGTACCGGATCATACTTTGCAGAAAACTCAAATAAAGTAAAGTAATCATTTTGCTGTAGCCCAATTTCCAAGGGCTGAATATCAATATCGCTGTATTCATAAACATAAGGATTCATTTCAAGTTTAAAATCATTAAAAGCAAGAGTTTTGGAAAAATCCAGTTTCTCTTGTGCATCAGGATCAACAGCATCACCGTCAAAAACCGGTGCACAAATATCAACATCTTCTGCCGCCAGAGATATATCGTAAGAATCCGTTGCGCTGCACATTGCAAATAAAAATCCGCCTTGTCCGACAAAATTTTTAATTGTTAAAGAAACAGCTTTCATCATCTCGGAAACTTTCTTGAATCCGTTTTTCTTGGCATTATTTTCATACATAATCTGCTGATCAATGTACCATTGTGCATTGCTGAAACTTGCATAAAACTTACCATACTGCCCGGTAAAATCTTCATGATGCAAATGCAGCCAATCATATTTTTCCAGATCACCGCGGAGAATTTCATCGTTCCATACTTTATCATATTTTATCTTTGCATATTCCAATGCGAGTGTAACAGCATCATCCCATGGCGAAAAACCCGGCGGTACATAGACAGCGATCTTTGGCGCTTTTTCTAATCTTACAACATCCATATTGTTGTCTTCACTTTGAACTTCGGAATAAATCTGAGAAGCCTGAGCAAGATTTATCTGTTCAAAGAAAACTTCTTCTAACAGGCACTCTGAAATTACTTTATCTGACTGATCGATTAAGAATGAACCTCCCCGATAGTTTAACAACCAGTCTGCCTTTAATCCATTTTCCAGAGCACGAAAAGTAATTCCATAAGCTTTAAGATGATCCGTCTGTCTAAGATCCATCGGAATGAGAATTTTGCTTTGAGTATAAAACTGAGATGAATGAAAAGTGAACAGCAGTGATATGTAGATAATTATGTTTTTCATCTTATAAATAAAAATCACTGTGCACAAATAACTATAGTAAAAACTTTACAACCTGACAAAGATTGAATTTTCTTATAACAGAGGTAAACACGAATGATTTTCTTGCTATCAATCAGGCAGACTTAACATCTGATTTTATAAATATCGGTTCCGAGTTTTTTTCAACCACATCTTTGGTGATGATACATTTTTCTATATTTTTTTTAGACGGCAGATCATACATTACATCTAGCATAAAGTTTTCAACAACTGAACGTAAAGCGCGTGCACCGGTTTTTCTTTCCATTGCTTTTTCGACTATTGCATCCAGAGCAAAAGGATCAAATTCAAGTTCAACACCTTCCATTAAAAACAATTTTTTATACTGCTTTATTATTGCGTTCTTTGGTTCGGTTAAAATATTACGCATAGCTTCTTTTGTAAGCTGATGAAGCGGAGCGGCAACCGGAAGTCTGCCGACTAATTCAGGAATCAGTCCAAACTTTAAAAGATCTTCAGGCTGAATAAGTGAAACAAGGTCTTCATCTTTTGTTTTTTCTTTCAAGTCTGAAGAAAAGCCCATTCTGTTTTCATTCAATCTCTTTGCAATAATTTTATCAATTCCATCAAAAGCACCGCCTACAATAAACAGAATATTTTTTGTGTTTAGATTAATCAAACTTTGCTCAGGATGTTTCCTTCCGCCTTTAGGAGGTATGCCTGCTATTGTTCCTTCCAATATTTTTAACAATGCCTGCTGCACGCCTTCACCGGATACATCACGTGTTATTGATGTGCTCTCACTCTTACGCGCAATCTTATCTATCTCATCAATATATACAATTCCTTTTTGTGCCCGTTCTAAATTATAATCAGCAGCTTGTAATAAATGCACGAGAACCGATTCAACATCATCACCGACATAACCGGCTTCGGTTAATGTTGTTGCATCGGCAATTGCAAACGGAACATCCAGAGTTCTTGCAAGTGTTTGAGCAAGTAATGTTTTGCCAACACCTGTTTGTCCGATTAACAGAATATTGCTCTTTTCAATTTCAACATCATCAAGTTCAAAAAATGTCGTTCTGGAACCAATTCTTTTATAATGATTATAAACAGCAACAGCTAAAACTTTCTTTGCTCTATCCTGTCCGATTACATATTCATCAAGTGCTTTCTTAATAGTTTCCGGCGAGTGTTTTGTCCATTTACTCTGTTTCTGATTAGTTACTGCGGCTAAGTTGTTCTTAAGAATATCAACACTGCTGCCTATACAGATATCACAAATATAAACATCTGGTCCGGCAATCATACTTCCTACTTCATTGCCATCTCTTCCGCAAAAAGAACATTTAACTATTTTTTGTCCGGGTTTTTTAGACATTGTATATCCTAACTAATTTTTTTCTTCAGTTCAATTATATTTTGTCTTGCTTCGTCAAGGTAAAGTGACCTTGGAAATTTTATAAGCAGACTTTCGTACGATTCAATCGCTTTATCGTTATTCTTAAAACCATACTGATAAATTTTGCCCTGCAAATATAAAGCTTTATCGGCATAAATATTTTTTTCTGCTTCTTCAGTAATTAAACCAAGAGCTGATAATGCATTTAAATAATCATTATCTGCAATCTGCATCTCCGCACTTCGTATCTTTGCTATCGAGTGAAAAATAAAAGCTTGCGGATTTTGAGCAAGCTGATCATAAAAAATTTTTGCTTCATCAAATTTCTGCTGCTCGGTTAAATATTCTGCTTTACAATACAGTGATAAATTAGACGAGTCGTTTTTTGCATTGTTCAATAAAATTGAAAACCCAATTGCGTCATTTGCTATATTATCTTTTAGATTACTCATTACTGCAAACAACTTTTCTCTGGCTGATTCAAAATCATTTTTGAATGAAAAAATCCTTGCAAGCATGTAATTCGAATAGCCTTTATCATCCTTATTTACTCCTGGAATATCTGTAACCGATTGAAAATATTTTTCTGCTTCATCAAGACGGGCATTCAGAACAGAGATATTTCCAAGCTCAATTAAAGCAAGCGAAACGAATTTGGACATCGGATGGTTTTCTGTTATGTTGTTAAAATAATCTTTCGCTTTTTCATTATCATTAAGATAATGTTCATAAAGAATTCCTATCCTCAGATTAGCCTCAACCGCAACTTCAGAATGCTTATAAATATTTATTATTTCTTTATAAGCATCAACAACCGGCTGAACATCTCTTTTATCAGCAGCAATCGGAATAAAATATGTTTTCCATTCAGGATTATCCGATTTAATTTTTTTTATAAATAATGCCTCAAGTGATTTTGCATAACCAAGTTTTGCGGCTGGGATTATTTGTTCATTGTTAAAATTATCAATTATATATTTATAAACATTTAATGCTGTTTCAAACGCACCATCACGATATACAAAATCAGCAAAAGATTGTAGTTCAATTCCTTTATTATCTCCTTTTTTATCTATCTCTTTATAAATATCAAACGCATCATCAAATAATTTTTTCTCAATCAGTAATCTTGCAAGTAAATGAGAAAAATTTATATTCTCATTCTTAAATCTTCTAACTACCTCAATCGTTTCATCAAGTGCACCGGGTTTATTAGAATATGAAAGAATTCTGCTTTCTATTTGCTGATATTGTGAAGAATTTGCTTTTATAAGTCCGCAGTATTCGTTAGCTGCTTCACGATATCGCATTGTGATCTGATAAAGTTCTGCAAGATCATAAGAAAACAAATATGCATCTTTTGATAACTGCTTGCCTGTATTCAGGTATTCAATAGCCTTTTCAAAATCACGTTTTTCAATTGCGTGGTTAGAGATTATCCTAATTGCCATCTGATTGGATTTAAACTGATCAATGGCATCTTCCCAAATCTTATAAGCTTTTGTACGATCGCCTGCTGTGTAATAAGTGGAGCCGAGCATTCCATATAGATTAATATCTTGAGGTGTTAGTTTAATTCTGGTTTCAATCAATGAAACTGATTCGTTGTATTTTTTTAGCTGAAGGTAAAGTGTGTTAAGTTTATTGAAGAACTGAATATTACCCGGGTCTTTTTTATTGAGATTTTCAATTATTTCAACTGCTTTGCTAAGATCACCTTGCTGTTCGTAGCTTTCGGCAAGCATAAACTGATTTTGATCCATTTGGTTTTGCTGAGCCAAAGCAGAATAAAACAAAAACAATATTGTAAGAATTCTCTTTATCATAATTTAAAAATAGTAATTAAATAACGGCTTTCAAGGGGAGAAATTTAATACATACAACTAAAATCTTTTGAAGAAAACTTTCCTATTACCTGTTAAAATGTAGTTGTAAATACTACATCCGACCTTCGTTTTATCTTAATCTTACAATATATATTGTTAAAAAAGATGCTAAAAAGAAACAAATACTTTATAATCCCGAAAAAATCAAATGGAATAATCTTTGTAATTCAATAGTGTTCTAATTAAAGTTCATTCTAATTGGGAAATTATTTTTCAATAAATTTATTGCGATACCATTTATTAACAAAGCCATTGTGTTAAATTTAATCGCTTAAAGCAATTTTTACTTACACAATTCAGTTTTATATTTGGTAATCAAAATTGAGCATTATTTTAAATAACTAATTATCAACAATCCAAAGGATAAATAACATGCGTAAATTAATATTGATCTTACTGTTTACATTTACATCAGTAATCTACTTTTCTTGCGATTCTGCTGAAACACCAGCAGATAATTCCGATATTCCCGCTGATCCATCAGGTGTAACAGTACCAACAACGACAAAAAACAATGTTTTACCATCTGCAACATTTACTGCTGCTGGTAACAGAATAAAATTAAACATTCTCGGTTTACTTGATCCTACAACACAACAACCAATTGCATTTAATTATAATGCTTCAAATCCGCAAGGCTCAAATCTTTTTATAGAGGAAGATGGAGTTGTAAAAGGATTGAAAGTAACAAAAGTTGGAACAGGTAATGTTCTTACAGCAGATGTGGTATTTTTAGTTGATAACTCAGGCAGTATGGATCAAGAAGCAGATTCTGTTGCTGCAAGTATAATTGAATTTGCAAATTTCCTGCAAGCAAGCGGACTTGATGTAAAATTTGCAGTGGTTGGCTTTTCTGTTAGTGGTGATATTAACGGCGGAATCAATTTTACCACTGCACAAAAGTTAAGCACATATTTAAATCGTTCAACTGGTACCTATAGAACTGAAGGTTTTTCAGGATCGGATAGTGCTGCACTCGAAAATAGAGCGTTAAATTTTGGTTATGCCGGAGATGAAAACGGCGTAATGGCTGCATTTTTTGCTGATTCAGTTTATTCATGGAGACCGGGAGCGCAGCGTGTAATGGTTTTATTTACTGATGAGCCAACTCAAAATATGGATGGAATACATTGGACAAATGCACAAGCTTGCAGTTTGCTTAGCGGTAAGACAACTATCCACACTATTTATAGTTCAGATACAACTTATTACAGCTGGAATCAATATAACGAAAGACCTTGGGAAGTTTCTCTCTGTACTGGCGGTACTTACAAATTTATACCATCCGATGCAGCAGGTTTATCATTAAAGGATCTTCCTGTTGCCGGTGCGCTTGCAAACAGCTATCTGGTTGAATATGTTACTTCACAAACAGGTAAAGCTCATACTGTTAAAGTTACAGTATTTACCTCAACTGCTGATGGTGTTCAGACATTTAATGTAACGTATTAGCGTAAGCTGATAAAATTGTTAAAAGCCAATTACATTGTTGTGATTGGCTTTTTTATTCATCAAAAATATATCACACCCAAATAAATCTTAATTGCTAAACAAATCTTTCTTTGGGTACTTTTAACCATCAATTTATAAGAAAATGAAAAAAGTTTTCATATTAGGTTCAACTGGTTCAATTGGTGTTAATACTCTTAATGTTATTCGTAATTTTTCTGATAGATTTAAAGTTGCCGGATTAACTGTTAATTCAAGGATAGATTTACTGGAACAGCAAATAAAAGAGTTTAAACCGGAGTTTGTTGTTGTAACGGACAAATCCAAAGCTAAAGAGTTAAAATCCAATGCTGGTAATATTTGTGAAGTGCTTTCAGGCTATGATCAAATATTAAACGCTGCGGCAGAAAGAGATTATGATATCCTGCTTGGCTCTATTGTTGGTTTTTCAGGACTTGCACCAACGCTGGAAGCTATAAAGCGCGGAAAAAGAATTGCACTTGCTAACAAGGAAACCCTTGTTGTTGCCGGAGAAATTGTAACCAAACTTGTTCTTGCAAACAGCGCACAAATTATTCCGGTAGATTCCGAACATTCAGCAATCTATCAGTGTTTGATTGGAGAAAATCTAAACGAGGTTGAAAAGCTGATTTTAACAGCCTCCGGCGGACCTTTTCTAAACAAAGATAAGTCGTTTTTTGAAACTGCCACTCTGGATGAAGCACTTAATCATCCTAACTGGAAAATGGGAAATAAGATTACTATCGATTCTGCAACAATGATGAATAAAGGGCTTGAAGTTATCGAAGCAAAATGGTTGTTTGGTTTACCTGTTGAAAGAATAAGTGTTGTTATTCATCCTCAATCAATAATTCATTCGATGGTTCAGTTTGTTGACGGATCAATAAAAGCACAGCTTGGTTTGCCGGATATGAAATTACCTATACAATATGCACTTACATTTCCGGAAAGATTAAAGAATGATTTTAAGCGAACTGATTTGCCCGCAATAAATAATTTTACTTTTTTTGAACCGGATTTTGATAAATTTGAATGCTTAAAATTAGCATATAATGTGATAAAAACTGGCGGAACAACACCTTGCATCCTGAATGCGGCAAATGAAATTGCAGTTGATAAATTTTTAAAAGGAATGATTAAATTCTCTCAAATACCTTGTTTGATTGATAAAGCACTGAACTATATTGAAAATCACTCCGAGCCGGATATTGAAACAATTTTTGAATGCGATAGAGCAACGAGAGAGTTTGTACTCAGCACAAGTTATTAAAGATAAATATTGGATGTTATTTTAAAATCAACTTAGTTAAAGTTTTTAGAACTATTATTCAGATAGAGCTGGTCGAAATCTGATTTTCTTAATTGTATTCTGGTCACACTTCGGCCCCAACTGGCTTAAACAAACCTGCTCAGTGTGACAACTATTTTTTATAAGGAGTTTCTCTTATAATGGATTATATAATTTATTTTGTAATTACTATCGGCATATTAGTATTTATTCATGAGTTTGGGCATTTTGCCGCTGCAAAATTAAGCGGAATGCGTGCCGATGTATTTGCTATTGGATTTGGAAAAAGATTGTTCGGCTGGAATAGAAAAACAGGATTTACATTTGGTGAGTTACCAAAAGATTTTGATGGTGAAGGACATACTGATTACCGTTTAAGTTTATTACCGCTTGGCGGATATGTTAAAATTGCCGGAATGATTGATGAGAGTATGGATACTGATTTTGTTGAAAAGGAACCACAGCCGTACGAATTCCGGGCAAAACCAGTTTGGGCAAAAATATTTGTAATAACTGCCGGCGTATTGATGAATCTTTTTCTTGCGTGGATAATATTCTGGGGAGCAAATTTCTTTCAGGGAAAACCAATAACACCAACTACTACAATTGCTTTCGTTGAAGATGGTAGTCCAGCCCAGTTATCTGGTTTTGTTGCCGGAGATAAAATATTAAGTATTAACGGAAAACAAGTTAACAACTGGGAAGAACTTCGTGCACAGATTTTTATCAATACACTTGGTGAAAATTTAAATGTTACATTAGAACGAAATGGTGCTATTAAAAACCTTTCAATCGAAAGAAAATTAATTCCTGACGATGAAAGCAAATCTCTTTATCTGCTTCCGCAAGGAATAAAACCAGGGATTGGTGATGTACTTAAAGATTCACCAGCAGAAAAATCGGGACTTAAACCCGGTGATATTATGTTAAGTTTAAACGGAATTCCGCTTTACTCACCAAAGCAGACAACAGAACTAATTTCAGCTAATACGGGAAGGGAGATTCAGCTTGTTGTTAAAAGGAAAGACGAAGAACTTAACATTTCTGTTACACCCGGCGATGATTCAAAAATAGGAGTTGCAATTGGTCCGGTATTTTTAGGCAAAACAAAAATGCAAACCTACGGAGCATTTGCATCAATTTATTATGGCTGGAAAGATATTGAGAAAATGACTGCACTTACTTTTCAGATGGTTGGAAAAGTTTTTTCAGGTAATATCGAAGTTGGAAAAGCTTTTGGCGGACCGATTAAGATTGCACAAATTGCTGCAAAGTCTGCGGATTCTGGTATATCAAGCTTCTTATATTTTCTAGCATTACTAAGTCTAAGCCTTGCAATACTTAACATAATGCCTTTCCCTGTTTTAGATGGCGGTCATTTAGTAATGATAATAATTGAAGCGATAATCAGGAGAGAGATTCCTGTTAAGATAAAAGTTGCTCTGCAAAATACAGGATTTGTTATTCTGCTTCTGCTTATGGCTTTTATAATCTATAATGATATAATATCTCTTTAAATTTAATTTTGGAGACACAACTAAGTGTGTCTCCTTTCATTTCCACTTATCATATTTCTTTGCCAATCATAAAAAATATTCCCGTTACGAACAATCCAACCAATAAGTTTCGGCACAGGAACAACCTGATTCTATTTTAATATTGTTAAGATTATATTTGAAATGAACACTGCAGCAATTAAAACAAAGCTTGGCTTTAATAAATATCAAACTGAAAATTTATATAAGACTGTAAATATTTTGAAAAGGAAAAATCTTTATTGGATAACTCAGGCTTCAGGCTGGGGATTATTTACAATCACAAATCTTTTAATAATTTCCTCGTTTGAATCAATCGCATTAAACAGAATTATTCTATGGATGATACTGGGAATTACCGGATTAACAGCATCTCATTTTTATCGTTATTATATAAGGAAGAATAACTGGTCGGTTTTGCCATTGAGAAAAATTGCACCAAGGGTTATTACAGGAAGTTTTATAACCGGTTTAATAATTTATATACCTGTTTTTTTTGCTGGTTATTTGCTTGGGGTTGAAAAAGATGCACAACATCTGACGGCTTCCATTGTTGCAGGTATAATTAATTTAACAAGTATAATGCTTGTATGGTCGCTTATTTATTTTGCAATCCACTATTTTGAAAATTCTAAGAAGGCTGAAATTGAAACATTAATATTTGAAGCTGCTGTAAAAGATTTTGAACTTAAGACATTAAAAGCTCAGTTAAATCCGCATTTTATGTTTAATGCTATGAACAGCATCAGAGCTTTGATTGAAGAAGATCCTCAAAATGCAAAAGATGCAATTACAAAACTTTCTAACATAATGAGATATACTCTAAGGATCGAAAGGACCGAAACAGTGCCTCTTTCGGATGAGTTAAAAACTATACAGGATTATCTTGATCTGGAAAAAATCCGATTTGAAGAAAGACTGCAATACAATATCAGCTCAACACCTTCTGCCGACAGAGTTGAAATTCCGCCGATGATGGTTCAGACATTGGT
Source organism: Ignavibacteriota bacterium (assembly GCA_013285425.1). Classification (GTDB taxonomy): domain Bacteria; phylum Bacteroidota; class Ignavibacteria; order Ignavibacteriales; family Ignavibacteriaceae; genus IGN3. The sequence goes on from CP053447.1 coordinate 2,969,988, forward strand.
TGAAAACGGAATTAAACACGGAATTTCAAAATTAACCGGAGGCGGAAAGATTGATCTTACTGCATCTACAAATGAATCTACATTAATAATTCAGATAAGAAACAACGGACAGTTCAATGAAGACGCTTTGAAAATTTCCCGGGGATTTGGCATTAGTAATACTAAACAAAGACTTTCTCTTTTATACGGAGAAAAAGCATCATTAACTTTAAATAATGAAAATAAAAATTTAGTTTTAGCAACACTTAAAATACCATTAGGAGATACAAAATTATGAAAGCATTAGTAATTGATGACGAAAGATTGGCAAGAACAGAATTAATCAGGTTACTTGAACCATTTAAAGAAATTGAAATAATCGGCGAAGCAGTAAATGCAGAAGATGCACACAATAAAATATCGGAACTTAATCCAGATGTTATTTTTCTGGATATTCAGATGCCCGGTAAAAGCGGATTTGAGCTTCTGGAAGAACTGGATAACGTACCAAAAGTAATTTTCACTACCGCCTATGATGAGTATGCATTAAAAGCTTTTGAGTTTAACGCGCTTGATTATCTCTTAAAACCAATCGAGCCATCACGACTGGCTGATTCAATAAAAAAACTTATTGAGGGAAGACGAAAAGAAAAATCACATGCTCTTACGCAGGAAATCCTTACTGCCGATGATCAGGTTTTTGTAAGAGACGGTGATAAATGCTGGTTTGTTAAATTAGAGAAAGTAAGACTGCTTGAATCAGAAGGGAATTATGTGAGATTATTTTTTGATGAAAATAAACCATTAATTCTTCGCACTCTAAATTATCTTGATGAAAGATTAGACAGCAAAGCATTCTTCCGTGCAAGCAGAAAACATATTATAAATCTTAAATGGGTTGAGAGTATTGAGCCATGGCTTAACGGCGGATTACTTGCTAAACTAAAAGGCGGACATAAAATTGAAGTTTCCAGAAGACAGGCTGTTAAATTTAAGGAAATGCTGAGTCTTTAAGACATTGATAACAGATTTAAATTGATTAATCCGTTCATATCTGTTTAATCAGTTAAATCCATTTTCCGGTTTTCAGTTTAACAATTCCCACGCAACACCAAACCTGATATTTCTTTCAGGCATTGGATAGTAAGGGGTTAAATAATATTTGTTATCAAGCAAGTTCTCAAAAGTAAAATACACTATTGCAGATTTCTGAATCTCGCCAGCAAGAGTAAAATCAATCTTATATGATGATGGAACTTCAAGTAAACCATTTTCATAAGTAAAGACTTTATTCCTGCCGGTGTAATAAAAAACAAAACCGGTTTTAAGATTAAGATTATCCTTAAACAAAATGCCTTTATAATATAATCCGGTTTGAGTTTGAAAATCCGGAACGTTTATAGTGTGATTATAGCTTGGTGAGTAAAAAGATAAAGATGACTCAAGAAGAAAAACACCATAATTAAGTTTTATGCTGCCAGAAAAACCGTTTAGGTTTCCAAAACTGAAAATATAATTTGTACCATCCCTGGAATAATTCTGATAAGTAAATTCATTTAAAAAGCACTTAACATCACCGGTAAATAAATCTGAATAATATTTTAAACCTGCTTCAATAAATGAAAGTCCTGAGGGCGATGTGTTATCTGGTTTTAAATAAGAAGCGCCAATATAGCAAGCGATAGACTTCCTGAGATTAAATAACACATCTATACCAATGCCATTACTTATTTTTTCTATACTGCCCTGTTGATTGACTCCAGAATAACCGGAATTTATTTTAGACATTTTATAAAACACAGCGGGAATAAATATGCTGTCAATATTTGCAGAAAGAACAACCGAACCTGATATGTTGTTAAAATCTTGTTCAGGCAGATAAGAATTTAACGGGATTAGTTTGGCTGAATCAGACGCTGAGAGTTTACCTTTTTCATAATTAAGATTTATATCAAGATTAAACACACCATAATTAATCTTATTGTTAATATTAAAACCAAAAGTCTTGGTTTCGGCATATTCTTTAGTATTTAATTCCCCACTATAATCATTATAAAAATAAAAAACGCTGGCATCGGTCTTTAACCAGTTAGCCGGCACTGCCAAAACTCTTAATCTCGGCAAGTGGGTTAAAACATTTATTTTTCCATCAGGATAAAACATTGGAGCAGTACGGAAATTATACATAATATCATCCGGATTTGCTCCTAAAGATAAAATACTATCAACATCAACTCCCCCGCTGTAACCGGCTTTGTAATCAGTTACGTTGTATGATGCAATAATATTAACATTGTTTGACAGAAGATATTTAAGTTTAAACTTTCCCTGCCATATTGAGAAATCGGTTGCTTTATAAGTTCTGTCAAGAATTCTGTTGGTAATTGAGAACGTTCCAATTAATCTTTTCATCAAATGCACATTAAAGCTACCGTCAAGCATCAAGTTGCGGTTTGCACCCTGATAATATCTCAATCTTGAATATGGCTGAGATCTTACAGAATCTTTTGTAATAAAATTAATGCTTACCGGATTATTATCTGTTCCATATAAAAAACCGCGCGGCAGGGGGATTATTTCGATTGAATCAATATCTTCGCTTTGAATCATATTCAGGTTAAATGAATTTGAATATGTTTTATTTAAGGAAATACCATCCAACAAATAGTTGGTAGAACTATTGCCGACTCCATAAAGAAAAGTTTCACTCGGCTGTCCGGTAAATCCTAAATCCTTTATAAAGTTAAAAGGAAACAATCTCAGATAATCTCCGGTATATTTATAATCATTATGTGTAAGCTGCTTATTACTGATAATAAAATGTTTATCAGATAATGTTGAGGAATTTAATGGAATTATGAATTCTTTTTCTGGTGAAACGAGCAAGGAATCATCGGATGAAATTGAATCCTGAACAGCAAAAGTAGTATCATTAAATATTTTAACTTTTGTTTCAAGAGTATCAATTACTTGTGCTGACAGATAAATCTGAGTCATCAAAAAAAAGATTGCAATTCTTTTATACATAAAGAAGATAATCTGCTAAAAATTACTAACATCAAAATAAAGAATTAACTTCACCTCAACAAAGCAGTAATTAGTGTTTAACCTGCAGTTCTGTTTCATTAGTGTTTATCAGACTTTAACACGACATTAAAATATTTAATCAGGCTCTTTTCTTTTCAAGTAAAATATATTTATTTTCGCTTTGTAATTTAACTTCATTCATAAATTAAAAGAGAGGGCTATTTATGGCAGCAAAACCAATGACCAAGGGCCAGATTCTTGACCACATGGCAAAGAAGACCGGTGTTACAAAAAAATTAGCTGGTCAATTTTTAGATGAGCTCGTAGCTTTATCACACAAAGAAGCTAAGAAGGCATTCACAATACCTGGTTTAGGTAAATTAGTTGTTGTTAACCGGAAGAAAAGAATGGGAAGAAATCCCGCTACCGGTGAAACAATGGTTATTCCTGCAAAAAAAGTATTGAAATTCAGAATCGCTAAAGCAGCAAAAGATGCTGTTCTAAAATAAAACTACTTAAATTTGTTTAAAGCGAAGCACAAGCAATTGTTCTTCGCTTTTTTTTTAAAAGGAAAATCGAATGGAAGAGATAATCTATTCAATTGAGAAATCACTTGACCCAGATGAATTTATTGAAGTCCTTAAGACTAGCACCCTCGCTGAACGAAGACCGGTTGATGATGAACAAAGAATGACAAGTATGTGTAATAATGCTAACTTAATTATTACAGCAAGACTAAACGGCAGATTGATTGGGCTTGCACGTTCGATTACAGATTTTGTTTATTGTACATATCTTTCAGATCTGGCTGTTGATATCAGTTATCAGAAAACAGGGATTGGTAAACAGCTAATCAAAGAAACAAAAAATGCAGCACCGCAGGCAAAACTTATTTTACTTTCTGCTCCAGCCGTAACTGATTATTATCCCAAAATTGGAATGAAAAAACATAATTATTGCTTTTATATCGATGATGTAAAAGAGCTGAAATAAACTGTTCTTGTTCATTATCTTTTATTCTCTTTTAGTAAATTTAATTCATCAATATCTTTTTAAGTTGTAACTGTAATAATTCTGTAAGAAAACAATTGAATAATTATCCCTAATAAATATATGTTAAGAAGAATTTTAATAATATCAGTTTTTATAAGTTCAATAAACTATTCACAGCAGATTTATGATTTGATTCAGCCTGTCAACCTATCACAAGAAGGTAAAACAACTGTTCTTGTCAGTGATATTTTTTATTCAGATCGTTATGATGTAGAGTTCACTTCTAACAAAAATATTATTGCAGAATATAATTCTACTTTAAATGAAGTCTCTTTTATTCCTAAAGATAATTTTTCCGGAATTGAGTTAATTTCATTTACACATAAGGGAGAAAAATATCAACTGCCTGTAAAGCTGATAAGAACTAAAAAATATCTCTTCACTTATAAACCTCAACCAGAAGAAAAACAGATCAATCTGTTCGGACAATTCAATAGCTGGGATCGTAAGAGTTTGCCAATGAAAGATACGAACGGTGATGGAACGTTTGAAGTTGAAATCCCGCTTGATCCCGGCAGATATGAATACAAATTTTTTATCGATGGAAGAGAAGTTGTTGATCCCGCAAATCCGGTTAAAGTATCAAATGGAATGGGTGATTTTAATTCAGTACGAATAATTGAAGAGTCTGCATCAGATAAAATGTTTCTTCACATAATTGGAGCAGAAAAAAAGAATAATGAAATTATCTTGAAATTTTATTTTGAAAATGCCGATAGAAGCAGCTTTGTGGATGAAGAAAGTCTGATCGTCCTTTTTGATAACAAACTATTTCCAAAAGAACTGATAAAACTGAACGGAAGAGAAATAAAACTTATCGTCAAAGGTAAAATGCTTGTTGAAAATCATTTTGTAAGGCTTGCAGTTAACAGAATGGGTAAGCACAGCAATATACAAACAGTTCAGCTGCACAATGGTGTTATTGCCGGTAATTCTGATTTTCATTCTTTAAATGATAATATAATTTACAATTTAATGATTGATCGTTTTTGTAACGGAGATTCAGCTAACGATGCTCCAGTTATTCATGATTCACTTTTTTCACAAGCTAATTATCAGGGGGGCGACATTCAGGGTTTAATCAACAAACTTGAGGAAGGATATTTTGAGCAGCTCGGAATAAATGCTTTCTGGCTTTCTCCAATTGTGGATAATACTAATAACGCTTACAGAGAGTTTCCTGCACCGCATCGCTGGTACACCGGTTATCATGGTTATTGGCCTGTTTCGTCAACCAAAGTTGAAGAACATTTCGGCGATATGAATCTTGTTAAAAAATTTATTGATCTGGCACATCAAAAAAAATCAAGTGTGTTTTTGGATTATGTTGCTCATCATGTTCACACAGAACACTGGATGTGGAAAGATCACCGCGATTGGTTTGGGAATTATAATTTACCGGATGGAAAGTTAAACTTGCGTTTGTGGGATGAATACAGATTAACTACATGGTTTGAGCCTTATATGCCGTCTTTTGATTACGTTAGCTCCTTTGAAGCACTTGAGTTTATGACTGATAATGCAGTCTGGTGGCTAAAAGTTACCGGCGCCGATGGCTTTCGACACGATGCTGTAAAACATGTACCGAATGAATACTGGAGATTACTGACATCAAAACTTAAAAGAGAAATTTCAATTCCTGAACAAAAAGATATTTACCAAATCGGTGAAACATTCGGAGGAATAGATCTTATTGCATCTTATGTTAACAACGGACAATTAAACGCACAGTTTAATTTTAATCTTTATGATACTGCTATCCCTGTTTTTTTAGATGAAAAGGCTTCATTTAAATTACTCGATTATCAAATGCAAAAATCATTTCAGGTGTTTGGATATAATAATCTGATGGGTAACATTATGGATAGCCATGACAAGATACGATATATGGCTTATGCTGATGGTGATCTTGCTATAAATGACGGACAGGCAATAGAGATCGGATGGACAAATCCACCCAAGGTTGATAATCCGGAAAGTTATGATAAACTAAAACTACATTTAACCTATCTGCTTACAATTCCGGGTATTCCGGTTATTTACTATGGGGACGAAATCGGAATGACAGGAGCGGCTGACCCTGACAACAGAAGAATGATGAGATTTGATGATGAACTTAACGAATATGAAAAACAAACTCTTAAAGATGTCAGTAAACTGATCAATATAAGAAAAGAACATTCGGCGTTAAGATATGGGGATTTTTTAACATTACAGGCTGACGAAAACATCTATGCATATTTAAGATCGGATATGAATGAAAGAATCTTAACTATCTTAAATAAAAGTACCGATAAACAAAATATTGAAATAAAATTACCGGCAGTTTATAAAATTAATACTGCTAAAGACCTGATAAGCGGAAAAGAACTTGAGGTAAAGAATAATTTGATTTCATTAAGCATATCAGGAATTAACCAATTAATTTTGAGATTAAAATAATTAAGGAATAAAATGAATAGAATATTCTTCATATTACTTGTAACAATAATTTTTATTTCTTGCAGCGAGCGTAAAGAACCAATAATTCAGAGTGACTTAGAGCTAAAGATGAATTCAATTGCAGAAGAATATGTTAAGCTTGTTCTTAATATCGGACAATATGATGCAAACTTTGTTGATGCCTATTACGGACCAGAAGAATGGCGTTCTGGTTTAAAAACAAATTTACAATTTGATTCAACAGCATATAACGAATTATCCTCAAAAACTGATGCGATGTTAAATGAATTAGAATCTCTTGGCGTATATGAAGCTACAGAACTTGAAACATTGCGCTTCAGATATCTCTACAAACAACTTCTTGCCTGCAAAACATATATAAATATGTTAAACGGTGTTGTACTTCCTTTTGATATGGAGACAAAAGCACTTTATGATGCCGTAGCTCCTGTTCATAATGACGGGTATTTCCAGAATGCAATAACTGAACTCGATAAAATATTACCCGGTAAAGGTGATGTTGTAAAACGATTGAATGATTTTAAAATGAAATTTGTAATTCCTGCCGATAAACTTAAAGATGTTTTTGATGCTGCAATTAAGGAATGCAGAATAAGAACCCTAAATCATATAGAATTACCAAAGCAGGAATCTTTTAAACTTGAGTATGTAAAGGATAAGCCCTGGGGAGCATATAACTGGTATAAAGGAAATTATTTCAGTCTGATAGAAGTAAATACAGACCTGCCGGTTTTTATTGACAGGGCTATTGATCTTGCATCTCACGAAGGTTATCCCGGACATCATGTTTATAATACTCTACTCGAGCAAAAACTATCAAACGGAAGAGGCTGGGCAGAGTTTAAAGTTTATGCGCTTTTCTCTCCGCAATCATTAATCGCAGAGGGAACTGCTAATTACGGTATCGCAATGGCTTTTCCCGGGAATGAAAGAATAAAGTTTGAAAAAGAGATTCTGTTTCCGATAGCAGGAATAAATCCCGATGATGCTGATCTTTATTATAAAGTCCTCGATCTTCAAAAGAATTTTTCGTACGCAGGAAATGAAGCGGCAAGAAATTATCTTGATGAAAAGTGGAGCCGTGAGCAGACTGTTGAATGGCTGCAGAAAAACTCTTTGCGAACAAAAGAAAGTGCCGATAAATACGTTTCATTTATTGAAACTTACAGAAGTTATGTGATCAATTATAATCTGGGATACGATATTGTAAAAAATTATATAGAAAGTAATGGCGGAACAGCAGACAATATAAAAAAACGCTGGGAGCTTTTTGAATTTTTATTATCAACACCGCAAACCCCTGACGGGTTAATTAAATAACAGCAGTAACACAAGATATAATCCGATGTGATACTGTGTAAAAATTAATCATAATTAATCATCCTTGGCATATACGGGATGAAGTTAAATAAATTTATGATGACAGAAAAAACAAGTTTTGATGGAGTAACAAAATTCTTCATCGTTGCAATTGGTTTAGTTGTAATCGGAATTGTATTAAAAGAGTTAAGCCATATTTGCATCCCCCTTCTAATTGCAGTTTTCCTTTTCTTTGTTTTCTCACCTTTTAATAACTGGCTTATCAAAAAGAAGATTCCGATGTTCTTAATTATTATTCTTGATCTTAGTATCACGTTTGCTGTGCTTTATGGAATCGGAAGAATAGTAGTAGATTCATTTCTTCAATTTGCAGATGGTCTGCCGATATACGGTGATAAGTTAAGTAATCTAATAAGAACTGCTGCTGTTTCATTAGGTATTACTGATTCATTTTTTACACAATTTTCCTTCGACAATTTGATTAGATCATTGAACTTACAGGATATTTTAGGTGAATTATTTTCATCAACTTTTTCATTGCTCGGAAGTGTGTTGTTTGTGCTTTTCTTTTTTGTTTTTGTTCTCTCAGGAAATAAAACAATCTATAATGCAATTGAGCGCAGATATGTTTTCAAGAAAGCTTACTCAGGACTTGAAGATATAAAAAAGGATGTTAAACAAAATGCTGAGACAGTTGATGAATCAAAAACTGCGGATGATTCTGACAGAGGTAAAAAACTACGCGTTCAGCAGCTTGAGGATACTTTTTCCAAAATCACTAACCAAATACAGAGATACATTATAACTAAAGTAGGGGTTAATCTTTCTGCAGGCGTGCTTACTACTATTGTATTAAGTTTGATAGGGGTTGACTTTCCGGTTGTTTGGGGATTATTTGTGTTTTTGTTTAACTTCATTCCCACCATTGGATCCGCTGCTGCTCTCGTATTCCCTGTTTTATTTACTCTAGTACAATTTGATTCTTTCGGTGTTGTTCTTTTAGTTACATTATTGTTAGCCGGAATTCAAACTCTTGCATTCAATGTTGCTGAACCTATGATTATTGGAAAGAGATTAAACTTAAATCCACTGTTGATTTTACTTTCAGTTCTGCTTTGGGGTTATATATGGGGAATCGTTGGTATGCTGCTTTCTGTTCCGCTTACCGCTATTATTAAGATTATTATATCCAACTCTGATTCGCCAAACATGGAATTTTTTGAGCAATTGATGAGTCAGGAGGAAAAATAAAAGAATAATCTGATAATTATTTTTAATCTATATTACTTTTCTAATCAATGTTTAAGAGCTGCTGAATAATAATATAAAATTATTATTCCCCTTCCTCTTCAAGATTTCCGTTCCATAAATATTTTTTTGTTTCTTTAACAATTACCCCGCTCAAAAGTAATAATGAAACAAGGTTCGGTATTGCCATTAAAGCGTTAGTTACATCTGCAAAAGTCCACACTATATTTAAAGACACCACTGAACCAATCATTACAAAAATTACCCAAAGATATCTGTAAGGTTTAATAACTTTGTTTCCGAAAAGATATTCGGCAGCTTTTTCGCCATAGTAAGACCAGCCAAGAATAGTTGAGAAGACGAAGGTTAACAGCCCTAATGTTAAAACAATAGGACCAATTATCTGAAAATCACTGAATGCTTGTTTGGTTAATGCGGCTCCTGAAAATCCTTTCATCCACTCTCCTGAGTTTACAATTACTAGTCCTGTCATTGCACAAACCACAACAGTATCCCAGAATGTTCCGGTTGAAGAAACCAATGCTTGCCTTACCGGATTTTTTGTTTGTGCGGCTGCTGCTACAATTGGAGCACTTCCCAAACCTGATTCATTTGAAAACAATCCGCGTGCAATTCCAAATCTTATTGCTTCTTTCATTCCTGCACCTACAAATCCTCCAACAACAGCATGTCCGCTGAATGCACTGTTAAATATCAGCATAATTGTATTTGGAATTCCTCCTATATTCATCGCAAGAATTATTAAACATCCGAGCACATAAGTTATCGCCATAAAAGGAACAAGTCTTTCACAAACGGTAGCAATTGATTTTATTCCGCCGATAATAACCACAGCGGTTAAAACTGTTAAAATAATTCCGGTTATCCACATTGGAATATTAAAAGTTTCAAAAACCAAGGTAGAAATAGAATTAGACTGCACCATATTACCGATTCCAAAAGCAGTAACAGAAGTGAAAGCCGCAAACAATACAGCAAGCCATTTCATATTCAATCCGCGTTCAAGAGCATACATTGGTCCGCCCGCCATTGACCCATCTGGCATTTTAACCCTGTATTTAACTGCAAGCAATGCTTCGCTATATTTTGTCGATATTCCAAAAACACCAGTAAGCCACATCCATAAAACAGCTCCGGGTCCGCCGGCTGCAATAGCCGTTGATACGCCAACGATATTTCCAGTACCTATTGTTGCAGCAAGTGCAGTGGTTAATGCTCCAAACTGACTTATATCTCCGCTTCCTTCTTTATTTCTACCCAATGAAATTTTTATGGCTTTACCAATAAACCTTTGAATTATCTTTAATCTAATTGTTAAATAAATATGTGTTCCGAAAAGAAGAATAATAAGCGGATAACCCCAAAGGATATCACTAATTTGTGTAAGAACATTTTCCAAAGCTCCCATAAAAATTCCCTCTATAAAGATAATTTGAGATAATAATGAAAATTTGATTATAAAATTTGTCCGCGCAAAAAAGATAATCCCTATGTTATAATATTAAAAATAAGTTCGCTGGTTTTTAAAACAAAGTTGGCTGTGCAGTTTTATTAAAATTTATCTGCACATCTTTTATTTATTTGATTAAATGTTAGTTTTGAAGCACTGATTATTAATAATTAATTAAGCTAAAGGAAGAGTCTCATGAAAAAAACACTAATGTTCTTTTTCTTTATTATTCTTTGTTTTTTCACCTCACTTAATTTTGCAAAGAATAATTCAGTTACTTCACCAGACAATACAGCCGCATCTGAAGCGGGAAAGTGGTATTTCGGAGGTAATCTCGGAGCTAATGTTTGGAATGATTACATTCTGATTAGTGCCGAACCTATGATAGGTTATAATTTCAGTTCTAAGTTTTCATCCGGAATTAAAGCTCATTACTCTTTTATTAAAGAGAATTATAAGAACAGAGAAAATTTTACTTATCATAACTTTGGCGGAAGTTTGTTTATGAGATACAGTCCTGTTCCGCTAGGATATCTGCACGCCGAATTTGCATTTACAAACTATGAGCACCATAACTATAATCAATTAAACCAAAAATATGAATCCGAACGAATATGGGTTCCGTTTGTACTGCTCGGTGCCGGATACAGACAGCCAATTGGTCCTAATGCTACTGCGTATGCTGAGATTTTATTCGATGTTTTGCAGGACAAAAATTCTCCATTTAAAAAATGGGAACCAATAGTGCATGTTGGTATAGCAGTAGGATTTTAAGCGTAGTTATTCAGGTGATTAATTTTTTTATATAATAAAGATTATTAATCCATTAAGATTAAAAAGAAAACACGGTAATAGCACTTGGAATAACAATGAGCGGAGAAAAGAAAATCCATAATTTTGAACAAGTCCCTTTAGGCTTGCCTGTTGCAAGCAGGGACGATATATCAATAGAAAAATTATTAAAGATAAAATTAATATCTCTTTAGGGACTAAATAGAAAAATCAATAGCCAACACATTCACGCAAATATATATTCATTTCGTATTCGCAGTTCAAAACCGGGTATCGCTGATTCAGAAAGATGGAAAGATGAATTATACAAATACATTACCGGCATCGTTCAGTAGAACGGACACAAATTAATTGCGATAAATGGAATCACAGACCACATTCATATCTTCACAGGTTATAAACCTCATCGATTGATTCCGGAATTGATGCAGGATGTAAAAGGTTCTTCATCGAAATGGATTAATGAGAAGAAGTTTGTAAAAGGGAAATTTAGCTGGAGGAAGGATACGGTGCATTTTCATATTCACATTCACTAATTGATCAGGTTGTGAGATATATAAATAACCAGGAGAAACATCAGCAAAAACGGACGTTCAGGGAAGAATATGAATTGTTGTCAAAGAAATTCAATATTCAATTCGATGAGAAATATATTTTGAAGGATGTCCAATGAGATATATGTCGTCCCATACGGGGGACTTCGGTTGGTGCTGGTTTATCGTTTTTCCTTATCTAAAATAATTTCGATTCTTAACAAAAATAAGCATTTAACTGCTAACCAACTGCTGCAATTTAGTTTCTTTGGCTTGTTTCTATGCTTAAAATTGGGGTGAAGAAATACAAGAATTGACTTTGAATAACAAGGATTGGGAATGAGAGTGTTATTAAGATTGTGAGTGTGAGTTCTAATATTTTTTTATAATCTCAATCTCACTCTTAATCTCAATCTTTTTTACTTGACATTATATAAACATTTCTAAACATTATTATAAGCTTTTTATTCATTAAGGAGGACTTGATGAAAAATTTATCATGGGCTCTTTTTGTAGTATTTACAGTGTATTTCAACCTGGAGGCACAACAGCTTCCACTTAAACTCGGGAACCAGTGGCATTATAATCAGATTCTTAATCCAATGGAAAACTATGCTGCCATTGCAGCAGATACAGTTACAATTAATGACAAATCTTACTTCAAATTGGAAAGAAGGATCTGGAATACAGGCTGGCATTTTGCCACTACTTATGACAGGTTTGAGGGAGATAGTATTTATTACAGGTACAACTCGGGCAGTGACGATGTAATTATTAATTTTAACTGGCAGCTCGGTTACATCTATGAAACTCAATTGGATTCTATCTGCTTTGAGTTAAAGCGCCTTGATTATATTGACTCAGCTTCTGTTTTCGGAATGAATGGATTAAGATATTGGTTCAGCATTGGTTTTTACTGTGAAGGATTTGCTGATACCGCCTGGGTATTAGAACCCACTATAATTCACAGTTATTTTGGAAGTTATTCCTCCGGTGACGGCTATTTAAAAGGAGCAAAAATAGATTCAACAACATATGGATTTCTGCACCCGCTCCCGGTTGAGCTTGCATCCTTTACTGCATCTGTAAGCGGCAATAATGTTTCACTTAACTGGATAACTGCTTCTGAGATAAATAACAGGGGGTTTGAGGTTGAAAGGCAAGCAGGCAGCCTGCCTGACGGCAAGGCAGGTAGGCAATCAGCAGTAGGCAAATGGGAGAGGATAGGATTTGTGGAGGGGAATGGAACTACGACCGAAATAAACCATTATACATTTGTTGATAACAGTTTAAGTCCGGGTTCTTATCAATACAGGATAAAACAAGTAGATTACGACGGTGGTTTTGAATACTTCAATCTTGCAGAAACAGTAGAGATAGGATTGCCAATAGAGTTTGTATTGGAACAAAATTATCCGAACCCGTTTAATCCAAGCACAGTAATTAGTTACCAGTTACCTGTTAACGGTTTTGTAATCTTAAAGGTTTTCGATGTTTTAGGAAATAAAGTTGCAACTTTGGTTGATGAATATAAACCCGCTGGTCTTTATGAAATAGAATTTGATGCTTCTTCCCTTGCAAGCGGGATATACTATTATCAATTAAATACAAACAAATTTATACAAACAAAAAAAATGGTTTTACTTCGATAACTTTAGTTTTTTTCATTGTTCGTTGGTATAAACTACTTCTTAGTTAAAATAGTTTAATTAAAAAAGGAAAGAGACTCTAAATAATTAATAATTTTGTAATAACAAAAAAAACAAAAACAATTAAAAGGAGTCTCAAACAAAAAATTAAGGAAAATCTAAAACAAAATCTTGATTGGTATAAGAATCAATCTTTAGAAACACAACTAAGTTTGTTCGGTAATTTTCTGGAGATAGCCAAAATATTGGCAAATCAACTGATGGATGAAGAAGTAAAAGAAAAAGCAGGAATAAGATATGACAGAGAGATGCCATCATCAGGCTGATATAGCCGCTGGGGCAGTAATCCAAAAAAATAATGTAAGTAATATTTTTACTTACTTAATTAAACGTTTACCGCCTATATTGATGATTGCCTAAAGCTTGTTTTTTAAGTTACTTTTTAAGGAATGAATTTTGAAATAAAATAATCCATAGTGGAAAAAAATATTATATGATCAAGTTTAAAATATCAAATATGGAATTTCTAAAAGTTTTTTTTCTATTTACACTCCCTTTTACCGCAATTAATCCTCTTATCCAATAAACTCATTCAGGGTAAGCTTATCGGAAATTGATAAAGATCCATCGGATGACTTAAATGCAAAATCAATATTATCTTTTTTTCCGTTAAGATATTTTTTCATTCGCTTAAACATTCTGCCCGAAAACAACTTTGAAACATTAAAGATCGCTGTCTGCATTCCATCTAAGTTCGGAAGTTTATTTACAAAATTTATCCATTCACTATCTGGCTGACTTATGGAAAATAATGCCCTGTTTTTCCAGCCGCTTAATAATAAATAATCTACTTCTTCAAGCTTACGCGGTTCAAAATTATTTATTGGTATCAGCTCAGCAATTAATCCTCTGTGCAGAAGAAACTGAGCAATTGATTCGCCAAATTTATTATTTGCAGAGTTTTTATTGTTCACAATTATTAAAGCCTTTTGCATTCTATACCTCTCTAAATTTTTCTGAGTGAAACATAAGAATGGTTTATAATGTTCTCAATTAACTTATTACGAACGGATTGATTTAATGATATAAGACATATGTAAGTGTCGTATATCAGATTTTTACTGATAACAAACTATATAGAAAAGTTAAAAGTAAATTATTCAGTAAAAAATTGTAAATACTGCAAGACGCAGTTAATCAAAGTAAATTAATTTATACAATGTTATTAGTGAAAGAATATCGGCAGTAAACAAAAGCAGCCAGGATATTTACCCGGCTGCAATTAAAGGGTGATGAAGTTTCCGTCAGATTAGAAATTCACTAAATATTCTGTTCCATTCAGTCTATGATAAGTAACGTACAGATTTTTACAAATTTCTGAAACTCTATGGTTATCACCAAAAACCGCGACTCCACGCAATTGATAAATCCCGATTGGGTTGCCAAGCTGATATAATGCAAATGCAGCTGCAATTCTTTCTTCATCTGTCTTTCCATTGTTTAACACTTTTAAAAGAGGAATCATTGCTTTATTTGCATCACTGCTTTCAATATATGATTCTTTTATCAGATCATACATAACAAAAGCTGAACTGGTATGAAGACCAATGTTCTCTGACTTTATTCCAACGGTCAGGTTATCAACAATAGCAGCTTTTTTCTCATCAGGGAATTCTGTTACTTGAGCTTTAAGAGTAGTTACAACAAGAAGCGCAAACAACAATGCTAAAGATTTTTTCATCGTGTGCTCCTTTTAATTAATGATTATTCGTTCAATCGAAATTTAATTTTTATTCTTGCAGCCTGCTGTCTGTTAGTGAAGAGTGGACAGAATAATTAATGGAAGGATAATCTTAGTGTTTAGAGTAGTTAACCAATCTTTAACCAAAAACTTAAAATTGTTCAGATATAACTGAAATAAGTACTCGGTAAAATTCTGCTCAAGGTTAAAAACCTCTGATTTACATTCACCTTCATTAACATTTTTCAAAGATCAAATTATCTGCTTCTTCTTCATAAGAGATACAGCTTCCAATATTATTTAATTATAAAGTCCACCCTATGTTTTTGTTTAATATATAAACATCACATTTATTTATTTGCCAGCATCGGAGAAAACTTTTCTACTGCATTTTTAACAGGTTTAATACTGTGTAAATACTCGTAAATTGCTCCAAGATCTTCTTCAGTCATATTAGCATACATAGTCCACGGCATTGTTGTATTAAAATCACCTTGCTTTACCTCAATATTCTTAGCCTGCTCGGAAGCCATTGATTTAAATCGCTGAATGAATTCTTCTTTTGTCCAGGAGCCAATTCCTGTTTTAACATCGGGAGTAATATTTGCACTGCGGATAATTCCAAATGGAAGTTTTACTTCATTTCCGCCGGCATATTCCATTCCTTCAATTAATTTACCATCTTCAGCTTTTGTATGACAGTGAATGCAGGCACCTAAAGTAACAAGATACTTTCCATAGGCTTTCATATCAGATTTATCAGGAGATTTAAATGGTTTATAGACTTCAATCGGCATTGTTTTTTCAATAAAGTTTAATGGGAAATCAAGCTGCTTCTTGCCGACTTCATTTTCGATTGGTTTAAGAGTACGTAGATATGCAACAACCGAAAAAAGATCCTCTTCCGACATAGTATGATAATTTTCATACGGCATAATTGGGAATAATGATTCACCATTTTTGTCTAATCCGGAAGTTAGTGCACGGATTATTTCACCATCTGACCAATTTCCTAACGAAGCAGGAGTAATATTTTTTACCGGCACAGTACCGGGCAAACCTGATTCTTCTCCAAAAATTGCACCGCCCATACCTTCAGTACCCGGCACTACTGGTCCTGAAAATTTTGTGAAGTCTCTGGTTGAGTGGCAATCTATACAAACTGCCACATTGTTTGCAAGATACCTCCCTCTTTCAACCCTTTCTGGGGTTGCAACAACTTTTACATTGATTACAGGAATATCTTTCGGATATGTTAGTGTGAAATAAACTGAACCGGAAATTATCAGAACAGCAAGCCCCGCGATTACTATTGCCCCTGTTTTCATTAACTTTTTCATTTTAGCCTCATTTTATGAATTATGTTAATACAATTAATTAGTTATTTAATAAGAGTTTTTGTCTTCAGAACAGGAGATTGTTCTTTAAGAATAAGTACCGTAGAAAACTTCTACAGTAAAATTTTTTCAGAAATATTTTTCTTGTATGCTCAACAAGATTTTATAAAGAAGACAATCCAAAAATATTTTTTATTCAATACGCGTGCATGGATTTATGGATAAGTGGTAATAATATTTGCGAGATGGTGTTGTAGTTGCTTTAAACCACTTAGGCTTTAATTATCTGTATAAATATTTTCTATTGTTAACTCAGCAATTCAGATTATATAACTGATACTAAAAGAAAACTCTAAAGCCTTGACAAGATAAATTTTTAGACAACTACCTTTATTTACGGCTGATAATTAATAAAGCATCCTGATAAAGAAAAAGAAACAGCTTTATCAGGAATTATATTTTTTTCAAAAGGGATATCAATAAATTATTATTATTTATATTTTAACCGAGCGTTAAGTCTGAAAAATCATAAGACCATTTATTATTATAAATAATTAATACTCTTTTCCGGTAATTGTTTTCCTGTTAGTTTTAACTTAACTATTATCTTCATTTATGAAAAGTTTGTTTATAAAAATAAAATTATCAGTCTTAAGAGAAAGGCATCTTTATTTTGCAAGCACTTTTACATTCCTTATAATTTATCTTTCTACATTCACAAAGGGATACGGATATTTTATTGATGAATTCTATTACATTGCCTGCGCAAACAATCCGGCTTTCGGTTATGTTGACCATCCGCCTTTGGCGCCGCTTATACTGACAATTTATAAGTTTTTCTTCGGTGATTCTTTATATGCAATCAGAATTCTGCCCGCCCTTGCAGTTACAGCGGCAGTTTTTCACACTGGAATCATTACAAAAGAAATCGGTGGGAATAAATTCGCACAATTACTTGCTGCCTGTTCTTTTGCTTCAATGCCTATCACAGCTGCATTTGGTGGATTTTATTCAATGAATGCATTTGAACTCTTGCTTGCTGTTTTACTTCTATTGATAATCGTTAGAATAATTAAATCCGGCAATTTGAAGCTTTGGATATATGCCGGAATTATTATGGGGCTTGGCATAATGAATAAACATACATTTGTAATTTTTATTATAGCTGTGGTAATTTCATTGGCAGTCGGAGGCAAACTGAAATTGTTATTTAACAAATGGTTTATTTATGGTGGATTATTATCAGTTCTGATTTTTCTGCCTAATATTATCTGGCAAATTATAAATGATTTTCCATCGATAGAGTTTTACAGAAATATAAGTTTATACAAAAATGTTTACACTCCGCCATTTGATTTTATAATGGGACAAGTAATGCAAATGTCCCCCGCAACAGTTCCATTCTGGCTGGCAGGAACTTTTTATCTTTTATTTTCAAACCGGTATAAGGATTTCCGTTTTCTATCATTATTGTTCATTGGATTGTTTCTTTTTATGATGCTCTCCGGCACCAGCAGACCAGACAGACTTGCATTTGCTTATCCTGCCGTACTTACCGGCGGTGCACTGTTTTTTACAAACATCATAAACAGATATAATACATTTTGGTTAAAGTATGTTGTTATTGTTTTTCTTTTTGCAGGATTAGCATTAGCGCTGCCTTTAATATTGCCTTACTTTAATTATGAAACAGTTAAAGAGTACACAGAATTTATTGGCATCAATACGGAAGTTGAAAAAGGAAAAAATCCGCCATTGCCTCAGCTTCTTGCTGATAGAATCGGCTGGGAGAAAAAAGCTAAGCTTGTTGTTGATGCCTATAACAGTTTATCAGAAGAAGATAAAAAACAAACAATTGTGGCAGCAAGAAATTACGGAAAAGCAGGTGCAATTGAATTGTATGGAGAAGATAATAACCTTCCACCTATTGCAAGTTCACACAATAATTATTATCTGTGGAGTAAGAAAAGAGTAAGCGGGAATATCCTGCTTCAAATTGATAGTCCGGATGATTACAATGCACTTAAAGAGTTGTTTAACACTGTTGAGCTTTTTCCGGGTGAATTTAAAAATGAATATGTATCACCGGATGAAAACAATCTGGTAGTATTTATCTGCCGCGGACCCAAAATTCCAATTATTGAAATGCTGGAAAGAAGTAAAAATTTTTATTAGCAAAATTCCGGCAGTCTATTTATAAAAAAGCAGACTCTCTCATCGCAAATACTCGGATCAGAATTATGTACATAAAATATGAAGAGGATACTTTTAAATAATTAACAATGCATTCAGGCTTAATTATAATTAACTTCCTTTTTTATAAAAGTGATTTCAGATTGTTAAGTGAAATTAGTGCATAATCTCTTACATCTGGTTTGAGTCCGCTTATATTCGTTTTAATTTCTGAATTAGTAATAAGCAGGTTAATTTATTTTCCATCTTCGGTCAGCTCTTACATTAACTTCTTACAATACCCATCATTTCTTTAAACGCGCTAACTGATATTGCTATATACCCGATGCATTTAAGTTTTGTAAATTCTTTAGTATAAGTTAAAAATAAAATACTCATTTTATTATAAAATTGATTTTGATAAATCAGCAATGGATAGATTTTTAAAATTTAATCCCGGAACAGTTTATCCAGGATATTTTGAAGAATACGATTAGCACATTTCTTCTCCTCCCTTCTTTTGCTTTAAATCATAGTGAGATATCCCGCATATATCTGAAGTTGACTTATACACGGTTTTTAAATTACTTTTTCGACTGTTCAAGTAAAACAGTCGAAAGTTTAATAATATGGACAAAACCAAAGAGAAAGAACAGGCTATACTTAAGGCAGCACGTGAGCGGTTTGCACAATTCGGATTTAACAAATCAACTATGGATGAAATTGCTTCAGATGTTGAGCTGGGCAAAGCTTCGTTGTATTATTACTTCCCTGCAAAAGAAGATCTGTTCCGGGCAGTTATTCATCACGAGCAGGATGAATTTGTTAAAGCAATTGAAAAAATCTTAAATCAAAATATTACTGCTTCTAAAAAACTTTTCCTTTATGTTGAAAATAGATTAGAGTTCTTTGAAGAGCTTTTGAACCTTGGAACATTAAATGTTCATTCATTTTCAAATACCAAATCAATTTATAAATCCTTGTTTGAAAATTTTCACTATCAGGAGCTAAAACTGATTCAAATCATAATTAATGAAGGCAAAAGAAAAGGCGAATTCAAAAAACACTTCCTGCAGATTTACCGGAATTGATTCTGCATATCCTTCAGGGATTAAGATTCAGAGTACTGCGTCAATTGAAGGGAAGAAATAATGATAAAATTTATGTTAAGCAGTTAAAAAAGGAATCGGGTTCGTTTGTAAAATATTTTTTAGAGGGAGTTAAAGCATAGCAGGAGTCTTACTAATGACAAATATCAATAATGAAAAAATAAATTCTGATTTTGAAAACAACAGTTCAGATATTAAAAATAAAAACGGAGATGAGTCACAAAGCTTTTACACAAAAAAAGATTTATCATACCATTCATATTAATCGCAATTGCTGCAGTGTTTGCCTGGAAATGGTATCAGACTCAACTTGGTTTTGTATCAACCGATGATGCATTTATTGATGCAGATAAATTAACAGTAAGCTCAAAGATACTTGGCAGAATTATTTCCTTAAATTACGATGAGGGAGATACAGTAAAAGCCGGTGATATTTTTGCAGTTCTTGATTCAACTGATATTTATGCTCAGAAAAATGAAGCTGAAGCTCTTCTTTTTACTTCAAGAGGAAATATAAATCTTGAAAAAGTAAATCTTGCTAAGGCTCAGGAAGATTTTGACAGAGCCGAATCACTATTCAAAAGCAATGTCATATCTAAAGAAAAATATGATAATGCGTTTCACTCTTTAGAACAGGCAAAGGCAAGATATGAACTTACTAAGTCCGGCTTAAAAACTGCTGCTGCCAGATTGAATGTTATAAAGGTGCAACTGACTAACACTGTTATCTCTTCTCCGTTAAATGGAGTTATTGGTAAACGATGGGTAATGGAGGGAGATGTCGTACAGCCGGGTCAGCCAATATATACAGTGTTTGATGTAAACAATGTTTGGGTAACTGCTGATCTTGAAGAAACAAAACTTGCGTCTATTGAGAACGGCAATATGGTACAGATAACTGTAGATACTTATCCCGACCAAAAATTTGCCGGTAAGGTTTATTTAATGGGATCTAACACTGCATCACAATTTTCATTAATTCCACCTGCAAATGCATCTGGTAATTTTACCAAGATCACTCAACGAGTTCCGATCAGAATTTCAATTTATCCGGTTGATGAAAATGGTAATCGGGTGAATGATAAAAATATAAGGCTTCTGCCGGGAATGTCTGTTGAAATAAAAATTAAGTTAAAAGACTAAATGGCAAACAATATAAAAAACGGTTTTAGTGCTAAACTCTCTGCGCTGGATCAGCATCCATCTTATAAATGGTTTGTGCTCGCAAATGTAATGATCGGTACTTTTATGGCAGTGCTCGATACAACAATTGTTAATGTTGCACTGCCAAAGATGATGGCTGCATTCGGAATTAGTGTTGATAAAGTTGAATGGGTAATTACTGGTTATCTTTTAATCTTTGCTGTAATACTTCCCTCTTCCGGCTGGGTTGCAGATCATTTTGGATATAAGAAGACTTATTTTCTCGGAATGTTTTTATTTACACTCGGCTCTCTTTTATGCAGTCTTTCTACTAATGAAAACATGCTGATTATATTCCGTGTTCTTCAGGGCTCTGGTGCGGGATTTATTATGCCGGTTGGGATGGCAATCGTAACAAGAGAATTTCCACCTGAAAAAAGAGGTATGGCTTTGGGATTTTGGGGAATTGCATCAGCGGCTTCTGTATCACTAGGTCCTATGCTTGGCGGCTATCTGATAGATGCTTTTAGCTGGCAGACCATTTTTGATATAAATGTGCCCGTTGGTATTGTTGGGTTAGTTGCAACATTGATAATTCAACGAGAATATAAAACTGAAAAGACCCGTGATTTTGATATAATTGGTTTTATATCAATGACATTGTTTCTTGTTTTTCTTTTACTTGCATTAGCTGATGGAAATGCTGCATGGAACACCGGCGGCTGGACTTCAAATTTTATCCTAAGCTGTTTTGCAATTTCTTTTGCAGCGTTTGTAATTTTTATTACTGCTGAGTTAACTGTAAAACATCCGATTGTTGATCTGAGACTTTTAATGAACAGAAATTTTGGACTGGCTAATCTGATGATGTTTATATTCGGACTTGGTTTTTTTGGAATCACTTTTCTTGTGCCGCTGTATTTGCAAAACTCTCTCGGCTATACTGCTCTTCAGGCAGGATTAGTATTTTTTCCGGTTGGAATAATTCAGGGTCTTACTTCTCCTATAATTGGAAAACTTGCTGATAAAATGAATCCAAAGATTCTGATTTTTATCGGAACAATTATGACTTTTATCAGCACATACTTGTATAAAGATCTTTCAATCTACACAGAATATAACGATATAATGATACCGCTTATTATCAGAGGATTTGGACTTGGTTTTATGTTCATCCCGCTTAATACAATGGCTATTAATAGTGTTCCAAAAGCTAAGATGGCTCAGGCAACCGGTTTGTTTAACACGATAAGACAGATAGGCGGCAGCTTTGGTGTTGCAATTCTTGGTTCCTGGCTTACAAGAAGAGTAATTTTTCATACTGCGCTATTTGGTGAAGCAGCTAATCAAAACTCACCCATCTTTAAACAGACTGTTACTAACATAAATCACTTTGTTCAGCAAAGCACCGGAAGCACAGGAGCTGAAATGCTGTCAAGATCAAAAGCTTTGATTGCACAGCACATTGCTAATCAGGCATTTGTTCAGGGTATTGCAGATGATTTTTTTGCAGCGGCGTTTATTACTTTACTGATAATTATTCCTTTAATGTTTCTCAGTTATAAAAAATCAAACTATGGAGAAAAAGTCGGGATCTTAGAATAGAGTCTTTTATGGAGATTGAAATAATATTTTAAGATGTCTATTGATGGTTTTTGCAGGTATTAAATTTATAAAAGCACAAAGAACACATGATTCAATAACTATAAAAATGAAATTTGTTTGACTTAAAATAACTTTGCTTTAATTCAACCAGCGAAAAAAAATCAATATTGAACAACAAACTTGTAACGGAACAACCAAGCCAAATATTGTAAGACTTACGGATGTGAAAAAGACGGTTGGATTGATTGGTTAGTTATACTTTTTTTCCTTTAATATGTTTTTCAGCTTTAATTGCTTCAGTTCCAGCTCTACCTAAAAAAACAAAATTTCCATCTTCAACTATCTCAGGCCACTTCCAATGCTTCCGCTCATTAATTCTAATATTTATTTCAGCTACTGTATCAATCTTTGCAGAATTATAATCCCTAAGCGACGGAAGGTTAGAATAATTGCTTTTATTAACAACTAAATATGCAATTGGATAGTATTTGAATATTTGGAAGAATCCAAAATCATTATACCTACCACGAACAGCAGGCATTAAAATATCTCTGATGATTATGGTTAGTTTGTAAGGATAAATCCAATAAAAAACATTTATATCATCTGGAATTGGTTTGCTTCCATCGAATAATATTTCTCTTACCTTATTATCAAAAGGAGTTCTTTCTATTTCGCTTTTTGTTGCCAACAAATGTCCTAACACACCACGAATTAATCTATTTGGTTTTGTTTCAATATTATATGAATTGAGAAGTGATAATTTTGAAGTTAGAAACCTATTAACATCTAATGAAAAAGTATTTAACACTGTATCATATTCACGCCCAAGTCTGCTATTACAACACTCGCATATTGTTGTAAACTTTACTCCATTTTGTGAAATAAAATAATTTTTATTCCCGAATCTCTTAGTGAAGAAATTAAAAGCAGATTTTATTTCCACTGCATCTACTTCAATTCCGCCTTGGGGTGGGACGTGGTCATCTGTAAGTTTTTTATATCGCTCACAAATTTGACAATTTCCAAATGTTTTATGTTTTCTACGAGCCACTATTTTATTGTCGCTTTTGTAAAAAACATTGTAAAAGCTCTGCTAACATTTGTAAATCCTACATTTGAAAATGCGGAAAGTGAATTGTGAAAATTTTCTTCTATCATTATCAAAATCTCTAATTACTTCTATTGTCATAAATTTTTAACAGCTAACGATGTTGTTTTTAATCCGCCGCCAAAAACAGCAATGCAGCTTTGAAAACTACTACCAATAATTTTTATCTAATTTATTTTTTAGAACAACTTTTACCACTTACTTTGACTTGGGAAATTAACCCAATAACCGCTCAAATACCCCTGAAAAGAAACGGTCTGGTAGAAAAGCCTGCTAGGCATAATTTCTATTCTTTTATGAAGTTGTTGTTGAATTCATTGTTTATCTTTCCCATAATGAGCATTTCTATGATGATTCGGACAGAGTGCAAAAAATCTATTGCAAACTAAAGCAGAAAACCTCAAAACTTAATTAACTATTAGAGACAATAAAACTTTTATTAGCTGAAAAATTTATTGCTGTCTGTTCCGGTTTTTCATCTAAGTATTTTACTGATTCATCCACTGCTTAGACAGGCTCATCTCCTATTTTTTTTCTGCACTTAAGTTACCTTATAAATTTGAATCAGAACTTAAAATCACTTTTTTAAAAACTTAAAAGGACAGATATCATGAAAAAAGAAATTTTAACAATCATTATCCTTATAATAATATGGATACCTTATAACCTATCAGCACAAGAACGCTGGAACCTGGAGTTTAGAAGCGGAGCTTCATTCTCTACAGAAAATTTCAGAAATACAGATATGCAAACAGGATTTGGCTTTGAATGTACCATTGCTTATCGCTTTATGCCGCATCTTGCCGTTTATGCCGGATGGGGATGGAATAAATTCTCTGCTGATAATTCTTTCGCTGGTGCCAATATAGATTTTGAAGAAACCGGTTATACTTTTGGTTTTCAATTTGTTCATCCTATAAGCGAAACAAGTTTGTCTTATTTAATCAGGGCTGGTGGAATATTCAATCACATTGAAGTTGAAAATGCCGATGGACAGATAATAAGCGATTCAGGGCATGGGATAGGATGGCAGATTGATGCAGGAATAGTAATTCCAATCTTTGATCGATTACATTTGATGCCGGGTGTCAGATATCGCTCTTTATACAGAGATATTGAAATTTCAAATCAAATTACATCTGTTAAACTTAATTATGTTTCTGTTGGGCTTGGCTTGGCAATGTCTTTCTAAATAAACTATCAATAAAACATCGGGAGTGTAAATACTCCCGGGTTATTAAAATTATCAAATTGAAAAATTATATCTAAATGAAAAATAAAAACTTAAAACCTTTAGCAGTTATTTTTTTTGTAAGCGGATTGTGGGATTCAACTGCGGCTATTATGTATTTCTTTTTTATTGGTACAAACCGCATAATCAGCAATCCGCCTATTGATCCATTCTTCTCAATTTTTCTCGGAACATTCTTTGTCTGCTTTGCTTATCTGCAATTTCTCTCAGCCTTCAACATTAAGAGATACTCATTTAATGTTGGATGTCTGATAATCGGCAGATTATTATATGTTATTCAGCTTTACGTCTTTATGATTTTTGTCCGGAATTTTCCTACAACATTCTGGTTTACAAGTATTTTGGATGGGCTTTTTGTCTTTCTTTATTTATTGTTTGCAGTTCGTGGCGGATTGAGTATTAGCGATTTATTACTTCCTAAAATTAATCGTGAAGTGTAATGAATATCTTTTTTACTTGAGAAAGAAAACAGATGAAAAGACAAATAAGATTTAAATGCTGAGCATTTTAATTCCTTTTTAACGAATTTTGAAGTGTGAAAATGAAATTAAATAAACATACAATCCTGGGCATTCTACTGCTTGCTTTTTTTGTACAGCTTATAATCATTACATACAACTATGCTACGGGATTTATTGAAGTTTCAGGCGTATTAAATTTTTTGGCAAGACTTGCTTTCGGAACAGCATTCAGTTTTGTGTACGCTCTCATTCTAATATTTTTTGATATCCTTTTAGTAAACAAACTTGATACAATATTTAAACTGCCGGAAAAACTTATTCCAAGAATTCCTTCTGAATTAATTTTAACTGTTTTGTTAGGTGCAGCAATCGGCTCAATCAGCGCGATAATTAATGAAGCATTAATACAATACAAAGATGGATTAATTAAAAACTTAATTAACAACTCACTTATTACGGCTGTAATTAATATCATTATTGTCAGCGTTATAGAAGCAATTTCCTGGTTTAACAGAAACCGCAAATCACTGCTTACGGCAGAAAGACTCGAAAAAGAAAATTCACAGATAAGATTTGAAACGCTGAAAAATCAGTTAAGTCCGCATTTTCTGTTTAACAGTTTAAATGTTCTATCATCGCTTATAAAAAAGGATACAGATAAGGCTCAGATTTTTCTGGATGAATTTGCTTCGGTTTACCGGTACACACTTGATGTAATAGAAAAACCGGTTGTTGAATTGAGAGAAGAACTGGATTTCGCTAAATCATTCTTGTTCCTTCAGAAAATCAGATTTGAAAATGCTATTGATCTGGAAATAAATGTGGATGTATCAATGCTTAAATGCCTGGTTCCTCCGCTTACCGTACAAACTTTAATCGAAAATGCTTTTAAGCATAACAAGGCTTCGTCAGATAATCCTCTGAAAATAAAAATCTACACCGAAAGTAATTTTTTAATTTTTGTAAATAATCTTCAGCCAAAGATCAACAATACAGGTTCAAAAGGCATAGGATTAAGTAATCTTAACAAACGATATGAATTACTGAGTAAAACTCTTCCGCAGTATTCAGTTACTGAAAAGGAATACATTGCAAAAATTCCGATTATAAAACCGGAGTAATAACTTTATCTTTTCAAACTAAAAGGAAAATATTTTTCTAAATGCTGATAGAATAAAAATGAAAGCAATAATAATCGAAGACGAAAAACTTGCTGCTGAAAGATTAGAAGGACTGATCCATGAAATTGATCCATCAATTGAAATTTCTGCAGTGCTTGCTTCTGTTGAGCAGTCAATCAAATATCTTAAACTGAACAAGCCGGATTTAATATTTCTTGATATTCAACTTGAAGACGGTACAAGTTTTTCAATATTTGAAAAAGTAACTGTTGATAGTCCGGTTATCTTTACCACTGCTTATGATCAATATGCAATCAAAGCATTTAAACTGAACAGTATCGATTATCTTCTTAAGCCAATCAGAAAAGAGGAGCTGCATAATAGCCTGAATAAGTTCAAAAATATCAAGACCTCTTACTTGATAGATTATGAAGAGATAATCAGAAGTATCCAGCGTAAAGAAATCAATTATAAAAAAAGATTTTTAATTCAATATGGACAAAAGATAAAGAAAGTCGGGATTGATGAAGTTGCATATTTTTTTGCAATGGAAAAAAATGTTTTTCTTACAACATTATCCGGAAACACTTACCCTATAGATTTTACTCTTGATAAGCTGCAGGAAGTTATAGACCCGGAAAGATTCTTTCGCATAAACAGAAAAATGATAGTAGCTCTTAATGCAATCAAAAATATGATTCCCTACTCACGTTCACGAATAAAAATAGAATTAACTCCTCAGGAACCGAAGGATATTGAAGCACTTGTAAGTGTTGAGAGATCCTCTGCTTTCAAAACATGGCTGGATAAGTAGGTAAACTTTTATTGTTATTCTACAAATAAATTCAAGTGCCGGTATCTGTTTAATAACCAGCTGAGCTCTATCATTCTTACATAATCTTGCCCGAAAGAAAATCACCGATATAATATGGCCAAATGATTAACGCTAAAAGACCTTTAAAAAATGTGAGTTTTAAAAATCCAATTGTAAACAACCAGCCAATAAACCATATAGGTCCCATTATTCCGGCTACTTCAACTTTTCTGCTCATAATTTTATCTCCCGAACTTTTGTTTATAGTTTTTAAAGAAACTTAATTAATTCCACAACTAAAAATTAGGAGAAGAAGATTTAAAATGAATATAAATCTTCATTAATATTTTTAACTGAGCAAAATAAATCCTGATCAATTATTAAAAGGATTTGCCCTATCCTGATTAAAATATGGAAGATAATTAGAAGGGCTTTCCGTTTCCTGAATCCAGCCGTTGTGCAAACCGTATTTGTCAAGCAGTTCTAATGCCCTTTCATATTCTGAATGTCTTAATGTTCTGTTTATTAAAATATCTTTATATGCTTTATGAACGGGATAATATTGCGACATTAAAGAAATATGAACATTTGAACTAAGCTCTTCAGAAATAAATTTGAAAACTTCTTCAGTTTCTGAAAGATCATTAGGCAAAACAAGATGTCTGATAATTAATCCCCGGACAAGAACACCATCTTTAAAAATAAGCTCATCGCCAACTTGATTAAACATTTCAATTACAGCTTTTTTTGCAAACTCAAAATATTTATCAACGTGCGAGTACTTTTTTGCGTATTCATTATTTCCATATTTTATATCCGGCAGATAAATATCAATTACTCCATCATAAAGTTTCAACATCTCAACAGAATCATATCCGTTAGTGTTATAAATAATCGGCAGATTAAGTCCTTGTTCGGCAGCAAGGTAAATTGATTTTAAAATTGTTGACGAAAAATGAGTTGGGGATACAAGTCCGATATTATGGCAGCCTTTCTCCTGAAGCTCAATCATTATTTCAGCAAGTCTTTCGTGGCTAACCTGATTCAAACGCTCTGATTTATAACTCTGGCTGATTTCATAATTCTGGCAGTAAATACATTTTAAATTACAATTACCAAAAAAAATATTTCCTGCTCCGTTTTTTCCTGATAAAACAGGTTCTTCTCCAAAATGCGGAGTGTAAGAAGAAACTATCGGCAAATTTCCGCTTACACAAATTCCAGGTTCGCCTTCAATTCTGTTAACCTTACAATCTAACGGACAGCAAGTACAGGAAAACAAATCATTATAAGCTATCTCTGCCCGCTTTTTCAGTTCGTTGTTTTTAAGCAGTTTAATATATGAAGGAATAAAATTCATATTATAATTTACAATGTTTAACTAACAAGAAACAATAAACAATATATACGCCTGATTTTTCACTCTCTTATAAACACAGTTAAAAAGGCTTATTTGAGTAAATAAATTTTTATTTTTGCAATAATGTTACTTCTAAAAGTTATTGTTTGTTAAATAAGTTGTGGTCTCATAATGAAAGTTCAAAAAATTCTGTTTGCTGTTTTTTTTATCCTTTTCTTTACTATACCTGTTATTTCACAAAATGTAGAGCGACCTAAATTAGTAGTCGGCATTGTGGTGGATCAAATGAGGTACGAATATCTTTACCGCTTCTATCAATTCTATGGCAGCGATGGATTTAAAAGATTAATGAATGAAGGATCCAATTTTACTTTTGCACATTTTAATTATGAATCAACCAGTACTGCATTGGGTCATGCATCTATTTATACCGGAACAACTCCGTTTTATCACGGAATAATCGGTAATAGCTGGTATGATAAATTTCTGAAAAAATCAATTAACTGTGTCGGGGATCCCGACGAACAAAGTATTGGCTGTGATAATGATAACGGACAAAGATCACCAAGAAGATTATTATCAACAACAATAACTGATCAACTGAAACTTTCAAATAACGGCAAGTCAAAAGTAATTTCAGTTTCACTAAAAGACCGTTCTGCCATTCTGCCTGGCGGACATATGCCCGACGGAGCTTACTGGTATGACGGCATAACCGGTAAATTTATCAGCTCTACTTATTACCATTCAGAATTGCCTCAATGGGTAAGGGATTTTAACGATAAAAATTATTCCGATTTATATTTAACAAAGAAGTGGGAATTGTCTTTGCCGGAAAGTAATTATCAAATAAATCCGCCGGATGAATCACCTTATGAGCCAGACCTATTTAATGAAGGCAAAACTTCTTTTCCTCATTCTTTTGAAAAGGTTGAACACAAAGAGCGTTATTACAGACTAATATCAACTCCGTATGGCAATCAGATTCTGACGGACTTTGCAAAATCAGCTATTGTAAGTGA
Source organism: Ignavibacteriota bacterium (assembly GCA_013285425.1). Lineage (GTDB taxonomy): Bacteria > Bacteroidota > Ignavibacteria > Ignavibacteriales > Ignavibacteriaceae > IGN3. Next base: position 2,999,771 of record CP053447.1, read on the forward strand.
AAATCTTGGGAAAGGAGAGTTTACTGATTTCCTTGCAGTTAGTTTTTCAACGCCGGATATTATCGGGCATGAATATGGAACTCATTCTTACGAGGTTATGGATAATTATATTAAACTTGACCGGCAGATAGCTGACTTCCTTGATGCAATTGATGCACAGGTTGGAAAAGGAAATTATTTGTTGTTTTTAACAGCAGATCATGCTGCACTTGAAACTCAAGCATATCTGCATGATAAAGGGGTTCCCGTAGGAGGATTAAATCATAAAGCTTTTTCTGACTCAATTAAATTATTTGTTCAAAAGGTATTTGGCAGTTCCGGAATAATTGAGAATCATTCAAACAGACAGATATTTTTAAATCATGATTTAATCAGAAACAACAAGCTTAATTTGCAGTTAATCCGTACAGAATTAGTTGAATATATGAGAGAAACTTTTCCTCAATTGTCCTCAATCTTTACAAGAGATTATCTGGATACACAGGTTGCTTCAAGGGATCAAAAAAATCTTACAGTAAACGGATTTCATCCAACTTACTCCGGAGATATTGCTTATGATCTGCAGCCGGGTTATTTACCAGACTATAAAAAAACAGGAACTTCGCACGGAACAATTTTCAGCTACGATACACATATCCCAATAATTTTTTATGGGTGGAATATTCCTGCACAAACAATCAATACTCCTGTTTATATAGTTGATATAGCACCAACAATCGCTGATCTTCTAAAAATCACGGAGCCAAGTGCATCGATTGGAATACCAATTATAAAACATTGAATTTAATTATCCATTTTATGAATCAATTTATATTATATATCTATGAAAGGAAGTTACGATGAAAAGCACAACTCTATTTCTTTTGTTCATTTTATTTGCGTCCGGTTTAAATGCACAGAAGAAACCGTTTACTATTGAAGAATTTTACAAAATCAAATCAGTCGGCAGTCCTGTTCTTTCAAACTCAGGTGAAAGAATAGCTTATTCTGTAACCGAATATGATCTGCCTGCTGCTAAAACAACAAGCACGGTATATGTGATGAATAAAAACGGTTCTTCACTTAAAAGTATTTCCGATAAATTACCTGGTGCTTATTCACCGTTTTGGTCTGTCAGCGATGATCTTTATCTTTTAAGTAAAGGGCAGCTTTATAAATATTCATTTGATAAAGATAATGTTGAGCAGCTAACTGATTTTTACCCCGGGATTTCAGCCCCGGTTGTTTCTAATGATGAAAGATATGTTGCATTTACTGCGGATCTTTTTCCTGAATGCGGTGTTGAAAATGACTGCAATAAAAGATTAGATGAGTCCACCGCAAATGGTCCTGTTCAAGCATACATTGCTGATAATCTTATGTTCAGACATTGGACACAATATAAGGGAGAAAAAGAAACCTTCCTGATTTTATACGATATGGTCGAAAAGAAATATGAGATAATAACAAGCAGCGATGTTTTATCAGATACCTATATGCTTGGCGGCGGTCCTAAATATGCATTCTCACCCGATAGCAGAATATTAGCCTATGTTTCAACACCCGAAAAAAACATTGCAGCATCAACTAATACAGATATTTATTTACTGCCAATTGGAAGCAAAGAAGCAGTTAACATCACATTTGCTAATAATGCGTGGGATGGCACACCTGCTTTCTCACCGGATGGAAATTATATTGCTTACAGAACACAAACTACTCCGGGCTTTGAAGCTGACAGATTCAGAGTAGCAGTATATGATATAAAAGCATTGCAGACACAAACACTTACGGAAGCATTTGATTATACAACAAGTGATCTTTCGTGGTCGCAGGATTCAAAATCTATTTATTTTACAGCAAATGTTCAGGGTTATAATCCGGTCTTTAAAGTTGATGCTGTTTCGAAAGTTGTTACTAAAGTTACAGATGATAAAGCTGTCCGCGGTTATCAAATCAGCAAAGATCAGCAGACAGTATTTCTGAATTTTTCAAGTGTTGATAAACCCGGTGAAATATATTCATATACATTAAACAGCGGAACTTACTCTCAAATAACTTTTTACAATAAAAAAATTTCCGAAGAAGTTGATATCAGACCTGCAGAACAAATGTGGGTTGATGGTGCGGATGGAATACCTGTTCATGTATTTATTGTTAAACCACATGGCTTTGAAGAATATAAAAAATATCCATTAATAATAAACGTACACGGTGGTCCTCAAATGCAATGGATGGATTCTTATCGTGGTGACTGGCAGATTTATCCGGGCTCAGGATATGTTGTTGCATTTCTTAATCCCCATGGCTCTACCGGATACGGAAGCAAATACACCGAAGCAATTTCAAAAGACTGGGGAGGTAAAGTATATGAAGATGTAATGAAAGTAACTGAAGCACTTGAAAAACTGCCTTATATCGACAGTGAAAAAATGGGTGCAATGGGATGGTCTTATGGCGGTTATATGATGAACTGGCTGCAGGGACATACTAAAAAATTCAAATGCCTCGCCTCTATGATGGGAGTTTATGATCTTGAATCAATGTGGGGTGCTACCGAAGAATTATGGTTTGTAAATTGGGATATCGGCGGACAGCCATGGAATTCTGATTTGTATGCTAAATATTCTCCTTCAAATTATGTTCAGAATTTTTCTACACCTGCTTTAATAATTACAGGCGAAAAAGATTTTAGGGTGCCTTATACCCAAAGTCTCCAATACTTTACTACATTGCAATCATTAGGTATAGACAGCAGGTTGATTGTGTTTAAGAATGACGGGCACTGGCCAAATAACATTAAATCTATGCCGCTGTATTATAATGCACATCTTGAATGGTTTCATAAATATCTTGGAGGAGAACCTGCGCCCTATAATTCAAGCGAAATGGTAAAGAACAATATCTTTAAATAATAATCTTTCAGATGCAGAGATTTGGTACAACAAATCTCTGCAATCAATTTTATAATTTTACAATCAAAACTTTTACACTAAACTGAAATATTTATGTTCAAAAAAGCAGCTCTTCTTTCGACTGATAACCTTGAAAATTTCTTTACATACGATAAGCTTCTGATAGAACCAATGAAAAAGTCCGGATGGCTTGCTGAAGAGATTTCCTGGCGTGATGAAGCAACTGACTGGAGTAATTATGATGCAGTTATTGTAAGATCAACCTGGGATTATCAGCACGATTCAGAAAAGTTTCTAAAAGTTCTCCAGAAAATTAATTCTTTAACTCATCTTGAAAATGATCTTGCTCTGATGAAGTGGAACATGGATAAAAAATATCTGTACGACCTGCAGAAAAACGGAGTGAGGGTTGTTAACACGTTGTGGAAAAATAGATTTGACCGTAATGAAGCGCTGAATTACTTTGAACAGCTTGAAACAGAAGAGATTATTATAAAACCTAATATCAGTGCCAGTGCGGATAAAACATTCAGACTTAATAAGAATTCAATAGTGTTATCTTTTGATATTCTTGAAAATACTTTTGCCGAACGTGATTATATGGTTCAGCCTTTTATTAAAAATATTGTTGAAGAAGGTGAATATTCTTTGTTCTTTTTTAACGGTAAACTTAGTCATTCAGTTCTTAAGACACCAAAGGAAAATGATTTCAGAGTCCAGGAAGAACATGGAGGCAATATTAAACCTGTAACCCCCTCCGCCTTAATAACCGATGCTGCACAGAATGTAATTAATAAACTTTCTACTGTACCATTGTACGCTCGGGTTGATCTTGTACGTATTCAGAAAGATCAGTTTGCCCTGATGGAACTGGAAGTGATCGAGCCTTCTTTATATTTGAATAAAGATACAGAAGCTCCGCTTAGATTTGTAAAAGCATTTGTAGAAAAGATGAATCACTCACAGTAGAAACTGATCACGAAATATTTAAATAATAATTTTTAATTTATACTCGTTAATAATTATTTTGAAAATAGTTTAATAATTGATTCTTCTGTATGGATAAAATATCAAGATGTCTGTGGCCTTCCGGCGATCCGCTTTATATAAAATATCATGATAAAGAATGGGGTAAGCCGCTTCATAACGATAGAAAATTATTTGAATTCCTTGTGCTTGAAGGTTTTCAGGCTGGATTAAGCTGGAAAACCATTCTCTACAAACGGAAAAACTTTCGCAAGGCATTTGATAATTTTGATTTTAATAAAATTGCCAGATATGACAAAAAGAAAATTAATTCTTTGATGAAAGATTCAGGCATTATCCGTAATAAACTAAAAATTGAATCTGCGGTGCAGAATGCAAAAGCCTTTATTAAAGTAAGAAAAGAATTTGGAACATTTGACAAATACATCTGGGCATTTGTTGATGGTAAACCGGTACGGAATAATTTCAAATCGTTAAAAGAGATACCAGCAAAAACCGAGCTTTCAGATATAATCAGTAAGGATCTGAAAAATCGTGGATTTAAATTCGTAGGATCAACAATAGTCTATGCACATATGCAGGCTACCGGAATGGTAAATGATCACTTGATCAGCTGTTTCAGATACAACCAACTTTGATGACGTTATGATGAAAACCCATAGAAAAGTTATTGGTATTACTTTAATAAATCATTTTACAATTCTTTAATTTGTCAATTTAATATATTAAAGCTGCAGGGTGCTTAAAAATAAAAATTACTAATCGGCTTTCAATATCTAAAAAAAGTTCGTATGCTTTTCTGAAATAATTTTACTGATTATGAAAGCGGTTCAATTAGTAATTGTTAAACAATTGTTAACCAAATAAAATCTTAAAGGAGTTACAGGTGTTTTTTACTTATGCCGGTGTTTTTTTTATAGGAATCGTAGTTGGATTTCTCGGTGGTCTATTCGGTAAGGGGGGCAGTGCAGTTGCAACTCCAATGTTAAGTCTGATTGGAATCCCGGGATTTATAGCAGTTGCAGCACCGCTACCAGCAACAATACCAGGAACATTAATTGCGTCAGCAGAATATTGGAAATCCAATCTGTTGGATAGAGAAATTGTTTTGTGGAGTATTCTGATAGGTGTACCTGCAACCATAGTAGGTTCTTTTCTAACAGAATATACCGGCGCATTACCTCTGTTGATAATTACCGGCTTATTAGTTCTCGGTTTTGGTATAAGCTTCTTATTATTTCCAAAAGAAAAATCCTTTAATCCCAAAGAAGATAAATCATTAAATGCTAATCACGGGTTTTACTGGTACATCAGATTAATTCTGATCGCGCTTTTTATCGGATTAATCTCCGGTTTATTAGCTAACTCGGGCGGATTTTTATTAGCACCAAGTTATGCTCGCATATTGAATATGCCGATTAAAAAAGCATTCGCCTGCTCACTTGCGGTTTCAGCTTTTCTAGCTTTACCCGGAACAATAGTTCATGCTTATTTAGATCATATTGATTGGGTTGTTACTGTAATTCTTGCTCTCGGTTCTGTACCATTTTCTATGTTGGGTGCTAAAGTAGCTATCAGATCTAAATCCAGCTTCTTGGAAAAAGTATATGGTTTAATACTGACTTTTCTTGGAGTATTTTTTCTTATAAAACTTATGGTTAATTAACTGATAAGGAATCAAAGACAACAGCATTAAAATCTGAATTTATTTTTCGTGATTTAATCTTGGAGTAATATTTATTCCGCTTACTTTAAGAATGCTGATTATTAAAACACCAGTGCCAATCCATTGAACCGGCGAAAGGATATTATCATGAACAAAATAATCAAGCACAACGGCAGTTAATGGAAATGCCAGCTCACAGATAGAGGCAACTGAGGCAGAAATTCTTTTCAGTCCGTAATAATAAAGAAATATTGCTGATCCGCCGGTCGTAAAAGCAATAATCAAAAAGATAACTGTTTGCTTTGCAGTAATATCTTTAATATTTGAAATATCACCGGTTGAAGCTGCAATTACCAGCATTATAATAGCGGCAAACAAAAACCTGAGATATGTACCCATCTCATAATTAACATTTCTTAAAGCTCTTTTACTAAGCACGGTTGAAGAGCTAAAACTAAAAGCCGCTAACAAAGCAAATAAAGCCGCTATAGTTGTTTTATCTCCGGTTGAAAAATTTGGAGATGACAAACCGAAAGTCATAAAATATGCACCAACTATTGCCAGGCTTGCCCAAAGAAAAAATTCTTTTGGCAGTTTTTCTTTTAATAACAAGGTTGCAAGTGAAATTGCAAAAACCGGTTGAAGTTTTTGAAGTAGTATTACAATAGAAAGATTAACAAAGTTTACATAGAAAAGCGCCTTGGTAATTGCCATAGTTCCTATTGCCCCGCCGAAAAGTGCTACTCCCACAAATGCAATCCAATCTTTTAATGTTAAAGATTTCAAAGGTGAAATTCTTTTTATCAAAAAAGGTGTTAATAATACTGCTACAATAGCACTCTCGACAAAAACAACCAATGGAACGGGCAAAGAATAAAGTGATGGACGTAAAACTATTCCATCTACTCCCCAGAGCGAAGCTGCTATTATAATCGCTGCAGATGAAAGAAACTTTGTTTCAGAATTTTTAAAATTATTTTTCAAAAAAGTTAATCAGTTTTTTGGTGTAAAGAATATAACTGGGAAAAAACATTATCGATGTGTTCACAAGCATTAATAAATCAGGTATAAGAATTATTCCATAACCCTGCAAAAATGCAGACGCTTTTTTCTGGCGGAGAACATCATTTATATTGCCGGTTTTTTACGTTGATTGTCTGAGGAATAAAAATAATTGTGAAAAATATCCACAATTTTCTCAGGTTCAAGTCCCATAATTATTTTGATTTTCGCGTTAAAAATACTCAAAAAAATCAAAACTTTATCCTTTCAAAAATAGTTTTGGTAATATCATTAAGCTGTAAAATTTACCAACTAACTAAACATAGCGTGTTTTTTTCCCTTTTCTGCTTGAAATTCTTCAATTAAAACCAACTGCTAAGTGGAATAATAATTGCAACGCAAGAACAAAAATTACATTATAATAAGAGCATTCAGAAAAAACATTAACTTTATAAATTGAGGTAGCTGCGTGGAAGATCAATTAACAAAGGATTTAGTAAAATCCAAACTAACAGATGAATTTGAAGCCGAATTTGAAAAAACATTAGCAAAACCAATTTCACCACCAGATCTGCCAAACTGGAATAATGCAGATACCTCTTTGCAGAATAAAATCCAGTTTGTTTTAAAAAGACTCAGTCTTGCCAAATCTCTTCAGGATGATGAGGTTTTCAAGTGGATAAATGCTTCAAACGAATCTTATGAGTTATCAGCATTAAGAACATATTTGCTATTAAGCTGTGTAAACATGCTGGGTGAAGTAAGCAGGACAGATAATCCAATTTCATTTTTAGCATGGCTTGATACATCAAACTCAGTTACAACCCGAAGTATCAGAGAAGAATCTATTAGCAAAGCAATCGGCTCCGTTGGTATAATTGACGATCAGAAAAAAGCAGTAAAGTTTATTAAATCTGTTTTTGCTCAATACAAATTAACAAACTCTGTAGATTCCAATTATTTTTCATTCTTTACTGATGCATTGGATTCAGAAACACAAAGTTGGATATCATCAAATTGCTGGATATACCAGGATAATCCTCTGGAAAAATGGGCTAACCTGCAAAATGTAAAAGAAGGTTATAACAATCTTACATCAGCAGAGAATAAAAGATTAACTAATTCCCGCAAAAGATGGGATGCTCTGGATTCAAATCAGAGATTGTTTGAAGTATCTCAGTTCCTTGAATTCTTTTTCAATCAATACAATTTGTGTCAGGTCAATCCTCCTGTTAAAATGGATAAAGACCCTGTTGCAAAAGTATGGAGAGATATTGATCAGGCAGTAGGTGAATATAAAGTTAATTATTTGTCAAACTCTTTATTCAATCATCTTGGAGCTGACGGACAAAAATTTAAATTCAATGAAGTAAGATGTGTATTCAAAGAAGAAGAATTGATTGTATTTGAAGGTGATGTTAGAGAAAAAGACAGAGAGCTTTGGTTAAAACGACTTTCCGAGTGGTTAAAAACAAAAATAGAATCTGAAAATGCAATTGGTGAAACAATCTTTTTAAGCGCTAAAAATCAGGCTTTGGTACTATCCGGCGACAATTTGTTAACTCTGCTGGAAAAATGGATTGACAAAGGGGTTAAGAATATACTTAATAAAAAATAGCAGTAACAATTTCATTTAAAACCATGGTTCGACCATGGTTTTTTTATTTTAAATACTTCAATGATTCAGGATTCTGCCAGCCTGATAGCTAATCTTTTTGCTGAAATAAATTGAGAGCTAAGTATTGTGGCAGAGGATTTGGGTATGTGAACATTTATCGAAGTATTTTCTTTACTAAAATCAAAACTAAGTTGATTTGGATCTGATTGTCGTTGTTTCTGATTTCTTTTCTTTTTCATAAACAAAAAGTTGGAGAGAATTTTTTCTAATAAAAAATTTACTGTTGCAAAGTAAAAAGATTTATCTATAAAAAGAAGAATTAAAAAAAATATTTGAAATAATTTTTATCTGTAAAAAATATTTTGTCCGTTTTTGAAAAAAACGTTTTACCATCAACAAAAATTTTTATTAAACAGCTAATAGCGATACAATAATCTGATTCAGAGTTTATTCCGGATCAAATGTAACTTCTTTTAAGTAATGAGACGGATCCATATGTCTCAGCATCACAACTTTTGTTTTAAACTCTTTAATTTCTCCCGGTTCCAGTTTACCGATAGTTACATCTGATGATTGAGCATCAATCATATAAGTAATTACAACATTGTTAAGAGTTTTGTCGCTTATGTTTTTAATTCTTCCCTCATAATGTGCAAAATCTCTTGGATTTATTGCCGGTCCCTCTATACTAACCGACTCTCTTTGTTTGTTGTATGATGCATTTATTTCATAGTATATTTTTTCAGCAAAGAAATAATCATAAGCAAAATAACCGGCTGCAACCAATACAAGAAAAATCAGGAATTTTTTCATTTAATCTCCTATTACTATTATTAAGAAGTACTCACTTAATTAAAAATGAACTTAATACACACATTCAATCAAAGGATTGAACTTTCAGACTTTTTACAAAAAGTAAACCAAAACTATTTGTCTGATTATTCACTACTATTAGAAAAACTGCGTATTTTTTACTGTTTTTTACAGTTTAAAATTCCTCTTTTTTACCAAATGATTAAAACAACTTGGTTTGAGAAAGAGAAGTTCGGACAAGGAAGTAAAAAGAAATTGTAAAAGGAATAGGCTCTGATATAGACTGATTGATCCTTTAAATAAAGTCTTTTACTCAAAATGTGGCAGGAGGATATTTCTGAATCATATCGGTTCAGTTGGAAGTGGCTAATAATGAGCAATAGTTTGTATTAATGAATTAAATTGTTTGAATACTTGAAAATTACTCAATTAATAACTCTGGCCTTTTATTTGTGATTGAGATATCAAAACTAAAAAGGAAATCATTGTGGTTCACGAAATGACAGAAGTTAAAAAAAATTTTCTATATGGCTTTGAGGATTATACCAAGGAAGTTATTAATGATGTGCTTATTGAAAAGGTTAACTTTTCAAGGGCAACTTTTAAGGAAGCCCAAGAGTTTAAAGATAGATTAGTTTATGATATACTTACAAATAATCTAAAGATCATTATTGATTTAAGTACCTGTGAGTATATTGATTCAACCTTTTTAGGCGCTCTTGTTGTAATACTCAAAAAAATGGCAGAACGGGGCGGAGAGATTAAATATATTATTCCCCAGCCTTCAGCTTTATATTTATTTAAAATTACAGGGCTATACGGCGTCCTTAATCTTTATCGGAATAAAGAAGAAGCTTTAGAAAGTTTTGCTTAACAGAAAATGTATTTCATTCTTTTGAGTTCAGTGATATAATGGAAATAATAATCCTATTAATTGTGTTTGCTGTTGTTATTACCTTTTATTATTTGCGCTGGAGAAGAACAGTGATTAAAGAGAAAAAAGAAATAAATAAGTTATTCTGAGATTGATTAAAAAGTTTTATTTAATGCGACCGCTTTAATTGCGGTCTTTTTTTTGGCTAATTCTTAATATCAAAATAAATCCTACCCCCTGTTTTGAATAAATCAGAAAATTTTCAGCTATTATTATTTTTTTATATACGAATATTTATATAAATCTTTATTTTTGATTATTGAAACACTCAATCTATAATTTTATTACTCTTATACCGGAATTATAAATGCCTCAAATACTCGGATTTGACAACGAAAAATATCTTAAAGAACAAACTCAGGAAATTCTTAAAAGAGTTGAACGATTTAATAACAAACTTTATTTGGAGTTCGGAGGAAAACTACTATACGATTATCACGCAGCGCGAGTATTACCCGGATTTGATAAAAATGTTAAGATGAGGCTGCTTCAAAACCTTAAAGACAATATTGATGTTATTCTGTGTATTTATGCTGGTGATATCGAAAGAAAAAAAGTTCGTGCTGATTTCGGAATTACCTACGACGTTGATTCACTTAAAACTATTGACGATTTTAATGAATGGGGGCTTGATGTAAAAGCTGTTGTAATTACCCGTTATGATAATCAAAACTCTGCTGCCGCTTTTAAAAATAAGCTTGAAAGAAGAGGAGTAAAAGTAATTACACATAAAGCTACAAAAGGTTATCCCACTGATGTTGATTTAATTGTTAGTGCTGAGGGTTACGGTGCCAACGAATATATCGAAACTTCAAAACCGATTGTTGTTGTTACCGGTCCTGGACCAGGCAGCGGTAAACTGGCAACATGTCTTAGTCAACTTTATCATGATTATAAAATGGGACTAAAAGCTGGTTACGCAAAGTTTGAGACTTTCCCAATCTGGAATCTGCCTCTTAATCATAAAGTTAATATTGCCTACGAAGCTGCAACTATAGATCTGAAGGATGTTAATATGATCGATCATTATCATCTGGAAGCTTACAATCAAAAAACAGTTAACTATAACAGGGATATTGAAGCCTTTCCATTATTAAAAAGAATTATTGAAAAAATTACCGGAGAAACTTCTTTTTATAATTCTCCTACTGATATGGGAGTAAACAGAGCTGGTTTTGGAATAGTAAATGATGAAGCAGTACAAGAAGCAGCTCATCAGGAAATAATAAGAAGATATTTCAGATGTATAACCGAGTACGCTCTTGGTTTAATTGAAGCTGATTTGGTTAACCGTGCAGAAATGATAATGGATAATGTTGGAGCTAAAGTTGAAGACAGGAAAACAGTAACGGCAGCCAGAATAGCGGCACAACAAGCTGAAAAAACAAAGAACGGCTATAATGGAGTCTTTGTTGGTGCAGCAATAGAATTAAAAGATGGAACTATAATGACAGGGAAAAATTCACCGATATTACATGCCGCTGCAAGTCTTATTTTAAATGCTTCAAAACATCTTGCTGGTCTTCCAGATAATCTCCATCTTTTGCCAAGAAGTATAATGAACTCATTAAGCTATCTTAAAAAAGATGTATTAGGCGGTAAAGATGTAAGTCTTGATGCTGAAGAAACATTGATTGCATTAAGTATCAGCGCAACATCAAATCCGGCAGCACAAATGGCACTTGAAAAAATGAAAGAGCTTGAAGAATGTGAGGTTCATTTAACTCATATTCCTTCACCGGGTGATGAAGTCGGGCTTAGAAAACTTGGTGTTCATCTTACCTGCGATCCTGATTTTTCATCAAAACGATTATTTATCAGTTAAATTTAGTAAAAGCTTTTTATCTCACTCCTTTATTAAAATTAAACTTAATTAGAATTAAGGTTTAATAGAAATCTCACGAGCTAAGGATATCAAAAGGTATTAGAAACAGCCGAAAAACCGTTGGTGAAAAGTGTGGTTTTACTTATTTTTGCCACGCATCCGTAGCTCAGTTGGTAGAGCAGTAGACTCTTAATCTATTGGTCGGGGGTTCGAGTCCCCCCGGGTGTACCAAAAATTTTACCATCACAAAGTATTTTTTACCCTCAGCACGAGGGTTTTTTATTTTTTAATGATTTAAAATTCAGCATAGCTTTTGAAGCTGTTTAAAACAAAATCCGGAGATGTCATTTTGAAAACTCTATTATTTGTCTTAATTACTTCATTAACTCTTACAAATAGTTTATATAGCCAGGATATTGAAGATACTTTAATGTTATATGGCAGAAATCGGTTCTATAAGATTCATTTACCAACCGGATATAATTTTCAGAAAAACTATCCTTTGGTTTTTGTGTTTCATGGCGGATTAGGAAATCCTGATATGATTGCAAAACAAACGAGGTTTTCTGAAAAAGCAGATAAAGAAGGTTTTATTGTTGTATATCCTTACGGAACTGGTTCTTTTAATAAAAAACTTTTAACCTGGAATACGTGGGACTGCTGCGGATACGCAAACAAAAACGATATTAACGATGTAGATTTTGTTAACGCAGTTCTTAAAAAGATAAAATCAGAATATCTGATTGATGAAAAAAGAATATATGCCACAGGTTTATCAAATGGCGGGATGATGTGTTATCTGCTGGCTTGCGAGCTTTCTGAACACTTTGCTGCAATCGCACCAGTTGCCGCATCAATGTTTGATACTGTTTCCTGCAATCCAAAAACCGAGATTTCAATTATCGCTTTTAACAGTACTACTGATGAAAACATTCCATACAACGGCATATCAGAAGAAGACTCGTTAGCAGAAATGAAAACTCTTCCAGTTGAAAAAGTTATTGATATGTGGGTAAAAAATTTTAATTGTGTCCATATACGGACATCAGACAGCTCTTCATTCCAAAAAATTAATTATATAAATGAAAAAGGAATTGAAATAATTTTATATAAAATGTTTTCAGGCGGTCATTCATGGCCGGGCGGACAAAAAATCAGGAAGTTTGCTGACAATCCGGTTAAAAATGTATCTGCTACAGATCTTATTTGGGAATTTTTCAAAAACAATCCAAGGCGTTAAATATCAAGCAAAGCCAGTCCGCCTTCGGAAGTTTCTTTATAGATACTTGGCAAATCGTGCCCTGTTTGATTCATTGTCTTTACAATTTTATCAAACGATACAAGGTGCCTTCCATCAGATAATAATGCAAATGTAGAAGTATTTAATGCGCGTTCGGATGCAAAGGCATTTCTTTCAATACATGGAACCTGCACTAAACCATTAATTGGATCACAAGTCAAACCGAGATGATGCTCGATCCCCATTTCCGCAGCATATTCAATTTGGTTTGGTGTACCACCGAGTAATTGCGTAGCTGCTGCTGAAGCCATCGAACAAGCTGTTCCAATTTCTCCCTGACATCCGACTTTTGCCCCGGAAATAGAAGCATTTTCCTTAACTATGTTACCAAAAAGTCCGGCAGTAGCAAGTGCTCTTAAAATTTTTTCATCAGAAAAGGAAAAGCTTTCCTGCAGATATTTTAAAACTGCCGGAACAACTCCACATGATCCGCAAGTAGGTGCGGTACTGATCAATCCACCACTTGCATTTTCTTCAGCAACAGCAAGTGCATAAGAAAAGATAAGTGTTTTTCCTTTTAAGGAGCCGCTGTAATTTTTTGCTTTAACAAAATAGGAAGAAGCTTTTCTCGCTAAACCTAATCCGCCGGGTAAAATACCTTCATTCTCTATCCCTCGCTTAATAGAGTTACACATCACGTTCCATACTTCCCGCAAGTAGTCATAAATTTCAGCACCCTCAACAGACTCAACATATTCCCAGAAAGATTTTCCGGTTTTCTTTGTCCATGCAAGAATATCTGCCATCATTGTTAAATCGTAAAGTTTATTTTCAGTTTCGTCAGATTCAAAATCTGTAATCTTTCCACCGCCGACGCTGTAAACAGTCCAATTGCCGATAACTTTTTTGTCTGAATCTAAAGCTTCAAGCTTAAGCCCGTTTGGGTGTTTGGGTAAAAATACCTCAGGTTTCCATTCAATTTTAACTTCCTTCGGTTCAAAGGCTTTTATAATTGCTGTATCAGTAAGATGCCCTTTCCCTGTAGCTGCAAGACTTCCGTAAAGAACTGCTACATAAGATGCTGCATTATCATACTTTGACTTAAATATCACCGCAGCTTTTTTTGGTCCCATTGTGTGGCTGCTGGAAGGACCATTACCGATTCTAAAAATTTCTTTAATTGATTCCATAGTATATATTATCTTTTAGTTACTATCTAAAGTTACAAAGTTTATCAGAATAAGTTTCATATAGATATGCAGGATATTTCTTTTTAAAACAAAAAGGCTGTCCTTTTAAGACAGCTTCTTAACTTCTTGATTTTTATGTCTTTCTTCTTGAGGGGTTATTTCATCAGCAGCATTTTACGTGTTTGCATAAAACTGCCGGATGTAATTGTGTATAGATAAACTCTGCTTGAAAGAGCTGAAGCATCAAATGTAACTTCATAGTGTCCGACGTTTTGTTCTTCATTAACTAAAGTTGCTATTTCACTGCCAAGCATATCAAATACTTTTAATTCAACCTTTCCCTTTTCTTTGCCAAACACTATTGTTAATCCCACTTTGATTCCAAAGATAATCCGTATTATTAAAAATTTGGTCAATAGCCCCAACCTGTAAAACTTCACCTGTCAATTTTGGAGTTGTAAAACTGTGTGTGCGTTGTTGTCCATCTACATTTATTCCTCCACCACCAAAATTGTTTAATGATTGTATATTGTACTTTACATTAAAAGTGATAGTTTGTTCTGCTGTTTTTACTGAACCTGTGATGCCATCACCTTCCCACAATTCAATACGCCAAGTGTAGGTTCCAGCAGGAATATACCACCATTGTGAAATACCTTCGCCCTGATTAGACTGTTGATTAGCATAAGGCGAAGGAAATAGTTTAATGTACATTCCGATTAAATTTGAGTTGTTTGAGCGTTGATAGTAATACGTAAGATGTAAGGGGACTGAAGATTCAGTGGAACCTGTGCCCGAACCAGTGACAGTTAGCCCATTTGTTGGGCTTGTAAAGTGTATATGTTGAGCATTAATTGAATATGATATGAGTAAAATTAATGCAAGCAATAAAAAACGAAGCTTTTCCATTGTTAATCTTTCATTTTTTTTTAACTGGCAATTAGTTAAGTTTTCGATGTAAATAAAACAGGGATAAATTAATCCCAATAGGTGAGCAGCCTAAATTTATTTACATACGGGAACGGTGTTGCCGCACCGTTCCTTTTTTATTATAGTATATGAATTCTCCTTTGTCTCCTGTAATTAGTTTTTTAATGTACCTCTTATTATAAACTTTAACTGAGTATTAGGTTCAAATGCAGAAATAAAAATATCATTGTCAAAAACAAATACTCGATATAACTCAATATTTTTAGGATAGGTGTTATAAATAGCTTGTAGTTCAGAACCATTAAAGTGTAACAATCCCTCTATACTTGTTCCAAAAAAATCCTTCTCATTTCTTCCGCCTTTAAAAACTAAAAATGAGGTACCAGGAAAATCTTTCCAGAAATTTAGTTGTCTATTGTTAAGTTTATATATCTTCCTGTCTAAAGTAACATACACTTCTCCCTTCATTTCATTTAGCCCAGGTTCATTGTAATCGGAATATATTTCACTAACATTTTTACCATCATAGACAAATAGCTTATCAAGAAAACCCACATCGCTATTAAATCCATAGATAACCAACTCATTTGTAAAAACATTCCTTACTACATTATAAAATGCAGCTCTGATATTTGGAATATCAATAAATTTCCAATCAATGCCATCATAATGTAATAAAACACCTCTATATTCATCGCCTCCATTAAATTGATCAGCACCCCCAACTGCATAAATATCGTTTGGTGAAATTCCATAGATACATTCTACTCCAATCCTGTCAAAACCCGAGAGAGATAAGCTTTTAACTTTAGACCAGATGCTTCCGTTAAAATGCCAGATAGAATTCTCAGCATCGCCAATCCAAACATCATTTTTTGCAAAACCATAAATACCCCAAAGATCTCTGCCAAGCTGTTGTGGATAAAGAGACCATTTACTTCCGTCATAATGCCATAATAAAATAAGAGGCGATGCACCACTGCAAATTGCCCACATATCATCAGGAGAACTGCCCCATAAGTTTGAAATATAAAACGGCACAGTTCTATGAGATTCAGGGGGTAATAATGTATCCACAGTCCAGGTATAATCACGTCTTCCGGGTTTAAGTTCATCATCGGGTGGTTCGGTAGAGTTGCAGTTGGTGATATTTAAAAAAATTGAAACAAAAATTAATAAAAATATTAGCTTATGTTTTTTCATTTTACTTTTACCTTAATTTAGTTTACCATGATAAACAAAACTTAAACCTGTTTGACCTTCATAAACAAGAAAAAATGCATCTTTATCAAATAAGGCAACTCCATAAATTTGAGTTCTTGGAGTTTTATTGAAATAAAATAAATATTCAATATCTGTCCCGTTATAATGTGCTAAACCATCTGTCATTAAAAGAAAAATATCTTTAGAATTTCTTCCCCAAATACGCTGATAAAAATTATTACTATTAACTTGAAGAAAAGTCTGGAATAGGTTGTTAACTCTTTTTGCGATTTGATTACCAAGTACAAAATAAACTTCTTTGTCAATAATGCTTATATCTGATTGTTTGCCCCCTGTCCATATACTACTGTAGATTTTAGTAAATTTTTCATTATAATATTCATAAATAATTGAACTATCAGGAAATAAACCATTTCCTGTCTTATATGCAAGAAGATAAATTTTATTATCTGAATAATTTTTATATAATTTCGCAATAATACCATTCATTTCTCTTATATCTATAATTGACCATCTATCAACATTATAATGAACTAACACACTACCATTAAATCCGCCAGTAGAATCAGGGTATCCACCGACGGCATAAAAATCAGTTGGTGATTCTCCCCACATATTTGAAAACACAATATTTGCGTTGTTATTTATTTGTATTTGTGCAAACAACTTCCAGTTAGGTCCATTCCATATTTTGCCATTCTCATCTCCAATAAAAACATTGTTACTGGAGAAACCATAAATTGCATTAGGTTGATTAATCCCAGAGACACCATAGTAAACCCAATTTTCACCATTAAACTGAGAAATCGAATATATCCAATTACTTGGTGAGGTTGCCCAAATATCTGTAGGTGAACTTCCCCACATTCTTAACCGTGGGGTGTATAAACCAGGTAAAGTATCCACAGTCCAGGTATAATCACGTCTTCCGGGTTTAAGTTCATCATCGGGTGGTTCGGTAGAGTTGCAGTTGGTAATTAGTAAAAAAATTGAAACAAGAATTAATAAAAATATTAGCTTGTGTTTTTTCATTTTACTTATACCTTAATTTAGTTTACCGTGATATATTAAATTTAGATTAGTTTGCGATTCGTAAACCAGAAAAAATACTTCTTTTTCAAAGAGCACAGCTCCAAAAATTTGAGTCCGTGGTTTAGATAAAGTAAATAAATATTCTATATCAGTGCCATTGTAGTGTGTCAAACCATCTAACATAAAAAGAAAAATATCTTTTTCGTTTCTACCCCAAATACGCTGATAAAAATTATTATCATTCACCTGAAGAAATGTTTCAAACTTATCATTCACTCTTTTAGCAATCTGATTACCCAATATAAAATACACTTCATCATTTATCAGACTAATATCAGCCTGCAATCCTTCTGTCCATACACTACTATAAATCTTCCTAAAGTTTCCACTGTAATCATAAACTATTGAACTATCTGGATGTAAATAACCACCCATTTTATAAGTTAGTACATAAATTTTATTATCTGATAAATTTTTATATAAATTTGAGACTGTGCCATTAATACCTTTTGTCTCTATCATTGACCACGATCCATTAAAGTAATGCGCAATAACACTATTATTATATGCACCAATCAAAGTATCTGGATAACCACCGAAAATGTAAAAGTCATTCTGAGTTTCTCCCCATATATTATGAAATGAAATATCTGTGTGTCCATCTTTTGACAATAAAGCAAAAATGCTCCATGTTCCATTATACATCCAGACTTTTCCATTTTCGTCACCAAGAAAGATTTTGTTCTGTTCAAAGCCAAAGATGGCATGTGGAACAGTTATTCCGTTAACTCCATAAGATAACCAATGTTGTCCATTAAAATGAGAAACCGATTTATCCCAATCACCAGGACTTATTGCCCATACGTCTGTTGGAGAACTTCCCCATATTCTATTGAGAGTGGCATACGGATAATTTAATGTATCCACAGTCCAGGTATAATCACGTCTTCCGGGTTTAAGTTCATCATCGGGTGGTTCAGTAGAGTTGCAGTTTGTAATTAGTAAAAAAATTGAAACAAAAATTAATAAAAATATTAGCTTATGTTTTTTCATTTTACTTATACCTTAATTTAGTTTACCGTGATATATTAAATTTAGATTAGTTTGTGATTCGTAAACCAGGAAAAATACTTCTTTTTCAAAGAGCACAGCTCCAAAAATTTGAGTCCGTGGTTTAGATAAAGTAAATAAATATTCTATATCTGTGCCATTGTAGTGTGTCAAACCATCTAACATAAAAAGAAAAATATCTTTTTCGTTTCTACCCCAAATACGCTGATAAAAATTATTATTATTTACCTGTAAAAAGGTTTCAAACTTATCATTCACTCTTTTAGCAATCTGATTACCCAATATAAAATACACTTCATCATTTATCAGACTAATATCAGCTTGCAATCCTTGCGCCCAGGGGCTGCTATATAGCTGCTTAAAACTTTCGTTTAAATATTCATAAATGGTTGTGCTATCTGGATGTACTGCTCCGCCTATTTTAATTATCTTAACGTATAATTTACCATCTGCATTATCTCTATATAAGTTTGCAGCCAGACCACGTACAGAAGAAGTATTTAACATTATCCAGTTATTATTTAAATAATGTGCAATAACAGTGTTGTTGTAACCACCGATTATGGTGTCCGGATAAGCTCCGAAGACAAAAAAATCATTAGACGATTTACCCCATATATTATCAAAGATAATATCTATATGCCCATCTTTTGACAATGAAGCAAAAATACTCCACGTTCCATTATACATCCAGACTTTTCCATTTTGTGCACCTATAAAGATTCTATTCCAATCAAACCCAAATATTGATGAAGGTACAATTAATCCATTTACACCATAGGAAAACCACGACGATCCATTAAAATGAGAAACCGATTTATCCCAATCACCAGGACTTATTGCCCATACGTCTGTTGGAGAACTTCCCCATATTCTATCGAGAGTGGCATAAGGATAATTTAATGTATCCACAGTCCAAGTATAATCACGTCTTCCAGGTTTAAGTTCATCATCGGGTGGTTCGGTAGAGTTGCAGTTAGTAATTAGTAAAAAAATTGAAACAAAAATTAATAAAAATATTAGCTTATGTTTTTTCATTCTAATTCCCCTTTTAATCTTTAAGATAATTTATTAAGTGATTTAAATTGTAAATGAAATGTAAGAGTAGAGTATAGGATAAAAACATAAATTCTATTCCTCCAATACAGCGTGAGTTTTCAGAGAGAGAGAGAGAGAGTTAAATATCGCGTCAAAGTTTCCCATACTTGCCTCGATTTTAATTAAATCCCTATAAAATCTACCTAAACGTAAGTAAAGAAAAATTATATATCAAAAAAGAGATAAAAATTTCTTGTAGTAAATAAAAAAGGCTCGATTTCTCGAGCCTTAACTTCTTGCCTTTTACGTTTCTCTTCTTGCGGATTTATTTCATCAGCAGCATTTTACGTGTTTGCATAAAACTGCCGGATGTAATTGTGTAAAGATAAACTCCGCTTGAAAGAGCTGAAGCATCAAAATTAACTTCATGGTGTCCGACGTTTTGTTCTTCATTAACTAAAGTTGCTATTTCACTGCCAAGCATATCAAATACTTTTAATTCAACATTACCCTTTTCTTTGATTGAATATTTGATCTTTGTAACTGGATTAAATGGATTAGGATAATTTTGTTCAAGAGCAAAATCTGCAACGGCTCCGTAAGTAACTTCAATTGTATTTGAGTATTCGGATGTTCCATCAAAATCAATTTGTTTTAATCTGTAATAAGATTTTCCAACAAAAGGAGTTTGATCAGCAAAGCTGTAATTATGTACTTCTGTCGATGTTCCGTTACCGATAACAAATCCTATTTTATTCCAGTTGGTATTATCAATTGATTTTTCAATATCAAAACCAGAGTTGTTCAATTCTGTTGCGGTTATCCAATTTAATTTTACTGTGTTATTGATTATTGAACTCGTAAAGGAAACTAACTCGACTGGTACAATACCGTTGTACACTGATATTTTTATATTATCAACGTACCATCCATCCCTCTGAACAAAATCATCAGAGCGGAAATAAAACCTTATTGTAATCTGCTGTTCAGCATAGCTTGAAATATCTATTGATTCATGCACCCATGATAATTGTGTTCCATCATAAACCGGCTGTCCGGTAGGTTGAAAACTGCCGGTTCCCGGATTTGTATATTGCCCTGTCAAAGCAATCCAGGTGGTACCATTATTTGTAGATATCAGAACCTGACCATAATCCCAGTCATCTTCAATATTCCATTGAGTATCAAACTCTAAAACTGCACCAAGAACGTTGGTTAATGAAATCTGATTATTATATCTGAGACTTGCAGTTGAATTTGCAGGATAATTTGCACCGGGTGAATCTGTAAATGAGGTTGGCGGAGAAATAAATTTCTCAGTTGTTATATTCCAGCCCCCGGTTGAAGTCCAGTTAGTTATATTATTTGCTTCATCATACATTGCAACGTTAAGCGGTGCAACAAAAAACTGGAAGAATGTTGGCGGCGGTGTACTGCCGGGAGGATTAAATCCGCTGCCTCCAACCGGTAAAGTTTTTACAATCGTTGAATTTTCATCCTGAGCCGCAATATAATATTGACAGGCAGTACCCAGCGGTAGAGCCGGAATAGTAAATGTATAATTACCGCTTTCAGCCGGTGTACCGTTTACTGCTGTAAAGCTGCCATAACTTCCGCCTGATTGTTTGGTTCTGTAATACAACCTTGGTGCAAGATTACCTGTACCAACTTGTAAGCCTGATGATATAAATGCAGCTGCAGTAATTGGCTCTGAAACTGATATTGAGGCAATTGGTGTATGTTGAATTTTAAGATCAAGATTCAGTGATAATGTAGCCATTGTGCCTATTGCCAGCTTAGCCATTTTAATATAATAGGGCTGATTATAATATGAAAGATTATCATTTACTGTGTGATACTGAGTATGAAAATCATTATCATCTTCAATTAAAAGAATAGCACCATAACCGTGATCTAAAAAGGATTGATGATCGCTGTAGGGTTCTGCAGGAACAACATCAAGATCAAGATTAATTCCATAAGCTAAATTAACTTCAAGCATCTTGTCTTTTAACTCATTTGTATTAGCAACAGGACTTGTGTGAACATCAGCATTTCCATCGTTATTACTATCAAAGGCAATCATATCCATATTTATAACACCAACAATAGAATCGTTATTTGTCTGAGCAAGAGCAGCATAATATTCGCTTCCTACCAGCCCCTGTTCCTCTTCATCCCATAAAGCAAAAATTACTGTATATGGGAAAGAATGCTGTAATAAAATTCTTGCTGCTTCAATAACCGCCGCTGTACCGCTGCCGTTATCATCAGCTCCCGGTGCAATTGGTCCGCTTGGCATATCGTCATAATGTGCACAAATAATAAATTTTTTATTCGGAAACTCGGTTCCGGTTTTAGTACCGATAACATTTTTTCCTGTTGAAGTGAATGACTGAATGGTTGTTGCCAATCCGTAATATTGAAGTTTTTGTCTGATATAATTCTCTGCCAATTCATTCCCGGGTTGATTTTTATGTCTTGAAAGAATTGTTTGTGAAGTCCCGTTAATCATTGTCGGAACCACACCGGTCAACTCTTTAACAAAATGTATAATCGAATCCTGATTTACCGAATTGATTATCTGCTGAACTACCGGCACTTGACTGAATAAATTAAATTGAGCAAAAAGAAGAATAACAAAAAATAGTTGAAGAACTTTTTTCATAACAAGTTCCTGTATTAGTGTAGAAATTAGTTAACTTTTAAAATTATATTACTAAACAATAAGCGACTAACAAAAATTATAAACCAAGGTACTATAGTGGTTATTTTTTACTGATCAAAATTACTGATAATTCAATTGAGTATTAAATTTTCGGCTTGGGTTTTTTGTTGATTAAAATGCTATGATTAGAAAATTGTCAATTATCAAATATTAGCCAGCCTTTTGTATAAGATTAGTAATTTCTTTTTCAACTTCTTTTCCGCGGTCTTTTGCATATAACAAATGAATTTTAACAATGATATCTGTCTTATCTATTCCTTGTTCTTTCAGACTATTAAATAATCTTTGAATTTTTTCCGGTCTTGGACCCCAATTAAACAACTCACGTCCATCCTTATCAAACACAATTAATTTGGGAATGCTTTTCGTTCCATTTGTCAGATACAAATCCATAAATTCCTGATTCAAATCCCTTAACACGATATTGAATTTAATTTTATCTGAAAGTCCTGCAAGACTTGCAATTACCGGCAGGCTCTGAGCAGAATCTCCGCACCAGCTTTCAGTAATCACAAACCAACTTTGATCATCCAAAACAGATGAAAAAACTTTTTTTGTTTCACCGGAAGGGTTAAATGTTTTTTCAATTCTTGATGATCTTTGAAAATTCAGTTTTCTGTACTCAAGATACTCTTTGTCTGTTTCAGAAAGTGAAGTAACATCATCAACAGAAATCTGTTTTCTAAATTGTTCCTTATATTCATCATAAGTGATGAAGCTTTTTATAACTGATAGATTAAATTTCGGCATAAATCTTTTAATTGAAACTTATTAAAATGAATCAGAATGTGCTTAGCAAATTTAATCGAATCAAAGTATTTCAATTGTGATAATGAATAACTTTTGATTAAAAGCGTAACAATTCAAAGTACTTTTTTTATTGTCTGAAAATTGTATCTTTGCCAAAAACTTTTTCTTAGGATTCAGATGACAACTGAAACAAAATATTTTACTCCTGCTGAGGCGAGAAAAACATTACCGTTAGTTAAGAATATCGTCAGGGATATATTACAGGCAACAAGAGAAATGCGCTTAATTGCTGATGAAATTGAAGCCGGTTTACAAGACGATACAAGGATAAATAAATTAGCTTCGGATGTTAACGGGTTTTTAGCCGAGCTTGAAGAGATCGGCTGCTATTTTAAAGATACCAGATTTCAGATAGGGCTTATTGATTTTCCAGCAGTGATTGATGGAGAAGAAGTATTTTTATGCTGGCGAAGTGATGAAGAAGATATAATCTATTATCATAGTACCGATTCAGGATATTCAGGCAGAAAACTGATACCGCCGCAATACTTTGAATAAAACTCATTTACACAAATTATTTTACAGACTCAAATCAAAATTAACTTTTGTTTCCAAAGTCTTCTGCGAATTTTCATCTGCGATTTTATATATGAGAGTATATACGCCCGATTTGTAAGTTGAATCAAGATTAAACTGTACTTCTAAAGCTATATCGCTGATCGGTTCTGTATTTTCATCTTTCTGCACAAACTTAAAAACAGATTTTTCCACTGTGCTGTCTGGTTTAAGAAGATCGATATCGTACGCAATAGCTGCTCTATATTTGTTATCCTTTTCTGTTTGTACAAATCCCTTCACCCGAACAGTTGAATTAACTTCCCAGCTATCTCCTAAATCGTATGCAAATGCTTCCGGACTAAAGGCTTCAAACTTTACATCTTTTTTACTGCAAGCTGCAATTGCAAATAAACAAATAACAATTAAAAATATTTTTTTCATTTTACTCTTCTTTTTAGTCAACTCTAAAAAATAACCACAAAGAACACAAAGCGCTTCTACAAAGCACACAAAGTTAAAGTATAATTTTTTTAATCCATTCTTAAGTAGTTTAACATTAAAATTGATTAGTAGCCAAGCTTGCAATTGCTCAATTTTAAATATGTTAATACTTGTGCAAGATGAATATCATTTAATGCCTAAAAGATTTACATTCAATAATTAGTTTGTTCTCAACGATAAAATCTAATCTATATCCGGTTTAACCTCATCATATACCAAGGCATAGGTTTCTCTTTTTCAACAATTAATCCAGATTTCTGAATTTTATAAAACAAACACTCTTTGTATGAGAATTCCAAAAGTTATGGTCCAAGATTATTATAAACCCTGATAGCCAAACCAATCATAATTTTAGATAATTCATCTTCAGTTATTTACTCTTTGTGTTCTTTGCGCGGACAAGCTCCGTGAACTTTGTGGTTAAATGCCTTTCTCTTATTTATCCATTTCTTTTTTGAAAATCACTCATAAAGCTAACAAGATCATCAACACCTTTTGCAGGGAAAGCATTATAAATTGATGCTCTCAATCCGCCAACTGAGCGATGACCTTTTAGTCCGTTAAATCCGGCTTTGGTTGCTTCATCAATTAATTTTTTCTCAAGATCTGCTGTTGCAAGATTAAATGTAACATTCATCAGGGAGCGGGAATCTTTTTCCGAATGTCCTTTATAAAATCCGCCGCTGTTATCAATTGCATCATAAAGAGTTTTTGCTTTTGCCTTATTTATCTCATACATCTTGTTCAATCCGCCTAAGCCTGCAAGGTATTTAGCAACGATTTTAATGATATAAATTCCAAATGTATTTGGAGTGTTATACATAGAATCATTTTCTGCGTGAATTTTATAATTAAGCATTGTATGAAGTGAATCCTGGCTTCTTTCCAACAAATCTTTTCTGATAATTACAAGAACAACTCCCGAAGGACCAATATTTTTCTGTGCACCGGCATAAATCAATCCGTATTTGCTAACATCAATTGGTTTGTGAAGAATATCTGACGAAGCATCACAGACAAGAGGAACATTACCTGTTTCAGGTTCGCTTTGCCATTGCGTTCCGAAGATTGTATTGTTTGATGTAAAGTGAACATAAGCTGCATCCGGATCAAGTTTAAGCTCGCTTTGTTTTGGAATTCGTTTAAAGAATTTCTTATCCCCTTCGCCCTCTTCTGTTGTTGCTGCGATATTTACAGCTCCAACTCTCTTTGCTTCTTTAATTGCTTTTTTAGACCAGCTTCCGGTTGAAATATAATCAGCTTTGTTTTTAGGAGGCATTAAATTTAACGGAACCATTGAAAACTGAAGACTTGCGCCGCCTTGTAAAAATAATATTTCATAATTATCAGGAACATTTAATAAATTTTTTATTCCGGTTTTCGCATCTGCCAGAATTGCCTCAAATGTTTTTGAACGGTGAGAAATTTCCAGTATAGACATTCCTACTCCCGGTAATGCAAACAATTCTTTTTGTGCTTCAAGTAAAACTTCTTCCGGTAAGATTGCCGGACCAGCACTGAAGTTATAAATTCTTTTTTCCATAATGTTTTCCTTTTGTTTTATTTCTTTGTGAATCCTTGTGTCTTTAAGTCTTTACGGCAAAGTTATTTTCAACCGAAAAGTCATAAAGTCACTAAGTTTTATATCAAGTGTGTTAAAAGTCCATCTCTTAATTTAGGTTCAAACCAGGTTGATTTGGGAGGCATCACTTCCCCGGCATCTGAAATATTCATCAAGTCATCTAATCCAACGGGATAAAGTGAAAACGCAACTGATGCTTTACCTGAATCAACCAGAGCCTCTAATTCCTTTGTCCCGCGTATTCCGCCGATAAAATCAATTCTGTTATTTGTTCTCGGATCATCAATTCCAAGCACAGGATTTAACAAAAAGTTCTGAAGAATACTTACATCAAGTTTTTCTCCAACAGATTTTTCCAAAGACAGACTTGCAAAAACAGAATTCCTTGGTTTCAACTCAAACCATTCTTTATCAATATACATACAAAAAGTGTTTTTTGATTTTGGTTCTTTGTTTTCAGTTTTTATGATAGAAAATTTTTGCGCAGCCGAATCCATAAAGTCTGCTTTACTTAATCCGTTAAGATCAAATACAACACGATTGTAAGGTAAAATCTTTAACTGATCTTCGGGGAATATTACAGCTATAAAATAATTATACTCCTCACTGCCGTTATGATTTGGATTTGATTTCATCTTTTCTTCTTTTGCACGGCTTGCACTTTTTGCACGATGGTGCCCATCAGCAATATACAGCTTGTTTATCTTTTTAAATTCATCAACAATTATATTATTGTATTCATCCTTTAAAATCCAAACAGTATGCTGAATGCCGTCCGGAGCGGTGAAATCATATTCCGGAGTTACTTCCTTAATTGTTTTATCAACAATCTCATTTACACTTTTGACTCCGCGGTAAGTTAAAAACACAACTCCCGTTTGTGCTTCAGTTGTAATAATATGATTTGTTCTGTCGTCTTCTTTTACTTTTCTTGTTTTCTCGTGCTTGAGTATTACATCATTATCATAATCATCCACAGAAAAAGTTGCACAAATTCCTGTTTGCGATCTTCCATCCATAATTAATCTATAAAGATAAAAATGTGGCTTATCATCAATCTTTAGTGGAGCTTCTTTTGTAATTGTAGCAAGATTTTCTTTCGCTTTAAGATAAACTTCTTTTGAATAAACATCTTTAACTTCAGGCAAATCAATTTCTGATCTTGTTATATGCAAATAACTAATTGGATTGCCCTGAGCGTAATGGCCAGCTTCTTCACGATTAACTACATCATAAGGTACGCTTGCAACTAATTGTGATTTTTCTTTTGTAGGTCTTAATGCTTTAAAAGGTCTGATGACTGACATAAAAATTTCTCCGTTTTTGGGTAAGATTATTAAAAATCTGCTGCTCAAAAATCCACATTTTAAGATGAAAAGTCCAACCCTTAAAAGGGTTATTATTAAGACTTTGGTTTTCGTAAAATAATATGAGCGTAGGCGGTTAATTGAGGTATTTTAAGTTTTTGGAGAAGTTTTGCTTTAAACATCTCTAGTCTGTTTAAAACAGGAATTTTGAAGTAATATCCATGTCCATAATATCCAATGTATTCTACAACATCGTAGCCAATGGTTTCAAAATTTCGAATCATTTTTTTTGAAGGCCCACGGCTCCAATCATAATGTGCTTTGAACTTTCCATGTTTGTGATCATCACGAGGAGCAACAATATTTAAAATAAACTCACTCAAGTTTTCAGGTAAAAGTTTATTAAATAAAAAAGGAAGTGCATAAAGAGTGGAAAAACAATGAAAAGATATTCCGCCACCAGTTAGATGATTATAAATATTTTGATGAAGAGTTTTTGCATCAGAAATATGTTCTCCAACCATTCTGCTAAATATCAAATCAAATTTTTTAGTACTTATAATGTTCTTTTTACTTAAATCAATTACAAGTTTAGCGTAGATTCCATCAGCTTTTGACAGTTCTAAATCATCAACATCACTAATTGTATAATCTAAAGAATTTTTGCGTATGAAATCAGGATTTATTGTTGGATTTGCACCTGCTCCGATTTCTAAAATCGATTTTATTCTATACTTTAAAATCAATTCCTGAACATATGCTTCTGTTTTTGACCAACCTATAAAGTCTTGGACTAAATAATAAGATTTCTTCATATGTTTAAATTAAAAAAGGCATAGGATTTATCCTATGCCCAAAATATTAACTTACTGAGCAGTTTCATCATCATCTTGTGCGACGGTAACATTTAATTTCAATGTTCTGGCATTAACAAGATTGATTGCCATAAGACTTGAATAGCTTGAACCCAAACCATTTATTACAAAATACTGATCAAAAGCATCAATGTAATGTGGGCCTATATAATGATTGCCACCATTTCCCCACAAACTTTGTATTGTTGATTGATTTAAACAAAAGATGACAGCATGACCAGATGAAGCATTAGATATAATAAACTCATGTTTTACGTTACTACTAATAATATTGCCAGCAGAGTACTTATCACTGTTATTCATTATCCATCCAAGTATACTATTATTACCGCTATTTGACCATAACCAAGTCCAATTTGAACCATTAAATTTAAGTATTGCTGCCCAAGGTGCCTTTATACATAAAAGCTCATCAAAACCATCACCATCAAAATCAGACGCATAATATCTATCTCCATTTGCGATATTCCAACCATTAATTCCACCTGTTCCAGAATTACTCCAAGGTGAAATCCAGGATCCTGAAAATGATAATAATGAAGCCCAGTGAGTATTATAGTTAAGAGCTAATACTTGTTGATTTGATGGATCGGAGGGATTAAATTTTCCACTTACAAAATAATCCTCAGAATTTATACTCCAACCACCAATCCAATCATTCCCTGAATTTGTCCATTGACTCATCCAACCAGCAACTGGATGATTATATAATAATGCAGCCCAATGGCTCGAATGGTTGACTGCTAATAAATAGGGTCTGTTTCCATTTCCAACATATGAACTGTATTTATCTGTTGTGCTAATGTTCCAACCACCAATTGAAGAATAATTATTAAAATCAGAAAAATGACCAACTTTATTAAAAATTCCGTAGAAATCATTAGGATGAATTACCATCATCAAAGGTTCGTCTCCTGCTGTTGTTCCAGATCCATAATAGTAATATCCAGGAATAAACCGATCACTTGTTCTTATGTTCCATCCCTCAATTTTTCCGTTACCATTATTATAGTATTCAGTTTCCCAAGAATATGTTGTGGCAGCATCAGTAACGATTTCTTGATTTGGCCTCTTATTCAATGTTCCTTGATTATTTAATTCGGTAGGTAAGTTTGAAGATTCACAACTAAACATTGTTATTATAGCAAAGAATAAACTAATCTTTGCAAAAATAGAATAAAGCTCTTTGTATATATTAAAATCTCCCAAAATAATTATTAAAATATTAATTAAAATTAACTATTGAGTTTAGTTATATAAATCCCGTTGGAAACGTATCAGTTATGTGATTAATATAAATATGAGCGTAAGTTGGAGGTTGTGTTTTGTGCAAAACACACTTCAATGAAACGAGATATAACTTAAAAATCTTAGTCATATATTTCCCTAAAGTAAAATTAGATTTTTATTAAATGTAATTCAAGCAATTTAAAGGAAAAATGGTGTTGCAAAAAACCCGCAGAAAACCAGGTCAGGAAATTGATGAAGTAATTGGAAAAGTTGAATATCATAAAGAATTTTATTCAGCTATTCTTGATAACAAACGGGATGTTGTTGTCTGGATGCCATTCGGTTACGATTCTTCAAAAAATAAAAACAAAAAATATCCTGTGCTTTATATGCACGATGGACAAAATATTCTCGATCCTAAAACTGCTTTTGTTGGTAAAGATTGGCGTGTTGATGAGACTGTTACCAGGCTAATCAAACAGAAAAAGATTAAAGAAATTATTGTTGTGGGAATTTATAATACTCCCGATAGACTTGATGAATATAGCTGGAGTGAAAAAGGACAAAAGTATTTGCAGTTTTTATCAAAAGAACTTAAACCGGTTATTGATGCAACTTATAGAACCTTACCCGGAAAAGATAACACAGCAATTATGGGTTCATCTATGGGCGGATTGATTTCTTTTTATGCCGCGTGGCATCATCCTGATGTTTTTTCGATGGCGGGATGTATGTCAAGTTCGTTCTATTATAATAATGATAGAAGCATAAAACAGGTTGAAGATTATAAAGGACCAAAAAAACACATTAGGTTCTACATTGATCATGGCGAAGACGGAGCAATACGCGGACAAGGGATGTTTGTTGCACTTTCTAAAAAAGGATATGTAATTGGACAGGATATAGATTATTATTATGCCCCGGGCGCAGAGCACAATGAAAAAGAATGGGCTGCAAGATTGGAACGACCTTTAATTTTCTTTTTTAAAAATACCGGATAAATATTTATTTGTAATTGCTCAATTATCGTTAAGAAATTATTAAATTACTATGTGGCTTTAATAGCAGATAAAGCTTTAAAAAGTATTTCTATTTATTACAACCAAAGGTGATTTTATGAGATGGCAGGGAAGAAAAGAAAGTTCGAATGTTGAAGACAGACGCGGTCTTTCACCAAAAGGAGTTATTGGCGGAGGTATAGGCGGAATTGCAATTATTCTTATTGTGATGCTTTTAGGAGGAGATCCTTCTGCATTGCTGCAGAACCTTCAAACTACTGATCAGTCAGCTACTTCTAACTATACAGAAACAGCAGAAGAAAAAGAGCTTGCAAGTTTTGTTTCTGTTGTGTTAGCCGAAACCGAGAATGTTTGGCATAATATCTTTTCTGATTTGGGAAGAGAATATGTTGAACCAAAATTAGTTTTATTTAACGGTAGTGTACAATCTGCATGCGGAGTTGCCGGCTCATCTACGGGACCATTTTACTGTCCCGGTGATCAAAAGCTTTATATTGATTTAAGTTTTTATAATGAGCTGCAAAAGAGGTTTAAAGCGCCGGGTGATTTTGCAATGGCTTACGTAGTTGCTCACGAGGTTGGACATCATATACAAAATCTTCTGGGAACAATGGATAAAGTTCAGAGTCTTCGTTCAAGATTAAGTGAAGAAGAGTATAATCAGTACTCGGTCAGATTGGAGCTTCAGGCGGATTTTTATGCCGGAGTGTGGGCTCATTATACAGATAAGTTAGAAGGGCTGCTTGAAGAAGGTGATTTGGATGAAGCGTTGAATGCAGCAAGTGCAGTAGGTGATGATAATATTCAAAAGCAAATGCAGGGTTATGTAGTTCCCGAATCTTTTACTCACGGAACTTCTGCACAAAGAAAAAAATGGTTTTATAAAGGCTATACCACAGGTGATATCAGGCAGGGTGATACATTTAATGTTAAAGATTTATAATGGAAGTTTTAATGAATAGAGTAATAATTTTCATTTTTATTGTAACATCTTTAATTGGTTTTTATTCGTGCTGCTCAACCGGACTGCAAAATCTTTCCGCCGCAAAAGAACAGGTTCAGAAATATTACGAAGACGGGCAGTTTGATGAAGAGCTTGATCAAATTATTGCTGATGCTAAAATGAAGTTCAGTAAGGTTGAAGTAAAACAAAATTCTGCGGTCATTTTTGATGTTGACGATACAGCACTGCTAAATTATGAATTAAGTAAGAAGATGGGCTTTGGATATGTTAGAGATATTGTTGATAAATTGGTATCGAATGCAAAAGTGCCGGCTATTCATCAGGTAAGAGATTTGTATAAATATTTGCTGAGCAGAAATTTTAAAATAGTTTTTCTTACCGGCAGATATAATTATGAATATGATTATACTTTCCGGAATCTTATTAACGAAGGGTATTCAAAATTTGACACTTTAATTGTCAGGAAACCTGAAGAAGAAAAACTATCAGCTATTGAATTTAAATCTAATATAAGAACTGCATTGACACAGCAAGGATATGAGATTATAGGTAATGTTGGTGATCAGTGGAGCGATTTAGATGGACCCTATAGCGGCATTAAAATTAAAATCCCGAATTATCTGTATGAGATCAGGTAAATCAGTTTATTTTTTTAACATTTGATATTCTTTCTCTTTAGTTTGATACAAAACTCCGTTGCAGTGAAATATTATCTTTAGATTTATTTGCATCACGTTTATCCCCGCAGGATGAGAAAGTACTGTGTTTAACCACTCAATTACAGAGGGGCTTCATTATTTAATAGAATATGGTAATCTGATGAATGATAAAAAACAGAAGATTATCTATTATTTCGATGAATTCAATTTTTTATTTCTGATTAAAAAGTAAAATCCAAAATTTCAATTCTTATTGGATAAGGTTTTAAAAAAGACTATAAATTTTAATGGTCAACAAATTAGAACATTTGAAGAAAAAGAAACTGATATCCATATTGCTGCTCAGATGATTCGTAATATCGTTCCCGTTCAATGCGATATTTGTTTTGATTTCTTTGGATAGTGGTCTGATTCCTCCAACTAATTTTATAAATGAATTAAAATTAAAAGACTCAGTCTTCCCTACTCGAAAATATCTTACAAATGATATATGTTCAAAAGACCGGATAAATAGAAATAATCACAAATCATTCCATCCTTATTTTTTTTTATATTTGCACTCAAATTTTTAACAAAGAGTAATAAATGTCCGCAAAAAGTTTTATAGAAATTCCCAAAGCATATAACCCCGCTGATGTTGAGGATAAATGGTATAGATTCTGGAATGATCACAATATTTTTAATTCTGACATAGACAAATCAAAAAAGCCATACACGATTGCAATACCGCCGCCAAATATAACCGGTATGTTAACGATGGGACACATTCTCAATAACACGCTGCAGGATATATTTATCCGCACAAAAAGAATGCAGGGATTTAACGCCTGCTGGGTTCCCGGTACCGATCACGCTTCAATTGCAACCGAAACTAAAGTAACAAAATTTTTAGCCGATAAGCAGATTGATAAATATCAGATTGGGCGTGAAGCGTTTTTAGAGCATTGTCAGGAATGGAAAAAAGAATACGGCGGTATAATCATTCAGCAATTAAAAAAACTCGGTGTTAGCTGCGATTGGCGGCGTGAACGCTTTACTATGGATGATGAATATTATTACGAAGTGATAAAAGCATTTGTTGATCTATACAAAGAAGGAAAAATTTATCGCGGTTACAGAATGGTTAACTGGGATCCGGCAAATAAATCTGCAATCTCAGATGAAGAGGTAATTTATAAAACAGTTAATGGCAAATTGTGGTATTTCAAATATCCGGTTATCAATTCTGATGAATATGTAATTGTTGCAACAACACGACCGGAAACAATGCTTGGAGATACCGGAATTGCAGTTAATCCGAATGATAAAAGATATAAACATTTAATTGGTAAAAAAGTTTTACTCCCGATTGCTGAAAGAGAAATTCCAATCTTTGCCGATGAATATGTTGATATGGAATTTGGAACGGGCGCGGTTAAAGTTACTCCCGCACATGATATTAATGATTATGAAATGGGACAGCGGCATAAGCTTGAAATGATTAACATCTTTAACGACGATGCGACAACAAACGGAAATGTTCCAACTGATTTTCAGGAACTCGACCGTTACGAAGTAAGAAAAAAAGTTGTTGAAAGAATGTCGGAGCTTGGCTTCTTAAATAAGACTGAGGATTATCAGAACAAAGTTGGATATTCGGAGCGCGGTAACGTTCCTATCGAACCATATTTAAGTGAACAGTGGTTTATGAAAATGGATGAGCTTGCTAAGGCTGCGATTGAAGTTGTTCAGCAAGGCAGGGTAAAATTTTATCCGCACCATTGGGAAAAAACTTATTTCCACTGGATGGAAAACATTAAAGATTGGTGTATATCTCGTCAGCTTTGGTGGGGACATAGAATTCCGGTTTGGTACCACATAAACAAAAATGAAATTTATTGTAATGTTGATCCGCCTAAAGACATTAACAATTGGAGGCAGGACGAAGACGTGCTTGATACCTGGGCATCAAGCTGGTTGTGGGCACATGCAGTTTTTAAAACTGAAGAAGAGAGAAAATATTATTATCCGACTAATACTCTTGTAACAGGACCAGATATAATTTTCTTTTGGGTTGCGCGTATGATAATGGCTGGTATGCACTTTATGCAGGATATTCCGTTTAGCGATGTTTACTTTACAAGTATCATTAGGGATATACAGGGAAGAAAGATGAGTAAATCACTTGGCAACTCACCGGATCCGCTTGATGTAATTAAAGAATACGGCGCTGATGCTTTACGTTTTACTGTAATTTACCTTGCACCGCTTGGGCAGGATGTTCTTTTCAGCACTGATAAATGTGAGCTTGGAAGAAACTTTGCAAATAAGATATGGAATGCGGGAAGATTTTTACTGATGAATAAAGAAACTATCCGGTTTGATTCTTCTCTTGCAGATAAACACAAAGATTTTGCTGATCATTGGATAATCTCCAGGTTCAATAAAACTCTTTCCCAGTTAAATAAAGCAATGGATGAGTTTGAAGTTAATAATGCGATCAAACTGATTTATAGTTTTATCTGGAATGACTTCTGTGATTGGTATGTTGAAATGATTAAGAACAGATTGTATTCCGATAATGATGAAGTTAAGTCGGCTGTTCTTACACGTGCAATCTTGATTTTTGAAAATGCATTAAAAATTCTTCACCCGTTTATGCCTTTTATTACGGAAGAGCTTTGGCAATTGATTGATGAGAGAAAAGATGGAGAAAGTATTTCAACTTCATCATACCCATCCATTGATGAAAATCTGATTAAAGATTCAGCCGATGAAGAAATGGATTTTGTAAAAGATATAATTACTGCAATTAGAAATATCCGCGGAGAGATGAACATTGCTCCATCTAAGAAAGTTAATGCAATGATTAAATCTTCATCAGTTAAGGATTATCAGACAGACTATATTAAAAGACTTGCTAAGGTTGAAGACTTAAAAGTTGATTCAGGTTTAACTAAACCTAAAGCAAGTGCTTCTGCTGTCTTAAAAGATATCGAAATTTTTATTCCGCTTGAAGGTCTAATTGATCTTGATGTAGAAAGGCAAAGATTACAAAAAGAAATAACCCGGCTTGAAGGTTCTCTTGCGGGAATTGAAAAAAAACTTTCTAATGAAAAATTTATTGCCAACGCTGCATCTGATGTTGTTGAAAAAGAAAGAGCAAAGCAGCGGGACTGGCTGGAGAATTTGAACAAGTTAAAGGAGATTTTAAATAATCTTAACTAATTGTTCTAACTGTATTTTGGTAAAATTCTCATCCTTCGGCATACTTAGGATAACAGAAAGCCTGTAGCTTTGAACTTGTTGAAACGTTACTAAACTTAAAATATCAAACATCCATCCTTCAGCTTCGCTCAGGATGGCTGCTGAATTAAAACAACTGTTGCACTGAACTGAGTTGAAGTGTGACCAATAAAGAGAGGAAAAAATGTATAACAAACTGCAAGACTTTCTAAACGATTGGAAAACCGAATCTGAGTTAACCCTAAAAGTATTCAACAATCTTACAGATGAATCACTAAATAAAAAGATAAATGAAAACATAAGAACCGCCGGTAAGTTAGCATGGCATATTACAACATCAGTCGGAGAAATGGCTCATCAGACCGGCTTATCATTTAATGCAGTAGAAGGTGATTTACCTGTTCCGCATACCGCTAAAGAAATCTTTACTGCTTATAAAGAAGCATCAGAAAATTTAGCTGCTGCAATCAAAGCAAACTGGAATGATGATTCATTATCTGTTGAAGATAATATGTATGGTGAGATGTGGAAAAGAGGAACTACACTTAAAGTTATAGTTGATCATCAGATTCATCATCGTGCACAATTAACTGTTGTAATGAGGTTAAACGGACTTAAAGTTCCCGGTGTTTATGGTCCTGCAAAAGAAGAATGGGCTGAGTTTGGTATGCCGGCACAGGAATGATATAATTTAATTACCTATTCTGTAATCTTAGGTTTAATAATTATTCCAAACGTACTTTTTATTAAAACTAAGGTCTAAAAGTGTTTTAACCGCTAATCTATCTCCGGTTGAAAGTTCATCATAATTCATTTCTGAATTGTGCTCTGGTGAAATGTATGGATACATAAGATCCTTTTCGTTCTTACTATGTCCTAATCCTAACGCATGCCCAAACTCATGAATAATTGTTGCCTTCAATTCACCAGCCGGCACTTTTTCATTACCATTTTTCAGCAGGCTGATCTGAATTTTAGAAAAATCAATTATTTTATCTCTATCTACATTATAATCTGTTAAGCCAAGATAATTTTCTTCATACTCTTCGCCCAAATTTTCAACAAAGATAACTGAGATATCAGCTTCACTGACTGATTTTACAAAATTATACATTATCCGGTCATCAGCCTTTCTCCAAACATCAAGTGCATATTTTACATAATCTTTATATGATGATTTAAAATAATCAGAGTTGGAATCCTTTACATATATGTTAAGCGGAAATCTGAAATCCTCCCAGTGTTTTCCATCCCAAAGTGAGTTGCGGCTTTTATCAATCCGGAAATAATTTTCTGAGTAGCTATCATTTGTTTCGGAAGTTTGGTCATTCCTGTTTTTTACTTTGTTATCAGAGTAAGATAAGTCAGGTTCAGTACTTCTCTTTCGGGTAGATTTGTTATTAATAGGATGGTATGTCTCAGATGCAGAACTTTTTAATGAAGAACTTGTTTGTCTTTTATCGTAATAACTTCTTTGTGCTCTGATATCTGTAAAAGCAAATAAGATAATTCCTATTAACAACGCGGAAGTTATCCTGTTAAGAACTTTCATTTTTATTTTGATTTCTGATAATGAATGAAATAGTTTAAACTTAGCAAACAGATTTTAACAAAACTTATTCCAAAGTAAAATTAAGTAAATTTCAAATAAATATTAAGTCAGCAGTAAATTAGTGTATTAAACCGGATAATTTCCTGACCAGTATTTTAAAATGATACTCTTTTAATGATACTGCAGTGTACTTCCGCCAATAAATTCCCGTATTACACTATCGCCGGGAATTGCGGTTTCATCTGCAGCAGGTGTTACAGTTTTTAAGACCTCATAAACTCTGGTTGATCTTTCAAGCGCATCTGCCTTAAGAGGATCGCCTTTATATTTTTCTTTCCACTCTTCAAAAAGCTTAAGCATTCTGTTTGCATAAACAGGAACTTCATAAGGCATTCCGCTGCTGATAACAAAATCCGCTGTATTAGAGTACGGAATAATATTTCTCAATTCACTTCCGCGAACATAGTGCCAATGCTCTAAAGTCTGCTGCGGATTATAAGCACGAAAAACTGAATCGCGAAGCATTCTTCTTATCAGTCTTAAATCGGTCCATCGAATATATCTCCCATCCTTCCCTTTCATCTGCAGCAGCGGTTCAAGATATAGTTTAAATTTAACGGTGGAAGAAATATCTTTACTAAATGCCGGATAAAGTCCATGTAAACTATCAATCAAAAGAAGTTCATCTTTCGCAAGTTTCATTGGTGTAACATTTAATTTTCTTGTCCCGGTTTTAAAATCGTAATGTGGTATCATCACTTCTTCACCGGTACTTAATTTTACAAGATGCTCATTAATCAGTTCCAGATCTAAAGCCTGCGGGGTTTCAAAATCGTAATCTCCGAACTCATCTTTCGGATGAAACTCAAGATCAAAAAAGTAGTGGTCAACATTTAATGCTTTAAATTTAAATCCCTTCTTAATCAGCTTTTGTTCAAGCTTAATCGTTGTTGTTGTTTTCCCTGATGATGAAGGACCGCTTATCATCACCATTCTTAATGAGTCCAGTCGTTCAATAATTAAACTTGCGGCAAGATTAACATCATCTTCATAAAGAGCTTCAGATTCATGAACGATGTGTGGAAATTCATTATTAGCAATTCTTTCATTCAGATGATCAACTGTATGAAGATTGTGTGAAACAGCCCAATCAAGGTTACGCCAGATTTTCTGCCATGGAATATTCTCATTAATCTTGGAAGCATATCTTCCTTCAGCTTCTCTTCGTTTAGCTGCTTCTTCGCGGTACAGGATGTACTCCTTAGCAACTTTTGCATGCCCGTTTTCAATCAGAACTTTTTCTACGATATCCTGAATATTTTCTATATGCGGCAGGCTGCCTTCAGGAAACTGTTTATTAAGAAGTTCAACAACCTGCTCTGACAAACTTTGTGCAGTTGATTTATCTCTTCCGCCAACAGCAACAGCAGCACGATAAATTGCATTTGAAATCCTTTCCTGATTAAAAGGAACAATAGCACCGGATCTTTTAACAACATTCTTAATATGAGTTTTCATTTTAACCCTGACCGTATATATTATTTATTACATTACAAATTTATAAAATATGGCTGAATGGTACATCTTGTAAAAATTATTTTCATAAATAACTAAAATAAAAAACCCGATTCAGTCTGAACCGGGTTTTCAATAATAGTTAAACAAAAATTATTTCAGATACAGCATTTTTATCATTTCAGTTTTACTTGCGTTTGAGCTTAACGATGCTGCATTTAACACTGCAAAATAAACTCCTGATGAAAGTTTCGAAGCATCAAATAATTTACTATACTTTCCTTCGTTTTGTATTTCATCAACCAGTGTGCTTACAAGCTCTCCGACAGCATTAAATATTTTTACCTGAACACTGCTTTCTTCGGGCAGATTATATTTTATAATGGTAGCCGGGTTAAAAGGATTGGGATAGTTTTGTTCAATTGAGTAATTGATAATCTGATAAAACTCAGCAGTGATAATATTAGAGTATGAATGTGTTCCATCATAATCAATCTGCTTTAATCTATAATAAGACTTTCCGGTAATAGGATTTGCATCTACAAAAGTATATGTGGTTTTATTTGTGGTGGATCCGTTCCCCTGAACAAAACCAATTTTATCCCAGTTAATATTATCAGCTGATCTTTCAACTTCAAATCCTGAGTTGTTTAATTCTGTTGCTGTTATCCATTGCAGAGCTGCTTCACTCCCGTTTATTGTAACCCAAAATGATTCCAGCTCAACAGGTATAAGCGAAGGATCAACAAAAACACCGGAATGCTGAGGATTAAACTGATACATCGGATTAACGATTTTTGCCGGGTTGTAAGGCAGACCGGTATTCCAGACATACAGAAAAACCTGTTTGTTGCTTGGATCAAAATTAAAACTGCCTCCTACCATATCAAGGGTGCCGTCATTATTCAGGTCTCCAAGCAGCGGCTGCTGAAAGCTTGTATTTTGAGTTAACTCAAGCGGCCAGCCCGTAACCTGAGAACCATCCATGTTTAATGCACGATATCTGCCCGTTACTCCTTCAACAACGTTCTCATCAAAAATTATTTCAAACTGTCCGTCATTATCTATATCAGCAACAAGAATTTGATTTGCTGTACCGTGATATGGTCCCATCGGAAAATTTGTTACCATACTTCCATCTAAATTGAATGCGTAAACATAGAATTGAGGAGTTGGAGAAGACCCATATTCAGCTATAATTATTTCAAGTTCAGAATCACCATCAATATCAGCAGTAATCGGAGCCCCGTATATCCAGTCATTTACTGTTTTGGGAAAACCAGGCAGACTCGTTCCATCATGTTTTACTGCATAAACAATTCCGCCAGCATTAGCAGAATCAGAATGTGAACAGAAAACTATTTCCAGCTTTCCATCTCCTGTAAGATCAACAAGAACAGGAGCAGAATATGAATTGGAGCCAATAGTTGAATCCATAATTGCGTAAGGAAAACCGGGCAGTATCTGTCCGTCTTTATTCCACACATATAAAAGATTTCTTGATTCCATTACAACATCCATAACCCCATCATCGTTTACATCACCAGCAGCTGCGGCTGCTGCAACATACCAATCCATCATTTTAGGCCAGCCGGGATAAACAGTTCCATCACCTTTATAAACAAATGCCTGTTTAGTTCTTGTACCAATTAAAATTTCCATTGCACCATCACCATCCAAATCTGCTAATGTAGGATTCATTGCATATTTACCAACATTCACCGGAAAACCAGCTAGCAGCGTTCCATCTTTTTTGAAAGCGTGAATATGTCCTCCAAGCGGACCTCCGGCACTAACGACTACATCGCCTTGACCATCACCATCAACATCTCCGAAGGATACGCCCCAGGCAACTTCATAATATTGAGTGAATGTTTTAGGCCAGCCCGGTACAGCGGAACCATCAAGCTTTACAGCATATAAAGTTTCACCGGCTCCAAATAATATTTCCATTTCAACATCAGCATCAAGATTACAATATATAGCACCTGTCTTAGGAGATAAAATACTGTACATCCCTTGCTTTGGAAAACCCGGATAGACTGAATAACCGGGATCATACATATCGCTGTAGTGATTTGACTCAGCAACTATTTCGTAAGATGTAATAAGTTGATCAATATCCGGGATAAAGCTTGTTCTTATTTGTGCATCAACAGAAACAGTAAAGAGAAAAAATGAAATGAGAATAACAGAAACAATAGTAATTAGGTTTTTCATGATACCTCTCAGTAAATGTTTTTAAGTATATTTGAGTTATTTAAGAGTTTAATAATTTGTTCAAGCTCTAATTTAAAGTATAAAAAAAATACTTATATTACAATTAATGTAAACTGCTTTTGACTGAAAAATAACTAAAATCTTTTATAAACTATTTAATAACAAAAAGGAGTTAACTGTGCAAAAATTGCTTTTACTTTTTATTTTAATCTCTTCACAACTGTTTGCGCAATATACAACACCGAACACAAGTGTGAATTGGGGGCTTGATGATCTTGTTGCAAATTCCGGCGGAGTAGTTACCGGCACATTTCCTGATTATACAATTAATGCCAGAGTAACTATTGCGGCAAATGACAGAGTTTTTATAAACCCGGGTACAACTGTTCTCTTTTCAGACTCTTCATCCGGTTTTGATATAAACGGAAAATTCTGGGCAGTTGGTACCGCAACTGATTCAATTATCTTTTCATCATTAACTCAGGATTCAACCGGCGCTGCATACAACGGTTTTTATTTTATGGATCCTTCTGTGGATTCTGCTTGTGCTATTAGTTATGCAAGGATTGAATATGCTTACTACGGTTTAAGGTGCTCAGGTGCAAGCCCAACATTATCAAATTCGTATTTGTGGAAATGCAGAAGAAGTATTTATCTACAATCCGGTTCTAATCCAATAATTTCTCATAACAGAATAGAAAGAACTTTTGAGTATGGAATTTATGTAACCACCGGAAGCTCTCCGTTAATTGAATGGAATGAACTTATTAATAATAACTCTCAGAATACCAGCCCTAAAAACCAAATTACTGTTGGAACTCAAAATAATAATTCACCAACAATCAGACACAACATCATCCGCGGCGGTATGTTTAACAGAACAGGCGGTATTAGTATATCAACTTTGATTAGTGGTTCTTCATCGTCATCTGAAATTGCATTTAATGAAATTTATAATAACAGCTTTGGTATAACAATGACAGGCAGTAATCCAATTACCTGTTATGTTCATGATAACATCATATATAATAACAATATAAATCCTGATGTTATGGTTGCCGGCAGCGGAATAAATACCTACGGAACTGCTGTCGTTGCACCTATAATTACAAGAAATAGAATTTATGGCAACTGGTGGGGGATTACTATTCAGGTTGGAATAACCGGACAGCCAGGGGCTAATCCTAATCTTGGTAATATTGAAAACCCGGATACAACTGATGACGGGCTAAATATTATATATGGTAATATACAGGGTTCTAATGTTTATGATTTATATAACAATACACCAGATATGATTTATGCACAAAACAATGACTGGGGTGTTTATGACTCAGCATCTATTGAAGATCATATTTTCCATATCGTAGATGATACATTGCTTGGTTTGGTAAAATTTATGCCGTTCTCAAATTCTATCCCCGTTGAGTTAACATCATTTACAGCACGGATTATCAATGAGTATGTAAGGCTTGACTGGATTACTGCTGCGGAATTAAATAATTCCGGATTTGAAATTGAAAAGCGAGCCAGCAGCAATCAATCTGTAACCGGTATGTGGAATACTATTGGTTTTGTTCCTGGTTTTGGAACTTCGACCGAAAAACATATTTATTTATTTGATGACAAAAACCTTGAAGTTGGGAAATATCAGTACAGACTTAAGCAAATTGATTTTGATGGAACTTACAAGTATTCCGATATTGCAGAAATTAATTTTGTTTTACCTGCTGAGTTTTCTGTTAAACAGAATTACCCTAACCCGTTTAATCCGGTAACCAGTATTCAATATACAATAGCCAGCAAACAATTTGTTACATTAAAAGTTTATGATATACTTGGAAATGAAGTTGCAAAACTTGTTGATGAATTTAAACCCGCCGGTAGTTATGAAGTTAACTTTGATGCATCCGGTTTATCAAGCGGTGTCTATTTCTATAAAATAAACTCAGGTAAATTTATTGAAACCCGCAAAATGCTGCTTATGAAATAAACACTTAAATGAGAGTCATCCTGATTACCGGATGGCTCTCATCTTTAATATTAAAGACCAAAACTTAATCCTGCCATAAATCTTACTTCATACTTGGGAAGATTAACAGATTTTGCTGCATCATCATAACTGTATCCCTGTCTTCCGTTAATATCTGTTCCATCAGGCATATAAAACGAATCGTGACCACCAACTTTATTGCTAAAGTAATAATCAAATCCACCCGAAACTACAAAACTTAAAGTCGGATTTATACCGAAATACAAATCTAATCCTGTTCCTAATCCAAACTGTGATGCTGTTATATCAAAAAACTCATTGCCCCCGATAAACTCAAATGTTGATGTCAGCATTGAATAACGCGGTCCGATATACAGCAAGGATTTTCTGATTGAAAACAGATTAACAGGAAGTGCAAAATCTAATCTAAAATCTATTGTATGTCCGGACTTATCAGGGTCTCCGTTTGTATTATCATTTATAAAAATTTTTCTTGCGTCCCAGGGATTGCCAGCATCTCTAACATTATAGCCGGCACTTAATCTTATCGATAAGGGCAAATCATAAGTGAAATCAGAAATAGTTCCCGAAACATTAACACCAAAATTTCTTGTATATCCTGCCAGAACACCAAATGAATATTTAGGATTTGCAGCTAAAGGCGGAACTTTCTGCGGATATGTTTCGAACACGATTATTAACAACAGTACATTGACTAATAAATAAATTTTCCGAGGCATTATTTGACTCCCTTGATTTATAATTTGATAAATTATTTAATTTCCACTTAGAAAAATATTTTATCAAATTTTGTACAACTGGCTGGCTATTAAATAGTTATGTTTTAACGGATAGATGCATTTATTGACGCCAAAATTTACACGTGAACCAGAAAAAAATAGGTTTACATTATAAATATTTAACGACTAACCTGACGCATAAAAAATGTTTCGTAAGACCAAGATCAGAAGTAATACAAATACTTTATCTTTAAAACTCCGGCACGATCTGTTGTGTGCATTCTGTTTGGAAGCAAATTGCTGTTCGCATCGTATTCATCGCTTCTATCACGAAATTCGTTTATTGCAAGATAAATCCAACTCTTTGGCAGAAAGTTCCAGCTGAATAAAAATCCTCCGATAATTCT
This sequence comes from Ignavibacteriota bacterium, assembly GCA_013285425.1. Taxonomy (GTDB): domain Bacteria; phylum Bacteroidota; class Ignavibacteria; order Ignavibacteriales; family Ignavibacteriaceae; genus IGN3. Next base: position 3,043,060 of record CP053447.1, read on the forward strand.
TTCCATCCTATCGGTTGATTTAACAAAAACATTATCAACATAAACCCTGAAGTTTAAATTGTTAATTGGTGTCAATGAAAAAAACGGACGGGCATTGTAAGTTATGTCTTCAATATTTCCGTCGGGGTCATTTTCAATAAACATATCGTAAGAGGTTCCTACGGTCAAAATATTCAGAACTTTCCAGCTAGCTGAAAATCCAAACCAGGAATACGCTGCAATATAATTTCTGTTAAAGTTATAAGTTTTCTGATAACCTCCCCAAAGGTTGCCGCTCCAGATTTGTGAGACATCAAACCATGAACTAAAATTTATACTGTATGAATCATAAAAAATTCCCTCGTCTTTACTTTTACCATAATCAGTATTAATCTCATATCCCCAGCCATCACGAAACTGCATATTAAAACCTATAACGCCGGAGTAATCAGTATAAAGATCAGCGTGCTCATAATTAATTGAAGAGCCTGCATACAAAAACACATTTCTTATTGCACCATTTTCAAGATACCATATTGGTCCTGTTAGGATTGTAGAATTAAGAGTTCCTTTCCAGGGAACAAACCCTACCTCGTTTATATTAAATTTATTTCCTATTGCTCTAAACCTTAATAAGTTAGCCCAGGTTTTGCTAAAACTTCTAAATCCAATAGAAGCAGCATAATCGCCTTTGCTGTTTTCAAAAGACCTTGCAAATTGATAAGCCAGCTGCCAATCAGATCCGCGGAAAGCACCATCAATATCTATTACACCATAAGTATTATCTTTCGTCTGCTTTCCAACCATCAATAAGCCAATTGATGAATTATCTAAAATCTTCTTTTTAAGTCTTGCAGAACCAAAGTAAGCCTGTTCTTCGGTAAACTGTAAATTATTTTTTATATAATCTTCTTTTCCAGTTAAAGCAACAAACCCTCCATACTCCCATTCATTATATCTTCCAAAAGCTTTTGTTCCAAAGATCAGCGGAACTTCTTTTCCTCCCGGTAAAAGTTTGCCAATTCTTCTTGAATAGAAAAGCTCTAACGGACTATAAAAGCCGGAGCTTCTTTCTTTGCCGGATGGATTAAAAACTTCGTTACCTTCTGTAAAAAATGGTCGTCTTTCAGAAAAGTAACTTTCGTAACGGCTTATATTAAACGAAAATGGATCAGCTTCTACCTGAGCAAAGTCAGGGTTTGCGGTTAATAAGAATGTCAGTCGTTCAGATGGATTGTAAAAAACATCTAATCCCGCGTTGGGGTCAAATTTATATTTGTTATCACCAAGATAAGTAGTCTTTGCAATCCCAACCGGATAAATTTCTAAATTAATTCCTGTAATCGATGGTTTAAAATCTTCAAATATTAGTTTACCAAATTTAGAAATTCTTTGTCCTTCACTTTGCTCATACTCGCACCAATAAATATCCTCTTTATTATAAGATCTCCATCGGTCAAAATCCAAGCCCCACTCTGTAAGATTTTTATCGTACTTAATTGACTTATATGGAATCTTCATTTCAACAACATAACCCCAATCATAAATTTGTGAAGCGGCATCCCATATTCCATCCCAGCTATAATCGCGGTTGCGTGCATCATCAAGCATTCGGGAATCGGACTTAACTCCGGAAGCATTGACTGCAAATTTATAAGCTGTTTGTTTGTCGCCAAAAGTATCGAGCATCATTGATACAATATCACCCGTATAGGCATCGTGTAGTCCTGCATTTGCCTGAATATTATTTTTATCATCGTAACAAATCATCAAACAATAGATAGCAATATCGGAAGTTAAAACTTTTGCTACAGTTTTTACGGAGGTTGGCTGATTAAAGTACGGATCAAGCTGAAAAAAATTTGTTGTTGAATCGGCATAATTCCAAACATCATCTACTACCCCATCTATGTTTATTTCTTTATCGATCTTAATAAGGGTTAAAAATTTGTTTTGATTTTTACTTCCCTGACTTGCAAAAAGAAATGCGGCAAAGGATAAAATGAAAAGTGGTGTAAGTTTGTTCATAAAATCTGTGCTTTTTGGCTTTAGATTGATTTTAACTGCTGAAAGTTACATTGTACATATAAATACTTTTGCAGGTTTTATATGAGCGGTAAATATTTTTTATAAATGACAGAAATAAATTATAGTTTTACTTGTAAAATGTTTTACTGCATTTGAAACTATTGCATTAGAAAAACATTTTACCCGCCACAATTTGTTACAGCTTTATTTTTAACATAATTTTAAGAGACATTTTATATTAAAATTTGTTTGAATAAAATATAGGAGAATTTGCTATGAAAACTAAAATCAGAACAAGCTCTGCTATACACAACTCATTTAACTTCCATAAGATATTTCTCTATAGATTTAAGATTCTCATTATACTGATAACCACATTATTAAATTATAAAACTCTCGCGCAAACCCCGCAATGGCAATTTATGGGTTTGGCTGGTGAAGAAATATATGATATTGCAGTAGATGATAGCGGGAATGTTTATGTAGCTTCCTGGACAGGTATTTTTAAATCAACTGATGACGGAGCTTCGTGGGAATTTAAAAATAATGGACTACAAATAGGAGATGTTTACAAGCTTTTTATCGATTATGCAGGAAATATCTATTTATGCGGTTCTGCTAATTTTCCGGGTTATGGGTTGTATAAATCAACTGATGGAGGAGAAAATTGGGTAGGAATTGCAGACACACTAAATGGTGGTCCAATAAATTATTTTGAAGATGTGACCATAATCCCAAATGAACCTGGGGGTTTTATCTATGTAAGTAATTATTATGGTGTATATAGATCAACAGATAACGGGATAACATGGGAAAGTACAAATTATACAGACCCCTGTGCAAGAAACATAGGAATTAATACAAATGGTTATATGTTCTTTGGTAATGGATGCGCATCATGGTTTGGTATATATCGCTCAACTGATTTAGGCTTGATCTATCAATGGTTTATTTAAGAGATGGTTCTATCCTAGCCGGGTGTTATGATCCTGGACTCGGTGAATTTGGGATTTATAAAACTACAAATAATGGTTTAATTTGGATAAATACTAATACAATTTCTGGCCTAGATTATCCAAGTGATTTTGTATTAGATACTAATGATGACGTTTATGTTTTCATAGGTGGGTTAGACTATGATGGGGTATATCTTTCCTCTAACAATGGAAATTCATGGGTCAATTATGGTTTATCGGGCTACCATCCCGTTACCTGTCTTGCAATTGACTCAAGCGGATATCTTTGGGCTGGGAGTCATTTAGACGGTGTATATAGAACAGCAGGAAGAACAGTACCGGTTGAACTTGTATCATTCTCTGCTGAAGTAAACGGTAATAATGTTTTACTTAGCTGGGTTACTGCTACGGAGATAAATAATCAGGGATTTGAAATAAAAAAACAAGTAATGAGTAGTGAGAATGGAATAGGGAGATGGGAGAGAATTGGGTTTGTGGAAGGTTCTGGCACAACTACTGAAACTAAAACATATTCATTCATTGATGAAAATGTTATTGATGGGATTTTCCTATACAGATTAAAGCAAACCAATTTTGATGGAACATTTGAATATTCAAATACAATTGAAGTTGAAATAAGTATCCCAACAAGATTTTCATTAAATCAAAATTTCCCGAATCCCTTTAATCCTGTAACCAGTATTCAGTATGCAATAGCCAACAAACAATTTGTAACATTAAAAGTTTATGATATTCTTGGCAAAGAAATAACAACTCTTGTAAATGAAAACAAAGAAGCTGGTAATTACAGTATCGATTTTAATGCAGCAGAATTGCCAAGCGGAGTTTACATTTATCAATTAACAACACCTGGTTTTATACAAGCACGTAAAATGATATTGGCAAAGTGAGTAACCTAAAAGAGATGACATCTTTTTAAAAGATGTCATCTCTAAAAAAAACAAAAGCCCCGGTAAATCGGGGCTTCAAAACCTGAAACGAATTATTTTTTATCCCAAATAAGCTTTCAGTCTGCCGCTTCTTTTAGACTGCCTTAAATTTCTTAAAGCTTTTTCTTTAATCTGTCTAACGCGCTCGCGTGTAAGATTAAATCTTTCGCCAATCTCTTCCAAAGTAGCTGAATGGTCTCCATCAATTCCGAAGTATAATTTTATTACTTCCGCTTCTCTTTCAGAAAGAGTAGAAAGAACATTAGCAACTTCTTTTTTCAAAGATTCAGTCATCAGTTTATTATCCGGCAGCGGCTGTTCGTCATTCGGAAGAATATCAACCAATGAATTTTTTCCATCATCACCTTCTTTCAGAGGTGCATCCATAGATACCTGTCTTCCGGCAATCTGAAGTGCATAAGCAACTTCATCAGAAGTCATATCAAGAATCTGAGCAAGCTCTTCGGTGGTTGGTTTTCTCTCATATTCCTGTTCAAGATCTCTGTAAGCTTTGCTTATCTTGGTAAGATTTCCAACTCTGTTAAGCGGTAATCTTACTACTCTTGATTGATCTGCAATTGCCTGCATAATAGATTGTCTGACCCACCACACGGCATACGAGATGAATTTGAAACCGCGGGTTTCATCAAATCTTTCAGCGGCTTTAATCAAGCCGATATTTCCTTCATTGATGAGATCGCCGAGAGATAAGCCCTGATTTTGAAATTGCTTTGCAACGCTCACTACAAATCGGAGGTTTGCCTTTATTAGTTTTTCCTGGGCTAATCTATCACCTTTTTTAATTCTGATGGCGAGTTCAATCTCATCATCCGATGTAAGAAGATCAACTTTTCCGATTTCCTGTAAATACTGATCTAATGATTTACTTTCACGGTTGGTAAACTGCTTTGTGATCTTCAAGTTTCACATCTCCTTAATTATGATTTTAATTATTTAGTTTTCAAAATGACTCTTCTGTAAGAAGAATCGAAATGTCAAATTTGCAGGAGGCAAATATAACATTTAATTAGATAAATGTAAGTGAAAAATGTTTCCTTTTAAAAATTTATTTTTTCACCTGAAGCCGGAAAATATACGTTCTTATAGCCTTTTTGCAATAATTTTTCCCTAAAAGGCAGTGCCATATCTTCTTCGCCATGTACTAAGAATATATTTTCCAATGTATTTGTTGAGTTTAGACGCAGATAATCCAGCAATTCCTGTTGATCAGCGTGACCAGAAAAGAAGTCCATTTTCTTAAACCTTGCTTTAACCTCGTATTCTTCTCCAAAAATGTTCACAAATTGATTTCCATCCATAATCTTACGAGCTAAAGTGTGTTTTGCAGCATAGCCCACAAATAATATTAAGTTTTTTGTATCCGAAATATTGTGTCTCAGATGATGCAGAATTCTTCCGCCTTCAGCCATTCCCGAGGCAGAGATAATTATCATCGACCCGGTTTTTTCGTTTAACTCTTTCGATTCTTCTGTCTTTTTAACGTAACGGAGTTTATTAAATCCAAACGGATCATCATGGTTCTGTAAAAATATCCTGTATGTTTCCCTATCCATACATTCCGGATGAGAACGAAAAACTTCAGTTGCATCAACAGCCAGCGGAGAATCAACATAAATTGGAATTTCAGGTATTCTGTTTTGGTCGGAAAGTTTATGAAGCATATAGACTATCGTCTGAGTTCTTCCAACTGCAAAAGCAGGAATGATTACTTTACCTCCCTTATCAACTGTTTCTCTTATTATTGAGGCAAGATACTCTTCTGCTTCTTCAACAGGTGAATGCAGCCTGTTGCCGTAAGTTGATTCCATTATCAGAATATCAAGGTCGCGTAATATATCCGGTGATTTTATTACAGGTGAATCAGGTCTTCCAATATCACCCGAAAAGCCTAAATTAATTTTTTTATTTCCGGATTCTTCTACTTCCAACTGAACTCCGGCAGAACCGAGAATATGTCCTGCATCTCTGAATGTAAATCTAACCCCGGGAAAAAGATCAATCGCTTGATTGTACTGTACACCAACAAATTGCTGCATTGCATTTTCAACATCTTCAAGAGTATAGAGCGGATCGAGTGATGGTTCATTCTTCTTCTGTCTTTTCTTATTTACGAACTCAATATCTTTTTCCTGCAGTTGTGCAGAATCTCTTAACATTATCTGACAAAGGTCAACAGTTGCAGAAGTTGCATAGATTAATCCTTTGAATCCCTTGCTTACAAGATTGGGAATATTACCACTATGATCAATATGGGCATGAGATAAAATTAATGCGTCAATCTCCGCCGGATTATATCTGAAGTTTTTATTTTTTTCATAAGTATCGTCCCGCCTGCCTTGAAATAAACCGCATTCAAGTAAAATCTTTTTTCCGTTGATATGAAGTAAATGCTGCGAGCCGGTAACAGTTCTTGCGCCGCCGATAAATTCTATCTGCAAAATTGTTCTCCTTCAGATTGTTAGTTAACAAGTTGAATAGTTTAACAAAACTTATCAACCATTTTTTTAATTGTTGTTGAGTTGCGTATGGTTGCACTCATTCCAAGTGCCTTTTCAAGTTTTTTACCATCAATTCCAGAATCGCTAAAATTTTTTCTGCATAGCCAATAAAGTTCATTGTGATAAAAATTAAATTCATTTATATCATTCTTCATTGCAAAAACTTTATTTTGATTTTCTTTAGAAGGAGCAGATTCTAAAAATCCTATATATAAATTATTGTTTGGATTATTTAGTTCAGATTCCTTAAATGGTTTATATCCGGTTATTCTTTTTAATTCTTCAGTTGATCTTATAAATGCTGCAACTTGGTATCCAAGTTGTTTGTGCAGATCAGATTCAATTTTCTTTTTCATTGAATCAACTGATTTTGATTTTGTTTCAAACACAACATTTCCGCTGGCAATAAAAGTTTCAACATTTATAAATCCCATTTTTTCAAACAGGGATTTAAGATGATCCATTTTAACTGTATGTCCGCCAACGTTAATAGCGCGGAGGAAGGCAATATATTTAGGCATTAAAACATTTCTCAAATATTTATTGTCAGGCACTTATTTAATCTTACTGGCATTGTGCATTGTGATAAAAATATTTTAAGCACTTAAGCTAAGTAAACATTAACCACAAAGTGCAAAGTTTCATAAAGGAAACTCCGTTAACTGAAAATCTAAAAGAAGCTTAACTGACTGCTTCCGGCAATATCGTCAAAATTTTTTCCGAGTAAAGATAATACCGAATCAGCAATTGGCTTTAATTGTTTTTCAATATAGTGATCATAGTCAAAATCATTATGTTTAAGTTCGATTGGTATAGGACCGCGCTGTGTTATAACATAATAAATTATGTCTGCCGGTTCATTTAAATATTTTGCTGCTCTTACATGCGGCGGAATGTTTTTAGTATAATCTTCAATTTCTTTCCTCAATCTTTTCTTGTAGATCAGTTTATCATCAAACTTACCGGATTTTAACTCTCTGATAACTTCTCTTATCCATTCTTCAACTTCATCTTGATGGAAAACTTTTTTGTATAATTCAATCTGAAACTCCTTTGCAAGCTTTGTCCAATCGGAGCGGACAAATTCCATCCCAACAAACTCTATGTTTTCTTTGTCATCTTTTATAACTAAACCGGCATAACGTTTCTTAGCCCCAATATCAGCACCGCGTGCCGGGGTTATAATAAACTGCTTGTAATATTTTTCAAATTGAAGCTCCAGATATGATTCTACTTTGTATTCATTTTTAAGTTTGCTTTTCCAGTACTGATTTAAATCTTTAACAATTCTTTTCCCCTGAGTTTCACCATTTTCAACAGAGACATCTTTTAACATAACAAACAACGAATCAGTATCACCGTAAATTACTTTAAGATCTTTCTTTTCAAGATATTCTTTACTGCCGAGTAAAAGTTTATGACCGCTTCCTGTAATTGCTTTTGGTAAATCAGGATGATAAAATCTACAGTTGTATGATCCCATCACCCCATAAAGACTGTTCATCAGGATTTTTATTGCTTGTGAAAGCTGTTTGTCTTTTTTCTTCTTTGCTTCATCGCGCTGCTTCATCAGCTCATTTATAAAACCGGGCAGAATATGCAGTGAAGATGAAAACCTATAACCATTTAGTGTTTCGATGGTATCTGTTTCTTTCATTAATCGAGAGTAAGGATCAATCTTAAAAGTCTGCATAATTGATGGATAAAGACTTTTGAGGTATAAATTACTTCTTAGTTGAAAAAGTTTAATTAAAAAAAGAAAGAGACTCCAAATAATTAATAATTTTGTAATAACAAAAAAAAACAAAAACAATTAAAAGGAGTCTCAAGGTGAAAATTAAGGAAAATCTAAAACAAAATCTTGATTGGTATAAGAATCAATCTTTAGAAACACAACTAAGTTTGTTCGGTAATTTTCTGGAGATAGCCAAAATATTGGCAAATCAACTGATGGAAGAAGAAGTAAAAGAAAAAGCAGGAATAAGATATGACAGAGAGAAGCCATCATCAGGCAGATATAGCCGCTGGGGCAGTAATCCGGGCAGCATAAGAGTAGGAGAAGAAAAAGTAAAAATAAAGGTTCCAAGGATACACGATAATCAGAGTTTGATTACCGAAAGTCCGGAGAGATATCAAAAACTAAGGTCAATAGAATTACCATCAGAAAGTTTGATGAAAAAAATAATCTTAGGCTTAAGTCAGCACGATTATCAGGAAGTAGTAAAGATGGGCGTAGAGAGCTTTGGATTGAGTCAATCAACAGTAAGCAAAGCCTTTATAGAAGAAAGCACAAAGGCATTAGAAGAATTTGAAAAGCGGGATTTGGGATTATATGATTTTATAGCCATAGTAATAGACGGAAAATATTTGTCAAAAGAAAACACGGTAATAGCACTTGGAATAACAATGAGCGGAGAAAAGATACCATTGGGCTTTATCCAGACAACAACAGAAAACAGTAAAGCAGTAAAAGGGTTGTTAAAAGATTTACTAAAGAGGAATTTCAAGTATACAGAAGGGATACTAACACTGCTGGATGGTTCAAAGGGATTAAGGAAAGCAGTTGATGAGACATTCGGGAACTATGCCTTAGCACAGCGCTGCCAGTGGCATAAGAGAGAAAATGTTCTCAGTTACTTAAGTCAAGAGCAGCAAAACAATTACAGAGGCAAGCTGCAAAGAGCCTATAGTGAACCTGATTATCAAACAGCAAGCAGAAAGCTAAAGGAAATAATAACTGAACTAATGAAAATTAACCGGAGTGCTGCAAGATCGCTTGAAGAAGGATTAGAGGAAACATTAACCATACACCGTTTAGGGTTAGTAGAACAGTTAGGCAGATCATTTACGACCACAAATTTAATAGAAAACTTAAATTCTCAGTTAAAGAAATACCTGGGCAGAGTAAAGAGATGGATGAACTCAGAAATGCGAAGCAGATGGATGGCAGCAGCACTTTTACAGATAGAAAAAAGAATGAGAAAGGTAAATAATTATGAAAAATTACAGTTACTAAGAACAGCATTAAAAACAGAATTAAAGATTAAACAAAAGAAAGCAGCTTAATAAATGATGGAGTCTCTATTTTCAACTAAGTTTGACTTTTTACCACTTTTGAAATCAAGAACAACTATATTTTCATAAATTCCCGGAACCGGTTCAATTACATATCCTCCGGGAGCGTGTCCGGCTGTGTAGATATCTTTAAGGTTTGGTGCTGCAAATCCAGCCTGATGAAGTTTAGGCAAATATAAGTGATCGAAAGCTGCGGTCATCATACCAAGCTGATCCATCAGCAAACCAGAAATCTGAGCACGGCGAACAGATAGTTCAATCAAACCCGTTTTTTTAAATATCTCTGAAACAAGTACAGCATCCTGCAGATTATATTCGGCAAGTGAAATTTTATCTTCTCTGAATCGTCTTTCTATTTCTTCAATTTTTTTGGTATCAGCATCGATTGTCTTTCCCTCTCCTAAAAGCTCCTGTGCAACTGTTTCGAGTTTAAAATCCTCAAAATTAAAAAATGATGCTCTTAACATCGCAGGACCATCAATTACAACTCTTCCGGTAAGAGAAATATAATGTCCTGAAGGTTTTCTCTGTCTTATCAAAACTCTTCCATTTGCTCTGGCAATATCAAGACTTATTCCCAGTCCGCGGCATTTATTTTCAAGAAAAAGTAAATCAAATCCGATAACATGCCAGCCGATAATAATATCAGGATCAATTTCTTTAAACCAGTTAAAAAAGCTAATCAACAATTCTCTTTCTTTATCATAAATGGAAATATAATCCGGAGAGTTTTTCGGTTTTTCACCCAGCATAAAAACTTTTTTGTACTCTCCTTGTTTTCCGGTAACGTGAACAGCGATAGAATAAAGCTGATTTGACTTGGTTCCGGTTTCAATATCTAAAGAAGCAATCACAAATTGTGGACTAACAACACAAGGCTCTATAACCGGATTAGTAAATCTTGTTAGTGAATTTCTTTGCTCACCAACACCTGTAATTTTTAGTTGAGAGTTAATTCCTTTTTCCATCAGATATCTCCGCAAAGGGTCTATGTCTGATTCATAAGTTTTAATGTCTGATTCGTGAAGTGAATCTGCAAGTGCAGCAAGTTCCCTTTGAGTATTTAAATAAACAGCATCAACCGGTTTATAATCGAAGTTTTGAAGTTTAGTCTCTTTTCTCAGAAAGTTTTTTTTCAGAGGATTTAGTATCGCTGTATTTTCAACAAAGAAAACAGGTTTGTTGTTTGTAATTATAATTTCAACGGGACCAATTTTATCAGTTGTTCCGATAAACTTAAGTATATTTCTTCCGTTATAGTCAAGCCACTCGCCTGTAAGGATAAAAACATCCGCCGATATTTCCCGGTTCTTATTCATTAATAATTTTTAGTATAAAAATTAAATAGTCTCTGAATGTCTTTTGTAACTTTTCCCGGTTTACCATTATTTACAAACCAATCATCTATTTTAATTATTGGGGTAACTTCAGTTGTGGTGCCGGTTATAAAAAACTCATCGTAAGATTTTAATTCATCGGTTCTAATGTTTTCTTCACTGAATTCTATTTGATTTTCTTTGCAAAGCTCTAAAACTACTTTTCTTGTTATTCCATTTAAAATATAGTTTGAAAGCGGCGTAGTGTAAAGAATATTATTTTTGACAGCAAAAAAACTTGTGTGCGAGCCTTCTGTAATTAAATTATTGCGATACAATACCGCTTCAAAAGCTCCCGATAGAAAAGCTTTTTGACTTGCCATAACAGCCGGTAGAACTGAAGTAGATTTAATATCACATCTTAGCCAGCGGAGATCTTTTTCCAGAATGACTGAAACACCTTCTTCAACCTGCTTCCTGTTATCGGCAATTGGTTTTACAAAAGCAAAAACATTTGGGGTTATATTATTTACAAAATGATGAGTCCTTGGAAAGCTGATTCCCCGGCTTATCTGCATATAAACTGAATACTCTGAATTAATATTGTTTTTCTTTGCAAGTTCGCCGGCAATTATCTCTAAATTGTTAAAATCAGAGAAAGGGATTGATAACTCATTCAAGCTGTGTTCAAATCTCTTTAAGTGATCTTCAAGTCTAAATAATTTTTGGTTATAAGATCTTAATGCTTCATAAGCTCCATCTGCAAAAAGGAAAGCACGATCAAAAGGTGATATTTTAACATCATCTTTGTGAAGAAATTTTGAATTGAAATAAACTATCATATTTGCTTTATTTTTACAGAGTAAAAATAGTTAAAAGCCAAATAATGAACATTGAAACCATATATAAATATTGCTTAGGCAAAAAAGGAGCTGTGGAAGATTATCCTTTTGATGAAGAAACACTTGTATTTAAAGTTGCTAATAAGATGTTTGCTTTGATTCCGCTTGAAAAAATTCCCTTACAAATAAATTTAAAATGTGATCCTGAAAAAGCTGTTGAATTAAGAGAAGAATATGAGAATGTTCAGCCTGGCTGGCATATGAGCAAGAAGCACTGGAATACTGTAATTATTGACGGAAATATCCGTTGGAGTGATGTGAAACAGTGGATTGATCACTCTTATGATGAGGTTGTAAAAGGATTAAATAAAAGCGAGAGGGAAAAAATATTTAAATAAAAAATTTCTGTAAAAATTATTCAGAGCTATTTATTATTTTTCATATTATAATAAAGAAACTTTTAATAGAGATTCAGAGTTCAGTTCTTATGTCCGGTATAATGCATTTATCATTCATACTTCTTTTAACTCTATTTTCATTTACTAACTTTGCACAAACAACAATTATAAGCGGCAGTTGGTCTGTAAACCCTGTTCTTGCGGAGTATTCGCTGGATAAAAATAACGGCGATAGAAATATGATGCTCGAAATTAAGTTTGACAAGCCATTCGAAAAGACACCCGAGATTATCCTGAGCGTATCACAAATTGATGCTGACAAAAATTCAAACATAAGGTATAAAGCAGAAGCTCTGTCTGTATCAAAAGAAGGGTTTATAATTAAAGTAAGGACTTGGGCAGATTCGCGGATTTTTTCTATCAGCGGTTACTGGTTTGCTGCTGCTGATTAAAAATTATTTGAAAACCTTTCATTTTTGCAATTCAAGAGAGATAAATATTTGTTAATTGTCTTGAAAATGTCTTTATCAATCCTAATTTTTAAGACAGAATTTAAGTTTTATCTTTGCTAAATGTAAAACGATCGTGCATTTAATCTGCTTAACTATTTATGAAAAATTTATTATTAATAATAATTGCTGCATTACTGCTTTTAAGCTGTCAAACCAACCCTCCTGCAACTCCTGATGTTACAATAAATGAATATGGAACAATTAAAATTATCTCAAATGTTGGTGATGCCCAAATATTTCTGGATGGTAATAATACAGGAAAGGTAACTCCGGATACTATAAAAACAACTGTTGGAAATCATACAATAGAACTAAGAAAAGATGCTTACGATATAACAAATCAGAGTGTTAATGTTATTAAGAATAGTACCGTTGAGATTAGCTTTAATCTTTATGCGGCTGATAAAATAGTTTTGATAGAAGATTTTGCAAATGTTAGCTGCGTTCCCTGTGTAACAAGTAACAAAATACTTGAGCAATTAACAAATCATACTTTTGGAAGAAACAAACTTGTCTCTATAAAATTTCCTACAAATTTTCCTTCGCCGGTAGATCCGTTTTATCTGGCAAATGGTCCGGATTGTAATTCAAGAATGGGTTATTACTCAATTATCTTAGCACCTACAAACATTATAAACGGAAAACTTAAGCCAATACCATCCGATTCCAATGATGTAAAAGCAAAAGTGATAAGCGAGCTGGCAAAGATCCCTCAATTCAAGATTCAAGTTCAATCAAATATTAATGCAAATAATTTTATAATAGAAATTTCTGTTGAAGTAAAAGATTTAACAAATCTGGATTTTTCTAAACTCGTTCTGCATACAGTAGTAACAGAGACAAATATAGAATTTGCAACTCCCCCCGGATCGAACGGCGAGACAAAATTTTATGATGTAATGAGAAAAATGCTTCCCGATAATCAAGGTGAATCTCTTGCATCAATAAACCAAACAGGCACATACACTTTCCAAAGGCAGATACCCATTAATCAAAATTGGGTACAAAGCAACCTTAACACAGTAGTATTTATACAGAATAAAGAAACGAAAGAAATTTATCAGGCGGGATCAACGTTTTAATCAAGATATGAACAATTAATTAACAGGAGACAGTTATGAAAAAAATATTACTGATATTTTTGTTGTTTGGTTTAACTTTCAGCAGTTATTCTTACGATAGAAAATCAATTGTTGAAAGATTTACAAATGCTTCTTGCGGACCTTGTGCAGTTGTTAACAATTCATGGTATAATAACACTGTTGCAAATTTAATTCAGTCAGGAACAATCTCGCATATTATTTATCATGTTTGGTGGCCCGGTCCTAATGACCCTATGTATCTTTTAAATCAATCTGATAATACTATAAGAACAAATTATTATAGCGTTAATGGCGTTCCGGATATTATAGTAAACGGAACAAGAGTTTCTACCAGCACTAGCACAGCAACGATGAATGCCGTAAATAGCGGAAACTCAGAAATTTCACCGTTTAAAATAGTTCTGATACAAAGAGCATTATCAGATAACTTAATTGAAGTTGGAGTCAGAATACTGCGTGATCCAAATGACCATACTACTTTTACAACAACTAAACTTAAAGTTGGCATTACAGAAAAGATGGTTTATTTTCAAACACCTCCCGGCACAAATGGTGAAGCGCATTTTTCAAGTGTTACAAGAAAGATGCTTCCGGATGCGAATGGAACAACAATAACAATTCCCGCTCCCGGTGATTCTGTGGAATATATTTTACAATATGTTCCAACCGCTGCTTTTCTTCAGGCGGTAAATACTGATAGTCTTAGAATTGTTGCATTCATTCAAAATGAAACCAATAAGTACATCTATCAATCAGAAATGCTGGAATTTATACCTGACTATGTCGCACAAATAAATCCACAAAGCCCCGATATTATTGCTGATAATAATACACCGGCTACATTCAACTCGGTGATAAAAAATATTGGAATGAAACAGGATGTTTATAACATTAATTGTTCTCTTACCGCACCTGGCAGCTGGACCGGTGAATTTACAACCGCTAATGGAACCTTTCCTTTCGGAACACTCGATTCGATTCAGGTTAATCCTGGTGATTCTGCAGTAATACAGGTTTCTGTTAATCCACAAGGTACTGATGGTTATGGCAAATTATCAGTTGAGTTTGAATCAAAGAATAATCCCGGTTTGTCTAATAGTGCTGATTTTAATTTTGTAACAAATAGCGGAATAGATGTTCTTGTTGTCAGAGCAGGCGGTAGTGAGTTTGATTCGTATGTTTCTTCTTCAATAGAAAATGTTTACAGTGGAACTTACGGATTGGTTTCCAGAGCGGCATTGGAACCAGCGGGAGTTGATCTGTCAAATTTTGGAATTATGGTTTGGCAAAGCAGCAATGCTAAACGTGCTTTTTATATGCATGAAGTTACGAAATTAGAAAATTACCTGAATGATGGCGGTAATCTTTTAATTACTGGTCAAAATATCGGCTCAGATATATTTGGTACTTCCGGCGGCAGTCAGTTTGCACAGGATTTTTATCA
Organism: Ignavibacteriota bacterium; assembly: GCA_013285425.1. Classification (GTDB taxonomy): domain Bacteria; phylum Bacteroidota; class Ignavibacteria; order Ignavibacteriales; family Ignavibacteriaceae; genus IGN3. The sequence goes on from CP053447.1 coordinate 3,058,182, forward strand.
TAACTATTTACATGCAAATTATGTAGCTGATGTTTCAAACCTGTTCATTATTAAAGGCATACCCGGGGATATTATTTCAAATGGTGTTCAAATTATTGCTAATGCTGTTTATCCAAGGTCATTGGATATAATCAGTCCAAGAGATACAAGCGCCGTTTCTTTCTTACAATATTTCAACGGACCTAATATTGCCGGTATCAGGGCAATCGCTGATAATTACAGGATTATTTATATGGTTGCTGGTTTTGAACAAATCAATGAACAAGCAATCAGGGATACTCTTGCATCACGATGTTTGAACTGGCTCTCAGAAAATGTTGTAGGGATTGATGACCAGGGCAGTTTACCTTTAGCGTTTGATTTGAAACAAAATTACCCGAATCCATTTAACCCATCAACAAAGATTGCTTTTACTTTAAGTGAAAAATCGTTAACAACTTTAAAGGTCTATGATATACTTGGAAATGAAATTATTACCCTAATCAATGAAGAAAAACCTGCCGGCACTTATGAAGTAAATTTTGATGCGTCAAAACTTTCTTCAGGAGTTTATTTGTATAAACTTCAGTCAAACGGACTTGTACAAACAAGGAAAATGTTGATGCTTAAGTAAAAATCAGTATGCCCGCATTCTGTTTGGTTTTATCTGAACAGAAGGCGGGCTTTGCTCAATTAAAAAATATTATTAAATACTTTTTATGGTCATATCTAACAAAACAATAAACTATTTATCGGAAGGATATTGATTTATATTTTTTTGGTTCCTTACAATTAATTAACATTATTACTTTACTTATCCACAGGGGATATTATGCGAAAAATATTTACGATAGTGTTCTTACTTTCTTTTTTAGTAAGCGCTCAAACTTTACTTAATGAAACATTTACTGGCTCTTTTCCGCCAGCCGGATGGACAATTGACGCGCAGGCAGCTAATTGGACCGCTGCTAATAGCGCAAATGCAGGTGGAACAGCACCTGAATTAAGATTTAATTATTCACCAACCTTTAATGGTGTCAGCCGTTTCATTTCTCCTTCTATTGATCTCACCGGACAAACCACCGTTACTTTACAGTTTAAACATGCAATTGATCATTATGGCGGTTCTTATACTGTTGGTGCTGCAACCAGATCCAACAATGGAACCTGGAATACTGTTTGGTCAAAGGTTAATCCAACAGGCAGTATGCAGGAAGAGCAAATCATAGCTATTACAAATCCTGATGTTGGTTCATCAAACTTTCAGGTATGTGTGTTTTTTTCAGGAAACTCTTATAACATAAATTACTGGTACATCGATGATATTAAACTCTTTATTCCTTTAGCACACGACGTAATGGTTAAAGATATTATTGCTGATCCTGAATATAGCGCAGGAATTCCTTTTACACCTAAAGCAATATTGAAAAATTTTGGATTAAACCAGGAAACTTTCAACGCAACCTGTGTTATAAAAGTAAACGGAACAAGCGTATATACACAGGACTGCTCAAACGTAACGTTAACTGCCAATCAAGAGGAAACAGTTTCGTTTGCTGATTTTACACCTGCCCTGGCAAATGAACTTTATGAGATAACTGTTACAACAAACCTTTTGGGAGATATGGACCCATCTAATGATTCGAGAACTGAATCATTTGATACATACACAACAGCCAGAGATATGGTAATTCTGGAAATCGGAACAGGTACCTGGTGTCAGTTTTGCCCGGGCGCATCGATGGGTGCACACGATCTTCTTGCAAACGGAAAGTCTGTCGGGATAATTAAATATCATAACGGAGATTCATTTGCTAACAATTATTCTAACTCAAGAAACAGTTACTACGGAATTTCCGGCTACCCAACAGCAGTGTTTGATGGTGTTGATTTCCATGTTGGCGGAAGCGGCACTGTTAGTTTGTATCCTGTTTATCTTCCTATATATGAGAGCAGAAAGAGTAAAAACTCAGCTTTTGATATTGAAATTTTCGGGCAAAATAATCAATTAGATTATTCATTAACAATTCGAGTTACCAAAGCTGCGGCTACTCCTTCTTCTTACGCTAATCTGGTTTTGCATCTTGCTTTAACTGAATCAAATATTCCATTTAACTGGTTTAATCAAACAATGATAAACAACACTGTTCGGCTTATGGTACCTGATCAGCTTGGAACACTACTGGACTTTTCATCTGGAAATGTTGTTGATATTAATCTGACTTTTACCCGTAATGCAAGCTGGATTACAGAAAATTGTGAGCTGGTTTCTTTTATTCAAAATCTAAATGGTAAAGAAATTCTGCAAGGCACAAAAATCGCTTTGAATGAATTAGCACCGGTACCGGTGGAATTGACTTCATTTACCGCAGCAGCTTCTGTTGGAAAAGTAACTCTTAACTGGACAACAGCAACAGAAATTAACAATCTTGGATTTGAGATTGAAAGATCTTATAACGGAGAAAATTTTGTTTCAATAGGGTTTGTAAAAGGAAACGGCACAACTACCGAATCTAAATCATACTCTTTTACTGATAATATTGACCTGAAAGGAACTGACGAAATATATTACAGACTAAAACAAGTTGATTACAACGGCAGCATTGATTATAGCGATGTTGTTTCTGTTGTTTTGGAAACTCCGGTTGAGTTTGCACTTGGTCAGAATTTTCCAAATCCGTTTAACCCTTCTACAAAAATAAAATACTCTGTTCCGCAAAGCGGATTGGTTTCAATTGTGATTTATGATTTAACCGGTCAAAAAGTTGCAACAGTTGTTGATGAAGTTAAACAACCCGGAAATTATGAAATAGAATTTAACGCTGCTGGTTTATCTTCCGGAGTTTACTTCTATAAAATGACAACAAATAGTTTTTCTCAGATTAAAAAGATGAGTATTTTAAAGTAACACTTAATTTGTTTGGAGGGAATCTTTATGATTCCTTCCAATTAATAAATTTTACAAAGATTTAATATTAATAAACTCAGGATGTATGATGAAGAAATTTTTTAGTTTGATTTTTTTCCTGTCTGTTTTAATAGTACAAACAGCAAGTCCGCAGGATATTCAGGTAGTTGTTCACAGAACATTTATTGACAGCACACTTGGCTCAGAGATGATCTTTGACTTTGAAGTAATAAATGTTTCATCATTTCAACAGACTGTTTTTGAAGTCAGAACAATCAACAACTTACCGGCTGATTGGCTATCATCTTTATGTTTTGGATTAAGTTGTTTTTCACCTCTTACCGACAGCGTTGCAACTACTCCTGATTTTTTTGCTGATCCTTTAGAACCCGGTGATACTTTAATTACCTCGCTTCATGTCTGGGCTTTCAATAACAATGGAACTGCTAATGTTCAGGTGCAGGTTGGTACTTTCAGAAATCCAAACGATAGAATAACAATTGATTTTACAGCTACAACAATTCCTGTATCCGTTGAAGATGAAACTGTTGCTGTAGAAAAGTTTTTTATTGAACAAAACTATCCAAATCCATTTAATCCATCCACAAAAATAAAATATGGTATTGCCAAAGCCGGAAATGTTGAAATATCAGTTTATAATATTCTCGGCAGTAAGGTTGCAACACTTGTTAATGGATTTAAACCGGCTGGCACTTATAGTGTAAATTTTGATGCATCAAAATTAAGCAGCGGAATTTATTTCTATAAAATTACCGCAAATGGTTTCGTTCAAACAAAAAAAATGATACTGGAGAAATAGATGAGATCATTGTTAGTATTATTAAGTATAGCTCTCTTTTCTGTTTTAATTTTTGCACAGGGCGAAGAAGACCTGAAGGGTAGAAAAGCACCTAATTTTAAACTTACTGATCTGAATGGAAAGTATGTTGAACTGAATAAAGAAACCGGAAGCGGTCCGGTTCTTATAAGTTTTTGGGCAACGTGGTGTAAGCCTTGTCTCGAAGAGATGGCTGAGTTCAACAAGATTTATTCTCAATACAAGGATAAGGGGTTCAAGCTTTTGGCAATTTCTACTGATACCGAAAAGACAGTAGCAAAAGTAAAGCCCTATATCAAATCGAAGGGCTATGATTTTACGGTTTTGTTCGACACAAACAGCGATGCAGCCAGAAAGTATTATGCTCAGCAGATGCCATATACAGTTATGCTGGATAAGAATGGAAATATTGTATATTCGCATTTAGGTTATATGAAGGGCGATGAAATAAAAGTTGAAAAGTTATTGCTTGAATTGCTTGAAAAATAATTTTAATAATAAAGTCCCTTGTAAATCAGACAAGGGATTTTTTCTTATCATTGAACTTAATTCAAAACTAAAATGAAAACTTCTGCTTATTACCATATTATAATTTTATCTGTAATTTTTTCTTCAACAATTTATAGTCAATCAGACAGCTGGTTTTTACTGCCTGATGGGTTAGGAATTTCAAATCAACTCGAATATTCTTATAACATTGATAACAAAATTGAAATATTTGAAAACTGGCTTACACTTGATTACAGCAAAAATATTTTCGGTGCGGGTTTAAGATTTGAAGCCTTTCAGCCAAATGACCCGGATCCTTCCATCAGCCGCGGGAAAGTACGTTATGCGGATATTGCTTATAAATATTTTACTGTTGATATCGGTGATATTGAAAAAGGCATAAGCATAACTGCGGGAAACTTTTATGAATTATTCGGCAGAGGAATGATCTTAAAAAGCTATGAAGATAGAAATATCAGAATTGATAATAATCTGCTCGGTGTAAAAGTAAAAGCAAATTATCTGGGGTTTTCGCTTTCTGCATTAACAGGTTCTGCCGCAAACTCTGTTAACGAAAGAAAAGATATTTTACATGCAGCAGATTTAAGTTACAATGGATTTGATTTTATAAAGCTTGGTACAACATTCGCATCAAACAAACCGGAGATTGAAACTATCGCAAGAACTACGCTCGGCTCATTCAGAATACAGCCATCCTACTGGAATTTTGACGGATATGCCGAATATGCATTTAAAAGTAATAAAGATGTACAGTCACAGGTTTTTAATAATGATGAGTGGAAAATCGGAGAAGCATTTTATGGAAGTTTAAATTTTTTACTACGATGCCTTTTCAATTGTCGGTGAATACAAACACTATGATAATTTTGCATTTACATCTTACGATGGAACGATTTTTTACAACACATCTCCATCCTTACGAAAAGAATATACTTACCAATTATTAAACCGTCATCCTTCACCTCTTGATCAGTCTAATGAAGATGGTTACGCTTTGGAAGTGAATTACAATCCTTCGGATGAGACATCTTTAACAGCAAATTACGGTGTAACTAAAACGCTGCCGGCAACTTCGTATTTTCAGAGAGTAAATAATATTTCAAATCCAATCTCTACACAACTGCAGGAATTTTACTTTCAGGCTGCTCATAACTGGAATGAATCTTTTACAACAATAGCGGCATTCGGATATAATGAAGAACTTTCAACAAATACAAAAAACATCACTCCGATTATAGAAAACAAATTTTATTTTGATGACATCAATACTATTAAGATTGTAATTGAACATCAGCAGACCGAAAACCTAACAACAAGCGAAAAATATTATGACGATGTTATCGCTATCGAATATTTACGATCACCAATCTTTAATGTATCGCTTGTAACTGAAATGCAGACCAAAGAACCCGAAGAGGGAAAAATCGTCAGAAAACTTTGGAGCTTTATACAGTTTGGTTATAAACTCAGTAATCATTCGGATATAAGTTTACTAATAGGTTCAAGGCAGGCAGGCAATATCTGCATAGGCGGTATCTGCCGGTTTGAACCTGCATTTCAGGGAGTAGAACTAAAATTATTAACAAGATTATAATCAGAATATTTCTTAAGAATGACTAATTGTGATTTATAAAAGTCGTTTATATGTCAATAAGTTTTAAACCACAATGGTTTGATAAAGGAAATTTTTATCTCGTCAGATAAATTTGTTAACCGTAAATAATTTCTATTTTTTTTGAAAATTTTATTGACTTTAAGAATAAATTTTATGACTTTCATAGTGATAATTTTAAATTCATTTAAAAAAGGATTTTCTATTTGATTAAATTGATACAGAATTATATTTCAAATATCCAAAGCCAAAACACTTTAGATAAATATCATATCTTACTCTTGCATCAATTATTCTGATCTTAATCAATTAGAAGAGGGTCAAATATCTTAAACGATGATTTTATTCATAACAAATTTTGGATCGCGAGCTGATGTTTGGCTCAAAGATTATATAATAAAAAACGCTGGTGGATAAAATCAGTCTAATTATACTCCGTTGTTCATTAGTGACAATTTTTAATGTCAGATGATAATCAAATTAATCAAAATCTTAAATAGAGGCTTCTCAACCCAATCAAATAAATTAAATTATTTTACTAGGAGGTAAAATGAGAACATCTTACATAACTAGACTACTATTTGCAATAGGTTTTGTTTCTGCTTTGCTTATTGCCGGATGTGTAGATACTAGTACCAACCCTATTCCTGACAGTATTGAATACTCCAGTCAAATAAAGGTTGTCAATTTAGTTAGCGGCGCCGGGGCTGCGTCTCTAACATTAAATGGTCAGTCCCTAGGATCAGCGGATTTAGGAGGTGAGGTTCCTGGCTCTGGGAATAGTTTTCTAACTATCACTTCCGGAAACAAAACTCTTACTGCTAATTTTGCTAGTGCAAATAGTAACTCATACAAGTTTGCAGCTACTACGGAAAGAAAATTCAGAGTTTTCCTTGTCGGTAATGATAGCTCAAATTCTGCTGTTGTTATGAATCAAAGATACGTTTGGCAAACAAAAGATTCCAAAGAAGGGGAAACATTGTTCCCTGATGGTTTCGGATGGGTTGCGTTTTTTAATGGATCCCCCGATGCAGTGCTTAACAGCGTTAGCATCGATGGCACAGAAACCACTTTTACCGGTGGGCTTGCAATGGGTAAAGCAAAAGGTTACACAAAACTTACTGCTGGATCACATAGTTTTAATATCACATACAACGACACTTTGAATACTACATTTGATCTTAATGTAGTGTCAAAAAGCAGATATACAGCCGTTGTATATGATGTTGCAGCCAGCATTAAAAACGCAGTTTTAGTAGATGATTAATAAACTAGTTAATAATTAACGGAGGAAAAAATGTTTCCCAGATTTTACAAGGTTTTACTTTTAATACTGTTTGCCTGCTTCATTACCTTTGCACAGACCGGTAGAATTTCTGGTCTGGTAACTGATCAGCAAACAGGTGAGCCCTTGATAGGGGCAAATTTAATTGTTGTAGGTACTAGTTTGGGCGCAGCGTCTGATGTTAATGGTGAGTACTTAATTACTAACCTAGTTGCCGGACAGTATAGCGTTAAAGCTTCGTACATTGGTTATACAGATGTAACTGTTAATAATGTACTTGTTACTTCCGGTTTAACAACCAGACTTAATTTTTCGCTGCAGCCAACAGGTCTTACAACCGGCGAAGTTGTAATAGTTTCTGAAAGACCATTGATAGATAAAACATCAACCAATGCTTTAAGAAGAATTGGACCGGAAGATGTAGAAAATCTTGGTCTCAGAACCTTGAATGCTATTGTGCAGATTCAGCCCGGTGTTGTTACCCAAAACGGATTGACATTTATCCGCGGCAGCAGACCAGATGAAACAGGTTACACTGTTGAAGGAACTGATACAAAAAACATATTGAATCGTAATGGCGGAAGTCTTGTAACAGTTACTGCAGATGCCTTACAGGAAGTTCTTGTTCAGGCTGGCGGTTATACTGCTGAATTTGGCAATGCTAATGCAGGTATTGTATCATCAGAGTTCAAGACAGGAACAAATCAATATAAATTTTCTTTTAGAGCTGAAACAGATAATTTAGGTAATTATCCCGGCGAAAAGTTTTTAGGAACTCATTCTTATGGTTATTCAAATTATGTATTAACTGCCGGCGGACCGATTGTTTCCGATAAACTTAAAATTTTCTTGTCTGCAGAAAACACATTTGATAGAGACAGCAGGAAATTTTTTGATGCCAACCCTACGGCATTTTCGGATGGTGCACTACTTGATACTACGAAAATCTATGATTACGGTACTTATGGCGGCTCCAAGACTGATTACCAGTATCTGACATGGGGAGCGGCAAATATTCTTGGTAATTCAAATAACAGATATACAACCAACGGAACCCTGCTATTTGACAATAATCCTTTGATCTTAAGACTGGCAGGTGCTTTTACCTGGAGAACAGCAAAAGGTACAGATGGTATATTTAATATATTTAATTCTGATAGGTTACAAGTTACAGACGCATCAAGTCTTTTATTAAATTTAAAAGGCACATATCTGCTGGAATCAAATTCATTTATTGAAGCCAGTGTTGGATATTTTGATTACAGGGAAAAAATCTATGATCCTATCTTCAAAGATAATTTCCTTTTATACAGCGACAGCTTAGCTGCTGCTGAACATGGCTGGACATATGCCAACTATTATTCTGCTCCACCACAATATGATTTTTATGGATTCCCGTTTAACAGACCCGGAACTAACCTGAGCAGATTTCGTAAAGATCAAAATAATTATATAAGCGCAACTGCTTCATATACAGGACAGATAGAAAAGCACGCATTGAAAATCGGCGGTAGTTTTCAATACTGGACTGTAAGACGCTGGGATAACGGGTCACCAAGCAACTTCTTATCAACTGTTAGAAATAATCCTGACTTGGCAAGAGATTCATTATCAACTCTTATCGGAACCACCCTGTTTGCTAATTTTAATAATTATGGTTTCGATGTATTCGGTAATGAAACTTCTGATGGTGATGGCGTATTTGCTCCTAAGCATCCAATGTTTATTTCAGGATATGTAACCGACAGATTTGAAATTAGTGACCTTATTATTAATGCCGGATTAAGATACGATTTTATTGATATGGACAGCTGGGCATGGGAAAATCCGTTAAATCCGGATATTGACAGGGTAAATCATACTATCCCTGATTCATCTTATAGAAAAGGTGATACATTTAGTTATCTCTCACCAAGATTAGGATTTGCATTCCCGGTTACAGATAAAACAGTATTCCATTTACAATTTGGAAAATTTGTTCAGTCACCAAGTCTGGATGTTGCTTACAGAGGTGTTTACATTTCAGCTCAGCAGATTCAAGGTGCTAACTTATTTACAAATCCTATTGCATATAATCCTAGCCCGATTAGAACAACACAATATGAAATCGGATTATCACATCAGTTTACAGACTTTGCAGCTCTTGATGTTACTTTATTTTATAAGGACATAAAAGGACAGCTGCAATATACAGTTGTGGTTACTGAACCCGGTGCTATAAGAAGTAAATATAACGTCTTTTCAAACCAGGACTTTGCAACAACCAAAGGTTTAGAGCTTGGCTTTAAGATGAGAAGAATTGAAAGATTTAGCGCAGGAATAAATTATACCTACTCATCTGCTCAAGGAACAAACTCATTATCAAACAGTGGTGTTGGTTCAGTAGAAGTGAACGGTAATGTACCAACTGTGTTAATTCCATTAGATTATAACCAAACCCACAGAGGTTCTTTCTTTGTTGATTTCAGATTTGATAAAGGAGACGGCGGTCCTATATTAGAACAGCTTGGTGTAAATCTGTTATTTACATTTAATAGCGGACATCCTTTCACTTATTCAACCTGGCAAGGTTTGGGTCAATCATCAGCCTGGACAGGCGGTCTTACCCCAATTGGAACAGGTGATACCAGAGGCAGAAGACCTTACGGACCTATAAACTCATCAGAAACACCATGGGTTTATAATTTTGATCTCAGGATTGACAAGACCATTAACATTGAGAACTTTGATTTTAATCTCTATGTTCAGGTTTATAATTTGTTAAATACAAAGAATGTAATAAATGTTTATGATAAAACAGGTAACGCAGATGATGATGGATTCTTAAGTACACCAGATGCACAAACTCTTATTGCTAATCCAAGATATACTGAAAGATTTGCTGATCTTTACAGAGCAATAAGTTTAAATAACAGAGCAGCCGCATTTAACGTTTACGGTTTTGATATCTTCGGTCCTCCAAGACAGTTGGTTGCTGGCATTTTGGTTAACTTTTAATTTATAGGAGATTGCAATGTTATCCTGTAAAAAACATAATTTATGCGGAGGTTATTTAATATGAAAAAACTCAATTTTTTAAGTTTAATAATAATTCTCTTTGCCTTTTTTGCTGCTTCGAATACTATGATGGCAAATTATAAAGGAGATGAAAAGGATAAAGGGAAAAAACCAGCGCTTCAAAAGACAACGCTAGATCCGCGACAAAGTCTGATGAATATCAATAATGTTACTATGTGGGTAACCGAGGAAGGTTTCCATGATTGGGTAGTTGCCTCTAGCTGGAACGGGGCATTTCCTAATGGTAGCAGTATAGGAGCAATATTTGCTGAAGGAGTTGTTTGGGGCGGACAGGTTAATGACGGTAGAAGCCCGGTTGTCAGAGTAAATGGAAATACTTATGGCACCGGCTGTGCACCCATAACCAGATTATTTAGAGTAAGACCTGATTACTTAACCGGAGATCTGTCTTCAGATGCTGCTACATTTAACGGCATTCCGGTTGGACAGGTAACTGAGGCAGACATTCAGGCTCTTAGAGACCAATATGCTAAAGATTGGAATGAATGGCCTGCAAAAGGAAACCCTAATTCACAATATGGCGATCAGGGCGCTCCTTTTGAAGATGTAGATGACGATGGATTATATGATCCTACTGTTGATATCCCCGGTATTCCAGGTGCATCTCAGTGTATTTTTATTAAATATAATGATGACCTTTCTGAATCGAACTATGGATCACCGCCTATCGGTCTTGAAGTCTCAGAAGTTTATTGGGCTTATGCATATTCCGGTGCTCTGGGTAATGTAATATACAAACAGATGACGATGGTTTATACCGGTACCCCTCAATCTTCAGCTACTGCAACAATAGATAGTATGTTTATTGTTCAATGGGCAGACCCGGATGTCGGTACATCTTCAGACGACTTTGCCGGTTGTGATACAACCCTTAATTTAGGTTATGCATACACATCAGGTACAGGCGATGCTACCTATGCGGGTCTTGGATTACCTTCTCCGGCGGTTGGATATGATTTCTTTTCAGGTGCTTCAAGTTTCACAGGAAATCTTAATGATAGTGCAGTTGTTGACCTCCAATGGAAAAAAGGTTATAAATATATTAACCAGAAACCAATGAGTAGTTTTATCTACTTTGCTGCCGGAGGTAATTGGAGTGACCCCGGATTTAATTATAATGGTACTCTTGAATTCTACAATTTGATGAGAGGTAAATTACCAATTCCAAGGTATCCTAGCGGCAGTCCTTTCCCTGTTGAGGTTGCAGATGTAACGCCTTATGGTACCTATTTGCTGGCTGGCGATCCATCACTACCTGCAAGCCCTACAAACAAAATTGATGGAGTTTCTGAAGGTCCCGGCGACAGAAGAACTATGTGCGTTAATGGACCAATTACAATGAGTTTGGGTGATACAGCCCAAATAGTTTTAGGTATTGTTTATGGATTGGGACAGGATAATTTGGGTAGCGTGACCGCATTAAAACAAAACGATAACACTGCTCAGATAGTTTTTGATCAATTATTCCAATTACCTTCCATAAAACCACCAAGGGTTAAAGTTGCGGCTCTATCAAACGAGGTTGTGCTAAACTGGGGTTTTGATGAAGCCAGCATAAGTGAAATCGAAAACTTTAATAGTCAGAGCTATACTTTTCAGGGATACGAGGTTTATCAGGTTCCATCTTCTTCTTCAAGTCTTGCAGATGGAATTTTACTTGGTACCTGGGATATAGCTGACGGTGTTACTGCTATATATGATGACGTTCCAGATGCCAACGGCACACTTATACCAACATTGGTTGCAAACGGAACAGATAAAGGACTTACAAAATATTTAACTATTAAACAGGATCAGATTAGAAAAGCAGAATTAAAAAACGGACAAGAGTACTATTTTGCTGTTGTAGCTTATGCTTATAATCCAACACCATTATTACCTTTCCACGTTATAAGATCACCGTTTGTAATTCAAAGAGTAACTCCGCAAACCACAAAACCCGGAGATAGATTATATGCTAATGTCGGAGACAGCATTCAGGTTAGTCATAGTCAGGGACATAGCGATGGTAATGTAGTTGTTTTGGTTGTTGATCCAACAATAACAACTGGAGATCAATACCGGGTTGATTTTGCAACTGATGGTACCTGGTCAATAACTGACGTTACAACCGGAACAGTTAAGTTGAGCGGTCAAACAAATCAGGTGGGTGATAATGATTACGCAATAGTTGATGGACTACTAGTTAAAGTTATTGGTCCACCGGTTGCTATTAATACCTGGTCATTTACACCATCTGCCGCAAGATGGTTTACCGGTTACAGTGGTTTGGGCGGAGATCAATTCTTTGGAGGATTGGTGCTTGGCTCAGACTTCTTTGGCAGTAACATTACTTCCGATCAGTATGTTACAGTTGAATTAAGATTTGTTACAGACCGGAATAACGGACAAAGAGCATACAGATATTTAAGAGGCGGTACTCCAAATTATGGTTATGTGGATTATGAAAAACAATATTTCACCTTGTGGGATGTTGATGCTAATCCGCCGCAGCAATTATCCGTTGCTTATGTTGAGCAAGCCGGCAATCCATCAGCAGATGCTACATGGATGCCTACTGCTAACTCGGCTGACAGAGAGTACTTGTTTTTCTTAAAGACACCTTATAGTGATACTCCTGATCCAGCTCTGACATCATTAAATTTATTAGGTGATGCAGATCAGTTCGCAACTCTATATGGATTATGGCCATTGCAGCGTGGATCAATGCCGTTTAATCCACAGGATGGTCAGGTGTTTACTATAATACCTAATTATGCTAATACTGCTGCTGACCAATTTACATTTACTGCTCCGGCTCCAAAAACCAGCAGTATGGATTTAGCTAAGAAGGATGTTGAAAAGATCAATGTGTTTCCAAATCCTTATTATGGATATCAATACAGAGAGCTTGCACCAAATAATAAATATGTAACATTTAGCCATTTGCCCGATAACGCTATTATCAGAATATTTGATTTAAGCGGTGTGCTTGTAAAAACAATAACTCATATTCCAAATCAGGGACAGTTTGAAACCTGGAATCTGGCAAACGATAGTAACTATCCTGTAGCCAGCGGAATTTATATCGTTTATATTGATATGCCGGATTTAGGGACAACAAAAATCTTAAAGCTGGCTATTATACAAGAACAGCAAATGTTAAAAACATATTGATATTAAAAAGAGTGCTGATTTAATTATCTGCACTCTTAAACAAAATTTTAATTATTTCGGAGGAAATTATGTTTCAAATGAAAAGAATAATGTTCATACTCTTGATACTGTGTTTTTCAGCCTTTGAAACATTTGGTGGTGGTCACAATCGTGCAGGTACATCAGCCTCGCCAGAATTAAGAATTCCGGTTGGTGCAAGATACCTTGCAATGTCAGGTGCTACAATTGCCAATGTTACAGGTCTGGAAGGTATCTATTGGAATCCGGCTGGAGTTGATTTCAGTCTTAATTCAGCCAATGCTATATTTTCATATCGCTCTTATATGGCAGATATGAGTGTTAATTATTTAGCTGCAAGCGGAAGATTAGGCGACTTCGGCTCACTTGGATTATCAATCAGAACTTTTAGCATAGGAGATATCCAGGAAACAACTATGGATCAGCCCGATGGAACAGGCGGCGTAATCAGTCCTACATTTTTTGTGTTAGGATTAACTTACTCAAAACAGTTAACTGACAGAATTTCTGTGGGAGCTAATTTTAATCTGATCAATGAATCAATAGACAGAGTATCTGCTTCAGGATTCAGCTTTGATTTCGGAGTTCAGTACCGCGATATGCTTGAGGTTCCTGGATTAGACCTCGGCGTGGTTGTTAGAAATCTTGGCTCACCAATGAAGTTTGATGGTAACGCTCTATACGTAAATGCTATTGATCCGAATTCAAACAGAGGACCAACGTATCTGTTGGTTGAAGCTGCAACTGCAGAATTACCGTCAGATATTTCAATTGGTATTTCATATCAAAGCAAATTTGATGAAGAAAATTCTGTAACAGTAGCAGGAGCTTTTCAAAATAATAACTATACTTATGATGATTATAAGTTAGGCGCAGAATATTCCTATAAAGATATCCTCTTTGTTAGAGGCGGTTATCTTTTTTCACCACAAGCAACAGATGATACACCAAACATCTTTCAGAATTATACGCTTGGTTTAGGACTAAACTTTAAAGAGTTTAGCGGTGTAGATCTTACTTTGGATTATGCGTTTGTTCCTGTTAAGTATTTTGATTCAAACCATATATTTGCATTATCATTCGGCTTCTAAACCGCAGTGATTGTTCCTTTTTAATCCGTGTAGCTGAAACTACACGGATTTTTTTTGCCCATAAAAGATATTCAAATCATTGTTCAATCCTATTTGCCGTTTGTGTATTTTTATATGCAAAAGTATTCCGCTTATTAGAATTTTACACCGATATAATTATCTTAATAAAATTTATAGGAGGTTAACGTGAAACAATTAATTATTTCAGGATTGATTATGGCTTTTACTATTTCGCTTTTTTCACAGCAGACCGAAGTGCCTTTGATTCCGATGAAAGATTTTTTTAGAAATCCCGAAAAAAGAAGCTTTCAAATTTCACCCGATGGAAATTACTTGTCATTTATGCAGCCGGTTAATTCCAGAATGAATGTGTTTATCCAAAAAATCGGAGACGAGCAAACAACTCAGATAACATTTGCCACTGAAAGAGATATTGCGGGATATTTTTGGAAAGGCAATAACAGAATAATTTATATTCAGGATTCTAAAGGCGATGAGAATTTCAGATTATATGCTGTTGATCGTGATGGGAAAAACCAAAAAGATCTAACTCCATTTGAAAAAGTCAGGGCTGGTATTGTTGATGATCTTGAAGACAATCCTGCAGAAATGCTGATACAATTGAATAAAAATAATCCGCAGGTGTTTGATGTTTATAGAATCAATGTAAACACCGGCGATATGAAAATAGTAGGACAAAATCCGGGTAATATAACGGGCTGGCAAACTGACCACGATGGAAAATTAAGAGCAGCAACAACAACAGATGGGGTTAACACAGGTATTCTTTATCGTGATAATGAAGATCAGGAGTTTAAAACTCTGATTACTACAACTTTTAAAGAAACACTTGCCCCGATTTTCTTCACCTTTGATAATAAAAATCTTTATATGGCTTCAAATATTGGCAGAGATAAAGCTGCAATTGTAGAGTATGATATTGCCAATAATAAAGAGATAAGGGTTTTGTACGAAAATCCGGATTACGATGTTGAAAGTCTTAGTTATTCAAAAAAACGAAAAGTAATAACATTTGCTTCTTATCTTGGCTGGAAACAGGAATATCATTTCTTTGATAAAACAACAGAAGATGAGTATAATTTTTTAGCATCCAAATTACCGGGTAAGCAAATTGCTGTTGTTGGCGCTAATAAGAATGAAGATAAATTTTTAGTAAGAACTTATAGTGATAAATCACTTGGTTCATATTATTTCTTTGATGCAAAAACAAAAGATGTGAAAAAGTTATCTGATGTAAGCCCGTGGCTGAACGAAGATTATCTTGCAGATCAAAAACCAATTACTTATAAATCACGGGATGGTTTAACTATTCACGGTTACTTAACACTTCCTAAAGGTGTTGAACCAAAAAATCTGCCTGTTGTAGTTAATCCACATGGCGGACCATGGGCAAGGGACGCCTGGGGATTTAATCCTGAGGTTCAGTTCCTCGCAAACAGAGGTTATGCTGTGTTGCAAATGAACTTCAGAGGATCAACAGGTTATGGAAAGGAGTTCTGGGAAATATCGTTTAAACAATGGGGTAAAACTATGCAGGATGATATTTCAGACGGAGTTAAATGGTTAATAAATCAAGGTATCGCAGACCCCAAAAGAGTTGGTATTTATGGCGGATCTTACGGCGGTTATGCAACTCTTGCTGGATTAACTTTTTCACCGGAACTTTATGCCTGCGGAGTTGATTATGTCGGTGTTTCAAACTTATTTACGTTTCAAAATTCTATTCCTCCCTATTGGGCACCTATGAAGGAAATGCTTTATGAAATGGTTGGAAATCCTGAAAAAGATTCATTGCTGCTTTATGATGCCTCACCCGTTTTTCATGTTGATAAAATTATAGCTCCTTTGTTTATTGCACAAGGCGCACACGATCCGAGAGTAAATAAAAACGAATCTGATCAAATGGTTGAAGCGTTAAAGAAAAGAGGAATTGATGTTCCATATATGGTAAAGGATAATGAAGGACATGGTTTCAGAAATGAAGAGAATCGGTTTGATTTTTACGGCGCAATGGAACAATTCTTCTTTAAGTATCTTGGCGGAAGAGCAGCAGAATTGAAAGAGGAAAAAAAATAATTTCTTTTATTTTTATGAATGAAGTGAAGCAATGTGATGATTGCTTCACTTCGTTTGTGATTATTCTAAACTGCTGAGAGCCTATCCTTTTTATTATAATACCATCTGTAAACAATTAATGCAATTGCGGATGTTAATCCAATTGCAGCAAAGTAATACCAGATTAAGTGCGCATCAGTATAATATGCAGCTCTTTGAATTTCAGTTAAACCAGTGGGCAGTGTTTTAGGATCCGGACAGTATTTTTCCAATAAAAACCCGGAAATTATTCCGCCGGCAATATAAGATATAAAGGAGTGTAAATGACTGAAGCCAAGATAAACGCCTTCTTCACCTTTTGGCGCCTGCAAAGAAAAGAATTCTAAAAATCTTGGCGAGATAAAACATTCAGCTAAACCTTGCAAACCAATACCAACTATCATCATAATTGTGTACGGATGAAAGAGTATCCCGAGCAGTGGAATTTCTGTGCCGAACATTCCCTGCAGCCAAGGACCCAATGACATTGAAAAGGCTGATAACGGCATAATAAACATTCCTACAAGCATTGAATTTACAGCTGATTTTTTTCTCATTACCTGTGTAACAATCAATACGAACACCATTACAATAAACGGATTAACATTTGCAAGCCATTCTGGATTTGCATCATCCCCTACCATTCTTAAAACAAATTTCGGCATACTTTGATAAAGCTGCCCCTGAATAAGCCAAAAGCCGGAGACAATTAAAGTAAGAAGAATTAACCTTGCGTTAGTCAGAATTTTTATGAGTGCATTAAAAATTTCTTTAAATGATTTTCTTTCAGTTTTTAATTCGAGGTTTCTGAATAAAAATATAGCAAGTAATAGCGCGATAAAAGACATGCCTGCTGAAAAGAAATTTATGTACTCCAGCCCAAGTCCTTTTCTGATCCATGGAACAACAGTTTTACCGCTGAACGCACCAATATTTACAATCCAATAAAAAATTGAAAAAGCTCTTGCCCTGTTTACTTCGTCAGATGTTTTTGCAACAGTGCCTGTTATTAATGGCTTAATAAAAGAAGCTCCAACCATCAATACAATCAAAAAGAAAATAACAGATACTTTAGAGTAGGTTATTCCAAGGAAAAAATATCCGATTGTAAGTAAACCAAAAGCAAGTATTAATCCATTTCTAAAACCAATCCTATCGCTGATTGCACCAGAAAATGGTGGAAGCAGGTATAAAAAGCCTGCAAACAATCCTGCTATAGTGTTACCCCATAAATCATCAAATCCAACCAAATCAGTTAAATAAACCGTAAGCAGTATAAAAAAACCATAATAAGCAGCTCTTTCACAGAGCTCCATTAAATTAGCTAACCAAAAATCTTTAGGAAATTTCCAGCCTGGTTTTGCCGCAGACTGTCCATCAATAGGAGCATTTGTTACAACCATTAAGAACCTCTGTTAATTGGAGAATTTGAAAGGTGCAAAATATAATTTTTATCCGAATTATTTCACTTTAGAAATAAATTTTAATGAGCCGGAGTTTATGCAATATCTTAAACCGGTAGGCGGTGGTCCATCATCAAAAACATGACCTAAGTGTCCCCCGCATCTTGCACACATTACTTCTGTTCTTATCATTCCGTAGCTTTTATCCTCTTTGTATATAATCCGACTGCTGTCAATCGCTTGGAAATAACTTGGCCAACCGCAGCCTGATTCAAATTTGGTATCTGATTCAAACAGCTCTGTTCCGCATGCAGCACAAATATATGTGCCATATTCAAAATGATCCCAGTACTTTCCGGTAAACGGACGCTCGGTTCCCTTTTCTCTTAGGATACTATATTCTTCAGGGGTTAATTCTCTTTTCCACTCTTCATCAGTTTTAATAATTTTTTGTTCCATATTTTTTTCTTTCCGATTTACGGTATCTTTTTCATAATAGTTGTTAAAAATTCTTTTATGTTCAGGATACGATGGTTTTATTAACAGCCATAAGCCTGTTCCCGCAGCAATAAAAATGAATATATAAACAATCCTGTTCATATTAGATATATATCTTGGTTATATTTGTAAACAAAATGCAAAGTTTTATTTAGAATATTTTCATATAAATGATAATTATCAACTCAATAATTTTATCAACAGGAGAGTTAATATGGAATTAAAAGATGTAATTGAAAAACGCTCAAGTATCAGAATGTTTACTGATGAGAAAATTCCGATCGAAGACATTAAAGAAGTTATCAGAAGAGCCGGGCTTGCACCAAGCATAAACAATTCACAGCCCTGGAAGTTTATAGCAATTACCAATAAAGATATCATTGATAAAATGGGTAAAATAGTTCAGGAAAAAGTACTTGATTATTTTCCTCACGAGAATAAAGAAGAAAAAAATGTTTGCTCAGGCAAAAGTACTTAGATTTTCTACCTTCTTTATGGATGCACCGGTGTTAATTGCTGTTGAAATGAGTCAATACAAAACTGTTGTTGAGGAACTTTTAAAAGGACGGGAATTAAGTCTGGAAGATGTTGACAGATTAAGGAACTATCCGAATATCCAATCAATCGGTGCTGCGGTAGAAAATTTAATTCTATCTGCATTTGATTTAGGCTATGGCGCCTGCTGGTTATCGGGGTTACTTATTGCAAGAGATGAATTAGAACAAATACTCGGCATTAAAAATCCGAATATCTTAGCTGCCTGTGTAGCAATTGGAAAGCCGCGTGAGATTAATAAACAAAGAGAAAAGAAAAACTTTGACGAAATATTTAAACTTGTTGAATAAGATTTCTACCAGGCTTCAGCGCCCTTTTTGTCGGTATCATTAAATAAGCACAAGCAGCTATTCTTCCTGCTGCAAAGGCAAGAGTAGCTGCAACTGCTCCTACTAACCAGAAATATTTTATGCTAATCGCAACAACTATCATTATTCCGAAAAACTCTATTGCAGTACCATAAGTAATTTGTTTGGTCTCCTTTACTTTAACTAAGATAGCTCTTTGAAAACTAACTAAAACCGTAAGCACAGGAAAAAAGGACATTATCTTCAGTGGTGTCCCTGCAAATCTTGTTAGTGAATCAGAAAGTCCGGAAACATTTTTAAACCAGATTTCTGATAACGGCGTAAACGCAACCAGCATTAAGCTGCCTGCGGAAAATGCAGCAAGTTTAACAGCAAAGTCTTTTAATTTTTTGTAATTGATAAAATTATCGCCGGATAAAGCTATTGCTACTTCCTGATAAGATAATCCGAAAGCACGAAAAATAAATACAAGCGATGTTACAACCGGCATTACTGCAAACGATTCAATCGCCATTCTGCTCTGCCCGATAAAAAAAGTAACAAATGGCTGAATACCTAATGTAAGCAAAGAAGTTAGTGCAAGCGGAAAATAAAATTTTAGAATATTTTTTTGTGTTAATGTTGTATCAATAGATTCCGTTTCTGATTTAATTCCGGAAACAATTTTAGCAGCCATTATTTTGCTTGCAAATGCTTCACATAATACTGCGGTTGATAATGCTGTAGCTCCGACAACTACTCCCGGAACATTAGTTAGAACAAATAATAAAAATGCAGTTAACGACATCGAAGTAAGACGGATTACAGTTCCGTAAGCAACCAGCTTTGTTAATCCATGTGTTATTAATATCCCCTGATAGAATCTTCTGAAACCAATTGCTCCGGGCCAAGGAATTAATATTATAACAGCAATATGAGTAAGATGAGAAACTTCAACAGGCAAACCTATTAACTTTTCTGTGATAAAATAAAATATCCCTGGTGTGCAAAAGAAACTTAATAACGCAGTTAACAGAAAGATTAGTAAATAATTAAATCTTCGCAGTTGTAAAAACGATTTATAATTTGTAACCAATGCAGTCGAAGCGCTCATCATCATTATTACAGGTGCTTCAAAAATCATAGCTAAAGAAAAAGCGATTCCATAAGCTGCAAGATTAAACTCCGGCTCTGGTAATCTCGCAATAAGAGCTGAAAGATATGGTCCTTCAACAGACATCATAAGCCAGGTTACAGCCAATGGCAGCCAGAATCTGAATATTGCTTTTGTGGTCAGAGGTTTTCCTGAGTTCAAATTATTATAAGGATTTTAATGCCAAACTTAAAGAATATTTCCTAATCGTATAATATTATTATTAAATTACAGTAAGGATTTGATATTTTTTTTAATCAGGAGAGAGTGCTATGAAAAAAATCCTTTCGTTTTCTATACTTATTTCCCTTTTTATTATTACAGCTTGTACTGAGAAATCTCAACCCGAATTAACTGAACAAATGAAAGATGGACTTAGAAAAGATGCTAAGGAGTTTATGGAATCTCTTAAAGATATTCTTGTTAAAGAAATTCAAACAAATGGTATTACTGCTGCCGTTAATGTTTGTTCAGATACTGCCCAGATCCTTACTAATGATTATGGATTAAGAAAAGGTATTTATATAAAAAGAGTTTCATTTAAACACAGAAATCAAAATAACATCCCGGACAAGTACGAAAGTAAAGCTCTGCAATACTTTAATGAGTTAAAATCAAGCGGTAATTTAAATGAAGATTCAGAGTTCGCTGAGATTGAAGAAATAAACGGCATAAAAAAAATAAGATATTTAAAACCAATTGTGATTCAAGCTCTCTGCTTAAACTGCCATGGCAGTTCAGAAAATATCAGTACCGATGTAAAGAATATTCTTAATACAAAATATCCTGACGATAGAGCTGTAGGATATCAAAAAGATGATCTTCGCGGCGCTGTTTCTATAATTAAAACTTTATAATAAAGGAAAACAAGATGATTAAAAATTATCCGACTTATCAGGTTCCAAATATTAATTCTATTCAGGAAATGCTTCTCCGGTCAGCTAAAGAATACTCAGATAAAATTGCACTGGAAGATTTAAGTTTAACACCTATCTCAAGAGTGAGTTTTAAACAGCTTTATGATTATGTTGTAAGATTTGGAAAATCGCTTTTTGATATTGGAGTCAAAGAAAGAGATCATGTAGCAATTATAAGCGAGAACAGGGTTCAATGGTCGTTATCATATCTGACATCCATGTGTTTTAATATGGTAGCCGTGCCGCTGGATAAAAATCTCAATCAAAATGAAATGCTGAATATTATACACGAATCTGATGCTAAGGCTATTATTTTTTCGGATTCATTTGAACCTTTGATGAAGGATAAAAGAGATTCGCTTTTAAATCTGAAGTATTATATCAACATGGATTCTAAAGAAGATCGTGATAATATTCTTTCAATGAGCAGAATGATTGAAAAGCAAAACCCGATAATCGACCGTTTACCATATATTGATCCTAATGCGATATGCGAGATAATTTTTACTTCGGGTTCTTTAGGCAGGGCAAAAGGAGTTATGCTTACTCAGAAAAATCTTGCAGCAAACCTTATGGCTATGACTAGTATGATAAAAATTACTCCCGAAGATAAATTTCTTTCTGTTCTCCCTATACATCATAAATATGAATGCACCTGCGGGCTGCTTTGTCCGCTTTATGCCGGAAGTTCTGCTCACTATGCTCAATCATTAAAAACAGTTGTGGATGATTTGCAAAAAGTTAAAGCTACAATTCTTCTTGGCGTACCTTTGCTGTATGATAAAATGTTTAAGAAAATTTACAAAGGAATTCAGGAAGACAAATTAAAATCCAAGATTGTTCCCCCACTTGTTTCTGTAACCAATTTTTTACAATCAATCGGCTGGAAAGGATCTAAAAAATTAGTGTTCAAGGAACTACATGAAAAATTTGGAGGCTCAATCAGATTATTTATTGCAGGCGGAGCCGCTCCAGATCCAAAGGTTGCAAAGGGACTACGCGAACTTGGTTTTAACTTTGTTCAGGGTTATGGGCTAACAGAAACAGCACCTATCGTTGCACTTAATAGATTATTTAGTTTTAAAGATAATGCAGCAGGATTACCGCTCCCGGGACTGGAGATAAAAATTAATAATCCAAACGAACATGGCTCAGGTGAAATTTTTGTAAAGGGTGCGAGTGTAATGCTTGGGTATTATAAAAATCAAAAACTAAGTGATGATGCTTTTGAAGACGGCTGGTTTAAAACAGGTGATATCGGGTTTTTCGATAAAGATGGATTCCTTCATATTAATGGAAGACAGAAGAATGTGATTATTTCTAAAAGCGGCGAAAATGTTTATCCTGAAGAGATTGAAGATATCCTTATTCGCAGCCCGTTTATTCAGGAGTGTATGGTTTACGGTGAAAAGGATGAAAAACACACAGAAATTATTTCTGTACAAATTGTAACTGATGCAGAATCTTTTATCGAATATTCCGGAAAGAATAAAGTGCAAATTACTCCGGAACTTATTAACACAATGATTTCAGAGGCTATTAAAGAAGCTAACAAAGAGCTGCCCAATTATAAGCAGGTTCGAAAATTTTATATAAGAGATACTGAGTTCGAAAAGACTACGACTCAAAAAATTAAGAGATATCTTGTTAAAGACGTTAAGCAAAACTCTTTTTAACGTATCGTTTATGTAAAAACGATTTTTAAAAAAACAGATTTCTGTATGATCAAAATTGTTGTGAAGTGTTTGAACAAAACTTAATCAATCGTTCAGATTGTTATAAGAATTTTCGCCTCGATTACTAAAAGTAAATCTATGATTGATAACAGTTTTTGTTATTGCCGGTTTGAAAAATAAATTATTTCAGAATTAATTTTAAAACAGGATTTAATGTCAATCCGTCCTTTGCGGACGGATTGACAAATTACTTTAACTTATCTCTTTTCGTAAGCAGGTTGTTTTGGATTAACCGGCGGATTTTCTTTCAGCAGCTGCAATACCGTTTCAATACCTTTTTCTAACTGAACATCAACACCTTTTGAAAGTTTTCCCGGATCTTCTGGAATATTGATATCAGGATCAACGCCGTGCCCTTCTTTAAACCATTCACCATCAGGATCATACATTCTGAAAGTCGGGACGGTAATCATTCCGCCATCAATCAGTTGAGGCGCTCCGGTTATACCGATTAATCCGCCCCAGGTTCTTGATCCGACTAAAGGACCAAGTTTTGCTTTTCTAAAATAATCTGGAAAGGCATCGCCGCCGGAACCGCTCCAGCCGTTAATCAGCATTACTTTAGGACCAAAGTTCGCAATAGCCGGATGTTTCCAGTTATCGCCATCCCGAACAGCCCAAAAGGCAAGAGGTTTTCTGTCCAGCAATTCTATAAAGCGGTCTGGAATTTGTCCGCCGTTATTAAATCTTTCATCAATAATTAATCCTTCTTTATTGAATTGAGCATAAAACTGTCTTACAAGTTCTGTCTGTCCATCAAGTCCGGTACTCGGAACATAGATATATCCAATCTTTCCATTTGTTGCTTCATCAACCCTTTTTCTATTTGATTCAATCCATTCAAGATTTCTTAATCTTGTTTCATCTGAAAGTGTCTTCACTACAACACTCCACGCTCCATCAAATGTCGGTTTACTGTTTACAGTCAAATCAACTGTCTTCTCAGAAAGCCCTACAAAAGCTGCAAATGGTTCCTTAGTAATATCTATCGGAATTCCGTTAACCGCGAGGATATAATCGCCCTCCTTAACTTTTAATCCTGAGGCTAAAAGAGGTGAACGAACTTCAGTATCCCAATCGGCTCCGTTTACAATTCTCTTAATTCTATATGCAGCATTGTTTAATTCCCAATCAATTCCAAGATAGCCGATAGCCCGCCGCAGTGCCGGTTCTTCGTCTCCGCCGCCGCGATATGTGTGTGAAGCATTAAGCTCTGCGATCAATTCTCCAATTATAAAATTCACATCACTCCGGGTTACAGCATTATCAATCAAGGCGCCATATTGTTTACGCATAGCATTCCAATCAACACCATGCATATTTTTATCATAAAAGAAATCTCTTTCCAGGCGCCATGCATCGGTAAAAATCTGTTTCCATTCCTCACGCGGAACAACTGTCATTTCCAACTGCGAGGTTGGAAGTTTTTTATCCAGCTTCTGATCAGGTGCAATATCCACAACTGAGAATGATTTTTGTTTTAAAACCAATATCTTTTTACCGTCGGCAGAAACCTGAAAATTATCGGCATCATCAACAATTGTTTTCTCTTCACGCTTATCAAGGTCGTAGTAAACAATGGATTTTTTCTTTTCAACAGAGCCTGTGTTGGGATAATGATGATAAATTACTTTACCCGAAACAGCAGTCAAATTGGTATAATTTCCTGCCTCAGGTGAAAGAATAACAACCCGGTCTTCAAAGCCATCAAAATTTATTTTTGTTTCCTTTACTTTTGATTCATCTTTTTTCTCATCCTTTTTTGTATCGCTCTTTTTATCATCGGATTTTTTTTCTTCGTCTTTCCTAACAACAGTTGAATCATTTTTTGCAAATAACAGAGAAGGAGTATCAGAACTTAATGATACCGCAGCAATTTGTGTTGCATTAGTATAAATCCAGGTCCCGTCAAAGTCACTGTAAATCGGTTTAAAACTTCTGTTAGTTAAAAAGAACAAATATTTCCCACCAGGATCAAAAGCAGGTGACATATCGTTATAATAGCCAGAGGTAACCTGATGAATTTTTCCTTCTTTGGTATCATAGATTGCAATTGCTGATGATCTGTTATCAAGATCTTTTGCATAACAAACATATCTGCTGTCGGGTGACCAACTGACAGAAAAACGATTTAATGCACCTTCATACAACCATTTTTGTTTATCAATTTTTTTGAGCTGATCTTTATCCATATCATATAAATTTATCGTCATCGTCTGATCTATAAACACAAGCTGTTTGCTGTCGGGCGACCAATAAGTATTATATCTGTAACCTGAGTCAAAATTAGTTAACTTCTTTTCTGCGGTTGGATTTTCCATATCCCGAACAGTAAGCTGATATTCCCCCGACCTATCGCTGAAGTAAGCAATATATTTTCCGTTTGGTGACCACGAGGGAAATCTTTCTGCAACTCCGGGTGATTGTGTTAGATTAATTACTGTTCCGTTTTCTGCAGGAACTGAAAAGATTTCTCCTCTTGCTTCAAACAAAGTACGATTGCCATTGTATGAAACTGAAAAATTTTGAATAAGCTTTTCAACATTTTCATTTCTTGACATTAAAGTTGATTCATCGGTAACAACATTAATTTTTACTTCAGAATATTTTCCGGTTGTAAGGTCCAGAAGATATAAAAGTCCGCCTGCCTGAAAAACAATTTCATTATCGCCAATCGATGGAAACTCAACATCAAACTTATCAAAATCAGTAATTTGTTTGTTTTGTTTTGCTGAAGGATCATACATCCAGATATTATATCTTTGGTTAGCACCTCTATCGGAAAGAAAATAAATTTTATCTCCATACCACATTGGAATTTCATCATTAGCAATGTTGTTTGTGATATTTTCCGAAGTGTTGTTTTGAAGATCAAAAATATAAATATCAGCAGCCATTCCGCCGCGGTATCTTTTCCATGTTCTGAACATCCGCGTTAGAGTTGTAAATGCAACCTTTTTTCCATCTGGCGAAATTGATCCAAATTCAGCATAAGGTAAAGTAAGTTTTTCTGCTGCTCCGCCATCTTTGGAAATTTTATAAAACTGACTGAATCTTTGTTTACCGCTTTCCCTTGTTGAAGCAAACAGCAAAGATTTTCCATCAGGATACCAATCAACTATTCTATCAGTCATTCCATGATAAGTAATTCTTTTTGGTAAACCTCCCATTGAAGGCATTACATAGACATCCGGATTTCCGTCATAGTTTCCGGTAAAAGCAATCTGTGAGCCATCAGGGGAAAAACGTGCAAAACCTTCGATACCTTTTGCAGATGTAAGTTTGTGTGCTGTTCCGCCAACTTTTGATACAATCCAAATATCATCACTATATGTAAAAACAATTTGTGATTTTGAAACATCGGGATACTGAAACATTTTTGCACTGACTTGTGCATTGATTTGTGTTATCAAAAGGATAGAAACAACAAAGCAGGAAATGAAAAAATTCTTCATATTAAACCTGTAGAGTTATTTGTAATGATTTTGTGAATTCAAACAGGAATTTAAGTATAAATTATTTTCTGTAATAAATTTCCTTTATCAACGGTAAAATAATCTTACCGAAGGCATATTTATTAAATACAAATTATGAGAGAGAAATGATCAATATGATTCTTAATCTGTGTTAATCCGCATAATCCGTGTCATCCGCGTTCTATTGGATTTAACGACATGAAGGGCACAAGCAGTGAAAGACTTCTCATTCAATTTCTTATCGGAAAAATTCGTCAACCGTATTAAGCTGTCAGGAATCGGAAAGACGGTATGCCATATGTCCTCATTCAAGATCAAATTCAATTTCTTCTGGTCTAAGTATTTGATTAAGTTCATCAGTAAAGTAAAATTTTTCTTCGCCAAACGCCGGCTGCAGATCTGTGTACCAAATTGCATCTTTATCATATTTTGCAAGAAAAGGACGGGCTGCCCAATCTGGATTTCTTCCCTGAATCATTCTGAAAACCATAACATTTTCACCCTTTACATCAGTAACTCCAAGTAACTGCACTTTACCGGGCAGGCAAGACATACTTGGTCCTCTCACATTTCTGCAAATTCCGCTAACTGATTGATATGCTTTTCTAAAAATATTCCATGCATCTAAAAGGGGAATTGAAAAATAGTGCTGTGCGCCAGTATTACGTGCAACAAACATATAATACGGTATGCATCCTAACTTAACTTGTCTCTTCCACATTTCTGCCCAAAGCTTTGGATCATCATTGATGTTTTTTAATACAGGTGATTGAGTTCTTATAACAGCACCTGTGTTTAGTATTTTACTAATTGCATTTTCAATAGTTTTACCCTCAAGCTCTTTAGGATGATTAAAGTGAGCCATATAGGCAAGATGTTTTCCTGCTTTATTAACATCTTCAAACAATCTTAACAAATCGCCAGCATCATCATCTGTCAAAAAACGATAAGGCCAATAAGTAAGTGCCTTTGATCCGATACGAATATTTCTGAGATGCTCGATGTTAGCTTCAAGCAGTGGTCTGATATATGTTTCAAGATGTTTGGTTTTCATTATCATCGGATCACCGCCTGTGAATAAAACATCTGTAACTTCTTTATGGTTTTTCACATACTTTACCAATAGTTCTGCTTCTTTTGATGCAAACTTCAGATCTTCCATCCCAGCAAACTGAGGCCAGCGAAAACAAAATGTACAGTATGCATGACAAGTTTGTCCCTGACTTGGAAAAAACAAAACAGTTTCGCGGTATTTATGCTGCATGCCATAAAGTTTTTCACCCTCAATCATTGGAACATTGTATTCTAACTGACCGGCGGGCTGTGGATTCAGCTTCCGTCTGATTTCATTTGCAGCCTCTTTAATTCTTGGTTTATCAGCACCGTTATTAATTACTGATTTCATTTTTTCAAAGTGTTCAGGAATTAACATATCGTACTGTGGAAATGTAAGTATAAACATCGGGTCATCCGGAATATTTGACCAATCAATAAGATTTTCAATCACATAATTATTTGTTTTAAAAGGCAGAACAGAGCCGACAATTTCAATTGCATTGATAATTTCAGGCGAAACATGCTTTAATTGAGGGATGTTTCTGAAGTTGTGAAGCATATAAGATGAATACTTCATATATCATCTCCTTTCTGGTTTGTGAATCCTTAAAGGACTCGTTAACACGTAATTTTTTTTAAAATAAAAATTTTGATAAAAAAAACAAAGCCAAATTTTATTTTTTTTACTTCTGACAAATCCAATTGGTAATTACAGCGCAATACTTTCAGACAACAAGGCAGGTGAAAGTTTTTTATTTATTTAATGTGTGTTCTTTTTTTTGAGCTGAAAATTACATCAAAACTTTTTTCAGAGGTCTTTACTTTCTTAGTATGAAAACAGATACGAGCGGTTTTCTTAATAAAAAACTTTCCGGACAGAGCTTAAATGAATTATTTAGTAAGAGTAATAATTACAATTTCGGGAGTTGAGTTGTATCGAATAGGCGCAAGGGACATTCCCAATCCACGAGTAACAATTGCCATCATATTACCATAAATACGAACTCCTTTAATAAAAGTTGTTTCAACTAATGTTGGCGTTAATTGTATAAACGGAAACAGTAAAGTAATTTGTCCGCCATGAGTATGACCTGCAAGAAACAGATCAAAGTTGTTCTCTTCTGCATTTCTAATTATTTCATTTTTAGGCTGATGGGTCAAAAGTATTTTTAAATCAGTATGATTTGATTTTGTAAGCCTTTCTAAAATATCTTCCGGAACAGATTCAACGTAAGTGTTTGTAATAAAGGTAATCCCAATATCAGAATTATCAACATGAATAATTATCGAGCTGTCACTTATCATATTTACATTGTATTTATCAAGTGCTGAAGTGATTTCTCTAATACTTCTTTTTGTATCCTGACGGTATGCCCAATTGTCATGATCTCCCACACAGGAATAGACACCGTATCCGGCTTTTAGCATTCCAACATAGTCTGCTGCCTTTTTAATATAATCAGGAGTAGAAGTAATAATATCTCCGGCAATCAATATTAGATCGGGATTTTCCTTATTAACTGCATCAATAAAATTTTTCAGCCTATTATCATCTGTATATCTATCAGCCTGAATATCAGAAATGAAAGCTATCTTGAAACCATTAAGTCCATCCGGCAGGTCTCTCTTTTCAAATTTAATCTTATTAACATCTACGGAATTGTAATCGTAAATAATTCTTGCAGGAATATAAATAACAAAGAAAACCAGAAGTATGAAAAATATTTTTGATTCGTATTTAACAAATCTTTCTTTATTCTTTTTGTAAACCGGATAAACAACAAGCTTTATTAAATCAAAAACTAAATAGTAAACCACTAACTGAAGTACCAGAATAAACAAGAACCAGAAAGGATAGATTAAAAAATAATCCAACAATGAACTGTCGGGAAACCATGGCGATTGCTTTGTAATTACCGCATAAATTGAGTTTACAATCAACAAGACAGGATAAAGATTAAGTAAAAGCAAAAAAACATTAATGAACATCTTCTGCTTTTTTAGTAAAAATCTTGATGAAAGAAAATTAAATGCAATCTTGAGTTTTTTAACAAAATAATATTCTAAAAGAAGAAGTAATGCTACTGCAATTATAACCCTGATTATTATCCACATAATATCATACCTTATTTTACTTTTGTTTCAGCATTTTACAAGCCAATAAAAAAACCTGTTGTAAGGAAACATCATTAATCTTATCAGTTGGTGACTTAACATACTGATTATTTATTCCTGTTGGTGCCCATTCATTAGGGTCAGTTGGTCCGAATAAAGAAATCATTTTAGTATTAACATACCCTGCTATATGCATTGTTCCGGTGTCATTAGTAATAAAAAGATCTACAACTGATAAAACAGCAGCAAGTTCTTTTAATGAAGCATTATTAAGAACAGCAAATCTGATATTCAGCTTTTCTAAAGCAGATGAAATTGAGCTTAATATTTCACTGTCGGTCCATCCTGAAGTTATTAAAATATTGATCTGAAAAGAGTCATATAATTTTTTTATCAAACCAACAAAATTTTCTTTGTCCCATCGGTTATCTGATTTTCCGGCACCCGGATGAAATGCGATTATCATTTTACTGCTGCCCGTAAAGTTTTCTTTAATAAATTTATCAGCAAAAGAGTAATCATGTTCTGATAAATTAATTTTAATGCTTTTTATTTCCTCTTCGGACAAATCACATCCAATCTGATTTATAATTTGAAGATTGCGCACTGATTGATGAACTCCACGCCATAAAAAATCAGATTTAATATTAAGGAGTTTTGCTAACGGATTCCGGACTCCATCAATAGAAGTAGCGCCAATTCTTATTTTAGCTCCTGAAATGAAGTTTAAAATATGCGATGTTCTTGATAACACAATAGTTGAAGGGACTATACCAATCTCATATTTACGGCTTCTTAGCAATCTGATAAAACGGATAATCGATGATACTGAAGATTTATCAAAAACAATGACCCTGTCAATAAAAGGATTAATATCAAAAAAAGGAATTTCATAATTGGTTTTGGCAGCAACTAAAGTAATTCCGGCATTTGGAAATTTTTTCTTCAATCCTTTGTAAAGAGTAAGGGAACACAGCATATCACCAATCTGATTGTGCTGTCTTACTACAAGGATTTCTTTAACTGTTTCCCAATTTTCGGTTTTGATGACTACTTTCTTCTATTCTATTTGTTTACACCGTGATATTTTTTTAGACAACTGATTATCAGTTTCAAATTCTGATATCCCGGTACCTCTAACAATTATTATATGTGTAACTTTTGTTTAGCTAAAACGAAAACTTAAGCTGAACAAATTTAGTAAAAGATTGAAAATATTTTAATGCAGAATGATTTAAGAAAAGATATATTAAGAACTTCGGGACTGTTGCCAAACAATCCCGAAGATAAGTGCATTTTTATAAGTAACCTTTTAAATGATTAACATACTCAGCAGCCCCGCCAGGTTGATAGCCTGTTTGTAGAACCATATCTCCTTTTGAATTAAACAAAAGAATTGTCGGGAATCCCTGTATGTTATACTTTTGTGCAAGTTTATTGTTATACATTTTTGTTTCAGCAGTTTGTTCTATGTTTTTGGGAAAATCAAGCTTAACAAGAATTAGGTTCCGGTTTGCAAAATTTTCAAAGTCATCTTTAGAGAACACTTCATCACTTAAACGCTGACACCAGATGCACCAATCGGATCCTGTAAAATTAACAAGTACTGCTTTATTTTCCTGTTTCGCCTTATCTAAAGCGGTCTCAAGATTAGTTTCCCATTTTAGATTATCATCTGTACCGCTTTTGCTGCATCCGATTAAAAGCGCAGAAATTAAGATCATAAACAATGTTATTTTTTTCAAATCGTACTCCTTTTATTTTTCTGACGTTTAGATTATATATTGTAATTATAGTTTCATTTAATTAGTCAATTTAAAAAATCTATTATACCTCACTTTTTATTTCTTCAGCTTTTTTTGGTTCCGGAGGTCTTTCATAAAGTTTTGTCAAACCTAAATATTTAAGATGAAGTTCACTTGTAATCTGATCCCAGGTAAAACGCCACATCCAGTTTCCGCCAAGCCTGCCAGGAAAATTCATTCTTGCTTCGCCGCCAAGATTTAAAATATCCTGCATCGGAACAATAACAATATTAGCCACCGATGCGTAGGCAGCTCTGATTAATTCATATACAATATCATTTCCAAAATAATTCAAATACTTCTGAACGTGATCATAAATATCAGAATCTTTCTCCAGTTTTGCCTTCTCAAAATAAGCCCGTGTGGTATCATTATCGTGTGCCCCGGTTAACACAACACAATTTGGAATATAGTTGTGAGGCAGAAATTTGGTTTCCATATTTGTTCCGAATGCAAACTGAAGAATTTTCATTCCGGGAAATTCAAAATCATCGCGTAGTTTTTCTACAGGCGGAGTTATAACACCAAGGTCTTCAGCAAGTATCGGAACATCTCCAAGATATTTTTTAATTGATTTAAATAATTTATTCCCCGGGGCTTTTACCCATTTGCCTGTTTCGGCTGTTGGTGCATCACCGGGAATTTCCCAAAATGCCTCAAATCCTCTGAAGTGATCAATTCGGACAATATCAACCATTGTAAAAAGCTGCTCAAAGCGATTACGCATCCACTGAAAATCATCTTTCTCCATTTCTTTCCATCTGTAAAGCGGATTACCCCAAAGCTGTCCGGTTGGTGAAAAATAATCCGGCGGAACACCTGCAACTGTTTCTAATTTTCCTGATTCGTCCACTGTAAAAAGCTGTTTATTAGCCCAAAGGTCTGCGCTGTCGTACGCAATAAATATCGGCATATCCCCGATAATTTTAATTCCTTTTTTGTTTGCATACTCTTTAACTTTATGCCACTGTCTGAAGAAAATAAATTGAACAAATTTCTGAAAATTAATTTCTTCAGATAATTTCTGTTTCCATTCATCCAAAGATTTTTTCTTTCTAAGGACAAGTCCTTCATCCCAATCTTTCCAGACTATTCCGCCATGAGCCTCTTTAGCCGCCATAAAAAAGGCAAAGTCATCAAGCCATTTTCTGTTGTCTTTACAAAACTTATTAAACTCATTATCAAATTTGTTCTGATGATGTTTAAAATTGTTAAATGATTTTTTAAGGAGAGATTTTTTGTACTCTATTACTTCACCGTAATCAATTGATTTTGGATTGTGTGGGGGAATATGTAACAAATCATTTTCGCTTAACAAATTATCATCTTTTAGTTTATCGGGACTAATAAGATTTGGATTTCCTGCAAAAGCAGAAAAACACTGATAAGGTGAATCACCGTATCCTGTTGGTCCTAATGGAAAGACCTGCCAGAGCTTTTGTCCAGCTTTTTCTAAAAAGTCAATAAACTTAAAAGCATCATCACCAAGATCACCTATTCCATATTTAGAAGGAAGAGAAGTTGGGTGTAATAATATTCCTGCATTACGTTCAAATTTCATTTTAGAGCCTTTGAAAATTATTCAAGGGCAAAAATAAGCAGAGAGTGGGCTAAAAAAAATCCTGCTTTTGAAAGAGCAGGATTAATAAACAAGTAAGCAAAAATTATTTACCAAAGAAAATTGTTACTCCGGCATTGACACCAAAAATATTTTTTCCGTTTCTATTACCTGTCCAATCTTTAGGATTCATTGTAATCTGATCGTATGTTATTGCCATATTAACCAGAGAGCTTTTACCAACCTGAAATTTCATTCCGCCTTTAAATCCCCATGCAAAACCTCCGGAACTAATATCCGGTGTTAAAGGAATACCATCGTCAACCGAAGATGAATTGTAACCAATTCTGCCTTCGATAAATGGGTATAAATTGCTGCGTAGATTAAAAACCCAAGCTGGTGCAAGGTAAATTCCGAAAGTTGTTGAGGAATAGTCACCGCTCCCCGTTCTTGTGAAAGAAGGCTCTATTCCAAGTTCAAAGCTGTTTATTATAAAGTAACCTATATACGGTTCAATTCTAAAAGTTGATGTAGAATTACTTGAGCTTTGACCATTAACAACATTTGTAGTGCTGGAAAACCCTATACTGCCTCCAACTTCAAGTGTCCCTCTGTTCGGAAAATTCTGTGCAAAGGAAAGTGATGCGAAAACAAAGAGTGCTATAAAAAGAAAAGAAAACGCTTTCATTATTTCTCCACTGTATTTTAGATAATTAATTAAAAAAGAGGCTGCCTCTTATTATAATTTAAAAAAAGAGGCTGTCGCATAGGATCTTCTCTGTCATACTTAGCAAAGCCTGACAACTTATACCTTTTGAGACAACCTCTTAAAAGATTCTATAAAATTTTTATTTTAATACCTCAATAAATTAGAATTTGAAATCTACGCCAAGGTCTAATCCGCCATAACCAAGTGAACCAAATCCTAATCTGGCAGAAACTGCAATTGCTGGTGAGAACCAATATCTTGCACCTGCATTACCGCCGAAGAACATTCCACCATATGAAGGTTCAACATAGTTATAACCTCCTGGTCCATCCCAGGAAACTTTACCAGCATCATAAGCTAATGTAAGACCGACCCATGGATCAAATTTACCATCCCCAACTTTGAAATGATAATTTGCCTGAGCTCCGATTAAAATATCAGTGTACTTCCACTTACCGTAATAATAGTCCTCACTATAACTCCAGTAACGTGCAATACCGCCAATGCCGAGCAGCCCAAAATCTTTTACATCCAAACCATATTCATAATTTAAACCAAATTGTGGTGTTGAGCCGAGGAAAGAAAATCCAACACTTGGTCCTAAATGGTGCTTGCCAGCACCAAATTGTGCATTGCTAAAGCTTGTACATAGAACAGAGATCAAGAAAACGAAAAACAACTTTTTCATAGTATTTCCTTATGTTTATTTTAGATTAATTATTTATGAGTTTACCAAAACTAATAAAAAAACTTCTATTGACAAATTTAAAATAGGCTGTCATTTACAGACAGCCTGCTGTTGAAAATTAAAATCCAAAACTTGCCGATAGATATGCAAATGTATTATCCGGTCCGCCAACAATTCTGAATCCTTGTCTTAAAACTTCATCATTAACTGTTGCATCTAAGGAGAAGGTTCCAAATCTGAATCCTATACCAAGCCTCACATCTCCACGTCCAAAATTAGTTCTTGTACGCTCGTTAATTGTATTTGGTGATGCTGCAGTCTGGGTTGTTACTGAAGATGTTGATGCAACATATCCGGCTCTTCCAATTAGCCAATCAGTTAAGAACCACTCAACACCAAAATTCCATGCAGGAAATACAAACCGGCTGTCTTTTAATTCCGGTTGAGTACCTGAATCAGCAGGTGTAGTAGTGCTTTGAAACATTAAAGCTGGTCCGCCAGAAATAATTACATTTTCAACTTGATATGTTAAACCAATACCAACTCCAAAGCTCATCATAGATGGAAAATCAGTTGATTGAGAGCCGACACTATATGAACCGCTTTGGTTAGCGAAAGTAAGATTTGGTACTAAGGTAAAGGCTTTTGCAATTTTTAAGAAACCTCTTGCGTTAGCCATCATATAAGTACCGCTTGCTTCAACTATGTTGCCGGTACCGGGTGTATATTTTGCAGAGGGAAGTGCTAAAGAGAACGCTGCATCTAAACTAAATTGAGGTGATAGCTTACCCACAATACCAAGATTCACTCCGAATTGAGTAGCACTGTTTTTATCACCAGTGCCTGTTGCTGGAGTAAAATCATTTGTTGTGGAAGCAAAAGAGGCACCAAGTCCAACAACAAAAGTCCCAAAAGAATATGATGTAAGAAGTTCAAAATTATTGTCTAAAGGAATTATAGCTGCTCCCGATACATTGCCATTAATCTGGTTAACCAAATCATTTGCAAATAATGAAGCAATGCTTGTAGATGAAAAATCATTTCTGCTTAGCATTGCGCCAACAGTAAATTCCTTACCTATTCTATAGTTAAATGCGGCAAATTGACCAACACCATCTGTTGGTGAAAAAGTAGATGAGCCGATATCTCCCCATAAGAAGTTGGAGTAAACAGAAGAATATGCAGTGTTATTTTTTATATTATCAGGATCAATAACATAAGGGTTATCACCCATACTATATAATCTTGCAAATCCTCCGTAACGAACATCCTTTTTTTCAACTTCTTGCGCAAACATAGTTGCAGTAAAAGTGAAAATTAGTGCAAATACCAACCCTTTTTTTAAAAGGTTATTTAAAAAGAAAGAAGCAATTTCTTTCATACATTCTCCTATTATTTGTGATTAGTTAAAAACCGCCCTTTTAAGGCACTCAAATGTAAATAAAAAAAACAAAAGAACAATAGATTTGCATGTGTTAATCCATTTGTTCTTAATTAGTTATACAAAGTATTTTAAGTTTAATTGTAAGTCCGCAAGTTGATAATTTATTGACAGTTATTGTGCCATTGTTTTTTATTAGAATTTTAACACAATAATTAAGTCAAATAAACATTTGAGCTGTAAATTCAGTCTTTTTTACCAAATTGGATGATTTTTTACACAAAAAAACCCCAAAATTTCTTTTGGGGCTTTTGTAAATAAATAAACAATCTTTGATATGGAAATCAAAGTTTAAATTTAAGTGATGCACCAAGTTTTAATGAAAGAATGCTGTTGCTTTGTCCAATGAAGTTATAAGTATCTGATATAGGGATATAAACCAGAAAATCGGTACCCAAGCCCATATCAGGAGCTAGTTTAAATGTATAGCCAATGCCTGTAACAATATCGAAACGCAAAGATTTTGTTTCAGGATTAATTGGTTGAACAACTGGTTGTTGACCTGTTGCCGATTGTGTTGACTCACCACTTGAATTTAGTTTTATACCTAATGATGGTCCGGCAGTCATGTAAAACCCGCTAAACTCCAATTTAAACATTGGATCAATTGCAAGATAAGAAAGACTAAGAGAAGTTTCTTGAGTTACATTGTTTTGAGTTTGTGAGTTAGAAAAATTTCTCATATCAAATGCTGTTAGATTAACCATCAATCCAAGCATTCTTCCAAAAGTAACATCTACTGTTGCTCCAAATCCAGCACCGATTCCGTTCCAGCTTCCGGTTAATCCTTTTGCATTATAAATATTAAAGTTACCAGAAACTCTTGGACCAATCATAACTGTTGTTTGTGCAAGAAGGTTTGTGGATAGAAAAAAGAAAGCTGACAAAATAATCAGCTGTTTGAATGATTTCATTGTTTACTCCGTAAGTGAATATTAGTAATTATTGAATTGTAATATTTGCTGTTGCAGTGTATGAAGCACCATTGCTGCTTCCCACCTTTCCAACAATTGAAAAATTCCATTGCTGACCTTGTGCAAGACCGCTAACAGGCCCAATATATGCCGGATCATTTGCAGTAAAGACTGTTGTTCCATCAGCAGTTACTTGCTCATTATTAACACCAGCAGCAGGACAATTTGCAGTAATTGTATTAATTACTACTGAAGTACTAGGTTTAAACTCAAAAAAGTATTGCTGCTGATTATCCTGAGCAAGTGCTACGGTAAAGCTAACATTTCCACCGCCGCCACCACCGCCTATTCCACCACCACCAATTCCACCTGTATTGTTCGGTGAGGTTGAATTGTCTTTACAGCTAATAAATGCAAACACAGTTAATGCTGCCAACAAGAAAGTAAAGAACCTCTTCATTCTGTATTTCTCCTTATATGATTAAATAAAGTTAGTTAAATATTCCCGATTCTTTTAATTATAAGATACTTGTTTAGCTCAATACCGACACTACATAAGTCTGTAGTTTAAATTATTAATTGTCAAATGTGTCGAATTATCAAATATATCTGATTATAAATATATGCTCAAAGCTTACTAAATTTAGCTGAAAACAATATATAAAAAATAATTTTCAGACAAAATACGCTATATGTATTAAAAATTTAAAATTAAATCTGACAATTAGCTGAGAAACAGTTTAGATCAAACTTCTATTGGTATTAACTAAAAGTATATTATATAACATTTAGAGAGTTCAATTCT
The DNA here is from genome assembly GCA_013285425.1 of Ignavibacteriota bacterium. Taxonomy (GTDB): domain Bacteria; phylum Bacteroidota; class Ignavibacteria; order Ignavibacteriales; family Ignavibacteriaceae; genus IGN3. Next base: position 3,095,888 of record CP053447.1, read on the forward strand.
TATCTTAATACATTTTAATCAAAGTCAAACAGTTTCAAAATTGAATCAATCAATTCTTAAAATCCCCTGTTTCCTCTGATAATGTTGCATTTGAAGTAGTATTATCAGAACTCAGTAAGATAGCTGCGTGAAAAATTCCAAAATCCTCATCAATATTTGCCAAAAGTTGATTATATATGTTCAGAAATTATGCCATTAGATTATTTGTAGTTTTTTAATTCGGTTAAAATCATTTAAGTTTGCCCTCAATTATGAAAATTGTTAGAAAACTTTACGATTGGGTCCTTCACTGGGCTGATACAAAATATGGAGCAATTGCCTTATTTATTTTAGCTTTTGCTGAATCATCATTTTTTCCAATTCCCCCGGATGCTCTTTTAATCGCATTGGTTTTAGGGTCTCAATCTAAAGCGTTTAAATTTGCTGCTAATTGTACTTTGGGATCTGTACTTGGTGCATTATTTGGTTATGTGATTGGGTATTTTCTATGGTGGACGCCTTCAAATGAATTTTCGGGCATCGCACAATTTTTCTTTAATAATGTTCCTTCATTTACACCCGAGGGATTTTATAAGATTCAAGATATGTATAAGGAATATGATTTCTGGATAATATTTACTGCTGGATTTACACCAATTCCTTACAAACTTATCACCATCACTTCGGGTGCTTTTAACATTAATTTGATTATGTTTATAATTGCTTCTGTAATAAGCCGCGGGGCAAGATTTTTTCTTGTTGCATTTTTAATCTGGAAATTCGGTCCGCAGATAAAATCGTTTATTGATAAATACTTTAACTGGCTAGCGCTGCTTTTTACTGTTTTGCTTATAGGCGGGTTTTTTGTAATAAAATATTTTATTTGAAGTATAATTAAGGTTTAATATGTATTCAAAATTCTTAATTGTTTTGTTTTTGTTATTCTCTTTCAGTTCATTTGCTCAGAATAATAAATCACATCCAAAGTTTGATCCCAACAGGGATCCTTTTGAAGATCTAAAGATAACTATTGAAAAAGCGGAACAATCCGACAAAAGAATTATACTTGATGTTGGCGGTGAATGGTGCATCTGGTGCCACAGAATAGATGCATTTATGCAAAATACTGATGAAGTAAAATCATTGTTGGAAGAAAATTATATACTTCTTAAAGTCAACTTCAGTAAAGAAAATAAGAATGAAAAATTTTTATCAAATTATCCGTCAATAGATGGCTATCCGCACTTCTTTGTACTTGAAAAAGACGGAACTTTACTTCATTCGCAGAATACCGGAGAGCTGGAAAAAGATAAAGATTACAGTAAAGAAAAGTTTGTTGAATTTCTGGATAAGTGGAAGCCGAAAAAGAATTAATTATGAATGGGGTGGATTTTAAAACATGGATAAAGCTCTTCAGCCAGTCTTGGGAGGATAAAAATTCTGCAGCTTTTTCTGATTTGTTTTCAATTGATTCAGTTTATTACACCTCACCTTTTAATCCCCCGGTAAATGGAAGAGAAGAAATCAGATCATCAGCAGAAAAGTTATTTCAAGATCAATCTAATCTTAAAATTAATTATGAGGTTTTGTTTTTTGAAAACAATGCAGGTATCTGCCGGTGTTGGTGCAGATACTTTAGTATTCATAAAGAAAATCTGATTAAGTTAGATGGTATCTTTTTTTGTCGTTTTGATAAAAACAATCTTTGTAATTCCTTTAACAGTTGGTGGAATAAGGAGGCAGAAATTTCTTGATGACTAATTTAAATTTCAGAATATATAGCAATACATTTTCAATCAAAGCATTAAGTACAATATTTATTTTTCTTTTGTTTGGCAAAGCCCTTTCTCAGGTTAAAAGTGATTTTGTACTCACTCCTTGTATTGGCAATCAGGTGCTGAATTCAAAAACAACCGAAGCCGAGATGATTAAGATGACCGGCAAAAAAAATTCGGAGCGAGTAGAGAGATGGTATAGTGAAGGCACAGAAAAAATTATCGGTACAGTTTTCTTTAAAGATACCCCGCAGTCATTTTTTATTAAATGGCGTGATACTATTAACTTCAAAGAACCCGAATGGTTAGAAATCCACGGTGATAAATCTCTATGGGAAATTGATAATGGAATTAAGATTGGTGTTGAGTTAAAAGAATTAATTAAACTAAATGGAAAACATTTTAAGTTTTCGGGATTTGACTGGGATTACGGCGGTTATGCAATTTTTGAAAAAGGGAATCTGGAATCTGATTGTTATTCTGTGCAGCTTTATTACGATTATGAAAATTTATTTGAGAATGAATGGAATCAAATTGTAGGTGATAAAATCGTTTCAACAAAAAATCCTGTTCTAAATAAAATAAAAATTTACGTTGATGTAATTACTTTCTATTTCAAGTAGGCTTATATAAAGCCGGAACACGGGTTAATCTGTTTGATCAGTTTAATCCGTGTTCCAATTCTCTTCGTTCAATCTTTAGAATCCATCTTCACTTATATTTTTCTCAATCACTTTTCCATACTTTTTAGCAATATTTCTAATCTCATCTGCTTTACCGATGAGCACAAACTGCAGATTATCTTTCGGAAAATATTTATTTATAATCCGATTTGCTTTTTCAACTGTCATTTCATCAACAGCTTTTTCAAAATTATTAATATAGGAGTCTTCTAACCCGTAGATATATTTTTGTGTTAAGAATCCAGCCAACGAACCAGAAGTTTCGTAATTAGGAGGAAACTGTCCTTTAATATAGCTTTTCGCTGAAGCTAAAGTTTTCTCATCAATCCCATTTTCAAAAAGTCTGTTATATGTTTTTAATGCAAGGTCAATGGCTGGCTCAGTAAATTGATTTGCGGTAAAAGTACTGATATAAAAAGTTCCGGTTGTTTTATAAGATGCAAATCTGCTTCCTGCACCGTAGGTATATCCTGCATTTACACGAAGCTCATCGTTCAGCCAGCTTGTAAATCTGCCGCCAAGAATTGTATTTATTACATCAATCTGAATTTTATCAGGGTTACTTACAGGGACTCCAAATCCACCAATCATAAATGTAGTTTCTCTTGCGTTTTCTTTATTGATTAAATAAACAACAGATTCTTTCAACTCTTTTTGATCGGGTCTGATATCATAAATTATTTTAGGCGCCGTAGTAAACCAGTCTGCAAAAGCATTAACAATCTGTGTTTTCATTTGGTCAGAATTAAAATCACCGACAACAGCAATTGCACAATTTTCGGGTCTGAAATTCTTCTGATAAAAATCTAAAACTTTTACTCTGTCTATCTGTTCAATTGATTTCTTAGTACCTTCAACCGGGTTACCATAAGGCGAATCATCAAATAAAAGTTTATTATAAGTACGAACCGATAACCTGTCTTGGACTTTCTTTTGCCTGATCAAGTTCTGCTACCCATCTTTGTTTTCTTTTAATTATTTCTTCTTCCGGGAAAACTGGTGATTTAATTACCTCTGCAAGTACCGGTAAAAGAATACTCAGGTGTTCTTTCATAAACTGTGATGAAATACCGGAATAATCTAATCTGGAATAAGTATTAAGACTGCTTCCATAAAAATTAAAGATCGAATCAAGCTGACTTTTTAAATACTTCTTTGTTCCAAACTTTAAAGCTTCTGCGGTAAATGATGAAAGCCCATTTAACTCGCCATCTTTTACTGCACCGGCATCAAGCACCACAGAAACAGAAATAATCGGGACATCTTTCTTTTCCATTAAATAAACTGTCAAACCATTATCTAACCGGACTACATCATAACTTGGAAGTTTAAACTGGGGATAACTGCTTACACTAAACAGCAAAAAGAATAATATTGTTTTATTAAACGGCTTCATAACTGATTGTATCCTTCTGTTCTTATTTATATTGATATTTCTTACCAAATAATTTCTTATGGCTTTCATTCTTCTTCCTCCGTATTTAAAACCCCAACTGTTCTGTTTTGTCTTGAAAAATATTTTGCTGCAATATTTTTTATATCATCAGCAGTAACTTTTTTATAATCATCCGGTGCAGTAAACATTTTTTTGTAATCACCAAAAAACAATTCATAAGTGCCGATTGTGTTAGACATTCCATTAATTCTTTCGGTAGTTCTGTAAAAAGACATCAACTTCTGATTTTTTACTTTCTGGAGTTCTTCTTCGCTTATTCCGTTATTTATTATTTTATCAATCTCATCCAGAATTGCACTCTCCAATTCATTGGCTTTAATACCATCGCTGCATATACCATACAAATAAAATAAAGTGGGATCAAATGCTTCGGAATAAAATGCACCTGCTTCCAGTGCAATCTGTTTGTCATCAACAAGTGAGCTGTAAAGTCTGGAAGATTCTCCTTCTGATAAAATTGAGCTTAGTAAATCGAGAGCGTAATAATCTTCTGTGCCGGATTGCGGAACATGATAAGCAATCATCAAATAAGCAGTGGGCACCTCCCTCTTAACAAATACTCTTCTTTCTCCTGTTTGCTCGGGTTCTATTGTGTGCAGACTTCTTGGTTTTGGTCCGGCAGGAATCGGTTGAAAATATTTTTCTGCAAGTTTCTTTACCTCATCTAATTTTACATCTCCGCTGATTACTACAACACAATTATTTGGCGCATAATAAGTGTGAAAATAATTTTCAAGATCTTCTTTTGTCCAATTTTTAATATCAGATTCCCAGCCGATAACAGGCCATTGATATGGGTGTGCAATAAATGCCGCAGCCTGGACTTCCTGCCACAATTGTTCAAGCGGATTATTTTCTAAGCCTGTGCTTCTTTCAGAAAGAATAACACCTCGTTCGCTTTCAATCATTTTAGGATCGAAATTCAGATTTGCAATTCTATCTGCCTCAAGATCAAATATCATTTCCAATGAGCTTGAAGGAAACCAATCAGTATAAGCGGTGATATTTTCTGAAGTATATGCATTATTAGAACCGCCATTTGCTTCCATAACCCGATCGAATTCTTTGGGCCCGTATTTTTTTGCACCGTTAAACATCATGTGCTCAAAAAAATGTGATATACCCGTAATGCCTGTATATTCATTTCGTGAACCAACTTTAAAAAACAGATACATATTTGCATTCGGAATTGAATGATCTTCAAGAACAAAAATTTTCATCCCGTTTTTGAGGGTAAAAGATTTTACATCATCTGCATTAACTTGTGCAAAAAGTGAAGCAGCAGAAAACAGAATAACTAAAATGTATTTCATTATTTTTCCTTAAATAATTAAACGTATGATTTAAAAATACAAATTGTGCTATGTTATTTAAGAAAAACTTTTATAAGCGGTAAGTAAAATGAATTAAGGGCGGATATTAAATTCCATCAGAGCAGGCGCTCTGATGGAAAACATTTTAGCTTTTAAGCCTTATTTAACTCGGCTGATATTTCAATTTTAACTTCATCACTAACAACAATTCCGCCGGCTTCGGTTAAGGCATTCCACTGTAAGCCAAAATCAAAACGATTTAGCTTTCCGGTTATTTCAAATCCAGCAACATCTATATTGCCAAATCCTTTTGTTGTTCCGTTATAAGTTACGTTTAAAGAAATTTCTTTCTTTGTTCCGCGAATTGTTATGTCTCCGATAACAATATAGTCTTGATCAGATTTTTTTGATATGGATTTTGAAACGAATGTAAGTTTTGGATGGTTGGCTGCATCAAAAAAGTCTGCCGATTTTAAGTGTCCGTCTCTTTGTTCATTCTTTGTAGTGATACTGTTTACATCAGCTTCAAAGGAAATTTTCGCATCAGAGAAGTCTGGTTTATCTGATTCAACAGTACCGGAAAAAGAATTAAACTGACCAGTAACGGTTGAAACCACGAGGTGCTTTACTTTGAATTTAATTTCTGAATGTGCCGGGTCAACTTTCCATGTTGTCATAAAGATATTCTCCTTTAATAATTTGTTTTAGGTTTTAGTCAAAGATATGTGTTATGACACGCATTTGTCAAGCGGGGAGTTGTTAAGAAATCATTAAATACAGTTTTTTGTGATTATAATCAAAATATGGTTGAGGTTTACCTTATAAGTTTTATACACAATTATCACAATTGCCGCAGGGTTTTTCTCCGGGAAAACCAAAGTAATCTGAAATAAATACCCGTCTGCAATTTTCATTTCTAAAGTAGTTAACCACCGAAAGAAGTTTCTTATTATCATTTAATAATTTTTTCTTGAGAAACTCTTCGTCCTGCAAAATGCCGGGCAATTCATCAATAACTTTTAAATTCTTTTTCTCAATCTCTCCTTCTGTAACCCCATAACGATCAAGCATTCCAAGTGCTGTTTCAATTCTGAAATCATTTTTGCTTTTGAAGTTCATTTGTTCGCGTATAAGATCAATTCCGCTTGAGTTAATTAATCCGGTATCCCGTTGTAACAAATTGTAAAGTGCAAAATAAAAATCTGCATCAGGATTTGACCATTTAATAAACTCCATTTGTGTGTAAAGATCTTCCTGATTGTAAAGCAGCAAGCACAATGAATCTTTTCCATCTCTGCCTGCTCTTCCAATTTCCTGATAATATGATTCAATTGATGAAGGAACTTCTGCATGTATGACAAGACGAATATCAGCTTTATCTATTCCCATTCCAAATGCATTTGTTGCAAGAATTAGTTTTTGCTTACCGCCTAGAAAGTCTCTTTGCATCTGTTTTCTTTGCTTATCCTCAAGTTTGCCATGATAAATTCCATGCTCAAATCCTTTATCCCCAATCATCTCGGAAAATTTCTCAAGGGTTTTAATAAGTGAAAAATAGATAATTCCGGATCCGTTATATTTTTTCAGTGCAGCCAAAATTTCTTTCAGCTTTTCGTTATCATCAAAAACATCTGCTGCTTCAAGTCTTAGATTTGGTCTGTCAATTCCCTGATGAAAAATTTTTACTTCATCTTTATTGAGATTTAGTTTTACTAAAATATCTTCCTGAACATCTTTAGTCGCAGTGGCTGTTAGCGCTATGGTAAGCGGATTTCCAAGTATTTCTCTGAATTCCCCGATACGCGAATAATCAGGACGAAAATCATGTCCCCATTCAGAAATACAATGTGCCTCATCAACAGCAAGCAAATCTATTTTAACTGTTTTGATTTTTTCAATAAAATCTTTCTTACGGAATCTCTCCGGTGTAACGTAAAGTATCTTGATATTTCCATTTAAAAAATCTTCCAACCTTTTTTCACGTTCTTGCTTTGACAGGGTTGAATTGATAAAAGCCGCTGGAACATTTTTCTTTCTTAAAGCATCAACCTGATCCTGCATTAAAGCAATCAGCGGACTTATTACGATGGTTTTATTTTCAAAATAAAGCGCCGGAATCTGATAACATAAAGATTTTCCGCTGCCAGTCGGCATAAGGACTAAAGAGTGCTTTCTTTCTTCAGTTGTTCGTTTGATTATAGTTTCCTGTAAACCTCTGAAGGATCCGAAACCAAAATATTTATTTAAAATTATCTCTGTTTTATCCATAGTATCTATATGTTTTAAAGATTATCAATTTTTAATAATGGAAATTTATCTCAATTATTTGCACATTATAAGGGATAATTAAATAACTTTTAAGTTATAAAGATATTCAAATATCTCTCTATAATTGTTCTGTTCAAACAGTGAATAATTAACCACATTTTTATCTATAAATATTATGCTAACAAAAACTACAAAAACTATTTTACTTGTAGAAGATCAGGCAATAATTGCAATGGCTGAAGCTAATATTCTGAAAAAAAACGGATATGAAGTAATAATCGCGTACACCGGAGAGGAGGCTATAACCATTGCATCAGATAATAAGGAACTTGATTTGATCTTAATGGATATCGATTTGGGTAAAGGTATTGATGGAACTGACGCCGCTCAAATTATACTCCAAAGCAGAGAAATTCCTGTTGTGTTTTTCTCTAATCATACCGAAAGTGAAATTGTAGAAAAAACAGAAAAAATCACTTCCTATGGATATGTTGTTAAAAACAGCGGAGAAACAGTGCTGCTCGCATCAATTAAAATGGCATTTAAACTTTTTAATACACATAACAAAATGCTTGAAAACGAGAGAAGACTTAATATGTCATTAGAAGGAACTGGTATCGGATTATGGGATATGGACTTTAAAACACAGCAAGTTTACAGGACTGATAAATGGTTTGCAATGCTTGGATACGAACTTAATGATGTTTCTGGTTCAATTGATTTCTGGAAAGATATTATTCATCCTGATGATTTTGAATATGTAATTAGAGAAACAGAAAAACATCACAAGGGTTTAACAGATTACTTAAAAGTTGAACATCGACTAAGATGTAAAGATGGTTCCTATAAGTGGATTCTTAATTGGGGAAAAATTTCTGAAAGAGATAGAAGGGGTGAGCCCCTTAGAGCTTTAGGCGTTCATATAGATATTAATGAAAGAAAGCTGGCTGAGGAATCTTTAAGAAATAATGAAAAAAAATTACAAAGTATATTTAAAGCCGTACCAATTGGTTTCGGTCTTACTTCAAACAGGATTCTTATTGAGGTTAACGAAAGAATTTGCTCTTTGCTTGGTTATTCTTGCGAAGAGTTGGTCGGTAAAAGTACAAGGGTTCTTTATCCGACACAGGAAGATTTTGAATATGTGGGCACTGTTAAATATAATCAAATCGCACAACTCGGAACCGGAACTGTTGAAACACGATGGCAGAGAAAGGACGGCAGCATTATAAATATTCTGCTTAGTTCAACTCCGCTTAATCTTGAAGATATATCGGCTGGAGTTACTTTTACAGCAATTGATATAACCGAAAGGAAAAGAGTCGAAGAAGCACTGCAAATAAGTCTTACTAAATATCAGGTGTTGTTTGATTCATTTCCACTCGGAATTACTATCACTGATCAGGCGGGCAATATACTTGAAAACAACAAACAATCCGAAAGACTTCTGGGAATTACAACACAGGAACAGAGCACAAGACAAATAGACAGTAAAGAATGGTACCTAATCAAAACTGATGGATCAATTATGCCGCCAGAGGAATATGCAAGTGTGATAGCGCTTAAAGAAAACCGCCTTGTTGAAAATGTTCAAATGGGTGTGGTTAAAAAGGATGGGGAAATTGTATGGATAAATGTTACTGCTGCCCCAATTCCGCTCAGAGATTATGGTGTTGCTGTTGCGTACGGAGATATTTCAGAGCGTATCAGGTACGAAAAAGAGTTAAAGCAGAGCGAAGAAAAATATCGTAGATTTTTTGAGGAGGATTTAAGCGGCATTTTTATTTCAACCCCTGAGGGTAAAATAAAAGCCTGCAATCAGGCTTATGTTAAAATGATGGAATACGACAGTATTGAAGAACTGCTTTCGAGTAATCCTGTAGAGCATTATGACAACCCCCAAAGCAGAATAGATTTCTTAAATCTTCTTCGTAAAAAAAGAAAGCTTACTGATTATAATGGCGAGATGCTAACTAAGAATGGAAAAAAAATTCATACACTTGAAAACATAATCGGTATATTTGATAAAAATGATATTCTCGTCGAGTTCTGGGGTTATGTTAATGATATTACTGAAAAAAGGAATGCAGAGATTGCTCTAAGAAATGCCGCGGCTGAAAAAGAAGCGCTTCATAAAGAACTTCTGCATAGAGTTAAAAACAGTTTTAATCTTATTAAATCTTTAATCTATCTTGAGCGGGAAAAAATTAAAGACCCTAAAGCAAACAAGGTTCTTGAAAATATTGAAATGAGGATAGCAGCGCTGGCACAGATGTATTCAATCTTAAATGACAGCGGTGTATCTAAAAAAATTAATCTTGGCGTTTACCTAAGACAACTGACTGATACACTTTCATTAACATACATTAAAAATCATGAAAAATTAAAAGTGCAGCAATTTTATGATAATCTATTTACTACAACCCGAAGTGCCACTTCGGTTGGATTGATTGTAAGCGAGCTTGTTACTAATTCATTAAAGTATGCCTTTCCTGATGAGAGGGAAGGAATAATAACTATATCGCTGGAGCTAATTGATAATACAGTTAATATTACAGTTTCAGATAACGGTATTGGCGTTCCTGAAGATTTTGATATTGAAAACTCCACCGGTTTAGGAACACAGCTTGTCTATATGTTAACCAAACAACTTAATGGAACAATTAGGCTGAATAAAGACGCGGGCACCAGTTATACAATTACATTTCCAATTGATGAATAACATTGCATGTTTCTATGTTAAGTTGTTACTTTTGATTTAATAAAACAGAGGTTATATATGTTAAGAATTTTTGTTCTGTTAATTTCTTTAGTTGCTCTTTTTTCCTGCACTCAAAAACCGGAAGCAGATCCAAATTATGTAAAAGAAATAAGCGAATGGGATTCCAAGAGAGCTTCAAGGTTAAAAGCCGATGATGGCTGGCTCAATCTTATAGGAAGATTCTGGTTAAAACCCGGTGAAAATACTTTCGGAACTTCAAAAGATAACGATATTGTTATTGAATCTTCCAAACTGCCTGAACATATCGGGTCTTTTCTGTTTATTGATACTATTGTAACATTTAAAGCAAATGATGGAATTAATGTATTGTACAATAACAATCCCGTTAAAGAAATAATAATGGTTGATGACCAGAAAAAAGATATGACAGTTTTACAAATTGGATCAATAAAATTTAATTTGATTATCAGAGATACTTTATATGGCATCAGAGCACGTGATCTTAATTCGGAACTTGTAAAGAATTTTAATGGAATTGAAAGATTTCCAATTGATCAAAGCTGGGATATAAAAGCAAAATTTGAAGCGTACATTCCGCCTAAGGAAATAATGGTACCAAATGTTCTTGGACAAATCGATAAAGAAAACTCCCCCGGTGCCGTTGTATTTGATCGCGATGGAAAAACATACAGAATAGACGTTGTTGATGAAGGGGGTGATAAGCTCTTTTTAATATTTGCAGATCAAACAAGCGGTGATGAAACTTATGGGGGCGGAAGATTTATGTATGTTAATAAACCTGATTCAACCGGCATAATAAATCTGGATTTTAATAAAGCTTATAATCCTCCTTGTGTATTTACGAAATACGCAACCTGCCCTTTACCACCGCTGCAGAATTATCTTAAGTTAAGAATTGAGGCAGGAGAAAAGATCTATGGAGAAGGACATTAGTGCTCCAAATATCCTCAGGATTTATTTTAGATTTTGTTTGGACAAAAGGCGCTAAAGTTTTCTATTCTTCCTGACAAAAATATCTTTTAATAAAGCTGAATAATTGGAACGCGGATTGAACAGATTAAACTGATGTTAACAGATTATTCTATCTTCTTTCCAGCCATTTACACTCCTTGTGAGAAATGTTTTTATAGCAGGTTCAGATTAAGAACTCTATGTTGAAATTTCTATTGTTAAAAAAAGTAAGGCTGTGTTATTTGAGTCTAAGGAAGTTCACTAATAAGCTGATAACGCTTGCAATATTTTCCTAAAAAGCACTAAAAGATTTTTCACCAGTAGAACAAAATTTATAGGAGTGCTTTTATTTCTTTAACTTCTCCCGAAAAACCTTTTCAAACTTCTCTACTTTGGGAGTAATTACATAAACACAATATCCTTGATTAGGATTTTTATCGTAATACTCTTGATGATAGTTTTCAGCGGGATAGAATTTTTCAAATCTGGTTATTTCGGTTACAATTGGTTTATCCCAGATTTTTTCATCATTAAGCTTTTGCTTATAGTATTCTGCTTTTTGCTTTTGTTCAATATTATGATAAAAAATAACAGAACGATATTGAGTCCCAATATCGTTACCCTGTCTGTTAAGTGTGGTTGGATCGTGTGTTTTCCAGAAAATCTCAAGAAGTTCGTCAAAACTTATTATTGACGGATCAAACGTTATCTGAGTACATTCAGCATGTCCGGTTGTTCCTTCACAAACTTCTTCATAAGTAGGGTTTTTAACAGTTCCTCCAGAATAACCAGAAACAACAGATGTAACTCCTTTTACTCTTTCAAAAATTGCTTCTGTGCACCAGAAACATCCTGAACCAAAGGTTACAGTATCCATATTGGAATTGCTTTCATTCATAATGGTTTTCTTCTCCTTAATTTCTGAGAACTTGGTTTTGTTACAACCCATTGGTGTTAAGGTTATTACAAACAAAATATAAGTTATATATATAATATTTTTCATTACTCTTCTTATCAGCTATTCTTTACACTGCGGTTTTAAGTGTTTCCTTTTCAAAAATTATTGGATTAACATAATACAATGCCTGTTGAAAATAAATTCATTTATAAAATACAGCTTTATTTTTGAGAGTAATCACAGGGTTTCTGCATATAATAAAAGTTGTTTTAAGAAAAGTAAAATTATAATTTTATAGCACATTCAATTAATTAACATAATATTTCTTCAGCACGAAAATTTATGGGCAAAAAAATTACAGTTGCTGTGCCTAAAGGCGGCGTCGGAAAAACTACAACAGCAGTAAATCTGGCTGCGGCTTTTGCCATTGCAGAGAAGAAAACACTATTAATTGATTTCGATCCTTCGGGAGCCTGCTCAGTTTCGCTTGGCTTTGATACCGAAAAACTTAAAGGAGATATTTTTCAGGTAATAAGTTTTATTAAGCATATAGATTCAGTAATCCATCATACTGAATTACAAATGCTTGATTTTATTCCCTGCAGCATAAACTCGGCAGAAGTTGAGGAAAGAATAAGCAGACTTACCCGAAACATACATTTGTTTGAAAATATCCTTAATCAATATGCCCTGGAACATTACGATTATATTATTATTGATTGTCCCCCGTATTTAAAAGGTTTAACAACGGTTGCTCTTGCAGCATCAGATTCTGTTTTAATTCCAATCCGTGCCGGTCAATTTTCAATCTCTGCATTAAAAAAAATGTATAGCCACATTTGTTTGGTAAAAGAAAATCTTAACAAAAGATTGGTTGTTGAAGGGATACTTCTTACAATGTTTGAAAAAAACACAAAGGCGTGGGGATTAACTCAAAATGCTCTTTATAGTAATTTTGGCTCAGATATGCTTGATACAGTAATACCAAAAAGTACCACGATTTCTGAAGCAGAATTTTATGGAAAGCCGACTATGTTATTTAATGTAAAATCACCAGGCTCAGTGGCTTACTTGAAACTTGCAAATGAACTAATGAACAAAAACGGTCAGAATTATCCGGGCACATTTTAATTTTCACATATAAAAAAGCCTCTGTAAAAGAGGCTTAAAAATAATTTTATGCTTCCGGTGAAACTTTTTTCTTTCTGAGAATGAAAAACAGAGCTACAATAAATAATACTGCCAATCCTATAACAGCATAAAGCCATAGAGTATCTTTGGGAGTCATAACAGATTTCCATTCAGAAATTTTCTTTTCTATCTCATCTTTTTGTTCAGTTGTTAAAAGTTTGCTGTTCAACAGATAAGGCATCCATTCCAGAGAAATAGATTTGAACCAAACGCTGTCTGTAAATGCAGTAAAGGTTTTTTCTGACTCTTCTTTATTCTTAATTCCGAAATTCTTAATCTCATCAGAAATATATTTTGTAAGAATATTGGTAAAATCATTGCCGTTGTTAAACTCCTGCAAATTAATGTTATGTAACGAAAATTCTTCGTTGATAGATTCCCATGCTTCTTTTTTTATCCTGTTAGCCCATACAGTCAGCAAGTTATCAATTTCTTTTAGCTCAGCAGATTTTTCCTTTTTGCCCGCATATACATCAATAAGCTTTGGTCCGATTTTATTCCACATATTAACAAAATTTTCCTGCTGTTTTCTAACTTCATCAAGGTCTTCAACCTTTAGAGATGTAACCTCGAGAAATCGGCTGTTATCTCTCAAAGATTTCTTAATAGTTGCAAGAAGATTGTTTCTTTCTATTTGTGAATAGACTTGTTCTTTATCCCGCTTTGTCATAGAGGAGACATCGCCGGCTAATTTAGGAGTAAGACTATCAACAATAGTAAAAATCAGTTGATCGCGTTTTAATACAGTTATCCGCAAATCAGCAATTAGTTTTTCCAATTCATCGATTGTTGCAGCATCTTTTCTCTTTTGTGTTTCCAAAATGCTGATACGATTAAGAAGTTCATTGTTTCTTTTATTCAGCAGGTCAACCTCTGATTTTAATGCTGTTACTTCGGTTTTTAAAACATCAATCTCTGTAAAATCATCACGTCGTAATTCAAGAGATGCAACTAAGTTATCAATTGTGGATAAAAAGTTCTCAGGATAAAGACTCTGGTCAAGCAGGAATTTTTTTGCAGCAAAGTCTCTTTTAAAATTATCAATCTCTAATCTCAAACTATCAAGCTCATCAAGACTTTTAGCCTCTTTTATACTATTGGACAAACTAATATTTCTTTCCTTAAAACTCTGCACCATTTCATAATCAGATTGTGCAAATAAAACTGCTGAAGAAAACAGTAAGACAAAAAACAAAATATAATTTTTTAATTTTGATAGTATCATTTAATCTCCTCCTTGTATTCCATCAGAGGTTAATCTATAAGACTTTCCATTTGTGATTAGTTCTATAAACAGAGATCTTTGGTTGAATACAGGATCCGGCATCCCGATTTCATTTATTTGAATTTTATTCTCAAGAACAAAAGAATTTTTATCCGCACCAAAGACATAAACGTTTTTAAAATCAGCCGCAGTCATAAGATAATAACCTTCATTATTTCTTATTAATCTTAATGTTTTACCTGCATAGCCAAGCGAGTCTTTCATTTCTTCAAGAAATAATTCTTTTGTATTAAAATAAATAGAGTGTCTTTCTTCCTTTACAAATCCCTGATTATCTATTTTTAAAACTGCCTCCAAAGGCCATCCAAATTCTGCCGGTGTTAACGTGAGTGAGGAACAGTTATAGAAGAAGAAACCTGTAATGAAAAGACAAAATATTTTAAATTGCTTCATAATATTACCTACGAAAAATCGTTAGGACAAACTTAAGAAATACATTAACTCTACCCAAGAAAGAAAACCCAGATTTTAGTGTTTTTTGAGGTTAGCGGTATTTTAGCAGTTATTTAATCGTCATTTGGAGTTGTTTTATGTTCTTTTTCATCTGATAAATTATTTGGTTGCAGCCGATTGCTTTTCTTTAACGAATCAGTCAGTAAATACTCTATTTGAGAATTAATACTTCTCAGATCATCAGCCGCCCATTTTTCAAGGGCGGCATAAACTCTTTCATCTATTCTTAATAAAAATTTTTTCTTTTCTGCCATTTTTAATCTTCTTCGTTAATATACTGCTCCGCTTTTTCTGCTTTCAATTAAAAAATACCAAACCATCATTATTATCCATGGGTTTTCATCAATAATTACTGACGGTTTAATAATTGTTACTGTGTTTTTATTCTTTAAAGAAAAAACATTCTTTATTTCCAGCAGCAACTCATCCATCTCAGAATAAATTTCGCAAATTCTTTTAAACGCACCAAATTTAAGATTTATAATTTCACCTTTGGGTAAAACTATTGTTCCTTTGGTTCTTAAGAAATTAGTTTTTAATGCAGCAAAAGATAATTCATTACCAAACTTTCTGATTCCAATTTCTGATTTAAATAAATTCGGCTTAAATACTTCGTATTTGGTATCAAAGAAGTCAACAGTTGCCATTAAACTAAAGAGCTTTGGAAAAAACATCTGTGCCAGCAACTCTGATGATGAATTAAATTCATATCTCCGTTTTAATAATGATGGTTGTGTCAGAACCAGTTCTTCACCAATATAACTTGAAAGCGGTTTCATATTCATTATTGATATAATGTTCCGGTATTAATTACAGGCTGTACGGATGTCTCCGAAACAAGCGCAACCATAAGATTATTTACCATCGTTGCTTTTTTATCTTCATCAAGGCTAACGATTTTTTGCTCACTTAATGATTTTAGAGCCATCTCAACCATACCGACCGCGCCTTCAACAATTTTTTGCCTTGCTGCAATAACAGCTTGTGCCTGTTGTCTTCTCAGCATTGCCTGTGCAATTTCCTGTGCATAAGCAAGGTGGCTTATCCTTGATTCGATAACTTCAACACCGGCAATTTCTAATCTTGCCTGTAAAGTCTTTTTAAGATTATCCGCTATTTCCAGCGGAGTTCCCCGTAATGAGGCTTTTTCCTCATCACTAACATCGTAAGGATATTCTGATGCAAGCGAACGAATTGCTGTTTCGCTTTGTATAGCAACAAATTGCTCGTAGTTCTGAACATCAAATATTGCACGTGCAGAATCTATAACACGCCAGACAATAACGGAAGCAATCTCTATTGGATTGCCGTGAAGATCATTTACTTTTAACTTTTCGCTGTTAAAGTTTCTTATACGTAATGAAACATGTTTTTTTACAGTAAAAGGATTAACCCACCAAAAACCAGATTGACGAACTGTGCCTGTATATTTTCCGAAAAGTATCAGAACTCTTGATTCATTTGGCTGAACAATCATAAATCCACCCAAGGTAATAAAAGTTATAAGCACAAGCGGAATAAAAAACCAAAAGATATCTGTATTGTCAGTCTGTATTCCATAAGCAAGAAGATAGATATCAAGAACAATAAGAATTAATAAGACAAATAGGATAAGAAACCCATTCATCTTTGATGCTGTCTTTTCAGTAACTTTTTCCATTTTGAAAACCTTTCTAAATTTGCTATCGGAATGATATCATTTTAATAGCACAAATGCAAATAAAATTTAGTATTTTGTAAAATTTTGATGTTTTGAGGCTTTTATTAAAAATAAGCGGTAATATAGCTGTGGTGAAAGTGTTTATCTTTTTTTACAATTTTATTAAAGTATCCAAGGAAGAAAAGCAGGTATTTTCTCCACAAATACTATTCACATACCGAATCTCACCAATGAATTTTAAAATAAAAAGCCGGACTCAATAATTATCCGGCTGTTTTTACTTTCTCTAAATTGTCTTCCCTAAGAAAGACTAAAAATTTACAACCTGTACCATGTTTGTTTGGGTAAATGTTGTTTTTAATGTTCCTGCTGAATATGTTCCGCCTGTATGTAATCCGCTGCGAACTGTTCCGCCGTTGTAGGTTCCGTTTATGTAAACTTTATATTGCCCTCCTGCATTAAGCCGCGAATCTGAAAATATAATTGAATAGTATTTTCTCATCGGTGCAAATGTTAATAAATCAGTTCCATTTGAATCTTCTATATGAAACAAAGTTCCGGCAGAAAGACCTGAGAAGGATTTTAACAGAACTGAACGCTGCGTTGATGAGCTGCTCGGCGCCTGGGTTAACATTGAATTTGTTCCTGAGATAACAATAAAACCGCCTGATATTTTACACTCACCATTAAAATCCAGTCCAACCTCAGGAGTAAATCCGGATGCATCCGGACCGTGAGCAACAATTACACCTCCATTAATATAAATATCACCATTCGCATCAATTGCATCAGCTTGGGATGAACTTACAAAAATATATCCTCCATTTATTATCAGCTTACTTCCATCATTAAATTCCCCATCAACACCATAGGTTGTATTTAATCCATCATCGCTGGCTTTAACACTTATATCACCGCCATTGATTATTAAGTTAGGAGTTTCAAGTCCTTCGAATGACTGAGTAATATTAATTGTCCCATTGAAAATAATCAGGGAATCCTTTGACTTTATTCCATCATCTGCAGAGCTGATTGTAATATCACAATCAAAAATCCTGATTGTACTATCGGCAGAAATTGCTTTTGCCTCAGCATAATTATTCTGCGAGATAAATATTTTCTGACCGGTGGTAGTAACATTTATTGTTGGTTGTGTTGTTGATGATCCAATAAGAATATTTGCATCGACATTAATTCCTTTACCGCCTTTTCCAGAATTATACAGAGTGACTTCTCCATCCAGAACCATTAGGCTTCCATCTGTTTTAATACAATGTCCCGCATAAGCATCTTGCTGACCTGACGGATTAGTGTATGCGGCTCCATCTCCACTTGAGGTTATATTAAGAGAGCCGGAGTTAAAAATAAAATTTCGGTCACAGGAAATTCCCCTTCCGGCAGAGCCGCTTGCAGCAATAATAATATCAGAAGAAATGACAACAATATCCAGATCAGCTTTGATAGCAGTGCAATAAGAGGGATCAAATCCAGAACCGGAAGGATTTAGTACAACTCCACCCGATGTTATAATATTGACAGAACTATTTTCAAGTGTAATGCTTTCCTTAGACTTTATGCCTTTTGATTGATTTCCCTGAACAGTAATATTTAAATCACTGTCTGTAATATTGATTACACCATCTGCTTTAATAGCACTTTTATCATTAGCAGTATTCAGAATTTTAACTATTCCGCCGGTAATTTCAATAAAACTTTCACCTGCATCAATGCCGTCGCTATTTGATTTGATATCTACTGACCCGCCGTTCATAAAGAAACCATCGTTCACATTGATTCCATCTTTAACTGCACTATTGATTATAATATTACCCTGATTTATTACAATGTAATCATCACTTACAAGTCCATGCTGATTTGTACCGCGCCCGTTTATTGTAAGACCACCGTTTCCGTAAAAGACAAGCTGTCCTTCACTGAAAAAAGCCGCCTTCTGATCTTCGCCTGCCGGCGCATTTGCATAAGTTACTCCATCTGTTAAAATATTCTGTGTTCCATTTTCAAGAAATACAGATACCTGTTTACCGGATTGTATATTAATCGCCGGACCATTGTTATTCGTAATTTGAACATTGCTTAAATGGAGATTAAGTTTTTTATCAGAGTAAATTTTAAACATACCATCAGAAGTGATTCCGCTTAAAACATAATCGATATTTTCAATACCAGAGTTAGCAGTAACGATTACATCAGCACCTGATAAACTAACCGAGACTCCGCGCCCAACAAATGGATTAATTATAGAGGCAATGCTGTCATTATAAGTAATATAAATTGTTGAATCCGTAATAACTTCAAAAGTAATACTATCTATATCGGTAAGATTAAACTGATCAAGTTCATAAGTTGTCTGGAAAAATATTTTGGTTCTTTCTTGGTTAAAGTATGCACTGTCTATCCCAAGAATAAATAAATCCTTTGTTTCTGTTTTAGTATAGATTACTAATTTGTTTTGCAGTAATTGCTGTTCATTCATCCCTGGTAATTTGCTGTAAGTAATGCTATTAATATCCTGAAGATTAATAGATTGAGTCTGTCCATCTTTTTTTATAACATTAAGAGCCTGCGGAAATGAAATGGAATAAATCATAATTGTAAATAATAAGAATAGAGCTTTTTTCATTTTTTAAATCTCGCTTATTTCAGTAAAATCATTTGTTTGGAAATTATCTGCTCGTTACTGCTTACAGTATAAATATATACTCCGCTTACTACGCTAATATTTTTATCGTTAGTTCCATTCCAGATTATCTTATATTCTCCTTCATTCTGAGTTTCATTGAGCAGGTCTTTTACAAGTTGTCCGTTAATATCATAAATACAAACTTTAACATTTGAAGTGCTTGGTATCAGATATGTAATTGTGGTAGAAGGATTAAATGGATTGGGGTAGTTCTGCAAAACTTTAAATGTTTCAATCACCTGTTTCAGATTTTCAAAATCTTTTATATCCGTAGCTTCCCCAAATTCTAACCGTTGAATATCATTAACAGAAAATGATACGGTGCTGCCATCTGTTAAATTAATATTCATATTTATGCTTTGACAAAAAACCAAGGGACTAAATAGAAAAGTGAAAAGTAAAAACTTTTTCATAAGCAATCTCCAGGTATTTGGTGATAAAGTGACTTTGTTATAATTTAAAAATAAAAACACGCACAGGTTAAAATATCCCTTTTGCCTGTCTGTTCAAACAACAATTTTATTTTTAAATAATCCTGTTACTAAAGGGGCAATCGTTAGCTGTTAATAAACCAAAGAGATTAAGACGATTATTATTTACACATAATCTGTCTTTGATTTAGTAAGGATTAGTGAGTTTTGATCAGCTTAATTTTTATTATATAGTATAAGAGGAGCATGATATAAAGGTAATAAAAGAATTAACAGATATAATCTCAGTTGAAATAGCATCGAGCTGTATGCTATCATTTTTTTATTAGTGTTATTCGGACTGCAGCGAATACCTTATAGCTTTTTCAATAATTGGTTTCATCGCTTTATATCCTTCTGCATTTGGATGAACCCCGTCTTTAGAATATTCTTTCTTTAATCCATTTCTTTCATCTGCCATTTCAGAAAAATAATCTGCATAAACAATCTGATTATTTTGCGAATATGTTTTTATTCTCTTATTAAGTTCAATAATTTTTTCTGATGGATTGATTCCCTGCCTCCACAGATAATCAAATACGGGAAGGACAGAACATAGAATAACTTTTATATTATTTGCTTTAGCAATTTCAACCATCGAAAAAATATTATCCTCTATCATTTCAAGTGTTGATGGACCGGTATTTCCGGCAATATCATTTGTACCGGCAAGTATCACTACAACATTTGGCTTAAGATTTACTACATCCTGCCTGAATCTAATCAGCATTTGCGGCGTAGTTTGTCCACTTATCCCTCTGTTTATAAAGTGATTTTCTGTAAAGAAATCCGGATCAGCTATTTTCCATCCCTCAGTTATAGAATTCCCCATAAATACAACTCTGTTTTCATTTTCTGATAGAGGATAAAGGGTTAAATTTTCTTTTCTGTATCTGTTAAGATTAGCCCAATCATCGCTTTGCGAAAAAGATATTTGATTTATAACAATTAAAGATAATATCGCTATTAGTCTCATAATATTTACTCCTGCATCAAAGCTCTTTTACAAGTCCCGAATATTTTCTTTCAATTTTAAATCCAAAACGATAAAAATATTCCGGACGGAAAAAGCCGGTTGTAACAAATTTATAATTCTCAGATTTCATTCTGTTAAACAACTCTTTCATAATTCCTTCGCTTATACCTTTTCTTCTGTAACGATTAGAAACAACAATCTTTTCCATGTGAACTGTTGTTTCATCGCTTCGATAATAAAAAGCGCCGCCGATTATAAATCCCCTGTCTGATACTGCAACAAGAAATTCATGCTCTGTTCTGAAGTTAACGCTTAAATTTTCTTCAAGATAAAGCTGATATAACTTTGAAATTTCTTTCGGACTTATAGGATTTCTAATTGTAAACGCATTTCCATCATCATCGCGCAGTTGAACTACAAGATTAGGATGTCCGGCAACTTCGGATTTTATCTTAATCAGTGCTGCCGAATCGGTTGGTTTAAGATGTGGATATCCAAGTCGTGTAATAAAATATGTTTCTTTTTTATCCAGCTCAAACTCAAAATTTAACGACGTGATGAGCTTTAATGATTCTTCTTTTGAAATTTTTCTGTGTCTTTGTTTTCTTACAAGTTCGCGCAATACATTTTTAAATCTCTGAGATGAAGAATAAAAAACAGTTTCTAAGAAGAATCTTGCTCTTACAGCCGGATAATTTTCTTCAAGATCAAATAAGTGATAAGTATCATAAAGCTCGTATATCATTTCTGCCTGAGCAGATAATGATGCGTTTTTGTTCAGCTCAAACCACCTGTGAAATCTTTTAACTGCAAAGTATAGCTGTTTAGGAAGGTAACCATGTTCTTTAATATTATTCATTAAGGATTGAATCCTGTAAATTATATTATCCTTAATTGCTAAGTCGGATTTTTCAACTTCTTTTCTGAATTTATTTATCAGATTAATACCTTCATCAATACCGAGTGCTTCGATGATGCCTGAAAATACAGCGTTCCAGACAGAAGGCTTTTTTATTAGCGGGTATTTTTCTTCTGCAGGTTTAACAAACTTTTCATAAAAGTTCATTACAAAAGAAAGAATTGACTCTGATTTTCTTCTCTGCGAAAAAGAAGTAATTATACATTTAGTCTGATAATCATGCTGCGAAACAACAACAGTATCAATATTGATCTCGGCAAGCTCGGTCTTCATTTCAGAAAGTTTCCAGAATTTTACATAAGCAGCAGAGGCATTCCATACAAAAAATTTCCAGAGATTTCTTAGCTTTTCATTTGTTACTGCATCGTTTCTCTTTGATTCGCGCCTCATAAATCTCTCAATTGATTCATCACCAACAAACTCCTCTGTCCATAAATTAAAGTCTTCCCAAAGACCGCCGTATTTTGCCGCTATTTTTTCTTCAATAATATCAGTGCCGGCGATAACCTTCCATTTACCTTCTTCTTCAATAACTTCTGCGCTATCGGTATGATTTAAGTGAATAGCTATATCAAATCCGCCCAAAAAGCGAGTCTGAATTGTTAATCGAAATACAGACCTTCTTTTGGTTTCTGAAAACTTACTTATCCAGATTCCCGAAGGTAAAATATTATTAAGTGATATAAGCACACCATTTGAAATAAGAAAAACCGCTTCTCTTATAATTTGTCTTTCAGAAAGTGCTTTTGTTAAAATATTTTTATCACTATCAGAAATTGATTCATCAAATATTAATACATCAGACCATCTGTATTCTTCACCGGTTTCAGGATCTATTGAAACACGCGGCACTTCTCCCAGCCAGTTTGTAAACAAACGTCTTAACTCAAGCCGTGATTTTCGTGCAAGCTGACGCAGGTCTTTTATTGAGCCGTATAATTCAAACTGCAAAATGAATCTTCTTATTCCTTCATAGCTTGCGGGATGATTTGCCCCGTAACTTACAAGCAGATTAAATAAACCCGGGATTGATGTCTTGTCGAGAAGTGTTTCCGGGTTAATTGCTGAAATCAGCTCTTCTAAAACAGATTCTATTTCCCTTAAATTTTCATCCCCTCTGCTGATATTATCAATTGCATTTATTATTTCGCTGCTTAAAAAGTAATTATCTGAACAAACATAAAGTTTTAATAATTTTTGAAAATTTTCTTTTCTAAACGTTTGCAAAGCACTAAGAAAAATCTTTCTTCTTGTTTCAGTCTTCTGAATGATATTGGGTCTGAAAACAATCTCAACAGCAAGTTTATAATGTGTGGAGTTTACATCGTTAAGTATATCAGAAAAATATTCAATTGATTTCTCAATTTTCTTATCATCGTTGGACTGAAGCAAAACTGCTGCAATGTGAAGTCCCGGTATCGAAACTTCTTTTACTTCAAGCATTTCATAAAAATTTTTTATTTCTGCATCGTTAACGTTTACATCCGAGATGCGATTAATAAATTCAAGTTCCTTTTGGTATTCAGATTTTCTGAACCAGCGAAATATTCCAGAGCCTGTAAATTCAACTACCCCTGTATTTCCCAACCAATAAAACGGATTTGTAAAAATATCCTGAAGATCAATTTGCTTAGTTTTAATTTGATATGAATAGCTTCCGATTTGAAATATTTTTTTCTCATCATCAATTACTTTTACACTAAGCATAGCACTTAGTTTTGGAATTGATAATAAATCTGAGTTAATGGAAATATCGCGGCTCAACGCACCCTTTTCCCTTAAAAACCAGTTCGGAACTTTGATTTCATACTTGCCAAATCCCAGAGCCAGATGATCTTTTTCATACATCAACTGGATAATGTCAGCAAAATTATTTTCAATTACTCTTCTTTTATATGTTGCTTTCGGAGTAAGCTCGTTGTGTGCATCATCAAATGGTCTGCTGATAATTTTAAAATCAACTATTCTTTCAAATGGTGCAAGAAAATTATTTACCGATACTATAACATTTGAAAAATATTCCTGCCTTTGATGTTCGCCCATATTAATTAAAGGAGAGTTAACAGATTTCAGATCGGGAAAGATAAGTACAGTATTAAATGGTCTATGATCACCGACAAGAAATACCTGTTTTACAAATTCAAAATCCCTGAAAAGATTTTCGATTTTTTGAGGAGCGATCGTTTCACCTTTTACGTTCTTATATATTTCTTTTTTACGATCAATAATCTCAATAAATCCATCGCTATCCATTCTCATTATATCTCCGGTTGCAAACCATCCATCGGCTTCAAATGTTTGTTCAATTTTCTGATCAAAATAATTTAACATTACATAGGATCCCCGTATCAAAATTTCGCCGTCTTCACCAAGTTTGATTTCAATTCCCGGAAGTGCTTTGCCGAGTGAGTTTTCTCTGTATTGAAACGGCGGTGTCATTGTAATTCCGCCGGTTGCTTCAGTCATTCCAAAACCGCTCATCAACTCAACACTATAACGCTGAAAGAATCTGAACACATCAGGCGGTAAAAATCCTGCTGCTGAAAGTCCCCACTTTAAATTTCCGCCGGTTGCATCAACAACAACAGATTTTATTTTATCATCGTCATCTGTTTCGACATCAACCCGTGCTGTTATATATTCAAAAAGCTGTATCCATTTTTTGGGTATCGAAATAAAAATGCTCGGTTTTACAAAACGCATATTTTCAATCATTGTTTCAACCGATGGATTTTCCATAAAACAATATTCAGCGCCCCAGAAAATTGCACCGGCCATTTCGAGCCATCTTCCAAATGTGTGATACAGCGGAAGAAAAGCAAGGTAACGATCGCTATCGCCGATGCCGGGAATTGCCATTGCGCGGCAGAATCTTTTATAAACAATGTTGGTATGCGAAAACATTATACCCTTTGGTTCGCCTGTTGTACCCGAGGTGTACATTATTGTTGCAAGTGAATCCGGTTTTATCTTTACCTTATTTGTTTTTGTATGATGTGAAGAAAGGGATTTAAATTCATCAAAACTGATTACCCAATCCTCTGCAGCATTGCCTTTAATCAGAACAACTGTTTTAAGATATGGTATTTCATTTTTTATTGCTCTTATTTTTGCAAGCTGTTTTTCATCATCTGCAAAAAGTATCTGAGATTTGGTTTGATTAAGAATAAACTGAATGTGTTCGGAAACCGAATTTGCAGGAATCATAACATTTACAATTCCGCTTGTTAAACATGCAAGATCAAGCAATGACATTTCAATACTGTTTTCGAGGAGAAATGCTGTAAACTTTTGCTCATCTTTAATTTCATACAATAAATTCTGAATAGATAAACTGTAAACGGAAACAATCTCTGATGTTTTTTTTAGGAGTAATCTATTGTCTGCCCGCCTTTAATTATTCTGAAAAGATTTTTCTTTTTGTACTGCTCAACTCTTTGATTAAACATCACATCAAAAGTGTAGCTGCTTTTATCAATCAGCAGCTTAATAAGATTATCCCATCTTCTTTCATTATAAATCTTCTGAAGAAAGAAAGAATAACGGAAAAAATTCAGGTAGCTGTGAATTATTGCAGTGATTTTATCATTTGAACTAACAGAATCAGAGGCGAGGTAATTTCCAAACTCAAAAAACATATCCTTGTCCATATTACTCATAAAGTCTTCTGAAATTCCGCCGGCAGTTAAACCATTTAGAATACTTTGCCACACTTCCGAAAACTCAGGCTGATTAAGAGTGTTATTCTTAATATCATTATTCAATTCAATCATCAGTTTATTCAGAAGATCATCTATTTCGTTCTGCTCAAGAGAAGCCTTGCCCCCTGGTAGTTTTTCGTTCAGTTCTTTTAATAATGATAAAGACTGGTTCATAGTATTAAACTCTTTTATTAGAGAATAAAATTTTTCTTAAGGAATATAATAAAAACAATTGGTAAAGATTGCTGGAAACCTGTTGATGATAGTGAAAGCGGGTTTGAGTTTGATAATCGTGTGTTAATAATGGAGAAGGAAATATTCTTACACGCTGTGTAGTTACCCCGCCGCCCAGAACAGCAATGCAGATTAAAACGACAACGCCAAAGACCTGCCTGCAGGCAGGTTTAGCAAACTGCACTTATTTTTTTCTTGCAAGTGCAGTTTGCATAATTTTAATTATTAATAGAACTACTTAGAACAAGTTTGCCGAAACGGAACGACTAACATTAAAATTTCTAAAATGCCAAATACGAACTCGCTGTCGGCTTGAACCACGGGTTAGGTTGTTTGCCTTACATTTAACATACATTTTATTCTATTATCTCAAATTCTATTGGTTGAAATTCAACTTGTTGTTCATTAAAAAATATTGGAGTATTAGGATTAAATTTTGCCACATAATTACCGGGAATTAAGACAACCAAATCGTTCATCGCATATCTTCCAGAACTATTTGGAGCTAACCATTTATATTTAATTTGTTTCCCACTTTTAATGTGTGAGTTTCAGTAACAATCTCAAATCCTAAATAATCAAAATCAGTCGCAAATAGTGAATCATTTTTCCAAATTTCAAAACTCATAAGTGGTCCATAATAATTATAGGTTAAATCATAATAGAGTTCATTTCTAATTAATATTGACATGAATAATTTTTCATCTTTTGAAAATAAAGTCTTGGATACGCTATTTGAATCGAGCAGTTGAAAGCTTGTTATAATTTCATTTTTAAGTGGATCAACATCTTCCATATTTGTCTCGGTTATCTTTTCTTTGCAACCGTTTATGAATATTACCAAAAGACCAAACAAAAATATTTTTTTCATCTCGTATACCTTTTATGATTTTAACAACCTAACGGCATTGCGCCTAACCCGCCGCCCATAACAAGGAAGCCGAGTAAAACACAATTGCTGATGATTATGCCGTAGGTACTTAACTTTCTTTTCTTCAAGCACCGAAGGCAGATTTAATTAATTAGTCCGTCGCGGCGGAGAACACTTAGAACAAAATCTCAAATCCGCCCAACTAAAATGGTGGTCGGCATTGAGGTGCTTGTTAGGCACCTGAAATAAAGTATTAATAAAAACCACAGTGATTAAATTATTTTATGTTTGTAATTAATACTTATAGAAATACTAATTATCATTTTCTTTTTTATTTTCGAGTATTGCTTCAAAAAGAATAGAAAACTTTTTATTTGTTAAATGCCGTACAATGATGTAAAAAGATTGTAAGAGCATAACTAATGGAATGATAAACATAAAAGCATAAAACCAATTAAAAGCTTGAACGTGTTCTTTTTCAAATGCAAAAGAATATAATCGGGCTAACCAAATTATAGCGACAAACAAACCAGTCCAGGCTTTGAAATAACTATTCTTAGAATAATTGCTTTTAATTTTATCTAATTCTTTAATTAATGATAAAGTTGTTTCTGGTTTCATAAAATTACCTTTGACAAAATTAATTATAAAACTTGGGTGCCTAACGCCTTTGCGCCTAACCCGCCGACCATAACAAGTGCGACAAACTAAAACGCATTGCCAAATATTTAGCCGAAGGTTTGTAACTTGTTCAGTACAAACCGAAGGCAAGCCTGCCTGCCTGCAGGCAGGTTAATTAATTAATCCGCCGCGGCGGAGAACACTTAGAACAAAATCTTTAACTAAAACCAAACGCCAAAAATTAAAAAATCACCCAACTAAAATGAAGGTCAGTGTTTAGGCGCTGATTATACATACTTTATTAAACTAATTAGAATTAATTATTGGTAAAGATTGATGTTCTTTTAAATTTAATTTTGAAACTTCGTTAAGAAATCTATCCCACCATCCTTTTCCATTTCTTTTAATTAAATATTTGGCGACTTCATCGTTATATTCTTCTCGACCATATACATCTGTGCACGCACCTTTTATGAAGTGAAAACCAAAAGTATTTGCAATGCTATCAACTTGGGGGTTAATAGATGTTAACATACCACCGTGAATAATTAAAACATAACCATTGGCAATATCTGCTCTTGCTTCTTTTCTACGCTGATTACCGGCAGAATACCTTTCTGCAATAAACGGCTTGTTCAATATTATCAAATCATCTTCATTAAAATCTTTTTCCGGTGATATATTATCCGGCAAATATTCCCTTATCTGCGGATAGGATGTTATATATAATTTTGCTTTAACTGGTACATTTTTATTTTCAAATTTACAGGGTGTGAATTTTAATTTTTGAAATTCTTCTTTTATAATCTTATCATCATAATGTATAATAAGACTATCTCTAACATATAATTGACTGACATTACCATTTTCATCAATGACAAAGTCTAAAATTGAAGTCCAAGAATAATCTGCATACCATTGTAATTGCAATTGATCATATTTGATATTATTCAGATAAAATGAAAAATCTTGCTGCGGTCTTGGAAGTGCATAAGTACTTAGACTGTTTTCTATTACGAAAGAGTCAATTTGGATACATCTTGTTACAATAATTCTGTCAGACATTGAGCTATCACTAAAAAAACAACCGGTTAAAATCTTTAAAGTATCTAAAGCTTGGGGGAAAGCTTGGAAACCTAAGATAATTAAAAATAAAATCGTTTTTTTCATCGTGTATTTTATGTTTGTATAACGGCGTTGTGCTTAAGCCGCAGCCCAACAAAACTAATTTATTTATTTGAAATAACTTTTAATCAGAACAAAGCTTTCATTTACAAACTATGCTTAACAAAAAACCAAAACGTAATTAAATGCTTATAAATTAAACAATAGCCAAATGCGAAAAGGCAGTTGGTTTGATTGGCTTGTTAGTTGCCTTTGCTGCATACTTTATTTTTTATTTTAGTTTTTTCTTTTAATAAATTAATCGACAATAATTAACTTTAGAATATCTTGTTTTAACTCAGTAATTTGGAAATTTTTGTAGATAGTATTTGTTGAATCAAATATTGTTATAATATTTTTTCTTGATTAATTAAATTCCACTTTCCGCTTTGGAAATAATGTGCATCATTTGGAGCTAAAACTAAATAACTGCAAGTATTATCTTGTTTAAATATGAGTATTTCTCTATATCGTGATGTTGAAAACTCTTTATAATCATTTGGGCGAAATAATTTTATTGAATCATTATTAGTTTCTTCTTCATAAGATCTTGTCCAACTATTGTAGAAATACTCATAATTCACTTCTGAAGAAACCGGATTTGATTTTTCTTCGCAGGATACAAGAACCACCAATAAGAATAAGGGGAAATATTTTATCGTTTTCATTTTTATCTCCTTACTTTTCATTATGCAGCTAACGATGTTGCGCCTAACCCGCCGCCAATAACAGCAATTTAGATTAAAACGACAAAGCCAAAAGACCTGCCTGCCGGCAGGCGGGTTTTAACAAACTGCACTTATCTTTTTCGCAAGTGCAGTTTGCAAGTTATTTAAATAGAACGAGCACCTTTAACAAAAACCTTTACACGTAACAACTAACCCGAAAAACTCTGAAATGCCAAATGCGATTACTCTGTCACCTTGAGCCACTGGTTAGGTTACCTATTTTCTAAAAAATCTATACTTATATTTTTGAGCTTCCTATCTACGAAATAAAAAGTAAACTCAGTAAAATATATGAACTCATCTGTATCTTTGATATCGATAAAGTATTTTATGAACTCATTGTTATCGGAGCTTGATTTGTATGAATCAGTGCTATCATATTTTGTTAAAAAACTATCATAGCTTTCGTCCAGTTGTAAATTGAATTTAGAAAAGTAATTTTGTGACTTAAAATATAATGTTCTTAAATGCCATTCAGAAGTTTTTCTAGACTTACCAATTCCAATTAATAAGCTATCTGTAATTAATATTTTACCTTCAGTTTCTGCTTCTGTTGTATCACTAGAATAAATAGTTGTATCCATTACAATTGAATTTAAGTACATAGATTTAATCTCTTGATAAGTTAAATTAAATTCTTTATAGAGCTCAAATTTCAAGGAATCAAGTTTCTGCATTCTATTATGGTTGATGTAGCTGTTATCATCCTTCATTTGTGAGAACAAAGAATTAGCTAAAAGAAGAATGAAAGTTAAAATGAGTTTTGCCATATTCATTTGAGTCAGTAACATAACTAATACTTATAAGGAATCCCCCGTACTCATCTATTGGGCAATTCCTTTTATTTCCTATCTTAATATCCGTAACAGACCCAAAAAATTCAAGCAGAAAATTTTGTTTAATTGCCAATTGGCAACACAACTCAAGTTTGTATCCACATATCTGGATAAGCACTATCCTGATATTATTTTTGTGCCGCTATGCAATAGAAGAATCAATCTTAAAAAGGAAATAATAAACCTAAACTTCTTGGTCATAATGGCGTACGAGTTACAATGATCTTACACACACATAATAAAAAACCTCGGCAAAGGCGTCCAAAAGCTACTTAGATATGTAAACAACAGTATTATTAATTCAAAATGTGTCTGTCTTTGCACATGAAAAGCAATGCCTCTAAAGAGTAACCTGTCTCTTCCGCCTTGGAATCCCGCTCATTAAAAGAATAGTGCTTGTCCATTTGAAATTAAAAATAAAACACATCAAATAATCTGGAGAAAACAGACATAAAAAATTTTGCGTAAAAAAATGAATGAAGTTAAACGTAAAAGCGAATGCTTGAGGCTTTAGTGTAACGCAATTCATTTTTAGCAAAAGTTTTTCAGTCTTGAACTTTTGCTTCTTTTCTTTCAAGAGAAAAGAAGATATAAATAAATTTTAGCAGATTTATTTGCAGCCTGCCGACCGGGCTAATATTCCGCTGACATTGACATAATAAAAGTTAACAACTAACAGTTAGGACAATTAGAATTGGAGTAAAAAAAATTTTCGGTACTGTAGGAATATTTATTCCTGTTTTTTATGTTAGCCGCCAGTGATTTACTTGGCAGGGGAATAATTAATAAATTATTACAACTTAAACAGGAGTCATTATGCAAAAGTCATTTCTGCATTATCTCTTTCTTTCACTGCTCGCTTTCCTTTTTGCCGCTTCTTCAATCTCAGCACAAAATACAAATGCCGCCGCTCTATCGCCTGATGATGATGAATACTGTTGGGGACTTAACTTCAGGTGGAGTAAAGATTTTACCGTAGATAAGCAAAAAATTGATGAGGCTTAACTACGATCTATACACTCCGGAATCGAATATATAACTGGCTTTGGTATAGATTATTACCTTAATAAAAAATCCAGTCTTTATCTTCTTGGCAGTGTTGGTATCGGTAGTGATAAATCTGAGAACACAGCCGGCACGCAGGAGTTCAGTTCTACTGAACTAGGAGCAAAACTCGGATATAATTATTATCCTATGGGAATGAATAAACAGGTTTATTATTCTCTCGGTGGGTGGGCAAGTTATGTATCCTACAGTGAAACTCAAACGAATAAGCCAACTTCTGGCACAGAAACAAAAGACGAATACTCTGCATCACGATTAGGTGTTGGAATTAATGCCTCAGCTTATGTAAGACCCATGGAAAGATCTTCAATGGGAGTTTTATGCCGGTTACAATTTTGGCGCATTCATCACACCAGAAAGTACAATCACTCAAACATCAAACGGAACATCTACCGAAAACAAAAGGACCAAGCAGTTTTCATCTGCAGGATTGCGGTGGATATGTTGGTACAAGGTTTAGATTTTAATTTATGTGTTTTACTATTATTCAATTATGTAGCTGTTACAGTATTTTGTACCGTTAGCAAAATAAAAAGAAGTCACAGGTATTCCGTGACTTCTTAATTTATAAACTCTTCTGTTTATTGATAATTAGCTTTTTATTCCTGCCGCTTCCTCAAGCATTGATGTTGTTACGGATTTTGGTCTTTCAATCGGATAACCAAGTCGCGATCCCCTAGATAATATTTGCAACTACACCAAAGGCTCTTCCCACAGCAAACAGAACTGTGTAAAAATCATACTCCTTTAATCCGTAATACCATTGAATTACTCCCGATTGAGCATCAACATTTGGCCATGGATTTTTTGCCTTCCCTTGTTCTAATAAAATCGGAGGAACTACTTTGAAAAGAAGATCAACATATTTAAACAATGGGTCATTTGGTAAATGTTTTAAGCAAAATTCTCTTTGAGCCATATAACGAGGATCTGTTTTTCGTAATACTGCGTGTCCAAAACCAGGAATCACTTGTCCACTCTGTAATGTATCCCAAACAAATTTTTTCATTTCTTCTTCGGTTGGAATTTTACCGCCCATTTTATCATAAACACCGTGCAGCCAGTTTAATACCTCCTGATTTGCAAGTCCGTGTAAAGGTCCGGCAAGCCCGTTTGTCATTGCAGAGATTGAATAGTAAAGATCTGATAATGCACTTGCAACCAGATGACCGGTATGTGCGCTTACATTTCCGCTTTCGTGATCGCTGTGCAGAATAAAATACATTCTTGCAACATCATCATAAGGTTTAGCTATACCCATCATGTGGGCAAAGTTTCCGCCAAGATCAAGTTTTGCATCAGAAGCAATTATATCCCCATTTTTATATTTCAGTCTGTAAATAAAAGAAGCAATCGCAGGAAGTTTGGCAAGAAGGTTAAATCCATCTTCGTAAGTTGGTGCCCAGTAATCATTCTTTTTTAGCTTACCCGAATTATATTCTTTAACAAATTCAGATTCACGCTGCATTGCAAGGATAGCTGTTGAGAACATTACCATCGGATGAGAATCGGCAGGCATCGCTCTTAAAATATCAAACACATACTTTGAAGTGCTGAAGATCTTTTTTAAACTCTGCTGCAACTTCTTCGACATCTTCTTTAGAGGGAATATCACCTGTTAATAAGAAGAAGAAAAATCCTTCTACATAAGGCATTTCACCGTTAGGAGCCTTCGGGAGTTTCTCTAAAACTTCGGGAATTGTAAATCCGCGAAAACGAATACCTTCAAACGGATCAAGATAAGAAATATCTGTTACGAGGCATTTGAGTATCTCTTGCACCGCCAATCACTTATTCAATTGTTATTTCCTGTAATTTAGTGTTTCCAAACTCTTTTAGAAGACGTGTTGTGCGAGGGCGCCAGGCTTCTATTTTTATCCTGGACCTGTTTTTAGATGAGACTATGCTCTCCTCCTGAAAAAATTTTTTTATAAAAGAAAATTTTTATTTCCTATTTAGCAAGGAAATTGAATTTATTTAATTTTAATATACAAAGAAAAATCAATTGTTGCCTTACGCAATTAAAAGATTTTTAATTCTTTCCCAACTTCTGCTATCTGAAGTTTTTATACTTTTATATTTTTTCAGTATTGATGAGCCAACCCAATCAATTGCTTCATCATCGCCATGTGTTAATATTACATTATCAGGTTTAAGTTTATCAACAATCCTTAGTAAATCTTCTCTACGTGCATGAGCAGAAAATTTGAAATTTTTTATTTCACATTTAACCTCTGCAGCTTCATCAAAATCAGTTAAATGGATTTTATCCCCCCTCTCTGAATTTGCAATTGTATATCCGGGACTTTCAGGATCCATATAGCCGGCAATAAATATTGCTGAATCTTTTTGTTTCAAAAATCTTTTAGCAAAATTGAATGATGCAGTATTCTTTATCATCATTCCGCTCGATGCAAGAACAATACAAGGATTTGAAAAGAAATCTTCGGGGCTTGAAATTTCATAATAATCCTTTTGTGGAATTGAAATAAGCTCAAACTCCTTATCAATTCTGCTGACAACATATTTGTTATAATCGTAAACCCGATTAATCTTCGTTCCAATTCCGCCGGTATAAATATCTACCGTTGTAAGTTTCCTTTTCTGCATCAACTGCCAGATTGTTGCCAGCATTTCCTGCATTTTTCCCAAAGAGAAAACAGGGATTAAAATTGATCCGCTGTTATTAAGAATCTTATTCGATTCTTCTGCAAACCTTAAAGATTCTGCCTGCCAGTTTAAAAGCAGATCTGAATCAGTTTTACCATAGGTTGTTTCAAGGATTAATGTATCAATTTTTTCTTCCGGCAGCTTTGCTTTTCGCTGAATAGTTTGATCGGTAAGGTTAATATCTCCGGTATAAAATATTTTATAATTATTATTTTCTAATAAAATTCCTGCCGAACCTAAAATATGTCCGGCATCATAAAAAGTAATATTAACATCAGAATTTTTAAGTTGATGATATGAATTAAGTTCAAACTGATTTCTATATTCTTTATACTCAATCATTTTAATAAGAAGATCAACTTCATCGTGTGAGTAAAATTCAAAGGATTCATCATCAATTTCCTTTTTCAGTATTGATACAGAATTATGTAATACAAGCTCAGCAATAGCTCTTGTCTGCGGAGTTGTAATAATTTTAACGTAAGGAAACTTTTTTATCAAAAAAGGAAGTGAACCGATATGATCCTGATGTGCATGTGAGATTAAACAGGAATCGATCGGTTTATCATTAAGCAAATCAAATTTTGGGAGTGAATCCAGCCCAGTTTTTTGCGGATGAATACCGCAATCAAGAATAACTCCGTTGCCGTTAAGATTTAAGTAGTAACAGTTTGCACCAATTTCATTTCCACCGCCAACCGGAAGAAATGAAATCATTTATTTTCTTCTCTCATTTCATTTTCAATATTATCAAGATCAACTTCATTCAATGTAATTTTTTCAGGAATTGTAAACTTATCTTTTGGAACTGATCCTTCGTTGATTCTGGTAGCAGTTACGTTTATTTCCAATCCTCTTGAGTTTGTTTCTGATTTTAGTGTAATCCATTTCCAAACCCATAATTTCGTTCCGATGTTTCGCATTTCATAAATATCACAATCTTTTCCGAGAAATTCCTCTTTTCCAATTTTATTTGCGCCGATACTTAAAAGCATCTGCTCTCCAAACTCATTAAAACCTTTTTGACCTTTTAATTCGTCCATAGATTTTAAGATTGGATTTCTGGTTTTTGTTCCGCTGTTCTGATCAATGTTTATCATATATTGATAATCACCATCAATAATGTTAACAAGATTAATTGGCTTACTGAATCCGCTTACATTCAGAACAGAACGTGTATATTCAGCTTGTCTCATTCCCCACTTATCAAAGTAAAGAGTTTTGGTTCCTTCCTGCGAGCCTGTTATTATGTATTCAATAACTGCTGATTTAATACCATATCTTTTTTGAGCATCGGAAGAAGCGTCTTTATCCGAAAAATCGTTGTTGTCTTTGCTGCTGTCTCCGCAGTTCAGCATTAAGAAAGCAAGGATAGATATAAAGGCAAATATTAATAATTTTTTCATGATTGTAATTTTTATATTTTCTTCTGATTGAAAATAGTAAAACCAGAATCTTACTTCAATCAAAATGATGGTATAACAAAAATTTCTTTGGACAGAATTGGCGGGGAAATTATTAAAAGAGTAATTATTATAAATATTGCTGAAGTGATTTTTTAATAAGGAAAATTAAGCGCTTACAATATGCCAGAATATTGTGCGATCAACATCACTATGTACAGTTGTTTCATTTCTTGCTATTGATCCAGATAAAGGAATGCTTTTAAGCTGATATTTGTTTATCAGGTAAACTTGTTCTTCCGAGTAATGCCTTTATTTTTTTTTATGTCTTTTATTCTGGTCTCAATTGATGGTAGTAAAAAAAATTCAACCAGAGAAATTTAGTTTTCTTTTACAGCCCAGATAACGTCTGCTAATGTTGGCTTTCCTTCTTCAAAATTAAATTTTAAAAGGTAGTGTGGATTGAAACCAATTATATAGTTTTCAATTCTTTCTTTCAGCCATCTGATTTCAGCTTTTAATTTCCAATGCTCTCCGCTGGCAGAATAAAGAACAATAAACAATCTGTTTTTATGATGTTTCCGCTGCTGCTGTGATTGATTTTCATAAAGCCATTTAATCAGCTCGTCAGTTTTCTTAATTGCTTCATCAATTTTATAAGGAAAATTTTTCGGATAGATTGATGTTTTATGATCAAAAGCTTCTCCCTGAATAGTAAAGTCAATCAATTTGTCCTTGCTATCCCGGGCGGGTTTAACATTTGGCAGTAAGCAAAAAATATCTTCAACTGCCTGTGCTGACCAGAAGTTATACCAGCGGTTTATTGAATAATTGAAATAAAGATCATATTCTTTTTCAGATTTAAATCTCGATTCAATCTCTTTAAGAAGTTCTTCAAACAAAAAAGTGTGATAAATAAAATTAGTTTGTTTATCGAAGTTATCGTTTTGTTTTTGTCCCCATTTATAAGGATAGATTAATCTTTTCTTTAATTCAATTTCTATTTCTTCTAAATTATATTTCATATTACAAATGAATCTGAAAGACGGTAGCCTCAACCTTTAGGTTGAGCAATAATTTCCAAATTATATTTCGCATCACAAATAAATCAGAAAGACGGTAGCCTCAACCTTTAGGTTGAGCAATAATTTCCAAATTATTTTTCACATCACAAATGAATCAGAAAGATGGTAGCCTCAACCTTTAGGTTGAGCAATATATAATAAATATTTAATAATTTTGTAACCATATCCCGCTGAAGTTGCCTACCTTTTAATTACATCTATTATTTTTTAAAAACAAAAAAATATATTCGTGTTTAAACACATAAATCCGTGCAAGAATCAGAAAATGGTAGCCTCAACCTTCGGTTAGCAATAACGTATAATAAATATTTAATAATTTTGTTTTTCTAATCCCTAAGCTGAAGCTTGCCTACCTTTTAATTACATCTATTTGTTTCTTCTGAAACACAAAAATATATTCGTGTTTAAATACATAAAATCCGTCAGCAAGAATCAGAAAAATGGTAGCCTCAACCTTTAGGTTGAGCAATAGCGCATAATAATTGCACTATTCCCATTCATATAAATTATAAACTGTTGAACCAATGTAAGGATATTTTTTCCAATAGTTCACCATACCAGCTCGAACAGGGTTATTGAGTATATATTTTAGATGTATTCCCAGATTTTCTTCACTTCTTAAAATGTGATCGTAATAATCTTTTTGCCAGCTTACATTTGCTTTGCTCTTACTTAAATAAAATCCTGTTTTTTGTTTAAACATCTCTAGGCACTTTTTAATATTGGAGTCAGGTTCATTTCCCGCCAACACTAAATGCAAATGATCCGGCATAAATAAATAAACAAATGCTGAGCAATTATAATGTTTTAATTCTGCTAATAGTACTTTTTCAAAATATTTAAATGCACTTTCATTTGTGAAATAACTTACCCTTCCTTTTAAACACAAGGTAAAAGCAATTGGTCTTTCGCCAATGTAAATTTCTGCAGCTAATCGATGTTTGTTTTCTCTTATTCGTTTCATTGTTTACGGTAACCTCAATTTTTAGATTGAGCAAAAACCTCTAAATCATATTTTACATTACAAATAAATCTGAAAAATGGTAGCCTCAACCTTTAGGTTGAGCAATAATTTTCAAATTATATTTCGCATCACAAATGAATCTGAAAAACGGTAACCTCAACCTTCAGGTTGAGCAAACGATATTAAATATTAATAATTTTGTAACCATATCCGAGCTGAAGCTTTCTCCTTAAATTACATCTATTCATTTTAACCACAAAAATTTAAATCAGACCGCCTTCAAGAATCTGAAAAGGTAGCCTCAACCTTTAGGTTGAGCAATAATTCCATTATATTTGCATCACAAATGAATCAGGATTCAACCTTTTTAGTATATTAAATATTTAATAATTTTGTAACCATATCCCGCAAGCTGAAGCTTGCGCCTACCTTTTTGATTACATCTATTCATTTCTTCTGAAACGCAAAAAATATATTCGTGTTTAAATACATAAAATCCGCCTGCAAGTGCACGATAACGCCATAACTCCTTTTGATTTCGCTTTGCGGTGGTTTCATCAAAATTTTTAACTATTACGGATTTTAAAATCATTCCTCGTTTTAAAAATTCCAGCATTACATAAAACCCAAGAGGAACCCATTCTCCGTCAGAATATTTATCGCCTATTACAACAGCCGCAAATCTTTTTTTATCAAGATGCGGGAGACAATTATCTAATACACCGCCAAACTTAGTTAAAAACTCTTCTATTGATTTGCTGTTAGATAAGTCGGATTTATTATTACTGAATTTAATAATATCCCAATAAGGCGGATGAAATATCTGAAATTGAAAAGATTTTATTCCCGATTCTTTCAGATATTTTTTTAAATTTATTTCAGAGCTATCTCCGTTTAAAAACTTAAGCTCAATAGAATGGTGATTCCTTTCTTCAGAAATAATTTTTCTTGTTTGGTTTAAAACTTTTTTTGAGAGCTCTATCCCAACAGCATTTCTGCCCAATCTTTGTGCTTCAATCAATGTAGTTCCGCTGCCAAGAAACGGATCCAAAACCCATTCATCTTTTTTCGTATATCTTCTTAAAAGTTGATTTGGAATCTGCGGAATAAAATTTCCCCAATAACCGGCATGATGAACACCTGTATTATCACGCTTATCGAGTATCCACAAGCTATCAGTTATCAGGTCATCGTATTCTTTCCAGCGGTTAAGATTAAGATCATTAATTTTGCTTTGCTTTTCTTCTGTTAAACTTTTCAGTAATCGTTTGATATAATATTTTGTCCGTTCAATAGTATGGGTTTCAAGAATCTGATTTATTTCTCCGCACAAAAAATCCTTTGTAACAGAAACATTGTTAATTAAAATGTTTCTATTACTCTTTTCAATTTCTTTGAGCAAGACAGAGAAATCTTTTTTAATTTCATTTAACTCTGAATGTTTCAATGAGTCTGAAATAATATTTATTAGGTTAGTTTTCATTCAATTATTTTATTTCATCTTTATATACGCAAGTGAAGATTCAGCTTCAATAAGTAAACGCTTAACTTCCGGTTGTTCGGATAATAAACGGGATGCTGCTGTAACATCAATGCTTCCGTTAATAGTCCTAATATTGTGGTACTCTTTCAATGGAGTTTAATTCTTCCGGATATTATTAACTATCAGGGTTTCTTTACAGATCAAATTTAACTATTTCGGTAAAGTTCTAAAACTATCAGAAAAAATTCCCTAATTAATTTCTTTCCTATGATATTAATTTCTCTTTTTATTTTCCTTCCACTTTCTCTATTATGCAGCGTAAATTAAAAACAAAAAGGATATAAAATGCCGATAGAAGTAAATAAAGTTGTTACATTAAATTTTACCTTAACAGATGATACCGGTAATGTTTTGGATTCTACAAATCAGGGCGGACCATTTTCATATATTACAGGCAGAGGAATGGTTTTGCCAAAACTTGAAGAAGCAATAAGCATAATGATGATTGGAACAAAAAAACAATTAAGATTGGATGCTGCCGATGCTTACGGAAATTATAATGAACAAATTGTGCAGGTTGTCGGGAAAGAAAATTTTCCGAAGGATTTTGTTTTAGAAGTCGGAATGGAATATATGGCAAGTAATCCGGAAGGTGTTCAAATGCCTTTTACTATTATAGAGGTTAATGATGATGAGATAACAATTGATTTTAATCATCCTTTTGCCGGGATTAATTTAAATTTTGATTTGGAACTGCTGGATGTAAGAGATGCTACCGCAGAAGAATTGGCTCACGGTCATGTGCACGGTCCCGGTGGACACCACCATCATTAATTTATAATGATAAATTAACAATGTTCAATTAGAAATCAGGAGGATTGGATTATTTCAATCCTCTTAATTATTAATTTAATTTTCTTACATCTGTTCTAAACCAGCGCCAGTTTCAACAGAAATCTACCAGCAAAGGTCTTTAATAAAAATTCCGATTTTAAGACCAATAGATAATCCATGAGTAAACTTCTTTTAGCTTTTACATCCCATAATGTTCAACTCTTATCAAATTATTAGTTGCATCTGCATCAGGAATGTTTTTATTTGTCAATTCAACAGATTTAACTATTGATTTTACATCAGCATCAAGCCAGATATCTTTATTTCCATTCTGCCAGATCTGTGTTGATGAGACAAGCTTTGTTTGTGTTCCATCTTCAAAAGTTATGGTTAACTCAACAGGAACCGGAAGCTGACCAATATTTTCTACAAGCACACTTACTTTATTGCTTTCACTTTTAACGTCTTTAATTGCAAGATCAGGAATATGAGATTCAAAAAACCATGGTTTCCAGAACCAGCTTAAATCCTGATTAGCTACATCTTCAAATGTGTAAAACATATCCCAGGGAGTCGGATGCTTTCCATTCCATCTTGTAATAAATTCATTTAAACATTTCTTAAATAATTCATCGCCCAATGCAGATTCCAGCATTTCATAAGCCAATGCTGATTTATAGTAACTTAGAATACTTAGATGCGGATCACGGGAAAGTATTGAGGGAAGTATCATCGGAATATCCATCTCATTTCCTGCCCACTTAGAAAAGCCAACTGCTGCCCGTGTTCTGTGATCATATTCTGACAATTCAAACTGCAGATCCCATGGTAAAAAGTATGCCATTCCTTCATCCATCCAGCCGTAACGGGTTTCATTTGTGCCAACATAAAAAGGGAAGTACATATGAGCAATTTCATGAGTTGTTACATAAACATCATTTATCTTGTTTGAAAATTGTCCGTCATTAACAATCATCGGGAATTCCATTCCACCATCACCATTAAACACTGTTATTTGTGGATAGGGATAAGTAACGCCGGGCATTTCTTTAGAAAAAAACTCGATACTCCTTCGGGCAATTGCTGCTGCCTGAGTAAAAAAATCTGAAACAGGGTTGTAAGCAGAAAAACAAGCAACGCGTTTTCCAGGTTCAAGTTCAATACTTATTCCTTCCCACAAATAAAAATCACTCATTCCAAATGCAAAGTCGGAAATATTCTTAGCTGAATATTTAAAAGTTGTAAATCCATTTTGAGATTTATAGATATCTTTTCCGCTGTCTGATTTAGAAACTATGTTAACTAATTCATCTGATGAAAGAGCTTTCTTATATCTGTCCAGATAAACATCATTTAGCACTTCATCAGGATTTTGCAGCGTTCCAGTTGCCCAAACACCAAATTTTTTTGGTACTTTTATTTCAACATTCATATCAGAGTAATCAAAATAAAATTCATGCTCTGCATTGTAGCTTAACAAATCCCAGCCGTTTATATCATCATAAACAGCAATTTTAGGATACCAATATCCAACAAAAAAAGTTGATTCGCCGTAAGTACCGATACGTATATCTGTACCTTTCGGAATGGTCAGGTTCCAGTCAATATCAATAGTAATTTTAGCTTCAGGAGACAACGGTGAACTTAGTTTTACAATTAAATTAGTACCATAATAAGAGATTGATTTATCATTAACATTAAGACTAACAGGATTACCATCAACAAATAGCTTGTTTATTTTGATCCCTTCTGTTACAGTTTCAGGATTAAGCTGAGTATTTCTAGCCGCACCTTTTTTGTACATATCCTGGTAAAGTTTTAACACAATGCTTTTAAGTGTATCGGGACTATTATTAAAGTAAACAATTTGTTCGTTTCCTGTCAGCAATCTTGTTTTCGGATCAATATCTGTTTTTATATTATATTCAGAAAAATTCTGCCAGTAATTA
Organism: Ignavibacteriota bacterium; assembly: GCA_013285425.1. Taxonomy (GTDB): domain Bacteria; phylum Bacteroidota; class Ignavibacteria; order Ignavibacteriales; family Ignavibacteriaceae; genus IGN3. The sequence goes on from CP053447.1 coordinate 3,137,217, forward strand.
ATTCCGGGTTTTCCTTCGAATGATCTGGTATTCTTATCATAAGCTTTCTTTAGTTCTTTTGGCATCTTCAGATCTGATGCAAATGATGAGGGAATAAGAAATAAAACAACTAATGTATATTTAATAAAAGATTTCATACCGGTTTTCCTTGGTGTGTATGATTACTAAATTTGTAAGTAAAATTTATCAAGTATAACTAAAGTTCAAAGAATTGTTTGATAAACGGTTATATAATTATCCGGTTAACAATAATTATTAGATCTTATGAATATTAATCCGGTTAAAAGCCTGAAAGAATTTTTAGAAATTTCCTCATCAAGCATTGCTGTTTGTTTTTACTTAAGCACATCCGATTGTAATGTTTGTAAAGTATTAAAGCCCAAAGTAATTGAAATGATTGAAAAGAATTTTCCGCAAATTCAATTCTGTTATATTGATTTAAACGAAGCTAAAGAAATATCGGGACAGCTTTCTGTTTTTACTGTTCCGACTATTCTTGTTTATTTTGAAAGCAAAGAAACTATACGGGTTTCAAGAAATATTCATATTTCTGAATTGCAAGATCTAATCAGCAGATATTATAGTCTTATTTTTTAATGACTATCACGATCAGCTGTTTATCCTTTTACAAAATCCAAATTATCATTCCTTAATTATTTTAATACTCCCTTCTACCGGTACTTTAATTTTATATGATCTTTTTTCTTTGTTCTTAAGTGAAGTATCACGTAGCCATGGATTATATAATTTGAGGGTTTTATAATTAATACCAAGCGATGCTGCATAATCTGCAAAATCGGTTACCGACGAACCAAGCTCCACTTCTTTAAATTTCAGCGGCTGATATAAATCCTCTGACTTCAAATCGTAACCGTAGGAAGCGGGATTTTCCATTATCAGTTTCATTGCAATAATTCTTGCAACATATCGTGAAGTTTCCGTATTAAGAACAAGATTCCAGTAGTTTGCGGCTTTTTGAATACCGCTCCACTTTTCGATTCCATTTGTTCCGGCATTATAGGAAGAAGCAGCCATTGTCCAGCTTCCAAACATAGTATAAGCTGTGTTGATATATTTACAGGCTGCAGCAGTAGATTTTTCAACATCATATCTTTCATCAACTTCATTGTTAACAAACAAACCATATTGAGCCGCTGCAGATTTTATAAACTGCCAGTAACCGGCTGCTCCTGCCGGCGAAACAACATTATCCAGATTGCTTTCGACAACAGCAAGATATTTGAAGTCGTCTGGAATATTATTCTGCTTTAAGATTGGTTCAATAACCGGGAACCATCGTGCTGCTCTTTTGATCGCAAGTATAGTAGCACTGTGCCAATAAGTATTTACTAAGATTTCACGGTCAACTCTTTCATAAACTTCAAAATTTTCTAAAGGAATTCTTTCACCAAAAAGAAACAGACTATCAGGAACCTTAGGGGCAATTATTTTATATTCTTGTGGAAATATACCGTCAGTTTCCGGATCTGTATTTCCGTAAACAACGTTTGTAAAAGATAAATTTGCTGACAAATAAATCAATCCAAGCACACTTAACGCTCCCGCAGCAAAGTAGTAAGGTTTAGATTTTTTAATAAAGGCTTCTTTAATTTTTCGAATAATATTCATTTGTATTCCTGCTAAGATATTTCCTTAATAAAAAAATAGTTTTATAACTCGAAGATAAAAATAAGTGTGATTATATTTGCTGAAGAAAAAAATACTCAGATGAGATTTAGAAACACAGCAAAACAAAGAGCGGTTGAAAAATCTAAAATTCAAAACATTTATTCTAACAGATTGATAGTATAAATCAGAACATATTTTTATCCGGATAACACCGAGGGAAAATTGAACGAAGTAAAGGCTAATAAAGATTACAATCCTGAAATGCATTCTGCTGAGCACATTCTTAATCAGACTATGGTTAGAATGTTTAACAAAGGAAGATCGTTTTCAAATCATATTGAAAGAAAAAAATCAAAGTGCGATTATCACTTTGACCGTAATCTTTCGGAAGATGAAATTGAACTGCTAAACAAAAAAGTTAATGAGATCATTCAACAAGATCTTAAAGTAACTGAGGAGTTTTTACAAAGAGATGAGGCAATAAATCACTTTAAACTTTCGCAATTACCGGAAGATGCCGGAGATACGATTCGCATAATAAAAATTGGTGATTATGACGCCTGCCCCTGCAGCGGAGTTCATGTTTCATCGACAAAACAAATTGGTAAATTCCAGATAATCTCAACAAGTTATGAAGATGGTGTTTTGAGAGTAAGATTTAAACTTCCAAAAGACTAATGGCTGTTTAGTATCAGAATCAAATATTATTTATTCTATTAGAGCGAGATCATAATGAAAAAAATATTATTTACTGCACTCTTAATCTTTGTGTGTGCGTTATTATTTAATAAGCCAGTAACAGCACAGGAAAGACCAATTCAAATAGCATTGTTTAATCCTGTACAAATCTTCCCTGAAAATACATCTGTAACCGGCATCAGATTAAGTTTGATATATGGGAAAAACAAAAATGTAACAGGAATTGACTGGGGATTCATAAACTCAACAACAGGCAATCAGGTTGGCTGGCAAAGCGGATTTATTAATCTTGTTGACGGCGGATTCTTGGGATTGCAAGCCGGATTTGTTAATCTGACTGATAATAAGTTTGAGGGTCTGCAATGGGGTTTTGTTAATTATCATAGAGGAAAGGTAAGCGGTCTTCAGTTTGGTTTTGTTAATTATGCCGGAAGTATGAATGGTATCCAAATCGGATTGATAAACATTATTAATCAAGGCGGCACATTCCCGTTTTTTCCAATTGTTAACTGGTCGTTTTAATATTAAATGTGCAGACCACCAAAAGATGGTCTGCACATTTGTTTTACTTTTTTAATATTCTTTCCATCTCATCCATAACTTTATTCATTTTACTCATGGTTAAATCAAATGCTTCTGATGAAAGCGGATCAATCCCTGCTTCTTTAATCAAGTCAACAGGATATTTAGAACCGCCGCCTTTTAATATCTTATAAAAATTATCAACCGCTGGTGTTCCTTCATTAACAATCTTCTCTGCAAATGCTGTTGCATAGATCAGTGAAGTTGAATATTGAAACACATAATAATTATAATTCATAAAATGATGAATATAAGCCCATTCATACTGAATACTGGGATCAACAATACAATGCCCTTCATTGTGCCCGTAATATTTTTTTACTATACCATAGTAAATATCTGAAAGATCATCGCCGGTTAATGGCTCGCCCTGCTCAATTTTATTATGTATTTCAAGCTCAAACTCTGCAAAGGAAGTCTGGCGATAAATTGTAGTTCTTAATAAATCCAGATAACTGCCGAGCAGAAAGAGTTTTTCCTCATCGCTCTTTGCATTCTTAACCATATAATTATTAAGAAGAGTTTCATTAATTGTGGATGCAATTTCTGCTACAAAGATCGTATAATTAGCTTTCGGAAACGGCTGATTTGTATTTGAATAAAAGCTATGCATTGTATGACCGAGTTCGTGTGTAAGTGTGGAAAGTGATTCATAATCATTATTCCAGTTCATTAAAATATATGGATGAACATCATAAGCTCCGTCTGTTGAATAAGCACCGCTTCGCTTTCCTTCAGTAGGAATATAGTCAATCCATCTGTCGTTAAAGGCTTTTTTTAATGTTGCAAGATAATCGGATTTAAGCGGAGTAAGAGCATCCTGAATTATCTTTTGTCCTTCTTCAATTGTAAACTTCATATCAACTTTTTTTACCAATGGAGTATAGAGATCATAATAATGCAATGTATCAACACCGAGCATTTTTTTCTTAAGATCTAAAAATCTGTGCAGGGTCGGCAAACTTTTATTTATCTGTTCAATCAATGTTGTATAAACAGTTGTCGGAATATTATCACCGTTTAATGCCGACTCGAGAGATGATTTATAATTCCTGTTTTTTGCAAACACCCAATCCTTTTTGACCTTTCCTACAAGATTAGCTCCGAATGTGTTTTTAAAATCACCGTAGCTGTTAAAGAAAGTTTCAAAAACATTTTTCCTGTCAATACGGTTTTCAACCGTTCTTACTCCGGTAAATGCAGCGGGCGAAAGTTCAACGCTGCTTCCATCCGAAAGAGTAACGGTTGGTTTTGGTTTCTCGCCGTCAGCAAATATTGAATAAACAGTGCTTTGATTGCCGGCGATCAAGCCGAAACTTGCCAAAATCTTTTCCTCATTTTCGGGTAAAGTATGTGGACGCAATCTTTGAATATTATCAATATATATTGAAAATGTTTCAAGCTCTGGTCTTTCTTTAAAAAACTTTTCGATTGTTTCTTTGGGAATATTTAAAATTTCAGGCTCAAAGAATGAGGCAGTTTCCCCGAATTTTGTTCCTACTGAAGAAAGCCTTTGGAGCAGTGCCTGATTTTCTGAAATCCGGACATCTTCGTTGCTTAAGTTAAGGGCATAAGTACCTGCCTGAGAAAAGATTTTATAAAAATCAAAGTAAGATTTTAATGCATTCAGCAAGTTTTGGGAGCTTACTCCAAGTTTACCTTTGTAATCAGCAAAATTACTGATACCTGCTTCCACTTTTTGAATATCGGATTTCCAATCCTCAACAGACTTATACATATCAGAAAGATTCCATTTGAATTTATCCGGAACATCTTTTCTCTGCGGTGATTGCGGATAAATAGCAGCAGTGATAATAACAAATATCAGTGTATAAAAAAGAAATAATTTTTGTTTAGACATTTTCTCCACCTGTTGGTTTTGTTAGAATTTGTAAAGCAAACTTATAAAGAAAAGCATCTTTAAAAAAGTTAATTGTGATGAATGGTTAATTCAAAACATAAGAGAAAATTTTGCGATTAAATTTTAAAACAGCTTGCAGGATTAAAATACAAACCCAACTCCCGAATGGAATTGGGTTCTGAATAGGTAAAATATCACTTTAAAAATATCATCTTCTTCGATGAGTTATACTCGCCTGACTGAAGTTTATATATAAATGCCGCTGGCTAAATTTCTTGCATCAAAATTAATATCATATCTGCCGGCACTCTGCCTTGTGTTTACAAGAGTGGCCATCTTTCTGCCAAGGATATCAAATACTTCAAGCTGAACCAATCCATCTTTTGGTAAATCATATCTGATTGTTGTTGTGGGATTGAAGGGGTTTGGATAGTTTTGATATAAAACATACTTATTTAGCTTAATATCTTTTTCATCATCTACACTATTCAACTCTTCAAAAGAGTAAACGTAAATTTTCCCCGTTAGATCCCAGCCTCCACTAACTGTGAATGCTATCTCAGGGGTTGAATCATTATTGATAAAACCCAAATAACTTACTTGCTCTGCCCAATCGAAAACGTAATTTGGTATTGTATCAAGCAATGGTTGGCCAAAAAATATTCTTAATGAATCGGTCACATAAGCAAAATCATTAAAACCGTCGCAATTTAAATTATTAAGACTGCTTATGTACCACATTTCACCTGCTGAGTAATATGAATTGATAGTACTAAAATCATTTCCTGAAATAACATTCAAATATTCTCCTCCCATAATTCCAAGATCATTTATTGAGTCACCATTTACATCACCAAGTCCAGATATAAATCGACCATAGTAATATGAAGATGTGTCATCAGTAAACTCAATTGAATTACTAAGGCTTATTTCATTACCACCATAAACCAAATATGCTTTGCCACCCTGATAAATTTTATTTGGGATATTATTGTGAAACATTGGAGCACCAATAAGTACATCATCAAATCCATCATTATTTATATCGCCTACAGCAGATAATGAAAATCCAAAATTATCAAAAACCTCCTCCCCTTCGAGCAACACATCATACTGATCATCTACATTAGTACCACCGAAGTAAATATAAACTCTCCCGTGTGCATCATAATCATCATTTGCAGCTCCAATAACGAAATCATCATAACCATCTCCATTTAAGTCCCCAGGGATACAGTTTGCTTTTCCAAAACCATAATACCAACCAGTTTGAGTTAGCCAATCACCAACTATGAGTGTAAGATCGGCAGTTGTATCTATTGTCGGTCCACCAAAGTAAACATAAGCAGCTCCGGTTGTCATAATTTGATACGGAAAAGATGGTCCAATCCAGGTTGAACTGGCACCGATTATTAGGTCTGGATAACCATCGCCATTTACATCCCCATCACCTGCTATCGAACAGCCAAATTGACAATTTAATTGTTTATAGTCTTTAAAGATCAGGTCAGGAATAGTATCGAAAGCAGTACCACCAAAGAAAAGTTTAGCATAATCTCCACCAGGTGCACCAACAATAACATCATCAAAGCCGTCTGCATTAATATCACCAATATGGCTAACAACACTAAACTGGTCACCAACAGAATCACCACTCATTGTAGTGAGTAAGTAAAAACCTTCTTGGGGGTAAGAATGAACAGAAAAGAAAACAACTAAAGAAATAATATATTTTTTCATTTTAGCGCCCCTTTCAAATCTATTTTAATAAAATAATTTTTTCTTTAGTTACTAATTCATTTTGTTTTAATAAAACAAAATATACACCACTGCCTAGGTAGTTTGCATTGAATTGAATATTGTGATTGCCGGAAGTTTTTTGTTCATCAATTAGTGTGGCAATTTTTTGACCAAGAATATTATAAACTGATAATTCTGTTAGACCTGTTACTGGTAAATTAATTTCAAGAGTTGTAGAACTATTAAATGGATTTGGATAAGGCTTTATTGAAAAATTTTTTGGTAATGTATTATCTTCATTTTCAACGCCAACAATAGTACTCCATTTGCATACCATTTATTATAGCACCTTGTAGATAATAACTGCCATCATTAAAAATAAAGTGCCATACCACACCCAATCCTTTATTCAGTACAATGGGAAATGATGCGTCGGTTGGTGTCCAAATTGTATCAGATGAATCAATGTAAACATCTTCAAACTGTTTTGCCACATTAGGTTTCTGAAAAAGGTTATAATAGTTGTAATCTATAAATGTTGAAGAAATGCCCCGAGCATTCTGATCTGACCACCCGGAACAATTTAACCAAATGGTAGAATCCGGTACAAAAAAATCTAAGTATAGATATTCCATGTTCAGACAAGCAATGGAATCGCCTGAAAATTCATAAATCAAATTATTGTCCCTTCTAAAATACCATATATAACCCGATGATGTGTCAAAATACTTTTTATAGAATATTTTATACTCTTTATTATTTGGCATCAAAGTATCTCCAAGCACTTTAATGCTGAAGTACTTTGGTCCCTCTCCGGTCCATGCCATATATTCCCAATAATTACCTGTTTGCATAGGAAACCAATCGGTTGTATCAACTTGTGCGGTTACTATTTTAATTGTAGCTATTATAAATAATAAGGTTGTTCTAATAGTTTTCATTTTACTATTCCTTGATTAATAAAAAACTTCGTTGTTCTTTTTTCTTAATATATGTAAAACCGGTAGGATAAATGTAAATGTTAAATTGTAAATGCTCAATGTTAAATGAGCAACACATATTTTGTAATAAAGATAATTCCTGATAGGATTCATTCGAAAGTGGGAGAAACTCCAAAACATAAATCAGGCATATCTCTCCACCCCAACAAAAATTTGCAGATAGATAAAGATCGTGCCAGATATTTAATCAAAGATTCCAACAAGTAACCCTAATAATATTTTTAGAAACAGACTGTTACTGGTAATGTTCTTCAAAAATTATTCCCGCGTCAATATTTAGTTTTCAATTACTTTTATTGTTGAAAAGGTAAAAATGAAAATTATTTTTAAACAAAGATTACTGATTGTAAAATATTAGGGCGATATATATATGTCGATGTTTTAAAATAAATTGAAGTATAATAATTATTTATATTTGAATAGACTATTAAAAACAAGTTATGGTAAAAAGTCAAACTTAGTTGAAAATAGAGACTCCATCATTTATTAAGCTGCTTTCTTTTGTTTAATCTTTAATTCTGTTTTTAATGCTGTTCTTAGTAACTGTAATTTTTCATAATTATTTACCTTTCTCATTCTTTTTCTATCTGTAAAAGTGCTGCTGCCATCCATCTGCTTCGCATTTCTGAGTTCATCCATCTCTTTACTCTGCCCAGGTATTTCTTTAACTGAGAATTTAAGTTTTCTATTAAATTTGTGGTCGTAAATGATCTGCCTAACTGTTCTACTAACCCTAAACGGTGTATGGTTAATGTTTCCTCTAATCCTTCTTCAAGCGATCTTGCAGCACTCCGGTTAATTTTCATTAGTTCAGTTATTATTTCCTTTAGCTTTCTGCTTGCTGTTTGATAATCAGGTTCACTATAGGCTCTTTGCAGCTTGCCTCTGTAATTGTTTTGCTGCTCTTGACTTAAGTAACTGAGAACATTTTCTCTCTTATGCCACTGGCAGCGCTGTACTAAGGCATAGTTCCCGAATGTCTCATCAACTGCTTTCCTTAATCCCTTTGAACCATCCAGCAGTGTTAGTATCCCTTCTGTATACTTGAAATTCCTCTTTAGTAAATCTTTTAACAACCCTTTTACTGCTTTACTGTTTTCTGTTGTTGTCTGGATAAAGCCCAATGGTATCTTTTCTCCGCTCATTGTTATTCCAAGTGCTATTACCGTGTTTTCTTTTGACAAATATTTTCCGTCTATTACTATGGCTATAAAATCATATAATCCCAAATCCCGCTTTTCAAATTCTTCTAATGCCTTTGTGCTTTCTTCTATAAAGGCTTTGCTTACTGTTGATTGACTCAATCCAAAGCTCTCTACGCCCATCTTTACTACTTCCTGATAATCGTGCTGACTTAAGCCTAAGATTATTTTTTTCATCAAACTTTCTGATGGTAATTCTATTGACCTTAGTTTTTGATATCTCTCCGGACTTTCGGTAATCAAACTCTGATTATCGTGTATCCTTGGGAACCTTTATTTTTACTTTTTCTTCTCCTACTCTTATGCTGCCCGGATTACTGCCCCAGCGGCTATATCTGCCTGATGATGGCTTCTCTCTGTCATATCTTATTCCTGCTTTTTCTTTTACTTCTTCTTCCATCAGTTGATTTGCCAATATTTTGGCTATCTCCAGAAAATTACCGAACAAACTTAGTTGTGTTTCTAAAGATTGATTCTTATACCAATCAAGATTTTGTTTTAGATTTTCCTTAATTTTCACCTTGAGACTCCTTTTAATTGTTTTTGTTTTTTTTTGTTATTACAAAATTATTAATTATTTGGAGTCTCTTTCTTTTTTTAATTAAACTTTTTCAACTAAGAAGTAATTTATACCCAAGTTATAGGTTTTACAATGAAAAAAATATTAGCTGCATCGTTTATATTTTTATTAATTCTTGGTTGTACAGAAAACCAAAATCAGCAAAAAGAATCAGAGGAAGTTACAATGCTAAAAGAGAAGTTAGCCAAATTTGTTCCGGTTAAAATACAATATGATGAAACAATTTTAACTGACAGAGAAAAAGCTGTTTTGGAAAAACTTTATTATGCATCAAAAATAATTGATGATATTTTTCTTGAACAGGTTTATTCGAAAAACGATGAGATAAAATCCAGACTTATAAAAAGCGAAGATGATCTTTCAAAACTGCAGCTTGAGCTTTTCAATATTATGTTCGGTCCTTTTGACAGACTTGAAGATAATGCCCCGTTTATCGGAGTTGACAAGAAACCTCTTGGTGCAAATTTCTATCCTGAAGATATGACCAAAGAGGAGTTTGAAAACTGGATAAAGCAAAATCCACAGGATGAAAAATCTTTTACAAGCGAGTTTACAGTAATCAGAAGAGATAATGGAAAGTTAGTTGCCATTCCATACAGCGAATATTTTAAGGATAAACTAACCGAAGCATCAAATCTTCTTAAAGAAGCAGCTGGGTTTGCAGATAATCCATCGCTTAAAAAATATTTGATCTCACGTGCTGATGCTTTTCTCAGCAACGATTATTATCAAAGCGATATGGATTGGATGGATTTGAAAGATCATAACATAGAAATTGTAATTGGTCCTTATGAAGTTTATGAAGATGAAATGTTTAACTATAAAGCTTCGTTTGAAAGTTTTGTTACAATTAAAGATCCTGTTGAAACAAAAAAACTTGAAGTGTTTGCAAAATATTTGAATGATATCGAAAAAAATCTTCCGCTTGATGATAAACATAAAAATTTCTCAAGAGGATCAGAATCACCAATTGTTGTTGCAAACGAAGTGTTTACTGCCGGAGATACAAAAGCCGGAGTTCAAACTCTTGCATTTAATTTACCTAATGATGAAAGAGTAAGGCAGGCAAAAGGCTCAAAGAAAGTAATGCTAAAAAATGTTCACGAAGCAAAGTTTGAAATGCTTTTAAAACCAATTGCAGAGATCGTTCTTGATTCAGATCAGTTGAAATATGTTACCTTTAATGCATTCTTTAATCATACATTAATGCACGAAATGTCTCACGGTGTCGGACCCGGTTTTATAAAGATTAATGGCAGAAACACTGAGGTTAAGAGAGAACTTAAAGAAACTTACTCAACAATAGAAGAATGCAAGGCTGATATTCTTGGAATGTATAACAATATGTTTATGATTGAAAAAGGAGTTTATCCAAAGGAATCTGAAGATGAAATTATGGTTACGTTTCTTGCCGGTGCTTTTCGTAGTATGAGATTTGGAATCGGTGAAGCACACGGCGGAGGTAATGCTATAATCTATAATTTTCTTTTAGAAAAAGGCGGTTATACTTTTGATGAGACTACTCAAAAAGTAAAAGTTAATTTTGAAAAAATTCATCCTGCACTAAGAGAGCTTGCAAATCTAATCTTAACCATTCAGGCTGAAGGAAATTATCAGGGAGCTAAAGAACTTATTGCAAAGTATGCGGTTAATTCATCATCTATTGAAACTCTTAGAAAAAAACTCGAGAGGCTTCCTGTGGATATTAAACCTGTTTTTGAGATTGAGAAAAAACTTAAATAACATTAACACAATGGCAAACGGATCGAACGGATTAAAAGGATAAAAACTGAATTAAATGCAGTTTAAATATCAGGAAATAACTGAAAAAATCATTAAAGCTTATTATAATGTTTATAATACACTTGGCTTTGGATTTCTTGAAAAGGTATATGAAAATACTTTAATGATTGAATTAAAATCTTTGGGATTGAATTGTGTAAAGCAAAAACTAATTTCTGTTTACTTTAAAGAAAATTTTGTAGGAGAATATTTTGCTGATATTATTGTAAAGGATTGTATAATTCTTGAATTAAAGGCAGCCTAAGGAATCATTGAAGAGCACGTAGCACAGTTGTTAAATTATTTAAAAGCAACGGAAATTGAAGTCGGCTTATTATTAAACTTTGGAAAGAAACCTCAATTCAAGAGACAGATATTTGAAAACAAGTTCAAAAAATCCGTTTAAATCAGTTCGATCTGTTAAACCTGTCTGCCGGCAAAGGCAGGCCCGTGTTCCATTAAGGGAAGTGCAGTGAAAGAAAAGGTAAGATATATTTCCGCTGATTTACTGCGTGGAATTGTAATGTTGATTATGGTTGAAGTTCATGTATTCAACGCTTTTCTACTTCCGGAACTTAAACAAACCGGATGGTTTAGTATTCTAAATTTTATAAACGGATTAGTTGCCCCCTCATTCTTGTTTGTTTCAGGATTTGCATTTCAGGTTTCATCAACCGGTAAACTTGATGAAATGAGAAAATTCGGAAACGCATTCTGGAAAAAGATGATAAGAATATTTCAAATTATTATCATCGGTTATGCACTTCACCTTCCCTACTATTCATTTTCAAAGATTATCAGAAAATCCACACAACAGCAATTAGAAAGTTTTTTTGCAGTAGATGTATTACAATGTATTGGTTTCGGACTGCTGTTTTTATACGCCGCAAGGCTATTAATTAAATCTGATAAGTTTTATCATTACTTTTTAATTGTTTCATTAGTTGTGGTAACTTTAATATCGCCATTGCTTTGGAAAATTGATTTTAATCAATATGTTCATCCACTTATTGGAAATTATTTTAACAGAATGCATGGTTCATTATTCCCAATATTTCCATGGATAAACTTTTTGTTGGCAGGTGGAATTTTTGCCAAATATTTTGTTGATGCGCGGGAACGAAACAAAGAAGAAAAATTTATCAGAACATCAGCAGCAGCGGGTTTAATTGCTTTGCTTTTGGGACATCTTTTTTATTCCGGACTTTTTCCTCTATCTCTCACTTCAATTCTACCAAACCCTGTTTTCTTTATTGAGCGCCTGGGTTATATCATTGTGATATTTTTTTTCTGCTGGATTGTTGACAGAAAATCTGATGTAAAAAATTCTTTTGTGATGGATGCAAGCAGAGAATCTCTTCTGGTTTATTGGCTTCATCTGATTATTATTTATGGAATGTTCTGGAGCGGTAAAAGTCTTGCAAATAAAATTGGAATGACAATGAATGTAGCTGAGGCAGTCATTTCAACAATTACTCTTATAGCTTTAATGATTATTGCGGCTAAGCTATGGGGCTGGGTAAAGAAAAAACATAAAAATTATTCCTCTCTGTTTGTAAAGGTTTTAACAATTGTATTGCTGACGGTCTTTTTTGTTTTCTGAAACAACTTGTGAAAAAAGAAAACCAGAGATGGATATATGAACAAATCAATTAAACGGAGTTTTAATAAAGACTATCCTGGGATGTGATGAAACTTTTTGTTTGCTTCTTTTTGATATACTAAAAACCACCGGTAAATAAATTGCAATCAGCACAATTGATAACAAAGTTGAAAGCAATTCTTTATTGATTGTAAATACTTTCATACCGATCAATAATCCGCTTAACAGAAGTATAAGCGGAATTCCATATAACAGAAAAGATGCAGAAATTAATTTACTCCCTTTTATTGATACTCTCACTTTATCTCCAGGATGAGCGCCATAAGGATCAGCAGCTATCAGACTGCGCTGGTTTGAGTTACCAGGTTTACAATAAAGCTTGGCAGTGCATTCTTCACAATGATCTGAGTCTGAAATAATAACTGTTGCGAATCCGTTGCCGGATTCTTTTACAATTCCCTCTTCGTATAATTCTTCCTTATACATTTTCTCAGCATTCAGCCGTTTTATAGTTTCAATTAATTTTAATTTCTATTTTCTCTTCTTCAAATATTTTTGCAGCTTTTTCGGGGTGCATTAATCTTATTGCACCGGTTTTACATTTATCAATCGGAATTTTGCTTAGATCTAATTTTGAGTAATCAATTTCAGGCAGAAAATCCCTCATCTCAATCGCACCATCAGATTTGCGTGCACAAATTGCACATCCAAAACAAGATACGCTGCAAACTTCTTTTGACTTTTTAGGATCATCATGATTTTTACAAAAGACAAATAGCTCTCTGTCTTCAGGATGAATTTCAATTACTCCGCGCGGACAAGCTTCGGCACATTGACCACAGCCGTTACATAGTTCCTCAACAACAACCGGTAATCCGTTGTCATTCATAAATATCGCACCAAACTGACAAGCCTCAACACAATCGCCGCCGCCAAGACATCCGTACAAACACATCTTATCTCCGCCGGCTACAATTGTTTTTACTGAACAGCTTTGTGGTCCAAGATATTCTGTTCCTTCTTTTTTTACTGCTTCCAAATTTCCGCCGTTGCAAAGAATACGTGCAACAAGCTTAACGCTTTGAGTGCTTTCTAATCCGAGAATTTTTGCAATTTCATCAACGACTTCCTGTCCTCCAACGGGACAGCCATTAATTTTTACATCTCCATTTACTACCTTAACAGCAAAATCATAACAGCCTGCACAACCACAGCCGCCGCAGTTTGCATTTGGCAGCACTTCATTTATTTCTGCTATTCTTGGATCTTCATCAACACGGAGTTTTTTATCTGCAAGTGCTAATGCACCTGCAAAGATAAATCCAAGTCCACCCATTGTGGCTATTGCAATTATTAATGTTGTATCCATAGTTACTTTCCTGTTTGTTTATCTGCCATTGCGAATTTTGTGAATCAATCTCTGCAATGGTATTTCTATTTCAATAATTAAATTTTTGTCACACTTCGAAAAACTATATGTGACAAACTAAATCTCAGCCATCCTGAGCGAAGTCGAAGGATGACGATTATCAATTCACTATATAATTTTCAAATCCCGTTGAATAAGAAATTCTCCCGCGCTCATCAATTATCATCACCTCTGTATCATCAAGGGATTCAATTAATTTCATTCCTTTTTCTTCTCCCATTACAAAAACTGCGGTTGCAAGCGCATCAGCAAAAGCGTTTGATTTATTTATTATCGTAACACTTTGCAATCCTTTTGATGGGTAACCTGTTTCAGGATCAAGAATATGATGATAACGAACTCCATCAACTTCAAAATATTGTTCATAATCTCCCGATGTTGCGACAGTATATCCATTCAACTTAATTCTTTTTATTATTGAATTAATTTCATCCGGATGCTGTATTCCAACAATCCAATTATTTCCGATAACACTTACTTCACCGCCGGCATTTACAAGAGCTTGTTTAATTCCAGATTTTCTTAAAATATTAATTGCTTTATCTACAGCATAACCCTTTGCTATTGCACCAAAGTTAAGTTCAACTTTTCTCTGTTTAAAGATTTTATTTTCGCCAAAAAGTTTTACATCCTTCCAGCCGCTCAGTTTCAGTGCCGAATCTATTACTGATGCCTCCGGAATATGGCGATTATCAGAATCAAATCCCCATACTCTAATAATATTATTAAGGCTTACATCAAAACAACCGTTTGATAATTTTGTAATTGAATCACAAAGAACAATTAGATTATAGATTTCAGATTCTACATTAATTATAGTATCGGCGGAATTATTTATCCTTGATACCGGACTTTTATTATCAAAAGTTGTGAACAAATCTTCAATCCTTTTCATCTCAGCGAATGCTTTAGAAATTGCATCTTCGGCTTTTTTGTCATCTGCATCACGCACTTGTATTTCTACAACCGTACCAAGTAAAATCTGTGTTCGTTTGATTGTCTTTATTTCATCGCTGCTGTTTCTTGCGATGAAAAATCCAATAAGAAAAAGAATAATTGATAAAACTATCCAGCTTATAGAATAAATAAAATTTTTCTTGTTTAATGCCACTCTTAACCTGTCTGTTCTCTAAGTCAGCAACCGGAACGGGTTGAGATGCAATTAAGCTGAACTCCGTCATCCTTCGACAGACTCAGGATAATAAATGTATTTACATCAAAGATTCTATACATATTTTTAAAAATTGTTTTTCATCATACAATTTTTATTAAAACTTTATTCGGAGCACAAGCAATTATACTTCCTGCTTCGTTTGCAATTGAATGTTTACAAATCCCATGTCTGCAGCTTGAAGTATGAACCTGTACGAGTCTGTTTTCTATTTTCAATCCTGTTTTACCCTGTACACCATCAATCAAAACATTTTTATAATTCTTATCTAAGGAGATTCTGTCAACCAGACCTTTTTCATTTTCAATCACAACTTCTTTCTTATCTGAGTTAAAGAACGAATCAAAAAAATCTGTTTCTTTATATTCGGCAGTAAACAAAATATCGGATTTTATGTTTTTTAATCCTGCTCTGATATTTTCAAAAGCAGAGTTCAGGTCATCAATTGAATAAACAGAATTGTTTGCATCGCTGATAATAATATCCGAATCAATCTGCTTATTACTCCTTGTTAATCTGTATGTAACAGAACCGGTGTTTGTGAAGCTGTCTTTTTTTGATCTCAGGTCAATCCGATTTATCAACTCCCCTATCTTTGAATCAGAAATTACTATCGGTTCGGAATTGCTTTTTACCTTATTCTTAAATGCTGTAACAATACTTGCAATTATCTTTTCATCAGCGGGAATAAATCCATGCACAGAAAAGTAAACTGATTTTTTATTTCCCGCGAGCTTACCTGTAGTAAAACCAGCGCCAAGTGCTACAGATGATAATCCGGCAATCTTTAAGAAATTTCTTCGCGATATCATTTTATCTCCTTTGTTATCAAGCGTAAGATGAAAAACATTAAACGAACCATAAAAAGTTTTCATATTGTCACCCTTAGTTAAGTTTTGGATGACGAATAAAAAATTATCTAAATCATTCCTGCAAAGCCCATAAAGGCAAGTGCAAGAATTCCAGCAACAATTAACGTAATCGGTGCGCCTTGAAATGGTTTTGGAACATCTGCCAAATCAAGCTCTTCTCTTATTCCAGCCATTATCACAAGCGCAAGTGTAAAACCTGCACCGGCACCAACTCCAAACACAACGCTTTCCAGAAAATCATACTCGCGCATTGAAGCAAGCAATGCCAAGCCAAGTATCGCACAGTTGGTAGTTATCAGCGGAAGAAATATTCCAAGTGCACGATAAAGAGGCTGCGAAACTTTTTTAATAACCATTTCAACAAACTGAACTAATGCTGCAATTACCAGAATAAAAGATGGTATTTGTAAAAACTCCAGCTTAAACGGTACTAAAATAAGATTGAACAACAACCAGCTTACGACCGCAGTTAGAGCCATCACAAAAGTAGTTGCCATTCCCATTGAAACTGCTGAAGATGTTTTGTTTGAAACTCCAATAAACGGGCATATACCAAGAAAGTATGATAGAACAAAGTTGTTTACCAAAGCAGCCGAGATAAAAATTAATAATAGTTCCATTTTACACTCCAGCCTCTTTTAATACTTCATCAGTTATTTCTTCTCTGCCTACTCTTCTATATTGAGCAATCAGTGATTCTCTAACAAGATTCTTTTTTCTTTCAACATACAGATTGGCAAAACCCATCAATAAACCAAGCGCTAAAAATGCACCGGCTGGTAAAATCATAATTAACCATGGTTCAAATCCGTTTGGTAATACCTGATATCCGAGAATTGTTCTGGATCCGATAATTTCTCTGATGCTTCCAAGAACAAACAACGAAATAAAAAATCCAGCTCCGTTTCCCAATGCATCAAGCACCGATCTTAACGGACCATTTTTAGATGCAAAGGCTTCTGCTCTGCCAAGTATTATACAATTAACAACTATAAGAGGAATAAACGGACCGAGCGCTTTACTCAATTCTACAAATTGAGCTTTCATTACAAGATCAACTATAGTAACAAATGCAGCTATGATAACAATGTATGATGCAATTCTTACCTGATTGGGAATTAACTTTCTGACAAGTGATATCATCAGACTTGAAAACACAAGCACAAAGGTTGTAGCCAGCGCCATTGCAATTCCGTTTATCGCAGAAACCGTAACGGCAAGAGTCGGGCACATACCAAGTATCTGTTTAAAGGTCGGATTGATCTCCCACAATCCTTTTGTAAACTCTCTGAGGAGCGGAACTTGTTTTTTCATTTTGATGCTCCTTTATTTTCAATGCTTTTCAATTTTGCAATTCCTTCGTTAACAATTATAACAACAGCCCGTGATGAGATTGTTGCACCTGTTATAGATTGAACTTCGTTTTGATTGGATGGCTCTGCACCTTTTACAAGTTTCACCGAAGGATTGACATCCAGTCCGTTATATTGATCTTTGTAAGGCGGTTCAAGAATTTTTGTTCCAAGTCCGGGTGTTTCTGATTGTTCAAGTATTTCAATCGAAGTAGTTTTATTTAAGTCTTCTGTTAAACCTATCATCAATTTGATTTTTCCCTGAAATCCGTTACCGTCATACACAAGGGAATATCCGACTGCGGAATCTTTTTCGTTATATACTTTATAAACTTCAAATCCCGCTTCTTTAATCTCTTCATATCTTTTGCCGTCAAGATGAACAAGAAAAATTGCACGCTCTGTTTCCGCTTTAAGATTGAGTGCAATTTTGGGTGCAGCCCAGTTATTAACAAGTGAAAGTGAACCGCCGGCAATTACTCCGATGATAGTTAGTGCTGCAATTATTACCACAATCTGTTTCATTTATTTTTAACCTCCTTAACAACACCAAAAATTACCGGCTTAGTGTATCTGTTAATAAGAGGCACAAAACCATTCATAAACAGAATCGAATACATAACTCCCTCTGGCAAACCACCGTAAATCCTTATTACAATAAGCACAAGGGAAATTCCAAATCCAAAAATCCACATACCTTTATTTGTAATTGGCGATGTAACCCAATCGGTTGCCATAAACATTGCACCGAAAAGAAAACTGCCGGCAAAGATGTGGAAAACCGGTGTAGGGTTTTGCGGATCAATCAGCCAGAAAATTCCGCCGAACAAAATCATCCCGATTATCATCGAAAAAGGGATCCGCCAATTAACAATCCCGGCTGCAATTAAGATTATTCCACCTATCAAAACTGCAATTGCAGATGTTTCTCCAAGTGAGCCGCCGATATTTCCAATGGTCATTGCTGTTGTATCGGTAAATATTTTATCAAACTTTAATGCTGCAAGCGGAGTAGCGCTTGTAACTGAATCAACCGCAAAATTTGGTTTAGTCCAGGTTGTTATTTGAACAGGAAAGGCAGCCTGTAAAAACGCTCTGCCTACTAATGCGGGATTAAAAATGTTATAACCCAATCCGCCAAAAATTTGTTTGCCCAATCCAATTGCTACAACTGAACCAATTGCAGTTGCAGATAAAGAAAAATTTGGAGGAAGAGTTAGTGCAAGCAGCAGACCGGTTAATGCGGCACTCCCGTCAAACCAGGTAATTTGTTTTTTTCTTATCGCCTGAATAGAGACTTCTGTTCCGACTGCAAATACGACCGCAATGAGTATGATAAATATTTGTGTCCAGCCGAAAAAAGTTAGCGCTGCGGCAATTGATGGCAATAGTGCAGCAGCAACAAACCACATTACTTTTGATGTAGTCCATTTTGAGTGCAAATGCGGCGATGTCGTTAAACTAAAATAAACTTTTTGTTTTGGCTCTATAGTAGTAGTTGTTTCCATGTTTTCTTTCTTAGTGTTTCTTTGTGCTCTACGCGTCTTAGTGGTGAAAAGGTCTTACCACCTAGGCACTAAGAACACTTAGGTTCACTTAGGGGACGCAATTCTCTCTTTCTGTATTTGTAAAATCTTTTGTTTCCCTAATCTTATCCACTGCACCAAAGGAATATTTGCCGGACAAGTATAAGCACAGGTTCCGCACTCCATACAAACTGTAATGCCTGTATCCTCAGCATCTTCAAATCTGTTCAGCTGTGTATATCGTGCAAGCTTAGTCGGCATTAGATTTAATGGACAGGCTTCTATGCACTGCCCGCATCTTAAGCAGGGTGTTTCTGGATTTTGTGCAACTTCATCCTTAGTTAAAATTAAAATTCCTGATGTTGCTTTCATTACCGGTGCCTGTAAATCAAATTGAGCAACACCCATCATTGGACCGCCGACAACAATTTTCATTGCATCCTCAGTAACACCTCCGCAAAAATCAATTACGTTTTGAATTGGTGTACCAACCGGTACAATTAAGTTCTTTGGATTTTTAATCCCTTTGCCCGATACAGTTAAAGCAGCGGTTATTAAAACTTCACCCTTCACTATTGCATCATGGATTGCAATTGCTGTTCCGATATTTTGAATAACAGCTCCTACATCCAGGGGCAATTTACCGGGAGGAACTTCTCTTCCCGTTACCGCCTTAATCAGCATCTTTTCTGCACCTTGCGGATATTTTGTTCTTAATGATATTACTTCAATTCCCTGTTCATACTTCGTCTTATCTGATAAAAGTTTTATCGCTTCCGGTTTATTATCCTCAATTCCAATTACACGCGGTTAACACCGAGCGCCTTCATTATTAATTTTAACCCGGAAATCAAATCATCGGGGCGTTCTATCATAAAACGAAAATCTCTTGTAAGATAAGGCTCGCATTCACATCCGTTTAGAATAACCACATCAATTATTTTATCTTTTGGCGGAGTTAGTTTAACTGCAGTTGGAAAGGCTGCACCGCCTTGCCCAACAATTCCTGCAAGTGCAACTCTTTCTCTTATTTCATCAGGTGTAACTGTGTCGGGATTTAATCCGGTAAAAAGAAATTTTTGTGATTCAGCAGTTTCGTTTGTTTTAATCACTATTGAATCTTTCGGAAATCCGCTTGAAGTATGCTCTTTGCCGAGGCTAATAACTTTTCCGGCAATTGAAGAATGAATCGGAGCAGATATAAATCCTTCTGCCTGAGCAACCATTTGTCCGGGATGAACTTCATCTCCTTTTTTTACAAGAGCCTTTGCTTCTTTGCCAAGATGCTGCGAAAGGGGAAGCGTTATTTCATCTGGAATCGGGATTGTTTCAAAAGCAAGATGCTCAGTTAATTCTTTATATTCTTTTGGATGAATACCGCCGCTAAAAGTTTTTGAACTCATAAACAACTAATTCTATAAAGTTTAATATTTAACAACATTAAATAAATAAGAAATTCACGCGCTTCAATTTTTCTAAAACTATGCCACACATAAAGAACAAAATATTGTGATTATATCAATTAAAGTGATTTATTGATTGATAATTGCGAAATGATGTTTGTCAAAAAGCGGAAATGAGAATTATGTTTCTAAAAAATGAAAAACACCTTTATCGGAAATGTTGAGTAGTAATGCTCAATGTTCAATGTTCAATAAAGAATTAATTGAACATTGAGCAGTTTAACAATGATAGTTATTTGAGAAGTATCATTTTTTCAGAGCTTACAAAATCACCAGCTTGTATTTTGTAAATATACACTCCGTTTGCAAGCGAACCCGCATCGAATTTTACTTCATAACTTCCTTTTGGTTTTTCTTCATTAACGAGAGTTGTAATTTCATTACCGAGTATGTCGTAAACCTTGAGTGAAACAAAGCCATCTTGTGGTAATTGGAATTTAATTATTGTGCCCGGATTAAAGGGGTTGGGATAGTTTTGCTCCAATGAATAGCTTAACTCCTGAAAGCTCTTAGTTTCGATTACATTTGAGTACTTATAACTGCCATCAAAATCTATTTGCTTTAATCTGTAGAAGTATCTGCCATTGACTGTATTATCATCAACAAAACTATAAAAGTGTTTTTCTGCTGTTGTTCCGAAGCCGGGGACAAAACCAATTTTTTCAAAATCAATTCCATCATTACCTCTTTGTATTTCAAAACCAGAGTTATTAAGCTCCGAAACAGTAGTCCAATTCAATTCGATCTTTCCATTATTTGATACTGCGGTAAAAGCAGAAAGTTCAACGGGAATAATTGTTGAATCAGTGTATATCCACACACCACCGTTTGCTGTGCCTGACACACAAACCATAATTTTGTTATTATAAGTTAACATCTCATTTGAGCTGAAAGTTAAATTATGATTTGAAAATGAGGCTCCGCCATCAGTGGATTTAAACACTCCGCCGTTTCCGGCAAGGTAAATATTATCTGCTAAATCCAAAGTTCCCCCACGCATAGCTCCTGTCTGATTGCCGGTTACAGTCCAGGTCATCCCTCCGTCAGTTGATTTGTTAAATGGATATGGAGATGAGGTTGTTACAGCATAAATGATGTCGGTTGAAGTCTGTAAGATTTCCCAAACATTTGTGGAAAGCGTTGCATTGCCAAATGTTGCACCGCCATCAGTTGAAATAAAAAATCCATTTGCCGAAGTGGAAGATGATCCGGCATAAATAATATCAGAATTAAATTTATCTACTTTAATCTCTACGATGCTATAAGCAGATAGACCCGTGTTGATAAAAGTAGCGCCATAATCAGTACTCCGCCAGATCCCGCCGCTGGTAGCTCCTGCAAAGATATGTCCATTCTTTCCGCAGGCAACTGAATTAATATTATGCCCTCCAAAAGCACTTGTCGGAATTGTTGTAAAATTTTGTCCGCCATCTGTTGAATAAATCAAGCCATTAGAAACATTTGCAACATAAACATTATTAAGGGAATCACAGGCAATGTACAGATAGTTGGAAGTTCCGGTTGAAAAAACATTTGTCCAGGTATCACCGCCATCTGTGGATTTAAATATTCCTCTTGCTGAACCTGAAGTGCCTGCATAAATATTACCTGCGTAATCTTTTGCAATTGACCACATAGAAAAGCCATCAACCTTTTTGACCCACGTTTGTGAATAGCTGGTTTGAGATACACAGAAAAGAAATGCTAAGATTGAAACAATTTTCAACTTAGCGAAACCGGATATGAAATGTTTCATAAGTATAATCCTTTCTTTTTAAAATAAATTAAATGATTTATAGAAAATAACTGCCCTTACAAGTAATTTTTTTCAAAAATATATTATTGAATTCGGATTATTGTTGATTTAACTTAGAAAATTGTATCAATAAAACCAAGTTTTAAATTTAAGTCGGGATGATTAGAAGTCGCCCTGTTTTCAATAGTGAAGTATCAGCTTAATAAAACTATATGCGAACACTAATATTTCCAGGATAATATATCATCAGCAGGTTTACAATTTTACTTGGGAATTAAATATTTATAGTAGTTACAAAACACAACATCTTATTCCGGATTTAAAATCATCGGTTGGTTTTGTTGTGTTGAAAGAAAAGCGTAAGAAAAAATCAGTGTTTCACAAAAAGAAATTAGATAAGAAATTAATTTTAAGCAGTTATAAATTTTGTAATCTCAATAAAATAAAAAGGCGTATTTATTAGATACGCCTTAAAAATCTTTAACAGTTAAATAACTTTACTTAACCGTACTCCACAAATTTTGTTTCTTTACACCAAAAGAAACGATCTTAGCATCTTTCGGTACCTCAAATCCGCAAAGGAAAGATCTTGCTTTTGTTTTGGGAGGAAAGTTTTCACTAAAAGCAAGTGTGTGATCTTTTTGATTCTGTTCAATGTTTTCATTCTTAGTTAAAAAAGTTGAAACAATCCCTTCGCCTTTTAATCCTGAGCGGTATTCATTTCCCTTGTCATCCTTGATTGTGATGCTCATTGTATAATCCGCACCCATATTAATTTTTTTATCAGATGTGTTTTCAATCGTTATATCAGCGATTAAAAATTTGTTTCCGCTTTTAGCTTTGGAGTCATTAAACTCGATAAGCTTATGAAGTTTAATTTTCACTTCGCTGTTTTTTACTTCTGATATAACAGTGTTTTTACTCTGAGGATAAACCATCATCGTTGTTATTAATAAAAACAGAAATATTTCTTGATAAGTTTTCATATATAATTTTTTTGCCTCTGTATGTTTAAAAATTATTTCCTTTATTTCCAATTAGTGTTGTTGACTATATTCACACAATTTATCAGTTAAAGAATTCTTCAACTATCGTTCCGCTTTTTAAACCTGTAAATTCGGATAAAGAAGTTATACGCGAAAGACAAATGTCTTGTTTTTGTATTTTCAATGAAGAAAAAAATACACATACGCCCATCCCGGAAAACATTTCATCTTAATAGTCTTATCTGATTTTCTCTTTATCAGACCTTACACTAACAATATCTTAATATAATCACCCTCCGCTTTTGATGTGTCTGATGATTTTTTTTGTCTCAGGTGAACAAACAGTTTAAAATAACTTTGTTAGTATAAACCATCATAACTAAATTGCGCACAAAATTTTCAAAGGCATCGCAGTGAGTATAAAAAACAAACTTAAAGAACTTAAGTCAGGATTCCAGCCATCCTTCTGGGTTGCAAACGGAATGGAGTTGTTTGAACGATTGGCTTATTATGGTCAGCAGATTGTTTTTATGATTTATATGCGTAATAAGCTTGGCTTTAGTGAATCTGAAGCAGGGCAGCTTTCGGGAATATTCGGCGGATTGATTTATCTGCTTCCAATACTCGGCGGAACACTTGCTGATAAATGGGGATTCAGACGAGCATTTAGTGTTGCATTTTCTATTCTTGCATTAGGCTACTTTTTGATTGGCTCTGTTGGAATGAGTGCGTTTTCGGGAATTTATGATGGAATGGATTTGTATTGGCTGATGATGGCATTTTTAGTATTTACAGCTTTCGGCGGTTCTTTTATTAAACCTGCCGTTCTCGGAACCGTAGCTGTTTCCACTACCTCCGAAACAAAATCACTTGGCTTTGCCATCTATTACTGGCTTGTTAACGTAGGTGCGGTTATCGGTCCTACTTTAGCTTTTTTTGTCAGAAACAGTTTCGGCAATGAATTCGTTTATGTTGTTTCGGCATTAAGCTGTTTGGCAATGCTTATTGTAAATATATTTTTATACAAAGAGGTAAAAGGAACAGCTCCCGAAGTTGTGGAATCACTTTGGAAAAAGATCGCTAACCTGTTTGTTGTTCTTACAAATATCAGGTTTATGATTTTTCTTTTGATCTATTCTTTGTATTGGATAATCTTCTGGCAGGAATTTATAATTATACCATATTATATAACAGATTTTATAAGTGCTGATGCTCCTTATGAAATAGTTCAATCATGGTCTGCGGGCGGTGCAATTATTCTTCTTCAGATTCCGATTAATCGTTTAACTAAAAATATTCCTACCAGAAAAGCTATACTCATAGGCTTTGCACTTTCAAGTTTAATCTGGATTATAATCGGATTATATCCAAGCATTCCAACAATTGCGGCAGGAATAGTTGCTTTTGCAATCGGTGAAATGACACAGGCTCCAAGATACTATGAATATATTTCTGAAATCGCACCCCCAGGTCAACAGGGATTATTTCAAGGATATGCTTTTCTTCCGATAGCAATTGCAAGATTTGTTGGTGATCCGCTCGGCGGATGGCTGTATCAATCATCAAAAGCTTCGGGTAAACCAGAATTAGTCTGGTTTGCCTTAATCGGAATAGGAGTTCTTGCAACAATTTTAATGTGGCTCTATAATAAATTTTTAGCCATAAAAGAAGCTTAATACTTCTCTTTATCTGATAGTGTGTTGTTTATTTTAACATCTTTGATCTTGTCGGTCTGTTAGTTTGATAATTTGAGTCTTGCTTATACCTTGAAAAGATAAGAATTAAACTCCGCAGCAAACATTAAACAAACATCACATCATACACGGAATCTTTTTAATAAATTTCAAATCATATTAATTTTTAATTTTAAGATTTATGACAGCAGGACAGATATTTCTTTATGCATTTATTGCACTTATCATCTTTTACATCGGTAAAAAAATTTACCTGATTAAATCAATTAAACAATATTCGCCGGCTGATGCTTATGCAAAGGTAAAGAAGGAGCGTAATGTTGTTTTTCTTGATGTAAGAACAGAAAGAGAGAGAAAACAGAGCTTAATTAAAGGCTCTTATCATATACCTATTACGGATTTAAAAGAAAAAGAACAGGAATTAAAAAAGTTTAAGGATGCAGAAATAATCTGTTACTGTCAAACCGGAAACCGAAGTCTTAATGCTGCATCTAAACTGAGGAAAATGGGATTTAATGCTACAAATTTAAGCGGAGGAATGGTTCGTTGGAACGCAACAGGATTAAAATAATATGGAAATGGACAAAGCGTGTTTTCCCGGTTTTAGCCGGAGCTTCTGCGGGATATGCTTATTATTATTATATAGGCTGCAGCGGCAGTTGTCCGATTTCCGGGAATCCATATATCAGCACAATATATGGCGCATCAGCAGGTTTTTTGCTGATAGACTGGAAACAGATTTTTAATAAAAATAAAAAACAAGAAGCAGAGGAATAAAATAATGCAATACGGTTTTTCTAAAACAACAGAGTATAAATTTGATCAGGCAATTGATAAAGTAACCGAAGAGTTGAAAAAGGAAGGGTTTGGAGTTTTAACAACTATTAATGTTAAAGATACATTAAAGAAAAAGATAGATGTTGATTTCAAGAACTACACTATTCTTGGTGCCTGCAATCCGCCTTTTGCACATCAGGTGCTGCAAGCCGAAGAAGAGATTGGTTTGCTTTTACCCTGCAACGTAATAGTTTATGAAAAGGATGATAAAACAGTTGTTTCGGTTTTTGATCCGATGACTATGACAGCAGTAATTGATAATCCAAAAATAAAAACTGTGGCAGAAGAAGTTAAGAAAAAATTAGAACGGGTTCTTAAGGCGGTATAATCAAATACGTTTTTATAATTGATAATAAATAATAGAACAAAGTAGAAAGGCAAATAAATGACTGAGTCGTTAACTAAAGAAACTTTTTTAACAAAAGTTTTTGATTATGAAAAAAATCAGGATTGGAAATATAACGGAGAGCTTCCTGCAATAATAGATTTCTGGGCACCCTGGTGCGGTCCATGCAGGATGGTTGGTCCCGTACTCGAAGAGCTTTCTGAAGAATATAAAGGTAAGATAAATGTGTATAAGGTTAATACCGATGAAGAACAGGAATTAGGCGCTGTATTCGGAATCAGAAGTATTCCATCTATACTATTTGTGCCTGTAGTTGGACAGCCAAAGATGGCTGTTGGAGCTCTTCCAAAAGAATCCTTAAAACAAGCAATTGAAAATGAATTGCTGATTAAAGCATCATAATTTTTCATGATACTCAAAAAAAATAAAACGCATCCTTCCTATCGGATGCGTTTTTTTTGACATACCAATCATTTAAAAAATTTTTCAATCCTGTAAGTTCTTCTTACAATACGGTTCAATTTTACTAAGTATTGTAAGCTTAATTGGTATTTTGTTACTTAAACCATAATGATTTATCGGTATAATATTTGATTTTTTTGCATATATTATTCAAAGAGCATTTAAATAACTTAGACAATTCATCTAAAGGAGAATCTATTTATGAAAAAAACTATTATACTATCTCTGTTTATCGCGGTTGTTTACATCGGATGTTCATCCGGTCCTGATTTTATACCAGATCAAAAGCAGGTTCAGTTTATAACCAACGGAATATGGCTTGGCGTTTTCCCTTGTGAAGATTGTGAAGAAATTGATTATCAGCTAAACTTAAAAGATGATTTTACATTTAAAGAAAGATCTGTTTACAAAGGAAAAGATGGGGATGCCTTGACTGATGAAGGAAGCTGGGCTTTTGAATCAGATTCAGTTATTGTGTTAAATGGATCAGATGAAGATAAGCTGTATTTAATCGGATCCAAAAATCTGATCCGCCTTAATGAATACGGCGAGAGATTTGAAGCATCCGTAGAATCAAAATATATGCTTAAAAAAGATTTGAGTACTGTCAAAAAAATTGATGGGTCTGTTACTAACGATAAAGATCAGCCGATGAAAGAAAAGGTTGAATTGAATCCTGAATTCTATCAGAAAAAATTTGTTGATGGTGTTGATTTCTTCGGAAGAGGAAATGAACCGAACTGGACTATAGAGCTTGACCTTGAAAAGAACTTTGTTTTTTCAATGATGGATGGATGGACAGTTACAGCTCCATCTGTTGAAGGTATTAAAAACCAGGACCTTACTTTGTACAGATCAAAATCTGAATCAGGCGAGCTTATAATAACTGTAATAAGAGAAAACTGTCAGGATAATATGTCCGGAGAAATTTTTCCTTATAAAGTAAGAGTAGAGGCAAAAAAATCTGCTGATGAAAAATTTCAAACTTTTGAAGGATGCGGAAAATTTCTTGCTGATTTACGTTTGTATGATATCTGGGTGATGGAAGAAATGACCGGCATAAACCTTAAAAAAGAGAAACTGCAAAAAGGTGCTCCGCAATTTGAATTTATCTTATCTGATATGAGATTTAACGGACATGCTGGCTGTAATAGTTTTTCAGGAAGCATTACTGTTTCGGGTGATAAAATTACTTTTGGCTCATTGCTTGGAACACTTATGAGCTGTCAAAATATGAAGGTGGAAAAAGCAGTAGTAAGCGCATTAGATCAAAAGACAGTTACTTATTCAATTGATAAAATGAAACTGACGCTTGTAAGCGGGAAAACTAAAATGGTGTTTAAAAAAGTTGACTGATAAATAAAAAAGACCGGTTAATAATTTTAAGGGATGCAGATGCATCCCTTTTTTTGCACCTGAAAACACTGCACTGCCTTTGGTAATTTATCGCTATTGTAATTCTTTGCTCTCATTTGATGGAAAAAAGCTTTCCCGTTTGGATATATATAAATCAAAAAAAATCTTTTACTGATTTGTTCTTTTTATACAAATCGGCAACAAGGTTAATGAGTTTTTTCTTATCAGGTTTTTCCAGTTCTTTTCTGATGTCCGTTAATCCCATATTTCTTTGTTACTAAGTTAGTACTGTAATTTTATAAAACGGTTTGGGGCTTGACGAAGGCGGGGATTTACAGCACAAAGTTCAATCGAAGATCCGCCGCGGCGGATGAACCTTGCACAAATGTCCAATCGAAGTCGTTCACCCTCGCTTTTGGCAATACCTTGTTAGCGGTATGTGCTTTTCTGTGTCAATTTGTTATTGTTTGTTTTAATGTCGCAAATTGTGTTTTTACAAAAGTTTCTATATCTGTCTGTTCTGATTCCCAAACACTTGAACTTACTCTGAAACGAATATTTTGATCTTCAATATTTACGGAAATTCCATCTTGTCCGTGAGTTAAACCGTCTTTTTTAATTTCAACTTCATTGAAGTCGTTATACACCTTGTCAATTTTATGTCCAATGTTATTTATTACTTTGGCATTTGTCTTAAGATATTCGATGTCTGGCTCTGTTCCGTCTAAGGGCACAACAATTAAAGCGTAATTGTCCTTTTGTAGAGTTGCTGTCTTCGCTTGTAACGGTGTCATTGCCGCGTGTTCTTTACCAGTCGCTTTTAACTCAACCAACCAATTATTTATTTTAAATCCTTCTCGTTGATTTGCGCTGTTCACTAGGTCAGAAGATTCATCTGTCAAAATATAATCGCTTCCAAATGGTTCTCTGGCTATATTGACCGTTATACCTGCCTCTTTGAGTTTTTCAATATATTCTTTGAACAAAGTTTCAATAAGTTTTCCCATTTTTTGATTGCGATTAATAAGTTTTCTTTCGTTTATTTTCTTTTCGTATTCATTTCTAATGTTTGGGTCATTAAAAATTTCTTGAACAAGTTCAGGGTCAATTTCGCTCGTAATCATATTTGTAATGGCTTTATCCTGCATTTTCGTATGCCTTTTTTATCCACTCGATAACTTCTTTGTCAATGTTCGTTATGTCGGTCAGATTGATTTTGTGAGTACACATTGAATTTGGTTTTTCTGGTTCTAATTTTCCTTTTGGTTCTTGTCCTTTCAAATTTATTCCTATTTCAAATCGTGTTTTTGTCGCAGGGTTTAATGTGGCGAATTGCTTCTTTCTCCTCAAACTTACATAAGCGTTTTTAGGTGCAATTTCAATGTCGTTTCCGAATGATTGAATTTCAGAAATGAGTTTATCGTAAAATGGTTTTAAATGTTCTTTGCCTTTGTATTGTTTGGTTATCAAGTCGTCTTGATTGTCAGCCGGACCTGCATCGCTTTCGTTTGCTTTATGTGCAACAAGGTTGGCAAATCCGTGAGTAAATTCGTGTTGTTCTTTTAGAAACTTTATAATTTCTCCGTGTTTTGCAAAATTTTGTTTTTTCACAATGTCAATCCATTGTTCCAATGTTTTTCCCGTGTTCTTGCGCAGGTTTTCAATCATCGTTTGTGTTGCTTTGTCCATAACTTTTTAAGGTTTTAATTTCCAAATTTTGTCCGAATAAGGAAGATACTCGGGAAGTGCAGCCGAACCATACCAAAGGAAGATTTCATAATCCAATAGTCCGTTTTTTATAGCAGGGTCAGTTTGTAAAAGATTTTTGGCTTCTTCAATATTGTTGACATTGTTCAGAATAAAAATACCTCTGTAACTGTTTTCGTTTTTGCCGAAGGGTCCGGCTACTATTATAATGTTTTTATCCACCAACCGGCCGATGTTGTCCAGGTGTCCTCTAAAAGTTTCACTTATAAATTCTTTATCGGTAGTTGTGTTTGTCCCTGATTTTAGAATAACCAAAAAGTAGCTTTTCATTCCGTAGTCATCCGCTCCCAGTTTATCTGCTAATGTTTTGTCAAAATTAGGATTTGTATTGATTGTGTCTTTTGCTTTTCCAAAAGTAAAGGTTACTGACAATAGTAGTATGACTATAAAAATGTTTTTCATTTCGAATTTTTTATTGGTATGGTTTCGTTTTGCATTACACACAACCTATTATTTCCTGCAATAATAAAAATTATAATTTTAATAAGAAAATTTTGTGCAGGAAAACAATGCTTCTTTACATCCAAAATACAAAGCCTGTTTGTGGATTTATATAAGCCGCAGGCTAATCAGACTTCAAATGAAAATCTCTCCAGCAAATTACAGAAGAGAGATGAGGATCGGTGAATTGAGTGATAGCTTCTTAAAGCTATACGCAGATGAGGATATTATTTACAAAAGATTCAATCGAAGCTGCTTACCTGTACTCTTGTCAATTTGTTTTGTTGTGTGTTCGTTTTTTTATTCTTAAATCGGACTTATTCTTATTTGCCCACCAACAGCTTTTAATACTTTCATAATGGTTGAAAATTGGGGTTTCGCTCCGTCAGATAATGCTTTGTATAAACTTGTTCTGCTCATTCCGGTTTCTTCAGCAATTTTAGTCATACCGATAGCCTTTGCAATATGCCCGATTGCAACCACAATTTCAGTATCATCTCCTTCTTCCAAAACTGCATTTAGGTATTCAGCAATCATTTCGCTGCTGTCTAAATAATCTGCTATATCAAATTTTGATGTTTCCATTTTTTACTTTTTTAGTTTCTCCCAAATTTCTTTTGCTCTTTCAATGTCTTTTTGCTGCGTTGATTTGTCTCCACCAATTAGCAGGAGAACTATCTTTCCTTCGGTTTTTTTGAAATAGACCCTATAGCCTTTTGCATAGTTAATTTTCAGTTCACTAATTCCTTTTCCTATTGGCTTACAATCTCCGAAGTATTCCTCTGTTTCTAATTTTTGAAGTCTTAATAAAATTTTTGCTTTTGCTCTCAAGTCATTAAGTTTACTAAACCATTTGTCAAACTCTGTCGTCTTTTCTATAAAGTACATTTCCTAATCTGTATTCATTCGGATACAAAATTATAAAAAATAATCGGATATCGCAATCTTAATTTTGAAGATCCTGTTTCTATAAAATGGGTTCGGAGCTTAGCTTTCGTGCAGGGTTTAGAACGTTAAACAGTCAACCAGCGCTGTGAATTTGAATAGTTGCACAAAGCTCCAAGTTTGCACAGCTTGTCCACCCTTCGGCGGATCACCCCGCCTGATCTGCCATTGGCAGACAGGCGCAAAAACCCGTGTTACAAGCATACTATTTATTGTTCATTCAGCGTAATTGTCAGTCCAAGTTTCATAAATTTTACGGTCGGAATTACTTTTAACGCAAATTCCAATTGAATGTCTTTCCGTTCAGCAACGATTAGTCCCGAAACTTTTTGTCCATCCTTGCAAAGTTCTTCTTGTGTCCAACCCATATAGCGTAAAATCTGCCCTATGGTTTTGTCTGTTGCTTGCCGTTTAATTTCTATGACTACAAAATTTCCTTTTTCGTCAACGGCAAGAATATCCATTATGCCAACAGTCTGCGTATCGTATTGTCCGTTTTTTGGAATTTGTTCTTCTTCGTCAAAGTATTTTAGTTTTGGAAAAAGGCGGTGAAAATTTCGGTGCAACAAACTTTGATAATGCTGAACTTCTAATGCTTCAAACTTTTGTTCTTCTACCTTTTCCGTAATTATCATTGGTTCACCGTCTGTTTCAGTTAGCTCTTTTGGAAAAGTATGGTAAAGCAGTCGGGCAAATTCAAAATTTTCAAAAGTTATGTTCGTTATTTCTTCGAGTTTTTCTTTGACCTTTAAAAGTTTGAAATTGTATTCAAGATAAAGGTCAAGTCCTGTGTTTTCAGTGTCAAGACCACTTGAAAGTAACTTGGAAAGAAAATGGTCCTGGTCATTGAAAATTGGTAAAAATATGTCAGGGTAGTAAATGCTTAAAAGTTTTGGAATTACTGTCCTGCCTGTCTTGAAGCCATTAATGTCTTTTGAAAGTTTGGCAATTTGAATAAGGTCTTTTGAAAATGTCCCGTCTGTTTGATAAGCAGTTCTGCTGTCAATGGAAGTGACTTTTTGAATTAGCGATTTGATTTTTTGAAAGTCGGTTTCGTAGCCGTATTTATATTTTGAGCCGCCTTTAATACTTCCGAGTATTCTCGTTCCCCATTCAAGGTCGTAAGCCATACAACCCTGTTTGCGCCCCAGTCCAGCGAAGTAGTCTTCTTTAGTCAGATTGTCAATCCGGTCATTATTGTATGTCGCCCGAAACTGTTGTCTTAATACTTCACGTTCCTGGCTGTCATTTTCAGTCCATACGAAACTGTCAAGTCGTGATATGAGTTGTTCAATTGCTTCTTCGTTTATTATCGTTACTGCCATATGTTGCTGTGTCGTCTTTTAGAATTTCTGCCAACTTATTATCTCCCGCAATAATAAAAATTATAATTTTAATAAGAAAATTTTGTGCAGGAAAACAATGCTTCTTTATATTCAAGTAAGTAATTCAAAATTGTCTAAAATACAAATCGTGTTTGGAGATTTATTTTAGCCATAGGCTCATCAGCCTTTGGCTGAAAAGCACTTCAGCAATTTACAACGGAGAGTTTACCCGTTAAAAGCTGTCCGAAGGACTTCTTTGGAGGGATGAGTAACAGAATAAGAGAATATTTGCAATAAAAAAGTTGAAGTTAAAGTCAGGATCTTTCATAAGCATCTATGAAGTCCTCTCTTGAGATTCCAGCTTGTGTACAGATAGTCCGCAAAGTAGATGACTTGATTTTATTATGGTTTGGCATCGTCAAAGGAGTTTTGGTGCCGTCGTTATTCTCCCGAATCATTGAAATATGTTCCCGCTCCCGAACAATACTGAAGCCCAGTATAGAGAGAGAGCTTCTAAAACTTTCTTTTTCGGAGCAATGTCCGGGAATTTTGCCATTAGTCTGCGATTCCGGTTTCCGCAATAAATGCTTCGAGGATTGGCGGATCAATCTCAAGCACCTCTTGTCCGAAACTCTCGATGTGAAATCGAATAGCTGAGTTGACATCGGATAATGCCTCTTGATATGTATCTCCCTCTCCGACAACAACACCTTTCAATCCTAACGGATAAGCCACATAACCATCGGGATGTTTCTCTACAATGATCTTAAATTGCTTCATTTTTTATTCCTAAATTTTTGCTATGCTATAATAAAAGATAATGAGGGATCTTTCAATTTACCAAACTATCTATGTATTAATTACGCTGATATTGAGTTTTGAAGTTACAGCTAAATTTCAGGGATAAATCTTGCTCTAGTTTAATTGTGTAGGCAACAAAAAGCTTTATATAAACCGTAGGCTCATCAGCATTCGGCTGAAAAGCACTTCAGCAATTCTCTGCGGAGAGTTTATCGGTAAAAAGCTGTCCGAAGAACTCCTTTGGAAGGATGAGTATCAGTGAGTTGAGTGATAATGGTTGGTGGTATGAAAAGTTGCGTTTTCAAGGCGCAGTCTGGCGAGTTAGAATAAGGTAAAAAAGTAAGAAAACAATAGCGAACCACAGGGCAGCAATTGGTTACACTACTACTGTGGTAAGTGCATTTTACTTACCATTTCTATTGTTTTAAAATTTGAATCGAAACAAGTATAGCGTTGACAACTGTAGCTATTGCAAGAACCCATGTAATCACATTCAATTGCCTTAAAGCCTTTAGCTGAAGTTTTGATTGTAATGTTTGCAATCGCAATTCGGTATTTCTTCGAGCATCCGGTTCTCCAAATCCTGTTCCTTCAGAAAACATTGCCTCAACTTTTTTTAGTTCTTCTTCTAATTTCATTTTATAGTCGGTTTTGTTTTTTGAATTGTATATAACGTTTTGGGTATTGCCGAAGGCGGGGGATTTTAGCACAAAAGTTCAATCGAAGATCCGCCGCGGCGGATGAACCTTGCACAAATGTCCAATCTAAGCCATTCAGCCCCGCTTTTGGCAATACCTTGTTATGTGCCGTTTATCTTCTCCTCATCCTTTACTCGCAATAATTGTTGTCAAGCGATTTACAATTTGATTGAATTTGATTGTCATACCATTAGCCTCTAATTGTCCAACCACTTCGCTTGCCAAAAGTCTAACTTTTTTATAAGTGCTAACTTTTTGTATCCAAACATCATTAGTTTTCTCGTACAAAAGGTCGGTTACATTTACAAATTCGTCTTCATAATCAAGAATACACGTCAAGATTTTCGTGTCATCACTTTTTACAGGTATAAATCTGTCTTTCCCTGCCAATTTAGTCGAGTAGTCACGAAATGAAAGAATGAGTTTTCCATTTTTATCCAATGACTTTACAGTATCTAGTATAAAAGTTTTAACTTCAATTTTATTGCCCAAATGCGATAAAGTGTCTCCACAGCAAATAATTAATTCTGGTTTGTCGGCAAATGTTACTACATTTTTAATGTCGTCTTTGATTACTGTAATATCTAAATCGTATGCATTTACTTTAAGCTCGTCCAAAAGCAGTTGGTTAAAGTCAATTGCCAAAACTTTGAAGCCAACCTCTGCAAGTGGAATACTTTGAAGTCCGTGTCCCGCTCCAAGGTCAATAGCAGTTTTGTTTGATGTTGGTCTTATGAAGTTATCAGTAAGAAAACGTTTGAATTCATTTGTTTTTGTATGAAAGTCGCCCGTCATCCAAGAATAAAAGTGTCCAAGGTGGTTGTCATAATGTTCTTTTACTGTCATATTTCTACTCAATTGTTAGTCGTCCTAATGGCACATAACTTATTATTTCCCGCAATAATAAAAATTATAATTTTAATAAGAAAATTTTGTGTAGAAAAACAATGCTTCTTGACATCCAAAATACAAATCCTGTTTGTCGATTTACATGCTAATCAGACTTCAACTGAAAATCTCTCCAGCAAATTACAGCAGAGATATGAGGATCGGTGAATTGAGTGATAACTCTTAAAAGCTATACACCGGTGAGGAAATTAATTACAAAAGTTTAATCGAAGCCGCTTATTTGTTCTCTTTTCAATCTATTAGTCGCGTGTTCATACATTTATTCCTAATGGCGGTAAACCTCAACTCTTTTTCAAGTTTGGGATATCACGTTGGTATATCATAAATGTGTGGGATTTTGGTGTATAAAAATTTATCGGTTAAATATTCTTCTTCAAATATTTTATTCCATTAAACTTATTACAATACTACACAAAAAATATTAAAAGACGGAATATGTTCAATTGAATTTATATTTATTTATCAATTTGACTTTCTGTAAACGCATCAGCTCGGTGCCCTAGCAGTTTTATTTTTGAAACTTCAGAATTGAATTCATTTAATTCAGTAGAAGAAAAGCTCACATTTATTGCTCCGTTGTTTTCAGATAAGTGATGATATTGTGTGGTCCCTGGAATAGGAACAATCCATGATTTCTGTGCTAAAGTCCAGGCTAATGCAACTTGTGCCGGGCTTGCATTTTTTCGTTCAGCCCAGCTTCTTAAAAAATTAATCAACGGTTCATTTTGTTTTAAAGCTTCCGGTTCAAAACGCGGCAACGTGGATCTTCTTTCAGGTTTTAAGAATCGTTGCTGAGCATTAATATCTCCTGTAAGAAAACCACGACCAACCGGGCAGTATGGTACAAAGCCTATACCGAGTTCTTCGAGGGTTGAAAATATTTTAGTTTCCGGTTCACGCCACCAAACGGCATATTCACTCTGTACGGCTGAAACGGGTTGAACAGCGTGTGCTTTGCGAATTGAATTTGCACTTGCTTCCGACAATCCAAAATGTAAGACCTTGCCTTCCTGAATTAAATCTTTTACAGTTCCGGCAACATCTTCAATTGGAATTTTCTGGTCCACACGGTGCTGGTAAAGTAGATCAATTCTATCTGTCTTTAATCGTTTTAAAGAACCTTCCACCGCCCGACGAATATGTTTGGGTTCACTATTCAAGGCAGTGGGTTGTTTTTCCTCTACACCAAAACCAAATTTTGTAGCAATCACAATTTTATCTCTGAAGGGAGTTACTGCTTCACTCAAATACTCTTCGCTCAGATATGGACCATATACTTCTGCAGTATCAAAAAAAGTTACGCCTTGTTCGTAAGCAGAACGAATGAGTTCCACCATTGCTTTTTTCTCACGTACACCACTGCCGTAGTAACCTACCATCGGCAAACATCCAAGTCCTACCGGAGAAACTTCAAGTGTTCCTAATTTTCGTTTACCAGTGTTTTTGTCTGTGTTATTCATAATCGGAGAATTATTAATTTGAGAAAAAATAGTCACTGGATTGGTAAACATCAAACCTGCACCGGCCAATGCTGTTTGCTGTAAAAATTTTCTTCTTGATAGATCTTCCATTGAATTTAACTTTCCTAAATAGTTTTTAGCAACATAACTGCCAGCCCCTTATACATTGGTACTAAATAGTAATTTAATTATCTGATATTCATTTTAATTTATGTAACACATTACTTCAACCCGCCAAACCATTTCACTCTTTCCGGATCGCGGTGATCAAAAAATGAGCTGGTGTTGGTATTTAATTGTGCAATGGCATTCATATCTTCGTCAGTCAATTCAAAATCAAAGATGTCAATATTCTGAGCAATCCTCGAAGGAGTAACAGATTTAGGAATCACCACAATATTTCTTTGAATCAGCCAGCGAAGAGAAACTTGTGCTACCGATTTCCCGTATCGAGCGCCAATTTTTGAAATAGTTTCATTTTGGAAGAAATCACTTCTCCCTTCGGCAAAGGGTCCCCAGGACTCATGTTGGACTCCGTTTTCTACCATTACTTTTTGGTCTTCGGTGCGTTGATTAAAAACGTGTGTTTCAATTTGATTGACTGCAGGGGTTATTTCATTAAAGATCAATAAATCCACCAGACGGTCAGGATAAAAATTACTTACACCAATGGCTTTTGCTTTCCCGGCTTTGTTCAGTTTTTCCAGAGCTTTCCACGAACCATATACATCGTTGAAAGGCTGATGCAGCAAATACAAATCCACATAGTCTAATTGCATTTTGTTTAGTGAATTATCAAATGCTTTCAGAGCTTTTTCATAACCGTAATCTGATATCCAAAGTTTAGTAGTTATAAAAATTTCATCACGAGGAATACCACTTTCTTTAATAGCATCTCCCACTGCTTTTTCGTTGTAGTAAGCTTGCGCAGTATCAATACTCCGATAACCATTTTCCAGAGCGATCAATACACTTTTTTTACATTCCTCGTAATCGGGCACTTGATATACTCCATATCCGAGGATTGGCATTAGTACACCGTTGTTTAATGTTACGTTTTTCATGTTTATTCCTAATTATTCTGAATAATATTTTTAGTATTACTTGCATTGAAAAAACTGACATACTCAATACATTAAATCTTTGCAGTAATCAATTCTTCTTTTGCATCTTTGTTTTTGATACTTCCTTTAACAAGAAATTTTATGTGTAATTCTGCACCAGGAGCTGCCAATAAACAATACATCAGCAATTGCGGTGACTGAAACAGCAAACATCAGACTTAAGAAATACTTTTTCATTTTGTTTGATTCGCTTCATTGAATTCTAAATCAGTAACAGGAGCCAGCCATGTTACATACTCATTGTTTTCAAAATTGGTAATAGCAATATGCACCAAAGAACTATTTGCAGATGCACCATGCCAGTGTTCCACATTTGGAGGAATATTTATCACATCGCCTTTTTTAATTACCTGTGCAGGTTTCTCTTTTTCCTGATAGAAACCTTGACCGTCTGTAACAATCAGTACTTGTCCACGCGGATGAGTGTGCCAGTTGGCTCTTGCACCGGTTTCAAACTCTACATTTCCGATGGAAAAATTATTTACACTGTCTTTGTCAAGTAAAGGTGTTACCCAAACTGTTCCCGTGAAATAATCAGCAGAACCTCGCTGATCTTTTGGGAAAATATTGTTTTCTGGCATTGTTGGCTCCATATTATTTGTATTTTGTGCTTGTAAAGAACTTAATGATGTGATGATTAAGATTCCGGTGTACATCATTGATAGAATGGCTATATTTTTCATGATTAGAATCCTTGTCGTTTAATTTTCTAATACAAATGTAATAAGAATCAATAGCGCAAACAGTATTCAGATCACTGCATTTTGTAACAGTTTTACGGATTCTCCCGAATAGCTGAAGAGGTGAACAATAAGCGACTTCATCCCCGCCTGTCCAGTCAGGGAGAGTGACACTTCATGCCAGACGAAGTCTTGGAGGTGAATGGTTATTATATTTTTGTATAATTTTCCTTCTTAAAGCGTATCAAATTTTTCCCCCTTTTTAATTTCATCACTATAAAGTTCTCTTGGAAGAAGGTTTGGATAGGCATGCCATTGCCTGACTGAGATAGTGCCCCTGCCACCGCTTAATTTTTTTACCGTACCATCTTTATAAGTGAAACTTCCTTCCACTGAATCGAAGGTTAACGTGGCAACCGGATAATCCGGAACCTTAAACGTTACACCCCATGTGGTTACATTACCTACATGTGCTTCTGCCTGATATATTCCATCTTCCACTTCTATCTTTATCTTGTACGTTGATGGAATAAAACCATCGTATTCTCTTACAAATGCCCAGTCTTCATGTACTATGGTCATTTTACCTTCCGGATAATATTTTTGGGTTTGTAAATCATACACTGCAAAATCTTTCATACCCAAACGCATATCATAAAGAGAAGAATGTATTTCATTGAATGACACCCATCCCCAGTCTTCCCAACCTCCGAGTTCTGCGGCTGAAGAATCTACTGCCACATACCGCTCACGAATTCCTAATCCTTTTACTTTAACCTCTTTTCCCCTGATAAAAAGAGAACCTTCCACATCGCCTGCCCAGTTATACCCATAAGTAACAGAATGTTGCGTCAGAAGCGATGGCTCTTCTCTGCCATACCACAATGGGTAACCATGAGGTTTGTGATACAAATCAGCCTTATATTCACCGTCAAGCGTATCAATGGTAAGATGCCAAGAGTTGTCTTCAAAACATTCCACTTTGTATTCCTCTCCACAGGTAACGGTTACTTTGTTCTCCTCTTTTTTAATCTGGAGCGTTCCTTGCGGTTTTCTTAATAAACGTCTGAATTCCATTCCCGGGAATCTGCCAATCTTGTAAATTGAGTTCGGCAGTTGCTCAACATGACCTTTTCCTTTGGTCCAATTTATCGATACAACATCTAATTTTTCAAGGGCAAGCGATAAAATGGAACCACCAACTGAATAGAGTTCTCCGTCATCGCCTGTTACCGAGAATTGGAACAACCAGTCTAAAAAGCCTGAACGAATTTCTTCCTTTACGCCGGCTCTGGCTTCATCGGCCAGCGTAACTTTTGGATTTTTTATTTTCATAATTTCTTTGATTTTTTCTTTTGTCAAACTGATTTGCATAAAATGCCCGAAACCGGTTTGCTATTTCGAACATTTTACGCATGAACCACAACTTGTTAATACCCAGCCGTAAATCTTTCCTTGTGATGTTTTGGCTTTTCCACCTCATCAGCGATAACAACTGCTACATCTTCTACCGACAGAATGCTTCTTCCGTTTTTATCAAAAATGGGAGTGTCTTTTCCCAAACGATATTTTCCCGTACGACCGGTTGTAACCGCTTGTGACATTTCAAGTGCTGGACTGAAAAGCACCCAATCCAGATCATTTTCAATCTTGAGCAGATTAAGATAATCTCTGGCAGCACTTGCACCAGCATAATACTCTTTTGGAAATGAAGGAGTATCCACTGCCTGAACACCTTCTGCCACATAAAGACTTCCACCTCCACCTATAACTATGTACCGTTTAACGCCGGCAAGTTTTACGGCTTCCTGAATTGCTTTTGAACCTGCCATAAAGTCATTGTAAAGATTTGGATTGGTCCAGCCGGCATTAAAGGCGCTTACAACAACGTCGTTGCCTTTTAAAACCCGGGCAAGTTCATTCACATTGAGAATGTCAATGTTTACATAAACCAGATTTAATTTGTCGGAAGTTCTTTTATCTCTTGAAACTCCGGTAACACTATGGTTACGGTTTGTCAATTCGTTTGTGATGCTTGTGCCCACAAAACCTGTTGCTCCGATTACTGCAATTTTCATTTTTTTTCCTTTCTTGTTTTACAATGTAAAATTACAGTGAGCCT
Source organism: Ignavibacteriota bacterium (assembly GCA_013285425.1). Taxonomy (GTDB): domain Bacteria; phylum Bacteroidota; class Ignavibacteria; order Ignavibacteriales; family Ignavibacteriaceae; genus IGN3. The sequence goes on from CP053447.1 coordinate 3,177,418, forward strand.
CAAAAATGGGAAAGGTAGAAAAGTTCTTTTAAATGATACTTTTACGCCAACAAATTCTTTTCTCTAAATTCAGTTGGCGTAAGCTTTGAATGTTTCTTAAAATATTTGATGAAATTGGTAGGCTCTACAAAACCCAAGTCGTAGCCAATTTCTTTGACACTTTCTGATGTGTGGGCTAAAATTCTTTTAGCTTCCAACATTATCCTGTCATCAATTAGTTCTTTGGGCGTTTTTCCTAAAACTTTTGTTGTTGCCTTGTTCAATCGTTTTTCTGTAATAAGAATTTCTTTGGTGTAGAAACTAACCTGCTTTTTACTTTTATAGTTTATTTCCAATAGATCTTTGAACAGTATTACATAGTCAAGATATGCACCTTTTTTAATTTCAGTAAAGTTTTGTTTTCGTTTTTCTCTTTCAGCTTGTAATAGAAAATTATGCAGTAGGTTTTGTAAAATGTCGGCTTGCAAATTGTCTTTGATATTTTGCAATTCCTCCGTCATTTGTTGCAGCAATTCCTCAAATATTTTTGATTGCTTCTGAACTTAAATTTCTGAAACCGTAAACAAATCATTAAATAAAATACTTTTCCGTAAAAATTTAGTGTCTGTTTCTGACTTACAAAAAAAACCATCGGTAAATAAAATTGCTTTTCCTTCGTATTTGACTTTGTTGTCAAATCTCTGAACAACGTCTTTGTTTAGAAATAATAAAGTGTTGGGTTTAATTTTTTTGGGTTTGAAGTCAACCCAATGTGTCGGGCTGCCTTGTTGAAACCAGATAATGTGATAAAAACCTGCCCTGTGCGTTGCTGTTATAATGGCTTTAGACCTCGCGTAAAGGTTAGCCAAATCCACAATTTCAAGCTCCTGTGGAAGTCCCGGCTTGAAGTTATATTTTTTTATATCTGTTGCCATTTACAGAGTGTTGCTCTTCAATTACCACTAACTCTCAAATTTACACAACTTATTGCGTATTTCCACCTTAGCTGATCCGATTTGCAAAGGTAACAAAATGTTCGAATGGTTCTATAGTTTATTTTGACAAGCCGGTAGGAAATATCCATTAATACTTAACTTGCAATAAATTGTTTCACCACATTACACGAGGCAGTATTGAAAACTTTGTACAGTTTCTTCTGTGGTTGGTGAGTACAATCCATCTACTGAAGCGACATTATTTCGTCCTTGGCTTTCCCCTATGTTATTGATTTTCACTATTCTAATGACTTATGAATTTACGGTTTAAAGTCAGATATTTATTAAAAAAATATTTCCGTGGATACAGGTTACCTGATTGTATTGTAAACTTCGTCATCTTATAAAATCTACACCTTACCAAACACCGGGAACCCGCTGTGTTCTCCATAGTTTTCAATTTGTTTTACATTTTTCAATAATAACATATCTGCATCAGAGATTACAAAATCCACTTCAGTGTTGGTTTTCATGTGCTGTGGATTTGCGGTTTTCGGTAGAGGAAGTAAATCAAGCTGCAAACAGTAACGGATAGCCAACTGCGAAACTGATACTTTGTATTTCTCTGCAATTGCCTGAACCTGCCGGTTCTTAAACAACTCTCCATGACCAAACGGAGAATAAGCTTCGACAAGAATTTGTTTCTCCTGATTGTATTGTATCAGTTCGCTCGGAGTATTGCTGATGTGTGCCAGAATCTGATTGACCATTGGTTTGATAGAACAATTTTCAAGAATATTATCCAGATCTGCTTTTTCAAAATTTGAAACACCGATAGCCCGGAGTTTTCCAGCTTCATAAGCTTCTTCTAATGCACGCCATGCTTCGATGTTTCCTTCAAAGTAAGGTTCAGTTTCAAGAAAATTTGCCCAGGGTTTCGGGCTATGAATAATCATCAAGTCAATGTAATCAAGTCCCAATTTTTTAAGCGAGGTATTAATAGATGCAACAGCTTCTTTGTACGACTTTACTTCTGCTCCAAGTTTGGTGGTTATAAACATTTCTTCACGACTAATACCTGAAGCTTTAACACCTTTTCCAACTCCGTTTTCATTTCCGTATGCCTGTGCTGTATCAATATGCCGGTAACCTATACTTGCCGCATCTATTACTGCCTTTATTACTTCATTATCATTTATAAACCAGGTACCAAGACCAAGTTTAGGAATTTCAACGCCATTATACAGCTTATATTTTTCTTTTAAAATCATAACTATGCTTCCTTTTATTGAGTTAATACTTTTTGTTTTTATTACCTTTCAATAAAAATGATTCATCCATCTCTCACTTGGAAAAGATATAATTTACAAAGTTTATTTTGGTAAAATTTTTACAGTCGCAGCACGTGCACGATTGCTGATCATCGGCGGTAAATAGGGGCTGTTACCATATTTATTTTTGTATGCTTCATCAATTGCTTTATTAATCTCACCCTGCACTGGTTCAAAGTTTACCTCTTTCGTCATACCTGCTGCAATAATTCGTCCGGCTTTTTGAATTATAGCTGCATTATACCATTGTGAGCCAACACCGTTATAAGCTCTCACATATAAATCACCGTCAACTACTACTTCCCAAATCCATGTAGGTGTACCGTAAGTTTTTCCATCTTCACGGAAGGGAGAAATTTGAAGATCATCAGCATCATTAATCTTCTTTAATTCATCTGTTGTAAATTTTTTATTTTCTGATTTCATATTACCCTCTTTCTTTATTCATTGTTGTGTTTAAATAATAAGTAAGCATTACACCATCGTTCTCTAATTTTCTCACTTCCTTTAAAGCATACTGTTTGGTGATTCGGCTGTTGTCAAAAGTTTCAGCAAGAGTTTGTTCTCTGCTGCCATCGATAAAGGGAGCGATTACAATTTTGATTTCATCTACTAAATCAGCTTTTATAAAGTTGGCATTTATGGTAGCACCACCCACAATAGCAAAATGTTTTATATCAAAAAGATTGTACAATTTGTCAAGCGCAGTACTCAGGTCAATAGTATCTTTACCTGCAAAAATGTACGAGATATTCTTTTCTTTCAGATAGGCAATATATTTCGGACTTACACTTTTAGTGGTAACCACCAATACATCGTTTTTTACCTCATCGGGGAAGAGCAAGGTTCGCTCTTTCCAAAAAACTTTTCCTTTTGAATCAAACGAAACGATATAAATATTTTCACCTCTTTGAATGTTATCCTCAAAATCAATGGGTACATCTTTGTATTTTGCTAAATCCACCGATTCATCGCTGAAATATTTTTTATGAGTATTGCTGCCGTTGCCCCAGGCATCATTTCCTTCCAGTTTCATAAGTTCGAAATAATCTCCCAACTCATCGTTGTGGTTGTGAATAAAATCGCCATCGATCTTTCCGTCAATGGAAGTGAGCATTGTTAAAAGTATTTTTGGTCTATTCATCTTTCATTTCAAGTATTTAATCTGGGTACAAAATTAATATCCCTATCTCAATATTAGTTTATTCAGATTACAGCTTTTTGTATCCATTTTACTGTTTATATGGTTATGCCTAATGAAGAATTATATTCTTCCACTCACATTGTAAAATATAATCGTTGATATTTGAGGGGATGGTGGTTTGAAAGTGTATCAAATCTTTGATCTGAAATGTCTATAATAATTTCAAGCGTTCCTCTTCAATATCTATTTGAAGTAAATATTTTCTTATCACATCTTCATCCATCCTGTCGTTTATTTTGTTTTGTGTAATGAGCCATTGTCTTTGCTGTTCTAATACTTTTAAATAAATTAATTTACCCTCTTCAGTAATAGACTGTTCTGTTCTGTCATTTGTATGATCTTCCCATTTTCTCTCTATGAATTGTAAAAAGGGAGAATCCTTTAATTGTTCTTTATGGTTATCTTTTAAATATTGTAAAGCATAATTTGTCAATCCATTTTTTATAAGGCTATGTGCTTCGCTTTCTGGAATGTGATCATTAAAATCAGGAAGCCGAGATTTCCTGATAAGGTAAGGTAAGGTTAAACCTTGAATTAGCAGCGTACATAAAATAACAATGAAGGTGATAAAGAGGATTAAATTTCGTTGAGGAAATTCAGAACCATTTTCAAGATAAACAGGTATGGATAAAGCGGCAGCCAAAGAAACAACTCCGCGCATGCCAGCCCATGCCAATATCATCGGTGCCCAAAACCCAGGGTTTCTGCTATCTGCCACGGTAATAAAGTTTCTCATTATCATTGTTACCAGCAAAGCCCCGTATGCAGCTATAATTCTTCCAAGAATGAGTACCGAGGTGATCAGCAATCCATATCCAATAGCAGTAAAAATACTTATGTCTTTTAATCCGGAAACTATCTCCGGCAATTCAAGTCCAATCAGCAGAAACACCAATCCATTCAAAACAAAAACAAGGTCTTCCCATACATTCATACCACTTAATCGGGAAGAGCTGTTTAAAAAATCAAGTCTTCTTTGAGAAAGCCATAAACCACCGCTAACTACTGCCAATATCCCCGAACAATGACATGCCTCTGCTGCTATATACATTAGGTATGGTGATACGATGGTTAATACGATATCCATTCTTGCATCTGTAGGGAAGAATTTATGTGTCTTCATAAATACCCATCCTATCAACAAGCCAATCCCAACTCCTCCTATCAACATCCATACGAAATTAAGCGCGGCGTTATACCAAACAAACTGACCTGTGGCAACAGCAATCATTGCAAAACGAAAAATGATAAGTGCCGAAGCATCATTAAGTAAACTTTCGCCTTCCAGGATGGATGATACCCGTTTGGGAACTTTAACAAATTTCAGAATAGCACCTGTACTTACCGCATCGGGTGGTGAAACAATTCCACCCAATAAAAATCCCAAAGCAAGTGAAAAACCGGGAATAAAGGCATTGGCAACAAATGCTACTGATAACGCGGTGAAGAAAACAACTACAAATGCAAAACTCCCGATGATGCGTCTCCATTTCCACAATTCTTTCCCAGAAATAGCCCACGCAGCTTCGTAAAGTAAAGGTGGTAAAAAGATGATAAAAATTAAATCAGGTTCAATGTGCAGTACAGGCATACCGGGCACAAAACTTATCAAAAGTCCTGCAACAACAAGCAAGATAGGGTAAGCTACTTTTATTTTATTTGCCAGCATTATCAGGAACACAATGGCCAGAATAGCTGCCAGGAACAATGAGAAATCTCCGATCATTTTAACTTATACTTTCTCAATTTTAAATGTTACCAATATTTAGTTTAAAAGATACCAAGACATGTAAAGTAAAGATAATTACAAAATTTATGTGTTTCACTGATTCTGAAAACTGTCATTTGTAACTTTAAGAAAATTTTTTATTTCTAATCCGCACAAAAACAATCATGTCAATGCTGTTGTCGGATTCTATAAAAAAATTGGAGCTTCGTCAAAAAGGCAAAACTCCAATTAACAAAAACATTCTAATCCTTATTTCAAAGTACTCATATCAATCACAAAACGGTATTTTACATCACCATTTTCCAATCTTTCAAAAGCTTCATTTTCTTGTTGAATAGAAATCAATTCAATCCCGGCTGTGATATTGTGTTTAGCGCAGAAATCCAATACTTCCTGAGTTTCGGCAATGCCCCCGATGCTGGAACTGGACAGGCTTTTACGACCATTGGTAACACTAAAGGTACCAACTTCCAACGGTTCAGCAGGAAGTCCTGCCATTACCAAAGAGCCATCCTCATTCAGTAATTTGAGATACAGATTAACATTGTGCTTTGCAGATACCGTATCCAAAATTATATCCTGCTTGGGACAATTGTTCATTTGTGCTACATCTATAGAAACAACAACTTGATCCGCACCCGGGTGTTTTGCATCATCTGCTTTGGATTGAGAGATAGTAAACACTGTAACATTAGCCCCCATTGCTTTGGCAATTTTGATAGCCATGTGTCCTAATCCGTCAATTCTGATAACACCAATATTCTTTCCAGATCCGGCATTCCAATGTTTCAATGGTGAATACACTGTAATACCCGCACAAAGAATTGGAGCAGCACTGGCTAAATCCAATGTTTTAGGAACATGCAATACATAGTTTTCAACTACTACAATATTTTGAGAGAATCCACCATAAGTGATTCCGCTATGCTTCCTGTCCTTTGAATTGAAAACAACTGTCCATCCCTCTTCGCAACATTGTTCATCACCTGCATGGCAATGCTGGCATTCTCTACAACTATCCACAATGCGGCCTACACCAGCTAAATCTCCCACTTTGAATTTGGTTACAGACGAACCAATTTGAGTAATCTTACCAATAATTTCATGACCGGTTACAATGGGGTAAATCGTTCCGCCCCAATCATTATGTAATGAATGTAAATCGGAGTGACAGATGCCAAAATAAAATTTCTATTTGAATATCATGTGACGTTAGCTCTCTGCGTTGAATAGTAAATTCTTTTAGAGGCGCTGTTGCTGCATCAGTACCAAATGCCTAACTGTTATTTGTTTTCATTGTTCACCTATTTTAATTATTTAAAATGTTGCTCCATCAATTACATAGCGATATCTTGCTTCTTTATTCACAACCTTATCCCAGGCTTCATTAATTTTATCAGCACCAATGATCTCGATTTGCGGATATATTTTATTTGCAGCACAATAATCAATAATCTCCTGGGTCTCTGGTATTCCACCAATAGTAGAAGCATTGTAATTTACTCTGTTACGTATCATCAGAAAGTTATTAATAACCAGTTCTCCGTTCACAGGCATTCCCACATAAGTAAAGTTCTTATATGGTTTTAAAACTGATGCATAGGCAGCAACATCGAATTTATATGGTATTGTAGAAATCATATAATCGAGCGTGGCTTTGTATGGTTTAAGTTTATCGAGTGTATCGACAACAATTACTTCCTTAGCACCCCATGAAAGTATGTCATTTTTTTTACTCGCAGATGTGGTAAAGGCATAGACCTCGGCTCCTTTAGAAACTGCAAGCTTTATAGCCATATGACCTAACCCTCCAATTCCGGAAACACCAACTTTATCACCTTTCCTGAACTGTGCTTTCATCAATGGTGAATAGGTTGTTATACCTGCACATAATAAAGGAGCTGCGTATTGCAGATCGATACTATCCGGAATTTTGATTGCGAAATGTTCCGTTACAACAAGATTGTTTGAGTAACCTCCCTGAGTAATACCTGTAGGTGATGTTTTATCCGGACTTCCGTAGGTTAACACCGTAGCACTATTATCGCATTGATGTTCCTCGCCATTTTTACAGCTTTCACATATCATACAGCTATCTACCATACACCCGACTCCGGCTTTATCACCTATTTTGAATTTCGTAACATTTTTGCCAACTGCTGTTACAATGCCGGCTATTTCGTGACCAGGGACTTGCGGATAAATCTGTTTCGCCCAATGTCCTCTGATAGTGTGAATGTCGGAGTGGCAAATACCTGAATATTTAATTTCAATAAGAATATCATTATCTCCAACCGGGCGTCTTTCAAAACTCCATAGTTCCAATTTGCTATGCTCATCTCTGCCAGCATATCCTTTAGATTGTATGTTGTTCATAGCCATCGAATTTTTATTTATTGTTTGTGAAAAAATCTGCAAAGGTCCTGCTAACATTAAACCGGCACCTGCCAGGGCGCTTTGTTCCAGAAATTTTCTTCTTGACCGAAAATTGTTTTCATGTTTCATATTTCATCCCTCTAATTTTTTAATGATTAGCTATTTTATTTTTTTAAAGATTTCAAACATAGTTTCTTTATCAAAATTGTCCATATCAACCAGCTTTAACGACTTTATCATTTTCAGTGTTGATGTTTTATAATTTTGGAAATGCGGCGTCTTTATGTGAGAGTCATAAGCATTTTTATTAGCATAAATTTCTACAATTCTGACCTGCGATGTGCTTTCCTTTTGATACATGGGAAATATTGCGATAACGCCCGGCTCTATTTTGACTGAAGCAGAAGACTCTTCTTGAAGAATGGATTTGTATTCGTCTAAAAATTCAGGAACAATTTCTATTTCTGAAATACGAACCATCATATCGGGTTCAATTATTGGATTAGTTTCCTTACCGATAAGCTTCCTTAAAACATTTGCCTGAGTTCTATTAATAATTTCTTCGATCAGATTTGCAATTTCAACAAGTTGATTTTCTGTAATGCCCATATTTTTTCCCATGTTTAAATGAGCTTGCAACTGGGGTTCTACTCCTGAAATAGCGGAGAGTGCAGCAATCGTAACAAACTCCCGCTGCTGATATGACAGAACATCACTGGCGAAAATATCGGCAAAAAGATGTTCCTTTAAAAATGCATCAATACGAGGAGCGAATTCACCCAGACCAGGAGCCGGTTTTAATTGTTGAACTTTAGTTAGTTGTTCTAAAACATTTCTGCCTTGTTCGTATTTATCGTCCGCGTTGTTTTCAACAACAATTTCATTTCCCGGTTTATCTGTAATGTTATTCTTTTTCCTTTCATCTAATACAGTTTTAAAAGTGTTGATGGCATTTATGCTTCTTGGAAAACCACAATAAGCATATAGTTGTACCAATGCTTCTTTAATTTCATTGATACTCAGTCCGGAATTAAGTCCCTCAGCTAATCGCAGTTTAAGTGATTCCAAATCACCTGAAGCAGTTAATGCAGAAATTTTTATCAGACATTGCTGTTCTGCTGTTAATGAAGAACCAATTGATGTGTTTTGTTGTGCGTTCATTTTTATTGTATTTAATGTTAGAGTAAAAAAGATTATTAATTGAATAATTTTATTTAATTTCATTTTAATATTTTTTTTGTGATAGATTATAAATCGGTTCAATCAATTATATAAATCCTTATCGGATTGTCTTACTGTTTAATGTTTTATATCGCAGATGCACTTCGCCATTTTTTTTAGCATCTGCCGAAACTAATGTCAGGTCATTTACCATATTTAATTTCCGATAGTTTCCCAATTCAAGAGAAGTAGGACCTTCATTTAAGTCAGTAATTGGCAACACCACAATGTTCAGCTCATCGACAAGACCTAAATTCAACATCGAACCATTTAAATATCCGCCGCCCTGAAGTAATAAGCTTTTTATCGGAAAAAGTTCTGATAGCCGTTGAAAAGCGGAGACCAGATCTACGCTGTCTTTTCCTGATATTATATATGATATCTTTCTTCTTTGCAAATAATAGAGATACTCATTGCTCACCTTATTAGAAAGTATTTCAATGATATGATCTCCATCGATTTCATTTTTCGTCCATCCTAATTTACCTGATGGGTCAACAGCAACAGCGAATGACTTTGCCGTTTCATCACCAACATAATAATCTCCCGATATTTCAAAATCAGGAGTAATCAGTTGAGGTGTTTCATCAGAAAAATCCTTTTCCATTGTAACTCTTCCGCAAATCCATCCATCTGTTTCAAAGGATTTGTACATTTCATCAAAGGTATCTTTAACATTTTCCCAAGCCCTGGTATGTCTCCAGGGTTCTGTTAATATTTTTCCGTTAACGGAAGAAATCATGTGTAGAATAATATATGGTCTGTTCATACGTTTTTTAAAATTTACCATGGAAAATTATCCGGATCATTCTTAGCACTGGTTCTTTGATTGATGTTAACTCCATTTATGATTGACATATCAATGGGAGATAGTTCAAAATCAAAAATATTAATGTTCTCTTTCATGTGGGCAACATTTGTTGAACGTGTAACCGAAATTAATCCTCGCTGCATATTCCACCTTAAAATGATTTGAGCAGCACTTTTATTGTATTTTTTTGCAAGACTCTGTAATACACTGTTATCAAGGTCGTTCCCGGATGCTAATGGAGACCAGCATTCGACAGCAATATCTTTGTATAATGTAATGCCGGTATTTTCCATATTTGAGAATGTCGGATGAATTTCAATTTGATTGAGCACTGGTTTTATCTTTGCATATTTCATAAGATCATCAATATGATGCGGATTGAAATTGCTAAGTCCGATTGATTTTAAAAGACCTTTGTTCACATATTCTTCCATGATACTCCATGTTTCCTGAATATGGTCAACTACAGGCCAATGAATCAGCATCAGGTCAATATATTCACCACCAAGTTTTTCAAGACTTATATCCAGAGACTGTTTAACGGATCTGTTCCGCATTACATCAGGTCCAACTTTTGAAGTGATGAAAATATCTTTCCTGTCAATTCCGCTATCCTTGATTCCTTTGAAAACTCCCGCTTCATTTTGATAGCCCTGAGCAGTATCAATGAGTCTGAATCCAACCTCGATTGCTTCGCGAACATATTGATCAGGTTTGTCTGTCAAAGTCCATGTTCCAAATCCAAGCTGTGGGATTTTTACACCGTTGTTCAAAGTAATCATCGGAACATCTTTTTCTACGGTTTCATTATCTTTTCTGTTAGCTAAAAAATCTGATGCTGCAAATGATTTTCCAATTGTTAAAAATCCGGCTAACCCCGCAGATGATTTTATAAAATTACTTCTGTTCATAATTTATTTCCTTCAATTAGTGCGTTGTAAACTTTTTATTTTTTTTAGTTTCATAGTTTTCTTTACTGTCTGAGATTAATTATCCTTTGAAGGTAACGGTGATTTTCCATGTGTTCCTTTAGAGCTTTCACCTAAATTGGCACCAATATCATGATTGAGAAATAGTGCTTCTGTGGTTCTTGGACCTTCTACTTTTATTGTTGCAAATCCTTTTTCCAATTCATCCATATCTTCTGATGAAAGTTCAATCTTGAGGGCATTAATATTCTCATCAATATGTTTTGGATTGGAAGTTCCGGGAATTGGAACAAGCGATGAATATTTCGCCAATAACCATGCGAGCGCAACTTGACCGGGAGTTGCATAAACGCGTTGCCCAATTTGCTGAAGTAATCCTATCAGTTTCCAATTGTGTTTTTGTGCTTCAACAGTGAACCTCGCTCTATGAGAACGCAGATCAAGTTTATCGTCAAATGGAGTGTTGATGGTGATTGTTCCTGTCAGGTAACCTGAACCTAACGGACTCCACGGCACAAATCCAATCCCAAGTTCCTGGCAGACAGGTAATACTTCATGTTCCGGATCGCGGGTCCAGAATGAATATTCGTTTTGAACAGCGGTTACCGGATGAACAGCATGTGCTCTGCGGATAGTTGCTTCGCCCACTTCTGACAAACCATAATGAAGAACTTTTCCTTCTTTAATTAAATCTTGCATTACTCCGACAACATCTTCAATCGGAACTGTCGGATCAACCCGATGCTGATAATACAAATCAATATAATCGGTTTTAAGTCGTTTGAGAGAACCCTCAGTCATTTTCCTTATATAATCGGGATGGCTGTTTAAACCGATATTTTTTCCATTTTCATCATAGCCGTAACCAAATTTAGTTGCAATTACTACCTTATCTCTGATCGGCGAGAGTGCAAGACCAACTGATTCTTCATTGATGAACGGTCCATAGTTTATTGCAGTATCAAAAAATGTTACGCCTTTGTCGTAAGCTGCACGGATTACTTTTGCCGTTTCTTCATTGCTTAATCGGGGAGTATAACCATGCTGCATACTCATGCATCCAAAGCCCATTGCTGATACTTCGAGCGAACCCAATTTACGGGTTGGTAATACTGCAGGTTTTATATTTGAATTCATTTTTGAATTCTCCTTTGATGGTGAAAAATTTTTTGCAAAACCTGTGAATGGATTTACCAATTGTAAAGCCATTACAGAAGCAGAAGTTTTTAAAAAAGTTCTGCGTGTCCAGTCTTTATTCTCCAACATATTTTTATTCCTTTAGTTTGTTAATAAAAATATTCACTTATTACTTTACTGTATAGCCTCCATCAGGAGTTACAGTTTGTCCAATCATAAATCCCGCGCCATCACTGCATAACCAAAGAACAGCGCTTGCAATTTCTTCTGCTTTGCCCATCCTTCCCAGCGGAATTGCACTTATAATTGCATCCATGTGTTCTGGTCTGTCAGCAACTGCCTTGGAAACCATTGGCGTCTCGGTTGTACCGGGACAAATGCAGTTGATACGAATACCTCTATGAGCATATTCAAGTGCACTTGCTTTTGTTAATCCAACAACGCCATGTTTAGCTGCGGTATAAGCACCGAGATTTGCAGTACCAACCAATCCGCTTTGCGAAGAACAATTAACGATAGCTCCGCTTCCTTGTTTTCGCATCTGCTGCAATTCGTACTTCATACAGTACCAAATGCCTTTCAGATTAACAGCGATGGCTTTGTCAAAATCTTCTGAAAGTGCATCTGCTGTTTCGACAACAGCTACGTGCAGCCCGGCGTTATTGTAAGCAAAATCAAGTTTGCCAAATGCTGATACTGTTTGCTCTACCATGCTTGCGACTTCAGCTTCTTTTGTTACATCACAGCCAATAGCAATTGCTTTATGACCGGAAGCTTTTATTTTATTCGCCGCTGTTTGAACAGAATTCTTATTTAAGTCAGCCAACGCTACGGAAGCACCTGCTTCAGCAAACGCAATCGCTGTTGCAAGTCCTATTCCTGATCCAGCACCTGTAATTAGTGCAACTTTTTCATTAAAATTGTAGTGCATATTTTCTTTCTAAAATCTGATACAAAAATAATATGTCAGATCAGGCTTGCTGTATGCAAATTACTGTAATTTGTAACTGATTTACTGAAATCCTGTTGTTAAAGCATTCGAGTTAACTTTAATCTGATATTGGAACTTTTATATGACTAAAATTTTGCAAGTTGAAAATGTTTCTGATTATGAAGACTATGTAGGATACAAAGGCTTACATCCTTTAGTGAGTGTAATACCTTATTCCGTTGTAACACCCATTCGCCACAGCCGAACAAAATTTAGTGTGTATGCTCTTTTTTTACGGGACGACCGTTTGGAAGAACTTACTTATGGAATGGGAAGTTATGATTATGATGAGGGAACTTTAATTGCCGTTTCACCGGGTCAAATTGGGGGTGTAGAAGACAATGGTGAAAAGTTTGATATCAAAGGCTGGGCTTTACTTTTTCATCCGGAATTGTTACGTGGTACATCTCTGGAAAATAAAATGAATCGGTTTACTTATTTCTCTTATCATATCAACGAAGCGCTGCACATGACTTCCGGTGAAAGGGGAATCATTGTAAAATGTTTAGAACTTATTAAAGATGAGCTGGAGAATGCAGACAAGTTAAATAAGAATACTATTATCGTTAGTTTGATTGACGTTGTTTTGGAGTATTGCCTTCGGTTTTATGACAGACAATTTACCTCAAGAAAAATTGAGAATAATGACATCTTAGTCCGGTTTGAAAAGACTTTAATAGATTACTACAATGCTGAAAAACAATTTAAAGAAGGAATACCAACCGTAAAATATTGTTCTGAACATCTGTTTCTTTCAACCAATTACTTTGGTGATTTGGTGAAGAAGGAAACCGGAAATTCACCGATTTATTTCATTCAAAATTTTATAATCAACAGAGCTAAGAGCGAATTATTTTCTAACAAATCAGTAAGTGAAACCGCTTTCAATCTTGGGTTTGGATCTTCGCAAGCCTTAAGCCGTTTTTTTAAACTTCATACCGGAAAAACACCTTTGGAATATTTCAGATCAAAAGGCAAGTGAATAAAGCCCTTCTCGTGTTAAGAGAAATGTTGGAATGAGTTTGTTGAATTAAAGTGATATCCCTTTACCTCTTTCTAAATCTCTTCCTTCAGCTCCTTAATTGAATTTAGATAATTACTTAGCTGACAGTTGAGTTGATGAGGAATAGAATTTCTTGAGCACTGCTTTTGGAAATACCTTGTTAGCGGTTCGGACGTGATTTTTTTATTGCGGTAGTTGACCCTAAAAAAGAAAATAGAACACCATTCCGCCAACCAGAACAAAAATGACCAACAACAGATACGCCAATGTTAGGTGGTGGTGCGGGTATTATAAATGATACCTAAACAAAACATCACCAAAACAGGAATGTATATAATGGATTGATTGAATTATATGGGACAGATCAATCTTCTAATTTTTTCAATTTTTTTAACCTGAATGAAATAATAATTTGAGCACTGCCCAACATTATAAAAGCAACGGATAGATAAACAACAGTGAACAAACCTGTGACTGCCGGATTCCAAAGCAGCAGAAAGGAAAAGAGCAAACCTAAAATTCCGGCAGCAAGCACCCAACCCCAATTTCTGACGCCCAATTTGTTTAGTTGCACAGCCCAACCAATAGTCATAATAGCTCTAAAAATCATTGCAAAACCTACATAGAACAGAAGAAAGACAACAGAGAGACCTGGATTTGCAATCAATAAAATCCCGATTAGAAGGTCAATAGTTCCACCTGCAAGGTTCCAGCCCCATTCGCTGATAATTTTTCTGTTTGTGATAGCATAGATAGTTTCAAATAGCCCCGAAACCAAGAAAGTAACAGCGAAAAAAATACTAATTGCAATTAGAGAACTGACTGGTGTCCAAAGTGTCCAAATTCCCATTAAAACAAAAATAACACCCAGAATCAATAATAAATACCAATTCTTAGCAGAGCTTTTTACGGTTTCAAAATTGTTTGTGTTCATATATAATATAATTTTTTTTATTGCATACTCTATCCGGTTTTCTGCTTCCCCGTTTGGTGGGCGATGTCCTGCCTGACCGCTCACGTCTCACGGCTTTGTGAAGGAGGGGAAAAAGAAGTCTGAACTTTTCGTAAGTCCCGAACCCAAGCAAAAACCGTTTCTATTCTGTGCTAATATATCTTTGTATGAGCAAAAATTCAAATGGTTTTTTGCAAACCCAAAAGACAGGAAGCCCCTCTCGTGCAAAACCGACTGTTGTACACAGTATGAATTACTACGAAATCTGTGGATGTGCCTACTTTGCGCCGAGTCAAGTTGGAGTGGGGTTTTACTCAGTCTTATTTTCTCGATAAATTTGGCTTAAAGGTTTTCCATCCTAGAATGTTCTTAGGATTCGGGTTGACAAATCATCAGCGGATCAGACCCTTAATTTTCGAACTATTTTTTTTGACAATGCGTATTAAGTGGAAACTTCAACCGAGATTTTTTTAGGATATCGGAAGAACTACTAATACGGAAAACATATTGTGCACAACGTTTGTGGATATGAGAAGTAGCGAACGAAGTGAGCAATTTGGGTTGAGGCTCTGCAAGAGCCGAACCTCATATCTGCTGTTAGGCGAGGGTGAGCGAGTAACGAGCGAAAGTGCAACGTCCCCTTGAGTCAAAAAAGACCGTCCATTATTTTTTAACTGAATCGATTTTTTCAACTGGAAGCCAATCATCCATATTTCCATAATTACTTTTATCAATTGCAAAAGATTTTAATTCTTCAATTTTCTTTAACCCAATTAAAACTATATATCTTTTCCCAGCCCATTTTTTAAACTGGCTTTCAGATAAATTAAGTTTATCTTGATGTTTTTCGACCAAAGCTGTTGATTCTTCTGTAGACATTTTATCAGAATTAAAAACACTATCGACAATAGCTTTAGCCTTAACAACACCTTCTGAATTGTTGTTAATAAAATATAAAATGTCTCCTTCATTAACTCTTCCGTAAGGTAACTTTCTTCCTGTTGCACCACGAATAATCATGGTTTTACTTCCATCAAATAATTTTTCTAGTTCATTTGCTTTTGCATCAAGATAAACGACATGATCCATTTTGTTTTCTCCTTTCATAGTTTTAATTGGTTATAATTTAAAAACCTTTTGCAGTTTAGGTCTTTTTTGATTTCGCCTAACTTATTATCTCCCGCAATAATAAAAATTATAACTTTAATAAGAAAATTTTGTGCAGGAAAACAATGCTTCTTTACATCCAAAATATAAATCCTGTTTGTGGATTTATATAAGCCGCAGGTTAATCAGACTTCAACTGAAAATCTCTCCAGCAAATTACAGAAGAGAGATGAGGATCGATGAATTGAGTGATAACTCTTAAAAGCTATACACAGGTGAGGATATTATTTACAAAAGATTCAATCGAAGCTGTTCAGCACTGCTTTTGGCAATACCTTGTTATAGCCAGTGCTTCTCTGGCTGTTATGCGGTTGGGCAGACATAGTCTTTTGCAAGCTATAGCCAGTGCAGTTGCATTGTATAGCTTTGTGTATATCCGCGAAGGCTTGTTTTATAATCGTGGATCTACATCTTCGCTTTCTAATGCTAACACCCCAAAAACACTTTCATGTATTCGTCTTAATGGTTCTTTTTTCACAAACCGTTCCAGTCCTTCAACGCCTAAAACAAATTCTCTAATTGCTAAAGATTGTTTTCTAGAAAGTCCACGGTTTTTTAGTCTTTCAATATTTTCAGGTAAGTCGTATTCAGGTCCGTAAATAATTCTTAAATATTCACTTCCTCTGCATTTCACAGCGGGTTGTAAAAGCCCTTCTCTCCCGATTGATATGAAGTCGAACGGTTTTACAACCATTCCTTCTCCGCCTTTTTTTGTCAATTCCATCCACCAGTTTACTGCTTCGTCATAACTTGTCTGGTCGTTAAGATTTACGATTTTGTAAGGTGTCGCCATAAATAGTTTGGTGTCGCCTTTACAGATTTCGGCAATGTTTTCCATGTGCCATTCATTTGTTTTGTCAACGTGAACTTGTCCTTCGGTTGCCAAAATATGAAAAGGAGCTAATTTGTAATCGTCAATAGAGTTTACTGTCCAGCAATAATTTTGATATGCTTTTACATATTTTGAAATTGCATTATTCTTTACTGCAAATTTTTCTAATGAGGGTAAAGCATCTTTGATTCCTCTGTCAAAAACCAATCGTAAAGCTTTTTCAACTTCGGGCAAAGCTCCACCAGCGGCTGCACCAACTGCTGCATACTGGTCTTTAAGCAATGCTTGTGCTTTTGCAGACCAAGGCATTAATTCTGCATCTAAACAAACCCAGTCTGTGTTGAATTTATCCCAAAAATTTGTTTTGGTCAAACATTGATTTACCCTTCCAACAAATTCCTTTTCAATTTCAGCATCGTTGAAAAAGTTTCTTCCTGTTCTTGTATAGCAAATTCCGATACCTTCATTTTGAACTCCAAAACGTTTTGTTGCTGTTTCTTCGTCTTTACAAATTACCAATACAGCTCTTGAACCCATGTGTTTTTCTTCGCAAACAACTTTTTCAATTCCACGCTTCTTGTAATAATTCAAAGCTTGGGCAGGATGTTCTAAATATTCAGGAATATCGCTGGTCGCACAAGGCGACATTGTTGGAGGAAGATAAATCAACCATTTTGGATTAATTGCAAATCTGCTCATTATTTCCAATGCCGCAATGGAGTTTTCTTCCCGAATGGTTATGTTATTTCTTAGTCTTGTTTGTACAATACGTTTGCCAGTAACATCTTCAATGTTTAATAAATCATCATACTCATGTTGCGAACTAAGTTTATTTTGATTTTCATTAAAGTTGATTGGTCGTACTGGTTCGCAATAAACCATTTTGGCCTTTACAGAAACTAATTCTTCTTCGGGATAACGTAAAGCTGTCAACTTACCGCCAAATACACAGCCGGTATCAATGTCGATCGTTTTATTTAACCATTCCGCTTCGGGAACTGGCGTATGACCATAAACAACTTTTGCTTTTCCTCGGTATTCCTTTGCCCAATTATGCCTTACGGGCAAACCAAATTCATCAATTTCTCCTGTTGTTTCACCATACATGCAAAATGAACGAACGGCACCTGAGCCACGACCTTGCATTTCTTCTTTAAGACCAGCATGAGCAACAACCAATTTACCATTGTCAAATACATAATGGCTGATTAAACCATAAAGAAATTTCTCTACAGTTGATTTAAATTGTGCAGTTTCTGTTTCGAGTTGTTTTACTGTTACTTCTAATCCATGCATTAATTGAACTTGTTTTCCATTTAAGTATTTCTGCAACTTCAAGTCATGATTTCCAGGAACACAATAAGCCACGCCTGAATTTACCATGCTCATAACCAAACGTAATACATTTGGCGAATCAGGGCCACGGTCAACCAAATCGCCAACGAATATTACTTTTCTGTTTTCAGGAGCAAAAACACTAAAGCCAAAATTCTTTTCAGTTGCATCAACTCGAGTTACAGAGTAACCCAATTTTAAAAGGAGTTCTTGCAATTCGTCAAAGCATCCATGAACATCACCAACGATGTCGAATGGGCCCGTTTCATCTTTTTTGTCGTTGTAAAGTTTCTCTCTTTTAATTTCGAGAACTGCATCAACTTCTTCGATTGATTTCAGAATATAGATTTGCCTGAAACCTTCGTCCTTTAAACCTCTAATGGATTTCTTTAATTGTTGATTTTGCTGACGAATTACGTGCCCTCCGAAATTTCTGTCGGGTCTGCTTTGATTTCTTTCTTCACAAACTTTTTCAGGCAAATCAAGAACAATAGCAACAGGCAAACAATGATATGTTCTTCCTAATTCAATAAGTCCTTTACGAGATTCTTCCTGAACGTTAGTTGCATCAATAACAGTTAGTAAACCGCTTTTCAATCGTTTGCCTGCGATGTAATACAAAACATCAAAAGCATCATTTGTTGCTGACTGACTGTTTTCATCGTCCGAAACCAATGCACGGCATTCGTCAGAAGATAAAATTTCTGTTCGTTTAAAATGTTTTTTGGCGAAACTGCTCTTTCCTGAACCCGAAACACCAATTAAAACAACAAGCGATAATTCGGGTACTTTAATTTCCATAAGTAAATATTGCCATTTGTGAAGGAGCTCCTATATTTTCAACTTCGTCTCCGATAGGAAAAAGCTCCACTTTGTAATTATATGTTTCTCCAATTTTATTTGACCATTCCAAAAACTCTTTTCTTGTCCATTCAAAGCGGTGGTCATCGTGTCGCATTTCCTCTGCATCCAATTTATCCCACATTACATTGTATTCTTGGTTTGGTGTCGTTAGAACAACAGTTTTAGGTTTAGCGAACTCAAATAAAACTCGTTCAAATGCCTTAAGACGATTCAAGTCTAAATGTTCAATCACTTCAACTACTGCTGCTGCATCGAATCCTTCTAACCGTTGGTCTTTGTATGTTAATGAGCCTTGGAAACAGATTAATTCTTTCTTTTTGTTTCGGGGACATTTCATCAAAATGCAATCGTTCCTTGGCTTTAATTAATTCATTGTAAGAAACGTCCATTCCAACGATTTCAGAAAATTGTTTTTGTTTTATCAATTGTCTGATTAATTTTCCTTCTCCACAACCTAAATCCAAAACACGTTTTGCTCCTGATTCGGTTATTTTCTCTGCCACAAGTTTTATTCGTTTATCGTGTAAAGTTTCTTTTCGTTTTTGCTTTTCTGTTTTTTCAACTAACTCATCACTTAAGTCTCCAATTTCTTCGCCTTCACTTAATCTTTCAAGTGCTTGTCTCGATAAGGAATTTAAATTAATTAAGTAACGCCTAATGATTTGTTCTTTCTCAGGATGCTCTTTTAGCCATCCTTCACCTTTTTGCAAAAGTTTTTCAATTTCATTTTCACTTACAAAATAATGTTTGTCATTGTCCAAAGTTGGAATTAGAACATATAAATGAGATAATAATTCCTTTGTGGTAATTGTATGGATTAACTTTAAAGTAAAATACTTACTATCGCCCCATTCAGGAAATTTAGAATCTAATTGATGTCTTATCAATTCAACTTTGTAGCCAAGTGGCTCAAAGAATTTTCGAATTAAAATTTCTCCGCCTTTTGGTGCAGGAATAACAGCAATGATAACTTCAAAGGGAAGCTTCACATCAACTAATTCGGGTTTGTCCTTACATTTCCCATTCATTGCAGACGAAAATGCTTTTGACAAAGCCACACTCATAAATGATGACGCAACATATGGTCGGTCGTTTACATAGTGTCCTAGAGCAAAGCCGTCACCACCTAAATTTCTTGCTCCACGACCCATGTCAATGGGGTCTATGTCGAGCAAAACGCTTATAGTTGTTTTCTCTTCACTTTTTTCAGGATAGAACACATGAGCTTTACCAACTGATAATTCCAAAGTTTGAAATTTGTCGGGATGCTTATGTAGCAAATAACCTAAGTCGGTCGCTGGTTTATGAGTGGTTGTAATGTTTAAAATCATTTTGTCATTATTATCTTTGTCGTACGGTGGCAAAATGCAAGCTCTTTTGGTTGCGAAGCGGTCGCCAGTGCGTTGGGGCAACCAAATGTGCTTGAATGTGCGGTTGGTATTTCGTCTGTCGTTTTATGTTTGGTCTGCTTGTCTTTTAGCATTGGCTATAACTTATTATCTCCCGCAATAATAAAAATTATAATTTTAATAAGAAAATTTTGTGTAGAAAAACAATGCTTCTTGACATCCAAAACATAAATCCTGTTTGTGGATTTATATAAGCCGCAGGTTAATCAGACTTCAACTGAAAATCTCTCCAGCAAATTACAGCAGAGAGATGAGGATCGGTGAATTGAGTGATAACTCTTAAAAGCTATACACAGGTGAGGATATTATTTACAAAAGTTTAATCGAAGCCGCTTATCTATTCTCTTTTCAATTTATTAGTCGCGTGTTCATACATTTATTCCTAATGGCGGTAAACCTCAACTCTTTTTCAAGTTTGGGATATCACGTTGGTATATCATAAATGTGTGGGATTTTGGTGTATAAAAATTTATCGGTTAAATATTCTTCTTCAAATCCTTATTTATTTTGTAATCTACTGCTTTTAGGCTGCCATCTTTTGTCCTGATATAAGTTTCTGCTCCGCCAACAATATCAGTATTTTGTGCAGAAACTGCTCTCCAACTTCCTTTATCCTCTTTTCTAACAATAAATGAAAAAACTGTTTTTCTAACACCACTTTTCTCATCAGACTTTGGGGTTTGTCCTTCTAATTTCATTTTAGCGTGTATTACGGCAGAATTTTCAGAAAGCATTTTGGTTTTTAGCTTGATGATTGATAGTGTTGAATCCTTAAAAATTACTTTCAATCCATAATCGTGAGCTTTAAAAATATCATTTCGGTTTGTCCACCACAGCCCGACAACATTAATAAAATCAGCATCATCCTCAAAAAGCTCTGCCATTAAATCGGGTTTTCGAAGATTCCAATATTTCACGAATAATCTGGGGATATCCTCTGGGTCTTTTGGAGTTTTCATTTTTTAATTAAACTAAATCAAATAAATTTTTTACCCCCGGTGTTCTTTCTACTGTAAAGCCTTCTGCCTTTTCAAAGTTTGCTTCTCGTCCATAGTGTCCGGAACGACTTTTAAACATATCCAAAAATCCTTTGAAGGCTATTGGACTTTCGGACATACCTTTGTCAGTTTTTTCGTCATAAAATTGAGATGAGAAAGATAGAACCGCCTCCATCTTTTTTTCAAAATAGGGGGTAATATCCACTAAAAAATCAGGTTTGATATCTCTGTCCTGAATATAGTGATAAACAGCTTTTGGACGCCAGGCATCTTGCTTATTTCCTTCCAAAGTAGTTTCAATTTTTATTAAACCAGAATAAAAGCAAGCATCATAAAGAAGTTTAGCAGCTCTGCCGTGGTCGGGGTGACGGTCTCTTATAGCATTAGCTAAAACGATTTCAGGTTGATATTTTCGAATAAGCTCTATTACTTTTAAGATATGTTCCTTGTCAATACCAAAGAAGGCATCTTCAAACCCTACATTCTCCCGAATCTCAACTCCTAAAATCTCTGCAGCTTTTTGTGCCTCTTTTAATCGAAGCGAACCGCTGCCACGAGTGCCTTTTTCACCGGCTGTTAAATCAACAATTCCCGCTTTTTTTCCCAATGAAATGTGCTTTAACAAAGTGCCTGCACAACTAAAGTCCACATCATCTGGATGTACACCAAAGGCTAAAATATCTAATTTCATTCTTATCTATTTCTCATATAATTTTCCCAATTGAACAAAGACAATCACCAACACACTCGCAGCCATCATAATTGAAGATATTGTAAAAGGAGTTGGTCTTCCTAGAACTCCAACCACTGCTGTTATGAATGCGCTCATGCCCATCATAAAAGAACCGTTTATTGCAGAAGCAGAACCTGACAATTCTTTAAATGGAGCCAATGCCGAGGTTACGGTATTGGGATAAATTAATCCGACGCTCAATAAAATAAAAAACAAAGCGACAACCACCCATTCAAACGGTAAATGATTCACCCAATAAGCTACTACGGTAAACCCTGCAGTTAAAACAAATAACAACACAGAACCAATGACCATCATCTTTTTAAAATGGATTTTTTTAACTAATACACCGTTCAGATAATTTCCCGCCAATGCACCTGTAGTACTGATACCATAAAGCAGCCCAAATTGTTTTGGGGCAACACCATAATATCCCATAAAAATTGCAGGGGAAGCTGCAACAAAAGCAAAAATGACCGAATTGGCAAAACTGCCTCCAATAGCGTATAAACTAAATGTTTTGTTCATTACAACTTTGCCATAGTTATTTAAAATCAGTTTTCCACTTAGTTTATCTTGTGATTTATATAAAATGGTTTCGGGCAAAAAGAAGAAAACAAGAAAGAAAATCAATACACCGTAACCGGTTAGTGCATAGAAAACAGATTCCCAATTATAAGCTGCGACAAAAAAACTTCCCAGTGATGGTGAAACAATCGGGGCGACACCCAATACGGTCATCACTAATGAAAAGGCTTTGGCTCTGTGCTGCGGTTCAAATACATCCATAATGATGGCTAACGCAGATACCATACCAGCACTGGCTCCAAATGCTTGAAGAAAGCGAACGGAAATCATCATATCCAAAGAGTCAGAAATAGAGCAGAGTGCAGTAGTTAAAATATAAAGGATGAGAGATATTAAGAGTGGAATCTTCCTTCCGAATCGGTCTATAATTGGACCATATACTAATTGCCCAATGGTGATACCAATAAAATATGAAGTCAGCGTAAAAGCAATTTGACTTTCTTTGACCTGAAAATCATTGGCTATTTGATGAAAACCCGGAATGTACATAGCAATAGTAAGCGTACTCAATGCTGCGAGCAATCCCAAAACGACTATTAAAAATGATTTATTAACTATCTTTTTAATTTTATACATCTAATATTTACAAAAGTGAAAATATTATACTTGTAAATGTCCTTATGGCATTACTCAATTTTACGTTTGTTTTTAAATATTAAATAATCAATAGAAATTCTTCCTGGACCTAATAGCATAATTACTACATAAACCAGCATATATAAAAACCGACTTTCCAAGACTTGAAATCCATCATTTGCTACATAAATGTGGTAGAATAAAATTACAAGAAAATTGGTGGACAATACCAGTGCAGACCATCTTGTAAATAAACCCACAATTATCAAAATTGCACAAATGGCTTCTGCAAAAAATGCCATGAAAAATGAGGTAGTTCCTCCAATGCCTATCGGGTCAAGAAATTGAATTTCATTTCCGCTAAAGAGCATTTGAATTTTTTCAATCCCATGACCATAGAATATAACCAATCCGGATACTATTCGAAGAATCAATAATCCGTAGTCATTTCCTTCCCCATAATTGTTTGTTAAATAATTTATTATCTTCATTTTTTTTGACTTTAATTTATTTTGTGTTTTATTTTAGAAGTAATTATTAGCTATTATGTAAAAAATCCCCTGTAATCATTTGCAAACTCCAATACAGTTTTTGGAGCTCTACCCAAAACATGCCGCACATCTTCCGATACTCTTTCTGTTGCACCACCAGCTTTTTGATATGCCATTAATGCCAAAAGTGAATCAATTGATTTTTCGGGCATTCCTTGTTTTTCCATTCTGAGCCGCATCTCTTCCATAGATAAGGATTTGTACACAATAGACTTCCCTGTTGCCTTACTTAAGGCATCCGCTAAATTTTGAAATCCTATAGCTTCACCACCAGTGAGTACATATCGTTTACCGGAATGTTTTTCCGGATGCAGTAATGATTCAGCCGCCACCGCTGCAATATCCCGGGTATCAACAAAAGGAACTTTACCTTCTCCAATTGCAGAATATATAACACCTTCTTCCCGTACAGTTTTTGTTTCTTCACCCAACCAATTTTGCATAAAAGCATGCGGTCGAAGAATTGTCCAACTCATTTTTGAGTTTTCCAAGGCTTGTTCTGCTTCCCAGTGTTCCATTGCCAATCCTGATTTAGTGCGGGGGCTTGCACCGAGAGCGGAGAGTTTAACCACATGTTTTATACTCAACCGTTCTGCTGCTTTGATAATTTCAATTTGCATCTCACCAAAACCTGCTCGATTACCAGTAAGTAAAAACAACTTGTCGGCACCTGCCAAAACACTTTCTAATAGTCTTTTATCATTAACATCAGCCCGCATCCAAACCACGCCCGAAAGTTCTCGAACACGATTGATGTTTCGCATAACTGCCCGAACCGAAACTCCAGAATTTGAAAGGATATTCGTGAGCTCACCTCCAATGTTTCCTGTGCTGCCAATGACCGTAATTATTTGATTATTCATAATTTGATTATTTATTGGTTATTTAATTTTAGAAAAGAATAACATCCAAAAAGAGTCCTAAATTATTTTCTGTTATTTTCTTAGGTCCTAACCAATAGAAATTGCCGCCAACGCCAAAACGATAATTTCTATAAGAAGCACCAAGCCTCCCCCAGCCATAGCTCACACTGTGAATGTCATTTTTCAAATCTCTGTTGTACAGTCCTTGAACTCTTGTGTAAATTTTCCAATCTTCATTAAATTGATATGTGTATTCTAATATCCCCAACATTTCTCCATTATAAGTTTGACTCAGGTCAAAACGAGGTGCAAGGAGAAGGTGAATGCCATTCACAAAGAGATTATATTGCAAACCAATAGTAGGGCGAAAGCCGGAATGATTTTCAAAAAACACACCAACGCTTACATTTAATCCTTTGACAGTTCTAAGAGTAAGGTGGGTTTGAGCCATTTGCTGGTTTCTTATTGCTTGTTCTTTGGTATTATACACACCGTATAAGTCAGCAATTCCAAAAACTCCAAAACGACTTGTAGGACTAATAGCTTTTGAGAAGATAGTTTGAAGATTTAAGCCATTGTTCCCAATCAATGATGCAACGATAACAGGGTTAACTGAAGGCGAATTCATTTTGTCAGGCTCAGTGCTGTCTTGAGCCCAAGTGCTTGTTTGAAAACAAGCTAATACTATTAATGCAAATAATTTCTTGCAAAAGTTGGAAGGACTTACTTTCATTAGTTTATTCATTTTAGACTTTGCATTACTCATAATTCATAATACTTTTCTGATGCAAAGTTAGATTGACAAAAAAGCCAGTTCATTGACTTAAGTCACAAAATGAACGCGCTACTTTGAAAATGTCATAATGCTTTCCAACAATTGATTTAAAATTGAAAAAACAAAAAAGAATTTTTATTCAATTTGTTTTTTTTTTGACCATTTGATTTCTTACTCTGCTAAGAGTTTCCCTACTCATCCCAAGGTAAGAGGCAATCATATAAAGCGGAACGCGTTGTAGAATATCAGGAAAAGTTTCCATTAATTGTTGGTATTTTTGAGATGCATCTGTAGAGAAAGTTTCAAGTAATCTATTTTGTATAGCCACCAATCCTCTTTCGAGTAGTTTGCGATGATAATCCAGATAAAAGGGAGCTTTGTCCAATAATTCATCCCAAGATTGTTTTGAAATGCTTAGAACTTCTGAATTTTCTAAAGCTTCTACAAAGAATTTTGTAGTCGCTCCTGAAATAAAGCTTCCCAGGTCTCCAGTCCACCAGCCCGGCAATGCAAATTGTAAAATATGCTCTGTTCCTTGTTCATCAATAATAAAAGTTCTGATCAACCCCGAATTTACGAAAATTGCATGATGAACAGCATCTCCTTCTCTAAACAAAAAATCACCCTTTGCCATCGTTTTCTTTTGAAAGTATTTTTCCAAAAGTAGAAAATCTTCATCTTTCAACTCTACATATTCCTTAATTTTCTGGATCAACAAATCACTCATTTTCTTGTAGAAATTTTATGCATAAACAAATATCGTAATTTTTTTTTAACATAAGAGCAGCTCTTTTGGTTTCCAACAGTTGGTATTTTTGCGTTGGCAAA
The DNA here is from genome assembly GCA_013285425.1 of Ignavibacteriota bacterium. Classification (GTDB taxonomy): domain Bacteria; phylum Bacteroidota; class Ignavibacteria; order Ignavibacteriales; family Ignavibacteriaceae; genus IGN3. The sequence goes on from CP053447.1 coordinate 3,203,535, forward strand.
AACCAACTGTGTTGATTGTGCAGTGGATTTGTATTATACCTAACTTATTATTTCCTGCAATAATAAAAATTATAATTTTAATAAGAAAATTTATTGCTGGAAAACAATGCTTCTTTACATCCTAAATACAAATCCTGTTTGTTGGTTTATATAAGCCGCAGGTTAATCAGACTTCAACTGAAAATCTCTCCAGCAAATTACAGAAGAGAGATGAGGATCGGTGAATTGAGTGATAACTCTTAAAAGCTATACGCAGGTGAGGATATTATTTACAAAGGATTCAATCGAAGCTGTTCAGCACTGCTTTTGGAAATACCTTGTTGGCGGTTCAGACCTTTATTCCGGCATTACATTCCAATCGTCCTAACAATTTTAGCAATTTCATTGATTAGCTCTTTTTCTAATTTGTTTTCATTAATTATTGAAAAGTCAGTTTCAAAATTTCTTTCTCTAACTTTGTCATTTATCATCAAGACTTCATTGTCAGAAACATTGATGTGAATATCCTGGTCTCTGGATTTTACTCTCTCCAGGCAAGTTGTGCCGTCTGCATAAACTCCAATAGTAGTCACCTTAAAATCCTGATTTAAGTTCTGAATCATTCTGTCAAAATATTTGGTTAATCCTGTTGATTCAAAAACGAGTTTATCTGTTTCGTTTAAACAATTCCGAATGCCCTTTTCAATCTCTTCAAATACTTGCTTCAAATATTCTTCATTGTCAACGGCTCTTTCTTTCTTAATTCTCTTTGCCCAGTTTTCTACACGAATAAATTTTATCCCAAAGTTTTTTTCAAAAAGGGTTCCAATGAAGGACTTGCCACTTCCTTTTTGTCCAATCAATATTAAAACGGACTTCTTATTCATTTTACCCTTTGTTCTATCTTTGTCTTTTCAGTTCCCATTTCCAAATTCGTCCATCGTTTGAGTTGTTAATTTCCCCGACTTTTTTAAATCCGCATTTCTGCAAGACTTTTGTTGAAGCACTGTCCTGTGCAAGAGTGTGGGCAACAATTAATTTTACCCTCTTGTCTTTAAACGCATTTTCAATTAGTCCTTTTGCCATTTCAGTCGCAAGTCCGCGATTTCGGTATTCGGGTGCAATTTCATATCCGATTTCAACAATTCCATCAACTGTCGGTTTGCCTTTATAACCACCACTGCCGATAAGCTTGTTGTCCTGCTTGTGAATGGGAAAATAAGTCCACCAATTTTTTTCTTCTTCGCTTTCTGTTAGTTTATCAAGTGAATACTGCAATGCACCAACACCAAATTCTGTCCAATTGTCTTGAATAGCCTTACTGATTTTATTCGCCAGCATTTCATCTCCTTGGATCGCTGCTTTCAAAATTTCAGTATCACAAGAAAGGAGTTCTAAATTCTTAGTTTCTATTATCATTTCGGTTGCCTGCTATTTGCTGTTTTGTTGTCTTTAAGCCTGACACCAATGTTTTACGGCTTTGCGAAGGCGGGAATTTTTAGCACAAATTTTAATGAGGAGAACCAAACTTTGATTAACCTCAAATTTGCTGCGGAGTACTGAACCGTCACTTTTACCAACCCCGTGTTAGGTGCTGGCTTTATTAGTTTCATTGAAATATGACTTATTGTATTTACTGTTTTTCCATAAAATAATTGTCAATAGAATTGCAAATATCCAAAGTAAAACAACTAAAATTATCATTGGGAAATTCGGTAGAGCTGTTGCAAATATGGAAATTGAAATATTATAAAAAGCGTGTAATATTATTGAAAGAAGAATGCTTCCATTTGTTCCATTGTATAAAATCGTATATAGCACTGACAAAGGAATTACGAGCAACAGATATTGAAAAAGATACGTCGATGCAAATGAAATTCCTTCTGAAAAAGCTGATGTAAACACTGTTTGCCAAAATAGTGTTCCTGTATGCCAAAGCGCCCACAAACAAGCAACGAACAAACTTGAAACTAAAAAATTGTAAGGTCTGCTTTGAAATTTACTTAACGCAAATCCTCGCCAGCCCACCTCTTCCGAAAGTCCGCCATTGGTCAGAGCTAATACTAAAAAGACAAGTCCGGTTGCAAAAGTACTTGTTTTCATAAAGGAAACTAATTGAGTAATAATTCCCATTGAGGGTGTAAAAGCTGCTGTTCGATTAATGAAATTGATGTCCCATTGACTTAACAGTGAAAAGTCGTAGGTTGCTTTGAAAAACAAAACATCAATTCCAATTGATGTAAAAATTAAGATTGGAGTTACAAGAATGGCAAAGAAATACCATTTAATACTTGTCTTCCACATCAGAAGACGCTTTAATAAACTAGTAGTGCCGGTCTTTCCATAAATTAATGCAGTAATAATTATTGCAGAAAGTGATGGTCCAAATTCTGCAAGCCAAATAATTTCCGAAGGAATATTTAGATTCAACAATCCTACTTTTGAAGCAGCGTAAGGAACCCAACCAGCCCAAGATATCAGAACAGATAATGTGAAAAATGAAATAATTGGATATTTGTGAACTACTGATTTCATAAGCTTCTGCCTTTTATGTCAAATTAAAAATTTGTTATGTAGTTAATATTATTTTTGTGAAGCAGTCTGTTATTTAAGCTTTCAGCTAACGGTTTGCGTGTTGGTGATTTCGGAACACAAAGCTTCGTTTTAGTAATAATGTTCATTAGAAGCGCAAATATTCTAGTTTGCACAGCCTGCCCCGTGTCAGCGGTTCGCTGTTATTTTTGTTACACATTATCATCATCTAATTTGTAATGTCCAAGTTGAATAAGTCCGTTTAAGTTATCATATTCAACCCAACTTTCTTTAATTTTTCCTTCTGTCACACGAAAGAAACAATTGAAATCTGCTGTTAATCTTTTACCTGTCGGGGCAAAGTTTATAAGCTTCCCTAACTGTGTCCCGGAAAAATTTATTCTCGCGGCAACTAAGTCACCTTCTTCTATTGCGAAAATTATCGTCTCTTGTAAGTCGGGAAACGTATCTAATTCTGTCTGATGAAATTTAACCAATCCAACATTTGTTTTTATTTCCTTTGGTTCTGATGAGCTATATCTTATGAAGTCATTGTGAACTAAGGTCAAAACTCTGTCCCAATCTTTTTGATTTGTAGCGTTGATAAATTCCGCTACTATTTCTTTATTACTTTTCATTTAGATTGTAAATATTCAAAATATTGTTGCTTTTATTGTCGGATGCCAATTAGTTGATTGGCGATACTTTTTACAATGACCGCCAACGGTTTGGGTATTGCCGAAGGCGGGGCGTTTCAGCACTACTGTTCATTTGAAAAACTGAAGTTGAATTTAGCACTAAAGTTTCATAGAAGTTCGTCACCCCCGCTTTTGGCAATACCTTGTTATGTGCAGCACATCTGCCTTAATATTTTGTCTATCGTTGTGCGTACCAAGTTTATTCTATTTCGCTTTCTTCAACTTCAACTTCATAATTTTTAATTTCATTCATCCATTCTTCAAGGGTTTTTCCTTCATATTTCCACATATTCACTCCCCAATAAGCACCTGAATGATTTCTGCGATTTTTTCTTGTTTCAATTTCACGAGTTAGTGGCGATAATCTCCAAACCTTATCTTCAAATTTCACTTCTTTATTTCCAATAACCTCTGCAACAATATTTATATCGTCAAAATACACGATCGTCTTGCCGATTAAATCTAAACTTTCAAACGATAATCTATTACCGACACTTCTTTTTTCAGTTGAATAGTTATTGCTGGTTTTTAAGTTGTCGCCAATCGGCAAAATCTTGTCAATAAGAATGCCTACTAAATATTTCGCTCTGTTTTTAATTTGCTCCTCACCCCAATTTTGCTGGTCAATGATTTTGTTTTTGGCAATTTGCATTCCTGCATTATTTTCATAAATCTCTTTTTTGTCCCTGAAAGAAAGGTTGCTCAACTCTTGATTATGACGAATCAAAGTTAAGTTTCCGATATTATTCAAATAATTATCGTGAATTTCTTGATAGTTTTCCCCAAGCTCATTTTTCCAAGTTTCATTCAAGGTTTGTGGCATTATATGTTCAATTTGCAAAAGTTTATCGTTCAACGCAGGACGATTTCTTGTTAATTTCTCTTCAATCAAACTCTGCAAAAACTTACTACTTCTCAAATTGTAAAAATTTGATTCCGAACTTGATAAATAAGTTAAAATTTCATTGTCGTTCGGCAGTCTCAAAGCATATTGTTGATTTGATAGAATTTCTAACATTGTTGCCTCTTTATCTTCCGCGTCAATCAAATCATCAAAGTATTTTACAAGTAGTGGGGCATTCTTGTTTTCCGCTTGTGTAATTCTCAAAATTCTTCTCCGAGCAATGTAAATGAAAATCGCATCTAAAATTGCCAAAGTATCATTATCATTTAATTTTTGTTCGGTTCTTAAATGTAAAACACCCAAAATAAATGAATAAAATCCTGATGATTCAATGACTTTCAAATCTGCAATTTTCAAGTCAATTTTAGCATTTCCACTTGATTTATAACCCGCTAAAATTGCATATTCATTAGAATATTCCGATAATTTTTTAATCAGTTGTTCGTGATTGTCATCTCCGAATAAGTCCTTAAAATCACGATAAAGTTCTTTATGGTTTGTATCGGTCGCTTTTTTATAGCTCGTAATATCAATCAACTGCATATAATCACGAATAAAAGCAGAAACAGAAAAGGCGTTATTATCGCCTGATAAATTCTGTTCAATTTTTAGCCAAAAATTGTGATATAAATTATTTTGTTGAGCGGAAGATTTTCCAAGCAATAAATAGTTTCTCACCAAATCCGCAAGTGATAAGGGTTTTCCCAGCGAGTTCATACTCTCAAAAATTTCTTGGGGTTTTTCCCAATGATTTCTTTCTGGCTCTAACTGAATTGTTACAATATTAAAATTCACTAAACCTTTTTCAATCAATTCCCTTATGAAGTTCTGTTCTAATTTTTCTAATTTTGATTTGAAAAATTTATAGTTCTTAAAAACATTTGACTTTTTATCACTTTCATCTAAGTGCTCGCCCAAAATGATATTCTTATATGCTTTCCAATCGGATTCAACTTGTTTTAATTTGATTTTATATTCCACATCGCCAGTAACATTGTTATTTTTCAAATATTTTGAGTCAATAGTGTTTATTAATGAATCATCAGTAATACAGTCACGAGCAGCAATTAAAAACAACATTGTTGTCGTCAATCTTTGCTGACCGTCAACCAAAATGTATTTATCGGGTTGTCCTAAAATTGTGCTTTCCGCATAGTAAATAACTGTGCCGAAGAAGTGTTGAGTGTTCCTGCTGTTCGCAACTTTCTCAATGTCTTTAAACAATATTTCGCACATTTCTTCTCCCCATTCATAATTTCTCTGATATGGCGGAATAAAAAAAGTTACATCATTGTTTGATAGTAATTTTAAGATTTGATTGTCTAAACTTCTCATATTGTCGCCTTTGTTAATATTGTTAGTAAAGTTGTCTTATTGTCTTGTTACGGTGTCGTCCCATAGGGTTGCCCATAACGGTTCTCGGCTTGGCGATGTGGCGGATTTTTAGCACTAAAGTTCAACCGAAGAACTACTTTTCAAATATAGTAAAAACTTTCAAACGAAGCATTTCACCCGCCATTACGCTAAACCGATGTTAGCTAATGTTTATTCATCTCCTGTAAAAAAATAATATTTCTCCATTATCATTCATAATCAGTCCAGGTATGCCATTATTTGGATGAAATGATATTGATGTCAAACTAGCATTGTCCATTAGAAACTTGTTGGAATCAATTTGAATTAGCCTTGTGTTGTTAATTTTTAATTCATTGTCTTCGTGTGAGACCTCAATAGCCATTTCATTTCCATTTTGGGTAGTGAAATAACTACCAACATATGATTTAATTCTTTCTGAATGTTTGTATGTTTTCTTTAAATGTTTTTCTTTTACATATTTAATAACCTCATCTACAATCAAGTCCACATTAAAATCACCGCTATTTGAAAGAACAATTATTGCCAATCCGATTTCTGGTACAACTTTGTAATAGGAGCGAAATCCTAAATAGTAGCCTGAATGTTGCACTAATTGGGGCGCGAATTCAGATTTCAATAGCTTTTGTGTGTGTTGGTAATATTTAAATAAATCCTGTGTTGTTGAGAAAGCATTTCCTGATCCCCAGAAATTTCTAAAATTGAAATTTGGAATATAATAAACAATATTATTGCGAGAATAGAATCCAGCAGTATGACCTTTTTCTGGAGAATAATCTTTAAATAAACCTGTGTTTAACATTTGATAGGGTTGGAAAATTGTTTCATTTAAGTAAACATCCAAAGGTTTATTCGTCAATCTTTCAATTATATAAGCAAGAATTAAGTAGTTAGAATTTGAATATAATATTTGACTGCCTGGTTCAAACTCTAATTGCTGAAATAAATTAATTTGTTTAAACAAATCGGTTAATGAAATTGAATCCTGTAATTCGCTTGGATTATTAAAACGTGAAATACGGTTATGTATGTCAGGAATACCTGACTTGTGATACAGTAAATCTGATATTGTTATTCTACTCGAAAAACTAAAAAAGTCACAATATCGGGATATGGTATCATTTAGTGATAATTTTTGACTTTCAACCAGATGTAATATGGATTGTTTAATAAAAAGTTTTGTAATGGATGCTATTGGAAATACTGTAATGGGAGTGTTTTTAATTTTCTTTTTTTTATCGGAATATCCATAAGCATTGTTCATAATTATGCTGTCTTTAATGGCTATTAGAACAGTCCCTGAAAAATTATTATCTATGGCAATTTTCTCAATTCTTTTATCCAAATCTGTTATTTGACAAGACGAGAAAATAAATGCCATTAAAGTTAAAAGTATTGTTTTCATTTGCATTAAATAGCTGCTAACGTTTTGGGTATTGCCGAAGGCGGGGAGTTTTAGCACAAAAGTTCAATCGAAGATCCGCCGCGGCGGATGAACCTTGTACAAATGCCCAACTGAAGCTGCTCAGCCCCGCTTTTAGCAATACCTTGTTAGTGGTTCGGGTTTATATTCCCCATTATTGTTTAACAAATTCAACTCTCCTATTGTTTGCTTTTCCTTCAGCAGTATTATTATTGTCGATAGGTCTGGATTCTCCTTCTCCATCTGTTATCAATCTAGAAGAATCTATGTCAAAGTTTTTTACTAAAAATGACTTTACAGCTTCAGCACGTTTTTTAGACAGAATAAGGTTGTCAGCATCGCTTCCGTCACTATCAGTATGTCCGATAATTTTCACTGTACCTTGTGTTGATTTTATGGCATTTGCGGCTTGATTTAATGCAGGCCAAGACTCTGGCTTAATAACCGCAGAATTGACATTAAAATAGATAGCATTAGTTACAAATTTACTCTCATTGTCAATCTTAACTTCATTAGACTCAAGCTCTGCGATTTTAAAATTTGTAAAATACAATCCATCTCCCCACATATTGGTAGCTAACATTAAGGTATAATTTGTTCTTTGTGGTAAACCATTTGGCAAATCAATAAATTTCTTCTCACCAATATAAACTTTAATATGAGTACCCAATCTTGAAATTGATACTCTGTGTATTTTCCCCTTCTTCCATCCATTTTTGATGTCTTTCCGATCTAATACTCGCTCTCCATCAATGTTTTCTTTTGTTGCCTGACAGTACAGAAGTTCTAAGGATGGATGTATGTCTATTTGAATTTGTGGATTATCATCAAAAGCGGTGCTATATTCATCTTTTATTACTTTGTTTCCTACGATAGAAATGATTAAACCGCTTTCCATTTCGCTCATTTTATCTGCGTCAGCCCACATATCAAATTCAATAGTAAACTTTTCCGGCAGTACCTTTAAACTTGTTGGGTAAAAAATTCCTCTTCTAGGTGTTTTCAACCATTTGCTATTATCGTTATGGATATTTTTTATTCCAGGTGCTTCCACTTCATCAGATTGGTCGAATTCTATAATCTTCCACTTATTCAAATTAGAAGAAAAATCGTCATAAAAAATGGTCTTTGTACCTGCTATAAAGTCAAAATTGCTGTACGCTTTATTATCAGCATCATTTATGTCGTCAATTTGCGCATTTGCCACTTTGCAAACAGCAAATAAGCTTACTATTAGAAATGTAATTTTTAATTTGTTCATTTTAAATTGTCTTTCTTTAAATTAGTTAATGAAAAGTTTATGTCATAGCCTGACCGCTAACAACTGTATAACCTCTGCGTCATTTGTCGCACAAAAGCATTTCGGCAAAATGATAAGTATTGGGTCGTATTTGGTGTGTTGTAAAATTCCAATTCTTTAACTGTTATCCGATATGCAATGTTGTCTTTTGATTTCCAAGCGTTCTGAAAGCTGTCAGCCAAAACTTTTTGTCGGTTAAGCACTTTCGTTATAAGTTGTTTTTGTTTTGCGTTGTCAAGTTTTTCCACTTCTTGTATTCTGTTCTTATAAACGAAACCTTCTATTTGTCTGCCTTTCCAAGCAGTTACTTTTGCCCAATCTGAGTTGTTTACGAATTGAAAGTAGAAAAAGTCGTCTTTGTAAAGTGTGTTAAAAACCTTAAAGTCCCTGCATTGCCTACTACGAACATAAATAAAACCGTCTGGGTCGTTAAACACAGCAAGTTTACTTTCCGCAAATAATGTCAATGAGCAGAGAAAAGTCAAAATGGTTAATATGTATTTTTTATATGTCGTCATTTGCTTGTCGTTGCGGTGTCTCCTGTGCTTGCCGCTAACGTTTTGGCGCTTGGCGCAGTGGCGGATTTTTAGCACAGAAGTTTAATAGAAGAACCGAACTCGAACCTACCACAAAACTGTCATACGAAGCACTGAGCCCGCCATTACGCCAAACCGCTGTTAGTGGCTGCCCTTTTTCTGTCGTTGTCTTGTTTTTCATTTTTCTCAATGTCGTTATTTATTCTATTACTTTTTTAATTCTTGTTTGCTCTTTTTTGTCGTCTGTCGCAGGTTTAATTTCAAACACAACTTTTGTCCCAACTGCAATTTTTGAAATTGAATGAAAGTTCGGATTTACTGAAAAATAATGTTCTTTTCCGTTGCTTTTTAAGAAGCCAACTTTTCCACGTTCGTTGTCGTGCAAAAATTCTTACGATTTTCGCCTTCATTGCTGTTGCTTGTCGCTGTTTTTGATTTGTCAAATGTCTTTGTCTGCGATGCTTTGAAACTGTCCCAATATTTTTGAAGTTCATTTTTCAGTTTCTTAAAGTCCGTTTGCGGAATTTCTGAAAACGTAAACGTTCTTAATTCGTCAAATAGTTTTTGTGGCAATTTCCATTCTTCCGCTTGTCTGATGAGTTTTGATAGCGAAAAATGTTGAAATGACAATTCTAATTTGTCTTGCTGTCTTAGGATTTTGCCAAGCAAATACAACAAATCAATTTTAAATTCTAACGGTCCAAAATTATTTATTGCATCTGTCGCTTGTTTTAATGCAGATTCAATGTTGCCTTTTTCAAAATACAATTCGGCTAATTCTTTTTGAATAAACCATTCACGTTTCTTTTTGAGTATGGTTTGAAGCTCTTGAATTGTATCTTCTGTATTGCCAAGATTTCTTTTTGATAACGCAACTCGTCTTGAAAACCAAATATCGTTTGAGTAATGGAAGTTTTCAATTTTTTCAAGTGCTTCTTTTGATAAATCAAAACATTCTTGCCATTCGCCTAACTTCGTTAGTGCTTTTGTTTTGTAAGCATACCAATTTTCAAAGTCGGAAGCCAATTCCATATCTTTTAATTGTCCTTTTCGTTCAACCTTTATAGTTGAATTTGCCTTTGATAGTTTTTCTCGGTCTATTTTGTTACAAAACTCATTTACCAATTTCCAATTTGGTGCAGGTTTTTTCTTTTCCGATTTTAAAACAATCGTAAAAAGATTTGAAGAAAGTGTTTTTGTAAAATCGCTATTGAACGAATTTAAATTGGAATTAAAGTTTCAACTTTTTCAAGTAATTCGCTTTTGTCAAAATCAAAATCTTCTACTTCGGTTTCTTCAGCTTCTCCGTCAAAAAATCGTCTTCGGTTGCCGAGTGTCCGTTGTTTTCATTTTCGGCTTTATACTTTGCCCAAAGCAACCAACCGTAAGCACTTAAAACACGTTCTTTTTGTTGTTCGTTTATTGCAATTCCGTAAATGCTCAAAAATTGAAAACCTGCATCTAAATGATTTGAATATCGCAAACAAGAAATCATATCAGAAACGATGTATTCATTGTTTCCGATTTGTTCTCTTGTAAAACTGCCTTTGTTTTCTCTGAAATAGGTAAGTGCTTCGGAAAATTTCTTTTCCTTTTTAAACGTGGCAATTTGCTGACTAAATTCAAATAGAGTAGGCATTAGTTTTCTTTCGTTTGATTGAATAAACTTTGAATTTCAGTCCAAAAATCAATAGAAGTGCAAGAAGTTGCAATTATTGATGTAAAAAATCCGTCTCCGTCATAATACAAATCAGCAACAAGAGTTTCCGTTCCGTTGTTAAATTGAATTGTGTCTTTGTAAGGAACTTGTATAATGTAACCAAAACCAATTTTCTTTGATTTTAGTTGTTGGTTTAATTGCTCGTATGTCGTTTTTCGCCAATTGCTTTGAATAAAAGTAAAATCGGAAATTTGGTTTTCCGATTTCAACAGATTTAAAAGTTCTTCGCCAAATTCCTTTTGGTGTTGATTTCATCAACGTAGGCATTTTAAATTGTCCTTTGTTATTGTAATAAATTGAAACGGTCGCCACTTCGCCCGAACTACCTTTGATTTCGTAAAGTTCTTGATAATTCGGGTGGTTGATTAGGTTTATTGATAAATTGTTTTGAGCAATTTTATTTTCAACAAACTGAAACAACTGCAACAAAGAAGATTTGTTTTCAATGTCGGGGAATTTGAATTTTTCCGATGTTGTTTTATTGAAATTTGAAAGGTCAGCCATCGTATCCGCAACGTAAAACAATTCTTTTCCTTTGTCTATTTTTGGAACTGCTGGATTTATAGTCAATTTGAAAAACGGACTAATTGGCTCGTAGTTTATCAAAGAAACTTTTTGAGTTGCTCTGATTAAACCTGTGTAAATCCATTTGAAATAGTTTTCGTTTGTTTTTCCGCCTCCTGTTTCAACATTGAAATAAATTTCATTCCATTTGTAAGACATTGATTTGTGAACGGTCAAAGCCCAACCAAAACGAAGTTGTGCGGAATTTTTGAATTTGTAATAATCTGAAGAAGGAATATTTCGCAACTGTTTTTGAAGTGCTTTTTGCAATTTCGTAATTCCTTTTCTGTTTTTCGAGTCGTATTTTTCTAACAAACTTTTCAATTCATCATCTGCTTGATATTTACCACTTTTGAAATTTTGAATTTCTTTTTCCGCAAGTCTATTCAGGAAAATATTGAAAGAAATTATTTCTTCTTTTGAAATTTCGCCTTTGTCACTCAAACGGAAATTTTCAAAACTTAAAACGTTCGCTTGGTGATTAGTTCCATTCAAGTGCAATTTAATTTCTCTGAAATTCAAAATTACATCATCTTCTTTACCTTTTAATTTAATGCTTTCAGAAATGATGTTTTGAGAAACTTCTAAAGTGGTTGCAAATTGTCCGTTGTAAATTTTTGTTGGTTCAGCAAAAGGGTCGTGTTCATCTTCAACTCTAATGTTGTTCCCGAAAATAATCAAGTCGCCATTAGTTATGTCATTTCCGTTTTTCAGAATTGAATTTTTTATCCAATAATTTACTTTTTGAGCATCTGCGTTTGAAAAACTTAAAATATGAGCGTCTGATTTTGTTTGTAGCGAATTTTCAATTTCTGTTTTTAAGTCATCTTTTGCTAACTGCCTTATATTTTCGGAAAAATTGAAAGAAAGATTATTGAATGATTGCTGACGAATACAATTAACAGTTTTCAATGCTTCTGAAACGATGATTGATTTATTTTCCTTATCAATCAGTTGAAATGCCTTGTTTTTAAAACCGTATTCTTGAAATAAGTATTCGGGATTTAATGAAGATTCTTCTTTCTTGCCCAATGATAGTTGAAAACTATCGCCAATGAAAACAATTTTTCTTTTTGTGTTTTCTAAGTCGGCAAATTCTAAAAAGTCGTGTAATAATCTGCCCGAACCAAATCTTAAATCAACTGATTGATGATAATTGTCCGAAACCAAATGAGATTCATCAACTATAAAAATTGCTTCTTCGTCATCGTCTGATTGATAAAAGCGGAACAATTTCCAAATTCAGTATGTCCTCATTTTCTTCTTCGTTTTCTTTTTCATTTACGACTGTTGAATTGCCACCATAAATGTATGAGTAGATACTTTCAAATTCTATGTTTGAACTTTTTAAAAAAGATTGTTTGAAATTCTGCTTGATGAAGCAAAAAGTTTTACTTCTTTGATTTGATTATTAAAAGCAACGTCTTGAATGAACGGAATTAACATGTTTTTCCGCTTAACGAAGTTCCTTGAAGTATGAAAATCTTTTCGTCTTCTGATTTAATGAAGTTTTCAATTTCATTAAGTGCCGATTTTTGGTCGGGATAAAGACTTTCAAAATCTAATTCGGTGTGATAAGAAGTAAAATCGTTTGCTTGGTCGTATTTTTCAGAAGTGTCAAAAAGGTCTGCTCTAAAAACTTCTTTTGAACAGGTCAAAAGATTCTTTTGTTAGCGTAACTTCTTTGTCTGAAATGTCAATAATATCTTTTATCGTTTCAAGATAATTGCTCTTATCAAAAATGAAAAGTTCAATTCTTCATTTGTCGGAATTTTACCAACTAATTCAATAGATTTCGAAAACAAACGGCTCTAACAGTGTGGAAAGCATTAAACGAACTGCCGCGAAGCGGCAGTTTCGCTTGTATGTGTCTTTCTACCACTTTGATAAAGCGTTCTTTTTGTGTTTTCAGTTGAATGAACGGATTTATAGAACTTCCACCTTTTATTGGTTCTCCATTTTCGTTTGTCCAAACACCAAAGTCAAATTCAGATTTTGCATTTCTGGGTAATGTGATTTTACCGCCAAAGTTTTTGAAGTCAATTATACAAACTGCTTTCGGTGTAATGAGCAAAGCGTCAATTTGAAAGTCGGCTTTCCGCTTCACATTCAGAGTTAGCGATAAGTAAGCCGTCAAGCGAATACTTATCAAACATCTTTTTCAGATTGTCCGCAAACTCTCTGAAAAAAGTGTTTTCATAGTTCTTTGTCGCGGTTCCTTTTCTTATTTCTAACATTTATGTCGTCTGTGATGATTTTGGTTAATGTGCGGTCGTCCGTAGGGTTGCCACTAACTTATTATTTCCTGCAATAATATAAATTATTATTTTAATAAGTAAATTTACTGCGGGAAAACCAATTTATTTGGAGTTATGGCGTATGAAAGTAGATGAGATTAGTGTGTTGCGGGAAGTCCTCACTTTAAGAAATTACGCCCCGCAAACTATTACAACCTATATTAAAGCTGTAGAACAATTCTGTAACTATTCCGAGTCAACAATCCCCGGTCAGGATTCATTATACAAATATGCTGTTTACCTTAATAGCAAAAACATTTCTTTCAGCCATATTAAAAACTCAATTATGGCGGTTAAGCTTTATTCTGAAATCGTCTTTAATAAAAAATTAAACAGTGAATTTTTAAAGGGTTACAGAAAAGTAAGAAAGCTTCCTGATGTGTTAAGCATAGAAGAGATACAAAAACTAATCGGCTCTATTGAAAATCTTAAACATAAAACTATAATCTCGCTTATTTATTCCTGCGGCTTGCGTATAAGCGAATGTGTTCACATTAAAGTTAAGGACATCGATTCCAATCGGATGCTTTTAAAAATTAACCAATCAAAAGGAAATAAAGACCGCTATGTGCCGCTTTCAAATAAAATGCTTTTTGTTGTTAAGAGAATATTATAAGGAGTATAAACCAAAAGATTTTTTGTTTGAAGGGCAGTTTGAAAATTTCTATTCTGCCCGCAGCATTCAGGCAATTCTTAAAAGTGCATTGAGTAAATGTAAAATTAAAAAAATATAACCGTTCACTCGTTAAGACATTCTTATGCAACTCATCTTCTTGAACAGGGCACGGACATCTCTTTGATACAGAAAATTTTTAGGACATAAGGATATTAAAACAACATTGCTCTACACACAGATAAGTCAATCTCAATTATCTAAAATTAAAAATCCTTTTGATGATTTATAAAATTCCTTCTGCGCTTCTTAACAGATACTATTAGTGTTTTTTGATCCAGCCTGAATTTTTTTAAAACAAAGCTTTACTATAACTACAAATGAATTGATGAAATCGCTTTATTATATTCATTATCAAACCAATTTCTTTTCCTGAGCTATATCGAAAGGGAAAAGAGACGAGAAGCTGTTGGCTGTCTTTGCTTTGATTTTACTAATTAATTTTAATCGATCGTTCAGAAGTCGAAGTCAGTTGATGATAAAATAATTATGAGCTAGCCAACAAATCAAAATACTCATCATCTTCATTTTTCCCTCCATAACCTTTGCCAACAGTTTTATGAGATTCCACAAACTCAATTCGTTCAATCCACTTTACCATTTTATAACCTAACTGATTTTCAACGCGCAGCCTTAACGGAGCGCCATAAACTTCAGTAAGCGGTTCATAATTCATTTCCCACGCAAGTATTGATGCCGGCTTCAGGCAATTGTCAAGAGTATGAGTATCATAATAAACACCTCCGTATAATCCTTCTCCGAATGAGTAAAACACAACTGTAGTAACAGATGGGTGTGGTTTAACCAGATCAACGATTGCTCTTATCGGCAAACCGCCCCATTCAGCTACGCCCGTCCAACCCTGAATGCAGTGATGCATAGTAATATTCTGTTCTTTACCAAGCTTCATCAATTCATCAAGAGAAAGTTCAACCGGATTTTCTACTAATCCGCCAATCTTAAGTTTGTAATCTTTAAATTTATTCTTTGCCAGCTCTTTCCATGTTTCAGAAGTTGGAAGCTTTCCGTTGGGCCAAAAAAATGGAGAGATATCTTCCTTCTTATAGTAAGGCGATGGTTTAAGTTTGTCGATTGTGTTTTGCCATAAATTACCGTTGATAAAAGCATCTGTCTTTTGTACCCAGCGAGGTCTGTTCCAGGAAACCCAATGAGCATATACTGAAAAAGCAATTGTAAATAAGATGATGCCGATTACAATGTAAAGTCCGGTTGTATTTGATGGATTATCAGTTCCAAGCGTAATGTGATTCATATTTCTGACAACACCGGTTATAATCACCATTGTAACGTGTATGACAAAAAAGAAAGTGTAAGACAGCATCACTAAAAAATGTACTGACCTTGCCCCTTGTCTGTTACCGAATAATTTAGGCAGCCAGTGAAACCGGTTTTCAATAGCGGGCGACATCGACATTCCGCTAAGCATCGCGAGCGGTGCCAAAATAAAAATCACAGCAAAATATGAAAGCTGCTGCAGAGCATTGTAATGATAAAATCCATTTGGTTCTATCGGCATATTGAATGTTGCATAATGCACAAATACATTCCATGCATCTGGTATAATTTGCCATGAAGTCGGGATGATTCTTAACCATTGATCGGTAAGGAATAACAGCACAACAAAAACAATTCCGTTCAATACAAAAAACGGCACGTGAATAAAATGCCAGCCTCGGGCAATACCAACAGTGTGGCGATATCCGGGTAAACCGAAAACTGGATTTATATACCGTGCATCATCTTTAGCAGTCCACAATTTGTCTTTGGGTACTTTTACCGGAGTAAACTTCAACCATTCAGAATCGGGTTCGCATCCTTCGTTAAAATATAGTCTTGGGTGATCGTATAATATCGAAAGTCCGGCTCTAACCAGTATTACCAAAAAGAAGAAGTTTATCCAATGACAAAGTATCAGCCAAAATGGAAAACCTTTTACGCTTGCTTCGGCAGTATTTAATAGTGCCAGTGATGGATCTTCGGGTAATCCAAAAATAAATATTGTATCCAAGCAGCACCAACCGTCGCTAAAAAAACAATACCAAGAATAACAAAGACAAATGGCTTTAACCGGATAAATAATCTTCTGTCTTTTGGATAGTGAACTAATTTTTCGCTTTCATCAAAGTGTGTAAACATAATAATCATTAAAGTTTAATACGTGAAATCTTGAATTTCTGATTTTGACAATGCTCCGTTTCCGGTCCATTGTATATTTTTATTTCTTATCAAGGAACCTTTCAATAATTGTTACAATAAGGTCGCTTTCTTTAAAGTCTGGTTTTATAGTTGTTATTTCTCCGATATATTCTCCGTGTTCACCCGGAATTATTGCTAATTCGGAGTTATCAATTAGTCTGTGCATCTCAATTGCGTGCTCTGGTGTAATAATATCTTTATCGGCAATAATAATTAATGCGGGTGTTTTAATTGATTTAATTTGTTCATCTGAAATGTCTTTAAAATTAATCATTCTCTTAGCATCTTTATCGTGCATTAACTGCAAACCATTTGTATCTGCCGCAGCTTCTTTATATCCGGCTTTAAGCAGTGCGGGCATGTTTTCTAAACGGGCGTTTTCCATAAAACCCCAAAACCAATCAGGAACTCCGTTTCTTTTGGCAAGTGCAGAACCTAAAATTATTTTGTTAACTATTTCGTGATGACGAATGGCTATTTGCAGAGTTGTTGTTCCTCCATTACTAAAACCAAAAAAGTCCGCTTTGCCAATGTTTTAAATTTTTTAAGAAGCTCTGCAACATCATCTGCATCCTGCTCAAAAGTCAGGTCAGTATTTCGGCTATTCGTCCGTCCGTGTGCTTCTAATTCAACAGCAATTACTTTTCTGTTTCTTGCAAGCAATGGAATGATTTTTCCAAAATTTGTCTGAATAGTCGAACCCCCGCCGTGTATTAGAACAAGAGGCTTGCCTTGTCCGTAAATCTCATAATACATTTTCAATCCGTTTACATCGGAATAACCGTAATTAAAAAGTCACACTATCGCTTGTTATTGGTGCCACACTATTCTCTGATTTTAATATTTTACCGCTGCACGAAGTCAGTAAAAAATTGTCAATACAAAATAGATAATTCCTGATTTCATATCCTGTTATTTTTTGCTGATTGTGTTGTTCGTTACAATTGACCAATAAAGAGCTGGCGGCTTGAAGCTGATAGAAATTTTTTATGATGATGACACGCAGAGAATCCAAGATCAAGTTTACAAAGAATGCTCAATCGAAGCTGCTTCTCTGTTATATTGTTAAACTACCTGTTATGAAGCCGGCTTTAGCTGCCGGGATATCTGGCAATACATTTATCATTTAGTAGTCTTTCCGCCCATTGCAGTAAAGACGCTGTCAATTGGCTGCCACAATTCAATTTTATTTCCTTCATCATCCATAATATGAACAAACTTTCCGTAATCATAAGTTTCAATACTATCCAGAACTTTAACTCCGTTTTCTTTTAACTTTACAATAAGTGCTTCGATATTCTGAACCCGATAGTTTATCATGAAATCTTTTTTTGAAGGTTCAAAATATTTATCGCCTTTTTTAAACGGACTCCATTGCAGATAATTAATCTCATTCGGTCGATTTGCATTTCTGAATTCAAAACTTGAACCCCATTGGTTTACTTCCAGCCCTAAATTTTTCGAATACCATTCTTTTGCTTTTTCAGGATTTTCTGAGAAGAAGAAAATTCCGCCAATTCCTGTTACTTTTGGTGTAGTATCGTTAACTGAAATTGTGGTGTCAGATTTTTGTTTTTTCATAACTTTTAAATTATTGTTTTTTGAAGTGCAGCCGATTACTGATAAAATAATTACTGCCGGTATTAATAACTTGTTCATATCTTTTTGTAGTTAATATTATTTATTGTATTTGTCCTAAACTTTTACAAACCCCCTAAAACCTCTTGCTGCGTAATAAGAATCAGCTCCGTTGTGGTAACAAAAAACTCTCCCGAATCTGAAATCGCCAAAAATTGCTCCGCCAAGTTCTCTGATTTTATCGGGTGTTTTAAGCCAGCTTGATGTTTTTGTATCAAAGCTCTCCAGCGACTGCAGATAACCGTATTGTTCTTCATTCAAAATTTCTATCTTCATTTTCGAAGCCATATTAACAGCGCTATCCTCTGGTTTGTGTTTTTTTCTGGATTCCAATGCCTGGTGATCGTAGCAAAGGCTTCTTCTGCCTGTTGGACTTTCGGCTGAACAATCACAAAAAATAAACGCCTTTTCATCCTTATCAAATCCGATTACGTCTGGTTCACCTCCGCTAATTTCCATTTCATTCAGCGACCATAGTTTATCCGGCTGATTAATTAAACGGACTTCAACATCATTCCAGTTTGTTCCTTTGTGTCTATGCTGGTTTTCCTCAAAGCGCTGTTTCAGAACTTTAATTAAACTTTTCTTTTCGTTTTCAGAAAATTTTTTCATCATTATTCTTACTTTGTTTATATCCTGATTTAAAGCCTTGCATATCGGGGGTTGAATATCTGCGATTCGTTGTTCGCCGGATTAAACTTATCCTTTGTTTTTAGGATCAAAGTCCACCATCCACTCAATACCAAATTTATCTCTGAACATTCCAAAATATGAACCCCAGGGACTGTCTCCAATCGGTGCTTCAATTTGTCCGCCGGCAGATAGTCCGTTAAAAATTTTATCTGCTTCTTCTTTGCTTTCAGCACGAATCGAAATCTTGCTTCTGTTTTCGTTTTCATTTACCCGACCCATACTAACCGGAACATCGTTAGCCATTAACAAATTATTTTTACCGATAGGCAAGGCAATGTGCATTATTTTGTCTGCTTCAGCCTCGGTCCATCTGTTGTTTGGATCTTTGGGTAAATCTTTAAATCGAACTATTGCGGCATACTCTCCGCCAAAAACTGATCTGTAAAAATTAAATGCTTCTTCGGTATTCCCGTTGAACATTATGTAAGGATTTATTTGTGCCATAATTAATGCCTCAAAATTAATTAAACATTGTTGAAGTTGAATTCTTGTCCTGTATGCTCGGTTATTAACTTAATAAAACTATTTGTTTTTTCCATTAGAATAATTTATGGTCTGAAGTTTATCGCCAATCTTACGGTGAGAAAAATTTTTTCTTGTTTGTTCTATCATCCATGAATCCCGACTTACATTTAAAATTGTATCAGCTACTATGTGGAACATCTGTTTCATATAGGCGTGTTTTGGAAAACTTAAAATATAGAATGCTTTTTGATCTGTGCTTTTACATTCAATCAAAATTACTTTTGAAGAATCGGGGTTGGGGGTAAAAAGTTTTTTATTGTAATTGTAATTATTTAGTTATCTGCACGTTTATAGTGGAGTTGAGCTAGTCCTTTTTCAAATTTCTTTACTGAAACCAATTCTAATGTTTGTTCGGGTCGTCCATCTTTGAAAAGTTTTATACCGCTGCCAACCAAAACCGGAATAATTGAAATAATAAATTCGTCGATTAAATTTTCCTTTAAAAGCTCGTGCACTATTTCGGCACCGCCGTCTATGAAAATATTTTTCCCGGACTCAGATTTAAGTTTTGAAATAAGCTCCTTCAGACTTCCTGAATAAAAATTTACCTTACCGATACTGGGTTTTGCATTGCGGGTTATTATAAAAGTATTTTTGTCCGCGTGAGGAAATACCGGAACTTGCTTCATTACCCAATTATAGGTTTTTCTGCCAAGAATTACTGTATCAACCGAATTAATAAAAACAGAATATCCATAATCCTCGTCATCTTTCTGAACGATTGATAAAAAACTCAGGTCGTCATTTGGTTTTGCAATGTAACCATCCAAACTCGCTGCGATGTATAATATTACTTTTCTATCCATAATAGATTTTGTTTAGTTGTTAAGCTGTGTGGTATTACTTTCTTAGTGCTTTCGTTAAAGATTATATTACTTCTAAAGTTGAGATTCCTGGTTTTGCAATCCAATAGAAACATAACGATTAATGCTTGCACAAATACTCAACCTAAGCTGTTCAGCAGCCATTAAGCCAATGCCGAAGCTGTGTTTATAATTTTTTCTTCAGATAAACCATATTAATAAGCTGTATTCCCTCTTCAAACATAGGGTGGTCATAATTATCTGTAAAAAAATTTTTGATATAATGAGATTTTTCAAATCCGCAGCTTTCATAAAATGATAGTATTGTCGGAGTTTCACCTGTTCCAACCAGCATTGTTTTATATTTGTTTCTATAATAATCTGAAATAAACTTTATCATAGCTTTGGCATATCCCTTCCCCTGATATTTTTTATATGTTGCTATGTTTTTCAATTCGCAGGTTTCTTGATCAATAGCTGCTACAACACAGACAGTCTTCAAATCATCATCGAACAGAGCAAACATATCTCCGTTTTCCAAATACCTGTCAATCATATCCTCTTGCTCGTCTGCTAATAGCAGTAAATCAAGATACTGTTTTTTGTTATTAATAATTTTTTCTATTCTCATTGTTTTTTTGGTTATGCTGTTTGAAAAGAGTTTCTGCCGACACAGTTGCTTTTCCCAATATTTATTAGTAATGCGTATGCTTTAATTTAATTATCATTCTGGTTTATAATAATCTTAATTTTTAAGCTGTTGGGTTTTAAAATATGAAATGATCGGAACTAATTGAAAAAAAAGTAATAAGCTGCATCTGAATAATATACGCTCCTACATAAAAACTATTTCTTCATTTATTAATTCTCTTCTTGGTCTTTTTAATAATAACCAATGTTAAGAATAGCATTGTGAGCAAAAGGATTGCGCTCAAAACCACAGATATTTTAAAGATCGCTAAAAGCTTATTTAATTAACTCCTCATTAGTATTTTCTGTAATCATAGCAGTGCTATTTGTTAAGATGAGGTAAAGTACTCCGGGTTAAAATTATTATAAGAGTTTAACCGGATGAAAAATTCTCATCTTCCTTATTATAAATTAAATTTGATTTTTTTTACGATAAGTAATTATTTTAGCACCTAATGATATAGTAATTACTAATGAACATTCTATACCTTGAGCAGGAGAGAGTATTATTAAAAGAAAAACTTAATACAGGTTTTTCCAATCAAGCCAAACTTCTTTTCATTTATGATTTCTTTGAGAAAATCCTAGCAACACAAAACCAAAACTTAGTCGGATCTTACCTTCCAGAATTTTTATCAGATTACATTCATTGTCTCGCGTCGTGGACTGTTTGTGGAATGAAAGCAGAAGTTCATAAATTACTAATTAAACAAGCAGAGAAAATTTTCGAGACTGGTTTTACTACGAGTCATATTGCATTTGAGGGAATTGTTAAAAGATTGAAAGATGATTTTGAAAAGCTGCAAAAGATTCTGAACGGTAAAAACTTAGAAACATTCGAACCCAAAGCATACTTCCCATTGCTTGAAGAAGAAGCAATTAAAGCAACCGGGATTACAATCGGTGTAATTGAATCAGTAACTATTAAAATTAACAAAGCAAAAAATGAAACTAAGTTTATCATAGTTCCAAGTGAAAAGGAGATTGAAGAGAAAATAACTGAGCAGATAAAACAATCCTGGCAGAATGCAATAAATATTTCAAAAAAATATGTTAGAAAGGTTCACCCATATCACGAGGTAATAATCAGCTTTGATAATAAAGCCGGTTTCTGCAAGGGAAATTCTCTCGGCACTGCACTTACACTTTCATTTATAGAAGAAATACTAAAAACATACAATTCACCTGTTACAATAAAAGTTGGAGAAGGAATTGCATTCACAGGTGGAATGAATGAACAGGGGAAAATAAGCAACACATCTTTTGAAATAATAAAGCAAAAAGTCGAACTATTATTTTATTCTGGGATGAATCTTTTTATAGTTCCGAAAGATGAAGAAGAATCAGCAAATGAAAAACTTGACGACCTGAAAAAAGAATTTCCTGAAAGAGATTTAAGGATTATTGGAATTGAAGACATAAATGATCTTCTAAACAGAAGAAATATTATAGAAATAAAAAAGCAGCCGATTGCAGTAAGAACAGGAAAGTTTATAAAAAAGAATTGGGCTGCTGTTGCTGTTATTCTTTTTCTTTCAGCGATTATTTCCTTTTTTGTCATTAGAGACATTGATACTAATCCGGTTTCTTTTGTTGCTGATGGAAGCAAGATATACATAAAAAATAAAAGCGGAAAGGTGCTTTGGGATAAGGACATTAATGTACCGAAATATTTAATAGGTCAACCAAATTTTTTAAAATCAACAATATTGATTGTGGATATAAATTCTGATGGGGTGAATGAAGTAGTAACCGCCAGGGAAAGAATAAAAGATGAGCAAATATCTTCAGATCCAAATATCAAGTGTTATGATTATTCCGGTAATATAATCTGGAAATATTCTTTTAAGGATGAAGTGGTCTCTGAGCTGGAAGAATTGAATACAGAATATAGTAGTTTATTGTGCGATACATTTACAATTAATGGTGAAAAAAGCTTATTCCTGATATCAAACAATGGAAATTCTTTTTCTTCTGCTATTTCACGAATCAGTCTCTTAGATGGCAGGAGACAGCCGGGAACGTTCTGGGCTTCGGGTCATATAATGGGTGCATTTATTAAAGATATTGATTCTGATAGTAAACCGGAAATTGTGGGATTCGGTTACGACAATGGATTTGAAGATATTGTCTTTTTTGTTTATGAAATTGATACGCTGACTAAAGTAAGACCGACAACAGAAAAATATCTCATCAGAAATTATCCCATTGCTGATATGAAAGCATACATCAGGTTTCCTAAAACTGACTATGAAATATATCATCAGACCAGAACGCCCTCTCTGGTTACTGGCAGTTTTTCTGATGAAGAACAAAGCCGCAAGTACACATTTGGATTTGCAAAGAATAAGGACAATTCCGAACCAACAATTAGCTTCCGAATTGACTACAACTTTAAAGATATTGATTTAGTAATTTTAAGCAGTTATAGAGTGCAAAGAGATACACTTGTTGCACGCGGTATTTTGAAACCGCCGTACACAGATACAAAAGAGTACTGCAATCTGATAAAAAGCAAACTACTGTTTTATAAAAATGGAAAATGGGTGAAGAGGGAAGAGTTGGATGTTACTTCCCAAAATTAAAAAATCACTCCTTCTGAAAACCTCCCCCAACAAACACAAATTTTTCTTAAGTTTCTCTTTGGAATGAATAGCAGCCTTCAAAACTTCAATTATCTTCATTCAGCCAATTAACAGATTGTTAAATGAGCTTCATTAGCAGTTTCATTTATCCTTTCCTGCAATAATTGATAATTGGTATTAGAAAAAGAATAAGTATTGATATGGTTGGGGTTTTCCTGAAGCGATCAATACTGTTTGCCATAGAACAGAAATACAGCTTTGTATCATTCACTTAATCAGGAATACTTTTAGATACATTGCAAGCAAAGATCAGAAGTTATTTATGAAAGAACTTCGATTAGTTTATTCAGCACCAACTGAAAAAGCTGCTCTTATTGCTCTTGACAGACTTGAAGAAAACTGGGGAAAGAAATATTCTTTATCAATCAGAACCTGGAAACAGAACTGGCAGCATGCTGCTATGTTTTTCAAATACCTGATAAGATTAGAAGAATCATTTATACAAAATATTTTAAAGACGCGACTAACTTTAGAGACAACACATCCTCCTTTAATTATCGAATTATTTTACCCATTATTTCATTCTACAACTTAGAAATAAAACTTTTCTTATTATCATAAAATAAATTAGCTGATGTTTTCTCTATTGATGATCTTTGGAAAAATCTTGCTTATGACAATTTGGGATACAAATACAAGTCTTGACTGCTTTAGCACTCCAGCAGAAAATAGACCTTTGCGCGTTAAATGTTAAATACTTAGCAATCAAGATATATACATTCTCCTAATCTTGTGGAAACCCTTGTTTTTATATCCTAAAAACAGTCTTAAAATAAATATCAAAACATTTCCGATAAACCTATTTTTTCAACTATTATCTCTTTAATTAGACTATTTCGCTTCTATTAGATATGTGTTGCTCATGCTTTCAATGCTAAGATTGCCTCAAGTACAAGACTTCAGGGACTCTTTTGGATACTATGAGAAAAATATTTTATTGATCAAAATAAAAAGAGTAACGCGATGACACTGGTAAAATTTATTTCATTAGCTATGACTTTTATCTCCATAAGCTTCCCGCAGACAGTATTTCAAAATATCATTGTATCAAGTTCTGAAGATACTATTATTGTTGCTTATGAATTATGGGGGGGGTATAACCAAGAGTCTTATTTTATAGAAATGGATGTCTCAAATGATGGTGGAGCTAGTTTTACCATAATTCCCAGACTGGCCAAAGGTGATATTGGCTATGGCGTAAAAACTGGTTACGGGCGCAAGATCTGGTGGGAACCTTTAAAAGAAGGTATTGAGCTGGTTGGTGAGAAGTTTGTTTTTAGACTGAAGTTATCAGTGCCTGGTAGTTCGACAATGCTTGAATTTGTTCAGCTAAAAGGATCAACCTATATCTTAGGTGATGAATCTAAAGAGGGCGATTTTGACGAGCGACCAGTCGAAGTATTAATTGACGATTTTGAGATTAGCAAATTTGAAATAACCAATGCTCAGTATTCTTCATTTATAAGTGATTATGGAAGTGACAAAGTAAAAAGCGGCCAGTATGAAGATGAAAAAATGATTTATGAAAACGAAAAAGGTTTAAAATTTCTTCAAGGATCCTGGAAACCTTCTATCGGTTACGAAAATTTTCCTGTGGTAGGTGTTACCTGGTATGGGGCAATGGAATACTGCAGGTTTTATAAACTGAGACTACCTACTGAAGCAGAATGGGAATATGCCGCCAGAGAACAAGGGAAGAAGATCAAATATGCAAATGGGCGCGAATATGCTAATCCAAGAGAAATTAATTTTAATGTTTCATCAGATTCTAATTCATCCGGCGATAGCAAAATAAATTCAAGTATGTTAACTCAGCAAAGTGTTGGAGCTTATCCGCCAAATGTTCTTGGCATCTTTCAGATGAGTGGAAATGTATGGGAGTGGTGTCTTGACTGGTATGAATACAATTATGATCCTGAAAAAACAATAAATCCAACCGGACCGTGGTTAGGTAAATATAAGGTCATACGCGGTGGCTCTTTCTACAATTCAGCGCAGGCTGTTCGTACGACTGAAAGAAGTTTTCTTGCGCCGCACAGATATGCTTCAGATGTAGGATTTCGAGTAGCGCGATCATTAACAAAGCAGACAGTTGATTAGGAGAAAGAGACATGAAATATGCAATAGTTTTATTAATAATTTTTATTTTGATTTCAGAGCTCACTCCGCAAACAAACAGAGGACAATCCGGATACGTGAAGCTTAACATTAAGTTTCCTCCTCCCGATACTACTACGCCAGTGATTACTTTTGAACTTCCGAGAATTATGGAGAATTATCCATACTACAGCAGAGACTCTATTTATACTTTGAATTGTATAATCAAAGATGACAGCAAAAGAGTTAAAGTAGTGCTTAATGATATTGATTTGGGCTTTATTGCTCCGGGTAATAATGTATTAAAAGTAAATCTAAAAACAGGTGAAAATATCATGAAGTTTGCTTTTTCTGATCGTGCTAATAACATCACAAAAAAGGAATTAACATTATTCTATGATCCCAAAGCAGATGTGACACCGCCTATTCTAAAACTAAATCCACCTTATACTGAATTATCAAGAGGCATTCAGATCGTACCTAAAGAATTATTTGATTCCTTAATTACTATTACTGGAAAATTTTCAGATCAAAGTAAAATATTAGGTGTTTGGGTAAATGGTACTCCAGTAGATTCTATCTTTCCAAATAGATTTTATCATGCATTCCACAATGAAACTCCTGACACAATTGATTTGGTGATTGCAGATATTTATGGGAACCTTGCTACTTATACGGCTCAATTTCAAGACCCACCCGAAATGCTGCTCGGAGAAGAATTGACGGATATAAGTTATCATGCACTTATCATCACCATTAACTCCTATAAGGACCCAAAAATTAATGATCTTGATGGACCTATTAAAGACGGTCAAAATCTTGCGAGTGTACTACAAGAATCATACAATTTTAATAAAAAAAATATCAAAGCTTTAAAGAATGCAACAAGAACTCAAATTATAACAGCATTCGATGAGTACAAAAGAAAACTAAATGAATCCTGCAATCTTTTAATATTCTATGCTGGACATGGGAAACTTGATGAGGAAACCGAAACGGGATACTGGTTACCTTCAGATGCAAATTATGATAATACAGCAAACTGGATACAGAATAGTTCTATAAGAGATTATATAAAGGCAATTAAAACACAGCATACTCTCGTTATATCAGACGCCTGCTTTTCTGGTTCGTTACTAAGAGATTTTTTTCCTGAGGCAGAGAAATCAATTAATGAGATATACAAAGTAAAAAGCCGGAAAGCAATAATCAGCGGCATTGAAGCTACACCTGATAAAAGTGTTTTTGTTGAATACCTGATCAAATCTCTGAAGTCAATTGACAGACCATATTTTCCTGCTCAAACACTATTTAATCACTTGAAAGAGCCAGTAATTAATAATTCGAGAACAAATCAAATCCCTGAATACAAGGCAATACCTAATACTGGTGATGAAGGAATGAAGGGTGATTTTATATTTAAAAAGCAACTTAAAAATCTGGAGAAGCAATGAGAGACATAATAACCATCATAGCTGTTTTGTTGAATATCAACCTTAGTTTGTTTTCTCAAACTTCTGAGTACGGTAATATTGAGTTTTACTCAAGGGAGACAGTTTTTTCTGCTTTTGGATACTTTTCAGGTTCTTTTCCTATCTCTGATTTCGCCGGCGGAAAGAGAATTGATTTCAATGGAATAAACTACACCAACTATTACGATCTGGTTCGAATTGCTGAATATAATATTTCTAATCAAGTAGAATTTAGATTTTTGTTAAAAGGTTCATATAAAATAGGGTGTGCATATGGAAATATATCAATCAATAACCCAGCAGAACTTTATCCAAAGGACAATCTGAAATATTATATGATAAACCTTGACTTATTTTGTTTATCATTCCAACCCGAGATAACATATGTTTTTAAGCATGGCTCTGCTCTGACATTCTTTTTCGGATTAGATATAATTAATGTTGGTGGTAATGGTGCCATCCTAGAAGAAGGTCAGATAGTAAAACATACAATAGCTTCATTAAATATTATTCCTCTTAGCTTCAGGCCAGGGCTTCTTTTTGATTTTGGAAGATCTTCTTTGGGTATAGCCGGACAGATAAATTCAAATAATATTCTAGAATACAGGGTCTTAAGCAAAGAGCTATATCCAGGAAAGAATGGAATTGATTCATTTGAAGCTTTTATACGAAAATTTGAATTTCAAATAATTTATACATTTTAATGATGAGTAAAACTTATTTACTAATTATACTATGCTGCCTGATATCAATAAGGTTTAGCTATTCGCAAGATGAAGCTGCAGAAGAACGAATAGAACAGCTATTTACACAGGTAAATTTTTGTAATGAGAAAAATGATCATGTTGGAATCGTTAAAACATTAGCAGAGATACTGAAAATAGATGGAACTAATATAATGGCCCGTCAACAGTTATTATCTGCGCTTCGTAGTTATCTGGACGAAATTGTAAGAAATAAAGATTTACTGAACTCATGTGCATTGGTTTTGGGTGAAGACTATAAAAGGTTTGTTACACCGGTATTAGTAGAGTATTATAAATACAACGAAATTGATGAAGTAAAAAAACTTTTCACCCAACTTTATCGGGGTAATAAGGCTCAATTTAAAGTCCAATTAGCGCCGCTTTTTGAAATGAACCCGGGTCAGAACCCTGAACTTTATAAAGAAATCATTACGCTTTTAAAACCATATGTTCAAGAGAATGAGATTTCAGAATACATTTTTTTACACCTGCTCTTAGAACCCAAAAAAAATATATATATTCTTCTTAACGAGTTAGATCAAAAAATTGATACTGTTCGTTTTTGCAATGACTCAACTGAGTTTTCTAGAGTACTTGAATTGTATTACAAGAAAAATCCAAATAGAAACTCTACTCTTATCAGCGAGATTAAAACCAATATATTCCATTTAATTCAATTCAGTGATCCAATAACAGCCTCAATCTATTACTACAATACAGGGAACGAGGGAAAATTAGATGAAGTTATCCAGAAAATAAAAGTATCGGCCCAACCATTAAAAATCAGCTTTTATGACCTTCTTCAAATTGATATTAAAAAGAATCCGGAAATGGCAAAAAAGCTGGTAATGGTTTTTGAACCATATTTCCCAAAAGAATTAGACTTTGCGCTTTTTAATAATCAGGAATTAATTCAGCTTGGGCTTACCCTTCGCCTTATCGGTAGAGAATCTGGTGCAGACAAGATCTTTCAATCAGTAAGTTTAGAAGGTTATGACCTTCTTAAACTTTATAATGAAAGACATTTCGACCAGTTCGATGAGCTATTAAAGAAATCTCAACATTCTAATCTCGCTAACAATATAAAGGAATATGATCTTTTAAATCTGGACATTTCAATTGACACTTTAAGAGCCAGAAGTCTGATTACCGCGGCGCTTGAAAAGATATTAAGCAACAAATTTCAAGATTATGATGATAGGTTTTTATACGAGTATTCCAAAATCTGTTATAAGCTAAGCATTGATTCGCATACAATCTTTATAGAACTAGTTAACAGAATTAATCCGCTTAATACAAATTTTGAGAAAATCATTCACTGGGCTATTGCTTGTATACATACCGGAGATGAGGACAGGGCTGATAGGTTATTGAATCATCTGGAGATTTATGGCCCAAGTGAAGATGTTTCGTATTTAAGAAGTGAGCTGAATTATTGGAATAAAGCTGGTTTCCAGTCAAAATTAATTACGGATCATCTGTTTAAGATCAAAATACTAAAGGAACAAAAAAGTGAAATTCTTTACGCCCCAGAACAGGAACTACCTGGATTACTCATAAACGTGAATGAAAAAAACTATTATGCATTATTGATTGGAGTTGAGAAATATTTGGATAAAAGTATGAACCTCAAATTTCCGGTTAATGATATGAAAATGTTAAAGGATATACTAACGGAAGATTATTTATTTAGTGAAAATAATATTGTAACACTGGAAAACCCCGATAGAATTAAAATTTTTAATGCGTTTCAATTACTTAAATCAAAGATCACCGAGTCCGATAATTTTCTGGTGTTTTATGCTGGACATGGACAGTACGAAGAAAATATGGATCAGGGATTTTGGATACCCGCAGATGGAACGAGATATAATAAGAGTAACTGGATCAGTAATTCTGAAATAGTTAGCCTGCTCAAAGGAATAAAAGCTAAACATACTTTACTAATTGCTGATGCTTGTTTTTCCGGAAGCATATTCATCACAAGAGATGTAATTATAAACTATGATAAAGCTGTTGAAGTAGCCTACTCATTAGAGAGTAAAACTGGTCTGACTAGTGGTGCAAATACACCTGTACCAGATAAAAGTATTTTTTTAGAATTTCTGCTCAGGCGACTGAAAGAGAATAACGAAAAATACTTATTTGCAGAAAACCTTTACCTAGATTTTCGTGATGCAGTAACTAATAACAGCATTACAGGACAAAGGCCACTTTATGGAGAATTAGATGGTGATAAGGGTGGACAATTTATTTTCATAAAGCGATAAAAATATATATGAAAACAACTTTAATCTTGTTAACATTTATTGTTTCATCGTATAACTTGATTGCTCAGCTGTATGGGCGGGGATTAAATCTGAGTGAACAATCTAGTGAGAGAACAATCGTTTCTGCGACATTGATGAGAGGAGATTTTGAAGAACTACCCCCCAGATTTTCACTTAAAAAGTACTGTCCAACCCCAGGCAATCAGGGAATGTACGCAACGTGCGCGGGTTGGGCTTCTGCATATTCAGGAAGAACAATATTAAATGCCATAAAGAATAATTATATAAACCCGTTGATTGATCAAAATAGTTTTTCACCTTCATACATCTATAATCAAATACGGAGAGATTCAACTTGTAACAATGGAGTGGACCTGGTTGATGCACTTGAAATTATGAAAGATCAGGGGGTATTGTTACTAGAAGACTTTGGTTATGAATGCGAGAAAGATATCGAATCTCATGACAAATACCGCGCGATTCAAAATAGAATTTTAGAGTATAAAGAAATCTTTAACCGGTTTTCATACAATAAGGTTATTACTACCAAAAAAAGTATAAGCGAGTATCGCCCGGTAGTCATTGCAATAGATGTACCCCGATCCTTTGAATGTTGTAAAGATGTGTGGATTCCTGAAAAGGAAGAATATAAAAACGGCAAAAATGGACATGCACTTGTTGTAGTCAGTTATGATGATACTCTTTACGGAGGAGCTTTTGAAATTATTAATAGCTGGGGAACTGAATGGGGTAATCAGGGCTATACCTGGATCAGGTATACTGATTTTGAATTTTTCACATATAATGGATTTGAGCTGATTGATAATATAAAAGATGAGACGTCTGAATATGATTTTTCAGGATCAATAAGTTTTATTATCGAGAATGAAATCCCCATTCAACTCGAACAGTCTGATAATATATTTCGTACAGTCTATTCTCTTTCCTCGGGAACAAAGTTTAATATCAGATTGAGTAATGATCAGCCGGCATTTGTATATGCCTTTGGATCGGACTTAAAGAGAAAAAACACAATACTCTTTCCACCTAAAGAAAACATAAGTCCTTTGCTTTCTTACAAAAAAAACAATCTTTCACTTCCTGATGAGCGCTCAAATTTAATGCTTGATAAGAATGTGGGTAAAACATACTTGTGTTTTATCTATGCTAACAAATATATAGATATAAAGACAGCAATGAAGAAAATTGAAAAGGAATCGGGAGATTTTGTCAAACGTGTGTTTAAGTATTTCAAAAAAGACATTGTCAGTAATTACACTTCCACGATTAAGGATCAATCAAAGATTATTTTTAAAGCTAAAAGTGATAATAAATCGATGATAATTATAATTCTGGAAATTAATCATGTTTAGGAGGTATCAATGCCAATGGTCTCAGTTTTACTCCTCATATATTTAGCTTTTCTCCTATTACCAGGTAGCCTTACAAATGAAACAATTTCAATTGCCAATACATCGGATACTTTAACGGCACAGATAGATATAACAATACTATCCGGGAATGAAGAAAGATATTCAAAACCATTTGAAAAAGTGCGAGCCGGTGAAAAATTCAGGATTCACTTAAAACCATATAACAAAAGTTATATCTGGATTATAAATTCTTCAGCGGAAGGCACATTGATTATTGTAGATTCAATATTACAAAAAGGATCTTATTATATCTTTCCAGCAACTAATCAGTCATATATTTTCGATGGTAAAGCTGAGGTTGAAAAAATTATAATTGTGCTTGCACTAACTTCTGAATCCAAAGAAAAAATTGGAAATCTTAAGGATAAAAAATCTATTAGCCTACTTAACAGAGCTTACTAAACAATCAAACTGTAATATTGCGGAAAAGGGAGATGATATTATTAACATAAGCGGAAACTTGCGTGATCTCGGTTCAAACGGAAATCGATTGAATAAATATTCTGGAATAAATTATCTGATAAAAGAATTTAAATTTAATGTTAAGAGATAAAAAGGTAATCAAGATACTCGTCTGGCAGGGCACAGTATTGTGGTTTCTTTGCAGTTACATTCAGATTACGATCGTTAAAGAAGGGACAAGGGCCGACCATCATTTAAATGACTATTTAATAAACTTCTGCAGAGAAAACTTCGACTTATTTCCAAATTCTGAACAGATAGTTTACCTGACAATAAATGATAAAACATACAATGAATACTTTAAAGAAAATACTTTTAATAGAAAGCTATTTTCAGAAAGCTTGCATAAGTTAAAAAAATATGACCCAGAAGCCATAATTCTGGATCTGATATTTGCTTACCCCAGCGATCCGGTTTCTGATTCAGTACTAGCCCAAAGTTTATCAGAGTTCAATAATGTTTATTTACCAGTTTCATTTTCCTTACTTGGAACACCAGTTAGTTCAAGAAATTTGTCCGACTTAATTCAGAGCAGTAGCATCAAGAGATCTTTAGGCCGACCAGAAACTCTCAATCTGGGGAATCCATTAATAACAGGGAGATCTGTTTTAACAGATGAAAGATTTTTATCAACTGCCAGTGGTTCCGGACATATAAGCGAACAACCGGACGAAGACGGCATATACAGACATTCGATTCTTGTTATTAAAGTTGATAGTGCATTTCTACCAGCTCTATATCTTTCCGCATATTTAGATTATGTTAACTTATCGGCAGATGATCTAATAATTGAATGGGGAAAAAATCTTGTTTTGCCAAAATTAGCTGAAAGTTGGTTAAATGAAGATATTAAGATTCCGATCGACAAGAGTGGAAGAACCAGAATCCCTTTTGTTGATATTTGGGCTAAGGATTTTCAAAATCTCAGTTTGAATACATTCAATAAAATGGCTGACCAGACTGATAAACAAGGTCAGCTGCTTAGTTTTTTTGAAGGCAAATTTGTATTTGTGGGTGATGTCTCAACGGGCATCGCTGACATAGGAACTACATCATTAAGTCAAAACTCACCTCTGTTAAACATTCAAGCAAATATGTTGAATGCTCTATTAACAAAGACTTTTATGAAAGGTTTATCCAATACAGAGTTGGCTATACTGCTGTTTATTGTCTTATTACTATTAACAGTTTCTACTTTTTTTGCTGATATAAAAATATTCTATTTAGCTTTTATTGTTCTGATCATTCTACTAAATATCACCATTGGGATACTTGCAATTAATTATACTATTCTACCAACAATATCTGTTAATTCTTTTTTTATCTTATCCTTTGTATTGCTCATAATCCAGGTACAGTACTTTACACAAAGGGATAAAAAGTTTGCTGAAATTGAAAATCTGAAGAAAGAACACGAAATGATAGAAGCAAAAAAAATCCAGTTGTCAATGCTTCCACCATCGCTACCTAAACTTGATAGTATAGATATTGAAACTTATATGAGCACAGCTGCCTTGGTTGGAGGAGATTATTACGATTTTTTCATAGATGAAGATGGCATTTTAAAATTTGTTATTGCAGATGCAACAGGGCATGGATTGAAAGCAGGGACAATGGTTACCGTTGTAAAAACACTTTTTATTAATATAAGAGAAAAACTGGAGTTAGGTGCTGCGCTTAATCAGATGAGTTCAATTATAAAAAAGTTGCACCTCCCAAAGCTGTATGTATGTATTTCTCTATTTCGCTATAAAGACTATAAGCTTGAATTTACATCTGCGGGTATGCCTCCGGTTATCATTATCAGAGCACAAACTTCACAGATTGAAACGATAGTTCTTAAAGGAATGCCTCTTGGGCACGTTGAAAACTTTCCGTATGACGTAAGACAGATAGATCTTAACCCTGGAGATATATTGCTTATCTGCAGTGATGGACTTACAGAATTATTCAATCCTCAAAACGAAATGATAGATCCAAAACTTATTTCGGATACGCTGAAAAACAACGCAAATCTTACACCTAAGGAGATACTTGATTCTATCATCAACTTAATTAAATGTTGGAGTGCATCAATTGAACCAAGAGATGATATAACGCTGATCTTAGTAAAAGTGAAATAGTATCAGCCTATTTGAAACTATTGATTGCTTCTTCAACAGTATTAAATTGTTCAAATATCTGATTTAATTTAGTAACTGATAGTATCCCATCAATTTTATCAGGGATTGCGGCAAGTTTAAACTGACCATCAGCATTTTTCATTGTGGTATAGCCACTGATTAAAATACCTAGCCCAGTACTATTAATAAACGATACATTGCTCATATCAGCAATTATGTTCAATTTCTCTTGGATAATTAATTTATGCAAAGTCGTATTTAATTCTTCAGAAAATGGACCACCGACAAGCTTACCATTAAGCTTTAAAACAATTAAATGGTAACGTTCTTCTATCTTTAGTTCCATAACTACTCCATTTTATTTACTGCTATTTATTGGGGGAAAACCAATGTTTGATATATAAATAAAACGGTTAAATTCGGAAAAAAGAAAAATTATAGCTATTAACCATTTTGCTTATAAAAAGAACTCCTTATCAATACTTCTTCGGGGTTGTCTTCTGTCTTTTTTGCCCTTAAAGTTTTTTATATTTAACTGAATATTGTTGCTTTTCATTGTCTCTACTATATGGGGTAGTATCAAAGTGATAATACAAAGCCCATAACCCTTTAACAAAAAGACACTTACGAAAGACAAACAGAACAAATTAGAGAAACAATAATAGGTCATCCGGGGTCAGATCTAGAGTGAAAAGGAACTATTACAAAGGAATAACCGGCGATTCAATAAATATAATGCTATCATCAGCAGTATATAATTTTATAAGATGATGAGAAAATGGAAATCATCCTTTTATTCCCTTTATATCTTTGAATTATTTTACCGACTATTTCAGTTTTCACCTACATTATTTATTCCTCAAAATAGATTTTTGGTATTTAAGAGTAGACTAAATATTTCAGGCGAAAAAACACACTTTTTAATTCAGATTTTAGTTTGAATTATTTAATTTTCTCATTCAAATGGAAAAGAAATCCCAAATCTTGAATTTATTCTCAACTCTGGATTGTCAACAATCAATTAATAATCTGGTTGAAATCTGTTTTAAAATTGCTTTAAGTCATATACGATTTAACTACAAAAAAGTGCAGAGGATAATTTTAAGAGATGAAATTTCTTTGGAAGATATTGCGATTGATTCAATCACTTCACTTTTTGAAAGAGACCAGCCGGGATGTTTTAAAAATATTCTTGAACCTTTCAATTCCTGGCAGCCGCCAATAAAAACAGAAGAAGAAGCATTGTTCTTTTTAACTAAATTAGTCCAGAAAAGAGCTGAGCAGTATATATCACATCTTTTAAGAGAGTCAGATCCGTTATTTTCAAAGCTCGCTGATTCGGTAAATTATTTGCTTAAAAAATACAGTTATAGAAAAACAAGTTACTTCGGAACTATATTTATTATTAACTCAGAAACCGAAAATATTTCCGGCAAAACAATTCCAATTGAAGAGTTTGAAAAACTGCCTGCTGAACTTTTTACAGGAAAGAAAAATCTTTTGCAAAATATTTTTCTATACTTGAATTCAGAAACAAGCTATGCTTCAGCAATTCCATTTAATTCACTTATTCATAAACTGAAGGAATTAAATACTGCGCTTTATAACATTAGCGAATCAACAACCGAGCAGAATGATAATATTGAGATCAATTCAATTGTAGCACAGGCATTAAATAAAACTATACAAAAGCTTGACGATACTTATATCTCCAAAGAAAAGCTCTCAATGGATGAGGGTGAAAAATTTAGAAAAGCCTTGATGGATATTTCTCGGGATATTAAAGATGGCGGTGTAAATCCTGGTTTATATAAATATTTGCTGGCTCACATTCAGGCTCTTGATGAAGAAACATATAAGCAGAAGTATCATAACATTCTGGAATATCTGCTAAAAGTGCTAAAACAGAACATTGCAGATGAATTAGTGCAATAATATCTGCATCGGAAATTTTTCCGAGAAGGTAAGATTTTTTAATATTATAAAATTGAGAGAACATCAAACAATATGAAAAATGAAATAACTGAAAAGGATATTTTTAATTTTGTGTTTTATCCTGATATAATTTCAAAGGAGAAAGGCAAGTTTTTGGAAAGCTCATCAGATTTCCGGGACGAGATACAGCTTTACTCATCTTTGAAAGAATCTATTGGTGAAGAACTTAATTCAGAAATTAAACAAAAGATAGCTTTGAAGGTTGATGCATATAAGCCAGGTAATATAGTTTATCTTTATCCTGTTGATGAATATCAGAACAGGAAATTGTCAAATAATGTACGACTTGCTGCCGCAACACCAGAGGAAAAACCGAAAGTATCTTCAAAAACATTTTATGACGAAGAAAAAACTTACATCATCAAAGTTATCAATTATGAAAAGGGTTCGAAGGTTTTTGTTTTTTCGACACAGTACGAACTAATTAAAGATTTTGAATTAAACATCCTTCCGCAAAATCTTAAATATCATCTTACTGATAACTCATCACCGCTTGAATTGGATTTCAATGTGGAGCCTGAATCAATAAGTCTGGAATTTAATCTTACACCACGAACATAGATAATCAATTTACATCCAATTGGTATTTATCCGGGTTAACTTTTTATTCTTTGGGTGAAAAGAAAAAAATTCGCCGATTCCTGGCGGTATAAAATAATAGACCATCCCTGCATATAATCCCAGCAAAGCAGTAATTACAATAAGAGCTTTATATTTAATATGCTTAAGTGCATACTGATATGGTTTTCTATATATCTTAAACCTGAGAATAAAATATAAATTCCTGTTAATTGCTCTGCTTTTTAAAATCTTTTTAATCTCAATTTTGTATCTTTAATGTGAAAATCAACCGGATGTTTTATGCTGAAGAAATATTTCTATTTTTTAGGTGTTTTATTTTTTTCATTTACTCTCTCCTTCTCTCAAACCCTGCGGGTAAAGATAATTGAAACTTCTGATGTTCACGGGGCAGTTTTTCCTTATGATCTAATAAATAATCGTCCGTCAAATTCATCTCTGGCACAAGTATCATCTTATCTGAAAGAACAGCGCTTGGATACTAATCAAATAGTTTTTCTACTGGATAACGGTGATATCCTGCAGGGCGATCCTGCTGTTTATTATTACAACTTTGAAAAAACAGATACCCTTCATCTTATTGCTGATGTGATGAACTATATGAAGTATGATGCTGCTACAGCAGGAAATCATGATATTGAAACCGGACATGAGGTTTATGATAAATTTAATCAGGAAATTAATTTTCCATGGCTTGCAGCAAATGCAGTAAATACAAATACAGAACAACCTTATTTTAAACCTTATACAACTATTGAGCGTGGCGGTGTAAAGATTGCAATACTGGGATTGATTACACCAGCAATCCCAAAATGGCTGCCGGAAAAAATCTGGAGCGGAATCCGGTTTGATGATATGATTGAAACAGCAAAAAAATGGGTTAAGAAAATCAGAGCTACCGAACAACCTGATATAATGGTGGGACTTTTTCACTCCGGTGTGGATTTTACTTACGGAGGTGAAAATGAGAATACAGACAGAAATGAAAATGCTTCTAAACTTATCGCTGAGCAAGTAGATGGATTTGATCTGATATTTGTTGGTCATGATCATGCCGGTTGGAATTTTAAAACTAAAGGTCCGGCGGGAAGAGATGTTTTAATACTGGGAACAACAGCCGGTGCTCAAAATGTTGCTGTTGCTTCTTATGTTTTAAAGTATGATAAAATGTGTATGATATATGATAAGAAGGAAATTTCCGGTGAGCTTGTAAGTATTAAAGATTATTCCCCTGATCCGGATTTTATTAAACGATACGAAAAAAATCTTACTGAGGTAAAAAATTTTGTAAACAGACCGATTGGTAAATTTACCGAATCGATCTCTTCACGCGATGCTATTTTCGGTCCTTCTAAGTTTGTTGATTTAATTCAAAGTATTCAACTGGAGCTTACCGATGCGGATGTTTCCTTTACCGCACCTCTTTCTTTTAATGCCCTGATTGACAAAGGAACCATTTATGTAAAAGATATGTTCGATCTTTACAGATTTGAAAATCTTCTATATACAATGAAACTAAGCGGTAAGGAAATAAAAGACTGTCTTGAGTTTTCATACGGTAATTGGTTTAATCAGATGAAAGACCAAGAAGATTATCTGTTAAAATTTAAACTTGATGAAAAAGGAAATATTCAATACTCAGAGAGAACAAAATCTCCGGAGCTTGATGAGCGTTTTTATAATTATGATGCTGCAGCCGGAATCGATTATACGGTTGATGTTACAAAACCTGTTGGTGAACGTGTAAACATTATTGGTTTTTCTAACGGTAATTCTTTTGACATAAACGCAAATTACAGCGTGGCAATCAATTCATACCGTGGAAATGGCGGAGGAGGGCATCTGACCCGCGGAGCTAAAATTCCACAATCAGATTTATCCGAAAGAATTATCAATTCAACCGAGAAAGATCTGAGATATTACTTGATGAAGTGGATTGAAAAAGAAAAAACAGTTGCTCCAAAATTAATAGGTAACTGGCAGGTCATCCCGCAGGAATATTGGAAAGCCGGAAAAGAAAAAGATTATAAAATATTATTTAAATAACTTAATAATTCGCTGATGCTTCAGATGAGATCTTCTACATTCATTATTCATCTGTGCTTCAATAACAAAAAAGGAGTATAGTATGATACACAAATCGATTATTCTCATATTAGCGGTATTACTGATTGGCTGTGAAAAAGAAATTCCGGTAGAATACAGTCTACCGTTTCAGATTACAGTTCAATCGCCGGATGGACAGAGTATCGAGGGTGCAATAATTGAGGGCGGTATTGATTGGGATATTTTCCGGGTTAAAACAAACTCTGATGGCGTTGCGATCTTACCGGGTTCAATCCGCGGCAGAGGGGCGGTGATCTACAAGGATAACTATCTTCCTGTCCTAAGCGTGATGTCACCTGCTAAATACACTTTGAAAGAAACTATTAAAAAATTTGAACCGATAGGAGATGTTTCCGGTAAAGCAATCAGGTTCGATCAAAATAAAATCCTGACACTCGATTATAACGGCACATATCATTTTTACACTTACAACAATCAAAGTGTTAATGAAACATTCAGTACTCATTTACATGATTCAATTATTGATGTGGGGGAAACTCAATTATATGGTGATACTCTTTGGTTCGCTACTTATAGTTCGGGTTTGTTTGCCTTCTCAATTCAGAATCCAGCTTCCCCTGCTCTTTTGTTCCATATTCCAGTTCAAGGTTATCTAGGTCCTTTTGTAGTTAAGGATTCGATTATTGTGCTTGGCGATCTCTGGAAACCCGGTCCGCTAATAATTATAGCATACAGAAATGATGGAAGTTTCCGCGAACTTTCCAGAATTCAAAATTATTTTGTTAGAAAGATGCTCAGAATTGGTTCGGCTATTGTTTTACTCGGAAACAGCGACAGTCTGCCAACAATATTTGACATTTCAAATCCGGCTTCGCCGCAGCTTCTTTACAACGGAATTGAATGGGAATATCAAACAGGGTTCTTTTATAAAAAACATGTAATACTTACCCCAAAAAATGGATGGGGAGGAAATAATATACGTCTGGATTACAAAATTTTAGATTTATCAAACCCTGCCGTTCCGGTTACATCTGGTCTGTTCAGCGCTGATTCATGGATAACGGAAATTATATCGGATAATTTCGCTTGCGGTAAATACTATTATCACAATCAGACTTTCAGTGTTCTTAGCGGGAGTATTTCAACCGGTTTTCAAACAGTGGCAACGGTTTCTGAAAACTTGGACGGCGGACTTGGAGGATCTTATCCGCCTTATTATTTAATCGGTAATAAGCTTTTGAAATTAATGGATAGAGAATAACCGAACTATTATAAGCTGGTGTTATTTCTGTTTAAATTTTATTTCGATTACAAAAGATATTTAATTGAAAGTGTTTTAATGTTTTGTTAATAAAGGAGATGCTGATTAAAGAAAGAATTATTGCAGTCTTGATTTGATATTGATTTTTTTGGACTTACTGCTAATACACGATTATGCGCAATCAAATCAAAACTATTTTCTTTCTTTACTAAATATTTTGTTATTAGTTTAATTTCTATTTAATAATTTTGTATAACATTTTCTTAAAAAGATTT
Organism: Ignavibacteriota bacterium; assembly: GCA_013285425.1. GTDB lineage: Bacteria > Bacteroidota > Ignavibacteria > Ignavibacteriales > Ignavibacteriaceae > IGN3. The sequence continues at coordinate 3,243,526 of CP053447.1, forward strand.
TCATGAAAAATATCTACATCCACATCCTATGGTGGTTTGCTTTTCCATTTGCAGCAATATTAAACGGAGTTATAAGAGAAGCAACTTATAAAAACCTTGTTGGTGATCTGGCGGCACATCAAATATCAACATTAATAGGAACTATTATCTTCGGAATAATTTTCTACTTCATATTTAAGAAATGGAAAATAGAGACAAAAGACCATGCTTTAATATTGGGATTTATCTGGCTGGTTTTAACGATTTCGTTTGAGTTTGGTTTCGGACATTATGTAATGGGGCATCCGTGGGAAAAACTTTTTCATGATTATAATCTGTCAGAAGGCAGGATATGGGGCTTGTTTTTATTCTGGTTATTAATTGCTCCATATATTTTTTATAAACTACTATCCAAAAACAATTAACAAAACAATCTGCCGGTTTACACTAAATCAATTATTTTAGAAAAATCTTTATGAAAGAAATTACAACAATAGGGCTTTTAGTTTTATCAAATACTTTTATGACTTTTGCCTGGTACGGACATTTAAAATTTGCAGAGATGAAATGGTTTAACAAGCTCGGACTTGTTTCAATTATTCTTATAAGCTGGGGAATCGCACTGTTTGAATATACTTTTCAAGTGCCTGCAAACAGAATCGGATATAAAGAAAACGGAGGACCTTTTTCTTTGGTAGAGCTTAAAGTAATTCAGGAGGTTATTACATTACTTGTGTTTACTTTATTCTCAGTTACTTTTTTAAAAATGAAACATTTAAAATCAATCACTTTATAGGATTTATTTTTTTTGGTTCTATCCGTGTATTTTATTTTTAAGAAATGAGCCGGTTAGAAACACAAAAGAATTGCTTTTAAATTCTATCTAAAAAATTTTTAACAGCTTCATTAACGTCCCCGGGATTTTCTACAGGACTCAGGTGCCCGCTGTTTTTAATAACAATGAACTCCGCTCCGTTTATTTTTTCTGCCATTGATTTCATTACTTCCGGAGGTGTCAGTGCATCCTGCTCGCCGCAAATTACAAGTGCCGGAATATTAATTTTATTTAAATACCCTGTTGTATCATTTCTTCCGAGCATTGCCAGCAGCGAGCCTTTAACACCTGCCGGATCAAATTGTGATGATTTTAAAATTCGTTTATCAATTTCAGTTTTATAATTCTGCTTGTAGTATTCTCCATAGCAGTTAGTTATAAAATCTTTTGTAAAGGGAGCCAGACCCTCAGCGTTTATCCTTTTTATTCCTGCTGCTCGTTTTAATTTTCCTTCATTTGCATCTGCCTCAGATCTTGTATCAAATAAAATAACTGCAGAGAATTTATCTTGCATTCTTTCGAGCGCACGAAGTGAAATATATCCGCCCATTGATAATCCGCATAAAACAGGTTTATTTAGTTTTAAATCAACAACTACAGATTCAAGATCATCAACAAATGACTCCATTGTAAATTGTCCGTCGCCAGCCGGTGAATTTCCCAATCCTCTGATATCATACCGGACACAGTAATAGTCATCGCTTAAAAAATCTACCTGTTTATCCCACATAAAGTGGTCTAAAGGAAATCCATGAACAAAGACTATTGGTTTTTTATTGGAACTGCCATTAGTAAAAACTGCAAGATCATTAATTGTCAGATTCATATTTAATACTTTCTGAATTTTGCCGGTAATAATTGGTTAATAGAATACTTACCCGCTCCAAGTATTAACAGAGAAATAAAAACAATCAGATAAAGCAATGCTGATTCTTTAGCTGCCAAAGGATCGGCTGCATGGTGTATAACCCCGGCAACAAACATATTAAACGCTAATATTCCTGCACTAACCCGCGGAAAAAGTCCAAGAACTAAAAGACCTCCACAGAAAAACTCTGCAAAAGCTGAAAGTGTCATGCTTGTCCCCATCCCAAAACCAAGAGGATCTGCAAATTTTATTTCACCACCCGACATCAGTGCTTGAACTTTCATTAAACCATGATTAATTATTATAAACAAACCAGCACCCGCTCTCAGGATTAGAAGTGCAAGATCTTTCATATTGTTTTCTCTCCTTGTTAGATTAGTTTTTATAAAAATTGTTGCCAAATATAAATTTAATTCAGTAAAAATAAACGGCGTTTAAGCAGGCTGTGAGGTATATCTTAAGCGGGTTTTGTGCTGCTTCAATCTTTCACATCATTCCTGTTTTGTCAGATGATATAGTAAAAAAACTTTTTTGTTTGATGTGAGGAACTAAAGAACTGTTCTTATAATTCAACAGTGTAATCATAAACCATAGTAATGATATTTTTCTCTTCAGTATCATTTAACCTTTCATTAAGAATAAGTTAATATTTATCTTTGCCAATAAAAATTAAGTCCAGAGATATGAAAATAGCTTTTATAACAACTGAGTGCGTTCCATACGCAAAAACAGGCGGGCTTGCCGATGTTGCCGGGTCACTGCCGAAATCATTGGAAAAACTTGGGTGTGAAGTTAAAATATTTATGCCAAAGTATAACTTTATCGAAGAATCAAGACAAGGGTTGAGATATAATTGGGATATCGGCGAGATGATTATCCGGGTTAACGGAACAGACCGTTCGGTTCATCTTCATCAGGCAAAACTTCCTAACAGCAGCGTTGAGGTTAATTTTATTGATTGTCCCCATTACTTTTACCGCAACTCAATCTATACAAACGATATAGATGAAGATGAAAGATTTATTCTTTTCAGCAAAGGAGTGATAGAAACGCTGCAAAGATTTGCCTGGGCGCCGGATGTAATTCACTGTAACGATTGGCAGTCGGGACTTATCCCGCTTTTTATAAAAGATAATTATAACTGGGACAGGATGTTTGATAAAACTGCAACAGTGTTTACGATTCATAACATTGCCTATCAGGGAAGATTTTCTAAATCTACTTTATCTGCGGCAGAGATACGCAGCAGTTTATACTATCCGGGCGGACCGGTAGAGTTTGAGGATTCTGTTTCTTTTATGAAAGCAGGAATCGTTTTTGCTGACTTAATAAATACTGTAAGCAACAAGTATTCGCACGAAATATTAAAAGAAGAACATGGTGCCGGGCTGCATAACATACTTCGTGCCCGTAAGCCGGATGTTTATGGAATCTTAAACGGTGTTGATTACGATGAATGGGATCCCGCAGCCGATAAATTTCTTCCGTATAAATATTCTGTAAAAGATCTTTCCGGAAAATTAAAAAATAAAAAATTTTTAATGGATCATTTCAATCTTCCGTTTGATGAAAACAGACCTTTGATTGGTATGGTATCAAGACTTGTGCAGCAAAAAGGATTCGACATTTTTGCCGGAGCAGTAAATGAATTGATGAATCTTAATGCACAATGGATAATACTTGGCAGCGGTGAAAGCAAGTACGAAAACTTTTTCCGCGGACTGCCCGGATATTTTCCCGGCAGAATAGGAACTTACATCGGATATAATAATGAACTGTCTCACCTGATTGAAGCTGCTGCAGATATTTTCGTTATGCCTTCACGTTATGAACCTTGCGGCTTGAATCAAATCTATAGTTTAAAATATGGAACCGTTCCTGTTGTCAGAAAAACAGGTGGACTTGCTGATACGATTAAAGATTGGGACGAGGAAAATCATTACGGGTTCGATCACGGAAACGGATTTTCATTTTATGACTACACAAGCTATGCTCTTTCATCATCAGTAGAGCGGGCTGTAAATACTTTTAAAGAAAAAGAAATCTGGAAAAAAATTCAGCTTAACGGAATGAATCTGGATTTTAGCTGGAAAATATCCGCAGAAAAATATCTGGAGCTATACAAAATGGCAAAGGAGAAGAGATAAGATTTAAAAGAGTGGTGCCAATTGATATATTCAGAGTGATGCCAACAGCCACGTAACAGCGGAGTCTTGATTTTTTTAAGAAAGATTCAGATTAGGTTAAAGGAATTAATTGTTCACACAAAAATAATTTTTTAGCATATTCCTCATCAGTAATAATAGCCGATAGAAAAATAAAACAGCACATCACCCCAGCTAATAGGATTATTCGGGAGATCATTACGAAGCAGAAAACTTCTTCCGACCGCAAATTCTGCGGGACCGATTGGTGTATCAAATGAAATTGATGTTCCAATTCCGTGTTTTAAATCTTTAAATCTGATTTGTTCCTGGAATTCCCACGTCGAGCCAAGATCATATCTGAATTTAAGATATGTGTCGAAAAAAATTATAAATGGCAGTTTAAATCTATACATTAAAGAAGCAAGCATTATTTGTCTTCCCCTATATTCATTGTCATGCATTCCAAAAAATGATTCCTGCCCGCCAATCGAATACTGCTGACTTAATGGAAGGGTTTTATCCGCAAAACCGAATTTAAATGATGGTGAGATTACGCTCCTTGAAGATAGTTTAAAATAATTTTTATATTCAAAACCGATATTACTGTATCCGACCTCGCCGCCTAAAACTGAAATCGCTGTTTCATAAAATCCTGAAAAGTAAACTCCGTTTTCAGTAAAAGGATATTTATCCTGCGTATCTAAGGTTGTTGAGGCTTTAAGACTTACGATCTTTGTTTTATATGCTGTCGTTGGTTCATTGTCTTTGTTTTTAATCTGATCAAATTGATATTTACCTTCAAGTATAAGATTACCAAACCTGCCGACCTGTGTGCCTATGCCCAAAGAAACCCCGTAAAAAATTTGTCTGTATTTTCCAATTTCATTTCTGGAAAACCTTGCGCTGTTGGTTAAAGGAATATCTTTGTAAACATGCACATCATTGAATTTGTAAAATCCATTTATCTTATAAGTAAAATAAGTCTCAAAAACTCTGTTTGCTTTTTGTTCAATTATATAAGCCCGATTATCAAGTCCGCCGAATAAAATTAAGCCTAGCTCTGTGCCGGAGCCATAAAAATTTTCATCTCTTAAATCAAATCCAAGCTGTGCCCGATATTCATTATCGCTTCTAAAACTTATTCTTAACAGGCTCGAAGGTTTTTCATCTACTTTAATAGTAAGGATATTTTGTCCGTTTTTTTCTTTAACAACTACATCAATATTATCAAAGATTCTTGTACTCCTTAGATTTCTTAATCCCTCTTTAATATCATCTATTTTAAAATAATCTCCCTCATCAAACTTGAATTCTCTGATTATTACATTTTCCTTTGTCTTTTCATTGCCGGTTATATCAATTTTAGAAATGATCCCTTCATCAATAAAAATTCTCAGTCTTCCTTCTTCTTTATTAAAATCAATACTTTGAATTCCGGCAAGCGAATATCCATCTTCGCGATATATTTTTATAAGCTGTAAAAGTGCATCCAGCACCTTTTGTCCGGAAAACCTTTCATCTTTTAAGGAAGAGAAAACAGAGCTTACTCTTTCTGAATGAATTTGTGAAATACCTATTACATCTATGTGCCTGATTATTGGATTATATTCCCTGCTTAGCTGCAGAATGTTTTCGCTATCAGACATCAGTATCTGTGCGCTCAGATATTTATAATCCCCAGTTTCTAACAATTTATAAAGATCATAATTGATCATCTTGTTAGAAACGGAATCATAATCTCTGTAATGATAGAAAAAAGCCTGCTCTTTCAAAGTAAGGCTGCTATCTAAAATTAAGTTCTTAAAGTAAATTTCTTTTTCCGGTAATGAGTTAAAAATTGCAGAATCAATTTTAGATTTAAGACTATTTATATATGGTTTAGATGTGCTGTAACCAATATATATCAGTGTGTCAACCTTATTAAAATCAGTTGATAAAATATTTCCTATTGCCGATTGAATAATAAAATCAGCTTTTTGTAATTGCTCATAATTGTCTTGTTTAATTGGTATGCTAACCATTTGATCTGCCATAATCCATGGTGTAGTAAGTTCTTCTTCGTTCCAAAGACCACTTGTTGTATTAACTGCAACAACAATATTCCCGCCATTAGCTCTGGCAATATCAACAGGAATGTTGGCAACAAGACCTCCATCAACAAGCAGCAGAGTATCCATTTTAACCGGGGCAAGAAAAAACACAACCGAGGAGCTTGCGCGCAAAGCACCGCTAATTGATCCTTTACTAAGAACAACCGGGTTGCCTGTTATTAAATCTGTACAAACTGCTCTGAATTTTATGGTTAATAAATCAAATGATTCGTCAGAATGAAGCGGAGCATTAAGCGCCAATACATTTAAATGATTTGAAAGTTTTTGTCCATCATTAAAGGAAGTAGGAAGAATCGGTGCAAATCCGGATAAACGCAAAGAAAAAATTGCTCTGTCTTCTGTTACCTTTTGATCAACAAATAAATCTCTTCTGTTTGACTGATTTGAAAGAGTAAGTAAATCATTCCAGTCTGTTTCCACCGCAATTGAATCAAGCTGTTCCGGAGAATAGCCGGCAGCATACAATCCGCCAACGATGCTTCCCATACTGGTTCCAACAATAACATCAGCCTTAATCCCTGCTTCATCCAATGCTTTAAGAACTCCGATTTGCGATAATCCCCTTGCGCCTCCTCCGCTTAAAGCCAGTGCAATTTTAGGTTTGTTTTTTGGAATCAGTTCGATCAAACCAAAAGGAAGCTGCTTGCTTTCCACAGGAAAATTGAAGTTATAAATATCCTGAGAGTATAGCTTGCTGAAAAAGAAAATTATTAAAAGCAAAAGTATTTTTATTCTCTTTTTCATAATTAGATTTTATTTATGCAAACCGAAAACAGAAAGTATTTTTATTTTCTTCTCTTCTGCTGGGTTTTAGCCTGTTCTTCTGCAGCTTCCATCAATTTAGACATAAAACCTTTTTTCTTTTTTGGATTGGCTACCGGCACAAGCTCAACCTTTCCGCCTTTATGGTTTATGTAATACTGTTGTGCAATAGAAAGAATATTAAACATAAAATAATACAGGTTTAAACCGGATGGAAAGCTCATAAATAATAACGTAAGCATAACCGGCATCATATAAACCAATGCCTGTTGTTTGGGATCTTTTACCGTCATCTTCTGCTGTACAAAAGTTGTAATGCCCATTAGCAAAGCCAAGCCGCTTATTTCGCTAATACCGAAAATTGGAATTTTATATCCGATGTTAAAAATAACATCCGGTTGTGATAAATCTGTAATCCATCCAAAAAAAGGCTGTTGTCTTAATTCAATAGCAGATTTAAACAAACCCCAAAGCGCTATAAAGATAGGCATTTGCAAAAGCATCGGGAGACAGCCCCCCGCTGGATTAATGCCATAAGTAGAATAAAGCTTCATAGTTTCTTTATTCATTTTTTGCGGATCGTCGTTATATTTCTCTTTAAGCTCCGTAATCATGGGCTGCAGTGCCTGCATTTTTTTCATTGACTGAAAACTTGATTTCGTCAACGGATATACTGCTATCTTAATGATAATTGAAAAGATTATCAGCACAACGCCATAGTTAGGAATAAAAGAATTAATAAAAAGAAATAAAGGAAGCAGAATATATTCAGCTATTGGTCTGACAATAAACTTCAACCCAAAGAAACTTCCAAAATCTACTATTGCAACAAGATTTCTCCCATAAGATTCTAATTCTTTATAATCAACAGGACCTATAAATAAAGTAAAAGATTGCTTTTCTTCTGCCTTGTTCTGAAATGGAAGTGTTAGTCTTGCATTATACTGTTTAGTCAGCCCATCTTTACCCGCATGGTTTGATATTCCTTCAATATATGCTCCTTCAACTTTTTGCGGATTATCGGGAATTATAACAACGGCAAAATATTTGTTTCTAACCGCAAGCCAATCAATTCTTCCTCTAAATTCTTTGACTTCCTTTTCACCGGTTGAAGATGCATTAACAATAACCTGCTCATCACCATAGTAAACACTTGCGTTTGAATAGCTCGCTTCATCAACTGAGTTTTTTTCAACAAATCTAATTCCGTTATTCCAAACGAGATCATACGAGTTGCTGCTGATATTGCTGCTTAGTCCGGAAAAGATAATATCGCTTTTAACCTCATACTTATCTGCAAAAAATATAAATGTTTTTGTTATGGTTTTCCCGGGTTCAAGTTGTAGTACATAATCTACCTTGATTGAATCTTTTCCAGTTAACCTGACGTTTGTAGATGTTAGACTGCTCTGAAGCGTAAAATCTTTTGTGTTTATTCCGTGACCATCAATAGAAACAAATGAAATATCGTACGATCCTCCTTTAGAATAATTTAGAAGCTGAACTTTGTCCAGATAATCATCCTGATTTTCTTTTTTATCAGCAGTGTACCAGTTGTTAAACTTTTTTAAGAATATCTTTTTAAAGTTTCCGCCCTTATTAGATAATTCAAACCTTGCCAAATCTGTTTCTATTACAGTAATAACCTCAGGAATGCTGTCTTGTTTTGTCTGTTCAACTAAAAGATCATTCTTAATATTTTCTTTTGGTTGATTTATAGATACGGTATCCTGCTTTTCGCTGTTTAAAAGTGTGTCTTTTAGTTGTGTTGTATCTGACTTAGGTTTGGTTTGCTGATTAGGATCCGGCGCGGTCAAGTAAAGCCACAAAATCAGTATTGCACCAATTAAAATAAAAGCAATTGTTGTTTGTTTATCCATTTACATACTCAAATTAGAATTAGCATTTTATAAGATGTGTTAGATGGAGGTTTTAATATTGAAAATCGAGAACTCAAAAGTATCCTGTTAAATATTATCAGCAACTTTATTAATCAAATCAACAACACCGTTCATAATATCTTTTAAATACAATTTTTTATTTTTCTTCTCTGAAAGTCTATACGGTGAAAAGATCAGCAGAAGCTCAACATTATTTTCTGATGCTTTTTCAACAAGTCGTTTTTTATTTAATCTGTAAGATTCTTTTATTAATCTTTTAACCCTGTTTCTCCAAACAGCCTTTCCTGTTTTTTTTGAAAGTGAGGCGGCAATTTTAACTCCATTATGCTCTTCGTTCTTATTTACGTAATAATGGAGTTTTAGTAATAAATCTGAGCTAAAAATTATTTTTCCAGAATTATAAACCTTATTAAAATCCTTTTTCTTTTTAACCCTTTCATTTCGGTTTAAAGAAAAACTCTTCAAGGTTATTATTTCTCATCACTAACAGTAAGTTTTTTTCTGCCTTTTGCTCTTCTGCCGGCTAAAACTTTTCTACCGTTTTTTGTTTTCATTCTTTCTCTAAAGCCATGCTTGTTTTTTCTTTTTCTATTGCTTGGCTGAAATGTACGTTTCATTATTTACTCCTATTCTACATAAAGTTTGCAAAAATATAGATATATTCACTGTTTTACAACATTCCGAAGAGCTGTACAATATTTATTGTTATCAATAATTTAAAAATAATCTCTCTACATTAAATTTTGTGCATAAAAAAATATTCTTTATTAATAAAAAATTTTTTCCCAACAAGCTTGCTGATAGATAAATTTGTGTCTATCTTTTACAGAAGCCACTCGAACAATTTGGATGTTTATAACTTGTTGATATCTTGTTGGTGTGAAAAGGTTTCACAATTAAGGCAGGTGATATTTTAATGTAAAATTTACTTGTAATTGTTCAAGAACATTAAAATAGTTTCTGTAATCGCTTATAAAATAGCCGCTTGGCTTGTTCCGGGTGATGTTGATAACTTGTTAATTGCTTAAATTTTTTAGTTTTATTGTCTTTTAATTAACCATTTATTTGAACTTTTAATAAATGCTCCTGTTGTGGATAACTCAAAATTTGTTAATCTGGAATTAATTCAAAAAACCGAAAATCTTGATGCTAATTCTGCTTGGAAAAAGTGTTTAACAATCATTAAGGAAAATGTTACTTTAATGACTTACAATACTTGGTTCTTACCTATCAGACCTGTTAGCCTCGATCAGAATACGCTTAAAGTTCAGTTGCCCAATCCTTTTTTCTGGGAATGGATTGATGAACATTTTAGTACCATAGTAAAAAAAACTATTTATGATGTTTTAGGACCAAACGGTAAACTTTCATATATAATTGCTGATGAGAAAGAAATTAAAGAAGAAGATCTGTTTAATTCTGCAAATACCAGCAATCCTGTAATTATTAAAACTGTTGAAACAAAAAAACCATCTCATGAAACCAATTTAAATCCGCGCTATAAGTTTGAAAACTTTATTAAAGGTGAGGGTAATCAATTGGCAAGAGCTGCTGCAGGGGCAATTAGTGATAATCCGGGTGGAACTTCATTTAATCCTTTTTTTGTTTACGGTGGTGTTGGTTTAGGCAAAACACATCTGATACAATCTATAGGAAACAGTATAGTTGAAAAATTCCCCGGCAAGAAAGTAATCTATCTTTCAACTGATTCTTTTACTGTTGAGTTTGTTGAAGCAATTCAAGCCAACCGCGTTAATGAGTTTTCCGGGTTTTATAGAAATATGGATGTATTGATAATCGATGATATTCAATTCATAACCGGTAAAGAAAAAACACAGGATTTATTCTTTCATATATTTAATACACTGCATCAATCCAGGAAACAAATTATTCTCTCCAGCGATAAACCACCGAAAGAATTAAAAGGATTGGATGAAAGATTAATTTCCAGATTTCAATGGGGTTTATCTGCAGATATTCAGCCGCCTGAATTAGAGATGCGTATTGCTATTCTTAAAAACAAAGCTGAAGATTATGGAATGATGATCTCTACTGAAATATTAGAATATCTGGCTAATAATATCACTTCGAATATAAGAGAGTTAGAAGGTTCCTTAATTAAACTTCTGGCTAGTGCTTCATTAAATTCTAAAGAAATTACTCTTGATTTGGCTAAAAGAACCGTTAAAGAAATAGCGACCGATAGAAAAATCAATATTACGATAGATGATATAAGTAAAATAATCTGTACACAACTTAACATTCCGGAAAACAAAATCAGGGAAAAGACCCGTAAAAAAGAAATTGTTCTTGCCAGACAACTTGCCATGTATTTTTCCAAGGAATTAACAAAAAACTCATTAAAGACTATTGGGCTGCATTTCGGCGGCAGAGATCATTCAACTGTTATTCACGCTTGCAATAATGTTGAACAAATGCACAAATCCGATACATCAATGCGTGATCTGATAGATAGTATTAGAAATAAACTAGAGCTTAATTATTCCTGAAATTTTTACCTTTTGAATTCAAGACTCTGTTCAGAGCCTTTGTTTTTTTTGTCAATTAACACTTTTTAGGATGTGGATAAAATGTTAATCAGTGGTATATAATTTGTTAATTTAATAGTGATTTTAAAGAATTGGTTAATTGTATCTGGTTATTAACATTTTATTATATGTTGTCTGTTAATAATAATATTTTAATTTAATTCATAATTAAAGTAATTAAAGTGTTTTAACATATTAACATCGTTATAATAATTATTATATAAATAAGAATAACTTAAATAATTATAATTAGTGTGTTAATGTATTTGTATATACAATTGTTTAATTTCAAAATAGAGAAATTTATAAATAAGAAAATTATAAAATGTTAGAGGCTTTTATGAAAAAACAAATAGTTATACTCTTATCAATAGTAGTTCTGTCTGTAATAAGTTTTACCAGTTGTGAACCTTTTTTGGTAAATAAGATTATAGTAAGAAATCTTGCTGCGGATGAAGTTCAAATTAATTTACGTGCAAAAACGTATATAATTCCTAGTGGCGAAACATTGGTATTAAACGATTTGAAAAAAGGAACTTTTCAATATAATTCCACATATTCAATACCGGCAGGAGTAACTGAAACAGAGACAGAAGGTGAATTTGAAGGTGAAGTTGTGCTAAATGCCGGAACAGAAATTTTATTTATTTATAGAAGCAGTCTGTTGGATAATAAATATAAAATTTACATTTATAAAACATCCTCAGATGATGTAAACCGTACAGATCCTTTTGAAAACTAAAATCAATAATTTTCATTAAAAATTATTAAAGAGCTGATCTTATACATCAGCTCTTTATGTTTTCAACCGCTCTAAAAATAGTTTAATTACAGCTTACTTTATATTTTAATTTTATTGAGTATTCCTTCTCTTTTTAGTATTTTAATACGCTTTAATAGGAGATTTATTCATGGATTTTAAGATAAACAGTAAGATTTTAGAAAAACTATTATCAAAAGTAATTCCCGCAGTTCCATCACGTACACCAATGTCTATTCTGGAAAATTTTCTGTTTGAAATTAAAGATGGATCTTTAACAATTAGTGCAACTGATTTAGAAATTGCATTAAGATCTTCTATAAATATTACAGCGGAAAAAAATGTTAAGATGGTTATTTCTGCAAGATTGTTGTATGATATTGTAAGAAATCTTGACGATACTTTAATAAATTTTACTATTGATTCAAAAGGAAAAATGAGAATAAACACCGATAAAGGTGTTTACAATCTTAGCTATTCTCCTTCAGAAGATTTTCCTGAAATTCCATCGGTTTCTAAAGAAAAAGAAATACAAATTAATGGTTCTGATTTGAAAAAAGCTTTAGACCAGACAGCTTTTGCTATGAGTAAGGAAGATATGCGTCCGCCAATGACCGGAATGCTTTTTGAATTTTCTCCGGAGGGATTGAAATTCGTTACAACGGATGGACATAGACTTGTTAAATATATAAATCGATTAATAGTATCAGAAGCTCAGGAGCAATATATAGTGCCGGAAAGAGCTATTTCTGTTTTGCTTAAATTGTTAGGTGATCAGGATGTTAAAATTTATTTAAGTAAAACATACGCCTCATTTCAGATAAATGAATTAGAATTTATTACAAGATTGATTGGAGAAAAATATCCTGCATATAATAGTGTAATTCCGCTGGAGAACGAAAATATACTTACAGTAAACCGAATGGAACTCCTTTCTACAATAAGAAGAATGATTTTATTTTCAAGCTCAAATCCGAAACAAGTTAAATTTAGTATTGGTAACAACTCACTTGATGTTTCGGCAGAAGACATTGATCATGGTTCAGATGCAAAGGAAAATATTGTGTGTGACTATAAAGGCGATTCTATGGAGATAGGGTTTAATACTAATTATGTTAATGATGTTCTCTCTCATCTTGAAGGTGAACAGGTTGTTTTTAAATTACATTCACCAACAAAAGCAGGAATTATTGAACCTGTTCAAAAGCAGGAAAATGAAGATGTGATGATGTTGTTAATGCCGGTACGAATAAATAACTAAAATGATTCTGAGTAGAATTTTTTTAAGAAATTTTAGAACACATAAAAATGCACACCTGAATTTTTCTGAAAATTTAAACTATATAGTTGGCGGCAATGGAGAGGGTAAAACAACTATATTAGAGGCTGCCTACTATTTATGTACTACTAAAAGTTTTAATTCAAAAGATTCTGAAGCAGTAAATTTTGATGAACAGGAATTTGAAATATATGGCAAATTTAAAGATTTAACTGAGGATAATATCAGAATCTATTTTTCTTTATCAGAAAACCGCAAACACTATTTTCAAAACGATAAATTGATCTCGAGAAATTCACAAATAATAGGAAAATATCCCGTAGTTATTCTTTCACCGGCAGATCACCAAATAACTCAGGGCTCTCCTTCGGATAGAAGAAAGTTTGTTGATTCAATAATTTCGCAGGCAAGCTCAGTTTATTTAGAAACTTTACTGGATTATAATAAGGTTATTAAGCAACGATCTGCTGTTCTGACAAGATTAAGAGAAAATTATGATAAACAAACATTGCTTGAGCTTGATGCATGGACAGAAAAAATGATTGAAAAAGGTATTGATCTTATAAATTACAGAAGAAGATTTGTTGATGAGTTCAGCAGTTATATAAAAGAATCTTATTTAAAAATTGTTGAACAAACCGAGATTCCGGATATTAAATACGAATGCAATGTTTGCGGTCAGGGTGATGATACAGATAATTTCAGAAGATTATTAGCTGAAAGAAGAGATGAAGAAATAAGAAGAACAACTAATCTGGCAGGACCACACAGGGATGAGTATATTTTTAGCATCAATGGAATAAATCTTAAAACATTCGGCTCACAAGGTCAGCATAAAACTTTTCAATCATCTCTTCGGTTTGCAGAGTTTTTTTATTTGAAAAATTTAACAGGCAAAAAACCAATATTTCTGCTTGATGATGTTTTTGGAGAATTAGATGCTAATAGAGCTGGTAGAATAAGCAGCTATCTTAAACAGGTTGGACAGGCTTTTATTACTATTACAGATTTTGCAGATTTTTCTTTTCTGTCAAAAGAGGATAAGGATTTGATTATCAAAATAGAAAGCGGAAATATTACCTATGCCTGAGGATTTTAAAAGCTTAAAAGATGTTTTTAATACTGATCCCGGATTAAAGAATATTAAAGCTATTGTTGACGAAAATAAAGTAGTAAGTGATTTTGGTGAAATTTTTCCGGAATTTAAAAAGATAGCCAAAGCTGTAAAAGTGCATAATACAATTCTTACGCTCAAAGTTGAAAATGCTGCATGGCGCAGTGAACTTAAGTTTAAAGAAACTCTGATAGTAGAAAAGATTAATAATTTTTATAAAGAAAAAAGAGTCAATAAAATTAAATTTTCGGCAAGATAATTATTTAAGGATACCAAAGGATAAAAAGTATTTATGGCAAAAGCACAAAACAACTCAAATGATTACAACGCAAAGAGTATAAATGTATTAAAAGGATTAGAGGCTGTTCGTAAGCGCCCCGCAATGTATATTGGGGATGTAAGCTCAAGAGGGCTGCATCATCTTATTAACGAAGTTGTTGATAATAGTATCGATGAAGCATTAGCAGGGTTTAATGACAGAGTAATAGTAACATTAAAAAAAGACGGAATTGTTTCTGTTGAAGATAAAGGCAGAGGAATTCCTGTTGATATTCACCCCATTGAAAAACGCTCTGCGCTTGAAGTTGTTATGACTGTATTACATGCCGGAGGAAAATTTGATAAAGGATCATACAAAGTTTCCGGCGGGTTACATGGTGTTGGAGTTTCAGTAGTTAATGCACTTTCGGAATGGATGACGGCAGAAGTTAGAAGAGATAATAAAATTTACTACCAAAAATATCAACGCGGCATTCCCGTTGAAAAAGTTAAACAAACCGGAACCTATAAAGGGGATTCAACAGGAACAATAATAACGTTCAAACCGGATATTGAAATTTTTAAAGTAACGAAATTTAATTTTGAAACTGTTGCAGAAAGAATGCGCGAACTTGCGTATCTGAACAAAGAAGTTACTATGATATTAAAAGATGAAGTTGAAGAGCTTGAAGAGTCTTATAGATTTAAAGGCGGACTTATTGACTTTGTTAAGTATCTGGATGAACATAGAACCGCAATGCACAAGCCGATCTATTTTGAAGGAGAAAAAGAAAACACTCCGGTCGAAATTGCGTTTGAATACAGCGATTCATATTCAGAAAACATTCATACCTATGTTAATAACATAAATACCATTGAAGGCGGCACCCATCTGGTCGGATTCAGAACAGCACTTACAAGAACGTTTAATAATTATGCAAATAAAAACGGACTTATTAAAGAAAACAGTAAAATAACTTTGAGCGGAGATGATTTTAAAGAGGGACTTACAGCAGTAATTTCTGTAAAAGTTTTGGAACCGCAGTTTGAAGGACAAACAAAAACAAAACTTGGCAACAGCGAAGTAAAATCTATTGTCGAAACAATTGTTGGTGAAAAGCTATCCGAATTTTTGGAAGAAAATCCATCAATAGGTAAAAAGATTATTGAAAAATGTTTGCGCGCAGCAGAGGCAAGAGAAGCGGCACGAAAAGCACGCGATCTTGTAAGAAGAAAAAATGCGCTGGACTCGATGCATCTGCCGGGCAAGCTTGCCGATTGTTCAATTAACGATCCTGAACATTGTGAAATTTATATTGTTGAAGGAGATTCAGCCGGCGGCTCAGCAAAGCAGGGAAGGGACAGAAGGTTTCAGGCAATCTTACCAATTAAAGGGAAAATTCTTAATGTCGAAAAAGCAAAGCTTAACAAGATTTTAGAAAATCAGGAAATTCAGGCGATGATAGCCGCAATTGGTGCCGGCATAGGAGAAGATTTTAATCCGGAAAAATCACGTTACGGTAAAATTATTTTAATGACAGATGCGGATGTAGATGGAAGCCATATCAGAACATTGTTGCTGACTTTCTTTTACAGACACATGAAGGATCTTATAACTGCCGGAAAAATTTATATTGCCCAGCCACCACTTTACAAAATTAAGAAAGGCAAAGAAGAACAATACGCTTTTGATGATGATGAAAGAGATAAAATAATAAAACAGTATAAAAAAGATTTAAAAGCAAAATCCGGAAACGGAGCAGATGGCGAAGTTGACGAGGAAGGACAGCCAAAGGGAGTTGTTATTTCACGATACAAAGGATTGGGAGAAATGAATCCCGAACAGCTTTGGTCAACTACAATGAATCCCGAAACAAGAACAGTTTTGCAAGTTAGTGTTGATAGTGCAGCAGCCGCAGATAAAATTTTTGAAACCCTGATGGGAGATGCAGTAGAACCCAGAAGAGAATTTATTGAACGGCATGCTAAGTATGCTAAACTTGATATATGATTTAATTGAATTTAAAAGTAATAACTAAAAATATATGACTACAATATTTGAAAAAATCTTACCCAGAACATTAGAAGACGAAATGAAGTCCTCTTATATAGATTATGCAATGAGCGTTATAATTTCTCGCGCATTGCCTGATGTAAGAGACGGATTAAAACCAGTTCACCGAAGAGTTCTGTTCGGAATGCACGAACTTGGATTGCCATACAACAGACCATATAAAAAATCAGCAAGAATTGTCGGTGAAGTGCTCGGCAAATACCACCCGCATGGCGATAGTGCGGTTTATGATACAATGGTTAGAATGGCGCAAGAGTGGTCGTTGCGATATACTCTGGTTGATGGACAGGGAAACTTTGGATCAGTTGACGGCGACTCGCCCGCAGCTATGCGTTACACAGAAGCAAGACTTGCAAGAATAGCAGACGAAATGCTGCGTGATCTGGATAAGAACACGGTTGATTTTGTTTCCAATTTTGATGAGTCGTTACAAGAGCCAACCGTTATGCCATCATATCTTCCAAATCTTTTAATAAATGGTGCAAGCGGAATTGCGGTTGGAATGGCTACAAATATTCCTTCTCATAATATCAGCGAAGTAATAGATGGCTGTGTAGCGTTGATCGAAAATCCAAAGGCAACTTCTGCCGATTTAATGAAAATTATTAAAGCACCGGATTTTCCTACCGGTGGAATAATATACGGATATGAAGGAGTTAAAGACGCTTATTTAACAGGAAGAGGCAGGGTTGTAATCCGGGCAAAAGCTAATATTGAAACACTGAAGAACGATAGAGAGAATATAGTTATTACCGAGATTCCTTATCAGGTAAACAAAGCAGCGATGATTGAAAAAATAGCTGATCTTGTAAGAGAAGGAAAGATAAATGATATTTCAAATATCAGAGACGAATCAGACAGAGACGGATTAAGAGTTGTTATCGAGCTTAAGCGGGATGCCCAGCCGGCGGTTATTTTAAATCAGTTATTTAAGCATACACAAATGCAGGTTACCTTTGGTGTGATAATGCTGGCTCTTGTTAACGGAGCGCCGAAAGTACTAACACTTCAGGAAATTATTAAGCACTTTCTTGATCATAGAATGGATGTGCTTATTCGCAGAACAAAATTTGAATTGGAAGCGGCTGAAAAACGGGCTCATATTTTAGAAGGCTACATAATTGCACTTGATAATATTGATGAAGTAATAGAGACAATTAAAAAATCTAAAGATGTTGAAACAGCTAAAAACAATTTGATGAGAAAGTTTAAGCTGAGCGAGATACAGGCAAAAGCAATCCTGGATATGAGACTGCAGCGCTTAACCGGACTAGAACGTAAAAAAATTGAAGATGAATATAAAGAAACGATTAAACTCATTGAGAAGTTAAGAGGAATTTTGGAGAACGAGAGAACAAGGAAGAAAATTATTAAAGACGAACTGCTTGCGTTAAAGGAAAAATACGGCGATGAACGAAGAACAGAAATTATAAAAGATTATAAAGAGTTTTCATTAGAAGATATAATAGCGGAGGAAGATGTTGTTGTAACAATTTCTCACGGCGGATTTATTAAACGGTTTCCTGTCAGCGGATACAGAAGACAAGGACGCGGCGGTAAAGGTGTAACGGGTGCGGGAACCAAAGAAGATGATTTTATCGAGCATATGTTTGTTGCATCAACACATCAATACATTTTGTTCTTTACGGACAAAGGTCGTTGTTACTGGTTAAAGGTTCACGAAGTGCCCGAAGGCGGCAGAACAGCAAAAGGCAGATCAATTGTAAATCTTCTTGATAAAGATAAAGATGATAACATTACTGCGTTTGTTGCAGTTAAGGAATTCCGCGAAGACCAATTTCTGATTATGGCAACAGAAAAGGGAACGATTAAGAAAACAGTTCTTTCTGCATACGGTAATGTTCGTAAAGGAGGAATTAATGCAATCAATCTTGTTCCTGGCGATAAACTGATTGAAGTTAAAATGACCGACGGAAAGAACGATATTGTTATCGGAACCAGAAACGGTTTTGCAATCCGCTTTAACGAAAAAGATGTAAGGGATATGGGAAGAACAGCAACCGGAGTGCGGGGTGTAAGATTAGGCAAGGGTGATCAGGTCGTTGGATTGCTTGTAATAAGAAACGATCAGACAACTGTTCTTGTTGTTACAGAGAAGGGTTATGGTAAACGATCGGATATAAATGATTATAGGATTACTAAACGCGGAGGTAAAGGCGTGATAACAGTTAAGACTACAGATAAAGTCGGCAAGATGATTGCAATGATGGAAGTTGTTGATCGTGATGAACTCGTAATTATTTCTACACAAGGAATGGTCATCAGACAAAGCGTTAAAGATTTACGGGTTATGGGAAGAAACACTCAGGGAGTAAGAGTAATTCGTCTGAACGAAGGTGATTCTATTGCAGATATTGCCCGTGTTGTTCCGGAAGACGAAGATGGAATTAATGGTAACGGTAACGGAAACGGAAAAAATGACCAGCCCTTGCTTAGTTAATAACAGTGATTTGTGCTTTTAATAAAAAAATCGCCTCGTTTTGGGGCGTTTTTTTTATTATACGAATAGTATGCTTTTTGTATAATAAAGAATAATAATTTCAATTTTTTGTTTTTTATATGAAAAAATTATTTACAGCCGTTTTTCTTTTGATTGCTTCCGCTGTTGTTTATTCACAAGGATCAACCGGACTTTCAGAAATTAATAAAGAAGACCTGATCAAGAATGTTAGAATTCTTTCTTCACCAGATTTTGATGGAAGATTGCCTGGCAGCGAAGGTTATAATAAAGCAGCTCAGTTTGCTGCCGATAAATTTTTTGAGCTTGGTTTAACCCCCGCAGGCAGCGAGATGTATTTTCAGCATTTTAATATTGAATACAACAAGATCGAATCTCCGGCAGTATTCAAATCAATTGTAAATGGCGATACAATTAATTATGAGCTTGGAAAAGATTTTGTGTTAAGGGGATTTACCGGATCAAATAGTTTTAATCTGCCGGTGGTGTTCTGTGGATACGGAATTTCCAGACCAGACCTTTTTTATGATGATTATGCAGGCATTAATGTCAGAAATAAAATAGTGATGGTGTTTAAACAAAATCCTTCTTGGAAAAATGATGATAAAGACTGGGGAACGAACTATCCCCGTGAAAAATCTCTTGTTGCAAGAAAAAAAGGAGCGAAGGGTATTTTGTTTGTATCACTTCCCAATGATAACAAACCGCAGCCCTTGATTTCAAGCGTGTTACATGGAGACGGTGAGCAGCCGGAAGATTTTCCTCAGCTTCAAATATCTTTTAAAGCCGCTAACGAACTTCTAAATCTAACCGGATTTACAATAAATGACTGCCAAACAAAAATTGATGAAAAGAAAAAACCTATCTCAATGAATCTGGCAACAAGAGCAGTTATTGAGGTAACAGCAAAATATGAAAAATATGCTCGCACAATGAATGTTGCAGCATTGCTGGAAGGCAAAGACCCTGAATTGAAGAATGAATTTGTAATTGTTGGTGCACACTTGGATCATGTTGGTTCACAAGCCGGGTTGTTATTCCCCGGTGCAAACGATAACGCATCAGGCTCGGCAGCAGTTTTGGAAATTGCAGAAGCATTTATCAAAGGCGGAATAGAACCAAAGCGCTCGGTTATTTTTGTATTGTTTGCCGGCGAAGAGCAAGGTTTAATCGGATCGAAATATTTTGTTGATAATTGGAAATATGGTTACAACAAGATAACTGCAATGATAAACCTGGACTGCGTTGGCTACGGCGATAGCATTCAGGTTGGAAACGGTAAAAGCGCACCTAACCTTTGGCAGATTGCAAAGCAAATTGATGAAACAAGTTTCAACTCAATGGTAAGCAGAACCTGGAGCGGAGGCGGGGCGGATGCAACTCCCTTTCACGAAAAAGATATCCCCAGTCTGTATTTTGTAACCACAAATAGTTATGATCATCTTCATCTTCCTACAGACGAATTTTCCACACTAAACCCTGAGTTATTTGAAAAAGTTGTAAGACTTGCACATCTTACAATTCTTGAAACAGCAAATGGAAATTATATCAGAGAGACGGTTATTAAGTAGTTAAGTTTTGTTCGTGTATTCGCGGCAGTCATCAAAAATATTTGTCACGAATTCACGAATGATTCTTATGCCGCCGGAAACAGATGTATCTAAAAATATCAGACCATCCAGCAGTTTAAATGTAATAAGCTCTACAGATCCGGTAAAACCTTACCAGAGTTTTTCGCAGTATTGCAGGGGCTATAAGTATTTTCGTCTTCATTGGCGGTACTTTCTATTTATTAAGATCTCGGTGTGGTCTAATTAAAACAAACGTTTTACACAACTACTATTCCAAAAGTTCCAAAACAGTCAAATGCGAAAAGGCTGTCGGGTTGATGCGCTGGTAAGGTGCGTTTTTAATTATTAGTTCCAAACAATTTTTGAATAATAGGTTCAAATGCTGCGCCAATTATGAAAATGATAACTGACCATACTATAAATAAAATCCAATTATTTTTTATAATCTCATAAAAGCCCGAAATAGAAAGCCCGTATATTTCTTTATTACTTGAATTAACTTTCAATTTTCTATTTATAATTTTATATATGATAGTTTCAATTATGTCGACTTTCCTCAAAGTTGATCTATGTAATTCCAAATATTTATAATTCTCAAAAGCATCTGCTTCTTCTTTACCAGTTATAGCTTCAAGAGTAGTTATATTATTCCTATCAGCTAAGTTTAATAATCGACCTTTAGGTCTATTCTTTTCATACCGATAAGAATATATTTTCCCAATAATACGCGGTAAATCGTATTTCCTATCATCATCTATTTCTATTGGAGTTCCACCAAGAATTCTATATCGGTTGTTTATTGCTTCAAAACCATAATTTGTATCCCGCATATTCCAATGAGCCCAGCGATGAGTTTTATGTCTTTCTAGAAACCTAAAATATTCATTTAACAACTCTCTCTCCAAATTATCATAATCATCATTATTTAAACTTTGCAAAGTAAGTTTATTGAATTGCGCTTGTAAATGAATTGAAAAAGATTTTGTTTGTGCAGTTTTAAGATTACGAATACTGATAGAAGTAATTCGAGGAGTATTGCCGTGGTTGGTTACAAATGATTTACAAGAATAATGAATAATTAATGTATTATTCTTATCCCTTACCAATTCATTTAATTCGTCAATTCCTTCTTGACGTTCTATTAATCTATTTGATTTAAAAAACATATTTATGAGCACCTAACTGTGTTGCTTAACAAGCAGTTGAGAACAAGGCTGACAATTGGAAGCACAAACATTTAATAAGAAATTAATTGTCAATTATTTCCCAAACCCTTACTAAATTATCATCACCACAGCTCAAAAACTTATTTTCCTCTTTATCTGCAAAGAATTTCACTTTATTTACATTACCACTATGAGGGTTAGATAGTGAATCAACTACTGAAAGATCGTTTGCATTCAAAAGTTTAATGGTCTTATCTGAACTACAAGTAATAATGTATTCGTCGGAATTGTTAAAAGCCAAGGATAAAACAGGCATCGTATGTGCAGAAACTTTTTTAACCAATTTTTTAGAACCTGTCTCAAATAGCAATACTTCACCAATACGATTACCAATAATGAATTTAGAACCATCATTATTGAAACAAGCAGAGAATAAACTTTCATCAAACATTTTTGAATATATTTTTTTCTTTTCTTTGAGAGACCATATTTGTAGTTCTTTATAACAGCAAGCAACAATAAGATCATTTGTCCGTTGAAGATCAAAGGCATCAATCTGTTGACCAAGATTTATTTTATATGATAATACTCCATCATTTGCTGACCACACCTTTAGGTTTTTATTAAAACGTTCTGAACCAATAAGAAATTTATTGTCAGTTGTAAATACTAACTCATCCATCCAATCATTATTTGAAAAGTTATGTAATAAATTCCAAGTGTTTGTATTCCATATTTTAACGTCGCCCCTTGAATCACAACTAGCTAACAATTCACCATTTTGGCTGAAAGTAACGGCTTGAATAGAAGAATTATGCCCACGAAGTCTTGTAAATTCCTTATTATTTTTTGTATCCCAGATAAGAATGTCAAATTTTCCAGTATCATCAAAGAGTGCCTTTTGATCCGTGCCGCCAGCTATATATTTATTATCTGGACTAATTGAAATAGAAATAACATTTTCTGTGGCACCGCTTAATTCTGCTTCATTTTTTAAAACTACATTTTTGAAAGCAAATACATATTTCGGATTGTATATGCCAAACTCTGTGACTTTATTTTGTTGTAAAGTAAAAAAGACATTATAGGATGGATATTTGTAAAGTCTTTGTAATTTATCTGGAGAAACAGATATACTATCACATTTACCAAATTTTTCTTCAACCTTTTCTCTATCATCACCAATGTAGATTCCTTGCATATTTAAATATTTTTTTTCGTCAAAGTGAAGAATAAATCTTATTTTATTTTCTTTATTAAATCCAATATAAAAACCGTCATACATCCAATATATCTCATCTTCAATGCTACTGGGTTTTCCTTTTGAAAAAATTACATCTTCTTTATTATCATCCAATGAAACATTAAGAAATTCATTCATTAATTTTGGCTGATTCTCAATATGTTTATAAGCAAAAAATGAAATTGCAATTATTACTATTGCAGCTAAAACATAATAGATAATTCTTTTTATTAAATATTTTTTTGATTTATATCCATTTCTGATTGAATGGAAAATTGAAATTTCTTGAGTTTTAAATATTTGTAAGAGGGTTAATTGAGAAAGTAATATAAATATTAACCAACACCACCAATTGTCTTCAAAATCTTTCCAATAACTAATATTCTCTGTAATAGCTAAAGTAATGATTAAATAAATTGCAATTAGACTTATAGCGAATGAGATTTTTCTAATTTTTATGTTATTCATTAGAAATTATCCTATAAAATTATTAGCACCTAACGACGTTGTTGCTAAGCCGCCGCCCAAAACAACAATGCCAAATTTGTGAATTAAAATTAATGTTTAGAAAAACTTTTTACTATTGAACTAAGTTAAACAAGTTAGCCGAAGCGGAGTAACTAACATTAAAATTTTGAATATGCCGAATGCGTAAGAAGCGGTCGGCTTGAGCAACTTGTTAGCTGTAATTTTTTATTTATGGCTCAATCTCTTGATAATTAAATTCTACTTTGCTCTGACGAATTATTTCATCAAGTATTTCTTCAAGATTTCCTTTCTTAACACTTTTATCAAATATCTCAATTAGCTTTGGTATATTGATAACTTCTTCGATTGATTCCATATATTTATTAACAATGTCCTTTACTGCATAAAGTTGTTCAGCATTTTTTCTTAGAAGGGAAATAATTTCTTTTTCGGAAAGTTCAGTTTTCACAACAAAGGTAATTGGGTAGCGTTCAATTTTATCAATATCCAAAAAATACTTTTTAACATCCAAAGTTTCTGTTACTTGAAAAAATCTTCCCAGTGGTTTCATTACGAAATCAATTCCACCATCATTTGCATTAGTTCTTCCAGTCTTGAATAATTTCAAGTAATCTTCTTTGATTTTTGTTTGCTCAAATCCCCAATATATTTTTTGGTCTTTATAATGTGAACGGAGAATAGAATAGCTAACTATTTCAAATAATCTTGCATCAACATTTGGTTGTAAAAGACTTTTAATGAATTCTTGAACTTTAGAAGATTTTTCTTTTTCTATCTTTTGTAATTCAAGACAGCTTGAAATAAATCTTTCAAATGAGCCACGTTTTGTTTTAACATATTCATCAATTATTTCAATAATTGATTCAGCAATATTATGTTCTTTTTTAGCAAGAGAGATTTTAATAAGATTTTCGTTAATCCAATATCTGTTGGTTTCAAGATTTCTAAGTATGGGAATGTAGCTGGATGTTGGGAAAAACTTTTGAAATTCGGAATTCATCCGATTATTTAATGCGTGATTTTGAAGTTTACTTCCAAAAGGTAATTCTCTTTGTCTTGTAAACAATTTAGTAAACTCAACACCTTCATAATCTTTATACTTATTCTTTTTATGAAAACCTTTTTTAACGTAATCTTCAATCAAAACATAAATTGCATATAAGTTAGCGAAACTTGAACGAGCTTTTGAACCCTTTTCTGCTGATTTAGTTTTGAAGTTTATATATTGCAGTAATTCACTCTTATCAAAAATATCATCTGCTTTGTCTTTAAAGTGTTTCCCTAGAATTTCCTTGATTTTCTTTGTGAAGGTATGTTCCATAATTTGTCTCGAATAATCTATATTGACTTTTATTTATTTTTTGTAATTCATAAGTCTTTAATTCTTTTTCTAATTTAACTCCTTTATATTCGTCACTCAAACCGAGTCGTCTTAATCCTATCTTTATATAGTCCTCTTGTAGTTCTATCGAAATCGATTTACGATGTAACTGTTTTGCTACAAAGGCAGTTGTAAAAGCACCGGAAAATGGGTCTAAAACAATATCTCCTTCATCAGAACTCGCCTTAATTATTCTTTCCAGCAATGCAATTGGTTTTTGAGTTGGATGATTTTCATATTCATCCATACGATAACGAACTCTTGGGAATTCCCAAACATTTCCCGGGACTTTTTCTGAATTATATATTTGTGGCGGATTCTTTCTATAGTCAATTAGCTTTCTTTGAGCACCAGTCTTTGCTTCAACTAAAATATCTTTAGAATTGAACTTATAATTATTAGAATCCTTTACACAGTATAGAATAGGTTCATATAATGAACCAAAATAATTTTTTGCTTGAACTCCAGAACTATCATAATACCAGACGATTCTTGAAAGAATATTAATTTTGTCACGCAGAAAAATATCAAAGTAGGGCATAAATTGAGTTGAAGTCATAACATAAAGGCTACCATTGGATTTCAATTTAGCAATACATAATTTCAACCATTCATAACACCATTCAAGATAATCTTCATCTTTATCCCATTTATCTTTATGACCGTTGAAATTTTTTCCGATATTATAAGGCGGGTCAATAAAAATAAGGTCAATGGAATTATCATCAATAAATTCTTTTAAGACTTTTATCGCATCCCCGTTTATTATTTTATGTTGCTCGCTACCTAAAAAATCCATCCAATTTTTCCTTTTTTTACAAATATACTCAAACTTGATTTCTTATTCACTAATAAACTTGGATATTACAGCTAACTAATACTTATCAGGTATTGCCAGCACTGGTTTTACAACAATTCCTGTTTTTTACAATCTTAATATTAATAGAACAGGTAAATTAATCAACGATGGTATTTCATTCGCTCATCAATTATCAAATTTTTTTATTTGTACAGCAGCAAATAATCAAAGAAAATTATGAAAAAATCATCAACACATTTTATAATCCTATTGGCAATTCATTCAATCGTATCTGCCGGCAGACAGGTGAGAAAAAGCTTTCAGGTTGAGGCACGGGTTAGTTGGAAAATCAATTTGTAATTACAAACTCTACAGGTTTGGAATCTTTTAATTTAACTCTATCGAAGAAACCATAATGTTTTACAAAAGCTTTATAGTTACCAGCCGGTAAAATTAATTTTGGATCTCTTGCTAATGAGTTGGGCGCTATCCAATTATCTCTAAATATTGCACCGTTTTTTACTTCACCACCTAAAACAACTTGAGCAAAAGATAATCCATCAACAGATGTTGCAATAATGGAATCATTCTGATGAATTTCAAAAAATACAGGTATTCCGGTATAATGATAAGATAAATCTCTGCCACTTAGGTTCACTAACAAGAATCTCATCTCGAAATCATCACCACTTTTGAAAGTTGTTTTTTCAACACCATTACTGTCATAAAGCTTAAACTGTGTGTTGACATCATAGACCCCAACACTTGAATTATCTTCATTGCAAGCAATTAAGAAAATCCCAGCTAATAAAAGGAAATAAATTATTTTCATATTAAACTCCTTTAATTTTATATCCAACTAACGGCGTTGCCGATAAGCCGACGCCCAAAACAGCTATGCAGCTTTGAAAAACCAACACCAATAATTATAAAAACTTATTTAACAGAACAAACTTGAATAAGAAACTTGCTTTTATAACCTAACTTGCAAAACCTAAAACGACCACATCGAAGAGGCGGTCGGTGTTGAGCAGCGGGTTATACTTACGCTCTAAAATTTAAAGGTCAAGTTAAAAATAACTTGCCCTCTATTTTTATAAGGATTTACTTCAGCAATGTCATTTTGTTATTCTGAACAAAGCCATTCACTCTTAACGAGTATATGTAAACACCGCTTGTAAGATTACTTGCATCGAATAATGCTTCATATATCCCAGACGGCTGTTCTTCATTTACAAGCGTTACTATTTCTTGTCCTAATAAATTATACACTTTCAACTGAACTAATCCTTGTTCCTTTATTTTATAACTAATGGTTGTTACCGGATTAAAAGGATTCGGATAATTCTGACTTAATCCATATTCATAAACAATATTTGTGTTTTCAGTTGATGCTGTCTTTTGATTTTTGTTTTCAATATGGCTTTTATCTTTTGCTAACATATTGTTTTCTAATCGTTCGTATCTTCCTCTTGAAACAAATATAAATGTCCTTTCCATTCCTTCGTTTATTGGCGGTGCTGAATACTCTAAGGTTATCATCTCATCTGTATTGAGGACTGAATATTGTTCGTCTATCTGACTTAATAGACTTGTTACATCACCAAAAACAGAATGTACAGCATATAAAAGTTGTGGCGTATAAACAGTAAATGGCAGCTCAAGTTTATGGCTTAGTTCCGTGTAGTCTATTTCTGCTTCGCTCTGGAATGCTATATCTACTTGTAAAGAACTTGAATTTCCATCGGGTACTAATACCCACTGATAAGTTGGATTCTTTCTTAATCGGAATGATGAAAATTCTGTTGTGTTTTCCTTACCATAGCCCAGAATACTTCCAGCTATTTTATCTTTGTAAATTGGCTCTTGTTGACCGATTAGCAATAACCACTTTTCTGTACCTACGCTAACATCTTCAAATGATAGACTTAATGTTTCGTCTCGGCTTACTTCTGCTTTTATGCTATCTAATCCAATAAGTTTTTTGTAAACATCAATTGAATCGAGTTGTGCATTAGCAAAATATGCTGGTTTTGCAAATTGAATTATCTCTCCTTCGTCATCAACTGTAATGAATGTTTCTTGAGGATGATCAACTATAAGCAGCTTCAGTTGATCCAAGTAAGATATTTCTTCTTCAAATTCGCCAATTGCAAGGTAGTATTTATCATCTTCAAGAATTGGTTTTGTATATAGTTGATAAAAGTCGGTTACATCTTGCCAAAGAATTGATGAATCTTGACTTTGAGGTAAGATGTTATTGTCCTCAACCCAGGTTTCTCCGTTCCAAGTATAAAGAAACGGACATCCGTGCGGTGTTGTTGCAAGATTTATAAACACATTCGCAGAATCATTGCCAGCACTATTCCACACTTTGCATTTGAGTACTGCTCCAGTTGGAGCTTCAATTGGGGTCTCTTTAGGAGATGAAATATTTTCTGGACTTTTTTTTTCAATTACATCTGTATTAATGTAATGAATAGAAACTGTTTGAGAGTTTACATTTGAAATTGAAAAACCGGTGTTACCAGAAACGATTGACCAATTAAAATTCAAGCTGCCATTTCCTTGTGAAAGATTGCAGGTTACAAAACCAGTTGATCCTTTATAAAGTGGATTTGGTGATTGCGTGAAGGTGGAAATTATCGGTGCTGTTGCCGGTAATTGACCAGTCTCTACTGCAAACCAATATAATAAACCTGCAGTAGCTCGGATAACTAATGGTAATAGCTTATTATGCATATCGCTAAGATTTTGTGAGTTAATTTGGGCGCTTGTTGTTGGTAAACCCAATGAAGAAATTACGGGTGATAACCCAGGACAAGATGGATCAAAATTGTCATTTCCATTTGTTAATCCGGAAGCGTAATGATCTGTAGCCTGATTCATAAAATACATTAAATAATATAATGGATCACTCCAAGAATTATAAGGATCAATGTAAGTTTGACCAATATTGTATAACTCATCTGCAGTCCATATTTTATAAAACGGTGCATTAATTTCTTATTGGTCTGAATACATGCCGTTTTGACCAGCGTGAGAATTTGCGTGTACATGTGCTGGAACTGCCATATCTTGTAGAAGATGACACATTCTACCAAGAATTTCGTATGCGTGTGATTTATGAAAAGCATTAAAACTTGGATCCCACTCTGGGCAGTTGGTTGAATACCAATGTCCATCTTCAGCGAAAAAACTCTTTACTTTAAAGCTTTCTAGACTTTTATAAAAATTAGTAATGGGTGGCACACCAAATTTTGTAATAATATGCAACCAATTTGGTGCACACCAGTTCCATGATTGACTTCCATTTTTATAAGCCCAAATAAAATCATATAATCCATTTGAATATTTCCACATTTTCTACATTGCATTCTCAGGAATTGTAAAACTCCAGTAGCCCCAATGTGTATTATCTCCTAGTGCGATAGTTGAATATGGCCCATTGTCAGCGACCCAGAAATGAGTAATAGTTGTGTGAGCTTTTCGCAAAGCATCTTCACCTCCAAACCAAGAAATTAATGTAGGTATTGGAAGAAATTGGTTATAATTAGGTATTCTTGTTATACCATAACCATATACAACATCATATTCATCTTCTATATATGAACCAGAAACAATTTTCAAAGCACCAAATGAACCGTCGGCGGAATTACCACTCCAAACTTGATTCGTGCCAATGTAATTTCCCATATCTATCAAATGATTTGGGAATGATTTTTTTAATAATTTAAATGCTTCGCGGGTTATATGTTGGTGTAATAATTGGTCGTGTGCGAAAAGATTGATATTAATACAAATTAATATACCCAATAAATACTTTTTCATTTTTTTACCTCATCTAGTTTTTATATAGATTTTAAAATTTTTAAGAATAATCAGTTGGATTAAATATTCCCAATCGATAATTCTATCATACCTCCGAAAAACCTTCTCTTAGCATTGATGTTTCCAAAACCTGTAATACCTAAACTGAAATACTTAAGCGGCTCAATTTTAAAATATGCTTCTAGAGGTAAACTTAGTTGCGAAATTTTTATACTCTCATACAACCTGTTTTGTATAAGCGTTCCTCGATCAATTCCATTTAAATACCCAATGCCTGCTAAAAAACCAATCGTCATATTTTTTAACCGATAAGGGTAGCCGTATAACATTGAAATCTCATAGAATTTCAAAGGGGGCTCATCAAAATTATAACCACCTGCACTAAAGCGGAATTCATCTGCCTTTAAGTATCTGAATGAAAAAATGTTTTGATTGTACTCATAAGATATCCCAAGCTTAAGAGTTGGGCCAAAATAACATTTTCCAATACCTGCGTTTAACCAATATTTAGTTGTAATATAGTTATTTACCAAAATTTCGTCGGTAGCCATGCTGGATAAGTATTTGTCATTTACAAATGCGACGATACTTTTTATCTCTTCATATTTATTTAGATAAGAATCTTGTAGCATAATACAATCCGGTTTATTCTGAGCCACTGTCATATTTATAGTAATAACGATAAAAGACCACATTAATTTTGTCATAAACTCCTCTTAATTTTTAATATGTTAAATTTTGTAAATACGTTTATTAAACGAATCCAGTTGAGTAAAAATATTTTTGTTGATTCATTACCGTAACTTTTTTCTCTTTTGAGTAAGTATAACGATGTTGTGCCTAAGCCGAAGCCCAGGACAAAAATGCCGAACTTGTTAATTAAAATTAATGTTTAGAAAAATTTCTCATTATTGAATTAAGCTAAATAAGTTAACCGAAGCCGAACACCTAACACTAAAATTTCTAAAATGCCAAATGCGTAATAAGCGGTCAGATGTTATGTTTAAAAAGTCCTTGTGATTAACTTTATTCGTTAATCAAACATTTTATAAGGAGACTTAATAATGAAAGCCATAACATTTTCCAACCTGCATTTTTTCGTTGGCATCGATACTCACCTTAAACAATGGAAAGTTACTATCCGTAACTGTGGTATCGAGCTAAAAACTTTTTCAATGAATCCTTCTCCGGATGAACTTTATAAATACCTTAACAAGCACTATCCCAATGGAACTTACTTTGTTGTTTATGAAGCCGGATTCTGCGGCTTCTGGCCTCAAAGAAAGCTTACTGAACTTGGTATAAACTGCATAATTGTTAATCCCGCTGATGTTCCTTCTTCAGGTAAAGAGAAATCTGCTAAATCCGATCCTGTTGATTCACGTAAACTTGCTCGTGAACTTGAAAATAGTTCGCTTAAACCAATCTATGTTCCTGATCTGTATACTGAGCAGCTTCGTTCTTTGATGCGCCATCGCTTTCGCTTATCTCAGGGTCAAACCAGGATTAAGAACAGAATTAAAATGCTTTTATATAACTATGGAATTTCATTCCCCAAAGAACATTTAACCAACTCCCGATGGTCCGGTTATTTTATCCATTGGTTAAAATCCGTTAAACTTTCTTCTTCTGCAGGGCAGTTTACACTCAATAATCTTATTGATCAACTCGAACAAACAAGAGAACATCTTAAGAACGTACTCAGGCAATTAAGACAGGAAGCTAAGCAGGAAGATATATCTGCTGTTATAAACGCTCTTACTTCTGTTCCTGGTGTTGCTTTCATTACTGCTATGAGCATCTGTACAGAAATAATTGATATCAGGCGTTTCAAGAGATTTGATGAACTCTGCAGCTTTGTAGGTCTTGTTCCTTCTGTTTATTCAACCGGTGAAACTGAATACACAAGAGGAATATCTTTTCGTCACAATAAGTTTCTTCGTCCGCTGCTTATTGAAGCTGCCTGGACTGCAGTAAGGAAAGATCCTGCTCTTACTTTAAGGTTTAATGAACTTATAAAACAAATGTCCAAACAAAAAGCAATTATCCGTATTGCTAAGAAACTTTTAAGAAGAATAAGACACGTTTGGATGAACCAGGATAGTTACGTTAAAGCTCTGGTTGCTTAAAGAATAGATACTTGTTCAGTTATTCAAAGAACGATTCTCCATATAATTTAAGGAGAAGCAAGCTAAAAGAAATTCTCTTTTTTCAAGGGCGAGGACTGCTTACTCAACCCTGCTCACAGAACCTGTGGTTCGACGGTCATACCGATAATTTACCGGGAGCCGTAAGTGAGTTTCCGGTCAGATTACAGCCTCGCCATTATATGGTTTTTGAAAGACATAATGCAGCCCCAATTAATCGGGGACTGTTAATAACAGATTGATTCTTTTAGTTAAATATTTGTAAGAACATTTACCCGGCGCTTGACTT
Organism: Ignavibacteriota bacterium; assembly: GCA_013285425.1. GTDB lineage: Bacteria > Bacteroidota > Ignavibacteria > Ignavibacteriales > Ignavibacteriaceae > IGN3. The sequence goes on from CP053447.1 coordinate 3,275,558, forward strand.
TTTACATAACGGGTTGATTGGCTTGTTATACTTACGGCTCATTGCATTAAAACCATCTTCCTATTGAGTATATATTTATTTGCTCTTAGAGTATAAATATATACTCCGCTTGACAAATTACTTCCATTAAAAGTAACGGAATAGCTTCCTTGTTGTTTTTCTTCGTGTACCAGAACTGTCACCTCATTTCCTAAAATATCATATACTTTTAATTGAACGAGTCCGTTTTCTTTAACAGTATAATTTATAGTTGTTGTTGGGTTAAATGGATTCGGATAATTTTGTGAAAGCGAATATTCATTAATTGTAATATTGTTTTCATCTACCGATACAGCACTTGTATCTTTTATTGCAATTAATGTCTTAGCTTGATTTGTAACTAGAGAAGTATTATGGACACCAAGATAAAGTGTGCCATCCTTACTTATTGCTCCAGTGTTATCGACCTGCTGATTATTGAATTCCAATGGTAATTTCCACTTTAGAGTTCCATCACTTGAGATAGCATAATAATTATATCCAAATGTAGAACCAACATATACAGTTCCTTCTGAATCGCAGATTAATGGCTGCCAAAAGTCGTCGCTTTCTTCATCGTTGAAAATATATTTCCATCTGAATCCACCAGTATTAGTGAATGATGCTACTGCTGGATAATAAGGACAGCAAGCAGTATCAATTGCCATAGTATAAATATTTCCTTCTTTGTCTATCGTAGGAACAGTTCTAGTAGTAAAATAAATATCATTTTTTTTCCATCTTAATTGACCACTTGAAAAGATTGAATAAAAATAATAATCCCCAGAGAGAGTTGAGAAGAAAATGTTCCCATACGTATCAACTACAGGTGCCTTTATAATATTTCCGCAGCTAAATTTCCATTTTAAGCTTCCGTCAAGATTTAATGCGAATAGGTTTGAATCTCTTCCTGCTATATATATAGTATTCCCATCAGGTGAGAACACCGGTGATCTTTGAAAAAAACCATTTTCATAAGTTGTATCCCAGTTTAAAGTGCCGTTAGGTTTTATTGAATATAATCGTCCTAATCCATTTGTTATATAAACGTTGCCTTGTAAATCAATATTAGGTATTGCTAATTCAACAATAGAAGCAGATGTTTCAAACTGCCATTTTAATGTACCGTCGGAATTTAACGCATATAAATATTTGTCAAGTGAACCAAAGTATATTGTATTGCTTGAATCTATTAAAATTCCTGATTGAGGTGGACGATTTCTACCAAGATTATATTCCCAAACATAATTTCCAGCAGAGTCGTAACAATAGAAATAATCTGAAAATGCTTGAATTACGGGGTAGTCATAGTAAGTACCAAAATATAAATATCCTTCATCCCCGATTACGGGACCTGAAAAAATACCATCTTCCAGATCCCTGGTCCAAATAATAGTTGGAGTTTGTGGGCCTTTATACGGTGAACGTCCTGTAAACTGTGGGTCGTGTTTTATCATCGGCCAATCTGTATTTGCAAGAGTTGGCCAGGGAATATCAGTTTGTTGTTGAGCATAATTTAATGTTGTTAATAAAAGTATGATCATTATTTTTTTTATCATTGTTTTTCCTCAACTCTTAAGTAATTATATGAAAGATTATCCCGGAGTTCGGGATAATCTTTCACTAAAAATAAAACGACTACTTTTGTAGTATTAATTTTCTTGTTTCAGAGTATTTACCCGCCTGTATCTGATAAAAATAGATTCCGCTTGTAAGGTTTTTAGCATCGAAGTCTAATGAGTAAGTCCCTGCTTCTTTCAGCTCGTTTATAAGTGTAGCAACTTCACTGCCTAAAATATCAAATACCCTGATGGTAACTTTTTCAGATAGCGGGATATTAAAGGTAATGGTTGTCGTGGGATTGAAGGGGTTTGGATAGTTCTGTAATAAACGGTAATCATTTTTAACAATTGAATTTATTCCCTGTTTTTCCAATGGTGGCATTAATGATCTAATATCAACAGTGTTTGAGTAACCTGATTCATAAGGAGGAATTAATGGATTATCAGTAGGATATCCTACGCTTGTAACTTTGTAGTAAATATGACCTTCGTTAGCCTGCGGTGGACCAGTTAAAATTTCTTCATTAACATCTAAATAAGTTGTTGATGTTGTACTGTCATACAAAACAAAATTTGGAGTTCCTTTCTTCTTGTAGATTTTGTAATAATTATTTGAAAATCCTGGATATGGACCCCAAGCAAATTTAGGATGATCGTCTCCATTATTGAAAACAGCTAAGCAATTATCCCAGTAATCCTCTAAACCAGATGTTTCTAAAAGGTTAGAAGTAAGGTTCCAAAGAGTCTGATAACTATGATCAATGATTTGTGTATTCGCAGTGTTTCTGAAATGCTTATTTGAGTAATCATATTTAAAATAAACATCAACTGATTCAGTCCAACCCTCTGTCGATGTTCTCCAATCCATATAAAAACAAGCTTTTTCAACACCACTCTCGATAGCGCTTACTTTATACAATCCAGCAGCAAATATTGGATTATCTCCTGCAGTTGAAGTCCATATATGATCGAAATAAGCTACTGGTGCATCTGGGTTGTGTATATTAACAGAAGCGGTTTCATAATCTTCAGTTAGATTATCATTCTCATCCCACCTGGCACTTATTGCAGTTAAAGTAAAAGTAACATTCCAAGAAGAACCTTGATTGGTGAGATTTATAATTAGTTCACCTGTGTGTAGCGGTTCTTTTTGAGCAAAGATAATAGTTGGTAATAATATTAGTAAAAATAATTTTTTCATTTTCGCACCAATTTTTTAGTGACTTTCTTTTGTAAAACTTTATATAAAGGCAAGTATTTTATCTTTCGTGAAAATCTTGCTCATAAAACCTTATGTTTTAGTTACCACTTTTATTTTGGCTACGCACCTAACTAATACTTATCAGGAATTGCCTACACTGGTTTTACAACAATTCCTGTTTTCTTTAATCTTAATATTAATAGAACAGGTAAATTAATCAACGATGGTATTTCATTCGCTCATCAATTATCAAATTTTTATATTTGCACAGGAGCAAATAATCAAAGAAAATGATGAAAAAATCATCAACACTTTTTATAATCCTGTTGGCAATTAATTCAATCCTGCCTGTCCGGCAAACAGGTGCGAACTGGCGATCAGGTTGATTGGCTTGTTAGTAATTCATTATTCTATAGCAAAACTTACTTCTACTTGACTTGTAATTGAAACCGTTTTAGCAAAAAATCCAGATCCCTTAGTTTCATCAATTGTTTGTGAATTTAAATTTTTCTCCTGCACTACATTATATGAGCTCGGATTAAAAGGATTAGGGTAATTTAACCCTCCTCGGATATACAGATACTGATTTTGATTAGTATATGTTTGAGTGGGTTGAATTTCTTCTATTGTCAGTACCCTCCCAAGTTTGACTCCTAACGCATTTGAAATGTCTTCAGCTTTTTCTTTTGCTTTTAATCCGGCTTCAATTCTTGCTCTTCTCCTTAATCCTAATTCATCTTTAAGCGAAAATGAAATGGTTGAAATATTTTCTACTTCGGCTTCGCTAATTAAAAATAGTAGTGAACGTAACAGATCAAGACTGTCAGTTTTAATCATCGTTACTATTGTGGCTTGATAATCTCTACTAGATGATAAGAATGCTTTATCGCCATAGTTTTCACCACTCAAAAAATCGGAAGTTGAAATATTGTTTTTCTTTATACCAAGCTGAATGATCTTTTCTGAAAGAATTTTCGTTTTATTCTCTGCATCTTCCACAGCTAAACGCAAAGTTTCTCCAACTCCTTTGATCGTAAAATAAAAAGAAGCTTGATCAGCAATTTCTTTTAATTCAACACTACCGATCACAGAAATCTGATTCTGCGTAATTTCATTTTGCTGAGCGGAAATAGTATTTGATATGCTAAATAAAAGAACAAAGAGCATAATAAATTGTTTCATTTTATTTTCTCCCTTTAAGCTTGTTAACTGCGTGTGCTTAACCCGCAGCCCAGAACAAAAATGCCGAACTTGTTAATTAAAATTAATGTTTAGAAAAATTTCTCATTATTGAACTAAGCTAAATAAGTTAACCGAAGCCGAACACCTAACACTAAAATTTCTAAAATGCCGAACCTGCCTGCCTGCAAACAGGTGCGAAAAGGCGGTCTGCTTGGACCTTTGCTTAGCTGCTTTTTAATATTACTGTTTTTAAACCTAAGTGTTTTTCTAATGGGAAGAAGTCTTTATCGTTATGTAGAAGAATAAGTTCATTCTCTATACAAAACGTACCGATTATAATGTCTAATGTTTTTCGGATCGTAATTCCCTTTTTACGCAGCATCCGATAATTCACAGCACTTTTAATTGCAATTTCTTCTCCACATATACTGAAGCAAGGGAAAGCATTAAGAACATTCTTAGCAGTTTCATAATCTTTATCATTTCTAAAACCTTGTAATACTTCAACTAATATATAATCTCCTGTAACTATAATTTCTTTCCCTAACATTTCATCAAACTTTTCAACCTGCCAATTCTCCTTGCCATTAAAGTAATCTATCAATACAGAAGAATCGACAAATATCATTTATACGTCCTCATCTCATTTAAGTCACCTTCCCACTTTAGTTTTCCCCTCAGTTTTTTGAGATTTCCTTGATTCTTAACTTTTATCAATAATTTTAATGCTTCTTCAACAACTTCTTTTTTCGTATTTAAGCCTGAAGTTTTTATAGCAACGGACATAAGTTTGTCATCAATTACAATATTTGTTCTCATTTAACATCCTTGTTGTGTATAATTTAGTACTAATATACACACAATTTATCTTTATTTCATACCTAAAATCTGAAAAGCTTACTGCGTTATGCTGAGGCCCAGCTTGCCCCCGAAGTTTCAGCGAAGGCGGGAACAACAATGCCAATTAAAAACAATAATTAGAAATTACTTTCGTTAATGCTCCTACCATGAACAAGTCTGCTAACTAATAACGAATAAACCGAAAACTTTATAAATGCCAAGTGCGAACTCGCAGTCAGCTTAAATCGTTGGTTAGGCAATATTATTTAATTAGAGAAATACTGTTTAAGATTTTTTTAAGAATAATTTCTGCATCATCAAAATCAAACCTTTCACCAGATACAAATACTGTTTCGGATTCGCTAATTTTTTTTGAGAGAAAAAATACTCTCATATTCCCAGCGTGTGTAAGACATCCACCTTCTTTAAAATACACACTTGTTGGAGTAAAAGTTACAAAACCAGCCCAATCATCAATTAAATAATTAGATGCAGGTTCATCAGACCAACCGTGTTCGTACATTTCTGAATCATACCAAGCAGAATCTAAATATAGGTAACCATACTTTGGTGCAATTTCAACAATGGATAATTTTGAAACTATAATAATCAACGATTGATCTAATGCAATGTGTAATGTATCTGTAGAATCACCAATACCTAAGCCAGCCTCAGTATCAAAAAAACGATAATCTGTAAAACCAATTGTTATTGAAGAATCCATTTCTACATTTTCAGAACTGAAATCATCTTCAATTTGCATAAAAGATGGGTAATTAAATGTAATGTTTAGTAGTGTATTGTTATAACTTATCCATTTAGTGATGTCAACTGTTTGGGCAACTGTAAAAGAATAAAAAGTAAATACGGATAATAGAATATTTCTTTTCATATTGTATAACGGCGTTGTGCTTAACCCGCAGTCCAGAACAAGACTGCCGAACTTGTTAATTAAAATTAATTTTTAGAAAATTTTCTCATTATTGAACTAAGCTAAATAAGTTAACCGAAGCCGAACACCTAACACTAAAATTTCTAAAATGCCGAACCTGCCTGCCGGCAAACAGGTGAGAAAAAGCAGCCGGGTTGAGGCACGGATTAGTTGGAAAATCAATTTGTAATCACAAACTCTACAGATTTGGAATCTTTTAATTTAACTCTATCGAAGAAACCATAATGTTTAACAAAAGCTTTATAATTACCAGCCGACGAAATTAATTTTGGATCTCTTGCTAATGAGTTGGGCGCTATCCAATTATCTTTAAATATTGCACCGTTTTTTACTTCACCACCTAAAACAACTTGAGCAAAAGATAATCCATCAACAGATGTTGCAATAATGGAATCATTCTGATGAATTTCAAAAAATACAGGTATTCCGGTATAATGATAAGATAAATCTCTGCCACTTAGGTTCACTAACGAGAATCTCATCTCGAAATCATCACCACTTTTGAAAGTTGTTTTTTCAACACCATTACTGTCATAAAGCTTAAACTGTGTGTTGACATCATAGACCCCAACACTTGAATTATCTTCATTACAAGCAATTAAGAAAATCCCAGCTAATAAAAGGAAATAAATTATTTTCACATTAAACTCCTTTAATTTTTTATCCAACTAACGGCGTTGCGCCTAAGCCGCTGCCAAGAACAGCAATGCAGATTAAAGCGACAAAGCAAAAGACCTGCCTGCCGGCAGGCAGGTTTAGTAAACTGCACTTAACTTGCTTTCGCCAGTGCAGTTTGTAAGTTAATTAATTAGTCCGCCGCGGCGGAGAACGCCTTGAACAACAAACTTTTTACAGCACAACCAAGCCAAAAAATTTATAAACTGCCAAGTGCGAAAAGGCAGTCGGGTTGATTGGCTTGTTATGCACAATTTACTCTGATAATAAATTAAACAGATTTTCTTTAAATATTATTTCGTGAGTAGATTTTCTATTAAGGATAATTATTCTTTTAAATAAATCTTCATATTTATTGACATCTTTTTTAAAACCATTTAAATCAAATGATTCTTTTATTTTATTAGTAATGTATTCTTGTTTTGAATTTATGGTTATGAAAACACCATACTCAAAACCAAACTTATCAGACATTAATAATAGTTTACTTAGGTCTTTTTTTACATCAGGCTCTAATTGTGCTTTAATTTCTATTGTTAATTTTTGGTTTTCTTTTCCAACCGTATCTTGACCTTTGTGCAAAACTAAATCTGGAATAAAAGAATGTTGATGATTTACAGAGTCAATTAAAAGATAATTTTCAGTAGCAAGAATTTCATAAACAAAACTCTTCAATGGTTCTGCATTCAGGAGTAAATCAGTAAAATCAATTGAATTAAATTCCATTTGTTTTCGAAATTGATGGTATAATTCAAATGCAAAAACTCTTTCAATTCTCTGGTAATTAATTTGTTGATTTTCAACTTTACCATTAAAGTGTTTAATGCTCCACCAGGAATAATATTTTTGTTCAACTTGCTGGAATGCTTCGATTAAATAATCTAAATATTTAGACATAACAGAAAATTATTATAGATTTTTATACTCATATATCTCTTTATAAATTCTACTCCCCTCCATTGTGAATGTAATTTCTTCAATTAGCTTATTTGCGTTTCTTAAAATTGTCTGGACAAAATAACCACCGTGATTTTCAAAACCATATTTACCTATCAAATTATTATTACAATCATAAAAATAATTATACTCGCTGAGACCAGATATTTCTTTTTCAACAAGTAAATCAGAATTAATAATCTGTTCAGTAATCCAACCACTTCGATTTATAATTTTTTTTACCAATCTCAGTTCATTGCTATACTCGGGTTTAGCATAAATTAATTTTATAATTTCATTATTATCAGATTCGTTTTTAATAATTTCCGTTAACTTATTATTATTATATATGTAACTGATTTTTGAGACCACATTAGCTCCACTCATAAATAATTCTTCTACCTTTCTGTGTCCAATTTGATAAGCATCACCTTCTTTGTAACTATATTCATCATATTTATACGCAACGCTTATTGATTGAATTAGGCTATCATTCAAATATCTGTCAATATGAGTCAATTGTTTTTTATCATCATATCTGTACTTAATCCTATTGCAAATTTTCCCAAACTTATGATATTCTTCATCATCACCTAACATTCCGAAAAATGAATTTAAATTGTCTGTTTCCCGTTCAATAAGGTTTTTATTAGAATCATAAATAAGGCTTTCAATTTTAGTTTTAACGATTTTAACTGAATCATCACAATATTGATAATTCAATAACCATTTATCACAGCTAATATTTGTATCAGAATTATTTTGCTGTGGTTTATTATTGTTATCGGTGCAACCAAAGAAAAACGAAGAAAGAACTAATAATTGGGGAAGTAAAATTTTTAACATTTTCATCTGCATTACCTTTTTGTTCTTACATTATGAAAAAAAACATTAAATTCTGGTGCTCTTAATGAACCAGATTCTGAAAAACTTGCTTCAACAATTCCTCTCTTTGAATCAGGAATAAATTCAAAATCAAATAAAACTTTGTCACCTTCTCCCAAATCTGCTATTTGATTATATATTTTAGATTGGGGAGATATATCATAGTTAACTTTATATCTAATTGTTATATCACTTAATTTTGAAGTAATTTCAAAAAATAGATTGGTTCCACCTTGGCTAGTATAAATTGTTTTTAGCGTTCCATACCAATTATTAAAACGAAAGTTATGTTTCTCTGCATATTTTCGAGAATAACTATTAGCTTCATTATAAATTTGTGATTTTCTAATATCGTTTTTAGCGTTTACATATTGATTATAATAGTTTGCTCTTTGTCTTTCAAATTCAATCTGTTCAGATGACGCATTATTAATACTTTGCTCTTTATTCATCCGAATCATTTCTAATCTCTGAGCTTCTTTTTGTTCGGCTTCTTTTATTTCTTGGTCTCTTTGAATTTTATTATATATTATAAAAACCAAAACTAAACCAGCAACAACCGCTAATGATACAAAACATCCTTTTTTCAATTTTGCACCTCTCTATTTGTTTGCGTATAACTAATACTTATCAGGAATTGCCTACACTGGTTTTTCAGCAAATCCTGTTTTTTACAATCTTAATATTAAAAGAACAGGTAAATTAATCAACGATGGTATTTCATTCGCTCATCAATTATCAAATTTTTATATTTGCACAGCAGCAAATAATCAAAGAAAATTATGAAAAAATCATCAACACATTTTTATAATCCTGTTGGTAATTCATTCAATCGTATCTGCCGGAAGACAGGTGCGAAAAAGCAGCCGGGTTGAAGCACTTGTTAGCTGGCATTCTGGCACAATGAATATTTTATTTAAATTATTGAGAATAATGAGAGGTATATCTATCAAGTAAATTTCTAATTACCTTTTGATATTGGCTTCCGTGTTTTTGAACTATTTTCTTAAAAAAACCTATACTTGATTTACTTAAATTAAGTGTAACTTTTATAGTATCTTCTTTGAATACCAAATCTTCCGGCTTGGGTAGAAAATCTTTTACAACTTCTACTTTCCCTATTTCTTCATTACTATATTTTATTTGCTTTTTCATATATCAGTTTTCCCTTTCTCCAATATCCAGCTCCAATAATTCTGATTTTATTATTTCTATATGTAAATCGGACTATTGCTATATTTTCTCCGATTCTTTCAAAACAATAATACCTTTCTTCACTTTCACTATGTTCTAAATCTTTGGCTATAATTCTTTTTGTATCAGAGAATGCATATTAAGCTTCTTCAAAAGAAATATTATGCTTCTTCCGGTTAATTCTGTTTTTATCTTCGTTCCATTCAAATGTTGTTGTTTCTGCCAATTAAACTTACTTTTTTTAGACGGCTTTGATATACATGCTTTTATATGGCATTTCAACCAGATTCATTCAGCCAGCTAACGGCGTTTTTGTTAAGCCATTACAGCCGGGAGCATTTTCTGACAGGTTAAAGCCATAGTGTTGTGTTCTTCCTTTGCTGCAAGTTATGTTTTTATTTCATATTTCTGTGGAGATGTTTTAGGAACCCGCAAGATTTCTTTTTTTGCTTCAAGGTCAAGCTTAACCCACTCCACATGCCATTGGATAGAACCCTCGAACTTTATTTTGTTACTTTTAAAATCCTCTGCTATTGCTTTCCATACTTCTGTATGTGTTGCTTTCCCTCTTTTTTTAAGTTGATTTAAAAAAGCTTTTTTCAAGATGTCATACTTGAGCTTATCCATGCTTACCGCTTTTTTTCCAAGAGGGTGCTTGAGTTGAATTTTTAGTCCCATAGTTTATTGTTTTTTAATTTCTACCCTTCTGTTTTTAGTTCTGCCTTCTTCTGTTGAATTATCTGCAACCGGCACATCTTGTCCGTAGCCGACAGCTTCTATTCTTTCTGCCGGAATACCTTTATTTACAAGAGCAGTTTTTACACTCAACGCACGTTGTTCAGAAAGAGTTTTGTTTGAAGGCGAACTACCCACATTGTCGGTATGTCCTTCTACAATTATTTTGAGTGTGGGATTTGCGCTTAACATATTATACAATTCATCTATTATGTTTTGAGACTCTTGTTTTATAGTTGATTTTCCCGTATCAAAATTGATATATAAAGTTATAAAACCATCTTTTTGAATGGCTTCATACATTTCGCTTGCAACAACCTCCTGCTTCATCGCTTCAATTTCCAGAACTTTCAACGCATACGCCTCTACAGCATTATCGGTACCTGCAAACGAAGTCAGCTGTATCCAATATTCCTTTTCTTTGGTTGACAAGTAATAAGTAGCTTCTAAGTCGGCATCCAGCGTACTGGCGTTCTTATACAACATTTTACCGCCGTTTTTTGTAATAGCCGCTTCATAATTTTTCATAATCTGCAAGGCGCTTTTTAGCTTCACTCCCGCATCGGGATTGTAGCGGTAATATATATTAAATAGATTTCCTTCTTTGGTTTCGGTTTTATCATTGTTAGTACGAAGCTGAAGCTCATTATAGTTTTCCTCACAAGCTGAGATATAAAAATTTTCGAGCCTGGATAACAGATAGTGATCTTTGCACCCTTCAGCATCTTCTTGTGCGATAAGAGGTCCGGCTGATGTAAACAATATTGATATAATTAAAACTGATTTTAAGCAGATTGTTTTCATATTTTATGCCCTGTTTTGATTTTAACCTTGATAATTTTGACTTATATATCATTAACTATAACAGATTGCAGTATTGGTTTGTTCATTAATTAAAGTATTATCTTCTTATAGAAAAACCGCACTACAATTATAACAAGAATATTTATTAACAGCCTCTCAATCCACCGGAAGTAAAAATATTGTTATACATTGTAATTAAACTTCAATGTTTATTATTCCGTTGTTCATTTTAATACTCTGTTTTTATGATGCTTTAAATATGTCAGCTCAAAAAATCTTTAGCCGGGAATTAATTTGCGGTAATATCATCGTCTCTATGTTATCAGAATTTATCAATTAGCATCATTGTAATAGTGCTGTGGTTATGGATGCAGAGGTTTGTGAATAAGACAATTTATGCGCAGCGGACTAAACCTTGTTGCAGAGTGTATTTTGTTTTGTTCTCTATATTATTTCAGTCTTATTCCACTTTACGGTTATAATATTAACCACCATATCACATAGGTTTTAAATTCTTATTAAGTCTTTCAATAATCTTATCTAAACGGGTTTGGCGTGTTTTATCTGATTTGGCATCAAGATAAAACCCTGTATATGTACGCTGTACTGAATGTGACATACTCATTAAATTGGTATAAGCAATCTTATATGGCTTAATGATTTTTTTAAACATCTCTATTTGCTCATCGTTAATAATTTTAGTTTCAGCATTATCCCACAAACCATTTTTCTTAGCGCACTCTATGGCTTCTAAACCCGGATGAGTCATCAATCCCTTTTTTATAAGAGTTTGTGCAAGTTCTTTATTCTTAACAGACCAATTGCTCTTGGGCAAACGCCGGGTAAAATATTTTTTGTAAGAGTTATCATCAATGGACTGTATCTTTCCATCTATCCATCCATAACAAAGCGCTTCTTCCAATGCTTCAGCAGCAGATAGTGTAACAGATTTCTTTTTTTTACTAAAGACTAACCACACACCATTGCTCTTTGAACCATACTTACCAAGCCATTTCCGAAAGGCTTGTCTATCGGCGAATGTCAATGTTGTATCCATAATCAATCTAAACAGGTTAAGAGTGTAATCAATCAATTAAAGGTTTTGTTAACGACCAATGACTATGTATGATTTTCCACTCGTTATTTTCTTCCAGCCTATACACTTCGGTACAGTTTTCTTTCCAGATAGTTTCTCCGGAGTATGATTTGAGGTTATATGTAAGGACTGCCATAGTGTTAGTATGTTGTACAACGGGATTTATTATTTCAAAATTATCCATTTTAACTTTTCCGCGCATACTTTCATACAGCTCTTTTATTTTGTTCCATCCGTCGAGTCTTTTTTCCTGAGCCGGATCAAAATAAGTAAAGTCCTTTGAATAAAGCTCAAGATAAGGAGTAGGATTACCTTTGTGCCAGGCATCCAGCGCAGTTGTCTCTAAATCGATTATTGTTTCTGTTACATTGTGTTTATTCATGATATTTTAAAATTAAATTAATAGATATTATGATTTGTGATTCTTTTTCCATCGTTGATGCTTTATTTTGGAGTGGAAGAGTCAGCATATCTGCTTTCATACTCTGTTTGTTGATGTGTTATCCTTTAACTTTACAGCAGGCTCATTTATATCTCTCATAAACATGAGATTTGCTTTATCAAACTTAATTAATTTTAGAATATAAAGCATCGGTTGGCAAATGTATCTTCAGCAGCACTTGAGCTGATATGCGTGTGCAGGTTTGTTTAATGCTTATGGAATATCTTACCGATAAGAATAGTTTTATTAATAAAAGGATACCGCATGATCCACAAACTCCCCGTTTTTATAATTGAATTTTGCACTGAAAAATTTTTCTTCAAACAGCCAGGGAATAAAAATTTTATCTCCCTCCCAAAGATTAATTTCTGTCAGTTTTTCATTTGGTATCCAACCGAGTTTACCTTCCGGCGAATCTATCAGCGTGCCTTCAAATTCATCAGCAGTAAAAAGAAAAACATACCAATCATCTTTATTATCAAATAACGGAAAAGTGATAAAGCCCTTCATCGTTACAGATTTTACTTTCAGCCCGCTTTCTTCCTCAATTTCCCTTATCGCACATTCTTCCGGAGACTCACCTTGCTCAAACTTTCCGCCAAGTCCGTTCCACTTCCCCTCGTGGTAATCATTCTTTTTTTTGTTCCTGTATATCATTAAAGTTGAATTAGTTTTTTTATCTGTTACATAGCAAAGGGTAGCAAGTTTCATAACTTTTAGTTTTTATTTCTTGTGATTTTTTTAGTTGTTGAAAAATATAATAAAACAATATATGTTCTTTACAATAATTGTCAAGAAAATAAATTTTTAACATAGGATATTTTTTATTTGGAGATTTATTTATCAAGTATAAATTAACAAGTGAAATAAATAAGATTAATCGGAGAAAATAACTTAATGGAACTGAACGAATTAAACCTGCAGACAACAGACGACAACGAAAATCAGTTTGCAATATTGGATGAAAACATCTTTGGCGTTGATTTTTATGATGCCGCAAAGAAAAAACAAAAAGATCCCGACGAAGATTATGATGATGAAGAAGACGAAGATTTTGAAGACGACGATGACTATTATAACAGCGATGATGAAGAGGATGATTCGTTAGACGAAGAACCCGAAGATGAAGACGATATATATGAGCAGGATTTTGATTTTGATGAAGATGAAGACGAAGATTTTGATGATGATGATTCGGAATTCTAAAGAGTAAGATTATGAGTGGGAGTATGAACAAAAACAAATCTCACTCATTACGGGCTAACTGCCTAAGTACATATTCCTAAGTAAATAATTTTTTACATAATCATAAATGCCGTCTTCTAAAGATGTAATTGTCTGATTATAACCGGCATCTTTTATTTTAATAAGATTAGCCTCAGTAAAGTATTGATATTTTTCTTTTAACTGTGCAGGCAGGTCAATGTATTCAATGTTAACGGGCTTTCCGACAGCATTAAACAGCGCGGTTACAAGATCATTCCATGTTCTGGCTTTTCCGGCACCGGCATTAAATATTCCGTTTATGTTTGGATTGTCCAGAAAATATAGTGTCATATCAACGGCATCTTTAACATAAACAAAATCACGCATTTGTTCACCGTCTTTATATTTTGGATTCAGTGATTTGAACAAGCGGACCTTTCCGGTATCTCTGATTTGCTCAAATGCTTTATGAACAACTGAGCGCATATCGCCTTTGTGATATTCGTTAGGACCGTAAACATTAAAATATTTTATTCCGGCAATTCTATCAGATATGTGATTTGTTTTTGCCCAGAGATCAAAGAGGTGTTTGGAGTAACCATACATATTTAATGGACGGAGCAGTTCAAGTTTGCTTTCATCGTCATCAAAACCCAAAGAGCCATCACCGTAAGTTGCAGCAGATGAGGCATAGATAAATCTGATATTCTTTTCAACACAGTATTTTGAAAGTTCTTTTGTATAATGAAAATTATTATCCAGAAGATGATCGGCGTCCTTTTCGGTAGTTGAGGAATTAGCACCCATGTGAATTATCGCCTCAATATTATAGGGCACAACATCATCAAGAACCTGTTCTATAAACTCAAGCTTGTTTACAAAGTCACGATATTTAAGCCCGACAAGATTTTTCCATTTTTCATTTTTACCAAGTTCATCAACAACAATAATATTTGTTTTACCGAGCTGATTTAATTTCCAGACTATTGCACTGCCGATAAATCCGGCTCCACCGGTAACAACTATCATAAAAAATCCTTTTGAAAATTTGTTGAGGTAATTTAACCATATTGCATGTGTTTTAAAAAAAAGAAAAACAGAATTATAATTTGATTTGCGTCTTATTGACAATGCGAAGATAATTTATATATTTGCCGCAGATTTAATTGTTCTTATAAAAAAAAATATCTTATTAAGAACGGCGAAGGGAACAGGCCCATAGATGCCGTAGCAACCGATTCCGGATTCGGGATGTCAGGTGCTAAATCCTGCCTCCGGATATTCGGAGGAAAAATGAGATGAAGATTTGTTTTACCTCTTCATTTCATTGTAAGAGGTTTTTTTGTTTTAAACACTTTTTATGCCGGATACAAAAGCAAGCTCTGTATGACTAATTTAACTGTGTCAACCTGAATTTATTGCATTATCTCGTTTCAATTGAAAGTTAAATAGGACAGACTTGAAATAAAGTCAGAATCCAAAAATCTTAAAAAGATAAGAAGCGCGAATTTATTTTAGGAAAAATTATGAAACTAACAGTCGAATCATTAAAGAAAATATTAGAAGAAAAAATACTTGTTCTTGATGGCGCAATGGGAACGATGATTCAAAACCATAACCTGACAGAAAAAGATTTTAGAGGAGAGCGGTTTAAAGATTATCAACATGATCTTAAAGGCAACAATGATCTTCTGTCAATTACACAGCCCGACATTATAAAAGGAATTCACCGCGCATATTTTGAAGCCGGGGCTGATATTATTGAAACAAATACTTTTAATGCCAATTCGATTTCTCAGGCAGATTATCAGATGCAGGATCTCGCGTATGAATTGAACTATGAATCAGCAAAAATTGCTAAAGAAGTTGCAGAAGAATTTAACAGCAAGGATAAATCTAAACAAAGATTTGTTGCTGGTGCTTTAGGACCGACAAATAAAACACTCTCTCTTTCCCCAAATGTAAACGATCCCGGGTACCGAGCTGTAACTTTTGATGAAATAGCAAGCGCATATTATAATGCAGCAGAAGGATTGATTGACGGCGGTGCTGATATTATTCTGATTGAAACAATCTTTGATACATTAAATGCAAAAGCTGCGATCTTTGCTGTTGAAAAATTATTAAATGAAAAATCATTAAACGTTCCGGTGATGATTTCAGGAACAATTGTAGATAATAGCGGCAGAACATTATCAGGACAAACAGTTGAGGCTTTTTTCATCTCAGTTTCACACTCAAAGCATCTTGTAAGCGTTGGATTAAACTGTGCACTGGGTGCAAAACAAATGAGACCTTTTGTAGAAGATCTTTCAAATGTTTCAGATAAATTTTTATCAGTTTATCCGAATGCTGGACTGCCGAATGAAATGGGCGGTTATGATGAAACTCCGCAAATAATGGCAGAAGTTTTGGAAGATTTTTTAAAAAGCAGATTTGTAAATATTGTAGGAGGCTGCTGCGGAACGACTCCGGACCACATAAGGAAAATTTCTGAGATAGCAAAAAATTATAAGCCGAGAATAATTAAACCACGAGAACCATACTTAAAACTGAGCGGTCTTGAATCAGTTGTTTTACGACCAGACTCAAATTTTATGAACATCGGTGAAAGAACTAATATAACCGGTTCAAAAAAGTTTGAACGATTAATTAAAGAAAATAAATTCGATGAAGCACTTTCTGTCGCTCGCAGCCAGGTCGAAGGCGGCGCTCAGGTTCTTGATATTAATATGGACGAAGGAATGCTTGACTCGGAACAAGCAATGACAAAATATTTAAACCTTATCGGCTCAGAGCCCGATATTGCAAAACTTCCTATTATGATTGACTCATCAAAATGGAGTGTGATTGAGGCGGGGCTAAAGTGTTTACAGGGGAAAGGAATTGTAAACTCGATTTCACTTAAAGAAGGTCAGGATGTATTTAAAGAGCAGGCAATTAAAGTTTTAAATTACGGTGCTGCGGTTATTGTTATGGCATTTGATGAAAAAGGACAGGCGGATACTTTTGAAAGAAGAATTGAAGTCTGTAAACGAGCTTATGATATCTTAACCAAGGAAATTGGATTTCCTCCTCAGGATATAATCTTTGATCCAAACATACTTGCAATTGCAACGGGAATAGAGGAACATAATAATTATGCGGTAGATTTTATTGAAGCTGCGAGATGGATAAAACAAAATCTGCCACACGCTAAAGTCAGCGGCGGTGTAAGTAATCTTTCTTTTTCTTTCAGAGGTAATGATGCTGTTCGGGAGGCAATGCACTCTTCTTTTCTTTTCCATGCTATTAAAGCAGGCATGGATATGGGAATTGTTAATGCCGGACAGCTTGAAGTTTATGAAGAAATACAGAAAGATCTTTTAGAGAAAGTTGAAGATGTTATCTTTAACCGCAGGCAGGATGCAACAGAAAGATTAGTTGAGTTTGCTGAAACTATTAAGAAGAAAGATAAAACAGAGGAAAAGAAAGATGAGTGGCGCTCTTTGGATGTTGATGAAAGACTAAAGTATGCATTAGTTAAAGGTATTGTTGAGTTTATTGATTTGGATGTTGAAGAAGCGAGATTAAAATATTCACAGCCGCTTGAAGTTATAGAAGGACCGTTAATGGCGGGAATGAATGTGGTTGGAGATTTATTCGGTGCAGGCAAGATGTTCCTTCCGCAGGTTGTAAAAAGCGCAAGAGTTATGAAAAAAGCTGTCAGCATTCTTGAGCCATATATGACAGAAGCTCTTCCCAAAATCCTTCCGGCAGGAGTTGACTCAGGAGGTGCTTCAATTCTGCTCGCAACAGTCAAGGGCGATGTTCATGATATTGGAAAAAATATTGTTGGGGTTGTTCTAAGCTGTAATAATTATAACATAATTGATCTTGGAGTTATGGTTCATTCTGAAAAAATTATTCAGACAGCGATAGATAAAAAAGTTGATATAATAGGTTTAAGCGGATTGATAACTCCGTCGCTGGATGAAATGATACATGTTGCAAAAGAAATGGAAAGAAGAGGACTGAAAATTCCGCTATTGATTGGCGGTGCAACTTCGTCAAGAATTCATACAGCAGTAAAGATAGATCCAAATTACAGCGGACCGGTTGTTCATGTTCTTGATGCGTCAAGGAGTGTTCCGGTAGTTTCTGATCTATTAAATGAAAATATAGATGAGCGCAGGAAATTTGCTCAGGATATTAAAACAGAATATTTAAATCTCAGAGAAGATTATATAAAAAGAAAATCGGGGAAAAACCTGATTAGCCTCGATAAAGCACGCGAGAACAAATTAAAAATCAACTGGGAAAACAGCGCTGTTAAAAAGCCTGCTAAAACAGGAATTACAGTTTTAAATAATTTTGATCTGAATGTTTTACGGAAATATATTGATTGGACTCCCTTTTTTATGGTGTGGGAACTGAAAGGGAAATATCCGTCAATTTTTGAAGATGAAAATGTCGGGGCAGAAGCAAAAAAACTTTTTGATGATGCTAATAGCCTGTTAGACAAAGTAATATTAGAAAAATCGCTAACTGCAAATGGAGTTATCGGACTATTTCCAGCTAACTCGGTTGGGGTTGATGATATTGAAATATATACTGACGAAGCAAGAAGCGGAGTGAAAAGAACTTTGCATTCTTTAAGACAGCAAAATCAAAAATCATCAGGCGAGCCTAATATTGCTCTTGCAGATTTTATAGCACCGAAAGAAACAGAAGTAAAAGATTACATCGGAATGTTTGCTGTTACGGCAGGAATTGGAATTGAGAAGCTGATTGAGAAATTTGAAAAAGATTTTGATGACTATAATAAAATAATGATTAAGGCTATTGCAGACAGGTTAGCTGAAGCATTTGCAGAACATTTACACGAGCTTGTAAGAAAGGAATATTGGGGCTACTCAGAAAACGAAAATTATTCCAACGAAGAATTGATAAAAGAAAATTATATCGGCATTCGCCCCGCGCCCGGATATCCCGCACAGCCGGATCATACCGAAAAACCAATTTTATTTTCGCTGCTTGATGCAGAAAAAAATTCCGGAATTAAACTTACAGAAAGTATGGCTATGTATCCTGCGGCAAGTGTTTGCGGGTTATATTTCTCGCATCCGCAAGCGAAATATTTTAATGTTGGAAAGATAGAAAAAGATCAGGTGCTTGATTATCATCGCCGCAAAGGAATGAACCTGATTGAAATTGAAAGATGGTTAAGTCCAATACTCAACTATTAGTTAAGTGCATTTTGATATCACCCGAAATCCTGACTATAGTTGAAAACACCAATGCAATGTATTTCCATAATCAGAGCGTAAAAGTCTTTGGGTGCCGCTTTTGTAAGCTGAAGCTGATAAGACTGATTAATTATATCACAACAATTAGCTAAATTATTGTGCTGTTAGAAGCTGTTAAACAAAACACAAAGGCAGCGATTAAATACCATAACGGGCTATTGTTCTGTTATATTCTGTTTTTTTTGTTGTGAACTGAGAATATTTAATTTATCTTACAGGTGCCTGCTAAAAAAATTTGAATTCATACCATAATATTCGTTCTTTTTTTTATCCACAGGATCAGAGATGCATATTAATGCTCTCCAGTTATTAATTATATTTATCATTTTTTTCAGGAGTTACTATGAATATTTTCGTTGGTAATTTAACTAACGAAGTTACAGAAGAAGATTTAACAAATCTTTTTTCAGAGTTCGGACAGGTTAAAGAAGTAAAAATCATTCGTGATATGTTTACACAGCAAACTAAAGGATTTGGATTTGTTGAAATGCCAGGACTTGCAGAGGCACAGAAGGCAATTGATGGTATTAACACAAAAGAGTTTAAAGGAAAGAAGCTTGTTGTTAATGAAGCACGCCCAAAAACCGACAGCAGAAAACGCTTTTCCGGCGGCGGAAGATCCGGCGGCGGACAAGGAAACAGAAGAAGATATTAACACTCTGTTGTGATTAAAAAGGATGACAGCATTTTTGGTGATGTCATCCTTTGTCTTTTATTACTCAATGATGATGTCCCTGGCAAACATTATCCTCATTTATGATCAACGTACCATCAAGATATTTTTGAACAGCATCTTCTGCTAAAACTTCATCGGTAAGAATTGGTTTTATATTATTTTCTTTAAGATCATCAATCAATCTCCAGCCGCCATGATTAAATATTAAAACCGTACAATCTTTTAATCCCTCTATCAGGCTATGGTGACTGTGTCCATGTTCCTGCGAGTGATGATGTTCGTGGTGATTGTGTCCCTGTTGTCTGTGATGGGTAAAAGTATTTAACCTGATTTCTTTGCTTGTGATCTTATTGTTTTCCGTTTCAAAAACAAGAAATCCTTTGCATCTGCCAACGTGTCCGGCAATTTTGATTTCATCGTTTGTTGCTACTGCTATTTTCATATTTACTCCATATTTATAATTAAGAATTTGTTAAGAAATTTTTAGTTGTTTTGTTTGTCGGCTTTTCTGCTGCACTTTTTACGGGTTGTTTTTACTTTTTCACTTAGAGCCTGAGGGAGATTCTCCTGTATTTTTATAGCCTTACCATTTATGATTGCATCAGCGATTTTGTAATGTGCCCTCATAACAATTCTGCCAAAAGTAGCCCGTGATATATTCATCTTTATAGCTGCATCTTCCTGAAAGAGTTCGTTAAAATCAGCAAGCCGGATAGCCTCTAATTCATCCTTAGCAAGCTCAACCTCTTCAAGCTCATACATAGGAATTCCGGTTGGTTTGAAATAATAACAAGCAGGGTTACATCTTATGTGTCTTTTCTTTTCGGGTCTCGCCATAAAGCCTTTCTTTAATTATGAGCATATGCTCATAACAAACATAATAGCAAATAAGATAAATTGCAAGAGAAAAATAGAAAAGCCTGCTTAGCAATAATTTTGATCTTCTAGATGATATTAAATTATTTAAAGTTTAGATCAGCTGTGGTGAGATGCTATGGCAAATTAAAATTCAGTTTTAATATCATTTTACCGGTAAATGTTTTTGTCTTTAGCCGAGCAGCACTCTTATTATCTATATAATAAAAAAGGGAAGAGTTATCTTTAAGGTAACTTAATCGCTCACTCCCCTTCTTTTCTTCTTTTGAAAAAGAAGGGGGTGAGTTATAAGCTCAAATAGTTTAGATGTTATTATTTTAAAAGCAGCATCTTCTTCGAACTCATAAAATCAGCTGCCTGCAGTTTGTAAATGTAAACACCGCTGGCAAGATTAGACGCATCAAAACGAAGTTCATATTTCCCTGCCGCTTGTTTAGTGTTTACCAGTTCTTTTATCTTTCTTCCTATTATGTCATAAACTGTCAACGATACATTGCTTGTAACCGGAAGATCATATTTTATAGTTGTTACAGGATTAAATGGGTTTGGATAATTCTGAAATAAAATAAATTCCTGTGGAATCAGACTCTTCTCTTCTTCAGTCTTTGTGTAAACGTCGTTTAAATATCCGGGTGTTCCATACATTCCTGAAGCACGCCAGTTTTCTGGCAATGAATTATCAAACTGAGGATTAATCAGCGATAACGTCGGTCCGTTTCCATTTGGCAGTGAGGTCCAATTACCTGTAGATGAATAAACAACTTCATCAACAATATTTCCCGAATTATCTTTTAATATTACCTGATCACCATCACTGCTCAAGCCAAAATTAAAGTTGCCAAGTATCTTTGTATGGTCTGGATATAGTGCTTTAAATTTTGCAGTATCTCTGCAGATAACAAAGTAATCTTTTGCAGCAATGATTGTGTTGGCTGGAAAAGTAAACTGATTGGAAGCATTATCATCAAGAAATTTCCAGCCTGAAATATCAACCGGATTATTGTCGGGATTATAAAACTCAACCCAGTCTTCAGTATCAAAAACTGAAGATGATTTATAATTTATCTCATTTATCACAATTGAAGTTACTGCTAAATCATCAGGCTCAAATACTGCGGTTAAATTTGTGTTGTAGTTTAATATAATTGTTATTTCAGGAGACGTTGAATTTGATATTCCCTGCCAGTTTACAAATCTATATCCCGGCATTGGCATTGCTTTAATTTTGATCGGAATTCCTTTAAAGAAAGTATTGACAGATCCGTTGTTTTTAATTTCTACAGTATTTGTAAATACTTTACCCCACTCGGTATTGTTTCTGCTTATTGTTAATGTGTTTGATCCGCTAATACCAAACTTAGCATAAAAGTGGTTTCGGACGTTAGCAGGTCTCTCAATTGCAAAATTCCTCATTATATCTATAAGATACTGCCATGTCGGACCATAGGAAATTGACTGAGTCCAGCGCTCTTTATGTCTTGGAATTTCTGAAGCGATATCATTTGCCATACTGTCAATTACTGCAAGAACATGATTTGTTTCGAATGTGGTATTAACATGGGCAGCAAATCTTTGTATGAATTCATTTTTAAAATCAGGATTATCAAGTAGTTTTCTAAGCATCAATGTTGACCAAGGGGGATTAGGCCAGCTTGGTCCGTTTGTAGCAGTTGCTTGTTCTAATGTGTTAGTTGTAGCCAGTCCTTCAGAGTTTCCGCCGAAAGTAAAATCAAGATCATAGATTATCCAGCGCCACCTGGAACCATCAACATGCTCGCGCCATAATTTCATATTTGAACCGGGCCAATCGCCGTTAGCCGAGTATATTTCTGCTATCTGATAATCAATGTATTCATCAATATCCACTATAGATTTAATGTATTCATAATTTGCCGGATGAGCCATATTCTTTGTTGAAAGAAATGTAATCATATTATTATATGCAACTAAATCACCATTGGCACCGGCGACTCCCTTTCCAATTTCGATCAGGTCAATATTATCCTTGTTTACACCGTGATGATAATAAACATAATGCTCATTGAGCTTTTCTCTTATATTATGAATTCCCCAGTACTCTCCGTTAATAAACAAAACAGATGGGCGGTAGTTCTGATAATCTAATTTCATTCCTTGTTCTATAAGTGTCTGAGCCATTGCATCGCGGAACATAGTTCGCCACCAGTCTTGTCCGGAGCTTCTCAGAATAAAGTTGTTATATTCAGAAATCGGGGAATCATCGAACAGGCGGTATCTTAATTTATCAGTGCCGTAAATTTTTCTAAAATAAAAACCCAGCGATTTTTGTGCATAGAGTCTTGAACATCCTCCGAAAATTTTAACTCCTGCATTTACACTAAACGCTAATGATTTATCAGATTCAAAAAATTCCAGACTAACTGGTCGTTCCCAATCCTGATTCCAGTTTTTTGGCTCTGTGCTGCAATTGCCGATTATTCCATTTGTTCCTGCAACATAAATTCCTGATGTATCGCTAAAAAAATTATCCGGATCAGTTACAAGAGAAAAAACAGGAAGATCAGTCGATTCATTGATAAAATAAGTTCTTGTTTCAGTTAAACTTGGTGTATATCCGTTTTTAAAAGCACGGATTCTTAATACTGATGTTGAATCGATCTGCAGCGGTATTGAATAAACATCACTTGCATCAGAAGGAATTTTTCCGTTTAGTGTATAACGAATTGTAACACCAGATAGAGTATGCGAAGCAGTAACAGTAATTTGTGAAGAATAAAATCCGCTCTGCAAAGATATTATTGGAGACGGAAGAAGATTGAATATTCCGGATTCAAGATTTTCGCTGCCCGGTGTTGATGGTGAAAATTTATACCAGTTGTTTGTTCCATCAGGGAATCTGCCAAAAGATACATCTGTTTGTTGTGCGCCAAAGTTTATTGTATCTATTAATTGTAAAGCCGGACTGTATAATCCGATACTTTCGCCGCCAGCGCTTAGTTTAAAGTTTGTGTGATTACCGGTGTTTGCATCATCTGCCCAGATAATTACATATCCATTTGCCGGAATAAAAAGATCTATCTGTATTTTGAACTTCTGCGGTTGTGATAAATTATCAGTTAAATAATAATTTTTTAAGTTTACCGGGGCGGTTCCAGAGTTGTATATCTCAATCCAATCAGCATAATTATTAAAATCAGGGTCTTTAATCGTTGTTGAGTTCGAAGCCATAAACTCGTTAATATATAATTCTTGGGCGGTTAGGGAATGAGTTATCAGCAATATAAAAAGCAGCAATAATAAAGCAGGTTTATTAATTGATTTCATAAGACATATTTTCTAAAATTAACAGTGTAAAATAATCAATAAGCGAATAAGAAGAACCACTTAAGAGAAAGTTTAATTATTGGAAAAATCTTTTTGATTGGTTTTTGACGATCAAATGTTAGTTTGATAAAATAACCTGAAAATCGAATTATATTTTAGTGCACTCAATAATAATTTTTTCTAATTCACTTCTATCCACAAAAACTTCTTTAAAGATATCTGCAAGCTGCTCTTTTGTAATTCTGTTAAAATCCTCTTCTCTCGGGAAAACGCATACTCCCCCAATATCAATAGCAGCAGGACTCACCAGCATTTTACTTTCATCTTCAGCAAAGAATGCTGCCGGGCGGTGTTTTGATCTTAAAAATATAATTACTCTCCAGCCATATTCAGCTTCATAAAAACTTATAAGATTCATCAGCGGTTCGCGGTCTTCATTCATTATCTCAGAATATATTTTATAAAACCGGCTGAATGTTTTTATCAATAAATCTCTATCTATGCTTTCAATTGAGATAAATTTTCTTATTCCGTCATCTACTGCAAACATTGAAAGATCATCAGATTCATATATTTCTTTTCCGTACTCGTTTTTAATCAGATGAAATTCATCATCAATAGGCATAAAAAATTTATTGCCTGCCTGAAAATGTAAATGGTCCGGAGCAGAAGCACCGCATCTTGGTCCATTATAAATAACAGAATAATATT
Organism: Ignavibacteriota bacterium; assembly: GCA_013285425.1. Taxonomy (GTDB): domain Bacteria; phylum Bacteroidota; class Ignavibacteria; order Ignavibacteriales; family Ignavibacteriaceae; genus IGN3. The sequence continues at coordinate 3,300,140 of CP053447.1, forward strand.
CAGAAAGATCCCTGCTTATATCGATCATATCTGAAAATGTATCAACAATTCTTTGCGGCTGATGTTCTTTATGTGTAATCGTAAAATGTTCAGGAAATATTGGAAACGGATTACAAAGGATTATATAATTATTATACAAAATGCCGCGCTGCTGTTCCGGTAAATTTTCAACACACAAAAAACATTTTCTTTCGCTTATGGATTTTGAATCAACTTTTGCAGATGTAGATGTCATTCTGCCCGCATTAAACTGAGCTTTTATTTTAAATCCATCAAATTGAAAAGATTTTGTTTTAACTGCTGAAAGCGAGTTAACCCCGTTCTTTAACATCTGCCAATCGTTTTTTTGAATTTCAAACAAGGTTTTTGATGCATCAGAATAGTTGTTCTGATTGATGAAATCTTTAATAATAGTATTATCCGCAAATATTTTCATTAACTTATTTAATTAGTTGTTTATAAGTGTTAATAATTTGTCCGGTAACCAGTGTCAAATCAAATTTAGCTGAGATTTTTTTGCGTGCATTTTCTCCAAGTCTTTTTCTCAGCTCTGAATCGTTGATAAGAATTTCTATTTTATCTGCCAGATCATATCCGTCTTTTGAATTAAAAAATAATCCGTCAACTTTATCATCTACAATATCAAGCACACCACTGCTATTTGAAGCAACTGAAGCCTTACACAAAGCCATTGCTTCAATCAGCCCAACGCCAAAAGATTCTGCATGTGAAGGGAAAACATAGATATCAAGCGCAGCAAGCACGTCTGGAATATCTGTCCGATATCCGGTAAAAGTGATATTTTTAATTCCGCATTCTTCTGCAAGCCGTTTAATATTATTTTCATATTCAGTTTCTCCGCGGCTTGCTTCACCGACAATAACATATTTTATCTGAGGATATTTTTTATTCAATCTGTTTATTGCTAATAATAAATCCTCGTGTCCTTTCCCGGGGCTGAATCTTCCTGTCATTCCGATCAGTAAATTATTTTTATCAACTCCTATTTCATCTCTAAGTTTACTTCTAACAGCATTATCCGGATTAAATTTTTCTAAATCTACTCCGTTGTACACAATTTTTATTTTGTTTTCTTTTAAAGATGTGGTTATTAATAAGTTTTCTTTAATAACAGAGCTGATGGCAATTGCACAATCGACGCGCTTATAGATCCGGTTGTGTAGAAAATTTTTCTTAACAATAAATGATTCCAGATGTTTTGTAAATACAAGCGGAATTCCGGATTTAAGAAAACTTAAAGCCGGAACTATCAGCCAAAGGTCTTTTGAGGAATGGCTGTGGATTAAATCAAAAGAACCGGATTTAATTATTGAACTAATTTTTAGGCTTGAAAAAAGATTAGGAATTCTGCCGGATTTAATCGGATAAATAATTATTCCCAAATTATTTGCCTCTATTTGGATCCGTGATTCCGCAAGACAAAGAAGCCCTACTTTTATATTATATTTTAAAAGCTGCTTAATTCCGGTAATCGCGACCATTTCCATACCACCCCAGCTTTTGGATAAACATGAATATAAAACCTTCATTTAAAAGCACCTAAACCTGTAAACTTACACTCATTCATTAATAAATCTTTTTCAACACGGCATCTTTAAAGTAGTGAATGACAATCTCATCAAATTGATAACCCTTTTCAGCCATTACAGCTGCACCTATTTGACAAAGCCCTACACCATGTCCCCATCCTGCTCCGCGTAAAATAAATTTTTCAGGAACTCCGTTAACATCTCCAAACTTTTCAACAATAAATGCGGAGCTGTAAAGATGCGTTTCTGAAAGCATTCTTCTTATCTCAAGCTCTTTTCCGACAGTTAAAGTTTTATCAGTTCCAATTATTTTCAGTTTAATCAGACGTGATGAAAATCCTCTTTCAACGGGAATAAGGTCTTTAATAAATCCAAAATCAATTCCGCTTTTCTTTCTAATAAGGGCTGATAATTCCTGTTGAGTATAATGCACTTCCCACCGATAAAAATCTTTTGTTTCCTGATCGTAATCCAAAAGAATTTGATTTAATATTTTCTGATCTGTTGTATTGCAGAAAGCGGGCGGACTTGCCTTAATCCACTTTTCAGCATTTTGCTCTATAGAAAAATCATCATCAAAATCATCAGCAACAAATTTATAATCATAAACCGAGCTTAAGGAAGGATGTTTTACCGGTTCCCAGACGTTTTCAAAAGATTCTGATATTCCGCCGCAAGATTTTGAAAAGCGTGCATCAAGTATTTTATTATCTTCAAGCAGAACAATGCCGGCGGTTTGTTCGACAGCTTTTCTGACAGCCTCAGAAGTCATTTTGGTTACACCCTGATAACGCTGGCAATGATCATCTGCACAAACATCAAATAATTTATGATCCTCTCTGTCGTACCATTTTATATACTCATCTTTTGTTTGATGTGTTGTATGATAATTAATATGTTCGGTTTGTATTCTTTTGGATTTTTCAATTTGTGCAAGAAGCCAGCTTCGGGAAACAACAGCAGTTGCCTTTAATAATGACAAAGAACATTTTGCACTCATCTCTGATGAGATAACACTCATTAAATATTTTTCAATCGGAATAATATTTATTACTGCTATTTTATCATCATCTTTAAGAAGCTTTAATGAGTGTGTAAAGCGCTGTTTTTCTTTCCGCTCCCAGTGAAACTTTACACCAATTATTACATCACGGATAAGAAAAGATTCATTATCCGGTTCCTGAGGTTCAAAAATTATTTCGTTTGTAATTTCTATTTTATCCTTATCGCTTTTACAAACGATTCTGCCGTTAATAATTTCTGCTTCAAATTTTCCGCTGAAGAAATTTTTAAATCCGTATGAACTGAAATCCCCGTATAATTCAAACTTGATTTTCTTTTCTGTCAGGATTCCAACACTTATTAGCGGTTCGCTTTCATAACCGAGCATTGATAGCCTTTATTTTAAATAAAGATATTTAATTACCATCAAAATATAAGGATTGTAGCGGTGAATATTTGAGAATAAACCCAACTCATTAGAGGAATTTGGTTTGTCAAAATTCATAATATATTAGAACATCATATTATCAGAGTTTACAAAAAACAATCTATAATATATTTGAGAACCTGCAGCCCAAATATCTGTTGTAGCACTCCTTCAAATTGATTTAGTATATGTGTCCGTGTTTTGTTTATGCTGTTAATAAATAAAATTTGTTTTAGAGCAAACAGAGCTGAAATGATGTTAATAGAAGAGTCTTATTCAATGGTAATTTAGCCTCAATCTTATTAACTTGTTAAAAACAAAATCAACATTTATGATCAAACAAACAGAACAAATAGTTTCAATAATTGGTTTCCCGGTTGATCTTGGTGCCGGAAGACGAGGCGTTGATATGGGTCCATCTGCTTTAAGAATAGCAGGATTAGAAAGCAAACTAAGAGCATTAGGTTATAAAGTAGAAGATACCGGCGATATCAACATTGAAATAATGGAAAGACAAAAAATTATCAATCCAAAGCTTAAGTACCTGAATGAAATTTTAAAAACATCCAGAAAACTTGCTGCAAGAATTGAAAAAGTTTTAGAGCAGAATAAGTTTCCGCTTTGTTTGGGCGGCGATCATTCGATGGCTTTGGGTACGCTGGCGGGAATTTCATCCTACTGCAGAAAAAATAATTTAACCCTCGGTGTAATATGGATAGATGCTCATGCAGATATGAATACGGATGAAACGACTCCTTCCGGAAATATTCACGGAATGCCGCTTGCTGCTTCAATGGGGCTTGGGCATCCGGAGCTTGTTGATTTTTACGGATTTGCACCAAAGTTAAAACCGGAAAATTGTACTATTATTGCTGCCAGAAGTATTGATATTGAGGAAAGAGAAATAATCAAAAAACTTAATCCAGCCGTCTATACTATGAGCGATGTTGATAAACTTGGAATTCATAGAATTATAAGCCGTGTTTTAAAACAATTCAAAGAAAAGATTGATCATATTCATGTCAGTTTTGATGTTGATAGTGTTGACCCGAATTTTGCACCCGGAGTTGGTACCCCAGTGCCCGGCGGATTAAATTATCGCGAGGCTCACTTGTTGATGGAATCAATAGCAGAATGCGGATGCATGTCTTCACTTGGTGTTGCGGAGGTGAACCCAATTCTTGATGTTAAAAACAGCAGCGCTGTTTTTGCCGCTGATTTGATAGCTTCAAGCATGGGTCAAAGAATTTTATAATGAACTCAAACGAATTTAATAAACTTCTGATTGTTCTGGCAGTAATTTTATTTTTATTGTTTATCAGCGGAATTTTAACAGCAAACGTTTTAATTATTTCTTCATATCTGTTAATTATTATTGGAATAGGATTCTTTTATTCATCATACGCTAAAAAGCATCTTCCCGGAGTTTTTATCGGCTCAGTGCTTTTCTTAAGCGGTTCTGTATTGTTTGTTTTTACAAGATATGAGATTATTGGATTCGAAAAGATATTTATACCCGCCTCTTTGTTTATTCTTGGAGTTAGTCTTTTAACAGGTAATTTACTGGTTCGTCTCAACAAAGCTTCGCTGATTCTTTCAGTCTTAATTATTATTGCAGCTATCTGGCTTATCTGGGATAAAGGAACCGCTAATATAGAATTATTTTCCTCGGCTGTTTTTTCTATATTAAAAAGTTACTGGTTAATAATAATTTTAGCAGCGGCAGTTATCAGTATGATATCTTATCGGTTCAACCGAAGAATTGATAAAATGAATTAACTTTCTTTTCGTTCAATAAAGATGAACTTGTATTTTTCTTAAGGCTTTTAATTTCATCCAACAAATTGTTTATATCGCCGCTGAGTTTAAAAAACGAAAAGATGAGCAGTAAAAACAGCACTGCAATAATTATGTAAGAAACAAACAAGCCTCGTTTAAGTTTTGCTTCACTTCTTTCGTAATGATATCTGAGTGAATCAAAATCCTGTTCAATTGCTTTAAACATTTTATCAGCAACACTCCGTTTTGTAATATCCGGTTGCTTTTCAGAATCAGACCCTGAAATCTCTTTTGTTTCCAGTACGGCTTTATCTTGAACTTGTTCAGTTGTTTCCTCTGAAATTTTTTCAGTTGATTCAACAACTGTTTCGCTGTCTAATAGAGGTTCAATAGTTTGAGCGTATATTCCGGCTGATACAGATTCAATCTGCTGTTCTTCTGATTGTTCAGCCATATCTGAAGACTGTGTTTTAGTCAGCGGTTCTTCAAATGCTTCTTCAATTTCCTGCTCTTCAGTAAATTGTTCGTTAAATGATTCAACCCCATCAATTACAGTTGATTCAATTATATCATCAATAGATGTTTCGGCTGATGATTCTTTAAAAGTTTCAATAGTATCAATCGGAGGTGTTTCAATTATAGGTTCTTCAAAAGGTTTTTCGGTAATGTTTTCTATACCGGGCTGCTCAATTTGATCAAAATCAGTTTCAGTTGAGCTTGTTGATTCATAATCGGGTAAAGCAACATCATCAAGATTAAAAGTTGCTTCCTCAATTTCCATATTGAAATTATCTTCCTCAATAATATCCGGAATTTCTGTTTTAATTCCGGCAACCTCTTCAAAATCTCTGTGTTGTTCTGATGTTGATTCCGGAGAGTCATTTAATTCTTCGACCTGCTGCTTAAACTCTTCTTCAGTAACATCGGGCATTTTTATTTTAATTCCGGTAACCTCTTCAAAATCTCCGTGTTGTTCTGATGTTGATTCCGGAGAGTCATTTAATTCTTCGACCTGCTGCTTAAACTCTTCTTCAATAACATCTGGCATTTTTATTTTAATTCCGGCAACCTCTTCAAAATCTCTGTGTTGTTCTGATGTTGATTCCGGAGAGTCATTTAATTCTTCGACTTGCTGCTTAAACTCTTCTTCAATAACATCTGGCATTTTTATTTTAATTCCGGTAACCTCTTCAAAATCTCCATGCTGTTCAGGAGTTAATTCTGGAAGGTCATTAATTTCTTCAACCTGCTGTTCAGATTCTTCTTCGATAAAATCCGGTTCTTGTGGTAAGTTAATTTCTGCTTCGGGCGGTATTTGTTTTTCTTCTTCAATAATCTTCTGAGCGCGAATTTCTTCGGTTAACTTAATTAAACGCAAAGCGATCTTATCTTTTAATGATGGATCAGGCTGTTCTAATGGAAGCGAAACGGGTAATAGCGAAGCAATACTTTGAAAAGTACCTAATTCATCCCAGGGAAATAAATGTCCTCCATCAATAAATTCAGAAAGTATTTTTTCATCAGAAGGATCAAGACAGCCCAATGCCTTTGCCTGAAGCAATCCAATTATTTTTTGCTCATCTATCATTGGATTCCCTCTTTGGCAAGGTTTTCCTTTATGCTGTTAAGTGCTACCCGTATTTTAGATTTAACTGTTAAAAGCGGAATGTTCAGTTTGGCAGCAATATCAGATTCTGTTAAACTATCGTAATAAGCTAATGATATTACATACTGCTGCGCTTCAGTTAAACTATGAATTGCGAACTGTATTTTTTCTCTATTCAGCAAAATTTTCGATAGATCGTTTTGCGGTGTATGAATAGAAAGTTTCGGTAAAATAAACTCATCTTCAAAGTCACCGGTATATTCGGGCAACTCTATATTTTGAGCTCTTCTCAAAGTATCAAGAGCTTTATTGCGGCATAGATTAATTAATACAGCATAGGGATTATGATGCTCAAAATTTAGCTTGGATGTTTTTTGCCAGATAATCACAAAAACATCAGCAAGAACCCCATCAGCGATTGCTGTATCATTTACAATTCTTTTTATAAAAGTAAATAAGACGGGTGAATATCTGTCGTAAAGAGCCTCGAGAGCCTTTGAGTCTTTGTTTAGAATTCTTTTGAACAGTTCTATGTCATTTAATTCTGTAGTCAAGCGCCTAAAAAATATATTGAACTATTTTTCTTGTTCTAAAAGTATAGTCCAATACTTAAAAAAGCAATTTTCTTTTAAAAGATCTTTAGAAAATCTCAAACTTTTCAAAGTAGAAAATCAAAAAATTTGTTGTCTTCAGTTTTAGTTATTAACTTTCGCTAACAAACAATAAGGAGTGGTACCTTGAAACAATTAATACTTTTCCTTGCACTTCTTCTGATTTCATCTACTGGGTTTTCACAGGTTGAAATAAGCAGCAGACTGCAAGATGCTCTTAACAGAGCAGGACAGGATGATTACCTTCAGGTAATTGTTTTACTTCGTTCTCAGGTTGATCTTGCTACCCTGGATCAACAACTTTACACAGAGAAAGCATCATTACAGCAAAGAGCCTATCAGGTTATTACAGCTTTGCAGCAAAATGCTGAAAGAACGCAGGGTGAATTAAACAACTACTTTTCATCAAAATACGAATCGGCAGATGTTTATTCGTTTAAATCATTCTGGATTTCTAATATGTTCGTTATAGAAGCAAAACCGAGTGTTATTTATGAGCTGATGAACAGATTGGATGTAGCAGAGATTGATATTGATGCTTTAATCGAATTAGACAGACCAATTGCCGGCGATGATTATATTCCTGAAAATACTGAGTCTGTTGAGCCGGGTTTAAGAATAATCAACGCACACCTTCTCTGGGCTCAGGGAATTACCGGTCAGGGCAGATTAGTTATGGGTATTGATACTGGTGTTCATCCAAACCATCCAGCTTTGCAGCATAAATGGAGAGGTAATCATGTACCGCATAACCAAGCCTGGTTTGATCCAGGTGGCGGAACAACAACCCCAAGCGATTGCGATGGACACGGAAGCCATACCGTAGGTACTATGACAGGCTGGTCGCCGCTTACCGGTGATACTGTTGGGGTTGCACCCGGTGCCGAATGGATTGCTGCAAAAACTATATGTTCAAGCCCTCATACATCAAACTCAATTGCAGCTTTTCAATGGGCAATGAATCCAGATGGAAATCCGTCAACAATTAATGATATGCCGGATGCAATAAGCAATAGCTGGTACGATCCGGATGTTTCAAATGAATGTTCAGGTATTTATAAAACCACCTTAGATGCAGTAGAAGCTGCTGGTATTGCTGTAATATTTTCTGCCGGAAACAGCGGACCCGGCTCATCAACAATTACAAAACCAAAAAATATAAACACAAACACCGTTAACGTTTTATCTACAGCAGCAATTGATGGTGCTCTTTATATCGGCGGTAATAATAACCCTATTGCAAGTTTTTCAAGCCGTGGTCCTTCACTTTGCGGCGGAACCGGCTCATTGCTGATAAAACCCGAAGTATCGGCACCTGGTGTTAATGTAAGGTCTTCTGGTTCAGCTACCGGTTATACAGTATTAAGCGGAACCTCTATGGCTGCACCGCACGTAGCAGGCGCAGTTGCTCTGCTAAAACAATTTGCTCCGAATTTAACCGGAAAAGAAATTTTAGAGGCTCTTTATAACACAGCAGTTGATCTTGGCACACCCGGAGAAGATAACAATTATGGAATGGGACTGATTGATGTTTATGCAGCATTTTTAAGTTTGGGTACACCAGACACAACTGCCCCGGATCCAATTGTTGATTTATCGGCTGGCTCTCCTACTTCTAATTCTTTAACGCTGCAATGGACCGTTCCTTACGATTCTTCAATGAATGGAGTTACCGGATATGATATTCGATATTCTACATCTCCTATTAACGATACTACAGCGTTTAATAACGCAACTCAATTACCGTTTACAGCAATGCCTGATACTGCAGGTGCAACAGAGAATTATTTAGTTGAAGGATTAAGTGCTGCAACAACATATTATTTTTCTATTAAGTCAAGAGATGTGTGGAGCAACTGGTCAGGATTATCAAATAATGCCAGCGGAACAACATTAGGCGCTCCGCAAATATCTGTTTCTCCGATGAGCATACATCATACATTAAATCCCGCTGAAATAGTTGTTGATACTGTTACAATATCCAATGTTTCTGCAAATCTATCTACTTTAGATTTTACTGTTACATTGGAAAACAATACTTTCCCTGAAAGTTCAATAAGCACCTATCTAATTCCACAGGTTGGAAACAGTGCGGATATTAACAGTAACGATGATAAGGATAATCCAAAGGAAATTGGCGGAGTCAGTATTGATGGTCAAGGAGGACCAGATTTATTTGGTTATAAGTGGATTGATAGTGATGAACCCAACGGACCTCAATATGTTTGGGATGATATTGTTTCTACCGGAACATTAGTAACAAACTGGACTGCAACCAGCACGTTTAACCCGAAAGATGAAGGATATGCAGGACCGTTTCCATTAGGCTTTAACTTTAAGTTTTATGGAAATATTAAGACTCAGATATATGTCAGTTCAAATGGAGTAATATTATTTTCACCAATTACGTCTAACATTTATACAAATGCTACAATCCCAAGTACCGCAGTACCAAATGAATTTATCGCACCATTCTGGGATGATCTTGACGGTGTATCTTCCGGTACGGTTCATTATAAACAAGACGGCAACAGGTTTATAGTGCAGTTTACCGGCTGGCACAGATATTCCAATCAGGGGTCTTTAACATTTCAGGTAGTTCTCTACTCAAGCGGCAAGATAATGGTTTATTATAATAATATGAGCGGCACTCTTAACTCGGCTACAATTGGAATTGAAAATGCAGCAGGTACAGTTGGATTGCTGGTTGCTTACAATGCCAATTATGTTGCCAATAATAAAGCACTGCAATTTTCTGCTGAACCAGAATGGCTTACTAACGACGTAAGCGGCGGAACATTATTTAATGGCAACAGTGCTAAAGTTGTATTAACATTTAAGAGCGAAGATTTTCCGCTTGGTAATTATTCAATGGATTTGAACATAGCAAGCAACGACCCCGTTAATCCGCTGGTTACCGTTCCTGTAACAATGCAGATAACAATAATCCCTGTTGAGTTAACAGGATTTACAGCAATTTCAGACAGAAACAATGTTAATATTAGCTGGTCAACCGCAACAGAAACAAATAACTCGGGATTTCAGGTTGAAAGACAACGCAAAGGATCGGGCGAGTGGACCAATGTATCGTTTGTCAGCGGCAAAGGAACAATAACCGAAGTAACAAATTATAGTTTTATTGATAAGGGACTTGCTGTCGGAAGTTATTCCTACAGATTGAAACAAATTGATCTGGATGGAACATTTGAATATTCTCCTGTTATAGAGGTTGATGTAAGCACACCCGATCATTATACGCTTTATCAAAATTATCCAAATCCATTCAATCCGGTTACAACAATTGAATATTCACTGCCCGAAAAAGCTGATGTAACAATTTCTATTTACAATACGCTTGGTGAATTGGTCACTACGCTTGTTAACGGAACAATGGAAGCTGGTTATCAGAAAGCAAGCTTCAATGCTTCAGCATTTACATCCGGTACGTATATTTATCAGATGAAAGCAGTTGGAGAAGGCAAAACCTTTACCGATACCAAGAAGATGGTTCTGATCAAGTAACTCTGACGAGTGATTATTTTAAAAGGCGATTCAAAACAGAATCGCCTTTTTTTGTTATTTCTTAACTCTCATTTCACTAATTTTGCACTCAATAATCCAAACCATAAAACATAAAACGGATAAAAGATGACTGAACAACAAGCTAAAAAATCTGTATTCAAATCATTCTCGCTCAATTACTGGATAGTAATAGTAATGGAATTTTTTGAACGCGGTTCATATTACGGAATGATGAGCATTCTCTCTGTTTATATGACCGATCAATTAGAATATACAAAAGAAAGTGTTGGAGTAATTAAAAGTGTTATTCAGCCAATGCTTTATATCCTTCCAATTCTTTCAGGAGCAATCGGAGACAGGTTTGGTTATAAACGGGTTTTAACATTTGCATTTATCTTTTTAGGATTGGGGTATTTTCTTACCAGCCAGACTACAGAATATGCAATGGTTTTTGGAAGCTTGATTATTATGGCTATCGGTGCAGGTGCTTTTAAACCAATGATATCCGGAACTATTGCACGCGAAACTAATGAAAGCAACAGCACACTTGGTTTTGGGATCTTTTACTGGTCAATAAATCTTGGCGCATTTTTATTCCCGCTGATTCTTGTTCCTTATATTAAAAATGCTTTTGGCTGGCAATATGTAATGGTTGCATCTGCTATTGGAACCGCCGCAATGCTTATTCCCACATTTTTTATATACAAAGAACCCAAAAGACCGGAAAGCGCAAAAACACTTGCTGAGGTTTTAAAAGGAGCTGCTTTAGTTCTAACCGATTTCAGATTTATCGGATTGATTGTTATTTACTCAGGTTTCTGGATCCTTTACTTCCAGATGTTTGATTCCGTTTTGTGGTACGTTCAAAAATATGTTGATGCTACATCACTGAACAATTTTGTTAACGGATTATTTAACGGAATTGGAGTTAGCCTAAACTGGAAATTTGATGTTGAACATGTTACGGTAATTAATGCCGGAACAATTATTTTACTTCAGATTATTGTTTCAAATATAGTAAAACATACAAAAGCCTTACCCACAATGATTGCCGGAATTGCAATGGGCACTGCTGGTATGGCTATACTCGCTATTAATACCAATATCTGGATTTTTATGCTCGGCATTACAATTTTTTCAATCGGCGAAATGACTGCTCATCCAAAGTTTATTAGTTATGTCGGATTGATCGCACCCGAAGATAAAAAGGCTCTATACCTGGGCTACTCATTTTTGTATGGAGTTTTAGGAAGCTTTATCGGCGGAATACTTGGTGCAAATCTTTATGTGCATTTTGTTGATAAACTTAATCAGCCGGCAACCTTATGGATAGTTTTTAGTATGATTGGTGTTGTTACAATTATCGGACTGCTGCTTTATAATAAATTTGTAAGTCAGCATAAACCGGCACAAAGCTCATAAAGTATTTTATCCATTTATAAGTTTGCAGGATGATAATATTTGAGCTGAAAAAAGCTGTTTCTTTTTTACAAAGAGAAAACATTGCAGGTGTGAGTTGAATTTATTAGAATCCGCTATTAATACAAAAACTCATCCATTAACAATTCCGGTTCAGAAGAATGGCTGAAGATTACTGGAGCTGGCAGCCCGGCAAAGTGGATATGTCCAATCGTTACTTCGAGCTTAAGTATGGTTATATATACAGACCTGTTGCAAGGATTGGGATCAGTAATCATAAGACCTTTATTGTTGAGTTTTTACTAAACTTTGATGATGATGTTGATTTATTAAAGAAGATTTTTACAGATGTTCTTTATGAAATTGAATTTTATTTGATTAAAAATCACGAACCGGACCCGATTGAGTTTATGATTAATCATTCCAAAAAATGTTCAAATGCTTATGGAAAAATAAGATGGTATTATTTTCCGAAAGGCGCAAATAAATATATTTTCCTGAACAAAAACTCTCTGTTATATAAGAAAGCAATTTCAATTAAAAAATATTTTTCAAAATCCTGAGCGTTGATTTAACCCTTGTGTTCAGACTTCTCTCCGCAGTTTTGGCATATTGCTAAGTCTATAAATTTTTAAGTAAGATTTAAATAATTACAGAGACTTTTCAGTTTTCTTTGCAGATGAATAGTTTGCCAGATCGTAATTTATCTGTGTATCGGGCATATCCATTTTTACAATTTCAACCCCGGCATCCGAATAAAATTGAGTAGCAAGAGTATCGTGGAAATCCGAAAACACAACAACACGTTTTATTCCGGCAGCTATTAATGCTTTAGCGCAGGTTGTACAGGACATATTTGTAATATAAGCAGTTGCACCGAAAACATTAACTCCCTGTCTTGTTGCCTGAACCAGTGCATTTATTTCAGCATGATTTGTCCGCACACAATGGTTATCAACTATTAAGCATCCTACATCTTCACAGTGCGGTTGACCGGGCAGAGAGCCGTTGTAGCCGGTTGCAAGAACAAACCTATCTTTAACAAGCACGCATCCGCAGTGCATTCTCGGACAGGTTGCTCTTTCAGATGCAAGCATTGCTAATTTTAAAAAGTATTCATCCCAGGAGGGTCTTTTATTCTTTGTCATTAAACATGTTCCGGAAGTAGTGATAAAAATTAATACTAAAATTTAATGTTGTCCGGGACAAATATAGGAAGGTAAATTAAAAAACAGAAAATTATATGGCGTTATCTTGTTTTGTAAGCCCACCGCTGTTTGCTTCTGCTTTTTTTAGCAGCCCGCTGATGTTTATAGCTTTTATAAACCTTTAAACTTCCGCAGAATCTGCATGCTTTTGATTTATCTTCTGCACTCCACTCATTTTTACAATTTTGACAAATGTAAATAAGTCTCTGAGTCATCGGTTATCTCCAATTTTTTTAGTTCGGTTAGAATTTTTGATTTTATATCCGTCTTTTCAGATAGATAGCTGATCATTTTTCCACGGTTAAAAATTATTGAATATAAATTAGCTCCGAGTAGTTTTGCTTCTTCTAATTTGGAAGAATAAGTTAAAACGTTTGACAAGTCGCTTGCAAAAAAATCATGTTTTGCAGCACAATCCCCCACCGCATAAATATTTTTATCAGATGTTCTAAAGTATTCATCAATAAGAATTCCTCTGTCTTTATCGTAAATAATTCCAAGCTTTTCAGCTATATCAACATTTGGTCTTGAGCCGGCACAGATCATTAGAAAATCACAATCCACTACCTCATCTGAGCTTAACTTAACACCTGTAACAGCATCAAGACCAATAACCTGTCTGATCTTGGAATCAAGTATAACACGACCGCCAAGATTTTCAATTACTTTTTTTATTTCAAAACTTATCTCAGCATCAAAAGAAGACGGCATTAACCTCGTTGATTTTTCGATGATAGTAACACGCTTACCTAACCTAAGCAATTCATCGCAAAGCTCTACACCGATATAGCCGCCGCCATAAACAACAATATTCTCAGCACAAACAGCTTCCTTTTTTGTCTTTCTTATCAGTTCAACGTCTTTGTTTATCAGAATTACTCCATCCTTTTTTATTCCTTCAATCGGCGGTTCAATTGCACGTGATCCGCTGGCGAGAACAAGTTTTTCAAATTCAATAATCCTGCCGTTGGTTAAAATAATTTTATTTTGCTCTCTGGCGATGATATCATCATAAATGATATTGAACGTATTGTTAAAAGCACCGGTAACCGGGGTTAGTATTTCCTCAATGATTGTATTTCTTCTATCCGGTTTAATAATTGCAATACTTTTATCGCTATAAGTATTTCTGGCTGATAAAGCGCAAACTAAAGCAGGCTCGCCATTGCCAGCTATTACTATGTGATATTTTTCCATCGAAACTCCTGTTCAAAATCGATAACTAAAAATACTTGTTCACTGTAATCGCAAATTAGTTTTGATCACAGTTTAAGTAATAATAAAACTATACTGCTAAACACCTGAGAAAAAAACTTTAAGCTCAACAAACTTAGAGCACTCAGGATTTGTTTTTAAATTTATTAGAAATTTGATTTGATAATAAGATAATCTTTTTCAGAGCAATAGCAAGTTTTTAATTAACCGCTTGTTAAAGCACACATCTTTAAGCACTAAAACCATTTTTTATGTTTGAAAAAGAAAGTCATACCGATTATAATTAGTACTGTAAAAGCCCAAAAACCCCAGGGATACATCCATTCAAAACCAAGCTCCGGAAAATTCTTAAAATTCATACCAAAAACACCCGCAATAAAAGTAAGAGGGATAAACATTGTAGAAATAACCGTAAGCACTTTCATTACTTCATTTAATTTGTTGCTGGTGCTTGAAAGATAAGTATCAAGCATGCCTACGATCATATCGCGGTAAGATTCTATTGTATCAATAACCTGAATTGTATGATCATAAACATCACGCAGATAAATTCTTATTTTCTCATCGAAAAAATCAACTTCATTTCTTTGCAGAGATGATATCACCTCTCTTAATGGCCAGATAGCTCGCCGAAGCAATAACATTTCTCTTCTTAACAGATGAATAGTCTGAATATCATTTTTGCTTGGATTTAAAACGATATTATCTTCAAGCGTCTCGACTTCTTCGCCAAGTTTTTCCAGAATATGAAAATAGCTGTCAACAATAGCATCAATTAAAGCATAAGAAAGATAACCAGTTCCGCTTTTCCGCATTATTGTTCCTGCTTTTTTTATTCTTTCTCTAACAGGATCAAATACATCTCCCGGACTTTCAAGAAATGTAATAAGACAATTTTTTGTAAGCATCAAACTTACCTGTTCATTTTTTAACGACTTATCTTTTTCATCCAGAAAAAACATTCTTAAAACTATATACAAATAATTTGGATACTCATCTACCTTTGGTCTTTGATTTGTATTTAAAATATCCTCAAGGGTTAACGGATGAATGTTGAAATTTTTTCCGATCATTTCAAGAATACCGATATTATGCACACCGTCAACATTTATCCAATTAGTAGCATCAGATTCTTTAAGGTTAAACAATTCATCAGCCCGCGAAATTTTTTGCTCAGTAAATTTATCGTCATTATAAGAAATGAGAGTAATTGTAACCGGCTGTTTTTCCTTATCACCAACATAAACCAGCGAACCAGGCGCAAGCCCGATGTTTTTTGGTTTGTTTTTAATAAGTCTGCTTACTTTTCTTAACTGCTTTTTTGTCCGGTGTTTTATTTTCTTGCCCGTGTTATCAAGCATAATATACTCATCGGTTTGTTAAAACTTGTTTGTGGATTATGTGCAAAAATAAGATTAAGTTTAATAAGAATTTATATAGAAAATTTAATCAGTTGATTATAAGCCATATAAAAACCGGACCGGTTGTATTCTTAATTCTGTCCGCTTTTGTATCATGCTCAGTCTTAGATGATGATTGTATATGTTCAACGGAGTTTCGTTATTGTATAGTAACTGTTGTAGATTCGCTTGGGATTCCGGCAGATTCTTTAATAGTAACCATTAAAGACATTGATGGAGATGAGCTTGATGTTCAGCAAGACCAGTATTTTACTGATGAAGGTAAATATACCGTGCTAAACGATTCCTTTACTCACATAATGTGTGCTTGTGGTACCCAGCAAAAAATCTATTTTTCTGCAACGGATGGAATTAGAACAGCAAATGGCGAGTTTATGTTTAATACTGATAGATGCAGATGTCACATTAATAAAGTATCCGGACCTGATACTTTAGTACTGAGATAATTATTATTAACCCGCAATGTCATTCCGGTGAAAACCGGAATCTAAACCACAAACAATAGATTCCCGCTTGCGTGGGAATGACTTACAACCAAGCTTTTTCTAATTTCTGCCAAACAGTTCAGTAAGGTTTAGTGTCGGAGTTTTGGATTTGCTTGCAAGCGAAACATAAGTTAAAGCAAGCTCTTCTTTTCCCGCACCAAGAACAGTGCTTACCAATCCTAAAGCTTTGCCGAGATTTTCGGGTGCAATGTTTTTAGTAACACGGTTCCATATCTCTACTTCTAAAACATTAAATGCTGTGTGTACTTCGTGCAAGCCAAATCCCGCATTAAATCTTTCTCTTGCAATTTGTGCTGAATATTCTTTCATGGGCAGAAGATTTCTTTCACTTACACATTGCTGAGTTAATGTAAGAAGATTTAACAGTCTTGTTCTGTTTTCACTTTGTGAAGATTTACTGTAAGATTTTAAATAAGCACAGTTTAAAGACTGATGAGCGCTTTCCAGAATTTCTGAACTTTGTGTTTTAAGCAGGTCAATTAAATTCATTTTCACAACCAGTTATTAAATTACATTTCAAAATTAAAGAATAATTATCAAAGCTTTATAATACTTCAGAGTTTTAATGTTTTAGCATTTAAAATTTTTCTAAATCAATTTAATCCAGCTTACCAATCTGTCTTTAACAAACCCTAATTGCTCAACAAGATTAATTGCCTTTTGATTTTTTTCCTCAATCTGTGCAAAAGAAATTCTGCCAAGTTTTCTGTTTTGATGAATAAGCGAAAGAAGAATTTCTCTACCATAACCCTTTTTTCTATAATCGTCAAGAACATGCAGAGAGCCGAGAGCACCATCGTCATGAGTTAAACCCCAGGCTACAAGTTTATTCTTCTTCATTATAGCAGCACTTATAGATTTGTTTATTCTTTCTTCAACATAAGCAGCGGTTAAAAACTGTCTGTAGTTCGATTGAGAAATTATAAAACCTATATGATCTGTTGTTAAAGGTATTACATCTTTTTTATTTACCGGAATCTCCACATCATCCGGCAGAAAGTAGCGCATCGTAGTAAGTATCCACTCAGCTTTTCTTTTTCCGGTAATAAAAGGTATCATCCAGCTTTCTACTGATGCAAAGTAAGTGCTGTTACCTGCTTTCTCTAACAAAGCTTTAAGTTCTGCTTCGTTATTGCAGACAATATAAACCCAATCAACATCGCTTGAGCCTTTAATCAGAAATGAGTTGTTTAATTCGATGATCTCTGTAATCGGGTTGTTTTCAATAAAACCGATTGTGCTGATATTTGAAATAACATCCTGTTTAAGATAATTGATAATATTAATCAGTTCCGTTTTCATTTGAAGGATTCTTTTCTTTAATAAAAAACATTAATACTGCTGTAATCATACCAAAAAATAATGCAGAGTTCCATAAAAAAGCAGAGCCAAAATTTTCATAAACAACAGTGCCCAGCCAGGGACCGGCAGAAAATGCAAAACTAAAAGTCATTTGATAATACCCCATATATTCACCGCGTCTTTCCGGCGGTGTAATTTCAGAAGTATATGCGGCTGTAGTTGGGAAAAAAATCATTTCTCCGAATGTAAAAATGATTATGGCAATTATAAGCGGTAATGTAGATCCAGCAATCGCAAATCCGCCAAAACCCAAGCCCGCAAGTGATGCCCCGATCATTAAAGATTTTCTGTATGGTGTATTGCTCATCATATTATTAAGCGGAACTTCTGCGATGATTATTAATACAGTATTTATCGAACCGAACAATCCAAATGCTGCTGTGGAATAATTAAGATCATTAACTATGTAAAGCGGTAGTGCACCGAGATGTTGAAAGAAAACAAGATTTGCCGGAATGATAGCAAACAAAAAAAACAAAAAATGTTTATCATTTAATATCCCAAACTTTATCTTCGGTTTTTCTTTAACAATATCTGCTTCTGCCGGTGATAATGAAGACCATCTGACAGAATTAAAATAAACTCCCGCTGCAATTGAAGCGAAAGCATTTGCATAAAAAAGATAATGATAATCAATAAGGGTTAAAAAACCTCCGATAACCGGACCAATACTCATTCCTGCATTAATAGCCAGACGATTTAATGCAAAAGCCATTCTGCGCTGCGGCGGAGTTACTATCTCGGTAATTAAAGAGAGATTTGCCGGACGAAATGCCTCGTTGACAGCGGCAAGCACAAAGGTTGCGGCAAGTATCAGTTTATAATCAGATATAAATGAGTATATAAAAAAAAGCAAACCCGAACCGTATAATGAAAACTGCATTATTTTAATCGAGCCGATTTTATCAGAAAGTTTTCCTGTTAATGGTGCTGCAATAAAAGCGGCGGCTCCGTAAACAAGTAATGCAGTTCCCGCTTCTGTTGGTGTTACACCGATTTTTTTTGTAAGATAAAGTGCAAGAAAAGGGATTACCATTGTGCCAGAACGATTAATGAGCGAAGTAAAAAACAGCGCCCACATATCATGCGGTAAATCTTTTAATCCTTTCCAGGGATTCATAAAAAAGAAATTTTAAAATTATTTTTGAAAGGGAAATTTAAGAAAAGAACAGTTAACTATACTCCAATCAATCTCATAAATAAAAATATTAACAAACCAAAGGTAGCTCCAAGATAAAGTAAGCGGATATATTTACGCCCTTCTTCATTTTTTGATTTGATGAGTTTATATGTTGAAATACCGATAAAGAAATCCATTACAGCTATTGGTAAAAGATATATCAGCTTAAACCACTGTAATAAAAAAGGTATTAAACTTAATAATATTACAGATGTAAAAATTAATCCGCTTAATCTTAATGCTTTTTCTTTACCATATTTGATTGCTATCGAGTTCGAGTCAATAAGCAGATCACCCTTAACATCCATTGAATCAGCAGCAATTTCTTCTCCGAGATCAACAAGTGCGGCAATAAGTGCAAAGAACAGAACGATTTTATTAAATGGTAATCCAACAGATAATCCGCCAAAAATAAAAGTCATACCTACAGAAAAACTAACCATAAGATTTCCGGTTAAACCATTAGGTTTAAATTTTCTGTTGTATAATAAACCGATTACAATTAAACCGATTGAAAATAATAAAGCCTCAATGCTGATCGTATAGCTTAATATTATTCCGGTTATTAATAAAAAAGATGCAAGCAGCAGTGCTTCATTGGAAGTAACAGCATTAGATGGTATGGGTCTGTGTGGTGCATTTATTCTATCTGTTTCAACATCAAAGTAATCGTTTGAAACGAGTATAGACGCCGAGATAAGAAAAACGGATATTGCAGCCGAAAGAGTTAAATGCAGCGGTGCAAATTTTCCAAGAGCAAAAAGCTGACCAAGCATTACACAAATTGCTGCTGCAAGCGGTAACTCAAATCTTATTAGTCTGATAAGACCTTTTAATTTTTTCATACCATAAAATTACTAATGAATTTGCTAAAGGAGGAAAAAAATTATTACTCGTTAAACGGTAATAACAAATTGCAAATAAGGATCAGGTACATAAAAAGTTATTGATCTGAATTTACTCAGAATTGTTGCCTTTGTTTCTCTTACTTGTTAAGTTAGCAGAGGAAGTATGTTTATCAAAGTAATATATAAGATATCATTCCCTTCTTTCCTCAATCCTTTTACGCATTTAGGGGATGCTGATTTGGCGGGTAATATTATGCACTCAATAATCAAGCGGTGTTTGGTTCTTTAATTTAAAACAATAATCCCGGCTTAAAACCGGGACTATTGTAAATGTTTTCACAACGGAATAATCCTTATTGTGATTTGCTTCAATTAGCTAAACGAAACTTAATAAAAATTTTTTTAATTAGAAAGGATAGAAATGAAAAATATACTTGGACTTGACCTAGGCACTAACTCAATTGGTTGGGCTTTAGTTGATAAAGAAAATGACAAAATTATTGGAATGGGTAGTAGAATTATACCGATGAGTCAAGATATTTTAGGAGAATTTGGGCAAGGAAACTCAATATCACAAACTGCAGAGAGGACAAACTTTAGAAGCATAAGAAGACTACGTGAACGTTATCTGCTTAGAAGAGAGCGTTTACACAGAGTGTTAAATATAATAGGGTTTTTACCACAACATTATTCTAATCAAATTGATTTTGAAACAAGACTAGGTAAGTTCAAGGAAGAGGCAGAACCAAAAATAGCTTATAATTCCATTATTAATGGAACAAATGGTAAAATCCAATTTGATTTTCTTTTCAAGAAATCATTTACAGAAATGTTAGATGATTTTCGACAATATCAGCCCGACATTGTAGCAAATGGAAATAAAATCCCGTACGACTGGACATTATATTTTCTTCGTAAAAAAGCATTAACTAAGAAAATTGAAAAAGAAGAATTAGCCTGGATTTTATTAAACTTTAATCAGAAACGTGGGTATTATCAAGTCCGTGAAGATAATGATGAAAATATAAATAAAAAGGAATATGTGATTTCATTAAAAGTAACACAGATTATAAAAGGTGAAAAAGATAAAAAGAGTAAAAATAAAAATTGGTATAGTATTATTTTAGAAAATGGATGGGTATATAATGCAACATTTGCTTTAGAGCCTCAATGGTTAAACAATGAAAAAGAATTTCTTATAAGCGAAGAATTAGATGAAAACGGACAAATTAAGATTGTTAAAGATAAAAAATCTGATAAAGGAGGTAAAGAAAATCGGCGAATAATTCCTCTTCCAACTTTTGATGAGATTGATTTAATGAGTAAAGGGGAACAAGACAAGATTTATAAAAAAATTAAGACAAAAACTGAAACAGCAATCGAAAATAGCGGTAATACTGTAGGAGTATATATATATGAGAACCTTCTTAAAAGTCCATTCCAAAAAATTAGGGGTAAGTTGATACGTACAATAGATCGCAAATTCTATAGAGAAGAATTAAAAAAAATCCTCCAGAAACAAAAAGAATTTCATTCAGAACTTAGAAGTGAAAATTTATATAATGATTGTGTTAGAGAATTATATAAAAACAATAAAGATCATATATTTTTATTAAGCAAAAGGGATTTTGTTCATCTATTTTCAGATGATATTATTTTTTATCAGCGCCCATTAAAGAGCCAAAAATCCTCAATCAGTAATTGCTCTTTTGAGTTCAAAAAATATAGTGTAGATAATGAAGAAAGGATTGAATACTTAAAAGCTATACCCAAATCTCATCCTTTATATCAGGAATTTAGACTTTGGCAATGGATTTATAATCTGCGAATCTACAGTAGAAATGATGATTGCGATGTTACTATTAATTATTTGAACGATAATGAAAGATATGCTGATCTATTTGAGTTTTTAAGTAAAAGAAAAGAAATCGAACAAAAAGCCTTATTGAAATATTTTAAATTAAAAGATTCTACGCATCGGTGGAATTTTGTGGAAAATAAAAAATATCCTTGTTATGAAACAAGATCCCTTATTTCTACAAGACTTGAAAAGGTTGAAAATGTACCGATGAACTTTTTAAACGATAAAACAGAACAATATCTTTGGCATATTATATATTCCGTAAAGGATAAGAATGAGTATGAAAAAGCTCTAATAACTTTTGCAAAGAAGAATAGACTTGATATAGAATCTTTTGTAGAGAACTTTAAGAAATTCCCAACGTTTAAAAATGAATATGGAAGTTATTCCGCTAAAGCTCTTAAGAAGTTGATACCACTTATGAGAATCGGCAGGTATTGGAATCTGGATAAGATTGATGAACAAACTAAATCAAGAATAGATAAAATAGTTACAGGAGAATTTGATGAAGAAATTAAAAATAAAGTTCGCGAAAAATCGATTAGCTTAACTAATAATAATCACTTTCAAGGGTTACAACTCTGGCTGGCTAGTTATATTGTTTACGATCGTCATTCAGAGGCAGCGACAATAAATAAATGGGAGACAATACAACAGCTAGGCGAGTACATTGATAATTTTAAGCAACACTCTTTACGCAATCCTATTGTAGAGCAAATAATAATTGAAACTTTACGTGTAGTAAAAGATATCTGGCATCATTTTGGCAAAGATAAAAACAATTTCTTTGAAGAAATCCACATTGAATTAGGTAGAGAAATGAAAAATAATGCTGATGAACGCAAAAGAATTACAAATCAAATGATTGATAATGAGAATACCAATATCCGCATTAAATCTTTACTCTCAGAATTAAAAAATGATTCGAGCATCCAAAATGTTCGTCCTAATTCAGCTGTTCAACAGGAACTATTAAAGATTTATGAAGAGGGTGTATTAAATTCTGATATAGAAATCCCAGAAGATATTTTCAAAATAAGCAAAACAGCTCAACCATCAAACCCAGATTTGCAGCGTTACAAATTGTGGTTAGAACAAAAATACAGATCACCATATACTGGACAGATAATTCCTCTTTCCAGATTATTTACCACAGAGTATGAAATTGAACATATAATACCCCCAAAGTCGTTACTTCGACGATAGCTTTAATAACAAAGTTATCTGTGAATCGTCAGTGAACAAGTTAAAAGATAATCAAATGGGATTAGAATTTATTAAGAATCATCACGGAGAAATTGTGCAAACTGGATTTGAAAATAGTGTAAAAATATTTGAAGAGAGCGAATATCAGGATTTTGTGAAAACACATTATATAAAGAACCGTTCTAAAAGGAATAAGCTATTGATGGAAGAAATTCCTGAAAAAATGATCGAAAGACAAATTAACGATACAAGGTATATTGCTAAGTTTATTAGTACATTACTTTCTAACCTAGTACGTTCTGCAAGTAATGATGATGGTGTAAATTCTAAAAATTTGATCCAGGTAAATGGTAAAATTACTTCTTTACTTAAACAAGACTGGGGTATCAATGACGTATGGAATGATTTAATCTTACCTCGCTTTTATAGAATGAACAAAATAACAAATAGTGATTCATTCACAAGATATAGTGAGAAGTATCAGAAATATTTGCCAACAGTCCCAATTGAATTTTCAAAAAATTATCAAGCAAAACGAATTGATCACAGGCATCATGCTCTTGACGCATTGATTATTGCTTGTGCAACCAGAGACCATGTTAACTTATTAAACAATAAGTACGCTAAATCAAAAGAGAGATTCGATCTTAATAGAAAACTTCGCAAATTTGAAAGAACAGCATATAATCATCCACAAAGTGGTGAAAGAATAGAGAGAGAGGTTCCAAAAGAATTTCTAAAGCCATGGAATAATTTTACAGTTGATTTAAAAAATTTCCTTGAAAAAATAGTTGTAAGTTTTAAACAAAATATCAGAGTTATAAATAAGACATCAAATATTTATAAGAAATGGGTTGAGGTTAACAAAGGAAAGGTAAAAAAAGAAGTCAAACAATCAGGTGTAAACTGGGCTATACGTAAACCATTGCATAAAAAGACTTTTGCTGGTAAAGTTGAATTAGGAAAAGTAAAAGTTCCTAATGGAAAGATTTTAACAGCAACACGAAAGAATCTTGATGCTTCATTTGATTTAAAAACTATAGATTCAATAACAGATACAGGTATTCAAAAGATCCTTAAGAATTATTTATTATCTAAAGGAAGCAATTCGTCGATTGCTTTTGCTCCAGAGGGTATTGAGGAGATGAATAAAAATATTAAACTGTACAATGATGGAAAGCCTCATAAACCAATTTATAAAGTTAGGATTTTTGAGCTTGGCAGTAAATTTATATTAGGTTTGACTGGAAATAAAAAGTTAAAATATGTTGAAGCTGCTAAAGGTACAAACTTATTCTTTGCTGTTTATCAGAACGAAGATGAAAAAAGGAATTTCGAAACAATTCCACTAAACATAGTTATTGAAAGGCAAAAACAAGGTCTAAGCTCTGTTCCAGAAAACAATAAGAAGGGGCATAAATTATTATTTTATCTTTCCCCAAATGATCTTGTTTATGTTCCTGATGAAGATGAGAGAGAAAACAATTCAATTATTGATTTTTATAATCTTACAACAAAGCAAATTAATAATATTTATAAAACAGTAAGCTTTTCAGGTAGTCAATGCTTTTTTATAAAACATGATGTGGCTAATTCTATTGTGGATAAATCAGAATATTCAAAATCAAACAAAATGGAGAAAAGTATTGATGGAATTATGATAAAGGAACATTGCATAAAACTCAAAGTTGATAGATTGGGAAATATTCTTAAAACGTACAGATGATTAAAAGAACATTATATTTTGGCAACCCCGCATATCTTTCAAAAAAGAACGATCAGCTTTTGATTAGATTGCCTGAAGAAAAGAGCGAAACAGATAATAAAATGGAGTTAAAACTCAATCAAAAATATCTGGAACGCGGCAATGTTAATTCAATCCCTATTGAAGATATTGGAATTGTAATTCTGGATCATCAGCAAATTACAATATCACAAGGCTTACTCTCTTCGCTTCTGGAGAACAATACTGCAGTAGTATCTTGTAACTTTTCTCATCATCCGATCGGTTTATTCCTTCCTCTGGAAAGCAATCTTGTTCAGAGCGAAAGATTTCAATCTCAGATAGAAGCTTCGGAACCGCTTAAAAAACAACTATGGCAGCAGACAATTTCAGCAAAGATTTACAATCAGGCGGCTGTTCTAAGTAATCATAAAAAATCTAACGATAATATGAAGCGATGGGCAAAAGATGTAAGATCCGGTGATGTTGATAATCTAGAAGGAAGGGCAGCTTCATATTATTGGAAAACTATATTTCCACCTGGACTAGAATTTAAGCGAGACAGATACGGACAGCCCCCTAATAATTTGCTTAATTATGGTTATGCGATTTTAAGAGCAGTAGTAGCTCGCGGTTTAGTTGCTTCCGGTTTGCTGCCTACACTTGGCATCCATCATCACAACAAATACAATGCTTACTGCCTTGCAGATGATATTATGGAGCCTTACAGACCGTATGTTGATGAGATTGTTATTACATTTGTTGAAGATGGAGAGGACTTTACTGAGCTTACACATTCGATTAAGAAGCAACTATTAACAATTCCAGCAGTGGATATTTTTATCGATGGAGAGAAAAGTCCATTGATGGTAGGGATGCAAAAAACCACCTCTTCTTTAGTGAAATGTTTCAGCGGAGAGGCTAAAAAAATTATTTATCCAACTATGTTTCATTAAATGTATATTGATTTGTTAACACAAGTTTAATCTTTCAGAAAAAAGGTTAGTCTTGTTTTATTAAGCAGTTAATAATCATTATCGGAATAAAAAAGCATACATTTGTTCAAAATATTTAGAAACAAAATAGTTTATATTAAAAATGTTGTATCCATTATCTTTTGATTAATGGGTTTGTGGTGATTTAATAAGAGAAATGAATAATCGTTTAAACCAATATCGCATTATGTGGGTACTAGTCTTTTTTGATCTACCAACAGAAACAAAAAAAGATCGTAAAACCTATGCTCGTTTCAGAAAAGAACTTATAAAAGATGGTTTTTCAATGTTCCAGTTCTCAATATACGTGCGTCATTGTGCTAGTAAAGAAAATAAAAATGTGCATGTAAAAAGAATAAAAAATATTCTACCTGAAAAAGGACATGTAGGAATTCTATCAATCACCGATAAACAATTTGGTATGATGGAAATTTTTTATGGTAAGAAAAAAGAAGAATCTGGATTCATAGAAGCTCATCAACTCGAACTTTTCTGAACTGACTGATTGTCACCCTTAATTTTTCTAAGGGTGACAAAGTCATCAGTCATTTTTCTGATATTAAAAACGGTCTGTTAAATTTACAGTTGGATTTTTTTAATCCTGTAATTGCTGTAAGTGCTTGTATATCAATGAGGTAAAACACAATGAGTTGTTTTTAATATCCTCAAAGAACTAATTGAAAGCAAATCACAACCCATATACTATCCTGCCCATTAGCACCAGGTTGTTTTTAATATCCTCAAAGAACTAATTGAAAGCAAATCACAACACCTTTACGGATGTTACCAATGCAACAAGGTTGTTTTTAATATCCTCAAAGAACTAATTGAAAGCAAATCACAACAAGCCTTACATATCACTATGATGACCCGAGTTGTTTTTAATATCCTCAAAGAACTAATTGAAAGCAAATCACAACAAAAGTTCTTGCTGAGATTGAGGAGAACGAGTTGTTTTTAATATCCTCAAAGAACTAATTGAAAGCAAATCACAACGGTGCAGGTTTCATTAATGAAAACGAAAAAGTTGTTTTTAATATCCTCAAAGAACTAATTGAAAGCAAATCACAACGTACCTAAACGGTACTCCAACTCACTAAGTTGTTTTTAATATCCTCAAAGAACTAATTGAAAGCAAATCACAACCTTGCACTATCCGGCATCGGCTGGTGCGGGGTTGTTTTTAATATCCTCAAAGAACTAATTGAAAGCAAATCACAACGAGTCAAGTCGGAACATCAAAAAACGGCAGGTTGTTTTTAATATCCTCAAAGAACTAATTGAAAGCAAATCACAACTACCTAAGTGGCGCATTATTTTTTTTTACGTTGTTTTTAATATCCTCAAAGAACTAATTGAAAGCAAATCACAACTAAGCTTCTTCTATTGTGTTTGCCTGTGCCGTTGTTTTTAATATCCTCAAAGAACTAATTGAAAGCAAATCACAACTGCAACCAAACTAAAGAGCAATAACTTAAAGTTGTTTTTAATATCCTCAAAGAACTAATTGAAAGCAAATCACAACATGAAAGGAACGAGCAGAAACTTTATCAAGTTGTTTTTAATATCCTCAAAGAACTAATTGAAAGCAAATCACAACAACTTGATGATTTATTCGATTGGGGGTTTAGTTGTTTTTAATATCCTCAAAGAACTAATTGAAAGCAAATCACAACTTCTCAGTGAATTTATTCTCAAGTCTTTGTGTTGTTTTTAATATCCTCAAAGAACTAATTGAAAGCAAATCACAACACGGCAAAGGAGATAGACCTTCATACTTCGGTTGTTTTTAATATCCTCAAAGAACTAATTGAAAGCAAATCACAACATGAAAGGAACGAGCAGAAACTTTATCAAGTTGTTTTTAATATCCTCAAAGAACTAATTGAAAGCAAATCACAACTAACCAATAATAATACAATTAATACTACAGTTGTTTTTAATATCCTCAAAGAACTAATTGAAAGCAAATCACAACTCCTGTAATAAAATTCAAAGCCAACAATAGTTGTTTTTAATATCCTCAAAGAACTAATTGAAAGCAAATCACAACTCCTGTAATAAAATTCAAAGCCAACAATAGTTGTTTTTAATATCCTCAAAGAACTAATTGAAAGCAAATCACAACTACCATTGCATTATTCATTTTATTATTTCGTTGTTTTTAATATCCTCAAAGAACTAATTGAAAGCAAATCACAACTTCGATTAAACAGCTCTTATTGTTTCGTTGTTGTTTTTAATATCCTCAAAGAACTAATTGAAAGCAAATCACAACTGCCGTTAATTGCTTCTTCCATTGCATCTTGTTGTTTTTAATATCCTCAAAGAACTAATTGAAAGCAAATCACAACTCCTCGATAATATATCAGGCACTCAGACAAGTTGTTTTTAATATCCTCAAAGAACTAATTGAAAGCAAATCACAACAGGCTCTCAAAAGCCTTTTGGAATTTCTCGGTTGTTTTTAATATCCTCAAAGAACTAATTGAAAGCAAATCACAACTTTCCATATCTGTTAAATCAATTTGTAAAAGTTGTTTTTAATATCCTCAAAGAACTAATTGAAAGCAAATCACAACCGCCCCACGTATTTCCTTCTATTAATGCTTGTTGTTTTTAATATCCTCAAAGAACTAATTGAAAGCAAATCACAACTAAAATAAATTTGGATCGTGAATATAATTAGTTGTTTTTAATATCCTCAAAGAACTAATTGAAAGCAAATCACAACAATTGTTACCAATGCCAAAATTAATACTTGTTGTTTTTAATATCCTCAAAGAACTAATTGAAAGCAAATCACAACTTATCCCAACCTAAAAAATTACTGTCGTTTGTTGTTTTTAATATCCTCAAAGAACTAATTGAAAGCAAATCACAACGTCCTTTCCAATTGTTCTATATTCATCTATGTTGTTTTTAATATCCTCAAAGAACTAATTGAAAGCAAATCACAACTGAGTTCGCTTCGGCATTAGGTCTTAAGACGTTGTTTTTAATATCCTCAAAGAACTAATTGAAAGCAAATCACAACTATCTCTTTTCCATTTTATTTCTCCATCTCGTTGTTTTTAATATCCTCAAAGAACTAATTGAAAGCAAACCACAACTATGAAAGCGTAACAAATTGTAACGCTTTGTTGTTTTTAATATCCTCAAAGAACTAATTGAAATCAAATAACATCTGATTATTCCAAACCTGCCGATGTATTACAGCAGCATCAGGTATCCTTAAAGAATTTATAGCAAACAAAATAACCCGCGCTGTTTAGCCGCCGTAAATATTGCTTAAAAATTCAAACAGTGTTTTTCCCTTTGAGATACCTTGCAGCTTTATATTTAAATTGTTCATTATCTCATTAAATACATCCGAAACCCTGTCATCATCACAATTTGAAAATAACACAACCAGAAAATTTTTTTCAGGATTGTGATAAACAATATTATGAAATCCTGTACTTTCACCCGAATGAAAATAAACATTGCTTCCATCTGCTTCATTTGCTATAAACCATCCGTAGCCGTAACTGAGACCTTTTTTAATAATTGCGCGCGGCTTTAACGGATTAAGTAAATCATTATCAAATTGCTTATCCCATAACGATTGAATCCACTTTTGATATTCATTCAAAGAAGTGTAAACCGAGCCGTCGCCCATTGTAGCGCTGGTTATACTTTGGTCGGCAAAAACCCATTTGTTATCTTTTAAATGATAACCGTAAGCCCGTTTGAAAATATTCTTATCCTTTTCGTAAATAACTGTATGCTTCATATCAAGCGGAGTGAAAATATTTTCCCGGATAAATTCAGGATAAGAAAGTCCGGATACTTTTTCTACTATTTGTGTAAGCAGACAAAAAGCTGTGTTGCTGTATTTAAATTTTGAATCTGGTTTAAAATATAAACTGTCTGATCCGCTGATAAGCTGTAAAACATCAGCATCCGAAATTTGTTCTTTCTGATCTTTTGATATTAACAATTCATAATCTGCAATTCCGGATGTATGGGTAAGCAGTTGTTTGATGGTTATATCCTCAGCCAATTTCGGCAAGGAGGGAAGATAATTTATAACCGCATCATTGATGTTAAGTTTATTCTGATTTTGAAGAATCAGAATACACATAGCAGTAAATTGTTTGCTTACAGATGCCATTCTGAAATGAGTATCTGATGAAATAATTTCTTTGCTGTTAATATCTGCCAGTCCATATCCTTTATTGATTATAACCTGATTATCCCGAACAACAAGTAAGGCAGCACCCGGAATATCTGCAGGATATATTTTTTTCATCAGGCTATCAAGCCTTCCGAAGCTTATTTGATTCTGGCTTTGCACGGTGACCATTAAAAATAAAAGATAAATAAAAATCATTATTACGAATCTTGTAAAGATATTTTTTCTGTTAATGATAAACACACTCCTTTTTCTGATTAAATAACCTGAAAAAATCCGGCTGGCTGAAAATAAAAATCAGTATCCAATTATAAAAGCCGTTATAATTTAAATGTAATTATTAAACTTAATCCATAAATTGATTTTCGTAAAATCAGTTTTTAGTATAGCTGCAAAAATAAATGTTTTATAAAAGTCAGAAAGATTTATGAACAATACAATTACAATTTTCGGGAGCGCAGTCCCTGTTGAAAATGATGCCCAATATAAATTTGCTTATGAGCTTGGTGCTGCTTTAACCAAAGCCGGATTTAATATTTGCAGCGGCGGTAATAAAGGCATAATGGAAGCGGTTTCAAAAGGAGCTTTTGATAATGATGGAAAGATTTACGGGGTTACTGTTGATCTTTGGGATGTTAAACCAAATCCTTACATAACTGTTGAAGTAAAAGAAAAAAAACTATTTGACAGAATCGCAAAACTTATTGAGCTTGGAGATGCTTATGTTATTCTTCAAGGCGGAACAGGAACCTTGCTGGAGTTTGCCGCTGTTTGGGAATATGCAAATAAAAATCTTCAGAAGCAGAAGCCGATTGTTTGTCATTCTAAGATGTGGAAAACAGTTTCGGATGTAATAAACGAACAGCTGAAATCAGAAAACCGTAATACAGATTTGGTTAAATACTGCAGCTCCGTTACAGAAATTGTTGAGTATTTAATAAAGACAGTTTAATCTTTTCTCAGAACAAATGTGGTCTTATCCCGTGTAGCAAAAAGAACCGCCTTTATCTTATCATAAAATCTTTTAGACTTAATTTCTTTTAACCAGGTTTTTAAATAACCGGATTCTTTATAATATAAAACAGACAACCTGTGATATGAAAAAGATTTTTTCAGTTCAGATTTAGAAAATGAAAACGGATGCCCTTTGTCAATCTTAAGTAACTCAATAACACTTCTGATAAACTTTCCCCAAGCGTGATAAGTATTCTGCCGGAAATAAATTATACCGCCGGGTTTAGTTACCCGCTGTATTTGAGTAAACACTTTTCCGGGGTCTTCGCAATGGTCCAGCACATTATCCATAATAATCAGGTCAAAAAAATTGTTCTCAAAAGTAATTTCTTCAGCTTTGATGTTGAAATATTTAACCTGCTTATCTCTGATTTGTGTAAACTTTTCTATTGATGAATAGATATTTTCAAGAGGGTCAATTGCAAAACGATAACTGCTTTTCAAATAAGTTATTATTCCGGCAGCACCGCTTCCGATTTCGAGTATGTGTGTATCCGATTCAATTTTCAGATAAGGCTGTAAGATTGCAAGCATATCCTTTGCAAATCTTTCATAAAACTCCAGATCAAGCTCGCTGGCTTTTGAAATCCACCAGTTTTTTTCGTAATGCTGGGCAAGATCCCATCTGTCTTTAGTTTTCATTTATAAACTCAGTTACTTTATTTAATACCAATTCAACAGTCAGTTCTTTTATGCATTTAAATTTTACATCAGTTCTGGAACAAGTAAGCGGTTTTGGCGAATAAAAAAAACAAGGCGAACATTCCAGATATAACGAAGCTATTTTATACTCGGTTTTCCAGGGATGAATATAATATTGGTTGGTTGGACCAATAATAGCAACGACTTTTAAACCAAGTGCGGCAGCAATGTGCATCAAAGCCGAGTCGTTGGTAACAAATATATTACAGCGTTTCATTATTGCGATGCTTTGTAAAAATTTTTCTGTCTTTGCTGTAAAAGATTTTTCTGAGCTGATTGTTTTATTGATTGATTTTTTAAGATCATCTTCTTCGGGTCCTCCGAATAAAAGTACTTTGGCGCCTTTATCGCGGATTAATCTTTTGCCAAGCTCTGCAAACTTTTCCGGTTCCCATCTTCGCTTGATATGATTTTTTAATGTTGCACAGCCGGGATGAAATCCAACAACAAAATCATCGTCAGCAATATTATTTTCTTTAAGATAGTTTTGTGCATACAGGGTATCAGCTTCAGAAAGAAAAATCTGCAATGCCGGTTCTTCGCCCGTTTTTTTATCTAATAGTTTTTCAATCAGTCTGATATTTGTCTGTACGTTATGAGTTTGATCATTTTCCAAAACAGTTACATTGTTCAGCCATCCAAGATCCTGAAAGTTCATCCGCAAATATTTGACCCCGGCTCTTTGCTTAGCCCCAAGCAATAAATTTATAATGTTATATTCTTTTCTGTTAGAAGGATAAACATTTATAGCCGTATCATATTTTTTTCTTAACGAAAAAATAAACTTTAATGATTTAAGCAGCCCCTCTTTCAGAAAATCAAAATGAATTACATTATTAAGTGCAGGATTGTTTTGATAGATTTCTTTGGTTCCCTTAAACATTACAAGTGCATCAATCTGTGCCGAAGGGAGTTCCGAGCGGAGCAGTTTTAATGCAGGTGTAAACATTAATGCGTCCCCAATTCCTGATAATGCCAGAATTAAAATTTTCATAGCCGAATAATATTTTTAAAACTGTCCGCAAAACATATATTTGCTTGTGTAAGATTTAGCATTACGAAGATAGATTTTTAATTATCTGTCACACTCAGACAGGCTAAGTGTGACATTTTGGTTTTCAGAACAGTTTATACAAAAAATATTTTTATTGTGTCGTTTTACTTGTATCTGGTTTTCCCTGAACAAGGTTTCTGTATTTTTCTATATTTGCCCGCACATTCTGATCCTAGGGATATTTAGTGCCGAGCATTTGCCAGATTTCCAGAAGTTTATCGTTTTTACCTTGTGTTTCGTAAATATCAAGCAGTATCCGATACGGATTATAATATGATTGAACATCATCTGGATTAGAATTAAGTTTTGCAACCGCTTGTTTCTCCACATCAGAAGCAAATAAATTATATTTATCCATTGCGCCTGCACGCAAATACAGATTGCTGATTTCGTATAACAATCCAAAATCCATCGGAATAAGTTTGTTAGGAAGTTTTTCATCCATTGTATTAAGGGTATTTACTGCAAGTTCGTTTTGTCCTTTTCCAAGATAATATAGTGTTAATCTTAAAAAAGCATTCCGATAATTCTGAACCATCCGTTTATGGTTATCATCAAGGAAAATATTCGGGTCATTTAATCCCCGGAATTTAAATCCCGGCTGATAATCTTTACTGTATCCTACTGCTTCTGTTAAATTTGCTTTTAAAATGTTTGGTTCGATAAACTCATCGTTAGCAGACCGTTTTTCCGGTACTAACCGAAAAGCCATTCCTTCCATTCTTAAATAGTTGCCCAAGCCAATTTTACTGTCTTCTGAACAGGTAACTGCAAAATAAATTGGTCTTTCCCAGTTATTAGACTCCACAATTTCTTTAACCATCAGGTCCTGCACACGTACTGCTTTAACGGTACCGTAATTTAAAGTCGGATTCATCGTCCAGCTAAGCGCACCCTGATTTAATACCGAAGTATCCTTTAAACCAAATTGTTGAACTATATCCGCAAAAGAAGTTTCAGAAGACGATTTTGGCGGTTGAATAGTCAGATTTCTGGGCTCCCACCGAATTGGACTAAGTTGATTTATCTGTGCATCGGTTAAACGCATTTTAACCGTTCCTACTTTATAGGGATCATTATTCTTAAGCTGCTTGATATACCACTCAGTATTTAACAGGCTAAGATTTGCAATTTTAACATCTCTTCTCACACCTTCAACATCCTGCAAATACCACAATGGAAAAGTATCATTATCGCCATTAGTAAACAGAACCGAGTTAGGTGCGCAGCTTTGTAATAAGTTATATGAATAATCCCATAGCACCCAGTTATTTGATCTATCGTGAGTAAAATAATTTGCCTGAAGCATTTTAACCGGTACAAAAATAATTCCTAAAGCAAGCACACCATAAGCAGCAGCATTTCTTATTGAAGCTTTTTTAATTCTTTCGTTAATCAGATCAATTAATCCGCGGATACCGATAGCAATCCAGATTCCGTACACAAAGAAAGCTCCGACATAAAAATAATCTCTTTCTCTTGGCTGCGGCTGCTGCTGGTTTTGATAGAATGCAGTTAAATGCCCCATCAGTATAAACATAATCAGAAAGACGCTTGCCATTTTCCAGTCTTTACGGAAATGAAAATATATTCCGATTAAACCAAGCAGAAAAGGAATACCAAATAATGAATCTTTTGTTTCACCTCCAAAGTGAACATCAAAAATCTTTCCGAAGATATTTCCAATAGAATTAAATGGTGCGATATTAGCGCCTTGATCTTGTTCCCAGCCCTCTCTGCCGGCAAAATTCCATAACAAATATCTTGTCATCATGTGTTCCATCTGATAAGTATAAAAGAAATCTAAATCAGATGAATAGTTTGTGTAAACAATCTGCTGATGTGGTTCGGTTGCAAATCTTCTTTTAAATGTCGGAAAGTCTCCATATTGTTCACGGTCAAGATATGTTTTTAACTTAGTAAAAGTATTCGGATTGTTTTCATTCATTGGCGGCTGTTGATTTGATCTTATTATTACCATTGCAAAGGTTGTAAATCCAATCAGAATGAAAATTGCAGACATAAATACAAGGTGCAATGTTGGCTTGGATTTTCTTTTTGTGAAGTAAGCTCCCAAACCCAGAATAGTAAAGATTATTAAAAGAAGAAAAATCTCAACAGCAAGATTATCTCCTCCTACAAATATCATTATTGCCGGTAACAACTTTACAACACCCGGATAGGTGGCAGATAATGCTATACCGCCGATGATAAGCGGCATATAGAATGAATTTCTGTTGAAAACTTTTCTCCAGAAGATACCCATTATTATTGCACTTATTACTATCACAAACATTTTAAATTTAAAGTCGAAGGCTTTGTATTCTTCTATGGTTGGAGCAGATTGACTTTTTTCACCCGCCCACCAGACAATTGCAATTAAGAGAATAATGGCGGCATGAGCGATAAAAATATAACTTGACTTTTTAAGAGTCTCCTCATCATTAACATATTTTTTGAACATAATTATCATAACCACAGGTACCGCAGCAAGAACAGCCATTAAGTGAACGCCGGTTGCAAGCCCGAGTAAATATGCAATCATTAAAATATATTTTTCACTGTCTATATTATCTGAGTTTTCGTTCCATCTTATAATTAAATATGTAACGGCACCAAAAAGAAATGTACTGAATGCGTAAACTTCTGCCTCGACTCCATTAAACCAGAAAGTATCACTGAATGAGAATGCAAGCGCGCCTATTGCGGCAGAAACATAGGTTGTTACAGCATCAAAAAGATTATCTGCTTTTTTGCCTTTATAGTTTTCAATCAGTTTAACAGCAATTAAATATAAAAACAGTATTGATAATGCTGATGAAAGAACAGAGATCATATTTACTCTGTAACCAAGATTATCTCCGATTGGTAATTTTGAAAAAATATTTCCAAGAATTAAAAAGAACGGTGTTCCCGGAGGATGCGGAACCTGAAGCGAGACTGATGCAGCTATAAATTCTCCGCAATCCCAAAAGGAAACCGATGGCTGCACTGTTGAGAACAATACGAAAAACGAAATTAAGAAAACAATTCCTGCAATAATTTTATTAAGCAGATTGAAATTCATTATTACCTCTGATTAGAATAAACTGAAAATTAAATTGCCGCCAGTCAGCCTTGAACAGAGTAACGAAAATATTTTTTTTACTATGCAAAACCGAAGAGCGGAAAAATGTATTTTGAAAATAAAAATCAACTCCGATTTTAGACGATTAGTTTCCGGATTCGTTACTTTTCCTGAATAAATGGTCATATTTTGATTTGTCAACCGGTTGAAAGAATTTATCGTAAAGCTCCTTTAACCTTTTCATCGAAACAGTATCAAAATCCTCGTCGTCTTTTTGCCGTTTAACCAACATTTTATAATCCTCCAGTTCCTTTCTATCCATTCCGGATTCAAATTTTTTTAGATAATCCAGATATTTTTGTTGATCTCTGAAAGCCATTGGGATTGTCCTTTAGTTATACAAGCAAAATAATCAAAGCAAAAAATAAGCAATCTTTAGAAGTTATAAAATGAATTAAGCAAACAAATTTTCAATTTTTATCAGGCAGGCAATTTATCAGTCAAAAAAATTTCAATTTAAAAATGCAAAGAAAAATTAGACTTCTAATTAGTTTTTATAGAATGTTTGATCTTTTACCCGATTTTAACTTTGTTGTTTGAAATCTTAAGCAGTAAGTTTGAAGTACATTTTTTCAGGAATAAAAGTGAAAACCTTAATTCATCCCCTTATTTTATTTTTACTGACGATATCACTAAACGCACAAGAAACCCAAATCAGAAAAATTGCATTGCTGCCGCTAACTTCTATTGATGTGGATTTTGCTTCAATGCAGACTTCAGAATCAATTCTGAGAATGGAGTTGGGAAATAGAGAAAATATTAATCTGATCTCTAAAAATAAAACCTTGTCGGTTATGGGTGATGAAATTTGTGATGATGAAGAATGTGCAAAGAATATCGGCGAAAAATTAGATGCTTCTGAAGTCTTGATTTGTAAACTTAATCGGCTTGGGGAAAAAATTATAGTGCAGTATCAGTTGATTAATGTTGAATCCGGTAAAATAATCTTATCTGAAAGAGCAACATCTGTAACCCTCGAAGATCTTGATGCGGTGATGAAAAGAGTTGCAATCAGTGTTTCGAGACTTAGCCCTTTTGATGCAAATCAGGAAGTTGGGAATATCGTTCAGCAAGAATCAAT
Organism: Ignavibacteriota bacterium; assembly: GCA_013285425.1. Lineage (GTDB taxonomy): Bacteria > Bacteroidota > Ignavibacteria > Ignavibacteriales > Ignavibacteriaceae > IGN3. Next base: position 3,336,736 of record CP053447.1, read on the forward strand.
AGAAACCTTAAGAAGAAAAGCACGATATAATCTTGGTGTTGGATTCGGGTATTTGTTTCCAGCAGAGGGCTATGATAAAGACAGCGATAAATCTTTTACGATTAATGCATACTTTGACTATGAATTACAGGATTTATCAGCCGGGTTAATGATTGGTGCAAGAAAAGGATTTGCAATAAATATTTATGCAAATTATTTGTTTACAAGAACTGACGTTTGCCCGTATGCCGGTGCATCATTAGGGTTTCATTGGGTTTTACACGAAGGAATATTTAGTGAAAACAACAAAGATGGAGATGGAATAGGGCTTGGATTAAAAGGCGGAGTCAGATTATTCCATACATACAACTTTCAGATTTTTGTACAGGGAGAATATATAATGACATTTAATGATTACAATGATAAGGCGATAGTATTTACTATCGGAATTTTATGATAAAGCATATTGTGTTTTGGCGCCTGAATGATACTGCTTATGGAAATAACAAACAGACAAATGCCGATATCTTAAAAGAAAAAATCCTTGCTATGCAGCCGAAGATTGATGGATTGATAAAAATAGAAGCAGGTTTTGATTTCAGCGGTGAAAAAGATTCCTGTGATGTTGTATTATATTCCGAGTTTACAAATAAAGATGCATTGCACCGATATCAAATTCATCCTGATCATCTTGAAATCAAAAAATGGCTTGCCGAAGTAAGACACGAGCGCAGAGTAGTTGATTACGAAATTTAATAACACAAAATTTCTGTGATGCTTTATTTCTTAATGAACAGATATTCTGTTTTTTATGAAAGCGGCTCCGGCGGCGGAACCTTACTTTCCGAATATTTAAAATGATTTTCGGGAAGCGGAACAAATTCTTTATTATCATTTGGCGGCAGAATTATCTTTCCGGTTTTCCAATCATTTTTAGCCTGCTCAATACGCTCCTTACTTGATGATACAAAATTCCACCAGATAAAGCGCTCACCCAATGGCTCGCCTCCCAATAACATTAGTTCAGAGTTTTCTAAAGCAGTTATTACCGGATCTTCACTCTTTGAAAAAACAATCAGTTGATTTTGGGTAAAAGTCTGAGCTGATAATTCCAAACTTCCTTTAGCAACATATACAGCTCTTTCAGAATACTCTGAGGGTAAATTTAAGCGTGTATTTTTTTCGAGCTTAACATGCAGATAAAACAAAGGCGAATGTGTTTTAACCCCGCTCTTTAATCCGTAAGCATTTCCTGCAATCAGTCTCATCCAAACTCCCCTATCGGTAAATAAAGCTAATTGCTCAGGTTTATAATTAAAAAAAGTTGGATCGGTTTCTTCAACTTCTTTTGGTAAGGCTACCCATGTTTGCAGCATTTCCAGACTTTCCCTTTTTAACAGCTCAGGATCTTCAAACCGTTCTGAATGAGCAATGCCCTTTCCCGCAGTCATCCAGTTGACTTCACCGGGTTTTATTATCTGCTCAACACCCAATCCATCGCGGTGGGTAACATTTCCACTGAATAAATAGGTAACTGTAGAAAGCCCAATATGAGGATGCGGCAGCACATCCAGCGAAGTAATTTCTGAAGGAAATTTATTTATAGGACCAGCATGATCCATAAAAATAAAAGGACCAACCATCCTCTTTTGCCGGAAAGGAAGTATTCTGCGAACGTTTAAATGCTCGCTGATTAGTGCTTCCCTGGCTTGGACAATTAACTCAGGCATAAAATACTTACTTTGTTTGTAAGGATAACCAAACAAGAAACTTCCGAAAAATCTGTCTGCAATTGAGAGAGCAGAGACAATCATCTGTAATAATTAATCAAACTATTCCGGAAGTTTCTATAAAACTCAATTTAATGCTTTAGCTATCAGATAATTTTTTTATAATTATTTCAAATCAATTTTATTTATGTCTATTCCTAAAGCAGCCGCTACTCCTTTACCGTAATTCGGATCGGCTTTATAACAATTCTTAATATGTCTCTCCTGAATAAATTTTTCGGCACCGCCAACTTCTGCAGCTGTATTTTTAAACAGCGCTTCTTTCTGCTTTTCATTCATCAGCCGGAATAAATTTCCAGGCTGTGTATAATAATCGTTATCATCTTCTCTGAAATCATAGTGGTCTGCATCTCCATCTAAACTTAAAGCAGGGTCAGTATAGTCTTTTTGCTCTTCCCACTGACTATAACTATTCGGAAAGTAATGCAATGTTCCGCCTTCATTACCATCTACCCGCATTGATCCATCCCGCGAGGAATTATGAAACGGACACTTAGGTTTATTAACTGGAATTTGATAATGATTTACACCCAATCTATATCGTTGAGCATCTCCATAAGAAAATAATCTTGCCTGCAGCATTTTATCCGGTGAAAATCCAATGCCCGGCACTACATTAGCGGGATTAAATGCAGCTTGTTCAACATCTGCAAAGTAGTTTTCAGGATTTCTGTTCAGTTCTAATACTCCAACATCAATAAGCGGATAATCAGAGTGCGGCCATACTTTTGTCAAATCGAATGGATTAAAGTGACACTTCTTTGCCTGTTCTTCAGTCATAAGCTGAATTTTCATTTTCCAGCGTGGAAAGTCTCCCTTTTCAATAGCATTGAACAGATCTCTTTGATGACTTTCTCTGTCTTTGCCTATAATTGCAGCCGCTTCTTCGTTTGTTAAGTTTTGAATTCCCTGTTCGGTTTTAAAATGAAATTTAACCCACACTCTTTCATTTTTCGAATTTATCAGACTGAAAGTATGGCTGCCGTATCCATTCATGTGACGATAGGATTTAGGAATTCCTCTTTCACTCATTGTAATTGTAATCTGATGTAATGCTTCCGGGAGTAATGTCCAAAAGTCCCAATTGTGATTGGCGCTTCTTAAGTTTGTTTTAGGGTCACGCTTTACTGCTTTATTTAAATCAGGGAAACGATATGGATCCCGCAAAAAGAAAACAGGGGTATTATTACCTGTTAAATCCCAATTTCCTTCCTCGGTATAAAACTTCATTGCAAAACCCCGGATATCTCTTTCAGCATCAGCCGCTCCTCTTTCTCCTGCAACAGTTGAGAATCTGACGAATACTTCAGTCTCCTTTCCAACCTTAGAAAAAAGTTTAGCCTTTGTGTATTTAGTAATATCGTTAGTTACAGTAAATTTTCCGAATGCACCCGATCCTTTTGCATGCATTCGTCTTTCAGGAATTACTTCCCTATCGAAATGAGCCAGCTTTTCAATAAACCAAAAATCTTCTAATAACATTGGTCCTCTTTTGCCGGCAGTTTTTACATTTTGATTTTCAGCAATAGGTCTGCCTGAAACTGAAAATAATTTTTTCTTTTTGTCTTGATTAGCCATAATACTTTACCTTTCTATTTTTCTTTTCAAAATAATAAAATTATCTGATAATAATTTATTCTTAAAAGAATACAGGCAGCAGATCACATGAGAGAGGTTTTAATTAAACGATAAGAGAAAAATATTATTATATCAAAGTGTATATCCTGTTGTATAGATAATAACGGGCGGAATAATTCTGTAACAGAAAAATTATTCTTAACAAAAAACTTTCAAGTTCGCTTCAATTGAATATCTTAGCAACAAAGCAAAACCGACTGTTCAAAGCTCAGTTTGAGTATCTTCTGGCTTTAACGGTTACATCAAATTTTTTTGTGATTTTATTTTCTTTTATCTGTAAATCAGCTTTGATACCAGCTTTTGAAAGTTGAAAATCATTGACCGAGACAGTATCAACAACAAAATCATCCGCAACAGATTCGCTGATAAAATCATCAATGGCTGCTCTTGCTTTGGCTTCCGAATCATAATAAACGGAAGCTTCTGCCTGATAAACTGCTATGTTGTCCGAAACAAAAATCATTCTGTTTGTCTTTGTTTCATAGAACATACAAATCATATCGGGATTGCTTTTATCCTGATGTACGGGATTTCCGTATTTTTTGATTATTTCTTTTCTTGGTTTACCGATTAGGGTGTGAACTCTGATATCTTGTCCAAAGACTAATTCCGAAATTAAAATTATCAGGAGAATTGCAATGAAAAAAATAGTTTTTGTTTTCATAACTGCCCCTTAAAACAAAATTGATTATAATAAATCTGAAAAGATTATAGAATTGATACTTCCTGAAAAAGGAAACAAAAGACAGGTTTCTGATAATAAACTGAGGCGTCATAATAATTACCATTCAGCTTAAATCACACAAGTAAGCTAATTTAAATTAGAGCGATTATCAACCCAATCAGGCAGCCTCTTCTACATCGGTTTTCAACTTAATCTCGTTTCCGAAAAGTTTTGCAACCCTGCTGCAAAAGGTAATAAGAAAGGAAAGAATATCTTCAGGTTTTTCGAATTTGTTTTCAAGAACAAGCTTCATCACTTCTTTTTGCTGGCTGAACTTAATTTTTTCTTTATAGGCAGTATTATCCATAATAAATCTCATCAGCTCAACAAAACGTATTTTGTAGTAATCTTCTTTTTCACCGCGCGGCAGAATAATGTGAATATTTTTTCTTTGAATTGCAATCCGTTCAAACAAAGCATAAGAAGAATAAAATTTAAGTGTTGCGGTTAAAACCAATCGTTTTACAATTTCGGGAAGGATGCCAAATCTATCCAGCATCTCCTCTTTAAGTTCTTCAATTTCAGATAAGCTTTTAACTGAATATAAAGCGGTATAAAAATTTAACCTGTCCATTTGCTCAGGCATATAAGTAACCGGAATTCCAATATCAAAAAAAGTATCAATAGTTGGTTCAGTGCGTTCTTCAATTTTGGGCAATGATTTAAATACTTCTTTAAAGTCCTGATATTTTAATTCTTCAACAGCTTCGTTTATTAACTTAACATAAAGATCAAAACCAACCTCATTAATAAATCCTGTCTGTTCGGTTCCGAGTAAATTACCAGCTCCGCGAATTTCGAGATCACGCATAGCAACATTAAAACCGGAACCAATTTCAGTGTATTCTTCAATTGCCTGCAATCTGCGTAAAGCTTTTTTTGTAATTCCGCTTAACGATGGAACGATGAAATAAGCATAAGCTTGTCTGTCACTTCTTCCGACTCTACCGCGCAGCTGATGCAGCTCTGCAAGTCCAAACCTATCAGCACGATTAATAATTATGGTGTTAACATTGGGGATATCAATTCCGGATTCAATAATCTTTGTTGATAAAAGCACATCAAACTTACGATTTAGAAATCCATAAATTACATTTTCAAGTTGTGCCGGTTTCATTTGTCCATGTGCAACTGCAATTTTAGCTTCAGGGACATATCGTCTTATATAGTCAGCTAATTTATCAATTGAGTGAACCCGATCATGAACAAAATAAACTTGTCCGTTACGGTTTAATTCGTTCATTATCCATTCACGTATCTTGGTTGAATCAAAAGTTGAAACACTTGTATAAATAGGCTGTCTGTTTGGAGGCGGTGTTGCGATTATTGAAAGATCTCGTGCGCCGAGCAATGAGAGGTTTAGCGTTCTTGGAATCGGAGTAGCTGTTAATGTGAGGGTATCTACATTAACCTTTATTTGTCTTAATTTTTCTTTTGCAGATACTCCAAAGCGATGCTCTTCGTCAATAATCAGTAAACCAAGATCATTAAACTTTACATCTTTAGAAAGTAAACGGTGTGTTCCGATCAGAATATCAATCTGACCCTGTGAAAGCTTTTTTAATATTTCCGTTTGTTCTTTTTTCGTTTGGAATCTTGAAAGTGCAGCAACCCTTACAGGATATTGTGTAAGTCTGTCTTTAAAAGTATTGTAATGTTGTTCAGCTAATATTGTAGTTGGAACAAGAACGCAGGTTTGCTTTCCATCCTGCACAGCTTTAAATGCAGCTCTTACAGCAACTTCGGTTTTACCAAATCCCACATCACCACAAACCAATCTATCCATTGGATTTTGTGCTTCCATATCCTGTTTAACATCTTCACTTGCTTTAGCCTGATCTGGCGTGTCTTCATAAAAGAAAGATGCTTCAAGCTCTCTTTGCCAGACAGAATCAGGTGCAAATCTGAATCCTTCGGTTGATTTTCTTTTTGCATATAGTTCAATCAAATCGCGGGCTGCTTCTTTGATTTTCTTTTTAGTTTTTGCTTTTGTGTTTTGCCATTCACCGCTTCCTAAAGCTGCCAAAGTTGGTTTCAGATTTTCGTTTGATGAATATCTTTTAACTAATGCGAGATAATTAAGATTTACATAAACTATTCCGCCCTCGGCATAAAGAATTTTCATTGACTCCTGATTTGCATCACCGATTTTTATTGTTTCAAGTCCTGCATACTGCCCTATTCCGTAGTCTTCGTGAACAACATAATCTCCGCGCTTTATTGAAGCAAAACTTTTTGCCTTAGATTTTTTAAGCTTTTTTGACGAAAATATTTTGGTTCGATAAGGCTTATTGAATATCTGATAATCAGTCAGAATCAACAGCTTCTCATTTCGATTTACAAATCCTTCTTTAATTGCAAGTGTTTCAACTTTTATTTTACCGGTTTCAATCAGTTCACCAAGCTCAGGATTTATTTCCGGCAGCAGGTCTTTTAATCTGTTTGTTTGAAGTTCATTTTCAGAGGTGATAATAACATTGAAATTCTTTTTTGAATATTCTTTTATTGTGCTGAATAAAATCTGGTAATTTGAATTAATAACAGGTGAATGAGTAATACCCGTATCAAGTCTTGTTTCAGAGTTGATTTCTTCTTCAATAATCCACGTTGCATTTTTGCTTTTGTAATCGAACAGTTGAGCAGAGTCAATTATCTCAGTTTTTTGATTGTTGGATTCTTCAGGTATTAATTCAGTAATGCTTTCGAGGAAGCCATCATCTTCATTTATCTTTTCTGAATCATTTGAAACAGAATCTTTATTCTCCCTGAAGTTTGTTATCTCACCATTAAAAAATTTCAGGTTATTTAATTCAAAAGAAGATGCAATAATTACGGGATTATCTAAATAATTGAAAATATCTGAGCTATACTCAGTAACCTGGTTTTCAAAAGCAGCAGCTAAGGTAATCTCTTCGATCTTTTCAAAAGAACGCTGACTTTCCGGATCAAAGTATCTGATTGACTCAATAAAATCACCGTCAAACTCCAGTCTTGCCGGACTTTTTTCTGAATAAGACCAAAAATCAACTATTGCTCCCCTCTGTGAATAATAACCGGGCGCTTCAACAAATTTATCTTTTGTGTAAATGAGTAGATTCAGATACTCAATTAAATCATCATACTTCAATTCACCACCAACAGAAACTTTAGTCGTAAGATGATTTGTTTTTTCTTTTTCGGGAAGACTAAGAGTTAAAACCTGATATGTAGAAATAAGAATAAATTTTTCCCTGTTAGAAATTTCTGTTAGTTTTTCCTGAATAGACTCAAGATTAAAATCATCAACAACGATCAGATAATCATTTAAACCCAAAACACTTAATTCAACTTTAAACTCGTTAACTAATTTTGTTTCAGAAAAAAGAAGGACTATTTGTTTATTTATTTCAAACAATTCTTTTACAACAAAGCTTTTTGAAGAACCATAAAGCGGACTGATATGAACACTATCAGACTCTTTAAGAGATTCACCAAGAATAGAATTAATGCTTATTTTTAAATAATCAAATCTGCTCATAATCTATAAAGGCATTCTGAGATTAATAATTGGCGGTGGCGGAGATACCGGTTCGTCTGATATATTATAACGGCGATTTGTTTTATGATTATTTACATACTCACCAACAAACAAACCGATAGCCGAGCCGAGCACAATATCAGAAAGCCAGTGTTTGTTATTGTAAACCCTTGCATAAGCAGTTATAACTGCCAAACTGTACCACCCGAGCTTCCATAAAAAATTATTGTATTCTTTTGCTATTACCGAGGAATAAGCAAATGCTAATGTGGAATGACCTGAAGGAAATGATGTCTGATCAAAATTAAATTTGAAAGGATCAAACATAAAAGCTGATTCAGAAAAATAAGGCCGGCTTCTTCCGCTGATAAACTTAATACTTAAATTAATCAACTCTGCATATACAGTTGATTCAGCAAGACGCAATGAAAGATTTCTGACCTCGTTATTCTTATCTATCAAAGCATATAAATAAAGCACAGCAATACTTGAAGCCATAAATTCGATATGATAATAATCATCAACTTTAAAGATATTATTCAGGAACTCTGTTTTGTTAGATTGTGAAAAATATTTGATGTCTTCGTCAATTATCATAGCCAATCCGGTTATTCCAATTGTAGCAGAAAGTTTTATCCAATCCTCTGATTGGAAATATTTCGGAGAAGTCAATACATCTCCCCCAACTTCAAAAAATTTTCTGAAGTCTTTTTCTGCACCATCTTCAATTTGCGGATATAAAACCGAAGAGATGAGAACAATTAATAAAATGACGAGATGAGATCTCATTAATGAGGTAAGAAAATATTTAAAATGGTTTTAAAATTATTTTTGTAATTCTATTACTACTAATTTCTTTCCTTTCTTGTTTCTGATATTAGTTGGTTTATAAGCTAATTCATAAACTGTGGATTTTTTTATAAATGATTTATACTTCAATTCAGCTTTTTGAAATTCACTTTCAAGATCTCCACCCTTCATCGCAACAATAAATGCCTTATTCTTTACAAGCGGCAGGGCATATCTAAAAAGAATTATAAGCGGAACGACAGCTCTGCTTACAATCAAATCAAAACTCTCTTTATGCTTTTCGATAAACTCCGGACTTTCTACACGAGCATTTTCTGCTACAACATTACTTAGTTTAAGCTTATCTATAAACTCTTTTACTGCATCAATTTTTTTACTTGTTGAATCTGCCAGCACTCCCCTAAGATCAGGTCTCATTATGGCAAGAGGAATTCCTGGGAACCCCCCTCCTGTTCCAATATCTAAAAATCTTGTTATTTTTTCAGGGAGAAACTGAGTGATATATGCTGAGATGAAAATATGATTTTCAATAATATTTGTCTCATCTTTTCTGGAAATCAGATTCACATTTTTATTTTTTTCAACAACAAGGTTTGCGTAAAAAGCAAGTCTCTCGTTGCGCATTGGTTCCGGATTAAAACCATTATCCCAGCAGTAGTCCTGTAATTCTTTAAGATAAATTTCTTGTTTGGAAGGCGGCATTAGTAAAAACCTTAAAAATTAGTTCTTTAAATATACCAACAAAATAGAAATATCTGAAGGTGTTACTCCAGAGATACGCGAAGCTTGCCCGATTGAACGCGGCTTTACTTTGTTTAATTTCGATTTCCCTTCTGTTGATAAGTGTTTAATTTTATTAAAATCAAAGTTCAACGGAATAGTAGTTGTTTCATATCGTTCTAGCTTTGCAATTGCCTCATATTGTCTCTGAATATAACCCTCATATTTCAATTCAATTTCAGTCTGCTGAAGTGCGATTTCATCTTTTAATAAATCAATTGCTGCTTTTTCATTTATTGACCCATTAAATTCTAATAGCTGCTTAAGATGTATTTCGGGTCTTTTACATAATTTAGAAATTGTTTCAGTTGAATCTATTTCATTTGAATTTGTTGCATTTAAAAAAGTATTGATTTCTCTGGCATGATATTTTTTTGTTTGGCAATAATCAATACCACCAACAATTGTTTTTTCCCTAATATTAACTTTTTCAAACAACTCTTTAGGAATTAATCCAAAATCGAATCCAAATTTCATCAATCTTCTATCCGCATTATCTTGTCTTAGCAGTAACCTATGTTCTGCTCTTGAAGTAAACATCCTGTAAGGCTCGTCTGTAGATTTTGTAACAAGATCATCAATTAAAACTCCTATATATGCCTGACTTCTTTTCAAAATAAACTCAGGCTTTCCTTGAATTTTAAGTGCGGCATTAATTCCTGCGATCAATCCCTGAGCCGCTGCTTCTTCATATCCAGAAGTTCCATTAATCTGTCCGGCAAAATACAGACCGTCAATAAGCTTAGTCTCAAGTGTTAAATCAACTTGATGCGGAGGAAAAAAATCATACTCAACCGCATAACCAGGACGAACCATCTCCACATTTTCCAATCCTTTAATCTTCTTCAACGCTTCATACTGTATTTCTGCGGGAAGCGAAGATGAAAATCCATTCAAGTAGATTAAGTCACTGTCGAGTCCTTCTGGTTCAAGAAACAATTGATGCTTTTCTTTATCAGCAAAACGGACTATCTTATCTTCGATAGAAGGACAATAACGGGGACCGACTCCTTGTATTCTACCTGTAAACATTGGTGAAAATTCAAATCCCTTTTCCAAAATTTTGTGAACTTCCTTATCTGTGTAACTGATATGACAACTCACTTGTGGAAGGACTGGAAATTTTGAAATATCAGTTTGATATGAAAATGGCTCTGGATTTTCATCTCCTGGTTGCTCTTCGAGTATGTTCCAATTGATGGTATCTTTTCTCAATCGCGGCGGCGTTCCGGTTTTCAGTCTTCCATACTCAAAACCCAAGTTTACCAAGGATTCAGTAATACCGGTTGATGATTGTTCTCCATGTCTTCCACCAATTGTTTTATTTAATCCTGTGTGCATTAATCCATTCAGAAAAGTTCCTGATGATAGAATCAAAGCGTTACAAAGTATATCATTCCTGCTTTGTGTCTTAACCCCGACTACTTTTCCATTTTCTGTAAGAACTCCAATTGCAGAATCTTCAACAATCTCCAGATTTTCAGTTGAATCAATTACACGATAAGCCTCAGCAGAATAAAGTTTTCTATCAGATTGACATCTTAGCGACCAAACTGCAGGACCTTTTGATTTATTGAGCATCCTGAATTGAATTCCAGTAGGATCCGCGATTTTTCCCATAATTCCACCAAGAGCATCAATTTCACGAACCAAATGTCCCTTTGCTGTTCCGCCTATAGCCGGATTACAGGAAAGCCTACCAAGAGCATATCTATCCATAGTAATTAAGCCAACCGAGCATCCCATTCTTGCCCCTACAGATGCCGCTTCAATTCCAGCATGTCCGCCTCCAACCACAACAATATCAAATTTCTTCATTATTTAATCTTTTCTTTTTCACGTGAAACAAATTACTTGCAGAAGGACAATAATTTTGGTTTCACGTGAAACTAAATTTATTTCCCAATGCAAAATTTCATAAAAATGTTATTTAAAATATCCTCAGTTGTAACTTCACCAATTATCTCAGCAAGCGTCATTTCCGCATTTCTAAGATCAACGGATATAAACTCTCCACTCATTTTTTTTATTATTGACTCTCTGGCATTGATAAGATTTTCTCTCGATTTTTTCAAGCAATTATGGTGTCTGAGATTTGTAACAATCGCTGTTTTTTCAGTATAGCTACTCGAACCAATGGCTTTTTCCTTTAATTTAAAAAATAACCTGTCAATCCCCTCCCCTGTTTTAGCTGAAATTTTAACATCTGCACTAATTTCAGAGGTTGAATCTAAGTCAATTTTATTCAGGACTTTAATTATTTTATCTGGGCTGGATAAATCCAAAAGATCTTTTTGAAGTTCTCTTGATTCTCCCTGCTTAACATCTTCCAGAAAAATAATCACATCAGAGTTTCTGACGGTTTCCTGGCTTCTTAAAATACCCTCCCTCTCAATTGTATCTTCAGAGATGCGAATGCCAGCAGTATCAAAAAGTCTGAATAAAATTCCATTAATTGATACTTCTTCACGTATTACATCACGTGTAGTTCCAGGAATTTCACTTACAATTGCACGAGACTCCTTAAGGATATAGTTTAAAAGTGATGACTTTCCAACATTCGGTCTTCCTACAATAGCAACATTAACTCCGTCACGTATTACTCTGCCAAATTCATAACTTTCTAATAAAGTATCAATTTCAATAATTATTGAATCTACTCTCTTTGATAATTCGTCCAGATTGACAAATTCAATATCTTCTTCCGCAAAATCTAATTCTAATTCAATAAACGAGGATAAATTAAGCAATTGAGATCTCAAATCGTTAACCCTTGCAGATAAAAACCCATCTAATTGATTTCTTGCCCCGCGGAATGAGGCTTCAGTCCGTGAATTTATTACATCTGCAACAGCTTCTGCTTCTGTCAGGTCAAGTCGACTATTTAAAAAAGCCCTTTTTGTAAATTCACCTGGTTCTGCAAGTCTAACTTCATCAACACTGACTAAAAGCTCAATTATTTTTTGAACTATGAGTGGATTTCCATGAGTATTAATTTCAATGCTATCTTCTCCGGTGTATGAATTTGGAGCCCTGAAAACTGATATCAAAACATCATCAATTTTTTCTTCATCTTGATTTTTTATATAACCATAATGTAAAGTGTGTGTGGCTGCATTTTCAATTTTAATCTTTCCGAAGAAGAATCTATCCGTAACAGCAAAAGCTTTTGAACCACTTACTCTAATAATAGAGATAGCGCCAACTCCAGCTGGAGTTGCTAATGCGACAATTGTATCTTCATTCACTTTAGTAATGCTCAAAATTAAGACTGCAAAAATAGTTAATAATTAAAGATAATTCAACATTTCATCGGCATTTAAGTTAGTCTATCGAATTGTCAATAAGTCAGCTTAATATGACGATTATTTGAATAATTTCAACCGTCTGTCATTTTCTCAGCCAATATGTCGGCAATTGAAAAATAATTATAAATGTCCGTAACTTCCTGTAAATAAAGCAGTTATGAGAATTTATACAGAGCGGCACGGTGGTTGCATTAGACAAAGTGAATTTGAAAATAAGTAACTATCAACAAAATAAAATAAGGAGAAGTAAAATGACACTAGTAAGATTTAACCCTGTTAGAGATCTTATTGATTTCGAAAGAGAGTTCAACAAAATGTTCAGCTCACTAGAAAATCGATTTGGTATCTCCAAAAGCAAAGAAGTAGATACGGAATATGAGAATGCTGTTTGGATGCCGCTGACTGATATCTATGAGAACAAAGATAATTACACTTTAAAAATTGATTTACCTGGGATAAAGAAAGAAGATGTTAAAATTTCTTTTACAAATGGTAAACTAAATATCAGTGGCGAAAGAATTCAGGAAAATGAAGTAAAAGATGCAAAGTGCCATAGAATAGAAAAGTCTTATGGTAAATATTTCAGATCATTCAATCTGCCGGAATTGATTCAAGAAGAGAAAATAAATGCTGAATTTGCAAATGGACAGTTGACTATTACTATTCCAAAAGCTGAAGAAGCAAAGCCCAAAGAAATTGAAATCAAAGTGAAATAAGAGCAGAGTAGATGATGATAAAAAGGGTAGCTGTTTGGTTACCCTTTTTTTATTCGAGAAAATATTGTTGGATAAATCAAAAGAGAATAATATGGATTAATGTTGAAGAAACAATTTTAGTAAATTTAGAAAGTGAGATAAGTTAATTTCTACAAAATGGAATACAAAGATTATTATAAAATACTTGGTGTAGAAAAATCAGCTACGCAAGATGAAATCAAGAAAGCATATCGTAAGCTTGCGATGAAGTATCACCCGGATCGTAATCAGGGAAATAAAACTGCTGAAGAAAAGTTTAAAGAAATTACTGAAGCTAATGAAGTTTTGAGTGACCCTGAAAAACGTAAAAAGTACGATACTCTTGGTGCTAACTGGAAGCAATATCAACACACTGGCGGGCAGGGGTTTGATGATTTCTTTACTCATTTTGGAGGCGGAAGAAGAGGTGCAGGTGCTGCTTATGAATTTAGCGGTGATATTGGTGATATTTTTGGCGGAATGGGTGGAGAATTTTCGGATTTCTTTGAATCATTTTTTGGAGGCAGCAGGGGATTTAGTGGAAGAACAAGTCAGCAAAGAACAGCAGTTGATGTTGAAGCAGTACTAAATGTCACTCTTGAGGATGTATTTAACGGCAGTGAAAAGACAATTAATGTTGATGGGAAAAAACTTAAGGTTAAAATAAATGCGGGAACAAAAGACGGACAAAAACTCAGATTAAAAGGATTGGGGAGATCTAAAACAGCCGAAGGAATAAAAGGGGATTTATTTCTGAACATACATGTTCTTCAACATCCATTTTATGAAATTAAAGATAACCAACTGTACTATAACCTTGATATTGATTTATATACTGCAGTTCTTGGTGGAAAAGAAAATATCAAAACACTTGATGGCAAAACAGTAAGTGTAAATATTCCCGAGGGTACAGAATCAGAGAAAGTTTTAAGACTAAAAGGATTGGGACTGATTGAAAATGGAGTGCGTGGTGATTTGTTCATAAAGATTCACGTTACAGTTCCAAAAAATCTTAACAGAGAAGAAAAAGAATTATTTAATAAGTTAAAATCATTAAGACCGGAATAGAGTTATTCGGACAAAGGAGAAACAATGGCAGATACAACTAAAACAAAATTTGAATTTAAAGCCGAAACAAAAAAATTACTTGACATTCTTGTGCACTCACTTTATACGAGCAAAGATATTTTTTTACGAGAGTTAATATCAAATGCTTCGGATGCATTGGATAAAATCCGGTTTGAATCAAATAAAGGAGCCGAAATTACTGATAAGGATCTTCCTTTAGAAATAAAAATAGCTTTTGATGATAAAAAAAATCTTGTTACTGTTACCGATACTGGAATTGGAATGACCCGCGATGAGTTAATTGCAAATATCGGAACAATTGCAAAATCAGGCTCAGAGGAATTTTTAAAACAGCTTTCTGAAAATAAAGAAGCTGTCAATAATATTATCGGAAGATTTGGAATCGGCTTCTATTCTGTTTTTATGGCAGCTAAAGAAGTTGTGTTAAAGACAAAATCTTACAAAAAAGATGAACCCGCAGTTGAATGGAGATCAGATGGTCTTGGTGATTATGAGATTTCAGAATTAAATGAAGAAATAAAACGCGGAACCACAATTGAAATTTATTTAAAAGACGAGGCAAAGGAATTTGCTGAAAGACATCGCCTTGAATCAGTAATTAAAAAACATTCAAACTTTATTTCATTTCCGATCTATCTGGAGAATGAGAAGATTAATACAATCGCAGCCCTTTGGCGAGAACCGAAGTCATCGATAAAAAAAGAGCAATATGATGAGTTTTACAAGTTCCTTACTTATGATAGCGAAGAACCGCTTGAAATAATTCATACATCAGTTGATGCACCAATACAGTTTAATGCATTACTTTTTATTCCAAAGAAAAGTTACGAATTCTGGAGATGGAATCGTGATGACTACGGATTGGATTTGTATGTTAGAAGAGTTCTGATTCAACATCAAAACAAAGATCTGCTTCCGGAATATCTGAGCTTTGTTAAAGGTGTTGTTGATTCTGAAGATCTGCCGCTGAATATCTCAAGAGAAACTTTGCAGGAAAATATAATTTTTTCAAAAATTTCACAGAGTATAACAAGCAATGTTCTTTCACATTTAACAAAGACTGCAAAGGATTCTCCTGAACGATATGCGGATTTCTGGAAAGAACACGGAAAGATTTTTAAGCTTGGATATATGGACTTTACAAACATGGAAAAATATCAGGCGTTGTTAAGATTCAACTCATCCGAGAGCAAAGATGAAAAAGAACTTGTTTCTCTGGAAGAATATGTTGGAAGGATGAAAAAGGATCAGAAAGAAATTTATTACGCGCTTGGTGCCGGTAGAGAAGCAATTGATATGAATCCGCATCTTGAGATATTTAAATCGAAGGGTTTGGAAGTTCTTTATTTATACGATCCGGTTGATGAATTTGTGATGACCTCAATTCGTAAGCATAAAGATTTTGATTTTAAATCTGTTGATGCTGCAAGTTTAAAAGATATTGAAAAACTTGAAGATGTTGTTAAGGAAGAAAAACCAAAGGAAAAATTGAGCAAGGAAGACGATAAGGCTTTCGGCAGATTGATGTTAAAGATGAAGGAAATTCTTGGTGATAGAGTTACCGAAGTCCACGAGTCCAAAAGATTGAAAGGAAGTCCGGCTACTTTAATAAATCCCGATGATACAATGTCATCAACAATGCAGAAAATATTGAAGATGTCTAATCAGGGAATAGCAATGCCGGCACAAAAAAGATTGATGGAAATAAATAAAGACCATAAGCTGATTAGAAATTTAGTAAGCGTTTTTAAGAAAAATGAAAATGATTCATTTATTGCGGATACAACCGAACAGCTTTATGACTCGGCATTATTGCTTGAAGGAAGTTTGGATGATCCGCATAAACTTGTAAACAGATTGAATAAGATGCTTGAAGAATCAAGCAGCTGGTATGTAAAGGTAAAGGATAATTAAGAACGGTTTGTCATTTCCGGATTGAACGGAAACATCAAATTGTTTTGATAATATGATGATAACAAAGACGTTGATTGTAATGTAAAAGAGTAAGAAAGGGAAAATAAAAAAGTATGTCATTTAATTTTAATAGACTAACAGTAAAAGCACAGGAGGTTGTGCAAAGTGCAATTGAGATTGCACAAAACTATACAAACCAGATCGTTGAACCTGAGCATATTCTTGCAGCAATTGTTCAGGAAAGCGGAAATGTTGCTGAAACAATTATCAAAAAAACCGGCGGAAATTTTAATGCTGTAAAATTAAAAGTTGTTCAACTCCTTGAAACTCTGCCAAAAGTTAGCGGAACAGGTTTGGGAAATCAGCAAATGTCTCAATCGCTTGCAAAGCTTTTTGATGATGCTGCTGAGGAAGCAAAAAATCTTAAAGATGATTATGTATCAACCGAACATATCCTGCTTTCTTTATCAAACGATAAAGGGAAAGCAGGGCAGTTATTAAGAGATAATGGAATAACCTATAAGGATATTCTTTCTGCACTGAAGGATATTCGCGGAAATCAACGCGTTACATCTCAAAATCCTGAGGATACATATCAATCTCTTGAAAAGTATGGAAAGGATTTGAATGAGCTTGCTAAACAAGGTAAACTTGATCCGGTTATCGGAAGAGATGATGAGATCCGAAGAGTGCTGCAGGTGCTTTCAAGAAGAACAAAAAATAATCCTGTTTTAATTGGTGAACCCGGGGTAGGGAAGACCGCAATCGCAGAAGGAATCGCACATAGAATTATTGCCGGAGATGTTCCGGAAAATTTAAAAACAAAAAGAATTGTTGCGCTCGATATGGGTGCGTTAATTGCCGGAACACAATTCCGCGGACAATTTGAAGAAAGACTGAAAGCAGTAATTAAAGAGGTTCAGGAATCCAACGGAGAAATTATTCTGTTTATTGATGAACTTCATACGCTTGTAGGAGCTGGTGCAACACAAGGTGCAATGGATGCAGCAAATATCCTGAAACCAGCATTGGCTCGGGGTGAATTGCATGCAATAGGCGCTACAACTCTTGATGAATATAAAAAGCATATCGAAAAGGACGCTGCTCTCGAAAGAAGATTTCAACCGGTTCTCATCGAAGAGCCATCTGAAGAAGATACGATTTCCATTCTTCGCGGACTTAAAGAAAAATACGAAGTTCATCATGGTGTTCGCATAACAGATGGAGCTATCGTGGCAGCGACCCAGCTTTCGGAAAGATATATAACCGACAGATTTCTTCCTGATAAAGCAATTGATCTGATTGATGAAGCCGCATCAAAACTAAGAATAGAAATCGATTCTATGCCCGAAGAGCTTGATATACTTGAAAGAAAAGTTAAACAGCTTGAAATTGAACGAGAGGCATTAAAAAGGGAAAAAGATGATGCTTCTGCTAAAAGACTTGATGAACTTGAGAAAGAATTGAGCGGTCTTAACGAAGAGCGAACCGAACTAAGATTACATTGGGATCTTGAGAAAGAAAATATTCAAAAGATTCGCTCAATGAAAAGTGAAATTGAAAATCTTAAACTTGAAGCAGAGCGTTATGAACGCGAAGGTAATCTTGGCAAAGTTGCTGAAATCCGTTATGGAAGGATTGCAGATCTTGAAAATAAATTGAAAGATGAAACTAAAAAACTTGCTGATGCTCAAAAAGATAAAAAAATGTTAAAAGAAGAAGTTGATGCTGAGGATATTGCAGAAGTTGTTGCTAAGTGGACAGGAATTCCTGTAAGCAAAATGCTTGAAAGCGAAAGAAGTAAACTTTTACGGCTTGAAGACGAACTTCATCATCGTGTTGTTGGACAGGATGAGGCAGTTGCAGCAGTTTCAAATGCCATTCGCCGTTCACGCTCAGGATTGCAGGATGCACATCGTCCGATTGGTTCGTTTATATTTCTCGGCACTACCGGTGTTGGTAAAACTGAGCTTGCACGAGCATTAGCCGAAGTATTGTTTGATGATGAACACGCAATGATACGAATTGATATGAGTGAGTATATGGAAAAGTTTTCAGTATCACGACTAATTGGTGCACCTCCGGGTTATGTTGGATATGAAGAAGGCGGACAGTTAACGGAAGCAGTACGAAGAAGACCTTACTCGGTTGTGCTGCTTGATGAGATTGAAAAAGCACACGCCGATGTTTTTAATGTGTTGTTACAAGTTTTGGATGATGGAAGATTAACAGATAACCAGGGAAGGACTGTTAATTTTAAAAATACAATTATTATTATGACTTCAAATCTTGGATCGCATATCATTCAGGATAAACTTGAATCATACAATGAAGAAAATGCTGATGAGATTTTAGGACAATTGCGTGAACAGATGCATGATTTATTAAGAAGAACAATTCGGCCCGAGTTCTTAAACAGAATTGATGAGATAGTTCTTTTTAAGCCGCTGCTTAAATCTGAAATAAGAAAAATTGTGGATATACAGCTTGAACGGGTTCAGAAAATGCTGAAAGAAAAAGAAATGATGCTTGAAGTTTCAGATAATGCAAAAGATTGGTTAGCCCAACTTGGTTATGATGTTACCTTTGGTGCTCGTCCGTTAAAAAGAGTTATTCAAAAATATCTTATCAATCCTCTTTCACAGGAACTGCTTGCCGGTAATTTTGTTGATGGTGATACAATTAAAGTTGATGTTGCTGAAAGAGTGGGGCTGGTGTTTAGTAAATAGCCGTTACACCGAACCTTTCGAAGTGTGAAACTAAATTTCTATTTCTTTGTTTTCTATGAGAAGAAGAGGGAAGTAAAGGCTGAGCAAAGAAAACCAACGAATCGGTTCTTGCAGAAGTTTGCTCTGTGTTTGTTACCCACCACTAAAGTCGCGGGTTGATAACTAATTCTTTCCGTTGTTTTCTATTAGAAGAATAGTGAAGCTTTTAGAAAAATTTTTGATTTAAGCTGTCTGTATATTGTTGCTACTTTAATATCAAATACGAATATTTCGGCAGAATCAAAATAAAAGTTTTAATAAACCCAACTTCAGGAAATTTCTTATAATTATTGAATTGAATGGTTTTTGAAACAAAAACAAATAACTCTTTTTCCATTTATATAAATACTTTGATGTGTTTATCAAATTAACAAGAGGTATGTTATGAAAAAATTATTTTTTCTCCTGCCGGTTTTAATCGTTGTATTTGGATTTATCACTCAGAAATATCTTGACGATAATTTAAAGAAACTTCTGGCACAGTTTAATGTTTCTGAAGGCGATGCCAAAAGCACAGTTCTTTATAATATTGCAGGTCCCTCTTATTATATTCCAAATGTAAAAATATTAAAAAGCCTTGCGCTTAATGATAGAGCCGAAATGGTTGAATTGATTGGAAGCAGAATTAAAGAATATGTTAACACTCAGGAGTTTATTAATAATTATAATGAGTTCCGTGAAACCAGAAAACCAAGCGAACCGGAAAAACCAAAATATTCTGATGAGTTAAAAGAAGAACAAAAAACCAATCTGAATAACACCATTAAAGAAATGGAAGCTAATATGAAAAATCTTCAAGCTGATCAGAAACAGATGTTTGAAGAGGTTATTAATCAGCTAAAACAACAGTTAAAAGATATTGATGACCCTGAAAAATCCTTGTACACTCCTCAGACAGATGACATAATTAAACAGAGTTATGAACAGCAATTAGAGTATTATGCTGCTGATCTTAAAATATGGAATGAAGAATATCCGGTTAATAATCCCAAACCATTAATTAAAAAATGGCTCGATGGCTTTCTATCTAAAAGTAAGGATATTGATTTTAATGCTCAGCTTAAAACTGTAAACAAAAGGCAAGTCTTTGTTAATCCCGAGTATGAAAAAAAAGATTCGCAATGGAAACTTTACTTCAGAGCAGGTAAAGAGCCGGTAGAGGCTGCACGTAAATTTGCCTCTAACTGGATATCTGAGCTAAAATAACTTTTGGGATTTTATACAGATCATTACTATCTGATAACTTATCCATTTGCAACATAAGTTATTGCACAAGTATTTATTTCTGTTATCCTTCGGCTGCTGATGAATTTTTTGCAATTCAGATTTTCAGGGTTTAATAAACCCCAGCGACAACTTTATACTCTTGAAACAGTTTTTTATCTGTTTATTTCTACTATTTAAACTCATAACAAGAAAAATAACATTTGGTATTTTTTTGAACTATACTGTTATTTATGTTTACACAAATACAGTCAATTACTAATCATAAAAAGGAGCAGCACAATGAAAGCAATTCATCCTTATCTAAACTTTCCCGGCAATACAGAAGAAGCTTTTAACTTTTATAAAAAAATTTTTGGCGGTGATTTCCCCGGCGGCATTTTTCGTTTTGATGGAACCCCGGGTTCTGAAAATCTAAGCCCTGAAGATAAGCAGAAGATAATGCACATGGCTTTACCAATGGGACCAAACAACATTATTATGGCAACCGATGCACTTCCTTCAATGGGGTTTAATGTTAACTTTGGAAATAATATGTACATTTATATTGATACAGAAAGTAAAGCTGAGGCAGACAGATTTTTTGCAGGACTTTCTGAAGGCGGCAATCCAGAAATGCCGATGGCTGATCAGTTTTGGGGCGATTATTTTGGCTCACTTGTAGATAAGTTTGGTGTTCAATGGATGATTGGATATTCAGCACCCCAACAATAGTGTTTCTTTGTCACACTAAGCTGCATTCCTATCGGAGTGTGAACTTATTTTGAATGTCAGTCTCCGACTCTGCCTGGACTGATAAATCTGAATCCGGAAAAAATTCAGATAAACTTTTATTTTCAGAAACAATTTGAAAAGGTAACCATGCAAAGAATAACTCCGTTTTTGTGGTTCGATAACAATGCTGAAGAGGCTGTAAACTTTTATACATCGTTATTTGATAACTCAAATATTGCTGCTATTACAAGATACAACGAACAAAGTGCTTCAGCTTCCGGTCAAAAATCCGGAGCTGCGATGACGATTTCGTTTCAGCTTGAAGGACAAAATTTTACAGCACTCAACGGTGGTCCGCACTTTAAATTAAATCAAGCAATTTCATTTTTTGTTTACTGCGAATCTGATGAAAAGATCGAAAAGATTTTTAAGAAATTATCTACTGACGGCGAAGTAATTTTTCCTCTGGATAAATATGATTGGAGTAAAAAATATGCATGGGTTGTTGATAAATTTGGTTTATCATGGCAGCTTGATGTTGATAAGATAAATAATAAACAAAAAATTCTTCCTGCATTTTTGTTTGTAAATGATAAAGTTCTGAAAGTTAAGGAAGCTGCAAATTATTATTCTACAGTCTTTCCCGATTCAAGGATTATTATGGAGTGGGCGTATGATAAATCAGCCGGATTACCGAAAGGAACTTTACTGTTTATTCAGTTTAAATTGGCCGATTATCTTTTTAATGCAATGAGCGGGCAAGGTGAACACAATTTTGATTTTAATGAAGCAGTTTCTTTCGTAGTTAATTGTAAGAACCAAAATGAAGTTGATTATTACTGGAACAAACTAACATCTGATGGGGGAACGGAAAGCCGGTGCGGCTGGCTTAAAGATAAATTTGGAGTTAGCTGGCAAATCATTCCAACTAGATTAATTGAATTGCTTACTGATCCGGATCCTATAAAATCACAAAAGGTTATGATGTGCATGTTACAAATGAAAAAGATTATCATTTCTGATTTAGAGAATGCATACAAAAAATAATATGGAGAGAATTTATGTCAACAATAAAACTACACCGTGTTTTTAAAGCTTCACCTGAAAAAATCTTCAGAGCATTTATTGATGCCGATGCCCAGGCAAAATGGCTTCCGCCTCATGGTTTTACTTGTAAAGTTCTACAATTTGATGCTAAAGTTGGCGGAATATATAAAATGTCCTTTAAAAATTTTACAACTGGTAAAAGTCATTCCTTCGGCGGAAAATTTTTAGAAATAAAACCAAATGAACTTATCCGGTATTCAGACAAATTTGATGATCCAAATCTGCCCGGTGAAATGATTACAACAATAACAATCAAACAGGTTTCTTGTGGGTCAGATGTAACATTTGTTCAGGAAAATGTTCCGGATTTAATTCCACCAGAGATGTGCTATTTAGGGTGGCAGGATTCTCTTGACCAATTAGCTAATCTTGTAAACCCTGATATTTCGGATTGATAGCATATTTATTTGCAATGAACTGAGTTGAAAGCAATTTAATATTTAATTGAATAAAAAATTTTTTGAAGAAAAGACTTTGAGATTTAAAAATTAACTTGGCGGTTGTAAATAAAGCATCCAAAGAAAAGGTTTGGAACACATTGCTTGAAGATAAAACTTATAGAATCTGTACGGAAGAATTTTCCTGCGGTCCGCATTATATTAATAATTAGAACAATGACAGTAAAATATTTTTCCTGGTCCTTCAAGAGATGGAGAATTTGGTTGAATGGCAAGCGGTTAAAGAAAATTAAAGACTTTCTTGATTTAGAAGGCTTGATCGGATTAAATTCAGAAATAAGCGCGAGACAGTAGGCTTAGAAAACAACTATAAGATAAAACCTTCCGGTGCTATTATCTGCTGAACAGCACTATTCTTAAAAGCATCGTAACTTACATTGGAAGGAGGTTTCAAAAAAATTAAAGAAGTTACTTTGATCAATTCCGAATTAAATTGATCGGCAATGTTCTGTTAGAGTAAAGCTCTGATAATTTTAAGCGGTTACTGAATTGCTAAACTATTGTTTTCGTTGAGAAGAATTAGAGAAGTAAAGATTAGACATTGAAAACCGATAAATTGGTTTTTGCAGAAGTTTGCTCTGTGTTTGTTACCCACCACTAAAGTCGTGGGTTGAAAATTGTTTCCACCCGTTGTTTTCTTTGGGAAGAATGATAAATTTAAATGCAGAAATTAATAACGATAACAAATTTTTAACGTACAGTTTATAACCCACGGATTTACCTGCCTGCCGGCAAAGGCAGGTCCGTGGGTATAAAGATAAATACAAATTAAAATTCAACGGTTTCAACCGTTTTAACTCAAAGATATGTCACACTCGCTAACCAAAATTTGGATACATCTGATCTTCGGAACTAAAGAAAGATTTCCAACTATAAATCAGTCTTTTGAGAAGCAGCTATATGATCATATCAGGAATTTGTCTGAAAAAGATTTTGATTGTATTGTTGATAGAATTAACGGAACTGCCGACCATATTCATATTTTATTTTTACTGAATCAAAATTATTCACTTGCTGAAATTGTAAAGAATATTAAAGGGAATTCTTCTCACTGGATAAATCAAAATAAATTTTTAAAAGCTAAGTTTGCCTGGCAAACCGGATACGGTGCTTTCTCCGTTAGTGAATCTATGATCAATGAAGTGCGAAGGTATATAGCAAATCAGAAAGAACATCATAGAAAGATTACTTTTGCAGAAGAATACAAACGGTTTGCTGAGAAATATGGATTGAAACACAATTTGTAATCCACGGATTCATCCGTGGGTAAAAGTCGAAACAATAATTTTGTCGAAATGGTTTTAACCGTTTTCAAGATTTAACGAGGAATATCGATTAACTGTTGAAAACCGATGAATCGGTTTCTACAGAAGTTTGTTCAGTGTTTGTTCCCCACGACTGAAGTCGTGGGTTAGAAATTATTTCTCACCGTTGTTTACTTTGGGGAAGAATTGAGAAGATAAATGAAAAAATTATTTAAGACAGAAGTCCCCTCCATGGAGGGGATTTAGGGGTGGGTTGGTTTCTCATTTTCATCAATCCACTTCTCAATCTTTTCGATCACTTTATCCAGCTTATACACAATATCCAGATCATCAAACCTGAGAACAGCAATACCAAGTTCATTTAGTCTTTTATCTTTCTTTTTATCTTTGTCTGTATTTCCATAATGACTTTCTCCATCAACCTCTATTGCAAGCATCAGGTCTTTGCAATAGAAATCTACAATGTAGTTGTCAATTGGTTTTTGCCTATCAAAGTCATATCCACGAAGCTGTTTTTTCTTAAGATAATTCCAAAGCTGAATTTCAGTAAACGTGCTGTTGTTCCTGAGTTTTCGAGCATACTCTTTTAACTTTGGATTATATGGAATGATTATTCTGCGTTTCATTTGCGGGTAACATAATAATTAATTTCCTTACTTTCTATTGGACTCACCCCTCGCCCCTCCCTTGGAGGGGACAGAGAGTTTTAATAATAGTTTTTGTTCACTAAAAAAAATAAAAAATTACATTACAATCTTATTACATCACAAAACAATAAAAATCCCCGAGTACAGATGTGGTTGGAGGTGGGTAATCTTGCTCTCACTGTTGTTTTCTTTGGGATTTTAGATACAGAAATATTTAGCAATTGCTAACCTTTAATGTACAATTTGTAACACACGGATTTACCTGTTTGCCGGCAAAGGCAGGTCCGTGGAAAGAAAACAGAAACAATAACTTTGTCTAAACGGTTTTTTCTGTTTTCAAGATTTAACGAGAAATATGGATTAACTGTTGAAAACCGATAAATTGGTTTTTGCAGAAGTTTGCTCTGTGTTTGTTACCCACCACTAAAGTCGTGGGTTAGAAATTATTTCTCACCGTTGTTTACTTTGGGGAGAATTGGGAAGATAAATGAAAAAATTATTTAAGACAGAAGTCCCCTCCCTGGAGGGGATTTAGGGGTGGGTTGGTTTCTCATTTTCATCAATCCACTTCTCAATCTTTTCGATCACTTTATCCAGCTTATACACAATATCCAGATCATCAAACCTGAGAACAGCAATACCAAGTTCATTTAGTCTTTTATCTTTCTTTTTATCTTTGTCTGTATTTCCATAATGACTTTCTCCATCAACCTCTATTGCAAGCATCAGGTCTTTGCAATAGAAATCTACAATGTAGTTGTCAATTGGTTTTTGCCTATCAAAGTCATATCCACGAAGCTGTTTTTTCTTAAGATAATTCCAAAGCTGAATTTCAGTAAACGTGCTGTTGTTCCTGAGTTTTCGAGCATACTCTTTTAACTTTGGATTATATGGAATGATTATTCTGCGTTTCATTTGCGGGTAACATAATAATTAATTTCCTTACTTTCTATTGGACTCACCCCTCCCTTGGAGGGGACAGAGCGCTTTATTAATATTTATTGTTGACTAAAAAAATAAAGAATTACACTACAATCTTATTACATCACAAGACAATAAAAATCTCCTCTTACCGAGGGGGTTGGGGATGGGTAATCTTGCTCACACTGTTGTTTTATTTGGGAAGAATTGGGAAGTTTGAAATAAATAATTAGTTTCTTCAAAACTTACGTCGGGAATGTATTGCTAAGAAATCCAGAACTAATATCTTCACTTCAAACGGAGGTAGGTGCAGCTTTGTGGCAATGTCAAGCATTGGAAGAATCATTAGTCCATATTCTTTTGATTGGGATTAAAATCGACAATAATTCACATAATAACATTGTTGAAGAGATCTTTAAAAAATATGGGGAATTGACTCTGGGACAATTAGCTAATCAAATTGAAAATATATCCGACATCCCCTTAGTTCTTAAACAGAGATTGTCACAACTAAAACGTGAAAGAAATTGGTTGGCGCACAAAAGTTGGTCAGACATTTTACCTCACGCAAATTCTTATCCGCCGAATAAATTAACTGATTATTTAGAGAGAATAATAAAAATAAATGATGAGGCTTTATCATTGAATAAATCATTCGAAAATGTAATTGATGAACGAATAATAAAATCTGGAGTAAAAAAGGAATCCTTAGAAAAAAAACAAAGGAAATTTATACGAGGTGGCTAAAAGGATAATAAATAGTCGATGATTAATAAATAATAAGGCTTACTTTAATCTAGAAGGATAAATGTTTGCAACACAAACCAAGTAAAAAAATAAAAGCCAACCGCATACCCGAATAAATCTGAATTATCGCAAGAGGACCCAAAACTTAAATCTGGAATTCTTCTTCCGGATTATATTGAGAAACTTATTAAAGAAATATGTGATTTTGTTTTTTAACTTTCTGTCAACAAAAAATATAAGTCAATGTTTATTGGCTAAATATTTTAGTAGATAACCTACTCGAATTTTTCATTTCTGGTTAACCAGTTAAAAATTACTAATATTCTTGTTGATATTTTACAAAATCATGACAATTATTCATTCTTCAAATAATATATTCACCTTCAGCATAATAACATTAAACTATTCCGGTTTTATCGCATAATGTAATGGCAATTAAAAAAAGGCTCAGTCACAATATTATCTATTGCTCTGAATGCCACGGTTTAGTCAATGAATCCGATACTATCTGTATTCATTGCAGCAGATCTTTCAATCCAGAAGCAGATTCGCTTATATCCGATACTGGTCATATTGAGGACTTACTCATTTATTCAGAATCGGGTCTTATATTATTTTATGATGAATTTCATCCCCCGACAGAATTAATTAATAATATTAAGGAATTAGCAAAACTTGGTACTAGCTGGGGGTCTGATCTATTGAAAAACAAGTACAAATCTGAATACTTATTTTACATTGATACTTACGGGGATTACGAAGATAAAATATCCATTCCAATTTTATTAACATTTAATAACCATAGCGATGAATTTAGGCAAAGGTATTATAGAAAAAGCATAAATAAATATTTGCTTAATCTTACTTCATCAAATTTGACTATTAGTAAACTCGACAATGTAATTTCTGGCAAATTATTACCGCCATTCTTTAAAAATGCTTTTCACATACCGGTTGGTAATTACTCTATTTACGCTTTCCAATTAAAAGGGATAGAAGAGTACGATCATATCTTTACCCCAAAAGAATTTAAGTGGTTTAAACTAAGTAATCTTTTTTTAGATATCGGCTACAGCTTTAGTTTTTTATCTATGATCTGTATGTTCATATTAAATTCACAAGTATTGCCTGACATTTGGATTATCATACTTGTAAATTTTATTTTATGGCTAATAATTATTTTTCTGAGAGAACTTCCATCAATTCGGGCAGTTAGGAAAAAAACTTCTGATTATCAATCCAGTGTTGAGAATCTCCCTTTCTACTTGTTAGAATTCAATATAACAGAAAGTCTGGAAGGTTTAACAACCGGAGGAATTAGATTTGATGAAGAATTTAACTGAACTTGTAAAACAATATTTTGTACTTCTTGACTCACGATTGTGCGCTTGGTCGAAAACCAGCAGCCGCAGTTCGCCTTGGACGAATTATATCTACGGAATTTATCATTAAACGCAAGCTGAAGCTTGCGGCTACCATAAACGATTTTGTTCCTGGGCAGAGTCTGCGCCTTGATGTAAATAGTAAGTGCTGACATGTTGCGACTCCTGAATAATCAGGGCAAGCTGTATTTACCTTGGAAGGCAGCCACACTTTCATAATTCTTTGATGGTCAACCTCTGTTTTTACAATAATAGTTTACCTCTCTAGCGAGAAATTCCCAAATGTGAATATTCGTAAATGAAAAAAATCCCTTTTAAGTTTGGCTGCATCGTAGAAGAGCCATACTTCAAAAACAGAGCTGAAGAGATACAAAAAGTTAGATCGTTCTAAACAGTGCAAATCATTTAATAGTTATAAGCCCGCGCAGATACGGAAAAACCAGTCTGATAAATAAAGTTGCTAAAGAATTAAAACGTTCATTCATACTACCCGGATCTTCAGATTATAACTTTTTCAGAAGATTTTGGATCATCATAAAAATATTAATTATGTTTTTTCTTGGAAGTCAGGAATCTCTCATAAAGGATATTTTAGAAAAAAGAAATCGTCTTTCTATCATCATTAATTTATAAGAGTAGAGATTAACTTATCAAATAATTTCACATCAGTACCGTTATAAAATCTTTATTGAATTCTTTTACGAGTATTTTACAAGTCTTTGACAAATATTGCTCCTATCTTTTTGATAATTGCTCAGGAAGAATTAATGAAGAGTAAATAAAGCGATGAGCACAATTAAACAATCAGAAGAGATGGTAATTAAAACAAGAATTACCCGTAAAAAATTTATTAGAAGTTTTTCGCTGGCAGCTGCTGCTGTAATAACCGGATGCTCACAAATCAAATATCTGACAGGCTGTTATCCAGATAAATATAAAAATGAAAACAAAACCAACGAGCTGAGTCTAAGAGCATTTGTAACTACAGTAATACCCGGTGCTGATGAAAAAGATCCCAACCTGATTAAAATATTTTATGATGAATATTATTCGTTCAAACCTCTTTGTGGATTTTTTATTTCAGATCTTTGTACAAAAAGTAAGGATTTATTCGACATCGAAGAATTTAATTTATTAAACGAGGGACAAAGAATTTTTATTGTTCAAGAGGGGCTTAACGGAGATTCAATGATTAGCAGATTATATACCGCTGCAATCTTTATGACTCAGGTTTCTTACTACAGCGGAATTTATGATGATGTAGCTGGCTGTAAGTTGATTGATTTTGAAGGCAGTAACACCGGATTTACTGAAAGTGAATTGTTTTATCCGAACACAACAGCTTATCTTTCAAATGAATTAACCTTGAATGGTAACTATGTTTAATAAAAAGGAAATAAAATGAGAACGATAGAAACTGAAGTTCTGGTTATCGGAAGCGGCTTTGGAGCTGCTGCTCCGGCTTTAAGATTATCAGAAGCCGGCTTTAATGTATTGATGATTGAAAAGGGTAAGTATGTAGAACCTGAAAATGATTTTAAGCAAACTCAGGACCCGAAATATTTTCTTGAATATCTAAAAGGATTATCCGGCAGTAATATTAAATTTACTTATGCCGAAGCTCTCGGAGGCGGCTCAGGTTTTTATGAAATGGTTTCACTAAGAGCACCTTCCAAAATTTTTGATCTCAGAGATCAAAGCGGAAGAAAATACTGGACTGAAAGCATCACAAGAAGCGGAATGGATCCTTATTATGACATTGCTGAAGAGATGCTAAATGTAACACAAATTTCTAATGACAGGATTCCGAAATCCGGTGCTGCGTTTTCACTTCTAATGAAAAATTTAGGTTATAGCTGCGACCGGGCAAGATATGCTGTTAAGAATTGTATGGGAAGCGGCTATTGTATATCGGGCTGTATATTCGGTGCGAAACAATCATTGCATTATAATTATTTACCGCAGGCACGTAAAAAAGGAATGCAGATTTTATGCAGCATCGAAGCAAAATTTATAAGACCAATATTAAATCAGGTTCAGAGATCTGAAAACGCAAACTATTCTGATGCAATACCCGGCAGATACGAAGTAAGATGTTTTAATATTGAGGATAAAGAATATTTTGACATTAGAGCAAAATTTATAGTACTAGGCGGCGGAACTATTGGCACAGCAAAACTTCTGCTTGCATCAAAAGAATATCTGCCTTTTCTCAGCTCTCATGTTGGAAAAAATGTTGCATTTAATGGTAGTGTTAAAGCAGCCGGTCTTTTACCCGAAGGATTTATTCAAGGAGATATGTTCAGCGGTATGTCGCATCCGGGAATGATCAGCTATCATTTTTTTGATTCGATGGGTATTACTATTTCTTCTGCTAAACCTTTACCGCTGGTAGTTACAAGCGATGCAAGAATCAGAATAACCAGCAAACAAAATTCATCCTGGTGGGGCAAGGATAATGTTGAACTTATGAAACTATATAGAAGAAGAATGATTGTTTTATATGCGCTTGGATGCACTAAACCTTCTGCCGAAATAAAGTGCAGCGGTAGTACGTTTTCAACTGATCTTATAATTGATGATGAGCTGCGCAAATATTACAAGCAGACAAAAAGTTTACTCAATTCAATACTTTCGCGGAACGGCTGCGAAGTCCTGAAAATTGAAAATGTCAATACTGAAGGCGCACTTGAAAATGGTATTATTTTTACAACATCTCATATGATTGGTTCATGCCGAATGGCTGAAAGTAAAAAATATGGAGTTGTAAATCCTTATGGCGAAGTATTCGACTATCCGGGAATATTTGTTTCTGACGGAGCTGCAATTCCAACATCACTTGCTGTTAATTCAAGTTTAACAATACTCGCAAATGCAGAGCGAATCGCTTCTTATATGGTAAACAGGTTCAAACCCTCTCGTTCTCACAATCATATAGTACTTAATTGAGAATAATTTAATTTAAATTATTCCGGATAATAAAATAAATGCTGATATACGGTTTTTTATTTTAGATACAGAAGATGTAATTATTATTGAACTTCTGTTACTCTGCAGTATTACAATTCTTATTTGTTCATATTGATTTCAACAAAAAGAGTATTAATTTTTTAATGTTATTTTAACGGAGTTTCAGCATCAGGATAGTAGAATACATATTAATATTAGGTGCGATACAGGGTATATTGTTATCGTTACTATTATTTACAAGAAAAATTAATCGAACTGCAAATGTTGTTCTTGCGCTTGCTATGCTTGCGCTTTCTTTTGATGTCTTCAACTCAGCTTATATTATGTTTGGATATTACAAGGAGTATCCGAACTTTATTGGAATAACTTATTCGTTTCCTTTTTTATACGGACCAATCTTTTACATTTATGCAAGATTGATAAGTTCGGGCGATAATTATTTTAATCCAAAATTTTATCTTCACTTTATACCATTTATACTCGTTGTAATTTATGGGTTTGTATTCGTTTATCTGAAAAACAGTGAATTCAAATTAGCTTTGATGAATACCGGGGTTGAAGATACTTTGCCGGGGATAAAGATAATAAGCTATCTCAAACCTTTGCACGGAATAATATATGTCTTTCTCACAATCAAGGTTGTAAGAGTTTATAATAATAAAGTCAGGGATACCTTTTCAAATGTTGAACGTATAAATCTTAACTGGCTTCGTCATTTAACTGTGGGACTAATTTTTGTTTGGGGAGTTGTAGTGATAAGCTACATTGTAAATATATTTTTCGGGAAAAACATAAAAATGGATTATTTGATTTACACAGCGGCAACAGTTTTGATTTATTCAATTGGATATTTAAGCCTGCGTCAACCGCAAATATTTGATAGTTTAATTCAAAAACCTGATGAACAACAATCGGCAGAAACAAAAACAAAACCGGCTGAAAGGACAAGCTATCAGAAGTCTGGTCTTACAAACGAAGAAGCAAGTGATTATTTGAATAATCTGCTAAAAATAATGGAAACTGATAAACCGTATTTAAATAGTGAGCTTACTTTACGGCAGTTGGCTGATAAATTATCAATGTCAACACACAATCTTTCAGAAATTTTAAACACCAGACTTAAAAAAAACTTTTACGATTTTATTAATCATTACAGAGTGGAAGAAGTAAAACGAAGATTAGCAGAAAAAGAATCGGATAATTTCAGTCTTATTGCTATTGCATTTGATGCCGGGTTTAATTCTAAATCAGCATTTAATACAATCTTTAAGAAGCATACAGGCACAACACCATCACAATTCAAAAGACAGATATCCTGATGTTTTGAATTTTATTTGATAGCTCTACCATTCTAATAATAGGAACAGTAAACCCAAAAGCGCAATCGTTACTGAAACCACACTAATAATAATTGCTGTCTTTTCTCTTAACATTTCACTTCTATTATTTTTTATTATGCCAGAGATTGGCAGACTTTTGCATTCTCCGCCAATCATAAGTATGTAAAGGAATCATCCTGCAAGATTAAAATCTGAATTTAAAGCTAAGGTCTGTTGACCAGCCGCTGAAACTATTATCAGAAAAATCCGCATACTTTACTCCTGCAGCAAAACGATAGTCAGCAGATGCACCCAAACCGAACCATTCTGTAATCATATAATTAACAGAAACTCCCGGTTCCATAATGAAGAAATAATCGTTACCGCCCAAATTTTTATAATCAACACGACCAGCACCAATCATCATCATTCCTGTGAATGAAAAACTTTTCGATATATTATATTTGTAAGAAGCTTCAACACCACCGTAGCCAAAGTGAAGTGTATCTCTTCCGTCCTGATTAATATATGAGCCGCCTAAGTGGTTAGGGATCATTCCTAAAGCAGCTAATCCAATACTAACATTTGGGTTGATATTATAACCGGCTTTCATTCCACCGAAGAGTCCCCAATTGCCGTTAAGTGCAGCAGTTTTACCAACAAGATCAACATAAAATTGATTATGATTGATATTTCCTGTATGTGTTAGTGATAAATCCTGTGCGGATATCTGAGCAGTTATGAAGAATACAAAAACTGCGATGATCAAATTTTTCATTTTTTTACTCCTTTTTGTTATAATTAAAAAAATTGACGGGACAAATTTGCTGCAGATTGAACGCGGATTCGCTTAAGCCGATGGGTTAGCACCAAATATTTATGAAAATGAAGTTTATACCAATGGGATTGAACTCATAGTAGTTTTATTATTTATAGAATTAGGATGTTGTAAAGGAAATAACATAATTAAAAAGACACATACTTTTTTAAGAAGGCTGAACATCTTTGAATTCGTGGCAGTAATTAAAAATTTATAAACCGGCAAATCCTTTTCATTATCAATTGGTTGATAATTATGAAAGCAGAATCAAACAAGACGGTTTAGAGTGCTCAATAATTGCCCAGCAACAAATCAAATATTTTTTCAAAGACTTGCAAGTAAATTAAAATATTCTTTCATTGTGATGCAGTTAATATGAAAAGTAGAATCTGTGTTTAGCATTCAACATCATACAGTCATCAATTCAAAAAAAAATTAGGAGAGATAAAAATGGAACAGACAACTCAAGCAATAACCTCAATGCCAAGAATTGGCGATAAAGCACCTTCATTTAAAGCAGTTACTACACAAGGAGATATCAATTTTCCGGCAGATTATTCCGGCAAATGGGTAATCTTATTCAGTCATCCCGCTGACTTTACTCCTGTTTGCACATCGGAGTTTATGACTTTTGCAACAATGGAAAAACAATTCAATGAAGCAAACTGCGAACTTGTCGGACTTTCAGTTGATGGTCTTTACAGTCACATTGCCTGGCTAAGAACTATTAAAGAAAAAATTGAATACAAAGGAATGAAAGATGTTGAAGTAACATTTCCTTTGATTGAAGATATTACAATGGAAGTTGCAAAAAAATATGGAATGCTTCAACCCGGAGAAAGCTCAACAAAAGCAGTGCGTGCTGTGTTTTTTGTTGATCCGAAAGGAATAATCAGAACAATTATTTATTATCCTTTAAGTCTCGGCAGAAATTTCGATGAGCTGTACAGAGTATTAATTGCATTACAGACTGCAGATGAGTTTGGTATTGCTACTCCTGCTGACTGGAGACCGGGTGATGATGTGATTATTCCTACCGCAGGTTCCTGCGGCACTGCAAAAGACAGAATGGATGGGAAAGAAAAAGATGTTAAGTGTCATGATTGGTTCTTCTGTACCAAACCCATCGCAAAAGAAGAAGTATTGAAGAAAGTATTAAAGAAGAAATAATTCGTAAAAAAGATATGTTAAGCCCCGAAATATTTATCGGGGCTTTCTTATTTTTAAACGGTTATCTTTGAGAGGAAACTAATCAAACAATCTGTAAAAGGGATTAAGATGATTGAAGGAATTAAATCATCAGTTGTAAGAGATTTGGATAAGTTAAAAAGAGAGATATCTTCTTACAAAAATTCTGAGAACATCTGGAAAAAAGAGGATGATGGTTCTTATTCGGCTGGTAATTTGTGTTTGCATCTTCTTGGAAATCTTAACCACTTTATCGGTGCTGTAATTGGAAAAACCGGTTATGTAAGGAATCGTGATTTAGAGCTTTCACAAAAAGGCATTTCAATTAATGAACTAGTCAAACAGATTGATGAAACAGTTGTTGTAGTTGAAAAAACATTGGATAGTATTACTGATGATATGCTTAATCAGTATTACCCGTTACTTTTTAATGATCAGAAAATTACAAATTGTCAGATGTTAATTAATACAATGTGCTATCTCAATTACCATTTAGGACAAATTAACTTCCACAGGAAGTTGTTTGACAAATAATTTTAAGAAAGAGGATTAAATGTTTATTGGTCATTTTGGTGTCGGATTTGCAGGAAAGAAATTCAGTAAGTCAGCTTCTCTCGGAACTTACTTTATGGCTGCTCAGTGGATAGACCTTATCTGGCCAATTTTTCTTCTGCTTGGAATTGAACAAGTGGAAATTGAGCCCGGTATTTCAGCAGTTACTCCACTTAATTTTGTTTACTATCCATTCACTCACAGTCTGCTTGCTGCCGTAATTTGGGGAATATTATTCGGAGCTGTTTATTACTTCATCAAAAAGAATTTAAAAACTTCAGTTTTACTTGGACTGTTTGTATTAAGTCATTGGTTTTTAGACCTATTAGTACATATTCCGGATCTGCCGATTTTAATCGGTAACGGAACTAAGGTCGGATTCGGTTTATGGAATAGTCTTACTGCAACTTTGATTGTTGAGGGATTAATTTTTATCGCAGGAATTTATTTCTATTTCAGGGCAACTAAGACTAAAAACAAAACCGGAACTTATTCATTAATCGGACTGATAATTTTTCTTGTTCTGATTTATATTTCAAATCTTTTTAGTCAACCACCGGATTCAGTACAAGCTATCGCAATTGTTGGCAACGCACAATGGTTAATTATTCTCTGGGGTTATTGGATTGACAGAAACAGGGCAACGGTATGATAAACAAAAAACAAATTAAAGAAGATTATAAATTAAAAAAACAACCTGCGGGAATTTTTGCGGTACATAATTTACACGATAATAAAATGTTCATCGGGATAAGCGAAGATTTGCCCTCGGTAATTAGAAGATTTCAATTTACTCTTAAGATGGATAGCTTTCCGTTTCAGCAGCTAATAGATGATTATAAGAAACACGGAGAAAAAAATTTTGAAATAAAAGTTCTGGATGAACTGGTACTGAAAGATGAAACAAAACAAGAAATAGAAAAAGAACTGAAAATGCTGGAAGAAATGTGGATTGAAAAACTAAAGGCAGATGGAGTAAGTTTCTATAACAAAAAGTAACTCAAATGATGTCAGTTGAGTTAGTTTGATTTAGAATAGTATCATTGATACCGGTTCAGAATTCCGAATCGGAATCCTTTGGTGATAGTTGTTGTTTACTTAAATCCCATCAAAAGATCGGAAGTAAATGAGGTATTCTTTCTTTCAATCTTTGAAAGTCCGGCTGATTCAAACCACTCTCTGATTTCCTTTTCGGTATAAGTATCACCATTCGCAGTTCCAACCAGCATATTTAGTGCAAACAATGTTCCGTGATAAGGTTTTGTTCTATCTTCACTCATAATAAAATCATTAATTACCAGCACTCCATTATTATTCAGCATATCAGCACATTTACTTATCAGCATTTTATTTTGTTCATAACTGTTTATATGTATAATCGCTGATAAAAGAATCAGATCATATTTACTTTTGAAATCTATAGAAAAATAGCTGCCCTCAACAAAGCTGAAATTATTAATCAATCCTTCTGCTGCAACATATTTTTTTGTTATCGGTATTACTTGCGGTAAATCAAGAACAGTTGCTTTAATTGATGGGTTCTTTTTCACTATCTCTATTGAAAATGCAGCGGAACCGCCGCCTACATCAAGCATTGTTTTAATATTTGAAAGATCAATCATCATTGCCATAATCTTTCCCTGATTAACTCCGCGGTAGTGCATTGCTTCGATAAATGACTCGGTCCAGTTATGTTTTTCCTCCGTAGTCTGTTCGCGCTTTAGTGAAACACCTGTTTTTACTGACTCTGTAAGATTACTCCAGGAATTCCAAAGATGATTTGTATGAAATAGATTTCCCATAAAATCGGGCTTATCTTTAACGAGATATTTTGATGCCAAATCAGAGTTGTAGAACTTTCCCTTAACTTTTTTCAATAATCCCATAGCACATAAAGCATTAAGCAATCTATCGGTTGCTCTTATATCAGTATTTATTTTATTGGAGATTTCTTCCGCAGGAATTAAATGTTTATCTATTACCGAAAATATATTTAACTCAATTGCGGAAAGTAATATGCGGCTTTCACGAAATGCGTTGGCTATTTCACGTATATCGTCAGATGATTTTATCTCTTTCATTTTTTTGTCCGGTTATTAAAGAGAAAAATATTAAACTATGTAAAGATAGCTTTATCTTACGACATTAGGATAGAGTCTGGCAGCTATTGCAGTTAAAAAAATCATTGACAAGGTTAGTGCAAAGAAATCAAAACCTATTCCATAAACACTTTGTCCGCCATTAATCATAAAAGCTCTTAGAGCATCAACTTCATAAGTAAGCGGATTGATATGAGCAAGTGCCTTTAACCATTCGGGCATAATATCAATCGGATAGATCGCATTGCTTGCAAAGAATAAAGGCATTGTCAATACCTGACCAATTCCCATAAACCTTTCGCGTGTTTTTACAATACAGGCAATGATTAATGAAAAGGTAGAAAATAAAGATGCGCTGATTATAACTATAAGCAATATCCCTATTAAATTTATTGGCTGCCAGGATAAATCAACTTTTAGTAAGAGTGAGAGAATATAAATAATAACTGCCTGAGATATTGCTCTTATACCCGCCGACAGTGCTTTCCCTAAAACAAGTGCTGTCCGTGGTGTTGGGCTAACAAGCAGCTTATGAACAATTCCGAGGTCTCTTTCCCATATTATTGCAATGCCATAAAAGATTGCAACAAACAAAACACTTTGTGCAAGGATACCGGGAGCCATAAAATCCATATAAGTTAAATTTCCGGTTGGTATTGCTCTTACACGGGTAAATACTTCGCCAAAAACCAGCATCCATAAAGCAGGCTGAGCAGCTCTGGTAAATAGTTCGGTTGGGTCATGCTTTAGTTTTCTTACTTCTAATTCAGCTATAACAAGAATCTTGTTAATTAAGTTTATTGCCCGCTTAAAAAGATTATACTTACTTATAGTCCTGTAATTATCCAAGTCTGCTTGCTGTGTGCCGCGTTCTTGATACATCTTTAAAATTTCCTGTTGTTTCTTCTGATTCAATTAATTTACCAACATAAAACTCATAGACTTCATTTAAACTTATCTCTTCATTACCAACAGATTTTTTTAACTCTAATGGTGAGCCGATTGCTGCGATATTTCCTTTATTTAAAATTGCCACCCGATTGCAAATTGCATCAGCTTCTTCCATGTAATGGGTAGTTAATAAAATGGTTGTGCCGTTATCCGAAAGCTGTTTTACATAATCCCAAACACCTTCTCTTGCTAAAGGATCTAATCCAACAGTAGGCTCATCCAAAAATAGAATCAATGGATGATGAATAACAGCCTGAGCAATTTCTAACCGTCTGATCATTCCGCCCGAATACTGCTTTACAAGTTTGTTGGCGGATTCTGAAAGCCCCATAAAATGAAGTGAATCTCGTATCCGTTTTTCTCTATCTTCAGAAGGTATATCATAAAGCTTTGCGAAGACAAGCAGATTTTCGTAACCGGTTAGACTTCCGTCTGCAGAAAGTAATTGCGGCACATAACCGATTAATCTTCTGACTTTAGCAGCATCTTTAATAACACTGAATCCGCCTATATTAGCACTGCCCGAGGTTAGCGGCAGAAGTGTTGATAAAATTTTTATTGTGGTTGTTTTGCCGGCACCGTTTGGACCGACAAGTCCGAATATTTCTCCCTTCTCAACCGAAAAGGAAATTGAATTGACAGCAGTAAAATCCTTAAATTTTTTTGTTAAGTTTTTTACTTCAAGAATGTTACTCATTGTGATTAAAATATTTTAAATAAATTGATTTTGTTATATAATTTTCAATGTACGAATTGTAAAAATTTATCCGGTATTCTAATTAATTTAACTTTAATAATTTGTGATTAATGATTCAATACCATAGTTATAAGAATTAGGGAGATATTTCTGAAAAGATATGAAAGGAAAACTTTGTTTAAGTTTGGCTGGACAGAAAAAATCCTTAAATGAAAACATAAATAATTGAATTTTTATGGATAAAAAATATAAACCGATAGCTTGCGGACTTTATGATGAACTTGAGCTTCGTGCACTTAGAAAGCAAAGAGTAAAAATTATTTTTTTAAATGCTAAAGATGACAATGAGTTGATTGAATGTATTATTACAGATCTGTTTTCTAAAGACAATACCGAATATCTTAAAACAGATAACGGAAGAATAATCAGGCTGGATAACATTATTGAAATGGATAATATAATTTTTAATAAAAACTGCTGAGGAAAATTTATGAACTCTTACTTAAACGTTCTTTTTTATCACATGTTGTGGGCTGATGCCGAGATCTGGAAAAAGGTTTTACTTCTTAAGGCGGCACAGGATGATGATAAAATTAAAAAGCTGATTTATCATCTTCATCAGGTACAATATGCATTTTATTTTTTATGGAATGATGCTCCAATCAAGATTGCCAAAGCAGAGGAGTTTAATGATCTGAAGTCAATTGCAAAGTGGGGATTTGAATATCAGCAGAGACTTATTGAGTTTATCAATTCAGATAAAACAAATAATTTAGAGAATGAAATAAAGATTCCGTGGTCAGTTTTTGTGGAAAGAATAACAGGAAAAAAAGTTGTTCCGGCAACACTAGATGAAACCATGCTGCAGGTAGTTTCTCACAGTTCATATCATCGGGGGCAGATAAATTTAAGATTCAGGGAACTTGGAGGTGAACCTGCAGTCGTGGATTTAATATTCTGGATATGGCTTGGTAAGCCTACAACAGATTGGGGAGATATATTAAGATGAAATTTTATATAATATTATTAAGCATTTCGTTTTTTCTTTTAACTGAAAATCTCTCCCCTCAGCAGGTTAAAGTTCCGGATTATTATAAAGTAGATGAAAAATTTTCTAAAGAGCTTTACCGGATTATTTCAGAGCTTGATCTGGCACGTGATTTTGATGTTGGTGAAGATGGAATTGAACAAATCTCATTTGCAGTCATTGATTTGACTTCTGATGAACCGATACTTGGCGGAGTTAATTTTGAAAATTTTATTTATCCGGCATCCGTTTACAAGATGTATGTTGCTGCCGAAGTCTTACATCAGATATCAGAAGGGAAGTATTCTCTTTATGAATCCTATGTTACAGGCAATCCGAATATGGTTGATAAAACCAGCGAAATCAAAACCGATCCCAGACCATTACTGAAAGAAGGAGATACTGTTAATGTAAATTATCTTCTGGATTTAATGATTACACGCAGCGATAACTCAGCATCAAATTGTCTGATTGATATTGCACAGAGAAAAAACATTGACAGTCTTTTGCATTTATACAGCTGGTATGGGAGCGAAGTAACAAGAAAATTTTTAAAGAGGAAATTTGAAGATCCCGGTTATGAAAATGTAAGAGGAACAGAAACCTGTGCTTTACATGCCGCTGATTTTATGTATAAAATTTATACCAACTCTCTTGTTAACGAGTGGGTTAGCCTGCAATTAAAAACATTATTGGGAAGGCAGCTTGACAAATCAAAACTTGCCCAAGGATTACCAAGCAGCGCAATGTTCTATCATAAAACAGGGTGGTTTGCCTACTGGACAAATGATGTTGGAATTGTCGTTGATGGAAAGGTTAAATATATAATTTCATGCTTTATACCGATTGAAGAAGAAATGGCTCTGCCAAAGTTTAAACTGCTTTCGGAAAAAGTTTATGAATTGATAAAGAGCAGGGTGAAATAAAAAATCACAAGTGTAAAAAGCACGATAATATTGGCTGCAATTACTTTAATTTTATTTCATTGATTTTACTGTTGCGGCAATTCCATCTTTATAATCAGTGGGAATAAAATTAAATGCCTTTTCGAACTTTGAACTATCAAACAAATAATCATATTCGTTTTGATATAACATTTCCACGCTTTCTCTTATGACTGGTAAAAAATATCCAATCATTTGAAGCATCCATTTCTTTAATACGATATAATCTTGTTTTACACCAAGCTCCTTTGCAGCAAGCTCGATAAATTCTCTACCCGTTAATACATTTTTATTTGTTGGAAGATGCCATATTTGATTATAAGCAGAGCTTGTATTTCCTAAAATAGCTGTTGCTTTTACGGCATCAGGTGTGAAAGTCATAGAGTGTTTTTTTTCTGCATCAACAAACCATTGAGCTTTTTTTCCCTTTATCAGATTATTGAACACAGTTACGGTAACAAAACTTAACGGAGTATTTGGTCCATAGAAATCAGCTGCCCTGGCAATAATAGCATCAAAACCTCCTTTATCAACCTCACTCATAAGCATTTGTGCAATCTTAGCACGCACTTCTCCCTTTTTGCTTATTGGGTTAACCCGGGTATCTTCTTTTATCCAGCCCTTTACCAAACCATAGCAGTATATGTTATCAAAAAAAACCAGCTTTGCTTTATGTTCTTTACAAGCATTGATAACATTGCTCATTATTAAAGGCCACTTTTCTTTCCAGACACTTGTTTTGTACTGCAGTCCAATAGTAAGATAAACAACATCAGAACCCTCAACGGCAGAAAAAGTCTGCTGAGCATCTGTCAGATCCGCGGTAACAAGTTGATCAGTTGAATTTACTTGTTTTGGATTTCTGCTTACTAATCTGATTTTGTCTGTGTATTGTGTCAGGGATTTTGCAAGTCCCGTTCCGATTACACCTGTTGAGCCTAAAATTGTTTGCATAATAATTCAATATTCATTTGCGCAAATATTTGTTTTAAAATTGTATCTGGTTTTAATTTATATCACAAAAACAATTCTTTGTGAGAATTATCTCATTAGTAATAGGGGTAATCAGAAGATAAATTATCTCAACATTTAATAATTGCTGAAAAACAAAGATTAAGCAGTTAGTTCAGAGTTATATGTTAACTGTTTTAATCATTTGAACCAGATCAGTTAATAAAGAATTTGATGTCTATTGAATACTCCGTAAGTTTTGTTGATTTTTGATGCGTAAATTTTTAGAATAAGAAATGATAACACTAGTGGATTACGGTGATGTTTGCATTGATAGAGTTGCAGCATCTTTAAAACAGATTACCGATGATTTCAGAGTTTCAAAAAAAGAGACTGATATCTGTAATTCTGATAAAATTATTTTAGCCGGATGCGGAAGTGCAGTAACTGTTATGCGGAAAATTCAGTTGCTTAATCTTTATTCTGTGCTTCGGGTTGTCAAAAAACCTATACTGGGGATCGGGCTTGGAATGCAGTTAATGTCTGATTATTCTGATGAAGGAAATTTTCCGTGTCTCGGATTCTTTCCCGGAACAGCAATTAAATTTGATCAGTCGATAGATGAAAACTATTATAAGGGACTGCAGAATATCCGTATTTGCAAAACAAGTGTTTTGTTTAATGGAGTAAGCGGGCAGTCAGAGTTTTATTTTAATAACTCATTTTACCTGCCTAAAAGTGATTTATCAACTGCAACTTATTTTGATAAAAATAACTGCTGCGCTTCGATTGAAAAT
The DNA here is from genome assembly GCA_013285425.1 of Ignavibacteriota bacterium. GTDB lineage: Bacteria > Bacteroidota > Ignavibacteria > Ignavibacteriales > Ignavibacteriaceae > IGN3. The sequence goes on from CP053447.1 coordinate 3,378,567, forward strand.
GGAAATGCTTATGCAGTGCAGTTTCATCCCGAAATGTCCGGCGATGCAGGTTTGAAGATCTTACAAAATTTTATTGAGATATAAATGACAAATCACGATAACAGTAACAATACAAACTCGGTTTTTGAAACAGAGATCATTGTTCGTCCCGATGATATTGATATGAACAATCATGTTCACAACTCTAAATATCTTGATTACATTCAAACCGCAAGATTTATTCAGATGCGTGATTGTTATAAGGTTCCTATGGAGGAATATTTTGAAAGGGGATTTACCTGGTTTGCAAGCGAAGTCCAATTAAAATATAAAAGGGAAATGAAGTTTGGTGATATTGCGGTGGTTAAAACTCAGGTTGATCAATGGAGCGGCGCACAGGTTACTATAAATGTCTGGGTCTTCAATAAATCCACCAATAAAGTTTGTGTTGAAGGAAAAATACTTTACACCCTTGTTTCAATATCTTCCGGAAGACCGGCGAGGATTCCCGAAGACATTATTGAGAGACATAGAATTTAATTACAAATAATTTTCGGACTAAAAATCCTTGACTATAAAATCTTCGTCAAACAGATCTTTTTTAATAAAGAACTCATAGAAATTATTCTGCTTGTTTACAGGTTTGGGCGGAATGGAAAACGAAGCGATATATTTTCCAATCAGATTATTTGCGTAAAGATTATAAACAGATATTTCGTTTGGATTAGCTATGATTAAATATTTTTCTGACTGATATGCTCTTTCCGGAAAATGTTCTGCAAATAATTTACTTTTATAATCAGAAAATTTATTTGATGATCTGATTAGCAAAGTATCTTTTATTCTGAATAAATATTCTTCATCGTTTTTATAAATCTCAAATTCTTCTTTCTTTATTACGGGCTCAAAATTTTTAATATCAGAATTTTCTGCAGTCTTAACCGGATTCTTATTCAGTAATGAATCAAGATATAAATTCCATTTTTCCTGTGCGGGTAAATTATTTTTATCTATTGTTTCAATCTTATTTAAATCGTTACTTGTAGAGTATTGCTTATAAAGATCAACAAACTTTTCTATTCCGATTTGTTTAATCAGGAAATCAGTATAAAGCCCTGAAACCGGATATGAAATTGAAGCATCTGTATTTAGAAAATATTTTCTGCTCAGCAGCTCAGGATAATCTGCAAAATCTGATTTTACGATAAAGACCCCGGTTTCTAAAACAGTATTTGCGGCTAATCCGCCGCGCCCTCCAAACGCAACAGCCAAGCCTTCCTGAAGAAAGGGATGAGTATATAGCGGCACTTCTTTTAATTTAAAATTGATAAGAAAATGTTCAATTTCGTGATAATGAGTGTTGTAGGTAGTTACAATATAGTCCTGTGCAAGAATGTACATCCCACGGGTAACAAATCCGCTTACTCTTTGAATTTCGTTTTGGTCTTTGCATAAAAAATAACAAATCTTCTTTTGTTTGATTTGATTGATCTGCTCGTCAGAAAATTTCATAAGGCTAAACATTCTGCTGACGAATGATTCAAGCTGATTAATCGAGTAATTATTAAATAAAGTTTCATCGCTGATGTAAAATTTAAAATGATCAGATTCTTTTGTCCGCCAATTTCGTGAATAAAAGAAAGGTTTTGAAACGATAGATGAATCCTTCAGATAGTATTCTTTTAAAATATTTTCAGAAGGGATGGAAATTGTTAACAGACAGTAATCATCTTCTACTAATTCTGTTTTAAAATCAAACTTTAGGTTTGTATCTATCTTTGGAAATTCATTTGCGATGAAAAATTTATTCTTTACATCTTTATATGTAATCCCGAATCTGTTTGTTGTTTCAAACTCCTGAGACAAAATATATTTAGTAATCTCCGGTGAGTTTGAGACAAGAAAATTAGCAATGGCTCTCAATCTTTCATCAGAAATACTTTGAGCTGAAATAATTACTGAAAGGATCAAACAAAGAAAGATAGTTTTCATAACCGGCTTTTATAATTGATAATGAAAACTTAAAATTAATTACCGATTAAAAATACCCTAAAAAAATCCTAACTGTTCTCTGAACTCTTCGTAGATCCGGTCGTTTTTGGGAAGCGCACCTTCAAGTTTGCAGATTTCATTTGCAAACTCATTTGCAAGTTTGTTAATGAATGTGTTTTCCTGTCCTTGAAGATATCCGATACACAGTATAGCAGAAAAAGCATCACCGGCACCGGTTGTATCAATAACTTTTACATCAACACTTGAGTAATCAAATCTTTTACCATTTTCAAAAATCGAAGAGCCGTTTTTCCCTCTCGTTACAGCAATCATATTGATTCCAAACTTTTCCATCAGTTCGTATGCAGCTTTTTCCGTGTTGTAATCAGATTGTAAAAACAAATCATTAAGTATGTGCATTTCCTGATAATTTACTTTTATGAAATCTGCTGCCATCAATGTAGATGTTAAAATATCTTCGTCGTAAAAGTTCTCGCGCAGGTTGAGATCAGCAAAATATTTCACTCCTCTGTTAAACAGAGATTGAATAGTATTTCTGGAAATTTCAGACCGTTGTGCAAGCGTTCCAAAATAAAGACAATCAGTTTCCGAGTTTATCAGATTTTCATTTTCTTCATTAAGCTCTATGTAATCGAAAGCTGAATCAGAATCTATATTAAACTTAGGCTCACCATCTTGATTAAGCTGAACATTTGCTTTGCCGGTAGAACGGAGATTGTCTTGTTGAATATAGTCAAGTGAAATTTGAGCAAGCTTTAATTCACTGGCTGCTTTATTACCTAAAACATCCTTACCAACGCGGCTGATAATATTTCCGCTATCGGTTAGTTTTTTTATATGGTAAATAAAATTAAGCGGGGCGCCGCCAAGCTTCTTGTGGCTAGGGTAGATATCAAATAGTATCTCTCCAATAGAAGTTATATTCATAAAATGGAAATTATTGTATCCTATAATTTGTTTAACTGTTACTAATTAATATGATAACTAAAAAAATATTTATCAACATAAAACTTTACAAAAAATAAATAATCCCAAGAATAATGCCTGAGATTATTTTTGCAAATATTAAAAATATTTCCTTAAACAGGCAATTTTTAGTAAGTTCTCAGGTAACTTCTTCCTTTTTATAATAATCTATACAAACGCAATAACAACCTGTCCTGTTAGACAAAACTGAAGTTTGTTAATATATAAATCAATAAAATAAAATATTTTACCGCTTAAAATTCTTAGCAGCTCCGAATGTTGTATTTTTACTAACAGCTTAACACGAATTTTTTTAAGGAAGCATCAAATGCAGAAGACCGACTACTCCATAATTGCCCAAACATACAACAATCGATATAAAGAAGATTATTTGCCCAATATTGAAAAGTTATTGGAACAAATAATCATAAAGAACGAATACAAGGCAGTTCTGGAAGCCGGATGCGGAACAGGGAAGTGGATAAAATCTTTCAAAGAATTAAATCTTAAAGTGTTTGGTTTGGATTATTCCAAAGAGATGTTGAAAATTTTTAAGAAGGAAGATTCAAATGCTCAAATAATTAATGCAGATGCCTGCGGCATTCCGTTAAAAAGCGATTCTGTTGATTTAATTTTTTGTGTTAATGCAATTCATCATTTCCCGGATAAGAAGAAGTTTATTGCTGAATGTAAAAGAACATTGAAGCAAAACGGAACGATTGCTGTGTTTGGGGTTGATCCGCATATAGATAATGAATGGTATGTTTATGATTATTTTGAAAATGTATATAAGAATGATTTAATGAGATTCGTTTCGGTAGATTTAATTAAAACATTTTTGAATGAAGCTGGTTTTAATGAAATTAATCTAAGTATAGCAGAAAAAGTTTTTAACGAACGAATTGGAGATGAAGTATTCAATGATCCGTTTTTGATAAAAAATCATAGCTCTCAGCTTGCAAATCTATCAGAACAAGAATATGAAAATGGAATTGAAAAAATAAAAACACAGATAAACAATAACCCAAATACAGTTTTTAAAACATCAATTAACTTTTATATTGTTAGTGCAAAAAAATAAAACAGAACACCATTATTAGCTATAAACATATTCATAATAATTAATTTCATAAAACAAGCAGAACAAATAATCCAATACCCCTGTTTGTGAAATAATGTCAAATCGCAAATACTTTATACGGGTTGGCTTTTTGCGGAAGTTCAGCGATTCTCCCGAGCTGCTGAAAGTGTATGAAAACAGAATAAGGTTTCAATGGATTATTTAATTCCTTCTCACAATTAAGAACAACTTTTATACTGCTTCTTTGATATGAAAAGCAGATGGATTTTGCGGTTTGTTTTCGTTGATATTTGAAGCAATATCGAGCCATTCTGAATGGAATATTATTTGACAATAACAATCGACAAAAAAAGCAGGCATCTTTTCTATGTTTGAATTTAAGTTTACCGATGAGCAGAATATGCTCCGAGAAATGGTTCGGGAATTTACCATTAACGAGATTAAACCAATAGCAGCTAAAATTGATGAAGAAGGATATATCCCTAAAGAGTTAATTCAAAAAATGGCTGAGCTTGGATTTTTAGGAGTATCCTTTCCCGAAGAATATGGCGGCGGCGGTTTTGGAGAAGTTGGTTATTGTTTAATGCAGGAAGAAATTGCCCGGGGTTGTATGAGTACTGCAACTTTTATTGGGGCACATCAGTCAATCGGAACAAATGCTATTTTTAATGGAGCGGATGAAGAACAAAGAAAAAAATATATTCCTCCTTTGGCATCCGGAGAAAAAATTGCAGCATTCGGTCTAACCGAAGCACAGGCTGGTTCTGATTCGTTTCATCTGAAGACAAAGGCTGAAATGAACGGAGATGAATGGATAATTAATGGCGAAAAATTATGGATAACAAACGGGGGTATCGCCGATGTTATTTCTCTGTTTGCAAGAACTGAAAAAGGAATTTCTTTGTTTTATGTGGAAACAAACACTCCGGGTTTTAAAGCAGGACCACCGGAAAAGAAAATGGGAATAAGGGGCAGTGTAACAAATGCTTTAAGTTTTGAAGATATGCATATACCAAAAGAAAATTTAATCGGGAAAGATGGTCGTGGTTTTATATATGCAATGAAAACTCTTGATGCCGGAAGATTAGGATTGGGTGCCGCCTGTCTTGGAGTTTCAAAAGAGCTGCTTGAATTATCTACAAAATATGCAAAAGAGAGAATTCAGTTTGATCAGCCAATTGCACAGTTTCAGGCAATACAATTTATGCTTGCCGAAATGGCGGTTATGATTTACAATATGGAATCCATCGTTTATAGAACTGCTGTTGATTATGATTTGAAGAAAGATATTTCAAGACAATCAGCAATCGTTAAATATTATTGTTCGGAATCGCTGGATAAGATAGTAGATTTTGCAGTTCAGATTCATGGTGGTATGGGTTATTCACAAGAGCTTTCTATTGAAAGAACTTATCGTGATAGCCGTATTAACAGGATTTTTGAGGGAACGAATGAGATACAAAAAGGAATTATTGCAAGAGAATTAATTAAGAAAAACGGAAAAGTTTAATTGATTTAGTAATATCTGGAGAGAAGAAATGCCAGTAAAAAAAACAACAAAAAAGACTGCTGCAGTTAAAGCAAAATCAAAGCCTGCTAAGCTTTATTATTATCGGATCTTTTTTGATGATAATGAAAAGAAAAATTATATGAAAAGCGTGTTGACTCATAAGCAGGTGGAAAGATACCTTAATGCTTATAAGAAAACTCATCAGAAGTTCCTCAACTCAGAGTTTGTTGAATACCTGAAAAAATATGATAAAAAAACCGAGATGATTGAAATAAGCGATATATCGTACTAAAGTTACCGTATTCTCGCTTTACATTCCCGGCAGATTGTTTGTGCCTCCTTCAATCTGCCAGGGAATTTTTTTTGTTTTTAATTTTCACTCGTTCTTAATATATCTAAATTTGTTCAGCAAAAAATAATTTACTTTTTATCAATCTTTATAAAGGTTAAAAGTATGAAATCCTACTTATATATACTTACCGTATCAATTCTAATTTCAACTTCATTTATCACTGCACAAGAAAAAAACAAGGGAGTATTTACCGAGCCAAAGCCCGGATATTATTTTGAAGTTAGAAAAATGATCGACGAGTTTAACAATCCGCCCAAAGAAAAAAGGGAAATGTTTAGACTTGATTTCTCAGGGATTGATTTTCCCAAATCAAAAGAAGAGTTTAAGTATTACTGGCATTCTGATCCTGTTAATCAAGGTCAGACTGGTACCTGCTGGTCTTTTTCTACAACATCATTTTTTGAATCAGAGGTCTATCGTTTAACCGGAAAAAAAGTTACACTTTCCCAAATGTTTACCGCTTATTGGGAGTACGTTGAAAAAGTAACTGAATTTGTTCGCACCCGCGGTAAATCTCTTGTAGGCGAAGGTTCTGAAGCAAATGCTGTTACAAGAATATATAAAAAATATGGTACGGTACCACGGGAATCGTATTCCGGTTTGCTGCCAGAACAAAAAGCCTATGATCATAGTAAACTTATTAAAGAGATTAATGGATATTTAAATAGTGTTAAAGAATCAAATGCATGGGATGAGAATGAAGTTATTAGTGTAGTTAAATCAATTCTTAATTATTATATGACAGTACCCCCAACAGAAGTTGTTGTTGAAGGAAAAAAATATTCACCGAAAGAATATCTTTCAAATTATCTAAAATTAAATCCGGATGACTATGTTGATGTTCTGTCGTATATGCAGAAACCATACTGGCAGCAAGTTGAGTATCAGGTTCCTGACAACTGGTGGCACAGTAAAGATTACTACAATGTTCCGCTTGATGACTTTATGAAAATAATTAAAAACGCAATTAAGAATGGTTACACAATGTCAATTGGAGGGGATGTAAGCGAAGCAGGATACGATAGCTGGACAAAATCTGCTGTTGTTCCTACATTTGATATACCTTCAGAGTATATTGATGAGAATGCAAGACAATTCCGTTTCAGTAATGAAACAACAACTGATGATCACGGAATTCATTTAGTTGGCTATCAGGAAAAAAACGGAAACACATGGTTTTTAATAAAAGATTCCGGCTCAGGATCTTTTAATACTGGCGACAAAGGATATTATTTCTATCACGAAGATTATGTTAAGCTGAAGATAATGGATTTTATGGTTCATAAAGATGCGTTTAAAGATTATTTGTCAAAGTTTACTAAATAAATTGTTCAATGGTGCACTGATTCTTATGATTTATTATGATCTGCACCGATCATAATTAATCTTAATCATCTTAAAAATCAGTGTGCCATTATTATTATTAAATATTAATACCGCTGTTTTATATGTATGATTTTATTTTCAAACCTTTCAATGAAATGACCGAAGAAGATTACAATCAAGTCGGATTCAAATCTAAATTAGAAATTCATCAACAATTGTTGACTAGAAGAAATCAGAATGAGATAAACCACTTTATATTTTAATAATTGATTAAAAAATAATTCATACTAAAAGTTTCGGTATAAATTACTTCTTAGTTGAAAAAGTTTAATTAAAAGAGACTCCAAATAATTAATAATTTTGTAATAACAAAAAAAACAAAAACAATTAAATGGAGTCTCAAGATGAAAATTAAAAAAACCTAAACCAAAATCTTGATTTCATGAGAATCAATCTTTTGAAACACAACTAAGTTTGTTCGGCAATTTTATTATAAACATTTATTTCAAATCAATTAAAGTAGTCTAAAGTATTATAAGTTATTTTCTTCGTATTAAATAAACTGCCCCATCATCTAGACGCCTAACTAATTGAAAGTCAGCAATCATCATTAAATCTTCAATTTTAAATAGACTGGGTTTGAGATAACTATATCTATTAAACCAAACCAGATAAGAATTATTTTCCTTTGGCCATAATCCTTTTAAATGTAAGATATTTTTTGTCTCTTTATAAGAGGATAGTCCATTGAATAATTCAGAATTATAAGGACTTATTTCAGATATAATATTCGTTAAAATATAAAGAGCATATGGCTCATTTGAATATATTAAAGTTCCATTTGTTGGTTGAATATCTTTCTGAAAATATTTAACAGTTTGATTCTCCTTCCAGTAATATTCATTATATCCCAACTCTCGTATCACTTCATTTCCCCAGAGTGGCGTTGTAATCTTAGAATAATTGGGAAACAATAAAAGTACCCAAAGAAATATTATGGCTGATAGTACAATAATCCTATAGGTCTTATGTGAATAAGTTTTTATTAGAAAGCTAAATGCTTTCAACACTAAGATGAGAAGAAAAACAGTTATTGGAATAAATACAGGTGAAAGTAGCCTATTACCTATTGTATTGTATGCAACAGTAGTTGAAGAAAATATTAGAAAAAGTAAATAAATGATTATGACAGAAATTAAATTGAAGTATTTTACTAATATCCTCAATATTTTCTTTCGATTTAACAATATTATCCAAACAACTAGTAGTCCAGCTATAATTAAGAGAAGAGCAAAAATGGATGAATCAAAAAAAACTCTCTTCGGGCTGTACCATGATAAAATAGTATTATAAGTAAAACTTATATTTTGCCATAAAGAAAATTTCGAAGTTGGTCTGCTTCCTGCAAAAGTACCTGATAAAAAATAATTTCTAATTAAATATACCGTAATTGGAATTATGGAAATTGAAACAAAAACTGCTAAATCTTTTAATCTCAAAGAGATTTTATTTTTGTTCAGTAATATAATAGTGGAAGCCCCAGTGATAATTAAAAACACCCCAATATATCGGGTGAGACATGCAAGGGCTACTGTGAATGAAAGAATTAAGAGTGTGATTAAATTTTGTCTTTCTATATATAACTCTATAATAATTAAATAAACTAATACTAAAAGAATAAAAAGAGGTTCGCTCATGGCTAGTAGGGTAACAACTGTCAATGGGACTCCAAACAAAATTGTTGATGTTCCTAGCAACGAAAGTATTACCGATGAATTCATATATTTAAATATTAGCAAACCTGTTAGGTATATAATTATCCCAAATAGAATAGCATTAAAAATACCGACTGAGTTAATGGGGTCTATTCCTATACTCAAATCAATTGAGGCTAAACATATTGGATAAAGTGGGGGATATAAAACTAACGGGTTATTATTGAAAATTGTTATACCACTGCCAGATACTATGCTTCGAGCAGCAGCTATATAATTAACAGAATCTGGTGTTATCCCTATCTGAGAAGATTTTGTTGAGTTTAGTATATTAATAAAACCAAAGATGCTCAATATGGTGAGTAAAAATAAGAACCCCCATCTTTTTTCTTTATAAGAGAACTTCTTTATCGAAAATAATGTCATCTATCTTCCATTTTAACTTATTTAGTAAAGTTATTGAATCGAATTCGGTAAGTCAATTTCAACAATAAAAATCTCTCTTTTCTTTCATAAAACAACCCACTCATTTTATTTCTATAATTAGTTGCGATTCTTTCTTTCAATAGGATTATCAATGTTAAATTGTTGAACATATATAGAAATTTAAATTGTATTTAAACCTTAAAAGTCACTTTCTCACTTCTATAAACTTTTCTTATTTTTCATATTAACAACTATAAATTTTTGCAGCCTACTTATGTATGATTTTATTTTCAAACCTTTCAATGAAATGACCGAAGCCGATTATAAAACAATAGGCTTTAAATCCGGACTTGAAATACATCAGCAGCTTCTTACGGAAAAAAAACTTTTCTGCCGCTGCCCGGCTGGCAAGTACAGCAAGGAGTATGATGCCGAAATATTAAGACACATGCGTCCGACGCTTTCTGAAATGGGAGTTTATGACGGCACAGCACTGATGGAATTTAAAACAAAAAAAAACATTATCTATCATATTAAACGGGAAACAGTTTGTACCTACGAGATGGATGATACTCCGCCATTCTTAATAAATGAAGAAGCATTGGATATTGCGATCGGTATTGGGCTTCTTTATAACTGTAACACTGTAGATGAACTTCACATTGCAAGAAAACAATACCTGGATGGAAGCATACCAACAGGATTCCAGCGGACAGCAATTTATGCGCTTGACGGATGGATTCCGTATAAAGATAGAAAAATCAAAATTGTTCAGATGTCGATAGAAGAAGATTCCTGCAGAGAAGTTTCTGATATTGGACACGAAAGAGTTTACCTGACTGACAGATTGGGAATGCCTTTGATTGAAACTGTTACAGAACCAGCAATGAAAACACCGCAGGAAGCTGCTGAGGTTGCCTGGCAATGCAGTAAGCTGGTAAGAAGCACTCACAAAGTACGCAGAGGAATGGGTGCTGCACGTGAGGATGTTAATGTAAGCGTGGAAGGAGGAACCCGTGTTGAAATTAAAGGGGTTTCGCAGATAAGTATGATTCCGGTTCTAACATACAACGAAGCAATGAGACAGTGGAATCTTTTAAGGTTAAGAGAGGAATTGAAAAAAAGAGGAATTACTAATGAAACATTTAAAGCTGAAGATTTTGATGTTACTAATCTCTTAAAAAAAGTCAATTACGCTCCACTTAAAAATGCAGTTGATACTGGAATGAAAATTTGTGCAGTTGTGTTAAAGGGATTTAAGGATCTTCTGCATTGGCAGACACAAACTGATACTTATTTCTCAAAGGAAATTTCTGATCGTGTCAGGGTTATTGCTTGCTTAACAAACATTCCAAATATAATTCACTCCGATAGCAAAAGCGATACAATCACTTCTTCGGATTGGCAGAAGATAAAAAAGTTTGCAAATGCTAATGATGATGATACAATGGTAATAGTATGGGGCAGTAACGAAGATGCAAAAACAGCAGTTAATGAGATTATTATTCGCGCTAAAGAAGCCACAATCGGAATTCCATCTGAAACAAGACAGGCTTTAAGCGATGGAACAAACGGCTTTGAGAGAATTCTTCCGGGTGCCGATAGAATGTATCCCGATACAGATCTTCCCCCAAAGAAAATTACAAAGGAAAGACTGGAAAGAATTAAAGCATGGTTACCTGAACAGTTCTGGAAAAGAATTGAATGGTATAATAAACTCGGAATCCCAAAAGATATAATTGAAGAGCTATCAATTTCCCGGTATGCAGAGCTTTTTAAAAAAGCAGTAAATGAATGGAAGGTAAATCCAACAACCGCAGCAGTACTTCTTATTCAATATCCCAAGAGATTAAAAAAGACGGAATATTTAATTGAATGGCTTAACGAAGATATGTTTGAGAGTGTTCTTAAAAATCTTGCTGATAATAAAATTCCCGTAGATAGTTTATTTACAACATTTAAAACTGTAGCTGAGCTTGGAACATTTACCGGTGAGGTGGTTCTTAATCCTGCAAGCGATAAAGAGATTGATGATGCAATTGTTAAAGCGCAAGCTGATTATAGTAAAATGAAAATTATCAATCCGGAAAAGAAAAATAAATTATTGATGGGAATGATAATGAAAAAACTTCGGGGTAAGGTTTCTGCAAAAGATATTGCTCAGCGAATCGGCTTTGCGAAAGGAGTTAAATGATGGATGAAATAAACTTAGAAGAATTTAAAGGATACCGCGGAGCTGCACTTAACACTCTGCATAAATTTAATTCTCCTGTTTGGAGTGATGTCGAAATAATAACTGAGGATGGAAATTATAAAGGACTTGTTCTGCCACGCTCTGAAACTGCTGATGAATTTCATATCGTTTTAAAAATGCCGATTGGTTATAACATCGGTATTGCAGCAGAAAAAATTAAAGAGATAAATATATTCGGAAGAAGAGAAGCTAAGTATAAAATTCCTGAAAAGGATTTTCCTTTTGATCCTAAAAAACCAAATGTAAAACTGCTTGGCACAGGCGGAACAATAGCATCACGATTGGATTACAGAACCGGTGCAGTTATTCCTGCGTTTTCTCCTGGCGAACTTTACGGTTCAGTTCCTGAACTTGCAGATATATGTAATCTGGATACAGAAAAACTTTATGGTGTTTTTAGTGAAAATATGGGACCCGAGCAATGGATTGGTCTGGCAGAAGCAATCGGAAGAGAAATTGAAAAAGGTGTTCAGGGAATTGTGATCGGGCACGGAACTGACACAATGCATCATACTGCTGCGGTTTTATCTTTTATGGTGCAGGATTCTCCGATTCCAATTGTTATGGTCGGTTCGCAAAGATCCAGCGACCGCCCGTCATCTGATGCAGCGTTGAATCTGATTCATTCTGTAACAACAGCTGCAAAAAGTGATATTGCAGAAGTAATGGTTTGTATGTTTGGTCCCACAAGCGATCTTTATGGATTGCTTCACCGCGGAACAAGGGTAAGAAAAATGCATTCAAGTTATCGCTCAACTTTTAGAACGATTGGTGATATTCCGATTGCAACTGTTAGCCGTGAAAAGATAACACCTCTCAGGGAGGATTATAAAAGGAGAAGAAACGATAACAGTGTTAAAGTAAATGCAGTGTTTGATGACAGGGTTGCAATAGTTTACTATTATCCGAATATGAAACCCGATATGATCGATTCACTTATTGATAATGGTTATAAGGGGATTGTAATAGCAGGCACAGGACTTGGACATGTTAACAAGCCACTTTATCCGGCATTGAAACGAGCTAAAGAAAATGGTGTTGCTGTTTATATGACTGTGCAAACACTTTGGGGTTACGTGCAGATGTATGTTTATGATACCGGAAGGGATATGATGGAACTGGGTGTTATTCCTGCAGCAAATATGCTGCCCGAGGTTGCATTTGTAAAACTCGGCTGGGCATTAGGGCAAACAGACGATCTGCAAAAAGTTAAAGAAATAATGTTAACACCTATTGCCGGGGAAATAACCGAACGTGAACCGAGCAATGGTTATTTAATATATCAGGGCGGATTGCCTGAAGTTGAAGATTTTATTAAGCAGTATAGAAAATAAAAATTATCTCTGCGGCTTTGCGTCTCTGCGTGAAAGAATTTTTTCTCGCAAAGACGCTAAGACGCGAAGCCAGAATTACATTTCCTTAAAAGTTACTCCTGATGGTAATTCAAACATTTTAGGATCAACAGATGTTTCCTCTATTTTGGTTGCTTCGATAATCATATCCTTACCGCTAAAATTAGTAATTGATTTTACCATAATATTTTTCCAAATCCAGGTTGTAATTGGTGTGCTGCCAAACTCAGCGCTGTACTTTTTACACTCCTTTCCGTCAATGGTTTCAGAACCTAGTTCTTTTACTTTATATTTTTCCATCAAACTTTTGTCTGCCTTGGAATAATCAAAATCATTTGTGAACCATTTTGTTTTTATACCTTCGGTTTTGTCATCCTCAAACTTATAATTGAAGCCATCAATTCTTATCTCAGTAGTTTTTGATTTAGCGATACCAAGATCGATAGAAGTTATAAAAACTTCCTTTGCGCCGTAGTCATCAAAATACAATTCCTGCTTTGCACCCATTGGTGCATTGTAAAGAATTATACCTGATTTAATCTCATATCTTTGTTTAACAACGGGTTTTGGAGCTTCTTGATTTATGCTTGTTTGCTGATTACCGTCTTCCGGTTTAGATTCTTCCGTTTTAGAACAAGCAATTATAAAAGCAAATGCGAGTAATGTAAAAAATAGTTTTTTCATGATGTACCTGAGCCTCTCCTGTTTGTTTGTAAATTGTTAATTATATATCAGTTTTAATCCCTATAGAACACGGATAACGCAGGTTTCGCGGGTCTTCGCAGATTTAATATCTGTATTAATCCGCGCTATCCGTGTCATCAGCGTTCTATTGTCTATGGGTTCTTAACTCCTCGTTAGATGCCTGTACTTAATTCTATGCGGCTGATCAGCTTCCACACCCAATCTTTCTTTTCGTTTTTCTTCATACTCAGAGTAGTTGCCATCAAACCAAACAACTTTACTTTCACCCTCAAATGCTAAAATGTGTGTTGCAATTCTGTCCAAAAACCATCTGTCGTGACTAATAACAAGAACACACCCGGCAAACTTTTCAATTCCTTCCTCAAGCGCACGCAAGGTATTAACATCAAGATCATTTGTTGGTTCATCAAGCAGAAGAACATTTGCACCTTGCTTTAGCATCATTGCAAGATGGACGCGATTTCTTTCACCGCCAGAAAGCATACTTACTTTTTTCTGCTGATCAGCACCTGAAAAATTAAACTGAGCAACATAAGCTCGCGAATTAACCTGTCTGCTGCCGAGCATAATTGTATCTTCTTCGTTAGAGATTAATTGCCAGATACTTTTTCCCGGATCAAGTGCATCTCTTGATTGATCAACATAAGACATCTTTACAGTTGAGCCGATCTTAATATTTCCACTGTCCGGTTTTTCTGATCCGGTTATCATCTTAAACAAAGTGGTTTTACCGGCACCATTTGGTCCGATAATTCCAACAACTGCACCCGGCGGAATTGAAAAGGTAAGGTCTTCGATTAAAATATTATCTCCGTAAGATTTTTTCAGATTTTCAGTTTCGATTACAATATCGCCTAAACGCTCTGCAACCGGAATGTAAAGCTCAAGCTCTTTTTGTCCTTTCTCTTTTTCTTCTTTAAGAAGATTATCGTAAGCTGTAATTCTTGATTTTGATTTAGCGTGACGTGCTTTTGGACTCATTCTTATCCACTCAAGTTCGCGTTGTAAAGTTTTTTGTCTCTGGCTTTCCTGTTTTTCTTCAACACGCAGCCGTTCTTGTTTCTGTTCTAGCCAGGATGAATAATTTCCCTTCCATGGAATTCCTTCGCCGCGGTCAAGCTCAAGAATCCATCCGGCAACATTATCAAGAAAATATCGATCGTGAGTTACTGCAATTACAGTTCCTTCATACTTTTGTAAATGCTGTTCAAGCCAGGCAACTGTTTCAGCGTCGAGATGATTTGTCGGTTCATCAAGTAAAAGTATATCAGGTTTTTGAAGAAGCAATCTGCAAAGTGAAACTCGTCTTCGTTCGCCGCCGGAAAGAACTTTACATAAAGTTTCAGAAGGAGGGCAGCGTAAAGCATCCATTGCCATCTCAAGCCTTGCGTCAAGGTCCCATCCTCCCATTGCTTCAAGTTTCTCCTGCACGGTGCCCTGCTTTTCAAGCAGCGCTGTCATTTCGTTATCATCCATCGGTTCGGCAAATTTTGCATTTATTTCATCATATTCTTTTAGCAAATCAACTACTAGCTGAACACCTTCCTGCACAATTTCCTTGACAGTTTTATTATCATCAAGCTGAGGCTCCTGTTCAAGATATCCGATAGTAAATCCGGGAGATACTACAGTTTCGCCATTAAAATTTTTGTCAACACCGGCAAGAATTTTTAACAGTGATGATTTACCCGATCCATTTAAGCCGATTACTCCAATCTTTGCACCGTAGAAGTATGAAAGGTAAATATCTTTTAATACAGGTTTGTTGTTATAAAATTTACTTACTCCCACCATTGAGTAAATAATTTTATTAGGTTCGCTGCTCATTTTGCTCCTTAGTGAGTAGTTAACCTTTAAGGCAAACTACACTTTTGCTTTTTTTTGATTTTGTAACATGTAAAAATAGGTAAAGTGTCTCTAATGTCATTCCCGCTCAAGCTGATATTTTTTATAGTTTAATTATTTTGTTGTTTAAGCGGCTGGATATTTTAAACTCCAGTTAAAAGATTATCTGGAAGCTAAAATATATTTTTGTTCAGATTCAGAAATATCTAATAACTTAAATATTAGTAAATCAAGTTCAGCGTTAGTTTTCCCCGACAAAATTATTTCATCTACAAGCTTAACAATTTTGTTGTAAATCTTTTCACTGAATATGGGCAAAGGCAGCTCTTCAAGATTTCCTCTCAAAACTTTTATTGTGTTGAATTTTTTAGAATAAATAAACTGATATAAAGAAGAATTAAAAAGCGCCAAAACAACTTTAACCGGATAGTTAGTAATTGTGGGAATAAGAATATTTGCGCTATTAAGAGTAAGCTTTTGCTTATCGTCATAGGCAAATACAAGTTTGTCAGATATAAATCTGTAAATCAATTTTTCTTTTGCCCTATATTTTTCAATCGGGGCAGTTTGCTGAAATTTTTCCGGCTCAAATAAAATAAAATCAGAAGCCTTGGAAAGAATGTATTTGTTTACTTCTTTACCCCTATATATTTCTTCATAACCATTATTTATGGAATCTTTAAGAAATTTTTTGTTATCTCCGGTAACAATCCCAAGCGCCCATTCAGCATTATTCTTTAATGTATGATGAGGTTTCCTATAAACCTTTTCGATTATTTGACTATCCTCATTATTTGTTTCAATATCAAAAATATAATCGGGATTTGTTCGAAAGCGCTGCTGATCTATGGTAAATGATATCTTATTAATAATTTGAACGGGATGATTTGTTGTGCTTTGTTTTTTTAAATCAAGTCTGATAGCATTAGTAAATACATTGGTGAATGCACGACCTAACTTCTCAATTTTTAAAATAGTCGTACTATTTAAAATTTCCTTTCGAATATCACTATGAACTTTAATATTTAACATAGCCTCTGGAAGAACAAAAGATAGAACCCCATTCGGTTTAAGTAGTTCAATACTTTTAAATAAAAAATAAGAAAACGATTCTAATGAATAAATTTTGGGGTAAAGAGATTTTAACTTACCTATACTATCATTTGGAAAATGCAAGCCCCAGGGCGGATTTGTTATTATAATATCAAAGCCATCAGGAGAATCATTCTGATTGAAAGGAGAGCTGGTTTTAATTTCTAAAAGGGTATCAGCGTGAAAAACTTTAGGTTCAAATTCATAAGTCGGATATGCCATAATTAAATTTAATTTACAAATAAATACAGCCGCTCCATCAATATCGATTCCATAAATCTGTTCCGGGTTTTTAATAAAACCATTTAAACTCAATAGAAATTGACCCGTTCCACAGCATGGATCTAAAACAGTTGACACTTTTTTAACATACGCTTTAACAATATTATCAACAATATTTTTAGGTGTATAATATGATCCTTGCTTTGCTTTATCGCCTTCATATTTAATTGATTGATAAAGAAGTCCCAACACATCTCGTTGATTTGGAATATAATACTCTAAAAGTTTTTCATATAGTTTGTTTTTCGAAATAGAAATGAAGTTTGAACAGTAGTCCTTTAGAATATTTTGCAGATATGAATTTTTAAAATACTTTTTATTAAAACTTAATATTTTAGAAACATCGTTTGTGCGGATGAATTTTTCAGAAATCAATACATTTAGAGCAAGATAAAAAACAGCAGGCTCTAACTCTAAGGAATTAACCGAGACATAGTTGATGATTGCTGTTAACCACTCACTTGATTTATTAATTTCACCGTACTCTTTGGGAATAAATTTTTTAGCGGAACTTCTTTTGTTTGCGCGATTATTAAGTCTGTATATCTCACCGGATTTTATTTTAGCATGTAGTTTAAGAACATCTTCTTCAACAAAGAAAACCGAACCCTCTTCAAAAATTGGTTTTAATAAATCATGACGAACCCAATTTTTTATCGTGGCGTTAGATACACCGATTAAAGAAGCAGTTTTACTAATTGTTAAAAAATTTTTTTCAGGCTTCATTATCGGGATGATTCTAAAATATAATCTGCAATTTTATTTGGACTCATTAGATACTTGTTAAATCAAGAGATATTTTTGCTCGTAATTCCAATTTGATATTCAATACCATCATGATGCTTATGTGAAATATATGGATTCTTTCAGACTTCTTCAGCAGTTAAAACCCAATATCGAATTATATGCCTAAACACAAATTAAAATAATCACACGAATCCGGTTTTAATAATCTTTAATAGACAGCAAGGGTTATACAATTAAAAAATTCAAACTTCGGAAGTTTAGTATGACAAGGATTGACTTAAAAGAATTTCGTCTGATTATTTTTCAAACCGCAAAAATGTTTTTGTATTAAAAAAAGGATTTAAACCGCCAGATGATTTAAATCCTTTTAGTAAACAGAAACCATAATTACTTAATTAACTGCATTTTTTTAATTTCAGAAAAACCTTCCGTATCGATTTTATATAAATAAATTCCGCTTGAAAGATTTGATGCATTAAAAGTAACAGTATATTTACCCGCAGATTGCTGCTGGTTTACAAGCACAGCTGCTTCATTTCCAAGCACATCATAAACTTTAAGAGTTACGAAAGAGCTATTTGGAATAGTGTAACTAATTGTTGTAGATGGATTAAACGGATTTGGATAATTCTGATAGAGAAAATACTGTTCGGGTTTTGTATTATGTTCTTCAACATTAACCGGTGAATCAACGATATGAATGATAAAATTTTTGCCAAAGTTCCACTTATCTGGTCCAGTAGGGTTTCCATCTCCGTTTACACTATTGCCAACAGAGTACAAAGTATCTGTCAGTATTGAATCAGGAGCAGTATAATTAAAACTCCATGTTACCGTATCATTCTCAAAAGGATTTGGTAATGAGTGAGTCAATTCTCCTGAAATAAGTTTAACAAGTGTATCAACAGCACTTAATTGACCGGTGTAACTGGCGACATTAAATCCTCCTTGCACAGCAGGACCGCCTGTCATAAAAAGTTTAAATTGAGCGTTAGTGTTTTTTTGCAGTGAATCGGGTCCTTCAATCCAAACATTTACAGAATCATCAATAGAAGAATTATGACAGATACATCCGATTCCGCCATCTCTCAAAGTCATACCGACTATTCCGTGGAAATAGCTGCTGTTTGCAAAAATTATGAAAGATAAAAAAATAAATCCAAGCAATATATTAGTTTTCATTGTCAGCCTTCTTAATAATTCAGCTCTGAAGAAATCAGAACTTTATAACAATTAAATAATAGAATTACATAAACAATTACGCATCAGCGTAACAACAGCATTTTTTTTGTTGATTTAAAGCCAGCACCATCTACACCCGCTGTTTCGAGAGTGTAAAGATAAACACCGCTTGATAAATTTTGTGCATCGAAATTAATATTGTGAATCCCCGCTGCAAAATTCCCTTCCGTAATCTTTGTAATTTCCTGTCCAAGCATATTGAAAAGCTTTATTGTAACATCTGCTTCAACAGGCAAGGAGAAGGAAATTGTTGTATTTGGATTAAAAGGATTCGGATGATTCTGATAAAGAACAAAGTTATCCGGCATAGGTACGGTAACTTCAATGGAATTATATAATGTTGATGATCCGCCGAAATCAACTTGCTTCAACCTGTAATATTGGATTCCCGATGATACATTCTGAACTACAAAAGAATATGATCTCATCTCAGCAGTTGTACCAGATCCGGGCACGAATCCAATTTTTCTGAAATTATGATTATTGATGCTGTGCTCAATTTCGAATCCCAGATTGTTAAGCTCTGTAGCAGTTACCCAGTTTAATACAACCGAATTTTCCAAGACATCTGCAGAGAATGAAACAAGCTCTACCGGCACAACAGAGTTGCCAAGCTCACCGTTTGGATTTATATCCTGCGCATAAATTCCGCTTGCATCAAGACGGTTATCGCCCCAGGCAAGTTTACAATTTTTATAAACATCAACTGTAGATACCAACTGAAGTTTATCACTTGTTGGATTGGAAAGAACAGTAAAGTTACCGGGCCACAAAAAGTTTCCGCTGCCATCACAGGCAAATCCCTCAACCTTATCATTCAATCCGGAAGAATTACCTTCGAGATAAAAAAGATAAGCTCTGCCATTTCCCATTTCTGCTGTTAGATAGCTTATTGAAATTGTATTGGGAGCGCTTAAATCCTTAAATATTTTTCCGTTATCTGTCCACTGTCTTGTTCCGTTTGAAGAAAATTTTTGACCGGTTATTCCATTTTGATTTTGATTCGGCTCTGTTTCCTTCCAGAACACATAAGTATCTCCGGTTGTGTTATCAAAAGCAGCAACAGGATTAAACTTATGCCTGTTTGAAAGCAGAGAAGCTTCAGCACCATTTACCGGAAAGTAAAGAGTTCCGCTTGATGAAACTCTTTGAACAAAAGCACTTTGAAGATTATTATTATCACGATCATCATGCCAGGCAATCAGACCGCCGAAATTATTATCCGGGTAAACTTCAGGAACAGTAAAAGCAGCAATTGTACCGATATTCTGAATGCTTACATCCCAGCTTACTGTTCCGGTTGAACTTAATTTTTTTGCACGCAGCTTTACTGTTTGTGCGGGAAAATTTCCGGTAGTTTCTGTGTGAAACAAAATAACTCCGCCGCTGTCGGATGTAACTATATCAGGATAATTAAGACCTTCGGTTGCTGATTGAAGTATAATCGGATTTGATCCCCAAAGTTTTGCTCCTGCCTGAGAAATTTTTTGCAGCCCAACCTGCGACCTTGCTGCACTGATTATCCATGCAACAACAATATTTCCATCATTGGTTTTTTGCAAGCTTAGGACTTGGCTGAAAATCAGTAGTTGGATTAAGAACAATTCCATTATTTCCCCAAAGAAAATCACCAGTTGGAGAAATTGCGTAAACAACCGGATTAAGATTTCCTCCGTTTCTGATATCACTAAAAGCAATAATTGCATTATCATTATCATCAGCAAGTAAATCATAATCTGTAATCCAGGTATCCTGCGGGTTATTACTTACAAGTAATCCATTTGGTGCCCATTGTTTATTGCCCATTGCATCTAATCTTTGCAGATAAACAGAATAACTGCCGCTTCTTGTATCAAACCATGAAATATAACATCCGCCATCTGAAGTTGAGACTATTTTTGCCAGAGCCTGCTCACCGGTTGTATCACAGACAGTTAGATTAATAGCCGGATTTGATGACCATTGAGCTGTCAAACTTATGTTCAACAAAATAAAAATCAGAAGAAAGCTTTGTATTGTTTTCATGTCGTACACACTCCTTTAAAAAAATTAAATAGATCGGATAAGTGTTTTTATTAACTTAGAAAATTCTGATTTCAGTTACAATTAAAATTTTATATTTGCATTGATTCCTTATTAAAATACTGTTCTGTAATACAAATAATTGTTTTGTTAAATGACATTGTATTATTTTTCCCATTAGAAATATGAAAACGGAAATTAAGAATATAATAATTGTATTTATGATGTGTGCTTCTTTTAGTGCTGCACAATTATTTTCACAGAACAACGATTTACAAAGTGCTGCAGATGATAAAGCAGGGCAGACAGAAAGAACATCAGTCAGGGTTATTGGTGCAGGTTTTTTAACCGGTTATATGATTTCGCATGCAAAAGAGGTTGTTAATTTAAGAGGATTACACCCGCAGGTTTATGAGCTTACATATAGCTGGCATTTAAACAACGATGAAGTATGGAATGATTGTCATTGTTATCCGCGGATAGGTTTATTTCTTGCATATCACAATTTGATTAACAGAGAAGTTCTTGGCGAAGGCTATTCAGGAGGCTTATCTTTTACATATTTTTTTGGAATTCCGGATTTTTTTAATCCGCATTTAAAAGGAAAAGCAGGGTTATCTTATTTAACAAAACCTTTTAACAAAGAAACCCATCCCGATAATATGGCTTATGCAACTCATTTAAATTTTTTAATATCTGTTGGTGCGGGAGTTTCGTTAAGACCAACAGACAATCTGGAAATACAATTTGATGGAAGTATGAATCATCAATCAAATGCAGCTATACTTGAGCCGAACGGAGGTATAAACTATTGGGCAATTTCTCTATCTACAAATTACTTTTTAGATAAGCCGGATTTTTATGAACGAAACATTTCCGATCCTTATTTAACACATGAGAAAAAAACCCGTTGGGATTTATCCTTTTCTTGGGGAATATCTTCAATGCCTTATCCGATGCCCGGACAAGTGCCAATGTATGGGATTACAGTTTTAAGAAGCTGGCAATTCGGAAGAGTTGCAGCATTTACACTTGCCGGAGAACTTGAAAGAAACGGAAGGGCTGTTGAAATAAACAGACGCAAAAATCCGGGAACTGATGTTGATCCGTTTAGAGCTTCGGTTTTAACCGGTGTAGAGTTTTTAATGGGCAGAACAATTTTCAGCATTCAGATCGGAGGGTATATCTACAGACCGTTTAAAGAAAAAGATGATTTTTATCAGAGATGGGGACTGGTTTACAATATATGGGATAATATTTATGCCGGTATTAATTTCAAATCTTACCGAAACTCCGCTGATCATGTAAGCGCAAGAATTACCTATTCATTCTGAGTGCTTAAAAGTTAACAATCACCAACTATCGTCTGATATCAAGCTTATTTGCAACTTACCTGAAAAAATATTTCTTTAATGGCAGGCTTCTGTTTTTTTTGTTGTTCAATGAGTAAATGTAGTATAACAAGATCAAATTATGGCTGATAGATTTTTAAATAAAGGAACAACAATTTGCCTTATCCTTCTTTTCATTTTTTGTTCAACCTTATCCTTTTCTCAATCACTCCCATTTAAACAATTAACAACGAGCGATGGATTATCAAATAATAATGTGTACAACGTAATCCAGGATAAATCGGGATTTCTTTGGTTTACTACAGATGATGGATTAAATCGCTTTGACGGTTATGAATTTAAAGTTTTCAGAAATGATCAGCAGGATAAAAATTCAATTTCTGAAAATACCACGATAGCAATAATTGAAGATTATGAAGGCAAGATTTGGATTGGAACTAAAAACGGAATTATTAACTGCTACGATCCGGTGTTTAATAGTTTTAAAAAATGGGATATTAAATCAACTGAGGAAAAAGATAATCCAATAAATGTTATACACATTGATGATAACAAATATGTGTGGGTGGGAACTTATAGAAGCGGCTTATACCGGCTGAATCCTGAATCGGGAGAAATAAAAAACTGGCGTAATAATCCGAACGATTACAACTCTTTAAGCAATAACTATATCTCTGCAATTGTTGAAGATGAAAAAAACAATTTATGGATAGGCACCTTTAATGGTCTAAACAAATTCAATCCCGAAATATCTGAGAAGCACTTTACCAGATTTTTCAATTTACCCGATAATACCTCTTCATTGAGTGCAAATACTATATGGGGAATTACAAGTTCCCGATTTGAAAAAAATAAATTATTCATCGGAACAGTCAACAATCTGTCAATCTTTAATACTGATACTGAACAGTTTAATACATTATTAATTCCAAATCCGGATAATCTTATGTTTGGTACAGGAGCCGGTTCAGTAATTGAAGAAATAATAAATGATGAAAAGATACTCTGGATTAATTCATTTGCGGGGCTTATCAGATATAATCAATCAAGACATCACTTTGATAGGTTTGTACCGAGTGAAGAAGGTAATAGCGGACTATTAAGCAGTCAGATAAATAACATATTTAAGGATCAATCAAATGTATTGTGGATTGCAACCAATAACGGATTAAATTTCTTTTCGCAGAAGAATATAAAATTTAACAATACGTTTTCATTTTACGATAAATTACTCGCTGCCAATCAATTATCAAAGTTTAATATTAAGGCAATTACCAAAACTAAGGATGGAACAATCTGGTTCGGAACAGAAAACGGATTTTACTTTACTTCGGGAACAGTTGGGAAAAAAACGATTAAAAAACATCCATCGCTGGCATCCGATAATATATGGTGCTTAACACCGGGACGTGAAAACGAATTATGGATTGGAACCTATGGATCGGGCTTGTACTTGTTAAACTATAAGACAAATAAGATTGTTAAGAAAGCAATCGTTGATAATGTAATCAAATCTCCGTCAAAAAATTTTGTTAAATCACTTTGGAAGGATAGCAAAGAAAGATTGTGGATAGGATACTGGGGTATTGGGCTTGCAAGGCTGGATTTAGTTTCCGGCGAAGTAAAAAACTGGTTGAATAGTGCTGATGATGAGCATTCATTAAGTTATGATGATGTTTGGATAATCTTTGAAGATCATTCAGGAAGGATCTGGATCGGAACAAACGGAGGAGGCTTAAATTATTTTAATGAATCAGATGAAAAATTTATCAGAATCAATTCCACCAGTTCAGCAAAGTATAAATTAAGCAGTAATAGTATTTATTCAATTACTGAATCATTTCTTGAGCAGGATAAAAAAAGCAAATCAGTTCTCTGGCTCGGAACAAGTAACGGTCTGAATAAACTAACCATTGAACGATCATCCGCGAACCCCGGACACCCTTTTAAAATAAATGACATAACTATCTACACAACAAAGGACGGCTTAGCGGATAACTCAATTAAAAGTATTGTTGAAGATGATAATGGAAATCTTTGGCTGGGAACCAGTTCAGGAATTACACTCTTTGATATACTAAGTAATACATTTACTAACTTTACTGCTTCGGATGGATTAAACGGTATTGATTTTAATTTAGTATCGTCATTAAAGATTGATAATAGTTTTATACTGATGGGAAGTATAGAGGGACTTAATATCTTTAATCCGAATCAGATAAAGCAATCATCGTACATACCACAAATAGCAATAAACGACTTTCAAATATTTAATAACTCAATAACCGCAAATGTAAATTCTGTTCTTGAAAAAAACATTTATTGTACGGATCATATTACTTTGTCTTACAAACAGAATGTTTTTTCATTTGAATTTTCTGCCTTTGATTACAATTGTCCTTCATCCATAAAATATAGTTATAAAATGGAAGGCTTTGATAAAGATTGGGTTTATGGCGGCAGACGAAGATTTGTTACTTACACAAATCTTAATCCCGGCAGATATATTTTCAAAGTGAAATCAACAAACAGCGATGGTGTGTGGTGCGATAATATGAAGTCAATTGCAATTACTATCACACCGCCCTGGTGGCAAACCGGATGGGCTATTCTTTTGTATTTTATTGTTTTTATTACTGGCATCTGGGGGATTCTAAAATTTCAGGCGAACAGAGCAAAGCTTCAACACGAATTAAAAACACGTGAGTTTGAATCATATCATCTCCGGGAAATTGAACAGATGAAATCACGGTTTTTTGCGAACCTGTCTCACGAGTTCAGAACCCCGCTGCTGCTTATTAAGGAACCGTTGGAATCATTACTGAACGGAAATATAAAAGACAACATTACGGGTTATTATAAAATGCTGCTGCGTAATACAGAAAAACTTCAACAGCTTATTGATCAATTGCTTGAGCTTTCGCAATTAGAAGCAGAAACAATTCCGTTAAAAGTAGATTGGTATAATATTGTTGATGTAGTTAAAGCTTGTTTTAATAATTTACAAACCCTTGCAGATGAAAGGAATATTAATTTTGCTTTCACAACTGAAAAAGAAATAATTTACGCAGTGATAGATAAAGACAAACTGGAGAAGATTATTAATAACCTGCTAAGTAATGCTTTTAAATTTACACCCTCTGGTGGAAGTATATTCGTAAATATTAATCTTAAGCTAAAGGATACAGACCAAATTACAGTCTCAGTTAAGGATACCGGAATAGGCATTCCAAAAGAATTCCGTGATAAAATATTCGATAGATTTTATCAGGTTGATAATTCATCAAGAAGAAATTATGGCGGGTCAGGAATTGGACTTGCACTCGTAAAAGAATTAGCTGCTCTTCATAATTGGGATATTAATGTAATCAGTGCAGAAGGCGAAGGAACTGAATTTGTTTTGACAATTCCAATTAAGAATGTTAATTCAGAAGCTTCATATAAATCAAAAATGAACATAGAAGCGAAAGCTGCTGAACAGCCTGAGCCTGTAATGTCAGAGCTATTAAGCGCAACGCCCGACAACATAAAAGAAAAACCTTTAATACTTTTTATTGAAGACAATGAGGATGTAAGAGTTTATGTTAATGATCTTTTAAAATCCGATTATAATGTTCTGCTTAGTGATTCCGGTGAAAGCGGAATTGAAGTAACAAAAAATGATCTGCCGGATCTGATTATCAGTGATGTAATGATGCCGGGAATGGATGGGTTTGAATTCTGTAAAAGAATAAAATCTGATTGGAAGACAAGCCACATTCCTGTTATTCTGCTTACAGCAAAAGTTGATCATCAAAGTAAACTGGATGGATTGGAACTTGGAGCTGATGATTACATCACAAAACCATTTGAGCAAAAAGAATTACTAATTCGTGTAAAAAATCTTATTGAACAAAGAAGACTGCTTAAAGAGAAGTACAGTAAAGATATTACTCTGCCTGCTGAAACTGTTTTATACAATAAGGAAGAAAAAGAGCTTATCGAAAAAGCATCATCCATTGTTGAAAAATATCTTGGTGATGAGAATTTTAACAGCGAGATACTTGCAAAAGAAATGTTTATGAGCAGAAGCCAGCTAACAAGAAAAATGCAGTCAGCTACCGGACAGGGACCTGGTGAATTTATCCGCAGCTGCAAACTTAACAAATCCGCAAAATTGATACTTGAAAAGAAATTAAGCATCA
Source organism: Ignavibacteriota bacterium (assembly GCA_013285425.1). Classification (GTDB taxonomy): domain Bacteria; phylum Bacteroidota; class Ignavibacteria; order Ignavibacteriales; family Ignavibacteriaceae; genus IGN3. The sequence goes on from CP053447.1 coordinate 3,405,012, forward strand.
CTCAAATAGCTTTAGAAGTCGGATTTGGCAGTCCGGCACAATTTACCCGCGCATTCCAGAAACACTTTAATTGTTTACCCTCAGAGTTTAAACAAATAAAACCGTAGCACAGAATTAATTCTGTGTTCTATTGCCCACACAAATATTATTAACACTTAACAGTAAGCAAATTATTTTTATTCGTTTTGCATCAAAACAGCAGAACATTGCTGCAAAACAGCAATTTGACCCCACTAAAAAAAATTAGTTTAGCAATAAAAAAAAGTAATAATAAAATGCAGAATTTATCAGGCAATGATATAACACAAACAAAGATTCGAAAGAAAGAAAAGAAAATGGAGATGAGTATTTACGCTTTGTTGATTATCGTTACTGTTGCTCTGATGCTGCTGATATTTAATCTCTTGTTAATGGAGGGATAATATGAGAAACTTATCAGGACTAAACATAAACATGGTTAGGCGCGATTTTTTTAAAATCTTATATACTCTTCTTTTGTTGGCATGGCTGTTATTCTCAGGGAGTAATTAGATTATTAAAACTTCAGTTATTTGATACAAAAAAATTCCTTTTGCAGTCTGACATTTGCATTTCAGGTGTATTTAAGAGATTAACCAGAAAAAGTTGTCAGCAGGAGGGTTAAAATAACAGTGCAGCAGTGATTAAAATCTTAATTGCTGCTGCATATCCGGAAGAATTGTAAGCGGGGAAATGAAATAATTAAAACGCTATTAAAGAAATAAAGGTTATTAATATTAAATGGAGTTATAAATGAAATTAAGGTTTACTGTGTTAGTAATATACTTTGGTCTTATTCAGATATTTCCACAACAGAACGAATACGAAAAATTTTTTAATAATAAACTTAATACAAGAACAATCATTACTGAAAAAACAACTGAGGATGTGTACCTTCTTACTGAGAGCATTGAACAGGAATGGATAAGCTCTGCATGGCAAAATGTCAGCCGATATACTTATTACTACGATTCAAGCAACACTAACTATCTTACAACCACGGAAGTGTGGGATAACAATCAATGGATAAATGAAACTCAGTACTGGCTGACATTTAATAATAATGGTAAAGTTATTGAAGAGGTTTATAAAACCTGGGTTGATGGCGGCTGGGTAAACTCAGAAAAATATTTATATGAATATGATGAAAATGAAAATACAACTATTGAAACCAGCCAATACTGGAATTCCTCAGAATGGACAAACTCAAACAGAACCGTTAATACATATACGGGTAATAATATAACTGAAAAACTGTATCAGCAGTGGAATGTTTCTGATTGGAGTAATGTTGAGAGGTTCCAATATAATTATGTAAATAACAATCTTACTGAAAAGCTGTTTCAACAATATATAATGGGATGGAATAATGTTGAATTAGTTCAAAACTCCTACGATAGCCAAAACAATATAATCGAAACGCTTTATAATAGATGGGATAATAATAACTGGTTCCTTGAATCGAAATTTACAAATCAGTATAGTAATGGAAATCTTACAATTGTAACATTGCAGGAAGGATGGATTGATACTGTTTGGACAAACCTTTCTTTACAAACAATGAACTACAACAGCAGCAACTTATTGATTGAATATATCTCTCAGTACTGGCATAGTATAAACGGCTGGATAAACCAGCAAAGATGGGTAAGAACATATACCCCTGATAACAAATTTTTAGAATGGATAAGTCAATTCTGGCAAACAACCCAATGGGAAAATTACAGCAGGTTAATATCCACTTATGATGCTAATGGAAACGAAACAGTTTTTGCCTGGGAAATGTGGGAAAACTCAGTCTGGCAAAATCATATACAGATATTGTATACCTACACAACAGTATCATTCATAGAAGATGAGTTAGAAAATAGCTTGGATTATGCACTTTTTCAGAACTACCCTAACCCGTTTAACCCAACTACAAAAATAAGCTGGCAATCTCCAGTTTGTGCTCATCAATCTTTAAGGGTTTATGATGTGCTTGGTAATGAAGTTGCAATACTTGTTGATGAATATAAACCTGCCGGGAAATATGAAATTGATTTTACTGCCGCAGATTTATCTTCGGGTATTTATTTGATAAAGTTAGAAACTGACAACTATGTAAATACTAAGAAAATAATTTTAATTAAGTAAATACTATAAAAGGAGTAATTCATTGCGTTAATAAATTACTCCTGTTTAATAAAAATACTGTGCTGCATTTCTTGTCCCGTAATCTTACAGGAGATAAGAAAATGAAAAGAATTGTTTGTCTGGATCGAATTTATATTTTGCTTGTAGTTGGATTACTAACACTTCTTGCATCTTCTAGATCACTTGCGCAAACAACCTGGCAGTGGCAAAATCCATTACCTCAGGGTAACGACCTGAATGATATTCATGTATTTAGCTCGGATAGCGCTATCGCTGTTGGTTGGACCGGAACGATATTGAAAACGACGGATGGAGGATCCTCGTGGGATATTATTCAAAGTGGCACAAAAGCAATTTTACGATCTCTGTGTTTTATCGACAATAATTCAGGGTGGATTGTTGGTGATAGTGGAATAGTTTTAAAAACTACAGATAACGGAGATAATTGGACTAGATATTCGGTTGGATCTTTTATATACAGTCTTTGGTCTGTTCATTTTATCGACAACAATAACGGTTGGGCAGTTAGCGGAACCGGAAAAATATTTAAAACAACAAATGGTGGAATTAATTGGGCTATGAGTTCTTTTGGTTCTAATCAGTTCAGAGACGTGTTTTTTTCTGATTCATGTAACGGTTGGATTTGCGGTCACTTTGGTTCAATTCTTAAAACAACAAATGGTGGTGCAAATTGGACTCCTTATAGCGTCAGCGCAATACATGATTTTTATAGTTTATTTTTCATTGATAGTTTGAAAGGCTGGGCTTGCGGAACAGGAGCCATCATCACAACAACAAATGGAGGATTGAATTGGTCAATTCAAACATCATATGTCCCTGGCAATTCAATTTTTTTCCTTTCTGATAGCATTGGTTTTGTTGTTGATCTTTTACGAGGTTATGCTGTTACAATCAATGGAGGCATAACTTGGAATCACGAACCAGGAAATGCAAGATACCCCCATCTATTTAGCGTATATGCATCCGATGTAAATTCTATATGGGTTGTTGGGCAGTACGGAAATATTCTTAAATCTACAACAGTATTCTTGAATTTTCAGGAGGTCTCTTCCGGTACGCTCAGAGAAATATTTTCAATTTTCTTTAACGATCCTCTCATAGGATGGGCTGTTGGAGGAACTCAAAATCCACCAGTAACAAATGATGGCAGTACTATTTTAAAAACAACAGACGGAGGCGCAAACTGGCAGTTGATTCCCTTCAACCTGACTAATGCTGCTTTATATCCTCTTTTTTTCGTGAATGAAAACATTGGTTGGAGCGCGAGTTTAGATGGAGTAATTCTTAAGACCGTAGATGGAGGATATAATTGGAATCCACAAACAATTGTTACAGACACAGCAATTATAGGTATGCATTTTATCGATGAAAACATTGGCTGGGCTATCGGCGACCGGGGAAAAATCCTTAAAACGACAAACGGTGGAAGTAACTGGTTTGCACAAATAAGCGGTAAGGTTTCAATGCTATGGGGAATTGATTTTGTTGATGATCAAACCGGCTGGATTACAGGTGCACAGGGGGTAATACTGAAAACAACAAATGGTGGAAATACCTGGGAAACTCAAACTACCAGTTTCCCATCTATGTGGTTTGCAGACGTTTGTTTTCTTGATGCAAACACAGGCTGGATTGCAGGAGGGAGTGGAAGATTGCTTAAAACAACAAACGGCGGATCCACCTGGATAGACCAACAGATTTCAACAATTCTTCAATATCACTCCATAAAGTTTATTAATCCCAGTCTTGGTTGGGCTGTGGGATCCGGAGGAACAATTCATCGAACAACAAACGGCGGATCTACTTGGGTTGCACAAGAGAGGAAGACTCACTATACTCTGAATTCTGTATTCTTTATAGATGAACAAAATGGTTGGGTAGCGGGAGACGGAGGTAATATTCTTTGCACAAATAATGGTAACGCAACAAACGTATCGTTGTCTTACAGTCAAATTCCAGAAGATTTTGCTTTATATCAAAACTATCCAAATCCGTTTAATCCAAGTACAAAAATCAGTTGGCAGTCGCCAGTCGGCAGTCATCAAACAATTAAAGTATTTGATGTATTAGGAAGAGAATTAGAAACAATAGTTGATGGTTATTATAATGCAGGCTCACATTCTACATTGTACATTGTAAATTCTTCATTGACATCTGGAGTTTATTTCTATCAATTAAAAGCCGGAGATTATTTTCAAACTAAGAAGATGATTTATTTAAAATAATCTAATCTTCCTTTATAAAATAAAGAAGATCGTCTTCAACCCTATAATACATTGGTGCAATCTGAATTTTGGGATATCGTTTTCTCAATCTGGCAGCTTCACTAAGTATAAAATCAATTTCATTGTTGATCTCAAACATTGGCGCATAGTTGTTAAAATGTTCTTCAGCTTGTTCAATACTCCAGCCGCCATTTTCAGCAAGTTTTTTTACAAATTGATCCTTTTTAGAAACAAGATTTACCATACTGCAATTACTATGACCAATAAGTGCGATGTGCTTAACTCCGCCGACAGAAATGGCAAATGAAACTTTAAATTCACTGTATCTTAAATTAGCGCCTCCTGTGCGGATTCTGTACGTAAATTTTTCCGGTAGGTTGAGATTATTTCTATGATCCATACACATACCGATAAGTAGTTGTGCATCTGTGTAATTTTCAAACCCGCGGTTTAAATTATGATATTCTAAAAGTAATCCAATAGGAGTGTTTTGATAAACAGCAGGAATATCAGAGACTTTATTTATTTGAATTAATCTATCCATACTTTTCTCTAATTTAAATTAAATTTGATCCTGAAACATATATCCGGCGCTTCTTACACTTAAAATAAATTTCGGATCAGCCGGATCGTTCTCAAAATATTTTCTTAAACGTACCATAAAATTATCAATAGTTCTTGTTTCAACATCGGGTGCGGTGTTCCAGACATTTTCCAAAAGCTCTTTCCGGGTAACGATCTTATTTTTATTTAATATAAGATATTTCATTATCATCGCTTCATACGAGGTAAGCTGGAATTCTGTTTTGCCTTTTCTGCATTTAAAATTTTCAAAATTTATTTCGTTACCGCCAAACTTATAAATCGGCTCGTGTTTTACAACAGAGCTATACCAGCTTTTTCGTTTTAGCATCCCCTTTATGCGAAGCAGCAATTCCTTAAGATGAAAAGGTTTTGTAATATAATCATCAGCGCCAATTTCCAATCCCTTTACTTTATCATCAACACCGGTACGTGCAGTAAGCATTAAAATCGGCATTTGCGGATTTTCCTTTCTAATGAATCCGGCAACTTCAAAACCATTTAAGTATGGAAGCATTATATCAAGAAGTATGAGATCATAATTATTTTCAGCAAAAAATTTTATTGCCTCTTTACCATCCTTTGCCCAATCTACTTTGTATCCTTCTTCCTTAAGGTTATATTCAAGTCCCATTGCGAGGTTTTCTTCGTCTTCAACCAATAATATTTTTGCGCTCATTGTAGTTTCCCTTTTTCCCTTTCAATCTCAGTTACCTTGCTTTTTCGAACTGGTAAAACAATGTTAATAGTTGTTCCTTTTGCTTTCCCCTCACTATGCGCGGTTATTTTTCCTTTATGATTTTTTATAATTTCCTTAACCCAGTAAAGTCCGAGACCTGTTCCTTTTACATTAGGAATATCCTTATCATAAATTCTGTAGAACTTTTGAAAGATTTTCTTTTGTTCATTTGATGGCAGACCGATTCCGTTATCCTTAAAGGTTATCTCAAGTTTTTTCTGATTACAAATTATTTTTACCTCTAACTTTAAGCTGCCGGTTGAATACTTAATCGCATTATCAATCAGATTATCAAAAACTATTTTAAAAGAGCCGGCGTCAACTTCAATTTCGCAGCTGCCGGTCGTTTCAAGTTTAAGATCATTCCGGTTTAATCTGAACTGTGCTGCTGAATCTTCGATGAGTTTTGGCAGAAACTCGTTTGCCTGATGTAAGGCAAATGAACTTCTCTTTTTTTTGCTTTCAATTTTAGAAATCTCAAGGATTGAGTTAATAAGATTTTGCAGTCGTGCTGTATCTTTCATCATCAGCTCATAAAACTCTTTTCTCTTTTCTTGGGGAACATCTCTGGAAACTAATGTTTCAAGATAGAGTTGAATTGATGATAACGGCGACTTTAATTCGTGTGTTACGTTATCGATAAAGTTATCATACAAACGTCTTAACCTTATCTGAACATTAAGGTGACGAAAAATTAAAACAAGACTGAACGATAATCCCACAAGCAGCACTATTCCGCCTACAAAAGGAAAAACGCTTGGGGTATCGATATTTATTTGTGGTGAAACAGTTTCACCAACCTGTTCAAAAATCAGATAGTTTGAAACATACCAGTAAATCCACAAGCCAAGAAGTGCAAGCCAAACAAGCTGTGCTAAAACAAATATTACAAGATTGTTAACAAAGTAATGTTTTCTGCGAATCATAAAAGATATTCTAAATTCCTTAACGCAATAATCAAATATCATTTTTATTCGGATGAACATCAAATATTAACAAAAGGGTTTTACAATTCTTTTACAAATATGTATCGGTTTTTTCTGCAGTTTTGATATATAATTTTTACGGAGAATTGTGATGAAAGTGCTGCTTGTTTACCCTGAAACTCCTTCAACATTCTGGAGCTTTAAGGAAGCATTAAAGTTTGTATCAAAAAAATCTGCTGAACCACCGCTTGGTTTAATAACAATTGCTTCAATGCTTCCTGAAGAATGGGATAAAAAATTGATCGATCTTAATGTTTCAAAACTTACGGATAAAAATATTTCGTGGGCAGATTATGTTTTTATCAGCGCAATGAATGTTCATCTGAAATCGTTCAGAGATATTGTCAGAAGATGTAATAAGCTGGGAGTAAAAGTTGCTGCCGGTGGTCCGCTCTGCACAACGCAGTATAACGAGCTTCTTGGTGTTGATCATTTTATTCTTAACGAAGCTGAAATTACACTGCCGTTATTCTTAGCGGATTTGAAAAACGGAAGTCCGAAACACATTTACCAAACTGATGAATTCCCTGATATTTCGTTAGCACCGGTTCCAATGTGGGAGTTGCTTGATATGAAAAAATATGCATCAATGAGTTTGCAGTATTCCCGCGGCTGTCCGTATGACTGTGAATTTTGCAGCATAACTATGCTAAATGGAAGAAGACCCCGGGCTAAATCCACTGATCAATTTATTACCGAACTGAATCGTTTATACGAGTTAGGCTGGCGAGGCGGAGTTTCTGTTGTTGATGATAATTTTATCGGGAACAAAAGAAAACTTAAAGAAGATACTTTGCCGGCTTTAATCAAGTGGTCAAAAGAAAAAAAATATCCCTTCTTTTTTATAACTGAAGTTTCAATAAATCTTGCTGACGACGAACAGCTAATGAAGTTGATGGTAGAGGCTGGATTTAACAGCATCTTCGTTGGAATTGAAACACCAAATAACGAAAGCCTGAACGAGTGCGGTAAGAAACAAAACCTTAAGCGCGATCTTATACAATCGGTTAATCGCTTACAAAAAAACGGAATGCTTGTATCAGGCGGCTTTATAGTTGGTTTTGATAACGATACTGAAAATATTTTTGATGATCAGATTGATTTTATACAAAGGAGCGGAATACCAAATGCAATGGTTGGATTGCTGAACGCACCAACAGGAACCAAACTTTACAACAGAATGAGAGATGAGGGAAGATTACTCGATATGTTTAGCGGCAACAATATGGATGCAAGTATAAATTTTATTCCTAAGATGAATTATAAAAATCTTATTCAGGGTTACAGTAGATTGTTGAACACAATTTATTCTCAGGAGGAATATTATAATCGCTTAAAAATATTTTTAAAAGAATATAATGTACCAGAATGGACTCCGAAGATTATAAATCTCGAACAGCTAAAAGCTTTCGTAAGATTGTTATGGCTTCTTGGAATTATTGAGAAAGGGAAAAAATATTTCTGGAAACTTTTCTTTATCAGCTTGTGGAAGTATCCGCGTAAGTTTCCAACAGCAATGACACTTGCAGTTTACGGGTTCCATTTCAGAAGAGTTATTAGAACAGTTTAATAATGCAAATAGCAAGCTGATGACACAGATCGAAATGATTCGCACTAATCTGTGTTAATCTGTTTAATCCGTGTCATCCGCGTTCTATTTCTTTTCACTCATTCACAAAATCTTTTCCAAGAAAATTCTTGTACCAGAACCTTACATATTCTGTTTGTGCGTGAACCCATTTAGGGAATCTGACTCCGTGTCTCTCATTTGGATAGAGCATTAGCTCAAAATGTTTATTCATATTTGTAAGCTTATCAACAAGCTGAATAGTATTCTGCATATGGACATTATCATCAAGCGTACCGTGACTAATCCTTAACAAGCCCTTATATTTATTTGCATAAGTTAATGCCGAACCATTTTTATATCCTTCGGGGTTTTCTTCCGGAGTATCCATATATCTTTCTGTATAGACATTATCATAAAGACGCCAATCAGTAACCGAGTATTCAGCGACTCCGTGTGTAAAGTAATCTGCTCCTGCGGTTAAAGCCATACAAGTAACATATCCGCCGTAGCTTCCTCCAGTAATACCAATTTTAGTTGAATCAACAAACGGTTTAGTTCTTAGCCATTTAACTGCTTCTGAGTAGTCATTAATTTCCCATTTGCCAAGATTGCGATGAGCAAAATCCTTCCCTTTACCGCCAAAATATCCTGAACCCCGATGATCAACTTCAAAATAAATTATGTCGCTCTGAGAAAGAAAATATCTGTCAAGATAACCGGAAAAAGAATTTCTGACTCCAACAAAACCGGGCGCACCATAAACTGCAAACAATACCGGATATTTTTTGTTTGGATTAAAATTTGGCGGAAGTACCCACATTGCGGGTAAATTAATTCCATCATCGGTTTGTATGTAGAACAGTTCGGCTTTTCCAAGCTTGTATTCGTCAAATTCTTTTGCTTTGCTGTTACCAAGATTTCTAATAAGTTCTCCGTTATTATCGTAAATATCCAGTTTGCCGGGAGTATTTATATCAGAATGAGAGTCGTAAAAATATTTTCCATTTGGCGATACTGAAGTTTTGTGTGTTCCTGAAATCTTTGTGAGTGCAGTAATTTTTCCGCCATCAAATCCAACAACATAAAGCTGGTTATCCACCATATTATCCTTGTTTCCGTCAAAGTAAACCCGCGAGTTTTCTTCATCGACTAATATGATATTTCCGACATTCCACTCACCTTTAGTCAATTGCTTTTTCAACTTTCCATTCATATCAAAAAGATAAATATGATCATTTCCGTCAGCTTGAGATCGTAAGATAAAACCGCTTTTATTTTTTAAAAAATGTATGTCTTCAAAAAAAATCAACCCAGGTTTTAGATTTTTCTTCGTACACCAATCTGTTTTTCCCGGTTGAAGGATTAGCAGATAAAATCTGCAGATCATCCTGTCCGCGGTTTAACACCTGATAAAACAATTCCTTGCTGTCGGGTGTCCAGAAAGGCCATGCCGTGTATTGATCAGCAGCTTCGTCTTCTTCTATCCAAACAACTTTATTTGTGCTTATGTGTGCGATTCCCATTTTAACAAGCGGATTCGGATCTCCCGGTTTCGGATAATGTTCCCATTCAAGTTCACCATGTACACCATCAGCTTTATAAAGCGGAAATTCAGGAACGGGTGAATCATCAAATCTTAAAAAGGCAATCATCTCACTGTTTGGCGACCACCAGAATGCGCGATAGTTTAATGAACGCCCGATTATTTCTTCCATATAAACCCAGGAAGCATATCCGCTATAAACAACATCGCTGGCATCGTTAGTTAATCGTGTCTCTACACCTGTTTCAACATTAACAACATAAAGGTCTTTATTTTTTGTATAGGCAGCTTTCTTTCCATCTGGAGAAAGCACCGGATTAACCTCTTCGTCTTTATCGTTTGTTAATTGTGTCAATTTATTTTGCGGGACGGAATAGAAAAACAAATCATTGCTGCTGTAAAAAAGTAAACCATTGTAATCTTTTGTTATGGCGATATTTTCATCTGCAGAAAATTCTGCTTCATCAAGATTTGAATTGATAGCATTGAAATCCAATACTATAGTTTCAACTCCGGTTTTAGCATTAGCTTTTATAATTGCATTTGTTGAAGCGTCCTGCTTTTGAAAAAGATAATGCTCACCATCAAACCAGCCCTGTAAACGCGGTAGCTGCTTTAATATCCGCGGCTCGCCGAACATATACACCTGATTAAAAGAGAGTTGTTTCTCCTGTGCTTTTGTAATCTGTCTGACCGGAATTACTAAAACAACAATAAACAGAATTATTAAGAAATATTTAAATGTCCGATACATTAGCTACTCCTGATGCTATTAAATAAAAAAATGAAATCTCTGCAATAAAATTATCCGAAGCATAGGATAATGCAAACATTAATTATTCATTAAATTTTGCTGATTAAAAACAGCAATAGATTATTAAACAACAAATTATTCTATTCAGCTTCATTTAACAAAAGCTATAAAAACATATTCAGTCATTATGAATCATTTCCCTTTTGCTTACCAAAGAGATTGATTCCAAGAAATTTAAACGGAGGAGCCTGATACTCTTTGGATAAATATTCTTGTGGAATTGTAGTTTGATTACCATCCCGTACAGCACTATAGTTAGGGGACATAATTTCAACTCCTGCCTCATTAAATTTATCTTGTATTTTTGAATGAAGCTCAGAATAAATTCCACCCATAGAACCGGAAGCATGTGTATATGCATTAATCTCATATGCAACAGAGAAATCATCAAGTCCGGTTTGTTCAACAAAAGGTTTCGGCTCTTTTAATATAAGATTAGTTTCGCTGGCAGCGGAAATCAGCAGCTCATGTACTTTTCTCCATGGAACATCATATCCGATTGTTACAGTAGTATGTAATATCAGTCCTTTGTCTTCAGCAGATGAGCTAAAATTAATAATATGGCTGCCAAGCACCATTGCATTTGGAATTGTTATATCAACATTTTTATTTGTTCTTATTCTCGTTACTAAAAGTGTTTTCTCCACAACCTCGCCCATTGCATCTGAAATCTTAACTTTTTCTCCTGTCTTGAAAGGTCGCATATAAGTTAGCAACACCCCTGCAACAATATTTGCAACGGCAGATGTGGAACCTAAAGAAAATAATATTCCCACAAAGATGGAGATGCCTTGAAAGAAAGGTGAATCTGAACCAGGGAGATAGGGGAATATTACTATTACCGCAAGTATTATAATCAAAAACCGCACTATCTTAAATGTAGGCATTGCCCAATCACGCGGGAAGGAGGGAAACTCAATTCTTCCTGTATGAATTTCTGTAAATATGAATTTAACTAACTTTATTATATACCTGAATACGAAGATGAGAACTATTATGAAAAACAAATTAGGTAAAAACTTTACAAATGAATTTAATACCGATATCAGGGGTGTTAGAATATATCCGAAAAGTTTATCAGCCCAGGTTGCAGTGAATTTAAACAGACTAAAAATGATTGTTATATAAAGATAGAGAAGTATAATCTGAATTGTGAACCTGAGCACCTTATTAACTAAAATTAAAAATTCAACTGTTCTGTCAGCAGACAATAATTCAATTGATTTAACTTTTACTGATAGTATTTTTGTTCCTTTCCAGCTTTCATATTTTTCGTTGAGCAAACTTAGAAGTGAGTTGACACTCTTAAACAATGTAAAGAAAAGTGCAGAGTAGAAGATCAGTAATGCAAAACTTTTAATGATCGGCTGAAGTTCCCATTGACGGGTATAGGGCCAGAGCAATAGTGTTTGTGTTATGAATAAGTAAATTGCAAATAATATTAAGACAAATCTTAGTCCGCGTAAAAGCAGGATAATAATTGTTACAATAGTTGATGATTGAATAATTGCTTTGTCTTTAAGTGTTACTGTCTTGATTTTCGATTCATCAAGCTGCTCAATCTTTTTATATAACCGGGGAAATATTTTTGTTGTAATCCAAAAGAAAACAATTAATAAAACTAAATAAACAAGTGTATAAACTCCGTTTTTAATCATACTGTTCTGACTGTAAATCACTCTTCTTTCATTCAATTTTTCTATAAGAGTTTTCCTGTAACTCTCTGCAAGAAATATTTCAGTAGTATCAACAATTGCAGCATCATCCTTGGTTACAACAAATAAAACCTCATCGAAAAGCTGAAGCTGAATAAAATCGGTTTGCGGCACTATTTTTATCGAATCATAATCAATTGTGTCATTTGATGCAATGGTTTTGATTTTTAACGTAATTTCATCTGCCCGTTTTTCAGGACTGAAAACACCAAGACTGGTTTGAACATAAAAAAGAGTGTCGGTATCCAGTACTATTGGAAATTTATTTAAACTATCTTTTGATGATTGAGAAAATGCTGATCCTGAAAAAGTAAAGAAGACCAGAATGATTATAAAAGCAGAAAAAAGTTTTTTTGTGTTATTCATATTTTCTCCGAACGATATCATTATTTTCTGATTAAATAGTTCACTGCATTATTTTATTATATAAAATGCTATTGTTGTTAAAATATTTTCTTATTATTTAATTAAAACTTTGGCGGGTAAAAATCACCTGTCTAAAGCTAAGCAATTTTTTAGTATTAAACAGATTTAACTAAGGTTTTCTTTAAGCTCAATTTGTTATCATTTCAACAAATGCAATATTTTTCTTAATAAACGAAGTTATACATGTATTCTGGTGGTGTTGTTTTGCTGTTATAAATCATCAGAAAATCAGATATTCAAAAAACCGAATACTTATTACTGAATCAAATTCTTAAAGATTTTATTGGTGCAATTGAATCCACCGTAAAACATCCGGATTACGTGAAGAGCTTGCTGTAATCATTAGTGATATTATTACCAGAGAAATTGAGTTTGTTAAACAAGGTAATAAACCATATAAAAGAAACACAAAGAATAAAAGTTGAGATGTTAAAATAAACAGTCAGAATATTTTACGCATACACTTTCTTTTCAGCTTTAGCAGTGAATTTATATGAAGGTACACAATGGAAGAGATAAAATGCATAAACTCATAAAGTTAAAAGTTATTGCGAAGCAAAATTTTTTTTATTTTAGCAAATTCAATTTATAATTTAACCGGAAATAATTTTATGTCAGATTCTTCAGTAAATATAGAACAACTTACAATCAACACTATACGCACACTCTCAATTGATGCAATACAAAAAGCAAACTCTGGTCATCCCGGAATGCCGATGGGAATGGCGCCAATTGCTTATGCACTTTTTTATAAAGCAATGAAACATAATCCTTTGAATCCTGAATGGATTAATAGAGATAGATTTGTCCTATCAGCCGGACACGGAAGTATGCTATTATATTCTGTTCTGCATTTAGCCGGTTACAATATTTCACTTGAAGATATTAAAAACTTCAGACAGTGGGAAAGTAAAACTCCCGGGCATCCGGAAATAGATCATTCATTGGGTATTGAAACTACAACCGGTCCATTGGGTCAGGGATTTGCAACTGCAGTGGGAATGGCAATAGCGCGCGATTATCTTGCTGCTCTATTTAATAAAGATGATATTAAGCTTATTGATCATGGTATTTGGGGAATTTGCAGCGACGGAGACCTGATGGAAGGAATTTCACACGAAGCTGCTTCACTTGCCGGACATCTGAAATTAAATAAACTTGTTTTCTTTTACGATGATAATCAAATTACAATAGACGGCAGAACAGATATTTGTTATTCAGATGATGTAGCAAAGAGATTTGAATCTTACGGCTGGCAGGTGCTTTCTATTAATGATGTTAACGATATAGTTTTGGTTGAACGGATTATTAAAATGGTTCGTTCAAATTACAGCAAACCAACTTTGATAATTACAAAAACACACATAGGATATGGAAGCCCAAACAAACAGGATAAATCATCATCACACGGTGCACCTCTGGGCGAAGAGGAAGTAAAGCTGACCAAGCGCAATCTCGGAATGCCTGAAGATAAAACATTTTATGTTCCCGATGAGGTTTACGATCGTTTTAAAAAAATTATTGTTTGTGGAAAAGAAGCTGAGGATATGTGGAATGAGAAAGTAAATGAATACAAAACAAAATATCCCAACGATTATTCTTTGTTTGAATCCGTAATGAGTTATAAGTTTAACAACAACTGGCTTAATCATCTTCCTAAGTTTGATAACTTTGATGAAAAAATAGCAACAAGAGTTGCTTCCGGTAAAATTCTAAATGCAGCAGCTATTGATATCCCAGCTCTTATCGGCGGATCAGCGGATTTAAATGAATCAAATATGACTGAAATAAAATCTTCTAAATCATTTTCTGCAGAAAACAGGATTGGAAGAAATATTCATTTTGGAATCCGTGAGCACACAATGGGAGCTATATTAAACGGCATGGCAATTTATGGAGGGGTAATTCCATTCGGTGCTACCTTTTTAATCTTTTCGGATTATATGCGCCCCGCTATTCGTCTTGCTGCACTGATGAAACAAAAAGTAATTTATATTTTCACTCACGATAGCATTGGTCTTGGTGAAGACGGACCAACTCATCAACCAATTGAACAACTTGCTTCTTTACGGGCAATGCCAAACTTAATTGTACTGCGTCCTGCAGATGCAAATGAAACAATCGAAGCCTGGAAATACGCATTGAAGCACACGGGGGGACCCGTTGCATTGATCCTGACCAGACAAAAGTTACCAGTAATTGACCGTAAAAAATATGCTGTCTGTGAAGGCGTAAAAAACGGTGCATATATAATCAAGGATACCGATGGCAAGCCTGATTTGATTTTATTAGCATCTGGATCCGAAGTTTCGCTTTGTATTGATGCAGCGGAAGCTCTTCAATCCGAAGGAGTAAAAACGAGAGTTGTAAACTTTGTAAGCTGGGAAGTTTTTGAAAAACAAACTGAGGAGTATAAAAATTCAGTTCTGCCAAAAGAAGTTAAAGCAAGGCTTTCAGTTGAAATGGGAGTATCGCAGGGATGGAGTAAATATGTAGGCGACTATGGAGACAGCCTGAGTATTGAAAAATTTGGAGCTTCCGCACCTGATAGTGTTTTATTTAAACAATATGGATTTACAAAAGAAAATATTATTTTTTTAGCAAGAAAGATTCTGAATAGTTAAAGTTCAATTAATGTCCGGGTTAAGAAAAGATTTTACTGAAAAGGAATGGAAAAAATGCTGCGGAAATTTTTGTAAGGATTGTAATATTGCAAATGCTTATCGAAAAAAATTTGGAAAGAAAAAAGGTGAGAAAAAATTTCTTAAGGATAAGAAAAAATATTAATATCAAAAAATGAAAGATCGAATATGAAAAAATTCATAGTGTTTTTGGTTGTAGTATTAGTTGGTATTCAGTTTATTTCGGTTGAACGAACAAACCCTCCTGTTCAATCAGAGATTTATGCTCCTACTGAAGTTAAGACAATCTTTAAAAAAGCATGTTATGATTGTCATTCAAATGAAACAAACTGGGTTTGGTACACTAAAGTTGCACCAATATCTTTTCTATTGGCTAAACATGTAAAAGATGGAAGAAAACATCTCAACTTTTCTGAGTGGGGTTTATATGACGCTAAAAAAGTTCAGAAAAAAATGGAGGAAATCTGGGAAGAGATTAAAGAAGAAGAGATGCCGCCTTGGTTATATCGTGTCGGTCATAGCGAAGCAAAGCTGACGCCCGAAGAAAAAAATATTATTCGTAATTGGGCAACGAATAAATAAACTAAATGAGCTTAAAAAAATCTGATTTAAGATTTTCTCAGCTTTGGTCGCAGGTTGATTTTCAAAAAACTTCCACAATTACATTAATTTTTTCTAATGTTCTTGTAATATTATTTACTATTATTGATGAAATATCTGCACTTGAAGTCCTGTGGATTTACTGGTCTCAGAGTGTTATTATAGGAATATTTACTTTTACAAAAATTATTACAATCAAAAATTTTTCTACTGATAGAATTAAAATTGAAAATCAAAAGCCGGTTGCAGCAAGAGCTGCTGCAGTAGTGAGTGCTTTCTTTTTCTTATTCCATTATGGACTCTTTCATCTTGTATATGCTGTTTTTCTTGTAAGTTTTTCCACCCTTAGTAATTTTTCTGTAAACAGTAACAGCTACATATTTATAATGGTTTCTGCCGGAGTATTTTTTATAAACTATTTGATTGAATATATTAAATCAAAAAAAGAACAGCAGTTTGAAGAACCAAATCTTGGAAAATTATTCTCTGCACCCTATGCAAGAATAATTCCAATGCACTTAACAATTATTTTTGGGGGGTTTATCGGTTCTATTGGTCAGGTATTTTCAGCTAATGCAAACATCGCGGTTGTAGTTTTGTTTTCAACAATTAAAACAGTTGTGGATTTGATAACTCACTCGGTAAGTTTTTCAAAACGCACTCCAAACAGGGCAGTTGCAGAATAATGGTTTGATAACGCATATACATTTTATTATTTTTATTTCGTGAAAGAGACATTTCAAATACTGATTTTCTTTTTTTTCTTTACTTCAATTTTACTTCCACAAACGATCAAAGAACATTTATTCAATTCTGAAACTGATTCTTCTAAAATCAGGTCGGATGTTAAGGGCATAGAACAAATCATTATAAGATTTGATGAGTTTGAGCTTTATCAAAAATTTTACAATTCTAAAAATCAAATATCTTTAGATGATGATCCAAATACAGTCTGGCTTAAAACCTCACTGCTCGTCTCAAAAGATGAGAAGTTTTCTCAGGAATTTTCACCGTATTTTTTAGGACCTTTAGAACAGAAATATCAAAGGGATTCAAAATTTAGTCTGTTCAGATATGCTTTAGGAATGATCCAAACCGGTGCTGCTGGATATTTCGCCTATAAGCATATTAAGAAATATGGATTACGGAAATAATACGCTTAAAATAAATATAATCCGCAAATCAGATAATTTTTCCACTCCTGAATTATTAGAACGATTAGGAAACTTTTACAAAGCCTCGCCTGTCTTAATCAATAGTTAAAATCAAAAGCGAGGTCAGTATGAAAAGATTAGTTACGATTTCTTTTTCAGGAGAAAGTAAACCAAGACAAATTGCTGTCTTAATTTCTCTTCTGTTCATAGCTACATTATTTGCCTGCAGTTCAGTATATCCGCAAGAAGAGCAAATCAATTCAGATGATTTAACACCGGAAAAATCATTTTCCTTTAAAGAAAACGGCTCATACTGGAAAGTTGATTTTAATGATGACAAAATATCTGCTTTATATAAAGATGGAGTAAAAATTCCGTCCGAAGAAATTGATCAGTACAAAAAGATGATTTATAAAAATCTTAATAAATTAACCGGTGAGCGTGATTATCTGGTTGGTATCATTCCTAAGCTTAATTTTGATTCAGATAAGCTTAAAGAAGATATTGAAAAGTTAAGAGAAAATTTTAACAAGGATAAGTTCTTTAACTTCAAGCATGATTTTGACAAGGAAAAGTTTAAGGAGGATATGAAAAAATTTGAAGAACAGATGAAAAGATTTAATGAAAAAGAACTCGATATGTATTTTGATTCAGAAAAGTTTAAGGAAAAAATGAAAGAACTTGAAAACTTATTGAAAAAACTGCCGGTTCTTCCGTTCTATTCAGAACCTGATTGTGAGAGTTATCTTGAAATAATAAATCTTGAAGATGATTTAAATTATTTCAGTGAATCATTTAGTGATTTATAAATCATACGAGACCGATAATAAAACAAGTCTCATTTTCCTCCCGAAGCCTGCAATTAAATGTGGGCTTTTTTATTTTATAGTGAAATATCTTTTGGGAAGCTGAAAGATCTGTTCAAGTATATTTGAGCCGGTATCCGAATAAATTTAGAATATCATTAAAAGATTAAGAAGTAATATTCATTTTAATCTGAGAATTACTATTGATGGTGTTTAGCTATAACTCAACATGGTTTTAAAAAAAAAGTCCCCGATGTTGGGGTGACACATCGGGGGAGTACTGATAATAAGTTTGGGGGAGAACTCATTACCAAGTACAATTTCAAATCTATTGCAAAGATAATACGATGTTAATAAAATGCAAATGGAATATTTTTATTTCTCAATTTTTTTGAGTGATTAAAATTTATTAGAAATAATATGTTCTGTAAGAATATCATTTAAGTTAAATTATTAAGCCTAAGAAGTTATTGAAATCAGGGATTATTTATTTTCATAATTTGAGCCATTTCCTTACTTTCACGTATATCAATTCATTCAATTAGGAGAACAAATGAGCCGGGAAATACACCGTTGGTACAGCCCAAACTTAAATAAAGAAATGGAAATTGTTGTTTACGGTCACTATGGTTTTGCATTACTAATGTTTCCGAC
Source organism: Ignavibacteriota bacterium (assembly GCA_013285425.1). Lineage (GTDB taxonomy): Bacteria > Bacteroidota > Ignavibacteria > Ignavibacteriales > Ignavibacteriaceae > IGN3. The sequence continues at coordinate 3,423,643 of CP053447.1, forward strand.
TGCTGCAGCCGATTATCTTGAATATGAAAGATTTAAACTAATTGATACCATTGGTGGATATCTGCACGATGGAAAAGTAAAAGCCTTTTCAATTAATAGTATTAATAATGAAAGCTGGCTGAATAATAATATGCACCCTGCTCATAAAGCTATCAGACATCAGCAATATAACCGATATGTTGTAGAAGAAGTTGTTCCATTTATTCATAATCATTGCAAAGGGTTGGTTCCAATTGTTACAACCGGTGCTTCTCTTGGTGCTCTGCATGCAGCAAATAATTTTTTCCGGAGACCAGATATTTTTTCAGGTACTATTGCAATGAGCGGCAGTTATGATTTGAAAAGTTACTCAAAAGGTTATTACGATCAGAATGTATATTTTAATTCACCTGTTGATTATTTACCCAGATGGGATGATGAGAATATGTTCAATCATATGAGAAGAGGCAGAATTGTTATTGCTTCAGGGCAGGGTAACTACGAAGATCCAGAAGCATCAAAACAGCTTTCAAATATTCTGAATGCACGTGGAGTAAAACACTGGCTGGATCTGTGGGGATTTGATCAGCCGCATGATTGGCCAACCTGGAGAAGTATGCTTCCTTATTTTTTAGGTCATATTAAATTTTAGCAATTAATTTTTATGGGGCGTATGAACTGGAAAGATTTTTTATCGGATAAAAAGAATAAAACTGAATTTATTGTAAGTTTGATTTTTTTAGCTGTTGTCCTGGCAGTTCTGGCTTGGTTTATTAACTATGTGGAGCTTAGACAAGGTGTTGCTTTCAATGATCCTTTACTTGAGTTATTTAATCCGATAGATTTAACCTGGTTTACTTTTGGTCTGATTTATTTTGCATTGATACTTGCAATTGTATCATTAATAAATAATCCAGTAAAATTATTGTTTGCGCTTCAGCTTTACTCACTGATGGTTTTTGTAAGAATAATTGCAATGTTTTTACTGCCATTAGATCCACCCGAAAAGATGATATTATTAAAAGATCCTTTTGTAGAATTATTTGGGTCAGGCAAAACTTTAACAAAAGATTTATTCTTCTCCGGTCATACTGCAACATTGTTCATTTTATATCTTGTTTCTGAAAAGAAAAAAATTAAAATGTATTTTTTAATCAGTACGATATTAGTGGCAGCCTTCGTTTTGCTGCAGCATGTGCATTATACAATAGATGTTTTTGCCGCGATATTTTTTACGTATGCATGTTATAAGTTATTAAGTAAAATTAGCCGCAGAAAAGTTAATGGATAACGAATTAAATAACGAGGACATCGGCGCAATTCAAAAGTTTGTTTCGAAAGACTTTGCAGATATTGATTATTCGTCTCTGATTCCGAACAACGATTTTAAAAGACTCGAAGAGTTCAGGGAATACCTGATCGAAAAGATGAAAAATCTTTTAGATAATAATTACAATCTTTTAATTAACACATTGTATAGAATAGATGTAAGTGAGAAAAAGTTATCAGAATTATTTTCATCTAAAAACAATGAAACAATCCCTGAAAAATTAGCTGATTTAATCATTGAAAGACAGATACAAAAAATTAATTTTCGTAAACTTTATCGTAACGGCAATCTTTAATCTTTTCAGGGGGTCAAAATATGGCAGTAATAATTACTGAGTGTAAAAATTTGTTAAATTGAAATTTATCTGCACAATAAGTAATTTCATTTCCAAACATTATATATTTATTTGAATTTTCGATAATATAGGCATACTTAGCAGGAGCCATCATGGGTTTATTTGAAAATAAACGGCGTAAGGAATTAGAAAAAGAAAAAGAAGAGCTTCTTATCAGATTAAATAATATTTCTGAAAGAGAAGACAATGTAAGACAGCTTAACGATGTATTGAAAAAAATGCGTGTTGAAGTTGCTGATTTGAATGAAAGAAAACTTAATCTTTCAGGCGAAATAGAATCTTTGCGCGAACAGAAAAAACAAATCAAAGTTGATATTGAAGCACTGAACAAAGAAATTCTGAACTTAAAAAACCTTAAACTCGAGGAACAGAACACACTGCTCGAGTATTCATCCCGAATTGACAAGATTAAAAATCAAATCAATAACGATGAGGTTCTTAAAAATCTTGACATTGAATTAGAGTCCGAAGAATTTAATCATAAAAGTAAACAATTAGAAAGCCTGAGTTCTGAATATGAAGATTTGCGTGATAAGATTTTTACAGCCGAAGAAAGAATTGATGAGCTTAGCTCACTTGAAGATGAATTAAGCTGGAAGATAAAAGAAAAGAAAAAAGAACTTGAATCGCTTAATAATGAAAAATTAAGACAATCATACAGGGAAGCAAATGAAGTTGAAGATAAGATTATAGATCTGGCTCGTGAACAAAAACAAATAATAGACGATATACAGAGCAAACAAGCTGAAATAACCGAACTTAACAAAAAATTATTTGAGCTTAAGGAAAAAGAAACTTCGTCTATCGATATTATCCGGGAACTGAACGAAGAGCTTATTGAAAAACAAAAACAAGCTGATTTTCTTGGTGAAAAAATTAATGACTTATATGAAGAAGAAGATTCTAAGCGAAAGGAAATCAGAGAGTTAGTAAGAGAAGCTGATGAGCAAAAACAAAAAGTTGATGTACTGCAATCAAGGGTAGAGGCTTTAGAGGAAGAGGAAAAGAAGAAAAATTCACTGCTCGGCAGAGTATTCGGTCATATAAAATCTAAAGAAGATATTTCTGATGATAAAAAGCAAAATCTGGATGATCTTGATAGAATCGGAAAAGAAAGACTTCACTGGATAGAAGAGATTTCACGTGAAGCAAAAGAACAGGAACTCCGGCTTGAAGTAATTAAAGAGGAGATTGAACGATTAAATAAAGATGAAAGAGATAAATCAGAGAGGTTAGGCTTTCTTGATGATCAGATTAATTTAAATGAAATGCAGCTTGATCAGAAGAGGATCAGATTCAGAGAAATTGAACTAATGGAGCAGGAAAAAATTGATAAGATTTCAGCACTTGCCGAAGAGTTAAACGCACAGGAGACTAAGGCTGATGATCTGAGAAAAGAGCTACTGTTTCTTAATAACCAGATTGAAGAAAAAAATTCTTTGCTTATCGAACTGACCAGCCAAATAACAAACGACGAAGAGATAATAAAGCAGAGATCAAGTGAATCACAGCAATTAGTATTAGAAGAACAAGATAAAAAAGACAGAATAGAAGAATTAAATATTGAAATCTATGAAAAGGAAAATCAGGTTGATAAATTAAAAGACAATCTCGCAGTTCTGTCAGAAGAAGTTGATGATAAGAGAGATGAGCTTAATGATTTGTTAAATCAGCTTAAAGAAACACAGGAATCATTAACTGAAAAAATTCTGCCTGCACAATCAGAGTTAAACAGAATTACAAATGAAATAGACTCTAAAAAAACCGGGCTTGTTGAAATTTTAAATCAGATTCAAAATGAAGAGCAGCAATTAGAATCCAAAAGGAAGAAATTAGCTGAACTTGATTTGCAGGAAAGTGAATCATCAGAGAAGTTAGAGCTGTTGGTTAGTGAAATTAACAATCACGAACAGAAATATCGCGTGTTAAAAGAAGAGTTTGACTCTCTAACCCAACAAGAGAGCAGCAAGAGAACTGTTCTGGAGAATATTTCGAGCAAGCTGGAGCAGAGCAAAAAAGAAATTGAAGAGAAGGAAATAAGACTTTTAGAATTAGAAAAACAGGAATTTGAGTATTCAAATAAGCTCAGAGGCTTTGCTGAAACATTAAAGACTGAGGAGGAAAAATCAAATCTTCTGCGTGAAGAAGTATTGAAATTGACTGAAGAGAATATTCAGAAAAAAATAAAACTTGAAGAGCTTATTGCAGAGATTGATGAAAAAACTGCGGGTGTTTCAGAAAGAATAATTGAGCTTGAAAATACTGAATCGTTAAAAAGAGCAACAGTTGAACAGTTAGAGCGTCAAATTGAGAAACAGTCCGTTGATGCCGAGCAGTTAAGAAATACTATTGACGAATTAAGTAAAGCTGAAAAATCAGCACGACAAAAAGTTGATGAGCTTGCTGAACAGATTAAAGATAAAGTAGATAAACTTAATCAAATTGAAAATAATTTTGCGGCTAAAGAAAACGAAGCACAGGGTTTTGAATTTCAGTTGGCTGAGAAGTTAAGGGAGATCAATGAAACTACCGCACGACAGCAGAAAATATTTGAAACTATTGAACTCAAACAAAAAGAACTTTATGCGGTTGAAGAGTCATTAAACATTAAAACCAAGAGACTTGAAAAGCTTAATCTGGAAGTTGCTGAAAATGAAAAGAGACATTCAGAATTGATGAATGAAACCCGCCGGCTGGAAGATATGAAAAATGATCTGCACAGAAGGACTTTGCTTGAGCAGGAATCTTATGACAAGCTGAACAAAGAAAAAGAAAAGATAAAAGAAATACTTCCCTTACTTGAGCAAAGACGTGAAGAAATCGAGAAAGGAAATATTGATCTTGAAAACCGCTTTACTAAAATGTTCCAGAAGTTTAATGCAGAAATGAATGAGGTTACTAAAAGGAGAAGTGTAATAGATCAGATTGTATTAAAGAAAGAAAAAGATATTGAAGAGAAAGACCATATCCTGTTTGAAAAGATAAATGCAATTGAAGAAAGTGACAGACTCTTAAGTATGAGACAAGCTGAGATTGATGCCTTTGAGCAGATACTTAAAGCTTTTAGCGAAAAGAAAGAAGAGCTGAGAAACGAACTTTTGAAACTTGATGAGCAGATATTAGAAAAGAAAAACTCTAACGATGATATAAAACTGGAAGCTGAACTTATTTTGAAAAAGAGAACTTCGGTTGAGCAAAACCTTCAGGAATTAATTAATAATATGAATCAGAAGTTTGTTGAAGCGAAGGAAAAGCGAAGTAAGATAGAAAGAGAAGTAAGAGTGTATGAAGAAAAAGCTGATGAATTGAATCAGAAAATTTCTGAATCAATGGACGAATTAGTTGAACTGCAGTCTGCAATCAGCATGATTAAGGTTGAACACGAAGAACACCGCGGCAGTATTGTTAAACTTGCAAATATGAAAAAGAAACTTCAGGAAGAAATAGCCAAGAGTCAGAGAGTTTTACAAAGATATCAGAAGATAAGAGAAAAGCTAAAAATTGAACAGACTATTTTAAAAAACAGACAAGATTCAATTTCAAAAAGAATCAACATCAGTGATGATGTAAGTTCCACTGATAATTTAGACGATTCAGAAGCCGCTAAGATATTTAAAATCTGATTTACATAGATGTGAAAGAAGAGATATAATAATATCACTTTGTTTCATCTTTAAAGCATTGGCATATTAAGCCCAACTCTAAAATTATTTCCGTCGAGATAATTTAACTTCCACATAAATTCTATTTTAAATGGAATTATACCTTGTCCAATTCCAAATCCTAATTCATAAAAAGGATGTTTAAATGTTCTGATAGAATAAGGTGAAATTAATTTTGAGCTTTCATTTAATTCTGAAACAGCCATATTAAAAATCAAGGACAACATAATTTCCCAGTTTTTAATTACGGGAATATTTAATAATCTGAAAAGCTCATCACTGAAATTATGGGTCAGGTTTAATGTAAAAATTTTATCTCCGGCTATTTCATTAAGATTTAATGTTCTGAAAGTTTCTGAGTTAAAGACTGCATCAATGTTTCCGGGCAGTGAATAAAGATCCTGATATGCAGTGGTTCCATCGGTATATCTTGTATAAATGCTTAGATTCAATGAAGCTGATTTAAAGGTACGGATAAACATTCGTGATTTTAACTCATAGATTTTAAAATTCAGATCGCTGCCGAGTTTATTTTTATCAGAATAATGTATATCGCCGGAAAACAAAACAAAAGATCTTCCTAAAGATGTTCTGCGTCGAAAGTATCCGTCTTCAATATAGTCCCTGAAATCAATATCAAAACCAAAGTTTACAGTATTTATTGTGGAAGGAAAAATTATAGGATTACTTCTATAGTCTTTATTCCTGTTAAAGAAAGAAAAATTTGTATTTACTAAAGCCGATCTGTTTGTCTTATTGCTAAATCCTGTTCTAACCTTTAAAACCGGGAACAACTCACCCTCAACTTCAAATGCAAAGCCTTTGGAATAATAATAATCTCTGAACTCATCTTTGGATATTAATGTAACAAGGGTTGAAAACAGCTCTCCATAATTATCTGAATCTTCAAACAGAACTTTCAGCTTATTAAATATGTTTAGTTTTATTTCCCATGTGCGATAATCACCCAATAAATAACCAACGAAAAAATCCTGTTTAAATTTTTCATCCGAAAAACCATAAGAAAGTTTTAAAAATGAATTAAGTCTTTTATTGAGAAGGTCGTTTGCAAAGATTCCAAAATCAAGTGAATGTCCTTCCACTCTTGAAAAATGATAAAGTGAAAGGGGTGCACTAACCGAGATGTTTTTATTTAAATTTACTTGTGTGCTTAGAAGCGAAAAATTTTCCCAAAAATTCCAGGGGACTTTTTCAAGACTATCAATGCGGGCATAAGCAGCCTGTTCTTCCGGAGTATTTGGTATTGTTGGTGTTGAAATCCAATAGGATGAATCCTTATCATCAGCATCAGGAAGAACAGTTAAAATTGCCTTATTAAAAATATCATCAGGTAACTGCTGATTAATTTTATAATTAAAAAGAATCGTATTTAACTCAAAACCAATCCTGACAAGTCCAAGCAGATTAGCTTTAACAAATAACCGGTAATCAATCGGCAGCTGAATTCCCGAAAACTCATCAAACTGCTGAAAGATATTAACGGTATCAAATACACCGCCTGTATTTGCAGCACGATTTAAAAACAGATCAGCTTTTATAAGGTCATAGGTGCTGTCTGCAATAAAAATATGACCAGTAAAGCCCGGATCGGAGGGAAGGTTGGGTTCCAAAAAAATATTGTAAACCTTCAGTGCATTTTTATAAGAAGTTGATTCAATCCGATAGTAATAATAATCCAATGCATTATCTGAAATCGGACTTGGTAAATCCTTGCCTAAAAAATTCAAATCGTTTTCATAAAAATTTTGTATCAATCTTCCGCCTGTTAAAATGTTAATTGAAGGCGGGATATTTGCGCTTTGTGTTCTTGCTAGTACAATTGATTTATAATTATCCGGTTGTTCAAAATAATTGATGCTGTGGTTTTCCAATATTCCCGATATTACTAAATCAGTTGTATCATTGCCTCCGATTCCAACACCGATGCTGTTATCGCTTGAAGTAATATCTTCAGTAGTTCTGATAATACCCTTGGTATAAGCTTCAACTTCAGAGGTTTTTAATAACGATTTTATGATCTTTTTTCTCCCGATCGCTTTACGAATAATTTCCAGTGCGGGATTAACTCCCGGATTTACAATTATTTCAGGTAAAATAACTTCTGTCTGTTTTAATTTGAAATCCAGTTTATTTATTTGTAAATCAGTATTGATTATCAGGGTATCAGAATAATAACCAATATGTGAAGCAATGATTTTATAAGATCCTTTTTTTGCTAATTTTAATTCAAACTCACCATCAATATTTGCAGCAGTTCCTATAAACGTTTCACTAATTCTTATATTGGCAAAACTGAGAGGCTGTGCAGTTGCCTTATCAGTTACTTTTCCGTTGATTATAATTTGCTGTGGAAAAATCAGAATAGAAAATATTGTCAGGATAAACTGGGCTGCAAAAACAATTTTAATCATAGAGAATATTTATAACTAATAACCGAAAAATATTTTAAAGGATAATTATATATCTGTGAATTAAATATATGGTTTTAATGGCTGATTAACGGTGATATTTTAGGTTATAAATTAATATCTTCTTATTATTTTTAATTGTTAAATTTCATAAAAATCTTTGAAGGAAAGCTCAATGAATAAAGTAAAAGTCGTTAATAATCATAATACTTAGTTTGATTATTTTGGATCAAACTTTTAACTATGCTCAGGATTCTCTGGAAGTATCAAATCAAAAAGCAAAAGAAGTAATTGAAAGATATCTGACTGCTATCGGAGGAAGAGAAGCATTATCCAATATTGAAGACAGAACCACTATTATGCGCGGCTCTGCAATGGGTCAATCGCTGACAATGATTGTGAAACAAAAGGCTCCGAATAAAATGAGACAGGAAGTTAAAGCCGGAGGAATGGATCAACTGGTTGTCTTTGACGGTGAAAAAGGCATTATGAAAGTTGCTGAACAAAAAATTGATATTGCAGGAAAGGAATTAGAGCAGCTAAAAATTGAAGCGACTTTGAATATATTGCTTGATCCGGAAAGTTTTGGGATAAAGATATCTTTTGAGGGTGAAGAAAATACAGGCGATGTAAATATGTTTAAAATAAAATTTATACTTCCTTCCGGAATCAGATGGTTTGAATACTTTGACGCATCTACCGGACTTAAAGTAAAGGAAGAAAAGGAATTGCAGACAGAAATGGGTATAATTCAGCAGACAGTTAATTATGATAACTATACCGAAGTTGATGGAATAAAATATCCGTTTAAAATTACTCAATCGGTTGCCGGACAGGTAATTGATGTAGCCGTTAGCAGCATTAAAATAAATAAAGGTTTAAGCGACGATCTTTTTGTAATTGCTGAATGATAAATAAAAAATATTCTGCCGTTGTTTTTGATTTGGGACAGGTGATTCTTTCATTTGATTATAAATTCTTTGTTGAAAAGGTCAATAATTACAAGAATGGAATCGGAGAAAAGTTCTTAGAGCTTTATAAAAGTAATTATCACATTCACAGGGATTTTGAGAGAGGAAAGATATCTGAAGATTCCTTTATACATCAAATGCTGAATTACCTTGATAATGTAATTGATGGCGAGACTTTTTGCAGATACTGGTCCGATATATTTTCATTAAATGAAGATGTTGTTGCATTACTGCCCATACTAAAGCAAAAGTATAAATTATATCTTGTTTCAAATACAAATTCAATTCATAAGAAGTACGGCTTTCAGCATTATGAGTTTCTGAAATTGTTTGATAAGCTTTTTCTTTCTCATGAAGTTGGATTTGTTAAACCCGAAAAAGAAATTTATCGGGCAGTTGAAAAAGAATCCGGCTTACTGCCCGGAGAACATATTTTTATAGATGATATTTTAGAATATGTTGATGCAGCAAAACAATTAGGCTGGGATGGAATACAGTTTAATGGTTATATTGATTTAGTTAAGAATCTGAAAGGGAGAAATATTTTATGAATAAAATTATTAATGATAAAAAAGGCAGTCGTTTTGTTATTAATATTGATGGGCTTGAGGTTTATGAGCTTTACGCAGAGGATAAAGGTACGATAGATCTTTACTCAACATATACTCCTCCGCAATTACGCGGAAAAGGATTAGCCGCCGATATTGTAAAAGCCGCCCTTGAATATGCTGAAGAAAAAAACTTAAAAGTTATTCCAACCTGCTGGTATGTAAGAAAATATGTGGATGAGCATCCCGAATATAAAAAACTGATCTTGGATAAATTTTAATTACGAGGGTTTTAAATGAAAAAAATAATCGGAGTTATCTTGGTATTAACAGCTCTTATTGGCTGCTCGCAGAAGCTGAAATATCCTGAGACAAAAAAAGTTGAAGTAACGGATGATTACTTTGGAACAAAGGTAGATGATCCTTACCGCTGGCTGGAGGATGATAATTCTCCTGAAACAGCTCAATGGGTAAAGGAAGAAAATAAAGTTACAGATGAATATTTATCCCAAATTCCTTTCCGCGATAAGTTAAAACAACGATTTGAGAAATTGTATAATTATCCAAAATTCAGCACTCCTTTTCGCGCAGGAAAAAGATATTATTTTTTTAAAAATGATGGATTGCAAAATCAAAGTGTAATGTATGTTAAAGAAAATCCGGATAGCGAAGCACAGTTATTTTTTGATCCCAACAAACTTTCCGATGACGGAACAATATCTTTAGCAGTTCTTTCATTTTCAAAAGATGGAAAAACATTTGCTTATGGAACTGCCTCCGCAGGAAGTGATTGGAACGAGTATTTTGTTATTGATGTTGAAACCGGTAATAAACTTGACGATCATCTTAAATGGATTAAGTTTTCCGGTATGGCGTGGAAAGATGATGGATTTTTTTACAGCCGGTATCCGGAACCAACCGGCTCAGAGCTTTCTACAAAAAATCAATATTCAAAAGTTTATTATCATAAAATTGGAGATAATCAATCCGGGGATGCTTTAATATTTGAAGATGCGGCAAAACCGGATCGTGGTTTTTCAGCAAATACAACGGATGATGAAAGATTTTTGATTATATCTTTTTCAGAAGGAACCAACAATAACGGGTTTCTTGTAAAAGATCTGTCAAACCCTGCTTCAAAGTTTATCAGCATAGTTGATGATTTAAATAATAATTATAATGTGGTTGATAACCTTGGTGACAAACTTTTAGTTCTAACAGATTATAATGCCCCAAATTACAGATTGGTTTTGATTGACCCGAAAAGTCCTGCTAAAGAAAACTGGAAAGATGTAATCCCTGAATCAAAAAATGTTTTACAGAAAGTTCAGATTATTGGCGGAAAACTTTTTACAACTTATATGCAGGATGCGTCGCATCATATATATGTTTATGATCTTAATGGAAAAATTGAATCAGAAATAAAACTGCCTGCATTAGGCTCGGTCGGGCTTAGCGGCAAAAGAGATGACAATACAGCGTTTTATTCATTTACTTCTTTTACATATCCGGGTGCAATTTACAAGTTGGATGTAAACAGCGGCAGCTCTGAACTTTATTTAAAAATAGATATGGATTTTGATTTTGATAATTATGTAACAAAGCAAGTTTTTTATGAGAGTAAAGACGGCACAAAAATTCCGATGTTCATCGTTTACAAAAAAGGATTGAAGCTTGATGGAAATAATCCGACTTTTCTTTACAGTTACGGCGGATTCAATATTTCGTTAAATCCTTCATTCAGTGCGGCAAGACTAATGTTTTTGGAAAATGGCGGAGTGTATGCGATGCCTAATATCAGAGGCGGCGGTGAGTATGGCGAACAGTGGCATAAAGCCGGAATGCTTGATAAAAAACAAAATGTATTCGATGATTTTATTTCTGCTGCAGAATATCTTATAAAAGAAGGATATACTAAACCATCAAAGCTTGCTTGTGCGGGCGGTTCAAACGGCGGTTTATTGATTGGTGCAGTTATAAATCAAAGACCCGATCTCTTTAAAGTTGCTGTTCCTCAAGTAGGAGTAATGGATATGCTGCGTTTTCATAAATTTACAATAGGTTATTATTGGGTTGTTGAATATGGTTCAAGCGATGATGCGGAACAGTTTAAATATTTGTATAAATATTCTCCGCTGCATAATATTAAAAGCGAATTGAATTATCCTGCAACTCTTGTAATAACAGCTGATCACGATGACAGGGTGGTTCCTGCACATTCGTTTAAATACATTGCAACTTTGCAGGAAAAATATAAAGGTGAAAATCCTGTCCTTATAAGAATAGAAACCAAAGCCGGACACGGTGCCGGTAAACCAACTTCAAAAATTATTGAAGAAGCTGCTGATATGTGGAGTTTTGTTTTTTATAATCTGGGCATGTCCCCGGAATATTAAACAACTTTTTAATTACTTTAGCTAATCAGAATTTATTATATGCAGAGAAATACTTCGAATTATTGGCAAACGCATTTTGAAAAATCGAATCAACTTGAATCTCCTGATTACGAAAATACATTGAGTTATTTCCAGAAATTTGCCGATAAAACCCAATACGTAAATATTGAAACAATCGGCAGCACACCACAAGGCAGAGAGTTAAAGGTTGTTGTTGTATCCAAGGATAAAGCATTTACTCCCAAACTTGCAAAAAAGAGCGGCAAAGCAATTGTGCTTATTCAAAATGGAATTCATCCCGGAGAGATAGAAGGGAAAGATGCTTGCATGCTTTTGCTCAGGGAAATTCTTATCACAAAGGAAAAAGAACATTTACTTGATAACATAATATTATTAATTATTCCTGTTTTAAATGTTGATGGACATGAAAGATTAAGTCCGTTTAACCGCCCAAATCAAAACGGACCGAAAAAAATGGGCTGGCGTACTAATGCGTTGAATCTGAACTTGAATCGTGATTATTTAAAAGCTGATACACCGGAAATAAGATCATTTCTGAAACTATTTAACGAATGGCTTCCGGATTTTATGATTGATAATCACACAACAAACGGTGCTGATTATCAATATCATGTAACTTATGGAATTGAAACTCACCAGAATATTGACAAAGGACTGGTTAACTGGATCGAAAGAGATTATTTGCCTTATTTGATTGAAAGAGTTGAAGCAGACGGATTTATTGTCGGTCCTTATATGGAATTTAAAGCCGGTACTATTGAAAGCGGAATTTTGGATCTGCCGGCACCTCCAAGATTATCTCATGGATATTGCGCAAGACAAAACAGGGTGTGTTTGCTTGTTGAAACCCACAGTCTGAAGCCATTTGCAAATCGTGTTTACTCAACAAAATCAATGATGGAACACACTATCAGCTTTTTGAATGATCATTACGGAAAAATAGTTTCATTAAATCATCATGCTGATAAACACACGATAAAATATTACTTAACTGATAAAAAGAAATTTCCGCTTGTTCTTACAGGAAACGGAAAGTTTGATAAATATTTATTTAAAGGATTTGAATGGTATGATGAACACAGCGAGGTATCTGGTTACACTGTCCGTAAATACACAAACAAACCAATTGAAATTGAGATACCGATTTTCAACAAAGCAAATTCATTAAAAAAAATCTTTGTTCCCCAGGCTTATATTATACCAGCACAGTTTACCGATATAATTGAAGTTATTAAGTCACATCGGATAAAATATAAAGTTTTAACAGCAGCAAAGAGATTAAAGGTTGAGAAGTACAAATTTTCAAACATTAAGTTTTCATCGTATCCTTATGAAGGAAGACAACTGCCGTCATTTAATGCCGAATCATTTACCGAGCAATGTGATGTACCAGCCGGCTCATTTATAGTTTACACAAATCAAAGACAATTAAGAGTTATTGTAAACTTACTCGAACCTGAAGCACCTGATTCATTTGTCAATTGGGGATTCTTCAACTCATTCTTTGAAAGAAAAGAATATGCTGAAGCTTATGTAATGGAGCCTTACGCAAAGAAAATGTTGAAAGAAGATCCGCAGCTAAAATCTGAATTTTACAAAAAGCTGAATGATGATGAAAGCTTTAAAAACAATGCAGGCGAAAGATTGGATTTCTTTTACAAACATTCTCCTTTTTACGACAAAGTGGAAAATGTTTATCCTGTTCTCAGAATACTTTCTGCTTAGCAATATTTTTAACATATTTTATCAGAGGCGGGTTTACAAAAGATATTATAAGCATTGCATATCTTTTCTTAATTGCATTTGAAATCCTACCCATATATTTCTGATTATCTTATTCACAAACTGAAATTATTAAGCAATATTATTGACCTTTTAAGTTTTATTCAGTAGGTTTAGAACAGCTTATCCAACAAAACAAAAAATTATTTTTCATCATTTAGGAGGCTGGTATGAAATCAATAATTAAACGATTGTTTTTTGTTGTTCTGATAACTTCTGTCTTGCCGGTTTACTCTCAGGATTATTCTTTTGAAGAATTGATTGTTCAGAAAGAATTAAATCCGTCTTCTTATATCGAAGCAAAAAGGGAAGCGATAAAGCAATCGTTACCCATCGGTATAAAACTTCAGGAAGGAATATTGATTGATGTGCTAAAAGTAGAGAATGGTAAATTGCTCTACAGTGTTTTTAAAAATCTTCTGCATCCATTTGAGGATGGTGAAGTTATGACTTACGATCAGATAATAAACAAGTATAATTTATCTGATGCTCAGATTAATTGGGGCAACTCCAAATCAGAAAATCAACAGACTGATGCTTCTGATACAAAACTATTGTTGATACCCGATTGGGGAAACGATAATGTTTTAGCTTTTGATCCTATCACAGGTAATCTGGTTAATGCTAACTTTATACCGCCCAATCCGGGAAATCTTGCTTCACCCAAACATGCACTTTTAAATCCTGCTGGTTTTATCAGTGTATCTGACCAAATTACTGATCTTGTGCAGAAGTTTGATACTGCTGGTTTATATCTTGGAGTTTTTGCGCCTGCCGGCGGAGTAAACAATGCCATACTTGATAATATCCGCGGTCATGGATACAGACCAAACGGAAATCTTGTTGTTACTGTTGGAAGCGGTGCTAATTCAAACGGTATTCCGGAATTTGATAATGCCGGAAATTATCTGGGTAATTTTATCGCAAATGGTTCAGGCGGATTAAATAGTCCTTTTGATATTCTGTTCAGAACCAATGATGTGCTGGTTACTGCTTCTACAAGCGATGCAGCACACAGATATGATCTTAATGGAAATTATATAGACAATCTGATTTCGGGTATAAACTTTCCGCAGGATATTTATGAGCTGCCCAATGGAAATTTGGCGGTTGCTGTTTTCTCTTCACCTTCCGGATTAGGAATTTACACTCCAAACGGCAATCAACTTCATTTTTTTACATCCGTAACAGGTTTAAGAAGTGTTTATTTATTACCGGGGGGCACTTACCTTGTAACTAATAGTGCCGGGCTGCACGAAATTGACAGCACAAACGGTGCATTAATAAGAACAATATATTCAACTTCTAATCTTCAATATATTTCTTATGTAGATTATTCAATTATTCCGGTGGAACTTACATCATTTACGGCAAAAGTCAGCGGAAGAAGTGTTGTGCTTAACTGGACAACTGCAACTGAGCTTAATAACTCTGGATTTGAAATTGAAAGAAAGGAATCGGATGATATAAATCAAAACTCAGAATGGGTTAATATTGGATTTGTAAATGGAAACGGTACATCATCAGCATCACATTCATATACATTTATTGATGATCTAACGCTCACTCATAATCAAACTCTTTCCTATAGATTAAAGCAAATTGATTTTGACGGTAGTTTTCAATATTCGCAAGTGATTGATGTAAATATTCTGAATCCAATGGAGTTCAGACTTGAACAGAATTATCCAAATCCGTTTAACCCATCAACCACTATCAGTTTCAACATTCCAACCGATGGGTTTGTAAATTTACAAGTGTTTGATATAATGGGAAATCAGATTGCAGAACTTCTGAATAAAGAAACAAAAGCCGGATTGCATTCAATTGAGTTTGATGCTTCAGGGCTTGCCAGCGGAACTTACTTCTACAAACTGCAAGCTGGCGGTAATATTGAAGTGCAGAAGATGCTGCTCTTGAAATAATGATTATTAAAGGCTCCTAAAGCGGAGCCTTTTGTTTCTTTTATTTGCATCTTTGATTCATAGAATTTAAACTTAACTCAAATAATTATATTAAAAATTAAAAAGTTAATACTTATGAGCACCGACAATCAAATAACTGTTTTAGCTGTTTCATCTTATGAAAAAGGACATGACTTTATGCGCGAAGCAAAAGCACAGGGCTGCCGTGTAATTCTGCTTACATCAAAAAGTCTTGAAGATGCCGATTGGCCGCGCGAAAGTATTGATGAAATCTTTTATATAGTTGATAAGAATAAAGAATGGAATATGCAGGATGTAATATATGGAGTCAGTTATCTTGCGCGAACAGAAAATATTGATAGAATAGTTGCACTTGATGATTTTGATGTTGAGCGTGCGGCTTCTTTAAGAGAGCATTTAAGAGTTGGCGGAATGGGTGATACTACAGCCCGGTATTTCCGTGATAAACTTGCAATGAGAATGCGTGCCCGGGAAGCAGGAATACCAGTACCTGAATTTTTACATGTCCTGAATCATAAAAAGATAAATGAGTTTGCAGATAAAGTTCCTTTTCCATATATGATTAAACCACGATTACTTGCTGGTTCTTACGGATTGAAGAAGGTAAATGATAAAAGAGAAATGTGGGATAGAATTAATTATCTGGCAGATGAACAATCATTTTTTTTGATGGAAAGATTTATACCCGGCAGCATCTACCATGTTGATACAATTATTTCTGAGCGGGAAGTTGTCTTTGGATTGGCAAGCAAGTATGGAACTCCGCCTTTTGAAGTTGCCCATCAGGGAAGAGTGTTTACAAGTCAAACGCTTGACAGCAGCTCTGAAGAAGCCAAAGAAGTTTTAGAATTAAATATTAAAGTAATCAAAGCATTAGGTCTGTTACGTGGTGTATCACATTCCGAATTTATTCGTGCTGAGGATGGAAAACTATACTTTCTTGAAACTTCTGCAAGAGTCGGCGGAGCGAATCTCTCAACTCTGGTTGAAGCAGCAACAGGCGTAAATCTTTGGAGAGAGTGGGCAAAGATTGAAATCCTTAAAGGTGAAAAACCATATAGGCTTCCGAAAGTAAATAATGATTTCGCAGCAATTGTTACATCTCTTTCAAAACAAGAGTGGCCTGACTTAAATACTTACAATGATCCTGAAGTTGTATGGAGATTAAAAAAAGAATATCACGCAGGGCTGATTATTAAATCATCAAGTAAAGAAAGAATAAATCAGTTAGTGAATCAATACACAAAAAGATTTTACAATGATTTCTTTACAACTGCAAAGATGGGTGAAAGACCGAGTAATTAGTAAAGTTTAAAATAGTTTTTATGCAAGAACAGATTTGTAGATTCATTTTTTGAATGTTGATAATCTGTTTTATCAGTGCTTCAATTTACTTCTCTTAGCGAGGCGGGAATTTATAAATATAATTTTCCCGCCTCATCATTAATAATATTGTTAAGTTATTTTCTTAAATCTTGCCTGGAAAAATCTCAGGTGTTTCGGTTCATAAACCATCTTTAGTCCCCTGATCTTTTTTCTATCTTCATAAACCTGTGCGATCGATTCAACTGCAACATCAATATGAGCCTGAGTATAAACTCTTCTTGGAAAAGTCAGGCGCACCAGTTCAAGCTTTGGATAACGATGTTTTCCTGTATTCGAATCTCTTCCGGCTGAAACGATTCCTCTTTCCATTCCGCGGACACCGCTATCGATATAAATTTCTGCTGCAAGTGTCTGAGCGGGAAAAACGTCTTGTTTTAAATGAGGTAAGAATTTTTTTGCATCAAGAAAAATTGCGTGACCGCCAAACGGATAAACAATCGGAATGTTATATTTTTCAAGCTGCTTTCCGCAATATTCAACCTGTCCGATGCGGGCTTTAATATTATCAAACTGCACCATCTCTTCCATTCCTCTTGCCATAGCTTCCATATCACGCCCGGCTAATCCGCCGTAAGTATGAAGTCCTTCATACACTACAACCATATTTCTTGCCTCTTCATAAACACGTTTATCGCGGGTTGCAAAAATTCCGCCAATGTTAACCATCAGATCTTTTTTAGCACTAACCCAAAGTCCATCAAAATGCGAACATATCTCTTTCAGAATTTGCTCGATTGTTTTTTTCTCATAACCCTTTTCACGGAGTTTAATGTAATAAGCATTTTCAACCGCACGAGTTGCGTCAAACCAGAGTTTTATTCCATGCTTTTTAAGTAATGAAGAAACTTCTTTTAAGTTTTTCATCGAAAATGGCTGACCGCCGGCCATGTTTACCGGACCAGCCATAAAAACATAAGGAATATTTTTAGCACCAACTTTCTTAATCAGACTTTCAAGTTTGTTCAAATTTATGTTGCCCTTAAAAGGATGAGTGTTCTGGGGATTGTGTGCTTCATCAATAATTACATCAACAAATTTTCCGCCAACTAGCTCAATGTGTTCCCTGGTAGTTGTAAAATACATATTACCGGGAATAACATTATCTGGTTTGATTAAAATCTTAGAAACCATGTGTTCAGCAGCCCTGCCCTGATGAGTCGGAACAAAGTATGGCATCCCATAATATTTTTTTATGTTATCCCACAGGTAATAAAAATTTTTGCTTCCTGCATAAGCCTCATCACCAAGCATCATTCCTGCCCATTGATAATCACTCATTGCATTTGTACCGCTATCGGTGAGTAAATCAATATAAACATCTTCGCTTTTTAATAAGAAAGTATTATAACCGGCTTCTTTAGCAGCTTTTTCGCGATAAGCTTTTGTAGTCATTTTGATCGGCTCAACCATTTTAATTTTAAATGGTTCTGCCCAGCTCCTTTTAATGATTTTTTTTGCCATATCTTTCCCTTTTTATTTAGTAATGGTTAATGATTTTCAATAAACTGAAATAATTGTAAAAGCAAATTAAGAAAAACAATTTTAGGAAATAAATTCTGTATTAAGAATTGGAATCAAACAGCTGATAGTTAATATTTGAAACACTCTGTACGGACTGGAGATTTTGCGAAAAATTTTTATCAGATAAATACTTTTTTAATCAGCTTTGGTTTACCCGGTTTGGATTTTGAAATCTTTACTGCGCTCTCAATTCTTTTTTTAGCAGATTCAACTCCTGTTTTAGAATCAGAAAATATCTCAGCAAGAACAACATTTTTATTAATCGTATCTCCGATCTTATAATTAAATATTATCCCTGCTTTGGGATCTATTTTATCATCTTTTGTTTTTCTTCCTGCGCCAAGATCAATTGCCGCCATTCCAAGCTCGTAAGTATTAATCTCTGATAAATATCCTGTAGAAACAGATTTAACCGCTTCTTTAATTTTTGGTTCAGGATATTTTTCAGGACGAATAACAAAATCCGTTTTACCATTTTGTGCTTTTACAATCTCTGCAAATTTATCAAAAGCTTTACCCGATGATAATATCTTAATCGCTGTTTCAATTCCCTCGTCTAATGACTTTGCTTTCTTACCAAGATAAATCATAGCACCTGCAAGGATTAAAGACAATTCGGTTAAGTCATTTTTCTTTCCATCTTTTAAAACCTGAATTGATTCGTAAACTTCCAGCCAGTTACCAATATAATTACCAAGCGGCTGATTCATATCAGTTACAAAACCAATTACTTTTTTATTAAAAGCTTTTGCCGTATCTATCAGTGAATTTGCAAGAGCAACTGCATCTTTTTCCTTTTGCATAAATGCGCCGCTGCCGGTTTTTACATCAAGCACCAAACCATCAATTCCCTCTGCTAATTTTTTACTCATAATACTTCCAGTAATAAGCGGAATTGATTCAACAGTTGCTGTAACATCACGAAGTGCATAGATTGATTTATCAGCCGGAGCAATTTCTTTTGTCTGTCCGATTAAAACCGCACCGGTTTTTTTCAGCACATTTTTATATTCTGTTAAAGTCAGATCAGTTCTGAATCCCGGAATAGACTCAAGTTTATCAAGTGTTCCGCCTGAATGCCCGAGTCCGCGGCCCGAAATCATTGGAACTTTAACTCCTGCTGCCGCAGCGATTGGTGCAAGTATTAAAGAGGTTTTATCCCCAACTCCGCCGGTTGAATGTTTATCAATTTTAATCCCTTTTATAGAAGAAAGATCTAATACCTTTCCGCTGTAAAGCATAGCTTCTGTTAGTGCAGATGTTTCCTCCTTGCTCATTCCGTTAAAATAAACTGACATTAGAAAAGCAGAAAACTGATAATCAGGAATTTTATTTTTTGTAAAGCCATTTACCAAGAAGAGAATTTCTTCTTTGGTAAGATGTTCATTATTTCTCTTTTTGCGGATGAGTTCTGCGGTATTCATATAAATAACAAAATATTTTTTATAGTACTATATAATATAAACTAATCTATTTGATTGCCCTTCATCATTTCTTTATTTTTAGCCCTCAAATTCTATAAGGAGTTATTCAGAATATTATGCAATTTAAAACAAGAACACATAATTGCGGCGAATTAAGAGAAGCAAATATTGGTGAAAATGTTGTACTTAACGGCTGGGTTGATAGAAGAAGAGACCTGGGCGGTGTGATTTTTATTGAAGTAAGAGACAGATACGGTGTTACTCAGATTGTATTTGAACCAACTTTCAATCTGCAGGCACACACTGCCGCTAAAGATTTGCGGAGTGAATATGTAATTTCTGTTGAGGGTGTTGTAAGAAAACGACCCGCTGATACTGATAATCCTGAATTGCCAACAGGACACATTGATGTTATGGTAAACAAGCTGATTATTCTTAACGAAGCTGAAACTCCTCCTTTTCAGATAAAAGATGATGTTGATGTTCATGAAGATTTAAGACTTAAATACAGATATCTTGATTTAAGAAGATCCCAACTGCAAAAGAATCTTTTACTTCGACATAAAATGTATCAGATTACCAGAAAATATTTTGATGAAAATGGTTTTGCCGAAATTGAAACCCCGGTTCTGATGAAATCTACACCAGAAGGTGCAAGAGATTATCTTGTACCAAGCCGTCTGCATAAAGGTAAGTTTTATGCTCTTCCACAATCTCCCCAGCAATATAAACAACTGCTGATGGTGGCAGGTATGGACCGGTATTTCCAGATAGTAAAGTGTTTCAGGGATGAGGATTTAAGAGCTGACCGTCAGCCTGAATTTACTCAAATTGATGTTGAGATGTCTTTTGTTGATCAGAAAGATGTTTTTTCAATAGTTGAAGGATTGATGAAAAACTTGTTTAACGAAATCTGGAACAAAGAAATAAAAACTCCGCTGCTTAAATTATCATTTGATGAAGCAATGGAAAAGTATGGCAGTGATAAACCGGATCTGCGGTTTAATCTGGAGATGAAAACTCTTAATAATGTTTTTTCAGATACTGAGTTTAAAGTATTTAAAGATGCTGTGGATAATGCCGGAATTGTAACCGGAATATTAGCAGCGGGCTGCGGTGATTATACCAGAAATCAGCTTGATGTTCTGACTGATTTTGTAAAAGGTTTCGGCGCAAAAGGATTAATCTGGATCAGGGTTAAAGATAATGGTAACGGAACAGAGCTTGATTCACCAACAATGAAATTTTTCACTGAACAAGAAAAGAAAAATCTTATTGAAACGCTTGATGCAAAAGCAGGCGATTTAATTTTTATTTTGTCTGGTGCAAGATTAAAAACATTGAATACAATGGGTATGCTAAGATTGGAAATGGCAAAGCGATTAAATCTCATTCAACCGGATTCCGAGCCTAAATTACTATGGGTAACTGACTTTCCACTGTTTGAATGGGATGAAGAGACAAAAAGATTTTATGCAATGCATCATCCGTTTACTTCACCAAGAATCGAAGATATACCATTGCTGGAAACAGATCCCGGTAAAGTTAAAGCCCGTGCTTATGATCTGGTATTAAACGGAAATGAAATAGCCGGTGGAAGTATAAGGATTCACAACTCCGAATTGCAGTCAAAGATGTTTAAGACATTAGGGATCTCTGAAGAAGAAGCTCAGCAGAAATTTGGCTTTTTAATTAATGCATTCAAATACGGGGCACCACCGCATGGGGGAATCGCATTTGGATTTGATAGAATGGCAATGATATTTGCAGGTGAGAGTTCAATCCGTGAAGTAATTGCATTTCCTAAAACAGCCAGCGCAGTGTCACTTATGGATGATTCACCATCAATAGTAAGCGAAGAACAGTTGAAAGAATTACATATTAAGGTGAGGTGAGTTAATTACTTTATTTATTACCTAGCTAACCCTTTCTATCCAGTAACCAGGTTTCATTGAAAGGTGAGTAATAGCTACAATAAAGATTTCATTTTCTCTAATCTGATATATTATAGCAAATGGAAAACGGTTTAACAGACATCGTCGGCTATTTTAAGAAAACTGAGTAAAGGCATCAGGAAACTCGAGAATTCTGAAAATAGTATTAATCACCTCATCTAAAAATTCTATTCCAAGGTTTTCCACCCTTTCCTGATAATATTCAACGGAGTGTATCAGTTCTGAAACAGCATCGGGATGAAATGTAAATTTCAATTTTTATATCTGTCTCTTAATTCTTTGATTACCTGTAATCCATTCAGTGATTGTACCTTGCCTGCATCATATTCACTAATACGATTTTCAGCTTCCTCTGCCCATAGTTTATCAATATCTCCGGGAGACGGTGCATTCAGACTTTGTAATAGTTTATCCACCAATTCTGCTCTTGCTTCGCGGGGTAATAGTAACGCTTCATCAGTAATTTTTTTTGTTAATTCTGACATATTTACCTCAAAACCTCAATAGCTTTTAATTTATGGCAAATATAATATGAAATTATGATATGCGAAACACTTAATATTAAGTAGGACGTCGCTGTTTTGAATTTAAAAACTGCCAGTGCAGTGTCACTTATGGATGATTCACCATCAATAGTAAGCGAAGAACAGTTGAAAGAATTATATATTAAGGTGAAATAGAATGTAAATCTGGTTTGCTTGTTTAATTTGATTGGCTGCCTATTAAATCATAAGGGGGTGAGAAATCTAAACTTAAACTAAAAGCAGGAGATCAAAAAACATTTGATCACAAAGCTCTTTAAATAATAAAGGTAAACAGAATACAAAAGATCAATCTGTCTTTATCAGTTTAATCAGTTCAATCTGTGTTCCAATCCTTTTCTTTTGCATCTATTCCTGTAAGGGAACAAAATAAGACTAAGAAGTTGTTTAAGTTAAACTTAGTTAACCCTCTGTTGAAGGTTATATTAAGCAGGTGCAATAAAAATATTATTGGATTTATCAAATAATGTTTACTATAAAAGCTCATTGTAAAACGATCTTTAATAAATTGATTAGTAAATAGTATATATTTATGAAGAATTGAAAAAGTTACCGAATTATTATATCACTCCGGATTGCTTCCCAAAAATTAATTTCACTATATAAAGAATAGATGTTACTAAACTGGATTTTCAATTAAATGAACTAAAAATAAATTCTGGTATAAGAGTTGCCTGTATTTAGCAAA
The DNA here is from genome assembly GCA_013285425.1 of Ignavibacteriota bacterium. Classification (GTDB taxonomy): domain Bacteria; phylum Bacteroidota; class Ignavibacteria; order Ignavibacteriales; family Ignavibacteriaceae; genus IGN3. The sequence continues at coordinate 3,446,578 of CP053447.1, forward strand.
TTTAATTTGTAAGGGTATAACAATAAAATAATAAAGTATGAGCGATGATGTAGAACTAAAACTCAAAAAGAAAAAAAATGCTGATCAATGGCTTCCATTTGTATTATTGACGTTGATTGGATTGTGCATTTTTTTTACCGAACCACGAGATGGTGGATTTGTTCCTGGAGGATTTTATAGCAGTATATCAGTCCACGGAATGGTATTATCAAAGAATCTTTTAAACAACGATTCCCCATTACTAATGTATATGAGTAAGGAATTAAAAGACGGGGTTAATGTCTATAATGCTTATAACAGATTCCCTGTTTTTCCTTTTCTAATTACCGGAATAGTTATTTATCCGTTTGAGAATGATTATTTTCTACAAGTTTATATTGCCCGGCAGTTAATGAATCTATTTTTTTTCCTATCATTTATTATTGTGTTCAAAATTGTTACGAAGCTATTAAAGAACAAGTATAAATCGTTAATAATTACCATTCTAACTTTTTCTTCTTATTATATGCTTACATATAATAATATGATTTTTAATGATATTCCCGCGCTGTTTGGTTTTGTTATTGCATTGTACTGTGTTATTAAAACTAAAGATAGTAAATTAAAAACTTCTGAGATTTTGTTTTACTCTGTTTTTCCGATAATGTTTGGCTGGCAGCCTTTTGCGGTTTATATAACATGGTTTTGTATAGAGTCAACTGAAACATTATTTCCTATAGAAAAGACTTCATTCAAAAGAAAAACTTTCAATCTTTTTAAGCAAACATCTTTCAAAGTTGTTGGGATTTCAATTATCACAGGGATAATTATACTTGGGTTACAATTATTTAACGAATGGAGAATTGTTGGAGGGTCCTTTTGGAATTTACCCAGTGTAGGAAGTTTGTTATGGAGGACAGGTATAAAGTCTGCTGCAGGTTATACTCAATTTCTTTGGTTATTCGAATGGTTTCCCTTTTTATCAGGGCTAGCGCATTCTATTACTATTATGTTAATTCCTTTTTGGCCTGTTTTTCAGGTCGAACCGGGTATAAATGCTTCAATCTTTATCACTGTTATATTAATTATTTATGTATTCATTAGATATTTAAAGAATAGGGTTTTTGAAAATAAAATTTTGTTGATATTCCTTTTATCTGGTCTGCTTTGGGCACTACCTATGAGACATTTTGTTGCATTACATGAATTTCAGTCTATTTTTTATTTGGGATTTGTAATTGGAACTTATTCAATTTTATTTTCAAATCTCAAATTTCAGGTTTGGAAATTACTGGCGTTTAATATCACAATATTTTTTTTGATTAGCATAGCCTTGTCTAATCATTTAAAAAGACCAGATTTCCAAATGAAGAAAATCTCTAGCCAATTCATAGAGATCAATGAACATCTGCCTGTGAATAGTAAAGTATATTTTGATGGGGATCGTTCCCAGGAGGTGTCAACAATCAAGTATGCAATAGATTTTTTTCTTACAAAACAATGGTATGTAAAATTGGATGAAGCCGAATTTGTTATTTCAAAGAATCCTGATTTTAATGCAAAAAAATTAACTAACAATACAGAGTATAATCTGTTTAAAGTTACGGAAAGCTCAGGTAATTTGAGCAAATAAGTTAAGTAGTAAAAAAACATATTTATTAAGTGGTATTAGGGATTGATCACATGGTAAAAAGTCAAACTTAGTTGAAAATAGAGACTCCATCATTTATTAAGCTGCTTTCTTTTGTTTAATCTTTAATTCTGTTTTTAATGCTGTTCTTAGTAACTGTAATTTTTCATAATTATTTACCTTTCTCATTCTTTTTTCTATCTGTAAAAGTGCTGCTGCCATCCATCTGCTTCGCATTTCTGAGTTCATCCATCTCTTTACTCTGCCCAGGTATTTCTTTAACTGAGAATTTAAGTTTTCTATTAAATTTGTGGTCGTAAATGATCTGCCTAACTGTTCTACTAACCCTAAACGGTGTATGGTTAATGTTTCCTCTAATCCTTCTTCAAGCGATCTTGCAGCACTCCGGTTAATTTTCATTAGTTCAGTTATTATTTCCTTTAGCTTTCTGCTTGCTGTTTGATAATCAGGTTCACTATAGGCTCTTTGCAGCTTGCCTCTGTAATTGTTTTGCTGCTCTTGACTTAAGTAACTGAGAACATTTTCTCTCTTATGCCACTGGCAGCGCTGTACTAAGGCATAGTTCCCGAATGTCTCATCAACTGCTTTCCTTAATCCCTTTGAACCATCCAGCAGTGTTAGTATCCCTTCTGTATACTTGAAATTCCTCTTTAGTAAATCTTTTAACAACCCTTTTACTGCTTTACTGTTTTCTGTTGTTGTCTGGATAAAGCCCAATGGTATCTTTTCTCCGCTCATTGTTATTCCAAGTGCTATTACCGTGTTTTCTTTTGACAAATATTTTCCGTCTATTACTATGGCTATAAAATCATATAATCCCAAATCCCGCTTTTCAAATTCTTCTAATGCCTTTGTGCTTTCTTCTATAAAGGCTTTGCTTACTGTTGATTGACTCAATCCAAAGCTCTCTACGCCCATCTTTACTACTTCCTGATAATCGTGCTGACTTAAGCCTAAGATTATTTTTTTCATCAAACTTTCTGATGGTAATTCTATTGACCTTAGTTTTTGATATCTCTCCGGACTTTCGGTAATCAAACTCTGATTATCGTGTATCCTTGGAACCTTTATTTTTACTTTTTCTTCTCCTACTCTTATGCTGCCCGGATTACTGCCCCAGCGGCTATATCTGCCTGATGATGGCTTCTCTCTGTCATATCTTATTCCTGCTTTTTCTTTTACTTCTTCTTCCATCAGTTGATTTGCCAATATTTTGGCTATCTCCAGAAAATTACCGAACAAACTTAGTTGTGTTTCTAAAGATTGATTCTTATACCAATCAAGATTTTGTTTTAGATTTTCCTTAATTTTCACCTTGAGACTCCTTTTAATTGTTTTTGTTTTTTTTTGTTATTACAAAATTATTAATTATTTGGAGTCTCTTTCTTTTTTTAATTAAACTTTTTCAACTAAGAAGTAATTTATACCGATCACATAACTTTAATCTATTTTAATCTGAAATTAATTACTCTCTATCAAACATAAATATTTATTCAATATGAAGAGAGCATTGGTTATGAATAAAACAAAGGAAAATATATACTCTGAAAGCAAAGTACTTAAGAAAGAACATTTAGAAAAGAACTTGTTTTACCTTTCGCTATGTTTATTTTTAATATATGTTGTTTTATTGATAAATACAGCCTGGGTCAGTGATGATGCATATATAACCTTTAGAACGATTGATAATTTTGTCAATGGATATGGACTACGCTGGAATATTGTTGAAAGAGTACAGAGCTACACTCATCCGCTTTGGTTATTCTTATTATCAGCATTTTACTTTTTTACAAATGAAATTTTTTTCACATCACTTATAATTTCGATCACATTATCGTTAGCTTCAGTTTTAATCCTTGTATTTAAGTTGGCGGTGGCAAAGGGAAATATGGTTTTAGTTCTATTCTCAGTTATTTTCTCTAAAGCATTTATTGATTATTCAACTTCTGGATTAGAAAATCCTTTGACCTATCTATTATTGGTCTTATTTGCCTGTATTTATTTTAGTAATAAAACTGCCAAGACAAAAATAATATTTCTTTCTGTTTTATCTTCATTAGTGTTAATAAATAGAATGGATACCTTCCTTCTCTTATTGCCCGCTTACAGTTATTATATATTAAAAAATAAGTACTATAAAAATTATTATTTAATTATAATCGGATTTTCCCCTTTTATTTTCTGGGAACTCTTCTCTTTAGTTTATTACGGATTTTTATTTCCTAATACTGCCTATGCTAAGCTTAATACGGGAATAGATAAATCTGATTTAATAATTCAGGGGTTCAGATATTTTTATTCCAGTTTTAAATTAGATCCAGTAACATTGATTGTATTATTCCTTTTAACCTTCTTATCAACGCTAAAAGACAATCGAAAATTTTTTCCATTTACCATTGGAATATTTTTCTATTTGCTTTATATAATTTGGATTGGTGGAGATTTTATGTCTGGAAGATTTTTCAGCGCACCATTTCTCGTCGCGGTAATTATATTAAGCAAAATTAAATTTAATAAATCAATTGAAAGTATATCATTCATTTTAATCATTGTATTAATAGAGGTTTTTAGCCAAAAGAGCTACCACTTAACAAAAAATACAGAAATAAATTTGAATGGGATTTGTGATGAGAGATTATATTACTATCCGAATACAGGATTAATTCTTAATTTAACAAACAAGAGTTATCCTAATTCCTGGGTTTATGATGGGCAAAATTTGAAAATAATGGGAACAAAATTTTCTAAAGCAACCGGTGTAGGATTTATGGGCTTTTACTCTGGTCCAGATTGTCATATCCTGGATCTACTAGCCTTAAATGATCCATTATTGGCTCGACTTCCAAGTCTTAATTCCTGGCGGGTTGGTCATTATAAGAGAGAACTTCCCGATGGCTATGAGGAAACACTAAAAACAGGACATAATCAGATCAAAAACACCAATCTTGCAAAATATTATGATAAGATTTTTCTTATTACAAGGGGTGATCTTTGGGATTGGAACAGGATAAGAGAAATATGGAAAATCAATACTGGGCAATATTCTTATTTGCTTAAAGATTATTTTAATCAAAAGTAAAATTATTCCATCCATAAACTTCAAATGAAGCCAATATAAAGGAAGATTCAATTCTTTGTATTAAAGAAAAAAGTTTAATGTATTATATGCAGGAAAAGAAATTGCATTAATCTCTGATTTTACTATATACTTTTATGCTTATAAGCAGGAAAACCAAAAAAAATATTCCTGACATAATCAGCCACAATTGATAGTTGTTGTTTGTAATTAATCCAAGTAAAAATGGTCCTGTTTTATAGTTTAAAAGATATAATGCAGGAGAATATTCCCAGCTTAAATAAAGCGAGTTATGTAATAAAACATAATTGCCGAGTTTTTCCTGGTTTTTGTAAATAATATGTAAGTATGAAAAGATTTCTCCCGTTGAAAAGAAAAGCTGCTGAATTATACAAACTAAACTGAAGGCACCAACAAGAATAAATTGCTTTAACTTCTGTCTTTCAACGATCTCTTTAATACCAATGGCAATAGGAATAAACAAAAATGGAATAATGATTAAAAGATACCGCGGTCCTAAAGCAAATCCGGCATGCCAGTCACTTCTGCTTGCCAGAAAGAATATTCTTACTAATATCATCCCAATAATAGCTATTGATAAATGAGGATATCTTTTATGAAAAGGCTTCCAAAATAAAATGCCTAACAATACAACCGGGGAATAAATAAAAATTCCTTTTCCGGCACTAAATAGAAGACCGAATATACCAGGAAGGGGATTGGTATAAAAAGCGTAACGAGACAATGGATCAGCAGATCTGCCTGTCTCAAATACATTCCCGAATCTTGCATAATTGTAGTAAAGAAGAAGGCTGCAAAAAATTACTAATCCTGTTGTAAAATATAAAGCTGATTTAGCAAAGTCTGCCTTTCTTAACTTGACCTTTGATTCTTGTCCCAATAAAAACATATAATAAAAGGGTAAAGTAATTACTGCTGAAATATGAGTTGTAATTGCCAGCCCTAAGAACAATCCCGAATAAAAATAATTTCTAAATTTTTGCTTTTTAGTTTTTTCATCAGTTTCATTTTTAACTACAAATAAAAAGGAAATTATTATGAACAAAGTGCAAAGAGGTTCGCTGAAAAATGTTCCCGTATAAGAAAAAATCAAAGATCCGAATGAATAGATAAAAGTAGTATAAAGGCTTATCCAATTAGATTTTGTAAAACTTAGTATTAAATAAAAAAAAGAATATACCAGATAATGCTCCTACAATAACATTAAAAAATGAAGCAATAAATCTTTCATAATGTCCTGTAAGAGTTGGGGGTCTTTCATCTTCAAGATAGTAAAGCCCTGCATCCTTGCTATCATTTAAAACGTGAAAGCTAAGTGGAATTATACTACTATCAGCTAAAAAGATATTATTGTTTTTCAGATAATCAGCAGTGTATAACAACGGCACAGCAAATATAGATTCTAACGGACCAAAGATTGAATAATGCTTATTATCTTTTCCGCGGGCTAACCCAAAGTAATCCCAGTTAATTGGTTCCTGCACTGCAAATTCATGCTTATGTAATAAAGATTCAGTAGTTCTAAAAACAATTTCACTATCCGGAGAACGAATTCCGCCATAATTAAAAAGACCATACACAATAAGATTTGTAAAGAAGATAATTGCAGAGAAAAGAATCTTTTGGTTCATAAATTATAATAAGTGATGTTTTAAATTCCTGTTCAAAATCTTACAAATTGATTTTATTAGTTTTGTTCTGCTTTGATTGTGTTAATTTTTTCTATAACCCCGGCATCATCTTTATAAATTATTTTTAATTCATTTATCTCTTCCTGTTTGTTTAGCTCTGAAGACAGGGAGATAAACTTTTCCAGTAACGCTGCTGACCCATTAATCTTTTTATAAATAGTGTCTTTCATTATTACAAAAGCTTTATCGCTTTGATTGTTCTTTTGATAAAACTTTATCAAAAGATCTCTGATACTGAATTCATTTGGTCTTAATTTAATAGCCTGAACAAGCTGATCTTCTGCATTGCTGAAGTCTTTAATGTGATCATAATAATTATATAATCCGATATATGGAAGAAATTTCTGAGGATAATCGAGTTTGACTGCATTCCAATAGGATGCTGCATTTTCATATAATCTGATTTTGGTGAAAGTAACCGTACTTAATACTAATATATAAACTATGACAAATCCATAACTGATGGTTTTATTTTTATCAAAACGTATAGTCTTAAAAATTTCTGCAGTTATAAAAACAAACCCAATCACAGGGAGATACGAACGGCAGTCCCAATAGAAAAATCCATCCTGCATCATAGTTCTGAAAACCATTCCGGGAATTAGTAAAACAATAAACCAGACTAATCCAAAGTAATAACGAGTTCTATTTATCTTTTTTAATAGAAAAGGAAGCATCACTAAAACTAAAAAGATTAGTCCGCCCAGAATTGATGTTAACAAATCATTGCCTGGCAGAGCTTTTATTCCAGCCGGAAAAAAGAATTTAGAAACCGTCTGAGGTAATACTAAAATATTTTTGTAATAAGTTAAAAAGGAAAATTTATTAATGTGGACAGTTGGGGAAATTGCCAATCTAAGCAGGTAATACGAACCAATAATGACAAAGAACATTATCAACACACTAATGCTGCTTTTGTTTAGGAGTATCTCCTTCTTTTCTATAAAGTAGAAAGCTAAAAAAAGAAATGGAACAATCAATGAGACTTCCTTGGATAAAAATGCCAGAAAAAACAGAAGGGAAACAAAAATTAACACCTCAGTACGATTATTTTTAATGAAGTGTAAGAAAATGTATAAAGCGCTTACTGATAAAAAGGAAGCTAATAAATCTCCACGTCCTGCTATCCAGCCAACGGCATTAATATGAATTGGATTAACGGCGAATACTAATGCACTTATAAGTGCAATGAGTGTTGAGTAATCAAGCCTTTGTAATATCAGGAATATTAAAAAAGCTGTTAAAAAATGCAGTAAGAAATTTGTGATATGATAAACAGAAGGTGAATTGTCTATAAAGAATGAATTAACGAAAAATGAAAAGGAGGTTAGAGGACGGTAATAATGACCATCCAGAAAATTTGTTGTAAGAATGGAGGTAACATTTTTACCGAAACTTGCTTCAACAGGTTGATGAAAAACTAAAGTATCATCGTCTAAAAAAATCAAATCGTAAAAATTTGATTGAAAATAAATAATCGAAACAAGAATTAAGGTAATAAAAAAACTTTTTCTGCCGGTTAGCCGCATTGTTGTTTGCTTTTTGTTTTTTACGATCAGTTGAGATTATAATTATCCGGTTAAAATATTTGTTCAAATTTATCCAATATTATACCAGAAAACTTCAATAAAATTATTTTAAAAAAAATAAGAATGTTGATCTGCCCGCTCAAAATAGATTATGTCAGGATATTTTTTGATTCCAAAATTAACAAAGATTCTGAAATGAATTCAATATGACTGAAGCGTGCCGTACTTGGTTTATCGTAGTTTGGATGAGGGTTAATGAATAATGGTTGTCGAATTGAGCGCAGTCGAAATGTGACAGAAACAATTGACAGTCTTCGACTCCGCTCAGACTGACAAGTGATAGTCGCATTGAACGCAGTCGAAATGTGAAAGAAACAAAGGTTCAGTCTTCGACTCCGCTCAGACTGACAAGTGAGTGTTGCACTGAATTTATCGAAGTGTGAATAAATTGAAATATGATATTACTTTGAATTATGGTCTTTCGTTAAACTTAAAATTGACGCCAGGAAATCTCTCAGAGACAACTAACATTAATGCAAGCAGAAATAGAAAAAGCAATAGAAATTATTTTCATTTAATAATCGTTGACATACTCTTTACCAATTTGTTTCGTAATAGTTAGAGTTAATAAACTTTTTGGCTTTAATTTTGAAGCACATATAAAATTTAATTTTATTTAATGAAAGTTTATGAAAGAATCAGGGCAAACAGATAAACCAGCTTCAGGTTTAAACAAATATCTGCCGCAATTACTAATAATTGGTATGATCTTATTGGTTTATATTCAAAATCTCTGGTTTGATTTTGCATATCTTGATGATAATCTGATTGTATTTGCTGAATATGAGAAAATTGATAGCCTTTCAAAAATCCCACAAGCTTTTGCAAGCGGTTATCTGTTGGATAATTATTATCGTCCAATGATAATGATAAGCTTTATTATTGATACTGCCATTGCAGGTCAGTCTTCAACAATGTATCATCTGACAAATCTTATACTTCATATTGCAGTGAGTTTAATGCTTTATACTTTTCTTTTAAAGGTCAGCTTAAAAAAAAGTGTATCACTTTTCCTGACTTTGTTCTTTTCTCTTCATCCAATTAATACTAATGCAGTTTCCTGGATAGCAGGAAGAAATGATTTGTTATTAGCTTTATTTTCTTTGTTCTCGCTGCTGGCGTTTATTGCATTCAGAAAAAGCGGAAAAGCGGTATTTCTTTTAATAAGTCTAACTGCATATTTTTTTGCAATGATGAGCAAAGAAGTTGCACTAATTATTCCGATGATTTTTTTCTTATATGATTGGCTGCTCTGTAATGAACATAAAAAGTATAGTATAAAAAGAATTATTGTAATAGCATATTATATTATACCCGCATTCACTTATTTATATCTTAGAATATTTTTATCACATATTACCACTAAAGAAGAAATAAGTTTTAAGTCATTCACGCAAAATATTTATATTCTCTTTGAGTACTTCGCGAAAATATTCTATTTCCCATTAATTGAACCGATACCGATTAAAAACAGTTTTCTGATAATTTTAGGTTCAGTTATTTTTTTGTTTCTTCTGTTCTTTCTTTGGAAACTCAGAGAGAATAAACAACAGCAAAGGCTGTTTTTGTTCGGGGTATTGTTTTTTTTAATCCTGGTTCTGCCCGCCTTTTTTATTAGAGTTAAAGCTGAAGATGGTGAATTTAACTATATCGATTGCCGTATGTATTTACCATTAATAGGTTTTATGATTGCTTTGGGGGTTATGCTTCAGTCATTAAAAATTAAATTTAATAGAACAGTTGGTCCATTGATAATTTTTTCTTTCTTGTTATACACAGTTAGTTTTACTTTTATTAAGAGCAATCTTTATAGTAATGGAAAGATCTTTTGGGAGTATGAAACTAAACTACATCCTGGAAGAGCTTCTTATTGGATGGGATACGGGTTTTATTTTTTTGATAACAATGAATTCTTTGAAGCAGCAAAATGTGCCGAAACAGCGATTATGCTTAAACCTGATATTGCGGAGTTTTATCATAAAGCGGCACTTGCCTATGAGTCTGCTGGCGATTTTCTAAAAGCGAATGATGTATTAGAAAGATCATTGGAGATTGATAAAGATAATCCTGTTACTATTGTGAATCTGATAAAAAACTATCTAAAATTAAAACAAACAGATAAAGCTGATATATGGTCTGAAAAGTTTCTTGGGCTGAATACTGGTGATAAAAAGAAACTTGAAGACTTATCTTCATCCATATCATATTATTATACTCAAGCCAGGCAGTATAATTCTGCGGTTAAATTTATGAAGCAGGCGCTTGAAATATTTCCGGATAATCCGGTTCTTAATAATGACCTTGGGGCTTTGTATGTAAATACCGACTCTTTAGATTCCGCTAAAATTTATTTTGAAAAGGCTGTTGATTTAGACCCGGACAATATATCATTCCACAAAAATTTAAACCTTGTGTTAAATAAATTAAAGTAAATATTACCTGATATTAGTGGAAAATTCAGCGTGCACTATGTTCTATTTATTCGAAAATAAATCTGATATCTGTTTCAATGAAGCAATGTTTTACAGATTCCCAAGCGATTCAGGAAAAATAACAGGGCAATTTTTCAGAAATCTTCACTTATAAGAATCTTTATCTTTTTGCAAATATTACCTGTAACTATTACCAATAATTTTAGGCGATTATTAAATTTTAGCTGATATTGTCGCCTTAAGTTTTAAAAACCATTAGTTTTCTCCAATATTCTGCATTATTTCGGTAAGCATTACCTGTTGGGTAAAATTTACTTTATAATTTTCCGTAATTTTTACTTAAATAATTCTTTTATGGATAATAAATTTATTATTTAGTTTGTTTAATGCTGAAATCGAATGAAAAAGGTAAAATATCGGTTAAACCTATATCTTTACAGTAAGTTGTTTTTGGTGAAGATTTTGTTAATTAGCTTGGCACAAATAATGAGACATCAAGAACAAGTTTGAAAATTGTTCTTTTAGAAAATTAACTAAATAAATTCATCAATTAACTTAGGAGGCTCAAATGGGTCAACAACAACTTCTCTTAATCGTTCTTGGCGTTATCATAGTTGGTATAGCTATAGTAGTAGGTATTAACTTGTTCAACGCTAATGCAGAATCTTCAACACAGGATTCTATAGTAGCACAAGGCACAAACATTGGTGCTTTAGCACAGCAGTATTACAAAAAACCAGTAGCTCTCGGCGGCGGCGGTAATAGTTTTACACCAGATGCACCAGCTACTCAATTTGAAGATTATTGGGATGGTCTTCCAACTAATCTAAAAACTTCAACAGATGCAATATGGGGAGATCCAGCAGTTTCCGATACTCAGGTAGTTTTTACAGCCGAACCTCAGGATGCAAGCTACGGTTGGACAGTTGAAACAACAGTTACACCTACTCAAATTTTTTCAAAAGTGGTTCAATAATTAAATAGGTTTCAATTGTTTTTTACAGGCTGTCTCAAAAGGGCAGCCTTTTTTGTTTTAAACTGTTTGTGCTGGTTTAGTAATAAAAGCCAATGTTACATTGCGCGCAGTAGAAACGTGACAGAAACAAAATTCAGTCTTCGACTCCGCTCAGACTGACAAATAGTTGTCACTTTGAATATTATGACATAGTCAAGCTGTTTTTATTAATTCTGGGTTAATAGTTTTATAGTTTTCAGTGTAAGCAGTTCCAGAATTAACAACAGCACAAATTATTTTTAATAGTTTGTTTTCAATATTGTTTAGTATTAGTCTTTTGTTTTTTCCTTCGGCAAGCTTGCGAAGGAAGTATTTCTTAAAGTTTTGGTTATGTGTTCTTACAGATAATGCAGCAAGGTAAAGAAGTTTTCTAATCTTAGCCGGTCCACACATTTTTGATCTTGGTGGTTTGTGTAGTGATGTTCCGCTAACTTGTTCATAAGGGCATATTCCAGAATAAGCAGCGATATGTTTGTAATTAAGGTGCTCTGTAAAGCCATTTGTTAAAACAAGAAGATTTGCAGCCAAAAGTAATCCAACTCCTGGGACAGATTTGGCCAATGAAATTTTGTTCTTAAATGAATCGTCTTTATCGATTAAGGTTTTTATTTCAAGATCAATAAGTTTGATATGTTCTTTGAGTTTATTGATAGTTTGCTCGTATATCCGGTTAGCCAGTGGAGTCTGGTAATGTTTGTGCTTTAGAGTTTTAAGAGCACTTATATTGGCAATCATTTGAACACTAAGATGCTCACGAGTTGTTAAAAGCACCTGTATTTGCTGAAGAATCTCGTTGCCGGGTTTCCAAATTGGAAGTTTATCAGAATATCTGTAAGCATATTCTGCGATGGCTAAGGCATCAATAAAGTCGTTCTTTCTTGGTGAGTCTTTGGTCTTGTTCTTTATTTTGTGTGGGGCTTCAATGGAGATAGCAAATCCTTTAGAAGCTAAGAAGTAAGAGATGCTTTCAGAATAAACACCGGTTGCTTCCATACAGACGATCGATTCAGATTGTTTTATGTTGTGCTTAGAGAGCAATGAAAGTAACTCATTAGCACCGTCAATGCTGTTTGAGAACTTTTGTGTAGAGAAAACAAGATTATCAGGACTGGTAATACAACTGGCAGAAAAATCATCTGCCGAAATATCAAAGCCAATGAAGTATTTTATTGTTTGCATTGTTCTTTTAAATAAAACACCCAGTGTGGTATGAGCTTACTCCATTTTAATAATATTGAATATGAAAATATTATTTAGCTTTAACCACCAAAGAGCCGGGTCTTAATCAATGTATAGATTTTCCTTGAGCGAGTCATAGACTTAATCGGTTCTTTGGGTATTTTGTTTTAACCTTATTTTGTTATTTAATGTTTTTTATAAAATTATAATTAATAACTCACTAAGTCTAATGGAACGAAGTCGAAATGTGACGGAAATAAAAGTCAGTCTTCGTCTCCGCTCAGACTTACAAACGGGTGTCACTTTGAGCGAAGTCGAAAAGTGACGGGAATAGAATTCAGTCTTCGTCTCCGCTCAGACTGACAAATAAGTGTCACATTGAGCGAAGTCGAAATGTGAGGAGAATAAAATTCAGTCTTCGACTCCGCTCAGACTGACAAGTGAGAGTCGCATTGAGCGCAGTCGGAACGTGACGGAAACAAAGGTCAGTCTTCGTCTCCGCTCAGACTGACAAATGAAAAGCTAATACTATCACTCTCAAAATCTTTTTCGTACCCACCGATTATTATCTCTTTTAACATCAAAACAGATTGACATTATTAATATATAATGTAAGTATATTTTACAGGACTTAAGATTATTGGGATTTATTTACCAAGTAACCTGAGCAAATAATTCATTTATAAGCTAAAATCAAACAATAATTCTGGAACTAAATTTGAGCAAGCCATCCAAAGAAAAATTAATAAGTATCGAGTAAAAAAATGGTAGAGTATAAATTTACAGCGCAGAAAATGAACGGACAGACTATATCCGGAACTCTCACTGCCGAGACGTCAATGGAGGGAAAGAAAAAAATTCAGCGTCTTGCAGAAAAAAATCAGTTAAAACTTTTATCCACTGAGAAGAAGTCAACTTTTCTTTATAGAGCGCAAAAGGGCACTGATAAACCAATTAAAGGTGAACAAAAAGCATTTAACAAAAAAGAAGTTGAAGATGCACTTGTTCGTTTAGGATATAAGCCTTTAGCAGTTAATAAAAAATTATTGGATTTTCAGGCAAAGCCGCCGGTTGCAGATATTGTTACATTTGTCAAGATAAGTGCTGAACTATTGGATCAGAAATTAGCATACGGAGAAATCCTTACTTTACTCATTAACGATACTCAGAATCTTGCTCTTAAAAACACATTAAAAGAAATTAATAACGAGTTAAAAAAGGGAGCTGATAGTCAGGCAACATTTTTAAAATATCAGGATATATTTGGAAAGTTTACCGCATATATGCTTGGTCTTGCATCTAAAAGCGGTAATATGACAGAGATATATCTTGCAACTGCAAAATTCTTAGAGCGGAGACAGGAGTTTAAAAAAAATATGAGGAGTGCGCTTATTACTCCCCTTGTTACCGTATTTGTACTATTTTTAGCAGTTATATTTTATGTAGGATATATTTTTCCCGAAACAGCAAAACTATTTGTGCGTTTTGGTGTAGAGCTTCCGCCAATGACTGCATTTACATTGAAGATAAGTGACTTCCTGATTGAGAATCCGTACTTAGTTGCTGCGTTTTGTATAATACCGCCGATAGCACTCTGGCAGTTTACCAGAACCGAAAAAGGAAAGTTTCTTATCGATCAGTACATTCTTAAACTTCCGATAATTGGAACACTGGTACACAAAACACTGATAGAAGTTTTCTGCAGAGTGTTTTATACTCTATACAGCGGCTCAGCAGAGAGTATTGAACCAATAAGAATTGCTGCTGAAGCAAGTGGAAACGCTTACTTTGAAGAAAGGATTAAGAATGTCGCAATCCCTTTGATGATAAAAAAAGGAGTTGGTGTAACAGATGCTTTTGAAGCTTCGGGTGTATTTACAGAAACTGCTTTATCAAGATTTCACTCAGGCGAAGAAACCGGTACTATTAAGAATACTGCTCTGCAGTTAGCTAATTATTATGAAACTGAAACTGTTTATAAATTAAAAAATCTTATTGAGATTATACAAGTGTTTATTGCAATGTTTATAATGGTAGTGATGATATTGTTAACATTAGTCTCCGCAGAAACTGCAACCGTAAGACCAAAGACACCAGGCACTGCATCTGTTAGTGTGAATATAGATGAGAATAAAGTTTGATGATAACTTGTCGCGCGGAGCTTGTTGTAATGTTAGTTAAGAGTAATGAATAATGAGTGTCACTTTGAGCGAAGTCGAAAAGTGACGGAAACAAAAATCAGTCTTCGACTCCGCTCAGACTGACAAATGGGTGTTGCACTGAGTGCAGTCGAAATGTGACGGAAACAAAGTTTCAGTCTTCGTCTCCGCTCAGACTGACAAGTGATAGTCACTTTGAGCGCAGTCGAAAAGTGACGGAAACAAAGGTCAGTCTTCGACTCCGCTCAGACTGACAGATGGTTGTCACTTTGAGCACAGTCGAAAAGTGACAGAAACAAAGATCAGTCTTCGACTCCGCTCAGCCTGACAAATAGGTGTCACTTTGAGCGAAGTCGAAAAGTGACCATTGATAATATTAAGTGAAACGCGGTTGGATTTACATACTAAAATGCTCTGATAAAAGCTATTATGTTGGCTCAACATCTAACCTGGAACAAAGAATAAATGAACATATTTATCACAAATATTCTGGTTATACTTCAGCTCGTTTACCAATTGAGTTAGTTTTTCAACAAGAATTCTCCGATATAAAAGATGCTATTAGAGCTGAAAGACAAATAAAGGGATGGAATAGAAAAAAGAAAGAAGCGCTAGTTAAGAATGATTTTAATTTATTACACGAACTTGCTAAATGTAAAAATAAAACATCTAGTTATAATAAATAGAAATGTCAGTCTTCGTCTCCGCTCAGCCTGACAAACGGGTGTCACTTTGAGCGCAGTCGAAAAGTGACAGAAATAAAATTCAGTCTTCGACTCCGCTCAGCCTGACAAACGGGTGTCACTTTGAGCGCAGTCGAAAAGTGACAGAAACAAAGTTCAGTCTTCGTCTCCGCTCAGCCTGACAAACGGGTGTCACTTTGAGCGCAGTCGAAAAGTGACAGAAACAAAGATCAGTCTTCAACTCCGCTCAGACTGACAGATGAGTGTTACACCGGGTAGTGTGGCTCTGGTTAATTGAATAAAATATTTTTTGCATATCTTATTAAGAATATGAACAAACTGAAAACTTTATTATGTTTCGCAAAACAAATTTTACAAGTAATAAATGATTGATACCAGCCTTGAGATGACAGATAAGATCGGTTACCTTTTATTTAAAAAGGGTATAATCGATGGACAGACGCTTGAGAAGGCAATTGCTGCTAAAGTAAATGACAGGAGTAAGATAAAAAGAAATCTTGCTCAGATACTTGTACAAGATTTTAAGTATGATCATGATATTATATTCCGCGAAGTAGCAATTCTTTATGCTTTCCGTGAACTGGAAACCAGACCTGAAGAGATTTCAGATGCCAGATTAGAATCAATAAAGAATATGATCACCGGCTCCGGTGAAGCGTTAAAAGATTTGATATTACAACACAAGATCATTCCTTTTATGTTCGATGACCGGAATAAAGATAAACTTATACTTGCAGCTATCGATCCGACTGATAGGAATATACCCAAAATAGCATTCGGACTCAGTGCAAAGAAGTATGAAGTAATATTTATTCGTAAAGCTGATTATGAAAAACTGATAGAAAAAATCCTTCCTCCGGAAAATCTGTTCCTTAAAGCAATGGAAGAAGATGCCCAGATGATTGATATTGAAGAGCGGGAGGATTCATCGCTTGACGAACAGGCACTTGATGCAGAAATAAATAAAAGCGCTTTAATAAATCTTGTTGAAGGCGCACTGGTTGAAGGTGTCAGAAGAGGGGCGAGTGATATTCACTTTATTCCTAAAGCAGGCAACAAAACTCTGGTAATGTTCCGTATTGATGGTAATCTGCAGACATGGCATATACAGGAAGGCACCTTGCCCGAGGCTGTAGTTGCAGTAGTTAAAGATCGTGCTAAAGGTATGGACCGTTTTGAAAGAGAAATGGCTCAGGATGGTTTTATTCAAAGAGATATTGATGGTATAATAATTAGATTCAGAGTTTCAATACTGCCGATGGTTGGTACGGAATTAAAAAATAAATTTGAAAGTGTTGTAATAAGAATTCTTGATGATAGAAAAGTTATACGTGATCTTGATAAACTTGGTCTTGCAGGTACCGCACGAAAATCATTTGAGAAAGCAATTAATGAACCACAGGGAATGGTTATACTTACCGGACCAACCGGTAGCGGAAAAAGTACAACACTTGTAGCAGCTTTATATCAGGTGATAACTCCGGAAGTTAATGTGCTTACTGTAGAAGATCCTGTAGAGTATGTAATTGAAGGTGCCAGACAGCTAAAGATTGGTTACAAGATGAATTTTGAACAGGCGATCCGCTCCATACTCAGACACGACCCTGACATTGTACTTGTTGGTGAGATGAGAGATAAAGAAACTGCTGAGATTGCTATCAAACTTGCTAATACAGGGCACTTAACATTTTCCACTCTTCACACGAATGATGCACCAAGTGCTGTATCAAGACTTTATAAAATGGGGATAGAACCGTTTCTTATTGCTTATGCAATTAATCTTATTGTTGCACAGCGGCTTGTAAGAAAGCTATGTCAGAAGTGTAAAAAGAAAGTAGTAAATTTTGATGAAAGCCTGATGTCTGCTGCAGGGCTTAACATTGCTGAGTGGCGTAATTATACTATTTATGAGGCTGCTGGCTGTGAAGAATGTAATGGAACCGGTTATAAAGGTCGTTTAGCAATACACGAAGCATTATACTTTACTAAAGAAATAAGACAACTAATTGTAAAGTCAGGGGTTGAAGTTGATGAAGAATCACTTAGAATCCAGGCGAGAAAAGATGGTACGTTAACTTTGAGGGAAGCTGGTCTTGAAAAAGTAAAGATGGGATTAACATCTATCGAAGAAGTGTTAGCAGGTACCAGCGAATCGTAAAATTTCTTACGCAAGTGTAAATTTTACATAACATTTATATCAAAATAAGATAATTATTACAGTTTTTACGGAATTCTATTAGTTATACAATGGTATAGTTTTATCTAAGATATTAAAGTATTTAAATAGGTTTACATTGAACATTAATGAAGAAAAAAGAATACTTGAAAACTTTTGCAGAGCAATTCCTGAATCTATATTCGGTCCGGATAGAGTACATTATATAATTGAAAACATAGATAAACTTAAGGATAATGAGAAGTTACTTCTGCGGAAGTTTTATAATAAGCTTCTTACAAACATGATTGAGAAAGAAGCTTCGGATATTGAAATTGGCGGACATGGTAATGTAGGTTATGTATGGATGAGAGTTTTTGGAATAAAAGAGCGGGTGAAAGAAATACCACAGTTTACTAACGATGAATCTGCAGTTATTATAATAAATCTTCTTAATGTTAATCAGAGAGAGCAATTAGCAAAGAGACGAAATTTAGATTTTAGTTATACCTTCTTATACGAAAGAAGAAATATTAACGTAAGATTCAGGTCTGATACATATTTTGATCTTGACACACTTACGATGAATATGAGAGCAATCAATCAGGTAATCAGACCGCTCTCTTCTCTTGATTTTCATCCGAATATTGTAAGAGCATTAAGTCACGGTTATATAAAATTTGGTCTCTCATTAATTACGGGTATTACCGGTTCGGGTAAATCGACAACACTGGATTCAATAATTGATCATCACAATAAGATGGATCCCTGCCACGTAATAATTATTGCAGCACCGATAGAGTTTGTACATACATCTAATATTTCTCTTATTAAACACAGGGAAGTAGGCAGAGATGTTTTATCATTTAAAGAAGGTATTGTGCAATCTTTAAGACAGGATCCTGATATAATAGTAGTTGGTGAAATGAGAGATCCTGATACAATTATGGCTGCTCTGGAAGTTACTGATACCGGACATAAAGTTTTTTCAACACTGCACACTTCCTCAGCGGTTGAATCAATAGACAGAATTATTGCAGAATGCGATCCGGTAGAACAGGAAAGAGTTAGAAACAGATTGGCAGACGTTTTAATATCAATAGTATCACAAAAACTTGTTCCGAGCCTTGATGGCAAGCGTGTTTTGGCTAAAGAAGTATTACTTGTAACACCAAGTGTTAAAGCTGCAATTAAAAATAATAACACCAGCGAGATTTATATGATGATAAATCAGGGCGGTGCACAAGGTATGATTACAATGGAACAAGATCTTAAACGTTTGTATCTTGCAAAGAAGATTTCATTAGAAACGGCAATTACTTATGCCAATAATAAAACAAGAATTCAGCAAATATTAGCGGCTTAAATTATGAAAACAATAGCCTGCATTTATTGCGAAGGCAATGACACAAAACTTGCTGTCGTAGGACATGAAAAAAACGGCAGCAGATTAAAAGTACTTAGCACAGCCTCAGTTGATGTGGTTTCCAGTAAAACGGATCTTCATCCGACTGCAGGATTTAACCTTGATGCTGACGGGCTTCAGCTTGAAGGCGATGGTGCAAAGGATACTGCATTTGGCAGCCCTGAACTTGAAGCACCAAGTATTAGCTCTATTGGTGCGGCATTAAAAGGAATAAGTCTCAGCAAACTTGAGTTTATTCCTGCTCTTACAGAACCAGCAATTTATTATCATCCTTTTGACGGCAGAAAGGATTTAAAGGGCAATAAACTTCTTGACGAAATTATTCTGGATATCAGACAAAGCAAAGGCATGAACGTTGAGAGAGAAAGCCTTGATTACACTGAACTTTCTGATGGTTCTTTGTTATCTGCATTTGTCGATGGTCCTGTTGCCTGTGTTAATCTCTTAGATAATATTGCGGAACACCTGGGTAAAAAATTCTTTAAAGTTCCAACAATAAAAAGTGCTGATATCGCACTTGCGTATTATGTTGCAAAGAGGAAGAAATTTTTCCCGGATGATCAGAGTCTGGTTGTTTATATCGGAAAAGAGTATAGTAAACTAATATTTCTTCAGGGAAGAAAACTAAAACATATCGGTACAACTCTGGATATCGGTACAACTAATCTTCATACCTATGATGTGTATTTTTCTAAAATTCTCCTTGAAATGGAAAACGGCGGAATTACATCCTTAGATAATATTATTGTATGCGGTGAAGATGATTCTGAAAATCTGATACTTTCTTTTTACGGTACTTTTCCCGAAGCTAATGTAAGCAGATTAGAGTTTGATGATCTTGACATATCACAGGTTGACGAGGAGACCAAGGCAAAATTCTCCAGCTACAGCGTTCCAATTGCAGTTGCAACAGAGTTCTTTGATGAGATTGCAAAGGAACATAAGGGAATAAATGTATTACCAAAATATATTTCTGAAGAACAAAAATTCTTCCAATTTTCATGGCATAGTTTTGCAGTTCTTCCACTGCTGTTCCTTGCTGCTTTTCTGTTTACTCTTAAAGTTTTGCAAAACAACAAAGAACTTTCAAGACTCGATGAGGAAATCCAGCAGAAGAATATGATAATTAGACAAAACCAGGAAACGTTAAGCAAAATATCTGAATTGGAAGGAAAGATCAGCAGCTTTGGTCAAACACAAGCTATACTTGATTCTGCAGCAGTTGGTACCGGGATTTGGAAAAATGTTCTTAAAGATATCTCTGCATTCTGCGGCAGCAAGCAGAATATTTGGATATCCAGCATAGTCAGAGACAATTCCAATTCTATTAAGATAGAAGGATATTCTTTGTCAAAATATTCTCCAACTGATTTGGCATTTAGTTTTGAAAATGCCCGACTTAATAGTATGATGAATGAAGCATTGCGTGAAAAAAATGCTTATAAATATAATTTAACATTTGATATTACTTCATATCAGAAAAAGAAATGAATAAAAAATTAAGAAGCACTTTGGTTCTATTAGCTTTACTGCTAATAATATTAATTGCAGGAGGTTCTTATCTCTACTTTGTACAAGGAAAAGATCTTAACAAAAAAAGAGATAATCTTAAAGAACTACAGGCAAAAGCATTAGATCCGCAGGAATTGTTAGCGCAATACCAGGATCTATTAGAAAAATCCGACAAGCTTGATTCAATTCTTGCCAACCGGGAGTTTAATATTCCTCAGAACTTATCATCCATTAAGTTTTACAACTTCGTGAATAATGTTACTAATGGATTTTCTGATAAGGCACAGGTTAATATTGAATACATTGAGCAAAAGCAAGAGAAGGAGTTTTTCTATCATGATTATAAGCTAACCGGTTTCGGCTACTTTAATGAGGTTTATAATCTTATTTATGCTATTGAAAATAGCAAAGAGCTTAAAAAAGTAACAAACATTAATCTTGGGAATCTTGTTCAAACCAAAGAAGGTGAAAATCCTGTTTATCTGGTTAACTTTACTGTTAATGCAAGAACTTATTTCTCAAGAGATAACAGATTTGCACCGGCAACATTTGTGGAAAATAACCTAAGCTCACCTACTCTTTATGATGGATTCTATCCATTGATCAGAAATGAAATACCTCCTAATATTGATGAATTGCTTGATGTTCAGGGCGCAACCTTGTTAGCATTGATTCCCGAAGGAGCATTTATTGCTGACAGTAAAGGTAATACCTTTTTAATATGGGAGGGTGAACAGGTGTATCTGGGTTACTTAACAAAAATTGATTACCAAAACAGCCGTGTAAGTTTTATACTTAACAAAGGCGGAATAATTGAAAAAGTTGATCTGCAGTTAGATCGAACAGATTTATTAAAGAAATAAGAATGAGAAGTAAAATGAAAACAATTTTATACTCACTGTTAATAGTTTTAATGTTCATCGGTAACTTATTCCCGCAAAAATATTGGGAAAGAAGACTAAAGGACTATAACAATCCAGATGAACTTGTTACTATGTCTCAATCATTACCTTTTAGTGAAGCAATCGCACTGCTTAGTAAGGTAAGTGAAAGCACGACTGGAAAACGAATAGTGTCAACTGTCGTTTCAGATAAACCAATTGGTCTTGAAATCGAAAATCTACCTTATGATAAAGCCCTGTTTATGATTGTTCAGTATAATGGCTATATTATCGAAGAGAAGGAAGATGTAATTGTGATTAAGAGAGTACAACAGGAAGAAGTAAAACCCGAAGATATTTATGCTTCTGTTGATTCACGCGAAATTAAAATTTCTGCAGTATTCTTTGAAGTAGATGTTGCTGAAACAAAAGAAAGAGGAATAGACTGGAAGTTTTTATTATCACAAAACGGGTTAGATCTGGGAACTGAATTAAATACCAGAACTCAATCACAAAATCAGAGTGCTGCAAATCCTTCACAATTTAATGTAAGTGGTTCTGGCGATTTTAATCTGGGCGATTTTTATGGTCAAGCTACAGCAATGTTCAGATTTTTTGAGAATGAAGGATTAGGTGAGATAATTGCGTCACCAAATATAACTGTTAGAGATAAAAGGCAGGGCAGAATACAGGTAGGATCAGATTTTTCTGTCAGAACAAGGGATTTTGCTGGTAATACAGTTGAGAAATTCTTCCCGACTGGAACTATTATAGAGGTTACTCCTCATGTTTATAAAGAAGATGGTATTGATTACATTCTTCTTAATATTCAGGTTGAAAGAAGTTCATTCCAATTAAATGAACAAACAACTGAAATAAAAAAGACAAATGCTTCTACACAAGTACTGATGCTAAATGGTGAGGAAACAATTTTAGGTGGATTGTTTGTAAATGAAGAGACAATAACCCGCAACGGAATTCCATTCCTTAAAGATTTACCTTGGTGGGTATTTGGTATAAGATATCTTACTGGCTCAGATCAAACAGTTGTAAGAAAGAAAGAACTGGTTATTTTATTGAAGACTGAACTGCTCCCGACATTAAAAGAGAGACTGGAAAATCCTACTCAGAATCCGCTTAATTCTGAAGTGATAAAACAAAACAATAGAATTAAGTATTATCAAATGGAATCCACAAGTTCATCCTTTAATGAGAAAAAATAGAAATTTATAATGGAATCAATTCTAATTGTTGATGATGATTTAAACCTTTGTACTGTTCTTAAAGAAGAATTAGAGGAGGTTGGATATAACTCAAATTTTGTAAACAGCGGCTATGAAGCTCTGGATTTCTTAAAGAACAACCCGGTTGATTTGATTTTGCTTGATCTTAAAATGCCGGCAATGGATGGTTTTGATGTATTAAAGGCGATTGAGCAAAATCAAATTAAAGCAAAGGTAATTGTGTTAACAGCTTATGCCGATGTTAAAAGCGCAATTGATTCAGCCAAAATGGGTGCTACTGATTTTATTAGCAAGCCTTATGACTTTGACGAGCTTCTGATAACAATTAGGAAAGTATTGCAAAAAGAATGAAATTAAATGAAAATAAGCTATCGTATAATTCTTGTTAATCTGCTAATAATTGCAGTTGTGCTGGGAAGCTCCACAATTGCATTCTATTCTATAATGTATAATACATTAACTTCCCAACAATCCAAAAACCTAATTAATTCATCACGAAATTTTATTTTTGCTTACCGCTCATTAATGAATGACATTGATGAAGAGTTCTGGAATTATGCTAAAAATAATACTGATCTGCTGTTTTCTAACAGAATATTATCCGGCGGTATAAACGATTTCTTTTTTGAAGCTGCTGCTGATTCTCAAAACATTATCCGTTACGCAGCCAAAAGCTGGGTTGAAATTCCTAAGAAACTTACAATAGATGAGTTTGTAAAATTAAATCCTTATGCGGTTATAAATTTAAAAACACTGCAGGGAAATAAAATCTATTACTACGGTAAAATTATCAACAGCAGTTTGTTGGATGATTTTTCCAAAAGAATAGGCTCTGATATTGCTTTGCTATGGGATGATATTACAACTGAGATTTCTAATTATAATAGTAATTTTCAAAATCTTTACTTCCTTAGTGAAGCGAATAAAAAGCTTCAGAAAAACAATAGTCTCGAAGTGTTTGTTAGCAATACTGAAACCGCAGATATAATTGCGGCTCAATACAAAATTGATAAACCAACAAAATTTGGAAATGAACTTTCTATAATAATATTTAAATCTATAAGCGAAGTTTCTGATCTTAGACGAACTCTCACTGAGATTACAATTATTATAGGTGTTGTTGGTATTATCATTGCATTATTATTAAGCTATATATTAACACACAAAATAAGGTTAAGAATCAGCGATCTTAATCTTGCAGCCGCAAAAACAAGCGCCGGAAATTATAACATACATATTACCGATCCAAGCAATGATGAAATAGGAAATCTTGGTAAAACATTTAATCTGATGATTGATGAACTTAAGAAGAGCCAGCAGGCAAAAAACGAATATTCGGATTTTATCACATTAATAAATAAGAATGCTTCGCTTACAGAAATATCAAACGCAGCATTAAAGAAAATACTGGATACCTGTAAGTTTCTGGCAGGTGCACTTTATTCAGTTGATGATGATGAGGTTAGTTTAATCTGCACTTATGGATTAAGCAACACTGTAAATAACAGAGAGCACAATGAGTTTTTCAAAAATATAATTGAATCTAGAAATGAAGTAGAAATTTTGTCTGAGGATTTACTGCCTGTTGTTCAAACCGGTCTGGCAGGTTTAAAAATCAGCTATCTGCTGCTGCTTCCGGTTATTTATAACAATAAAGTAGTTGCAATTCTGGAATTAGCTTCCATAAATAAGCCATCTCAGGAAGCAACTGAATATCTCTCAAAAATTCAGGAGCAGTTAGCAATCGGACTTACAAATGCAAAAGCATTGGTTCAGCTTGAAAATCTTGTTACAGAACTAAAAGAACTTAACGAAGAATACCAAAAGCAAAATATTCAGATAAGGAAGCAGCACGATACATTACTTGAGATGAGTAATCAGCTTAAAACAAAAGCTGAAGAGCTTGCGTTTCAGAAAGAAAGAGCTGAGGATTCAACACGGTTAAAATCCGAGTTTCTGGCAAGTATGTCTCATGAACTTAGAACACCTATGAATTCGATTCTTGGTCTGACAGAGCTTATACTTGATAAAGCTCAGTTAAGCAGCAAGAACAGGGAGCGGCTTGAAGTTGTTCTTAAAAGCAGCAAAAGATTAATGAATCTTATAAATGATATTCTTGATCTTTCTAAAATTGAAGCCGGTAAAATGGAAATCAGGGAAGATGATGTTTTGCTGGAAGATCTTATAGAAGAAGTTACAGCTACCGCCCAGCCGCTTGCAAAAGAAAAAGGATTAACTTTTAATGTTAAACGTTATTGTAATACCAGAATAATTATAAACGCTGATAAAGGAAAAATTAACCAGGTATTAATTAATCTTATCGGGAATGCAATAAAATTTACTCACCATGGAAATGTGGAATTAAGTATTTCTATACTTGCCGAGCGGACACTGCAGTTTTCAGTTAGCGATACAGGTATTGGGATTTCTGAGGAAGAGAAGAAAATAATATTTGAAGAATTCAGACAGCTTGATGGAACTACTACAAGAAAATACAGCGGCACAGGACTTGGCTTAGCTATTTCCAGAAAAATTGTTGATTTACTTGGCGGAAAGATCTCTGTAGCCAGCATTGTTGGAGAAGGTTCCGTTTTTTCAGTTTCATTTCCGATTAAGTTCTCGCAGGAAAAGAAAAAAGAAAAACATACTAACGTCAATACTGCTGCTTTAAGAAAGAACAGAAACAATCCAATTTTAATAATAGATGATGATGCTGAAGTAAGATACACAGTATCACAGTATTTAAACTCACGCGGATATCAGACTATTTCAGCTGAAGATGGTGAAGCCGGAATTAAGATGGCAATTGAGAAGCAGCCTTTTGCTATAACACTTGATATCCTGCTTCCAAATACGGACGGCTGGAGCGTATTAAAAGAATTAAAAGAAAATCCTTTGACAAAAGATATTCCCGTAATTTTAATTTCAATTCTTGGTGATAAAAACACAGGTTACAGCCTGGGTGCTTTTGAATATTTTATTAAGCCGTTCTCATCAGAAAAATTATTAGCAGCATTCAACAGACTTGAATCGATTGTTCAAAGACATGTTCAGAAAATTGTGATCGTTGATGATGATGAATTAGAGTTTGAAAAGTTTACAAATGAATTTAAGGATGAGAGATTATCAATTGAATTTATTAAAGACAGTGAATTCGCCTTCAACAAAATAGCCGAAGTTCAGCCCGATCTTATTATTCTTGATTTAATAATGCCTAAGGTAGATGGTATAACTTTAGCTAATAAATTGAAATCAAATAGTAAGACAAAACAAATTCCAATAATTATAAGCACTGCAAAAGATCTTACAGAGGAAGAGAAAAAATCACTTAATAATATTGTTGAAATGATCATCACCAAAACTAATAATCAGCCGTATGATGTACTTAAAGCTGTAAGAGATAGGATTATGTTAATCGAATCAGAAATATCTGAGGAAGAAGAGGAGTTTAGTAATCAGAATTATGAAGTGTTGGAAAACGGAAATGTATCAAATGAACAGTCTCTGGAGGTTTTGATCGTTGATGATGATCCCGATACTCTTTTTACTTTAAACGAGATGGTTCAGGCGGCAGGTTGTAAAACTTTTCTGGCAAAGAGCGGAATTGAATGTTTGAGAATCTTGGAACAAACAAAACCGGATTTGATTTTACTTGACATTATGATGCCGGATATGGATGGATTCCAAACATTAAAAAATATCAGAAGTAATACTGATTTAATTGATATTCCGGTTTATGCCGTAACAGCTAAAGCAATGGTAGGTGATAAAGAGATAATATTAAAGCATGGTTTTAATGATTATATAGCCAAGCCGGTAAACTCTGCAATAATATCCGGGAAAATTTCACAATTAATTTCAAGAATAAAGTCGCATTAATATGAAAAGAATTTTAGTAATTGATGATTTACCTGAAAATGTTTTTATGCTTCAGGATAGATTAGAGCACGAAGGATTTGAAGTTCTGACTGCCTATGATGGTTATACTGGTATTGATAAAGCAAAAAGTGAACAGCCGGATTTAATACTTTTAGATATTATGATGCCTGATATAACAGGTCTTGAAGTCTGTAAGATTTTAGTTAATGAACCAATAACTAAAGATATTCCGATTATTCTTGTAACTGCTAAATCCGGTGCGGAAGATACGAGAGAAGGATTAGAAGCCGGTGCGTTTGATTATATTAAAAAACCATTTAATCGTGTAGAACTTCTTGCAAGGGTTCAGTCAGCACTAAAATTATCAGAAGCACACAAATTATTATTAGCATCCGAAAAAAGAGGCACTTATATCGCCACCGTTGTTACTGCTAATCATAAAATCAAACAACCTCTTACTTTATTAAGCTTATCATCTGCTGCAATAAAAAGAGAATTGAGCAAGGATGATATATCAAAAGAGGGGATATTAAAAAGAGTTAATTACATTGATCTTGCAGTTAAGGAAATCACCGATGTATTAAATCAACTTAATGCAATTAAAGACCCGGTACTTTCTAATTATACACCGAATATAAAAATGGTTAAAGTTGATGATGAAGAAGATACAGACGTTAAAAAATTAGATTAAAGATTTTATTGCATCAAGCATCGTGTCAAATTCATAAGGCTTCATTATTTTCTTGCTTACATTATAGAGTTTCAGTTCATCGTCATCAAATCTAAGACTTCCTGATGATAAAATTATCGGCAGTTTAAAGTTAAGGTTCCGAATCTTAATAATACATTCTAACCCATTCATAACCGGCATATTATAATCGATTATCAGCAGATCCACTTTCAATTCTTCAGTTAAAACAGTTAATGCTTCTTCACCTGATTTCACTTTGATTATATAATACCCGCTTGATTCAAGCATCTCTGCCAGCAGTTCACTCAGCATCTCTTCATCATCTGCCAGCATTATTATTTTATCAGTTTCTTTTTCTTTTCTCGAATCAGGAGGTTCAAAAACAGGCAGGTAAACATCAAAAGTAGTTCCAGCTCCTTTTTTACTTGTAACTTCTATATGCCCTTTGTGTGCCTTTATAATTCCATATGTTACATATAAACCCAAACCAGAACCAGTATCCTTTTGCTTTGTAGAAAAATATGGATCAAAAATTTTGGAAATATCAGCTTCATCTATACCTGAACCGGTATCGCTTACCGAAAATTTTACGTATTTGCCTGTTTCAAGCAGAGGATAATTGATTGAGTTTGAGGAATCAATCAAAAGATTTGATGCGCTAAGGATTATTTTACCTTTACCCTCAATAGACTCTTTTGCATTTACACAAAGGTTTAACAGAATCTGATAAATTTCAGTTCCATTGCCGAGAATATTATGCAGCCCTGTATCTATTTTTTCTTCGAAAGTTATAGAATTAGGAAATGTTTGTGAAACAACTTTTGAAAGCTCACTCATTAAAAAGTTAGGCATCACAATTTCTTTTCGTTTTGCGGTAGGTTTGCCGAATGATAGCAATCCTTTGGTTAAATCTCTTGCTCTTATCGAACAATTTTCAATATTATCAATTAGTTTAGAGACATTTTCAGTTTTAGGTACGCGGTTACGAAGTAAGTGAAGACTTCCAAAAATACTTGAAAGCAAATTGTTAAAATCATGAGCCATACCGCTGCTAAGTTTACCAATTGTTTCAAGCTTCTGTGCCTGCAACAATCTTGATTCCAATGTGGTATTCAGTTCTCTGGTCTGAATGTTACTAATTGCAAAAGATAAAAGAGTCGAAAACTGCTCTATATCATTAATGTCTACTGAAGAGTAGGTTCCTTCTTTTTTACCAAGCAAAATCTTTGCATGAAGAATATTATTAAAATAACAAGGAGAAATGCACAAGGATTCACATCCCAGCACCTGGGTTATTCCATAACCGATATTGTTGTGATGATTAAGTGCAAGCAGGGGTCTTTTATTGATATCAAGCCATTTGTTAATAAAAGATGAATTGTATTTGATACTCTTCTCAACTTCAGCTTTATCAGAAATGAAATTAAATTCATCATTATAAATAAATTTAATTATATCATTTCCATCTTGTAGAACAATAATACCAAAACCACTATTAGTAATTTCTAAACATCTGAGAAGTATTTCTTCTGCGATAGTATCGATTGACTTTTCTTTTACAAGCAGTACAAGCAAACTCTGCAGCTCTCTTTGGAAAAACAAATTCCTTCTGAATTTTTCTTTATCTGAGTCTTGTTTGAATTCAGAATCAAATATCGGCAGTATTTCTATCAGATAAGCAGTATTCTTTTTCTTTGAGTCTGCAATTATTGGTGTAATGACTATATTTTTATTTTTATCTGCAACAGGAACGACAAATGATTTTGGGGCGTTAATAATTGCAGGGTTATCGGGTGTGTTAATACCGAACAATGACTTCAAAGATATTCCCTTTAATTTTCCGGGTCCAATATCTTTTTTAAAACTTTTATTATACCAGAAAATCTTAAAGGTGTTATCTGCCAGAGCAACAGAAGTTGTCTGAAGTTCAAGAAGATCAAACAACTTGTATTTTCTGATTATCTCATCAGACATTCAGTCTAATCTTGTTTAAGTTCGTATTTCTTTATTTTAGTATAAAGAGTCTTTGGGCTGATACCAAGCTGATTTGCTGTAACTGTTCTATCCCAGCGGTTTGCATCTAAAACTTTTCCAATATGCCATCTTTCTAAGTCTTCCATACTTAATATTTCAGAAGGGATATCTACATTACCCATTCTGCCAACTTCTTTGTAAGCATAAGTATTTGGCAGGTTTAAATCCTCAGGTTTAATATAATCACCTTCAGCAAAAATAATAGCTCTCTCGATAATATGTTCAAGTTCTCTTACATTACCGGTAAAATTATAGTCTTCAAGAATCTGCGCAGCTTCAATGGATAATTTTTTTGGTGATCTTATCGGAGATTTTGAACTTAAAAAGTAATCAGCTAAAATAATAATATCTTCTTTTCTTTCTCTTAATGGCGGAATGGTTAATGTAATAACATTTAATCTAAATAAAAGATCACGTCTGAAGTTTTTAACATCAGCCTCTTCAAGAAGATTTCTGTTTGTTGCACCAATTACTCTGACGTTTGAGTTAAGATTAGTTATTCCCCCGATTCTTCTGTATTCACCATTTTCTAAAAATCTTAGAAGTTTAGGCTGAAGAGTTAAGCTCAACTCCCCAATTTCATCAAGGAATAAAGTTCCGCCGTGTGCAATTTCAACTAAACCTTGCTTTGTTGATTTTGCGTCAGTAAATGCCCCCTTTTCGTGTCCAAATAATTCACTTTCAATTAATTGATCCGGTAAGGAAGCACAATTTATTACAACAAATGGTTTATCTTTTCGGGCAGATTGTTTATGAATATATTCAGCAAATAACTCCTTACCTGTTCCGGTCTCTCCTTCAATTAAAACATTTGAGTCAGATTGTGCTGCTTTGTTTGTCAGCGTTAAAACTCTCTGAAGGGCTTTACTTTCACCAATAATTTTTTCGGAGTGGTTTTTTTGTGCAACTTTTTTGTAAAGATTTTTTTCTACAATTAGATCCCTATGTTCAATAGCTCTCTTAACGGTTAAAACAAGTTCATCAAACTCGTATGGCTTGGTGATATAATCATAAGCCCCATTCTTTATACACTGGATTGCTTTTTTAATATCAGATTGAGCTGAAAGAACAATAACTTCGAGCAATTCATAACCGGAATCCCTAACAAATTTTAAAACCTCCTCTCCCTGAACTTCACGCATATTCAGATCAAGGAGCAGAACATCGTAGTTTTTGGCTTTAATTGCTTCGATAGCATATTTACCGTCATAAACGGCATCTACAGAGAATCCTTCTTCAAGCAATTGTTCTTTTAGTAGATAACAAAGTGTTTCGTCATCATCACATACTAAAATTTTTGAGTTTTTTGAATTATCTATCATTTCCCACCGCTAAAAAATCTTTTAGTTTGGAATAAAAAAGCACATTATTTATATTTGCCGTTCAAAATTTTGGGCGCGTAGCTCAGGGGTAGAGCATCTGCCTTTTAAGCAGAGGGTCGGTGGTTCGAGCCCACCCGCGCTCACTTTTAAGTAAGCCACTATAGTGGCTTACTTTTTTTTAAACAATTTTTATTATCGAATGTTTAATAATAACACATATTATAAAAAACAGCAAGTTTTACCGATTCCAATAGTAATTTTGTAACTTGGATATATTTTTCAATTATTAGAGTGTAATTTTGGGTGAAATTATTTACAAGACAATTATTAGGTCAGGATTGACTCTTATAGTGTTATGGTTTCTTAAAAATCAGGTTGATGAAAGATATTTTTTTATAGTTAGTGCTTTAGCCCTTTTCTTTTTTGTAATAAATCCGGCATATATGTCGTATAAACACTTTTTAGAGAAAAATCAAAATATTGAATCCGGGATTTTATGTTCTTCGTGTAAACATTTTGATAAATCTGCTATGCTTTGTATTAAGTATGATAAGCATCCTACCGAGAATTTCATTCCCTGCGAAGGAAGGGACTGGGAACCAAAATAAGGTTTATTTTATTTCATAGAACCTTGGACAAAAAGAAAGATAAAACCGAGCACACTGTGCTGTCAGACTAAAATAATAAAAAAGCTCTGACAGTTAATATTTATTTTGTAACCAATTCAAATATTCCTGCATCAAACTACCGCAAATATTTTTGATTTAATAAGGAGAGGTCATGAAAGCAAACATTGGCAAATCTGATAAAGTTATTAGATTAGTCTTAGGCACAGTTATTATTCTTTTAGGTATTTATTTAAAAAGCTGGTGGGGAATAATCGGAGTCGTTCCGATTATAACGGCTCTGTTAAATTTTTGTCCCGTGTGGAAGTTATTAGGTATATCAACCAGAAAAAAAGTTGAAACAACAAAACTAAAAGTTTAAACATTTCAAGGTTGCTGCTAAAACTATTTAACAGCAGCCTGTTTCTTTTCCTGATCTTTTTCTTCTTTGGCTTTTTTTAACACTCCGGGTATAATCATTCCGATTACAATTCCAGCGATTAAAGTAAGTATAAGCAGTAACAGTTTCGAAATCTCAAATTTCCAGAACAATAAGCTCATTGAAACATTTTCAATATTCTGAAGACAAGTAATAATAAAAAGCCCCAGTAATAAGAGAATGATTATGGATTTAAAATTCATTGTGAAATCCTTTAAAAATTTTTTTTTGTGAATATCTTTAATCTAATAAAATTATTGAATCAAGATGTGTGGTATCAAAACAAACACTTAAAATTAAGTCATTCTTTATATGCTAACCAATATCCGCCGATACTGTAAATCTTAGTATCAGCCCAGATCATAATTTTTATAGTAAATCCATCTCTTGATACTGAAAGAGCTTCAACATTATATCTGCAGTTATAATTTTTATCAACATCCAGTTGGCTGACAGAAACGAAAACTTTGGGTTTAACTTCGTAAGATTTTGAGAACTTAACCTCAAGTGTAATTGATCTCTCACCGGTACCGGAATCAAGATTATAAGATGTATCTCCGATTTTTGATTCCCAAAAGCCGCTTTGAGTTTGTGCAGTAATAACAGAGGAAAAGGCAATAAGAAACAAGATTATTATAAATATTGATGGCGTTTTCATCAGCCTATCTTTGCCTTTTAAAAATATATTTTTTCCTAATGTTTGATTATTTGTCAAACAAGTAATTAAATCTAATTGATTAACGAATCATATCCTAACAAATAAAAATTAACAGAGTGTAGCCGGATTCTGAAAATAAATACCTTCGGATAAAACATTCTTTTAATTAAGCGTATTAAAATTAATAAACACTGCAGATTAGACCTTTAAGATACAGACTCTCCGGAAAGCTTGTTAAGATAGCATGATCAGGAGATTGTGTAAGAATCCTTATTGTCTTAACATTTTTTTCTGAATCTAATGCAGCATCAGATATAATTTTACCGAACAGTTCTGTAGTTATATGTCCCGAACAGGAAAAAGTAAACAGAATACCATTTTGAGTTAATAACTTGATAGCTAATAAATTAATATCTTTATAACCACGACTTGCTTTTTCAATTTGACTTACCGATTCAGCAAATTTAGGAGGATCAAGAATTATTAAATCAAACTGCTGATTTGTATCTCTAAGCTTTCTTAGGTATTTAAATACATCGTCGCATACATTTTCAAATTGACTGTTTGTGATATCATTAGCGATTAAATTTCTTTCGGCAGCTCTAAGCAAATCTTCGGAGGAATCGACATTAGTAACTTTGGCAGCACCTGATTTAAGTGCATAAACAGAAAACGCACCTGTAAAGGAAAAGCAATTCAGAATATTTTTATCTTTTACGAACTCACTTAAGATTTTTCGGTTTTCCCGCTGATCCAGATAAAAGCCGGTTTTATGACCATTAATAATATCAACAAAAAACTTGTTATTGTTCTCGGTGATTTCAATTAAAGGGTCAGGATGCCTGCCGGATAAAACTCCTTTGATCTTTTGTAATCCTTCCTTCTCTCTAACATCAACATCGGATCTTTCATAAATACCTGAAGGATTAATCAGCTCTGTTAAACTGTTTACAACAGTATTTTTCCAATATTCAGCTCCTGCTGATAGGAATTGACAAACCAGATAATCAGAATATTTATCAACAATAATTCCGGGAAGGTTATCACTTTCAGCATTAATTAATCTATATGCATTGGTTGAGTGCTGGTCAATAATATTGTTTCGGAATCTTAGTGCATCTTTAATATTTTTTACTATAAAATTTTCGTTGGGTTTTTCATCAGGATCGAAGCTTAACATTCTAACACTTATCTGCGATTGATTTGAAAATGAACCATATCCCAAATGCTTACCATCAGCAGAAATAACATCAACGGTTTCGCCGTTAAATCTGATATCTTTTACAGAATCAATTGCACCTGAAAATATCCATGGATGTTTTCTCCGGATTGATTTATCTCTGCCGCTTTTAAGCTTAACAACAGGCAATAAAAATCTCAACTTTCGAAATTTAATGCAATTCTAACACCCAGATGTAATGTTAAAATATCAGTTTTTGATTGACTTGGATTATAGATTACTTTTGAATTATTAATTTGAATGCTGCCTTCTTTTAAGTAATTAGCTTTAGACCCAAACAAATATCTGCCTTTTAAATCCAGATATATCGCTCCAATTTCAGTTACAGGATCACCGCTTAATAATATTGCAATTCCACCTCCGGCACCGTAACTCCAAGACCAATCATCAAAGTTAGTAGTGCTTGTGATATTTACTCCGCTGTAATCTCCCTTAACAGAAGTTTCAGTGTAAAGATAATTTCCGCCAAATAATCCCTGGATATAAGGACGGATTGTTCCGGTCGGCATTCCTAGTTCAAATACTAAATGAAAATTTAATAGGTTATTAGTTCGGTCAACATTCAGGAAAACATCTGGTATTGTGTGGCTCCAGGGTTCTCTTCGGGATTCCATACCGTAAACGTAGTAACCAAGATTTAATCCAATTCCAAATGGCGATTGTGGTTTTGGTGATAAAAACATAAACTCACCGCTAAGTCCAAATCCAAGATTATCAACCTGCTTACCAAACTCACCTTGTGGTAATGCAAGTGAAAAGTTTATGCTTGCTTGCTGGGCATTTGAAAATCCTGCGGTTAAAATAAAAAGGATGAATAAAAAAGTAACTTTGTTTTGCATACTATCTTCCAGAAAATAAATTTTTGATGGGTTAAAATAATTTATTAATCGTTAAAAATTCAGCTCCGGATGATAGGCGGTTAAATTTCTATTTATAAAAAATTATGTATGACCATGGTTTTAATTTTAACTGGAAATTACCATTCAATTCAATTTGCTGATCATTATTAAAACCGATATAAACTCCACTTGCTTTTTCTAAGCGTGTATTTGCTTCTGTTTCTTTCTCAGTAAGATTAAAAAATCCAATCACTTCTTTATTTTCTTTACTGCGTCTGATAATCAAAATATCATTATTGTTATTGATAAAATCAACTGATCCGCTTTCAATACCTGCCCACAAAGCTTTATTTTTTTCTTTAAGCTCATTCAAATTTTTGTAAAGCTTTTCAAATTTATTTTCTTTCCAGATAATCGAATCTTTTTCAAAGAACTCTAATCTTTTGTTAAA
The DNA here is from genome assembly GCA_013285425.1 of Ignavibacteriota bacterium. GTDB lineage: Bacteria > Bacteroidota > Ignavibacteria > Ignavibacteriales > Ignavibacteriaceae > IGN3. The sequence goes on from CP053447.1 coordinate 3,481,450, forward strand.
ACCAATTTCCTGTCCGTTGTAGATTAGCGGCATACCCGGTATTACATAAGTTAGAACGGCAAAAACTTCAGCAGCTTTGCCCAATCTTTCGTACTCAGTTCCATTCCAAGAATTTTCGTCGTGATTTGATGTAAACTGCATTCTGTAAGCATAATCGGGATATTTTTTTTGGTCATTTAAAATATGCTTAATAATATCACTTGAGTTTCTTTCCTTAGCATAAACTCCATTGAATATTTTGTGCAGATCCCAATCATAAGTCATATCAAAAGCAAACTTATGCATTTCGGGTGTATCCCACTCAGCAAGCATAAATACAGGTTTAATTTTATCAAGTTCAGTTCTCACTTCATTCCAGAATTCAATGGGAACCATACCAGCAACATCACATCTATAACCATCAATATCAAACTCACTCACCCAATACTTTAGTGCTGATATCATTTCTTTCCATAATTCTTTATTATCATAATTCAAATCAATGACATCAGACCAATCTGGAACAGGCGGAACGAAATTTCCTGACGAGTCTTTAGTATAAAATTCCGGATTTGTTTTAACCCATTTGTTATCCCATGCTGTATGATTTGCCACCCAATCTATAATAACGTGCATACCATGATTATGAATTTCATCAACAAGTGTTTTAAAATCTTCTTTGGTTCCAAATTCAGGATTAATATCAACATAATCTTTAACCGAATAATAACTTCCAAGTGTACCTTTTCTGTTTAGTTTCCCGATTGGGTTTATCGGCATTAACCAGAGTATATCAACACCAAGCTCCTTAAGTCTGGGTAAATGTTGCTGAAATGATTTAAACGTTCCTTCTTTAGAAAACTGTCTGATATTAACTTCATATATTGTTGAATTTTTAGCCCAGTCAGGTGCAACAGGCTGCGAAAAGCTCTGTTGTGAAGGAAGAACAAATAACAGAAAGAGAATCAGATATCTTTTCATTATGAAATTCTTTTTATCAATTAAGTTTAAAATAAAAAAAGCGCTCAAAAGAAAGAGCGCCTAAAAAGGAATAAACAGGACCTATTTCTTGGGTTTTGCTTCGCTTACAATGATATTACGACCCTTGAGTTCAGAACCATTTAGTGCCTGAATTGCAGCAGTTGCTTCAGTTTCATTTTCATATTCCACAAAACCAAAACCTCTTGATCTGCGTGTCTCTTTATCAGTTACTACTTTTGCTGAGAGAACTTTACCATGTGCGGCAAAAGCTTTCTGCAAATCTTCATCGTTAGCTGACCAGGGGAGACTCCCTACAAACAATTTGATACTCACAAAACGAACCTTTTATTAATTGAACAAAAAAGCGTCATTTGACGCAGGAATAAAATAATACTATTAATTAAAGAAACAAAGAGAAAATACAATTATTTCTATGTTATAAGCCCATAAAATGGGGTTATGTCTCAAGTTGATTCTTTAATAGCAGTATTGGATGGAGATTAAATGAGTTGATAGTACAATAGTTTATCAGTTTTATTTTTATAAGAATTTTTCAAATGCATCTTTTAGGTTATCAACAGTGATGATTCTTATTGTATTGTCTTCCTTGACACTTTTCTTATTTCCGGTTGGAATAATTACAGTTTTAAAGCCAAGTTTTTTTGCTTCGGTAATTCTTTTTTCTATATATCCAACGCTTCTGATTTCACCTCCCAATCCAACTTCTCCGATAAGTATTGTCTGATTATCAATAACTGCATCGGTTAAACTTGATGCAATACTTGCGCAAACGGCAAGATCGGCTGCCGGTTCAATTACTCTGATTCCGCCAGCAATATTAACGAATACATTATGTGCAGATGCTCTTACATTTGCTCTTTTTTCAAGTACAGCTAAAAGTATTGATAATCTTTTCTGATCAAATCCGTTTGAAACTCTTTGCGGATAACCAAAACTTGAAGGAGTTACTAATGCCTGCACTTCAAGCAGAATAGGTCTGCTTCCTTCTATACTTGAAGTAACAACTGATCCGGGTGTTTGCTTTTCCCGCTCGCTTAAAAATAATTCGCTTGGATTTACAACTTCCCTCAAACCATCCTCGTACATTTCAAAAACACCAATTTCATTTGTACTTCCAAATCTGTTTTTTTGTGCTCTTAAAATCCTAAAAGAATGATTTGCCTCTCCTTCAAATTGCAGGACTGTATCAACGATATGTTCAAGAATTTTTGGTCCGGCAATCATTCCTTCTTTTGTAACATGTCCGATTATGATTACTGAATAATGATTTCTTTTTGCTTCCTCCATCAGTAAAGCAGTGCATTCACGAATCTGTGTTATTGTTCCGGGAGAATTTTCTAATTCGCTTCGATAAGTAGTTTGGATTGAGTCGATAATAACAACAGATGGTTTAATTTCTTTTATGGCACCAAAAATATTTGACAGATCAGTTTCAGCCTGAATAAAAAACTTTTCAGATTTTACTTTTAATCTTGTTGAACGCAGCTTAATTTGTTTTTCAGATTCTTCTCCGGTAACATATAGCACTTTTTCTTTAATACTTGCTGCTGCCTGCATTGCGAGTGTTGATTTCCCGATTCCAGGATCGCCGCCAAGAAGAATAACAGAACCGGGCATTATTCCACCACCGAGCACACGATCAAATTCAGTAATTCCTGTTATTGTCCTTTCTTCATTACTGGCAATAACCTCAGAAATATTACTGTAAGTAAATCTGGATTTTGCAATGTTAGCCTTTCTTGAAGATGTTTCTACAATCTCCTCAGTAAATGAATTCCAGCTTCCGCATTCCGGACATTTCCCTATCCATCTTAAGGTTTCGTATCCACAGTTTGAGCAGATGTATTTTACTTTTGTTTTAGCCATTTTTATTTTACCAATAAGACCACTTAGACTCACTAAGCTTGGAAAACTCTTCTGTAACCAAAGGAATTAAATGATCTTTTATATTTTGACAGTGAAAATTTATCAATAAACCTTTTGGCTTTCCAGTTAATTTTAAATAAGAAAGCAACTGCGCATTAAATACTGGAATTATTGTTTCAACAGCTTTTAATTCAACAATAACTAAATCACTGATCAATAAATCCAATATTAGATTAGTTACAAGATCTTTACCTTTATAATAAATAGTAACGGCAACTTGTCTATTAACCTTTAATCCTTGTGAAATCAATTTATCAACAAAACATGTTTGATAAACAGATTCCAATAATCCCGGACCAAGTTGTTTATGCACTTTTATTGCACAGCCGACAATTTTGCAAGATAAATTATTTACATATTGTTTGTTACTTGCAATTTCTAAGTGTTTCTTAGTGTCTTAGCGGTTAAGTCATTTCTACAAAAAGTCAGCAACTATCTTCCCTACTTTTGACAATGCAGGAACAATTTGACTAACATCCTTACCGCCGGCAGTTGCAAGATGCGGGCGACCGCCACCGCCCCCGCCCACTAATTTAGCGAGTTCGCCTACTATTTTTCCCGCGCTAAGATTTTTATCTTTTATAAGATCATCACTAACAACGCAAACGATACCAACCTTATCCTCAATCTGAGCAATTAAAACTCCGATACCAGATTTGATTTTATTTCTCATTTCATCGCCGAATGATTTCAGCTCATCCATTGAATCAGCCTGAACCTTACCTTTAAATATTTTTACACTTTTTTCTTCAGATGAAAGTGAAAAAATATGATCAAGCTGTTCAAGTTTATCTTTCATTTTTAGTTCAGCAATTTCCTTTTCGAGTTTTTTCTTTGAATCAATCAGTTCTTCAATTTTTTGTTCTGATAATTTTAATTGTTCCTGTTGAGATTGAATGAATTTTTCAACACCGGCTCCTGTAACAGCTTCTATTCTGCGGACTCCGCTTGCAATAGAAGATTCACTGAGAATTTTAAACAAACCGATCTCTGATGAATTATGAACATGGGTTCCGCCGCAGAATTCCAAAGTAAAATCACCAAACTGAACTACATTAACTTTATCACCATACTTATCGCCAAAGAACATCAAAGCGCCCATTTTTTTTGCTTCATCAAACGGAGTATTACGATGATGTTTTAACGGATAGTTCTTTCTTGTTTGCTCATTAACTATTGATTCAATTTTTTGTATCTCCTCATTGGTTAATTTCGCAAAGTGTGTAAAATCAAATCGCAGTCTATCCGGTCCCACATAAGAACCTGCCTGTTGAACATGTGTTCCTAACACCTCTCTTAAAGCCTTATGTAAAAAATGTGTTACCGAATGATTACGCATTATATCCCACCGTCTGTTTTCATCAACCTCAGCAATTACTTCAGCTCCGGGCTTTAGCAATTGATTATCAGCAGAGCTAAGCACATGAATAATCTGATCATTGATCTTTGTTACATCAATTACATTGTAAGATTGAGAACCAATTATAATTTTGCCAAGATCATCAACCTGACCTCCCGACTCAACATAGAAAGGCGATCTATCAAGAATTACCAGGGTATTATCACCATTATTTTTTACTCCAACCACTACAGCTTTTGATTGTAATTCATCATAACCGGTAAAGACTGTTGGGCCGGAGCTAACAAGATCAAATCCTGATAAATCATTTAAGTTAACATTTACAGCAGCAAATTTATCTTTTGATGCTTCTCTTCCACGCTCTTTTTGTTCATTCATTAATTTGTTAAAGCCTTCCTCATCAATTGCAAAGTTTATTTCGCGTGCCATAACATTTGTAAGATCAGCAGGGAAGCCATAAGTATCATAAAGTTTAAATACTTCATCTCCTGGTATCACCTTAAGGTTTTGTTTAATCAATCTTTTGACCACTTCATCAAACAATTCTATTCCGCGATCAAGAGTAGAGTTAAAACTTTCTTCTTCTGCTTTAATAACTTTTTTAACATATTCTTTTTTCTCAATAACTTCCGGAAAGACATCACCCATCGTATCGGTAATAATATCTACAAGTTTATAAAGGAAAGGCTCATTTAGATTTATTTTTCTTCCATAGCGTGCTGCACGTCTTAAAATCCTTCTGAGCACATAACCTCTTCCATCATTACCCGGAACAGCACCATCAGCAATTGCAAAAGTTAACGCACGGATATGATCCGCAATAACTCTCATCGGAATCTTGTCTTCTTCTTTGTCATATTTTATCTTAGAAAGTTTGGAGACCTTTTCAATTATTGAAGTAAAGACATCGGTATCGTAATTTGATTTTTTATTTTGAAGAACAGCACATACCCGCTCGAATCCCATTCCGGTATCAACATGTTTTGCAGGAAGTTCATTCAGTTTTCCGTTTTCATCTCTGTTATATTGGATAAAAACCAGATTCCATATTTCAATACATTCGGGTGAGCCGGCATTTACCAGATCGGGGTTTTTATAATCATCACCAACATTAATATGTATCTCTGAACAAGGACCACAGGGACCGGTTTCACCCATTTCCCAAAAATTATCTTTTTCTCCGAACCTTAAAATGTTTTTTGGATTTATATCTGTTTCAGATTTCCAGAATTCAAAAGCCTCATCATCATTTTTATAAACCGTAGCCCACAACCTTTCTTTTGGCAGCTTCCAGACTTCTGTTAATAATTCCCATGCCCATTTTATAGCTTCTTTTTTATAATAATCTCCAAAAGACCAGTTACCAAGCATTTCAAAAAATGTATGATGAAAAGTATCGTGTCCTACTTCTTCAAGATCGTTGTGTTTGCCTGAGACCCGAATACATTTTTGAGTATCAACAGCACGTTTATAATCTCTTGTTCCCAAGCCAAGGAATACATCTTTAAATTGATTCATACCCGCGTTTGTAAAGAGCAAAGTAGGGTCATCAAAAGGAACAACCGGTGCAGATTGAACGAGTCTATGCTCTTTATTTTTAAAAAAATCAAAGAACTGCTGGCGGATTTGTTGTGATGTCATATTTACCTTTGTAAAAATTAAGTAGGTAAAAATAACAAAATGACGCTTAAGCTTAAACAGGAAATGCTGATTATCAACGATTCTAATTGATTGATTTTGGCAATGAAATTGATGAAATAACTTTCCTATTAATAATTATTAAATAAAACGATGTCAGTTAGTAAACAAACCTCCGATAGTGAATTATTGCTTCAAATTGTGGGCTATAATCAGGAAGCATATTTACACCTTTATAACCGCTACTCAGCAACTATTTATTCTTTAATCAAAGAGATAGTTTCAAATCCAAAACTTTCTGAAAAGATTTTAATAAATGTTTTTTCAGTATTTCTTAAACGGATTGAATATTACAGTACTACCAGTAACAATGTTTTTACCTGGCTAACTCTTTTGGCAAGAAATATCTCGCTTGATGTTGTAAAAAGAATGAAATTTATGGAAGATATTCCAATTTATTCTGATGATTATGAAATTGAATTTATACTGCCAAATCTTTCCAACGAAATTGATCTGTTAAATCTTGATGAGAGAGCAATACTTGCTGAAAAAGTAAAATTATGGAAATCGCATTTAAGCGAAATTCAAAATCTTATCTTTTCTCTGGTATATTTTGAGGGATTAAATGATGAAGAGATTGCCAAACGCCTAACCGTTCCGGTATCACAGGTCAGAAACAAACTTATTGTAATAATGGATGTGCTCTATCAGCAGTTTACTGGTAAACCAGCATCCTCAGTTAAGAACAGTGAAGTTTTTGATTTAATTAAACTCGAGCCGCTTGGCTGCATTACTTCTGAAGAAAAAATTATATTAAATAACCTCAGAGAAAACGATCCGGAGTTTTTGTGGAAAGAATTAGGAGAAGTTCAAAACTTAATTGCATTACTTTCGGCAACAGTTCCAATTGTTTATCCGCCGAATGATTTGAGTGATCATCTGAGTAAGATTTTTATAGAAATACTTCAAGGTGCAGAAGTTGAATATCCAATAATTACTCCCGAACCGCAGGTAATAAACCAGCAAAATGATCCGCTGCCGGATGTGATTAAGATAAATGAAATACTTGAAAAGAAGGAAAAAGAAACTCAAATAAAACTTAGTGAACCTTATCAGGATAAAACTGATTCATTAAAAAAACCATCGGCTCAGCCAATAAAAGAAAAAGCAGTGGAAATTTCTGCAAATCAGCAGAAGAATGAGCCAACACAACAACTTAACGAAATAAGCAATAAGAATATTGAAGAAATTCCTAAACCAAGTGAGCCGCAAAAGTTCAGACAAGAACCGGCACTTTCTGTGGTCGAGAATAAAGTACAGACTACGCCGCCAGTAACTACACCGGCTTTTAAGCAGAACAGACCTCAACCGTTTTCTGCAAAAGATGATGTTGTTGTCAGAAATAAGCTTACTCCAACAAGCAGTATAAATCTTAAAGATTTATTCAAGAATGATAAACCTCTTCCGAGTAAACCAGAGCCTGTTACTCTTAAAGATTTAGAAGAACAAATTAAAGCACCAATAAAACAAGAAGTGATTGAGCAGAGGAAAAAAGATGAACCTGATAAAGTTATTATTAAACAAAGCAATGCTGCTGAAGTGGAAAAACCTGTTAGGGAAACTTTTGAAAACAGAACTATTGAAAACAACTCTGATATTAAGCTCAAGACTAATATCCCGCCTAAAGAGTCAAAGTTATCAGAAACAACCAGTAATATTGAAAAGCAAGAGAGTAAGTCTGAAAAGACAGAAGACCAGAGCAGTAAGGAAAAAGTTGATATTAAGGAAACCAAAACAAATCTGCCTGTTAATGAAAAATTAAGTCAAGACGATGGATCTTTGGAAATAAAAGGTGATATTAAAATAAGATCACACGCTGTTGATAGAACTGTCAGAACATTAAGTAGTGCTAATTATAAAACTGAAACTTCTAAGGAAACAAAGCCCGCGGTAAATGAAAGACCGGTTACTCCTTCTGTAGCACAAGAACCAAAACCTATTGCTAAGGAACAGCTAAAAAGTGAATCAGTTAATCAGATTGTTGAAAATAAAAATGCTGTACCCACACCGGTACAATCAAAGCAAAACATTCCTGTAAAAAAAGCAGAACAACCGGCTGAAGTGAAGACAGCGGATACAAAATCGTATCAAGAACCTGTAAAAATAAAACCCCAGATTGAAAAAACTTCATTAAAGATCAGGGAAACCAGATTTGAAGATAGTGAAAACCAGCAAAACGAAACTGTAAAAATCAGCAATAAGGAGTCAGAAAAGCCGCCAATTCAAAAAAGCAGTAAAGAAGATGTTGTTAAAGCATCTGTCCCGGTAGAAAAAACCAGAATACATGTTAATGAAAGAGATTCTGAACCGGAAATAAAACCTGATATAAGTGATAATAAAGAAGTTTTGCTCCTTAAGAAAAAATTAAAAAGAAATGTAATGATTTCCGCAGCAGTGGTTTTAATCTTAATTGTATCAGGAGTGTTTTTATTTATTCATTTGCAATCGAGTAACGAGAGTAAAATTTCAGAATTACAAAAACCAGTAGAACAGAAACAAACAGTTGAAACTATCAATGAAGTAGTTCCTGAAGAAAATGTGCAGATAGTTATGCCTGAGGAAACCGCTCCGGTAAAGGTTGAGGAATCTGAAAAAACAGCTAAGAATGAGCCCAAGGTAAAGTTACCTCCATTACCCGAGAGTATTAATAAAGAAGAAAGTACATACTTCGCTTTGAATGAAGGCAATAATCCATTGGTAGAAGAAAAAAAGGAAACTAAACAAATTGCAGCAGCAAAAACTGAAACTATAATTCCCCCAACTAAGAAAGCTCCGGGAGAAGAAGAACCTTCATTCTTTGTTGCTGTTGAAGAAATGCCTCAGTTAATTGGCGGGATGAAAGAGCTGCAGACTAAAATAAAATATCCTGATATTGCTAAACGGGTTGGTGTAGAAGGGAAAGTTCTTGTTCAGGCACTTGTTGATGAAAACGGAGATGTAGTTTCGGTTAAAACTTTAAAAGGTATTGGCGCTGGCTGTGATGAAGAAGCAATGGATGCTGTAAAGAAAAGCAAATTTGTTCCTGGAAAACAACGTGGTAAGAATGTTAAAGTTCAGGTTACTATTCCAATTGTGTTTAAAAAATAGTATTGATTAACAGCAATTAAAAAGGCACGAGGAGTCTGTAAAATAATTTGTGTAAATGAGTTTTATTGTTAAAGAACATTTATTAATCTCTGTTCAAAAATAATTGATAAATGTGATAATGCAACAGTCCAGTTTTGCACCGGCATAATAGTCCATTTTTTAGAGATATCTCTGTAAACTAAGAAAAGCATTTTTTTCAGTGCATCATCCAGCCAAAGGCTGGCAAGCTATTGGGAAAAATACTTCTTTGTTTTGTAACCTTTCTAAACTGACGATGCACAGCCTCAACTGCATTGGTAGTGTAAATGATTCTTCTAATTTCATCAGGATACTTGAAAAAAGTAGAAGCGTGCTGCTAGTTCTGTTTCCAGGTTCTGATTGATAAAGAATATTTCTTTCCCCAGTTTTCTTCAAGTCTGTCAAGAGCAATAAGAGCAGCTTCTTCAGTTGGTGCTGAATAAACTAATCGAAGTTCTTTCATAAATGATTTCTGATCTTTGCTTGCAATGTATCTAAGTGTATTCCTGATTAAGTGAATGATACAAAGTTGTATTTCTGTTCCAGGGAAAACTGTATTGATTGCCCCTGGAAAACCCTTCAATCCATCAACACAAGCAATCAGAATATCCTGGAGACCCCGGTTCTTTAATTCAGTTAAAACACTAAGCCAGAAGTTAGAACCTTCCGCTTCACTTACCCACAAGCCCAGTAGATCCTTTCTACCGGTAATATCAAGCGCCAGGCAAGTGTAAGCTGCTTTATTAGTTACCTTTCCTTCGCTGGTAATGAATGGCATCAAAAAAGACTATTGGGTAAACTGATTCAAGTGGTCGATTGTGCCACTGTTTTGCCAGATCGATTATTTTATCAGTTATTTGGGATACAAGTGTTGCACTTATATCCAGACCGTAGAATTCTTGTACGTGTGATTGAATATCTCTTGTGGTCATTCCTTTTGCATACATTGAGATAATTTTATCTTCAATTGGTCCAAGAGTTCTCTCATACTTTTTTACTATAACCGGCTCAAATGAACCATTGCGATCTCTGGGTACTGTAAGTTCTATTTCTCCGTAGTCATTCTTTAGAGTCTTGTGGGTTTTACCATTTCGGCTGTTACCGGTGTTCTTTCCTGCGGGGGAGTATTTTTCATACCCGAGGTGTTCGGTAAGCTCTGCATCAAGCATTCCCTCAAGGGAGGCTTTAATGATTTTCTTGATGGCTCCGTTTTCTCCCATCAAGTCTTGATAGGTCTTTGCTGTTTTTAGATCGGCTTTAAGCTACTCGACCATTCCGGGAGTAAGCCTGCCTGCGGAAGGCAGGTTCCATTGTGTAAATCTCCTTTCGGATAATAGTTAAAAGTAATTAGTTTTTTACAATTTGAAAACCCTTAACGGATTTTCGCCAAGTTAAGTGCTGTTCCGCTACGCTCCACAGCACTTAACTAATTTCTTACTTTAACCATTTACACAGAATTATTTACACTCCTGGGATTTGTTTTTAGCAATTCCTCCTAAACAATTAGTTGGTGAATTTAAATTTCCAAACTCCTCTCATTCCATAGTCCCAAACTTTATCTGTACTGTATCCTAAAAACAAGCAATTATTAAATGCTATCATATAGGAAATACCAGGATAGATTTCTAATTTTTCATCTATTGCGGTCAAACCTTTATTAAATTCTTCCCATCTTTCATTATTCCAATACAATACTCCATTATTAGTTGTTGCAATAAATATTTTATTGCCAATAAAAGCTAAACTATGTGCAACCTGCAAAGTACCATTATGTTTTGGTAAAGTATCTTTATACATTTTCCAAAAATCATTAATATAATACCTTATACCTTGTTGTGTTGCTGCAAAAAGTGTGTCATTGTGGTATAATAAATCTTGTGCACCAAAATACTTATCATCATAATTAAGTCCTTTTGTTGTAAAACAATTGTATCCACCCGTATCCACCAGCGCTATAAAATGTGATATAGCCTCAGCACTTAATAAATATTGGTCGTATATGTTTTTTTTAATGAGTTTATAAGAAGCAGTTTCCCGGATACCATTTTGTTTATAGCATTCGTCTTCAACAAAAGGATTAGTATAAAGGGAGTCACCTATGATCTGTAAAGTTGAATCAGGCTTAATAATGCACATCTGATACTGACCAAATGAACGACCCGGGACTATTAAAATAGTATTATTTATCGTTTCAATATCAGAAATTTCAATTGGTATATCGATAGGTATAAGGTTAACATTGCCACTAGCATTTATTTTTCCTAATCTTTTATTAATGCTCTGTGCAGGCGCGACTAATAGATCACTATTAAATAGTGTTATTGCAGAAACCCCGTATTCGAAATTACTATTGCTTGGCAACACAATTTTCTTCCAATTGATTCCATCGTTCGTTTTATATAATCCACCATTTATCCCAGACCCAAAAACATACAATTCTTCTTTTATTATCTTAAATCCCTTTACATCCATCCCGTTAAACTCATTTATTCTATACCAATGTTGGTTATTTTCATAAGGCGGTGCAATGGTATTACTACAGCATGGTATAGTTAATAAGATAATTGTGATTATTGTGTAAACAAAAGGTATAATCAAAAATTTAACCTTTAAGCTACAAGTGGTAAGTTTTTTTTTCATAGAATTATCCCCGGCTATCCCTTATTTTAGTTTTTGGAAATGGTGGTTATGGGTAAATAATTTTTTTTGTTTGGGAGAGTACGTAAGAGAAGAAGCTCTATCATCTTCCAAAATTTGCTGATAGATAGATAGATAGATAGCAATCGTGCCAGAATTTATAATAGTTGGCTTTCAAAAGCATCCCTTAAAATTTCTAAACTGTAATTTTCTAAAACAAAAGTAAACAATAAGATAGTTTTCTTCAATAGATAAAAATATTTACTAGAATAAAAATTATATTAATTTTGTATTAACAACAGCAAGTATTATTCCTAAAGTATAGATTGGTTTTCCAAGAGATTTTTATTCAGGCAGGTAAAAAAGTTCAAAAGAAATTTTACAAAATTACAATTTGTAAAAATATTAGCGATAAATATGACGCAGAAAAAAAATTAACTTTAAAAAAGGCGATCAAAAGACCGCCTTATAATTGTTAAATGTTCAAGGAAAGAAATAAAACTAAATCATTAAACACTAATCATATAACATTAAACATTACTTGAGTAGTATCATCTTCTTAACATCTCTAAAAGAATTTTTGTTATTTGTAGTTGCCTCAAGTTTATAGAAGTAAAGTCCGCTGCTTAAATCAGCAGCATTAAATCCAACCTCATATCTTCCAATGGATTTGGACTCATCAACCAGAGTTGCTACTTCGCTACCAAGAGCATCATATATTTTTATAATAACTCTTGCTGGCGCTGATACTTCATAATTTATTTTTGTTGCCGGGTTAAATGGATTAGGATAGTTTTGTAAAAGTTTAAATCCCGTTATCTGGCTTGAGTTATCTTCTACATCCGTGACAAAAACACTTAAGGAATCAGACTTCATAATAAATGGTACGTTGGGTAAAGCATTGTACATCTGTACAAACTGGTTAATATCCGGCACGTTTATGTTTGCCATATTACCCACAACTCTTGGTTTAATGGTTTGAAAGCAAACTTGAGCGTAAACTTTGTAAGTTAATCCATTCGTAACTGGAATCCTGTAATTAACAATATCACTTCCTGTCCCTTCGGTCAAGTTTTCCTTATTAAAGTCCGGATCGAGAAAGGCATTACCATAAATAGCTGTTGTATCATAGCTTGGATGTGTTGAGGTAAATCCTTTTGGCGGAATTCTGTTATCTTTAATAAATTCCGAAGCGCGCAGTAAAGTATAAGTAACAGAATCATCAACATCTACCATAACACCCTCATAGATCTGAACATCATTCTGATTTTTTATTAACTGTTAATGTGGTTCAAATTCTGCATCAAGATCAATGATCTCACCCTGTTCATCCCAATCGCCTGACTCGAAGATTACATTTCTGTTTCGATCTGTAACTTTAAGGTGAACCCACATTCTTCTAAACGGAATACCGCTTGGAATTTTATGCCCGGTTTTATTTTCAATCTTTACAAAAACGTTTAATGAATCATTTTCATATGCGGAAGTAATGAAAAGATCAAATTCTTTTTCAGTAAGATTCTCTTTTGCGCGTGCTATTGTGGAATCAAAATTTTCTGATGAAGCAGTTAAGCCGAGAGTTTGAATGTTATCTTTAAGCATATTTAACATATAAACGTTTCCGCCAACAAAAGCGTGTTTCCAAAATGGTGTCCGGTAAACCTGGTGAGATTGTGCTATTGAAGCAATATCCACGGAATCTGTTATCATAGGCATGTGGCAATCCTGACATTGAGTATTAAGTGCAGGGTAAATACTGCTCTTCCACTCAAGATATGGAGTTTGTTCAGGAAACTCTCCGGCAATTTGCCCCTGATTATCAAGATAAGGAGTAAACAATGTATGGCAGGTTGCACACAATTACTGTCAAAAAGATGCAGAGGTTAAATTTTTGACAATTAAAAAAGTTTAATTTTGCTAAAAAATCGACGATTATACAAATCATCGTGAGATTTTAGGTTTTAATTATCTTGTTTGTAATGATAATTAATCCTATTTTTCGCCTGCTGATTCGCCCCGTTGAGGGCGTTTTTTGTTGGTATGGATAAGTTTAAAGAAAATATTGTTAAAATTTCGAACGATTTAGCCGAAAAGCTTGGCTATTTTGTAATTGATGTTATAATCAGGGGTGATAGCAGAAAAAGAATTTTAGAAGTTTTTGTTGATGCGGAAAAAAATGTTAGTGCCGATGATCTTGCAGAGATGAGCCGCGAACTGACTGAAATTATTGAGTCAGAAAACCTAATCAAAGAATCTTACAGGCTGGAAGTATCTTCTCCCGGAGTTGACCGACCACTAAAATTCTTGAAACAATATCCTAAACACATTAACAGAAATTTTGAAATAGTTTATAAAGCAGCAGATTCAGAAGCAAAGTTTACCGGAAAGTTAATCTCGGTTGAAAGAGATGAACTAACTTTTCAGACAAAAGATAAGAACATTTTAATTAAGTTTAATCAGATTATTGAAGCAAAAGTATTAATTAGTTTTTCTTAGTAAGAGGAGATAATAAATGAACAGTGAGATTGTCGAATCTTTTGCCCAAATGGTAAAAGAAAAAGGCATTGATAGAGATGTACTCGGTGGAATTCTCGAGGAAATTTTTGGTTTGCTTGTAAGAAAAAAATTCGGAGATGAAGCAAAATTTGATGTTGTTGTAAATATGGACCGCGGAGATATTGAAATTTTTCTCGAACGCGAAATAGTTGAAGTTGTGGAAGACCCTAATACACAGATAGGAATTGATGAAGTAAATAAAAGGGGGAATGAAGATGAGCTTGAAGTTGGCGAAGAATATGTTGAAAAAATTGAACTTGCCTCGCTTGGAAGAAGACTGGTCGTTCTTGCTAAGCAAAGCTTAAATCAAAAAATACGTGAATTAGAAAAAGAAATAGTTTATAACGAATACAATGAATTACTTGGTGAAATTGTTGTCGGAGATATTTATCAGATAAGAAAAAATGATATCCTTGTTAATCATAATAAAAACGAGTTGATGCTTCCTAGAAACGAACAGATTCCTTTTGAAAAATATAAAAAAGGAGAAACAATTAGAGCCATTGTTAAGGAAGTTAAAAAAGGTAATAGCGGACCAGTAATAGTAATCTCAAGAGCAGATAATATGTTCTTAAGAAGATTGTTTGAAATAGAAATTCCGGAAATTTATGATGGAATAATTGAAATAAAATCCATTGCCCGCGAACCCGGTGAAAGGGCTAAGATTGCTGTTGAATCTCAGGATCAAAGAATAGATGCTGTTGGTGCTTGCGTTGGAATGAAAGGTGTAAGAATTCATGCAATAGTACGTGAATTAAATAAAGAAAATATAGATGTCGTTAGCTATTCTGATGATCCGATTATTTTTATTCAAAAAGCTTTAGCACCAGCAAAGCTTAAGAAAATTGAACTATATGAAGATGAAAGAAAAGCAATTGTTACTGCCGATAGCGATCAGGTTTCTTTAATTGTAGGGCGAAATGGAGTTAACATTCGCCTGGCAATGAAACTGACAGGTTATGATATAGAAATATTGCGCGAAGAAAAACCATTTGAAGAATATGAAGAGGATATTGAGCTAATTGATCTTAAAGAAGAACTTGGTGCCGATGTTTATGAAATTCTGATCAATCACCGGTATGATACAGCTATCGAAGTGTTAACAGCCGGTCCCGAAAAATTAAAAGAGATCGAAGAGTTTGATGATGAAAAGATAGAAGAGATACTCGAATTAATTAAATCTCAGTTTGAGGAAGAAGAATAGCCCAAAATAAGGTAACTGCTAAATGTCTGAAACTAAAGCACCTAAAATAAGATTATATAAATATGCTGCGGAGATAAATCTCTCTTCAGAAAATCTCATTGAGTTTCTGAGAAATAAGGGATATGAAATTAAATCTCATCAATCAACCTTAACGGAAGATATGATAAATGAGATAAATGCGCATTTTAAAAAGGATATTGAAAAAGCTGAACAGCATTATAAAAAAATTGCAGAGTTTCATAAAAAGCGTGCTGATAAAGTAGAAAAAGAAGAAAAGATTACTAAGGTTGAAGAAGAAGAACAAAAGGTAACTGAAGAAAAAGACATTGTAATAACCGATGTTACTGCAGAGGAAACTGTTGAACCGGCAATTGAAGTTGTTGAAACTCCTGAAATAATTGAGGAGGAGCCGAAAGAGGCTGCTAAACCCGAACCGGTTGTTGAGGATGCAAAACTCAATTTAGTTGTGCCGGTAATTGCTGCAACAGAGCGGTTTAAATCTCCTGCTAACATTGAGGCAGGCAAAAAACGCGGATTAAAAGTAGTCGGCAAGATTGATCTTAGTGAAGACAAAAAGCAAGTCGTTAAACAAAGCAAACAGCCGCCGCAAGATGTTGAAGAGAAGAAACAGCAGACTCAGGAAACCGCATCTGAAACAGTAAAAAAGAAGAAACGACCTAAAACAAAAAGGAAGACCGGTGCAGAAGCCCCGGTTGAAGATGTAAGCGTTACTAAGAAGAAAAAGCGTGTTAAAAAATTTGAAATAGATGAGAAAGATGTAAAAGCAGCAATTAAACAAACGATGCTTAGTATGGATGATACTGTTCTTACTAACAGAGCTGCTGTAAGAAAGAAAAAAAGAAAAGAGAGAGAAGCTGAGGAAGAAAGACTGCAGGAACAAAAATATCTCGATTCAAAAGTTCTTAGGGTAAATGAGTTTATTGCCGTTAGCGAACTCGCAAACTTAATGGAAGTACCGGTTGGTGAAGTTATTTCAAAATGTATAGGTCTTGGATTAATGGTTTCAATTAATCAGAGGCTTGATGTTGAAACAATTACATTGGTTGCTGATGAATTTGGGTTTGAAGTTGAATTTCAGAAAGAATATACTGCTGATATTTTAAAAGATGTTGAAGATGATGAAGAAGACCTTAAACCTCGTCCCCCGGTTGTAACAATTATGGGTCATGTTGATCACGGTAAAACATCATTGCTTGATTATATCAGAAGAACTAATGTTGTAGCAGGCGAATCAGGCGGAATTACACAGCATATCGGAGCATATAGAGTTGATAGAGGAGATGGAAAACAAATAACATTTCTTGATACACCCGGACACGAAGCATTTACTGCAATGCGCGCACGCGGAGCTCAATTAACTGATATAGTTGTTCTCGTAGTTGCCGCAGATGATGCGGTGATGCCTCAGACAGTTGAAGCATTAAATCACGCACAGGCTGCTGGTGTACCGATTATAATTGCAATTAATAAAATTGATAAACCCAGTGCTAATCCTGATAGAATTAAACAGCAATTAGCTGATAGAAATGTACTTGTTGAGGACTGGGGCGGTAAGTATCAATGCGTACAGCTTTCAGCAAAAACAGGATTAAATGTTGATGTATTGTTTGAAAAAATTCTGCTTGAAGCCGAATTACTTGATCTTAAAGCTAATCCTGACAGACTTGCCCGCGGTGCTGTTGTTGAAGCAGAACTCGATAAAGGACGCGGTATCACAGCAACTATTCTTGTTCAAAAAGGTACTTTAAGAGTTGGGGACCCGTTCGTAGCAGGAATTCATTATGGTAAAGTTAGAGCGATGTTTGACGAAAGAGGAAATAAAGTCAGCGAAGCTGCTCCATCTGTTTCTGTTTTGGTATTGGGCTTTGAAGGTGCACCCCAGGCTGGTGATACATTTATTGTTCTTGATTCAGAGCGCGAAGCACGTGAAATAAGCGTGAAGAGACAGCAGTTAAAAAGAGAACAAGACCAGAAACAGGTACATCATATTACACTTGATGAGATCGCTAAACAAATTAGTATTGGCGGAGTTAAAGAGCTTGCGCTTATTGTTAAAGGTGATGTGGATGGTTCTATAGAAGCTTTATCTGATTCATTAATGAAACTCAGCAATCAGGAAGTAGTTGTCCGGGTGATTCATAAAGGAGTTGGAGGAATTTCAGAAAGTGATGTTCTTCTTGCTGCAGCATCAAATGCAATTATTATTGGTTTCCACGTAAGACCGAATATTAATGCGCGTAAACTTGCTGAGAACCAAAAAGTTGATATAAGACTTTACAGTATTATTTATGATGCTATAAACGAAGTTAAGTCTGCACTCGAAGGATTGTTATCACCGGTTATCTCTGAAGAAGTTACTGCAACAGTTGAAGTAAGAGATACCTTTAAAGTTCCGAAATCGGGTACAGTTGCAGGATGCTATGTTTTGGATGGTAAGATTGCAAGAAGCAACAAAATAAGATTGATTCGCGATGGAATTGTAATTCACGAAGGATCAATAGGAAATTTAAGAAGATTTAAAGATGATGTAAGAGAAGTTGATGCAGGATACGAATGCGGATTGAATATTGACAATTATAACGATGTAAAGGTTGGTGATATAATAGAAGCATTTAAACTTGTAGAAACAAAGAAAACCCTTGCTTAATTGTTATTAGTTATTCCGGATGATTTATGTCGTATAGAGTTGATAAAGTTGAACAGCTTATAAAAGAAGAAATTAGTTTAATCTTTCTGCATAAACTTTCAGAAACAGATCTGGGCTTTGTTACAATTACAAATGTTAGAGTTAGTCCGGATCTGAAAATTGCAAAAATTTATCTATCTGTTCTGGAAAAGGAAAAGCGTGAACTTGTTCTGGATAAGATTGATCTTAAAAAAGGATTTATAAGATCTGAACTTGCACACAGAATAAGGATGAAATTTATTCCCGAACTAAAATTTTTCATTGATGATACGCTTGACTATGTTGAAAAGATTGAAGGGCTGATTAAGAAAATTCACGAAAATGATAATAACAAGACAAACGAAGGATCCGCAGAATCTTGATTATTTATCCGGTCAGGTAATACTGATTGATAAGCCTGTAAACTGGACTTCGTTTGATGTTGTTTCAAAAATCAGGAAACTGATAAAGGTTAAAAAAGTTGGACATGCAGGCACACTTGATCCGCTTGCAACGGGGTTGCTGATAGTATGCACGGGTAAAAACACTAAAGTGATTTCTGATTACCAGGAAAAAAGAAAAAAATATACCGGAATTATAACCCTTGGTAAAAGTTCGCCGTCGATGGATTTGGCAACTGATGTAACCGAAAAGATATTGCCTGATAGTCTGACTCAGGATAAAATTATTGAAGTTCGAAATAAGTTCTTAGGAAAAATTTTGCAGGTTCCGCCGATGTATTCAGCAGTAAAACATAAAGGCAAAGCACTATATAAATTTGCCAGAGCTGGAAAAGAAGTTGAACGGGAACCAAAACAGGTTGAAGTTTTTTCTTTTGAAATACTAAAGATTGATTTGCCTGATATCCATTTTGAAATTGTCTGCTCAAAAGGAACTTATATAAGAACAATAGCAAACGATTTTGGGAATGAACTTAACTGCGGCGGCATTTTAAGTTTACTGAGAAGAACTGAAATAGGTGAATATAAAGTTGATGATGCTTATGAAATGAATGAGTTTTCTTCTATGTTCAGAACTTTGTAAAGTAATTGTTTTTATGTTTGTCACGCTTAGTTTATCGAAGTGTGATGGAGAAATTAGAAAGTCATACTTCGGCAAACGCAGGATGACAGGATTTTAATAACAAGTTTTTGTGATGAAATTTTAGATGCAGATTTTTTATAGTATTAAAGATTTAAAAAAAAATAAAAATACTGTTCTTACACTTGGCACTTTTGATGGAATTCATCCGGGTCATTTAAAAATTATCGGCAGATTAGTGAGTTGTTCAAAAGAAAAGGGATGCAGAAATGTTGTGATTACATTTTATCCGCATCCGAGAACAATTTTAGGCAATGATAATTCTGTAAAAATGCTGACAACACAAGAGGAAAAAATAGAACTTCTTGAAAAACTTGGGGTTGAAAATCTTTTAATTATAAATTTTACAAAAGAGTTTGCATCGTTGAGTGCAGAAGATTTTATATATGATTATTTAATAAACGGTATTGGTTTAACAGAAATAGTATTAGGACATGATCATCATTTTGGGAAAGGACGAAGAGGAAACGCTGAATTATTACAGAAGATTGCAGACAAAGAAGGTTTTATTGTAACTAAAGCAGAAGCTTTTATGATTGATGGCGAAGCAGTCAGCAGCACAAAAATTAGAAATGCAATAGCCGAAGGGGATATTATCAGAGCAAATAAACTTCTTGGCAGAAATTATGAATTTAGCGGAATTGTTGTAGGCGGCGATAAGCGCGGTAGAGAGCTTGGCTTTCCAACTGCTAATATAAAATTATCTTCACAGGAAAAACTTTTACCGGCTAGCGGAGTTTATGCTGTTAAGGTGATGGTTGAAAATGAAAGGCATACTGGGTTATTAAGCATTGGTAAACGCCCGACTTTTTATAACCAGGGTGAACTTGTAAGCGAAGTATATATTTATGATTTCAACCGGGAAATTTATGGAGCTAAAGTGACAACAGAATTGGTTGAAAGATTACGGGGCGAGGTGAAATTTAACTCCGCCGAAGAATTAATTAACCAGATGAATACAGACAAAGAAAACGGATATAAGATTTTTAATAAACTAAATAATTAATTCTGGTTAATTCTGGAATTATATCGTACAATCAAAACAAAGGATAGATACAATGACAAAAGAAGAAAAACTTGAGATCGTTAAAAAATTTGGCAACAACGAAAAAGACTCAGGGAAACCTGAAGTGCAGATTGCACTTTTAACAAAAAGAATTAACGATTTAACAGACCATTTTGATACTCATAAAAAAGATCATCATTCAAGAAGAGGATTAATGATGATGGTTGGTAAAAGAAGAAGACTGCTTTGATTATTTGATGAAAAAAGATATATCACGCTATAGAGTAATAATTAAAGAATTGAATATTAGAAAGTAAGGTTAAAAAATGATCGTTAAGAAAGAAGTTGAAATAGGCGGAAGATTATTTTCAATAGAAACCGGAAGATATGCAAAACAGGCTAATGGCTCTGTTATGGTTGGATACGGTGATACAATGGTGCTTGTTACTGCTGTTGCTTCAACAGAATCAAAACCTGATCAGGATTTCTTTCCATTGCAGGTTGAATATCGCGAAAAAACATCTGCCGCTGGAAAATTTCCCGGCGGTTATATCAAGCGTGAAGGAAGACCCTCTGAAAAAGAAATTCTTAGTGCAAGATTATGCGACAGACCAATAAGACCTTTATTTCCCGAAGCATTCTTAAATGAAACACAGGTTATTGCAATGGTCTTTTCTTATGATGGTGAAAATGACCCTGATGTATTAGCGGCTTGCGGAGCCTCGGCTGCGCTTGTTGTTTCGGATATTCCGTTTGATGGACCAATGGGAGAAGTAAGAGTTGGAAGAATTGGCGGTGAGTTTATTGTCAACCCGACTCAGGAGCAGATCAAGTTAAGCGATATAGAGCTTGTTGTTGCAGGGTACTGCAGATTCAATTATGATGGTTGAGGGTGAATCTAAAGAAGTAAGCGAACAGGAATTATTGGATGCCTTAAAATTTGCACAGATAGAAATTAAGAAAATTGTTGAACTTCAAAATCAACTAAGGGCTGAAGCCGGTAAAACCAAGTGGGTTGTTGAAGAAAAAACAATTGATGAAAATCTTAAAAAAGATATTTACGATCTTGCTGAAGTAAAATTTAAGGAAATTGTTTATTCTGTTCTGTCTAAAGAGGAAAGAGCAGATAAAAACGGCGAACTTGCTGAGTTTGTCAAATTATCATTAGCTGAAAAATATCCCGAGCAGGAAAAAGTTATCAAAGAGGTTCTTCACGATATGGAGAAAGACCTTATGCGTGAAAGAATACTTAAAGAAGGAATTCGTCTTGATGGAAGAAATACAAAACAAATCAGACCGATAACAATTGAACTTGGTAATTTACCAAGAACACATGGTTCTGCATTATTTACACGCGGTGAAACTCAATCATTAACAACCGTTACACTCGGAACTAAAAACGATGAACAGACAGTTGATGGTTTAATGCAGGAATACACCAAGAAATTTATGCTCCATTACAACTTTCCGCCGTTTAGCGTTGGTGAGGTCGGAAGATTAAGCGGAGTTGGAAGAAGAGAAATCGGGCATGGTAATCTTGCGGAAAGATCTTTGAAGCAGGTATTTCCTGCAGATGATGCGTTTCCTTATACTGTTAGAGTTATATCAGATATTCTGGAATCAAACGGTTCATCATCAATGGCAACTGTTTGTGCCGGCTCACTTGCTATGATGGATGCCGGTGTTCCAATTAGCAAAGCTGTTTCAGGTATTGCTATGGGGTTGGTTAAAGAGGATGGACAGTATGCAATCCTTTCTGATATACTTGGTAACGAAGATCATCTTGGTGATATGGATTTTAAAGTTGCCGGAACAAGCGATGGTATTACCGGTTTTCAGATGGATATTAAAATTCAGGGAATATCTTTTGAGATCATGGAAAATGCTCTCCATCAGGCTAAAGAAGGAAGAATGCATATACTTGGTAAGATGAATGAAGCCATTGATAAATCAAGAGAAACACTTTCACCCTATGCTCCAAGACTAATTACTATGAATATTGCACAAGATCAGATTGGTCTGGTGATTGGTCCAGGCGGAAAAACTATTCAGGGTATGCAAAGATTATTTGGTGTTGATATTAATATTGAAGATGACGGAACAGTTCATATTGCATCACCAAATAAAGACAGCGCACAACAAGCAAAAGACTATATCAAGAAACTTACTGCAACGCCAGAGGTTGGAGAAGTATATGATGGGGTTGTAACCAAGATAGCTGACTTTGGCGCATTTGTTGAAATTCTTCCCGGCAAAGAAGGATTACTTCATATCTCTGAAATAGATGTTAAACGGGTTAATAAAGTATCTGATTATTTAAAAGTTGGGGATAAGCTCCAGGTAAAGCTCTTAAAGATTGAAAACGGAAAGTTCTCTTTAAGCAGAAAAAAATTGTTGATGGAAGCCGCTGAAAAAGAAGCAAAGAAAAATAAGCAGGCTGATCAGCAGATTACCGAAAAGTAACAATTGGTCATTCTCATAATAACAGGAATTCATCTATACAGATTTGGATTTCTGCTTTTATGGGAATGACGCTATTTTAAAAAGTTTTTTATACAGGTTTTTAATGCTGCTTGCATTAATAAATATTTTTAAAATCATTACAGCCCAGCCAATCTTAATATTAAGTTGTTTGGGACTGTACAGCAATCAGAGTAATTCTCTGTTTAATATAGAGTTTAAAAGGTTTTTAATACTGAAATATTTTATTTCATATAAAGAGTTTTCCAATTATGGTAAAAGAAATTATAATAAATTCATCTTCCAATCAGACACGCGTTGCCATTACGGAAGATGGAAATTTAGTCGACTTTTTTGTTGATTATCCCGAAAACAGAAGAATGGTTGGGGATATTTATCTTGGAAGAGTTGCAAGAGTTCTTCCCGGGATAAGAGCCGCATTTATTGATATCGGAATGAAGCAGGATGCATTTCTTCATTTTTCAGATATTGGACAGCGTACAAAACAATTTCAGGATATGCTTGGTGATGAAGATTCGGATGTTGAAGATGCAGACGATGATGAATCAATAAAATCAAATGATACCAGCGGGACAAAAAACGCTGCAGTGCTTGAAGTTCCGAAACTTCGTAAAGGGGAAGAGATCCTTGTTCAGATAACCAAAGAACCTGTCAATAATAAGGGTGTCCGCGTTACTTCTTCTGTATCTATTGCCGGCAGATTCTGTGTTCTGCTTCCTTTTGATAACAAGATAGGCATTTCAAAAAAAATCTCCGATTACAAAGAACGCAGAAGATTAAGAAACATAGCACGAGGGATTATTCCCCCTAATTGCGGACTGATAATAAGAACAGTTGCAAAAGATCAAACCGAAGATGCTGTTAAAGACGATTTGACAAATCTTGTTAAAACGTGGAAGAGTATTGAATCAACAGCAAAGAGTGAAGAACCTCCGACAATTGTTCATCAGGATTTAAGCACAACTGACAGCGTAATAAGAGACCTGCTTACTCCCGATGTTTCCAAAGTGTTTGTTGATTCAAAAAAACTTTTTAAACAGATAAAGAGTTATGTTCAGCTTATTCAGCCGGATTTATTGGAAAAAATTGAGCTGTATAAATCTTCTTCATCAATTTTTGATGAGTTTAAGATTGAAGAACAGATTACAACTCTTATGGGCAGGAAAGTTCCTCTGCCAAGCGGGGGCTATCTTATAATTGAACATACCGAAGCAATGGTTGTAATTGATGTTAATAGTGGCAGATATGCAAAAAGCAAAGAACAGGAATTGAATTCCCTAAAAACAGATTTGGAAGCATCACGCGAAATTGCCAGACAATTAAGATTAAGGGATATCGGCGGAATCATTGTGATTGATTTTATTGATCTTGAAGAAGAAAAGAACCGGAAAAAAATTTATGATGAGTTAAAAAAAGAATTTAGAAAAGACCGGTCTAAAGTTTCTGTTCTGCCTATGAGTGATTTTGGATTAGTTCAGATTACAAGACAAAGAATCAGACAAAATATTATGCAGGCAATGAAAGATGTTTGTCCTGTTTGCGGCGGTACCGGCTTTATGACTAAAGAATCACACCTTGTCTATGATATTGAAGATTGGCTTAAGAAATACAGAAAATATTTTGGCGGATTCAGTCTGATAATTAAATGTCATCCAACAGATGCTTCGAGATTGCAGAATAGAAGATTTACAAAAATTCAGTTTAAGTTTTTAGTTAAATTTACAATTGAAGAAGATTCAGGTATTCAAATTGGCAGATTTAAATTCTTCTCTAAAAGAACAGGAATAGATTTAACAGAAAAGTTTAAATAAATTATATGGAGAATTGATATGAAATTTTTTATCGATACAGCTAATATAAATGAAATTAAAGAAGCAGCTGCGCTCGGTATCCTTGACGGTGTTACTACAAATCCATCGCTTGTTTCTAAAGAGGGAAAAGATTTTAGAAAGTTACTCGATGAAATTCTTGCAATAGTTGATGGTCCTGTAAGCGCAGAAGTTATTTCTACAGATTATAATGGTATATTAAAAGAAGCACACGAGCTTGCAAAGATTCATCATAACATTGTTATTAAAGTGCCGCTGATAAAAGAAGGATTAAAAGCTGTTCGTACATTATCCTCGGAAAATATTAAGACCAATGTTACACTTTGTTTCTCGCCATCTCAGGCTTTACTTGCTGCAAAAGCAGGAGCCTCTTATATAAGTCCTTTTGTCGGCAGACTTGATGATATAAGCCACGATGGAATGGAGCTGATTTCACAGATTATTCAGATCTATAAAAATTATAATTATAAAACCGAAATTCTTGTTGCAAGTATCAGACATCCATTGCACGTGGTTGAAGCAGCGATGATGGGCGCTGATGTGTGCACTATGCCCTTTTCTGTTATTGATAGATTATTCAACCATCCTTTAACAGATTTAGGTCTGGAAAAGTTTTTAAGTGATTGGAAGAAATCTCAAAACAAATAATTCTATTAACTTTTTGGAATGATAAAATGAAACGAACAACTTTTTATAATATTCATAAAAAACTGGGTGCTAAATTAGTTGAGTTTGCCGGATTCGAGATGCCCATACAGTATTCATCAATTATTTCTGAACATAAATCAGTAAGAAATTCTGTCGGTGTTTTTGATGTATCACATATGGGTGAAGTTTTTGTAAAAGGAGAAAAGGCGCTGGACTTCATTCAGCATGTTGCAATAAACGATGCTTCAAAACTGCAAACTGGCAGGGTGCAGTATTCTGCAATGTGCTATGAAGACGGCGGTATTGTTGATGATCTGCTTATTTATAAAATTGCTGACGATGAATTTTTGCTTGTAATTAACGCATCGAACATTGAGAAGGATTTTAAATGGATGCAAGAAAATAATCAGTTTGGAGTTGAATTAAGAAATGAAAGCGATAATTATTCTCTGCTTGCGGTACAAGGTCCGAATTCATTGAACACACTACAAAAATTAACTGATACACAGATCAATATGGAGTATTATCATTTTACTAATTTAAAGCTCGCAGGTGTTGATATGATATTATCCAGAACAGGCTATACCGGCGAAGTTGGATATGAGCTTTATTTTAAAGGTGATGAAAAAACTGCTGAGGAACTTTGGAATAAAATTTTTGAGGCCGGGAAAGAATTTAACATTCAGCCGGCTGGGTTAGCTGCAAGAGATACATTAAGGTTAGAAATGGGTTTCTGTTTATATGGTAATGACATTGATCAAACTACAAATCCGCTGGAAGCTGGTTTAGGATGGATAACAAAACTTTCAAAACAGAATTTTATCGGAAAAGATGCTTTGGTTAAGATTAAAGAAAATGGATTAAAAAGAAAACTTGTAGCCATAACTTCTGACGAAAAAACTTTTCCAAGACATGGCTATGATATCTCTGTAAATAATAAAAAGATTGGAACAGTAACAAGCGGTACTGTAAGCCCGATGCTTGATAAACCAATTGCATTAGGTTATGTTGAAACTGAATTTTCGGAAATTGAAACTGATGTTAACTTCTTAATTCGTGGAAAAGAAATTCCTGCTAAGGTTGTTAAACTTCCGTTTGTAAAAAGATAATTATTGATATGAAGTTAAATGTTTTTCTTTCATCAGTTATTGTTGATGAACTGTACTTTACAGGTAAAACCACCGTTGTAATAGATGTACTTCGGGCTACATCAACAATTGCAACGGCGATTAATAATAGTGCAAAAGAAATTATTCCTGTTGCATCTGTTGAATTTGCTGTTAAAGTTTCGGGCGGAATATTTGGCGGACAGACTTTGCTCGGCGGTGAAAGAAATACAAAAAAAATCGAAGGCTTTGCACTTGGAAACTCGCCATTTGAATATACTAAAGAAGTAGTCGAAGGCAAGTCGATTATTTTGTTCACAACAAACGGAAGCAAAGCTATTGTTAAAACAAGATACTCTGAAAATCTTTTTACTTGTTCATTTATAAATATTGATGCTGTTGCTGATCATCTGAAAACGTTTGATACTGATATAGAAATTATTTGTGCCGGTAGAAACAATTTTCTTTCTATTGAAGACTCTGTTTGTGCTGGGATGTTAATTTCAAAGATTAAAGAAGTGAAAAAAGATATCTCATTAAATGATTCAGGTACGGCGGTTCTTGCTTTGTATGATAAATATAAAAACAACCTTGTTAAAATGATGCGTGAATCTGATCATGGTAAAATTCTTTTAGAAAATGGATTTGAAGCAGACCTTGAATATTGTGGTCAGATTGGTATATTAAATATTATTCCATCTTATTCAAATGGTGTTCTAAAAAAACTTAAAGTTGATTAGTTAGATAACATTTAATGGCACTGAAGAAGAAAAAAAATGTAAAAGGAAAAAGCACTAAAGACAGCTCAGATAAAAGCTACTTTACCTTTACATCAAAAAACAAGAGACAGATACTAGGATTGTTTCTTGTTGTTTTTGCGATTGTGCTCTTCTTCAGCATAATAACTTTCGATCGTTTTGATGAAGCTAATCTTACTAATCTGCCTGCTGATTTTATAAAATCATTTGATGAAAGAATAGATATACAAAATTGGCTTGGAGTAACAGGTGCACACATTGCGAAGTTCTTTGTTAAAGCTACATTTGGATATTTCTCAATCACAATTCCGGTAGTTCTTTTTTTATGGGGAATATCATTTTTTAAGACTATCGATTTTAAATTCAGATTACATCTCTCAAATCTTTTATTAATAAGCACTTTAATTATTGCCTCATTTTTTGGAGTGCTGCGGTCTAATTACGATTTATTCGGATCAACTTACGAGCTTTCAGGATTTATTGGCGATTATATAGGTAAATTTTTAAGCGGATTGATCGGCGGAATAGGAAGTATTCTTTTATTGGGATTTGGTTTTGTTTCTTTACTGATCTTTGCAGTTGATATTGATATAAAAAATATTCTTTTATTCTTTAAAGATATTTTTTCATTTAATGAGAATGTTGAAGAAGATCAAAAACTGAAAGAGAAAATAGAAGTAAAGGAAAAGGAAAATCTTGACAAGATCAAAAAATTAAGTGACGATAAAAGAAAGAAAAAAGAAAAATATAATAAAGAAGAATTATCAGCCGCTGATTTAATGGAAACTGAAGCAGAGGAACAAACTAATATCAGAATAATACGGAAAAATGACGCACCTGTTCCTGAACCTGAAAATGAAGTAGTTAATGACGAAAACAAAAAAGTTGATATTGTAAAGACCGGAGAGCTTCCCGAGAAGAAAGAGAAGTCGGAAACTGAAAACGAGATGAAACTGCCAAATCAGTGGGAAGAAGAAATTGAGTATAAGTTACCCGGACTGGATTTGCTGGATATGGCACCGGAAGAAGATTATAAAGTTGCTGAAGAAGAACTTACCCGCAATGCAGAACTACTTAAAGACAAGCTGAAGCTTTTTGATATTGAAATAAAAGATATTTCTGTTACTCCTGGTCCGGTTGTTACACTTTATGAAATCGTTCCTGCGCCTGGAGTTAAGATCAGTAAAATAGTTGGTTTGGAAAATGATATTGCACTTGCACTTGCAGCACGCGGAATAAGAATCATTGCTCCGATTCCCGGTAAAAGTGCAATCGGAGTAGAGATACCAAATGCAAAAGCATCATTGGTAAATGCACGCTCAGTTATTGGCAGAATAAATGAGTCTGAAGTTGAACTTCCTCTTGCATTAGGAAAAACCATCAGCGGGGATGTGTATGTTGCAGATCTTGCTAAAATGCCGCACTTACTGATTGCCGGATCAACCGGATCTGGAAAAAGTGTTGGCATTAATATGATAATCAGCAGTTTGCTTTATACAAAGCATCCTTCAGAAGTTAAGTTTACAATGGTTGATCCAAAAAAAATTGAACTGTCTTTCTACAATAAATTACGCAAACATTATTTGGCAGTTTCGCCCGATCTTGATGAAGAGATTATAACAGAGCCTCAGAATGCTGTGCTGATGTTAAAGAGCGTTGAGTATGAAATGGAAAGACGATATGATAAACTTGCAAAAGCCGGGGTACGCAATATTGTTGATTATAATAAAAAAGTTAAAGACCCTAAAACAAAACCACACGATACCGATACAATTAAACATCACCCTATTCCATATATTATTGTTGTTGTTGATGAGCTGGCAGATTTGATGATTACTGCCGGCAAGGATGTGGAAGAACCGATTACAAGATTAGCACAACTTGCGCGTGCAGTTGGAATTCATCTTGTGCTTGCAACTCAGCGTCCTTCAGTTAATGTTATTACCGGCGTTATCAAAGCAAATTTCAGTTCCCGGATTGCATATCAGGTTGCAACAAAAATTGATTCCAGAACAATACTTGATATGAACGGAGCTGAGCAGCTGCTTGGCAGAGGTGATATGCTGTTTCTTCCAACTGGTTCACCAAAACCGATTCGTGTTCAAAATGCCTTTATCTCTACCGAAGAAGTTGAAAAGATTACAAATTTTGTTTACTCACAGCAGGCATACTCCAAACCTTATTTTTTACCTTCTTTATATGATAAGAAAAAAGAATCTTCAACAGGCGTTTCAGCAGATTTAGATCCGATGTTTGAGGAGGCAGCAAAAGTAATTGTTCGCCATCAGCAAGGCTCTGTTTCTTTATTGCAAAGAAGATTAAAATTAGGTTATTCGCGCGCTGCAAGAATTGTTGATCAGCTTGAGGAAGCCGGTATTGTGGGTCCAAATGACGGAAGCAAAGCTAGAACTGTTCTTGTTGAAAATGAAGAGCAGCTTGAAACAATTCTTAGAAATTTGTAGTCAAAACATAAAATTATTTATTAAAATATTTTGAGTCCAAAATGAAAACGATTTTAAGTTTAATTATACTTTTTTGTTCAACAGTTTCTTTCAGTCAGACTGCAGAATCTGTTTTAAAATCATTACAATCAAAAATTAATTCTATTGCTGATTTAAGTGCTAATGTTACTCAAAGCACAAATGGCAAATCAAGTTTATCCGGCAAGTTATTCTTTAAAAAAGAAAACAATTTAAGATTAGAGTTTGGTAGTCAAACAATTATTGCAGACGGAAAGACTTCGTGGAATTATGATCAGAAGAACAAAAAAGTAATTATCAGCAATTATGATGAAAATGGTGCAGGACTTTTATCAATAGATTATCTTGTAAATGAATATCCAAAGGAATGTAATTTGTCTTTATCATCCGAAGGAAGCAAAACAGTATTAGTTTTAAAACCGAAATCCAAAAAAAGCAGTACAGGCGAGATTAAGTTAACAATTAATAAAGATAATCTGATTGATAAAGCAGTCATCATGAATCAGGCGGTAGGTGATATGGAGGTTAGTTTTTCAAACTATAAACTCAATAATAATTTACCCGAGTCATTGTTTACATTTACTGCTCCGGAAGGAACTGCTATAGTTGACATCAGATAAACCTAACAGATTTGGCAGAATCGGTACACTGATAAACTATGGGATTTCCATAATTCTTGCCATTATATTTTTATATATAGCATTTAATGATGTAGATTTCAGCGAAGTACTTGAAATCGTTTCCAGCGCAAATTTATTTTGGGTTATAATTTTTATAATTATAACGATGCTTGGGCATTACTTCCGTGCACTTAGATGGAAGTATATTTTAAACTCTGTTAAACCAGATACATCAATGAAAAATCTTTTTGGTTCTTTGATGGTTGGATACGGAGTTAATTGTGTTACACCAAAACTTGGAGAAGTCACTCGTGCTGTTTTAATCGGTAAATGGGAAGGATTATCGCGTTCGTCGATGTTTGGAACAGTTATACTTGAAAGAGTTATTGATATTATAATGATTGGTGTATCAATTATAATTGCACTTTTTTTAACAGGAGTAAGTTTATCCGCAAAATTTCCCTGGCTTGTTACTTCTCTTTATATAATGGGTGGAATTACAATTATCTCAATCGTTTTAGTTTATTTTGTTTTGCGGACTAAAGAAAAATTTTCTGTGTTCATCATAAAATTTGTTGGAAAAATCTCTGACAAGTTTGCTGAAAGAGCTGCTTATATCTTTACAATGCTTGCCGAAGGTTTTGCAAGTATAAAAGGGACAAGAAATTATTTCTGGACGATTTTCTGGTCGGTTGCAATTATTGTTTTGTATGCATTTGGTTCTTATGCCGGAATGCTGATGCTTGATATGCAAAAAGTACAACCCGTAACATTTGGAATGGGATGGATTATTATGAGCATAAGTGCAATAGGAGTTATGATTCCTACACCCGGGAATACAGGTTCATATCATACACTTGCAAAGTCATCATTAGTTTTGATTTTCGGATTTGATGAAACTATAAGTGCTGCCTATGCATTTTTAACACATATTATAGGATATATTTTATTTATCATCACCGCACTTATAATGTTTTTTTTAATTAATAAACACCGCGATAATTTATTTAAAGTAGTTGAAACTGAAATAAGGGAAATATGAAAAATATAATTCTTGTATTAGCACTAATTACAGTTCCTTTTTTAACAATGGCTCAAAAGGAAAACGAAGTAAGAGCATCGATGGGAATTGATTTTATCAGTGTTCCTGAATTAAAAGATTATCTTGAAGCAAATTATACTGACAAGCTTAGTGATTTTAGTTCTGCTGTAAATTTCTCAGGTTCTTACGGCAGAAAGATTTCTGATAATTCACAACTTGAATTAGAAATCGGATACTTGTTAAATTCTTACAATGGAAGTTCGCTTAGCGGCAATTACGATTTGAGCTATTCTTTAGTTATGCCCTCGTTGTTATATAATTTTGTAATTGCAGACGAAGGATATAACTTTAAATTTGGAGGTGGTGCCGGTGTAAGGCTTTTATATATTACAGAAAAACTTCCAGCAGATCCTAATAATTATGATTACTCATCATTGGGGTTTGGATTTCTGTTAAGAGCTGCAGGAAATACCGCTATCGCAAAGGATGTTTATGCACATATTGCTGCTGATATACGATATGATTCACTTGGTGAGCCAGACAGTAACGCTTCCGCAAATAAAGTTGAGAGTGTAAATTTTAGTTCATTGTCGTTTGGTGTCAGGCTTGGAATTTCTTATCAGTTTTAAGGAGGTTGTTTGAGTATTATTGATGCAATTATTTTGGGCATAATTCAGGGACTTACTGAATTTCTTCCGATAAGCAGTACCGGTCATTTGACTCTTGCAGGAAAATTTATGGGCTTAATTTCTGAAGAGCATCCGGAACAATGGACATCTTTTATTGCTGTTATTCAACTCGGAACTATGGTTTCAATTCTGGTTTATTTCTGGAAAGATCTGTGGACGATTTTTCTTGAATTCATACAAAATAATCTGCTAAAAAGAGTTAAATATTCGGAGCAGACTCTTAATTCAAAACTTGGCTGGATGATAATTATCGGAACGGTTCCAATTGTTGTAATTGGATTATTATTTAAAGATGCAATTGAAGGAGCATTAACAAAAAACCTGTATGTAATTGGCGGAAGTCTGATTGTACTGGCAGTAATACTGGCAGCAGCAGAAAAAACCGCCGGATTTAAAAAAGATATGAAGGATATTACTTTATTTGATTCTATTATGATTGGCATTGCACAGGCAGTAGCATTGATACCGGGTTCCTCGCGGTCAGGAACAACAATAACAGGAGGTTTGTTTTTAGGTTTAAAACGGGATGTTGCCGCAAGATTTTCATTTCTTCTGAGTGTGCCTGCCGTGCTTGCAAGCGGCTTGCTTCAATTAAAAGAATCTTTGGCATTTATTAATTTTGATATAGCTATTAATCTTATAATTGCCACATTGATTTCTGGTATCAGTGGTTATCTTGCAATAGATTTTTTACTTAAGTATTTGAAAAAGAATACAACTTTTGTTTTTATTTTCTATCGGATAGCTCTTGGTGTGTTAATTTTAATTTTACTTTATTCAAATATTATAAAACCATAAAGGAGGAAAAATGAAAAAACTTTTTTTAACAGCGATTTTATTTTCGCTTGTCTTTACTTCAAACATAATATCACAAAAAAAGGATAATGCAAAAATGTCAGATAGCATAACAGTAGCAGTAATTAAAACAAATATGGGAACCATTGAGCTGGAATTATTTGAAAAGGCAGCTCCAAAGACCGTAGAAAACTTTGTCGGACTTGCAAAGAAGGGTTATTACAACGGTGTAATTTTTCATAGAGTTATTGATGGCTTTATGATTCAGGGCGGCGATCCGACCGGAACCGGAAGAGGCGGAGAAAGTATTTGGGGCAAAAAATTTAATGATGAATTTGTTGATTCATTAAAACACGATAGCGAAGGTATTTTGTCAATGGCTAATGCTGGACCAAATACTAACGGAAGTCAGTTTTTTATTACACTGGTCCCGACCCCCTGGCTGGATAATCGTCATACTGTTTTTGGTAAAGTCATTCAAGGGATGGATGTAGTTAAAGCAATTGGTAAAGTTGAAAGGAATCCACAGGATAGACCATTAAAAGATGTTGTAATGGAAAGCGTAACAATAGAAAAAAGATAATTAAAGAAAAATAAGATGACATCCTTAAAAGATGTCATCTTTTTTATATTCAATGGCAAAAACCAAAGCTCAGGCAATTCAGGAAATACAAAAACAGTTAAAACAAAAAAAGATTTTACCTGTTTATTACTTATTTGGGGAAGATACATACAGCATTGAAACTGCACATAAAGCTATTGAGGAGTATTTAAATCCTTTTATTGCTTCTGACTTCGATAAAGAAACTTATTACGGGGAAAAACAAACCTTTGCTAATATAATCGGATTAGCCTCAACATTTCCTTTCGGTTCTGAAAAAAAACTTATTACTCTTAGACAAGCAGAAAAAGTAAAAGATAAAAAAGAACTGCTAACTTATCTAAAGACACCGGCAGACTTTTCTGTTATTATTCTATTACACGAAGGCTCTGTAAGTAATCTCGAATCAGAAC
Source organism: Ignavibacteriota bacterium (assembly GCA_013285425.1). Classification (GTDB taxonomy): domain Bacteria; phylum Bacteroidota; class Ignavibacteria; order Ignavibacteriales; family Ignavibacteriaceae; genus IGN3. Next base: position 3,515,172 of record CP053447.1, read on the forward strand.
CATATAAAACACTTTTTAATCAGGGCTATCTTTTTGAAGCCAGAGAGTTAAAAGGAAATTCTTTAATAGAGTGGATAATTTTAATTGCTGAAAAGAACGGCAAAAAGATATCTTATGAAAACGCACAGCTGCTTATGGATATATCCGGTGAAAACAGAAGCTCGCTTGAAGCACAGCTCGAGAAAATAATTCTCTATATCGGTGAAAGCAAAGAAATAACGATCGAAAGTATAAGAGGACTTTCAACATCATTAAAACAATACACTATTTTCGATTTGCAGAATGCTTTGGCAAAGAGAAATAAAAATAATGCATTAAAGGTTGCATATAATCTTTTAAAAAACGGTACTAGTCCAATACAAATAATTGGGATGCTTAATAAGTATTTTACAGGATTAGCAAGATTGACAGAACTTTATGACTTGAAAACGAACGAATATCAGCTTGCAAGAATTCTGGGAACACATACATACTACTTACCTGAATATCGTGAAGCGAGAAAATTATATTCAAACAAACAACTTGCTGATGTTTTTTCTGCATTGCTTAAAGCAGATATTTCTTCGAAAACTACATCAATTGATGATTATACACTAATTACGGTTTTAATTGCAGAAATAGTTAAGGACTGAGAAAATCAGTTTAACATATAATAATTCAGGTCTTTTTAGTAATTTTCAAATAAAAATTGAAACAAAATTTATACTAACCAAGTAAAAGTTGTCTGGTGGAAAGAAATTTTAACGATTTATCCGATGAAGAGCTTATACTTGAATTTCAAAACAGCGGAAATGAAAAAGCATTTGAGATTCTGGTAAGCAGGTTTAAAAATCCGTTAATAAATTTTGTGTACAGATTTCTTGGTGATTATGATAATTGTGTGGATGTAGTGCAGGATACTTTTATAAAAGTTTACAGATATAAAGACAGCTATAGTTCTTTGGCAAAATTTTCAACCTGGATTTATACAATTGCAGGTAATCTTGCCCGTACTGAATATAAGCGTAAGCGAAGGAAAAATTTCTTTTCCATTAACAGTTATGGTGAAGAGCAAAAAACATTTGATATTCCTGATGAAGCTTATAGACCGGATATTCAGACTGATATGAAAATTAAAAGTGAAATTATTCAGAAAGCATTATTGAAAGTTAGAGATACTTATCGCGAAGCAGTGATTTTAAGAGATATACAGGAATTGTCTTATGAAGAAATAGCAGAAATTATGCAAATTGAAATAGGAACTGTAAAATCACGGATTAATCGCGGCAGAGCAGAGCTGCAAAAATATCTTAAAGATATTTATAAGGATTGAGTCAAATGAGTGATGAAGATATAAATAAAAAGTTATTAGAAGATTTAAAAAATCTACCCGGTATTAATGCACCAAAAAACTTTGAAACAGAGTTATTAAGGAAGATTAATTCATCTGATAAAACTCAGAAAAAAAGTTTTTGGAAAAATCTTTTGACTCCTCCAAAACTTGTACCGGCTGCAGTTGTTCTGGCTTCAGCAATTATTATTTTCTTTGTTGTTGATGGTAATCCAGAGGTTATGGAAGATCCATTGAGTATTGAACCGCGCTTAAGAGAGGATATTTATAGAGCTGAAACGATGGATGATATAATTCTTCAGAATGGGGCTGAAGAACTAACTAATGAAACCAAACCTGAACAAAAAACCATCAAGCAAGAATCAGTAAAAGAAAGGTTTAAGGATAAAACAGCTAAGGGTGAAGAGGAAAAGCCTGAGGGAGTGCTTGGTACCAATCGCGGTATAATTCCCGAAGTATCTTATAATGAAAAATCTACTGCTGACAGCAATCAATCTAATGAAGTTCAAAAGCTGGAAGAAAATCAATTTCAGGTGCCGGTTAATGTAAGCTCACAGGAAATAAGCAAAAAAAAACTTAAATTTTATGCAGCGAAGTTTATCCACACAGGAAAGACAAGAAGTTCAACAGCTGAAAATGAAAACTGAGAGTCAAAAATCTGCTGATAACGAACAAAAATCAGAGAAAACACCTTAAAACATTTATTGGATAATTTAGCTTAAACACATATATTTACAGCCACGATTTTTGAAAAACCAAATAATTAGGAATGATATGAAACCAGGAATTCACCCTGAATATAAACCAGTTGTATTTCAAGATGCATCTTGTGATTTTGCAATTTTGACCAGATCAACGATTAAAACAAATGATACGATTGAATGGACTGATGGTAAGACTTATCCGTTAGTAAAGTTGGATATATCAAGCGGTTCACATCCGTTTTTTACAGGCAAGCAGAAACTGCTTGATACTGCTGGTAGAGTTGAGAAGTTCAATAAAAAATACAGCAAAAAGAAATAATAGTTTTTTGAGGTGTGATAAACCCCGAACATTCGGGGTTTTTTATTTTAATGGTTTATCCGGTTTAGGATATTCTGTTCTTTGTTTGGCAATTGACTCAAGCGGATATATTTGGGCAGGTGCAGATATGAACGGAGTGTATAGAACAGCAGGAAGAACAGTACCTGTCGAACTCTCATCTTTTTCCACAAAAGTAAACGGTAATAATGTTTTGCTTACCTGGGTTACTGCCTCAGAGATAAATAATCTGGGATTTCACATCGAAAGACAAGATACGAAAAATGAGGAATGGAAAAACATCGGTTTTGTAAATGGAAGCGGAGCATCAACAGAACTGCAATCATATTCTTATGTAGATGAAAATCTTTCTGCAGGTAAATATCAATACATACTAAAACAAATAGATTAGGATGGAACGTTTGAATACTCAAATACAATTGAAGTTGAAATAAGTATTCCAACAAGATTTTCTTTAAATCAAAATTTCCCGAATCACTTTAATCCTGTAACCAGTATTCAGTATGCAATTGCCAACAAACAATTTGTAACATTAAAAGTTTATGATATTCTTGGCAAAGAAATAACAACTCTTGTAAATGAAAACAAAGAAGCAGGTAATTACAGTGTTGATTTTAATGCAGCAGAATTACCAAGCGGAGTTTATATCTACCAATTATCAACGGCTGATTTTACCCAAATAAAGAAAATGATATTGACAAAATAATATTCTACATCACAAGTTTTACAAATTCGTCTTTTTTATTTCTATATTTTGGATAAGATTTTATTTGATTACTCTGATATCAAAATTCAATTATGAAAAACAACCTTAAAAAAATTATTATCTCAGCAGTTATTCTGGTTTTGCTTTTAATAATCCTGCTGCCAAAACTTCTTTCCTCATCTTCAGTAAAAAACAGCAATCTTGCAGGCAACAAACCGGATCAGATAATTTCTGTTAAGGCGTACATAATTAAACCCGAAACAGTTGATAATAAAGTTCTTACCACAGGAACAATTTTAGCAAATGAAGAAGTAGAGCTGAAGAGTGAAGTTGCAGGAAAGATCACAAAAATTCTTTTCAGCGAAGGAAGCTATGTTAATAAAGGTGATCTTCTGGTTAAAATAAACGATGCGGATCTACAGGCTCAATTAAGAAGAGCAGAGTCAAAGGTTAAACTTGCTGAAGAAAAAGAATTCAGACAAAGACAATTACGTGATGGAAATCTGATAAGTCAGGAAGAATATGATAATACGGTAAGTGAACTTAATGTAAACAAAGCAGATTATGATTTAATTAAAGCACAGATTGATAAAACAGAAATTCGCGCACCTTTTAGCGGCACTATAGGATTACGATCAGTTAGCGAGGGAAGTTATCTTACAACAGCCACTGTTATAGCTACTTTTCAAAATCTGAATATTATTAAGGTTGATTTTTCTATCCCTGAAAAATATTCAACATCAGTAAAAAAAGGAGATGAGTTAGATTTTAGGATAAGCGGTAGTGCAACTGTTTTTAAAGCAAAAATTTATGCAATAGAACCTAAGATTGATCCAGGAACAAGGACATTGAAAATAAGGGCAATATGCAATTCAAATTATTCTGAGTTGATTCCGGGAGCGTTTGCAAATGTTGAACTTAGTCTTAAAAAAATCAATGATGCAATCTTAGTTCCTTCTGTTGCAATTGTTCCCGAATTAAAAGGTCAGAAGGTATATCTATACAAAAATGGAGTAGTAGCTCAGCAAAATGTAGAAATTGGTATAAGAGAGGAAACCTCTATTCAGATCGTCTCAGGATTAAATGCCGGTGATACAGTAATAACTTCGGGGATACTTCAAATAAAACCTATGTCAAAAGTTACTATTTCTGAGTTCGTTAAATAAGAAGTTATAAATGAGTCTTTCTTCAATAAGCATACAACGTCCTGTTCTCGCGATGGTTATGTCTATAATCATCATAGTATTTGGAGTCTTAGGTTATACCTATCTTGGAGTAAGAGAATTTCCCTCAGTTGATCCTCCAATAATCACGGTTTCAACCAATTATGTCGGAGCTAATGCTGATGTTATTGAAAGCCAGATTACAGAACCATTGGAAGAATCAATAAATGGAATTGCCGGTATTAAATCATTAACATCTGCAAGCCGGGATGGAAGAAGCACAATTACTGTTGAATTTGATATTGATATTGATATGGAAGCAGCGGCAAATGATGTGCGTGATAGAGTATCAAGAGCCTTATTTAATCTTCCTCCTGATATTGATATGCCGATTGTATCAAAAGCGGATGCAGATGCAACTCCCATTGTGTTTCTTAATATCCAAAGCGATACCAGAAGTTTGCTTGAGCTGAGTGAAATTGCAAATAATATTTTTAAAGAAAGACTGCAAACTATTAACGGAGTTGGTTCAGTTCAGATTTGGGGCGAAAGAAAATATGCAATGAGATTGTGGCTTGACCCAGCTAAACTTGCGGCTTTCCGTCTTTCACCTGTTGATGTCAGAAATGCTTTGAACAGAGAAAACGTTGAACTACCCTCAGGCAGAATTGAAGGAGATAATACGGAGCTTTCTATCAGAACAATCGGAAGACTACAGACTGAAGTTGAATTTGATAATCTTATTATTAAAGAGGCTGGCGGAAATATAGTAAGAGTCAAAGATGTAGGGCACTCGCAGCTTGGTGCCGAGAATGAACGTACTATTTTGAAGCGCGACGGAATTCCGATGGTTGGTGTTGTGTTAATTTCACAGGCTGGTGCAAATAATATTGCAATTGCAGATGAATTTTATAAAAGACTTGAAGTAATAAAGAAAAGTCTGCCGCCTGATATTAAAACAGGTATCGGTTTTGATATTACAACCTTTATCCGCAATTCAATTAAAGAAGTGGAAGAAACAATAATGCTTGCATTTTCTTTGGTTGTACTAATAATATTTTTGTTTTTACGTGATTGGAGAACTACTCTGATCCCGATACTTGTAATACCGATCTCATTAATCGGTACGTTTTTTATAATGTATATTGCCGATTTTTCAATCAATGTTTTAACATTACTTGGTATTGTTCTGGCAATCGGGATGGTTGTTGACGATGCGATTGTTGTTCTTGAGAACATCTATACCAAGATTGAAAACAAAATGGACCCTGTTGAAGCTGGAAGAAAAGGATCCGCAGAAATATTTTTTGCTGTAATATCAACCACCATTGCTCTATCTGCTGTATTTATGCCGGTTATCTTTTTGCAGGGCATTACAGGAAGATTATTCCGCGAATTTGGTATAGTTGTAGCCGGCTCGGTTATTATCTCCGCTTTTGTTGCCCTTACTTTAACTCCAATGTTAAGTACAAAAATTCTCAAACGCAGAGAGCATCACAATTGGTTTTACAATTTAACCGAACCATTTTTTGTTTCCTTCAATAATACTTATCAAAGACAACTTAAATATTTTATTGAACATAGATGGCTTGCATTTCCTGTTACATTTGCCGCGCTGGCATTGATTTATGTTATTTACTCAGTATTGCCAACAGAACTTGCACCGCTTGAAGACAGAGGAAGACTTAATCTAAGTATAACAGCTCAGGAAGGCGCTACATTTGAATATATGGAGCGGTATATTGATGAGACAGTACAAGTCTTAAAGGACAAAGTACCTGAGAAGGAAGGCATAATCTCGATAACATCTCCCGGCTGGGGAGCTTCTTCAGTTAACTCCGGCTCTATAAACCTGATTTTAAAAGATGCAGGAAGCAGGGAAAGATCTCAGCAACAAATAGCTGATGATTTAACTCCGGTTGTAAGCAGTTTAAGCGGAGCCAGAACATTCATTACTCAACAGCAGACAATCGGCGGCAGACGAGCCGGGTTACCAATACAATTTGTTTTACAGGCACCAAATTTCGAAACATTACGAAAATTTTTACCTCTTTTTATTGAGGAAGCAAAAAAAACTGAAGCCTTTACTGTAGTTGAGACAAATCTTAAGTTTAATAAACCGGAACTTAAAATTTCGATTGACAGACAAAAAGCAAGAGCGCTTGGTGTTTCTACAATTGATATTGCTCAAACAATTCAATCAGCATTCAGCGGACAAAGATTTGGATATTTTATTAAAGATGGAAAGCAATATCAGGTGATTGGACAATTTTCCAGAGAGAACCGTGATGCACCGATTGATCTGAAATCAACTTATGTAAAAAATAATAACGGAGAATTGATTCAGCTTGATAATGTTGTTTATGTAGATGAACAAAGCGCGCCGCCTCAGTTGTTCAGATTTAACCGCTATGTTTCTGCTACTGTTTCTGCTGGATTAGCTCCGGGTGTCTCACTGGGCGAAGGAATCGATATAATGTACAATGTTGCTGATAATGTACTTGATGAAAAATTTTCAACAGCGTTAGACGGAGTGTCAAAGGAATTTAAGGAAAGTTCAACCAGTCTTGTTTTTGCATTTTTGCTTGCTCTTGGATTGATATATTTAATACTTGCCGCACAGTTTGAGAGCTTCCGTGATCCGTTTATAATATTATTTACTGTTCCGCTTGCATTGTTAGGGGCATTGTTCTCGCTTTGGTATTTTAATCAGACACTAAATATCTTTAGCGAGATAGGAATTATCATGCTCATTGGTCTAGTTACAAAAAATGGAATTTTAATTGTTGAATTTGCAAATCAAAGAAAGGCATCCGGCTTAACAAAGAATGAAGCAGTTATAAATGCAGCTGCTGCCCGTTTAAGACCTATATTAATGACCAGTCTTTCAACAGTGCTAGGAATTTTACCAATTGCACTGGCAATTGGTGCTGGTTCTGAAAGCAGAGTTTCTATGGGTATTGCAGTAATTGGCGGACTGATACTTTCGACATTTTTAACGCTGTTTATTATTCCTGCAATCTATTCCTTCTTCTCAAGAAAAACTGCTGCTGTAACAAACGTAACTGAATAATAGATTATAAAATTTAATCGCATTTTGGTTATGCATTTACTGATATTTTCAGAATCATTTCTAAAATATTTTTTTAATGAGAACGCCGGGTGCTGAAAACTGTATTACTGTTTAAAGATCATTAGATTGAAAGCAGTACTTTCAGCACATCAAAAAATTTTACCCAATAAGTCCGTTAGCCATATTTAAGTAAAGAATCTTTACTCAAAAAATGTTAAATTCCATTGTTAATTTCTTAAGGATTAAAAGCTTTGCAGATATGCATATTTGAAGATGAAAATTATTCTAATCTGGAGCCGTTAGTTTACTCCAGACCTGTTTATGATCTCTTTTGTGGGGTTGAATCACTAAAACAGAGAATAATAAGTAGTTATGGTAATGTTAAGATTACACTTCACTGCCGACCTTATTTGGAAGAGGCGGTAAAGCGTAATAACCCTGCCTGTTTTGTTAACAGAATAGAAGAATCAGAATGTTTATTTATCAATGGAAGAGTTATTGCTCCGCCAAACATATCTGAATTGCTTCCACTGACAAGTTCTGAAGATAAAGTATTTGTAAATGAAGATACAGTTGTTGCCGCTTATCTGTCAGGAACAAATCTAAAGTATAAATTAGCACATTTAAAAGATCTTTTTTCGATAAATGATTTTAATAGTCTTCCGATAAAGATATTAGATCTTAAGTGCGCTAATTATTTATGGGATATGATTTTTTACAATGGTTCCCAGATAGCATTGGATTTTAACCGTTTTAAGATGCTTAACAAAGAGAATTTTATAAGTCAGGCTGAGCATCATATTCGGCTAATAGACAAAGAAAATATTTTCATTGGAAGAAATGTTATTATTAAACCGGGTGTTGTTATTGACGCTTCAAACGGACCGGTGATAATTGATGATGATGTTTTCATTTATCCTAATTCCTTTATTGAGGGTCCCTGCTTTATCGGAGCTTCAACTAAAATAAAAGCAGGAGCAACAATTTATGGAAATACATCCATTGGTAAAGTTTGTAAAATAGGCGGTGAGGTTGAAGGATCCATTTTTATGGATTACTCAAATAAGCAGCATGCAGGATTTATCGGACATTCATATATCGGCAGCTGGGTTAATCTTGGTGCAGGTACAAATAACAGCGATCTTAAAAACAATTATTCCTTAATTAAAATTAATTTAAGCAATAAAGTAGTTGATAGTAACCATCGCTTTTTAGGGATGATGATAGGAGACCACTCTAAAAGTGCTATTAACACAAAGTTTAACACAGGTACTGTTGTTGGTTTTGCTTGTAATATTTTTTCTTCGGGATTTCCGGATAAATACATACCATCATTTATCTGGGGCGGAGATAGTTCATCAAAGGTTTACGATGTTAATAAAGCAATAGAGACAGCAAGAATAGTAATAAACAGAAGAAATATCGATTTTGATAGTGTTGATGAGAAATTATTTAAATTTATTTTTGAATTGACTCAATCAGACAGAGAAAAAAGAGGTTATTAGTTGGAAGACTTTAACGCACAAAGTAAAGAACAAAATAAATTGAATGAATCAGAAAATAACAACGATCAGATTAATGAAATTAAAGATCCTGTACATTTAGAAGAACACAAAGTGATTGATCTTTATCAGGGAGTAAGAGGGCTTGCGGTTAAAATACTTAACCGTGTAGAAAGAACTGATGCTTATCTGGAAAAATTACTTGATAATGAGTTAAGAAATTCAGAGCTGAATGGACCTGATAAAGCCTTACTTTACGAAATTGTCCATGGAGTTACAAGATGGCAGGGCAGACTTGATTGGATACTTAACGGATTTTATAAAGGACAGTTTTCAAAGGCAATTCCCAATCTAAAAAATGGTTTACGCGTTGCACTTTATCAGATTATGTTTCTTGACAGAATTCCTGATCATGCTGCTGTTAATGAAGCAGTGGAATTTGTAAAAAAACTTCAAGGGCAAAAACCCGCAGATCTTACCAATGCTGTTTTAAGAAATATTATTCGAAACAAAAGTGCTATACGGTATCCGGATCCAAATGAAGATATTATCGGCTATCTGAGCGCTTATTATTCTCATCCTTCCTGGATGGTAAAAAGATATCTTGAAAGATTTGGCAGAGAAGAAACAGAAAAACTCCTGATTGCAAATAATGAAAAACCATATCTCACCCTGCGTGTTAATGCAATTAAAGCTGATATCGCCGGCTTCAAAGCTTTATTGGAACAAGTTAATCTAAAATATCGTCCGGGAAAATTTCTCGAAGAATTTGTTCAGCTTCAAAACCTTACTAACATAACAGCATGGGAATATTATCAGAAAGGTTATTTTAATATACAAGATGAAAGCGCAGGCTTGGCAGTCAGATTGCTCGACGTTCACCCCGGGATGAATGTTCTTGATATGTGCTCAGCACCGGGAGGAAAAACTGCATATCTCGGTTCTCTAATGAAAAATCAGGGAAAGATAACTGCGCTTGACAGATATGAGGGAAGATTGAATCTTGTCAGAAAAAATAATGATCGGCTTGGATTAAAGATTGTTGAAACCATTGAAATCGACGCACTTGAATATGAATCAGAGCCTTATGACAGAGTGCTTGCTGATGTTCCCTGCAGCGGTACAGGCACGTTATCAAAAAAGCCGGATATCAAATGGAAAAAAGATATTTTTGATTTAAGAAAAATGACAGATAATCAGTTGAAACTTTTATCCAAAGCATCTGCTTTGGTTAAAAAGGGCGGAGTTATAGTTTATAGTACCTGTTCAATTGAACCAGAAGAAAATTATGAGATTGTTAAAAAGTTTTTAGAAACACATCCGGATTTTAGATTTGAATCAGCAAAAGGAAAACTTGCTGATAGTCTTGTTGATGAAAATGGCTGTATTCAGACTTTTCCTCATAAACATTTAATGGATGGTGCATTTGCCGCAAAACTTATCAGAATTAATTAAAAAAATATTTCAATATTATGTTAAACAAATTTGCTGATGAACTAAAAAAGAAAAGAGAAGAAAGCGGATTAACCCTGCAGCAGCTTGCAACAAAAACCAGAATTGATTTGAAATTTCTGGAGGCTATTGAACAGGGAAATTTTGCCTTTTTACCCGAACTTTATGTTAAGGCTTTTGTTAAACAGTTTGCTAAAACTATAGGACTTGATGAAAACATTATTCTAAAGAAGTATGAAGCCGCAAAAGAAGGTAAAGAATATGATTTGAATCCACCTGATACCAAACAGGAAAAAGAATCATCAAAAGATATTGAAGAGAAAACAAATGAACAGGAAGCCGAAAAATCAGTTACACCCGAAGTTGAAAAGCAAAAACCTGTTGTTACACCAGTTCAGCAAATTAAATCGTATGTTGATGAAACGAAACCAAAAACTATAGAAGATGAAAGTAAAGCAAATAAGCAGTTGATGATATTCGGACTCGGCGGGGTTGGTCTTATTATTGTTTTTGCATTGGTTTATTTTTTATTCTTTAATCAAAACAATAAAATTATTGTAGAAGAAATTCCAATTGATGAAGCTATTGAAGAAAGTAATCAAAGATACATTGAAGAACGGGCTGATATACAAGTACCGGATGACAGTGCTTCAGTACACATATCTTCTGATAGCTTATACCTGACATTTTATTCAAAAGATACTTCATGGATTTTTGTGGTTCTTGATAACAATCGCACACAGGAATTTACCTTAACTCCTAATTCAAAGATGAGCGTTGCTGCAGCTAATAATTTTAAAGCAATCGTTGGCAATTCAGGGGCAGTTACTCTGCAGCTTAATAATAAAAATGTTGACTTTGCCGGCAAAAGCGGGTCGGTAAAATATTTCAAATTAGATAAAGCGGGTCTTGTGTATCTAAACTCTCCGCCTAAAATTGATCAGGAATAATGACAGCATCTGTTGAAAAAAGAATTGAAGAGCTGCGTAAAGAAATTTTAAGGCATGATTATAATTATTATGTGCTAGCACAGCCTGTTATAAGTGATGAAAAATACGATCTGCTTGTAAAAGAATTAGAGAAACTTGAAAGTGAAAATCCTCAACTGATTACAGAAGACTCACCAACACAAAGAGTAGGGAAAGATCTAACTAAAGAATTTAAACCTGTAAAACATAAAATTCCGATGCTCAGCCTTTCTAACACTTATGATGAACAGGACTTGTTTGATTTTGACAGAAGGGTTAGAGAAAGCTTATCTGAAGATGATAAACCCGAGTATGTTGTTGAGCTGAAGATTGATGGTGCATCAGTAAGTATCAATTATGTAAACGGAAAACTTAAAACTGCTGCTACCAGGGGTGATGGCTCAGTAGGCGAAGAAATTACCAACAATGTAAAAACAATTCGCTCAGTCCCTTTGAAGATAGATACCGAATTAATAAATAAATATCATCTTGAGGATTTTGAAGTACGCGGCGAAGTTTTTATGAAAATTGAAGACTTTAATCTCCTTAATAAAGAAAGAGAAGCTAAAGGGGAAAAACTTTTTGCAAATCCGCGCAACTCAACAGCAGGCACCTTAAAACTTCAGGACCCTAAAATTGTTGCATCAAGAAAACTTAATGTTTTCCTGTACTCATTAATTAATGAAGATGAAGTACTTGTCTCTCAGGAACAGAATCTAAAACTTCTGAAACAACTTGGGTTCAATGTTAATGATAAGTTTGTTGTGTGTAAGAATATTCAGGATGTGTTAAAAGTCTGTGAAAAGTTTGAACAAATAAGAGATACACTTGATTATGAAATTGACGGAGCAGTGGTAAAGGTAAATTCTGTTAAGCAGCAAAATATACTTGGTAATATTGCTAAATCACCCCGCTGGGCAGTAGCATATAAATTTAAAGCAAAGCAGGCATTTACAAAATTGCTGGGAATTACCTGGCAGGTTGGCAGAACAGGTGCAATAACCCCTGTTGCTGAATTGGAACCGGTTCAGCTTGCAGGCTCTACAATAAGCAGGGCAACGCTGCATAACTTTGATGAGATACAAAGAAAAGATATTAGGGTTGGTGATACTGTTATAATTGAAAAAGGCGGAGATGTTATTCCCAAAATTATTTCGGTTGTAGTTGATGAAAGACCAAAAAGAAGCTCACCAACAATCCCGCCCGATAAATGTCCGGTTTGTAAATCAAAATTATTTAAACCTGAAAACGAAGTAGCACTTTATTGTGAAAACACAGAGTGTCTTGCTCAAATAAAGGGAAGGCTAATCCATTTTGCATCACGAGGAGCGATGGATATTGAAGGGTTGGGTGATGCATTAATAGACCTTTTTACAGACAAAGGCTTTATCAAAAATTTTTCTGATATCTATAAGCTAAAAGATAAGAGATCAGAATTAATTCAAATTGAAAGACTAGGTGAAAAAAGTATTGATAACCTTTTAAATGCTGTTGAAAAAAGTAAAAGTCAGCCTTTTCCAAAAGTACTTTTTGCAATAGGGATCAGATATGTTGGAGCAGGTGCGGCACAAAAAATTGCAGATCATTTTAATTCGATTGATAATCTTATTAAAGCGTCAGAAGAAGAAATATCCTCAATCTACGAAATTGGTCCAAGCATAAGTAAAAGTATAAAACAGTTTTTTGCCGATAAAAAAAATATCAGACTGATAGAGGAATTAAAAAAAGCAGGACTTAATTTTGTATCTGAGAAAAGGGAAATTAAAAAATCTTACTTTACAGGTAAAACATTTGTCTTAACCGGAACGCTATCTGGTTTTTCAAGAGATGAAGCAGCAGCTCGTATCACTGCACTTGGTGGTAAAGTTGCTTCAGCAGTAAGTAAGAATACCGATTTTGTTGTTGCAGGTGAAAAAGCCGGGTCTAAATTATCTAAGGCTGAATCTTTAGGAATTAAAGTTATAGATGAATCAGCTTTTCTTGATATGTTAAAAGAAAATGAATAAAGATGATTGAATCAATTAAAAATAATATTTCAAGATTTTTTATATCTAATAAATTAAAGCACAATGAATTGAGTGAGCAGGACTTTTCCCAGGCACTTAAGCGTTCAGGCTCATTTTTAGTTTTAATGCCTGAGGATGAAAAGGATTTTAGAGCAAGTTTTGTTGTTCTTGAACATCTTGATCACCTTAATAAAGCTGTAAAAATTTTAACCCGCGATTATCGGATAAGCCTAATGCCTGCAAAGTTCAGAAACAGATCAATTGAGTTTGGAGTAAACGATCTTAACAAACTAAATCTGCCCAGTCATAAACTGATTGGTAAACTTTCTGAGATGAAATATGACGGAGTTATTGATCTTAACAGAAAAGATGAGTTGTTTTACAGCTATGCAGCAAATATCGTTAACGCGAAAATCAGGATAGGTTATTCAAAAAAGAATTCGGATAAATACTATAATTTTCAGATAGCGAATAATGATGTAGAGTCAGAGGTATCGTATAGTAATTTCTTAAATTGTTTAAAAATGTTTTAGGGTGCTTTATGAATTTTGAAACAAAACATTTTGGAGATGTAACAGTTTTCAAATTAAATGAAAAAAGACTGGATACAAGTATTTCAGGTTTGCTTAAAGGGGAGTTTACAATGATTCTGAAGGTTGAAGGAGTTAATAAGTTTATAATTGATTTAAGCGAAGTTGAAAGCTGTGACAGCTCCGGCTTAAGTGCTATACTTGTTGCAAACAGAATTGTCTCTGCAAACGAAGGGCAAATGAGACTTGCTGCGCCGTCAGAGAAAGTTCACAACCTGATTAAAATTACTCAACTTGACCGCGTTTTACCGGTTACATCTACAGTTGATGAAGCATTAAAGGACCTTGGGAGTTAAGTGCAGCATTTATCTTATATCGATTATACAATAATTGTTATTTACCTGATCGCAATTGCAAGTCTGGGTAAGATCCGCGGTGGTAAACAAAAAACCGTAAAAGATTATTTTGTAGGCTCTCAGGAAGTTCCATGGTGGGCAATAAGCTTTTCAATTGTTGCTGCTGAAACCAGTACGCTTACATTTATTTCCATTCCCGGTCTAGCATATCTGACAAACCTAAATTTTCTGCAGCTTACTTTTGGATATTTGCTTGGTAGAATTATTGTTGCAGCCTATTTTCTTCCCGCTTATTATAAGGGCGAACTTTCAACAGCATACTCCTATCTGCAGAACAGGTTTGGTAATAAAACAAGATCAATGGCATCTGTAACTTTTCTGTTTACAAGAATTGCATCCGATGGAGTAAGATTATTTGCTACTGCAATTCCACTTTATCTTATGCTTGATATTCAGCCGATTGTTGCAATTGTTATTATGGCGATTGTTGCTTTGCTTTATACATTTACCGGCGGATTGAAGGGGGTAATCTGGGTTGATGCAGTTCAGATGATAATTTATATCGGCGGTGCAATTGTATCTGTATTTTATCTGTTTCATTTTATTCCACTTTCTTTTAGCGAAATATTTGATTCAACTGATGTAAGTTCAAAGCTTAGCATCATCAATTTTGGATTTGAGAACGGTGTTAAAGGATTCTTTTCACAACCATATACATTGATAAGCGGTATTATCGGCGGTGCTTTTTTATCAATGTCTTCACACGGAACTGATCAACTGATTGTGCAAAGACTGCTTGCTGCAAAAAATCTTGCCGAAAGTAAAAAAGCAATTGTTACAACGGGAGTAATAATAATATTTCAGTTTGCTCTTTTCTTATTTATCGGAATTTTATTGTACGTCTATTACGGAAATATTGATTTAAAATCCGATGAGATATTTCCAAAATTTATCATTGAAGTTCTACCGGTTGGAATCAAAGGACTGATAATTGCTGGCTTATTTGCTGCGGCATTATCAACACTTGCAGGCTCAATCACATCTCTTTCATCATCTGTTATGATTGATCTTTATCTTCCATTTACAAAATCAACTGATGAAAAAAGAAATTTATTGCTTTCCAAAATGTTAACAATATTCTGGGCAGTAATGCTGATATTTTCTGCTTTTATATTTATGAACAGTCCGGGAACTGTTGTTGAACTTGCGTTAAGTATTGCTTCGTTTACTTATGGAGGATTGCTTGGAGTTTTTCTGTTGGGCTTGTCAAATAAAAATGTACAACAGAAGCATGCTATTCCGGCTTTCTTTGCCGCAATTATTTGTATGAGCTTCATAATACTGTTTAATGTTGTAGCCTGGACTTGGTTTGTATTAATTGGAGTTTTAATAACTTTAATTGTTGGAAACACTCTGCATTTGATATTCGGAAAAGAAGAAACAGTTAAGCATCCTTTAGAATAAATTTTATAAGATGATATTCATTTAGCTGTAAGAATCTTATATTAGATATTAAAAACAATTCTAAGCAGCATTTAACTGATAATATATCGAAAGGTAAAAATGGAATTCCTGGATTACTTAATCGTTATTGCCTACTTCATATTTTCTATAATAATTGCTTTAATCTATTACAAAAAGGCTGGCAAAAGCACTGATGATTTTTTTCTATCAGGGCGTAATTTGCCATGGTATTTAGCCGGGCTTTCTATGGTTGCTACAACTTTTGCTGCCGATACACCACTGGCTGTTACAGAACTTGTTGCTAAAAACGGTATCTCGGGTAATTGGTTATGGTGGAATTTTGCATTCGGCGGAATGCTTACCGTTTTTTTCTTTGCCCGACTTTGGAGACGAGCCGGAATTATGACCGAAGCTGAGTTTGCCGAAATACGATACTCAGGTAAACCAGCAAGATTTTTAAGAGGATTCAGAGCTTTATATCTTGGTCTGTTTATGAATGTAATTATTATCGGATGGGTCAATAAAGCAATGACTTCAATTCTTGTAGGTTTATTCGGTATCGATGAATCAATTGTTCTGCTTTATGTATTTGGGGCAATGATATTGGTTGCTGTATATTCTGCAATATCAGGTCTTTGGGGGGTTGTTGTTACAGATGCGTTTCAGTTTTTTATTGCAATCACCGGGTGTATTATTCTTGCTGTTATTGTTGTCAATTCACCGCAAGTTGGCGGAATGACTGGATTGCAGGAAAAACTACCTGATTATGTTTTCAATTTTTTCCCAACTATTTCTGATGTTCCCACAGCAGCCGGTACTTTGGCAATGACAACATTTTCCTTTCTTGCCTATATAGGGATAATCTGGTGGGCATCCTGGTACCCCGGCGCAGAACCTGGCGGAGGCGGATATGTAGCTCAAAGAATGATGTCGGCTAAGAATGAAAAACATTCATTGTTTGCTACATTGTTTTTTCAGATAGCTCATTATACAATCAGACCATGGCCCTGGATTGTTGTTGGACTTGCATCCTTGGTACTTTATCCTGAACTATCAGACTCGGAAAAAGCAATGGGATATATTTATGCTATGAGGGATTTTCTTCCTGTTGGTCTGAAAGGATTACTTGTTGCGGCGTTCTTTGCTGCTTATATGAGTACAATTGCTACTCAGTTAAATTGGGGAACTTCATATATAGTCAATGATTTTTATAAAAGATTTGTTGTTACAAACAAAAAGGAATCTTTTTATGTTTTAAGCTCAAGAATTGTTACAATAATATTGATGCTTATTTCTTTGATAGTTACACTTTTCATTAATAAAATTTCAGGGGCATGGGCTTTTATAATTGAGTGCGGTGCGGGGGTCGGATTAGTTTTGATACTAAGATGGTTTTGGTGGAGAATAAATGCCTGGTCCGAAATTTTTGCTATGATAACACCATTTATTATTCTTCCGGTTATAAATTATATGGGAATTGAATTTCCGTATAGTTTGTTTATCATAGTTCCATCAGCAACAATTGTATGGATAATAGTTACCCTGCTTACTAAACCCACAGAAGATGAAGTACTTAAGTCATTTTATAGAAAAATTCATCCAGGCGGAATAATGTGGAAAAAAATATCTTCTCAGCTTCCCGAAGTTGAAAGTGATTCAGGATTTTTAAAACTGTTTATTAACTGGATTATTGGAGTTATTTTAGTTTATTCAATTTTATTTGGAACGGGTAAATTACTATTAAACGATTATACGGGATTTATTATTTATATTCTTATAGCAGTAATTTCAATTGTTATTCTTTATCTAAATATTTCAAAAATTGGCTGGAAAAAATTAGCTGAATAAGATGTTTGATCTGAACAAATTAAAGAAAATAGAGTTTATTCTATTTGATGTTGACGGAACTTTGGTTAATGATGCAGGCGAAATAGGAGAGCGGACAAAACAATTAGTAATGAATCTTAAAAAACTGGGTGTAAACTTTTCATTTGCTTCCGGCAGACTGCATTCAGCCCTTATTCCGCTTGCCGAAGAACTGAAGCTGTATTCTCCGATGATTTCGCTTGATGGAACAGTGATTAAAAGTATTTCGGAAAAAAATTTTGTTTACAGGTCTTATCTGAAGGAAAAACATGTAAAAAAAGCAATTGAGCTTTCAGAAAAATATATGGTTAATATTGCTCTCTGTCATAATGATGCTATATACTTTACAGAGCAAAATTCTGTAATACCCAAGTTGATGGAAAAATTCGGAGCTCCATATAAAGAAGTTGAATCTTACGATAATCTTACTAACAGTACTCTTGAACTTGTTTTTGCCGGTGATAATAGACCTGCTGTTGCATATATAAGAGATAAGTTTATTTTTCCATTTTCGATCGGTACTTCAATTTCATTTTTCAGGTCACAAACACACGAAAGCATCTATTATCTGGAAATTAGAAGATCTGGATCGTCAAAAGGAAAAGCGATGAAGCGTCTTTTAAAACATCTAAATATTCAGGAAGATAAGACAGCAGTGCTCGGCGATTGGTATAATGATATCAGTATGTTTGAAAGTAAAGCATTAAAAATTGCACCATCTAATGCAATTTCTGAACTAAAGAATAAAGCTGACCTTGTTTTGAAGAAATCAAATAACCAAGAAGCAGCAGCAGAATTTCTGGAAGAATTATTAAAAGCAAAAATGTCTTAATATATGAGTAATATAAAAGAATTAACTAAACCTACAGGTTTGAAAAGAAAACTTATAATCGGGATTATTACAGTTATCCTGATTGTGATGATGTTTCCTAAAGGTGAATCAATAGAGTTTGAGGTAAGTGAAGGAGCTATCTGGACAAACGAAGACCTTATTGCACCGTTCAGCTTTCCTATAATTAAAGAGAAACAAGCGTATTTAAACGAAGTAGCACTTGCTGAAAAATCTGTTTATCCTGTTTTTAATAACTATGCTGATAAAAGAAGTGATTCCTTAAAAATATTTGCTGAATATATTACCGGTGTAATCGATGATAATCTAAGTAAAGATCAGCAATCTTATGTTAACCCTACTTTCTTAAGCACAAATGCATTTATTCAATTATTAAATCTCAGAAGAGTTCAGAAAAAATCACCGCATTCGGCTGTTAATAGTTTAGAGAGAATGTTTAAACAGACAGATTTAATTACAGAGTCAATTAGTAAAAAAGGAATATTAAGTATTGATAGTAAAAATAAATTTAAAGATAGTATAGCTGTTAGAGTTGGTAATGTAGATCGGATTGAACCAGTAAGCAAATTTTACTTTTATGATCAGGCAAAAACAGAAACAAGAAATAAAATTATTGAGTTAAGATATTCTAATGAAGTTACAGAGGCACTTGTTGAGTTTACTTTGCATTTTATAAAACCAAATTTGGTTTATAACGAAGATGCAACAAAACTTGAAACTGAACAGGCAAGAGACAATGTTTCAAAATATTCTGGAATCGTAAACGAGAATGAAAGAATTATAGCTAAACACGATAGGATAACTCCGCAGGCAAAACTAAAGATTGAATCTTATAAAGAAGCAAAGGGAGAAACTATTGGGCAGGAGAAGATCTTTTTACAGCTCATTGGTAAGTTCTTACACATATCTTTTTTTATTACTATTCTTACTATATATCTGTTCCTGTTCAGAAAGAAGATATTTTATGATAACACCAAAATTATATTGATATCCATACTTATAATTTTTGTTTCATTTGTTACTTATTTAATAAATCAGATAACGGTTAAAGCACCCATACAATATTTGATTTTTGTTCCTGCTGCTTCAATGATTTTTACGATTGTATTTGACTCCCGTGTTGGTTTTTATCTTACTGTAATCCTTTCTCTGATTGTAGGAGCATTACGCGGTAATGATTATACTTTTATGGCAATGAATTTTATTGCTGGCGGTTTATCAGTTTATACCGTAAGAGATATAAAAAACAGAACACAAATATTCAGATCATTTCTTTTTATTCTTATTGGTTACAGCGCATCGATTATAGCATTTGGATTAGAACGGTTTGCACCGGTTGATACGATGCTTGTTGAACTGGCGTTTGCAGCATCAAATGCATTGATAAGTCCGGTCTTAACTTTCGGTCTGCTTATCTTTTTTGAAAGATTGTTTAACATAACAACAGATTTAACACTGCTGGAATATTCTAATTTTGACAGACCTCTATTACGCGAATTAGCAAGAAAAGCACCGGGAACATTTAATCACTCGATGACAATGGGAACTATTGCCGAAGCAGCAGCAGAACAAATTAATGCAAATGCTTTGCTGGCAAGAGTCGGTGCATATTATCACGATATAGGAAAAACCATATCACCTCAGGGTTTTGTGGAAAATCAATTGAATAATCAGAATGTGCATGAAAATCTTCCGCCCGAAGAAAGTGCCGCAATGATAGTAAGACACGTTAACGAAGGAATTGAACTTGCAAAACAAAACAAACTTCCCGATGTGCTTATTGATTTTATTCCGATGCATCATGGAACAACTGTAAGTAATTATTTTTATGAAAAAGCCAAGAAACTTTATGGCGAAGATAAAGTTGATATTAACGACTACAGATATCCTGGACCAAAACCTAACTCAAAAGAGACAGCAATAGTTATGCTGGCTGATGGATGTGAATCTGCTGTAAGATCTATTGTTGATCCTGATGCACAAAAAGTTGAAAATATAATTAATAATATTTTTAACTCAAGATTAAAAGAAGGTCAGTTGGATGAAGCACCAATAACCTTCAGGGATATTACAAAAATGAAAGAAGCTTTTCTTTCTATTCTGCTCAGTCAGCATCACAAAAGAATTAAATATCCAAAACAGGAAGAAGTAGAAAAAGGAATAGATAGTGATAAAGATAAGTAATGGAAATTTTTATTAAAGAATATTTGGCTTATCTTAAATTAGAAAAAAATTTATCCGATAATACTATCAAATCTTATCAAAATGATCTTGGAGCTTTTAAAGATTTCCTTAACAGCAAGGGTATAGATGATCCTGGAGATATTACATCTCAATATTTAAATGATTTCTTTAAACTGTTAAATGAACTTGGATTAGTTGGTTCTTCGGCTGCCAGATATTTCTCATCCTTAAAGGGTTTTTTTCTTTATCTGATACTGAATAAATACATTGTAAAAAATCCCATTGAAAAGGTATCTGCACCAAAAGTTTCAAAAAAGCTTCCTGGAGTTCTGGATGTTTCGGAAATTGAAAAGATACTTTCAATACCAGATATTAATGATAAGCTTGGTTTGCGTGATAAGGCTATATTGGAATTGTTTTATGCCTGCGGAACAAGAGTATCTGAATTGATAAACTTAAAGGTGAACGATCTTTTTCTTAATGACGAAGTAATAAGAGTCTTAGGCAAAGGCTCAAAGGAAAGGCTTATCCCGATCGGAACGAGTGCAATTAATTGGGTGAAAGAATATTTAACTAAAAGCAGACCTTTGCTGATGAAAAAAATGAAAAGCGAAAACTACCTCTTTTTAAATTCGAGAAGTACAAAACTATCCAGAATGGGCGTGTGGAAAATTATTGATCGCTATGTAAAGGAAGCTGATATTAAAAAAGATGTTCATCCCCATACTTTCAGACATTCGTTTGCAACACATTTGTTGGAGGGCGGCGCTGATTTGAGAGCCGTACAGGAAATGCTTGGACATGCAGATATTTCTACCACTCAGATTTATACACATATTGACAGGGATTACATTAAGCAAATTCATAAACAATATCATCCGAGAGGATAATGTTTATGCGAAGATTAATTAATAATATTTCTTTCTTTCTTATTGCTGTGTTACTGTTAAACTGCAGCGATACAGACAGAGGTTCATTTGATGAAGAAATATTAAATAAACAAATCAAGGAAGCAAAGCTTACTGAGTTCAATGGATTTTACTTTGTTGGTAACTATAATGGAAGACCTTCACTATACAGATATGATAGGAAAAACGATAAGATTAAAATATTCTGGAATTCAGAAAGTGAACGCGTTATTAATTTAATTACTTCGCCAGACCATAATTCAGCTTTTTTTATAACCAAACAAAAACAAAGATTAAAATCATCTCAGCCTGCAATTGAAAGAGGAAGACTCTACAGAATAAATTACGAACTGAAGAAAGCAGAGTTTATAACTCAGCTTGAAGATGGAATACAGATAATTGCATATTGGTTAGATAAAGACCGGTTTACTTTAATTATTAATTCTATCGATAAAGTAATAGCATCTTATGTGAACAAGAATGCTCAATTATATAATAAGTTCGGTAAACTCCTTTCCGATAAAACAGAGATATTTGATCTTACAAAAGATGGTTATCCGATTTCAAGAATGCCGGAACCTCAATATGTATCACCAAATGAAATGTTTACAATTATAGAGAAAAACGATTCATTGGTAATTCTGCAAAACCCATCCGATAAGGAAATAAAAACTAATTTTTACAAGAAAAAATTAATTCAGGCTGATTGGGCTGAAAATAAAAGAAATTTAATTTTGCTGCTGACAGATAAGAGTGAGAATAAAGATACAATTGAGCAGATGAATTCGTTTATTGCAATTTTGGATTTTAAAGGACAAGAAAGCAAAAACAATATTTAAAAACCTGCCCTTAAAATATTTTATACTAATTGGAGATTTTCTAATATTTGATTCCGGAATAGAAAGGGATTTACATATCAGAATTTTTAACTTAAACAAGATGGCTGATTTTAAAATTATCAGGATCAATGGCGGCTGCAGCATTAAGAATATTTAAGAGAATACAAAATTGAATTCATATTACAGAATATTATCATATACAAAACCGTATTGGAAACATATCGGGTTAACCTTTGTGTTTACAATTTTATTTGCAATTCTAAACGGCATTTCGGTTTATTTAACAATTCCTTTATTAGATACCTTATTTCAGGATTCAGCTTCAGCTCAAAATATCAGCCAAACAAGTCCGATAACATCTTCAAGCAGTTTTTTACCCGATTGGATTTTATCAATTAAAGATAACATTGTTAATACCTTCAATAAATTTATATTAACCGGAGATAAAATTGAGATACTGATAAAGATATGTTCAATAATTCTTGTTGCATTTTTATTAAAGAATTTCTTTTCATACATGCAAAGTTACTTTATGGCTTTTGTTGAATTTGCTTCAATGAAAGATCTGAGAGATGACGCCTATAAGCATTTGCACAAACTGCCAATTGGATATTTTAAGTCTGAAAGAGTCGGTAACCTGATATCAAGATTTACAAATGATGTAAACATAGTGCAATCGAGTATTTCTGCAACGTTTTCGAATCTGATAAAAGAACCTCTTACAATAATTGTTTTTCTTGCTATCACAATTAGTATAAGCTGGCAGCTTTCTTTATTTGCGTTTATTATCGTACCGGCAGCAAGTCTGATAATAGCCTGGATTGGAAACAGATTAAAAAAGCTTACCGTTGTTCTTCAAACAAAACTTGCAGAGATCACAAGCATTTTACAGGAAACGATTTCCGGTGTAAAAATAGTTAAAGCATTCGGTATGGAAGAATTTGAAAATGAAAGATTCAAAAAAGAAACTAAAAATTATTTTAAGATGGTTCTAAGAACTGTAAGAACCAGAAATTTATCTTCACCGATAACCGAGATACTAAGTATAATAATTGGAGTAATAATTATTTACTACGGCGGAATACTTGTTCTTGTTGATAAAAGTTTGAACGCAAGCCAATTTCTCGGTTTTCTTTTTGCAATATTCCAGATGATGCCGCCAATTAAAGAACTTGGCAGCGTTAATAACAGAATACAGGAAGCCAGCGCAGCAGCAGATAGAATTTTTGAAATTATTGATACTGAGCCGCATATTAAAAATGCTCCTGACGCAGTTGATCTTGTTGAGTTTAATGATAGGATAGTGTTTAATAATGTTTCATTCAGATATTCCGACGGCGAGGTTAATGTTTTGGATAATGTAAGCTTTGAAGTTAAACGCGGAGAAGTAATTGCGCTTGTTGGTCCAAGCGGAGGCGGTAAATCCACTTTAGCAGATCTTATTCCAAGATTTTATGATCCCACTTCCGGCAGCATATTGATTGACGGAGTTAATATAAAACATCTCACGGTTGAATCGCTTCGTGCAAAAATGGGAATTGTAACACAAGAAACATTTCTTTTCAATTCTACTGTTACTGAAAACATTGCTTATGGATTAAGTGATTATCCGATGGAAAAAATTATCGATGCAGCTAAAACTGCTAATGCACACAACTTTATATCAGAAATGCCGCGGGGATATGAAACGATAATTGGTGAAAGAGGAGTTAAACTTTCAGGCGGACAAAGACAAAGACTTACAATTGCACGCGCTTTACTAAAAGATCCGTCTATTATGATATTTGACGAAGCAACCTCTGCACTTGATAATGAATCGGAGATACTCGTTCAGGAAGCCATTGAAAGACTGATGCTGAACAGAACTACATTTGTTATTGCACACAGACTTAGCACAATCAGAAATGCGACTACTATTTTAGTGCTTGACAGAGGCAGAATTATTCAGAGGGGTACCCATGAGGAGCTAATTGCTGAAGAAAAAGGCTTATACAAAAAACTTTTTGAAATGCAGTTCAGGGATAATAATGATTAGAAATAACGAACGGCTTGTAAAAATTATAAATAAACTGATCATTGTATTTTTAATTATTTTCCTTTTAAGCATCAGCAATTCAATTTTTGTTAATCAATTAGGATATTATGGTGTTTTAATTTTGCTGCTCGCAAAGTACTGGTTAACAAAAGAAAATCCTTTCAGTAAATCAGGACTTGAATTACCGCTTATCTGGTATATGCTATCAGAATTAATTTCTCTGATATTATCTCCTTACAAAGAAGAAGCTTTACAGGGTTTGATGAAAAGATATTTTCTTATCCCGATGATTTATACCACCGCTGCTTCTATAAATAATTTTAGTGAGGCAAAAAGAGTTTTTAAAATATATATTGGCGGTACACTGATAACACGGTAATGATTTATCTGTATTTCTCTTTCAATCATTATATTTCAAATCTTTATAGTATAACAGAATCAGGTCCATCTGTATTTCAGTATCCAATAACAGCAAGTGAGATACTTACTTTTACAGTTCTCTTTTTATTTGCTTTCTTTGTAAACGAAAAAACTTCAGTTAAAAACAAGATACTGTTATTTGCTGGATTTGCACTTTCATTGCTTGCATTGTTTTCAACATATAAACGCACAGGCTGGATGGGAGCAGCCGCCGGAATATTGATAATTCTTATTCTTAAAAAACAATGGAAAATAATTATTCCCGGACTTATTCTGATTTTAATATTCTTTTTAACTCAAAAAAATGTTAGTGATGTTAATGTTTATGAGTTATTAAATAATAATCCGGTATTGGAAAGAACTATTTCCACAGAAGGGAAAGCCTATGATGTATATCCTTTTGATGATAAGATTATAATCAGTGATTACAATGAAGGGTTGGAAATTTATAAAGATTCAATACTGCAGAAAAAGATTGATTTGCCCGGAGCAGTAATTAAATTTTCCAAATGGCAGGATAATTATTATCTGGCTTATTTGATTGATACCAGATTTTTATTGCTTGAAAATAAAAGCAGCGGGCTGAGCTATGTTAATGAATTTATTTCACCCGGAATGACTTACGATTATGCTGTATTAAATAACAATCTGTTTGTTGTTGATAAAGATAGCGGCTTAACTGTTTTTACTAACCCTGAAGATCCTGCAGAAAAATTTAATTATAATCAGTTTTCAGGAGTTACAAATATTTATATAGATTCAAATCATATTGCATTTAAAAAAGATCAGGGCGGATTTGAAATATATGAACTATTAGAAGGTAATCGTCCCGGCAAACTGATATTTTCAAATCCTGATAAGTTAGATTACTTCTACTATTCATATCCTTATATTTTTACATCTGCACCGTCTGGTTTAAAAATTCATAAGATAGATTCAATAAACTATCAGCAGCTTTATAGTTTTGATTTGATAAAAAATGTACGAAAGATTGTTAAAGCTGATAACAAATATTTTGTCCTGTCGCTGGATGCAAATGTGTATATTGTTGAAAAAACAGACCCTGACAGCTTTGATCTTGTAAATAAAATTAATTTAGGTTACATCCCGCAGGGAATAAGTGCAGATAGCAGTAAGTTATATTTAACACACTTAGATAGCAAGCGAAGCCGTTTGCTAAGTATAATTGATCCATATCATCCTTCAAATTTAGGGAGGCTTGCCTTATGGTCTGCAGGTTTTAAAATGTTTTTAGACCGCCCGATTTTTGGTCTTGGTGATATTGATCTTGCAAAATATTTTAAGGTTTATAAAAAGCCTTATCAAAAAGAAATCCAGGGGCATCTGCATAATAATTTTATACATATACTGGCTACGCTCGGGTTATTTGGTTTGTCAGCGGTTTGCTTTCTGTTTTATAAAATAATTTTAATTGATTTAAAAATATACTTTGCAGTTAAAACAGAGCCTTTTATATCATCATATTCATTAGGTGCTTTTGCTGCATTTATTGGATTTTTAGTTTCCGGATTAACAGAACTAAATTTCTGGGATCATGAAATAACCACTTTAATTTGGTTTACATTTGGATTAAATCTTGCTCTGTTAAAATCTGTTAAACCTGAAAATGAAATTATCTGAAAAAAAATCTAACACCAATTCCGCCATTTAATGAAAAAGTTGTTTCAGGAATTATATCCATCAAGGGTGCTATTTCAAAGAAAACATCCACGGGTGCATTCCGGGGTATCCATACAATCCCAACATCGAATCTTATTCCTAATCTTGAGCTGCCGTATTCAACAAGACGTAGTCTTGCACCAGGTCCGTAATACAAAGAAAAATTTTCTGCTGAATTAAATATATTTTTTGAATGAAATAAATAATCGGTATGAAGGTACATCCGGCTGTTCTTTTCAAACGAGTAACCTAATCCGAAATCAAAAGCAGTGGAGGAGGTAGTCCAGTACTTGGCACTTAGTCCGGTAGGTTTTCCTGCAATTATTCCTATACCAAAACCGCTTGATTGTGCAATAGTAATTCCGTTAATTAAAAATAGTAATAATATCGATGTTAAAAGAACTTTCTTCATTTATAATCCATTGTTTGATGTAAAATTTATGGACAAATTTAATCATTTAAGCTTCAGAATAAAATGCAAAGGTTTGGAATAGGATAGCCCTTTAATTAATTTTTAATAATCAATTTGAGTAATTAAATAAGAAGAATTTAATGAGTGAAAATCTTTCCAAAGAAGTTTATTTAAGAGCAAAACAGGATTCAACTAAATTTAATAATACCAAGGAGGTTGCAGTTATTCTTGCTGCCGGACACGGTAAAAGAATAAAATCACAAACTTCAAAAATGCTGCACAGAATCTGGGAAATTACTACAGTTGAGCGGGTTTATAATGCCTGTAAACTTGGGATTGAAAATATCAATTCTGTTATTGTAGTTGGTATCAAAGCCCTTGATGTTATGAATGTAATAGGAAGACGCGAATCAAATAAATTTGCTTTTCAGGAATATCAAAACGGAACCGGACACGCAGTACAAGTTGCGCTTAAAGAAATTGAAAACGAATTTAATGATGGAATTGTTTATGTGCTTCCGGGTGATATGGGATTACTTGATGATGAATCAATGAGAAAATTCAGAAGTAATTTTATTTCTTCCGGTAGGGATATGATGGTCCTGACCGGTATTTTCAACGGTGATCCGATGCAGAATTATTACGGAAGAATCGTCAGAACCAGGAATAATAATGGTGATGGAAATGTTCTTCGGATTTTGGAGTTTAAAGATATTCTTGCATTGCCTGATAATAAACCCTATGAGATAACTTATGGTGATCAGAAATATTCATATTCAAAAAATGAATTATTGAACATTACTGAATTCAATTCCGGTGTTTATGCTTTTGATTATAAAAAGCTTGTTGAATTGATAGATAGTATTTCAAGCAACAATGCACAGAATGAAATTTATATTACTGATCTGATAGAACTGTTTAATAAAAAAGGTTATACCGTTGGTGCTGTTAGTCCAAAAGAGCAATATGTGGTAATGGGATTTAATGATAAATCTGTGCTGAAGGAAATGGATGAAATTGCACGAAGAAATGTTTATGAGAAACTGAAGAACATAATTCAGATTGATGATCCGGATGATTTTTTTATACACGATTCTGTTGTAAACGATTTGTTAGAAATGGATAAGAAAGGAATTCCGCTTGACATTAAAATTGATAAAGGCGCTTACGTTGGTGATGGAGTTAAGCTTAATTATAATGTTGAAATAGGCAGAGCTGCTTATATTAATGGCAATGTAGTCTTTGGAAAAAATATTAAAATCTGGCGCATTGTTCATCTTTCAACTTTTCCGCATCAAACTTTAACGATAGAAGATAATGTTAAAATACTTTGGGGTGATATTATTAAAGGTAATATTATAATTGGAGAAAACTCTACAATTGAATCAAGTGTAAACCTAACTGGAAGTGATGAGTTTCCATTAAGAATTGGAAAAAATGTTTTGATAAAAGGAACAAGCTATTTGTTTGGTTCAGTTATAGAAGATGATGTTACAATAGAGCACAGCGTGTTGATAAAGAAAAAAGTTAAAGCAGAAAAGGATAAGGATGGAAAAATAAAACCTGTTAGATTTTTTATTCCCGATACCGAAGGAAAAGAATTGCTGAGTGATATTTAAAATTATTTTTAAGAAGTATATTAAAAACCTATTTTTAGCTATATTAAGTCGTACTGTTTTGTGCACAAACCCTTACTTATATGGGAAATATATTGTTAAATGATAACAATTCGTTCTTTGCTCATATGTTGTAAAAGTATTGTTTTGCTTATGGACATTAAAAAGTAAGGAACTGATATTTATTTTTAATATATACAGTTCTGTTTATTTGATTTCAATCCAAGAGGAAACGTTTGAATATTGCATACTCTTCATTTACTCATTTACTAGGGATTGTTTACTTTTCCATTTTATTTTCAATTTTTATTTAATCATTTAATTACAGGCTTCACATAGCTTTATTCATTATAATCCTTATGACTTAAAATTTCATACTGTTTGTTAATAAAATCAACAGGATGTTTGATGGAGAATTGCTTTTTATTTTATAAAACACTTAATAAATTTTTTCTTGTGTTAGTTGTAATCTATTCTATTATTCTTATAGCTTGCAGTGACTTTGGAACTGAATTTAATGGAAATAACAAGGACAAATGGCATGGAAAATTATCAGTAGATTTTATCCATAGTATATTAAAACCAGATGGCACAGTATGGGGATGAGGAAACAATAGTAGCGGTACACTTGGTAATGGAACGGATATAAGTAGTGATTATCCTGTTAAGGTAGTTAATTTAGTTAATATAATTTCAATTGATCAATCTTATGGTGCGGAAGTTGCTCTTGATGTTTCAGGAAATGTCTGGTTTTGGGGAAATCTATTTATATATTTTGGTCCTCCCAACATTGATACTAACGTAGTAACACCTATTAAACTAACACAAATAGAAAATCCAAAAACTATTTCTATGGATGGTATATATATTTATGTTATGACTACTACGGGGAGAATCTATTATATCAAAATGGATTTTTATTCACCCAATGTTGTTGAAGGTCCAACATTAATTCGTAATATAGCAAGAGCGAGTTATCTTAATAAATCATTATGTATATGTGATGAGGGACAAATATTTAATCTTCATACAACGGCTTCATTACAAGATAATAATTTAAATGCTATTTGTAAGATATCGGGTGCGATTAATCGTCATATTGTGGTTCTTAAAAAAGATGGAACTGTCTGGGGGTGGGGTCATAATGATCTTGGGCAACTCGGTAATGGGACATATGAAGATAGTCAAAAACCTATTCAAACGTTCAAATTATTCGATATTATTGAGGTTTCAGCTAACTACGATTATAATTTAGCTTTAAGAAAAGACGGTACAGTTTGGTACTGGGGGTATTGTGGTAGAATTGGTGATTCACTCATCTCACAAAATATTCCAGTTAAAATTGATTCTTTACCAAAAGCGGTGTCTATTTGTTCAGGTTTTAATGGGCTTATAATGACCATTGATGGATCATATTGGTTATTTAATGTTAATAAGAAATTAAAAACCAAAATTAGATTTAATTAACAATTTATAAGGATATAAAAATGAAAATTATTATTATGATTTTATTTATCAATCATCTTGTTTTTTCGCAGATATTAAGTACGGAAAAAAAGCTAGATAACTTCTTTGATGACGTTGATGTATTTTATAATGTATATAAAAGTCAAAATAGTACATTAACGCTTACCGAAGATCAAGGGAAAAACTTAGTTAATCAGTTATACGACCTATATTCTTTTCATTGGGTCGAAACATATAATTATACTGGAACAAAATTTCAAGAAGCAGATCAAAAGTTTAAGAGTAGTGGAGGAAATAGTTTTATGGCTCCCCCCGCTGTAAAATTAAGAACCATAAAAGAATCCATAGACAAAATCTATGGTGAAAATTATTCAGAATTAATAATAGTGCCATATTACTTTAGAGTTAAAGTATTAAATATTGATAAAAATGGATATTATAAATCCGATAAATTATCTTTTAAAAAAAACATACTCACTTGTAAAATACAAGAGGTAATAAAGGGCTCTCAACAATTTAAGGCAGGTGAAGAAATCAAAATTTCACTATTAAATAATTGGGACGTAGGTCCTTTTTATATAGGCGAAGAATATTTCTTTCCCGTAAAACCTTGGAATTGTAAAGATGGTAGTTGTACTGAATACACGATAAATCTTTTTAACAATTCAATGAAAGTTTGTGATAGTAAGTATGATATTTATCCAATTATTAACGATAAAATTGAAAACATTGGATATTTTCATATTAATACTTCTGAATGGTCAAAATTTTTAAATGAATTTAAAAGGAAATATTTGATTGAGGTGATAAAATGAAGGATATTAAATTTGTTTTTTTTGCCATGTTTTTTTTGCTTCAGGCTTATATCTTTGCTGATTGTGATCCTATTGGATTTCTCAGATATAACACAAATTCCGCCAAAATTGAAGATGCATATGATTTTCAAGATCCCTATATTATTTATTGGGGTGCTTTTGTTAAAGATTTTGGATTAGATATATATGAATTTAATACTTCAACTGTTCCTTACTATTTACAACTTTATACTCAAGACTTCCATACACAAACCAGTAGCTGTATTGATCAGTGGAATTATTATGGTTGTTTAGATTTAAGTTATGGTACTACTGGGGTCCAATTAGAATATTCAACAGATGCTAATATTTTTCCTACTGGTACAGAATATGGCGGGACTGTATTTGCTGTGGTTGGTTCCGATGAGGACTGGGAGTTTACCTACTACAATGCTGGATCGCCAACCGGCTCTCCGCAAACTATGGTTTATTTAAATAATTCGCAATCTTTTCCATGGTTGTGGTCACTTGATTTACAAAATCCTGGTGTAGATTACACCCCTTTTAAACCCATTATTTTTCATGAGTTGGGACATGTAATAGGTTTGGGTCATATAGCCAATACAGATGGTTCTTATTTAATGTCTCTAGGAAGGACTCACAATAATTTTCTTTTTTCTCTAACAGCTTGTGATATAAGCGCATTACAATCTCTTTGCGATTATAATGGCACACCAGTAGGAGTAGAAGATGAAATATACATTGTCA
Organism: Ignavibacteriota bacterium; assembly: GCA_013285425.1. Lineage (GTDB taxonomy): Bacteria > Bacteroidota > Ignavibacteria > Ignavibacteriales > Ignavibacteriaceae > IGN3. Next base: position 3,546,602 of record CP053447.1, read on the forward strand.
ATGGAACAGTTTCTTTAAATCCTGGAAATTCGTTCAGCTATACTGCTCAGTTCTATGACACTCCGCCTGCGAGTTATATGACAAATTGGTATTAGGAAATTGTTTTTTACCATGGGGAGGGGGAATATGTCTACCTTTCTTATTCAACCAATCAGTATAATTCCTATTCATATTGGTTTTCCACAGCACCTAATTTACCATCCGGATATTGTTGGTCAAGAGACCAAAATAATAACGTTATGGGGAGAGTCCGGGTTTATGGTGTCGATTCAGATAATCATTGGCATAGCGATTATTTGGACATTACAATACAAAATATACAAGGAAATACTACCTCAGGAACCCTTACTCATAATGAAACCTGGTGCGGAGTAGTTAATATTACTGGAAACATTACAGTGCCTTCTAACATAACTCTTGAAATACTACCAAACACAAATATTTATTTTCAAAGCAGTAATAATCTTACCGTCTATGGTACTCTTGTTGCCAATTCTGATGCAGCAAGAAAGATTGATTTCATGAGAACTGGAAGCTCTGGATCTTGGGGATCAATTACTTTTGATGGTTCGGGAGCGTCAAATTCAATACTTAATTATATAACTGTTAAAAATGGTCTTGGAATTAGATGCTTAAATGGTGCAAATGTAACCGTAACAAACTCAACGATAGACCACTGTACTGAAGGAGTATATATTTATAATTCACAGCCCAATATATCTGGCAATCAAATTATTGAACCTGTTCAAAACGGAATAAATGTTAATGCATCAGGTTTGTCTCCCTTAATTCAAGGTAATAATATCACTAAATCAAGTAGTAATCCTCAATACAGACAATATCAAGGTATTTATCTTAGTAATAACTCAAATGGTTATATTGCTAAAAACGATATTAGCGGCTTTTATTGGGGTATGTACATTGGTGGTGGAAGTGATGCTTACTTCACCAATTACTCAAATCAATCATTTACCCAGAATAATAGAGTAATTAATAATCGGTGGGGGCTTGGTGCTGGTTGGGGTGGTTATATTTTCGCAGGAATGTGGAAATCATATGGGCGAAATAACAGCATTTACAATAACTTAAATTGTGATGCTTATTCTTATAATTCTAGTAATATTATTGCTCAATCAAATTGGTGGGGAAATGATGGAGCACAAATTTATCATGATGGTACTTCCACTTTAGATGCTAGCCTTCCACTAACTTATGATCCTTGGATTCCCCAGAATAATGTGTTACTAGAGGAGAGTGAATTATTGGGTGATGAAAGTGTTAACCAAATTATAATCCCTGATAGTAGTATAATTCTAGGAATACTATTAGAATTTCGAGGCAGAACGAACGAAGCTATATTTCACTATAAACAGATGATTAAGAATAAACGCAAAGCTGATTTTGCCATAGGAAGATTAGTTTCTATAATGAATCGAGATAATGTTATCGAAATCAGGGAATTCATTGAATCACTTCTGTTTGGTAATAATGATTATAAACCCATTGTGCTTACAGTATTAGCCGGAAAACTCCTAGAGGAAAACAAGTATGAAGAAGCAAAAATTTTGTATAATAGAATAATTAATGATTACCCAGATTCTTATTTTGCTATTAATGCACGTTTCGAAAAATTCTTTGCTGCTTTGAGTATTGAACATAATTTAAATACCGCATCTGAATTATTAAATGAAATAAGGGCTTTAGCATTAAACGATGTAGATTATTTAATAAGGCTTCAAGATGCTGAAAATCAGTTTGTTCTTTTGGGTACTCAATTAATAGAAAAACCTTTGACAAAACAACAAGTTATTACTGAATTGGGAAAGCCAGACTCTTACGCATTGAATGCCAACTACCCGAATCCATTCAATCCTTCAACCAACATTCAATTTTCAACTCCTGAACAATCATTTGTTGAGTTAAAAGTATTTGATATTCTAGGAAATGAGGTGGCTAATTTGGTTAAGCAAGATATGGAACCAAGGTAACTATTCAGTGGTATTTAATGGTTCAAATTTAGCAAGTGGTATCTATTTATATAGATTGGTTTCAGGAAACTTTTTTGATACAAAGAAAATGATGCTTATAAAATAATCTTCAGATTTCCTTTTAAAACCAAAAAGCTCTTCAAACAGAAGAGCTTTTTTATAACATAAAATCAAAAACTTATTTTGCAGATGTAACTTTATTTAAGTGTTTTGTTAATCTTGATTTTTTTCTTGCCGCAGTGTTTTTGTGTAATCTGCCCTTTGAAGTTCCCTTATCCAAAACAGAAATAGCTTCTTTATATAATTTTTCTAATTCTTCTTTTTTATCGGTTGCTAATGTTTTCTTTACAACAGTTTTAATCTTAGAGTCTGTCATTTTGTTCACTGCTTTTTTTCTTTCAGATGAACGTATTCTCTTCTTTGCTGATTTATGATGAGCCATTTACAAGAACCTTATAATTAGTTTAAAAATGCGGGTCAAATATAGTTAATGGCTCGTTTGATGTCAAACTTAGCTTTAGTAACTTTGCCCACAAATAATTAGAAAATAGTTTAAAAACACACTTTTTATGCTCAAGGTCAATGAAATATTTTATTCGGTTCAGGGAGAAAGCACTTACGCAGGTCTGCCGTGTGTTTTTGTAAGGTTAACTTATTGTAACTTAAGATGTACTTACTGCGATACGGAATATGCTTTTTATGAGGGGAAAAACCTTTCTGTTCCGGAAATAATCTCTGAGGTAAAAAAATATAATTGTAATCTTGTTGAGATCACCGGCGGAGAACCGTTATTTCAGATGAATGAATGTCTGGAGCTGATGAAGCAGCTTTGCGATCAGAGTTTTGAAGTCTTATTAGAAACAAGCGGAAGTTTGTTGATAAAGGAAGTTGATCAAAGAGTTAAGATTATAATGGATTTAAAATGTCCATCAAGCGGAATGTTAAAGAAAAATCTTTATGAGAATATTAATTATCTGAAACCTGATGATGAATTGAAATTTGTAATCGGGAACAGAGAAGATTACGATTGGGCAAGTGAGATATTAAAAGAATATAATCCTGGGAATAAATGTAAGATTTTATTCTCGGTCGTTTTCGGAAAACTTGAACCAATTCAATTGGTAAACTGGATATTGGAAGATAAATTGAATGTAAGATTTCAACTTCAGATGCATAAATTTATATGGCATCCTGAAACAAGAGGTGTATAATGAAAATAGCGAAAGAATTTCGTTGGGAAATGGGACACAGACTTCCCGAGCATTTTGGACTGTGTAAGAATATTCACGGACATTCATACAAAATGATTGTTGAGTTTGAAGGTGAATTAGATAAAAACCAAATGGTGATCGATTTTTATGATGTTGAAAAAACTATTAACCCGGTAATTGAAAAACTTGACCATTCATTTATGGTTAATGTTAATGATAAACCGGTGATAGAGTTTTTGGAAAAAATTAATTCTAAAAAAGTTGTTGTAAACTTTTTAGCAACAGTTGAGAACATCTGCACTTATCTTTTATCTGAAATTAAAAAAACATCTTTACCTCCTAATATTTCGTCAGTCAGAGTTCGGGTTTATGAAACCCAATTTGATTATGCTGAAGAGATACTGAGACTTAATTGAAAACAAAAAAGTCCTATTCAAAACACAGATTTGATAAAAGACAATCTGATAAATCAAATCAAAGAGAAAATGCTTTTAAAAAAACAAAAGGCGTTTACAATAACTTTATCCGGTTCAAACTTTTGATAGAATATGAAGGCACGCGTTATTCGGGCTGGCAGAAACAGGAAAACGCAAAAACTATTCAGGGTACGATTATTAAGGCAGCTAAGGAAGTCTTTGGTGATGACTTTATCGATTTACAGGGTTCGGGAAGAACAGATAGTGGAGTTCATGCAATTTGTCAGGCTGCACATCTGGATGCTAAAACAATGTTAGCTCCTGAAATAATAAGGATGAAGTTAAACGATCTTTTGCCTCACGATATTAACATTCTGGAAGTTGAAAAGACAAATAAGAGTTTTCACGCAAGGCATGATGCAAAATCAAGAAGTTATGTTTATCAGATTTCAAAACGAAGAACAGCATTTAATAAAAATTTAGTCTGGTGGATAAAGGACAAACTTGATTTTAATAAAATGGAATCAGTGTCAAAACTATTTGTTGGCATGAATAATTTTTCTTCTTTTTCGGATGATGAGCCTGAAGAAAAATCCACTAAAGTCCTGATTGAGGATATTCAAATCAAAGAAGAAGGAGAATTGATTTTGGTAAGAATTGCCGGCTCTCATTTTATCTGGAAGATGGTTCGAAGAATTGTCGGAGTTTTAGTTGAAGTCGGAAGAGGAAATAAATCTGAAAAAGATATTTTGTACTACTTGAGCAACAAATCAAATGAACCAGCTAAATTTACTGCGCCGCCATCCGGCTTGTTTTTGGAAATGATCAATTATTCGGATGACCCAATCAAAAAGGAATTAGCTGCATTTATCAGAATATCTTAGCGAGAAACAAAAAACATATTTCACGCAAAGCCGCAAAGTTATCCAACAAGTTTTTTTAATTTCTGAATTTCATCACGAAGGTTAGCAGCTTTTTCAAACTCAAGATCTTTAGCTGCCTTGTGCATTTCATCGGTAAGCTGCTCAATCAAATCTTCTTTTTGTTCCTTGTTCATATATTTCAGAACAGGCTCAGCAACTTTTGAAAATCCGTAACTCTCTTTTACTTCTTTCTTTCTTATATCTGCAATCGAAGTTGAATTGAGAATATCATCAAGTGATTTAAAAATTGTCGCAGGAACAATACCATTTTTCTCGTTGTATTTCTGCTGCATTTTTCTTCTTCGTTTGGTTTCACCAATAGTTTTATTCATTGAGTCAGTTATTTTATCGGCATACATAATCACTTTTCCATTAGCATTTCGTGCAGTTCTGCCGGCAGTCTGCATCAATGATCGTTCACTTCTTAAAAATCCTTCTTTATCAGCATCTATAATTGCAACCAAGGAAACTTCAGGCAGATCCAATCCTTCCCTTAAAAGATTTACTCCAACAAGCACATCAAATTCACCCAGTCTTAAGTCTCTTAAAATCTCAACTCGTTCCAATGAATCAATATCACTATGTATATAGCGAACCTGAATTCCGATTTTATCAAGATAGTCAGAAAGGTCTTCAGCCATTTTTTTTGTAAGAGTGGTAATAAGAGTTCTTTCTTTAACTTCAACCCGCTTTCTAATCTCTGCAATCAGATCATCTATTTGTCCCTTTATCGGTCGTACTTCAATTTCAGGATCAAGCAGACCGGTTGGACGAATAATTTGTTCCACCACAACTCCGCCGCTTTTTTCAAGTTCGTAATCTGCCGGAGTAGCACTGACAAAAATAACCTGATTAAGCATTTCAGAAAACTCAGTAAACGTCATTGGGCGGTTATCGAGTGCAGAAGGCAAACGGAAACCGTAGTCAACCAAAGTTTGTTTACGATTTCTGTCACCATTATACATTGCACGGATTTGAGGGATGGTTACATGTGATTCATCTATAATTAAAAGATAATCATCCGGGAAATAGTCAAACAAATTAGATGGACGTGAACCCGGGGCACGTAAATCCATGTGGCGTGAATAGTTTTCGATACCAGAACAATAGCCGATCTCTTTCATCATTTCTATATCAAATTTTGTGCGTTGTTCAAGTCTCTGAGCTTCTAAATATTTTTCTTCCTTGCGGAGAACATTCAATCTTTCAGCAAGTTCTTTTTCAATATTATAAATTGCTTTTTGCATTTTATTACGATCGGTAACAAAGTACTTGGCAGGATAAACCGGAACAGAATCCACCTCACGGATTACTTTGCCGGTAACAATATCTATTATTGAAATTTTTTCAACATCGCTATCCCAAAACTCAACACGGATTGCTTCTTCATCCTGATAAGCAGGAATTATTTCAACCACATCGCCGCGCGCACGAAAAGTTCCACGGTTAAATTCAGCATCGTTTCTTACATAATAAATATCAATCAGTTCGCGGAGTAATTTTTTCTTATCAATCTTTTCTCCTCTCTTAATAAAAATAATCTGTTTTGCATATTCATCAGGTGCACCGATTCCGTATATACAACTGACACTTGCAACAACAATTACATCTCTTCTGCCTTCAATCAGTGATGTTGTAGCTTTTAATCTAAGCCGGTCAATTTCTTCATTAACTGAAAAATCTTTTTCAATATAAATATCACGCGAAACAACATAAGCTTCCGGCTGATAGTAGTCGTAATAGCTTATAAAAAACTCAACTGCATTGTTAGGAAAGAAAGCCTTAAACTCTGAATAGAGCTGTGCGGCTAATGTTTTATTATGCGAAATAATTAAAGTTGGCTTTTGTGTTTGTGCAATAACATTGGAAATTGTAAAAGTTTTTCCGCTGCCAGTTACACCAAGCAAAGTCTGAAACTTATCTCCTCGTTCAATTCCCTCTACAAGTTGATTTATTGCTTCAGGCTGATCACCGGATGGCTGGTAATTAGATACAAGATCAAAACTTTTCATTGTTAATTTAAATTGACCTCATGGGCATGAAACGAATTACCGCTTAAATGCCCTTTTAAGACAATGATCTCTGCATTGTCGATACCCTCTGGTAAAGCAGTCTCACCATTTACCATTTTTATATTTCCATTTTTATCTGAAGCATAAAAAACAAAACCATCACCTTGTCTGCTAATGCCGCGATCAATAACTAATTGAACACGTATTTCTTTAACTGCTGTATTATTTGGATCAAAGTCATCAAATGAACCGAGTCCGCTTTTAGCAAAGTAAAATTTATAAATTATAAAAATGACTAATAGTACCAACAGCGGCAAAATTAATTTTTGTATTGTCTTCATTTCTCTTCTTTGTTGTGATTAAATCGTGGGCAAAGTTAATGAAATTTAATTTTAGTATTCAATTCAAAAAATACTCTGCTGAACAGAATATTTATATACTTTGTTGAATTATAAAAATCCAGCGTCAGGCAAAGAATTGGCAAGCTACCGGTACACTGATCAGCATTAATTATTTTTTTGCGCTTAGCTTAAAGTAAACCTCTTCGGGTGAAAAGATTCCGGCAAAAAATCTTTCATACATAACCGGCTCAATGTTAACAATAAAATCCATCCATTTAAGCACAGAAAAATGAGATGTAATAAATTTCTTTTCCAAAACTTCAAACTGTGCACCGGTTTCATAATTTGTACGATGATTCAGTTTCCACTTTTCATAAAATTTCAATTTTCTATTTCCAATATATTCGTAATTATCAAAAGTCCGGATTGAAAACGGAATTTTATGATCAGGATCGCCAAAGTATTTTGTGTTCAAAAAAAGGGTGCATAAACAATCATAATCCCGTTTGGTTTTAATATTCTGTACAGTTCAGTTATAGTTCTGTTAAAGTTTTCAATATGTTCAAGAACATGCGAAGCATAAATTTCATCAAAATGATTATCGGGAAAAGGATATGGAAATTTATTTATATCATGAATCTGATTACCGCCGTAATCAACAATATCAAGATTAATATATCCTTGTTTTAGATCCCTGCCGCAGCCTAAGTTCAGTTTCATTGTAATTAGATTTTTTCTTGGGCAATTTAATGAAATGACAGGAAATTATTTTATTTAAAATAAAAAAAGCGGCACTAATGCCGCTTAACTATTAAAAATAAATTTATCTGCTTATGATTTCGATTAAAGCACTTGCTACTGTTTTATCATTATCATCAAGCAAAAATACTCTGTAGAACCCTGGTTCTTCAAACTTCATATCGCTTTCAGAATTTTTAGCAAAGTAGATATATTTCATATCTGGTTCAACGGAGTAGCTGAAATTTTTGTAGTACTCAAATTTTCCGGATCTGAAATTATATTTATCAAACTGTATTGAAACATCTTCCAGATTAAGAGCATAATCACATTTTACCATTACGGTTAAATAGCCGGTAGTAAATCTATCACTTACTCCGACCTCGCCGTTTTTACCATATTTTTCACAGAAATAAAGTACTGGTTCATTCTGTGCAAAAAGATTTTGATTTAGTCCTAATGTTAAACCAAATAGAACAAAGAAAAGAAAAAAAGATTTTTTCATATATGACTCCTTTTTATTGTGAAGAATTATTATACAAAAATTTATGCCAGTTAATTTTGTTAAAATCTTTATTGTTTTAACATTTTAATTGTAAAATATTCTCAATCAACAATATTTTGAGAAGAAATTTACACTGTGTATAAAAATGAAATAACAATATATATTTATCAATCAGTCAAATGTAGTATTTTAACTTCTGCAAAGACAAATATTAATTTTATTCAAAATGTCCAGGGAGTTTTAGTGAAAGGAAATAATCTTAAAGACAAATCAAAGCAAAGCATAGCACATTTTTGTTTTGATATGGATGGAACTCTGATTGATTCAAGCAGAACAATTTTTAACTCGACTGTTCTTACATTAGATAAACTTGGTATTAAAAATCAACTCGATGAAAAAGAGTTTTCTTTGAAGATAGGGCAGCATTTTAAGGATATATTTGACACATTTAATATTATTGTGCCCGATCTTGAAGAATTCATAAACTTGTATAAAAAAATTTATTTTCAGCAACTAAAGCACTCAACTCTATATCCTGATGTAAAAGAAGTTCTGAAGCATCTGAAAAGTAAAAACAAGTTAGTTTCACTTTTGACTACTAAAGCTCAGGATCAGACAGAAATAATACTGGATTATTTTAATCTTACCGGGTATTTTGATTTTGTTATGGGGCGAAGGGACGGCATTCCTTATAAACCATCACCGGAGCCTTTAATAATTATCTGCACGCAGCTTAATACAGATGTTGGAAAAACAATTATGATCGGAGATACTGAGCTTGATATTAGATGCGGGAAGAGCGCCGGTAGTTTTACTTGCGGCGTTGAATACGGATACAGGTCTAAAGAGTTATTAGAAGATGAGCATCCGGATTTTATTATCAATTCAATTAAAGATATAATTGAGCTATAGTAATTCTGTTTGTCGATTTTGTTTTTGTTATTCACTCCTGTATCAATCCTATCTTTGCTGAATAAACGGACATTATACTCCTGTTTCATTTCTTGAAAAAGAGAAACCTATTGTTGAACTTGGTATTACTAAACAAATGTGAAATAATATTAAGACACAAATGCACAATTCTAATTGGATAATTCAGTTTACCGTATGGAACATTTTTTGAAACCAAGGCTGGATACAAGTATTTGAATCAGGACTCAGCATCATAGTCAACGGTCCCTTTATTCTTAAAAATATTTAATTAATTAGTTATGATTTTTGATTCCGGGCGCCCTCATATAGCCATCGTCGGCAGAAGAAATGTTGGAAAATCATTATTGATAAATTCACTGCTAAAGCAAAATGTTTCCAGAGTATCTGAAGTAGCCGGAACCACAATTGACCCGCTTAAAACAAAGTTTGAACTTTTGCCTTATGGTCCTGTTATGATTGTTGATACTGCTGGTATTGATGATGAAGGTGAACTTGGCAGGCAGAGAATAACAGAAACAATAAAAATACTTTCTGCTTCGGACTTTGCATTAGTTGTACTTGATGCCCGCGAAACACTGCACAGCAAGGAACTTGAGTTGTTCAGTTATCTTGACAGGATTCAGATAAATTACATAGTAGTAGTAAACAAAATTGAATTTGGTGTAAATCCGGTTTTACTAAAAGAATTAAAGGAACTTAGACTGACTCATTTTGAAGTATCCTGCAAAGAAAAAGCCGGACTTGATGAACTTAAAAGAAGAATGATAAGAATGCTGCCGCTTGATAGCGAGAAGCCGCTTATAAATGATATTATTTCTGCACGTGATGTTGTAGTGCTTACAGTACCAAATGATAATTCTTTACCAAAGAATAAACTTGCCTTTTCGCAAGTCCATATTATCAGAGAAGCTCTTGATGATCATGCCGTAGTGGTTATCTGCAGAGAAAAGGAACTGCTTAAAACTATTAATAATCTTAAATCTTATCCTGATCTTGTAATTGCAGACAGCTCATTTTTCAAAAAGATTATTCAGGATATACCAGATAAGATAAGCTTTACAACATTTTCGATTATTCTTTCCAGGCACAAAGGCGATCTTCCTCTGTTCATTAGGGGACTGAAAAAAATTAATGACCTTAAAAACGGTGACAGAATATTAATTGCCGAAGCTTGTACTCATCACATTATTGATGATGCTCAGGATTCAATAAAAATTCCTAAATGGTTAAAAGCTTATACCAAAAAGGAATTAAATATAGATATTGTACAAAGTTATAATTTACCGGATAACTTATCAGAGTACAAACTTATTGTACATTGCGGCGGTTGTTTATTAACTCATCGGTCAATGCAGACAAGAATTAATCAGGCAAGATTGATGGATGTTTCTGTAGTCAACTATGGAATGATAAATTCTTTTATAGATGGTGCTATTCCCCGCGGTCTTATACCTTTTCCTGAAGCTGCTGCTGAGTGGGAAAAGACTTAATGAAAGTATTTATTGCTGCAAGGTCATACCTGTATCCTTCTTTATATTAAACTTAACCAACCTGAATATTATCCTTAAAAAACAGTATTGTAATCAGGGTTTAACTCTATTCCATTTTTCAATAAGTATCTTCTCAAAAGCAAGAAAAGATAATTGCTAATTGTTATTAATTGATTTGAAATTTTTACTTAAAAACATCTTTTAACCTAAAAAATCTGGCATTTACTATGCACAATTACAATGACTAAACGAAACACTCAAAGGAAAAAAATGCATAGTAAAATATTTGAATCTTATCAATCGAATGACAGAAGCTCTTTAATACCTCTTCTTCAGGACGTTCAGAACATTTATGGTTATTTACCAGAAAATGCTTTAAGAGATATTTCTGATTTTGTAAAAGTGCCGTTAAGCCGTGTTTACGGTGTTGCAACTTTTTATAATCAGTTCAGATTAACTCCTCTTGGCAAAAACATTATTCGTGTCTGCCGAGGAACAGCTTGTCACGTTAAAAATTCTGCTAATATACTTTTTGCTTTGGAAACGGAGCTTGGTATAACTGCAGGACAAACAACCCGCGACAAAAACTTTACTTTGGAAGTTGTTAACTGTATCGGAGCTTGTTCAATAGCACCGGTTATATTAGTTAATGATGACTATCACGGAAGGATTACCGTAAAAGATATTCCGAAAATTTTAAAGAAATACCAGACAGTAAATAAAACTGAGACTGCTGAGGCAACAAAATGAAAGATTTTAATCAACTCTGCTGCGAAAAGTGCTGGCATACAACTGAAAAACCATGCGAACATTTTATTCAGTGCTGTACTGAAGGACCGCTGTGCCATCACGATGAAAAATGTAAACAGGAAATAAGCTCATTGCGTAAAAGATTAAAATATGAAGAGCACGATAAGCCAATTATAATGATTGGAATGGGAACCTGCGGACTTGCATCGGGTGCTGCAAAAGTAAAAGAAGCAATTGAAGCTGAACTGAAGAAGTTAAACCTCGAAGCGGTAATTGAAGGAACGGGCTGTATTGGATATTGTGCTGTTGAACCAATTGTTGATATTAAACTTCCGGGTAAAGATAGAATCTCTTATCAGGAAATTACTGTTAAAGATGTTCCAAGATTTATTAAAACCACTCTTGTAGATAATGAAATCTATAAAGAAAAACTTCTTGGCAGTCATGGAAAATCAAATGGCGTTGTAAACTTAAAGCAGGTTCCATTCTTTGAGCATCAGCATAAAATTGTGCTTGCAAATTGCGGTGTTGTTAATCCGGATTCAATTGATGCTTATCTGGCAAATGGCGGGTTCAAAGCTTTTGATAAAGTTTTAAGATTGATGAAACAGGAAGATGTGATAAAAGAAGTTCTGGATTCAGGATTAAGAGGAAGAGGCGGAGGCGGTTTTCCAACAGGAAAGAAATGGGAACTTGCTCTCAAACAAAAATCGGATCAAAAATATTTAATTTGTAATGCCGATGAAGGTGATCCCGGTGCGTTTATGGACAGATCACTTCTCGAAAGCGATCCTTTCAGAGTGCTTGAAGGGATGGCAATTGCTGCTTATACGATAGGTGCAAGTGTAGCATATATTTATTGCCGTGCTGAGTATCCGCTTGCAATTGAGAGACTTAAAAATTCAATTGCCAAATGCGAAGAGTATGGAATATTAGGAGATAATATTCTTAACACTGGTTACTCACTCCACATAAAAATTAAAAAAGGTGCTGGTGCTTTTGTCTGCGGCGAAGAAACTGCACTTATTGGTTCAATTGAAGGTAAACGCGGAATGCCGAAACCACGTCCGCCATATCCAAGTAATGCTGGTTTATTTGGCAAACCTACTGTTATAAATAATGTTGAAACTTACGCGAATGTACCGCCCGTAATTATGATGGGTGCACAAAAGTTTGCATCAATCGGAACGGTAAAATCAAAAGGAACAAAAGTTTTTGCGTTAAGCGGTAATGTTAAAAACACCGGATTAGTTGAAGTTCCAATGGGAACAACATTAAGAGATATTGTTTTCAAGATCGGCGGCGGAATTCCTGACAAAAAAGAATTTAAAGCAGTTCAGATCGGCGGTCCATCCGGCGGATGTTTACCTGATAGTGTAATTGATACACCGGTTGATTATGATTCGCTTAGAGAGGTTGGTGCAATGATGGGCTCAGGCGGATTTGTTGTGATGGATGAAGAAACCTGTATAGTTGATGTTGCAAAATATTTCTTAACATTTATCCAGGAAGAAAGCTGCGGTAAATGTGTTCCCTGCCGTGAAGGTACTAAACGAATGCTTGAAATTATTGAACGAATACCAAAACGGTACGGAACTGATGGAAACAAACTTGATCAACTGCAAAGATTTAAAGGAATGATTCACTTGCAAAGATTAGCTGATGTTATTAAAGATACATCACTTTGCGGATTAGGACAGTCAGCACCAAATCCTGTTTTATCCGGATTAAGATATTTCCGCCACGAATATGAAGAACACTTATATGATAGAAAATGCTCGGCTGGAGTTTGTAAGGAATTATTAACATTTACAATTGATAATGAACTTTGCACCGGCTGCGGAATATGTGTTAAAAAATGTGCGGCTGAGGCAATCGTCGGTGAAAAAGGTCAGGCTCATTATATACTGGATAACAAATGTATTAAATGCGGCATGTGTTATGAAGTCTGCCGCTTCAAAGCGATAAATATTAACTAAAGTTAAAATCTTTTGTCAGGCTAAACATGTCGAAGTCTGAAGATTATAGTCGCCCTTCTATAGACTTAGGGTGATAGAAAATTAAAAAGGAATTTCGGAGTTATAAATGGTTCAATTAACAATAAACGGAATAAAAGTAAACGCAGAAGAAGGAATGACAATTCTTGATGCTGCCAAATCAGTGGGGATATCAATCCCAACACTTTGTCACTTAAAAAATCTTGATCCAACAGGAGCTTGCAGAATTTGCGTTGTAGAAATTGAAGGATTCAGGGGACTGACACCATCGTGTGCTTATCCTGTTACGGAAGGAATGGTGGTTACAACAGATTCACCGAGAGTACGCAAAGCAAGAAAAACTATTGTTGAGCTTCTGATAGAAAATCATCCGCAGGATTGTTTAATCTGTGTAAGAAACAAAAACTGTGAACTTCAGGATCTGTCAGAGCAATATGGTATTCGTGAACATCGCTATGTAGGCGAAACAAAATGTCATGCAATTGATATATCCAGTGCTTCGATGGAACGCGATCCTGCAAAGTGTATTCTTTGCGGTAGATGCGTCCGTGTTTGCCACGAGGTTCAAAAAATCGGTGCGATAGATTTTACAAAACGCGGATTTACTTCAATTGTTACAACACCATATAATAAAGGATTAAATGTTAGCGATTGTATTCTTTGCGGACAGTGTATAATTGTTTGTCCAACTGCTGCACTTAGAGAAAAAAGTTCTATTAAAGAAGTTGCAAACGCACTTTATGACAGAAAAAAATATTGTATAGCACAGGTTGCACCGGCAGTTCGCGCTTCACTTGGTGAGGAATATAATATGCCTCTTGGTACTGATGTTACCGGACTGTTAGTAACCGGATTGAGAAGATTAGGATTTAAAAAAGTATTTGATACTAACTTTGCTGCTGATCTTACAATTATGGAGGAAGCAACCGAGTTAATCAACCGGATACAAAACGGAGGAAGCTTACCGATGTTTACAAGCTGCTGTCCGGGATGGATTAAATATGTTGAAATGAACAGACCCGAAGTGTTAGATCATATTTCAACGTGTAAATCTCCGCATGAAATGGAGGGAGCTGTTCTTAAATCTTATTATGCAAGAAAAATGGGAATAGACCCAGCAGATATTTATGTTGTATCTATTATGCCCTGTACTGTAAAGAAGTATGAATCAAACCGTGCAGAGCTTTCTGCAGAGGCAATGCCCGATGTTGACGCAGTGTTAACAACAAGAGAGCTTGTAAGATTCTTTAAAATAGCGGGAATTGATTTTAATGATCTTCCTGAAAGTGAATTTGATAATCCGCTTGGTGAATCAACCGGTGCAGCAGCTATATTTGGAACAAGCGGCGGAGTTATGGAAGCTGCTTTGCGTACCGCATATTTTAAAATTACGGGTACTGAACTCGAACATCTTGAGTTTGAAGAAATCCGAGGTATGGCTGGAGTTAAAGAGGCAACTGTAAAAATCGGTGATCTTGATGTTAGTATTGCTGTTGTAAACGGAATCGGCAACGTTGGTCCTGTTTTGGATGAAGTACAAAACGGAACTTCCAAACATCATTTTATAGAAGTTATGGCTTGCCTGGGTGGATGTATAAACGGCGGAGGTCAGCCGATTCATCAAAAACCGGAAAAAGTTGTTAAGCGTGTTAAGGCACTTTATAAGATCGATGAAAATGCAAAGACAAGAAGATCTCATGAAAATGAATCTGTATTGACTTTGTATAAAGAATTTTTCGGAGAGCCTAATTCGCATAAAGCTCACGAGATACTTCATACAGAGTATTTTGATAAGAAGAAGATTTTAAAAAACTAAGTGTCGTATTTAGCTAAGTCGAAGGGTGTATCTCAGTGCTCTAAGTGTCTTAGTGGTAGAAGAATTTTCTCAACACTAAGACACAAAGAACACAAAGGAACACTAAGAGAAAAATGAATCACGCAATAGTCAGCACAATAAGCGATAGATGTAATTAAGAGGCAGTTATGAAAAAAATAATAATTATAAGTATTGTTTTTTTATTTCCAAATTGCAGCACAACAGAGCCACCACCACCACCTGATGAAACAAAACCGGTATTAACATTATCTTTTGATAAAAAAAGTTGCACCGAGTTGTGGATAAAACTAACAACTAAAGATTTAACACTACCTTCAGAGCTAGCACTAAAACAATACAACCCAACTGGCGATTCTATTTCTCAAAGCTTCATACTCAATACTAAAGACTCATTGCTCTACATAGATTCACTATTCCCAAACAAAACATATAAATTTCTTATAACAATGCAGCAATCCAACAATGCAAGCAATGAATTGTCCGTTACAACAATGGATACAACAAGCCACAACTTCTCTTATCAGACATTTGAATTCGGTGAACCGCTGACAGGTAACAGCAGCAGGTTATATGATGTTGCAATAATAAATGAAAATAATATTTGGGCTGTTGGTGAAATTTATGTTAATGATTCTCTGGGCCAAACTGATGTATATGGTTTAATCCATTGGGACGGAAACACCTGGGAAAAAATAAAATTATGGTATTCAAGTCCATTGGGTGGTACGTTTGTTCTCTCAAACATTCGTGGAATTCTATATAGAAACCAAAATGAGATTTGGTTTGCAGCAGGCAGCATATTTAGATGGGATGGTGTTTCAACAAATGCTCAACTTGTCTATTCACGTTTAAGTTTACCAGACCCCAATGGCTCAATAGAAAAATTATGGGAAACAGGAAACGGAAACTTATACGGAGTTGGTAACACTGGTACAATATTGTTTTACAACGGTACAAGCTGGTCAAGTGTAACAAGTGGAACAACTTTACCATTAACTGATATTTATGGAAAAGATGATAATCAATTATATATCTCTGGTGCTTACACTCCAGAAGTAAAGGGGGTGCTTCTCAAAGGCAATAGTTCTCAATTTTCAGTAATGATAAATTCAGAGATAATTAGTGAAAATGAACTCTTTGAAAAACTATATGGTGAACTTGCATCTGTTTGGTTAGATGATAATGGTACTGTTTATACGGGCGGAAACCTGCTGTTTCAGTATAAAAATTATAAATGGGATTATGTTAGATCACTACCCGAAAATTATATTGGCGGTAATCCGGGGGCATCTTACAGAGGATTTATATCATCAATAAGAGGGAATGCTTCAAATGATTTTGTAGTAGCTGGCGATAGAAACACATTAAAACATTTTAACGGAATAAATTGGCAACAAATAGGTTTACCATATAGTCCTGCCAGTCCAATAATTTGGTATAGTGTTGCACAAAAAGGTAACACAGTTGTTGCTGTTGGTGACTATGGTTCAAAAGCATTTATAATAATATTAAACAGATAAAAAGGAAAAATTAAATGAAAAAACGTTTTTATATTTTCTTAAATTTAATTTTTCTCTTAAGTCTAACTACTTGCAGCACAACAGAACCGCCAATACCGCCAGAAGAAACAAAGCCAACACTTACTCTTGAGCTTGATGATACAAGTTGCACAGAAGCGTGGCTGCAATTAAAAACAAAAGATTTGGAATTACCGGCAGAATTAACTTTAAAACAATACAACTCATCCGGAGATTCCGTTTCTCATATCTTTCTACTCAATACTCCAGACTCATTGCTCTACATAGATTCACTATTCCCAAACAAAACATATAAATTTCTTATAACAATGCAGCAATCCAACAATGCAAGCAATGAATTGTCCGTTACAACAATGGATACAACAAGCCACAACTTCTCTTATCAGACATTTGAATTCGGTGAACCGCTGACAGGTAACAGCAGCAGGTTGTATTACGTAGCAATAGTAAATGAAAATGATATCTGGGCTGTTGGTGAAATTTATGTTAATGATTCTCTTGGACAAGCTGATCCAATACCTTATAATGTTGCACGGTGGAATGGAATTGAGTGGGTGTTAAAAAGAATTAATTTTCCTGTAGTATGTGGGCAGAGCAATTTAATATCCTATCCATCTAGATCAATAAATGTGTTTAACGATAATGAAATCTGGATGAGCACTGGTGGAGATAAAATAGCAGTTATTAAAGAAGGAATCCAGATAAATCAATTTTGTTTACCATCAAATCTAAATATGTCAATAAATAAAATATGGGGCGTTGACAAAAACAATACATATATAATTGGTAATGAAGGTAAAGTTGGATATTACAACGGTACAAGCTGGTCAAGTGTAACAAGCGGAACAACTTTACCACTAACTGATATTTATGGAAAAGATGATAATCAATTATATATCTCTGGTGCTTACACTCCAGAAGTAAAGGGGGTGCTTCTCAAAGGCAATAGTTCTCAATTTTCAGTAATGATAAATTCAGAGATAATTAGTGAAAATGAACTCTTTGAAAAACTATATGGTGAACTTGCATCTGTTTGGTTAGATGATAATGGTACTGTTTATACGGGCGGAAACCTGCTGTTTCAGTATAAAAATTATAAATGGGATTATGTTAGATCACTACCCGAAAATTATATTGGCGGTAATCCGGGGGCATCTTACAGAGGATTTATATCATCAATAAGAGGGAATGCTTCAAATGATTTTGTAGTAGCTGGCGATAGAAACACATTAAAACATTTTAACGGAATAAATTGGCAACAAATAGGTTTACCATATAGTCCTGCCAGTCCAATAATTTGGTATAGTGTTGCACAAAAAGGTAACACAGTTGTTGCTGTTGGTGACTATGGTTCAAAAGCATTTATAATAATATTAAACAGATAAAAAGGAAAAATTAAATGAAAAAACGTTTTTATATTTTCTTAAATTTAATTTTTCTCTTAAGTCTAACTACTTGCAGCACCACAGAGCCACCACCACCACCTGATGAAACAAAACCGGTATTAACATTATCTTTTGATAAAAAAAGTTGCACCGAGTTGTGGATAAAACTAACAACTAAAGATTTAACACTACCTTCAGAGCTAACACTAAAACAATACAACCCAACTGGCGATTCTATTTCTCAAAGCTTCATACTCAATACTAAAGACTCATTGCTCTACATAGATTCACTATTCCCAAACAAAACATATAAATTTCTTATAACAATGCAGCAATCCAACAATGCAAGCAATGAATTGTCCGTTACAACAATGGATACAACAAGCCACAACTTTACTTATCAGACATTTGAATTTGGAGAACCGCTGACAGGTAACAGCAGCAGGTTATATGATGTTGCAATAATAAATGAAAATAATATTTGGGCTGTTGGTGAAATTTATGTTAATGATTCTCTTGGACAAGCTGATCCAATACCTTATAATGTTGCACGGTGGAATGGAATTGAGTGGGAGTTAAAAAGAATTAATTTTCCTGTAGTATGTGGGCAGAGCAATTTAATATCCTATCCATCTAGATCAATAAATGTGTTTAACGATAATGAAATCTGGATGAGCACTGGTGGAGATAAAATAGCAGTTATTAAAGAAGGAATCCAGATAAATCAATTTTGTTTACCATCAAATCTAAATATGTCAATAAATAAAATATGGGGCGTTGACAAAAACAATACATATATAATTGGTAATGAAGGTAAAGTTGGATATTACAACGGTACAAGCTGGTCAAGTGTAACAAGCGGAACAACTTTACCATTAACTGATATTTATGGAAAAGATGATAACGAAGTTTATGCGGTTGGTATAAATGTATCTGAAGCAAAAGGTGTTGTATTAAAAGGTAATTCAAATGGCTTTTCAGTTATGATAAATTCTGAGATAATGAATGAAAATGAATTGTTTAATAAGCTTTTTGGTAGCTTGGATGCTATTTGGCTTGATGAAAACAATACCCTCTATACTGCGGGTAACTTGATGTTTCAGCATAAGAACAATAAATGGGATTATGTGAGATCATTACCTGAAAACTACATCGGTGGTAACCCAGGCACATATTATAGGGGCTTTATTTCATCAATAAGAGGAAATACTTCAAATGATTACGTAATTGCGGGAGACAGAAACACACTTAAACATTTTAATGGAATAAGCTGGCAACAGATAGGATTGCCTTATAATCCGCAAAGTCAAATTAGTTTAATAGCCAAACAAAAAGGAAACACAGTTGTAGCCGTTGGTTCAAACGGCAGTAACGCATTCATAATATTATTAAACAGATAAAAAAGAAAAATTAAATGAAAAAAAAATTTTACAACTCTAATTTATCAATTATAGTATTCTTTATAGCACTTGTAGTCAATGTTAAGGCGCAAAATCCTTGTCCCCGCTATTATGACTTGCTGAATAAAGGCTGGGGTCATCTAGGCACTAATCCACATAACCCACAATCAGGTAATTTAGATGAATTTGCCGCTACCGATCCAAGCCCATTCATCATTAAAGCAGGTAATTATCCGCCGGTAAAAAGCTTTCCTATGATTCCTGTATCCGGGTGCAGTGGGGTGATTTATTATTTTTCATTTGATACTGATTTAAATTACTACCCCATAAATTACAGGGTACCAATGCAGCAGGTAAGCTTAGTAAAAACGTATAGGGTTGATCAAAATAATAGTTATTTAAGTGGATACAGTATGTCTATAAAATCCCCTGAAAGCAATGATATTGGAGGGGCTGACGCACCAGATTTTGTAATGAAGTATAACGGCACTTATCACGATGTTGCCTGGAATATAAATCAATATCCTTGGCAAAATTTTGTTTATAACCAGGGTCCTTATACTCCTCAGGGACTTACAGTTAATATTATTGGTGTTAATACATTAAGCTATAATTCTTCATCAGAATTTATAGCGGATATAAATGGCGGCGGGGGTAAATATGCTATTACCTGGTTCGTAAAAACAAATCCTAACGGCAATTGGGTTCAAGTTCAATCGTATCCCCAGCCCCAGAATTATTATAATATTTATGGTAATCAGTATTATTTCTATGATAATGAGTATAAGTATAATCTTACAATGCCTGCTGTGCAATCAGTTGAATTAAAAGTTGTGGTAGAAGATCTTGAAACAAATATCGAAATCTTCGCTACTAAAACAATATCTTCTAACCCCGAACCGGTTACTTTTATCAATCATATAGAGACATCAGAAAATTTTGGCAGCTTAATTCTGAATGAAATCCATTCTGATTCTATTGCCTCAGGTGATCATAGAGATTTAGTTTATAGCACACCATATACAATCCGTACAAATGTTTTACCATTTGCTGTTAATTGGAATAGCACTGGAAAAACTGAAAAACAACATCTATGGGAATTTACATCACCCATTCTTTATGGGCTTAACAGAGACTTTACTTTTAACCCTAATATTGAAAGAACTATGAAATCTAAATTCCTATCAACAGAAAAATGCAGCATAAAAGCATTCGTAGATGGAGTTGAATTTGCAGGTCTGGATTTTGATTTTAAAGATCCCTGGTTTTATTACAGCAATAATGGTAACTGGTACCAATCAGATGTTTTTAAACCTTATACCTATCCGTTTAATTTAGATAATAGCGCAACTCAATCTTATGGTGGAGTGTTTTTGCTGCAAGAAGTATCTCCAACATCACCATACTATTCAATCCGCTCACCTTTAAGCTTAACAAAAAATCAACGCACATATTTTTTTCAGAATTGGGTAGCGAATTCAAACGCATCTTTGCAACAGGTTGGTTCAAATCCAACAGGTTATGATCAAAAAGCGGTTGTGTTTACAGGCACTAATGCACTAATAAATGCAAATTATAAAGGTCATTTAATGTCAGGCTCAACAAACGGTATCAGCAGCGGCAGCCAGCGTAAAATGGTAAGAACAGATATCGGAATTTATCATTTAGTATATGAATCAATGGGTAATGTATATTACACACACAGTTTAACCTCAAATTTTGATGGCAGTTGGTCGCAGGAAGAATTATTAATGACTAATGCTAAAAATCCCGCAATTGAATATCACAGTAATAAAGTTAAAATTGTCTTTGAGTTTTATGATTCAGAATACAGCACAGATGCAATACTATACTTAATTACTTATGAACCAAATGCAAGTGGAATGTATTCACAGGTAGCAAATGAATGCGAAGAAGTGGCATACATTCCACTTTCTTATTTCGGTAATGCAAAACCTGTTATATCATACAACCAGGCTCAATTATTTATTGTTTATAGAAAAAATACAACTGAAGGACTTAAAGAAAGAACCAAGTGGTTTAATGTAAATACCGGCTTATGGAACTGGAGCAATGAAGCAGCAATTCCGGGAACAAATTCATATTCAATCAATCCTTCTGTGATTGAAAGCTATGCCCACATTCATCTTGCTTACGAAAGTCAGAACTCGATAATGTATAAATATGCAGTTACAGAAAGCTATAGTGGTCCCTGGCAGTATGATGCAGCACTTAATGTTTCTACGGGCAGTGGTTTTAATATAAACAGAAACCCAAACATCAGCATTGCAGGCTCTAATAATTATGTTATGATAAGCTGGACAGGCATATATACTTCAGCAATGGATAAAGTAATTGCAAAAGAGCAGGTAGATGGTTTAAGAAGATATGCTGCTGTAGTTAAAGCAGGGTTACGCTCAAGCTGGGGTGGTTTTAGCAGCTTTAGTAATAATGTAAACTTTACAAATAATAATTCTATAAATTCTTACCCTGCTTCTATTATTGCCTGGAGTGAAAGCAATGGCAGTTATTCTAAATATGTAAAAAGAAATTCAGACGGCACTTATGGTACAATTACAAATCTTACATCAAACGGAATACAGCCAATGGTTAGTAACGCCGGTGATTTCAGCAATATTGAAGTAATGGTGTTTAACACATCTACATCCGCACCTTACCTGTTAAACAAGTGTACTAATAACTTTGCACAGGTACCCTTAACAAAAACCGGAGAAACCGAAACTATAGATATAAGCTACGGAAGATCAGGGGTAGTTGAGAAAAATAATGTTGAATTCTTATTTAATATTGGAGCTGTTTTATTAGATGGACAGACGATAAAATTTGTTGAAAGAATTGATACTTTGCCTGTAACATCTATTGAAGAATTAAATACTTTTGCTAGAACAGAATCATTTAGTCTTAACCCGCAAAGTGAGTTGATATTTTCAAATTACTATTATGTTGTAAATAAAAATTTGGCAGATTCTTTATTAGCTGATGAATTTAATGTCTCATTCAAGTGTGAGCTTGTTAATTCATTAACAAACCAGGTAATCGGAACATTTGATAATGTAACTTACAGCAAAATAAATGTCAGCGAATATAATAATGCAGCTTATCTTGTTGACTGTTCGGGTATAGAATCAGGCAGTTATTATCTAAGATTATTTACAATAGCAAACGAAGATGTAAATTTGTTTATTTCTGATATTCAGAGAGATGATTTAGAATTAGAAAAATCTAACTTACTAGTTAGAGGCTTTAAAGGAGATGGAATTCCAACTACTTACGAATTAGCTCAAAATTTCCCAAATCCATTTAATCCAAGCACAACAATTCATTACCAAATTCCACAAGATGGAATTATCACTTTAAAGATATACGAGATACTTGGAAATGAAGTTGCAACTTTGGTTAATGAAGAAAAAATTGCAGGAAGATACGAAGTGAACTTTAATACAAACAATCTTGCAAGCGGTGTTTATATTTACAATATACAATCGGGCTCTTACATTAATTCAAAGAAAATGATTTTAATTAAGTAATTTTGTATTATGAATCACGCAATAGTCAGCACAATAAGCGATAGATGTAAAAGATGTTACTCTTGTATTAGAGAATGTCCTGCTGCAGCTATACGTGTTATTGATGGACAAGCAAAAGTTATTGAAGAAAGATGTATTGTCTGCGGGCATTGTGTAAAAGTCTGTTCTCAGGATGCAAAACAAATCCTATCCGAAATAGATATTGCTTACGATCTGATTGCAGCTAACAATACCATTGCTATTGTTGCGCCGTCTTTTGCGGCATCATTCCCGGATAACTATAGAAAGGTTCCCGCAGCATTAAGAAAACTTGGGTTTACAAAAGTAATTGAAACTGCTTTTGGTGCTGATCTGATTGCAAATGATTACATGGATGTAATAAACAGTGATTCTGAAAAAACTGTAATCAGCTCAGCTTGTCCGGCAGTTGTAAGTTATATTCAAAAATATTTTGTTGATCTTGTTCCTTATCTTGCAAAAGTGGTTTCGCCTATGATTGCAATCGGCAGATATCTTAAAGTAACTGAGGATGCAAATTGCAAAATTGTTTTTATCGGACCTTGTATAGCCAAAAAGCACGAGGCAAGAGATGAAGCTGTTGCAGGGGTAATTGATGCTGTACTTACATTTTCAGAATTGAAGGAAATGTTTGTAAGCAGTAACATTAACTTAGACGAATGTGAGGAAAGCGAATTTGATCCGCCGTATGCAATGATGGGCAAAGCTTATCCGCTCGCAGGCGGGCTTTTAAAAACTACCGACGTAAATGATGATATTCTTGAAAAAGATATTATTGTGGTTGAAGGAAAGAAAAAAGTTCTTGAAATAATTGATGAGATTGCTAACAATCATATCAATGCAAAGTTTACTGATATTTTATTTTGCGAGGGATGTATAAGCGGACCAGCAATTGATACAGATTTAAATTATTATGCAAGGCGCGAAAAAGTTATTAACTATATTGACGAGAAAATAAACAATGTTGATAAGCATGTTTGGAAGAGTAATCTTTACAATGCAAGAAAACTGAATCTTAAAAGAAATTTTGGTTTGGATAATCAGAGAAGACCTTATCCTTCCGAAGAAAAGATTAAAGAAATATTAGCACAAACAAAAAAATATTCAGTTAAAGATGAATTAAACTGCGGTGCCTGCGGTTATACTACCTGCCGCGAATATGCAGTTGCAATTGCAAAAGATCTTGCTGAAAAAGAAATGTGCCTGCCTTATCTTCTTAATGAGTTAAAAACTGCTTATGATAATTTAAGCAATACGGAAGAACAGCTTCGTGTTGCAGAAAAGCTTGCATCAATCGGACAGCTTGCAGCGGGCGTTGCACACGAAATCAATAATCCGCTTGGAACAATTTTGCTTTATGCCTCAATGTTAAAAAGAGATCTGGAAAAGATTTTTAATGATGATCAGAAAACTGAAGACCTTGAGTTAATTGTTGAAGAAGCTAACAGATGTAAAAATATTGTTGCTAATCTTCTCAACTTTGCAAGACAAGGCAAGCTTAATCTTAAAGAATTTGATCTTGCTGAAACATTAAAGGAATTGTTAAAGCCATTTGCGATGAATATTGCTTACCGCGGGATTAATTTTAGATTTAACGTTGAAGAAAATAATTACAGAATTACAGGAGATGAAGATCAGCTTAAACAGGTTTTTATAAATCTTATTAAAAACGCCTGTGATGCTATGGCAGATATTGACCGTAAAAAAGAATTAAATATAACCCTTTCATTAAACCGGGATAATGTTAAGATTGAATTTTCTGACACAGGTAATGGAATTCCGAAAGAAAATCATGGCAAGGTATTTATTCCGTTCTTTACTACAAAAAGTATGGGTAAAGGCACAGGACTTGGACTTGCAATATCTT
This sequence comes from Ignavibacteriota bacterium, assembly GCA_013285425.1. Taxonomy (GTDB): domain Bacteria; phylum Bacteroidota; class Ignavibacteria; order Ignavibacteriales; family Ignavibacteriaceae; genus IGN3. Next base: position 3,571,499 of record CP053447.1, read on the forward strand.
ACGGTATTGTTAAAATGCACAAAGGAAATATTACATTTAAAAGTGAAATTGGAAAAGGCACTGCGTTTACAGTTGTGCTTCCGACAAATCAAGCATATCAGATAACAAAAGCAAATGAAGGAATTGAAGCTTTATGAACAATAAGAAAAAAATATTATTAGTAGATGATGATCTGGATCTTCTGGAACAAAATAAACTACTGATTGAATCAAAAGGTTATGAAGTAATTACTGCAAACAGCGGTAAAGAAGGTTTTGAAGTTTTTAAAAAAACCAAACCGGATGCCTGTGTAATTGATTTAATTATGGAAGAACACGATTCCGGGTTTATTCTATGTTATAGAATAAAAAACGATGAACACGGTAAGAGTATTCCGGTGTTTATTTTAACTTCTGCAACTTATGATACCGGATTTAAATTCGGAGCATCAACATCTGAAGAAAGAGAATGGATAAAAGCCGATGCACTGATCCATAAACCGGTAATAATAGAAGAGTTTGTTCAGAAGTTAGAAGCATTCTATGAATTGAAAAAATAAAAACTGTTTGTCACTTTGAGCTGAGATGTAGTGTGGTTTTCTATCTTTGTAACTATAGTCATCTTTCATCTTAGCTCAGGATGACAATTATTTTACGTAATGTCATTCCTGCATAAACCTGAATCTCAGGTTTAATTACATTGATGCGGGTTAAAAATTAGAATGACTGCAAATAGTATGAATACAAACAAACCAAAAGTTCTGATTGTTGACGACGAGAAGGGTCTCCGTATCGGTGCGCAGAGATTGCTTGAATTGGAAGGTTATGAAGTTACTACTGCAGAAAACGGAACCGAAGGAATTAAATTCGGAACTGAAACTGAATTTGATCTGGCAGTTATTGATTTGAAAATGCCGGATATCGATGGGCTTGAAGTACTTCAGACAATAAGAAAAAAATTTCCAAATACGGTTTGCTTTATAGCAACAGCTTATGCAAGCTACGAAACAGCAGTTGAAGCAACCAGACTTGGGGCACACAGCTATATACCCAAACCTTTTTCACCCGAAGAACTTATATCAAATCTTAAAGAAGGTTATCAGAAAAGATTAGTAAATCTTGAAGCAGAGAAATGGCATAGGGAACGAGAAGAGCGTTTGCTTGAAGTTGCATTTGAAAAAACAAGATTGAACACAATTATTAATTCGATTACAGACGGAGTTCTTGTAATTAATAAAGAAGGGCTTGCTGTTCTTTACAATCCTGCAGTATTAAGATTTTTGGAACTATCAGGAATAGCAGTTGAGGAATATATTCTTGATAAACTTCGTCCGGAGATATTAGAGCTTTTTAATAAACTGATTAATCAAGCTCCTTCAGAACATAAATCTTACACAATTCAGATTGAGCTGAAACCCAACAGAGAGTTTTTTGTTGAAATTACTGCCTCAGCTGTCAGACATTCTGCTGTAAATGTAGCAGGGGTTGTTATTGTATTTAAAGATATAACCGAACTTAAGAAAATTGAATTTGTTAAGTCCCAGTTTGTTTCGATGGTTTCACACGAGCTTAAAGCACCAATAGCGGCTGTATATGGATTCTTAAAATTATTTAATGATGATTCGATAAAGCTAACGCCTGAACAGCGAAAAGATTATGAAACCCGATCAATGGTAAGACTGGATGGTTTACTAAAGATGGTAAACGATCTTCTTGATATATCAAGAATGGAATTGAAAACTGTTCACCGCGAAATAAAAAAAGTCTGTTTACACGAAATCATTATTTCTATACTAGAACTATTCCAGATTGATATCAGCAAAAAAGGGCTGCAGGTTATTTTTGATAAAGACAACTCGGCACATTGTATAAATGCTGATAGCGATGAAATATCCCGCCTGTTTACAAATCTTATCAGTAATGCAATTAAGTATAACCGCGATCAGGGTATAATAAATATCAATCTTTATCAATCAGATAATTATGTTGTAACCGAAATTAAGGACAGCGGAATCGGATTAAAGCCTGAAGACAAACAAAAGCTTTTCAGTGAGTTCTTTAGAGCTAAAAACGAAAAAACAAAAAACATAAGCGGAACCGGACTAGGACTTTCCATAGTTAAAAGAATTGTTGATTCATACTCCGGCAAAATAGAAGTTGAATCAGAGTTTGGTGAAGGAACGACTTTTAAAGTCTTTTTACCAACGATTATTTAGCTTACATTAACTTAAAAGTTTTGTAAAAATATATTACTGCAAATACAACACTTACCAATTTATAAAAACTTTTTTACCGGCATATTTTGTTTGGCTTTGTTTTTGTTTTTTTCTTTGCATTACTTTTACAGCATAAATTTTGCTGTTAATTAAATTGTACAGAGGGATAAAATGAGTACAAAAAATAATTTCTTCGCGGGCAAATATTACAATTTTTACAGATTTAGTTTGGGAATGATTTTCATCGCAGTGCTGTTTCTGTTTATTAATTCTTGCGATGTGGTTGATAATAATAAAAAATATGAGCCCCCAATAATTGGTCCAATCGGTGGTATGCCCGCGCCTTATCAGGATGTTTCGGTTTCCTTAGATGGACAAAAACTTATCTTCTTTAGAACAAAATATACTTATGTCTCAAAAGACGGATTGAACATTCAATACGATCCTGATTCTACAGGGATATGGATTTGTAATATTGATGGATCAGAAATGAAGCTTATTTACAAGAACAATAAGGATTTTATAGGGCGACCGCAATTTATACCAAATTCAAACTTAATTTTATTTAATCTAAATAACCAAATTGTAAAGGCATCATATAACGGGTATTTAATTGATAGTAGTGATATAGTGTTTTTAACTTCCGCGGGAAAAAATTTCTTCCCATCAGTTAATGAAACTGGTGATTTAATCGTATTCGATTCTAATAATAATGATCCAAATAATTCTTACAATATTTGGAGTATGGATGTATCAGGTAATAATAAAAGACTCAATACAAGGGGTAGAATGCCTTACATCAGGTCTTATATAATTTATTATGTGGGATTATATTATGAGTTATACAGTTATAATTTTATAACTAGTTTAAATTACAAAGAATCAGCATTTAACTTATTATATAACGATGGAATTACCTTGCCAGTGGTAAACAATGAAAACAATAAATTAATATTTTTAGCAAATGGTAAAATTGGCATATTCAATCTTATGGACGGTACTTATAATATTTTTGATACGATTGTAACGCAAAGTGCGATTTGGAATAAGAATGGCAAAATTATTTATGCTGTTTTAACCGGTTATAATAAAAATAATGGAACCATCTGGATAATGAACGAAGATGGTTCTGGGAAAAAACAAATAACATATAACTATGGTTTAGTTTTAGAAGGAGGTGGTTAATTATATGTATGTGGAATAAAATACCGTCAATATGTTGGCGCATATTGACGGCTTACAGCAAAATAACCTCGAGTCAATTACTCCCAAAGGGATGGTTTTTTATTTGTACGCAAAATTAACTTTAAAAACATATCAAGAGGTATATATGAAACAAATTTTGTTAATACTATTAGTCTTCACATCGAGTGCTAAATTTTTATTTAGTCAGATTAATTTAATTAACAACAGTAATAACAATAGCTTAACAAGTAATGCTGAAATAGACAATGATCTTAGAGGTGTTTTTCTTTTTTCAAGTATTGGACTGATTGAAGTTGCTTCTATAGGTGTAGGATATCAAGTAACTGAAAAATTTTCTTTTTCTCTAAAAGGTTCTGTTACTTGGATCGGCTCAAGTGCCATGATACTTCCCAATAGCGCAAATTGATATGGAATAAAATTAACTTATCACAAACCGTTTCTTATTTTTAATACAGCCTCATTTGAATACATTTTATACACACAAAGCACCTTAGACTGGGAAGGAAAAAAACTATATAATCAAATTAAAAAGATACCCACATTAAAGGGTTATTATTTAGATTTTAATATTGGTAGAGAAACTATCAACGAATCTGGTTTCAACTTTTTTTTGGGATAGGTATTTGTGTAAGTGCAGCAAAAGAGGCACATATTCTTTATGCACCATCATTGAAAGTAGGATTGAACTATAATTTTTTTAATAAGGAGTAATTAAAATGAAAAGTAATTCTTATAATTTTATTTTTTACATCAATTATTTTTGCTCACCGTCAACACGTACATCAATATATAACTATCGAAGCTTATAATTTATTGAAATTATCTATTGGTTATGATATTCCCATACTTCAATCCAGAATTGGTGGTACTTCAAGTTGGTATGTTGGAGACAGACCTTGGCAAAGAGGATTCATAACTACTGGTGCTTGGCGCGAAGATGTAGATGATGTTGTTTATGGCTATTCCAAATCAAATCCACCCACTTTAACCGGCATAGTTGGAATCCTTAATAGTTTTATTGCGGTGTTTGGTGGAATTACACCTGATGCCTTTGTTAGCACGACTTATAATTCAGTTTATTACAGATTGTTAAAAGATAGAATTCAAATACTTGTCTGCTAATTTGAGTTTGCAATTCTAATAATCTATTTTTCGGACAATGAAATCCGGAAAAGAAAATATTCTTGAGTCATCCGTACAGTATATTAAATCAGTTGGACCGAAGCGTGCAGAATCATTTTCAAAAATCGGAATAAATACTATTCGTGATCTTATCTTTTATTTTCCATCAAGACATTTAGATCGTACCACAGTTTTAACTGTATCACGCGCTTATGGATATGCAATTAATGGTTATGATGGCGAAGCTACAATCGTTGCTAAAGTTGTTGACAAGGAAAAAAGAAATCTTGGCAGAAAAGAGATTTTAAAAGTTCAGCTCAGGGATTCAACCGGGTTTATAGAGTGTGTCTGGTTTCAAGGTATAAAATATTTTCATTCTGTTTTTAATGAAGGCGATTATTTTGCAATCTCAGGTAAACCAGAAATAAATTATAACAAACTTCAAATTGTACATCCCGATTTTGATAAGATAACAGAGGAAGAAACCCAAAGTTTCTTAAACACCGGAAAGATCATTCCGTTTTACAGAATACCAAAAGAGCTGAAGCAAACAAACATCGGCGATTTGAGTTTAAGAAGGATAATTCATTTTGCCGTTGAGAGCTATGCAGATAAAGTTGAAGAAACTCTTCCAAAGGAAATAATTCAACAGCATAATCTGCTTGACTTAATAAGTGCTGTAAAAAATTTTCACTATCCCGAGAACAATAAATTATTTGCAAGTGCCAGGCGGAGATTTAAGTTTGAAGAAATGTTTTATCTTGAACTGCTTGTCGCTATCAGAAAGAATAATTATCAAACAAAACTTTCAGGCAACAAAATGGAGATCAGAACTAATCTTGTTTCTGATTTTATCAAAACACTCCCATTTGAATTAACAAAAGCACAACTAAATGTACTAACGGAAATAAAAAACGATATGTTGTCTGAAAAGCCGATGAACCGGCTGCTGCAGGGTGATGTTGGAAGCGGAAAAACGATCGTTGCCCTGATTTCAATGCTTATTGCAGTTGATAATGGATTTCAGGCTGCACTAATGGCACCGACTGAAATTCTGGCTGACCAGCATACAAAAAATATTTCAGCGATGATGAAAAATCTTTATAAGATAAATCCTCAAAAGGAAATTAAGGTAAGTTTATTGCTGGGCGGACAAAAAAAATCCGAGCGAACCAGAAAACTTTCAGACATTGAGTTACAGGAAGCAGATATAATAGTAGGAACACACGCAATATTTGAAGATCAGGTAAAGTTTAAAAATCTTGGTTTAGTAATAATAGATGAACAGCATCGGTTTGGTGTTAAGCAAAGAGCGGCATTGCAAAGTAAAGGTAAGACACCTGATGTTTTGGTAATGAGTGCTACACCGATTCCAAGAACCCTTTCGATGACAGTTTATGGTGATCTTGATTTGTCGCTTATAAATGAAATGCCGAAGAACCGTATTCCTGTTAAAACAGTTTTACGCGGTGAGAAGAAACTCCCGGATATTTATAAATTTATAATTGATAAATCAAAAGAAGGATATCAAACATTTTTAGTTTATCCGCTTGTTGAAGAATCAGAAAAGCTGGAGTTAAAAGCCGCAACAACTTATTATGATGATTTGAAAGAAAATCATTTGCGAAATCTTAAACTCGGATTGATTCATGGTAGAATGAGCTGGCAGGGAAAAGAAGAAGTAATGCTGAAGTTTAAGGAAAAGATATTTGATGTTTTGGTTTCAACTACTGTGATAGAAGTCGGGATTGATATTCCTGATGCAAACATAATTTTAATTAATGATGCACATCGCTTTGGATTATCACAGCTTCATCAGCTAAGAGGAAGGATTGGAAGAGGAAGTAAGCAGGCTTATTGTATTTTAATAACCAGTGATGAAATTGCTGCAGCACAAAATGCAAACGAACTTGAACTGGAATACCTGCCCTCTGTTCAGCTTGAAAAATATAAATCATCTGTAAGACTGCAGTCGATGGTTAAATATCTTGATGGATTTAAAATATCAGAGATAGATTTAAAACTCCGGGGACCAGGAGATATCTTTGGAACAAAGCAAAGTGGTTTCCCCGAATTAAAGTACACAAACATCGTTGATGATCAGGAATTAATCCTTGAAGCGAAGCAAAGTGCGTTTAAATTAATTGAAGTTGATCCGAAATTAGAAAAAAATTTTTCTGTCCTTATCCGTGAAAATCTTATCAAACACTATTCAGAAAATCTTGCTTACGCTAAAATAGCATAACGCAAAAAACATCCGCATCAGTTTTATATCGATAAACAAAGCCTGCAAATGATATCGTAAAAATTTTATTTGAAAAAATTATTTAAAAATATTTTCTGCAGAGTAAAATTTTTGCTGATGATGCTTTAAAAATATTTTTTAAACAAAGTTGCGGAGTTATTGACAAAAATTTTATAAACATTATATTTGCTATCGAAAAAATTATTGTAGGAGAAAAAAATATTTTATCGTCCTTCTTTAACAAGAAGTTGAATGTTGCTTTGGCATATAATGTTAAACCAGAAAGTAATTCTTTCTCCGCAATAGTGTCTCCAAATCTTAATCTGCCTTCTCAAAAATTAAATTCCGAAATCGACGAATATGCCGAGTGGGATACATTGGAAACAATTAATGCTGTTAAGGATGCAATCTCAATTTACAGCAATGTTTATCTAATCGAAGCAGACGAAGAAGCATATAATAAATTCAGAGAAACAAAACCGGATATTGTTTTTAATATTGCTGAAGGTTCAAATGGTGTAAGCCGCGAAGCACAAATTCCTGCAATACTTGATTTACTTAAAATACCTTACACCGGATCTGATGCTCTTACTTTAGCAATATGTCTGGATAAAGCCCGCACAAAAGAAATTTTAAGTTATTATAAAATTCCAAATGCAAAATTCTTTGTTGCTGATAAATTTGAAGAAGCAGAATATAATAGCTTGCAATTTCCACTGATTGTTAAACCAATAAGCGAAGGTTCCGGCAAAGGAATTTATGCTTCGTCTTTTGTTCACAATAAAACTGAACTTAAAAGAGAGATTGAAAGAATTACCTCAGAGTACAATCAATCTGCATTGGTAGAGGAGTTTTTGCCAGGACGCGAGTTTACTGTTGCAATTCTCGGGAACAACGGTGATACAAAAGTTCTTCCTCCAATTGAAATGAGATATGATAAGTATCCTGAAGGAACAGCACATCTGTACTCTTATGAAGCTAAATGGATACTGGATACAAAAGAAAATGAATTTGATGTGTTCGACTGCCCGGCTGATATTACCAAAGAACTTGAAGAAAAGATTAATAAAGTCTGTCTTGATACTTACCGGGTTTTAAGATGCCGCGATTGGAGCAGAATAGATTTACGTCTTGATAAAAACGGCGAACCAAATATTATTGAAATAAATCCTTTGCCGGGGATTATTCCTGATCCAAACGAGAATTCAAGTTTTCCAAAAGCTGCTCGTGCTGCCGGAATTGAGTACGACGATATGATAAATCACGTTTTGGCTGCCGGTATCAGGAGATATAATCTTTTATAGATTACATGAGAACTAAAGCTAAAATATTAATTTGTTTTAATTCACCTGTAAGCATATTTCCTATTTATAACGGTAAACCTGCAGATGAAAAATCAGACAGTAAAGATTTGTCAGAACATTCTTTTGCATCCAATATGCTGGAAATAGAAAATCATTTAAGAACTTTTTTTACTGATGTTAGTTCCTTAGCAGTTGATAGAGATGTTAACCGGACTATTCAGGAGATAACTAAATATAATCCTGATGCAATTTTAAATTTTGTTGAATCTGTAGAGGGAATTGCTCATTACGAATACTGTATGGCTGGTTTATATGAATTGCTGGATTATGAATACACCGGAAATGTACCTCAAACACTCGGCAATTGTCTGGATAAAAAGAGAACAAAAGAAATTTTATACTCGAACGGAATTAAAACTCCGGGAGCGATTACTTTAGCTCCGAATCAAAAGTTCAGTAAAAATGATATTGACCTTAACTATCCATTAATTCTAAAACTTGTTGATGAAGATGCAAGCATAGGTATTTCTGAAAACTCTGTTGTAAATAATTACAAAGAATTAAGAAAGCATTATAATTTTTTAACCAAGACTTATAATAAAAAACTGATAGTTGAAGAGTATATAGTTGGCAGAGAATTAAACTGTGCTGTTCTAGGCGGTAAAACTTTACCAATCTCTGAGATAGATTTTACCGGTTTACCGGAAAATTTACCAAAGATAGTAACCTATGACGGCAAATGGATAGAAGGAAGCACTTATTATAATTATACAAAACCAGTTTGTCCGGCTAAACTTGAGAGTGATTTAAAAATTCAGATAGAAGAGATTGCAGCTAATGCTTACAATGTTTTGGGATGCAGAGATTACGCGCGGGTAGATATAAGATTATCTGCTGATAAAATACCTTATGTGATCGAAGTGAATCCTAATCCGGATGTGTCAAGCGATTCTGGTTTTGCAAGAGCTGCTGCAGCTTCAGGAAAAAATTATAGTGAACTTTTATTTACCATAACAAATTTTGCATTACAGAGAAAGTACGATGATCCGAAAAATAAAGCAGTCTGATGAAGTTGAAATAGAAAAGATGCTCTCAAGGATTCCGAACTTTAATGAAGAAGAAATTAAAGTTGCGATGGAACTGGTTAATATTTCTGTTATGAATCCTCATCAAGACGACTATCATATTTATGTATATGAAAAAGATGGCAGGATTATTGGATATCATTGTACAGGAAGACGTCCTTTAACTGATGGGGTTTATGATCTTTATTGGATTGTTTCCGATCCTACTTCTTCGGGTAAGGGAATCGGAAAAAGCCTTTTAACTCATGCTGAAGAGTTTGTGAGAAATAATAACGGCAGATGGCTGCTTGCTGAAACTTCCTCCAAAGAAAGTTATTCTTCTACACAAAACTTTTATCTCAGAAATAATTACTCGATTATTTCAGAGATAAGAGATTTTTACTCAGTAGGTGATAACCTGCTGGTTTTTGGAAAATTTTTTACTAATAAGAATCACTGAGGAATCGTTATGGAACTTTGGCAGCAAATGGTACGAGACAGTGTTCATACTGTTGAGCAGCTTGTAGAAAAATTCGGGATAGATAAAAAAGTAGCAGAAGATCTGGATGAATTTTTTCAAGCCCGTATCAATCCATATTATTTTAACTTAATCCGTTATCCGGGAGATCCAATCTGGCGTCAATGTGTGCCTGATAAAACAGAACTGGAAGATTTTGATGCAGCTGAAGATCCTCTGATGGAAGATGCCATGAGTCCGGTACCTAATATCACGCATCGCTATCCGGATCGGGCACTGTTTCTTGTTACAAGTCAATGCGGTTTGTATTGCCGTTTCTGTACCAGGAAAAGAAAAGTGGGAGATTACGAAAAAATTTCAATGAGGGGGCTTGAAAGTGCGTTCAATTATCTTGAACAGCATACTGAAATACGTGATGTTATACTTTCAGGCGGCGACCCATTAATGCTGACAGACGCTATGTTGGAGAAAATTTTGCAAAGAATAAGAAAAATTCCTCACATAGAGATAATCAGACTCGGTTCAAGAATGCCTTGCGTACTTCCGCATCGGATAACAACAAAGCTTGTTAACATGTTAAAGAAGTATCATCCCATTTACTGCAATACACATTTCAATCATCCGTGGGAAATTACTCCTGAAAGCTCTAAAGCCTGTCAGATGATGGCTGATGCAGGAATACCGATGGGTAATCAGACGGTTATTATGAAAGGTGTAAATGATGACCCCGCAGTGATGAAAGAATTAGTTCAAAAACTTCTTAAGATAAGAGTGCGTCCGTATTATATGTATATGGCAGATGAAACTAAGGGTGCTAATCATTTCAGGACTTCAATTGAAACCGGAATAAGTATAGTTGAAGCCTTACGCGGTCATACAAGCGGACTTGCTGTTCCGCATTTTGTTATTGATGCTCCCGGCGGCGGCGGTAAGATTCCTTTACTTCCCAATTACGTTTTACATAAAGATGAAGAGAGAATTATTTTAAGAAACTTCCAGAACAAAGTTTATACTTACAAAAATTATCAGGATGCCAATAATCCTAATGGATATGGAAGTAAGAACAAAGTCAATGGAAAGAATGGCAAAAACGGAAGTAACGGAAATGGAAACGGGAAAGGAAAGAAAGAAGACTTGAAGCCTAAAAGGATAAAACTTCCTGTACTTGAAGAAGTAACAAATTAAAAATCAAAACCCCGATGTGAGTCGGGGTTTTTTGATTAAGCAAATATGCAAAAATACAGAATATACATCGATGAAGTAGGGAATAATGATCTTGGAAGCTCATACGATCCAAATCATAGATATTTGAGTCTAACTGGAGTAATCTTTGAGTTAGAATATGTAAAAAGTGTTTTTCAACCAGCGCTGGAAAGTTTAAAGTCCAAGTATTTTGGATTTCACCCAGATGAACCAATAATTTTTCATCGGAAAGAACTGGTAAATAAAAAGTTTCCATTTAATGCTTTAAAAAATCCTGAAACTGAATTGCGCTTTAATAAGGAATTCTTGGATTTAATTTCTAATACTGATTTTAAAATAATCTCTGTTTTAATTGATAAGCTTGATCATAATCAAAAATATAATACCTGGAAGTATGATCCATATCATTATTGTATGGAAGTTTTAGTTGAACGTTTTTTTTTCTTTCTAAAATCAATTAATTCAATTGGTGATATGATGATAGAATCACGAGGAGGAAAGGAAGATATGAGATTAAAAAAATCCTATAGAAAAATTATTGAAAGCGGAACACATTTTATTGAAAGTGACAAACTGAAGAAATTATTTACAAGCTTAGAACTAAAAGTAAAACCAAAGATGCTAAATATTGCTGGGCTTCAATTTGCAGATTTACTTGCACATTCTTCCCGCCGATTTATGTTTAGAGTTTATAATATTGATGAAGGTAAAAAATATGTTTTTGGTGATGAGATAATTGAGTTAATTAAAACGAAATACTATGCCGGTAAAAATGGAATTGAAGGACACGGAATTAAATTATTACCATAAAAAAACCCCGCGAACGGGGCAAAGGCACTTATGTCCTTCCAACTCCATAAAATGGATTGGTTAAAAATAGAAGTAAAATTAATTCTATGCAAATATTAATTGTGAATAAAGTTAATATAGAATGGAAACAGGAAAGGAAAGAAAGAAGGCTTGAAGCCTAAGAGGATAAAACTTCCTGTACTTGAAGAAGTAACAAATTAAAAATCAAAACCCCGATGTGAGTCGGGGTTTTTTAGTTTGAATAGTTTTCATCTGTTATCAACATTATTTAGAACCATCTCATGTTCTTAACATTTCCAAATAAGTGTTACAGTCTGTAAGTGCAGAAAGTAACGTAGTACCAGTTGGGATTGGTATAATCATACTCTTTTAATCTTATGCTTTTTCTGTGATGAGTTTTAGAGTTGAAAACCATTAAACTAATAAGTATTAAAATGATTGAACTATCTTTAACAAATCCTTTTCCAGACTCTCTGCTGGTGTTTCAACTATTCTGCCGATCTCACTACCATCTTTGTAAAAAATAATTGTTGGAACGAATTCTATTTCAAGCCCTTCTGCTTCGTTTGATAAGCCTTTCTTTTCACGGTCAACTCCAATTAAAGTAATGGAGTTTAAATCATAATTAAGCTCATTTAGTATTTTAAATAATCTTGGCAACTGTTCCCTGCTATCGCTGCAGGTTGAACGGAAAACTATTGTGATAATTATTTGATCAAGTTTGCCTTCAAGCTTATCAATAGTGTCAAAGTCAGGCTGATAATTATTATATTCTGCTGACCAGCTATTTGAGAAAACCGAGTCATTCATTTCACTTACAGGGCAGTAGCCGAGAATTAGCGGCTCGCCGTTTTTATCATCAATAGATATTCGAAAATCCTGTGAATAAATAAAAGCATTTAAAAGCAAAAATATCGTAAGCAAAAAATATTTTAACATAGATTTATTGTTTCCTTTTATTTCTTAGATCTATTCCCCACATAAGTTTATTGCGTAAGGTTTCAAAATAAGTAGTTACTGAAGTATGAATCAGTTTTAGCGGTCGATCGCTTTTCTTAATTTTAATTTCCATCGGAGGTTGAAAAGAATATGATCTTTGTCCGTCACAATTTACCTGTATTGCTGTGTGAAGCGAATCAGCTTTGATTGATATTACCTGATTTCCGGGAAGAACCAACGGTCTTACAGTAAGGCTATGCGGTGAAATAGGAGCAATTGTAATAACATCTGTTTTCGGGGATACTATTGGTCCGCCAACAGAGATCGAATAACCGGTTGAGCCGGTTGGTGTTGCAATAATTAAACCATCAGCCGAAAGTGTTGTAACATATTCATCATCTATCCGGATAGTTAATTCGATCATCTTTGGCCAGCCGCCTTTATCAATAACAATATCATTAATCGCAAAGAACTTTTCAGATTTATAACCTTCTGCAATTGCTGTAATCAGCATTCTTTCTTCAATTTTGAAATTACCGTTTTTCAGGTCAGAAATTACTTTGTCCATTTGTTCAATGTTTACCTCTGCAAGAAAACCAAGTTTGCCAAGATTTACGCCGAGAACAGGTTTATCATAAAACTGAGCATTATAAGCTGTGGCGAGCATTGTTCCATCTCCGCCAATTGAAATTATAATATCGCTTTCTTTATAAATTTCAATATCATCCGCAGCAAAATTTTTATTTTGATCTGTTCTAAGTTTACCCTGCTCTTCAAACAGTGATTTGGTTAAGATATAATTAATATTATTCTTTTTGAGTTTTACAAGAAAGGAAGAAACTACATCAAAGACTTTTTCTTTTGTGGTATTGGCAATAATTCCAATTAACATTTTTCTGCTCTTGACAAAAAATTGATTGAGTAAAATTACGATATTTTAAAGATAAAAACGTTTATAATATTTATAACCTCAGTTTAATAATAGAGTCAGGCTTTTTATACCGGAACTAAAATTATTTACTTATTCCAAATTCCTGATGCTTTATTGTTAATAATTTTATAATATTGGATTGGTGACCAGACAGATGCAATGATCAAACAAATATTTGTTGCAAGTATTACACCCGAAATACCAAGTCCGAATTGTTTAGCTAATAAAATAGACAGAGGTATATTTATCAGTGCTGTGAATATTGAGTAGTATAATGCAATCCGAATTTTACCGACTCCATTTATAAAATATGCGAAAATATTATTCCAGTTTGCAATTATTACAAAGATTCCGGTAAAGATTGAAAGAATAAACGGTACTTGTATTTCTGAGCCTACCCAGATGCTATAAACTATATTTGATATTATAATCATAAAAACTGCAATTAAAGAAAGTATTATCCACATTATTAATAATTTTCTTATTGCATTTTGTATCCAGCTATATTCCTTTTTTACATAAGCTTCAGTAAAAGCTGACCAGAAAGGGGCTAACACTACATTAAAGACGAGTGGAATCATATAAAAATATTTATATGCAATATTGTAAGTAACAACTTGTCCCGGTCCAAACAATTGAGCGATGATTATATTATCTGTTGTAAAAACAATTAAACCCGAAATCTGAATTATGAAGAACTGCATTCCGAGCTTTACAAGGTTTGATGAATATTTAAAATCAATAAATCTTATTGATGGAGATATATTTTTATAATGACCTGAAAACAAAAAAACAGATGCAGCAAAGAGGACGAGAACCGGAACACTGCTTGATACTATTGCAAAAGAAGTAAAGGATTTTTCAGTTATTTGTGAAAGGAATAATACAGCTAACAATATCAGTGCATTGATTGAAAGGCTTAAAACCCCGTTTAATGCGGGTCTTTGATCAGCGTTAATAATTGAAGTAAGTAGTTTAAGTAAAAACTGCACCAGGAATAAAACTATAATCCACAGAATTAAAGTGTTTAATAGATTAACATAATCTGATGGTGCTTTAAGTATAGCAGCCCAATTCAGCATTCCGTGCACTGTTAAATAAATCAAAAATGCAAAAGTAATTCCGATGAAGAACACAGTATAAGCTGTGCTTACATAGATACGGGCTAATTTTAAATCATTTAATGCTAACGCTTCGGCAAGTTTGTTTCTTAATCCATTTCCGATACCAAAATCCAGATTAATCAGCCAGCTAAGAATTGATGCTAAGGTTAACCATATTCCGTACTCTTCATTTCCTAAATAAGCTATTGAAACAGGAACTAATGCCATTATCGAAAGGAAATTGAATACCTGCACAATAAAAAGAAGTATAATATTCTTTTTTGCTTTTTCTGAGCGGGAAGCATTTTTAAAATTAAAAAGATCTGAAAAAAAATATTTAAGTCTTAGAATTTTCAAATTTGGTTACCGTAATAGTTACACATCTGCATTATCTTTAAGGTGTAAAAATAAACAAAGATTTTTTGCTAAATTTAAAGACATAATTGATACATCTTTAGAAAAATGAAAGAAATACGGGAAATTATTTCCTTATTGTTATTAAAAGTCTCAAAAAAATCTGCTACAGAAATTACCTGGGTAGCACTGGGACAAACAATAAATTTATTTCTAAGCTTTATTATAATAAAATTTATTTCCAAAATTGGTCCTGAACAATATGGAATTTATACTCTTATATTAACAATTGCCGCTCTGTTAGGATTGTTTTACGGCTCATTTTTACAAGGATTTCTCAGATATTATTATCATTATGAAAACTTAAATCAAAGAAGTCACTTTGTATTGCTTATGTATAGATTCTTAAAAATTACAATCCTGATTTTTATTATTATAACGATTATTACTTCACTGCTGTCTCCCTTTCAGGATGAATTTTACAGCAGTCTTTTCTTACTGGTTTCTGGGCTGTTTATAATTATTTCTAAAGTCAGTGAGTTTTTCAATTCTGTTTTGAATTTGATCAGAAAAAGAAAAGAAAATTCTCTTTTACAAGCTTTAGAAAAAATATTAATGATTATTGTTGTGATAATATTACTAAGCAAAAACAATCTGGAATTATTTAGCATATTACTCGCCTTTGGTTGTATTTCACTGTTTCTTGTATTTATTAAAATATATACATTCAGAAAGTATGCTCCGATAAAAATTACTGAAACAAATCAAACTGACATACAAAAAAAGATGATAAGAACAGTTCTGATATATATATCACCCTTTTTAATTTGGGCAATTGCGGGATGGCTTCAGATGAATGGAGAAAAGTGGATAATTAACGCAATTTTATCTGTTAAGGAAGTTGGCATTTATGCAATTATGATAGCAATAGTAAATGCTTTGGTTGTTATTCCAAACAATATCATTAATGAGTATGCTGCTCCAATTGTATTCAAACAATTTGCAGACATTGATAATAAAGAAAATGTAAATACCGGATACTCCTATATAAAGATTAGTACTCTGCTTATTCTCATAATAACTTTGATTGCTACTCTTATAACATTTTTATGGGGAGATAAAATAATAACATTAGTAAGCAGTAAAAACTATTCCACATATTGGGAGGTTCTCCCCTTATTAGCCCTGGGCACAGGCTTGTTTTACACTGGACAAACACAAACTCTGCTTGGGCTAGGACTTAGTAAACCTCAGAAATATATTGCACCTAAATTAATTATCGGTATTGGTTCGGTTGGATTAAATCTGCTCTTTATTTCAAATTTCGGTTTTCTGGGAATTGCATACACGATTTTGGTTATAGGAGTAATCTATGTTTTTTATATTTCATTAGTTAATAAAAGATTATTAAAGATAAATTAATTATTATGTCCAAAGCGCTGATTGCAATTCTTAAAAATGATTATGGTGTAGAATCAAGAGGTTATTCTTTTGAATACAACAATATTTATTTACCAATTTGTTCAATACTGGGACAAGACAATGTAATTTTATTTGATTTTTATTCTGAGCTTAAATCGCTTGGCAAAAATGGTATGAATAAGAAGTTGAAAGAAATTGTTATAGCCGAAAAGCCGGATTTTGCTTTGTTTGTTTTGTTTGAAAATGAATTTGATGAGGAGACTATATCTTCATTAAGAAATTATACTAAAACAATTTCTTATTTTATCGATGATCCATGGAGGGTAGAGTTTGCAAAACACTGGAGAAAGTATTTCAATTATTTTTCAACTCCTGATTATTACACTTATCAAAAATACTTATTTGATAATATCACAAACGTAATTTATTCTCCTTTCGGTTTTAATCCTGATATTTATAAAAAACTTAATCTTGAAAAATGTTATGATGTATCATTTGTTGGCAATTATAGTCCTTTCAGAAGATGGATTATTGATTCTCTTAGAAAGAAAGATATCAGTGTAAATATATATGGAAGAAATTGGGGGAAGTACGGCAAATGGGCTTCACAGGATGATGTGGTTAGAATTTTCAATCAAAGTAAAATAAATCTTAATCTTTCAAATGCCGTATATTATGATTTAAAATTTCTTTTGCATTCGGTTTTTTCAATAAAAGATTGGAAGGAATTAGTACTTCTTAAAAAGAACAAAGAACAGGTTAAAGGAAGGCACTACGAAATCAATGCATGCGGTGCTTTTCAGTTAAGTTATTTTGTGCCCGGATTAAATTTGATATATGAAATTGATAAAGAAATAGCAGTATTTGAAAGCGTTAACCATCTTGCTGATGAAATTAATTTCTTTCTCGAAAATGATCTTTTGAGAAATTCGATTGCAGATGCCGGATACAAAAGATCTATAACTGATCATTCGTCAGTTCAATACTTAAATAACCTCATTAAAAAGGTGTTGGAATAAGAAAGTGATGAAAGTATTAAAAAATATTGCGATACAATTGACTGGTAATGCATTAGCTCAGAAACTATTAAAAAAGAATCTTGATGTTTCAAGCTATTTGATGGGGATAGGTGCAGGAACAAATGTTAATGAAAGCGGAGAATTAGTTTTAGTAAAGCAGATATTACATTCTCAAAAAGACAAAGCAGTTATTTTTGATATTGGTGCGAACATCGGGCTTTTCAGCAATCTTATTATTTCTGAACTAACCGGTAAACTGAATTATGAATTACATTGCTTTGAACCTTCAAAAACTACTTTTAATAAATTGGAAAAGAATATTAAACCGGGCGAAAATATCTTTTTAAATAATTTTGCTTTTGGAAGAGAAAAGAAAAACGCCAGTTTGTTTTACGATTTTGCTGGCTCCGGACTCGCATCGCTTACTAAAAGAAAGCTTGATCACTTTAATATTAACTTTGGTTACTCTGAAAATATTACGGTTGATACTTTAGATAATTATTGTGAATATAAAAACATCGGAAGTATAGATTTGCTGAAAATTGATGTGGAAGGACATGAGCTGGATGTTTTATTGGGTGGGTCTAAAATGTTTAGTGATAAAAAAATTAAACTTGTCAGCTTTGAGTTTGGCGGAAGCAATATTGATACTAAAACTTATTATAGAGATTTCTATTATTTCTTTGAGGAATTGAAAATGAAAATCTATCGTATTACACCGTCCTCTTTTCTAGTGCCCATGAATGGTTATGAAGAAGTATATGAACAATTTAGAACAACAAATTTTATTGCATCACTCGAAACTATTTAATTTTAGCATGTTCACTATCTTATTAAAAGAATCCGGTCTATATCCTAAAAATCTAATTTATATGTTGAAAGGATTTCCGGTTTATATTAAAAACAAATCACTGTTAAATAAACAATTAAAGAAAACCAATGCACCATTTAAAATCGAAAAGCTATATCCCCAGCTAACGGACAGATTTGATACAACCGGTTCTTTTCCACTGCATTATTTTTATCAGGATCTTTATGTAGCTCAAAGGGTATTTAAAAATCTTTCCGTAAAACATGTAGATATCGGTTCAAGAGTGGACGGATTTGTAACTCATGTGGCTTCTTTCAGGGAAATTGAAGTTATTGACATCAGAGAAATTAAAGGAAATATTCCTAATGTTTCTTTTCTAAAAGCAGACCTTATGTCAGAGGATTTTAACCTACACGATTATTGTGATTCAGTTAGTTGTTTACATACTATTGAGCATTTTGGACTTGGCAGATACGGAGATCCTGTTGATGTAAACGGTCATTTAAAAGGACTAAAAAATATAACTAATATGCTTAAGAAAAACGGCAGACTTTATCTTTCAACTGTAATAGGTCCTCAAAGAATTGAATTTGATGCACACAGGGTGTTCTCAGTTAAATATCTTATTGAGCTGATAGAAGAAAATTTTATCATAGAAAATTTTTCATTCATAGATGATAAGAATAAACTGTATATCTCTGCTGAATTATCAGAAAAGAATATTCAAAATAATTTTAACTGTAGTTATGGCTGCGGGATTTTTGAATTAATAAAAAAATAAATGTCCGATAATTTGAAAAATCATCCTTTGGTTTCAGTGATTATTCCCGGTTATAATTGTGAAAAATTCATTGAGCAGACAATTAACTCTGTATTAAATCAGACATACCAAAATTTTGAAATTATCTTTGTTGATGATGGATCAACTGACAAGACAATAAAGCTTGTAGAAAAGTTAGCACAGGATGACACTCGAATTAAAATCTTTGCTTTGCAGCATGCCGGCAGACCTTCGGTTCCCCGTAACTTTGGCGTTGAAAAATCTTCAGGGGAATTCATTGCTTTCCTTGATGCTGATGACTTGTGGACAAAAGAAAAACTTAAATATCAATTAAATTATTTACTAAATAATACTCAGATTTCATTAGTCTATTCAATGTGCTTCAGCTTTGGTAAAGTTAATTTTTTTTCACAGATGTTTGAGCTTTTACCTCTTCCTTTTCGTGCAGCACAAAGTCGAGAAGAGCTGATCAGAATCGGAAATACAATTCCTCTTTCATCGGTATTGATTCGGAAAAGAGCATTTGAGGAAGCGGGCAGATTTGATGAAGATCCTAATGATAAACTTGAAGATTATGGTCTATGGCTGGAAGTAAGTAAAGCTAATAGTATTCATTTTATTCCAAGAGTTCATGTTTACTATCGCATACATGAAAATCAGTTCTCTTCAGATTGGGAAAGCAAAGAAAAAAGTCTGAAATATCTTGCAGAGAAAAAAGACATTGAGTTAAGGTCTTATAAATATTATCGGAGAAAAGGTCTTATCTTTTTATTGGTAAGGAACACACTTCATTACCTTATGTATGTAACTTATAAGTTTATTGGCTACTTTGAAAATAAAGACCGATTGTTGGCAAAATAAGGAAAGAGTTGATCCAGGTTAAACCAAATATTTTAATCATTACATCACGCTCAGATTATGGCGGAGGTCCTGAACATATATTCAAATTGGTAAGTAACCTGAAAGAACAGGTCGGATTTTATATTGCAGCTCCAACTGATTATCCATATTATGACAAGTACAGCAAACTGATCGGCAAAGAAAATATGCTGATCATTCCTCACCGAAAGTTCAGATTATTTTCTTTATTCAAACTTATTAGATTCGTTAAAAAGAAAAAGATAGATATCATTCACTCTCATGGTAAAGGTGCCGGCATATACAGCAGATTGATTAGATATTTTATAAATGTTAAAGTGATCCATACTTTTCATGGAATTCATGTAGATAATTATAATTCTTTTCAAAAATCTCTATACTTATTACTTGAAAGATTATTTGCACTGAGAACCGATAAGTTCATAAATGTATCTCAGGGAGAAAACGTATTAACAAAAAAGTATCATATCGCTTCTTCAGATAAGTTAATTGTTATAGAAAACGGTGTAGAAATTCCGGATATCAAAGTTGATGACAAAAACTATGAACAAAATCCCAAAATAATTGTTTCATTTTCACGTTTTGATCATTCAAAAAATTCTGAGCTTTTAGTACCTATTGCTTTGCGATTAAAAGAACTCAATCAAATTGATAATTTTAAAATATTGGTGTACGGTGAAGGTCCTGATCAGAATAAGGTAAAGGAATTGATAGCAATAAATGGTTTAGCAGAATATATAATCTTAAAAGGAACTACAACTGAACCGGATAAAGTATTGCTCAGTTCTTTTTGTTACATTTCAACTTCAAGATGGGAAGGAATGCCGCTTGGAGTTTTGGAAGCATACGCACATGGATTACCGGTGATTGCAACTAATGTAACAGGAAATTTTAACATTGTTGAGAATAATACTGATGGATTTTTATTTGATATAAGCAGACCTTATGATGCAGCTGAATTAATAATTGATTTGTCAAAGAATAAAACATTATGGAAAAGACTTTCCGGTAATTCAAGATTGAAAGCTGAAAGAAATTATAGTATTAACAGAGTTGTTGCTGAAACAAGAGAATTATATTATAAAATTTATAACCTGAGATAATTTTGAAAACTGCAATTGTACACGAGTGGCTTGTTAACTATGCAGGCTCAGAAAAAGTAGTTGAGTCTTTCACCAGCATCTGGCAGGATGCTGATGTTTTTACTCTTGTTGATTTTCTAAATGATGAGGAAAGAAGAATTATACTTAAAGGGAAGAAAGCAAAGACATCTTTTATACAAAATTTACCTTATGCAAAAAAACGACATCGCAAATATCTTCCTTTATTTCCAAAAGCAATTGAGTCATTCGATCTTTCTAAATATGATTTGATTATCTCCAGCTCTCATTCAGTTGCAAAAGGTGTAAGAACAAATAAAAATCAGCTGCATATCTGCTATTGTCATTCACCAATGAGATATGCCTGGGATGAGGCGGATTATTACCTGAAGGAAGCTAATCTTAATTCAGGTATTAAAGGATTAGTTGCTCAATCAATATTAAAATACCTTCGTAAATGGGATCTAAAATCTGCAGATAGTGTTGATTACTTTATTGCAAATTCAAATCATATTGCAAAAAAGATAAAGAGAATTTATAACAGGCATGCAGATGTAATTTATCCGCCTGTTGATGTAGAGAAATTTTCTCTCGCGACTGAAAAGGAGGATTTTTATTTAACCGCTTCAAGATTAGTACCTTATAAAAGAATTGATCTGATTATAGAAGCTTTTGCCCATATGCCGGATAAAAAACTTATTGTTATTGGAAGTGGTCCGGAGAAAGAAAGACTTAAAGCAAAGGCAGTATCAAACATCAGTCTTATTGGCTATCAGGAATTCGATAGTCTGAAAAGCTATATGCAGAAAGCAAAGGCGTTTGTTTTTGCCGCTGAAGAAGATTTTGGGATTATTGTTGTTGAAGCAATGGCTTGCGGAACTCCGGTTATTGCTGGTAATTTTGGAGGTACGACTGAATCTGTTGTTGATAAAAAAACCGGAGTCCTGTTTCCAAATCAGACAGTTGATTCAATTGTTGAAGCAGTTAAAAATTTTGATGTGATCGCAAAATCAATTAATAACAGTGAAATAAGAATTCACTCTGAAAAATTCAGTAGAGAAATATTTGAGAAAAACATTAAAGCCTATGTTGATGAAAAGATTCAATTATTCAAAACAAATCCTCTTAGAAAATGATTGTAAATAAAAAATCAATTTATTATCAAAGATTAATTGCTGATCTGTTCCTCCTGAACATTTCATTTCTTGCAGCTGCCATTCTGGCACAGCCGTATCATGTTCTCATTGATAGAAACTACATGTTCATTTTGCTGTTAGCTTTGAACATTCTATGGTTCTTTTATGCCGCCATCACTGAGTTTTATGATGAACTTTACTTAAGATCAATTGCAACTCAGTTGCTTAATATTGCAAAAAGTACAGTTATACAAATTGGTACTGCTGTATTATTTATCTTTTTAGTAAAAGAAGATTTATTTACCAGAAATTTTATAGTATTCTTTGGAGTATTACTTTTTTTAACGATTAGTTTAAGAACAGTTGTCTATAGAAAAATTCTGCAGGCTCTCAGAAAAAAAGGTAAAAACATTAGAGGTTTAATTATAATCGGAGCAGAAGATAATGGCAGAAACTTCAAAAAAGCCATTACAGATAATCCTGATTTTGGTTATTCATTTATAGGATTTTTGGATGACAATTTATCCGAATCAGATGTGATTGGTCGTGTGGATGATTTAGCAAAAATTATTAGTGAAAAAAAAATAGACGAAGTTGTAATTGCTTTACAAAACGAATCCACACAAAAGCTTGATGAAATAATCAGAATATGTAATATCAACGCTGTAAAAATTCATATAATTCCCGATTACTTTAGATTTCTCTCAGACAGATTTCAGGTAAGTTCTATAGGAAATTTTCCAATTATAACAGCACGCGATGAACCGCTGGAAGAGGTTAACAAAAGATTCATTAAAAGAACATTCGATATTGTATTCTCACTTCTTGTAATCATTTTAGTTCTAAGCTGGTTGTTCCCGATTATAGCTGTTTTAATAAAGCTATCTTCACGAGGACCAGCTTTATTTGTACAGGAAAGAATC
This sequence comes from Ignavibacteriota bacterium, assembly GCA_013285425.1. Lineage (GTDB taxonomy): Bacteria > Bacteroidota > Ignavibacteria > Ignavibacteriales > Ignavibacteriaceae > IGN3. Next base: position 3,594,523 of record CP053447.1, read on the forward strand.
GGAGCAAAAAATAAAAGTTTCAGATTCTATAAATTCCGGACAATGAAAACAGATGAAGAAAAATCAAAAGAGTTTAAACCAGTTGTTGCCGGAGATAAAAGAGTAACAAAAATTGGCAGAGTTCTTAGAAGAACCAGCATTGATGAACTGCCTCAGTTTTTTAATGTGCTGATCGGTGATATGTCTGTTGTTGGACCCAGACCACATGCTATCCCATACCAAAATATTTATGGACAGGTTTTCGAAGAAATAAAGCTTCGCCATAATGTAAAACCCGGTATTACCGGATGGGCGCAGATTAACGGATTACGGGGTGATGTTAAGGATGAAGAGTTAAATCGCAAAAGGACAATACAAAGAATAAAATATGATTTGTGGTATATTGAAAACTGGTCAATGAAACTTGATATCCAAATAATTCTGACAACAATATGGCAGGCGATAAAAGGGGATACTAATGCTGTTTAGTAAATGAAAATCAGGTTTATAATTAGTTGCAATTTATTTACAACTGTAATTAAGTTGATGTTATTATTACATCTTATAAGTGCAAAAACGCAATTTATGCTGGAATTATCATTGCATAGTTTTTGATTAAATCACATATACAACGGTTTAAACTATATTTGAGATGCTCTGAAATTGAGATATTTATTAACGAATCAGGATCAAATTTGGATTATTATTTGACACCAAACTTATGGAGATGATATATGGTTTTAAGTGAGAGTTTTTTCAGGTTATCTGCACTGGCTGGTTTTATAATTATCTTATTAGTAATACTTTTTGGCTATCTTTTTTTTGAACCTTATATAACTGAAGATACAGTAACAATTAAAGTAATTAATAAAGCTCAATTCGGTAAAGAGAAAGGGAAGTATTTTGTATTTACTGAAGATGAAGTTTTCAGCAATTCCGATAATTATTATCAGAACAAAGAAAATGCTGATGAATTAAATCTTCAGTTATATCCCGGTAGTACTTACAAAGTAAAGGTTGTGGGTGTTTATATTCCCTGGCTTCCAAGATTTAGAAACATAATAAGTATTTTGGAAATCAATGGAGAGCCGGTTATTAAGCCGCAAAGCAAATAAAATGCTCTAATATTCTGCACCCTTATAAATGGAAAGATATGACTGAAAGAAAATTAAGAAGTTATTGTTATACAGTTAAGTTTAAAAATTTATAACGGAACGGTATGATTAAAATTATCGCTTTGTGTTTTTATTGCTTTTTTTTGTCTGTTTTAGTTTTTTGGGATCACAATATTTTTTTATCATTTCATAAGCATCAAAGTAACCAAGCTCTCCGGCTTTATTAAAATCCGTGCAAGCATTCTTTTCATCATTTAAAGACAGCAGAGAAAGTCCGCGTAAATAAAACCCTTTTGCAGATGTGGAGTCAATTTTTAAAATAGAATTGTAACTAACAATTGCTCCTGAATAATCCCCGATCTTACTCTGTGCTTCAGCAAGAATAAACATTGTATTTGTATTAAGTGAATCTATCTCGAGTGATTTTTTATAATCTTCGATCGCCCCGGTAATATCATTTAAAATCATTTTCTCGTTTGCGCGGTTATAATATGGAATGCCGTCTGTCGTATCAAGTACTAAAGCTTTTGAATAATTATCAATAGCCAGCTTACTATTGCCCATTATCGCATATAGATTACCAATGTTTACATAAACAGCAGGATTTCTTGAATCGTATTTAGCTGCCTTAAGATAGTAATCAATAGCAAGCTGATTTTCACCATTTAAATATTCGAGATAACCTAAATCAAAAAGTAATTCAGGGGATGTTGGATTTAGTTTATATGATTTTCTGAAATTTACTTTTGCTTTTGAAAACTCAGAGCGCTCTAAAAATATTCTGCCCTTCAGATAAAAAGCCGAGAATGATTCTTCCAATTTAAGTGCACTATTTAAATCACTCATTGCAGAAGCTTTATAATTTAATTTATAATTTGCTTTAGCTCTTAACACAAAATATTCCGGAACATCAGGTTCAATGCTGATAGCCTGATTGATCAGTGTTAACGTAGTTTGATATTTCCCTTCATTATATGCATTAAGTGCATCAATGTATTGAGGTAATTCAAGCTTTGCAGCGCATGCAAAAACCAATAAAGAACTAATAATGCAAATAATAATCTGTTTGAAATTCATAAGTAAAACTAAAATTATATCTTCAATTTAAAATATTAAGAATAATTTATGCAATTAATTAGACTGACAGAATAATAATTCTTAAAAACTGAAGGCTCAATAAGTATATTAATTATTACAGCTGAAGAAAGACAATAGTGAATTCTCCGGTTTGTTGCCGGAATAGTATTTATGATGTTTATACTTCAAATAAATTAAACAAAGAGATGAAAAAACATTCCGGTAAGTTTTAGTAACTCATACTATAAAACAGATAAAAATTTATTTATTCGCCAGATTGCAAGGAGTCTAGAAAGTATTTAACTATCATTTCTCCATCTTTTAAGGGATCTTCTTCAACACCCGTTTCAAAATTCTTATCTGCTCTTTTTGTCAATCTGTATGCTGCATCGCGAATATATTTAGGGATACTATAATCTTCCTGAAGTTTATTAAGCATAGTTATAGCTGAAGCGCCCCAGTCTTTATAAGAGTTAGACTTCAACCAGTATTCTATAGCCATACCGCAAGCTCTTCTGGCACAGACACGAGCCTGCCCTATATTGCCAATCTCGCTTGCCTGTTTTCCTGCTCTTAACTCAGACAAAGCAATGGTATAAATAAGTTCTTTATCTGTAGTCATAATTAATCAAAATAAGTTTTTCTATCTGGATCTTGTAGATGGAGCCTGATTTCTTTTAAATGCTTTTCATTCGTACGATTCAAAGATAGTGAAGGAAGATTATTGAAATCAAAAAACTTCACATCAATAGTTTCATCGCTAATCTTAGCTTCTCCATCGATCAATTCACATAAAAAAATAATCTTAATCGCGTGAAACAATTCTAATTGTCCTCCGATTCTGTTAGCATCAAAAACACCGATTACTTTAACTGGTTTTACATTATATCCGCTTTCTTCTCTGCATTCTCTTATTGCAGCTTCGGATGGAATATCCCCAACATCTGCCCAACCACCGGGCATTGCCCAGCAATTATCAGCTGCTTCCTGCACAAGCAGTATTCTTCCGTCTTTAATTACTGCCGCACGCACATCAATCTTTGGTGTAGCATAACCGAGATGCTCCATCAACACTTTCTGAACTGATTCTTTTTCAAGGATAGAATGATGTTCAATAATTTCAGCGGTAATTTCAGTTAATCGTTCATATCTCTTCTTTTCATACTCTGTAACTGCAAAAGCCAATCCGGTTTGAGAAAGCTGTTGTATTTCTCTTGCAATTTCAAGCCACTTAAATTCTGAGTTGTCTGTTTTCATAATTGGTATTAAATCATACTGTGTCAATAAAGATTGTACTAATTTCCTTTTTAACCTTTACAACTTTTATTTATTGAAAACTCTGCTGTTCTTTATTGATGCATAAGCTATTAATGATAATAAGCAATGCTGATTCCTTTATACTCATCTAATATAGTCTCTAAAAAATAATACAATACGTAGGCAATATACACTAAATGAATTTTAGATAAGATAAAAATAGTTACTGTCTTAATTGATAGACTATGGCTATCACCAACTAAGAAAATTTTGAGTTAAAAATCTTGATCTAAATCTCATTCATATTCTTATTACTCTTCTTTGCTTTTACTCACTTACAAATTCTTGTTATTCAGTCGTATTTGCTTTATATTTTAATTCCAATTTTGAGCATAGCTTTATTAGAAAATTAATGATATTGAGATATGGCTTTCCACAAAATTGTGATTTTTATAAGGAATTATAAATTTTTTGCTATTCAATGAATCAAGATATCCTCAGACAATAAAAGACTTATCACTAAAACCATTGATGTAGCGATTAAGAAAAAAGGAAGTTATTATGAGTGAAGAAATAAAAAAAAATCAAAAGATTGAAGAAATTGAAACCAACGAATGGTTGTACTCGCTTGATTATGTTTTAGAACATGGCGGACCCGAAAGAGTGATAGAACTTTTAAGAGAACTTCAGGTTCGTGCTTTTAAAGCAGGCGTTCATATTCCATTCAGTGCAAACACACCTTATATAAATACAATTCCCAGAGAAAAACAATCTCCTTTCCCGGGCAACAGAGAAATTGAAAGACGAATTAAAAGTCTTATCCGTTGGAATGCTATGGCTATGGTAGTAAAAGCTAACAAACAGGAACATGGAATTGGCGGACACATTTCAACTTATGCATCTGCTGCAACTTTGTATGAAATAGGGTTTAATCATTTCTTCCGGGGAAGAGGCGAAGGTTATGAAGGTGATCAGATTTATTTTCAGGGACATGCTTCACCCGGTTTTTATGCAAGAGCTTTTCTTGAAGGAAGAATAACAAAAGAGCAATTAATAAATTTCAGAAGAGATTTAGCTCCCGGAGGCGGACTCACATCGTATCCTCATCCGTTTTTAATGCCTGATTTCTGGGAGTTCCCAACTGTTTCAATGGGGCTTGGACCGATTCAGGCTATTTATCGCGCAAGATTTAACAGATACCTTGAAGACCGTGAATTGAAAAAACCCGGCGGTAAAGTTTGGGCATTTCTCGGTGATGGTGAAACTGATGAACCAGAAACACTTGGCGCTATCACTCTTGCATCAAGAGAAAAATTAGATAATTTGATTTTTGTTATCAATGCAAACCTGCAAAGACTTGATGGACCCGTAAGAGGAAATGGAAAAATTATTCAGGAACTTGAAGCGATATTCAGAGGTGCAGGATGGCATGTTATTAAAGTTGTATGGGGAGGGGACTGGGATCCATTATTGGAAAAAGATACTGATGGAAAACTTGTAAAAAGAATGGGTGAAGTTGTTGATGGTGAATATCAAAAATATTCGGTTGAAGGCGGAGCATATATCAGAAAGAACTTTTTTGGAAAAGATGAAGACCTGCTGAAGATGGTTGAGCAGATGAGCGATGAAGAGTTATTCAAGATGAAACGCGGCGGACACGATCCGGAAAAAGTTTACGCCGCTTATAAAGAAGCTGTAAACTATGTGGGTAAACCAACAGTTATAATTGCAAAAACAATCAAAGGCTATGGACTTGGTGAAGCGGGTGAAGGGAAAAATATTACTCACCAGCAAAAGAAATTGAATGAAGATGAAATGAAAGAGTTCAGAAGCAGATTTGGTATTCCGATTTCTGATGAACGGATTGCTAATGATCCTTTTTATAAACCAGATGATAACAGCGAAGAAATTCAATACATTAAAAAAAGAAGAGAAGAACTTGGCGGATATTTACCTTCGCGGAAGACAGATATCAGACCGATTAAAACCCCGCCTGAATCTTTATTTGAAGAATTTTATAAAGGAACAGAAGGACACGAAGTATCAACAACAATGGTGTTTGTAAGAATTTTAGCAAAGCTGCTGAAGGATAAAGAAATAGGAAAGCTTATTGTTCCTATTGTTCCGGATGAAGCCAGAACTTTCGGTATGGAGGCTTTGTTCAGACAGGTTGGAATTTATTCACACTCCGGACAATTATACGAGCCTGTTGATGCAGCTTCTCTGCTTTATTATAAAGAAGCTAAAGATGGTCAGATACTTGAAGAAGGAATTACAGAAGCCGGCTCTATGTCATCATTTATGGCAGCAGGTACTGCGTATTTAACACACGGAATAAATATGATTCCTTTCTTTGTCTATTACTCAATGTTTGGGTTACAAAGGGTCGGCGATCTGGTTTGGGCTGCTGCTGATATGGGCGCTAAAGGATTTTTGTTCGGTGGAACTGCCGGTAGAACCACACTTGCCGGAGAAGGATTACAGCATCAGGACGGCAATAGTCATTTACTTGCATATCCGGTTCCGAATCTTGTTACTTATGATCCGGCGTTTGCCTATGAGATTGCAGTTATTATTCGTGATGGTATCAAAAGAATGTTTGAAGATCAGGAAAATATTTTCTATTACGTTACTTTAATGAACGAAAATTATGCAATGCCAGAAATGCCTAAAGGCGTTAAAGATGGAATTTTAAAAGGCATGTATAAGTTTAAGGCTTCTGATAAAAAAACTTTTAAATTAAAAGCACAGTTACTCGGAAGCGGTACAATACTTAATGAAGTAATTAAAGCCGCAAAAATTTTAGAAGAAGATTATCGTGTTGCATGTGATATTTGGAGTGTAACAAGTTATAAGGAATTACGACGTGATGCTCTTGAGATAGAAAGATGGAATATGTTGAATCCAACTAAAGAGCAAAAGCAAAATTATATCCAAAGGACACTTCAAAAGGAAAACGGAGTTTTTGTTGCTGCATCCGATTATGTAAAAGCTTTGCCCGATTCAGTTGCAAAGTGGTTCCCGGGATATTTGTATTCAATGGGAACAGACGGCTTCGGAAGAAGCGAATCAAGAGCAATGCTTCGTGAGTTTTTTGAAGTGGATGCAAAACATATTGTATTTGCAGCATTAACAGCGTTGTTCAAAGAAGGAAAGATACAGGATAAAGTATTGGATAAAGCCGGAAAAGAACTCGGTATAAATCCAAATAAAAGAAATCCTTTGAATAGCTGATTTAAATAAACCAACTAAATTGAGATTCGATAATAGAGTATAAAAAATGTGGATGTTGAATTGAGATTTAGTGAAGTAATTATTGGTTTCATGATTAATGTTCAATAGGATATAAGTTTATTGACTTACTTTGATAGTAAGATTAAATGAAAATATTAATAGATAAATTTTATAACTCTGCAGCTCTGAGAAAATTCTCAAAGATTTTCTTAACAGGAATCGTCAGACAGAGCAGCAGAAAATTATCAGGATTTTAAGATGATAAAAGAATTTATACTTCCGGAACTAGGCGAGAACATCGAATCTGCTGAGGTTGTGGATGTTCTTGTTAAAGAAGGAGATACAATTACAAAAAATCAGGCTGTGCTTGAGATTGAAACTGAGAAAGCAACAATTGAAGTTCCTTCAACAGTTGAAGGTAAGATAACAAAACTAAATGTTAAAGCCGGTGATAAAGTAAAGGTGGGAGCAATAATTTTAGTTGTTGAGGAAATCAATAAAGCACCAGAAAGTAGTACCGGAAAAAGTAAAAGTGAAAGTAAACCGGAAATAAAAACTGCTGAATCAAAACCAACATCACAAACTGCACAGAAGTCATCAGTTGAGACCGGACAAACCGGGAAAAAAGAAATAAAAGAGTTTCGGCTGCCCGAACTTGGTGAAAATATTGAGTCAGCAGATGTAATAGATGTGCTTGTTAAAGTTGGCGATGTTATTGAAAAAGATCAGGCACTGCTTGAAATCGAAACAGAAAAGGCAACAATTGAAGTTCCCTCAACTCTTGCAGGAAAAGTTGTAGAAGTATTGATAAAAACCGGTGAAAAAGCAAAAGTCGGTGCTGTAATGATTAGAGTTGAAACAACAGGCGTAGCTTCTTCAGAAACCAAGTCAGTTGAGAAAGATAGAGCAGAAGAAGAACAGGTAATAAAAGAAGAGAACAGACAAGTTAAGTCAGAGGCGAAAACAGGTGAACGACCTTTAACTCATGCTATGGAAGCGCCAGATAAACAACCGCCGATTTTAAAAGGTGCTGCTCCTGCAGCTCCATCGGTAAGGAGAATAGCCCGCGAAATTGGTGTTGATATAAATAAAGTTCCCGGTACTGGTCCGGGCGGCAGAATTTCAATGGATGATGTAAAAGCTTTTTCCAAAAAATTACATGAGTCATATTCTCAGGGCGGCGGCTTTGGATTAAATATCAAAGCTGAAACGCTGCCTGATTTCTCCAGGTTTGGCGAAATTAAAAAAGTTCAGATGACTAATATCAGAAAGAAGACCGCTGAGCATCTTAGCTATGCATGGGCAACGATTCCTCATGTTACTCAATTTGATAAAGCTGATATCACTCTTCTTGAAAAATCAAGAAAGGAATTAAATCAAAACTCAAAAACAAAACTGACTGTTACCGCTATTCTTGTGAGAATAATTGCAGAAGCGCTTAAGAAATTTCCACAGTTTAATTCCAGTATAGATATGGAAAAGAAGGAAATTATCTACAAGAATTACTTTAATATTGGAATCGCAGTTGATACTGAGTTTGGATTGATTGTTCCTGTTATAAAAAATACAGATCAAAAATCTTTGTCAGAAATTTCTGAAGAGCTTAATTCCTTAGCAGAAAAAGCACGAAACAAAAAAATCGGATTGGATGATTTGCAAGGCGGATGTTTTTCAATTTCAAATCTTGGCGGAATCGGAGGAACATATTTTACTCCAGTGGTTAATGCCCCTGAGGTTGCTATTCTTGGAGTATCGCGCGGAGCTAATGAACCTGTATGGAATGGCTTTGGAGTTTTTGAACCAAGAATGATGCTCCCATTATCATTATCTTATGATCATAGGATTATTGATGGCGCTGATGCAATTAGATTTTTAAGATTTGTTGTTGAAGCATTAGAACAGCCACTTAGATTATTATAGTCAATAAGACGCAGAGCAAACAGATTTTTTGCAGATTGATGAACTGCGTTTTGATTTTTAAAAGGATATAAAATGAGTGAAAAGATAAAATTAACAGTTGTAGGCGGCGGACCAGGCGGTTATGTCGCAGCTTTTCTTGCCGCTGATCTTGGTATGGATGTTACACTTGTTGATCTTGAGAAAAATCCCGGCGGTGTTTGTCTTTATCGCGGATGTATCCCTTCAAAGGCTTTGCTTCACGTTGCCAAGCTTATTCACGAAGCTGAAGATGCAAAAAACTGGGGAATTGAATTCGGCAAGCCTAAAATAGATATAAACAAGCTTAGAGATTTTAAAAATAATGTTGTAAACAAGCTTACCGGCGGGCTTGGACAAATATCAAAACAAAGAAAAGTTAATTTCATTCAGGGCAGAGCGAGTTTTATTAATTCATCTTTGTTAAAGATTGAAAAAGCTGATGGGCAGACTATTGAACACTCATCTGATAAAGTTATTGTTGCCACCGGATCTGTAATAACAACTATACCGTCGTTAGACATAAAATCGAAAAGACTTCTTAACTCAACATCAGCACTTGATTTGCCTGAGATTCCAAAATCGCTTTTGGTAATTGGCGGCGGATATATCGGGCTTGAACTTGGTTCTGTTTATCAGGCTCTTGGAACAAAGGTATCTGTTGTTGAGATGATGCCCGGATTATTGCCGGGTGCTGATCGTGATCTTGTAAATTATCTTTCAATGCGGATAAAAAAATCTTTTGCTGAAGTAATGTTGAACAGCAAGGTTCTTGGGATGAGCGAAACCAAAGCTGGAATAAACGTAAAGATACAGGATGATAAAGGAAGTGTTACTGATAAAGTTTATGATTATGTTTTGATGTCAATCGGAAGGAAACCGGAAACACGGGGTCTTGGATTAGAAAATACTAAGGTAACTTTAACAGACCGCGGCTGGATAAAAGTTGATAGACAATTAAGAACAACCGATCCGGATATTTTTGCAATTGGTGATATAGCAGGTGAACCGATGCTTGCACATAAGGCATCACACGAAGCAAGGGTTGCTGTCGAAGTGATTGCTGGTCACAAATCATATTTTGAACCGCTTGCTATTCCTGCCGTTGTTTTTACTGATCCTGAAATAGCCTGGGCAGGATTAACCGAAGAGCAGGCAAAAAAAGAAGGGATAAAATATGAAGTTGCAAAATTTCCCTGGGCTGCGAGCGGAAGAGCAGTAACATTGGATAGAAATGATGGTGTTACAAAATTGATTGTTGATCCTTATACACAGAGAATATTAGGAATGGGGCTTTGCGGACCCGGTGCAGGGGAATTAATTTCAGAGGGAGTTCTTGCAATCGAAATGGGTGCGAATGTTACCGATTTAAAATTGACAATTCACCCGCATCCGACTTTATCAGAAACAATAATGGATGCAGCAGAGGTTTTCTTTGGACAGAGTGCACATTATTACAGACCCAAGAGATGATACTGTTGGGATAACTAAAACCTTAACAATCTCAGCAAAAAAAAACCATACGCTACTTGTTTGAACCAGCATTAAAAACATTTCTAACAGAGAACGCAATGAATGAGCAGAATATTTATTAATCTGTTTACGTCAGTTTAATCCGTTCAATCCGTGTTCCAATCGATTTGCAGATACAACAAGATATCGGTAAATAAGAGTATAATTATTAGGTAAATATTTTCAAATATGAAGGGTCTCAGATCCAAATACTCAAGATTTAGTTTTTTTATTTTGTACAAAAGTTGAATAAGATTAAATATGAGGATAGAAGATGAAATTTACCATCCAATACAGTAGCAAAAACCAATGGTTATGTTCTAAAAGAGCTTGTAAATGATTTGGAAGAGGCAGGGGATATTTTTACGCATAAAGGTGATGAAAGTGCACATCGAAAATATGAAGAAACGATAAAGAATGATCATATCGGTCAATGGAAGATTGCTTAGTATAGAATTGAGTTTCAAAAATATTCAAAAGAATATTGTGAAAACAAAAGAGAAACAGAATTAGCGAGTTAACTATTATGAAAACAAAGTTTTTTATTTACATAGTTTTTAACTGTTTCATATTATTTAATTCTTTCACTTATAGTCAGGAGGAAATACCCTGGGAAGTAAAGCAGCGACTTATAAATAAATTAGATAGTGCGGATGTTCGTGGAGTAATTGCAAGTATAGAGGATTATAATGTAATAGACGCAAAAGAAAAAATTGAGCAGGTTTTTTGGAATACTAACTTTACTAGGTCTGAGCAATATAGTTTATTAAAGTTACTTTACAAATTTGGTTCTAATTTAACTCAAAAGTATGCGTTGGCTTATATTGATACCCTTGAAATAAATCCCTTTGGGAATAGTACATTGGGTTTAAGTGTGTTATACTATCAGGTTTCAGCTTCGGAAATATTAATGAAATTAGGCGATTACTCTAAGGCAAATTTAGTGTTTGAATATTTGCAGTATGAATATCCTAAAATATCACAATTAGAAATTTCTATTTTAAGTAGATTACTTAATAATATTCCCCAATATTACGAAGCAGCAAAAATAGAGCTAGTTAGAGCAGTTCAGGAAGCATTCTTCTATCGTGACAGGTATTATGCGCTTGAGGTTTTATACAATCACAATCAACAAGAAACAATTCCATTAATGAAGCAAATGTTTGTTGAAGATGAAGATCCTACAAATCGTTTGTGGTCGCTTGATACTCTAACTGTAAAACATAAAGATGAAGAGATTCACACACTCTTAAAGCAAAGATTGAGTCAGGACCCTGACTTCTATTTAAGATATAAGATTGCTATGAAACTGCTTTATTCATTTGGCTATCTATCGGATTATAAATTTGTTGCTGATTATCTGCCAAGTGAACAAAATGCAGAAATAAAAGAAGGACTTTTAATAAATATGAGTGCCTATAAACCACGCAAACCTGATTCTTCTGCGTCAATCACAGACTTACTCACTGAATTAGTTAATATGACAGATACAGCAAACCTTTACACCTGGCTCGGCGATCTTAATTTCTCAAATGAATTAAAAAGTATTTTAATAACGGCAAAAACCAATTTACTTGAAGGAGACTCGCTTGCTTGCAGAATTCAGGTAAAAGCATTTCAGGATTTGGTGGATAATGTTTATAAAGACTCACTTAACTCAGATCCTCGTTTTGTAACAATAGAAGGCTGGAAATTTCTTTACTGGAATGCTCAATATATTTTAGACAGGCTGCCAAAACTTTAAGAGCAATTTTTTTTGTCAGTTTAATCTGTTCAATCCGTGTTCCAATTATTTCTTATCTGATTATCACTGAGTATTCGATAAGCCCTCAATTATTATCCTTACACAAAATTTTCTCTCTTTAATCCATCTTCAGTTCAATTTCCAGACGCCAATTTGAAAGCATATCTTTATTTAATCCCTGTATCCCTTCCTTAGTAACACCGTTTGGTGCGGGCACGAATTCATCTAACTTATCAAAAACAAGAAACCTGTTTTCACTGCTTACCAACTGAAGCAGATGCCATAGAGTCAACGATTCCTTTTTAGTTACAAGAGATAATATTGTTCCGATTGTTGGGTCTGTAACTCCTGAAAAATTTTCAATTAAGTTTATAAGTTGAGGTGTTGTATCCAGCGGATATGGTATTGCATACTTTCCTTTCATCACTAAGCAGCCGAAATTTTTTGGTACATAGGAGTTAAACTCCTTAACAGTTACTACAACCCAGCCGCTTTCAACAATCAATTTACTCATATTATCATCAGTTACACTTAATTTGAATGCACCGCCTTTATATAACTCAGTAAAATTTGCTAAAGGAGTAATAACAGTTAAAACATTGGCAGCATCACCTTCAAACTTTTTAATCTGACCAATATCAAGTTTTATCTGATCATTTTTTTGTTCTGCTTGTATTAGTTAAAACATCTACAAGTAATCTGCCTATTTTGGGAATTGCAAAAGTAACTGAAGAATTCGCATCGGTCTGAATATTTCCCTCAGGCAGCCAACCATCATCCTGATTCATCTTCTTGCCATTTAATTCCGGCTGTCCGGTCATTGATATTACTTCCCATCCTCCGGAAGGTGCTGTAATAAACATATATGCAGCTACTAATATAAAGAGAGCGATAATTCCATAGAGGACTTTCTTTACAACAGCAAAATTAATATTAAATTCTCTTTTAGGCTTTACAACAACTTGTTCCGGAAAAAGCTCTTTGGTTTCTTCAGGTTCTTCTATCTGATTTTCTTTTCTTTCTTTTTCAGCTAATGCAGCAGCAATCTTTTCATGCTCCCTTTGTTCACGGATCTTTTCATCCATAATGTAAGAGAATATTCCATCTCTTACTTCGGCTGATGGCTGAATTTCAGGCTGCAATTGTGCAAGTTTTTCTATTAAAACGTTTTCCTCTTTTATTGAAGGAATACTTTCTTCAAGACTATCAATTGCAATACTCAATTGTTCCTTAACCTGATCTTTCTTTATCCCCATCATATCCGAGATTTCCTCAAGAGTATAACCTTCAACTTTATTGAGAACAAAAATCATTCTTTCCTGATCAGGAAGTACAACTATATATTTGTCCAGTTCACATTTTGATTCAAGTTCCTTAAAATCCTTATGATCCGCCTTGTTTTTTGATTTCTTATTTCTAAAAGTTTCTATTGTTTTATAAACAGCGATTGAATTTAACCATTTAAGCAGAGAGGCATCAGAACGAACAAGATTGATTTTTTTCCAGGCTTCAATAAAAGTATCTTTAGTAATCGCTTCAGCTAATGATTTATTAGCTGTTAATCTTAGTGCAAACGCATATATTTTAGCAAGATTCATCTGAAAAAGCTGTTCAATAGCAGCATTGTTGCCTTGCTTAGCACTTTCGATTAAAGACCGTACGAATTTATTATCTGAACTCACGATTTCTCCGATTATATTCTTGACCGTTGTGCAAATTTACTTTAACAAATGTTAAATATCTATATTCCAATTTGAATTAGTTCTTATGTAATTAGTTTTTCAAGCTCACTGACTTTGTTTACAGGCTGTTTACAGGAATAATTACTGCAAATATAAAATGTTGTTCTGCCATCCAGTAGTTTCATCTCCCCGGTATAAGGGAAAAATAAATTATACTTTTTTTCTTTCTCAATCAGCTTTAATAAAACAATCTTATTAGGATTAAAATTATTTCTGATTAAATCTAATGCCTTACTGTCAATACTATCTTTGCTCTCAGAAACAATAACAATCTCTGTTGAATTACTAAACAAGAAATTTAATCCACACAAAAACATACAAAAAGCTGAAGGTATTCTGTATATCTGTCCTGAAAAATACTTTATTGCAGTATCAATTTTAGTTTGATAATCTAAATCAGCGGTAATTTTAAATAGTCTTACCAAATTTAACAAAGCAATAGAATTGCCTGAAGGCACTGCACCATCATAAACATCTTTTTGTCTTGCGATAAGCTTTTCATTTTGAACAGATGTAAAATAATAACCGCCCTTATTATCCCAAAATTCTTTATCAATAATTGATTGAAGCTCTAAGGCTTTTTCAAAATATCCGAAATCAAAAGTTGATTCGAATAAATCCAGAAGTGCATTTATAAGAAAAGCATAATCATCAATAAAAGCCTCAACCGCTGATTCTCCATCTTTATATCGATGAAGAAGTTTACCGTTTTTATTTATCAGATTGTTTTCAAGAAACTTAAATGATTTTTCAGCAGCATCAAGATACACTTTATTGTTAAATGCCTGATATGCTTTTGCCAGAGCAGATATCATCAGACTATTCCAATCAGTTAAAATCTTATCATCCTTATGCGGATGAATTCTTTTCTTTCTGTAATCAAAAAGTTTTTTGCGTATTACGCTTAATCTTTCTGAAAAATCATCCGTATCAATATTCAGCTCATCTGAGATTTCTTTAATTGACTTTTTTAGATGGAAAATATTTGTAGTGCTGGTCGTTCCCTTTGCTTCATCAATCCAGTTTCCATTTTCCTTAATGTTAAAAACTTTTATCGTCAGATCTGATTCGTCTTTACTTAAAATATTTCTGATTTCATCTGCATTCCATAAATAAAATTTACCTTCTTCACCCTCACTGTCTGCATCTTCTGCGGAGAAAAATCCGCCCTCGTTATTGGTCATATCTCTTAGAACATACTCAAGAATTTCTTCAGCAGTTTTTTTATAAAACAGATTTTTTGTAGCCAGATAAGTTTCAGTATATGCCATTACCAGCATTGCCTGATCATAGAGCATCTTTTCAAAGTGTGGTACAAGCCAGTTTCGGTCAGTTGAATATCTTGCAAATCCAAATCCAATATGGTCGTAAATTCCACCAAGCCTCATTTGAATTAAGGTTTTCTCAACCATTTCGAGTGCTTTTGATTCATTCTTGCTTTTCCAATATCTTAAAAGAAACATAAGGTTATGTGGTGATGGAAATTTTGGAGCAGTATTAAATCCACCCGACTCATCATCGAAATTTCTGTAAAGCTCCTGATATGCTTTGTCAAGTATAGTTTCCTTAATCTCTTCAGATCCTTGTGCAGATAACTGATTGTTGATTGAAGATGTAATTTCGTCAGCAGATTTAAGAACCTCATCTATTCTTGTTGTCCAGATATCTTTTATTTTGGGGATAAGTTCCATCATACCAATTCTGTTAAACCTATCGTACTTAGGAAAATATGTCCCAACAAAAAATGGTTTTTTATCAGGGGTCATTACAACTGTTAAGGGCCAGCCACCGCTTCCGGTAATCATTTGACAAACAGACATGTATATTCCATCAATATCCGGTCTTTCTTCTCTGTCAACTTTAATAGAGATAAAAGAATCATTCATCAGCTTGGCAACCTGATCATCTTCAAACGATTCTTTTTCCATTACATGGCACCAATGGCATGTTGAATAACCGATCGAGAGGAATACAGGTTTATTTTCAGTTTTAGCTCTTTCAAACGCTTCATCGCACCAGGGATACCAATCAACCGGATTGTAAGCATGCTGAAGCAGATAAGGATTTTTTTCATTGATAAGTCTGTTTGGTTTTTTCATAATCCAGATTTCTTTTGATTGCACTATTTGATAATTATTTCGGGTGACCGAGTTCTTAAACGGATTTGAATTGTGTTGTTAAAATAACTGTTTTTTGATAAGTTGCCACACAATTTTATTGATTTAATAACTAAAGTAGTTAATAATATGGAAAAGAAAAGTGATCTGCTTGTTCCGGCAATAGTAATTGGAGTTAGTTTTGTAATAGGTGTTTTTATCTTTACAAACGTCTGGAAATCAAATCAAAGTGCAAATCAAACGATAAATGTTACTGGCTCTGCTAAAAAGGAAATTATATCAGACCTTGGCTTTTTGCGTGGTTCAATTTCAGTTCAATCTTCAACGTCTGATAGAGCATATTCAGAACTGAACAGACAAAAGCCGATTTTGATTTCATACTTAGAACAAAAGGGATTTCCAAAAGATAAAATTGAGTTTTTTACAATTAATAATTATCCTGTTTATGAAATGAGTGAACAAGGATATCAAACCGGAAGAATAATAGGATATGTCTATAGTCAGCGAATAGAAATTCAATCAACAGATGTAAACAAAATAAAAGAGATTTCATTGGACATAACATCTTTAATAGAAAAAGGAGTTAGTTTTAATGTTGAGCAGCCTGAATATCATTATACAAAGCTTGCTGAATTAAAGATTGAGATTCAGGCAGAAGCCGCAAAAGATGCTATGATAAGAGCTCAAAAAATTGCTGAAGCCACAAACCGGACATTGGGACCAATGAGAAATGCTCGAATGGGAGTTCTTCAAATTACACCAAAGTTTTCAAATGCAATTTCTGATTATGGTATTAATGATTTAAGTTCAATTGAAAAAGAAATTTCAGGTGTGGTTAATGCTTCTTTTGAGATTGAATAAATTCAATTAAATAATTTTTTGAAAACAATCTATTAAATTAAATATGACTAAGCCACAGATTTGGATTACAGCATTGTTATTGTTGTTTATTATTTTACTTTTATTAGGCAGGGTAACATCAAAAGAAGAATCCCATCCGGATTTTTCTTCTATGAATAATCAAAACCTGAGCGAACAGAACACGGGTGAATTAACCGGGGAAAAGTTATTCCAGTCTTTCGGATGCGTTACTTGTCACGGTAATGACTTAACTGGTTCTAAGTCAGGACCATCCCTTAAAGGTATCAAGCAATATTGGAGCAGTAGAGATAATCTTATCAACTATTTGCGCAATCCAAACTCTTATATGGATTCTGATAGATTTAAAGATTATAAAGAAAAATATCCCGGCACTATAATGCCTCCATATAATAATAAGGATGTAAAAGACTTAGGAAAGATTGCTGATTTCTTGCTGACACAATAATCAATGTAGATTTTAACATCTGCTTTATTGAAAGGCGAGTGTAGAATTTATAATTAAGGCGATTCAGGCGAATCGCCTTTTTAGGTTACTGGTTTTGTGTCAAATATTTTTTCAACTTCTTTTAATGCCGCTTTATAATATTTCTATGTTTTACCTGGTTTTATTTTCACTTTATAACTTCACTGCATTTATTTTATTGTATTCAGAATATATCCCGATAAATCCGATATAGAAAATTCTGTCAGGTAATATTATAACTCCGAGAAAATGACTTAAAGAGAGTAAACGATTATCTAAAGTATTTTTATAAGAGTCAGGGGAAATAAATTGACAACAATTTTAGTAAAACTGCTCAGGAGTTTCCAATACATTTTCACTTGGAGGTAAATTTAATTGATACTTGTATTGATATGCTATTATTAAAAGACCCCGACTCACTTATTGAATCGGGGTAATTATTTACTGCACTTTACGCAATTGTTATTTCTTTTTCAAGATAAACGTCCTGAATAAGATTTAACAGCTTAACACCATCAGCCATTGGGCGCTGGAATGCTTTACGACCGGAAATCAATCCCATTCCGCCTGCGCGTTTGTTAATAACTGCGGTTTTAGCTGCTTCGGCAAAATCATTTTCGCCGCTTGCGCCGCCGCTGTTAATCAGTCCTGCACGACCCATAAAGTTATTGATTACCTGATAGCGGGTAAGATCAATCGGATGGTCGGTGGTTAAATCTGTATAAACTTTTTTGCTGGTTTTTCCATAATTCTTTAATGAATTATATCCGCCGTTATTTTCAGGAAGTTTTTGCTTAATTATATCAGCTTCGATTGTAACACCAAGATGATTTGCCTGTCCGGTTAAATCAGCAGACAAGTGATAATCCTTATCCGATTTAAAAGCCGGATTTCTTAAATAGCACCACAACACTGTTGCCATTCCGAGTTCGTGTGCATACTGAAAAGCCTGGCTTACTTCGACAATTTGTCTGCCGCTTTCTTCGGAGCCGAAATAAATTGTAGCTCCAACTGCAGCGGCACCCATATCATAAGCCTGTTCAACGCTTGCGAACATTATCTGATCAAATTTATTGGGGTAAGTAAGCAATTCGTTGTGATTGATTTTTACTATATATGGAATTTTGTGAGCGTATTTTCTTGCTGTCATTCCAAGTACACCAAGTGTTGATGCAACTGCGTTACACTCACCTTCGATTGCAAGCTTAACAATATTTTCAGGATCAAAGTACTGCGGATTCGGTGCAAATGATGCACCTCCGCTATGTTCAATTCCCTGATCAACCGGAAGGATTGATAAATAACCGGTACCGGACAATCTGCCTGACTTAAAAATCCATTGCAGATTCCGCAAAACATTAATATTTCTATCAGTTTGTGCGAAAATTCTATCAACGAAATCAGGTCCTGGTAGATTAAGTTGTTCTTTAGGGAATTTAGCTTTATATGATAACAATGAATCAGCTTCATTGCCTAACAATTCTTTTATTTTATTTAACATTATATCACCTATTTATAAATTATTTTGATAAGATATTCATATTCATAATGCTAAGATAAGATAAGAGTAATAGTATTTCAATTTAAATATATTATGGTGTGATAAAATGTTCTTTAAAAAAGAAAAACCCGGTTAAACCGGGCTTACTTCTTTAAAAAATGATGACTTGTTCTTAGTACATCATCGGGTTTTCCTCTAATCCGGCGATCTTGATTTCTTCAACTTTCATTCTGCCTACACCATTTCGCATCAACCCAAGTTCAAGTGCAGCAGCTTTTGAAAGATCAAGATCCCTTCCTGAAATATAAGGACCTCTATCATTTATTCTTATAATAACAGACTTTCCGTTTTTGGGATTTGTTATTTTCAATAAAGTGCCAAATTTCAAAGATTTATGAGCAGCAGTAAAGGACATTTGATCATAAATCTCACCATTTGCAGTTTTTTTACCGTGAAAACCTGGTCCATACCAGCTGGCTTTCATAGTTCCTTTGTCCATAAATTCGACCAATGACCGGTCAGCAGTTATTGCTTCTTCTGGAGTGGTATAATTTTCGGACACAATCGGTTCAATTGTCTTTTCTTCGTTGACTACCAGTGTAAATCCCACCAGTGCAACCAAAAGAAGAACAAAGATTACCTTTATTAATGATCTCAATAAAACCTCAGATTAGTTAAACATATCAGATTGTTGATTCAAAATTAATCCGACCTGTAAAATCATCCAATACTTTATTTTATTCTGAGAGTCTCTTAAAAAAATCCAGATTACTCGACTTTAATGGTTTAATGGTCGATTATTCTATTTTTACTGTATTCAGAGCTTCTTAATCAGTAAGACTCTGAACTGAACAGAGGCAGGAATTGGCACTTTTATTTTTTATGTTTGTATAAAAGCTCAAAATTTTGGAGAAAACATGAAAGCAGGACTTATTAAAGAGATTTTTTTACTGATTGTTATTTTTATTACAACTTTATTTATTGGAGGTTCAACAAGATTACAGCTTCCGGAAGAAAACAATAATTTCTATATTTCAAATAATTCTAGCTATGAACCTGGCAGCATCGTAAAATTAAATCTTTATACATATGCTGAAAATAGTAAGAAATTCCAGTTCAGACTGCTGAAAATCCACGATCCGGTTAAGTTTTTCTCTCTTCTTGATCAAAACTACAATCATTATTCCTTTGATATTTGGGGTAAGGAAAATGTACTTTTATTAAAATATACTTCTCTCATTAAACAGTGGGAGATTAAACCAAGTATAAAAGCTCAGTATGGACATAACGAAATCAATGTTGGTAAGATTGAAAAACCAGGGATTTATATTGTTCAGGCAATCAGGGAAGATAAAGTAGGTTATTGCGCAATAGTGGTAACTAATCTTACCATGTTATATAAAAACAACCAGAAAGAAATTCTTGCATATATAGCTGATGCAAAAACAGGGCAATTCTATAAATCAGCTAAGTTTGATTTTTTTCAAAATGGTCAGTTAATCGGTTCAGGAAAAGCTGACAAAGACGGAATTATGTATGCTAAGCTGACAGATTTTGAAAACAATGATAATTCAAGTGTTCGATTATTCGGATATGCCGATGATGAAGTGTTGTTATGTGATCCATATTTTTATTTTAATCAGATACAAAACGAATATCTGACTGCATATATATATACTCAGCAGCCGGTTTACAGACCTGCACAGGAAGTAAACTTCAAAGCAATTTTCAGGAATAAAGTGGGGAATGAATTCCTGAATGTCCCTGAACAAAAATTCTCTATTACTGTAAAATCATCAAAGGATAAAGAGGTTTACTCCGGTGAAGCTGTAACAAATGAATTTGGTACTTTATCGGGTAGCTTTTATCTGGATGAAGATGCAGATCTTGGCTACTATTCAATCATCTTAAAAAAAGATGAACAGTCCTATTATGGTTCCTTTTCTGTTGAAGAATACAAGAAACCGGAATATAAAGTAAATGTTAACACAGATAAAAAACAGTATTCAAGGGGGGATAAATTAACAGTTACTGTTACAGCAGATTACTATTTCGGTTCACCAGTAAAGAATGCTGATGTTCAGGTCAGTATTTACAAACAGAACTTTTGGAGACCATGGTGGTATTGGAGCGAGTGGTCATGGTTTTATGGAGGTTATAAATCTGATAGATATTTAGGCAGCCAAAAGGAATTGATCTTTCAGGAGTCTGGTACTTTGAATGAAGATGGGAAATTTGAATTGTCCTATAAAATTGATTCTGATAATTCAGGTGATTATCAGTATTCTATTGTAGCACAAGTTACAGATGCTTCACGCAGGGCAATAAATGGTATTGCTGAAACATTTGTTACCAGAGGATCATTCACCATCTCAACCTCACCTGAGAAATGGTTCTTCAAGCAAGGGTCGGAGGTAAAGCTTAAAGTAAATGCTTCAGATTTTTCAGATAAACCAGTTCAAACTGATTTTAGAGTAATCGTTTATTATCCAGATGATTCCAGGTATATAAACAAGATGTCCTATACGGATACCATCCGGGCAAAAACAAATCAAGCTGGTTCGGCAGTTGTAAAGTTTAAGCCAAAAAGAGATGCAACCGGTTACTTTAGTTATACGGTAATAGCTTTTGACGAGAAGGAAAGAGAAATTGAGACCTCAGGTTCTTTTTATGTCGGAGATATTGACAATTATTATCTTCAGAGAACTAATGCAGGAATAGAGATTGTAACAGATAAAGAAGCTTATGAAAAGGGAGATACTTTAATAGCGTATGTTTTTCTTCCGGAAACAGATCAGGAACTTTTACTTACTTACGAAACTGACAAAATTATTTTTTATAAAAAGTTAAAACCAGTAAGGAATAGTTTTGAGATAAGGGAAGAATTAACTGAAAAGTTCGTCCCAAGTTTTAATATTACAATAAGCTTTATCAAGGATAGAATGCTGTATCAATCAGCTAAGCTGATTGGTGTTCTTGCGAAAGACAAATTTTTGAATATTGATCTGATCCCATCTAAAAACATATTTAAACCCGGAGAACAGGCTGATTACGAAATCACAGTAAAAGATTATAAGGGTAATCCTGTTAAAAATACAGAAGTCAGTTTTGGCATCATTGACGAAAGCATATATGCAATTAAAGAAGATGAGACACAACCAATAGAAACTTTTTTCTACTCTCCTCAGCGATATTATATCTCGACTAATAATTCACTGCAATATGGTTACTTTAGTACTTACAGCAGAACAGCTACTTATATTGATAAAAATTATTTTTCTTATAAGCAGGATGATAAAAATTATAAGGGGAGGTTATATGGAAAACTCATTATTCCGGGAAAAGAAAAAATTCCTGATGGATTATTTGTAATGCTTACCGGCGAGAAATATTACTACTCTGCCAAAGCTGATTCACTGGGTAACTATGAGATAAAAAACATTGCGAAAGGTAATTATCAGCTTTTTATCTCTGCGGGATATGGCGGTATGCTTTTAATCGGCGAAGTAATAATAGATGTTAAAAAAGAGTATAACATCACTCTTAATGAAGAGCAAGAACAGCAAATTAATACAATACTTACTGAAGTTGTTAAAGGCGGCAGCCAACCAAAAAATGAAATTGCAGATGATCTAAGCAGTGAATCACCAATGGGTGAAAGAATGCCTCCATCATTTATGTATGAGAAAAAAGAAAGCACTAATAAACAGTCTTACCAACAGGCTGATGTCCGATCAAATTTTGTTGATGCATTAATATGGAAAGCACACGTAGTAACTGATAAAAATGGAAAAGCAAAAGTACAGTTCAAAATTCCTGATAATTTAACAACCTGGAGAACGACGGTTCGTGGTATTACAAAACAAACTGATGTCGGTCAAAACACAAATAAATTTATAAGCCGAAAAGATCTTCTAATAAGAATGGAAACTCCGCGTTTCCTCAGACAGGATGATGAAGTTGTCATTTCAACAATTGTGCATAACTATCTTTCATCTGTGAAGAAAACTAAAATTGAGTTTAGCTCCGATAAACTGAAACTATTAGGTTCAAGGATTAATAATAGTAACAGGGAAGCCGAAAAATTTTCAGTTAAAGAAGTTTATGAAGTTGAAATTCCTGCAAATTCAGAGCTAAGAGTTGATTGGAAAGTTAAAGTTGATTTTCCAACCGGCGAAGCGACATTAAAAGCTTCAGCACTTACAAATGAAGAATCAGATGCAATGGAAGTTAAAGTTCCTGTTTTGCCAAATGGTGTTAAAGTAATTGAACCAATAGTTAAAAATTATACTAACGACAATGTTAATGAAACATTTGACTTTAACCTTCCGGATAATTTTGACCTGAGATCAGCTATGCTTTCTTTTAGTGCAGCTCCATCAATTGCAGGAACTATCTTAAAATCTCTTGATGATCTTGCCGGCTATCCTTATGGCTGTGTTGAGCAGACTATGAGCAGATTTCTGCCCACAATTATCGTTTCAAATACTTTTAAGGAAATTAAAGTCCCGTTAAAATCAAAGACAATTGAAGAGCTGCCTAAATTTGTAGAAGCCGGATTAAAACGTCTTTATGACCACCAACATTCTGATGGCGGATGGGGATGGTGGAAGAATGATAATTCAAGCCCTTATATGACTGCTTATGTTATATATGGGATGAGTCTCGCAAAAGAAGCAGGATATAATATTAACGAGAATGTTTATCAGAGCGGATTGAACAATCTTAAGAATCAGATTATCAATGCTAAAGCAGATATTGACGAAACAACACTATCATATATGATTTATGCATTGAGCACCGCATTAAAAAATCAAAGATATGATAAAGAAAATTATCTTGAGATAATCAACATTCTTTTGAGGAAAGACCTGCAGTCCTATCCGCTTTCTTTACTTGCAATTTCATTAAAAAATATGAATGAAACCTCAAAAGCAAAAGAACTGTCTGCTAAACTTCTTAAACAAGTTAATGAAGAAAAATCATTTGCATTTTGGAGCGGAAAAGGGTGGAATTACAATTGGCAGGATGATAATGTACAAGGAACAGCATTTGCAGTTAAAGCTATTCTTAGTATTGAAGGAAATTCCGGATTGATAGAAAAAGCTGTCAAATGGCTTATCCAAAAAAAGCAAGGATACTCCTGGCGCTCTACACAGGAAACTGCTGTTGTGCTGTTTGCATTAACAGATTATTTGAAAATTACTAAAGAGCTGGATCCTGATTATACTGCGAAAGTTTTTGTAAATGATAAAGAAGTGTACTCGGTAAAATTTAATAAAGAGTCTGTATTTACAGAAGGAAAAACAATTAAGATTTCTGATGATAGAGAAAAGCTTTTAAGAAAAGGCAGAAACAAGATAAGAATAGAAAAATCAGGTAAAGGGGCTTTATATTTTTCCGGATTGAACGAATACTTTACAACTGACCTTGCTTCTGTAAAAAATGATAATGGTTTTAAGTTAAGAAGAGAATATTATATTCTGGAAGCAGGCAATAAAGATGGACGCATTATCTATTATAAAAAAGACTTTGATGGAATAGTTAAAAGCGGACAGGATATTTTTGTAAAAACTTTTGTTGAATCGAAATCTGATAATCTTGATTATTTTATACTGGAAGATATGCTTCCATCAGGTTTTGAAATTGTAAAAGAAATGGACAGATATTTTATTGATGGTGAAGGCAGCTACAATACATACTATGATTATTTCTATGATTATATGCCTTGGCGCTGGCACTTTGCCGAAAGAGAATATCGTGATGAAAAGGTTTCATTCTTTGTAACTCAAAGTCAGAAGAAAATGGAGTTCTCTTATATTATGAAAGCCCAGGTACCGGGTGAATATAAAATTATGCCTGCACAAGGTTATCTGATGTATTATCCGGAATTAAATGGTTTCAGCGGTGTTGTAGATATTGTAGTTGAAGATGTGAACAAGTTTATAAAATAAGTTAATAGCAAAACGGGAGTGGGATTAAGTGTTGATACTTAATCTCACTCTTGATAGAATTATTTTTACCTCCCATTCAGCAGGCAATTGTTTGAATCTTTTATCACTAATAGCAAAGCTTGATAAGCAGTTATTAATAGTTCCTGCCAAAAATGGTTTTTCGTCAGCGGGTGAACGATGAAATGCTGAAATGCAAAGATGATTCGTATCTTATAATTTATTCTAACCCTTATTTAAATTCCGGACCAACACAGATACTTAAGTGAATTCAGAAGTATCCGAGATTAGTCCGGAATATCAATTACAACAATTTTTCAGAAGCCTCTATTTAATAATCATATCAATTTTATTTCATCAGGATCATCTTGCGGGTTGCTGTAAAGCTACCTGATTTAATTGTGTATAGATACACTCCCGAAGTTAAATCAGCAGCATTAAATTTAATCGTGTGCTTTCCGGCTTCCATAAATTCATTAACAAGCGTTACTACTTCTGATCCGAGGATGTTATAGATTTTTAATGTTACGTTATCAGACTTGGCAAGAGTAAAAGAAATATCTGTTTCCGGATTAAATGGATTCGGGTAATTCTGTTCAAGTGAATAAGATACCGGAGCTTTATAATCAACTTCAACTTCGTGTGAGTAAGAAAAAGTTCCGTCAAAATCCAATTGTTTTAGCCTGTAATATGTTTTTCCATTAGTTAATTCATCATCAATGAAGAAATAATTATTTGCGGATGCTGTTGTTCCTTTGCCATTAACAAATCCAATCTTAGCCCATTCAATATTCTGATTTTTATCACCTGACTTTTTCTTCTGAATTTCAAATCCAGAATTGTTTAACTCAGTTGCCGTTTGCCATTTTAAACTAACCTTACTATCAATTACCTGTGCTGTAAATGAAGTAAGCTCAACAGGGATAATTCCGAAATAAAAAATTCCAATATCATCAACATACCATCCATCTTTGTTAATAGCATAATCGGACTTCAATTCGAATCTAAGTTTGAACTGACTGCTGGCATAAGGAGCGAGATTCATTTCTTCTTCAACCCAGGTGCTTTGAGTTCCGGTATATAATGGTTGACCGCTTGGCAGTGAACCTGAGCCGAGCTGGGTATATTTACCATGCAGAGGAACCCATGTTGAACCATTATTAGTTGAGGCTTTTACCTGACAGTAATCGTATCCGGCTTCTGTTACATATTTAGTCCAGAATTTCAACCTTGGATTGGAATATGCGGAAAGATCTATTGCATTTTTTAATGTCATAGTTACAGTTGCATTACTAATATAATTTCCGTTTTTACTATCCGTAAAAGATGTTGGGGAAGAGTGATATGAAAGTGTTGTCGCTTCCCATTTAGGGCTTGAAGCCGGTGTGCTTGTAACATCCCATAATACTAAAGGATCATTTGTTGAATCAGCAAATACAAACATCTGTGTACCGAGAACAAAACTTAATGTATCCTTCTTAACAACATTTCCGCTAAAGCTTGAAGTAAGTAATAATTTAGCTGTAACATCGGTAGGTGCTGAAGGAGAAACTGAAAATTCAAGAGGAATTGTCAGAGCTGCTGTACTTCTTGTTACAATAGAATCAAATTGCGCAGTGCCGGTTGTTATTGTTATATAAGGACTGAGAGATGTTAGTTGCAAATCAAGATTGTAGGCGGTTGCCAGACCAATATTTTTGAAAATACTGTTCATAGAAATATTATCACCCGGATCAATAAATGGTTCACTGTAACCGGGATCAATCATTTGAACATAAGCTCCTGCAAGATGAGTTTGATAGAGCATTGTACTTAGATTCTGTTGTGCTATCGGAAATATCTGATATTGATAAGGCCAGAAATCATCACCGATCTCAATTGTATAGCCATAAGTTTTTCCTTTTAATGTTTGTTCACCGTACATCCAATCTCTTTCACTTCCATTAGAATTATATCCTAAAAGCTGTCCGCCTGAACCATATTCATATCCGCTCTTAGAAGTAAGCAGTGCAGCAAATTCTCTGTAAACAAGTGAATCCGGTGTTTCCATATTAACATATCCCCAGGGATAAAGAATATATTCACCATACGAGTGCATGGTAAACTGTGTTTTATAATTTGCAAGTATTGCAAGGTCTCTGATAGCCTGAACTTCAGGCTCAGAAAAGGCAAATGGACCACGGTAAGTTTCTTCCCATGCATCAGGGCTTGAGCCGTAATCATCATAGCCCCATGCATATCCGAAATTTCTGTTAAGATCCACTCCGTAGTATCCACCGCCATTGTTTCTTCTGTTCTTACGCCACATACCGCCGCCCCCGGGATTGTTTATCCGGTTATATTCATATCCATCGGGATTGAAACAAGGAACACAATATATTTCTCTGTTATTTACAAGATATGTTACTTCAGAGTTTGTTCCATAGTTTTGTAACAGGTACCACATATAATACATCAGCGTAGCCATTGACTGAGGCTCACGTGCGTGTATCAAAGCATCAAATCCAACTGCCGGTTCATTTTCACTTATATTCGGATTGTCGGATATTTTTACTGCCCAGATTGTTCTGTTTTCATGGCTTGTGCCTATAGAATATTTTTGAGTGATCAGATTAGGATAATTTGCATACATCGAATCGAGGTTTGCGGCTATTTCAGCATAAGTATAATAACCGCCCATTGAACCAAAACCAAATCCGTCAACATTAAATTCTTTTTTGCTGTCTGAAACAAAAGTCTGCTTTTCTATTTCATCAAGTGTTTGCATTGAATTATAATATAACTGCCAGTCTTTTATCAGCACTTCATAGGAAATCCCTAAAGAATTAATTTCAGCCAGCTCATTATCACTTACAAAGACAGCAAGTTTATTCTCTTTACTTAATTTTGAACCTTCAAGATTGATTCCCGCTTCGGATAATCTGATAAAATCATTCGGAGAAGTTATGCTGATATTTATCTTTTGATAGTTTTGAGGAAAGATATTTATAGATAGAAGAAAAAAAAGAACAGTAAAAATAGTTCTCATAGCAAAAGCTCCTTAAACAATAAAATATGTTATTCAAAAATACTTTTAAACTTTCAGAATTTCACCTTCTGTTTTAGCAATAATAGCCGCTCCGCAAGTATCGCTGAAAACATTAACAGTAGTTCTGCACATATCCAAAGGTCTGTCAATAGCTAATATCAAACCGACACCTTCTAAAGGTAAACCGACTGAAGTGAGTACAATAGACATCATTACTAATCCAGCCATCGGAATTCCGGCTGCACCAATAGATGCAAGCAGTGCAGTTACAACTACTATCATTTGCTGAATAAAACTTAATTCGATTCCATAAGCCTGAGCAATAAACATAGCAGCAACACACTCGTATAGTGCAGTGCCGTCCATATTAATTGTTGCTCCAAGAGGAAGTACTAAGCTTGATATTTTATTTGATACACCGACATTATTTTCAACCGCCTCGATTGTTAAAGGCAGTGTTGCAGAAGAAGATGAAGTAGAAAATGCTGTTATCAGGGGCAGGGATAATGCTTTAAAATGCAGAAACGGGCGTACCCTACCCAAAATTTTTAACAGCAGAGGAAGGGTGATAAACATATGTATTGCAAGTCCGCTAAGAACAGTTAACATATATACTCCCAGATGTTCGAGCATCGAGACAAGTTTTGCTTTATCTGAAGCCTGATCTGCAACAATACCTGTTACTATCCCTAATATTCCAATTGGTGCAAACTTAATAATAAACGATGTAAGCTTCATCATTACTTCAAAAATCGAATTAAAGAAACTGATCAGCGGCATTGAATACTTTTCTGAAACTCTTGGAATAAAAAAACCAAAAAGCAATGCAAAGAAGATAATTGCAAGCATATCACCTTTAACGAAAACTTCGAAAAGATTTGTCGGAACAATTCTGAGAATTATATCACCAAGCGAACCGGTAGTTGAAGTTAAATCGTGTACTTCCATTCTGAATCCAAGATCAGCACCCACACCCGGACGAATAAGATCAACGAGTATCAAACCTGTTAGTATGGCTGCAAGACTTGTTGTTATATAATATGTCATAGTTTTTGCACCTAATCGACCAAGACTGCTTGAACTGCCGAGATTCACTACTCCAGACACAATTGATGAAAAGACTAAAGGCACAATTATCATCTTTAAGGCTCGCAGAAAAAGATCGCCAAGCCACTTTACGTATTCGGAAGACTGAGGGAAAAACAGTCCTAATAGAACTGCAATTATAAAAGCGATAAGAATCTGCCAATGAAGTTTAAGTTTCTGCATAGCTGTAAAATTATTTTTAATAATTAATTTAAATCAAACTATTAAAGAATGTTTTTTAATATTTCATCACAAACAGCATAACCTTTAGGTGTAAGTTTAATTTTCAGTTGATCCATTTGTAGATAGTTTTCTTCACTTAACTTTATCAGGTATTGATTATTCTTAGTGATCCAGTCATCAGAAAATCTATTTTTATATTCATTTAGATTTAATCCTGAACTCCTTAATGCAAGCATAACATACTCTTCATGCTGTTGAGTATCATCAAGTATTTCAAAATTCATTAAAGCATTATTTTTTTGATAAACTTCTGAAATATATTTTTTCAGACTTGTAAAATTCCACCATCTTTTATTTTGAACGAATGAATGAGCAGAAGGACCAAATCCCAGATAATCTTTATACTTCCAGTAAGCATTGTTGTGTAAACACTCGTAACCCGGTTTGGCAAAATTGGAAACTTCATATTGATAAAAACCTTTTGATGCAAGAAATTCAATAGTTGTTTCATAAAGGTCAGCATCATAATCTTCATCCTGAATTGTAACTTTTCCATCCAGCACCATTTTGTTAAGTATTGTTCCTTTTTCCAGTATAAGACTATAGGCAGATAAATGTTTAATAGGAAGTTCAATGGCTGTCTCAAGATTATTTTTCCATCTTTCTTTTGTTTGATCCGGCAGATTAAAAATTAAATCAATGCTGATATTATTAAACCCTGCTTCCGCTGCATCATAAACAGTATTAATAGCTGTCTGACTATCATGAATTCTGGTTAAAAACTTTAATTCATCTTCATCGAAAGACTGAATACCAATGCTTATCCGGTTTATTCCAGTATTCTTAAATGCTTTTAGTTTTTCTTTATCAACAGTACCTGGATTGGTTTCCAAAGTAATCTCTGCATCTTTATAAATATTAAAATTTCTTTTAAGACAAGAAATAATTTCATCAATATAATCTGGTTTCATCAGCGATGGAGTGCCGCCTCCGAAGAAAACAGAAGAAATATTTCTATCAGAGTTGTAAGAAGAAGAGTAATAACTAATTTCTTTCTTTAATGCAGAAAGAAATAATTGAATATTATCGGTTGTAATAATTGAATAAAAATCACAGTAAATACATTTGTGATCACAAAAGGGAATGTGAATATAAATTGCTGAATTATTCAATTTGTAATTATTTAATGATAAAATCTTTTTTAAGATGATATCTTTCATTAAACATATATAATAAACTAAGGTTCAATTTTAAGCTCCGCCAGAAATTCTGTTTTACATTCTAACTGATAAGTCAATGTTGATGCAGTAACATTCGATAGTTCAAGTTTTGCAATAAAACACTTATTATCACGCGGATTTTTGAGATACAAATTTATATTATCAATTTCCTGCTGAGTAAGATTTATCTTTAACGGATTGTTAATATAATCAGCCGCTATGAATGTACTAACAGTATATTTAAAAAGTATTGTTGAACCATCAGCCTGATAAAGTGTAAGCACAAGATTATTCCCTTGTAATCCCGGCGTAGAGTTAATAGTTAAATATGCTGATGATATGTAGCGGATTTCTAAAATATGATCCTTATTGTCCTGATAATCTTCAAAATCGGATAAGCAAAAATCTTTCTGAATTGATATTTCTGAACCTGCTGCGGTTATATTGAATTCAGTATCCATATCAAGATTTAAATAAATATCATCGAAAGGATTACAACTGTTTACTAAGAACAATAAAGTAAAAGCACTTAAAATTAATATTTGTCTATAAAGTTTTTTCATTTTTTTACTCCTTAAAAATCCAATGAGAGACCGGTTGTAAATGTTGTAAACTTTGTAAAGTTCACATCAGCATTGATTACAAAGAATCCGACTTTTAAAGCACCGCCAACTGTAAACCTGAAATGATTATCTCCGTCTATCTGAATTTGATTGATTTTATTTGCGGCATTGGACCCTTCGTAATAATAGTCAAGATCAGTTGAAGAGGATTCATACTGTAAGCCGCCGTAAGCGATTAGCATTCCCACAAAGGTTTTACTTGCATGAACATTAAATGCAATATTACTGGAATTAATTATAGTATAATTCTCTGACTTATTACCTGTATATTCAAAGTAAAAATTGTTGTATAAAAACTGCACAGAAATATCAAGAGGTAAAAGCGGAATGTGACTGCTTATTTCGTGCTTTAATCCGAAACCAAATAACCCAACCTTTACTTCATCAAAGTTTGATCTGGGAAAAAGCCGAACCATTAATTCTGTATTAAACAAACTTCCGGAAAGCTGATAAATACCCATTGGAACTGCTTTTAATGAAAGACCGGCAGGATAAGTAAAAAATCCTTTGCTGCTTAAATAGTACCCATTCCTGTTTCCAAATACTGTTGCTGTCGGAACAACTTCACCAATGACATCATCTTTTGGGTCCGGTGTAAAAGTTTTCTGATCGTCTGGTATTACTGTCCACATTCCGATTATATTGAATTTAAATCCAAAAATATTATCAACATCAGCACTGTAATAAGTACGGAGTTTAGGTAAGTTCCAAACCAAGTTGATAAAGGTCTTAAATAATTTGAAGCTTCATTAGGAGTAAGCTTGTTCAGAGTAACTCCAACTTGTGCTGTTAAGTGAGCAGGGAAAAAACAAATCAAAAATATTATTACGGATAAATTTTTTCTCATATTCAGTTACCTTTCTATACTATCATTATTATTGTCTGTTTAGGATTAGCTGCTTTGCGCTTTCGATACTTTCTTTCGTCAGAACCTCTCCGCTTACAAGTTTTGCAACTTCGTTTATTCTTTCATTTTCATCAAGCTGTCTTATAGAGCTTACAGTACGATCATCAATTTG
The DNA here is from genome assembly GCA_013285425.1 of Ignavibacteriota bacterium. Taxonomy (GTDB): domain Bacteria; phylum Bacteroidota; class Ignavibacteria; order Ignavibacteriales; family Ignavibacteriaceae; genus IGN3. The sequence continues at coordinate 3,626,191 of CP053447.1, forward strand.
CTTTTTCTCGACCGAGTAATGAAAATTTGCCATACCAGCAATTTGAGGAAGATGTGTTATAGCAATTATCTGATGGAAGGATGCAAGATCACGCAATGCTGCTCCGACTTTTTGAGCAATTCTTCCGCTTACGCCGGTATCAATCTCATCGAATATCAATACAGGAAGTTTATCAGATTTTGCAAGAATGGTTTTTAGTGAAAGCATTATTCTTGATACCTCGCCGCCTGAAGCTACTTTTGTTAAAGGCTTAACATCTTCACCAATATTTGTGCTTATGTAAAATTCAACTTCATCAAAGCCTGTATCAGAATAACTGTATTTTTTATTGTTGAATAAAATAAAATCAACACTGTCTTTATCTGCTTCTGTTTTGCTTATTTTAACTTTGAATGAACTATCTGAAATACCAAGCTGATTTAATGATTTGATTACTTCGCTTTCAATTTTTGCAGCGGATTTTTTTCTTGATAACGAAATTTTTTCAGCAGCTTCGCCGGCAGATTTTTGAAGAGCTTTTATTTCGCTCTGAATTTTACTAATTGCATCTGAAAAATTATCAGCAAGTTCAAAATCTTTTCCAATTTTATTCCGGTGCTCAATAATATTTTCAATTGAGCCGCCGTATTTTTTCTTTAACATATTTATTGCGCCAAGGCGTTCACGCTTGTACTCAGTTTCCTTTGGGTCAACATCAATTTTTGATTTATATGATCTTAATGAGTCTGCAAGTTCTTTTACTATTGCTAAAGCTGAATCACATTCACCTTCAGATTCGAGAAATGATTTATCAATTCCGGAAAGTTGATTTAATTTGTGTTTGGTTTCACCAAGCAGATCAATAACAGAGGGCTCTGCATCATATAATTTTGTATAAACTTCTTCGGTAAGTTCTAACAGCTTCTCTGAATTTTCAAGTATGTTAAGCTCATTTAAAATTGTGTCGTCTTCGCCGACAGAAGGTGATACAGAATCAATTTCTTTGATTTGAAAAGCGTAGATCTCTCTTTTTTCTTTAATTGATTCTTCCTTTGAGATTAAATTTTTCAGCTCACTGATTTTTTTGTTTAATTCTTTATAAAACACCTGATACTCTTCAATCAATTTGGAATTTCCTGAATATTCATCAAGAAAACCGATATGACTTTCAATCCGTAGTAATGACTGATGTTCATGCTGACCGTGCAGATCAACGAGCAAATCACCAAGCTGTTTAATAAGAGTTAAAGCAACAGGAGTATCGTTTATAAAACATCTGTTAGAGCCTTTTAATGAAATCTCACGCCGGATAATTAAATCAGGTTGAAACTCAATTTCATTTACTTCCAATAAAGACCTAACTTTTTTATTTAACTCCACATCAAAGAAACCTTCAACAAAAGCTTTCTGTGCACCTTTTCTTATTACTTCAACTGAAGCTCTTTCACCGAGCAGCAGACTCATTGCATCAATTAAAATTGACTTGCCGGCACCGGTTTCTCCTGTTATTATATTAAGACCTCTGCCAAACTCAATTTCGGTATGATCAATTAGTGCGTAATCTTTTATTTCTAATGATTTGAGCATCGCAATTACAAAATTATGGTGGGAAAAATAAGCAAGATTAAGATTAAGAGCGAGAGTAAGTATTAAAAATATAAGTTTGTTTTACTTTATGCTTAGTGCAAAAGTCCTTTATTTTCAAAAAAAACAAACCTGATTTACTGAATAAAAATCATTTTTTTTGTTTGTATAAAGTTATTTGTCTGTAATTGATAAAAATAAACACCGCTCGATAGATTATTACCTCCGTCTGAGTGACCATTGAATTCAATTTCATATTCTCCGGCTGACTTTTCTTCATTAACCAGCGTTGCAATTTCATTCCCAAGAATATCGTAAACTTTTAATGTGACTAAACACCTATCAACCTGGCTGAGTGAAACATCCGGAATTGAGTACTTTATTTTTGTTGAGGGATTAAACGGGTTTGGATAATTCTGGTAAAGCATAAATTTATCAGGTTGAACAAATACCGCATCATTTAAATCTGTAGAGATATTCAAGTAATCAAGAGTGCCTCTTAAAATTGCATTGGCAGTAATATCAAAATTACCTGTTTGTGAACATTGATACATATCTTCGTAAGTAAGTGCCATAACACTTTCTCCATGATTTACCCAGAACCAGCTTTCAGGATACTGAAGTGCAGTGCCGCCTGTCCAACTGACAAAAAAATTAAAAGGTTCAATACCATTTGGATAATAGAATCTTACTCCATTTATAAAATTCTGTTCAAGTATTGCATAAGCAGGTGATGTACCGTTTTCATGATGATAAACAAAATATCTTTTACAATCAGATGAAGAGTGCATATTAAGCATTACTTCAATTGGTTTTTCAGATGCCATTAATTGTATAAATCTGGCTTTCAAAGCTGCAACTTCCGGCTGATGAGGAAACGTATTCCAGTTACTTTCAAGATCAATATTGTTTGCATTTCTTCTGGGTAAATTTAAAACAACTCCGTCAGGATTAAACATCGGAATAACATAAAACACACAATTACTTCGCGCAGTCTGAGCCAGCTCAGTCCCGGAAATAAGTATTTTTATAATTTCTCTTGTAACATAAAATCCCTCGGTTTCCTGCGGATGAGTTCTTGCATGAATATGTATTGTTCTTTTCCCGGAAATATTATCCGGATCACTTGAAATAGTAAGCTGCCACAATGGTCTGCCCTGAACACTTAAACCAATCGAATCAATTTTTACATATTCACTCAAACGCCATTTGTTCAGATCAACTAACAAGCTATCATAACTGTAACCCATATATTCGGTTGATAAAACTTGTTCCTGAAAAGCATCATCAACAGGGAAGCCGCATTTATCAACCTCCACACTTGTACCGTTTATAGTTTTATATCTATCCTGCGGAACAATTAAGATGTTAAAAATGATTATTAAAAAAAATATCTGTTTAATAACTTGTATCAATGCACATAATCCTGATTACTAATAAAAATATAAGGCTGTTATCGACTATAATAACAGCCTTAAACACAATTAACTTATTCAGTATCCGGTTTACCTCTTAAAGAATCCCAGATCATATAAACACAGATAACTGCAAAAATAATTAAACCAAGCAATTCAGCTGAATGTGATTCTGCCCATTCAGGATTTACCCAATTGAATCCCTGCCATCTTAAAATTGCGCTTACCACACCCATCAATGCACCGCCTGCAATAAATCCGGATGCAATTAATGTTCCGCGTTCTCTTCTTGCATTATTTATCTTTTCATCTTTGCTGCGGGTAGAAACATAATGAGCAATTAATCCGCCAACTAAAAGCGGGGTGTTAAGCTCAAGCGGAATATACATACCAAGTGCAAAAGCAAGAGCAGGAACTTTAATCATTGTGAGTACTAATGCTAAAATAGCTCCGACAATATAAAGTGTCCAGGGTGCAGGCTGCTGATCCATAAGTGGTTGAATTACCGCTGCCATTGCATTTGCCTGCGGTGCAACAAGTGAGCCTTCACCAACGAATCCGTATGTTTCATTCAGAATCATAATAACAAATCCGACTGTTAATGATGAAACCAGAACCCCAAGAAATTTCCATTGTTCCTGCTTTAACGGGGTTGAACCAAGCCAGTAGCCTATTTTAAGATCGGTGATAAATCCGCCAGCCATTGATAATGCAGTACAAACCACTCCGCCGATTATCAGAGCGGCAATCATTCCGGATTCACCTTTTAATCCGACTGAAGTAAGAATAATTGAAGAAAGAATCAGTGTCATCAAAGTCATACCGCTAACCGGATTTGTTCCTACAATTGCAATTGCATTAGCTGCCACAGTTGTAAACAGGAAGGAAATGATAAGAACAATTAATAAACCTGTTAATGCCCATCCAAAGTTATCAACAACACCAAGATGGAAGAAAAGTAAAAGTAAGCCGGCAGTGATAACTAAACCGACAACAATTATCTTCATAGAAAGATCCACCTGAGTTCTAACTGTTTGATTAGCACCGTCTTTTTTATGAAAAATTTCTTTGAATCCAAGAGAAATTGCATCACGGATAATTTTTGATGAACGTATAATGCCGATAATACCAGCCATTGCAATTCCGCCAATACCTACGTGGCGTACATATTGTCTGAAAATTTCCTCCGCACTCATTGCAGAAATTAATTTTGTTGCACCTGTTCCGAATGTTTCTGTTAAGCCGCCTCCGATATATGAAATAACCGGAATTAATAAATACCACGAAACAAAAGAACCGGCAGCGATTATTGCAGCATATTTTAATCCGACAATATAACCCAGACCCATTACAGCAGCGCCAACATTCAATCTGAATACAAGTTTGAATTTATCAGCAAGCATTTCACCAAATCCGAAAACTCGTGTTGTAAATACCTCGCTCCACCATCCAAATGTTGCAATTATAAAATCATAAATTCCGCCAATTAAACCGCTAACAACCAGCACAAGGGCTTGTTTACCTCCTTTTTCACCGGCGACTAAAATTTCAGTAGTTGCAGTTGCTTCGGGGAAGGGAAACTTTCCGTGCATTTCTGCAACAAAATATTTCCTGAAAGGAATCAGGAAAAGTATTCCTAAAAATCCGCCGAATGCAGAAGCAAGAAATATCTGATAAAAATGTGCTTGAAGATTTAAGATATAAAGTGCGGGGATTGTAAAAATTGCTCCAGCAACAATTAATCCCGAGTTTTGCCCGATAGATTGAATAATTACATTTTGTCCGAGTGAACCCTTTTTCTTCATAAGAGTTGAAACGCCGACAGCAATAATTGCAATTGGTATTGCAGCTTCAAAAACTTGTCCGATTTTTAATCCCAGATAAGCAGCAGCCGCAGAAAACAGAATTGCCATAAGCAATCCCATAATAACAGAATAGGGGGTTATTTCCTGCGGAACTGAATCAGCAGGCATTAAAGGTTTGTAAGTTTCACCCGGACCAAGCTCTTTATAAGCATTTTCCGGAAGTCCTTTTACTTGTCCGCCGTGGTCTTCGCTCATTTTATTCTCCTCTATTAGAATTTAAAGTTAATTGGTAATTCATACTCAGTTTTTTCAGTTGTTGGCGAGTTAAAATAAACTTTGCCATAACCCTCTGCATCTGCCGGAATAGTCAGCTCTGGTTTGCTGAAATCAATATCAATATATTTTATGCTGTTAGGATAAAGTGTTAGTACGGCTCTTCCATTATGTTTTACGCTTACTTTTTGCGGTTCAGGAAGATAAGTAACTTCGCTGACATTAAGATTAGCAGATAATTCTTTATTGGCAAACGCAGGAATTATTTCAAGCACAAAATCTGCAGTTTCTTTATTCTTAGGCATATCAACTTCTAAACTGCCACCGCTTCTGTAAGAAAGTCCGCTTTTGCTCAATGCTTTTCCATTTTCATCAAGTATCTGAAAAGCAAAATCAGTTACTTTGCCATAATCTTCTTTTGTCATTTCAAATGAGAATTCTTTTGAAGCTTCACCTTTGTTTAAGGTAAAAGGCATTTTATATGTTCCATTTCCATCAACTGTAAGATTATATTTTCTTTGATAGCCGAACATTTCGGCATCAAGATTATATGTTTTTACTTCGTTAAAGTAATTAACAAGTTCAATTCTTTTATCAGTTGAGGATACATCTTTTGAATCAACAGTCTGCAATGATAAAAACTCAACCCCAAGATTATAAGTTGATTGCTCCGCAGCCAGGAAAAATCCATCTATATCAATTTCATAAACACCTGGTTCAAGATCATAATAATAATTTTCTATTTTCTCATCATTGTTAACTGAGTAAAGAACGCCGGAAATATCAACCTGAATTCCGTTGTTATTATGAAGAAAATATCTGCATCGGGAATATTTATTTGAAGAAGCGTCTCTGCTCAAAGTAATTTTCATACTGTTTTGTCCTGCAGGTAAGTTAATAAAATATCTTTTTATCATACCCTGCTGAACAACCTGATCCTTCCATTGCATTTTAAAATTACTTGTTGAGTTAAACTCAAACGGAATAACAACTGTTGCAATCATATTAAACTCAGGTGTTTTACTTGCGTCATCTCTGTAAGCTGTTATTTGAGTTGTGTAAAGTCCCGGTTCTTTAATTTTGGATTTATCTATTTTAACATTAACAGTTGCAGACTGATTATTCCGTATATAAACTTTTTTCTGTACAAGCGTCAGCCAGTCTGCATCTGATTTAAGATTATATACTCTGTAAAACTTATCTGATTTAATAGTATTATCTCTCTTTATATTAAATGCAAATACCTCATCGCCGGTTAAAAATGATCCATCACGTATATAAAGATTTCTTGATTTGTTGTCCGGCTGATTGGGTGCGAATGATGAGACAGTGTAAGTTTCAAATTTTGAAATCTCATTATTCTTTAAATATTTTTTAAGCACATCATAAGCATTCATAACATTTATATAACCGGCACCCTGATCCAATATAGTATAATCAGCCCATTTTACAGCACCTTCTCTGATTATTTTATATAGAAGCTGTGAAGGAATTTTAACTCCGGGAAATTCTTTTTCAGCGGCACTTAATAAAAGAGCCATAACTCCCGAAGTATAAGGGCAAGCCATACTAGTTCCCCACATTCTATCGCCCATTGAAAAATTTGGTACAGTAGAAGTTGCTGCACCCGGAGAAATAATATCAGGTTTACTTACTTCACCTCCTCTTGAGCTAAAGTGCAGCAGAATATCTTTTGGTAAAATATTACCGTAATTATCACGTGCAATTTCATCTGTTAAAACAGCACCCGATGAAAACAAAGAGCTGCTTGATGATGGCAGTCCTGCTGTTGAAATGCCAGGTCCTTCATTACCGTTACTTGTAGAAACATACAGATAAGGATTTTTACTCAAAAGATCAGCAAGAAATTTTTCTATTTCGGATCTGGCTTCGATCTCACTTCCGATACCGAAACTCATACTAACAATGCACGGAGCTTTCGTCTCTTTAGATATCTTATCAGCATAAAGATATGCTTTCTTCATTGATTCAGTAACTGTAGCACCGCCGGGATAATTGTTGTTTCCTAATTTAATCCCAATAACCTTTGCACCGGGAGCTACACCGTTTATACCGGCATCACCAATATTGTATCCTGCGGCAATTCCCGCACAATGTGTTCCGTGTGAACCATCATCAAAAAACAGTGAAATAAGCTTTTCATCCGGGAAAATATTTAATGCCATTGTAAGAGGAGTCAATCCCTTTTGGTTTTTAATTGTGAATGCATCAAAATTTTCTTTATAGTTTCTTAAAGGCTTTTCATCAGATAAATCGCCGTTGCCGTTTGTATCAAAGTAAACAACCCAGTAACCTTCGGTTGTTTTATATGTTACCATAAAATAGTTATCGTCTTTAACTCCGTTTCCATTTAAATCCTGTGCACCAGAGCCTGAGTTCAGAAGATGAGTTTCATTTAAGACAGAGATCCAGTAAACATCGTCTGCACTTTTAAGCATTTTGTTTTTGTCAGCAAACACAGAATATTTTTTATCTGTATTCTCAAAAACATCCTTTCCGTCTTTACTGGTTAAGTTAGCTTCAACAATCGGCATATCGCCTTGCCCCGTAAAATCCTGCACGTCAATTACTTTTACTTCACCGGTAGATGTTTTTAATAATCCATCGATTCCCATATCAACACCTGTATCAAGGACTATAATTACGGTACCTCTGCCGTCATATTCCGGGTGGAGCCTGATAAATTCCTCGACGCCGGTATCTTTAAGTGAAAGAAATGTTTGTCCTTCTTCCTGTGGAAAAATTGCTAAAGTAAATAGCAGAGCAAAGAAAAATAATAATCTGGTTTTCATGATAATTCCGTTATTTTAAGATAAAATAATTTTTTGTGATGAGATAATTAGATATGAAGTAATTTGTAAGCAGCTTCATAAACCTGAATTTAATTATAAAATTTATGTTTAAATTTAAGCACAAATAACCAGAATTTTCAAACAATTTATTAAGTGTTTTATTGTTATTGTCAGTTCTGTTGAAAGGAAAGTCCGGATTTAATTTTAGATGTGGTATTTCTCAATAGAAAAATTATCCGGGATAGCAATATTATTCACCGTTGCTTTTAGCAAAGTAGAAGAGTGACTTTAACAACTAAATTATGAAATCAAAACTATACATCGTATCAACACCGATCGGAAATTATGAGGATATAACTTTACGTGCTTTACGGATTTTAAAAGAATGTGATTTTATTATTTGCGAAGAGTTTAAAGAAGCACGAAGATTTTTATCTCATTACAAGATTGAAAAAGAATTATTTTCTGTAAACGAGCACAATGAAAATGAAAATGTTAATGATCTTATCTTAAAACTTCTTGAAGGAAAAACTGCGGCATTAATTTCTGATTGCGGAACACCGTTATTTTCTGATCCGGGACATATGCTTGTAGATATTGCTTTACAAAGCAGGATTGATGTTATCCCGATTCCTGGTGTGAGTTCTTTACTTACAGCTTTGGTCGGCAGCGGTTTGGATTTTGAAAAATTTTATTACTATGGCTGGCTTTCACCAAAGAAAGATATCAGAAGAAAGCAATTACTGGATTTAAGAAAAAGGAGAGAAACAATTGTTCTGCTCGATACTCCATATAGATTAAAATCATTAATGGAAGATATTGTTAAGCTTCTCGGCTCTAATATTCCCTGTGTACTTGCGTTTGAATTAACAAAAGAGAATGAAAAATTTTATCGTGGTAATGCAGGCAACATTTTGAATGTTGTTGAAAAGGAAAAATTAAAGGGCGAGTTTGTTTTGATAATAAAAAACCAATAGAACACGGATGTCGCGGATTTAACGGATTAGCACAGATTTAATCAGCGGAAACCCGCGTAATCTGTGTTATCCGTGTTCTATTTTACCAACAATGCCACGTTTTCAATATGAAAAGTATGCGGAAACATATCAACCGGTCTTATCTTTAATAATTTATAACCCGCTTCTGTCATTAGTTTAATATCCCTAACCTGTGTTGCGGGGTTGCAGCTAACATAAATAATCCTTTCGGGAGATAAAGTTAAAACATCATTTACTGTTGTTGGATGCATTCCGCTGCGCGGTGGATCTACAATAATTACATCGGGTTTTGGAATTTTGTTTTCATCAACAATATGAAGAAAAGACTTATATAAATCAGCATTAAAAAATTTTACATTAGAAATAATATTTAACTCTGCATTAACGTGTGCATCTTCAATAGCTGATTCAACAGATTCAAAAGCATATACTTGTTTTGCTTTATCTGAAACATAAATTGCGATTGTTCCTGCACCGGAATAAAGATCGTAAACAATTTCACTTCCTGTTAGCTCAGCATAATCCAATGCGGTTTGGTACAGTTTTTCAGCTTGCAAAGTATTTGTCTGGAAGAATGAGTTTGCACTTATTCTGAATTTGAATTTCCCGATTGCATCATAGATAAAACCCGAACCATAAATAACTTTTTCATAATCACCGATTGCAACAGCAGCAAGCTTTTTATTTACATTGTTGATGACTGTCGTAATTTCAGGAATCTCTTTCCGAATCTTATCTGAATACTCATTTAATAATTTATCGTTCTCTTCTGATGTTACAAGATTGATCATTAAGTCGTTTGTGTAAAACGACTGCCGGATTACCAGATTACGCAGGAATCCAAAATGTGTTTTTGTAGAATAGACCGGAGTATTCTGTTTTTTGAAAAAGCTTCTGGTAAGATTTAAAATTTTATTACTTGTTTCAGATTGAAGAAAACATTCATCAATATCGAGCACTTTATCATAAATCCTTGGAATATGCAAACCGAGCGCGAAGTCCTTTTTTAAACTTACTTCTTTAGAAATCTCTTCTTTAGTCAGCCATTTTTTATCGCTGAAGGAAAACTCCATTTTGTTTCTGTAATGAAAAACATTTTGAGATGGAATAATTGGCTCAACCAAAAAATTATTGAATCCACCGAGCTTATTAAAAATTTCTTCAACTTGTTTTTGTTTGTACTGGAATTGAGATCTGTAGTTTAGATCTTGTTGTTTACAACCGCCGCAAGTACCAAAGAATTTACAACTTGCTTTTACTCGATCTTTAGAATGTGAAATTATATTTATTGCAAGAGCTTCGGCATAAGAGTTTTTTATTTTGAGTAATCTTGCTTTAACAATATCACCCGGATATGATCCTTGAACAAACACTACATAATTTTTTTCACTGCCGTTTTCTTCATTCAATCCAAGCAGCCCATTCTTAGAGACCTTTGCGATTCCTTTTCCTTCAAAAGCATACTTTTCTATTTGAAGCTCAACTATGTCGCCTTTTTTTATATTCATTTCTATTTTCTATGTCATTCCGAACAAAGTGAGGAATCTGTTTTATTATTCTACGGATTTCTCAGCCGAGGACTCCTTCGAAATGACAGTCGGAGTTTTCTTCAATATCATCATCTTTAATCCAATAAATTTATCCGCGCCAAGCTTTAGATAAGCATTGGATTCGTGACTGATCTTATTTAATAATTTTTTGTAATAACTTTTTTCTTTATCGGTTAAGTTGTTTATGCTTTCTTTCAACAATACAGAAGTGTTTTCGTAAAAACTTTTTAATGATGATGAAAGGTCTTCTTCATACAAAACAGAAAACTTTCTTTCTTTGTAATAATCAGAGCAGCTATCGTTTAACAATGGAAGAATATCAGAAGCATCAAAAATATTTTTAACAAAAGCCGGATATTCTTGTTCAAAAGTTGTAATCTCACTTACACAAAAAGTTCCGTCCTGTTTAAGAACCCTTATTATTTCTTTAACTATTTTATTTCTGTTTGTTAGTGATATTGAAGCTTGTGCGTAAACAAGATCAAGCTCTTCATTTCCGAAATCTGTATTATCAAAATCCATCATCTTAACAACCGCATTAGAATCTTTGCCAAGATTTAATCTCGAGTTGATCAGTGAATCATAATCATTTACAATAATCTTAACAGATTTAACTCCGCTCCCAATCATTTTTTCTGCAATCTTCTCGCTGTTTGATCCTATGATTAAGACATTTTTTGCTGAAAGATTATATTTGGATTTTAGAATCCTGAATTGCTTAAATCCGCCGGGGAGTAAAATATTTAGTTTTTCCTGCATCTATTTTTGTAAAATAATTGTAACAAAGTTAATCATTATGATTTTAACATTGAATTTATCCAATTGAACATTTCTCAGCTTTGCCTTTAACTTTTTCGGCAGTATTTTTGACCATTCAATTAGAACTCATCGGAGCAGCAATGTTTAAAATCAGATTTTTTATCTCACTCTCATTCATATTTTTACTTTCTTTATCTTCTTTAGCTCAAACCAAAAGAGCAATTAGTGTGGATGATCTTTGGGCAATGAAACGAATTGGCAGTTATGATATTTCGCCTGATGGAAAAACAATCGCATACACATTAACCTCTTACTCTTTTGAAGTAAACAAAGGTAACACAGATATTTACATAATTGATTCAGATGGAAAAAATATGCGAGCTTTGAAAAATTCTGAGAAGAATGAAAGCGAGCCAAAATTTTCACCGGATGGAAAAACAATTGCGTTTGCTCGCGATGGTCAGGTTTGGATATGCAATCTTGATGGATCGAATGAAAAACAGTTAACAGACATTTATACCGGTGCATCGGATTTTAAATGGTCACACAATGGGAAGAAAATATTGTTTGTATCCTCTGTTTATCCTGAATGCAGAACTCAGGACTGTAACGAGCAAAAAGATAAAGCTGCTGATGAAAGCAAAGTTAAAGCTGAGATATTTACTGAGTTAATGTACCGTCACTGGAATGCATGGCGCGGAGACAAGCGAAGTCATTTGTTTTTACTTGATGTTGCTTCCGGTGAGTTTAAGGATTTAACAGAAGGTAATAAAGAAGATGTTCCACCGCCTGCACTCGGCTCTTCAAACGATTTTAATTTTTCACCCGATGAAACCGAAATTGTTTACACATTAAATCCATCATTCTCAACTGCTATCAGTACGAATAATGAAATTTATCTGCTTGACTTATCATCTAAGCAAACGAAAGTAATTTCTAAAAGTAAAGGTGTCGATTGCCAGCCGGTTTATTCGCCGGATGGCAGCTGGATTGCGTGGACATCTATGAAGCGTGCAGGGTTTGAAGCCGATAAACTGGATCTGGTTTTGTTTAACCGTAAAACAGGTGAGATAAAAAATCTTACTGAAGATTTTCAGAATTCAGTTTCAGAATTTGTATGGTCGCCTGATTCAAAAACAATTTATTTCCTTTCACCTTATCAGATATATAATTCAATTTATAAAATTGATATAAATTCTAAAAAACCAGAAATGCTGCACAAAGAAAATTTTAACTCAAGCATTCAGCTTTCTAAAGATGGGAAAACAATTTATTTTTTAAAACAAAAAACTAATTTGCCGACTGAGATTTTCTCAATCAGTTCCGATGGAAAGAATACTTTGAAGCAAATTACATTTACAAATGAAGAAATCCTTTCGAAGCTGGAAATGAATCCGGTTGAGACTTTTTGGTGTGAGGGTGCAAATGGAGATCAGGTTCAATCAATTTTAGTTAAACCGCCTTTCTTTGATCCAAATAAAAAATATCCGATGATGTTTTTGATTCATGGCGGTCCACAGGGTGCATGGGAAGATAATTTTCATTACAGATGGAATTTACAGATGTTTGCCGGAGCTGGTTATGTAGTTGTTGCACCCAATCCACGCGGTTCAACAGGATACGGTCAAAAATTTACTGATGAAATTTCAAAAGACTGGGGCGGCAAAGTCTATACAGATTTAATGAACAGTTACGATTATGCAGTTAAGAATTTTTCTTTTATCGATCCGAAAAATACTTTTGCATCCGGTGCATCTTACGGAGGATATATGATTAACTGGATCGAAGGACATACTGATAGATTCAGCGCATTATTCTGTCACAACGGAACTTTTAATCTTGAAAGTATGTGGGGAACAACTGAAGAGCTTTGGTTCCCTGAATGGGAGCTTGGCGGAACCCCATGGGAAAATCGGGAGGCTTATGAAAAATGGTCGCCGCATCGTTATGTAAATAATTTTAAAACGCCAATGTTAATTGTTCATAGCGCTTTTGATTTCAGATTATCTGAAGAACAGGCTTTTCAGCTATTTACAACTTTACAAAGATTGGGAATTGAAAGTAAGTTTTTGTATTTCCCAGATGAAACACATTTTGTTAGTAAACCGCAAAATGCTAAGCTTTGGTGGAATACAGTATTTGATTGGTTTAAATCGCATCAAAAACAGGAGTAGTTATGAAAGAAAGAGATTATGAAATTGTTGCACCAGATGATGAGATATTTGAAAATCTTGGAGATCTTGGAGCATTCAGAACCGGTGGTAAAACCGAACTGGAAGTTGAAGAGGATTACCGCGAGAGAACAGCCTATGTTGAAGAAAATTTATGGAATAAAGTTCAACGGGTAGGAAAGAAAATTTCTTTTGCAAAAGATATAATGGCACTCTACAGCTATATGAGAGATCCATTTGTAAGCTGGCACCGCAAAGCAATTGTTGTGATGGGATTAATTTATTTTATCTCGCCAATTGATACAATTCCGGATATAGCCCCTTTGATTGGATACCTCGATGATCTTGGAGTGATTGCTGCACTAATAAAATTTTTGGGCAGTGAGCTTGTTCCATATTATGATGCGAGATACAGATCTTAGTGTTACTAAGTGAACTATGTGTCTTAGTGGTGAAAAAATACTTTTACCACTAAGGCACTAAGAATACAAAGATTCACTTAGGAAAATTTATGAACTTCAAACTAATCAAATCACAAATTCTTTATAAAGGAAAAGTATTCGATCATCAGGTTGATGAAATTGAATACAGCAGCGGCAATAAAAGTGTAAGAGAAATTGCTGTTCATCCCGGCGGAGCAGTTGTTATTCCAATTAAAGATGATGGTAAGGTTATTCTTGTAAAACAATTTCGCTATCCATTGCAAACCACACTTATTGAGCTTCCAGCGGGTAAGCTTGAAAAAGGAGAGGACCCTTTAAAGTGTGCAATAAGAGAACTGGAAGAGGAAACAGGTTATAAGGCAAAAGAAATTACAAAAGTTGGTGAAATTTTTACAGCTCCTGGTTATTGCACAGAAATACTTCATATTTATTCAGCGAAAGGTTTAACATCCGGTAACACTCACCGTGAGGAAGGTGAACAAGGAATGGAAATTTTAGAACTTTCACTCAGTGAAATTGAAAAAATGATTATCTCCGGTGAAATTAACGATGCCAAAACAAATCGCGGGGATTTATTACATTACTCATATCGAATAGCGAGACAAATCATTAAAGAGTATTCTTTTGTCCCTGCCACGTTTCCACTTCGTTCAATGTGACTATCACCTGTCAGTCTGAGCGAAGTCGAAGACTGAATTTTGCTTTTGTCGCGTTTCCACTTCGCCCAATGCGACGACTTTCATTATTAATTATTAATTATTCATTAGTCTTCATCTATACTTCAATAAGATTTGTGTGACAAAAAGAAACCATCATATATACAAATTAGAATTGCAAGCTTTCGTTTGGAATTTGTTTTTACATAGTAAGATTGAACTATTTAAATTGCGGATAGAATGAAACAATTAATATTGTAAGATAGGAGTGTCAAAAAGATCATTTAAACCACTGCATGAACGTTGCAAATTCATTGACTCATTGTAAAGAGAAACTAAATCAGGCTTAACATTCTTCAGTTCAGTTTACAGCCATCCCATTTTTTTATACCAGCAATATGTTTGAAAAAATCCCTCATGGAGTGAAGTATTAGGATTAAAACCCAAATGTTTTTTTGCCTTTTCGATTGAGCACGCCCAGCTATTCTGAGTCAACTCTCTTGCTTTCTGCCGGTTAAGTAACACATGTTTATTAAATAAATTGCCAAGCAGCTCAGTAGTACTGCAAATCCCAAAAACAATACAATGGGGAAGATGAATATTCAATGGGTTTTTATCCAGAATCTCCGCAATTGTTTTACCAATTGTTTCATTGGGATAGGAAGTATCAGAGCCAAGAAAATAAATTTCATCCTCTGCCTGTTTATTTTGAGCAGCTAATGTAATACCATCAACAAGATCATCAATATAAATTAGATTCAGATATTTTTTGTTAATACCTATCAGTAATTGGATTCCACGTTTTATAGATTTCATATATATGTAAAAGTCTCTCTCTCTTGGGCCATAAACAGCCGAAGGACGCACGATAGTTATTGGAATTTTGTTCCGGTATTTCAGAACTTCATATTCAGCCATCATTTTACTAATTCCGTAATCTGAAACAGGGTGATATGGAGTGTTCTCATTAACTTCAGTCCCTGTTAATGATGGTCCGACTGCTGTTAAACTGCTAATGTAAATAAATCTTTTTATGTTTTTGGAACTATTGGCACAAAATTCAATCAGTTTTTTTGTTGCCAGATAGTTTCCGATATAATAATCATTTTTTGATTTTGCATGAGTTACACCGGCTACATGAAATATTAAATCAATACCATCCAAAAGATTTTCGGACAGTGAGTTTTTTTCGAGATCACCAATAATCAGTTCAACATCTAAATTTATTAATTGATCTGTATTAAGATAATCTTTCGAAATACATTTAACTGAGATATTGTTGGAACATAATTTTTCTATCAAGTGGCTCCCGATAAAACCAGTTCCGCCGGTTACAAGTGCTTTCATTTCAGAACTCCTTCCTGTTGTATCACACTAAGAACAATAAATAAATCAAGAGTAAGACCGATTAAAGAGTGAAGTATAAATGGATATATGACAGACTTTGTTCTAAGAGACATAAATCCAAATAATACTCCTCCAAAAATTGAGGCAAAAATTTCTCCGGTTGACATCCCGATATGCCATAGACAAGAGGGGATAATCTGTATGCAGATTGCTATTGAATCACCAACGTACTTTCGTAAACCAAACAGCATAAATCCTCTGAAAAAAATTTCCCATCCCGAATAAAAAAGCAGAATTCTGATTGCTTCAAATTTTAAGAAAGCAGAGGTTGAGTCAGCTATCTCCTTTGATTGAGGATAAAAGTTTAACAACTCTTTATCGTAAACAGATGGATATAAAATGAAGGCAGCAATTAACGGGTAAAAAACAGCGATTGATTTGAATCCTTTTTTCCAATCACCAATATTCAATCCATATTCTCTTAAAGATTCTTTAAAAAAGAATCTAATTAAGAATATAGGAATAATAGCCAGAAGTATAAAAGTTAATACAAACATGTTAATAACAGAATTGTATTCAGAAACATCCGGAAAACTTTTTGTAATAAATTGAACAGTTCCGAAACATTTATGAATTGCAAGGATAAACACAGAGACAATCAGAATTACTATTGATTTTAACTCGTCTTTTGGGATAGTATGCTTTATGTTAAAGATGTTTAATGTATTCATAACTGGTTTCCCGTTTCTTTTGATGCTAACCACATAACAGTTTTGTTAAGAGCGTCTTCAAAAGGTGTAATTTTATAGTCAATTTCTTTAATTGCCTTGTCTGAGGAGAAGCTCCAGTCTAAACAAAAAGTTTTTACCCACCCAGGTGTAATCAAAGGATAATGATTTGAAACTCTTGCCCGGTATTCTTCAATTTTACTGATAATCAAAGCAACTTTTTCCGGGATATGAAACATTCGATATTTTCTGCCTGAAATTTCCTTTAATAAAGAAAAGAATTTATTAAGCGATAGATTATCTCCTCCAAGAATGTATCTTTCTCCCTTTCTGCCAAGCTTCATAGCATTTGTCATTCCACTTACAACATCATCCAAAAAAACATAATTCCCGGTTGCGTTACCATCTCCCAAAATCACTCTCCATTTACCTTTTAAGTAGAGATCAATTATATAGCATAATGCATTACTTTCGACCAATAACCCGGGTCCAAATGGTCTTGTCGGATACACACTAATTATATCCATCCCAAGGTTTAAATATTGTTCAATAACTTTTTCAGCTTTTAATTTTGAATCTTCATAGACAGTTAAAGGAGGGATAGACCTTAAGTTTGTTTCATCATTAGGTTTACCATTTGAGTTGCCCAATACTATACTTGAAGAAGTAAACAACACGCGTTTAAGATTGTACTTCAATGATATATCTAAAATATTTATCAAACTTTGGGTGTTATATTCATAATAAATATTCGGATCTTTAGCCCAATTACGGGCGTACGCTGCCAGATGATATACTGCTTCACATCCAAACATTGCTTTTTCAATACTTGTTTTGTCAAGAATATCTCCTATAAAAATTTTAATATTTGGATGAGTCAAGCTGCTGGTATCTGATGTGCTTCTGCATAATGCATGAATTACGCAGCCTTCACTGCATAATTTTTCAATCAGCTTGTTACCTATTAATCCTGTTCCACCGGTTACCATACATTTCATCTTTGCATTCATAATCGCTAGCTTTTATTCAATTAACGAATTTTGTGCAGATACTGGATGAAGAATATTATTAAAGAAATTCTTTACAATGTCTATGATCCTGATAACAAGCGGATATGTTTTTATTGATAGAAAGCCGGTTATTATTCCACTTAACGAATCAAGCGCATAGTGAAATCTTCCATAAACAGTTGAGATATATAAAAGGATTACAGGGAAGAGAATGATAAAAAAAACATTCTTATTGTACTTATAGCAAGCCCAAAGAATAACCGTAGCAGCCGTACAGTGTGGGCTTGGGAGACTTCCTCCGGGGAAATGAAAATTATTTCTGACTAATTCAGAAGTGTACGTAAACAAACCACCAGAAAGCGGAACAGAATATTTTTCAGGCATAAAATAAGTTTGGCTTGCAACCGGGAACAGGATGAAGCCTAAATAACAAAATACATAACAAAGAGAAATTACCGAAAGGTATTCAGCAGCTCCTTTTTCTTTTCCGCTTTTATAAGCAACAGCGGCTGTAATTATCAGCAATGGAAGGTATGATACATAAGCAAACATCATTGTTTCTGTTAAATAAGGTGAAATAATATTTTCCAATATTAGTGATAGTTCATTTCCAAAGACCATTTTATCAAAAGCAATCAGTTTTGCATCAAACCAATTGTGATGAAAGACCAGTTGGAAGTTGGATGATATGCCAAAAAAGTAAGCGAAGAACAGCAAAACAAAGAATGTTTGTGAAGCTGATCGTAAAGCTCCGATTTTTATCTTTGGAATTGTTTTCGTTACTATAAAAACACTTATTAAGAGAACAATTAACTCAATAAAAATTGAATTGAAATTAAAAATGGATGAACTAAATATTAGGGCTATTCCCAGGTAAAATAGTATTAGGGATATAATCATTAAATTAATGTCTGAATAAACATTGTTTCTGTTTAATAATTGAGTATTCATAAAACATCTTTCTTTAAATTATTAGTAAAAATTATCTTGTACCATCTGCACTTAATTGTTTGTGCCAGTTGCCTCTCTTCCAGCTTTCCAATTCAATCTTTAAGCTGCCAAGAAGCACTTTAACTTCGGCATAAAGCGGAATTGCAGCTTCATCGTTACTTATCCACCCCATAAATTCACCAGATAAACTTTGCGAAGTTCCACCTTCCCAGTCAGCAAATCCAAAATATTGAGTGGACATAACAGGATAATCAAGAGCATCAATTTCTATCTCTTCTTTAGTGCCGGTAAAAATAAATTTTGTGTTTTCTATTTTACCCTCAATAATTGTTGGGACATTTATAACCTTAATCTGATTTGAATTTGCTCTTGTAAAAAAGAATAATGATGGACCATCCAAATAGCGGGGACATTTATTTATCTTAATTGAATCAATAAGGCGATGGTTTGTTACATCAAAAGCTTTCCAGACAGATGTCTTTGACTCATCACTGTATTCAGTTGTGTACTTTACTTCATCGCTGCCGTTTCTATAAAAACCATAAAATGAGCAGGACATCAATGACTCGCGGTCAATAACGCTTTCATTGTACTCTCTAATATCTACGAAGGGAATGGACGGATTTGATTCCACAAGCATACTAACTTTAATATGATCAGCATCATTTTTGTAAGGTGCTGTTTTGATTGTAATCGTTCCGACTCTGAGAAATGTCCACTTTACTTTATATACAAGAGTTTCACCCGGGTAAAAAAAGCTCTTATTTGATGGTGATGTTTGTGAAATAAGCTCAAAAGAGTTAAAGCCGACCACAACCAATAATATTTTTATTAATGTTTTCATAATTTCTAACTTGAACTGTGGTAAGGCTACTGAATCTTGATTATTTATTTGTCATTTAGTTGTAAAAAGAAAGTCAAAGAAATTTCATTTGATTATAATTGACCCCGAAGAAATTGTGAAAATGATTATCTGAGTGAAATTAAATAAGCTAAAACAGTAATTCGGATTTATTATATTCAGAATAATGTCAATCTTTAACAACTCTATCTTTTATCTAAAAGCCTAAATTCCTATATTGAATCAGCATTAATTCAATAATTATGAAGATTTACAATCACCTGTTAAATACGATTAAGGAAAAAGGAGCTGCTTATTTAGTCCTTCTTGATCCTGATAAACTTTCAGAAAAAAAATTAAGTAATTTCTTAAATCACTGTCAGAAATCCGGTGTTGATGGTTTTTTAGTTGGCGGCAGTTTGATGATCAATGGTGATTTTGAATCTTTTCTTGAAAAAGTAAAGATAAACACTAACCTACCGGTAATTATTTTCCCCGGCAGCATCACTCAGGTTTCATCTTTTGCTGATGCAATTTTATTTCTCTCGGTTGTAAGCGGAAGAAATCCTGAGCATTTAATAGGTAAGCATGTTCTCGCAGCACCATCGATTAAAAAAGCGGGAATTGAACCAATATCCACTGCTTATATATTAGTCGAATCGGGCACAACTACCACTGCAGTATATATGAGCGGAAGCTTGCCGATTCCAAGAAATAAACCAGAGATTGCTTCAGCAACTGCACTCGCATCTGAGTATCTTGGAATGAAATTTATTTATCTTGAAGCCGGGAGCGGTGCTGATAATTCAGTTCCAAATGAAATGATTAAAGCTGTAAGTGAACAATGCAGCATACCGATTATCGTTGGCGGCGGAATAAGAACTCCTCAAACTGCACGCGAAAAAGTTGAAAGCGGTGCTTCAGTGATTGTGACAGGAAATTATTTTGAAAATGAAAACAACTGGAACCTGATTAAAGATTTTGCTTCTGCTGTTCATATTAAACAAAGTATTTTGGTTTAACTCAATTGAACGCTGATTCAACAGAACAGATGGATTAAAACCGATCCGTTAAAATCAGGTAATTCAGTTTAATTCATGTAACATTACTTTAAAGGATTAAAAATTGGACGCACAAAAATTTATAATAGATTCTCTTAACGAAAGTTCAGAAACAAAATTAAAGATAAGAGATCAGCTTACCGAAGAAATCTTAAAAGCTGTTGATATACTGGTTTCATCATATAAAGACGGTAACAAACTTTTATTATGCGGTAACGGAGGAAGTGCGGCAGATTGTCAGCATATCGCAACCGAATTTATGATAAGATTAAATCATGCTATTCAGCGTCCTGCTTTACCCGCAATTGCTCTTACAACTGATTCATCAAACCTAACCGCAGGCGGAAATGATATCGGTTTCGAAAATGTGTTTGCCAGAAATGTAGAAGGACTTGGTTCTCTTGGCGATGTTCTGCTTGCAATATCAACAAGCGGAAATTCCAGAAATGTAATTAAAGCAGTTGAAAAAGCTCACTCTAAGGGGATGAAAGTAATCGGATTTTTGGGCGGTAACGGAGGTGAATTAAAATCACTGGTTGATTTACCGATCATTATTCCGTCATCAAATGTTCAAAGGATACAAGAAGGTCATATTACAGTTGCTCATATTATTTGCGAGCTTGTTGAAGACAGGCTTTACGGCAGCTAATTTTTAAACAGCACAATCCAGAATTAAAAAATCTTTATTCAATCTTATTTATTATTGTTTGACAGACGCGTGCCCATCCAATTGATCTTATCACCAATTTGTATATTGTGTTTAGCACAAAAACCCGCTACTACTTCAACAACATACTTTGAAAGCTCGGATGCCGGATAGCTTTGCTCTGTAAGAATTTTTGTGTCTCTGTGAATTGTTACAATCTTTTTCTGTTCATTAACAAATATCATATCAAGCGATATAAAAGTATTCCGCATCCAGAAAGATTGATAAGCTTCTTTGGGAAAGATAAAAAGCATTCCCTGGTTTTCAGACATCTCTTTCCGGTTCATTAAACCAAGTTGTCTCTCATAATCATTATCAGCTATCTCCAAATCTATCTTTGCCTTTAATGTACCGAGAGAATCAGTAAATATAAGTTCACCTTCCTTTGTAAAAGTATAATATTCCATTTTGGGCTCTTTGTTAACAAAGTTATCAACTATAAAATAACCTATAACTGCAAGAACAATAACCGCGATAATAATTTTTTGTACTGGTAATTTTAATTTTGTATCGGATGATTTTTGTATCTGCTGCTTGCTTTGCTTTTTAGCCATTATCATTTCCCTGATATTTGTGCAGGGCAAATATAATGAATCAATATTATTTTTTTGAAGGTATATTTAATCATTATATATTTTGTTTAAGTTAGAATGGTTTAATTCATACAGATAATAAGACTCTAAAAAAAATGAGCACATTGTCAGATAAAGACATACCTTTGCCGCTGGTTTCGATCATTATGGCGGTTTATAACAGAGAAGCTTATATTCAAAGAGCCGTTGATTCTGTTATAAATCAAAGTTATATAAACTGGGAATTGATTGCGGTTGATGATGAAAGCGAAGATAATTCAGCCCAACTGTTGGAAAATTATAAGAACAGTAATTCAAAAATAAATGTTGTTTATCAGCAGCACCAATTTCTTCCGGCAGCACGAAACAACGGTATCAAAAATTCTAAAGGAGAATATATTACTTTTCTGGATAGTGATGACGAATACCATATTGATCATATTCTGAAAAGGATAAATTATTTAACCTTGCATCCTCAGGTTGATTTTTTGCATGGCGGTGTAAAAATAATAGGGAATGAATTTGTTCCGGATAAAAATGACACAACAAAACTTATCCACCTTTCTCAATGTACAATCGGCGCAACTTTTTTTGGGAGAAGAAATGTTTTTATTGAATTGAAAGGATTTAAAGATATGCACTATAGCGAAGACTCCGAATTTCTTGAAAGAGTTATGAAAAATTATACAGTTGAAAAAGTAAATTTTCCAACATACATATATCACAGGGATACACCTGATAGTATAACTAATACAATCAAGTAAAAATGAAAAGTAAAATTCTTGAAAGGAAAATAATCTCCCTGAATCCTCAACAGGAATTGATGATTGAGAGCGGATGGGGCAGAGATGTTCTTACAAAAACCGTAGTAGAAAAAATCACTTATTTGTCAGATGGATTAAAAGTAAAAGGCTACATTGCTTATCCCAAAGACAACTTAAAAAAATATCCTTGTATTATCTGGTGCCGCGGGGGAATTGGTAATTCCGGAGCGATTGATAAGTTTACTGCCCGCGGTATGTTTGGACAAATAGCAAGCTGGGGTTTTTGTGTCTTTTCTTCTCAATACCGGGGTAATGACGGTGGAGAGGGTCATGATGATTTTGGCGGTGATGATTTAAATGATGTCCTTAATCTGGTAACTATTGCTGATGAAATTCCACAAGCTGATACTGAGATTTGGGGAATTGAAGGCTGGAGCCGCGGCGGAATGATGACTTATCTTACCTTAACAAGAACAAATATTTTCAAAGCTGCTGTTGTAATTGGCGGAATCGCAAATCTAAGATGTAGTGCAGAAGAAAGTAAATTTAAGAAAAGATTGTATGAACAGACTTCAGCAAAATTTAAGGAAAGTGATTTTAAAAGCAGATGTGAGAAAAGATCGATAATTAATTTTCCTGAAAAACTTCCGAATACTACACCATTACTGATTATTCACGGCAATAACGATGAACAGGTAACTCCAAACGATTCAATTGACCTTTCTTATAAATTGCTGGAACTTAAATTTCCTTATCGTTTGGTGATGCTTGAAGATGGAGATCATTTTTTAAAATCTCACAGAAAGGAAGTTGATGAGATGAAAAGAAACTGGTTTGAAAAATATTTAAGACTAAAGTAATTAAAGTTAAAGAGACTCTAATTTTTCTAACAACTTAACCATTGCAAAGGTATCAAGCTTACAATATTCAAGAAGATTTGTCCGGGTACAGGCAATCCGGATTAAATCAGTTTCATAGAATAAACTTTCAAATTTAATTGATGCAAGTCCGCCTTCATTGATTGTTAAATTCTCATAACTTAAATCCGGTATAAGTGCCGGCAGAACATATTTAATCGAATACGAGCCTTTCATATCGTTTGTATAATAATATTTTTTTTGGAATGGCAGCATTAAATCTTTTATACGACTGATTCTATCCTGAATTTCATCATTATACTCTGGAAAAGTTTCTGCAATTTCTTTTAACCGGGAAATCTCAAATGTTTTATTATAAGTAATTATATCACCTTTACCTTTGGTTATTTTTAAAAGATTAATAATGAATTTAACTCTCGGATCATTTGCTGCCTCAGCTAAAAAATCAAAATGCTCAGGTATGCTTTCTTTACTTTTTTTATAATGAACAGAATACTGAAAGGGTATTTGCATATACGGTTTCGAGTTATCAAACATAGGAACAGCAGGCTGAAATGTTTCAAAATCCATAAAGTAAACCGGATAATTAAGCCCGGATAGAAAGTCCTTAATTGCGATTTTATCAATTATATTTCTTTTGCTCTTATAGACATCAAGCTGAAGTCCGGCTGATTTAGGTAGTTTTACATCGTCGGGAATATCTTCAAGCTTTATTATTCCGTTTCTGTATAAATCATATTTTTTATCCAGATGCAAACCGGAAAGATCAAATACTGAATTATCCGGAATATGCTTTCTGCAATATTGAAAGAATGAACAGATATATGGGTTATGACAATGCTCTCCGATATCAATCGAAGGAATTGTCTTTTTTCTCAATACCTCTTTAAATCGATTAACTTTTTCCTGAACCCAATCCTGCATTGGTAGTATTAAATTTAAAACTGATTCAATTTTAAAAAGTTCATCTAACTCAAGATTTCCGTTCCGCACATATTGATTATTTATATAAATAATGGAAAAATCTTTTATCTTATATCCGCTGTTAGAGATTACCCAATATTGCAGAGCTGCATCCTGCAAATAAGTTTCTGAAATTGAAACAGAACTTTTTACTTCAAATATTTCCAGAGTACCGCTTTCATTAACAACTATATCTGCAATTGATAAAACCTCACTGAAAAAAAATGAAGCTTCATAGATTATCTTTTGTTTTTTCTGTATTAGCTCCTTAGTCTCGGCTATTGCTTTGCTATATTCAAATGCGGATTTTGGTGAAGCATCAATTCCATCAGGAAAAAGCTGCTGTGCCAGCTTTCCGACATCTGTCCCGCGTTTAAACACTGCCTCCTGCATCTCAGAAACCTTGTCCATTTCGTTGTAATGATATTTGTATAGGTACAGATGTTTTTCGCACTGAACGCCGCGTATAAAAGAAGATTTACTGAGAAGATGTGAACTCATTATAATTCCAAGCAATAATAATTGTCAGATATTAATTTAATATTTTAAACCATAAGTATTTGATAGTTTATTTCAATCAAAAGAATATATTTTAAACTTATAAAGATGAGATATCAGTTATTAACACTAATTATGCTGTGTTATTTTCAGTCATTTATTTCAGCACAGGATACATACCTTACAAAAGGTTATGATAACGGATATGCCTGGATATCCCTTTCGCAGCCGATAAAAAAACTTGCAGATTACAAACAGAATTATCTCTCTTCGATTCTTGATAATCAGAAACTTCAGAAATTATCCGGAAGAAAATCCCCGGTAATATTTAATTGTGATAAAGACCTGATGAACATTTCACAATCACCTTTGTCTGATAAGATTGATCTTGACACAGTTATAAAAAAGCTGGATATATTTTATTCTGATGATAAAAATTTAATAATACCGGTATTAGGTGCTTATTGTTATTGTATTAAAGAACTTGCAGGAACAGACAGAAAGGAGCTGGAAATCTACAGACAAAAGTTGATGGATTATTCAAAGGATTAGTTAAAACAACTGCGGCTCTTCAGGTTTCTTTTTAGACTTCTTTTCTTTTTTTTGATCTTTTAAAAAGTCAGCAAAGTCCTCTCTTTTAATTATATATATTTTCCCAACCTGAGTGGATTTCAATTTTTTACTTTTTATGTGATACAAAACTCCGGAATGGCTTAAGTCCAGAAGTTTTGCTACTTCCTGAACGCTGAAGAACTCTTTCATAATGCTTTTACGATTATTGAATACTTCTTACAGCCTAAATTTAAGCAGTTAAAATAAGAGTTTCAATCAAAGCTGATAAAATTGAAAACACGATTTCAGAAATTTAAGTTTATTAGTCTGATTAAGTTAAGTTTCGGGAGCTATAAGTATTCTTCTATAATTAATGCACAAAACTTTCCCATATTATATATGCCACTTACTTGCTAATAAACAAAAGTAAAAATCATAAAAAAAGCCGTTAAGAATAAAGTTAACGGCTTTAAGAAATTAATAATCTGTTTAATAAATTATTTAATCAGCATCATCCGCTTTGTAGTTGATTGACCGCTGCTTTGTAATGTGTAAAAGTACGTTCCGCTTGAAAGCTGTTTTGCATCAAAGTAAACCTGATAGCTTCCGGCAGTTTTATACTCATTTACAAGTACTGTAATTTCTTTTCCAAGAATATCATAAACCTTTAATGTTGTGTAGCCGCTTTCAGTCAACTGAAACCTTATTGTTGTAACAGGATTAAACGGATTTGGATAATTCTGGTTTAATATAAAACTAAGCGGCAATTCTGAAAACTGATCTTTTACATCTGTAAGCGGTGAAAACAGATTTTTATAAAAATGAAAATTTCCGTTATACTCACCGATTACCATATCTTTTCTGAAATCTCCATCAAGGTCTGCAAACGCCGGATATGTACCCTGTTCAACTGTAATGCCTGCAAATAATGAATCTTCTCTTACCCATTGAGGACTGCTTACTGTTCCGTTGTTTCTGTAAAATTTGATAGAGCCCCAGTTATCACCAATTATCAAATCAAAGTCATCATCATTATCAATATCAGCAAGTGTTGGTCTTCCATAATTTGGAAAAGTAACCCCGGTAAACATAGTAGTGTTTTCGGTAAATACATTATTACCATCATTTAAATAAAACTTTGTTTGACTTCCGCTTTCTGCACCAACAAGAAGGTCAAGATGACCATCACCGTTAAGATCTGCAAAAGATGGAATACTTTGCCATCCGATATCAATTGTACCAAACATAGTTGTATTTTGTGTAAAGGTACCGTTATTGTTAATATAAAGATAAACCTTACCATCCATTGCACCTGATACAATATCATAATCTCCATCATTATCAATATCAACAAAAACGGGAGTGCTGTAAGAACCTACATCGATATTTGAAAATGGTGCAGAAACTTGTTTAAAAACAGGAACTTCCGGAGTTCCATCATTTATAAAATAAATGAATTTGCCATCCCAGTTTCCACTAATAAGGTCATTATCTCCATCGCCGTCAAAATCTGCTAAGGAGGCAGTACCTCCGCTTGCATTAATCTTTATGACTTTCAAATAATCAGGATAATACTGAAATGCTGGTGCAGTTGTAGTTCCTGTATTGCGATAGGTGTATAATATGCCGTTAGAAGTACCATAAACTAAATCAATATCACCATCATTGTCTATATCTGCAAGAGCAGGTTGTTTCCAATAAGTGTTTGATTCTACTCCGCCAAATACGGTTGCATTTATAGTCCATACGGGACTTTGTTTTGTTCCGGTGTTTCTATAATAAACTAAAGTCTGAAGGTCTCTTCCAAAAAGAAGATCGTAATCACTATCACCATCAATATCTGCAAAAGCCGGATAAGCGTTTAATCCAATATCGGAAATTCCGGTAACGAGAGAATTATCTAAAGTAAACACAGGATTTGTACTTGTTCCGGTATTTCTGAATCCCATAGTTATACCCGCTTCAGGACCGCCTAAAATTGATTCGCCGATTCCAACGAACAAATCAAAGTCACCATCATCATCAATATCAACAAATGCTGGTTTAGGATCAGTTCCAATCAGTAAATTAACGTCAACAAAAATTGTATCTCCGGTTTCAAACTGCGGAGAGTAAATTGTGCCGACATTTTCATAATACAAAAGTCCATTATACCCGCCTATAATAAGATCGAGATCTCCATCTCCGTCTAAATCAACCAGAGTAGGATAATCAGCATTTGTTCCGGCAATTCCGCCTGCATAAATATTTTCCAGTACAGAATTATCCTTTACAAATGTTGTTGGAAACGGTTGCGGATTGCTCCAAAAAAACTCAGCTTCATCACCAATGCTGCCTAAAATAAGATCAAGGTATCCATCATTGTTAAGATCTGCAAAATAAGGTGCAGAAAAATTACCAACACTTACACCTGATACATTAAAAACAGAATCGACATAAAGCCAGTTTTGGGCAAAAAGATTTGATGATATAAAGAAAACAATAAGAAGAAGAAATTTTTTCACAATGTACTCCAGAATTTTTTTAATGTATATGCAAAGATACACAAAAATTTTATGAGGCTTGAATTTCTGAATGTGTATAATATCCAATGATTGGCAGATATCTGAAAAGAGATAAGTTTTTTTAGAAATGTCTTAAGTTTTAGTCAGAGATTTAAAAAAAATCCCCTGTCAATGTTTTTGACAGGGGATATGTAAATTAAAAATTCAGGCTTCTATTCTATCAATATCATTTTCCTTGTTTCAACAAAGCTTTGCTCTGAATTTGTTTCCGGATTTGTAACACGTAGCTGATAAAAATAAACACCGCTTGAAAGGCTGCGGATCATATCCGAATGAGCAGTAAATTCAACCTCGTAACTTCCGGCATTTCTGAATTTATCAACAAGAGTGATAACTTCATTCCCAAGAATATCATACACCTTAAGTGTAATGTACGAACTGCCGGCAATGTGATAACGGATTTTTGTAGATGGATTGAACGGGTTAGGATAGTTTTGCTCTAATGAAAAATTTACAGGTAAATTGATTTCCACTTCAACTACCTCGGAGTACTTGAAACTTCCATCAAAATCGATCTGTTTAATCCGGTACTGATATTTTCCTCCCGAAAGATTTTCATCATTAAAAAAGTAAAAATGTTTTTCTGTTGATGAGCCAAATCCGGGAACAAATCCAATCTTTGTCCACTCGTTATTTTTTTCGCTTTGGGTTATTCGTCTTTCAATATCAAATCCCTGATTATTTGTTTCTGAGGCAGTGCTCCAGTTTAACTGAACATTATTTTCATTCACTGAAGCAGTAAAAGAAATCAGTTCAACCGGAACAGGATTCTGATTAAGAAAAACAACTGCTGGATTTCTTGCTGTTCCAACTGCTAAATCAAGGGCACCATCACCATTGAGATCTCCAAATGCAATTGCAGTAGCAGATGATCCTGCAGCGTATACCCAGGTTGGATCAACATCCAGTACACCGCTTCTGTTTTTAAAAATTTCAACTCTGCCGCCGCCAAAATGAACAACAGCAAGTTCAGGATAACCATCTCCATCAATATCTCCGGCAATTAATTCCTGTGCAGAAGTTGTTGGAGAATTTGAGGTCCAGATTGGTCCGGTCAATACTCCGCTTTGGTTTTTATAAATAACAGCCTGAGCTCCGCTTCCTGAAATAGCAAGATCCTGATAACCATCTTTGTCAAAGTCTGCCCATACAATACCTTTCTGACTTTGAGTATTGCCTACAGTCCAACCGGGTAAAGTATTAATCACGCCATTATTATTAAAATAAATTCCGCTTTCATAGTTTACCCATTTTGATGCGGCGAGGTCTCCTTTAGCAATGTAACGATACGAAATTTTAACAGTAATACCTGTTTGTGGTTTGGATGCTAATGAAATCCATCCGCTTACAGGATCGTAACAATATGCATTATAAGGCTGATCATCTACTAAAACGGTATCGATAGAATAAATCGGAAATAAGGGAAGCGAGAAAGCAGACCTTGTTCCATCGCCGTAGTATTCAAGAAATTTATATTTTAACTGTTGATTATCAAGGTCTCCGAATGCGACAGAATTAGTAATCATTGCATCAGCAGAAAGCCAGTTTGGTGTTGCAGGAAAAGATCCGCCATTGTTGTAAAAAATGCAGATAGGTTTTGTCGGGTTACTGGTATTGCCCTGATTACCAAACGCAAGGTCAAGATCGCCGTCATCATCAATATCACATAATGCTTCGCCAACAGTCCAGTTGTTATCCTGCGAGATCCATCCGGGTGAATTACTCAATCCGCTTTCACCATTAAAATAAATTACAGAAGGAGCAAATGACTGGTCGCCGTTAGCTGCAATTAATTCAGGTCTGTTATCGCCATTAATATCAGCAAACTTAAGGTCGGTAGTGGATCTCATATCCGTAGAAATCCAGACTGGTGTTGTTGTTAAAATCCCGTTATCATTTCTATAAATCAGCACTTCATAATCTGGAATTGGCGGATAGGACTGACTAAAATAGCAGCCGGTTGCTAAATCGAGATCACCATCATTATCAAAATCACCCCAGGCTATACCACCGATTTGTCTTTGCAGAGTTGAACTCCAATCGGGAGTAAGTCCATAAGGAATATCATCGCTTAAGGTAATTACTTGTCCGGCTGAAAAGCTTTCACTTTGTTTATAAGTTGCGGTTGTTTTTCCGTCTGGTGAAATATCAGTGATGGTTTGTACATCTTTTTGAGCATAGAGGATAAAAGGGAAGAATAAGAAAAGGGCTAGTGATAATTTGTTTTTCATTTCATCACCATAATTATTTAAAATTGTTAACAGAATGATAAGCTTAAATAAAATGAAAAGAAAGTATAAGAATTGAATGATGAACAACTATCCAAAGAATAGAGTTATAAGATTTTATCAAACAGTCTTTTTAAGAGAAGGATTTAGGATGAGTTTATTAAGTAACAGAATTTTCTTTTATTCTGTAAAATAATTTGTGTAAATGAGTTTTATTGTTAAAGAACATTTATTAATCTCTCATCAAAAATAATAGATAAGTGAGATAAAGCAACAGCCCAATTCTGTACAGGCATCACGGTCCATTTTTTAGAGATATCTCTGTAAACTAAGAAAAGCATTTTTTTCAGTGCATCATCCAGCCAAAGGCTGGCAAGCTATTGGGAAAAATACTTCTTTGTTTTGTAACCTTTCTAAACTGACGATGCACAGCCTCAACTGCGTTGGTAGTATAAATGATTCTTCTAATCTCATCAGGGTATTTGAAAAACGTAGAAGCGTGAGCCCAGTTCTGCCTCCAGGTTCTGATTGATAAAGAATATTTCTTTCCCCAGTTTTCTTCAAGTCTGTCAAGAGCAATAAGAGCAGCTTCTTCAGTTGGTGCTGAATAAACTAATCGAAGTTCTTTCATAAATGACTTCTGATCTTTGCTTGCAATGTATCTAAGTGTATTCCTGATTAAGTGAATGATACAAAGTTGTATTTCTGTTCCAGGGAAAACCGTATTGATTGCCTCTGGAAAACCTTTCAATCCATCAACACAAGCAATCAGAATGTCCTGGAGACCTCGGTTCTTTAATTCAGTTAAAACACTAAGCCAGAAGTTAGAACCTTCCGCTTCACTTACCCACAAGCCCAGTAGATTCTTTCTGCCCGTAATATCAAGCGCCAGGCAAGTGTAAGCTGCTTTATTAGTTACCTTTCCTTCGCTGGTTACTTTGTAATGAATGGCATCAAAAAAGACTATTGGGTAAACTGATTCAAGTGGTCGATTGTGCCACTGTTTTGCCAGATCGATTATTTTATCAGTTATTTGGGATACAAGTGTTGCACTTATATCCAGACCGTAGAATTCTTGTACGTGTGATTGAATATCTCTTGTGGTCATTCCTTTTGCATACATTGAGATAATTTTATCTTCAATTGGTCCAAGAGTTCTCTCATACTTTTTTACTATAACCGGCTCAAATGAACCATTGCGATCTCTGGGTACTGTAAGTTCTATTTCTCCGTAGTCATTCTTTAGAGTCTTGTGGGTTTTACCATTTCGGCTGTTACCGGTGTTCTTTCCTGCGGGGGAGTATTTTTCATACCCGAGGTGTTCGGTAAGCTCTGCATCAAGCATTCCTTCAAGGGAGGCTTTAATGATTTTCTTGATGGCTCCGTTTTCTCCCATCAAGTCTTGATAGGTCTTTGCTGTTTTTAGATCGGCTTTAAGTTGCTCGATCATTTCGGGAGTAAGCCTGCCTGCGGAAGGCAGGTTCCATTGTGTAAATCTCCTTTTGGATAATAGTTAAAAGTAATTAGTTTTTTACAATTTGAAAACCCTTAACGGATTTTCACCAAGTTAAGTGCTGTTCCGCTACGCTTCACAGCACTTAACTAATTTCTTACTTTAACCATTTACACAGAATTATTTACACTCCTGAGTTGTTACATAAACTCTTTCGTCTTTTGTAATGTTATAAGTTCTTACTCTTGTTCTTGATTCATTAGGAAGATGAGTTTTAAATCCATCTGTTAATGCCTGATTAACCAAACTATCTCTGTCAGCCAGAAATAAAATCTTCTGCGCTGCATTCGCTCTCAGCATTACATCAATCAAAGCCATCGTAGTTCGGGTTTTGCCAGTCCCGGTAGCCATAACAAGTAATGCTTTTCGCTTTTTCTTTAAATCAATTGCTTCAGCAATTCTCCGTATTGCTTCTGCCTGGTAAGAACGGTTTACAATTGATTCTTTTATTGGGATGGAACCAAGAGGTTTTTTATTTTTTTTAAGATAGAGTAATCGTTCAAGATTTTTTCTTGAGAAGAAACCAGCTACTTGTCTTTCTGAAGAATCAACTGAATCCCAGAAGAAAGTAGTTTCACCATTGCTCATAAATGCAAAAGGTCGGAAAGACTGTTTCTTTTCAATTTCAGTTACATAATCAAGTACCTGCTGCTGTCCAACCCTTGGTTCACGACTAGTTTTCTTCGCTTCAATTACTGCAATCACTTCACCATTTGCACGATACAAACAATAATCAGTGAATCCGGTTACTCTGGTATTATCATAATTCTGAACAGGGATTTCAAAACCAACCTGGGTGTGGTCTGCAAGATTCCACTCAGCATTTTTTATGAGCGGATTAATAATTGAGTAGCGTGTTTCTTTTTCGCTGATGTTAAGTGATTTCAAGAACTAAACCCTTAGTGTTTTGAAATGTATTTACAATTGATTATCCCAACAACGCGTCATCCCGTATTACTATAAGAATATAAAAGAGAGCGAAACCAATGCTTACAGTCTGAAGTATTTTCAATGTGATATATAAAATTACAAAATTAAATTTTTGAATTCTAACTTAATTTTAATGAATCCTGAAATAATTTAGGGTATGGTAGTTATAAAAATATTTGATTATAGACCCCTCATTAAAACCAATTGCTTTTCTATTATTATAAAAAATCCTTCTTGAAAAAGAAGGAATTAATTTAGTAGCGGGGGCAGTCCGCCGTGGCGGATTGAACCTACAGCATTTCATAAATATTTAAAACAAAAAACCGGCTAAAAGCCGGTCTTTATTTCTTAGTAGCGGGGGCAGGACTTGAACCTACAACCTTCGGGTTATGAGCTATTATTTTAACTATGCCTGCCAATTACTTAACTCGCACTTCTGACTAAATTTCTGAATGAATTTTGTGTTTATTTAATATTTTATGATATAATTCTTATACCAAATGTATTAGACTCTACATTCCGGATTGGTACGATTACTACAACTAAATATATTAATGATTCTCAAAATCATTAAACGGAGTATTAAGAGTAATTGCTATATAAATTTCTAAAAGTGCTTGTTGAACCGGATCATTCACTTCAATAAATCTAAGCTCCATAACCCTGATTCTTTCTTTTGCTTTAATAAATACAGGACCAAATATTGGATTATCTTCTAATTGTTTTCGAGACCCTTCGGTCTTATAAGTTGCTCTCTCAAGATTAGTTTCTGATCTTGCTATTCTGAATGCGAAAGTTGCTTTATTATGATCTGAGCTTAGGCGACAATGATATTGGATTCTTCTTTTAATATTATTAGATCTTCCGACGTATAAATGTATATCTTCTTCAGTAAATAAATAAATTCCTCTAAGGGGTAAACCTTTTGGCAGTATGGTTGGTTTAACTGGGGGCATTAAAAGTAATTCATTTAGCAATGAAGGTAACTTGTCTATATATGAATTAAATTTTTTATCCATAAATAATTATTGTTAAATATCATCCCAATAGAAATTAGTATGGTCCATATACACTCAGTCCACCACCATAATATTGCTGCTGAAGATGATCAAATATCATTCTTACCCTGACTTCTATTTCATCATTCTGATAAGTTGGATAAGGTAACTGATTAAAAAGAGTTCTGTCAACAGCATTAAATACTGCAGCGGCAGTTACTGATTTTTCTGACCATTGCTCAACTCTAAGTTTTTCCTTCTTTAAGTCGTCCAAAAGTTCCTTGGCGATTTCTTTTATCTTTTTCTTTTCTTTTTCAGTTAAAGTTGGCTTGCGAAGAATATCAAATATTGCTGCTTGCTCTTCTGTCAAATCTTCACGTTTAACCCTAGCTTCTTCTTCAGATAGCGAATTAACAAATTCAATTAACTGTTTAAATGTTTCTTCAATAATAACCGAATCTTTGCCTCTGTTATATTCATCTATTATTTCCTGGTATTTTTCATAAAAATCAACTCTCAAAGGATTTTGTTCCACCATTCTTTTTAACTGCTTTTCTATTTTTGTTTTTAATGACTGAACAGCAGCATTTTTATTAGGTGTTTTCAAGAAATATTTTTCGAGTAGCTCAAAATTTAATCCACTTAAGTCTATTAGCTTACCGTCCTCATTGTGCGGTTCTTTTATCATATTCTCAATACTTTCATCAACCACATATTGTATCTTGTTCATTATTTCAGATACATCTGCACTTTCAATATTGTCCTCAATGGCCGTATAGATTACATCAATTGCATTTTTTCGTGGTGCATATTCTGTCAAAAGTTTGTCAGGCATTAGTGCTTTATATTTTTTGAAAACATCTCTTGCCAACAGCTGAAACTTATATTTAGTTTCATCATTAGTATAAACAGCATTTATAGCTTTTTCCATTGCAGCGATTTTTTCTAACCCCGAGGCATAAATCAATGTTCTTAACTCAAAATTAACTTCCTCACTTAAAAACTTTTCTGTGCTGTCCAATGCATTTTCAAGCTGAGAAATAAGCTCTTCCTTTGGCTTTACGGGTGGTTCAATTTCTTCACCTCCATCCACGCTCTTTCTGCCAGTACCATAAATAGCTAAGGCATCGAGTAAAGATTTATAAGTTTCAATATAATCAACTATCAGCCCGTTATTTTTCCCTTCGTGAACTCTATTTGCGCGAGCTATTGTTTGCATTAGCGTGTGTGACATTAAAGGTTTATCAATATACATAGTTGACAATGATGGTACATCAAACCCGGTGATCCACATTGCACAGACGATTACAAATCGGAAAGGATCATTTTCATCTTTAAATCTTGTCTCAAGATCCTGGCTGTTCATCTTCTCCCTGTGTGGCTCAATATCTAATCCATTATCTTTAAACTTTTTTATTTCATTCTGTTCCGAACTTACAACTACACAAATTTCAGTTTCTTTAATCCATATTAATTCCCTTTGTTTTTCAAGAAGTTCCTGATCTCCATATTTCCCTCTACTAATTTCGTTTTCCAGTGAATCAATATTTTTGTTCCAATATTTTATTATATGATCATACATCTTGACAGCCGTTATTTTGTCTAAAGAGACAAGCATACCCTTACCTTTATAACCACGGTTGCAGAAGTGCTGAACGATATCTTTTGCAATGGATTTTAATCGCTTTTTTGCAGTTAGGATTGGATATTCTCTTGCAAATAATTGTTCGACACGTGAACGTTGATCAGAATCAAGATCGTCTGCCTGATCAATTATTTCTCTTATTTGTGCAGTAATTTCTGGATTTTTAATCCCAAGGTATTCACCGCGGTTTTCATAATAGAGTGGCAGTGTAGCACCATCATCAACACTTCTTTTAAAATCGTATTTCGAAACGTAGTCACCAAATATCCTTTTAGTGAGTTCATCATCTTTAAACAAGGGTGTTCCTGTAAAACCAATAAATGAAGCTTTAGGTAGTACATTTCTCATATTCATAGCCAGTGTCCCACCCTGCGTTCGATGTGCTTCATCTGAAATAACAATTAAATCTTCCCGTTCAGTAATTTCTTCGCTAAAATTAAATTTATGTATTAAAGTAAAAAGATAACGATGATCCTCTTTTAACAATTTTTTTAGATGTTCACCACTACTAGCTTTGATAGAATTTTTATTACCGGATTTAATTGGTGGGACTGCACCAACGCCGCTAAACGTACCATAAATTTGTGTATCTAATTCATTACGATCTGTTACTATAAGAAAAGTATATGAACCGGTGAACTTGCGATGAATTTTCTGGCACATAAACACCATCGAATATGATTTACCGCTTCCCTGTGTATGCCAGAATACGCCAAGCTTCTGTTTTTCTTCAAGATCAATTTGACCACCTTTATATAGCTTCTCCTTCTCTTTTAAATTCGCTATCGCTTTATTCACCCCGATATACTGATGATTACGCGCAATTAATTTAATCACTTTACCAAATGAACGATCAAAGAGAATAAAGTTCTCGAACAAATCCATAAAGCGAGATTTTTCACAAACACCAACTATTATTTTATCTAAAGAAACAATTCCTTCTTCTTCTTCTGTTATCCTTTTCCATTCGTGAAAGTGTTGATATTTTCCTGTGATGCTACCAATTCTGCTTTCTATTCCATTGCTGAGAAGAACGAATGCATTGAAATGAAATAATTTCTGTATTACGTCAAGGTAATCCATAAAATTATTGTTGTAGGCGTTCTCTAATTTTCTATGTGCAGCTTTAAGTTCTATAAACAATAATGGTATGCCATTCACAAACCCGATTATGTCTGGTCTTCTTTCACGCTTACTTTTTCCCTCGATCCACAATTGACGAACTGCCAGAAAATCATTCTTCTCGGGGTTCTCAAAATCAAAAACTTTCAGATATTTATTTTTTACTTGTTTCCCTTTTTCATCAGTGTAATCGATAGGAATACCGTCACGCAGCAGTAGATACTTCTCATAATTTAATTCGGCGAATGATTTGGTTATAGTATCTTCGGTTAGTTTCTCTAAAGCTTGTGTATAGGCTATATCAGGCAAACCGGGATTTAATTCTTTTAGATTAGACAAAAAATTTCGTTTTAGAATAACCTCTCTTTTATTTAAACGACCTAAAGTGCTGTCTTCTCCGAAAGTCTCTTTGTTATAAGCTATTGCCGTATTCCAGCCAAGTCTCTCGTAGAAAAGATTTATTGCTGTCTGCTCGATTAAATTATCTTCTGAATATTCCCAGGTCATTATCTTAATGAATAATGATTAAGTGAGTATTTATTTGTTTTATCTTCAGAAACAATATTATTTAAATAAATAGCTTCCACTATAAAATCAATTTTGTCAGTTGATAATCCGCGCAACTCATCTGTGGTAATCATCTTAGACTCCAGGTTATTTGCCTTATATGTTGGATGTTTAAGGTTATGCCAATTTCTTTCATATATTCTATTACCTAACCTGCCCAGATGTTCCCAATACCAGATATTTCCCTTCGATACTATGGTAAAGTCAGTTTTTATTTTTATTTCATTTCCAGCAGAGTCAGTAGGATATTTTTCATAACTGAAATCGAATTCATTACTTCCGACTTCCAATCGCTTCTTCTTTAGAGCGTGGTAAATCATCAATTCGGTTCTAGATTGAACAAACACACCTTCTTCAGGTTCAAGGCTGTAATACCTAAATGGTTGATTCAATAATAAGGTGGTTTTCCTCCCATCGGTAAAAGTTCTAGTCCTGGCTAAGCCAAGCAAACTCTTGCTTTTAGATTTCTCTTGTGTAGTTTGTACGAATAAAACAACAGATTTTCTGCATCGTGTTAAGGCTGTATAAACTAATTCTCTTGATAGTAAGCCCAATCTATCAGGAATAATTATAAATAGATGATCAAATCCACTACCCTGTGATTTATGAATAGAAATAGCATATGCAAGCTCAAAGAAATCTCTTTCCGCTTTTCTTATATCACTTAGCTTTATCTCCTCATAGTTATTCTCTAGAAAATAAAGTTTTTCATTATTTTCATTTTGAATTAACCCAATTGATCCATTTGATAACAATAATTTTTCTTCTTCATAATCATAGTAATTCTTTGTACGAATAATTTTATCAGATTCTTTAAAAGATCCGTTTGCAAGCGAGAATTTGAGTTTGGCTTTATAGTGTTCTTGAAAATAATCATTTAAACCATTCGCACCTGAAAGTCCAGACAAATAAGGTGTTAATAGCTGAAAATAATCCAATCTAAGATGTTCTTTATTCCCGATAGTTCCCTTTTTAGTTAGGCCAAATATTTGACTCAATAATTCGTCTTTTTCTCCTTTAATTTTTTCTTTCTCACATAAAGAATCAAATTCATTTTCAATTTTACTTTTTAGTTCGTATTCATCATTCCAGAAAATACATTTAAATCCTTCGGAAATTTTAATATCGCCACTTTTCCGTTCTATTAATTTTTCTATGCTTTCTTCTGCTTCCCCTTTTTCTTCGAAAGCCTGGCTTAGTTCTATTACTTTATTTTCACTAAGCTCAGATCTTAAGTTTCCTGTAAGTTCTATATAATTAGTTGTAAAATTTTTATTTGATTTTAAATAATAAAGAATGTCCTTTAAAACTTTTCCATATCCAATTGCTGGTAGCTGATTTGGGTCTCCAACTAGTATTAATCTCTTAAAGGATGGCTTGCTAAATTGGAATTGTTTAAGAACCTGATGGAACTTTAATAAATCTACCATACTCATTTCATCAATTATCAGATTATTAATTCTTGAGATGTTTTCTTTAGATATTCTTTGATTCTTAATTTCTGTTAACCATTTATCAATAGTAGAGGCTTCAATACCAGGAAATATTTTATCTGATTTCAGTCTTAGTGTGGCTTTTCCTGTGGGTGCAAGGATTGTGTAATTCTCTCCCTGCCTTTCAATCTCTTTAATTATATTTAACAACTCGTGAGACTTTCCACTCCCTGGACCACCAGCAAGAACATATATCCGTTCTCTAAAGAGGTTTTTATAAAGTACACTTCTTTCAGCAATGAAATCTTCTTTATTAAATGTTTGATTTGATCCCAGTTCTAATGTACAATCAGAGATATATTTTTCTAAATTATCATAAATTATTTCATTCTTAGGTTGATCTAATAATTCATTTATGCAATCCCCAATAATTTTTTCAGTCCAATAAAGTTCATATAAATAATAATATCGTGTATCATTTGCATCAATAATTTTTAATTTTCTATTTTGTTCTTCAAAGAAAGAATCACGATCTGGAACAATTTTTTTCAAGATATCAGTTGGAATAATAAACTCTGCCCCCTTTTGATAAAACAATGGGTATTTTCTTAATGCATTTTCTAACTCCAACGCTTCTTCAAAACAATCTCCAGTTTGCTCGAGCGAGCGTAAATAATTTATTATTAAGCATCTTAGTCTACGTTTATCACTCAAACTCATTGTCCGTTGTATATCCAGCCTGGGCATTACACTTCCATCCGGGAAATATGCAATATCTACTTTGAACAATTCGATAGGATAATCAAGCTCTTCTCCTGTATTTTCATCCTGGATGTTTTCTTCTGGTAAATATTCTTCTACTAATAAATAGGGATTTGCACAAATCTCTTCCAACGGAGTTTTATCTCTGACATCAACTTTATGCCTATAACTATCATAATCTTTTACCTTTCCTTCCAAAATTCTTTTAAATTGATGCTTTGTAAGATTCAGCATCGTTAACTCAAGAAATTTATCAGCTGTGATTCCCCTCGTTTCCAATGTTTCCTTCAGTTCATACAAATCATTTTTATATTTCTTGAAATCGCTGTCTGATTTAGGATCTTCTAATAATTCTACAATTTTATCAGCTTGTTCATCTCCTTCAAATTTTTTTATTTCAGTAATAAACTCTGAAAAAATCGTTTCCCTTTGTAGTAACTGTTCAGCTAGCACTTCAAATCCAGGAAAATATCCTCTGTGTTTCCAGCAATGCTTTATTAGATTTTCAACTTGCTGGATTCTTCTATTCATTTCAGCAGGATCAACAATTCCATCATTTTTACAATCAATCAGTTTCTGACGCATTTTACTCAATATATATATTGCTTCATCATCATTTATATCCATAGCTACATACTTAAAGCAATGATTTAATTCGGTTTCGGTAATGGCAACTTTAATTTTATCGAGCAAATCCTGCCGCAATTTTGAGTCGGTAATTGATTTTGATTTTTCCAAATATTCGTGATAAGGCATAAAGACTTTAGTTGACTCATCGAGGTTAAATTGTAATGCCCAGTTTTTCACAGGGAAGTTTTTATTTTTTGGAAAACGTATTTTACGTTTAGCTTCAATCTTTTCCATAGGTCCGAATGACAGCAAATCTCCTTTATCCTCAACAATGGCCACTCCTATCACTAAATATTGTCTTTCTTCTTCTGTAAATGGATTGCTAAACTTTGCATAGATGAAAGCTACGCTTTCACCCTTTTTTACTTTCTCCCTAAAGAGTGGAATACGAACATTATCAAGGTTTGGTGGATATGCACCTTCTGACTTTATTTCCTTATTAGTTCTGTTAAAAGATATTGCAAAGGGCCAACTGAATATTGAATTATCCTTAAGTGTTTCTTCAATTGGTTCAAGCTCTTTTATTGCTGCAGGATTTAAATGGTTGACCTTAATGGTTTCATCACCGTTTAGGTTAATACTCCAATAACAAGGCGGGAGGTAATCTATTTTGGTTAATTTTTTACCTGCATATTTTTTTTCTAATTCAATGTTCTCTTCTTTGTTTCTTCTTATTCTTTCTGATAATAATGAGTTATATCCGCTGCAATAGCGGTTTGCTAATGGATCTTTACAAATAGTTCCATTCCAGGCACTATCGTGCCAGGCAACTCTTATTGTAAAATGTCTTAATGGTTGTTTAAAAACATTATTATCCAACTTGTCCTCAATATCAATATTCTTTAATCTTTTTTCTTTTTCATTTTGAATTGCCTCAGCTACAGATAGTGCCCACACCATCTGTTTAGGACTAACTCTATCATATCGTCCGGCATTTTTAAGACCAATGTAAAGCGCTTTTTTATCAAATCTTTTCCAATTATCTCCCAAAGAAGCATAATCAAAATATTCTTGCCACTCCCTTTGAGAAATTGAGGCAAAATCACTTTCCAAGAGTGTGATGTCGTAAGGATCTTGTAAATTATAATTTGTCAAGATAAGTAATCTCCCTCTGTTTTTATATTGCTTTTGATTTTTACTTTCTAAAAACAAATTCAAATTTTTTCGTAAGAGTTGTTGACATTTTTGTGCCACTTCTAAAGATAATAAATATGGATGAGCTGCTTTATTTCTATACTCATCTCTAATTTTTTCTAAATCATTTATGAATTCTCTTGCTAGAATTCTTTCATCAAAGTATTTATTCACAAATTTTTTAAAATCCTGTAATAGCTTACTTTCCTGCAATGTATTCCCACCTTCTTTCAGTAATGACATAATTCTGGTCATTTTACCTAATTCGTAGCGCCGGTTGTCATTTAGTACCATCTTTGCGAAAACATTTGTTTTGCTATTCTTTAAATCATCAACTAAAAATTCATCTAGTTTATAGTTTTGTGAAATCTCCGTATGATAAGCTTCAAACAACTTTTTTAATATTTCGTTTTCTAGTGCTCTACAATATTGAACGACAAAAGGTGAATAGTCGGCTTCGGGAATTTGACTTAATTTGTCATAAATGAACTCAGCAATCGGAAGGAATTTTTGACTCGCTTCATCCAACAACTCCCACAAATCTAACCATCGTTTTATTTCCTCTATATAGTTTTCTATAGTCTGTATTTCATCTTTGTAAATAGTATCCAGTCTATTATCAATACTAATGCATAACTTTAATATTTTTTCTTCGTCATCTCTTGGCAAATTTTTTATCGTATTAAAGTCATTCGTGAGAGCTCTGATATGCTCTAGTAAAACATCTAACTTTGTATTTACCAAACTAAGCTGAGTCTCTATTCTCTCGAATCTATTTTCAAAAAACTCTCTGATTAATCGAAGTTCATTATTCTCTGACTTTAATGTGGAAATTTGATCTTTGTATTCATTTAAAGTTTCTTTTAATATTTTAAGTTGATCTGGATTTGCTTTCTCAATTGCTCTATTTCCAAGACTATTTAATTCAGAAACAGGCAGTATTGGGATTTTTATTTCTTTTAAATCAGTAATTGTGATGTGTGGAATAGTAATCCCTTTTCTTAGATCTTTTGCTTGCTCACTAAAAATCCTTTTCCCATCCTCGGTTTGCAAATAACTCATTATATAGTCATCATTAGCAGATCTTATTATAGCTAGATTATTTGAAATTATTGCCGGTTGGTCTCCCTTTTTATACACATATAACTTTAGATCATTAAAAATTGTACTTAATATAATATCCCCTGGTTGCGCAATACACTGTAAGTCTTTTTGGTCTAATTGGTTTTTCGATAAATATTTAAGTGACTTTTCACCTATGAGCTCATTGTCCTGAATATGAATTGGTTTAAGGTATAAAAAATCTCCTTCTGATTTTAATTGCTCCTTTTTTATGTATCTACCATTAATAATCTCAGCTATTTCACTCAACTTCTTAGTATAGACTGATTCAAGCTCTTCATAGAGTGGTTTACTTTGATTGGTGAGATATTCAGGATCCCATCGATCACCAATTTCTGACTTTGCAAGACGTTTAACTATAAAATCACGGTAAGATTTTTTGAATATGTCTATATTTTGAATAATCCCTAGATCTATTGAAGCAGTCTCTTTTTTACTAAAATGTAAAATTGCAGTCTTTATATTAACACTTCGAAGCAGTCCCGTTGGCAATCCTAATATTAATTTTAAGTATGGGGAATATTGTTCTCTGAAGGATTTGAACGATATACCAATAAGTAAACCATAAGGTACAACAAAAATAATATCACCTTTATCACTACTGATATCAAACGCTTTCCTTATGAAAGCTTCTTCAGATCTCAGGGATTTACCATTGTAATCAATCATTAGTCCCCAGGGCAAGTTCCCGACAACTAAATCATACTTTCTTGAAAACGGATACTTAAAAGAATCAGCAGTAATTATTTTTAGATCAGGTACAAAAAAGGAGGTTAGTGCTGCAACATTTTCGCTTACTTCGATACCTGTCAGATCATCGATAGTATTTTGTAAATAGTATAGAATGTTTCCGGTACCACAGCAGATATCAACTGCATTGTCTAATTTTTTTTCTTTACTGATATCCGCAATTATTTGAGCGATTGAGTTCGGTGTAGTGTGCAGTTGCAGGCGATAATCATTTGAAACCAAATCAAGGATATCATCCTTAGTAATATTCGCTTTGGACTTTTCAATTTTTCCTAATAATACTCGAAAGTTTCTATAGTCTTTATTTTCAGTTCGTAATTCATTAATAATTTTTTGTAGAGCTTTATTCATATTATTTAAATTTTATTCTTCATCA
This sequence comes from Ignavibacteriota bacterium, assembly GCA_013285425.1. Taxonomy (GTDB): domain Bacteria; phylum Bacteroidota; class Ignavibacteria; order Ignavibacteriales; family Ignavibacteriaceae; genus IGN3. The sequence continues at coordinate 3,669,282 of CP053447.1, forward strand.
ATTGATTCTACTTCGTCCACAAGGTGAATATTACCACTCAAAATTGATTCCATTACTTTATCATTACAAAGCTTAAAGAATATTTTCGCAGCTTGTTTACTAGTAATTTGAAATTTATCTCCTTTTTTATTGAACTTTAAGTACTTATTAAGTTTTGGCCTTGAATCAATTTGCTTCTTGATATCTGCAATTGGAGTTTTCCAGAGCAAACCGTCAAAATCAATTGATTTCAATTTTTTAGCAAAGTTAAAATTTTGCATTAAGTATTCTTCAAGCTTGGTATAATCTTCTACAATTTGCCTCTCAAAATCTTTTATGGATTGAATTACAGCTTTGGATTGTTGATTCACTCTTTCATCAAATTTAAGCTTACGCTCTAATGTAGATAAACTCATTGCCACCAAATATTTATCGACAATTGCATAGTCAAACTTTTCGTTTATAATTATTGATTCGTGAGAGGGTGAAGTCAATTCATTATCAACTCTTAATAAGGTAAGCATCGTTGGACTTATTCGAATATCAAAGTTATGCCTATACTTATATAATAGAATTGAATCGTTGCCATAAGTCAAATCGATTAAATAACCCTTAATGTTTTCATATGGATGTTTCTTAAAACTAAATTTCCCTTTCTCCTCTTTGAACAGAAAAGATAAATCTGCAGGATATTTGTCCTTATAATAATAGTAGGTTGCAACCGTATCAAATTCTTCTACTTGCGTAATATCTGACAAATGAAATGTTCTATCTTCATTAAACTTAAGTTGGACGCTATCTACATAAATACTCGCAATTTTTTTATCAACAGCATCATTATTTGTTGGAGCTTCCAACAAAATATCTCCTTTGCCATCATTGTAATGGAAATAAAGTTTCGCAGCTACTTTATTTTTATCATTAAGAAAATTTAATTTTTTGAGAAGTTCTTGTTTGTCCATTAGTTTGTCCTTTTAGCAAAATAGACATTGTTTCCTATTTCTTTTAGATACAGTGAATCAGCTTCATTGAGAAGATGTAAAGAGATTACATATACAACTTTATGCTCACTAAATGATTTATGTTCAATTTCCAACTGGTAGATTTTAAATTTAAGAATTGCTAATAAAGGATTTCGATAATATATAGTGCTCTGTGTAGTTATTAATCCTATTATTATTAAAATGAAAAGGCTTGCTAAACTATCTCGACCTGAATCAAAGTTTACAGTTAAAAATGGCAATACCACTGCAGAAAGTACCCCTATCAATTCGTGGTTTATATTCTGAGGTTTAGAAGAAATTTTTGCGCCGCTTAAATCAAATCTGGAACGTGAGATATGCTTTAGTATGAAAATGATTATAATACTGAGAATTAATGCTAAAATCGAAATTAGGAATGAATACTGACCATAGCTAATTTGATCAAATTTATATTCAAGCAAAAAAGAAAATATTTTATTATCGTAATACTTGATTGCTAAGTATCCAAATAATGGAACAAGTGATAAATAGTACAATATCCAGGCCATAACTATACCTCCATCTCCCCACTCATCAATCTCGGTAACAAAATATCTCTTGCTTCTCGGAGTTTAGAGTTTTGTTCGCCAAGCGTTGCAATGAGCGTGAATATTGGTTTTACTTTCTCTGTGAATGAATTAAGATCAGAGTCTTTAGGAATTTTAATTTTCTGTTCTTTTATGAACTCTTCAAAGCCATAGTTTACGATATTACTTGCGCTGTGCTTTTCGTATTGTGCAATTACACCATTTTCATATCCAGCTATTAAATAGCAATAGAAATATTCGGGGGTGATCTTATCCTTAGTTCTTAATAGCTTACAAAAGCTTGCACACATTACCGGATCAATAAACTGACTTAGTAGTTTTTCAGTTATCATAAGACTTCGACCGACAGATTGGCCTTTGCTTCCACCCGATACTTCAAATATTATATCACCAGCTTCTAATTTGCGGGAAGCAAGATTTGATTCTTTATGGTAACGGAAAGGAACATTTTTAATATCTCCTTTTCTTACATCAGGAATATCTGTTCCCCTGATGACATAAGCTGGTTCGGTAAATTTCTCTTTGTATTCTTCCTCTCCCCAGCCGCCGCCAATGTAAAATGAAAGACAATCTTTGATATATTCTTCTCGTTTGGTTTTTGCAAAGAACATTTCCTGCAAAAGTTCCTTATAATGCAGTTGTGCTCTCTCCTCCAACAACTTTATCCGCTTCAAATTGTTTTCTATCAAATCATCATAAGCCGATAAGATGCTGGCGATTTTATCTTGTAAAGGTAATGGAGGGTAAATAACATTTAGAGACTTAAGTTCAGAACCCCTTATACCTGCTTGAACACCTTGTTGCACAAGTGATTTCATATTTGCAGATGACGTTCTGAAATAGTAATAATAAAAGAGCGGATTAGCTATTTTTCTGTTTAATCTAACGCGAATCAAATGGCTTTCAAAGGTTGTAATTTCAGGGGTCTCCAATATGATAGAACATTTTCCCGCACCTGATGCAAGAATAGATTGTCTAGCAAATAATAAATCATTCTCGAGGACAGTTGATGTCTCTTTTTCTCTGTCATTCAATGGAACAAGCTCCATTGGAATGTTTTTAATTCTGTCATTTGCAAACAACTCACCCATATTAATCATTTTATAGCCATCACCTCTTACTCGACTTGGCCGATTCAATCCGTTTTTAGATGGGATTAAATACAACTCACCAAATTCAATTTTATTCCATTTCATACAACCAATGCTTTATAATTTACTGAAATAGTTTTAGCTAATTCAGAAGCCTCTTCATTCAGTCCATCCAATTCAATGTGTATTTCAGAAAGGCGTTCCTCATAATCATAATCTTCATCGCTAGTTGCATCAACACCAACATAACGCCCGGGAGATAAGCTCCAATCCTTGTCCTCAATTTCTTTTTTTGAAACCACTTTGCAAAGACCCTCAACATCAATATAGCTGCCTTTGGGGAAACGGGTTGTAAGCCAATTAGCTTGTTTCCAAAAATATTCGGTCTCGTGCAAGAGTCCTGGTTCTTCTTCATCAGGATCACCACTAAGTTGTTTTTGCAGTTCTTTCAATTCATCAGTCTGTTCCTTTACTTTCAGTTCTTTCCAATCTTTGTTTTTATTTAGTTGTAATTCTTTCTGAGCATTTACAATAGTCTCAATTAGCTGCTTAATAACTTTGTCCTGTAGCTTGCGAATGCTTTTACATTGGAGAGCTATTTCTTCTAAAACTTTAATATCCGGTTTAGCTTTCCTGGCTTCGCTAATTAGTTTATGCTGTTGTTCAGTTAAAATGCCAAGCTCTTCAATTTTCAGTGCATCAATAAATGAAACTGCATCTTCATTTTCTTTAACAAACTTTTCAGCAAAGTCACTAACAGTTTTATGCACCTTTTGTATTTGCTTTTTAAGCTGCTCAGTTATTTCGGCTGTTTCTTTTGCTAATTCAGTTGCCTTTTGCAGATAACCAGAAACAGTTGTTTCAAATTTTTTAGTGTTGCCTCTATATAGATTCACGATGCAAATAAGATTTTGTAATTGCTCGGGACTGAAGTCATTAATTTTTGAAGTTACTTTCCGGTAAATCTTCCTTGCATCGAGCATCAAGACTTTATCTTTTCTTACTTTATCTAATTCCTTTGCTCTATCAAAAAACCATAACGTGCAGGGTAATGAGCGTGTATAAAAAAAGTTATTCCCTATGGCTATCATTACATCAACAGCGCCAGTCTTAACTAACTCTTTACGTATTTCCTTTTCGCTGTGTCCCGCATCGCTTGCGGAGGAAGCCATAACAAATCCGGCTCTGCCTGTCTGTTTCAGATATCCATAGAAATATTGTATCCACAGATAATTTGCGTTATCATTTTTAGGAAGAAGCCGTTTTAGTTTTCCATCTTCATCTTTAACGGTTAACAAGCGTGGATCTTTTTTTACAACATCTTTATTCTTATCAACACCATCAACATTAAACGGTGGATTAGCCATTACAAAATCGCAATCGCCAACTAATGTGAAGTAATCATTATAGTAAGTATTGGCTTCGTCTCCACCAATAATTTTTCCTTCCAATCCGTGAACAGCTAAATTCATTTTTGCCAACCTGGTGTTCATCTCAGTCTTTTCCTGCCCATAGAAATTAACTCTTTCAGCAGATTGTAATCCCTTACCTTGAAGAAAATATCCTGTTTGTACGAACATACCAGCACTTCCAACCGCCGGATCAAAAACAGTTCCGTGATCAGGTTCGATTACATTCACTATAGTTTGCACTAAACTCATCGGCGTGAAGAATTCCCCGCCTTCTTGCGCACCAGTCATTGCAAACTTGTTTAGGAAGTATTCGTATATTTTACCAAAGACATCACCTTCTGCTTTCTTAAGCACCTCTTTATTAAAAGTCCTAAGCAATTCTCTAAGCAAGTCTTTACCAAAGTTTGAATAATTTTTTGGCAGCACACCATTAAGAGCATCATACTCGGTTTCGATATCCTTCATTGCAGTATCGAGTGCTTCGCCTATATCTTCGCTCTCCGGTAAATTTACAAGATAATCATATTGAGCATTTTCAGGTAAGTATAAAGCATTCTTTTCCAGGAAATCGCTTTTCGTTATTGGTTTTTTACCTCGCTGCGGATGCGGTGTTCTATCTTTTTCAATCTCTTCTTTAACCTTAGCAAAGCGATTATAAGCGTGGCGTAAAAAAATCAGTCCAAGCACAGGCATAGAATATTCTGTTGCGGTTAGTTTACTGTTAGCTCTGAGCTGGTCTGCCGCTTTCCAAAGCTCGGTTTCTAATTTTTTAAGTTGTTTGCCTGTCATTGGTTATTTTTCGTTTCTAATGATTGATTCAAAAATCTTTGATAGTGATTTAGATATTTTCTTCTGTTTAGTAATGTATGTTTCAAATGATTTGAGAGTTTCAGGTTTGAGATGTTTTTTGGCAAGAGCAAGTAATTTTTCCTTATTCTCATCTAGCTTGGTTTCTTTAACTCTATTAAAAAGATAATCAAACACTTTTTCAAGAGTCCTAATACCAATTCCTTCAACACTAGTTAAGCTGCTTATATTTTTTATTTTATCATCGCCCAGGATTTTTAATAATTTTTCAGCATACTGTTTTTGGATTTGGGCTTTTTCTTTTATTTCCTCAATCGACATTGATAAGAATTTGTTTTTAAGTGATTCATATAAATCGTCTGGCAAATCTGGATCGTAACGATAAATTTCGACAGGGATATCAATCCTAGATAAATATGATTCCATAACTTTAATGGATTCATTTTCTGGGATGTTACCGTGTCTTGATCCCAAAACTGGAAACGCTACAGAAGTAATTCCTTTTTCTTTGTAAGTATCAACAAATTTTTGCAAACCTTTTTCCAGGTATTCAATTTTCGAATCATCCTTCCAATCCTCCTTGGTCGGAAAATTAATTATCCATCTATCTGCGGCTTTATAAATCCAAAGTTTTCCAATTTGTATTTGTTTTTGTTTACAAAGCTCTACATACTTTTCATTCATATCTGGATATCTCAACCGAAATTCTAATGCGACACCTGCGCCCATTACCCCCACTGTATTTACAGTATTAACCAGAGCTTGAGCTTGAGAAGTAAATAAATTGCCTTTAATAATTGTAATATTACTCATATTGCGATTTCGTTAAATAATTCTATATATCTGCTTTCATAAATTGTACTAAAAACCAATCTTTTACCAGATTTTTCAAGCACTTTTTCACCATATGCGTACTTGAAAAGATTTTCAAGGTAAACCAATCCTCCAGCATCTTTTGTGTAACTACCAGCATCTACCTGATAGTAAACCGTTAACAATTCAAAATATTCTTTTACGTTTATATCGTATCTAACTGCAATTGAATTAATTAATTCTAAAGTTTTATCCTTAAATAATTTGTATTGAAAATATTTACCTAATGGATCATCACTTAAAAGTGCTCTAAAAATTTTTGTTTCAATTGCACTTAATTCCAATTTATCCTTTATGTCTTCAAATAATTGCAATGAAAATTTATGCTGCAAATTCTTATCTAAGGAATCGATCGCCTGAGGTTTTCCGATATCGTGAATTACTAAGAATACTTTCATTTTTTCACGTGATAAGACTTCCTCAAATTTCCAATCTTTAAAGTATTTATCAAATTCATTAAGAACATTTTTTATGTGATCAAATAATTTATAATGTCTTACAAGTGCACTAAATATATTTTTTAGTCTTTCATCTACCTCTATGACAGATGAAATCAGTTTTTCGTTTTCATCAGGAGTTTCGTCCTCCACTGTTTGTTCTGGGATTAAGCCGTTGGTAAAGAGCAGCCATTCTTGATTCGTTTTACCGTTTATATAATAAGCAGAATAAATTCCGCTTGATGAGCTTACAACGGATATATGGTCACTTGCCTTCGTTACATCCTTCACAGGAGTTGAATTGACATTTTTAATTGATAAAATTTTTAAAGATTCAAATGGTCTACGATAAGAAAATGATGCGTTTATTTTAGCTTCTCCTTGAGTAATCTTAACTATAGCATTTTCATTATAATAATATGAAGGATCCGCTGTAATTTGACTATAGTAAGGGTTATCGATTCCAATAAGATTTTGGAGAGTATCTTTATCATTTTTTGATCGGCATATGATTTCGACTGAGGTGAGTCTGGATAAATCAAGTTCATCTTTTACAACAAATTCTTGTTGAGATGCTGATAAGAAAGCCCATCTTCCACACTCAGCATAGCTTTTGTACAGATTGATGAAGTCAAATGACCTTAAAAAATCATAATCGTTCCCAATCTGTGTTTTAGGGTACCATCTTAGGTTTCCATTGCTGACAAAACAATTCTCGCCAAATTTGTCCAGCACTTCTTCTATTTTAACTTTAAAGAAAATTGGGACAGGACATTGTGGTAGATCATTATTTTTTGTTTCCTTTCCCAGTCCTTCATTGTAATATTGAGTTGGTGTTTTAGGCCTAAAATAAAATCTGGCGAAATTCTTAATTAGTGTGTCCGTTGTACTAATAAAAGAAGCACCAGCACTATCTCGAAATCTCGACAAATTTCTACTTTGTATTTTCCCAGACTGAATTATAGAGACTGCATTTTCTATGTGAGTAAAATGAAAGGCATAACCACTGTAAGGACTATCTGACAAGCTTAGCAACTCCAATAATTTTTCTTTAAAAGATTTGTCCTCCCCTTGGGGGAAAAAGGTTTCCCTTGCAGGGATTAAAGCATCTAATTCATCTTGTGGTGGTGGCTCAAACTCTCCTTCGAATAACTTTTTAATCTCTTCAGGAGTATCTTGTCTCTTTTGGGATAACGAGTCCAAATGCTCTTTAAGAAAACCATTTCTGTCAATAATCTCTTCTAATACCTGTATCAATTCATTTTCATTACCTGTGAAGAATATATTGCCTTCAGCATCAATATCGATTTTTTTTACAATATCTATAGAGTCAATAAGTATATTGTTAAAGTATATATTATACGAAAGATTAGAACTACCAAATGGAGTTTTATAGATTTTAAACAATCCTTTTAATTCTTGCTTCCAAAGTTTATAATACTCGTTAAACAACTCTGTGCATTCATTTAACAACTTCTCTTTATTTAGTTCGAGGTGTATCTCTATTCTTTTTAATGAAAGCTTTTCATCCTCCTGAGTTGGAAATAAATCCAGGTCAATTAAGGATCCATCAATTGTACTAAATATTTTCGATAGAATATTTTCCCCATAATTTTTTAGTTCTTCCTTTAAATCTGAATCAATGCACCAAACTTTTGTATCAGCATTGAACCTAATGATACTATATCTGAAAGTATGATCCTCAGTTATGCTACAAATTATTGGGGCAGGTGTTGAATACGAGAATGGAATTATGTCAACTATCTTTCTAACATATTTTAACTGAGGCATATTCTCGGAAATAATTATTTTTCTACTTGTTAACCACTCCATTGTTCTTGAAAGGTATCCCCGCTGTAATTTGGCAAGATTAACTATGGTTTGCTCATCAGTTTCCACTTTACCCAAAAGTGCCTTCCTCAGCTGTATGAGTTCAGAGGATTCCATATTTACTCCTATTGCTGAAAGAAATTGAAGCTTAAGCGAGGTTTCTGACTTTTCGATTCCTGCTTTAATCCAGTCTGGTAGCTTTTCCTCATCAGTAGCATAAAAATCTGGATAAACTGATTTTTCTGGGTTGAATCCTAATATTAAATTTTTGTTTTCATTTGTATATTTTAATTCTGCAGCACTATTTTGATTCCATACTGTTCCGTCTATTTCAATCTTCTCTGGTCTATCATTCAATGATGAATATTTTTTATACATTGCCATAAAAATTTCTTGTTGAGCTTCTAAATCATCTTTTAATTCATTCTTTAGTGGAAAACAAAAAAACACACCATCTTTGAAGAATGGTTCAACTACTATACTTGTTCCCTCAATTTCAAATTGAGGATTCTCTGAACTTAGTCTTAGGAGATCCTTAACTTCAGTATATTTTTGATTCAATAATTTTTCTTTGTGGATATACTTTAAATCCTCCGTATAATATTTGCCTTTTTGCAGATTATTAAATACTCCTTGCCTGTCCTGAATTTTGTATTTAGTAAAATCAATATCTTTCTTAGAATTTTCGGTTAGATATAAAAGTAAAAAAGCTAATTGATGAGCATTTTCGATATTTGAACTTAACTCATTTATTATTTCTGATTTTGGTTTACCTCTTCCTATTCCAAGAAACTGTCCAAGATTATTATGATTAAAATCAATAAAAGATTTTAATACTTTTTCAATTAACTCAGAAGATTGAGAATAATTCGGAAGAATTTTTGAAAGTATAAGTTCGTATTTTTCAGAATCATCACTTTCTATCTTCTTAAAGACTACTTTGTTATGAAAGGATATGGACTCGAGTGATATTAGAGCACCGTTAATTGTCCTAATTCTTACTTTCTCTCTGATTATATCATAATCGATACTTCGAGCTAAGGTTAGAATTTTATGTTCAAAAGTTTCCTTATTGTAAACAGTACCTTCTAATAGTTCTACATATTTGAATTTATCCAGATATTCTCTTTGAACTTCTTTGCTATCTGCTTCAGCTATGGCATCAATAAAAGGTGGAAAATCTTTAATCAGAGACATAATTTTTTTATATAAAGCGACCTCTTCAAGAAGACCACTTTTATTCTCAACCACCAAGTATAATTCATCGGGTAATTGAACTAAGTAGTCCTTCAGATTTTCACTTATAAAATTCTTCAATTTTTGGTGCTTCGGAGCAATGAAGTACTGATGGACATTTTCGCCCCTCTTTTCAACTCGATAACCATTCTGCTCCTTTGTAAAAAGCAATTTATTAAACATTGGGGCAGAAATAGCATTGAAAAAAGAAATTAGTATTTGGATGTCATCTAAACTTAAAGCATTCTTTGAGCTATCAAGTTTGATTGATAAATAATCAAGAAACTTATTTTTGTCTTTGAGATATCCAAATTCACCCGCAAGAAAATCGTAGACATTGATAAGTTTACTTGAATCTAACTGATAATATTTGAATCCAAGTTTTTTTAAGACTTCCAAAATGCTATTGAAATCTTCCGTAATTAATATTCGTTCGGCGCTAGATTTTATTTCGTTAACTGAATAAAATTCCCCATCTGCAAATGAAAATAATTTTAATTCATTGAGTCTCTTGGTTAACAAGTTAGTCTGTCTTATTAATTGTCCTCCGCTAGGAACAGTTTCATCTCGTTTTATATGGGCTTTGTTTAGCTCAACTAATATTTGGCCTATAGTATCCTTATTATTTCCTATCCATTCATTAATAATTTTAACATCTGATGAGGAAATAATTAGGTCGGTTAATGATGCAGGTTTTAAATTTAATTTCGCTGGGGTTTTTGCTGCTGAAATTAAAACCTCCTCATCCGAATAAAACCAGTCAAATTGTTTCACAGCAAAATGAGAAGGATTGATACCCAAGGCAGTATCTTTTATCCTAACATTTTCTTTTAAAATCGCTCTGTCTGAAATCGTTGGAACATTTTTCTTGGCATAATCCGATAGTGGTTTCATTAGATATTCGTACACCCACAACTTATTGGGTAGAGAACTCCACTCGGAAGATAGAATTGCTGAATAAATTTTAGTATACTCTTTGAAATCTTTTGTTTTGAGAAATTCTAGTTTTGAGATGATTTTATCTGAAAGGCATTTTAACAGTTTTTTATTTCTTGCACCATCATCTAAACTAGTGCGTTGACTGAGATTATGAAAAATATTGCAGTGAATTATAAAATTATATTTATGTAATTCATCACTAATTGGAAAATAAAGATAGAAATTAGGATTACTCTTTATTGAGGTATCATCACTACTATTGGATACACCAAGATAGAACTCGACAAATTCAGGTTTTTCTTCATCTGTTAGATCACTAGTAATATCTTTATACGAAGTATCGTTTTGGGCGATAATAAATTCATAAATAGAAATATCAGCTGGTTGGAATGGATTAGCAAGATCATTCAGATAAACTTTTTCAAGTTTATGTGATGTATATTTTTCCCCTAAGTTATTTAGGATGCTTAAAGAATAGCTAATACCTTTACGAACGTGATTTTCTTCTAACCTTTCGTTTTTATTCTTTCCTAATTTAAGAAACGTTATCGTCCCACGATTAAATTTGCTTAAATCTGATAGATGATTTTTGAACAGCTTCTCTTTTGCAAATTTTATAAATTTAGTGAGTTCCTCAATAGAGAGTGTGTTGGAAATTTTATTATAGTTAAAATCATAAATCTCATCGTTAACACCACAAGGAAAATTTGTTACTAGAATTTTAATCAACCAAGGATAATCATCTTCACAGGTGTAGCCCCCATCCACATGTATAATTTTTGGTTCACAATGAATTATATTTTGGGTAGAGTCATAATTTAGAAATGATTGAAGATCAGAATTAGTTTTCCAGCTAAAAAGTATTGGACCATTTAGCTTCTTCAATTCACCTTTCCCATTTGATTCGCCTATCAATCTGTGAACAATTTTAAAGCCTACTCCAAACTTCCCAATATTACTTTTTGATTCTTTAGTAGATTGCCCTATGTTCAAAATTGATCTAATACCTTCAAATGAGAATTGCTCACCATCGTTAAATGCGATCAAATAATCTTCGTCAAAAACTAGTGCAAAAGTTTTACTTTTTGCGTCGAAAGCATTTTGTAAAAATTCATAGATGGCCTGCCAGTCTTGAGCCATATCAAGGAATGGAGTAATAAACTTATCAATATCTCTTTTGTCAGCGTGAAACAATTCAAAAAAACCAAATACCTGTTCCAAACCATTCTGATATGAGTGTCCGATGAAATGTTCATTTCTAGATGGGTCTTTTATTTTGCGGACATCTTCCTTATAGAATTTCCTGAAAACTCGTAAATCTTTTACCTTCATATTACATCTGTATTTTTAAGTTTTAGTGCCCTACCCACCAACTCGGCTCTTAGGAAGGATTCTTCGCAGAACTTGCTCATAGTGTCAGCAACTTTCCAATCATTACAGTTAAAAATAAAGAATACTCCAAACTATGAGAAGTGTTTTTATCGAAAAACTTATGGGGCTTTAAAACAAAAAAGCCGGCATCTCTGCCGGCTAGAAGAGGAACTATTGTTATTTGTTCAGTTGCTTTATGGCTTTAGTCCGATCTATACTTGTATGAGTAATCGAGATTTTGGAGTTAACCATTTTTTCGATGCTAGCAATATCTTTTTTCCTGAAATGTTCTGGTTCATTTTTATCCCAAACCAATTCTAAATCTCTGCCATCGAGAGATACTGAAAGTAATTTGTTTTTATATTGCTTGCTTATGAGATCAATAATACTTTCAATAATCTTTACATTCTTCTTTTTCCCAACGATTAAAACTTTATTGTATTCATAAACATTATCAATTGCATCCTCTTTTTCTTTTTGTAATTCATCATTACTACTAAGAAGAGATTTACTTTTTTTCATAGTCTTACCTTTCAGTTTAAATACATAAAATGTGAATTATTTATTTCTTCTGATGAGTTATGCACCGCATCAGTAGCTTTTCTTACCAGCTTAAGTATCTGAACACTGAATACGTCCGCTATTTGAACAGAGTACTGAATCAGAAAACATTGTTTGTCTGAATAAGTCGTTTCAACAATTAGATCAAATACATCAAACTGTCTACTTCTAAGCATCTCTTTTCTTTCTTCATAGTATCCGTACATCGCTAAATCACCGCTCCACCTATCGATTTCACTACTTTCTTCGAATCTTATCTGAAATTCCTGTTTATCGATTCTTTCCAGAATCACTTTTACATTTACTAATTCTGGTTCTTTGTATAATGTTTCATCCTGAATGATGAATTTGATACCCATCGGAAGAATTTTTTCACTGATTCTTTGAAGCTCGTTTTTTCTAAGGTAGAATTGAGTCCTGCTATCCGATTCAAGAACTATCTTCTTGAATTTAAGCTGGTATAAATCTGTTAGAGAATCAAACCTTGGTTTTGATACTCTGCTTTTAATCTGTTGTACCATTGATTCTTTCCCGTTTGAATAGTGATAGGGAAAGCGGGCCGTAGCCCGCCTGTTATTGGGTGATTATGATTCAGAGGTATTTAATTTATCAAGTACCCTTTCCAGCACTTTCTGCTCAAGTTGAGAAGACTTACTGAGTTTTTTCGATACTGTTTTAACTTCCTGGGACAAGAAGGATTTTAAGGATTCATACGCTTTAACAGTCTTCCCTTCTTTAACCTGTTGCTCAATCTTAGAAACTAAATCTTTACTACCATTCTTAGATGCCTTATCCAGTTCCTTATCAATTCTCTTCACTAATTCAGATTCCTTTAAGTACGCTTTCTTCTTGTTTAATTTATTTCTGTTTGTTGATCGTTTTGCTGATGCCAAGATTAAAATATCATTATCTATTTTCTTTATTTCCTGCTCTACATCAAATTTTTCTAATTTTTTCTCTTCAATTACCGCCTTAATAATCTCTTTATCAGTTATATCTAAGGTTACGTGTTTTACTTTTTCAGTGTCATCACCAAGCGGAACTATTAAATATCCTCGATCCAGATCAGCTTTTTTGTCAGCTATTTCTTTATTAAGCCTCTCTTCTTTCTGTTTTTTTTGGTCTCTAGTTCTTTTAAAATTAGCAATTATTTTGTTGTCCTTTCTGTAGTGTCTTCTTCCTGAACCATTTTTTGTTTCTGCATTTTCAGGTTGTGTGCTCTCTCCAGAATTATTCTGAAGGTTTTCATTGTTTCGCTCTCCATTAGTTGGGTTGAGTTCTTCTGGGTTTGCAATTACGTCTGTCATTGTAGTGACCTTTCAAATTTTGTTGAAAAAATTATTTAATAGTTTTTCACAATTTTTATATAGAGCCCCGGTAGACTCTCTGGTCTTGTGAAACCAGGCTGATCAGTATGTCAAAGAACATTTTCTGATCGGCCTTAGGCATTGATTATACCAGAGTGGTTTTATTTGATTCTAGAATGAATTCGAAGTTTTTAGGTTTGGAAATAAAAAAATCCTTTGAAGTTGTTCAAAGGATTTTGAAGATGTTCAAAATATGTTGTGGATGTTTATGAAAATTTCTTTTTTATCTCTTCGTACTTAAGATATTGTTTGTAAAGTGTGGAGTCTGTTCGTCTGTCACCGCTGATTCCAAGTATTTTCATCGCATCATCATACTTTTTACTTTGATTCATATGAGGGTTATAATCTTCCATATAAATCTTAGCAACAACAGGTTCTAAAAAATCACTAATATATTTTCCACTGTTTGCTTCCCAGGTTTCAAGGAAGTTTTTTATGGTAGATTCAAATCCGGCAAAATCTTTAGGCGAACCAACAGACATCTCACCAGGAGAATTCTTTTCTATCATCTCTAAAGTTAAAATTCTCAAATTATTTCTACTGCAATCACTAAATCTCTGTAATAAGTAGTATATCAATTGTCTTGCGTTTTGAGGCCAGGAGCAATTAAGTAAATATTCAAACGCTCCCATATCAAGACTAACCTGGTTTTTGTTTTTATTATTGTACTCGTTAATAACTGTATCAATTAACAGCGGTATGTCTTCTCTTCTGTCTCTGAGGGGTGGAATATGAATTATCCTACCAGCTACCCTTGAATATAAATCTGCTTCAAATTCTCCTTTGGACGCTAATAACTTCAAGTCCTTGTTTGTGCCCACTAATATTCTAACATCGGCAATTTTAAATTTTTCACTTCCAAGCGGGTAATACTTTTTTGTATCGATGAATGTCATCAGATGATACCTTATTTCTTTTGGAGCTTTATCAATTTCATCAATAAACAAAGTACCACCATCTGCCTCTCTCATCATTCCTTTAAGCTCTTTAACAGAACCTGTATAAGAACCCTTTTCAGCACCGAACAAATTTGGATAAAGATTTGTTTCATTTAGACCCGCGCAGTTTACAGTTACAAATTTGCTATTCTTTCTTTTACTTATACTATGGATCTTCTCTGCCAGGAAACTTTTTCCAACTCCGATTTCACCATAAAATAAAATCGGGGTATTTTCTTCATCAATTGCATATGCTAAAGCAGCTAAATCCTCTTTGTACGCTTCGTCGTTTGTTTTTGCGATAGCAATTAGCTCATTCTCCCTTTTCTTTATAATCGGATCAATGACATCTGTATTATCAGCTAAGCCTGCAGGTGATATTTTGGAAGTTGAAAGCCAGGCATAGTTTTGACTACTGCTAAGTATACTACTTAGTGTCTGTCCCCCTTTTCCCTTTTTACTTTTTCTCTTTGACTTAAGAAATCCTTGTAACGTTTTCTTTAAACTCTTTAATCCGATATATTCTGATCGTGATTTTTCATCGCTCAGATTAAAACTTCTACTTAATTCAACATCAATTTCTATTAGAGCTTCATTCAAATAACCATCTTTAATAAATTTTTTTATTTTTTCCATATGTTTTGATAACTCCACTAAAATTTGCAATACAAGATTAAGTTTATTGAAACAAAATTAGCCCTGAATTAAAGATTTTTAAAGGATATCCAATAAAATTTTATTTTTTTGAAAAGCCAAATCATTTATTTTCAATCACATACAGACAATAACTTTTCGCTTGCTTTTAAATTGTAACTAGTCTGTGTTTCTTCTTCTTTTGATTTGGCTTCGCTTTACCTTTTCTCTGCTTTTGTCTTATCTATTGTTTGCTTTCCTCATATCTCTTGTCTGCTTTTTCATTGTTTCCCCGGTTAATTCAAGTTGCTTTGGGTATAAGAATGATATACAAACTAATTAGGAGTTACTATGTCTTTTACTATTGGCTGCGATCCTGAGTTGATCTGTCATCGCAACGGTCAGTTTGTTCCTGCTCATAATTATTTCAAATCTAATTCTTCATTCGGTCTAGATGGCTGCGAATCCACAGCTGAAATCCGCCCAGGTTTTTCTGAATCTCCTGTTGATCTAACTGCGAAGATCTACCAGATACTAGACTACGGTCACGATAAAGCACCTGATCTTGAATTTATTTCTGGCCACTATGTTAATGATTATTCTATAGGGGGACACACACACATTTCAATCGATCCAATACCTGAAGTAATTGATGGACTCGATATTGTTCTTGGAAGTTTATCTAACTGCATTGATGATAAAGTGCAGAGACAGAAAAGAGAACGATCAGGTTACGGAAAGAAAGGTGCTTACAGAAGAAAGAGTTACGGATTTGAATATCGAACGCCTGGTTCGTTTTTGCTTTCACCTTCAGTTACACTAGTTCATCTCACACTTTCAAAGCTTGCTGTTGTTGGAGTTCTTGAAGATAAAATAGATTTCAATGAACTTAAGAACAGACAGCATTCCTGTACTTTTCTTAAATCACTAAAACATTCTTTGCATACTATTCCAGATGACTGTAAAGAAGGACTTAAAGAACTTGATACTCTTCTTGGCAAAAGATTAAACTGGAACCAGGACATACTACCAAACTGGGGTTTAAGGAGGGCTGCCTGATATGCATTGTCATAATTGTGAAGACGAACTTCACGACGATGAAGTAAGATGGGCGTTCGAGGAGCCCTATTGTGAAGATTGCTTCGATAATATGTTCAATTACTGCTGCAGGTGTGATTCAGTTATTTACAGAGAATCAGCACACTACAATGATGACGGTGATCCTTATTGTGCCGATTGCTACGAAAGTGATTTTGATGATGATGCACCGGATAATCCTGATGTAAGTGACAGTGATAGAGAACTGGTAGTAAAACTTTCACGAAGCTGGCTGCAAGGTAAAGTTGAAACAAGAAGATCGATATTCATAAATGATAAAGATATTCTGCTTAAAACAATTAAGGATAAAGTTGGTTTAGTTGATAATCCGATTTATGTATTCGGACTAGTCGACAGAGATGAATATCAACTCTCAGCAAGCAGTGATCTTTTTGACAGAGTACAGAGTTATGTTCTCTTAAATGATATCAAAGTAACTGTTTTATCCAGTCCAGGATGCAACAGACTTGGAATATCATTATCACTTCGTAAGAACAACCAGCAACAAATTATTGAAATGATAAAGCAGATTACATCAGTTCAAGAATTAGATACTACCTAACCACCTACCCCAACAATCTACAATAACTAAAACGGAGTTTAATATGTGTGGAATAATGGGTTATTATTCCTTTGGGAAAACTATACCCGATAAAGAAAAAATAACAAATATGTTCAGTTTACTTGAGACCCGCGGCAGAGATGCTTGCGGGTTTGCTTTTATTGAGGACAATAATCTCATCGTTCATAAAAAACCGATTAAGTCATCAGAACTTATTAAAGAAGCAGATTGGGAAAGTCTTACTCTTCCACAAGTTATGATACTTCATACAAGAATGAAAACACAGGGAAGTGAAAAGAACAATGCAAACAATCACCCTCTTTTCTCAAAGAACGGAATAGCAATAGTTCATAATGGTATAATCTATAACGATAAAGAGATCTTTGGGAAGAAAGAAAGAGATGCAGAAGTCGATAGCGAAAGCATTCTGCATTTGCTCTCAATCAAAACCAAAGGTGATAGAATAAAAAGATTATTTGACAGAATTGAAGGGTCATTTGCAGTAGCTGTTATTGACAGGAATGATCCTGATAAACTGATTCTTATAAAGAAAGATAATCCAATCGATCTGTATTACGATTCCAAGAGTGACATTCTATACTTCTGCAGTGAAAGAGAAATAATGCAGCAGTCACTGAACATTGAATCAGTTACTCAAAGAGGATTTAACCTTGGAGAAAGGTCTTTTCATTTCTACGAGATGCAGAATAATTATGCACTCATCATAAACAAAGAAGGTGTTGAATCATATCAGAAATACTATCCTGCAAAAAGCAGATGGTTTGACAGACAGTTTCATTACCCCGTTACATCTGATTTCGATGAGATTATGATTGAATGTCCCTGGTGTTTTTGTCAGACGACCTACTATGATGGGAAGCTATTCAACAAATGTGAAGTATGCGGAATGGGGATAAATGAGGAGGATCTTTATGCCATATAGTCCTAAGATAAAACCAGAACTTGTAAGAGAACTCTACCTGCTCAAGCATTCAGATGAAAGAAAGACACCTATGACAAAATTAGTTAACGAAGCTGTTACACAGTACTTAGAAAGGAATAAAAAATATGGAACCCAAGAAATTGATCAAAATAGGAGTCAGGCTGACAGAAGCCATAATTGAAATATTAAAAGAAGAATTAAACGGAAAGGAATTGAAACGCAATGAGAATCAACAGAAAAAAGGTAACAGAAATCGCAAAGCTGGCAGGTAGGATAGTTCTGGAACTGGTGACAGTAGTAATAATCAGAAGTTTCAGAGGTAAACAATTATGGAAATGAATTTTCTCGATGAACTCTTGCAAGAAGTTGAGCAAAAGGAATTCGAAAGAGATGAAGCATATTTTGATTTACTTCTTCTGCAGATTAAACAGATCAATAATCAAATCTCTTACAATTTCTCTCAGGCAGAGAAAGAGTGTTCTATGATCAACAACTTTGTTCTGCAGAAAAACGCTCAGCTTCAGGAAAAAGTCAAATGGCTTGAATTAAAGCTGGAGGGTTTTATCAGGGAGCGAGGAGTAAAAAGCATTCCACTTACTAACGGTACTTTGAAAATGCACAAAAAACCTGATCGTGTTGAAGTGGACGATGTTGATCTGTTTCTAAAGAAAGCAAAACCTGAGATGCTTACAATTATTCCTGAACAGGTTAAGCCTGATCTGAACAAGATAAAGACTTACATCAAGACAAAACCAGTTCCTCCCGGAATTAAGGTAATTGAAGGCAAAGAAGAATTTTCATATAAACTAAGAGAAGAAAGTGAGGAAGAGAATGGCAGAACGAAAGAAACTGGAGTTAGAGCTGAACAAAACAGTAAGCTTAGAGTTGTTATTTGATGAACCAATTTCAGGACAGAGCAGGTATGGATCTTACTGGATGTACACACTTAAAGACCGGAACGGTGAGGAAGTCCTTTATTTTGCTCCTGAGGAAGTCAATGAACAAATTAAATCACTAAAGAAAGGTGACAGATTTGAGATCACAAAATACGCAGAGCAGAAAGGAACAAAGATTGTAACTCGATATGATATAAAAGTCGAAAGGAAAAATCTTGAAAGTCCTGCAAATGAACTGAATAAAAGTAATGGCGGTGATTACTTTTATGATTTAATGCTCGCCTCCTGCAGAGATGCAGTTAAAATTCAGAATGAACTTGGCGGATTGATGGATGCAAAATCTTTGGCTGTTACTTTGTTCATTGCGAGAAGTAAAATAAATGGAAACTCATTACAGTAATTTAAGGAGAGCTTGTCTCTCCTTTTATTTTCTTCACAGTAATAATTAAATTAGCATATATATTCTCAACATATCATTATCAGTGGGAAACTTATGAAAATACAAGTTCTGATTTCAAATGTGTTTGATATACCAGCCGACATACTCTTAGTACAGAGCAACATACACAAGCCCTGTGAAAAACCAACATCTCTTATGTCTCAGACATTCACACTTGCCGGTGATAAATTTAAGGAGAAATTTGATTTTGAAACTAAGGAAGGTCGACTTGCTTACGGTGATGTGCTCGTTATGAAACCCGAAAATCTTTCAGACAGATTTATGACTGTTTGTGTTGGATTTCCTGGTACCGGTAATCCTGAATCTTTTGACATTATGCTCAAGAATCTTTTTTCTTACGGATATGGATTAGCGGGAGAGATTAAAAGAAGAGTATCAATCTCTGCTCCACCTGTTGGAACTAATGTCGGAGGACTAACATTTGAAGAATTTATGAAAGGATTGAACGAAAGATTTTCAATGTTAAAAGAGACCGGTAATTACAGAAGATTCGAAACATTTAGTTTAGCAGCTAAGAATCAGGAGCAGAAGGAACTGCTTGAGGGTCTATTAGAATACCAAATTATTGAATAATTATAAGAGTGTAATAAATGATAAAAATTGTTGTCGGAAATATGTTTGATTATCCTTCCACTTATTTACTTGTTGGTTCTAATATTCGAGGGCATTGTGAAAGTAAAACTTCACTTATGTCTCAAGCTTTGCCTTATTTAAAAGATGAAGAATTGCTTGAGTATAAAGAAGACTCTAAAACAGTTTCAAAATATGGTGATGTACTTACATACTATATGAAAGATAACGCACCATTCACCGGTTTGTTAATAGGTTTTCCTGGAACAGGGCATCCAGAAAGCTTTGAACAAATGATAGTCAATACCATTGCTTCTGTAAATATATTAGGATTTATGGGAGCTGCTTCTGGTATAACAATGCCACTTGTTGGCCATAGTAAAACTGGACTAACTTTAGATGAGTGGGTTACAGGATTCAATAATGCAATTGCTAGACTAACAGAAAAACATACTAAAGGACAATTGTTTGTTGGGGATATTACTATTGTATGTAAAACTCAAGAACAGGCAAATTATCTTAATAAAACAATTTTGCCTTATCCTGAAGTATAAAAACCCAGGTAATCAAGAGCCTTCTGGCTCTTTATAGCTTAAAAATTTGAAACAAAAAAATTTACAAACCCATTTCTCTGTAGGAAATCACATAAACCTAAGAATAAATTTGAAGTAGATCTGATATTCGATATGAGGGTTGTTCTAGGTACTGTGTTCCTAAAGAAAATATAACTTCTCTGTATAGATCAGTATAATCTTAAAATCATATAATTAGCATTTTGATCTTATTGATATCTTCGACGTTCAGAATTTTTTGTTCTTTTAATTCAACTAATGATGTTAAAAAGTCTATCGAACTGCAAGATAATTTTTTATTGGCAAGAGTGTTTATTATTACGTCCTTTTTGCTCCTATATTCATCTTCACTGTATATCTGGAGAGCATATAATTTATATGTCTTCTTTAAGTCATCGATAAAATTATCAATTTTTATTTCTACCGTTGGTTGTAATTGTTCAGACCCTTTGACTTCCAGATGATTATCATAGTCGTTATTAACTTTTTCAATGTCAATCTTATAATTTATATCTTTTGCAATATTATAGGCATCAACCGCCGCTACAATTCCCCAGACCAATGCACCAATAATTGTAAACCATAATATAAGATCAATAATTAAAAATATTATGCCTCGACCAATTTTGCCACAATAAATTTGACCAACTCCTCCAATAAAAAGGGATAGTATTGCTGCTAACCAAGGCTCTTTTCTATTTAATGAATTTTCCATTTGTAATCACTTAATTAAAAATATTTTCAAATATGATTCGATTAAAAAACTCCCAGATCACTGAGAATAAAGAAAGATAGTATCTCTCTTAGGTTTTGTTAATTTCATTCAAACGAGTATAAATTTCTATCTCCTCTATATACCAATTGTATTCTTGATATTTGAGAGATCATCCTTTGATAAAATATTTTCGTTGCTAAGAGCTGACAATCCTAAGAGAAAATCTATTTTAGATTCAGTTAGATTTTTGTCGACTAACGATTCTATAAGAATTTTCTTATGATTCTCAAATTCTTTACCATCAATTATATTACTTTTATAAAGGTTAAAAAATTTCATAAGTTTATCCTTGAACTCATCTGAGGAGATATTGTCTTTTTGCTGCTTTTCCTTAATAGCAGATTTTGCTAGTACGCTTTCCTTAATATTAAGTGATTGTGAGTTGCTTTTTTGAACACTACGCCAAATAATAATAGCTACAATAATTATTGCTAAAATTATTGCCTTCATTTGTTACCTTTTATTGTAATTGTGATAATAAATCTTGTTTTTTACTTTCAAAATCAATCTCAGAAATTATTCCCGCATCTAATAATTTTTTAAGTTTTATCAATTCGCCATACGGATCTTGGCTAACAGAGTTTTTGGATATGGTAACTTTATCGTTTTCGATAAGTTCTCTGTATTTATCTAATAATAAAACTCTTTTTGTTTCGTAAATAATATTATTACAAGCCTCTTTATCATAACGGAATGTTAAAATAGGGACACTGGAAGAAATTAAAACTTTAGTATTTAACTTATCAACTGCTTGAAACCTTATTTCGATTTTCTGCCCGTAGGAGCGGAACATATTAAATTTCGTCATTGCAATAATAATATTCTGATTTTCAAAAGTTTCAGACGATTCAATAATTTTAATACTTTCGATTGCCTCCTGTACTGCCCTGAATAGGACTTTTATTGGTGCATTAAAAGTAAAATCAGTTGAATATGAAAAATAAACCCATTGTGAACTCTAACTCTAAATATTTAGTTATTCAAGAAGAGTTTTCTTCAAGTTACATTATTTAATAATATTAAAAATAATTGATTGGACTCAAAAATAACAACAAACTCGGAAGCATTTTTTATGACGATTACAATTATGATTAATTTGCTGTTTATTTCAGGTTAAATAAAAAAATCTCTATCTTTCTTGAGATGTTATTCCTGAGAAAACTATTGGAAAGTATGAAAAAGCGGATTTATAATACTTTTCTAAATATTTGCGAAATATTATCGCTAATTCGCCCATCAGTATTGCATATATTTTTACCAAGCCGTCATCTCTTTAAGAACAATATTATTAAAAGGAAAATATTATGAAAACAAGATTGTTAACCTGTTTTATAGTTCTTATATTGTTTTCTCTTGCTAATAATGCTCAAACTGTTCAATATATGGGTAAAACCTATAATACTATAAAAATTGGAAATCAAATTTGGCTTAAAGAAAACTTGAATGTTGGAAAGCTGATTGATGGAAATAATTCACAAAAGAATAATAATATTCTAGAAAAATATTGTTACAATGATCTCGAGTCTAACTGTGATAAATATGGTGGATTATATCAGTGGAATGAAGCAATGCAGTATGTGACCATTGAGGGAGCTCAAGGAATTTGTCCAGATGGGTGGCATATCCCCACTGCTACAGAATTTCAAACTCTAGCAACAGTTGTAACCAATGACGGTAATGCACTAAAGTCGATTGGTCAAGGAACTGGTGAAGGAAGTGGAACAGACATAAGCGGTTTCTCGGCATTGTTGGGTGGCGGATTTGAAAATTCAGGGTTAGATTATTATGCTAATTTTTTGACTTCATCAGAGTTCAACAGGGCTCTTACTTACTATCTATACCTGATAGCAGTCAATGGGAGTATTAACTTGAGTAATCATGTTAAGTCAGATAAGTTTTGTGTTCGCTGTATAAAGGACAAGGTTGAAACCTTCAAAGAAACAAAACAAATAGATACTGACTCTGAAGAGAAACAAACTATTTACTCTTTAGAGGGGGCAATTAGCAAAATCAAAAAATGGTTAAGTAATGATCTAAATGACGTAAGTGTTGATGCAATTTTTGAATTTACATCCCGATTTACAAAATACTCTAACAAATTATCCGCCCTTCACAAAAAGGCCAATAATAAATACTCTAACTCAAAAGAGCAGATTAAGAAAAAAATCAAGTCTCAAAGTGGAATCGATGCAGCTACAATTTATTTTGATTTTGCAGAAAATCCATATGCAGCAGAAAATAAGTACCTAAACAAATATTATCAGATTGAGGGTGTTATTTCAGATATTAATAAAGATAATTATGGCAATTGGTATTTATTACTTCACGCTAGATTTAAATGCATTTTCCCTAATTCGCGAAAGGCTCAGCTAAATGATTTGGGACTGGGCTATATGTGTGTTGTCAAAGGAAAGATCAGTAACTATGTATCAATGGGAGGAGTCGATAAAGTAATTGTTTTATCTGATTGTGAAATTGTAGAGCAAAAAGAATTTTCCTCAGAAAAAAATTCCATATGGAAGAGCTTGGAGAATTATTTAAAATCGTATGCAGATATATTAAACGAGCTTGTATTAGAAAAATATAAAAAGCTGAATATTGATCCTGAACCTATAGGTACACCACCCATTGATCCAGCTCCAGAGATTGAAGAATTTTCTAATGAAGCTATGGAATTTACAGAATACACTTTAAGGCCCGAACCGATTGGCGGTTGGGAAGTAATACAGAATAATATAATCTATCCCCAAAATGCAAAAAGGAATGGAATTGAAGGTTTAGTTTATGTGAATACTTACATAAATACGGACGGAACAGTAGCGTACGCTGTGGCAAGATCAAAAGATTCAGATGGTCTTGATCAAGCCGCGATAGATGCTGTAAAAAAAACTAAATTTTTCCCGCTTGGAAAAAGGAATGGAAGACCTATAAAAGCTATTTGGGTAATTCCTGTTAATTTTAAGTTAGAGTGATTGAAAATATACTTGATTTACCGAGAGAACAGCCTTTGAATTCAGAATGTTTTTAATCCTTTCAAGTTTAAGTATATTCACTACGTTTGAGCAGTGTGGAATTTTTTATTCGTGAAATCTGAGAATTGGGGGGGGTATGAAAAGGACCCGATGGGACCCAGCAAGATTTAAGTAACAATTGATTATTCATTTCTCAATAATTAATTTTCTTTAGATTGTTTTTCGTTATTTATAAAAGGCATCATATGTACGACAAACCTTTAGGTTTTGAATACCAACCTGATTATGAAGGCTCTTGCGGCGCATACGCATTGGGTCACGCACTGAATCTAGTTGCCATCACAGGTGAGATTGACAATTTTAAGAATTCATCGAACTACACCTCCATTACAAGATCTGTAAAAAAGAATTTAAAGTGGTATAACTTCTTAAATAGAAATACCTACCAAAAAATTTCTTCTGATGTGGGAACCAGTGAGAGAGGAATTTTAAGCGGAATTAAAAAAGCTAAATGCACATCAGTATTGATTGATAATTATTCAGAAACCGAATCACAAAAATTATTAGATGAGTATCTGGATAATGGATCACCTGTCATCTTATATGCTAATTGGGACAAGAATGAAGAAGATGATGGTCACTGGTATGTTTGCGCAGGGAAATCAGGGGACAAATATATTATTATTGATTCAGCCCCTTTGTTAGCGAGTAAAGGTGTTATCTCACTTTACGCTTGGATAGAAATATCACGTAGATCTATAGTTTTTGACGAAGACTCTAGCTATTTCCAGTTGTATGGATTTGCAGTACAACCAAAAGACAATATTTCTGCCGTACCACATTTGCATAAAGTACTTCCTCAATTATTCAGAGACGAGCCACTCAGGGAATGGTGGGGATATTATCTTGAAGATCTTCGATATATTTTTGATAAAACCGAAACGGTAGATAATGTGATCAGCTCGAAAGATTTCTTCACTAAATATAGTCGGACATTTATCGAAAATGTTTCTTTCTGGAATCCGGATGTTGAGAAATCTAGGATACAAAAAGAGTTAAACAATTACTCGCTAGTAGCCGAGACTTATAATTTTGCACTCAGCAAATCAAGAATGGATGAAGCTCTTATTAGTTTTACTGTTGCATTAACTACTGCTTCGCAAGTAGAGTAAATAAATTTTAAGATTAGGGGAGCTATATCGCTCCCCTGATTAACATATCATTCCCTCCCATAGAAATTTGTAATATCAAACCATAACTCTTTTTTCTTTCCGTTTAGGGCATAGCTTATTTCCATAACATCATATTTTTTATCACCATCATCAACAAATGTCTGAGATTCGATTTCAAAACTTCCATACTTTCGCTCCATATAATTGTACTCAGCATCTACTCCTTCCCATTCAGTATAGACGCCGTGTATGATGATCGCTTTTTCTTTGCTTGATCCGTTCCCGCCCTTAAATTGTATCATTTATATTTTCTCCTGGTTTCACATTAGCAGCTGTGTAGCTTTGTGTTCTTGCTTCATCAAAATGATTTTTGGGTTTTTTATGTTGAGCAAGCAGCTTGTTAAAAACTATGTCAGCTCGATCTTTAGATTTTTTGCTAGTTAAGCTTTCCAAAATTGGTTTGTTATTATTATTCAATTAAATACCTCTATTTCAATTTAAGTAGTATCCCACGCCGCGTAAGCAGAGTGGGATTTTACATATAAGTATATATAAGATATATAAGTAAAATTAAGTCATTGTATTTAAAGGACTTACAGGTACAAAATGGCACCAAAAGATTACTTTTTGTCACCAAAAGATTACTTTTTCTCCATTTTTGTCACCAAAAGATTACTTTTTATCTCTGAGTCAAGCAGCTTAATGTCCTTCTTTACATAAAGATGAACTACCTGATCCTGAATACGAGAAGTCTTAAGATCTTTTAATGTGCTAATATCAGGAACTACCCGGTCGATTATTTGAGTTTCTTCCAGAGCAGATAGAAAAGCCTGGGTGTTTCTATCATCACGACTGTAGTTAAGTTTCATTATTTCCATCAATGTTGAAATCTTCTGAGCGATCACTTTATGAGTTGATGTATTTAGTTTACTATTACCTAATTGTGTCATTAGAAAAGTAGCCAATAAATAAGCACCCTGCGAATAATCCTTTGATAAAGGGAGTAAGGTAGTAGGGTAATCTATATAAAGTCTCTCAAAAGCATTTGCTGGCAAAGTAGATTTATCTCGAGTTAATACATATACAATTGTTCCAACAAATTTTTTATTTATATCCATTATGTATGATTTGGGATTTATTTCAAGATCATAAATGAAATTCCCTGTTTTAATAATTCTAGGTTTAATGGAACTAGCATTAGTAAATTCCATTAACTCATACTCAAGCCATCTCAGAGAAAACAATACATCTTTGATATCTCCATAAATTTGTTTACTCGCCGAAGAATATCCCAGGTATTCAAGTATTTTTTCTTTGGGTATTTCAAGATCTGTCCATTTTCTCTGAGAATAAACTTCGGATAATATTACCATCGCTATCCTGTGGCCAAGCTTGTTCAGACTTACTCTTTGCAGATCATCTTTAAGACTTCCATTATATCTGCTCAAGGTAAACTTGATCAAGTAATTTCCATAATCACGAACAACGAAATCGTCAGTTCTGTATTCACCAATTTGTGTAAGATATTCTCTTTCCTGCTCGGTTGTAAGATCAGTAACACCGAGATCGAGTTTAAGCTGATTAAGAAGATCTGCCCTCTCGGGCAGACCATCATACTTTGCAAATATTCCTTTATTTATAAATACCGGTAATAGTTCTGTAATTGTAGTCCTATCGATTTTTACTATTGGAAATTGTGAGTTCATTATTCATTCTCGCCTCCAAGCTCAATGTCTTCATCATATGAATTTACAATCTTTTCCATTGGCACATAGTTAATTGCTTCTCGAATTGTTCCTGTGGGTCTATCGAAAATCAGATATTGCTCACCCTTGAAATCAGATAGTTTATTCTTCGCAAAATCAAGAGTTAAGGTATCGATATTAGTCAGCGGCTGAGATGATATTTGCGATAACAGCCAGACAACATTTGCATTATAAGCGTACTTTCCTGTTTCCATCAGATCGTGAAGCGTTGGTTTTGTTTTCTTGCCTTCATTCTTCATTTTCTTTCTTAGCTCACCAGTTGAAAGCAATGGTATTCTAAAAGTATCAACAATCTCTTTCACTTTCTGAGCCCTTTCAATATTCTCTATTCTTATTCCCTGGTTACTGTTAGCATTTACCTCAAGATTGTATAAACCATCTATGAAGACAACTAATTTTGTGATATTTGAATAATCCGTAATTGCAGATTGAAGTTGATCAATGTGTGTCAGGTCTCCAAGATCCTTAACAATAAGTCTATTGTTATCTACAAGATCAAGAAATTTATCTCTGGCACCGGCAATCTTATGATAATTTACCGGGTCAATCTTTGGTTTCTGGATTTTGTTAATGTGAAGCTGAGATAAAATGCTTAAGAATCTATAAGCTGTATATCTTCTTGAATCATCTAGCGAGAAATACATTACTGACACATCTGAATTAGTATCCAACAAATCAAGCGCGAGATTAGTAAATATAGCTGTCTTACCAATGTTGGATTCGGCAGCTAAATGATAGAACCCTGGCTGTATACCATCTGTATATTCAGAAAGCTGTTTGAATTTAGTTAATGGAAATCCAAGTGGCTTATTAGGGTCACGCTTATCATCTAGCTTAAATCTTTCTCTAAGTTCTGAAGCGAAATCTAAACGATCAATAATTTTTCTGGGTTCTTTTCCAATTTCAGGATAAACATAGCCATAACCTTTGGCTATTTCGAATAGCGTGGCAAGAGTAATCTTTCCTTTTCTTTTCTTGAGAAAATTATCGAACTTGCTGTTAATCTCATCAAGGGCATCATTGTAATTAGGATTATCACTCATCTCGATAAAATATTTTCTTCCCTCTTCACCAAGATTGGCCAGAGCAAATCCACAATTCATCCAATCTTCGTAATTGTCAATTTTACCTTTTAAGAACTCAACAACTGAAGGAACAAATTTGGTCTCTTCTTCACCTATCTTTTTCAAGTTTAACTTTAATTCTTTTTTCTCAAGCGTTGGAATCCAGCTTGTATCCAGTGGTTCGGCATTAGGATTAACATATAAGTCGGGATCATAACTGTAAAATATTTCTCTGGCTGCATCGGATGTGTTCGTATCGGAAACGAATCCATATCGGCTATCCAATCCCTCCTGAATTTTATCATAAATCCAACTGTATTCTTCTCCATTTGAAATAGATCGGTCAAGCTTATATAAAACTTTCCTGTTATTACTTGGTGACTTAAAGAAAGCAAAAACATTTTTATCTGCTTTTAGTTTCTGGTCCAACTCTTCTGCTTTTCCATCAAGATGATCAAAATCAATAGACATAAACTGGGTGCTAATTAGATTATCTGAATCTCGATAGTTGTTTTCAAATGTTGCGAGAACGAAGTAAGGTAAGGTCGTTTTTTTCAATAACTTTCTTTTTTCTACATCTGATTCATCCCTGAAGTTATCAATAAGTTCCTGAAGGTGTTTATCAGATCTTATTCGATTAAAGACTTCTTCAAGTGAGGTGTGTTCAAGTTCTGGATTAACTGCTTTATCTGAATATGATACCGTTATTTTATCTAATTCATTTAATAATTTATTTTCCTGCATATTTGTGAAATGATTTTTAATATCTGGAATGCCCTCTCATTGAAAGAGCATTCCTATAAATTTTATTTTGCAGGTTTTCAATTATCAAGTAGTAATGTCGTGGGGTATTATAAGTTGTCCATAATTAGAATAAAGATTTCGGCAAAGCCCTTGTCAATATCCTAAAGTTTTTTTGATTTCAATATTACAGTTTGTGGTTCGCCACAGCACTCACAATAATCGACACTGCTTACTTTTACTTTCTTCAATGGACTAAAAACAAATGCAAATGGAGCTGAGTGATCTGGGTGCCTGCCTATGAAGTGAATTCTTCCTATATAAACTGAATATATTGTTTTGTTAGAATAATCCTTATAAAAAATATATGCGCAGAGTCCATCGTCCTCTAACTCTCTTATTGTATTGTAAATAATCTCTTCTCCGTTGTTCATATCTTCTGCTAAATGTTTATAGCATTTGCACTCTGCTAAGTTAGACCAACCTAAAACCGGGATAATTTTACTCTCTAATTCAATTTTCATAATCGTATGTATGATTTCAATTTATATATAGCGCTAGGGCTATTAAAAACAAGGTTTTCTGTTCCGGGTGTTATCGGTTGGCTATTTCGAAATGTTGTCCTATACTTTTAATATGAACATTTCTCTGATTAGGGTCAAGTTTTTTAGATAAAAAAATAAAAAAAAGTTTTATCTCAGAGGTGATGGTTCTTAAGCCCTATTTATACCCCTCGTTTTGGGCCACTTAAAACTTTCAGTTCAGAGCCATTGAAATCTTACTTATTTTAGATTTTGTGGGAGACCAGACTAATCCAGTCTCTCCACAGCATTCCGCAGATCATCACTTCTAAGATGCGCATAGATCTGAGTGGTTTTAATATCCGCGTGCCCCAAGAGCTTGCTCACTTCATAAATTGAAACCCCTTTTTGCACAAGCCAGGATGCGAAGGTATGTCGCAAACAATGAAATGTTAGCTTAGGATTAAGTTCAGCTGCTACAACATACTTGCGAAATTTATCCTGAAGATTATCCTGCAGAATCCTCTGCCCATTCAGCGTGAAAATAAGTTCATTGTTAACGGGACTTGGACTCGAAACTCGACTCGAAACTATGGCAAGCGCTCTGTTGTTCAATGGCATATTGCGGATCTTTCGAGACTTGGTAGTATGGTAATGATTATCAAGAATGATCAGTTTATCCTGCTTGTTAAACTGTCTCTTGTGAAGATTAAGAATTTCCATCTGTCTCAGGCCAGTATTCACAGCAAACTCAACCAGATCTTTCCAGTCCTGATTATCAATTACTTTCAACAGCGAATCAAACTCCTCTCGAGTGAAGAATAATGGTAGTCTTTCAGGTGGTTTAATTCTCTTAATATTCTTAGCTGGATTACTTTGAAGAAAACCATAAGCTACCGCCTTGCTGAACATTGCTTTGATGTTAATTAAATGTCTTCTTCCCGTATGCAAAGATTTCTTTCTTATTTTCATTTGAATAAATTCTTCTATGTTCCTTTGTGTAAACTCAGTCAGTAATATATTTCCAAAATATTCTTCCATTTCATTAAAAGTGCTTTTGTAATCCAGAGTAGTCTTCCAGGAATGGTAACTTTCGGAGTGCTTGAGAAATTTCCATCGGAATTGTTTGAGTGTCAAATCATTAGCAACAATGTTTTTATTGTTGCTTATCAACTTATCAAAGTTTGATATTGCTTTAAGTGCTTCTGATTTAACTTTGGTTTTTGTGGTTATGCTTTTTCTTTTACCATTGAGATCAATGTAATAGATGTAGTAGTAACCATTTTTGTGCCTGGATAGATAAAGTTTTTTCATCTGACCTCTTGATGTTTAACATCATTCAGAGGTAGTTAGAAGTGTTAAAAAGTTCTGAAAGAATTTCTGAAACATTTTTCAGAAATCGACCTTTAAGAGCAAATTTCTGAAAGGCTAAGTAATAGACAGGACATAAAAAAAGTGCAAAAACTATTCATTTTTGCACTTATCTAGTAGCGGGGGCAGGACTTGAACCTACAACCTTCGGGTTATGAGCCCGACGAGCTACCAATTGCTCCACCCCGCGATCATTATTTCTTTAAATATTTAGAACTTACTCAGTTTCAAAATTCAGTGCACAAATATAGTTAATCAGGTCAGTGTATGCAAATTACTTTACTTAACCATCAATATTATTAAAGCTTGATGCAATTCCATCTAATGTCTGCGAACGAACGTGTATTTCATTCAGTTTCTGGATAAGACTAAGGATAACTTTTCGTTTATCTTCGACCAATCCTGATATAAATGAATTTACTTCAGGGATATTGCATTCGTCCAGTGTGCTTTCATAATATCTTACCATCGCTGTTTCTCTGCGCAATGCTTCATTTAAAGTTGCACAAGTGTTTTTACAGGCGTGCTGGCATTTTATATCCAACTCAGTCATAACTTCCTCAAATAATTATTAATAATTATACTGAAACCTGATCAGCAAGTTTTGCTAATTCTCTTCCGCGTGACAATGCCTGTTCATTAACAGGTATCAGGTTATGTCTTCGTGCAGGTAATGCTTCTTTCAGGGCTTCAAGTATTGTTTCGTTTTTTAATATAGGACGTTTTTCTAAAAACGCACCAACCATAAACATATTTGCAACTTGTTTTACTTCAAGTTTATTTGCTTCTTCAATACCTGAAATACAAATAATATCAATATCAGTTCTTGCAGGAGGTTTAACGGCTGTTGATTGTTCATAAATTAGTAAACCACCGGGCTTTACAGAATTTTCAAATTTATCTATTGACGGCTGATTTAATAATATTGCAGTATCAAACCTGGTTACAATTGGTGAACTGATTCTTGAATCAGAAACAATTACAATACAATTTGCAGTACCGCCTCTCATTTCAGGACCGTATGAAGGCATCCAGCTGACTTCTTTTCCTTCTATCATACCTGCATAAGCAATTAATCTGCCCATAGAAAGCACACCTTGTCCTCCAAATCCGGCAAAAATTATTTCATGTTCTTTTGTCATTTCTAAAATTCCTTTTTTATTTCAATTTAATTTTTTGGGACTTTAAGGTCACCGAGCGGATAGTAAGGAAACATTACTTCTTCAAGATATTTTATTGTTTCAACAGGTGTCATCTTCCAGCCGGAGGGACAGTTTGAAACAACTTCGATAAAGCAAGTTCCTTTTTTCTGCTGCTGATATTCAAAAGATTTTGTAATTGCTTTTTTAAGTTTTCTTACAGCGTTCGGATTATGAGCAGATTGCCTTGTAACATAATATGTAGCAGGTAATTGTGCAATCAACTCTGTTATTTTTAACGGATAGCCAGCCATTGCAATATCTCTGCCATAAGGTGATGTTGAAGTAACCATACCCGGTAAAGAAGTCGGAGCCATTTGTCCGCCGGTCATTCCATAAATTCCGTTGTTGATAAAAACTACAAGTATGTTCTCTCCCCGGTTTGCAGTGTGAATTGTTTCTGCGGTACCGATAGCTGCAAGATCACCATCTCCTTGATAGGAGAATACAAGTTTATCAGGCATAACCCTTTTAATACCAGTTGCAACAGCACCAGCCCTGCCGTGAGCAGCTTCCTGCATGTCAATATTCATATAATGATATGCAAATACAGAACAGCCAACAGGAGCTACACCGATTGTTTGTTCCTGAATGTTCATTTCTGCAACTACCTCCATCAGAACATTATGAACAACACTGTGTGAACAACCCGGGCAGTAATGATATGGAACATCAGTAAGAGTTTCGGGTCTGCGATAAACTTGTTCTAATTCAATTCCATCATCAAGTAATAATTTTTCATTCATTTATATAACCTCTTCTTAAAAGTAATTTATTTAATTAATATCATTTTCTTAGCAGAAACAAATTCTCCAGACTGAATACTATATATGTAAATACCACTGGTTAAATCACTTGCATTGAATTCTACTTCATAATTGCCTGCAGATTTTATTTCATTTATAAGAGTTCTTATTTCTTCACCAAGAGAATTAAATATTTTCAAAGATACTTTTCCATCATCTTTTAATGAATACTTTATTGTTGTGCTTGGGTTGAAAGGATTTGGGTAATTATCATATAATTTATTTTCTGTTGGAACGATTGGCAGATCATTAAGTTTTGCAAGATAATTTTGTTTTGATAGGAAAGTTGTATCAGTTTCATACCTGCCGACTGTTTTTAGAATATATGCCCTATTTCCGCTGTTCGTGTTTGTGCTGAAACTTAAATCTATGCGTTGAGTTGGAAACATCTCTGCATAGTTTTGATCAATTCCTGTCAGTTTAGATTTTATATCTCCATTAACATTGTGAACTGCTGTGACTAAAGGTAATTCCCTGGTTCTTGCTGTTCTTAAGTCTGTTACAAATACAAAGTAATCTAAAGTTAGTTCTTTGTTTATTGCAATTTGAATTGTACCTGTTGGTAGATTTTTTAATCTTTTACTAATTATACTTTTATTTGGTCTTAAGAAAAAATTAGTTATAGGAAATTTTTCTGTTATAACTTCTTCAACATTTGTGTCACTATGTTTATGAGTAATTACATTCATTAACATAGAAGGACGATCTTTTGCAATCGGTGGTTCTTCACCACCAAGGACGACATCGCTCTCTGATTGTATTGATTGAGCAGTTCTGGTAATAGTAAGGACGTCACCTTCAATAAGATTAACTGTAACGGAATCCATCGAGAGAAGATTTTCTGTAATATCTAAAGTGTCGTTAAGCACTATCTTTGCAGATAATATTCCCTTAAAATTAATTACCTGACCTTCATCATTTACAACGATCATCTCATCAGGATTAGCCCTCGCTTCAAATAACGAGATATTATCAAACCAGGTATGTTCAGTCTGCGGCTCGTAGATTGTTAGATTTATTTTATTATTGATTGCAGTCAGTGGTGTGTTTATTAAATAATAGTCTGTTACATCTTTATCAGGATTACTAATTGAATTAACAATCAAAGTATTTTCATAAACAAGGTTGCCGTTCTGTTCAACTGCAAGGGTAGGACAGCCACCGCAATTACCGGGTGTTATTGTTCTAGTTAATATACTAGAACCTTTAATATTAGTTACACTACACTTCA
This sequence comes from Ignavibacteriota bacterium, assembly GCA_013285425.1. Lineage (GTDB taxonomy): Bacteria > Bacteroidota > Ignavibacteria > Ignavibacteriales > Ignavibacteriaceae > IGN3. Next base: position 3,703,045 of record CP053447.1, read on the forward strand.
GGGTGGGTATATTTCCTAATAAACTTTCTAATTTATTAGTTGTATTTGGGATAAAAACTTTGCAATAATTTGCACCTTCACCAAAAGTCTGAAACCCATAACTAACAGGGAAATCAATTTTTGTCCAATAATACTTTAAATCGCCATATCCTTGTGAAAGATTGCATGTAATGGTTGCCCAAGAACCTTGACAAATAGGGTTTGGATTAGAAGTTAAACTTGAAATAATAGGAGCCGTTATTAAAGAATTACCAGTTAAAGTTATTTTCCCTCCAACTGATTTTCTTTGAGAGGCTGGGATTGTAGCTCTTGGCCAATATGCGGTTTGGCCAGTACCATCAACATAGCATGTTGTTCCCAAACATGGCCAGGAAACAACGTATGGGTCATACTGTTCGATAAAGGACGGTATATCATCATAGTAATAAGAAAAATCCATACACAAAGAATTAGCTTGAGCAAGAAAACCTAGAGCAAAAAAGTCAGCATGAGTGTAATTATAAATCTGCCCATTAGGGTTGTATTGTTTTGCTCCATTATCAAGAACATTATTTGAACTAAAACCCTGTCCCAAAATAGGATATATTGGTCCACCATCAGTATCAACTTCATAAACATAATTACCAACTGCATTAGAATAGTGCGCTTGGTTAAGATAAATTATATTTGCAGCAACATCATTTCGGAAGAAAGTATTATATGGTCCGTTCATAGTTGAGTGGGCATCATCTGCCCAAATTAGAGCAACTTTATTTCCTTCAAATAAATTTGCATAAGGATAATTAGCATGTACACTTATATCTCCAGTGCCTATGTATGGAAATGCAGTCCAAGTCTCCCATTCCCTATCATATGAATAATTATAACCAAACACATTCCTATTCGCTGCAGTTTGAACAATCATTGAATGACGTAAGTTGGAAAAAATATTATCTTCTATTAAACAATTGGTAGTATGATTTTCTAACAATACACCATAACCAATTCCTCCTTCTCCATAGTCTGAAGCATGATGGAAATAATTTCCTTTTATTTCAATAGAAGTACTAGCATTTACCCCAATATGGTGCTTATATGCAATATCACTTTCAATACCAAATATCCAACAATCAGCTGCATACACAAAATCAATTGTATTATTCCATAAACCCTCAGTATTATGACGCCAAATACGTAAATCCTCAATTCCAACTCTTTTTATTGGATTTATTTTTCTAATCTGTGGGTGATTAGGTCCATAATCGTAATTAATTGCTAATTTATGCTCTAATGTAAGTTGGGTTCCTGTTTTACCAATAATTTTTTCTATTTGCCCACGCTTATGATTCCACTGAAGTGGAAAATCATCAATAAGTTCTACATAGTCCCCCACATTAAATCCATTTGTATTTGTATAAATTATCTGGTCATCTCTAAAATAACCAGCATAAATTTCCTGGAACTCATTTGTTTGTGCAGGTGTACCAATACTAATTGCTTTTCCCTTATAAGTACTTGGAAATACTAAATTTGTTTTATCTGAACCATCTCCTTTTATAATGATGCCGTTGTAGTTTTTAGTTGAAGTATTAACAAGATCTAGTCCAGAATTTAACAGATATGATCCTTGTGGGATATAAACAACAGCATTTGAATTAGGATTTGAGTTAATATAAACCCTTGCAGCTTCAATTGTATTTTGTATTGATTGTCTATCATCAATCCCATCATTAGGAATAGCTCCATAACCTCGTACATTATAAACCTTGTTATATATTGTAGGTACATCATCATGCAAACCAACATTCCGCCAATCTACTCTTCGTTCAGCAGGAATAGTTGGAATATAACCAATATATGGACTATACTGCCCAAAAGAATAATCCATTAAAACTAAACAACTAACTATTAGAAATGTAAATTTTGATTGTTTCATAACTAACCTGATTAGAGATAAAACTTTGATTGATTAAAAATTATTTATTTAAAAAATGATAATCGTTTATTTCAACATAGACGGTATCACTAGGTGTATAAATTGTTATCGAATCTTTAAATAATAATTTAGAATTATATCCATCACCACCATAAATATTTAGTTTAATAACACCAGTGTCCTGTACGGGATATATTTTGGTCCCGTAACCTAATAAATTTGGACTATGTTCATCAGACAAAATATATGGGTATATAAAAGTTGAATCTAAATACAAAGCACCAATTCTTAAGTATGATAAATTAGTCTCGATAGTAATCTGTCTCCTGTAAACTTTATCATTTTCGTTTAAGTCACAACCATATAAAATAAGAACTATCAACAACATCACTAAATACAACGTTTTTTTTAAGTCAGAGTATTTCAATTTTTCATTCATATCAATTTCTCCTAAACATTAGCTGTAGTTAGTGATTCGTGAATTGATTCAATCTTATGAAGAATTTCTTCTGGAGATAAAATCATTCCGCCCATTCTCCCTGTAAAATGTACAGGAATTTTTCCTTCTACTGCAAGACGAACATCTTCAACCATTTGTCCTGCATTCATTTCCACATCAAGAATAAATTCTACCTTTTCCGAAAGCTCTGCGATACGTTTATAAGGGAATGGATAAAGAGTAATTGGTCTTAACAATCCAATCTTTATTCCCTTTGCTCTTCCAAGATCCATTACCTTTTGGCAGATGCGGGCTGAAAGTCCGAATGCTACTAATAATACTTCCGCATCGTCAGTATTAAATTCTTCCCATCTTACTTCGCTCTGCATTGCGGCATATTTTTCCTGAAGTTCAAGATTAACTTTTTCCATTACTTCGGGTTGTATAAACAGAGAAGTAATAATATTTCTTTCACGGTCTTTTGTTTTACCGGTAGTAGCCCAGGGTTTAGCAACTTTTGGAAAACTGTTATCAGCAGGTAATACAACTTTTTCCATCATTTGTCCGAGTGCTCCATCAGCAAGAATCATTGCGGGGTTGCGGTATTTTTCTGCCAATTTAAAAGCATCAAAAACAAAGTCTGCCAGTTCCTGCACTGAAGATGGAGCTAACACAATTAGATGGTAATCTCCATGACCACCTCCCTTTGTGGCCTGAAAATAATCACTCTGCGAGGGTTGTATAGTTCCTAAACCCGGACCGCCACGAACAACATTTACAATTAAACAAGGAAGCTGAGCGGAAGCAATGTAGGATATTCCTTCCTGCATCAAACTTATTCCCGGTGAGGATGAAGATGTCATAACTCTGGCTCCAGCACCGGCAGCACCATAAACCATATTGATTGAAGCAACTTCACTTTCTGCCTGCAGTACAACGGTTTCTTTATCTTTTCTTTTCGGTACTTCAAGCATCAGATATTCAATAACTTCTGATTGTGGAGTTATCGGATATCCAAAATAAGCGTCTATGTTTGCCCTGATAGCTGCTTCGGCAAGCGCTTCGTTTCCTTTCATCAAACGAGGCTCTTCTTTCCTGATTTCTTTTTCCATTTTTAAAACCTTTTATTAATTAATTAAACTTTAGCCTGAGTTTTTTTTGCAGGCTTTGGTTCCCGATAAACAGTTATTGCTGCTTCAGGACAAACTAATGCGCAGTTTATACAACCAGTGCACGCACTGCTGATTAGTTCTACATAACGATAACCTTTATCGTTAAAATTTACTGATAATGCAAGCACATCCTGTGGACAGGCAATGATGCAAAGCTCGCATCCTTTGCAAATTTTTGTGTCAACTTTTATTGATCCTCTTATCATAAAAAATCTGAAGTTATTGTTGGAATATGTAATTTGGTGCAAAATCTCAATCTTAGTGCCATTTGTATATGAGGGATAAACCATATAAAAGCAATTTTTAACAAGGCATTATCAGATTTAGGAAGTCATAAAGAGCAGCTATTCTTATTTGTGAGAAGGTATTGATAGTTAGCAATTATTGAATGATTGTTTTACCGGAATAGCTTATTGGCAAAAACAAAATAATCGGTGTGCTGCTGGTTTTTTATTTTTATTGTTTGAAGTTGTGTTTAACAATTTGTCAATCAGACAATTGAGCTGCTTAAAACAACCATTTTAAGATCATTAAAAATTAATTAATTGTTTATTTTGCAAGAGTTTCTTTGCTAACAAATTCTTTAATAAATAATTAAAAAGAAAAACTATGAAAGTATTAAAAGATTATCTCGGACTTTATACTGATATGTATCAGCTGTCTATGATGGATACTTACCTCAAAGAAGGAAAACATAATTGCATTGCATCATTTGATTATTTTTTCAGAAAAATTCCTTATGAAGGCGGATATGTTGTATTCAGCGGATTATCGGAGCTGCTTGAAAGTTTAAGCGAGTTGAAGTTTGGTAAAGAGGATATTGACTATCTTCACAAACAGAAATTCGATAGTAACTTTTTGGATTACTTGAAGGGTTTTTCATTTACAGGAAACATTTACTCAGTTGAAGAGGGCACAGTTGTTTTTCCGAATGAACCGATTGTAACAGTTGAAGGAAAACTTTCTGAGCTGCAGCTTTTGGAAACCTATTTACTCAATACACTAAACTTCAATTCTTTAATTTCCACAAAAGCGGCAAGGATGAGATTGATAGCGAAAGATAAAATCCTAAGTGATTTTGGATTAAGACGTGCACAGGGATTTGGCGGTTTACAAGCAAGCCGGGCTGCAATTATCGGCGGCTTTGATTCTACTTCCAATGTTCTTTCTGCAAAATTGTTTGATCTTATTCCTGTCGGAACAATGGCACACTCTTTTATTCAAAGTTATGATGATGAGTTAACTGCTTTCAGAAAATATGCTAAATCAAATCCTGATAAAACTGTGCTGCTGATTGATACTTATAATACACTGGAATCTGGTTTACCCAATGCAATTATCGTTGCAAAGGAACTTGAAGAAGCTGGTTATAGGTTAAGGGGAATAAGATTAGACAGCGGTGATCTGGCATATCTTGCAAAGGCAGTAAGGAAAAAACTTGATGAAGAAGGATTGAGTTATGTTGAAATTGTTGTTTCAAATCAGTTAGATGAGCGGGTGATAAAAAGTCTTTTAGAACAACAGGCACCAATTGATATTTTCGGAGTGGGAACAAATTTAGTTACCGGTAATCCGGATTCTGCACTGGATGGAGTCTTTAAACTTTCTATGTGTAATAATAAACCAAGATTGAAAATATCTGAAAACATTAAAAAGGTTACTTTACCGGGTCTAAAAAAAATTATCAGATATACGGATGATAATGGTTTTATACAGGCTGATGCAATTGCATTAAAGGATGAAGAATATATAAATAAAATGTATCATCAGTTCGATAAAGAAAAATCGAAAAGCTTAACCGGATTGAATGAAAACAATCTTACAAGACTTGTTGCTGAAAAGGGGAGTATCAAAATCAAAATAGAAAGTGCAGAAATAATCAGAGAGAAAGTAAAAGATAATCTATCAAAGCTGCCCGAAGAATATAAACGATTTGAGTTCCCGCATATTTATAAAGTCGGCATAAGTGAAAAGCTAATGAAATTAAGAGAAGAGTTAAAGAATAATTTTACAAACAATAAACAGATATGATATGAAAGCATTAATAATTATTGATATTCAAAATGACTTTTTACCTGGCGGCGCACTTGCTGTAAATAAAGGTGATGAAGTAATTCCGGTTATTAATAAACTTCAGGGAAATGATTATTTTGATTTGATTGCTGCAACACAAGACTGGCATCCGCAGAATCACGGAAGTTTTGCCTCTAATCATCCGGGCAAAAAGCAATTTGATAAAACATTGCTCGGCGGTTTAGAACAAATACTCTGGCCGGATCATTGCGTTCAGGAAACAAGCGGTGCAGAATTTTCTGCTAAGCTTGATACAAAAAAGATTGAAGCAATCTTCAGAAAAGGTATGGACCCTGATATTGATTCTTACAGCGGCTTTTTTGACAATGGTAAAAGAAAAGAAACAGGGCTTGCTGCTTTTCTGAAAGGAAGAAATATTAAAGAGGTTTTTCTCGCAGGATTAGCAGGTGATTTTTGTGTTTATTTCTCTGCGTTAGATTCTGCTGATTATGGATTCAAAACATACTTCATTGAAGATGCAGTTCGCTCAATTGATATAAGTAATTTTGAAAAAACCGTTAAAAAAAATCTGATTGATAAAAATATTTCCATAATCAGCAGCACTGATATAAGTTTCCGATAAATTATTTATATCAATGCACTGATTGAAATATTTAATAACATAGAAAACTATTAAGAATTATTGTTCAGTTGAATGTTCTAACTCATTAATAATTTTTTCAGCCTGTAAGAATTCAGAGCAGGGAACCATAAGTTTTATTTCGTTTACTAACTTGCCTTTTGGGTTACCGCTTGCGTTGAACAGAGAATAATCAACCCCGCCAACAGATAATGGAGAAGTATTTCTTGCATAAATAAACGGATGCAGGTTATTCTCTTCAAGTATAGACTTGAAATAATTTACCTGCTGTTCATCCGAAGAGCCGAACACGCGAGCCATACCTTCGTAAATTTCATAATCAGAATGCTGATCGCATAAAAAAACACCGTTAACACGTAAACCGCATTTTTTGCAGTAAGCCTGCTGACAGATTACACACACACCTCTGGCATTATCATCCGGATGATTAAAACAGGTTAAATCATCGACAAGCATAGTTCCGCATTTTAGACAAAACTCTGTTTCTTTGGATATTTCTGTACCACAATATTCACACAAAATATTTTCTGACATAAATCCTCCGTGATTCTGATGTGTTAATTCCGGATTTTCCGGTTGTTTATTCCTTTGCAGAAGATTAAAAATCCGGAATTGAATTAATTACTTTAATTAAAATTAAGATTAAGAAATTCTACTCAGCAGATAAACCCCCGTGACCAACTTTAATTATTCTTGAGCAGATTAATTCAGGATATGCTGTTAATACTATCCACATTCTTTGCTTCTGCAAATAGGGAAATGCAGAGATACAGAAATTTATCATTGTGGAAGTCATTTTTAGCTGCCTTTTTTTTATTTGACATTTTTGACTAAGCAAAGTTACAATAATATTTATTAAAAGACGTTCAAGAATTTTTTTTCTTTTTAATGATCAAAACGCTGTTACAAAACCTAATCCAAATTCTCCGTATTTGTTGTTAAAGTCGTGAGAGTACTCTGCAGTCAGTCTGATGTTTCTTTTAAGCAGATAACCAAAATGAACTGCTAATGAATTGACATCCTTACTTACTCTTTCGAGCAGATGATTTTCTAAGTTAACATAATTATACAAAGCAACAGCATACCATTTGCTTTCATCGCCATTCGGTTTGAAGACTAATTCCATAAAGCCACCTCTTATTCTGATTCCGGTACCACTTATATTTCCTATGTTATACTTATGAAGGAAGAATGGGTTATCATCGTCTCTTTCAATATACTGAACATTTAATTCTAATGGTTCAAGACTGAATGTTGCATCAACCCCAAGCATCCAGGTTTCATTTTGTGGATATAATGTTTCTCCACTGATTAATGGTATAAGCCTTTCTGCCTTTCCAAGGTAACCGAAAGTACCAAGCCTAAGATTTTCGTTGATATCCTGAGAAATTCTACCCATAAAATTTTTGTATTTATCATTGTCAAAAGTTCCGCTTAAAAACTCTTCACCTATACCTGTTCCGTTTACAATCAACAAAGAAATATCAGTTCCGCTTTCAAACCCATAGGAAAGTACTATTCCTCTGTCATAAGCCAAATCAACAAGTGATGTTCCCGGTCTGATTTTGTAGATATAATAATCACTATTGGTTAATCTTAACTCACGTTTAAATAACGGGTCACTTACCTGGAATTGCCCGACTGTAAGGTCAAGCTCACTTCCGAAAAGATTATTAAACATCAGTAGAGCATCCTCGATTTTTCCTTTCTTTCCATTTTCAAGAATGTAGTAAACATAATAAGCAACATCTTTAGTTAAAGATCCGCCTGAAAGAAGTTTAAACACAACCGGAGTTCCAAAATCAGATTGTTCATTGTTGTTTTTATTAAAAGTTATATTCCCGTCTATTCTTATTGCCAGCGGAAGATCACGGATTAGAGAAAGTTCAGGATCACCAGTATCAATAAAATATCTTGGTGCATCCTGATCCTTAAGCACAAAACCATTTCCAGCAAACTCATCACCGTAAGGTTTTAAATTAGGAAATGGTGAATGACAAGTCTTGCAAGTCATATTATATTTTCTTGCAAAAGCAGGAATTGCAAATATATCGCTTGTAAGCATAGTGATAACGATTAAAGTCAAAGCTGCAGTATTAAATATTGTTTTCATTTTATTCCTCTTGTTTTATCTGAATTTTACCCTGAGCTTGCTGAAAGGTAACTTCACAAAACATATATTATGTTTCAACAAGCTCAGTCTTACAATAAGTTTGATGATACCAGTTTAAATACAGGATAATTAATCAACTAAGGCAGCACTGTTACATAAGTTGAATGTTCATTTACTCTGATAATTTCTGATTCTTCATCAGGTACATTAAGAAAATCCGCAACCGGTTTTACTAATTTTTGATAGTTTAAAACTGCTGTTACTTTTAATTTACCGGGTGCAACGCTGTATGGTAAGTTAAAAGTATAATGTTCCAGTTTTGTTTCACGCGGATCAATCCTGTAATCAACACCAAGAGACTTTGTATTCCATTGTTGAATTGTCATTCTGCCCTGAGGATCAAAGTACGGCATTCTGAAAATTCTATCTCCGATTGGAATTCCATCTCTTTGTACACCTGTAAATCCCGGATCATTCTTAGCAATGCCCATGTCCTGATAAGCTAAAGCATCTGCGCTAATTGTGTATTCTTCACCTTCAAATCCTTTTTTATCAACCGGCAGATGATAGACATTTCCTTTTACATCAATTGCTTCAACATGCATCCAGACAATTCTATCATCCACAGAACCTGTAGGAAATTTATGTCCGGTTTTCTGATTAAACAAAGCAACTGTAAACTTAACAACATCACCTGGCTCTGCTTCTTTAATATCCGGATGAATTCTTAATTCAATTGTTCCCTTAACTTTACCCGGATCGTGAGCACCGTGAAATAAATGCTGCCAGGCATCTGGATACTTTTTACCCATCGAAGCAGTATATCCTTCTGCTTTTGTCATATGGCAGCTTTGACATTTTACACCTTCTTTGGAATAAGGTCCTTCTTTCCATTCTAAGTGAGTTGACTTTACCCAAATACCATAAGGCGACATTTCATTATGACAAGTGCCGCAAAACTCAGCAGTGCCTAAAAAATCTGATTTAATAATTTTATGTTCAGGGGAATTTCCCGTACCACGAGGTCCGTACTTTGTTTTTCCATCAGCAGGATTTGAAATAAAATTAAAATTATACGGCACGTCGCCTTTAAATCCTGACACTGTATGGCAAACATCGCATGATACTGATTCGTTAGCCCGGGAGTTAAATTCTGGTCTTGGCGGCGGAACATCTCCCGCAAAAAACGCAATAGGTGTATGACAGCCATTGCAGCCAGCTTTTACCTCTGCAACTTTTTCATCTTTTTCAGCATGTGGAACTGCAAGCTCAAAGTATTCAATTTCATCCCAATGATGAGTATATGCCTGCGACATCATCGCCTGCTTCCATTGCTGATAGATATCAACATGACAAGAAGCACCGCAAAACTCAGGAGTTTTGTAATCATCATATTTTTTAGTTCCCAATGCTTCATCACCGGCTTTATCCTGAGCGTCAATTTTGCTGCAGAAACACAGGATGGAAAAAAAGATAAACAACTTAAGATAATTCATAAGTTACCTCTGATTTGAAATTATAATGAAGGATATTTTTGGAAAGATGAAATGACAACAGAATTCCAAAGAGGCAACTTTGTTAAATTGCATACCGGATGAACTGCTCGTTATCGATGTAAATAAATAAAACAACATTGACTTTCCGCTGTCATACCGTAAGATAAAAAAATATTTATTCAATTGCCTTAGACAAATTCCGGCAAAACTTTTTTTAGTTAATTTCAAAGTTCCGGATCTGTAGTTGGATAATTAATATTTAATACGACTAATTGGTCGAATAAATAAGGACATGAAATTGAGAAAAAATCTCTAATTTTGCTTTGCAGTTTAATTAAATTAATCAGGAGAGAATATGAAAACCATATTATTAATTCTTATCGGTCAAAGAAAACAAGCCGCAGTTCAGGTTCAAAAAGTTTTAACAGGCTGGGGATGTATGATCAAAACAAGATTAGGCATTCACGATGGTGTTATGGAAAACTGCAGCGAACAAGGATTGCTGTTACTTGAGCTTGCCGGTGAAAGAAAAAAAATGGATGAGCTTGCAAGAAAAGTTTCTTTGATAAAAGGTGTTTCATCAAAGCTAATTGATCTGAAAATTCCTAAGGACAAAAAACCTGTTAAGACTGCTGCTTCAAAAAAGGCAAAGTAATTTTAACACAGGTTCCGGGATATTTATTTGTGGAAAGATGCGATGGACTTTGAATATCAATAGTGCCGTTGTGTCTTTCTACAATTTGTTTAACTACAGATAATCCCAAACCGGAACCCTCTGCATTAAATTGTTTTATGTTGCTTGCCCTGTAAAAATCCGTAAATATTTTCTGTAAATCTTGTTTAGGTATTCCGATTCCGTTATCGCAAACTTTAATTATCAGATTTGCACTATCTTCTTCAACATTGATTTCAACAAGTCCATCCATATTATTATACTTAATTGCATTGCTTATAATATTTGATAAAGCAATCTGTAAAAGAAACGGATCTCCTTCGATTTTATGCTTGTCTTTTCGTTTATTGTTTAATGTCAGCCTAACACCTTTTGCATCTGCGTTAACTTTTGCAACTTTAATTGCCCTTGCCAGTATGGATGCAATATCAACTTCCACTTTGGTGAAAGAATCTTCTAATCTTAACTTTGATATCTTAAGTACATTATTGATAAGTTCAATTGCTTCCTCAGATCTTCTTCTTGCCCGAACAAGTTTTTCTTCAACAACTTCATCAAGCGGACCTAAAAATTTCTGGAGAACAAGATCAAGATACGAATGAACTGCAGCAAGCGGAGTTTTGATTTCGTGAACAATTCCGGAAATATATTTCTGCTTTTCTTTTTCAGCAGCGTTTATTTTATCAATTGATTCAAGTAACTGTTGTTCCCGAACATACAGCTGATTAGCCATCCTGTTGGCTATCAGAACGATTATAAAAATCAGAAAAGCAAAACTTGCATTTATTGCAAGCACGTAATTAAACTGCTGATGAAGCGGGTATGATAAAAAACCTGCAATATGATAGTGAGTTATGATAGAGTAATACTCACCTATTGTTATTGCCCAAAATGCCAGCACTATAATTACAGCAAAACTATAAACAACAAATCCAGGCAAAATCAAGCTTCCAACTATCATATGTATGACAAAAAACAACAAAAGAGGGGACTCAACACTTCCCGTAAAATACACAACAAGCATCAGCGCTAACAGATCAGAAATCATTTGCAGAACAGAAAGGTGGAGCGGATTAAATTTATCAGCGTCGTGTTTAAGAAATTGTCTTAAATAATGAAAAATAAAATTGTAAATCAGAATTGAAAAAGTAATAACTAATAATGCAGTTTGCTGCTCAGCATCAAGTACAATACCCATAAAGTATTTAGGAAAAATAATAAAGAAGAGAAGCATCGCCACAGCACCGTAGCGCAGTTTGATAAACCAAAGATTTCTTCTTCGTATCGTTAACCAGAATTCTTCATAGTGTTTTGCCCAGAGCGGAACAAGATTAAACATTGCAGTCTCTTATTAATCTATGTAAAAATAAAAAGGCAGATGTCAATTACGAGCATCTGCCAGTTTAATCAAAAGGAAATCTAAGCTATGTATTTTCCTCTTTTAATATAATGTGTATGAAGCAGTTTATGAGAAATTTTTCCACAAGGTCCATCAGTTAAAAATATATCATATATTTCTGCTACGTGTCTGTTTTCATGAGATTTTCTTACAGGCAGTGAATTATCTTCGTCATAAATTGCCTTTGCACGCATTTTTCTGATCTCTTCATTAGTAGGTATTGGCTGACCGCCGCCGCCTATACAGCCGCCGGGACAAGCCATAAATTCAATAAAGTGACATTCGCTGAATTTACCGCCGGCTTTAATGTCATCCATTATTTTTTTTGCATTTGCAGTACCGTGTGCAACTGCAATTTTTAATGTAGCACCCTTCAGCCAATTCCAATCAGGTACTAAATGCTGTAAGATTTTAGGGACAGGACCAACTTCGGTAATTGGTATTTCAGCATATTTAATTCCTTCAAATCCGCGGACAGGAGTTATATCTGCATTTGCAAATACATCTTCAATTTTATTACCTGTTACCAGTTCGAAAACTGTTCTAAGTGCAGCTTCCATAACACCGCCGGTTGCACCAAAGATTAATCCGGCTCCGGAGGCTTCTCCGAACGGATCATCAAAATTTGATTTGGGCATTTCAGGTAAATAAATTCCTGCTTCCTGAATCATTTGTCCAAGTTCGCGTGTTGTTAATCCGAAATCAACATCCTTATAACCTGAATCCATCATTTCAGGACGGTTACATTCAAACTTTTTAGCTGCACAAGGCATTAAAGCAACAGATACAATATCTTTTGGATCGATTCCTTTTTTCTGTGCGTAAAAAGTTTTAATCAACGCACCGAACATTTGCTGAGGTGATTTTGCAGAGCTTAGATTATCAATGTATTCAGGATAAAAGTGTTCAAGATATTTTACCCAGCCAGGTGAACAAGAAGTAAATTGCGGAAGAGCCGTTTGCTCTTTTTTTACCAAGGCTTTGTAAAGCCTTAATATTAATTCTGTTCCTTCTTCAATGATAGTTAAATCCGCTGTAAAGTTTGTATCAAACACAACATCAAAACCGATTCGGCGCAAAGCTGTGTTAAGTTCACCGGTAAAAGATTTACCCGGTTCAAGACCAAACACCTCTCCGATAGCTGCACGCGGTGATGGTGCTGTTTGAATAACAACATGCTTTGTAGGATCGTCAATGGCATTCCAAATAACATCGGATGGATCATTTGCTCTTAGCGCACCGGTTGGACAGCGGTTAATACATTGACCACAATTAATACAAATAACATCAGCTAACGGTTTTTCTAAAAATGTACCGATATGTGTTTTATCGCCGCGGTCAATTGCTTCAAGAACTCCAACTTCCTGCAAATCAATACAGGTTCTTACGCATCTTCTGCAATTAACACATTTGTTCATATCGCGGACAACAGAATAAGATGAAAGATCCATTTCATAAACAGGTTCCTGAACATGACCAAAAGTATATGAGTCAACCCCATATTCTTTAGCAAGAGTCTGAAGTTCGCAATTGTTATTTCTAACACAGGAATAACATTCACCGTAGTGCTCGCTAAGTAAAAGATCAATTATATGTCTTCTTGCTTTACGAACCATAGGGCTTGATGTTTTTATTTTAATAGGAGCTGTTATCGGAAACGAGCAAGCCGTTTGAAGAGTTCTCATCCCTTCAACTTCTACAACACATATTCTGCAATTGCCTGCGATGCAAAGATCGGGATGATGACAAAGAGTCGGAACGTGAATCTGATTTTCTTTACAGGCATCAAGTATTGTTTGTCCGAATAAAACCTGAACTTTCTTTTCGTTAATTTCAACAGTAACCTTACTTCCGATTCCATCTTCTAATGCTGGTTTTTCAACGACAAGTGGCTGCTGAGATTTTGGTGCTCTTAATTTTTCTTTCATCACTTACCTGCCTTTCCATTATATCCGTTAATTACTGTTGTGTGAAAGATTTCATCTTTGAAATTTTCAAGTATTGAGAGAAAAGAATTAGGACTTGATTGACCTAATCCGCATTTGGAAGCAACTTGCATAGTTTTTCCCAACTCTTTAAGTGTGTTGATATATTTAAATGTAAACTCACCGCGTTCAATCATTTCTACTCCCTCAAGAAGTTTTATATTTCCAATTCTGCAAGGAGTACATTGCCCGCAGGATTCTTCGACAAAAAACTCCATGAAATTTTTAAGAACGTGGAGCATATTTCTCGATTCATTAAATATAATTACGGATCCGCCGGTCGGGATATCTTCATAACCAAGTTTACGGTCGAATTGTGATTTTGGAATACAAATACCTGATGCACCTCCGACCTGCACTGCTTTTGTATTTCTGGCGCCAACAAGTTCAAGTAATTCATTTATAGATGTTCCCCAGGGAAGTTCATATACTCCTGGTTTTTCACAATCACCTGACACTGAAAATAATTTTGATCCGGTTGATCTATCAGTTCCGAATTTCTTAAACCAACTGCCGCCCTTTGTAATAATATGAGGAACGGCGGCGAGTGTTTCAACATTATTAACAGAAGTAGGATAACCCATATAGCCTGTATTAACAGGGAAGGGAGGTCTGTTGCGAGGTTCACCTCTGTGTCCTTCAAGTGATTCTATAAGCGCTGTTTCTTCACCGCATACATAAGCACCTGATCCTAATCTGATTGAAATATCAAAAGAGAAGTCCGTCCCGAGTATGCCTTCACCTAAAAAATTATTTTCTCTCATATTCGCGAGATAATTTTCTAACTGTTCTAACAGATATTCATACTCAGCACGCAGATATACTATTCCGGTTTGTGCACCTATGGTATATCCGCAGATTACCATTCCTTCAAAGACTAATTGAGGATATTCCATTAAAAGTACGCGGTCTTTAAATGTTCCCGGCTCTCCTTCATCAGCATTACACACAATAAATTTTTTATCAGCTTTAGCAGCAGCAGTTAACATCCATTTGGTAGAGGTAGGAAATCCAGCTCCGCCTCTTCCTTTTAAACCTGAATCTTTAATTTCAAAAAGAATATCCTCTCTTTTTTGTTTAACTGTTTTTTTGATTGCTTCTCCTTTTTTATATGGAGAAAACAGAACAGGACCGGTTCTTTCAGTTTTTATAATACTGTTTTCTAAGTGTGTTTTCATTTCTCCTCCCTACTTTATTTCATTAAGAATATTAACAGCTTTTTCGGGATCAAGTTTTGTATAAACACGATCGTTAACTATCATAGCTGGTCCCTGATCGCACATACCAATGCAGTTTGTAAACTCAAGAGTTATACGATTATCTTTGGTTGTTTCGCCAAATTTTATTCCAAGTTCCCGCTCAATTGCCTGAACAATTTTTGATTTGTTAGCCATATCGCAGGAGATAGTCCGGCACAATCTTACAATATTTCTACCTGTGGGTTTGGAATGAAGAAAAGAATAAAAAGATATCACACTAAAAACCTCGACAGGGTGAATATCAAGTAATCTTGCAACTTCCTGCTGTGCAAAATCATTAATATAACTGTGCTTTCTTTGGATTGCCTGAAGCACAGGCATAAGAGATGACCGGTCTTTTCCGTATTTATTTACATAGCCCTCTATCTCTTCGGAGAGAGCGTTTTTTTCAACTACAAGCATTTACTCTACTCCTTTAAATGAA
Source organism: Ignavibacteriota bacterium (assembly GCA_013285425.1). GTDB lineage: Bacteria > Bacteroidota > Ignavibacteria > Ignavibacteriales > Ignavibacteriaceae > IGN3. The sequence continues at coordinate 3,718,594 of CP053447.1, forward strand.
TTGCTAGAAGTTTTTCTACTTTATCAACCAGTGTTTCAGGTGATATTGGTTTTTCTACGAAATCATCAACAGGAACCATTTCGCTGGCTCCGAATTCCATTCCCAATGATTTTGATACAGATGTGTACATAATTATCGGTGTGTCAATGTTCATCTTACGGAATTTTTGAGCTAAGAAAAATCCATCATCAGGTTCAATCATCATTACATCCAGAATTATTAAATCCGGATTTTGTTCCATAACGATTTTGTAACCATCAGTTGGATTTGATGCTGTGATGACATCGTATCCTTTTGATGTTAATACCAAACTACTGGCATCAACAATATCAGGATCGTCGTCTATTATTGCTATTTTGGCCATTGTTTATCCCCTACAGATAAATTGATGGAAGATATAGTTAATTAGTAAAAAAATATCGCACTACTCAATTAACATATTAAATGCCATTTTACTTTATAGTAAATAATTATTTTTATTTAATTAGTGCGGGAATTAAATATTTTAGTATTGTAATTTTCTTATAACTAAGAACAATTACTTCTCAAATAAGATATGCTGTTTATTAGCTTTTGCTAAACAAAAAATAATGATAAATACTAAGCGAGCTAAAAATTAAATATTGGCATTTGACAATATTTTTTTGAAATGTATCTGTATTATTATTCTATTATGAAAACAAATATTTTTTTTTACAACACTGCTTCAGGTTATTATGACAAGATGATTGACTTTGAATCTGCATTGAATAAAAGAAAAAATCTATTATCAGATTTTGTAAAATCCGGAATTTCTTCAGTTGCTGATATTGGATGCGGAACAGGTGTTGATTCGATTTCACTGGCTCAAACAGGGCTTTGTGTTACTGCATTTGATCCTTCAATTGAGATGATAAATTCCGCAAAAGAGAATTGTAAAAAGACAAATGCACAAATACAGTTCTTTAATTATTCTGCTGCAAACATTCCAAAAAGTTTTTTCAACAAATTCGATTTAATTGTTTCTCTTGGAAATACAATTGCTAATATTAATCCGGATCAATTGGAAAAATCATTTGACAGAATTTTTAGGATGCTTAAGACTGATGGAAGAATTCTGATTCAGGTTCTCAATTACGAAAAGATTTTAAAAGAAAAAGAACGTATTGTAAACATCACCCAAAAGGATAACGAATACTTTATCCGGTTTTATGATTATGGAAATAATGATTTAACTTTTAACATCTTAAAATTTAATGCGGATAAAACTTTTGACAAAGAATTAATATCAACAAAAATATTTCCATATAAATCAAAAGAATTAAAACAGTTGCTTAAAAAAACCGGTTTTAATAAAACACAATTGTTTGGCGGATTGGATAAAAGCTTATTTAACCCCAAAGTTTCAAATGATTTGGTTATATATGCAGAAAAATAAAAAGGTACGGTTTGTCCGTACCTTAAATTACATATACTTATATTTCGATAAACTCAGTGCAGCAATTCTATTTTGCTAAAAGCATCTTACGAGTCTGAACAAATTCTCCGGCTTTTAATTGATAAAAATATACTCCTGATGATAAGTATGGTGCATTAAATTCTACTGTATAATTTCCCGACTCTTTTTCATCATTAACCAATGTTGCAATTTCATTTCCGAGAATATCATACACTCTTAGTATTACTTTTTTTGTCTCTCGTCTTTCGTCGATAGGTATTGTATAGCGTATTGTCGTACTTGGATTAAACGGATTAGGAAAATTTTGATATAGAGCAAATCTTTCAGGCAGTATTTCGGATGAGTTCTCGTCAACATTAACTGGTTGAGTAAAATTATTTCCAATCAAGTAAATTGTTGATAAAGTTCCAATTTCTGCACAGTTGATGTTTAAGATTGCGGTAGAATCCCCGGTTGTTGGAGTGTATTGTATTGTTAAATCATAAGAATGATTTGGTTGAATTGTTTGAGTCCCTCCGCCGCTTATTATTGAAAATGCGTTTGAAGTATTATCAATAATACTTGCTCCACTAAAAATCCATTCACTACTTCCGGTATTAAAACATTGAATTGAGTTTGAGCTATTGTCTTGATAATAATATTGATAAATACGATAATTACTGAAACTACCATGATTAACTATATCACCCATTATATAAACAGCAAAGTCTTCTCCCTGAGTTGGTTCATCTCTAATCAATCCATTGTTCTCCAGATTTCCAAAAATATATAGCTTGTAAGTGTGCGCGCCGCCGCCATAGGGTATTGATTGTAAAGTATCAGTTACAAATAAATTGCCGCAAAATTTATTTCCATCATCTATCTTAACAATACCTCTAATTTCAGCATTATTAAAAACAGTAACATTTTTTAATTGAGCATTTTTAATTATTGCTGATTTAATGTAACCGTTATATAAACTGCCGGTTAAGTTGATTTCGTAATTATCCATTTGAATTGTTGATTGATTAAGATTACAATCACCTTCAATCAATAAATTACTCAATGCTATTAGTTTACTTGTGGAATCAAGATCAGAAATTGCCGTAATAAATTTACTTCCAATAGACTGAAAAATAGTTTGATCCTGCGCCCCGACAAATTTTATAAAGCTGTTTTCAAAAATTGAATGATTATAAATATTGCCGAAGATTTCGAGTGATAGTTTATCACCAGGATTGTTGTCTCTTATAACTCCGTTGTTTGTAATATCACCTTTAATTTGTAAGATAAATACTTTACTTCCGCCCCCATATTCAGCTGATTGTAATGTATCTTCTACTATGACTGTATTTTGAAAGCAGTTCCCATCGTTTATAGTAACTTTACCTCTTATTTTTAATGTATTTATTGAATTGATATTCTGCAGGGTTCCATTTTGCAGCGTGCAATTTGAGATTATGCCATTTTTTAAATTTGTGCTTAATTTAAGAGTGTGGCTGTCCATATCAAGCAATGCACCATTTAGATTAATATCCTTTGTAACTGTAATATCTGATTGTGCAATTATGCTGCTTGCAGAATTAATATCATTTATAAAACAATCAAAATATTTTCCATTCGATTGGTAAACATACTGCGGCTCAGAGCCGATAAAAGTAGTATAATTACAGCCCCAGATACCATTGTTATTTATGTTACCAGTGATTAACATGTTTAAATCATCATTGTTTAATGGGTCATCTGCATCATAATCATCTTTAATAACACCATTGTTAGTTATGTTTCCATTAATTCTTAGCTTATAAATTCCATATCCACCGCCGTAAACATTTCCACGCAAAGTATCAGTAACTGTTATGTTTCCTTCAAATATAAGTGTATCTTTTATATCATAACCATCAACCCAGCCAGTTGTAAATGTTCCAACGATTTCGAAATTACCTTGCAGTTTACCTTTATTTATTAAACAATTTGGATGGAGTTCAATTGAGTGATTTCCCATGTTTAAAGTATGACCATTTAAATAAAAATGGCCTCTGTTCAAATTCCCCCCGGCATTCCAATCACAGGTGAAATAAAGATTTGTAAGTGCAGTAAGTGATGCATTATTATTGATTATCTTGCTGCCAAATGATTTTCCATGGGCTAAACTTAGATTGTGATTTTCGGATACTTGAAATTCCGTTTCGTAAGGCATCCATATATTGTTGTTTTCAATATCACCAGCTAAAAATATCTTTAAAAAATCTTGAGAGCCATTTGTTACAACGCCATTATTAATTACATCTCCGGCAACATAAACTGCAAAAATACCAGTACCGCCTCCATAGTCACCATTACTAAGTATGCCGTTAGATGTTATTGTTAAATCGTTGCAATAAACAGGATGAATATCATATCCTGTTACATAATGCTGTTGAACAGGTCCCTGTATTACAACATTATCACTCGCACCCGGAACAACTCCTTCTATCCAGGTAGTAGGCAAATGCCACTTACCGCCGCCTAAAGTTGAATGGATTGTAACTTGTGAAATAATGACTTCAGTAATAATCAGACTAAAAAACAGAGCTAAATAAATGTTTTTCATATTAACCTCTTTTAAGGATTTTTATCTGTTTAATAAATGTTTTATTCAATCTTGCGATGCTGAAGTTTCTGATAAATTTCTCTAATATTTCTTTGAACTTCATCCTTTGAAATAAATAATTCTTCAGCAATAGTATGATATGATTTACCAATAGATATTTTTTCAAGAATAACTTTTTCGATTAATGTAAGTCCATTCTCCTGCTCGATCTTACCATATTTCCTTCTCCTGAAATACTTGACTATCAGTTTGTAGCCGAACAAGAACATGGAAAGATTCCTTTAATAATTACAGTTAAAAAGTAATTTAATTGTTTTGCTAAGGCACTACATGAATCTGTAGTTTTATCTTATAAGAGAGCTGTATTATAGATAGATTTCTGAGTGATGATAGACATTTGAAGAATATCGAATTTTGAAGTTTGGACTTTATAATTTACTATTTGGGCGGAGCGATCAATCGCTTCTTTATTCCCTGGGCTACTGCTTCTGCTCTGCTGTGCACATGCAGTTTTTCATAAATATGTCTTATATGATAATAAACCCCATCAATTGATAGACAAACTTCCTCTGCTATTACATTATAAGGTTTTCCGTATGCCATTAAATTTAATATTTGCTGCTCACGATCATTTAAAATAGATTCACGTGTCCTCTCATCATCCACCTTAATGTTCTGAAATATACTTATAACTTTTCTTGCAACACTTGGTGTCATTGGTGAACCACCGTTATAGGCATCAATAAGTGCATCCATCAAATCAGATGGTGATGTACGCTTCGTCAGGTAACCAACAGCACCTGCACAAATTGCCTGAAATATTTCCTCACTATCTTCATAAACTGTACACATTACTATAAGAATATTTGGATATTTTTCTTTTTAAATATTTTACTCCTTCAATTCCCGAAATCCCCGGTAAACCAATATCCATTAAAACCAAATCTGTTTTCATCCAGATATCAGATGCAAAAGCATTTTCACAATCTGAAAATGAACCGACGAGACTAAAATTTTTATTTGCCTGGATTACTGCTTCCCAGCCTGAGCGGGTAAATTTGTTATCTTCAATAATTACAATTCGGATAATTGATTTTATGTCTTTTGAATTTTCGTTTTTCATAAATATCTAATCACTTTTGCTTGCCCAAAGGTAGTTTAATATTCCAATTCGTTCCGTTCCCAATTGCAGTGTATAGTTCTGCCGAGCCATTTAATGATTTTGTTCTCGATCTAATATTTTTAACTCCATTATTTTGTGAAGGATTTGAGGAATCAAAACCGGAGCCATTATCAGAAATGTTCAGATATAAAAAATTGCAATCGTTAAATAGTTTTATTTCAAGTTTTGTACAATTGGAATGTTTTACTGAGTTTGTAACAATCTCTTTAAATATCAGCCATAGATCATGCCGTTGATCCATTCTAAGCGATTTATCTGAAAAGTTATCCGGTATTTCAATTTTATAATCAATGTTTTTACTTTCACAAAGATCACTTGCAAATCTTCTAAACTTTGGCAGAACAACACTCCAATCATCGTTATCCGGATTTATCGACCATATTATATCACTCATAGAATCCTGAATTTGCGCTGCGCTTTCACTGATCATATTAATTAATTTTTTTGCAGCAGACTTTTGTTCTTCCTGCATTTCGGTTTTTATTGCATCAGCAAAGTACACAATGCCTGTTATGCTTGCACTTACTTCATCGTGCAGATCACGAGCTATCCTGATTCTTGTTCTTTCAATTTCCAAAAGTTTATTCAGTCTGTATCTATGCATTGCATATAGCAGCAGCATTAAAACGATAACGGTAAAAGACCTAAACCACCAGGTTTTCCAGAAAGGCGGGGCAATAATTATGTTTAATACAACTTCTTCAGGATTAAATATACCAGAACTGTTAGAACCTTTTAATCTGAATTTATAATTTCCATTTGTTAAATCAGTATAGCTTGCAAAATTTCTTCCGTTTGATTTGATCCAGTCTTTATCAACTCCATCTAGTTTATATTCAAATTGATTTTTTTGTGGTGATGTGAAATCAAATGAAGCAAATTCAATTGTGAAAAAGTTTTGGTCGTAATTGAGATAAATTTCCTTTGAGTTTGAAAGAGAGTTATCTGTAAAAAAAGTTTTATCAAAAACTTTAAAATCTGTTATAGCAACATTCGGAATAAACCTGTTTTCATTAATCATTCTGGGATTAAATATTACAACTCCGGAATTTCCGCCAAAAAACAATCTTCCATCCTTGCTTTTAAACGAAGCCCCTGCAGAAAAATCATTTATAAATAATCCGTCAGATCTGTTAAAATTCCTAAATTTCTCAGATGAGATATCAAATTTTGATAATCCTTTGTTAGAACTTATCCACAAATTATTTTCTTCATCTGGAATTATATTGTAAACAACATTTCCTGCTAAACCATCATCTGAAGTATAACGGACAAAAACATTTTTGTACCTGTCATATTTATTTATTCCTCCGCCCCACATTCCGATCCATAAATTATGATTTTGATCTTCTGTAATACACCAGATAGAATTGCTTCCTATACTGTTCTTATCATTTGGATTGTTTACAAATCTTGTAAAGGAATTGTTTTTTTGTGAGAATAAATTTAATCCGGATGCTATTGAACCAAACCAAAGATTTCCAAAACTATCTTCGTAAATACTAAAAATAGAATTGCTGCTTATGCTGTTAGAATCCTTTGAATTATGATGATAAATAATTTCCTTATGTGTATTCGGATTGTAACGATGAACACCATCAGAAGGCGTTGCAATCCAGAGCTCACCAAACTTATCTTCTCTAATTACAGATATACCGCCAAGTTTAATTTTTACATCAATAATTGGGATAAAATTATTTTTATTTCTATCAAACTTTAATAAAACTCCTGCGGGTGAATCGGCTCCAGGATCAGCACCAACCCAGATATTACCATTTGAGTCTTCATAAATTGCTGTAATTGCATTACTTCCATATTCCGGATTTTGCAAATAAGTAATGAACTTATCAGAATTACTTTCCTTATAATTTATTCCGCCGCCATCTGATCCAATCCACAAATTACCTAAATGATCTTCGCAAATCGCAAGAACGGGATTTGGACTAATGTTAGTTTTACTGCCCGGTGAAAATTGTAAGTGATAAAAATTATGGTTTAACAAATCAAATCTATTTAAGCCGCCGCCGCCCGTCCCGAACCAAACTCCACCACTTTTATCTTCGAACATACTCATCACTGCGCCAATACTGAATGAGCCTTGAACAGAAGGATCATGCGAAAAGTTGGTAAATGTTTTTATTTCCGGATCAAACAAATCCAAACCTTTATCAAAAGAACCAATCCATATTTTGTTTCTGCTATCAACAAGTATGCTCATAATCCTATTGCTCGAAATAGAATGATTATCATCCTTTAACGATGGAGAAAAAACTTCAAATGTTCTTTTTGATTTTGAATAAACACTAACTCCACCATTTGCACTTGCTATCCAGATATTTCCACTTGCATCTTCATCTAAACTAAAGACCATATCTCCGCCAAGTGTGCCCGGATTCAATTGCGAATGTTTAAACCATTTAATTTCTTCAGTAACAGGATTAAAATTTATTAATCCTTCCCAGGTACCAATCCAAAAAGTATTTTGGGAATCGATAAGTAAACATTGCAAGTGTATTGATTTGAACTGATCAGATGTTTTTGAAGTGAAATTTAATTTATCAAAAGATTTTAATTTTTCGTTGTAAAAGAAAAAATCTCCTTTTGTTGATGCTATCCAGATTTTGCCGTTACTTTCCTCAACTATTGAAATAATCTTTATTGGTTTTCCATTTACATCAGCAATAGAAAATCTTTTAAAACTATTCTTTAAATGATCATACAAGCACAATCTGCCTCTTAGGGTGATAACCCAAATATTTCCATTCTTATCTTTAAATACTTTCCTGATTCCAAGATCAGGTAACGAGGTTGAATCATTTTCAATCGGTCTGTAAACAGAAAATTTATTTCCATCTTATTTATTCAGGCCATCTTCAGTGGCAAACCACATAAAGCCAATGTTATCCTGTGAGATGGAGAATACTGAAGATTGAGATAATCCATCTTCAACAGTTAAGTGAGTAAAATGATTTTGCTGAGAAAAGTTATTTACATTAATGAATAAAGTTCCAAGAACTAATATTAAAAATGAATTCTTCATCAGTTTACTTCATCAACATTCTCATTGGAATTTCTTATAAAATTATTGAATTATTTTATCATTAACATTTTTTTTGTTTGTACAAATTCACCAGCTCTTAATTGGTAGAAATATATTCCTGATGCTGGGTGCTTGATACTTGATTCTGGATTAAATGTAACTTCATAAGTACCGGCAGATTTTTCTTCATTAACAAGTGTTGCGATTTCATTTCCGAGTATATCAAAAACTTTTAAAGTCACGATTGACATTTCCCCTTTGACATTTGACGGAATTGAGTATCGGATTTTTGTACTTGGATTAAATGGATTTGGATAGTTTTGGGATAAACAAAAATAACTTGTTGGTTCTACAGTATTTGTTTCAACTGATGTGGCTGATTCTTTGTACTTAATTATAAAGAAATCATAATTAGCTTCTCCCGCTACAAATATTTCGTCAAGATCATTTACAACAACTGCATTTCCTCTATCGATACCTGAACAACCTGAATAGGTTGTTTGCCATTGTAGGTTTGAAGTTGAATCAAACTTGGCAATACAAATATCACGGTAAGTATTACTATTAGTAAAACTTTCCCCGGTTAAAAAAATATTCCCAGAATTATCAAAAGTAAAATCATTCAAATAGTCTTCATCATTGCCTGCACCATTATAGACAAATGATTTTTCTAAATCGCCAGATAAAGAATATTGTAGTACACAAAAATCTGTGCCACTTCCACCAGAATTAGGATTTCCATTATAGATATTTCCGCCAATATATAGATGATATTTGTTATCCAGATAGATTAAGAAAGCTTCATCACTTAAGTTTTCTGAACCATCATATTTTCTAACCCAAAGAGTATCACCAATAGAATTATATTTTATAATACAATAATCAGTGTTTGAACTTCCATCTAAATTACTGCTTCCACAAACATAAACATTACCAGTTTGATCTGTTGTTATTGCATAAGAATAATCTGTACTGTGCGCGGGACCATCATAATTATTTGCCCATTTAAGTTCACCATTTGTATTATACTTTATTGTGCAAAAATCATAACTGCCATTAATCATCTGTTTGCCTGTTACATAAACATTCTGATCATTATCAATAGTAAGTGCTGATGGATCATCATATGTATAACCAGGATTTCCATAAGACTTTGTCCATAAAGTATCACCGAGTGAATTTAATTTTACAGTTAGAAAATTAAAACTCTTTGTACCGGTAAAGTAAACGTTTCCATTATTATCTACTTTAAGCCTTTTAGATGGTTTGTTATTGCTTTCACCAATCATATCAGGAATCTGTGTTGTCCAGATTAAGTTTCCATCCGGTGAAAGTTTGATGACATAGAAAGCCCGTTGAATTGTAATAGCACAGCAAGCTAAATAAATAAAACCTGAATCACCTTGCACTATTGAGAGGAAATAATCATCAGCAAAATTTCCGCTTGAAAAAATGTAAGACCAGAGTGAATCGCCATTTGATGAATACTTTATTAGAATTACATCCATTCCATTAGATGTTGTGTTTCCAGCAACATAAAGATTTCCAAAATTATCTAATAATAAGCTTCGTGCACCATCTAAACTGCCTGCAGTTCCGTTGTATGCGAAAGTCCACAGAGTATCAACCTGTGCATTAATTGTAAGCGTAAATGATATAACGAGTAGAAATATTTTTGATTTAATCATTTTAAAAAAACCATCTTCTTTGTTTCTAAAAAGTTGCCTGCTTTTAATTGGTAAAAATAAACTCCACTAGTAAGGGCAAGTCGTTGACTTGCCCCTACAGAAAACTCAATTTCATAAGTACCTGACGATTTTTCTTCATTAACAAGTGTTGCGATTTCATTTCCAAGAACATCATAAACTTTAAGTTGTACAAATTGCCTATTAGCTATTGCATACTGAATATTTGTACTCGGATTAAATGGGTTAGGATAATTCTGCAACAAAGCAAACTCTGTTGGTAGTTGTGTTTCATCTTCAACATCGGTTAAAATTATATTGAAATGATAAGTCTCAGACCAGGGGCCAATTCCTCCATTATTAATTGTTCTTACTTTCCAATTAATATTTTCAAAGTTAATAGCACTCCAATCATCAAAAGTAAATGATGAGATTGTTAGGATTGTATCATATACAATTATGTTAAATAGAGAATCATTAGCTATAAGCAACCGATACTCGTTTGCCGTAATTGTACTGTCCCAATCAAGAACTATTGCTGGAGATGGATTAACAAGCGTAGAATCATCACCGGGGAAAATTAAATTTGGAGCTGTGGTAGTTGATTTGTACATATTCCAAATTTGCTGATCAGTTAAACCTGTATTAAATATTTTTACTTCATCGATCTTACCATTGAGGAATTCATTCAGGTTATTACTTCCATATTGTCTGCATCCAATACTCATATAACTGTTAGAGTTTGATGGATAATTTATTGCTGCTGATCCTACTTCTAATCCATTTTGATAGAACTTTATCTGATCATTTGTTTTTGATGCTGCAATAAAAGTCCACTCTCCTGTTGAGTAATCATTAATTTCATTGGAAGTAAAATCTCTAAAATTATTATCACTGAATACAAAGTAGTTTATTCTGATACCATTTCCCCAGACAGTATGAGTTCCAAAACCAAGACCCCATATATTATCATTCTGATCAAAACCAGCAGAAACAACTCTTGCTGTTGAGATGCTGTTAATATTAATCCATGCACTCATAGTAAAATTCCCATAACCAAAACTATAAAAAGAATTTTGTGGTATCTGAATGCGGCTATCTGTACCATTAAAGCTGTAAGCATTATCTGGATTTCCATATCTGTCAGTAGTCAATACTGCATTAATTGCTGTACCATTATTCTGTAAAAAACTTTCATCATCTGCATTACCGCTGAAAGGAAATGAAGCAATTAAATTATCACCGAAGAAAGTAGTAGTATCATTGTAAAGCTCAACTATTTCATTTTGATTTAATACTCGACTGAAAATTCTAAAATCATCTAACGCACCTTTAAAGAAATTTCCGTTTACATTTTTACCAATTTTAAACTCAATTCCTGAAGCATAGTCCATAGCCAAAGTATGGTTATCCGTCTGCTTTAATTCTCCATCAACATAAATAGAAGTAGTTGAAGTTGTGGCGCTGGTTTTTTGATAAGTTACAACAATATGCTTCCAGACATTTAGGTAATTTAGGTTGTATATGGGATTAAAATATAACCCCGGAGCAGTTAAATTGTAACCATTAAAATAACTTAACTGTCCGCCACTAAAGAATTGTTGATATCTATGTCCGCCATCTACCCAACCTATAACAACCCATGCAGCACCGGGTGTTTCAGTCAACTTGTACCACCAGGAAATTGTCAGTTCATCAGAAAACAAATTTGGATTATCTGCAATTGATATATAGTCGTTTATGCCATCAAACTGGTATGCCCTGTTATTTATGCCAAATCTATCCTGAGTTAGAGATGCCCCATTGACGGTTCCATTATTTCCACTGCCGCTTTCATCATTGGCGTTTCCGTTAAATGGATAGTAAGCAACAAGCCCGGAATCAAGAGAACTTTGTGCTATACCAAATGATGAAACAATTATTAATATAATTATTGTTAGAAAGGTTTTCATAAACCACCTGTTTTAAAATTAAATTTAATGTTTACTTTAAGTTTGCGGAATTGATAATAAGGTATGAACACTGCAGATGCAGCAAAAAATGCGCGAAAAATATTTAGCACAAAAAACAAAACGAACTTTGAACACATATAACTCCCCTGAGAGTGATTTGTGTATTGTAAACTTAAATTAAAATTTTTGTTAAATCAATTATCGTGCAATAAAATATTTTTTTGCTAAGCAATTTTATAATTAAAAAATTCTATCTGATATCCAATATCAACCAGAGATTTCTTATTTTTAACACCAACTTCATTTATCAAATCCGAATAGTTAATCAATTTGATACCATTGCTTTAAAAATATTTTGCTGTTTAGCAAATAACAAAGCGTTTAGCTCTGCTTCACGATGCTGGCGCATTTTAGTAAACCAAAAGTGTTTTCATCAATCATTGCCTGTAATTCAGGATGGTCTTTTCTGATATGACAAAAGAGAAGAATTACTTGATCAAAAATTTTTCTCAACTCAAAAAGATAATCTATTTTCTTTTTTAACTGCGATTAAATACATTGATTCGATTTCACTGGCTCAAACAGGGCTTTGTGTTACTGCATTTGATCCTTCAATTGAGATGATAAATTCCGCAAAAGAGAATTGTAAAAAGACAAATGCACAAATACAGTTCTTTAATTATTCAGCTGCAAGCATTCCAACAGATCATAAGCAACTTAGCGCAATAAAAAGTTTAAGTCAGCAAACTCCTGCCATCCTGAAATAATTTGCCGAGGCGAACGGGAAAAACCTATTTCCTCTCCTCCCGACAGGTCGGGGGTAAGATCAAAGTTTAATCGATAAACCGAATTGAATATTTTTACCTCCATAAGTAACCAGCGGAGTAATCCTTTCGTTGTATTCTATTGTTGCTATTATTGTATGGAGAAAGCCAAATGTGTGAATTAACCCAGCGATAGCTAAAAATACAACCGGAGCGCCTTCATCAATATGCACTTCGCTACTTATTCCTAAAAAGGCAATAGCTGAAGAATAAGCACCCAATCCCAAAATCATATAAAGAGTTGCAGGCAGATAATCTTCAGTTAGGTATAAACCAGCCCCGGGCAATAACAGAGATAATATTGCTGCGCCGGCTACGGAGACTTCTTCTGTGCTTGTTGTATCAATAAAAGTATTTTGTGTAGTGTCAATTTTATTTTCGGTTAACATTCTTGATGGTATATCAACAAAATTACTTTGTGGGTATAAATTGATTGTAGTGATTGAAATGAAAATCGCAATTAAAGAAACTGAAAGGAAATTACTTTTACTCATTTTATTCCTTAATAGAAATGAAAATATATTATTTTATTATTGCCCCTATCAACTTAGTGCAATAAAAATTTTAAGTCAATAAAAAAACTAACTTCTTTTTTCCAGAGTAAATCTTGCAGTAAATCTATCAAGAACTAAAGCAAGTAAAACGCCGGCAAAGTTTACAAGCAGATCAATTTTATCCTAAACATTTGTCATTACACAAAAGCCATCTGTCAACTCGAATAAACTAACTACTACTATTGCAATAAGTGCGGTTATTACATTATTTGTTTTCAATAAGTGATTATTAAATTGAACAATAAAATATACCCCGAATGAAACTGAAAAATTACCAAGATAACTTTTGATAATTTCCGGATTGGGTCTGTTGTATTTTTGTTTTAAGATAAGAAGCACAACCCCGGTAAAGATAAAACTAACACTCCTGAATAAAGCCAAAACAAAAAGTCCGGTACGAAACCGGACTTAATTCGATTAATAATATAAGGCTCACTTTGCAGTAAGCCCGATTTAAAATAAATACGAATTATCTTAATATGATCATTTTCTTAACACTTGTGAACTTACCACTTTCAAGCCTGTAGAAATAAATTCCGGAGGGGAGAGAAGATTCTGCTCTGAATTCAATTTCATGATAGCCTTCTTCAAGTTCACCGTTAAATATTTCTGCTACTTTTTCGCCTAGTGTGTTGTAAACACTTAAACTTAAGTTTGTTTTAACTGGTAACGCAAACTTAATTGTTGTACTTGGGTTAAACGGATTTGGGTAATTTTGATAAAGATTATATTCAGTAACAACAGTATAATCCGAGACCGAATTAGGCCTATCTTTTACTGCGATTAAATTTTGAGTATGATATGGGAATGTAGAGCTTTTATGCGCCCCGATATAAAGCGTACCATCTGAACCTATAGCTGGACACGAATCATATTCTAAATCACCCATATCCAATGTCCATAAAATTGTTCCATAAGAATCAAGACAATAAAAATATGGACCATTGCTTGAACCACAATAAACCTTTCCTTCTGCATCACAAACTAATTCGTGGTTAATCCAATTATCATAAATATCTACACCTAAATCTAAAATAGTTGTCCAGTTTTCATTTCCATTATAATCCAAAGATATTATTGCGCTTTTTTCTTCCCCATTCCGATCCACAAAAGCCGGAAATATTATATTACCATGTTTATCGATTGTTGGAGCGGTAACTTGGTTAAATCCCTGAATTTGATATTTCCAATTTAGTAAACCAGATGGAGAAATCGCAAATAAAAAGTTCTGCTCTAACGTTGTATCTCTTCCTAATACATAAACATTATTTTGATTATCAATAAGAGGTAAACCCCAATTGATAATTCCAGGATTAAAACTCCAATTTACATTTCCTTCCAAATCAGTCGATTTTAAGTTGCCAGTCCAACCAAACTGCCTACTTTCATCCTTGAAGTACATTGTGTCTCCTGTTGGAGAAAACATAATTCCTCTAAGATAAACTCCAGCCCATGGAATTTTTCTTTCTGAACTGCCGTCTGAAGATATTACAATTATTGTGTCAGTTATGGGAATATAAAAATTACCGAATTTATCTCTTGAAATAGTAAAATTTTGAACACCAATAGGTAAACCAGTAACATTCCATTTTTCATTTCCAAAGAAATCTAAAGCATAAATTTTACTATTTCTGCTTCCAAAAAAGATAGTCGAATCATTACCTAATATTGGTCCAACGTTATTTGGATAATAAGTTTCCGTTGCAAAGATCCAATTATCATTCCCATGTTTGTCAAGAGAATAAAAATAATTTACTGTATCCAATGATAATGCTCTTGAACCCATATAGAGATTGTCATCATAACCAATAAGAGGCCCATATATTACACCAAGTGGCATATCTTTTTTCCAGATAACATTATTTGTTCTTGGCCCAATATATTCTGATCTACCTGTACCTTGCATATCTCCACGCAGTATTGGCCAGGGTGAATCGGCTAAAGAAGGCCATGGAATTTTAACCTGCTGCTGACCATGTATTAGTAAATTTGTTGATAAAATAAATAATATTAAAAAACAAAATAATTGTTTTTTCATTACTTGAGCACCATTAGCTTCTTTATTTCAACAAATCCGTTACAACGCATAACATAAAAGTATATTCTACTGTTCAAATCTGAAGCATTAAGCATAATGCTATGTTCACCTGCTTCTTTCATTTCATCAAGTAATGTAATTATTTCACTGCCTAAAACATCATAGATTTTAATGCTTACTGATTGTCTATCAGGTATTGAAAACGATATACTTGTTATTGGATTAAAAGGATTTGGATAATTTTGTGAAAGACTAAATTCATACTTCCTAAAGTTAAATTTATAAAAACCAACGTGGCTGCTTACTATTGGTGTAAAAATAGACTCTCTAGTTCCATTAATCGATGTAATCTTGTAATATGCAGTCATAGACCCACCAGTGCTAAAATCATAATCTGTAAATGATGTTGTGGTTTTTGATACTGTTGCTATTTTGGAGAAAGACCCTGGACTTCCCCTACCACTTACAACAGATCGATAAATACAATAACTTGTCCAGTAATCTTCAATGTTATCTGATTCATTCCAGGTTAAGTATGGATTTCCTGCAAGAGATGATATTTCAACATCAAGTGGTGGTAGTGGTTCTAACTCTGTTGTTATATGTGGTACCGATACAAGATTCCAAATTTGAACCTGTTCCGGAAATGCATTTGATGTATAAACATATCTAAATACACCATTATAAACGCTGAAATCGATTGTGTAGTCGCATCCAGCGGGACAATTTTCTGCAATCGCTGAGGTTCTATCATCAATATAAAAATGATCTTTATATACGTAATTACCGTTCGCAATTGTTTGAACGTATCCAGTTATTTTATATAAAGCTAAACCCATTGTTTCTGCTGGACCAGTTGGATGCTCCCAACATCCAAATAACTGGAATTGATGATTCGAAGAAGGATAAGGTGTGTAAATTGTTGTTCCATTATAATCATTTGTTAAATCATGTATATTACTATATGCTGTCCAACAAAGCTCACTCCATTTTTCAATTTTTATTGCAACATTTTTAGGATCCGATGAATTGTCTTTAACGTTGATCATTAACTCACCGGCAGTTACTTATTCTTGTGCGTTTAGCAAATTGGCAAGTAACATAAAAAATATAAATGCTATTTTTTTCATTGGATACTCCCTTAATACTTAATTAAACATATCAAATTTTACTTCAAATTCAAATTATATTTTGTTAATTGATTGATAACTACAAAATATTAAGGCACGAGTAATCGTGCCTTAAATGATATTATTTCAACAATATTAATTTCTTTGTTGCCGAATAATTTTCACTTTCTATCTTATAGAAATATATTCCTGATGAAAGTCCGGATGCATTAAACATCATTTCGTGATAGCCTTCTTCAAGTTCACCGTTAAATATTTCTGCTACTTTTTCGCCTAGTGTGTTGTAAACACTTAAGCTTAAGTTTGTTTTAACTGGTAACGCAAACTTAATTGTTGTACTTGGGTTAAATGGATTTGGAAAGTTCTGGTACAATACAAATTCTTTTGGAGTTGATACTTCTACCTCAATCTCATTACTGTATTTGAAAGAACCATCAAAATCAATTTGTTTTAGGCGGTAAGCATATAAACCCGGAGTTACATTGTTTTCTTTAAATGAATAAACTGTTTTTTCTGTTGATGTCCCTTTTCCCTCAACAAAGCCAACTTTCAGCCAATCAAAATTTTTGCTTCTGTCTTCCGGTTTAATCTTTTGAATTTCAAATCCCGAATTATTTGTTTCAGTTGCCGTGCTCCAGTTAAACAAAACATTCTCATCTTTTATTTCTGCTATAAAGGATAAGAGTTCTACAGGAACCTCATTCTGCACTGTCATTGAAACAGGAACAACAATTATTTGATTTGCAGGATCATTAGTGCTGATTTCTATATCCATTGAATATTCACCCAATTCAAGGTCTTCAGTATTTATCATCAGTCCGATATTTACTGAGTTACCCGCGTAAATTGTTCCCGAATAATTGTTCAACACCAACCATTCAGGTTCTGCTGAAAACTGAAGTGCCAAATTATTTGCAACATAATTAGCATTATAGGCAACCAGCAATCCAACTGTACCTGCTGCATTTTCAATTCCAATTGTAGCTGAGTTAAGAGTGCCGCTCATATTATTATAATAAACCATTATCTTGCCGCTTGAGTAGAGAACTACCTGAAATGTTAAAGACCCCTGATTGGAATATCTGTGCCAGCCGGTAAACTGCACAATAAACCTGTTGCCGTCTTGTTTATAATGAACCGTACCGGAAGATACACCGTCAAGATCATCCCAGAATGGTGCGATAAATTCATTTGGCACTGCGGTACTTGGGATTGTAGCATTTGTATAAATGTTAGACGTAATTGGTGAAAATAATATTACTCCATTTGAGCTGACATATATCTGAGTTTTAATATTTCCATAAAACTTAAAGTTAAAGCCTAATGGAAACGGTCCTGCATATCCTTCATCTTTCGGGTTAAAAGTACTGGTTGCAGTCCAGTTTGTTACTAATGTTCCGGTAGAAACAATATCATCCCAAACATATTGAGGTCCGTTAGGTTCATTACTGTCAATCCATTTGTAGCCAAACGCATCGGGACCACCGAAACCTTCAAAACTTAATCCCGGCAGATCATTTGGAAAATCTTTTATTGATTTAATCTGATTTTCGAAGCGATCATTAACACCTGTTAAAGTTACAATTACATTATCCGGGAAAGTATTGTTTTTTAATTCAATCAAATAATCAAGCGTTGAATTTTGTGAGGATGCATTTGACAACACAAGATATTCTGTAAAGGTTGTGTTTGGTATTGCAGTACAATGTATTGAATCAGCACTGACTGATGCAAGCGGAGTATATAGAGTGACACCGGTTGGCACATTGGACATAATTGATTTGTTGTTCCACATATCCATTGCTTTTGCAGCAAAGTAATAAGTTGTGTTAAAATTTAATCCATCAATTACAAATGATCTTGGTGTGCCGGCTGTATCTGAAACACCAGTTAATATTCTTTGTTCAGCATTATTAAAATCATCATCATTAGTAATCGGATTAGTTGAGAATCTCAGATCATAAGAGGTAACTCCATTAAAAGTCGAATCATAAGGAGCAGTCCAGTTTAATGACAGTGAATTTGAGGTAGCATCACCAACAGATAAA